>NZ_PSXX01000009.1:186011-187085 GCF_002931055.1 Pseudoclavibacter sp. AY1H1 | reverse complement strand
GTACTGCAGGGGGGACCCTGTGGGAGAGTAGGTCACCGCCGGACTTCTTCATAAGCCGGGGTTGGTTGTTGAGTGAGCAGAGATGCTCCTCGATGACCAACCCCGGCTTTTTTCATTCGCCACCAACCGCGAAAATACAACGCCGCGCCGAAGCACCCCGATGGCAGCACAGGGCACGTCCCTGAGCTCCGGAGCGCTGTGACGTAGGCTGGGTGGCGACGCAAGCGTCCAAGGTGAGGCGCATTCAGACAAGCACGACAACAATTCGACAGCGCATCCCGAGGAGCTATTCATGGACGCAAACGACAACGAGCGGCGAAACCCGAGCAACGAACGCGGGTCAGGCAACCGCCAGGAACGCAGCGGCCAGGATGGGCGACGGGATGCGAACTCCCGCGGCGGCGACCGCAAGCAGTTCGGCGACCGCAAGCCCTACGCAGGCGGCGGCGACCGCAACCAGGGAGAACGACGCAGCTACAACAACCGTGACGATGCCCAGCGCGGCGAGCGCAAGTCGTACGCGCCCCGCGATGGTGAGCGGAAATCCTACGCACCGCGTGATGACAACCGTGGTGAGCGCAAGTCGTACCCACCGCGTGACGGCGAGCGGAAGTCCTACGCCCCCCGTGATGACAACCGCGGCGAGCGCAAGTCGTACCCTCCCCGCGACGGCGAGCGGAGGTCCTACGCACCACGCGACGACAGCCGTGGCGAGCGCAAGTCGTACGCGCCCCGCGATGGTGAGCGGAAGTCCTACGCGCCCCGTGACGACAGCCGTGGCGAGCGCAAGTCGTACCCTCCTCGTGACGGTGAGCGGAAGTCCTACGCACCGCGTGACGACAGCCGTGGCGAGCGCAAGTCGTACCCTCCTCGTGACGGTGAGCGTCGTCCCTACAACTCCCGCGATGACCGCGGCGAGCGCAAGTCGTTCCCGCCCCGCGATGGCGAGCGGAAGTCGTACGCACCCCGTGATGACAACCGTGGTGAGCGGAAGTCCTACGCGCCCCGTGACGACAGCCGCGGCGAGCGCAAGTCGTACCCTCCTCGTGACGGCGAGCGGAAGTCCTACGCACC
>NZ_PSXX01000009.1:0-186003 GCF_002931055.1 Pseudoclavibacter sp. AY1H1 | reverse complement strand
GACAACCGTGGTGAGCGGAAGTCCTACGCGCCCCGTGACGACAGCCGCGGCGAGCGCAAGTCGTACCCTCCTCGTGACGGCGAGCGGAAGTCCTACGCACCGCGTGATGACAACCGTGGTGAGCGGAAGTCGTACGCACCCCGTGACGACAACCGTGGTGAGCGGAAGTCCTACGCGCCCCGTGACGACAGCCGCGGCGAGCGCAAGTCGTACCCTCCTCGTGACGGCGAGCGGAAGTCCTACGCACCGCGTGATGACAACCGTGGCGAGCGCAAGTCGTACCCGCCTCGTGACGGGGAGCGTCGTCCCTACAACTCCCGCGACGACCGCGGCGAGCGCAAGTCGTTCCCGCCCCGCGACGGTGAGCGGAAGTCGTACGCACCGCGTGATGACAACCGTGGCGAGCGGAAGTCCTACGCGCCTCGTGACGACAGCCGCGGCGAGCGGAAGTCGTACCCTCCTCGTGATGGTGAGCGCAAGACCTACGCGCCTCGTGATGACAACCGCGGCGAGCGGAAGTCCTACCCTCCCCGTGACGGCGAGCGTCGCTCATCTGGCCCCCGTGGCGACAGCCGTGGCGGACGCGACGATCGCGGCTTCTCTGGCGGCCGCGGACGTCCGGCGCCTGAGCGTCCGGAACTGACCGAGGAGGAGCTGCTCGCGCGTGAGCTCCGCCCCGTTCGGGCAGAGCACATCGACCCCATCGTTCCCGACGAGGTCAGCGAGTCGGATCTCCCCAAGGGCGCCCGCAACGAGCTCAAGACGCTCGAGGCGACCAACCAGGAATTCGTCGCCAGGCACCTCGTGATGGCATCGGTGCTGATCGACAGCGATCCCGAGCTCGCCCATCAGCATGCCGTCTCGGCGGCACGCCGCGGCGGACGTATCGCCATGGTGCGCGAGACCCTCGCCATCACGGCGTACACGATCGGCGACTACGCGCTGGCACTCCGCGAGCTGCGTACCTACCGTCGCATCAGCGGCAAGGAAGACCAGCTGGCGCTCATGATCGACAGCGAGCGCGGCCTCGGCCGCCCGGACCGGGCCCTCGAGCTCGGTCGCGCCGCCGACCGCACGGGGCTCGGCCCGGCCGAACTGGTTCAGGTCGCCATCGCCATGTCCGGTGCGCGTCTCGATCAGGGCGCCGCCGACCTCGCGCTTGCTGAACTCGAGATCCCGCAGCTCGACCCGAAGCGCGCCTACTCGTACAGCCCGGCCTTGTTCGCCGCCTACGCGACCGTGCTCGAGGAACTCGAGCGCACCGCAGAAGCCGAGCGCTGGACGGCCCTCGCCACCAGGGCGCAGGATGCTCTCGACGCCGTCAAGCACGACGAGCACGAGACCATCGAAGTCGTCACCGAAGGCGAGTTCCCCCCTCTCGAGGAAGACGAGATCGACGAGGACGGGATCGCAGCCGAGACCGAGATCGCGGGCGAAGGCTCGACGAGCGCTGTCGAGGGCTCGGGAAGCGTCGCAGATGGCGAAGCATCCGAAGCCGCGGAGTACTCGCGTGACGAGGACGACCTCGAAGCCGAGGTAGATGAGCTGCTCGCGGCGGCCGGTGACACGGTTGCAG
Source organism: Pseudoclavibacter sp. AY1H1 (assembly GCF_002931055.1). Classification (GTDB taxonomy): domain Bacteria; phylum Actinomycetota; class Actinomycetes; order Actinomycetales; family Microbacteriaceae; genus Pseudoclavibacter. Next base: position 184,427 of record NZ_PSXX01000009.1, on the reverse strand, counting down.
CTGAGCCCGAATCGGAGGCTGCGGCTGAGGCCGATGTCATCGACGAAGCCGCTGCCGTGCTCGACGACGAACTGGTCGCCGAGGTCGAGGAAGAGGCGGACGAGATCGTCGCCGAAGCCGAGGCGCTGGATGAGGTCCAGGAAGAGGCCGACGAGATCGTCGCTGACGCGGAGACTGCCGACGAGGCGAAGGAAGTCCAGGAAGAGGCTGACGAGATCGTCGCCGCTGCCGAGGATGCCCAGGAACTCGCGATCGACGAGCACGACATCGACGAGCACGAGAGCGCGCCTGTTGCCGTCGACGTCGAGCTCGATGTCGTCCCGGCACCTGCTGAGGCCGAGGTCGCATCGGAGTCAGACGCTGACGCCGCGCCTGCCGATGCTGCATCGGACGCTGATGACAGCGACGCCGAGAACAGCGACGACGAGAACGACGACGAAGACGAGGAGAAGAAGCGCAAGGGCGACGAGCCCGAGCCCCTCTTCGACCTGTGATCGGATGCGGGGCGGCGGATCCACTCCGCCGCCCCGCGCCCGCCTGCGGGGCCCGCAGCGCCCGCTGTGCCTGCACCTCCCGCGAAGTGCGCGAATCGCGTCGATCCTGCCTGGGCCGACGCCAAGATCCCAAGAGTCAGGCTGCCGAAGCCGACGAGCTGAGAGAGACGAGAGATCCTGATGGCTTTGTTCAAGAAGAGCACCGGAACCGGACCTTCCCCGCTCGACGCCGTGGACGTGGTGCTGGCGGACCTGGATGGCGTCGTCTACCGCGGACCGAACCCGGTGCCCTACGCGGTGGAGAGCCTGAATGCGCTCGCCGCGTCCGGTCTCCGCTCTGGGTACATCACGAACAATGCCTCCCGCACGGATGAGCAGGTCGCGCAGCATCTGCGCGAGCTGGGGCTCACGCTGACGGCCGAGGACGTCGTGACGAGTCCGCAGGCGGCGGTGCGTCTCCTGGCTGACCAGGTAGCCCCCGGCGCGCTTGTGCTCGTCGTCGGTGGGGACGGTCTCATCGACGAGCTCGCCAAGGGTGGATTCCGCGTGACGCGATCCGCGGACGACGAACCCGACGCAGTCATCCAGGGCTTCGCGCCGCACGTCGGCTGGGAGCACCTCGCGGAGGCCTCGTTCGCGCTCGCGCGCGACATCCCGTGGGTCGCGACGAATCAGGACTGGACGATCCCTGTCGCTCGCGGCATCGCCCCAGGCAACGGAACGCTGGTGTCGGCCGTGCACACGGCGGTGCAGAAGCTGCCGCTCGTCGCCGGGAAGCCGGAGAAGGCGATCTTCGACGAGGCGGTGCGCCGCTTCGACGCGAAGAAGGCGCTGTTCATCGGCGACCGACTCGACACCGACATCAAGGGTGCCTCGAACGCCGGCATGGCCTCGGCGTTCGTGCTCACGGGCGTCGACCGCCCCAAGCAGCTCATCGCGGCGCCCCCTGGTCAGCGTCCCGACTTCATCTTGAGCGACCTTCGCGAGCTCTCGCAGCCGTACCCGAAGGTCGTCAGCGAGCGTCCACAGGCCGAGGTGGCCGTCGCGCGCGTCGGAGACGCGCAGGTCACAGTGCGTGGCATCGACGTCATCGTCGACCGCGCCGGCTCCTCGCCCATCAACCTCCTGCGTGCTGGCTGCGCAGCGATCGCGGCTTCGGAGAAGCTCATCTACGCGCTCCGGGTGCCGGAGGTGCTGTACTCGGAACTCGCGTCATGAGCATCGACCCAGGCGGGGCCGCCGACGACACGGAGCTCGCCTCCGAGCTCGATCGAATCGCGTCTCTGCCCGTCTCGGAGCGCGCGGCCGAGTTCTCGCAGCTGCACCAGCAGCTGGGGGAGCTCCTGGAGAGCACTCCCGTGGAGCTCTTCGACGGGGACAGCGCGTGAACGGTCCGATCACGACGCCCGAGGGAGGGCCGCTCAAGCGCCTCGACACCGAGCTCACCCACCGTGGGCTCGCGCGCAGCCGCACGGCCGCGGCACGCCTCATCGAGGCCGGGCTGGTGTCCGTGAACGGTGTGCAGGCGAGCAAGACGGGCCTCCGCGTCGCCGACCACGACGAGCTGACGATCGCTGGGGGAGACGACTTCGTCTCGCGAGCCGCGCACAAGCTCGTCGCGGGTCTCGACGCGGTGCCGACGCTCGATCCCACTGGTCGAGTGGCGCTTGACGTGGGTGCATCCACCGGCGGCTTCACACAGGTGCTGCTCTCTCGCGGCGCACGTCACGTCGTGGCACTCGACGTCGGGCACGACCAGCTGGCGCCGTCGGTGCGCGAAGATCCTCGCGTCTCGAACCTGGAAGGCGTCAACGCCCGGTTCGTCGACGCCGAGCAGCTCGACGAACTGCTCGTGGCAGCGGAATCGCCCGTGCGCTCCGCCGATATCGACCTCGTCGTTGGCGACCTCTCGTTCATCTCCCTGACCAAGGTCATCGCGCCCATCCTGGCGATGGCGCCCGGGATCGTCGACGCGGTGCTCCTCATCAAGCCGCAGTTCGAGGTCGGGCGGACGGGCGTGAAGGGCGGCATCGTCCACGACCGCAGGCTGGTCGCGCCCGCGCTCGAGCGGGTGCTCGTGGAAGCCGCCGACTGCGGGCTCGAACTCGTCTCCCTGCGGCCGTCTCCCATCGTGGGAACGCACGGGAACTCGGAATTCGTCGCGGTCTTCCGCACGTCGAGAGGCTCGAGTCCAGCGGATGCTGACAGACTCGACACTCTGCGGCGAGCCATCGTCGAAGCGGAGGACTTGGAGGCAGATCGATGAGCGGGAACTCGAAGCGGCGGATCCTCGTCGTCAGCCATGTCGCACGCGAAGACGCCATCGAGGCGGCCATGACGGTTCTGCAGCTGCTCGACGATGCCGGCGTGGTTCCCGTGCTCGAGCCGTCGACGCACCGCGAGCTGCTGCGCCTCGACAGGAACCGGGTGCCCCGGACGACCATGGCGCTCGGCGATCAGCTCGCGGCCGACGAAGTCGAGATCGCCATCGTGCTCGGGGGCGACGGGACCATCCTGCGTGCCGCCGAGCTGGTGCGCGATGCCGGGGTCCCGATTCTGGGGGTCAACCTCGGTCACGTCGGCTTCCTCGCCGAGAGCGAGCGAGACTCGCTCGCGGACGCTGTCGGACGAGCCCTCGATCGCGACTACGAGGTCGAGGAGCGGATGACGCTCGACGTCCGGGTCACGCTCGGCGGCCAGACCGTCTACGAGACCTGGGCCCTCAACGAGGCATCCATCGAGAAGGCCAGCCGTGAGCGGATGCTCGAGCTGGTTCTCGAGGTCGACGGGCAGCCGCTACTCAGCTTCGGCGCCGACGGCGCGATCTTCTCGACGCCGACCGGCTCCACCGCCTACTCGTTCTCGGCGGGCGGCCCCATCGTGTGGCCGACGGTCGAAGCGCTGCTGCTCGTGCCGATCAGCGCGCACGCCCTCTTCGCGAGGCCCATCGTCGTCGGCCCGAGCTCGACGCTCGCCGTGGAGATCATCCCCCGCACCGGCACGCCGGGTGTGCTGTGGTGCGACGGGCGACGCACGTACGACCTCACGGCGGGCTCCCGCGTGACGGCAACGCGGGGAGGCGCCCCGATCCGTCTGGCGCGACTCCACAGCGCGCCGTTCAGCAAACGACTTGTGGAAAAGTTCCAACTCCCGACTTCAGGATGGCGAGGACCCGCACGCGCATGATTCTTGACATCGATATCTCCGGCCTCGGCGTCATCGAACGCGCCGAGCTTCCCCTCGGCCCCGGCTTCACCGCGATCACGGGTGAGACCGGCGCGGGAAAGACCATGATCGTCACGGCGCTCGGCCTGCTCCGCGGCGGGCGCGCATCCGCGGACGCGGTGCGATCGGGCGCGAGCAAGGCAGTCGTGGAGGGGCGCTGGCAGCTCGACGCCGACAGTGCCGCAGCGCGCCTCGCGGCAGACGCGGGCGCAGAGCTCGACGAGAACGACGAGCTCCTCGTGGCCCGCCAGGTGAGCGCGGAGGGTCGGAGCCGAGCCTGGCTCGGCGGGCGCGGGGTGCCAGCCTCGATCCTCGCCGACCTCGGAGAGCGCCTTGTCGTGGTGCACGGGCAGAGCGACCAGTGGCGGCTTCGCAGCGAGGGAGCGCAGCGTGCCGCGCTGGATGCGTTCGGCGGCGCCGAGCTGCGCAGCGCACGCACCACGGTTCGCGAGGCGCATGTCCGCCGGGGCGAGCTGCGCGCCGAGCTGCAGACGCTGAGCGACGCTGAGGCCGAGCGCGAACTCGAAGCCGCCCGACTGCGCCGGGCACTTGCCGACATCGAGCCAGCCGAGCCGCAGGCGGGGGAGGACGTGACGCTCCTCGCCCGCATCGAGCGGCTCTCCAACCTCGAGGCGCTCCGGCGCGACGTCGGCCAGGCGCACGAGCTCCTCGCCGGTGACAGCTCCGCAGGATTCGGCGGACAGGGCGGCGCGAGCTCCACCGAGCTGGTCTCGCAGGTGCGGGCCCTCATCGACAGCGCGACAGCGAGCGATCCCGCGTTGGGTGAGCTCGGACAGGCGGCGGCCGACATCTCGTTCGCAATCGACGAGCTCGGCCTGCGCCTCGCCGGCTACCTCGACGGACTCGAAGCCGAGGGAAGCGGTGAACTGGCGGAGCTCAACGAGCGGCTCACGCTGCTCACGAGCCTCACGCGCACCTACGGACCGACGCTCGACGACGTGATCGAGCTCGGCTCCCAAGCGGGCATCCAGCTGCTGGAACTCGAGAACGACTCGACGCGCATCCAGCAGCTCGAGGCGCAGATCGCCGAGGCGGAGGAGGCGCTCGCCGCCGCGGCTGCGCGCCTCACGGAACTCCGGACCGCGACGGCTGCGGTGCTCGAGGAGCGGGTCACGGAGGAGCTCCACGCGCTCGCCATGCCGGCAGCCCAGCTCACCGTGGCCATCACCCCGCTCGACGAGATCGCCGCCCACGGCGGCGACCGGGTCGCCTTCATGCTCCGTCCGCATCCGGGAACCGAGCCGGCCCCGCTCGGCAAGGGCGCGTCCGGCGGCGAGCTCTCTCGCGTCATGCTCGCGCTCGAGGTCGTGCTTGCGGACGTGAGCTCGGTGCCGACCCTCGTGTTCGACGAGGTCGACGCCGGCGTCGGCGGGTCCGCGGCGATCGAGATCGGGCGCCGCCTGCAGCGGCTCTCCGCGAACGCTCAGGTCATCGTCGTCACGCACCTGGCGCAGGTCGCTGCGTTCTCGGACAACCACATCAGCATCGAGAAGTCGAGCGACGGACAGTTCACGACCTCCAGCATCCGCCAGATCAGCGGTGCGGACCGGACGCAGGAGATCGCCAGGCTCCTGTCGGGACTCTCCTCCAGCGAGACCGGGAACGCCCACGCAGAAGAGCTGCTCGAGCTCGCCGCGGCGAATCGCACAGCGTCAGGCGCAGACGGATCGCGGTCCGTCGGCTAACATGGAATTCCGTGACTAGCGCAGATATCCCAGTTGCGGGAAACGACCAGGCCGTTGTCAAGCAGATCTATGTGACCGGGGGCGTGGTCTCCTCTCTCGGCAAGGGCCTGACCGCTGCCAGCTTGGGCAACCTCCTCAGGGCCCGAGGCCTGCGCGTCGTCATGCAGAAGCTCGACCCGTACCTCAACGTCGACCCGGGCACCATGAACCCGTTCCAGCACGGCGAGGTGTTCGTCACCAACGACGGGGCTGAGACCGACCTCGACATCGGCCACTATGAGCGCTTCCTCGACGTCGACCTCGCGCAGTCGGCCAACGTCACGACCGGGCAGATCTACTCGAGCGTCATCGCCAAGGAGCGCCGCGGCGAGTACCTGGGCGACACGGTCCAGGTGATCCCGCACATCACCGACGAGATCAAGCGACGCATGCGCCTCCAGGCCAGCGAGGAGCCTCGCCCCGACGTCATCATCACCGAGGTCGGCGGCACGATCGGCGACATCGAGTCGCAGCCCTTCATCGAGTCGGCCCGCCAGCTGCGCCACGAGCTCGGACGCGACAACGTGTTCTTCGTGCACGTCTCGCTCGTCCCGTTCATGGGAGCCTCAGGCGAGCAGAAGACCAAGCCGACCCAGCACTCGGTCGCGGCTCTCCGCTCCGCGGGGATCCAGCCGGACGCGCTCGTGCTGCGCAGCGACCGCCCCGTGACCGAGAGCAACAAGCGCAAGATCGCCCTCATGTGCGACGTGCCGGAGCGCGCCGTCGTGAATACCATCGACCTGCCGTCGATCTACGACATCCCCCGCGTCCTGCGCGATCAGGGGCTCGACGAGTACATCATCGAGCAGCTCAAGCTCCCCGCCGAACCCATCGAGTGGAGCGCCTGGGAGCGCCTGCTCGAGGTCGTCCACCAGCCCAAGCATCAGATCACGGTCGGCCTGGTCGGCAAGTACATCGACCTCCCCGACGCCTACCTGTCCGTGACCGAGGCGCTGCGGGCCGGCGGCTTCGCGAACCAGACGCGCGTCAAGCTGCGCTGGATCCCATCCGACGAGTGCGAGACGGCAGAGGGCTCCGCAGCACAGCTGAGCGACGTCGACGCGATCTGCGTGCCAGGCGGCTTCGGCATCCGCGGCATCGAGGGCAAGCTCGGCGCCCTGCGCTTCGCTCGCGACAACGGCATCCCCACGCTCGGGCTGTGCCTTGGCATGCAGTGCATGGTCATCGAGTACGCGCGCAACGTCGTCGGCATCAGCGACGCGAGCTCGTCCGAGTTCGACCCGGAGACGCCGAACCCCGTCATCGCGACCATGGCCGAGCAGGTCGACATCATCGAGACCGGCGACCTCGGCGGCACGATGCGCCTCGGGTCCTACCCGGCAGCCCTCGACGAGGGCTCCATCATCGCCGAGCTCTACGGCTCGACCCTCGTCGAGGAGCGCCACCGTCACCGCTACGAGGTGAACAACGCGTACCGCGATCAGATCTCGGATGCGGGCCTCCACTTCTCGGGACTCTCACCGGACGGCACGCTCGTCGAGTACGTCGAGCTGCCGCGCGAGGTGCACCCGTTCTACGTGGCCACGCAGGCGCACCCCGAGCTCAAGTCGCGCCCCAACAACGCGCACCCGCTGTTCTCCGGCCTCGTCGCCGCCGGCCTCGAGCGTCAGCGCTCCGGTCGCCTCGTCGACGTCGAGGAGAGCGTGCAGGACGTGGACCAGGTCCAGCAGTGACCTCGTCCGCTGAATCGGGACCCTTCGCCGACGCGGTCGCGGAAGACACGGTGCTCGAGTCGAGCGTCGTCTTCCGCGGCGCCGTCTGGGACATCGTCCGCGAGCGGTTCCGTTTCGGCGGAGAGGTGCTGACGCGGGAGTTCATGTCGCACACGGGCGCGGTCGCAGTGCTCGTGCTCGACGACGCCGACCGCATCCTCTTCATCCGCCAGTACCGTCACCCGGTCGGGCGGCGCGACTGGGAGCTGCCGGCAGGGCTCCTCGACGCGCCCGGCGAGGACCCGTTCGACGCCGCGAAGCGCGAGCTCGGCGAGGAGGTCGACCTGCTCGCGGACCGCTGGGACGTGCTGCTCGACCAGTACACCTCGCCGGGGGGCAGCAGCGAGAACGTGCGCGTCTACCTCGCCCGCGGTCTCTCGGCCACTCCGGAGGCGTTCGATCGCACCGGTGAGGAGGCGGAGCTCGAGCAGCGCTGGGTTGCGCTTCCCGACGCGCTCGAGGCCGTCCTCGACGGCTCCGTGCAGAACCCGTTCGTCGTCTCGGGCGTCATGGCGCTCCACCTCGCGAAGGAACGCTCCTTCTCGACGCTCCGACCCGCGGATGCGGCCTGGCCGACCCGCTCGCCGGGGCGCCCAGAGTAGTCGGCCAGCCCATGGCCGCGGATCCAGGCGAGGCCACGTCGGACGCGGCCCGCCTCGACACCTACCTCAGGCATCTGACGATCGAGCGCGGCCTCTCCGTCAACAGCCTCGGGGCCTACCGGCGAGACCTCGTCAAGTACCTCGACTGGCTCGAGCAGGGTGACCGCGGCCCGGTCGCGGCCGCGAAGCCCGAGGACGTCACCGCCTTCCTCGCGCACCTGCGCGACGGCGAGCAGCTGGCCGCCTCCTCCATCTCGAGGACGCTGTCCTCGGTGCGCGGCTTCCACCGGTTCCTGCTCGACGAGGGCGTGCTCGACGTGGACGCCACCGCGCGGGTGCGCGCGCCGAAGCTGCCGTCCCGGCTCCCGAAGGCGCTCACCGTGGCCGAGGTGGAGCGGCTGCTGCAGGCAGCAGACGGCGAGACGCTCGAGGCGATGCGCGACACCGCGCTCGTCGAGCTCCTCTACGCGAGCGGCGCGCGCATCTCCGAACTCGTCGACCTCAACGTCGATGACCTGCTCGAGCCCGGCATCCTCCGGGTGCGGGGCAAGGGCAACAAGCAGCGCATCGTGCCGGTCGGCAGCTTCGCGCAGCGAGCCCTCGACCGCTACCTCGTTCGAGCGAGACGCGAGCTCTCCTCGCGGGGGAGCGCAACCCCGGCGCTGTTCCTCGGCACGCGCGGTGCGCGGCTCTCCCGGCAGAGCGCCTTCAACCTGCTCGACGCGATCGCAGCGCGGGCGGACCTCGCCGGGCGCGTCTCCCCGCACACCCTCCGCCACTCGTTCGCGACGCACCTGCTCGAGGGTGGGGCGGACGTGCGTGTCGTGCAGGAGCTCCTCGGCCACGCCTCCGTCTCGACGACGCAGATCTACACGCTCGTGACGGCCGACACGCTCCGGGACGTCTACGCGACGAGCCATCCGCGCGCCACCCTCGGCGGAGGCCAGGCCGGGGATAGGATGCAGAGGTCATGAGCGAAGAGACCATCGAATCCACTCCCCGCAGCGCAAGCGCGGTGTCGACGCGACTCTATAACCACTTCGACGTGCCAGAGGAACTCGACGACCACGGCCCTGCGCGCATCATCTCGATGTGCAACCAGAAGGGTGGCGTCGGAAAGACCACGACGAGCATCAACCTCGGCGCCTCGCTCGCGCTCTACGGCCGCCGTGTGCTCGCCGTCGACTTCGACCCGCAGGGGGCGCTGAGCGCCGGCCTCGGCATTCGCACCTACGACGCCCCGACGGTCTACGACCTGCTCATCGGCACGGTCAAGGACCCGCACGAGGTCATCCAGCCGACGGCCTTCCCGGGCCTCGACGTGATGCCCGCGAACATCGACCTCTCGGCGGCGGAGGTGCACCTCGTCACCGAGGTCGCGCGCGAGCAGATTCTCGCGAGTGTGCTGCGCAAGGTCTCGAGCGAGTACGACGTCATCATCGTCGACTGCCAGCCCTCCCTCGGACTCCTCACGGTCAACGCGCTCACCGCGAGCCACGGCGTGATCATCCCGCTCGAGTGCGAGTACTTCGCGCTCCGCGGCGTCGCGCTGCTCGTCGAGACCGTCGACAAGGTGCGCGACCGCCTCAACCCCTCGCTCGAGCTCGACGGCATCCTGCCCACCATGTACGACGGCCGCACCCTGCACTCTCGCGAGGTGCTCGACCGCGTCTACGAGGCGTTCGGCGACCGCGTCTTCGACACGGTCATCGGCCGCACGGTGAAGTTCCCCGACGCCTCCGTCGCCGGCGTGCCCATCGTCAGTTTCGCTCCAGAGCACACCGCGGCGAAGGCCTACCACCAGCTCGCGCGCGAGTTGGTCGAACGTGGCGCCGTCGCCTAGCACGCTGACCGCACGGGCCACCCCGGCCAGGCAGGGGAGCTTGGCCGCCGCCGACATCGAGGCGGCCCCGGACGCGGACTTCCGTGTCTCCCTCAGCAACTTCGAAGGCCCGTTCGATCTCCTGCTGACGCTCATCTCGAAGCACGAGATGGACATCACCGAGGTGTCGCTCAGCCGCGTCACGAGCGAGTTCATCGGATACCTGAACGACCTGTCGACGCCGGAGGAGCTCGATCGGGCGAGTGAGTTCATCGTCGTCGCGGCAACGCTGCTCGACATGAAGATCGTCAGCCTGCTTCCGCAGGGCGAGTACGTGGATGCGGAGGACGTGGCGATCCTCGAGGCACGAGACCTCCTGTTCGCGCGCCTCCTGCAGTACAAGGCGTTCAAGGAGGTCTCCGCATGGTTCGCGGCGGCGCTCGGAGTCGAGGGGCAGCGTACGACTCGTGCCGTGCCCCTGGAGGCGAAGTTCCGAGAGCGCATCCCGGAGCTCGTCTGGACGCTGTCCGCCGCCGACTTCGCTGCGCTCGCGACGCTCGCGCTCGCGCCACGAGAGATCCCGACCGTCGGCCTCACCCACCTCCACGCCCCCAAGGTGAGCATCCGGGAGCAGGCCCGCATCCTCGTCGCGGTCCTCCAGGACGGCGAACCGCGCACCTTCCGGGAGCTCGTCGCTGACGCCAGCGCTCGCGGTGTGGTCATCGCCCGCTTCCTGGCCCTCCTGGAGCTGTACCGCAGGGCCGCGTTGAGCTTCGAGCAGGAGACCCCGCTCGGCGAGCTCATCGTGCAGTGGGACGCGCAGGACTGGGATGCGGCGCAGCTCTCGAGCCTCGGAGACGACGATGACTGACCACACCGCGACCGAGCAGCCCTCCGATCCGGGCGAGCAGCCAAGCGTCGAGCTCGACCGCGCCGTCGAGGCGATCCTCTTCGTCGCCGACGAGCCGCTGTCGCTCGTGACCATCGCCGGCGCGGTCAGCCGCCCCGTCTCCGACGTCCGAGCATCCATCTGCCGGCTCGTCGCCGACTACAACGGCGACCTCGGCGGGCCGGAGCGCGGCTTCGAGCTGCGCGAGGTGGGCGGGGGATGGCGGCTCTACGTGCGCGAGACGCTCGACGACATCGTCGCCGACTTCGTGCTCACCCGCCAGCCGTCGAGGCTCTCGCAGGCCGCGCTCGAGACGCTCGCCGTCATCGCCTACCGTCAGCCCATCACCCGTTCGCAGGTGGCGCAGGTCCGCGCTGTGAACGTCGACTCGGTGGTGCGTACTCTGGTAGCACGTGGCCTCATCGCAGAAGACGGCCACGACGACGTGACCGGGGCCATTCGCTACGTCACGACCCAGGCGCTTCTGGTGCACCTGGGACTCAACTCGCTCGACGAGCTGCCAAAGATTTCACCTCTGCTCGACGAAGGACAGGACGGATTCCATGAGTGATCAGCGAGGGCGCGCACCGCGCCACAGCGACGCCGACCGCACCGCCGACGAAGCCGCGGCGCTCCGCCAGGCTGCGCAGGCGCGACCTGAAGGCGGCTACTCGATGGACGACTTCGCCGACATCCCGCTGCCCGGCCGCGAGGTCGCTCCGGTGGAAGAGCGCAACGACGGCGTCCGTCTGCAGAAGGCGCTCGCGGCGGCAGGCGTCGCCTCCCGTCGTGTCTGCGAGCAGTACATCACGCAGGGACGCATCGAGGTCAACGGGGTCGTCGTGACCGAGCTCGGCAGCCGCGTCTTCCCGGACCGTGACGAGGTCGCGGTGGATGGCACCCCCATCCAGCTCGACCCGAGCAAGCGCTACGTCCTCCTCAACAAGCCCACCGGGGTCGTCTCGACGATGCGCGACGAGCAGGGCCGCCCTGACCTTCGCGAGTTCACGAGCGAATTCGAGGAGCGGGTCTACAACGTCGGCAGGCTCGACATCGACACGAGCGGCCTGCTGATCCTCACGAACGACGGGGAACTCGCGCACGTGCTCGCGCACCCGTCCTTCGGCGTGGAGAAGACGTACATCGCCCGCGTCGAGGGACGCGTGTCCGCGAAGGCCCTGCAGCGCCTTCGCCAGGGATTCGAGCTCGAGGACGGCTTCATCAAGGCCGACAGTGCGAGGCTGCTCGCCGATCAGCCGAGTCACACGGCCTCGCTCGTCGAGATCGTGCTGCACTCCGGCCGCAACCGCATCGTGCGTCGCATGCTCGAAGAGGTCGGGCACCCCGTCAGCGCGCTCGTGCGCCGGAGCTTCGGGCCGTTGAACCTCGGCACGCTGCGCGAAGGGGAGATGCGCGAGTTCACTACACTGGAGCTCGGCCGCATCCTGAAGCTCGCCCGGCGAGCCGGTGAGCAGCGCGAGAGCGGCGCCCCCGCGCAGTCAGCAGCCCCCGAGCGCGGGCCGAAGCAGGGGAGAACCGCGCGGCAGACGCCGTCTGCCAAGTCGAAAGGTCGTCGATGACGCCAACTCGAACCAACTCCCCGGTGCGGGTGGTCGGTGCCGGGCTGCTCGGCACGAGTGTCGGTCACGGGCTCCGGAGGCTCGGCGTCGACGTCCAGCTCGACGACATCTCGCCGTCGGTGCTGCAGCTCGCGGTCGACTACGGCGCGGGAACCCCCGCAGCGGATGCTGCCGGGGGAGAGCCACCCCGCATCGTCGTGGTCTGCGTGCCGCCTGACGTGACGGGCCAGGTCGTCGCGGCCGAGCTCGAGCGCTGGCCGGACGCCATCGTGACCGACGTCGCGAGCGTGAAGTCGGCACCGCTCGCCGACCTCGTCGCTCGGGGAGCCGACATCAGCCGGTACCTCGGCTCGCACCCCATGGCCGGCCGCGAGACGGGCGGGCCGCTCTCGGGCCGCGCCGACCTCTTCGTCGGACGCCCGTGGGTCATCGCGCATCACGAGCAGACGAGCGTCTTCGCGCTGCAGGAGGTCGAAGGCCTTGCGCTCGACCTCGGCGCGACTCCCGTCGCGATGACGGCCCACGACCACGACCGTGCCGTGGCGCTCGTCTCCCACGTCCCCCAGCTGGTCTCCACGCTGCTCGCCTCCCGCCTCGTCGACGACGAGGACGGCGCGACCGCACTCGCAGGCCAGGGGCTGAGAGACCTCACGAGGATCGCCTCGAGCGACCCCGTCCTCTGGACCCAGATCCTCACCGCGAACGCGGCCCCGACTGCTGCGGTGCTCCGCAAGCTGCAGGCCGACCTCGACAAGGTCGCCGGAGCGCTCGAGCGCAGCCAGGAGCGCGGCTCCGGGCGCATCATCGCGGAACAGCTCGCGACCGGCAACGCCGGCGTCGCGCGCCTGCCAGGCAAGCACGGCTCCTCCCGACGCGAGTTCGACTCCGTCACGGTCATGATCGACGACAAGCCAGGCCAGCTCGCACGCCTCATGGGCGATGTGGGCGACGCGCAGGTCAACGTCGAGGACTTCCGGATGGAGCACGCGCAGGCATCGAACGTGGGTCTCGTCGTCATCTCCGTCGTGCCATCGGCGACGGCGAAGCTCGTCGAAGAGCTCGAGCAGCGAGGGTGGAGGATCGCCGCATGAGCGCGCCCGCCTCTCCGCTCGCCGCCTCCGTCGCGGTCGCCCCCCTTGTCGTCGCCGTCGACGGCCCGGCTGGGTCGGGCAAGTCCAGCGTGTGCCGCGAGAGCGCGAGGCGCCTCCGCTTCGGCTACCTCGACACGGGCGCCGCGTACCGCGCGCTCACCTGGTTCGCCATCGAGCGGGGCTGCGACCTCGACGACGCCGCGACCATCGTCGCCCTGCTGCCCACCTTCATCGCCGAGTACCGCATCTCGCAGAGCCCGGACGAGCGCTGGGTTCGCGTTGGCGAGACCGATGTCTCGGAGCACATCCGCGACACCGCCATCTCCGGCGAGGTCTGGCGAGTATCCCGGGTGCCAGAAGCCCGTGCGGCCCTCACGGCGCTCTTCCGGAGCACCATGGCCGAGACGGCAGCTGCCGGCATCATCGCCGAAGGCCGGGACATCACGACGGTCGTGGCCACGGATGCGCCCGTGCGCATCCTCATGACCGCGGACGAGGCCGTTCGCATCGCACGCAGGGCCGGCGAGAAGGCAGGCGAGGCGGCCTCCGCCGTGGCCGAGTCCGTCTCGGCGCGCGATGCCCGCGACGCCAAGGTCACCAACTTCACCGAGGCCGCCGACGGCGTCACGGTGCTCGACACGACGAGGCTCGATTTCGAGCAGTCGGTCGAGGAATTCCTGCGAATCGTCGCCTCGGCGCCCGGTTCGCACCAGACGACAGCACCGTCGCTGGCAGCCGCCCCGAGCGCGCTGTCAGACACGACAACACGAAGGAGTCACGATGACTGACGACCAAGGGAACAACGACGAGGCCACACAGGCCTCAGACGAGTTCGACGCAGCAGGAGGCGAGGAGCTCGTCTCGCGCCTGGAGGGGCTCGACGAATCCGTCGTCGAGCAGCGCACCAACGCGCTGCGCCAGAGCCTCGACGACTACGAGCTCGAGGAAGACGACCTCGAGGTGCTCCTCGGCGCCTCCGAGGACGGCGACGCCATCACGTACCTGCCAGCGCTTCCCGTGCTCGCGGTCGTCGGCCGACCCAACGTCGGCAAGAGCGCGCTCGTCAACCGCATCATCGGCCGGCGCGAGGCCGTCGTGGAGGACACGCCAGGCGTGACCCGCGACCGCGTCTCGTACAAGGCCGAGTGGAACAACCGCTGGTACACGATCGTCGACACCGGCGGGTGGGAGCCCGACGCGAAGGGCATCGACCTGTCGGTCGCCCAGCAGGCGGAGATCGCCGTCGAGCTCGCTGACGCCGTGCTCTTCGTCGTCGACGCGAACGTCGGCCCCACCGCCACGGACGAGCACGTCGTGAAGCTGCTCCGCAAGACGGACCGGCCCGTCATCCTCGTCGCGAACAAGGTCGACGACGCCGTCCAGGAGCCGAACGCGGCCCAGCTGTGGAGCCTCGGACTCGGCGAGCCGTGGCCGGTCTCGGCAGTCCACGGACGCGGTGTCGCCGACCTCCTCGACAAGGTCATCGAGATCCTCCCCGAGGTCTCCAAGGTCGCGAAGGAGGAGATCGGCGGGCCCCGCCGCGTCGCCATCCTGGGACGACCGAACGTCGGCAAGTCGAGCCTCCTCAACAAGGCCGCTGGCGAAGAGCGAGTCGTCGTCAACTCCCTCGCCGGCACCACTCGCGACCCCGTCGACGAGCAGGTCGAGCTTGGCGGCAAGATCTGGCGCTTCGTCGACACGGCGGGCATCCGCCGTCGGGTGCACCTGCAGCAGGGTGCGGACTTCTACGCCTCGCTGCGCACGACGGCCGCCCTCGAGAAGGCCGAGGTCGCCGTCGTCGTCCTCGACGTGACCGAGGCCGTCAACGTGCAGGACCTGCGCATCATCGACCTGGTGCTCGAATCCGGGCGCGCGCTCGTGCTCGCCTTCAACAAGTGGGACATGCTCGACGACGAACGTCGCTGGCAGCTCGAGCGTGAGGTCGAACGCGACCTCGCTCACGTCGCCTGGGCGCCGCGCGTCAACATCTCCGCGAAGACCGGCCGCCACCTCGAGAAGCTCGTGCCGGCCCTCGAGCTGGCCCTCGACTCGTGGGACACGCGCATCCCCACGGGCAAGTTCAACGCGTTCCTCGCGGAGCTCACGGCGGAGTTCCCGCACCCGCTCCGTGGCGGCAAGCAGCCGCGCATCCTGTTCGGCACCCAGGCGCAGACGCGTCCGCCGACATTCGTGCTCTTCACGACCGGCTTCCTCGACCCGGGCTACCGTCGTTTCATCCAGCGTCGACTCCGCGAGGTGTATGGCTTCGAGGGCTCGCCGATCATCACGAACATGCGTGTCCGCGAGAAGCGGGCGAAGCGCAGCTAGCGAGTCCGCCAGCGCCGAGGGGTCCGTTCCGCAGTCGCGGGACGGGCCCCTCGTGGCAAATTCGGCCCTTTTTTCCTCATCGTGAATACGGGCGTGCCCCTTGACCCGGATTCCCGCACGTCAGGCAGCGCAGAACCGTAGGATTTTTTGTGAGCCTGGCTGTCAGGCGTGAACTTTCGACGTTGAGGGGTCCCATTCGATGATGGAAAAGTCCGAGAAGACGCAGCACGAGTGGCTGGAGAAAGTCGGCATCGCCGAGCGGATGATCCCGCTCATCGGGAACCTCTACCGCACCCGCAACGTCGTGACCTCCATCTACGGTCACCGGCTCATCAACCTCTCCGCGATCGACATCATCAAGGCGCACCGCTTCGCGCGCCGCATCAACGACGTCGAGCTGTCGCTGGACGCGACGCTGCCCATCCTCGAGCGGCTGCAGGAGTTCGACCTCGGCACCGCCTCGATCGATCTCGGCGAGCTCGCGACCCGATTCGCGGCCCAGGCCGAGGACCTCGACACCTTCCTCGCGAATCAGCTCCTCGAGGTCATCGGCACCGGCTCGCCGGACTCCGGCGCCGACGTCGTCCTCTACGGATTCGGTCGCATCGGCCGCCTGCTCGCCCGCATCATCATCTCGCACGCCGGCACCGGACGCGGGCTGCGCCTCCGGGCCATCGTCGTGCGCAAGGGCAGCGACAACGACCTCGAGAAGCGGGCGAGCCTCCTGCGACGCGACTCCGTGCACGGCGCCTTCGCGGGGTCGATCTCCGTCGACCAGGCCGCCTCGACGATCCAGGCCAACGGCACCGTCATCAAGGTCATCTACTCGAACGACCCAGCCACCGTGGACTACGCCTCGTACGGGATCCGGGACGCCATCGTCGTCGACAACACGGGCCGCTGGCGCGACGCCGAGGGCCTCGCGCAGCACCTGCAGAGCCCCGGCGTGCGTCGGGTGCTGCTGACGGCGCCGGGCAAGGGCAAGCTCAAGAACATCGTCTACGGCATCAACAACGCCGGCATCACGGACGACGACCGCATCCTCTCGGCAGCATCCTGCACGACCAACGCCATCACGCCCGTCCTCAAGGTCATCGACGAGCGATACGGGGTCGTGCACGGACACGTCGAGACGGTGCACTCGTTCACCAACGACCAGAACCTCATCGACAACTTCCACAAGGGGGACCGCCGCGGACGCGCCGCGGGACTCAACATGGTCATCACGGAGACCGGCGCGGCGAAGGCGGTCGCGAAGGCGCTCCCGCACTTCGAGGGCAAGCTCACCGGCAACGCCATCCGCGTCCCCACGCCGGACGTCTCCATGGCCGTGCTCAACCTCACGCTCGAGCGTCCGACGACTCGCGGCGAGGTGAACGACTTCCTCCGTCAGATCTCGCTCAGCTCCGTGCTCCGTCAGCAGATCGACTACATCGAGTCGAGCGAGGTCGTCTCCACGGACTTCGTGGGCACGACCCGGGCCGGCATCGTCGATGGGCTCGCGACCATCGCCGAGGGCAAGAACCTCGTGCTCTACGTCTGGTACGACAACGAGTTCGGCTACTCCACCCAGGTGGTGCGCATCATCGAGCAGCTGGGTGGCGTGCAGCCCCCGATCGTGCCGCACCGCAAGGAGCTGTCGCAGATCTAGCTCCACGCCGCGTCACGCAGCGAGACGGCCCCCGTCCACCGGAAGGTGGACGGGGGCCGTCTCTGCGAGCAGGGACCGGCTACTTCAGCTCTCCGGAGCCCAGCTTGTCGGCGAGCGAGTGCTGCTCCTTGCCGAGGCGCGAGTTGCGGCGGCTGTAGAGGAAGTAGATCGCGAGGCCGATGACGAGCCAGATGGCGAAGCGCAGCCAGGTGAGCGTCGAGAGGTTGAGCATGAGCCAGAAGCACAGCACCGCCGACAGGATCGGCAGGAACGGCGACCACGGCATCCGGTAGGCCAGCTCACGGTTCGGGTACTTCTTGCGCAGCACGAGGATGGAGAGGCTCACGAGCACGAACGCGGAGAGCGTGCCGATGTTGATCATCTCCTCGAGCCAGTCGACGTTCGTGAGCCCCGCGAGCAGCGCGACCGCGACGCCGACGCCGATCTGCAGGCGGATCGGCGTCTTGCGCTTCTCGCTCGTGATGCTCCACGAGCGGGGGAGCAGCCCGTCGCGGCTCATCGAGAACAGCACTCGGGCGAGGCCCATGAGGAGCACGAGGATGACGGTCGTGAAGCCGAGGAGGATGCTGATCGAGATGATCTGCGCGGCCCAGTCGGCCCCCACGAGCACGAATGCCGTCGCGAGCGACGGGGTCTCGGACGCCGCGAGGTCGGTGTAGGACACCATGCCCGTGATGACGAGGCTCACCGAGAGGTAGAGCACGGTGACGATGGCGAGGCCGAGGAAGATGCCGCGGGGCAGGTTCTTCTTGGGGTTCTTGACCTCTTCCGCGCTCGTCGCGACGACGTCGAACCCGATGAACGCGAAGAACACGATGGAAGCGCCGGCGAGGAGGCCGAAGACGCCGTACATGCTCGGCTCAGCACCGGACATGAAGGAGAACAGCGACTGGTGCCACGCATCCGCTCCCGAGTCCTGCGCGGGCTGGGACGGCGGGATGAACGGCGTGTAGTTCTTCACGTTGACGAAGAAGGCGCCGACGACGATGACGAAGAGCACGGTCGCGACCTTCAGGATCGTCAGGACCGCGCTGACGCGAGAGGACAGCTTGGTGCCGAGCGCGAGCAGCGTCGTGAGGACGGCGACGATGAAGAACGCGGCCCAGTTCAGCTCGAAGAGCCCGAAGATGCTGAGCTTCGGCGGGATGTCCCAGCCCCAGATGTTGACGACCTCCTGCAGGTACACGCCCCAGTAGCTGGCGATGACGGCGGAGGCGGAGAGCATCTCGAGGATGAGGTCCCAGCCGATGATCCACGCGAGCAGCTCTCCGAGCGTCGCGTACGTGAACGTGTAGGCGGAGCCGGCGACGGGCACCGACGACGCGAACTCGGCGTACGCCATGATCGCGAGACCGCACGTGACCGCCGCCAGGAGGAAGCCGATCGTGATCGAGGGGCCGGCGTTGTTGGCGGCCGCCTTCGCTCCGACGGAGAAGATGCCGGCGCCGACGGCAACGGCGACGCCCATGATGGCGAGGTCCCACACGCCGAGGGAGCGCTTGAGCGACCGTCCCTCGGAGTGCGAGTCCGCAAGTGATGCCTCGATGCTCTTCGTGCGCATCAGGCTTTCGAAAAAGCTCAAGGAGTTCCCCCAGGATTGTTGCAAGCGCGCGTGGGCACGCGCGCGCGAGTGGAGTTTACCTGTTGGAAACACGACGGTCGACGCTCGAATTCGCCGCTTTCGTCGTCGGTCTCCCCGGGGCACCAGGCATTGGCAGGAAGCGGCGAGGATCGGTGTCATAGGGTTGCTCGCGAGTGGAGCCGCCCGGTCCACTGGCTTTCGCGAAGGAGGGGCCATGCCTGACCTCGCCGAGGCGCCGGACGCGTTGCTCGTCGCCCGCGCCAGAGACGGTGACCAGCGCGCGTTCGAGGTGCTCATCCGTCGCCACTGGGGGCTCATGATCGCCACCGCGATCCGACTGCTCTCGTCCCGCGCCGACGCCGAAGATGCGGTGCAGGACGCCTGCATCGTCGCCTGGAAGCGACTCGACCTCCTCCGCGAGCCCAGTGCCGTGCGCGCCTGGCTCGTGCAGATCGCGGCTCGCAAGGCGACCGACCTGCTCAGGAAGAGGAAGTTCGAGCAGGACATCGACGACGTCGTGGCACCCGCCGCGAAGGAGCTCGGGCCGTCGGCCCAGCTCGAGCTGAACGCAAAGCTCGATACCGCATCCCGAATTCTCGGCACGCTCCCCGAGCTCCAGCGGCAGTGCTGGGTCCTGAAGGAGACGGCGGGCTTCACCTACGCCGAGATCGCCGAACAGCTCGAAACGAACACCTCGACGGTGCGAGGGGCCCTGTCGCGGGCCAGGCTCGCGCTGCTGCGGGGAATGGAGGAATGGGCATGAGCGAAGACGACGAACCGACCATCGGCGCGGCGGGGTACACCCTCACGCAGCTCTCCGAGTATCTGGAAGCCGGTCGCGTGCCCTACAACGCCGACATCGAGAGCGACCCGGAGTGCGAGCGAGCGCTCGAAGCCCTCGAACGCGTCACACGCGCCTCCCACGACCTCATCGAAGCCGAGTCGGCAGCGACACCAGGGCCGAGCGGAGCGTGGCTGCAGTCGATGCTGCGTGGCATCGCGATGGATGCTCGTGCAGGCCGCGAGATTCCGCTCACCTCGGTCGAGCCCGAGTACGAGTTCTCGCAGAGCGAGGGCGTCGTGCGCGAGATCGTCCGGCGCACGGGCGATGCTCTGGACGACGTCCTGATCGGTCGCTGCGTGCTCGACGGCGAGGTGACGGAGCCAGGTGCGCCCGTGCACCTCACGGTCTCCGTCACGGTCCTGGGCTTGAGACCGCTGCATCCGCTGGCCGACCGCGTGCGGGAGGCGATCGCCGAGGCGCTCGCCGTCCACACGACCCTGCAGGTCACCGGCATCGACATCGTCATCGCCGACGTGAGGAGCGCCGAATGATCGACCGCGAGCGTATCGCCGAAGCCGTCGAGGCGGCGACCATCGGTGCCCCCGGGGTGGTGGAGCTGCTGCCCATCACGAGCATCCATCTCGGATCGCTGCACGTGGAGGTCGGCACGTCGGGCGACGCCACGACCGTGGCCGTCCGGGTGCGGGTCGAGGCGTCCGCCCCGCAGGCGCAGATCCTGGAAGGCCTCGCCGAGCGCATCAAGGCGGCTGCGCTCACCGTGCTCCCGCCCGGATCTCTGGTGCGGGTGCGGATCAGGGTGCACGCGCTCGCGGGTCGAAGCTGAGCCACAGCTTCGCCATAGGAAGGCCATAGCCCCGGGTTGGATGCTCAGTGGTGTCGAAAGGAACCACACATGTCCACCCCCTCCTTCCCGGAAACGAACCCGCAGGACGGCGCCAAGCCGCACCTCGAGTCCTCCGCTCAGCAGCCCTCCTCGTCCTCGCAGTCGCACGCCTTCGCGCCGCAGTACTCCTCCGGCCCGTACCAGCCCGGCCAGTACGCGCCGGCCGGCTACCAGGCGCCCCAGTACCAGGACTACTCGGCGCCCCAGTACTCGACCCCGGACTACGCGGGCGCCGAGTACCCGTCGAACAGCTTCGGCCCGGCAGGGTCGCCGGCAACGGCGCAGGCGCCGAAGCCCCGCAAGCGCCGCTTCGGCACGGTCGCGCTCCTCACCGCGGGCCTCCTTGTCGGCGGCGTCGTCGGTGGCGGCGTTGGCGGAGCCGTCGTCGGCGGCTTCGGCTCGTCCCAGGTGGCCGCGGGCTCGTCCAGCTCGCAGTCGATCACGGTCAACAACCCGCAGGACGCGACACTCGTGACGAGCATCGCCGCGGTGGCCTCGCCGAGCGTCGTCACGATCTCCGCATCCTCCGGTCAGACGGGGGCGAGCGGCTCCGGTGTCGTCGTCGACGGCTCCGGGTACATCGTCACGAACAACCACGTCGCGACGATCGACGGCGCAACCGGCAACGCCGAGCTCTCGGTCCAGACGAGCGACGGCCGCCTGCTGCCTGCGACCCTCGTCGCCGGCGACCCCGTGCTCGATCTCGCGATCATCAAGGTCGAGGACACGTCGCTGACCCCCATCACGTTCGCCGACTCCGACTCGCTCAATGTGGGCGATGTCGCCGTGGCCATCGGCGCTCCGCTCGGGCTCTCCGACTCGGTGACCGAGGGCGTCGTGAGCGCGCTCGACCGTGGCATCCTCGTCAGCTCCTCCGCGGTTCCGGAGGAGGTCCAGTCTGACGGCACCCAGGAAGACAGCCCGTACAACTTCTGGCGCGGCGACCCGAACTCGTCCGAGGGTCAGACGAGCACCCAGGGCTCGTCCTCCGTCGCCCTCCCGGTCATCCAGACCGATGCCGCCATCAACCCGGGCAACTCGGGTGGCGCGCTGGTCAACCAGGACGGTGCCCTTATCGGCATCAACGTGGCGATTGCTGGCGCCGGCAGCAGCAGCGGCAGCGCATCCGGCAACATCGGCGTCGGCTTCTCGCTGCCCTCGAACCTCGTGAAGCGGGTGGCGGAGCAGCTCATCTCGAGCGGCGCCGTCTCGCACGGATTCCTCGGAGCGAGCGTCAGCGACCCGACCGCGGCCGACTCGAGCATGGCCGGGGCTTACGTGACGCAGCTCACCGCAGGGGGCCCCGCGGCGCAGGCCGGCATCCAGGCCGGTGACGTGATCACCTCGTTCGGTGGGCACCGAGTCTCCAGCTCGACGGACCTGACGGCCCAGATCCGTGCCCTCGAGCCGGGAACGCAGGTCGAAGCCGTGCTCATGCGCGGCGGCCAGGAGCAGACGGTCCGGGTCACGGTGGGCAAGCTCGGGCAGTAGCGGCAGGAACGGCGACGCCTCCTTTCGGCGCCAGCGGGCACGCACCTATCCTTGGTGCGTGCCCGCTTCTGTGTTGACTGTCGCCGCCATCTGCTTCGAGGATCCCGAGGGGCAGGTGCTCACGGTCCGCAAACGCGGGACGACGAAGTTCATGCTCCCCGGCGGGAAGCTCGAGCCGGGGGAGTCGCCGAAGGCGGCGGCTCTTCGCGAGATCGAGGAGGAGGTGGGGATCGTGCTCGACGACGCCGACGTGACGCTCCTCGGGGAGTGGACGACCGCGGCCGCGAACGAGGTGGCGACCGGCCTCATCGGCACGGTCTACCTGGCAGAGCTGAGCGGGACGCCACGGGCTCGCGCCGAGATCGCGGAGCTGCGCTGGGTGGATGCGTATCCGGCCCCTGGAGCTGACCTGGCCGATCTCGCGCCGTTGCTCAGCGAGTGCGTCATGCCCGAGCTCCGGAGGCGCCGCGACGCGCGTGCCTGAGCGCTTCCCGAACCTCTCGAACATTCTCCGATATATCGCTTGACAGCGACTCTTCTCCGATATATCGTCGAGCTATCGGAGTTGCACGGTGCAGCTCCGGCAGAAAGGTTCACCATGCGAAAGCACTTCACCCACAACCACCACCCGTTCGACGCAGAGCGAGGCCGCTCCCACGAGCAGGGCCACGGGTTCGGCCACGAGGCCGCACAGGACGAGCGCGTCCGTCGCTTCTCGCACGGATTCGGCCCTGGACGAGGATTCGGCCCAGGATTCGGTCCGGGGGCCGGTCACGGTCCAGGCTTCGGCCCGAAGTTCGGCCCACGCGGCCACCGCCGGGCAGGCAAGGGCGACGTCCGCGCCGCCATCCTCTCCCTCCTCGCGGAAGGCCCCTCCAACGGCTACGGCCTCATCAAGGGCATCGCGGAGAAGACCGACGGCGTCTGGCGCCCAAGCCCCGGCTCCGTCTACCCGACACTGCAGCAGCTCGTCGACGAAGACCTCATCGAGCAGGGCGGCACTGAGAAGAAGCCGGTCTTCGAGCTGAGCGAATCGGGCCGCACCTACGTGGCCGAGCACGCCGAGGAGCTCGAGCAGGGCTGGCGCGGCGTCGCCGGGATGTCAGAGTCCGCGAGCGGCCTGCGCGAATCCGCCATGCAGTTCATGGGCGTCATGCAGCAGTTCCGCCTCGGTGCGACCGAGGAGCAGCAGCAGGAGGCCACCAAGGTCCTGGACGACGCCCGCAAGGCGCTCTACACGATCCTCGCCAAGTAGCGGCGTGCGGACGCCGACGGCCGAGAGCGTCTGCCCGCAGCGCCGGGGGAGCAAGGTCAGGAGCGGTCGCGCTGCTTGGACTCGCGTCGCTCCTGAATCTTCGCCTCGCGCGCGAGCTTCCGCAGCTCCTTCTCGAGGTCGTCGAAGCGATCGGCGCGTTCCGGGTCGTCCTCTGGCGAGGTCGGCAGCTGCATCCGCGGGCTGCCCTTCGACCACGGGTCGAGCAGCTCGTGCTCGATGTGCGCTGAGATCTCGGTCCACGCGTCAGCTCGCGCCTGCTCGATGAGCCCGTCGATGAACGCCTCGTCCTCGCGGTCCGCTTCGATGCGCTCGCTCACCGCCTGCGAGGCCCGCTCGCGGAAGCTCAGCGTCTCGATGTCCGCGTGCCGGTAGTCGTGGGCGCTCAGCGATCTGCCTGGTCGCGCGCGGTCCCGAACCCCGGCCACGCGCTCCGCCGAGTACCGCAGCTCCTTGAGCACCCGGTCGAGCGAGGCGTTCGCCGCCTCGCGATAGTCGGCGGCAGCGAACGGCACCTTCTCGCCGACGGTCCGCTTGATGATCGAGTTCTTCACGTCGAGTCGAACGATGCGCATCGCCAGCAGCAGGCCGTCGTCGATGGCCTCGGAGAGCTCAGGGAAAATGACCGGAGGCAGCCCCGTCTTCTTCTTGGGCTTCGTCTGCTGACTCGTGGAAGCCGTCCGAGCTCTGCGACGCCAGCGGAACATCATCCCTGGCCCTTGGGGGCCTGAGGCTCCTGGTGCGGGAGTCCAGCCGCGCCGAGCTTCGTGGCTCCGCGTGAGCGGGCCCGCTGCTCCTCGAGGGCTTCCAGGAACTCCGCCTCCCAGGCCACATCGACGTCAATGCCCTGTCGTCTGGCTTCCTCGACGCTCAGCTCACGCGGGAACCCGTGCGTGTCGGAGAGCAGGAACACGTCGGCGCCGGTGAGCGTCGACCCCTTGTACGCGGCGAGCGCCTTGAGGCCGCCCTTGAGGGTGCGGCGGAACGAGCGCTCCTCCTTGACGAGCACCGCGACGACGTCCTCGCGACGCTCGCGCACCTCCGGGTAGTCATCCACGTAGAGGTCGGCGATCGTCGGCACGAGCTCCGCGAAGAAGTTCTCGGAGATCCCGAGGATGAGGGCCTCGCGGATCGCGCGACGTACGAGGCGGCGCATGACGTACCCCTGCTCCTTGTTCGACGGCACGACCCCGTCGACCGCCAGGAACGTCGCCCCGCGCAGGTGGTCGGCGATGATGCGCATCGAGAGCGTGTGCTCTTCGTAGCTCTTGCCGCTCAGCTGCTCGATCTGCTCGACGATCGGGCGCAGGAGCGAGATCCGGAACACGTCGGGGGAGTGGATAGCGGCCGCGGCGATGCGCTCGAGCCCACCGCCGAAGTCGACGTTGCGTCGTTCGAGCTCGACGAAGGAGCCGTCTTCGACGCGCCGGTACTGCATGAAGACCTGATTGCCGATCTCCATGAACTGGCCGCTGTCGCTCGCCGGGTGCGCGCGACCGTATGAGGGGTCGTGGTTCTCCGGTCCGAAGTCGTAGAAGACCTCGCTGTCGGGGCCGCAGGGGTCTCCGATGGGGGTCGCCTCGAGCGATCCGCCACGCGACCACCAGTTCTCGCCGCCGTCGTAGAAGAAGATGCGCTCGCCGGGGTTCACGCCGCGAGCGTCGCCGTCCGCCTGGCTCCCCATCTCGACGATGCCGGCTTCGATGCCGCGCTCTGCGAAGGCCGCCTGCCAGATGCGGGCGGCCTCGTCGTCCCGCGGGATGCCCGCGGCCTCGTCGCCGATGAACGCGGTCACGTAGAGACGGTTCGGGTCGATGCCGACCTCGTCGACGAGGAACGACAGGAACGCGGGGATCTGCTCGGCCTTGAAGTAGTCGCCGAGGCTCCAGTTGCCGAGCATCTCGAAGAACGTCGTGTGGCGGTTGTCGCCGACGTCCTCGATGTCCTGCGCGCGCACGCAGGGCTGGCTGTCGGTGAGGCGCGTTCCGGCGGGGTGGTCTTCGCCGAGAAGGTAGGGGAGAAGGGCCTGCATGCCGCTCCCGGTGAAGAGCGTCGACCCGTCCCCGCGGGGGATCAGCGGGGCTCTGTCGATCCTGACGTGCCCGAGTCGCTCCTGGTAGTCGAGGTAGGCATTGCGAATCTCATGCGCGTCCATGTGGAGAGTGTTTCACAACTCCGGATGTCGTATCGTGATCTCGCCGAACGTGGGGGCGTTCAGGCACTCGGCGACGAGTGCTCGAGTGAGGTTCAGGGGAGTCGTCTGTGCAGGAGATCGCGCAATTGTGGACCGGTGCGACGGGGCTTTCGACCGCGCACGTCGCCGACGGGAGCGTGCGGGCCGGGGTAGCCGCGCGCTGCGGGCCCGCGGCGGTGAGGCCCGTGTCGGAGGACGCGCCGCGGCTCGCGGGACGCTGCCTTCCCGTTCGCCACTTCGGCAGCGTCGACGTCCTCCTCGAGGCCATGGATCGGGCGCACCCCGGCGACGTGCTGGTCGTCGACAACCAGGGCCGCACCGACGAGAGCTGCGTCGGCGGCCTCATCGTGCTCGAGGCGAAGGCGGCAGGGCTCGCGGGCATCGCCATCTGGGGACTGCATCGGGACACGCGCGAGGTTCGCCGCGCAGGGTTCCCGGTGTTCAGCCTGGGTTCGCTGCCCGCAGGTCCCGCGCGCCTCGACGAGCGTCGGCGCAGCACGTTCTCGTCCGCGGAGTTCGGGGAGCACACCGTGCGCACGCGCGACGTCGTCTTCGGCGACGAGGACGGGGTCGTGTTCGTGCCTGGAGATCGAGCCAACGAGGTGCTCATGCACGCCCTGCAGCTCAGAGACGCCGAGCGATCGCGGGCCACGAGCATCCGCCTCGGCACGACCCTCCGCCAACAGGTGCAGTTCTCCGCCTACCAGCGGGCGCGCCGGAGCGAGCCGGAGCTCACGCTGCGGGAGCACCTCGCCCGGACCGGCGACGCCATGATCGTGTGAACTGTCGTGCTCTTCTTGGCGAACGTCCCGCTCAGGCCGAGGTGACCGCCTCGCTCAGGCTCAGGCGACCGTCTCGCTCAGGCGAAACGTCGCTGAGGTCGATTCCTCGCTCAGCTGCCACAGGCGCTCGGCCCGCTCGCGGTCGCGCTGCGTGGTCGGCTTGTCCAGCTTCACGGGGGCGCCGCGCACGGTGCGCGCCGGGCCGAGGTAGTCGCCACCGGCGACCGTGTCGCTCGTCAGCGCGTGCACGGCGATAGCCGCAGCGCGATGCTTCCCGTGCGCGAATGGTCCGGCGAGGCGCGACGCGAAGCGCTGCCAGGCGGTCGGCTCGTTCACGCCCGTGCGCACTGGGGTTGCCCCGTTGACGGGGATGCCCGGGTCGACGACCAGCGCCTCCGCGGGGGCGCCGGCTGCTCGCAGGCGACGGTCGAGCTCGAACGTGAACATCTCGAGCGCGTGCTTCGACGCGGCGTAGGCGCGGCGCGGCTCGTACAGGTGCGTGCTCTGCCAGTCCTCGAGGTCGAACGGGTAGATGCGGGTGGCGAGGCTGCCGACGGCCACAACCCGGCTGATCTCCGCCGCATCGCCGTGGGCTGCGGGCTTCGGGGCGACCAGCGCATCCATGAGCTGAGCCGTGAACTCGAAGTGGCCGAGGTGGTTGGTCGACATCGTGAGCTCGCGACCGGCCGCATCGTGCTCGCGCTGCGTTCCCGGAGCCATGTGCGCGGCGTTCAGCAGCACCCCGTCGAGGCGCTCGCGGGAGCTCAGCGAAGCGGCCGCGCTCGCGATCGACTCGCTCGACGTGAGGTTGAGGACGATGCGGCTCGTGCTCGCATCCGGCACCTGCTCGGTGATGGAGATCAGGGCCGTGTTGAGTTTCTCGATGCTGCGCCCGAGCAGCACGACGTGGTGGCCGCGGCGTGCGAGCTCTTCCGCGGCGAAGTAGCCGACACCCTGCGTGGCACCGGTGATGGCGAAGGTCTTCATCGTCACACTCCTTCAAGCCTCGAACGTTTCGAGACTCAGAGTACAACGCTTCGATTGCTGAAATATTTCCGTGGCGTAAGGTACTGAATATGGATTCGCTGGAACGGGCGATGCGTGCCGTCTACGAAACCGCGCAGAGCACCAATGTGGCTGCTGAGCGGGAACTCGAAGCGCTCGGGCTCACCTTCCCGACCGCGCAGGCGCTCTGGGCGATCGATCCGGACGCGCAGCCTCCCGCGATGAAAGAGCTCGCGACCAAGCTGCACTGCAACGCCTCGAACCTCACCTTCGTCTCCGACCGCCTCGTCGATCGCGGCCTCGTCGAGCGCCGGGAGAGCGAGCATGACCGACGCTCGCGGGTGCTGACGCTGACCACCGAGGGCAAGCGGGTGCGCAAGCTCGCGATCGCAGCGCTCAAGCGCGCATCGCCGCTCGCCGGCTGCAGCAGCACCGAGCTGAAGGCCATCGC
Organism: Pseudoclavibacter sp. AY1H1; assembly: GCF_002931055.1. GTDB lineage: Bacteria > Actinomycetota > Actinomycetes > Actinomycetales > Microbacteriaceae > Pseudoclavibacter. The sequence continues at coordinate 156,780 of NZ_PSXX01000009.1, read as the reverse complement.
GAAGAGCCTGACCTCTCACGACGCGTGACCTTTTCAGCAGCCCCCGAGCGGGGGAGTGACTGATGGAGACGTGGACCGCCGCCTCCATCGATGACCTCGTGTGCGTCGAGCTCCCACGCAGCTCACGCCTGCTCGCCCTGGCCATGGGGGCCGCGAACGTCATCATGCAGCTCTCCAACCCCGCCGTCGGTCAGGGGGTCGCGCACAGCCGCGTCACGAGTGGGCGCCTCGACGCGCACCCAATCAAGCGCACCAGGACGACCCTGAGCTACCTTGCCGTGGCCGTCCTCGGCACCGTGGAGGAGCGCCGTGCGTACCGCAGGGCGGTCACGCGGCAGCACGCGCAAGTACGCTCCGACCGTGACCCGCGAGCCACCGAGGAGTACTCGGCCCTCCGCGTCGACCTGCAGCGCTGGGTCGCGGCATGCCTGTTCGTGGGCTCCCGCGACGTGCTCGAGCTCGTCGAAGGCCCACAGGCCGGTGCATCCGCGGAGCGTTTCCTGCTCGAAGGGCGCGTCTTCGGAACCACCCTGCAGATGCCGCCGAGCGCGTGGCCGGGCAGCACCGCCGCTTTCGAGGAGTACTGGCGCGGCGAGCTCACGAAGCTGCGCATCGACGACGAGGTGCGAAGCTACCTGCTCGACATCGCCAGGCTCGAATTTGCCGCGGCGGTGCTTCCCGAGCGGATGCGGGCCTGGCATCAGCGTCTCACGGTCGGCTTCCTGCCGCCCGAGTTCCGGCGCGCGCTCCGCGTCAGGTGGACGCCGGCCGACGAGACGTGGTTCCGGCGGCAGCGCGCCGTCTTCGTGCGCATCGAACGCGTGCTCCCGCTCGCCGCCTCCGGCCTCGTGTACCGGCTGCTGCTGGCCGACGTGCGCTGGCGCATCCGCCGCGACCGCCCGCTGGTGTGAGGGACGCGCGCGCCGTCGCCGTGCCCACGCTCGCCCCGCGAGCTCGCGTGCGCGACCCAGGGCGTGCACAGTCTCCCGACGCGTGAACGTAACGTGACGTCCACACTCCCGTAGCAGGGCCCGTCCAGGCTCACAGCATGACCACCCGCGTAGACCCGTTCATCGGCACAGAGCCCACCGCGCTGCCGACGCAGACGGGCCTCGCCGCGACCTGGTGGTGGCCGAAGCCGCAGATCGGCAACACGCATCCGGGCGCCACCTACCCACTCGGGATGGTCTCGGCCTGCGCCTACTCTGGCGCGTACCCGACCGGATACGGCCGTTACGACCTCAGCCTCGAGGGCATCCCCGAGACGATCTACGACGGCACGCTCGCCTCGGGATTCACGCACTTCCAGCAATCGGGCACCGGGGCGATCCGCAAGTACTACAACTACTTCCGCGTCACGCCCATGATCGAGCCGCTCGACGTGCTCGGGCGCACCTGGTCGCTCGACGACGAGGACGCCGCACCCGGCTACTACGCGGCGACGCTCGGCAACGGCATCCGCGCCGAGATCACCGTGGGTCCCAAGAGCGCCGTGCACCGATACACGTTCCCGAAGCACTCGAGCGCCAGGGTCGTCGTCGACTTCTCGCTCGGCGGCCTCGCCATCCCCTACGGGGCCACCGTCCCGCTGCGGGCCCACCTCGAGACCGTCAGGCCCGGCGTCGCGACGGGAGAGATCGTGGCGGAGGGCGCCCCGCTCGCCGTGCACATCGAGTGCGACACTCCCCAGTGGCGCCAGATGCTGTGGCACGATCGGCGCCTCATGCCGGGCGGCACGCGCCTCGACTTCGACCACATCCGCCCAACGACGCTGCGGCCGTTCGGCCTCATGTGGGCGGGCCCGAGCGAGGAGGGCCAGGTCGTCGAGGTGCGCATCGGCTTCTCCCTGCGCGGGGTCGAGCAGGCCGAGCAGAACCTCAGGGACGACTGCGGCGACGGGGAGGGCAGGTTCTCGGACCGACTCGCCGAAACCGGGCGCGCCTGGCAGGAGCTGCTCGACGAGGTCCAGGTCGAGACGGGCTCGACCGAGCGCGAGACGGTCTTCTCGACGGCCATGTACCACTCGTTCGTCAAGCCCTCCTTCGCGCTCAACGAGAGCCCCTTCTGGCCAAGCGACGGACCCTTCGTCTTCGACCTGTCGACGATGTGGGACATCTACCGCACCCAGCTTCCCCTGCTCACCGCGCTGCGCCCGGACAAGGCCGTCGAGCTCGCCAACGCCCTCCTCACCATCTGCGAGGAGGAAGGCAACTTCCCGATCGGCTACCGCATGGCCAAGGGCAGCGACCGCTTCTCCCGACAGGGCAGCGCGCTCGCGCACACCTTCCTCGCCGACCTCTGCCAGCTCGGGCTGCCCGGCATCGACTGGGACTGGGCGCTTGTGCACATGGCCGATGACCTGCGGCGCACCTACGGCGAGGAGTTCCTGCTGCGCGGCGTCGCGCATCCCATCACGCACACCCTCGACCTCGCGTTCGGGTACTGGTGCACGGCCCGCGTCGCGGCTCGCGTCGGCGACCTCCAGCTCGTCCAGCAGCTCGAGAAGCGCGCAGGACAGTGGCGGGGCGCGTTCGACCCGGCCACGGGCCTGCTCGTCGACTCCAACTTCTACGAGGGCTCCAAGCACAACTACTCGTTCCGGATCCTCCACGACATGGCGGGGCGGATGCAGCTGAGCGGCGGGCCGGAGGGCTTCGTCGCGCAACTCGACGAGTTCTTCGGCTACGGCGCCCAGCCGGTCGTGCAGCCCGGCCGCTCGCCCGGCATCGAGGAACTCGCGGCCGGCTACGCCCTCGGACGCTTCGAAGGCCTCAACAACGAACCGGACATGGAGGCGCCATGGGCGTACCACTACGCCGGACGACCGGACCGGACCGCGGAGATCGTGCACGCCATCATCACCCAGCAGTACGCGACGGGCCGAGGCGGCCTGCCAGGCAACGACGACTCGGGCGGCCTCAGCTCCTGGTACGTCTGGGCCTCGCTCGGGCTGTTCCCCGTGGCAGGACAGGCGAGCTTCCTCATCAACGCGCCCGCGTTCGCCGAGTCGTCGCTCGCGGTCTACGGGGAGCGCTTCCGCATCACGACGACAGGGTTCCGAGAACCCGCCCACGGCGGCCCAGTCCAGTACGTGCAGAGCGCCCACCTCGACGGCAGGCCGCTCAGCAGGAGCTGGCTGTCGCCCAGCGAGCTCATGGCGGCGCAGGAGCTGCACCTGGAGCTCGGGCCCGAGCCGAGCGACTGGGGCACCCGCGAACAGGACCTGCCGTCGTCGTTCCCAGCCCCAGCATCCGCCCCACCAGCCGCACCCACCTCACCCGCAGCATCCATCCCCGCCACCCCACCCCTCGTCGACGGCCAGCCGGCGACACCAAACCCGGGAGGACCCTCATGAACAAGATCCAGAACCGCCTCGTGATCGTCGTCCGCGCCGATCCAGTCATCTGCGGGCACTCCGTCGAGGCCCGCAACCTGGCGGAGGCCGCACGCCTGCGCGGCTTCGACGAGGTGCGCATCGTCACGTGGCCCATCGAGCGCCTGCAAGCGGCAGGGCTGCCGCTCAAGCCCCTCGAGACGGTCATGCCCTACAGCGACGGCATCTTCGTCGACCGCCCCGCGCCCGTCGGCGACTACAAGGTCCCAGACGGCCGCTACCTCGCGGGGCTCGTCGGGCGCCTCGTCGAGCTCTTCACGGACGGGGTGCCGACCGTCTGCATGTCGCTCTACCTCAGCCCGCACACGCTCGCCGTCGCGGAGGCGCTCACCGTCGCCCGTTCGACGGGCCTGCCCGTCAACGTCACCACCATCGCCGAGGCCGTCGGCTCCGACGTCACCAACGTCGTCAAGCACGCCGTCGAGGACGGCCGCCTCGGCGCGGCAGCCCATATCCTCTCGGCGTACTTGTCCCAGGACGTGTGCGTCGCCGTCTCCGAGTACACGCGCGACCTCATCGTGGGGGAGGCCGCCAAGGTGGACGCGCAGCACGGCACCCGATACGCGCCCCAGTGCCAGGAGCGCATCGACATCTCCTACCCGGCCATCGACTCGAGCGCGTACGTCGACCTCGCCGACGCCGACATCACCGCCGCCGTAGAAGCTCGCGGGCTCAAGCGCGACGGCTATGTCATGTTCCTGTCGAGGCTGACCGAGGCGAAGGGCGTCGAAGACCTCATCGCGGGCTTCGAGCAGTCCCGCGTCGCCGACGACCCCGAGATCCAGCTCGTCATCGCGGGACGAGGGCCGCAGGCTGAGGAGCTGAAGGCGATCGGTGCCGCGTCACCGCTGGCCGACCGCATCCACTTCCTCGAGGACGTGGGAGACGCCGAAAAGCCCTTCCTGATGGCCGGATGCGCGGCGTTCGTGCTGCCCACGAAGCCGCGCCCCGAGTTCATCGAGACCTTCGGCATCGCGCTCGCCGAGAAGATGCTCGCAGGCGGCGGGCCGGTCATCACGACCGTCACCGGCGGCGTCGGGGAGGCCGTGGGGGACCACGCGCTCATCGTGCCCGTCAACAGTCCATCGTCGATCGCGGACGCGCTCAACACGGCGGTGCTCGAGACCAGTGCCGCCGAGCGGCGGCTGCTTGCCGTCCAGGCGCGCGACTACGCGCTCCAGTTCGACCGGTTGGCTGTCTTCGACAAGCTCTTCGACCGGCTGCCTCGAGTCGCGATGGCGGCCTGACCCGCGCGGTCTCGCGGCCGGGGGCCTGGCGGCCTGGCGGCCTCGCGGTCTCGCGGCCTGGGGCCTGGCGGCCTGGGGCCTCGCGGCCTCGCGGCCTCGCGGCCTCGCGGCCTCGCGGGATGGGTGGGCGGCATCCGGCTGCCCGCCCAGCAGCCGCTCGGCTCAGCCACCCGCCCGTCCGCTCAGCGCCCCATCCGTTCGCCTGACCAACTCGCGTGACGAACGTCCCGGATTCGGTGCTCGTTGCCGGGTTTCGGGGTTTTCGTCACGGGAGTTGGCCACAGATGGCGTGGCGTGGCGGGGCGGGGTCCGCAGTGTGGAGCGTCGCCGACGCGGGGCGGCTCAGAGCGCGAGGAGGGCGTCGAGCTTCTCGTACCCCTCTCGCACGCCGTGCTCCATGCCGCTCGCGACGAGCCCGTCGCGCATCTCGAACGACTCGAGCAGGCTCGTGCTCGTCACTCGCGTGCGGCCTCCCTCGAGCGCCTCGAACACGATGGTCTCGAGGAGCACGCCGTCCGGGATCATCTCGAAGGTCTGCGTCTGCACGATGCGCTCGTTCTCCCGGACCTCGTGGAACGAGCCGTAGAAGGTCGCGATCTCCTCGCCGTCCTTGAGATTCACCCAGCGGTAGGCGCCTCCCGTGGCCGCGTTCCAGTGGTCGATGTTCGTCGACACCTCGTGCGGGCCGACCCACTTCGTGAAGAGGTCGGGGTCGACGAATGCGCGGAACACGCGGTCCGGGGTGGCCTCGAACTCGCGGACGACGGAGACGTTCGGCACGTCTTCGCCAACCGTGACGGCGGTGTCGTTGGCTGATGTGGTGCTCATGATGTGGTTCCTTTCGCTGGTTCTGGTGCTGGGTGCTGCGTGGTGTCGTCCGGCAGGGTCTCGAGCAGCGCGTCGAGTCGGCGGAACCGCGCCTCCGCGGCGGCCTGGTAGCGCTCGATCCACGCGATCATGAGGCTGAGGACCTCCGCTTCGAGGTGCCGGGGTGCGCGGACCGCGCTGCTCGTACGGGTGACGAGGCCCGAGTCCTCCAGGACGCGCAGGTGCTTCGAGATCGCCTGCACCGAGACTTCGTAGGGAGCTGCGAGCTCTCCGACGGTCGCGTCGCCGCTGGCGAGCCTCGCGACGATGTCGCGTCTCGTCGGGTCGGCGAGCGCCGCGAAGACGGGGGAGAGCGCGTCGGTGGTCATAGCTCCTCGGCTGGGTTCGTCAACCGTGTGGTTGATGAAACCAGTGTGTGTCGCGCGAGAGCACTTGTCAACCTTTCGGTTGATGAAACTCAGGCTCGAAGGAGCTGGCGAGCAGCCTCGAGTGCGTCGCGTGCGGCATCTCCATCGACGCGCGCGATCGTCAGGGCGCCGACGACGGCCGCGGTCATGAGTGTGGCCGTGTGCTCAGTGAGGTCGAGCGCGCGGGTGCCCCGCGAGATCGCGCGCTCGAGCGTCGCTCGGTAGTCGGTGATCGAGGCGCGAATCTCCCGGTCTTCGGAGAGTGAGCTGGAGGCCGTCGCGAGCAGGAGGCAGCCTCGGACGTCGTCGCGGCGCCCTTGGGCTGCGACGGCAGCTGAGAGGCGAGCGAGGTAGTCGTCGAGCGCGGATGCTGGTGTCGGGTCCGCGAGCAGCGGCGCGAGCAGCGGGTGCACGACGTCGTCCAGGTAGCTCTGCACGGAGGCGTCGAAGAGGCCGCGCTTGCTGCCGAAGGTGTTGTAGATGCTCGATCGGCTCAGTCCGGTGGCGGCCTCGATGTCGCTCGTCGATGCGGAGTCGTAGCCCTGGCGCCAGAAGAGGGTGCGTGCGCCGGCGATGACGTCCTGGCGGTCGAAGCTCATCGTGCGTGCCATGTGGCCTCCGATACTGTAACGTTCGTTGCAGAATACACCGATCCTGGAGCTGACATGCTTATCGCCGCCCTCGTCTTCGCCGCCCTCGCGGCGCTTGTCCACGTCTACATCTTCATCCTCGAGTCCGTCCGCTGGACGGCGGAATCGACGAGGAAGACGTTCGGCATCCCCTCCCTCGAGGTCGCCGAGACGACCAAGTCGATGGCCTACAACCAGGGGTTCTACAACCTCTTCCTCGCGATCATCGCCGGCCTCGGCGTCATCCTCGCGATCGCCGGCCTCAGCGTGGTCGGCGCGACGCTGATCTTCGCCGGAGCGGGCTCCATGCTGCTCGCCGCGCTCGTCCTCGTCACGAGCGACCGCACGAAGCTGCGCGCCGGCGCCGTCCAGGGCAGCTTCCCGCTGCTCGCCGTGGTGCTGCTCGGCATCGCAGCCGCCACGGGAGCACTCGCCGCCTGAGCCGAGCTGGGCTCACGGGCAAGACAAGCGGGTACGCTCGATCCATGCAGGAAGAGTCCCCAGCACAGCAGGCCACGATCGCCGTCATCACGGTCTCGGATCGGTCTTCGCGGGGCGAGCGCGAGGACCTCTCGGGTCCGGCGGCGCTCGAGGCGCTCGCCCGGCACGGCTACACGGCGGTGACGCTCAGCGTCGTCCCCGACGGAGCCACGGTCGTTCGTGACGCCATCGCCCACGCGGCGGACTCGGACGCGCACATCATCCTCACCCTCGGCGGCACGGGCCTCTCGCCGCGCGACGAGACGCCGGAGGCCACCTGGCCCCTCATCACCCGCGAGCTTCCCGGCATCGCCGAAGCGCTGCGAGCGACAGCGCGCGACCGGGTCCCGACGGCCGTGCTGTCGCGCGGGCTCGCGGGCATCATCGACCGACCGGGGCGCGGAGCGCCGAGCCTCGTCGTCAACCTCGCCGGCTCACCGGGCGCTGCCCGGGACGGCGTCGCGCTGCTGGCCCCGCTCATCCCGCACATCCTGGACCAGCTCCGCGGCGGAGATCACACTCCGTGAGTGCCAGCCCCCTCGCCCGAGTCACGAGCGACGAGCTGCTCCTCGCCGAGCACCTCGCCGCCGTCGAGGATCCCCACGCGGGTGCCGTCGTGACCTTCGTCGGCCAGATCCGGGACCACGACCCCGAGGCGAGCGGACGAGTCGTCTCGCTCGACTACACCGCGCATCCCGACGCCGAGCGCGTGCTCCAGAGCCTCGTCGCGCACCACGGCCGCGACGGCGTTCGGGTGGCCGTGAGCCACCGCATCGGACACCTCCGAGTGGGCGACATCGCCCTCATCGCCTGCGTCGCCAGCGCGCACCGCGGCGACGCCTACGAGGTGAGCCGGGCTCTCGTCGAGGCGGTCAAGGCCGAGGTGCCGATCTGGAAGCAGCAGCACGAGGTCGACGGCGCAACCTCCTGGGTGGGTCTGCCATGACCGCCGTCCCCGTCACGATCGCTCGCCGCCCGAGGCTCGTGGAGCCGCAGCTCGAGCCGTCTCCCGGAGATCCGATCGTCGACAAGCACGGCAGAGTTCACCGTGACCTCCGCATCTCCCTCACCGACAAATGCTCGCTGCGGTGCACGTACTGCATGCCGGCCGAGGGCGTCGAATGGCTGGCGAAGGCGAGCATCCTCTCCACCGAGCAGATCGTGCGCATCGCTCGGATCGCGGCGGCCTCCGGCATCACCACGTTCCGGCTGACGGGCGGTGAGCCGCTCCTGCGTCCCGACGTCGTGGAGGTCGTGCGGCGCATCTCCGAGCTCCGTGGCCCGGATGGCCCAGTCCAGGTCGCGATGACCACCAACGGCATCCGCCTCCCGCAGATGCTTCCCGACCTCATCGACGCCGGCCTCGACAGGCTCAACATCTCCATCGACACGATCAGGCGCGAGCGCTTCGCTGCGCTCACGAGGCGAGACAAGCTCGATGAGGTGCTCATCGGCATCCGCGCCGCCCAGAACTCCTCCCTGCGGCCCCTCAAGCTCAACGCCGTCGCGATGCGCGGCGTGAACGACGACGAGATCGTCGAGCTCGTGGAGTTCGCCATGGAGCACGACGCGCAGCTGCGCTTCATCGAGCAGATGCCGCTCGACGCCGGACACACCTGGGACCGCGCGCAGATGGTGACGCGCGAGGAGATCCTCGAGTCGCTCAGCGCGAGGTTCACGCTCGAGCCCGTGCCCGGCCGCGGCGGCGCCCCCGCCGAACGGTGGACGCTCGACGGCGGCCCGCACACGGTCGGCGTCATCGCCTCCGTCACGGCGCCCTTCTGCGGCAACTGCGATCGCCTGCGCCTCACCGCCGACGGTCAGCTGCGCAACTGCCTGTTCTCGACGAGCGAGTACGACCTCATGCCCATCCTCCGAGCCGAGGCCGCCGGCTCAGGAGACTCCGGCGCTGCGGCCGACAGCGCGGCGAGCGCCGCCGCGACGGATCTCGCGATTGATGGCCTGCTGCGCTCGTGCATCCACAACAAGCTGCCGGGGCACGCCATCAACGACCCGAGCTTCCTGCAGCCAGCTCGCGGGATGAACGCCATCGGCGGCTGACGACCCGGCGGTCGCTTCAGCCTCCAGCGAAGGGCGGCAGCACGTCGACGGATGCACCGGGTGCGATCGGTGCGTCGGCGTCGGAGGTGCGCACGCCGTCGATCAGGAACGAGCACCGGGAGAGCACCTCCGCGACGTGGACGTCGCCCGAGGGGTTGAGCGTGCCGACGAGCGCGGCCACCGTCGCCGCTTCGAGCGTGAAGTCGCTGCCGCCCACGGCCTCCGCCGCTCCGGCGAAGACGCGGACGCGGCTCGGGGTGCTCACGACTCCTGCTCCCAGGAGAGCGCGCGAGCCGTCACGAGCTCAGCGAGTCGGCTGAAGGCCTCGGGGGAGTCGGCGGCGGAACTCTGCCTGCCGAGGGCGAGCCCCAGCGCGAAGGTCGTGAGCGGTGCCGCTGGCCTGGCGACGTTGTGCGCGACGTCCTTCGCGACGTCGAGGAGCGCTGCGATGTCGATCTCGTCGTCGATCTCGAGCACACGCTTGGCCTCGGCGAGCCAGGCGTCGAGTGCTTCCGGTGGCAGGTGCTTGGGAGTCTCAGTCATGGTCTCTGGGTCCTTCCGTGAGCGGTGATGGTCTGCTGTGTGGCGCCAGCGCGCTCGGCGGCGCCGTCGACCGAGTCGGCCGTGCCGGCAGCGCCGACCGCGTCGGCGCGTGCGGCAGCGAGCTGCTCTGGGGTGTCGATGTCGGCGCTCGCGCCGCGTCGGTCCGGCACTCGGGTCAGTGCGAGGGGCTCGAGGACGTGGCGGAGGGCCAGGCCGTGGGCACCGGACGCTGCGGCCGCACGCTCGAGGGCGCGCTTGAGCGCCGTCGTGCGGTAGATGCCGGCAAGCCACTGCGGGCGTCCATCGCGATCGACGACCACGAATCCGTCGGGGCCGCCCGCGGGTGCGCCATCCGCCGAGGCAGCCCCCTCTGCCAGGGCAGGTGGGGAGCCTTCCCCGTCAGCTTCCCCGTCAGTTCCACCGTCGGACGCCGCCGTGCCGCGGCCGCTCGCCTCCGTGAGGAGCTCGACGAGCGCAGGAGCTCGGGGCAGGTCGCAGGCGAGCAGGAGCAGCCACGGCGCCGAGATGCTGGGGAGCGCGGCCGCGAGGCCAGCTGCCGGTCCGCCGAACGGGGGGTCCTCGCGGATCAGCTCGGCGGGTGCCTGCACGGTGACCGCACCGACAACGAGGGTGCGGCTCGCGCCGGCGTCATGAGCCGCGCCGAGCGCCACGTCGATGAGGCGCCTGCCCCCGACCTCGAGGTCGCCCTTGCTGACGCCACCGAGGCGGGAGCCGCGGCCACCCGCGAGGATGACCGCATCGAGCCCCGGGGTCGGGCGGCGGCGGCGCGGCGGCTGCGCTACTGCTCGCGCTTCCACGGCCCCGACTTCCCGCCCGTTTTCGCGATGAGCTTGATGTCTCCGATCGTGACCGACTTGTCGATGCCCTTGACCATGTCGACCAGCGCGAGCGCTGCGACCGAGACGGCAGTGAAGGCCTCCATCTCGACACCGGTGCGGTCGGCGGTGCGCACCGTCGCCGTGATGAGCACGCCGTCGCCACGCAGCTCGAGATCGACGGTGGCGCCGTGCACGCCGATGATGTGGGCGAGCGGCAGGAGCTCCGCGCACTTCTTCGCGCCCTGGATGCCGGCGATGCGCGCCACGGCGAACGCGTCTCCCTTCGGCACGGCATCGTTGGCGAGGGCCTCGAGCACGTCGGTGCCGCAGTAGACCATGCCGGATGCCGTCGCGGCCCGGACCGTCGGCTGCTTCTCGGTGACGTCGACCATCCGTGCGTGGCCGGTTGCGTCGAGGTGCGTGAAGTTCGTCATGGTCAGAGTCTGGCACCCACGTCCGACATCAGGCGGACCACCTGCACGACGTCGCCCTCTTCGACCCGCTCGACACGCGCATCCACGATGGCGTAGCCGTTCGCGTCGGCGAGGCTGCCCACGAGGTGCGAACCCGAGCCCCGCGCGGCGGCGGGCGAGACCACGACCCCCGAATCGGTGGTGCGGATGCGCGCGGGCAGGTACTGGCGGCGCCCGGGCGGCGTGCGCCAGCCCGTCTCGGCGCGCGCGCTCAGACGCGGGTCCTCGACGACGGAGGCTCCTTGCAGGGCGCGCAGGCACGGCCGCACGAAGACGAGGAACGACACCCAGGCGCTGACGGGGTTGCCGGGGAGGCCGAAGACGAGCGGGCCGAGCTCGCCCTCGCCGACCCACGGCTCGGCGAGGCGACCGAAGCCCTGTGGCTTGCCCGGCTGCATCGCGACCTTCTCGAAGCGCACCTGGCCGCCGGGGGAGAGGAGCTCCTTGACGGGGTCGTAGGCGCCCATGCTCACGCCGCCCGTCAGCACGATCACGTCGCAGCGGCCCGCGAGTGCCTGCAGTGCGGCCTCCAGTTTGGCGACCTCGTCGGAGACTCGGACGACGTCGACCAGCTCGCTCCCGTGCTCGATGGCCAGGGAGGAGATGAGGAGTGAGTTCGAGTCGGGGATCTGCCCGCGCTCGAGCGCCTCGCCTGGTGCGACGAGCTCGCTTCCTGTGGCGATCACGGCGACGCGTGGGCGCCGCGCGACGGAGACCGTGCCGTACCCGGCCGAGGCCAGTGCGGAGAGGGCCTCGGCGCTCCCGCGCGACCCCGCGGTGACGAGCGGGTCTCCTGGCTGGCGGTCCTCGCCGGCCGAGCGGATGTGCACGCCGCGCTTCGCCGGGGCGGTGATGCTCACCCGCCGCTCGCCGCCGTCGGTCGCCTCGACGGGCACGATCGCATCGGCGTCCGCTGGGACGGGGGCGCCCGTCATGATGCGGGCGGCCTGCCCGCTCGCGAGCGAGGGGTCGGAGGCGGTGCCCGCCGGAAGGTCTGCGACGACGTTGAGGACCACCGGCGACTCGGGGCTCGCTGCGGCCACGTCGTCGGAGCGGACCGCGTAGCCGTCCATGGCCGAGTTCGTCCAGGGTGGCAGTGCGTATCGCGACACGAGGCTCTCCGCCAGGTACCTGCCGTGGGCTGCTGCCAGCGGAACGGTATCGCTCGGAAGCTGGCGGGACTCGCCCAGCACGCGTGCAAGCTGCGTCTCGACCTCGATCATGCCCGTGCCCCCGTTTGCGACGCATCCGCGCCGAGTGTGCCGCTGGACGCTCGCAGCACCTGCAGCTGAGGTGTCTGCACCACTCGCACGTCGAAACCGTGCGGCGCGAGGAGCAGCGCCGCCCGCCTGGCCCTCGCGGCGGAGACGCAGTAGAGGTTGAACGGGGCATCCGACGTGCTGGCGTGCCCAGCCTCGAGCCCGAGGAGCCGCGCCCTCAGCACGTCCGGCTCGCGCTCGAGCTGGAGCAGCTCGCTGAGCGGCAGCGAAGAGGCACCTGGGAGCGCATCGACGGCGTATTCGTCCGGCTCGCGCACGTCGATCAGCCGGCCGTGCGAGTCCCGAACCGGATCGAAGTCGAGCGGGGCCAGCCTCGCCTGCGGGGCTGCTCGGTCCTCCTCCGGTGCGGGGGATGCTGTCTGCGACGTCGAGCATGCCGCCGACGGGGCCGAGGCGCCCGCCACGTGGTCACGGGCGGCGTGATCGGCCGCCCGGAGCGGGACCTCGGAGACGCGCATCGTGAGCGCCTCGACGACGAGGAGCCTGCCGAGGAGCACGTCGCCGATCCCGGTGATGAGCTTGATCGCCTCGGTCGCCATCATCGAGCCCACGACGCCGCAGAGCGCGCCGAGCACACCCGCCTCGGCACACGACGGCACCGAGCCCTCCGGCGGCGGCTCGGGGAACACGTCGCGCAGGGTGACGCCCTCCGCGGGCGCCGGCGGCGTCGACCAGAACACGGTGAGCTGCGCGTCGAAGCGCAGCACGGAGCCCCACACGAGCGGCAGGCCGAGGCTCGTGCACGCGTCGGCGACGGCGTAGCGCGTCGGGAAGTTGTCGGCACCGTCGAGCACGAGGTCGTAGCCGCCGAGGATGCGCTCGGCGTTCGCGCCATCGAGGCGCTCGTCGTGCTCGACAACCGTCACGCCCGGCGCGAGCCGTCGGAGGCTGCGGGCGGCGCTCGCGGTCTTGCGAGCGCCGACGTCGTCGATGCCGTGGATGACCTGCCGGTGCAGGTTGCTCGGCTCGACCGCATCCGCGTCGATGATCCCGATCGTGCCGACTCCTGCGGCCGCGAGGTACTGCAGGGCTGGAGCGCCGAGGCCCCCGGCTCCCAGGACCGCGACCCGGCTGGCTGCGAGGCGGCGCTGCCCGATCTCGCCGAGCTCGGGCAGGCGGCGCTGTCGAGCGGTTCGGGCGAGCTCGTCACCCCGGAGTTCTGGGGACGGTTCGACAAGCGGTGCGAGGCGCATGGCGTCACCCTACCGCCGCATCCCGCGCAGCCAACCGGCAGGCGACACTGCCCGGGGTTCGCCTCGCGCCCTCGCGCCCGCGACGCTCGCCGCCCAGGGCTGACTTGTGGTCGCTACCCGCGAGGAATGACGACCAGAAGTGCGCTTTCGGCAGGAATGGTGGGCGGGCGCGGATGCGCGCGGCGAGCTAGCATGATCGCGTGGGTCGGATCACGGTGCGACGGAGCGTTACACGCCTGAGCCTCGGGAAGCCCCCGAGCAGGAAGGCCGACTTCCTCGCGGCCGAAGAGCCCCTCGAAATCCGCGTCGGCGGACAGCAGCTCGCGATCACGATGCGCACCCCGGGCAACGACTTCGAGCTCGCGGCGGGCTTCCTCGTCTCCGAGGGCGTCATCTCGCGCGGCGAGCAGTTCCGCTCCGCGATGTACTGCGCCGGTGCCGACGGGAGCGCGGATGGTCTCAACACCTACAACGTGCTCGACGTCCGCCTCTCCGCTGAGACCCCGCCGCCTGACCCCGACCTCGCGCGCAAATTCTACACCACGAGCTCCTGCGGACTCTGCGGCAAGGCGAGCATCGACGCCGTCGAGCTGACCTCGAGCTACGACGTGGCCCTCGACCCCGTCACACTCCAGGCGGCTCGGCTCGTGACGTTCCCCGACAGGCTCAGGGAACAGCAGGAGGTGTTCGAGAAGACCGGCGGCCTGCATGCGGCGGCGCTCTTCGACGCCGCGACCGGCGATCTCCTCGTGCTGCGCGAGGACGTCGGACGGCACAACGCCGTCGACAAGGTCGTCGGCTGGGCGGTGCAGAACGACCGGCTCCCGCTGACCGGGACGGTGCTGCAGGTGTCGGGCCGATCGAGCTTCGAGCTCGTCCAGAAAGCGAAGATGGCGGGCATCCCTATCCTCGCGGCCGTCTCAGCCCCCTCATCGCTCGCCGCAGACCTCGCCGAGGCCAGCGGCATGACCCTCATCGGGTTCCTCCGCGGGGAGTCGATGGTCATCTACTCGCGCCCTGACCGCATCCTCGACGCCGAGGAGATCGAGCTGGGAACGGAGACCGAGACAAATACTGTGACCGACGCGGGGGAACGGAGCTAGCGCGCATCAGCGGCTCGGCAAGCGCAGCTGCGGTTCCCACCAGAGCACGGGCCACGCACATGCGGGAGCGCGTGAGAAGATGCCCGCATGGCAGAACAGCGATACCGGGTCAGCGAGGCCGCATCGCTCCTCGGGGTCAGCGACGACACCGTTCGTCGCTGGGGTGCGAGCGGCCGCCTCGACCTGCAGGGAGACGCCGGCGCGAAGACCGTCGCGGGCGTTCAGCTCGCGGCTCTCGCCAAGGAGCTCGCCGACGGCGACGCCAGAGCCGACTCGGGCGAGCTGCCGCCCGCATCCGCCCGCAACCGGATGCGAGGCATCGTCACCAAGCTGACGCTCGACACCGTCATGGCCCAGGTCGAGGTGCAGGCGGGCCCCTTCAGGATCGTGTCGCTCGTGTCACGCGAGGCCGTCGACGAGCTCGGCCTCGAGGTGGGGAGCCTCGTCGTGGCCAGCGTGAAGGCGACGAACGTGGGAATCGAAGGAGTGCACAGTGCCTAGGAAGCGGAGACCAGGAACGCTCCGGTCCGTCGCGGCCGCCCTCGGGATCCTCGTCCTGGGCGCGCTCGCGGGGTGTGCTCCGATGACAGCCCCGACTGGGCCTACCGGCGAGGCGTCCGTGTCTCCGTCACCCAGCGAGACCGGCCCGACCGGCAACGTCACCGTGTATGCCGCGTCCTCGCTCACCGAGACGTTCACGCAGCTTGCGGGGGAGTTCGAAGCGGAGCACCCCGGCGTCACCGTGACCCTGAACTTCGGGGGCAGCTCGACGCTCGCGGACGAGATCGTGGCGGGCAGCACTCCCGTCGACGTGTTCGCCTCCGCCGACGACGCGACGATGAAGACGGTCGTGGATGCGGGACTCGTCGAATGGACCCCCGCGACGTTCACGCGCAACGCGCTGGTCATCGTGACGCCCAAGGGCAACCCGGCCGGTGTCACGGGCCTCAAGGACTTCGCCGACCCCACGCTGAAGATCGCCGTCTGCGCCGCGAAGGTTCCCTGCGGCGCGGCGAGCGCCAAGCTCTTCGAGCAGAACGACATCGTTCCGAAGCCCGACACCAAGGAGAGCGACGTCAAGGCGGTGCTCACGAAGGTGCGCCTCGGCGAGGCCGATGCCGGACTCGTCTACGCGAGCGACGCGAAGGCCGCAGCGAGCGAGGTCACGGCCATCGAGTTCCCCGAGTCGCTCGACGCGGTCAACAACTACGGCATCGTCCCGCTCAAGGCCGCGCCCAATCCGGAGGCGGCCGCCGCCTTCACCGAGTTCATCCTCACGGCGCGAGGCGTCGAGGTGTTCGATGAGGCCGGCTTCCTCAGCATGACGTGAGCGACGCGCCGGGGAATGCGGAGGGCGGTCGCCGCGTTAACCCCGACCGTGCGGGCACGCCCGCACGCCAAGATCTGAACCTCTCAAGGAGTACTGTGACCGACTCGCGCACCGCGACCCGCGACGCCGAACCGACCCCAGCTGAGTCCGCATCCGCGGGCGCAGCCGCCTCCACGAGCGAGCTCGGCGCGGACCCGCGCACTCGCTTCGTGATCCCACTCCTGCTCGTCTCCGCGTTCGTCGTCATCCTCAACGAGACGATCATGGGCGTGGCCCTGCCCGCCCTCAACGCCGACCTCGGCATCCCGCTGGCGACCGGCCAGTGGCTCACGACCGCCTTCATGCTGGTCATGGCCGTCGTCATCCCCATCACGGGCTTCCTGCTGCAGCGGTTCCACGTGCGCCAGGTGTTCATGGCGGCGATGATCCTCTTCTCGCTCGGAACGCTGCTCTGCTTCCTCGCGCCCGGCTTCGAGGTCCTGCTCCTCGGCCGCATCGTGCAGGCCTCCGGTACCGCCATCATGATGCCGCTGCTCATGACGACCGTGCTCAACATGGTCCCGCCGGAGCGTCGTGGCCGCACGATGGGCAACATCTCCATCGTCATCTCGGTGGCACCCGCAATCGGACCGACGGTCTCCGGCCTCATCCTGCAGGTCTTCGAGTGGCGCTGGATGTTCGGCTTCGTCCTCCCGATCGCCATCGTCGCGCTCGTGCTCGGAGCCCTGTTCATCAAGAACGTCACCGAGCCGCGCCAGGCGAAGATCGACGTGCTCTCCGTCATCCTCTCCGCCTTCGCGTTCGGCGGCCTCGTCTACGGCTTCTCCGGGCTCGGCGAGAGCTCGGCGACGGCCGTCGTCCCCGCGTTCGTCCCGATCCTCGTCGGCGTGCTCGCGCTCGGCGCGTTCATCTGGCGCCAGATCGCGCGCCAGAAGACGGACTCCGCGCTCCTCGACCTGCGCGTCTTCACGAGCCGCCAGTTCACGGTGTCGCTCATCCTCCTCGCGGTGAGCTTCATGTCGCTGTTCGGCACGATCATCCTGCTGCCCATCTACATGCAGGAGGTGCTCGGCTACGACACCCTCCGCGCCGGCCTCACCCTGCTGCCGGGTGGCCTCACGATGGGTCTGCTCGCGCCGTTCGTCGGTCGTCTCTTCGACCGGTTCGGCACCAAGCCGCTCATCATCCCCGGCTCGCTCGTCGTGAGCACAGCGATCTGGGGCATGACGATGCTCGGCGAGAACTCCGAGCAGTGGATGGTCATCGCCGCCCACGTCACCCTCTCGATCGGCCTCGCGCTCATGTTCACGCCGCTCATGACCAGCGCGCTCGGCGACCTGCCCAAGTCGAGGTACTCGCACGGCTCCGCCGTCGTGACCACGGCGCAGCAGCTGGCCGGAGCCGCAGGCACGGCGATGTTCGTCGTCGTCATGGCCAACTCGACGCTCGCGGCGGCCGGTGAGGGCCTCGCGCCCATCTCGGCTGAGGCGCAGGGCATCCACTCTGCCTTCCTCGTTGGTGCGTGCATCTCGCTCGTCACCATCGTCGGCACGTTCTTCGTGAAGTCGACGCCGAAGCGCGCCGACGCGGAGATCCCGATGGGGCACTGAGCCTGCTCAGCAGACGGAGGGCCCGGCACCAGAGACTTCTGGTGCCGGGCCCTCCGTTCGTCTGGCCTCGGACGCTCTTCCTGCCGAGATTTGCGAAGATGGGGAGTCGAACATCCACCGAGCTGAGGAGCGACCATGGCTGACGCGCCCGAGATCGTCGAGAAGTCCTTCACCTTCGAGGCCGCACCGGAGCGGCTCTGGAGCATGCTCACGGAGCAGGAGTCGTTTGCGAGCTGGTACGCGTTCGGTGGCGCGACGATCGAGGCCGAGCCCGGGGGCGTGCTCGCCGTCCACTGGCCGGAGCACGGCACGTTCCGCGGCGAGGTCACGCTCGTGGAGTCGCCGCGTCGCTTCGGCTACCGCCTCGCCGCGGTGCCGGAGGAGGACCCGCAGCCGCAGAACAGCACCGTCGTCGAGTTCACGATCGAGCCGGCAGACGGCGGGTCGGCGCTGACCGTGCGCCATTCGGGTTTCGAGGAGCTCGAAGGCCTCGCTGCGGACTCGACGTCGGCCGAGATCGAGACGATGGCCTGGACGGCGGCGCTGCCGTTGCTGCGAGAGGCGCTCGGCGAGGCCCCTGCGGAGGAGATCCCACTGCTCTGATCCAGCTGCTTGCTCTGATCCCGCTGGTGGGTGACGGGCGCCGCATCGTGCCTGGATTCGGCAGAAGTTACGGGCTCGAAACATGGGCGTCACGTGCTCGGAAACGAGCAACCGTAGTTTCGCACTAGACAACGCATGATGTCGTGAGCGAAACTTCTCGGAGTCGCAACGACGCGACCACGAAAGGTTTTCACATGACCGACGTCGACCCCACCCTCGAGATGTCAGACGGCGCCTTCCACCGCCTCCTCGGCCCTGAGGCCGAACCCGGCTTCCTCGCCGACTCCGAGCTGCCCGCCTACTGGGGCCGCAAGTGGGGTGCGCAGGACGAGGTCGGACGCCTCCGCACCATCATGATGCGACGCCCCAGCGCCGGCCTCGAAGCCGTCGAGAAGGCGGGGGAGTCGACCTGGATGCCCGAGATCGGCGCCTACGTCGACCCGGACCGCCGCTGGTACTGGTCTGGCCGCGAGTTCCCCGACCTCGAGAAGCTGCACAGCGAGTTCGACAGCTTCGTGAAGGTGCTCGAGGACAACGAGGTCGAGGTCGTCATGGCCCCCGACCTCGCCCCCAGCTTCACCAAGTCGGTCTTCACCCGCGACCCGCTCGTCACGATCCCCGGCGGCGCGATCATCGGCCGCCTCGCACCGCGCATGCGGCGCGGCGAGGAGCAGTCGATCACGCAGACCGTTGCGGCCCAGGGCATGCCGATCCTCGGCACGATCACGGGCTCGGGACTCGTGGAGGGCGGCAGTTTCATCAAGGTGCGCCCCGACCTCGCGTTCTTCGGCACCTCCGTGCGCTGCAACGTCGAGGGGTACCGTCAGCTCAGGAACATCCTCGAGGAGCAGGGCATCGAGCTCGTCCACTCGCAGATGCCCGGCTACCAGATCCACCTCGACCTGTGCTGCGCCATGCTCGACGACGACCTCGCGCTCGTGAACTCGCGCATCGCGCCATACGACTTCCTCGACGCGCTCTGGAAGCTCGGCATCGAGACCGTCGACGTCGCACCCCAGGAGGACTGGGCCTGCAACCTCCTCACCCTCGACCGCCGCAAGCTGCTCTTCCCCTCGCACCTGCCGCGCACGGCGGAGCTCCTCAACTCGAAGTACGGCGTGGAGATCATCCCCGTCACCTACCGCGAGATCAACAAGAACGGCGGCGGGCTGCACTGCTCGACCATGGAACTCCAGAGGGACTGGTAAGCGATGTCAGAGAACGTCACCGGCGGGGAGCTCGTCATTCGAACGCTCGAGGCGCTCGGCGCTGAGCGAGTGGTCGGGCTGCCCGGCCAGCACGCGCTGCCCATGTTCGACGCGCTCGGCGACTCGTCGCTCGACTACCTCGGCGCGCGGGTCGAGAACAACGCGGCGTTCATGGCGGATGGGCATGCACGCGTCACCGGAACGGTCACTCCGCTCCTGCTCTCGGCCGGCCCCGGAGCGCTGACGGCGCTTCCCGGTCTGCAGGAGGCGGCGACGGCGAGCTCGCCCGTGCTGCTCATCTCGGCGCAGGTGCCGACTCCCGGTATCGGCGGCCAGGCCCACGGCTACCTGCACGAGCTGCGCGACCAGGAGTCGCACTTCCGCGGCATCGCCAAGGGCACGTGGAGCATCCGCTCGGTCGACCAGATCGTGCCGACCCTCGTCGAGGCGTGGCGCACGGCGCAGAGCGCCCCCGCTGGCCCCGTCTACGTCGAGGTGCCGCACGACGTGCAGCAGGCGAGCGTCGAGCTCGCGGACGGGCAGCTCGGCGGCCTCGCGGCGGAGGCGTACGCGC
Organism: Pseudoclavibacter sp. AY1H1; assembly: GCF_002931055.1. Taxonomy (GTDB): domain Bacteria; phylum Actinomycetota; class Actinomycetes; order Actinomycetales; family Microbacteriaceae; genus Pseudoclavibacter. The sequence goes on along the minus strand of NZ_PSXX01000009.1, from coordinate 136,978 downwards.
TCGCTCCAGAGGCCACGGGTGCGCAGCTCGACGCCGTCGCGAGGCTCCTCGCCGAGTCCTCGACGCCGCGCATCTACGCGGGCGGGGGCGTCGTCCGCTCCGGCGCCGGGGAGCTGCTCGAGCAGCTCGCCGAGCAGCTGCAGGCCCCCGTCGTCACGACCTACGGCGGCCGCAGCGCCTTCCCGTGGGCGCATCCGCTCTCGGCCGAGGGGTGGATCGAGGACATCGCGACCACCGAGTTCCTCGAAGCCGCCGACGTGCTGCTCGTCGTCGGCACGGGCCTGAGCGAACTCTCGTCGAACTACTTCCGACTCGCCCCGACGGGCACCGTCATCCACATCGACGCCGACGCGCGTGTGCTCGGCGCGAACCACGAGGGCACGATCACGCTCCGCTCCGACGCCGGCCTGGCGCTGCAGGGAGTCCTCGACCGCCTCCGCGCGAGCGAGCTCGGAGAGCGAGCGGATGCGCGCCCCGCCATCGACGAGCTCCTCGCGACCGTGCGCGGCCGGCTCGACGCGCAGCCCCTCGCCACGGAGCGGGAGCTCATGGGCACCCTGCGCTCGGCCATCCCCGACGAGGTCGCGACCTTCTGGGACATGACGATCAGCGCCTACTGGGCCTGGTCGGCGTGGGATGCGCGCGGCGGCGTGTACGAGAACGGGCAGTGCGGCGGGCTCGGCTTCGGGCTGCCGGCGGCCATCGGCGCCTCCTTCGCCTCCCGCTCGCGCGAGACGCCGAACGGCGCCCCCGTCGTCGCGATCTCCGGCGACGGCGGAGGACTCTACGGTGTCGCCGAGCTGTCCACACTCGCGCAATCGCAGCTCAGCGTGACCTGGCTCGTCGTCGACGACGGCGGCTACGGCGTGCTGCGCGGCTACATGAACGAGGCCTACGGGCGGGCCACGGCGACCGAGCTCACGGGCCCCGACTACCTGGCGGTGGCGCGCGCGTTCGGCATCGAGTCGAGGGCTGTGGAGCTGGACACGCTCGCCGACGAGCTCGCCGCGAGCATCCGCACCCCCGGGCCCCGCGTGCTCGTGCTGCCCGCCACCCTCGAGCTGTTCGAGGCGACCCACACCCACCGGCCGGCGGTCCACCGATGAGAGCCCTGCCCGTCGTGCCGCGCAACGAGCCCGCCGCCATCGGCGGCAGGCTCCGGTCGGTGCGCCAGCTTCGCCAGATGACGATCGAGCAGCTCGCCAGCGCGACGGGGCTCAGCAAGAGCTTCCTCAGCCGTGTCGAGCGCGACCAGACGTCGCCGAGCGTCTCCACGCTCGTGCTGCTCTGCGACGTGCTCAATATCGAGGTCGGCGAGCTCTTCAGCGCACCGGATGCGCAGCTCGTCCGCTTCGACGACGCACCGCAGATCAACCTCGGCGGCACCAACGTGTACGAGCGCCTGCTCAGCCCCCGCAACGACCCGCGCTTCCAGGTCGTGCGCTCCCGCGTCGACGCCGGCATGTCCGGAACCGGCGGGGAGGAGCTGTACTCCGTGAACTGCGAGGTCGATTTCCTGCACGTGCTGCGCGGGTCGATCACGGTGGTGCTCGCCTCCGAGACGTGGGAACTCGAATCCGGGGACTCGATAACGCTCGACGGTCGCGAGCCGCACACGTGGCACACGCGCGACTCGACAGAGGGGGTCGAACTCCTCTGGGTGCTCGCCCCTGCCGCGTGGGGAGGCACGACCTGACCTTGCCTGACCCACTACTGTCGTTCACCGGCACAGACCGAGCGATCGCTCGGCACGTAACGCCCTTGTAAACCCTGCGTGACTTGGCGCCTCCGGCGGCAAGTTGCCTCCTAGATTACGCATGTTGCCTACAGATGATCACTGCTGGTGATCAAGAGAAGGAGAAATTCACATGGCATCCAAGAAGCTCATGAAGGCGGGCCTGGCTGGCGCCTCGTTCGTCGCCCTCACCGCACTGCTCGCCGGATGCTCGTCCGGTGACGCGCCGGAGGCCGACGTCTCCGAGGTCGCCGTCGACGAGGCGGCCGTCGCGCTCCTCCCGCAGGAGATCGCCGACGCCGGCACCCTCACGGTCGGCACCGAGGCGTACTACCCGCCCTACGAGTACCTCGACGCCGACGGCGCCACCGTCATCGGCCTCGACATGGACCTCATCAAGGCCGTCGGGCAGAAGCTCGGCCTCGAGGTCCAGATCGAGAACGTCGCATTCGACACGCTCCTCCCGTCGCTGGACACGGCACGCTACGACGTCGTCGTCGCCGCCATGACCGACACCCCCGAGCGCCAGGAGAACTACGACTTCGTCGACTACTTCAACGCCGGCCAGGGCATCGTCGTCGCAGAAGGCAACCCGGAGGGCATCACCGCCGAGGCCGACCTCTGCGGCAAGGCCGTCTCCGTGCTCCGCGACTCCGCGCAGCAGGGCATCCTAGAAGCCTTCAACACCGACATCTGCGCATCGAGCCCCATCGAGATCTCCGCGCAGGCCACCGACAACGACGCCCTCATCCAGGTGCAGTCCGGCCGCGCAGCAGCGTCGGTCAGCCAGTACCCGGTCGCGAGCTACAACGTCGAGCAGGCAAGCGGCTTCGAGCTCGCCAACGAGGAGCCCTTCCAGCCAGAGCCCCTCGGCATGGCAGTCGCGAAGGACAACCAGCTGAGCGCAGCCATCCAGGCGGCGGTCCAGTCCCTCATCGACGACGGCACCTACACCGAGATCCTGACCTCCCACGGTCAGGAAGGCGGAGCCGTCGAGGAAGTCACGATCAACGGCGCCGAATAGGCCCCGCGGAGACTGACGAACAACAACGGAGCTGAAGAACAGTGAACACCTCGACCGGCCCCTCCACGGGCGCGACGGGAGCGGTCACCACCGCCCCCGCCGCGCCCGCGGCCGACGCCCCCAAAATCGTCCCGCTGCGGCACTACGGCCAATGGATCTTCGCCGCGATCGTGCTCCTCTTCCTCGCGAAGCTCGTCTACGACGTCGCGACGGGATCGAGCATCCGCTGGGAGAAGGTCGGCTCGAGAGTCTTCGCAGAGGCCATCATGCAGGGCCTCCTCATCACCATCATGCTGACCGTGGTGAGCATGATCCTCGGCATCATCGGCGGCATCACCCTCGCCGTGATGCGCATCTCCAGCAACGGAGTGCTTCGCGCCATCTCGAGCGGATTCGTCTGGATCTTCCGCGGGACGCCGATCCTGGTGCAGATCCTCATCTGGTTCAACCTCGCGCTGTTCTTCCCGCAGATCGACCTGATCTTCATCCAGCTCGACACGAACGCCCTCATCCTGCCGCTCACCGCGGCAGTCCTCGGCCTCGCGGCCAACGAGTCCGCCTACATGTCGGAGATCATCCGCGGTGGCATCATCTCCATCGACCCTGGCCAGAAGGAGGCGGCGGAGGCGCTCGGCATGACGCAGGGCAAGATCATGTTCCGCATCATCCTCCCGCAGGCGCTGCGCTCCATCGTGCCGCCCATGGGCAACGAGCTCGTCACGCTCCTCAAGGAGACGTCGCTCGTGTCGGTGATCGGCGCTGGAGACCTCCTCACGCGAGCCCAGCAGATCGGCGCCGCCGACTTCAGCCGCATGGAGATGCTGCTCGTCGCGAGCATCTGGTACCTGATCCTCACCTCGATCGCGAGCATCGGCCAGGGCTTCCTCGAGCGCAAGCTCGGCAAGTCCCGCGGCTTCACGACCCCGGAACCCGTGTGGAAGCGAGTGCTCACCTCGATTCTGCCCAACCGCAGGTCTGCAGGAACAAGCAGAGAGGCAATCCGCTGATGCCCGCATCCGCATCCACCGCACCCATGATCGAGCTGCGCAACGTCGCGAAGTCGTTCGGCAGCGTCGAAGTACTCAAGGACATCTCGCTCGACGTGCACGCCGGCGAGGTCGTCAGCATCCTCGGTCCGTCAGGCTCCGGGAAGTCGACGCTCCTGCGCTGCCTCAACCACCTCGAGACCGCCGACCGCGGCGTCATCAGGGTGGCGGGGGAGCCCGTCGGCTACAAGGAGAAGAACGGCAAGCTCTACGAGCTGCGGCCGAACGAGATCGCGAAGCGCCGTCGGGACATCGGCATGGTCTTCCAGCGCTTCAACCTGTTCCCGCACATGACGGCGATCGAGAACATCATCGAATCGCCCGTGCAGATCCTCGGACACAAGAAGTCGGCGGCCATCGCTGCCGCCAAGGAGCTGCTCGAGCAGGTCGGCCTCGCCGACAAGGGCGACAACTACCCGTCGCAGCTCTCCGGCGGGCAGCAGCAGCGGGTCGCGATCGCCCGTGCGCTCGCCATGAAGCCCAGCGTGCTGCTCTTCGACGAGCCCACCTCGGCACTCGACCCGGAGCTCGTCGGCGAGGTGCTGCAGGTCATGACGAAGCTCGCCAAGGAGGGCATGACCATGGTCGTCGTCACGCACGAGATCGGCTTCGCGCGCGACGTCTGCGACCGTGTCGTGTTCATGGACGGTGGCGTCATCGTCGAGGAGGGCGCCCCGGAGGACGTCATCCAGAACCCCAGGCACGAACGCACGAAGCGCTTCCTGGCGCGCGTGCTCAAGTAGGCGGGCTGACATGACGCGTCCACTGGTGATCTTCACCGACACGACCGACCTCTCGCAGGAACCCGCCTCGAGGCTCCTGCGGGAAGCGGGCTACGCAACCGCCCACCTCGAGCTGCCGACCGCACCGGGACCCGACGCGGTCGTGCCCCGCGAGCACCTCGCCGCCGTCGCCGCGGTCGTCGGCTACGCCCGCATCACGGCGGACGTGCTCGCGCAGCTCCCATCGCTCCGGCTCCTCGCGACGAGCTCCGTCGGCACCGACATGATCGACGCGGATGCGGCCGCCGCCAGAGGCGTGAAGATCGTGACCCTTGCTGGGGTCGCGACTGAGGAGGTCGCGGCGCACGCGCTCACGCTGCTGCTCGCCGCGGAGCGCTCCCTGCTGCGGAGCCTGCAGCTCGTGCGGAGCGGAGAGTGGACGGACGAGGCCACCGAGCGCCTCCGTGTGCCGCGACGCCTCAGCACGCTCACGCTCGGTCTTGTCGGGCTGGGCCGCATCGGCGGCAGGCTCGCCGAGATCGCGCGCCCCAGCTTCGGTCGCATCCTCGCCTTCGACCCCTACGCGCAGGCGGCACCGGACGGCGTCGAGCTCGTCGGCTCCCTCGAGGAGCTCCTGCGCTCCTCCGACTCGTTGAGCCTCCACCTGCCGCTCACCCCAGAGTCGAGGGGCATCATCGGCGCCGAGGCACTCGCCCTCCTGCCGGACGGCGCCGTCGTCGTCAACGTCTCGCGGGCTGGCCTCGTCGACGAGGCCGCCGTTCAGGCCGCCCTGGCTGACGGCTCCCTGCGTACCTACGCCGCCGACGTCCTCGACGGGGAGCCCCCGCACCCGAGCGACGCCATGCGCACCGACCCCGGCACGCTCATCACTCCGCACACGGCCTGGTGGTCGGACGCTGCACTCGCCGGCTACGAATCGCAGCCAGCGCTCAACATCATCGCCGAGCTCGGCGCACCAGCCGACCCCACCGGGAGCACTTCATGACAGACAAGCCCGGCCTGCCGCACGCGCAGGCAGACGCAACAGCATCCACCCCCGCCGCCGCGCACGAGAGCTTCCTGCGCGACTTCGACACGATGGGCGAGTTCGGGGCGACGGGGCACGGCGGCGTCGACCGCCAGGCCGCGAGCGACGCCGACAACGCGCAGCGCCGCTGGTTCCAGGCGCTGCTCGAAGGGCGCGGCTTCACCGTCGAGTACGACCGGATCGGCAACCAGTTCGGCCTCCTCGAGCTCGTCCCCGGCGCGCCGTTCGTGCTCATCGGCTCGCACATGGACTCGCAGCCGACCGCCGGCAAGTACGACGGCGCCTACGGCGTGCTCGCCGCGGCGCACGCGGCGTTCCGCATCGCCGACGAGGCAGCCGCCGGCGGCATCGACGGCGTGAAGTACAACGTCGCCGTCGTCAACTGGTTCAACGAGGAGGGCTCGCGTTTCGTGCCCTCCATGATGGGATCGTCCGTCTACACGGGCGTGCTGCCGCTCGAGAAGGCCCTCGCCGTCCGTGACAAGGCCGGCATCAGCGTCGAGGAGGCGCTGCGGCCCACCGGCTTCCTCGGCGAGGGCACCGGTCCCGTCGCGGCGCTGTGCGCAGAGATCCACATCGAGCAGGGCCGCCTGCTCGAGAACGCCGGCACGACCATCGGACTCGTCACCGCGACCTGGGCTGCCAGCAAGTACCGGGTCGTCGTCAAGGGCGAGCAGGCCCACTCGGGGGCGACCGTCATGGAAGACCGCAAGGATGCGCTCTACGGCGCCTCCCTGCTCGTCGTCTTCGCGCGCGAGCTCACCGAACGCTTCCCCGGCAAGCTGCACACGGCCGTCGGGCAGCTCGACGTCTACCCGAACTCGCCCGTCGTCGTCGCGAGCGAGGTGACGCTGCTGCTCGACCTGCGCAGCGACGACGAAGCCCTGCTCGCCGAGGCCAACGCCGTCCTGGACGCGCGCTTCGCGGAGATCGAGGCGAAGGCCCACGTCGAGATCGAGCGCACCCTGTCGCACTCGTGGGACGTCAACCCGTACCAGCCAGGCGGCGTCGATCTGGCCCGCTCCGTCGCCGAGGAACTCGGCCTCTCGAACGACGAGATCATGACCGTCGCCGGCCACGACTCGACGAACATGAAGGAGCTCGTGCCGACGGTCATGCTGTTCGTGCCCTCCGTCGACGGCATCTCGCACAACGAGGGGGAGTACACGGAGCCCGCGGACCTCGTCGCCGGTCTCGACGTCCTCACCGGAGTCGTGCGGCGCCTCGTCACCGGCCACCTCTCCTGACCCTGCCCCGCCCTGTCCCTGCCTGACCCCTGCTCCACCGCTCCCGCCCGTTCATCGCTGCCCGGCGAGTCGCCCCCTAGCGCCAGCGCCAGAGGGCGACTCGCCGGGCAGCGATCGCTCCGGTGTGGCGTGGCGAGGGTGAGGGAGAGGGGGCGACCGCGGCGGGGTGGCGAGGTAGCGTCGGCGGGGTAGCGAGGGTGGCCGGGTGGCGTGGCATGGGGCATCCGGCGGGAGAACTGTGCGTGCGATTCGCACCGAAGCTTGAAGCACCTGGTGCAAAGTGTGCGCTTGGTCTGAGGTCTTTTTCGCTAGCTTCTGGGGAGAAGCACGCGGCAAGGAGGCCCTACAGTGAGCAACGATTTCTTCTGGATGAACCCCGCTCGGGTGACGCAGGACGGCAACGTCGGACCGACCGATTCGGCGCAGGTTCCTCGCTTCGCAGGGCCCGCGACCTTCGCGCTGCTGCCGAGGGTCGACGAAGTCGAGAAGCTCGACGTGGCGATCCTCGGGGTCCCGTTCGACAGCGGCGTCTCGTACCGCCCCGGTGCTCGCTTCGGTCCGGCGCACGTGCGCCAGTCGAGCCGCCTCCTGCGCCCCTACCACCCGACGCTCGACGTGTCGCCGTTCGCAGCGCAGCAGGTCGCCGACGCCGGCGACGTCGCCGTCAACCCGTTCGACATCGAGGAAGCGCTTGGGACGGTGGAACGGGCAGCGAAGGCCCTCAGCGACACGGGCGCGAAGATCGTCACGATCGGCGGCGACCACACGATCGCGCTGCCGCTCCTGCGCAACATGGCGCGCATCCACGGCCCCGTCGCGATGCTGCACTTCGACGCGCACCTCGACACGTGGGACACGTACTTCGGTGCGGCGTACACACACGGCACCCCGTTCCGCCGGGCCTTCGAGGAAGGGCTCCTCGACACGGACGCGCTCAGCCACGTCGGCACGCGCGGCCCGCTGTACGGCAAGCAGGACCTCGAGGACGACGAGCGCTTCGGGTTCGGCATCGTCAGCTCGGCCGACATCTACCGGCGCGGAGCGGATGCGGTCGTGCAGCAGCTTCGGCAGCGCATCGGGGATCGCCCGCTGTACATCTCCATCGACATCGATGTGCTCGACCCGGCGCACGCGCCCGGCACCGGGACGCCGGAGGCTGGCGGTATGACGAGTCGCGAGCTGCTCGAGATCCTGCGTGGTCTCGCGGACCTCAACGTCGTCGGCGCAGATGTCGTCGAGGTGTCGCCGGCCTACGACCACGCCGAGCTCACGGGCGTCGCCGCGGCGCACGTCGTCTACGAGCTCGTCTCGATGTTCGCGGTGCGCCGCTAGCGGACTGCTCGCGCGTCCGCGTCCGCGTCCGCGTCCGCTGGCTCGCTCTCGCCGGGTGCTGACCAACTTCAGTGCAGAATCGCGCTTCCTCGCTGTTCCAAGGGCGGTTTGGGCCGTTCTGGCACTGAAGTTGGTCACGGAGGTCTCCGGCTTGGAGCTTCGGGCGGCGTCCGCGCCCGCACGCCCGCCCCACGCGCGCTGTCGGTGTCGGAGTTACTGCCGGTGTCTACGCGCGCGTCCGCGTCCTAGGCTTCTGGCATGGGATGCACTTGGCACGGAGCTCCGCCAGAACAGGTGACCGCGGCATGAGCGGCTCGAGCGTCGCGGCGAGCAGCGCCGCGCAGGAAGCGGCCTGGCACGACGGAGCCGTGGCGCCCCTCGAGGCGGTGCGGGACGGGATCTGGACGGTGGGCAGCCCGATGCCCGCGGGGCCGACGCCCGGCGGCCGCATCCCGTGCACGCTCGCTTCGGTGATCGCCGACGACGCGGGTGGCGTGCACGTCATCGACCCCGGCTCAGACTCCGACGGAAACCTTGCCGTGCTCGCCAGTGCCATCGCGGCGACCGGCCACCGGCTCGACCAGGTGCGGTCGATCATCGCGACGCACCTGCATCACGATCACCTCGGTCTGGCCGAGCGGCTCCGGGACGCGACGGGTGCGCCGATCGTGCTGCACCGTGCCGAGCAGGCGGCGCTCGATGCGCTGGCTGCGGACGTGCCGAGCGTCGAGGTCGAGACGGCCAGGCTCGTCGACTGGGGTGTGCCGGTCGATCGCCGCCCGGAGATCCTTCGGCTCGTCGGGCGGTCGGCGACGCCGGTCTCGCTGCGCGCTGACGTGCTTGTCGATGACGCGCAGCTGCTCGACGTGCCCGGCAGGCGGCTGCGTGCCGTCCACACCCCGGGCCACACGCCCGGGCACCTGTCGATCGTCGAGGAGGAGGCCCGGCTGGTGTTCACCGGCGACCATGTCTCGCCCGTGCTGCACCCGGGCCTCGGCCTCGGCGGCGACGATGGCAACAACCCGGTGCTCCAGTACCAGCACTCGCTGCGGCGCATCGTCGAGCTCGGCGTCGACGAGGCCGTGCCGGGGCACGGCTACCGGTTCGTGGGGCTTGCCGAACGCTGCGGTGAGCATGCGCGCCACCACCAGCGCCGCACCGATGAGGTCGCCGGCGCCCTCGAAGCATCGCCCGACGCCTCGATCTTCGAGATCGCCTCTCGCCTCACGTGGTCGGCCGGCTGGGCGAGTCTCGAGGGCTTCACGCTGCGTTCGGCGCTCCAGCAGACGGCGATGCACATCGAGGCCGTGCGGACCGAGACGGCCTGAGTGCGGCCAGACCCGGGCCTGCCCAGGTGCGACGGCGCCAGCGGAGCCAACTCGGAGCTGCGCCTGGTTGACTGCTGCGAACGTGATTTCTGGGGGAGCGCGACCGGAGCGCGAGCCACGACATCCAAGACCGGAGGCCAACATGGAAGACGCCACCACTCGCCGCTGGATCCTCGCGGGGCTCGTGCTGCTGTCGGTGCTTGTCGTCGGCGCGTCCTTCCAGACCGGGGATGTGCTCCTGCGCATCCTGCTCATCCTGCCGACCGCGCTCCTGTGGGTCGTCTACCGTGAGGCTGAACGACGCCGACGAGACGCGCAGGTCTTGGCAGCCGAGGTCGACAGCCAGGGCGCCGGCCGCCGCTGACCGGCGCACGCAGCACCGGAAGCGCTTCGGCGCAACCCCTGCGGCTGGTGGATGTTCGTCGCGTAGCGTCCGGTCCATGACCTATGAGCCAACAGGTGAAAACACGTCCGACGAGGGCCAGAGCGCCGCGGAGGCGGCCGAGGCCGCCGAGCGGGATGCGCTGCGAAGCGTCCGCGCTGTGGGCGAGGACCGCGGCGACCCGGACGCAGCTCGACACGAGAGCGCGCCCACCCCGCCGAGTGAGGTCGACCCCGAAGCTGGCACGGATGCCGAGGGCTTCCCGGTCGAGAACCCGTCCGGCTGACTTGGGACAGTAAGACGGGTCTCTCCTCAGCTTCGAGTGGGCGCCGTCTCGCCCTGGGGAGTTCCCCAGGCGTCATTCCAATAGCGCGCATCGGTGCTGCCCGTTCGAACGATCTCGTCGTGCTCGACGGGCGCTGACCAGAGCTGCAGCAAGTACGAGTCGACCACTTCGTCTTCGAATTCGCCGTCATGGCCCGCGTCGCGTCCTCGGGCAGTCACGCGGAGCCTGTATGTGCCACCGGGCAGATCGAACGCACCTGCGTCCATGCCGGTGAAGCCGCTCCACCACACTTCTCGGTCGTCGGTGAGCGTCACGGAGACTTCGACGCAGTCTTCGCCGGGGGCGTCGAGCTGCGGGCGCGCCTCGAGCAGCTCGATCTTCACCGCGGACCCTCCCGCGCGACGTGCGAGGCAGACGAACAGCATGCCGGGCAGTGCGGCCCCAACCCAACCGTTCTGCTGCCCGGCGAAGTGGGGCGCGAGCTCGCCGTCGTAATCGAACGCCTCCCACGTCAGGTAGAAGAGTCCGTAGTCGGTCATGACGACCTGGTCGAGGAGCACTGTCATACGGGCATCCTGCCAGCACGCGCGCGACGCGTGCGGCACACCAGCTCAACAGGGACCTAGGTCCATTGTCGCGCGTGCCCGCATCGGCGAGTGTGATTCCTGAGATGTGATCTTCCCGACGTCTCTCAGGGAACCTCGACGAATGAGGAATCATGCGCAGCCCCCAAGCCCCCTCCAGAGCATCCCAAGCATCCAGAGCACCCCGATCTGCTCGTCTTCTCGGCATGGCGGCGATGGCCGCTGCCATCGGCCTGTTGGCGAGCGGATGCACGTCTGCCGGCGGTGACGGCGCGGGGAGCGCGACTGACCCGACGGCTCCCGAGGTCACGCGCCCCGCCGCGCCGGACGGCGAACTGCCCGCGGAACTCCAGGACGGTCTGCAGGCTGCCCTCGACGCGGTGATGGCCGAGCTCGAGGTGCCAGGTGCGGCCGCCGGGGTGTGGATCCCGGGCCAGGGCTCGTGGACGACGGCCACGGGACTCGCGAACGTCGAGGACGGCACGCCCGTCACGACGGACATGTCGTGGCCGATCCGCAGCATCACGAAGTCGTACACGGTCACGCTCATCCTGCAGCTCGCCGACGAGGGCAAGCTGAGCCTCGACGACACCATCGATCAGTACGTCGAGGGCATCACGAACGGCGACAGGATCACGCTCCTGCAGCTCGCGAACATGTCGAGCGGGAACGCCGACTACGTCACGGAGGCCTTCCAGGATGAGTTCCTCTCCGACCCGACGAAGATCTACACCCTCGAGGAGCTGAACGCCCCCGTCGTCGATCAGCCGGCGCGGTTCGAGCCCGGCGCCGAGTACTTGTACACGAACGCCAACACGAACCTGCTCGGCGCGGTCGTCGAGAAGGTCACGGGCGAGCCGTACGCGGATGCGCTCGACGCGCGCATCCTCACCCCGCTCGGGCAGACGGGCACGACGTACCTGACCGACGTGGACGACTGGGCGCAACCGCATCCCACGGGCTACGTCATCGACGACGGCAAGCCCGTCGTGCAGAGCGAGAACCCGTCGATTCTCGGCGCCGCCGGCTCGCTCTTCTCGACGCTCGAGGATGGGCGTGCCTGGGCGGAGACGCTCGGTTCGGGATCACTGTTGAAGCCGGAGACGCAGGAGCTTCGCCAGGTGGGCCATGAGATTCCGAAGCCGCCCTACGACCTGTATGCGGTGGGGATGGGGGAGACGAACGGGTGGCTCGGCCATAACGGCGAGGGGCTCGGCTTCACGGCCGCCACCTTCCACGATCCCGCGACGGGCGCGAGCATCGTCGTCTACATGAACGAGTCGGACAGCCCTGCTGGGCATCCGGCGGATATCGCCTTCCGCGCCCTCGCTGAGGTCCTCGCGAACGGAGCGGGCGCGTGATCGCCGACGGTGTTGCCGGGCGAGCACGCGGAGCAGGGTTCGGCCGCGGCGCCCGCGTCCTGACGGCGGGGGCCGTCGCGATGCTGCTGCTCACGGGGTGCGTCGCGGCCGACGCGAACGATGCGGACGTCCCGGTGTGGGACGGGACGACGCTCGTGTCCGTCCCGGGGCTTCCGGATGCGGCACTCGAGGTCATGAATCAGCCGCAGTTCGCGAGCGGCCGCTGGTCGATCGCGGTCGAGGATCTGGACACGGGCGAGGTGCTCGTCGACTTGGACGGCGAGAAGCTCGCCGAGCCGGGCTCCTTCGTGAAGACGTACAGCGCTGGCGCTGCGTGGGTGAAGTGGGGGCCGGACCACACGGTTGTGACGCCCGTGAAGCAGTCGGGCGAGGTCACGGCGGGAACGCTCGACGGTGATCTTGTGCTGGTCGGGCAGGGGGATCTGACGATGGGCGGACGCACGAAGGACGACGGCAGCGTCAGCTTCGCGAACCTCGACCACAACGACGCGAACCCCCTGCCGGGGGCGACGCTCACGCCCGAGGATCCCCTCACGGGCCTCGACGAGCTGGCCGCGCAGGTGAAGGCGTCCGGGATCACGACCGTCAGCGGTGACGTGATCATCGACGACCGCCTGTTCCAGGGCACGCTCGCCGAGCAGCCGATCACCCCCATCGTCATCAACCAGAACCTCCTCGACGTGCTCGTCACGCCGGGGGAGGCGGGCTCGCCGGCAACCGCTGCGCTTACACCCGCCGTCGGAAAGTGGGCGCTCGACCTCCAGGTGGAGACGGTGCCAGCGGGTGAGGAGTACAAGGTCGAGGCACCCGAGCTGTCTGCGAGCGATCCGAACACGATCGTCGTGACCGGCACGATCGCCGCGGACGCCGCCCCCGTGCTACGGGTGTTCGAGTTCGACGACCCGTCGACCTTCGCCCGCACGGCGTTCATCGAAGCCCTGGAGCGCGCGGGGGTCACTGTCAGCGCCGACCCCTTCGCGGAGAACGCGAAGTCGGCCCTCCCGAACTGGGACGCCGTCGAGGCGCTCCCCGCGGTCGCGGAGCTCGAGTCGCTGCCGCTCGCCGAGGAGATCACCTACGTCATGAAGGTCAGCTACAACCGTGGCGCGCAGACCCTCGTCTGCCGCCTCGCGGTCGACGCGGGCAAGACCGACTGCAATAAGGACGGCATGCGGGTCGCGCAAGCCATCTGGGCCGAGGCAGGCCTCGACACGACGGGCGCCTCCCTCGTCGACGGCTCCGGGCTCGAAGGCAACTACATCACCCCGAAGAACGCGGTGCAGATCCAGAGCCTCATGGCGGAGCGTCCCGACGCCGAGCGGTGGCGCGACACGATGCCGATCCTCGGCGTCGACGGGTCGCTCGCCGACGTGCAGAAGGACAGTCCCGCCGCGGGGAAGGTCTTCGCGAAGACGGGAACCCTCGCGAGCGCCGACGCGTTCAACGGCAGGCTCCGGCTCGGCACCAAGACCCTCGGCGGCGTCATGGTCACCGAGTCCGGCCGCAACCTGGCCTTCACGATCATCGTGAACCAGGGCTTCTACGAGGGCATGCCCGGGGTCTTCGAAGCGAACGATGACGTCGGCAAGGTCGCGGCGATCATCCAGCAGGCGTACTGACCGAGCATCCCCGAGTTCGCACGCAATCCATGAGGAGACAGCACATGTCCACGATCGCGAAGAGAACGACGTACACGGCGACCGCCATGGTCGCCGCCCTGGCCCTCGTCTCCTGCACGGCGCAGGCCGCGGAGACCGAGGCACCGACATCCACGCTGAAGCCGTTCGACGAAGCGGCCGTGACTGCGATCTTCGAGGAGACCGCGGAGGAGCTCGGCCAGCCGGGTGCCGTGATGCTGCTGCGCACGCCAGAGGGGGAGTTCACGGCGACCTACGGGGTGACGAGCCCCGGCGGCAGCACTCCCGTCTCGGTCGACGACCACATCCGCATCGGCTCCAACACGAAGACGTGGACGGGCACCGTCATCCTGCAGCTTGTGGAGGAGGGCAAGATCGCGCTCGCGGACCCCGTGTCGAAGTACCGGCCCGACGTGCCGAACGGCGACAACATCACGATCGAGCAGATGCTGCTCATGCGCAGCGGGCTCGCCAACTACACGGAGACGCTCGAGCTCAACACGGCACTGGATGAGGACCCGGACCGCGTGTGGGAGCCGGAGGAGCTCATCAAGATGGCGCTTCCTCTTCCGGTCGACTTCGAGCCGGGCACCGACTACCACTACTCGAACACCAACACGATCCTCCTCGGGCTCATCGCCGAGGACCTCGACGGGAAGCCGCTCGCCGAGATCTACGACGAGCGGATCTTCACGCCGCTCGGCCTCGACGAGACGTCGTTCCCCGAGATCGGGGACAGCAGTATCCCATCGCCGCACTCCGACGGCTACTTCTGGTGGACCAACGTCAACACGATCGGCTCGTCGAAGCTGCCGCCGGACCTCATGAAGCAGGTCGAGGAGGGCACGTTCACGCCCAACGACGGCACCCTCGACAACCCGTCGTGGGCGTGGTCGGCCGGTTCCGGCATCTCCACCGCGGGCGACCTCGCCGACTGGGTGGAGGCGCTCGGCGGGAAGAGCGGCGACATCCTGGAACCGGACATGCAGCAGGCGCGCATGGACAGCTTCCAGCCCACGACGAAGAACCCGGCTGACCCGTCCTACGGTTACAACATCGCCCACTTCGGGCAGTTCTACGGCCACACGGGCGAGCTCCCCGGCTTCAACTCCTTCATGGGCTACGACCCGGTCGCCGACGTGACGCTCGTCGTCTGGGCGAACCTCGCCCCGGCCGCGAACGGTCAAGGGCCCGCCACCGAGATCGCGAAGCAGCTCATCGGCACCCTCTACAGCTCGCCCGTCGCGAGCTGACCGGCTTACGGCTGGTACGAGGTGTTGGTGATGCCCAGCTCGAAGAGCTCGCCTTCCCAGAGCAGCTGACCCGAGAGGATGCCGACGACGCTGGCCGCCACCACGGAGGCCGCTCCGATCGCGAGTCCTTTCCACCGCCATGCGCGCCAGCCGAACGGGAGGAGCAGTCCCGCCCCTACGAGGTGAGCGAGCACAAGCGGGACGCCGCCCGTCAGCTCTGCGAACCCCGCCATCGTCGTGTTGGCTGCCAGGGCCTTCGGCTGCTCCGTCTGTGCTTCGAACTGGGCAAGCGCGTACCCGTTCCAGGCGAGGATCATCGCGACGAACCCGAGGCCGAAGAACGTCCAGAACAGGGCGCGAGCTGTGGTCGGTGCCTTCCTGGCGGCGGGGCGCTGGCCCGTCGGCTCGGGTGCGAGCCCGCGGTCTCCGAGTGGCTGGTTCACGAGGCTGCCTGCCAGAACGCCATGGGTTGTGCGGGACCCCCGCAGATCGCGGGTGTCTCGGGAGGGGCGGAATCGATGCCGCCGCTGCCGCCGATGGTGTCGCCCTCGCCGACAATGCCAACGCCGGGAACGTCCACTCCGCGGCCGTCCTGCGTCAGTGTGGAACCGAAGGGGAACTGCAACAGGGTCTCGTAGTCGTTCTCGATCACGACCCAGCAGCCGCCCTCGTTGAGCCCGAGCGTTCCGCCGATTCGTGCCTCCATGATCGTCTCAGGTGCTTCGCTGGCGGCGAGGAGCACGGTCTCGCCGATCGTTGTGGTCTGTGTCTCGTCGATCGTCGGCCAATCGTCGTAGCCATTGGTGTAGATGATCACGAGGTCGTCGGACGACGTGCAGTAGAGGTTCCACTCCGCTTCGATCTGCTGCGTCGGCACGAGGGTGATCTGCCATTCGCCGTCGACGACGTTCGTGATCGACTTGTCGTTCACGTAGAAGCTCTCGTACTGTTCCGTCGACTGGACGTCCGGATCGGGGCGCCATGCGTCGACGCACCCGGCGATGGCCTCGGCCTCGGTGAGCCGCGGCTGTGCTGATGCCTCGAGCGGTGACGGTGAAGTAGTGGCGATGGGGGTGGTGCCGACGACGGGGGCCGGGTTGCCGAGGTAGGTGGTCGCGGCGACGACGAGTGCCGCCACGGCTGCGCCCGTCACTGCGACGATGCCGATGCCCCACGCGAGGCGCCGTCGAGTGCGGCTCCTGCGGGATCGCCGCGAGGGTGCCTGGAGTGCGCCAGCGCCAGCTGCACATGCACCTGCGGCCGCGCCCTCGCGATCGGTCGGGTCGGTTGCGAGGATGCTCGCCTTCCTGGCCGCGGCCACCTCCCGTTGGGCGTCGGTGAGAGATGTGCGCGGCGCGACATCGAGTGCGCGCAGGCGCTTGAGGGTTTCGTCGTCGACGTTCATGCCTGCTGCTCCGTCACGGTCGAGGGGCTGGTGCGTGGTGGTGTGGCGCGCTCGAGGTGCTCCCGGAGCGCGGCGCGCGCCCGGTGGAGGCGAACGCGGTAGCTCTGCGCGCTGATGCCGAGCACCGATCCGGCGAGTGCGGAGGGGAGCTGCTCCCAGATCGCGAGGGAGAGCACCTCCTGGTGGCTCGGGTCGAGCCGCTTCCAGGCGGCGGAGAGGTCGAGGCGCACATCGGCGGCCAGCGATTCGAGGTCCGGCGTCCGGGCCTGCTCGGCGTCCGCGATGCGCACGCCGAGCGCGTCGCGCTTCCCGTGCTCTCGCCATTCGCGGAGCAGGCAGTTGCGAGCCGTGCCGAGCAGCCAGGCGCGAGCCTCGTCCCGGACGGTCGGCACCGTGTCGAAGCGCCGCCACGCGGTCAGGAACACCTCGTGGGCGACGTCCTCGGCCGCCTCGTGGCTGGTGCGGCGGGTGACGAAGCGCAGCACGTCGACGTACGCGTCGTCGTACAGCGCCGAGAAGCGCTCCGCGCGGCTGGGTTCGAGTCTGTTCGGGCTCACATCACCTACATGCCCAGAAACGGGCGAGTGTTACAAATCGTGGTTCCAGAATGCCCGTCGGCGTTTCGCGTGGCACCCGCGGGTGAGCCTCAGCGCCCGCCGCCGGCATCCACGTCTCCGGCGGCCGCGAGGTAGCGGACGACCGCGAGCACTCGGCGGTGGTCGTCGGCAGCGACGGGCAGGTCGAAGGCGTCGTAGATGTTGGAGGTGTGGTGCACGACGGCCTTCTCGGAGGAACCGAGCCGCGCGGCGATGTAGCTGTTGCTGCGGCCTTCGGCCATGAGCCCGAGCACGTCGAGCTGTCGGGGCGTGAGCTCCCCGACGGGCCCGCTGATCTTCGTCGCCCGCGCGAGGAGCACGGCCACGACGTCGGGGTCGAGCACGGTGCCGCCCGCCTGCACGTGGCGCAGATCGGCGGTGAAGGCCCGAACGTCGGCGATGCGCTGCTTGAGCAGGTAGCCGACGCCACCGTCGCGTTGCCCGATGAGCTCGCTCGCGTAGCGCCGCTGCACGTGCTGTGACAGCACGACCACGGCGGCCTCGGGATGCGCCTGCCGGATGCGGAGGGCAGCGACGAGTCCCTCGTCGGTGAAGGTCGGGGGCATCCGGATGTCGGTGATCACGAGGTCGGGCGCGAGCCGCGCGACCTCGACCTCGAGCTCGACGGCGGTGCCGACCGCAGCGACCACCTCGAAGCCGTCGTTGCTGAGGACATGCCTGAGCCCCTCGCGCAGCAGCGCTTCGTCTTCGCCGATCACGACCCGCATGGCAGCTCCACCCGTACTTCCGTTCCCGATCCGAGGGGCGAGACGAGCTCGAAGGAGCCGCCGAGGGTGTCGATCCGGTCGACGAGCCCCTTCAACCCGGTGCCATCTTCGACCCGTGCCCCGCCACGGCCGTCGTCTTTCACGGTCACGCTGAGCAGCGCGCCTCGCTGCGCGATGCGCACGTTCACGGTGCGCGCGTCTGAGTGCTTGACGGCGTTCGTGAGGGCCTCGGCCATGATGAGGTACGCCGACTGCGACGTCGCGGGGGCCAATGTGCTGTCGTCGGCGTCGCTGACGAGGCTCGCGGGGATCTCGAGGCGATCGACGAGGTCTTCGGCGGCCGCCGTCAGCCCGCGCTCGACGAGCGCCGACGGCAGCACCGCGTGCACGAGGCGGCGGAGGTCGGCGGCTGCCGTGTCGATGCGGTGCCTGAGCGCGGTCGCCTCTGTCACCGTCGACGGATGCGCGTCACCGGAGTTCGCGATCTGCTGGGCCTCGAGCGCGAGCAGCACGAGCTGCACCTGCAGGCCGTCGTGGAGGTCGCGGGCGATGCGGTTGCGCTCGCGGTCGGCGGTCTCCACGATGCGGAGTCTTGATTGCTGCAGCGCATCGTTGCTCGCGAGGAGCGCGGCGGTGAGGCGCTCGCGGTCGAGCGCGATGGCGAGCACACGACCGGCTCGGCTCACGGTTTCCGGGTCTGCGATCATCCGCTCGTCGTAGGTGATGGCGCCGACCAGTCGGGACTCGACGTGCACCTCCTGCCACTGACGTGGTGTCGACTGGGCGCGGACCTCCACGTCGAGGCCCGCTTCGTCGACGAACACCTGCCGGTTCTCTGCCCAGTACGCGACCCGCAGCGAGTCGTCGCCGAGCGAGCGGGCGAGCGCCGCCCCGACGACGGTTCGCGCGGAGCCGGCCAGGCTGAGCCAGGCGCTGAGCACCTCCGCCTCCACGGTCTGGGCGTAACCGCCGATGAGCACGCCGAGGAGGAAGGCGATGGGGATGCCCGCGATGACGACCAGCTGGATGGAGCCGATCACCTCGCCGGGCGCGCCGAGGAGGCGCAGCACGTTCGCGGAGAGGGGGATGCTCAGCACCGCGAGGATGCCGTACAGGTACAGGGGGAGCAGGACGCGCAGGTTCTTCGGGTCGGCCGAGCGGAGGCGGCGGATGAGGAGGGCCGCAGTGACCCCCATGACGCCGAGGCCGACAAACGCCTGCACCCAGACTCCGACGAGGTGCGGGAGCGTGTCGGGCGGGAGCACGTACAGCGGGATCTGCAGCAGGAGCGTCACGCCGTAGCCGACGGCGACCGTGGCGATGGAGACGCGCCCCTGCAGACGTCCGGACGGGAAGGCGTGCAGCAGGTGCACCGTGACGGCGAGGATGAGGGTCGCGAAGATGGTGCTCAGCTCCACCAGCACGGGGAGCCCCAGGTTGCCGACCCCGCCGAGGAACATGGCGATCGCGCCGACGAGCAGCAGGCCGCCGACCATGCTCAGGGGGCGCTGCCACCACGCGATGACGCCGGCGGCCGTCCAGACGAAGAACACGGCGGTGAAGGCGAGCGGCACCCAGAACGGGACGGGCGCATCCACGCCGACGGCGAGCTGCACGCCGCCGAGGGCGAGCGCCAGCACGGCGATGAGCAGGAGGGCCGGGCGCAGGGCATCGCCTCGCGTCGCGCGAAGCGGGATGCGTGCTGCTCGGGCATCGATGGAACGGGTCACGTCGAGGGCACCTCGGCTCAGGCCAAGTGATGCAGCGGTGCGTTCGGCGAGCACTGGTCTCGCTGAGGTGCGGTGCTGCGCGCTGGGAGAGCGTGCCCGAAGCCTACCGCGACGGCGGGCGCCTGCGGTGGCGCGCGGGCTACCCTGGTGGCTTGCTCGTGCGGCTGGCCGACCGCCGTCTGCGCGGGGCGGAGAAGCCCGACTCGGGGCACGCTCGGCGGGCAGAACGGAGGGGCCGCATGTCGGTACGGGCTGGGCGATGGTTTCTGGTCGTCGCCGCCGCTGCGTTGCTCGTCGGCCTCGCATGGTTCGCGCTCGTCGAGGCTGCCGCGGGGCCGTGGGCGCAGGGCTCGGTGGGCGGCGCGGTCCTGGCGATCCTCGGGGCCGTGGCGTTCGCCGTGGGCGGGGTGCTCTTCGGCCGGTTCGTCGAAGCGAGGGTCGAGAAGACCGGTCTCGTGATCAACGCCGTTCGGCGCAGGGGGCGGGTCATCCCGCTCGCCGTCATCGACGAGGTCGTCGTCGTCGAGCGCCTGCTGCTTCCGACGAGGATGGGACCGGGATCTGCCGCGCGAGTGATCCTGCGGGGCGGCGGCGACACGATCGCGGCGTTCACGCCGCATGGTCTCGGGGTCGTGGATGCGCTCCGCTCGGCCGGGTGCCGCGTCACGCTGGTCAGCGAGCCGCTCTCCCCGGTGCTCGTGCGGCGCCGATACCGAGGCGGGGCGAGTTTCGGTGAGGTTCTCGTGGCGGGGGCGCCGTTGTTCGCGATCGTCGTCGCAGCGCTGGTGCTGCTCTGGGTCCTGACCGAGTGGTTCGCCGGGTAGTTACTCCACGTACTCGAGGGCGATGACGAGCTCGGCGCGCACGCGGGCGTCGTCGAGGTCGAGCCCGAGCAGCCCCCGCAGCTGGTCGATGCCGCGGCGCACGCTGTTGCGGTGCATCCCGAGTTCGCGGCCCGTCGCATCCCAGTGCCCGTTCGCGTGCAGCCAGGCGCGCAGCAGCGCGAGGCGCGCGTTCCGGGCCTCTGCGTCGAGCTCGAGGAGCGGTTCGAGACGTCGCTCGGCGAGGGCACGTCCCGAGGCCGCGCCGATGAACGAGTGCACGGGCGCGAGGTCGGCGCCGACGCGCACCACCCCGCCGTCTTCCCTCGCTCGCCGCTCGAGGGCGCGAACTTCCGCGGCGGATGCGCGCAGCTGCTCGGCCGTGACGGGCCGGCCGACGACGAAGCTCCACCCCTCGTCGAGGAACGCGGTGAGGCGCCGTTCCGTGACGTCGAGGCGGGTGATGAGGGTGACGGTGGCGTGCTCGGCCGAGATGGTGACGAGCTTCGTGTCGAAGAGGCTGCGCCAGCGGTGCAGCTCGCTCGCGTCTTTGAGGGTGGAGGGCGCGCAGGCGACGACGACCCGGAGGGTTCGGGCGCGCGCGTCTCCGCCGGCCGCCTGCAGGAGGAGGTCGCGCCACAGCTCGGTGTCCGGGCCGCCGTCCGGGCGCGCGAACACGTCGTCGGCTTCGAGGAGGAGCGGCACGAGCAGCTGGCCGGGCGCGACGCTGCCTGAGGTGCGTTGCCTCGCGATGAGCTCGAGCATGCCGTGCGCCGTCGTGAGGAACGCGTGCGCCGTCGAGCCCGCCGGGGGAGCGGCCTCCACGAGCAGCGTGCCGAGGGCGGCCCCGCCGAGGCTGCGCAGCGGGTAGGCGGCCGGTCCGCCCCTCGTCTGGTCTGCCGACTCGGCGAGGGCGCCCAGCACGGGCGCGGGTGGTACCTGGCCGGCCCGCGCGCGCACGGCGCCGCCTGGTCCGACGATCGCCGCCCAGGAGCCGAGCCGCTCGGCGAGCGCCGCCGCCACGGCCGTCTCGGGCTGGTCCGCGGATGCGGCGCGCAGCAGCCGGCGGGTCGCGTCGGCGAGCGTGCGCAGCGCATCCACTCGCCGCAGCTCGGTCATCTCGGCGAAGGTGCGCGACACGGCCACGAACGGGGTGTCGTTGGGGATGCGCACGAGCGTGAGGTCGCTTGCGGTGCAGGCCTCGAGGAGGGCTGGTGGCACCTCGTGGAACACCGGGTCGATGCCGAGGCCGAGCGCGACGACGCCGGCGCTGACGGCCCGTTCGACGTAGCCCTCCAGCTCCGCGTGGTCGAGATCGCGCAGCCCGACGCCGGCCGTCAGCAGGAACTCGCCGCCGAGGAGGTACGGCGTCGGGTCGGTGAGGTCGCTCGTCGCGACCCAGCGGATGCTCACATCGAGGTCGCCGGGCACGAGCACCTCGAGGTGCAGCTCGGGGCGTGCGAGCAGCTGGGCGAGTGAGATCTGGCCGTGCGGTGACGAGGGTGATGGCATGCGAGCTCCCGTGCATTCTGTCGCATCTTCGCGACGAACCGAGCATATCGCCCGTGGAAGCACTGCGTGGTGCGACCATACGATTGCCAGGCCCAGCACTGCTGGGCGCAGTTGGACAGCGCCGATCGATCCCTGATCATGCTGGTCCCGAACCCAAGAAGGGCAACCGTCAATGGCGACACCACCCACCACAGCCGGCCGGTCACGCACGCCGCTCGGCACGCAGCTGCTGCGCCGCAAGCCGCTGGAGCAGCTCACCGACGAGTCCCTGACCGAGTCGGGCGAGGGCGGCCTGAAGCGCACCCTCGGCATGTGGCAGCTGACGATGATCAGCGTCGGCGCGACGCTGGGCACAGGCATCTTCGTGATCCTAGGCACCGCGGTGCCGCTCGCCGGCCCCGCCGTCTGGATCGCGTTCGCCGTCGCCGGCCTCGCCGCGCTGCTCTCGGCCCTCTCGTACGCCGAGATGGCGAGCTCGGTGCCCGTCTCCGGGTCGAGCTACTCCTACTCCTACGCGACGATGGGCGAGGGCGTCGCCTGGGTGTGCGGCTGGTGCCTGGTGCTCGAGTACGGCGTCTCGGTGGCCGCCGTCGCGGTCGGCGCCGGGCAGTACGTCAACGAGACGCTCGGCGTCTTCGGCCTCGCGCTCCCGCCGGCGCTCGCGAACCCGATCGGCCTCGACGGCGGCTTCTTCAACCTGCCAGCCGCGGCGCTCGTGATCGTCGCGATGCTGCTGCTCGTGCGCGGCGCGAAGGAGAGCGCGTGGGTGAACACCGTCATGGTCGCCATCAAGGTCATCGTGCTGCTCATCTTCGTGTTCATCGCCTTCACGGCGTTCACGACGGCGAACTTCGAGCCGCTCGCCCCCATGGGCGCAGCCGGCGTCGCGGCCGCCTCGAGCCGCCTCTTCTTCTCCTACATCGGCTTCGACGCCGCCTCCACGGCCGGCGACGAGGCGAAGAACCCGCAGAAGGACCTGCCGCGCGCGATCATCCTGTCGATGGTCATCGTCACGGTCGTGTACATCCTCGTCGCGGTCGCCGCCATCGGCGCGCTCCCGTGGACCGAGTTCAACGACGGCGAGGCGGCGTTCGTGCGCATCCTCACCGACATCACGGGCCAGCCGCTGCTCGCGCTCATGTTCTCGGTGGGCGCGGTCATCGCGATCGCGAGCGTCGTGCTGACGGTCTACTACGGGCAGACGCGCATCCTGTTCCGCATGTCGCGCGACGGCATGGTGCCGAAGATCTTCGGCCGCGTGCGCCCCTCGACGGGCACCCCGGTAGCCGGCACGGTCATCGTGGGGTCGATCATCGCGGTCGTCGCCGCGTTCATCCCGCTCGGCGAGCTGGCGGATGCGACGAGCATCGGCACGCTGTTCGCGTTTGCCCTCGTCAACCTCTCGGTCATCTACCTGCGCCGCGCCCGCCCCGAGCTGCCGCGCAGCTACAAGGTGCCGTTCTTCCCCGTCGTGCCGATCCTCGGCATCGTCATGTGCCTCGGCCTCATGGTCACGCTCGGCGGCACCACCTGGATGGTGTTCGGCCTGTGGATGCTCGTGGGTGTCGGCCTGTACTTCGCGTACGGTCGGAAGCACTCCATCGTCGGCGCCATGAGCGAGAACGACTACGTCAACGCGGCGACCGCCGCGACCCCCGTCATCATGAAGGAGCACAAGTGACCATCGCGACCCCGATGCCGAGCGGCCCGCAGCGCGCGGAAGGCGCATCCACGCCGCAGGACTCCCAGCCGGTGACCATGCTCAACCCGGACTTCCCGTTCAGCTACGACGAGTTCCTCACGCACCCGGCCGGGCTCGGCTCGGTGCCGGAGCGGATGCACGGCACCGAGGTCGCCGTCGTCGGCGCCGGTCTCGCGGGTGTCGTCGCCGCGTACGAGCTCATGAAGATGGGGCTGAAGCCCGTCATCTTCGAGGCGGACAGCATCGGCGGACGCCTCAAGACGCGGTCGTTCGATGCGGCGCCGAGCGTCATCGCCGACCTGGGCGGCATGCGCTTCCCCGAGTCTGGGCGCGCGTTCTACCACTACGTCGACCTCGTCGGGTTGGAGACGCAGGCGTTCCCGAACCCGCTGGCGGAGGTGACGCCGTCGACGGTCATCGAGCTCGCCGGCACCTCGTTCTACGCCGAGACTCCCGCCGACCTGCCCCCGTTCTTCACGGAGGTGGCGGAGGCGTGGAAGCGTGCGCTGACGGAGGAGGCCGACCTGGTTCGCATCCAGGACGCCATCCGCGCACGCGATACGGAGACCCTGAAGGCCGCATGGAACGAGCTGGTCGAGAAGTTCGACAACCGTTCGTTCTATGGATTCGTGGCAGAGAGCGCGGCCTTCAGGGATCTCAGCTTCGAGCACATCGAGGCGTTCGGGCAGGTGGGCTTCGGCACGGGTGGTTGGGACACCGACTTCGGCAACTCGATCCTCGAGATCCTGCGGGTCGTGTTCACGAACGCCGACGACGCGCACCGCCGCATCGTGGGCGGCGCGCAGAAGCTGCCCGTCGACCTGTGGCACCACGAGCCGACCGAACTGGAGCACTGGCCCGAGGGCACGAGCCTCGCGAGCCTGCACGGTGGGGTGCCGCGGGGTGCAGTCGCCGCGATCAAGCGCGGGCAGAACGGTGGCGTCAGCATCACGGAGAAGTGGGGGCGCACGCAGGAGTTCGCGTCCGCCATCGTGACCTGCCAGTCGTGGCTGCTGTCGGCGCGCATCGATACGGACGAGGAGCTGTTCACGCCCGAGATGTGGACGGCCATCGAGAAGAGCCACTACATGCTCTCGTCGAAGACGTTCGTGATGGTCGACCGGCCCTTCTGGCGCGACCTGGACCCGGCGACGGGGAAGCCCGTCATGAGCATGACGCTCACCGACCGCCTGCCCCGCGCGACCTACCTCATCGACGAGGGCCCCGACAAGCCCGCCGTGATCCTGCTCTCCTACACGTGGAACGACGACGCCCTGAAGTGGCTGGCCCTCGACGCGTCGGAGCGCACGCGGCTCATGCTGCATTCGCTCGACAAGATCTACCCCGGCCTCGACATCGGCGCGCACATCGTGGGGGAGCCGATCACCGTGTCGTGGGAGGCCGACCCCAACTACATGGGCGCGTTCAAGAACAACCTGCCCGGCCACTACCGGTACCAGGAACGCCTCTTCGGCCACTTCGTGCAGGACGAGCTCGACGACCACCAGCGGGGCATCTTCCTCGCGGGCGACGACATCTCGTTCACGGCGGGCTGGGCCGAGGGTGCGGTGACGACGGCCCTCAACGCCGTGTGGGGCGTCGCGAAGCACCTCGGGGGCGCATCCGCTGCCGGGAACCCGGGGCCGGGGGATGTGTGGTCGGAGCTTGCTCCGGTGCGCCTCGACTGAGTGACACGCCCGGGCCCCACTTGAGAGGGTCCTGGCAAGCACGTGGGCAGGAGCGGCGAGCACGCGCAGAATCGCTGCAGTATTCCTGCTGAGCTGCCTGGATCGCGCTGCCTTCCGGCTCTTCGCGCGCTTTGATTCGCCCAGCGCGTCGACCGGTTCGCCGAGCTCGGGCAGGGCGTATGCCGCCTGGAAGACTTGTTGCCGGAGGTCACCGCGACCTCCACCAAGGAAATCTCACACAGAAAGCGGGGGTTCGCCCCCGCCCGACGCACAAGATGAATTGGAGTGATCATGAAGGTCCGCAACAGGTTGGTCATGAGCGCGACGGCCGCGACGCTCGCTGCTGCATTCTTCGTTCCCACGACCGCAACAGCTTCGCCGAGCACGACGACGTTCACGGCGGCATCGTCCGGTGCGATGACGCAGGGGCAGGAAGCCGAATTGGCGCAGACCCTCGAGAGCCTCTTCGAAGAGGCGCTCATCCTCGGGCCCGATGGCGTCGTCTCCTACGACCAGGAGAAGGCCGCATCGATCATCGGCGAGCAGGAAGCCGCCGACATCGGTGCCTCGCTCGAGGCGGCGCGTGCGCAGGGCGCTGGGCCGCAGGCATTGCAGTCATCCCAGGCCCGCGCCGCATCCACGGGGAACGCGTTCGTGGACTGCATGGTCGAGAACAGTGTCATCGGACTGATCTCCGGCATCGTCAGCGGCGAGATCGCCGAGCTCATCCGCGACAAGAAGTGGGACGAGGTCGCGGAGAAGGTCGGCCCGAAGCTCGTGCGCGCCGGAGTTGCCGGCGGCATCGCGGGCGTGGCCGCAAGTCTCGCGGCGGGTGCCGTGCAGTGCAGCCTCTTCAGCGACTGATCGGGGCTTCCTGACGGGTCGCCCATTCCTGGGCAAGTCGGCTACGGGCTGGGTGGTTCAACCACCCAGCCCGTAGCGCTGCAAGTCGGCCAGGAGTTCGCGGAACCGCTCCCGTCCGCTCGGCGTAGCGCGCACGAGGGTCTGCGGGTAGCGGCCTTTCTGGCCCTTTCTGACCTGGACGAGGCCTGCCTCGTCCAGGAACTTCACGGTTCTCGAGATCTCCGGAACGCCGAGGTCGGTGAACTCCCCGATGGAGGCGTAGTCAGACTCCTCGACCTGCACGAGGAACCCGAGCACCTTGAACCGCGGCGGTGAGAACAGCGCTCGAAGCTCTGGCGTCTCGCTCACGGCCGCGGCTTCCGAAAGACGGCGATGACGAGGGCGAAGAACAGAGCGACCGGGACGAGGGGCAGCGTGAAGACGATGCCGGTGTCGAGGGGAGCGGCTCGGAACGCGTTCCACGCGGTGACGAAGGAGGCGACAGCGACGCCGATCGACAGCCAGTGGGTCCACGGCGCGATGTGCGGCTCGTTCTTCCTGCCGACACGAAGCGCGCGGAAGGCGACCATGGCGAGCGCGGCGAATCCGGTGAGGACGAGGCCGGCGGTGTTGCCGACGGCCGCCCCCGCGACGCCGAAGTAGGCGACAACGGGGATGCCGAGGAGCATCACCCAATCGAAGGCCGAGAGTGTGCGCTTGGGGCTCTGTGGCAGTCGGAGCTGCTCGGGGTGCTCTGCTTCGGTCATCGACCTTCCTCTCCATCGATTGATGCGTGCATCTAGTTTCATTTATGCAAGTAGTTGCCGCAACCGGGCCAACCGGATGTCCAGGGTTCTCTCACCTGCCTGGGCCGATCCCGGCTTCGCCCCGGTTCGGTCAGCTGCCCGCCGTGCGGGGCTGGCTAGGGTTGCCCACATGACGCAGACCACGGTGGACGCAACGCACATGTTCGGCGACGAGCCGGAGATGGTGCACTCGAGCCGCTCGGCGATCTCGACGGGGCAGCTACCCGACTCCGACGACGTCAAGACCGCGGTCGACGAGACGTACGAGCAGTTCTCGTCGGTCGACGACGGCGAGGTGCCCGACTACATTCCGGCGCTGGCGGATGCGGACCCGGACCTGTTCGGGATCTGCATCGTCTCCACCGAGGGGCAGTCGTACAGTCGCGGCGACGCTGAGCTGCTGTTCACGATCCAGTCGATCTCGAAGGCCTTCGTGTTCGCGCTCGTGCGCGAGGAGGTCGGGCACACGAAGGCGCGCGAGCTGGTGGGCGTCAACAACACGGGCCTGCCGTTCGACTCGGTCATGGCGATCGAGCTGAACGGCGGCCGCACCATGAACCCCCTCGTCAACGCGGGCGCGCTGGCCACGTCGGCGCTCGCGCCGGGGGAGACGTGGGAGGAGAAGTGGGACTTCATCCTGAGTGGCCTCTCCGCCTTCGCGGGGCGCGACCTCGAGATCGACGAGGACGCGTTCGCGTCGGAGCGTGAGAACAACATCCGCAACCAGGGCATCGCGCGCCTCCTGCAGAGCTACGGGCACATCACCCTCGACCCGCACGAGGTCACCGAGCTCTACACGCGGCAGTGCGCGCTGCTCGTCACCACCGAGGACCTGGCCGTCATGGGCGCGACGCTCGCCGACGGCGGGAGGAACCCGAAGACTGGCGAGCAGGTCATCGGGCAGGGTGCATCGAGGGATGCGCTCGCCGTGATGGCCGCGAACGGCCTCTACGAGGCGAGCGGCGAGTGGCTGTACGAGATCGGGATGCCCGCGAAGAGCGGCGTCTCGGGCGGGCTCGTGACGATCGCCCCAGGCAAGGGCGGCTTCGCGAGCTACTCGCCGCGGCTCGACGACGCCGGCAACAGCGTGCGCGGCATCAAGGCGGCCAGGCACCTGTCGAACGAGCTCGGCATGAACCTCTTCGCGTCGGGCACCGTGCAGGACTAGATTCGGGGTCGTGACGACTCTCCCCGAACAGACGCTCCTGCCGGAACACCCGACCGCGTTCCCCAGCGAGCCGGACCTCGTGCATCCCGACACCCGCGTGGTGTCGACTGGCAGGCTGCCGGATGCCGATCACGTGCGGGAGATGCTCTCCGAGACGTACGAGCGGTACCGCCACGTGCAGGACGGCGCCGTCGCCGACTACATTCCCGCGCTCGCGGAGGCCGACTCGTCCTGGTTCGGGCTGAGCCTCACCTCGGCGAACGGGCACCGGTTCTCGTTCGGGGACGCGCAGCTCAAGTTCTCGATCCAGTCGATCTCGAAGGCGTTCGTCTACGCGCTGGTCGTGCAGGAGCTGGGGCACGAGGAGGTGCGCGAGCGCATCGGCGTCAACAACACGGGGCTGCCGTTCAACTCGGTCATGGCGATCGAGCTCAACGGCGGACGCACCATGAACCCGCTTGTCAACGCGGGGGCGATCGCGACGACGTCGCTCGTGCCCGGGAAGACCTGGGATGAGAAGTGGGACTTCATCCACGCGGGGCTGTCGAACTTCGTCGGCCACCCGCTCGAGATCGACGAGCGCGTCTACGAGTCGGAGATGAAGACCAACACGCGCAACCGCAGCATCGCGAGGCTGCTCGAGAGCTACGGGCACATCTCGCTCGACCCGACGCAGGTGACCGAGCTGTACACGCGGCAGTGCTCGCTGCTCGTGACCGCCGAGGACCTCGCCACGATGGGCGCGACGCTCGCCGACGGCGGCGAGTGCCCCATCTCCGGCGTGGATGTCGTCGATCCGTCCGTGAGCCGCGACGTGCTGTCGGTGATGGCGACGAACGGCATGTACGAGGCGAGCGGTGACTGGCTGTTCGAGGTGGGCATGCCGGGCAAGAGCGGCGTCTCCGGCGGCATCGTCACGATCGCGCCCGGCAAGGGCTCGCTCGCGACGTTCTCCCCGCCACTGGATGCGGCCGGCAACAGCGTGCGCGGCATCCGCGCCACCCGGCACCTGTCGAACAAGCTCGGCCTGAATATGTTCGCGTCGACGGTGCAGTAGGCGTGGGGGGCTTGCGCTCTGCGCGGGCGCTCTCGGCGATCGCTGCCCGGCGTTTCGCCCTCTGAGGTGACCTTCAGCGGGCGAAACGCCGGGCAGCGATTGGTGGGTCAGGCTCCGATGTCGGCACGTTCGGCCGCGGGGATCGTGCGGAGGCCGGTGGTGTCGAGGGAGTGGCGCTTGTCGCGGCGCTCGACGGAGACGCCGAGTGCGCTCAGCGTGCGATCAGTTCGAGGAACACCTGCTCGGTGACGATCTCGACCCGCTGCCCCTTCGCGGCGAGGTCCATGGCCTTCTGGATCTTGCTGCTGACCTTCGCGCCGGGGCGAAGCGTGGCCGGATCGTAGCCGCCCATCACGACAAGCGTCGTCTTCTTCGTCACGCCGCCGCTCACCGTCGCTCCCTTTTCTGCGACCAGCTTCTGCGCATCTCCGCGGGTGTGGCTGTCGAGGTCGCCGGAGAAGCAAATCACCTCACCGAAGAGCGGATGCGTGGGGTCGGCGTGTGCGTTCGTTTCCGGGATGACGCTCTGCTTGTGCGCATACGCGGACCGGCTGGCTCGTGCTTTCGCGGGTCTCGACTCGGGCCACGCGCTGGTGACGTCGCTGACTCCAGTGTGGGTCGAGAGGTGCAGGACGATCTGGGCGCACGCGAGCGCATCCGCCCCGGCGTCGTGGTGAGAGAACGAGGGGAGGCCGAGGTGCTTGGCGACGTGGGGCAGCTTGTAGCTGTCGAGCTGCAGCCGCGCTTTCGCGAGGACGAGAGCGTCGAAGAACTCGAAGCCCGGGTCGCTGAGGCCCAGGAGCGAGTTGGCAGCGTTATACGCGCCCTTGTCGAAGGAACTGTACGCAACGATCGGGGCCGATTGCACCACCGTGGTCAGGCGCCGAAGAGTCTCACCCCAGGTGGGCGCTTGCTGCACGTGCGAGGCGCTGATGCCGTGGATGTGCGTGTTCGTGAAGACCAGGCCGGTTGGTGGATTGATGAACCACGAGTCGGTGGAGACGATGCGACCGTCGCGCACGTCGGTGACGCCGATCTGGCACACCGAGCCTCGCTGGTGGTTTGCGGTCTCGAAGTCGATTGAAACGAAGTCCAGCGCCATTGCATGTCCGATCGTCGGGGGTCTCTGAATCCTAGGGACGTTCTCCGGTGCGCGAAGGCCCGGGGATACACGGGGACCAACGTTGAGCACGCCTTAGTGCGGGGCGGCCGTTGGGGCAACGCATGATTGTGGGGCCGACTCGCTCCTGCGAAGAACTGCCGCCAGTCTGCGGCGCGGGTCTTCGCTCTCTCGCTGTCCATCGCTGCCCGCCGACGCCGCCTCTGCCTGGGTTCTCTCGGCGATCGCTGCCCGGCGTTTCGCCCTCTGGGGTCATCTCCAGAGGGCGAAACGCCGGGCAACGATTGGTTGGTCAGGCCCCGATGTCGGCGCGTTCGGCTGCGGGGATCGTGCGGAGGCCGGTGGTGTCGAGGGAGTGGCGCTTGTCGCGGCGTTCCACCGAGACGCCGAGCGCGGTGAGGGCCATGCCAAGGACGGCGAGGACGACGCCCACCCAGCCGGGTGCGAGGTAGCCGAGGCCGCCCGCGATGACCATGCCGCCGAGCCAGGCGCCGAGGCTGTTGCCGACGTTGAACGCCGCGTGGTTGATGGCTGCTCCGAGCAGCGCGGCTTCGTCGGCGATGCGCACGAGGCGCGACTGGATGGCCGGCAGCAGCGAGGACGAGGTGAGGCCGAGGAAGAACACGGCCACGAACAGGCCGACCGGGTTCGACGCGATGAGGCTGTAGAAGACGAGCGAGGCGATGAACGAGCCGAAACCGACGAACATGGTTCGGGTCAGGTTGCGGTCTGCCGCCCATCCGCCGATGAGGTTGCCGAGCGTCATGCCGACGCCCAGGGTCGCGAGCACCCACGGCACGATGCCGGGGCCGAGGCCCGTCTCGCGGGTCGTGACCTCGGCGATGTACGAGTAGACGGCGAAGAAGCCGCCGAAGCCGATGGCGCCGACGGCGACCATGATCCAGAGGCGCGGGTTCTTGAAGGCGATGAGCTCCTTCATGGCGCTGCGTTCCGGGTTGCCGGGGTAGCGGGGCACGAAGAAGAACACGAGCAGGAACGTGACGAAGAAGATCGCGGCGACGAGCACGTACGCGTAGCGCCAGCCGCTGGCCTGGCCGAGCCAGGTCGCGAGGGGCACACCGAAGATGTTGGCGATCGTGAGGCCGGAGAGGGCGAGTGCGACGCCCTGGCCCTGCTTGCCTGGGCCCATGATGCGGGCGGCGAGCAGGGAGGCGACGCCGAAGTACGCGCCGTGGGGGAGCGCCGCGATGAAGCGCATGACGGCGGTCGTGCCGAAGTCGGGCATGAGCGCGGAAGCAGCAGAGGCGACAATGAAGATGCCGAGGAGCCAGAAGGCGAGCTTCGTCTGCGACATGCGGGCCGCGAGCACCGCGAAGACGGGGGCGCCGACGACGACGCCGAGGGCGTAGGCGGAGATGAGGATGCCGGCCTGCGCGATCACCGCATCCGGGTTCTGCTCGAAGCCGGGGAGCAGCTCGCGGGCGATGTCGGGCAGCAGGCCCATCGTGGCGAACTCGGTGACGCCGATGCCGAAGCCTCCGAGCGCGAGCGCGAAGAGGGCGATTCCGCGCCGGAAGGGGGTGAGTTCTGGCATGACCTGCATGTTGCGGACCTCTGCTTCTGAGATAGGGGACTGGGTTCGCAACACTGCGGAGGTACCAGGCTATTCCCAGCCGGGAGAATGTGCGAACAATCGGCCGAGTGGATGTGGTGGGTCAGTTGTCCGTCGCAGTGACGGCGATGCCGGGCGCGAACCGGTAGGGCGCGGCGACGAGCACGTCGCCGAGGTGGCGGCGGAGACGGCTGATCTCGGCCCGCACGGTCACGTCGTGTTCCGACGTCCCGTAGAGGCGAGCGGAGAGCTCGGGAGCGGTGAGTCCTCGGGGCGAGGCGGCCAGGAGGAAGAGGATGTCGGCTTGGCGGGAGGGGATGCGCACTTCGCGGGAGCCGGTCGGGGTGCGCAGTTCGACGAGCGCACCAGTGCCTATTGCCGACAGGGTGATCGTGGTCTCGGGCGGCGCATCCGCTGGTCTTCTCGATGCACGTGCCGGGCTCAGCAGGAAGCCGCGCTCCAGCCCGGTCACTAGCACTTCACCTGATGGGGTGGTCCAGGTGTCGCCCGACTTGAGGCCGCGGGGGAGCGGGATGCGGGAGCTCACGTCGACGCCGTATGACGCGGCAACCCAGCCCCATTCGTCGACGACGGCCCACGGATGGTCGAGCTCGCGGGTGGCGCTAAAGCTCGCGGCTCGCAGCTCGGTGATGTCGCGGTGGTGGCGCTCGCGGAGGTCTTGTGCGGCCGCCCGAGCGAGGAGGGAGATGAGGCCGAGCGACATGGGGTGCGCGTCGGCGACTTCGAAGGAGAGGTCGACGGTGCCGAGCGTTCGGCCGTTTCTAGGGTCGCGGACGGGGGCTGCGGTGCAACTCCAGAGGTGCTGGGAGCGGGAGTAGTGCTCGGCTCCGTGCACCTGGACCTGGCGGCGGGCGGCGAGGGCCGTGCCGATGGCGTTCGTTCCGACGCTGTTCTCGCCCCAGGCTGCGCCTTCGACGAAGCCGAGGTCGTCGGCGCGGGACAGCATCTGCGTGCCGCCGCTGCGGGCGACGATGCGGCCGTGGCGGTTGCTGACGACGAGGACGGCGGTGTCGTCGCGAAGCAGGGTCGAGAGGTGGCCCAGGTTCGCGCGGATGAGCGACGTCAGCAGGAGGGCGTCGGAGTCGAGATCGCTCGTTGCGGGGGCTCCAGCGGAAGTGGCTTCGGCGTGTTTTGCGCTCGCGGGGGCGCGACTCGGGCGGACTCCGCGGCGGCGAAGCCGCGCCCACGAGTCGGCGATGACGTCTCGCGGATGTGCGGGTGCTCGTTTGCTCGAGAATTCCGCGTCGTACACGTCGCTGAGGAGGCGCGAGTATGAGGTGAGATCTTGTGCGGAGGGGAACGCCGCTTCGAGGGAGAGCGTCATGCCGTCGCCTTTCTGGCGGACCGGCTCGCGTCGTTGCATCTGCTGGCATCGTGCTGAAGTCGGGGCGCCAGGAGTCGATTCAACCCCATTCGCGTGCGGGTTGCCTGGAGGAGGTGATCAGGGGTTGCCGAGGGTTGCGTGTCGTGTCGTCGGGCGGCATGTCGCGGGGGAGCCGTGTCGTGCATCCGGTGCCTTCGCTGGTGGCCTGGATGCGGGCCTACCGTGGCGTCGTTCAGCGGTCGAAGGCGAAGCCTGGTCGGCCGCACCTCGAGTTAGGAGTTGTCATGACCGACACACAGGTCGCGC
This sequence comes from Pseudoclavibacter sp. AY1H1, assembly GCF_002931055.1. Lineage (GTDB taxonomy): Bacteria > Actinomycetota > Actinomycetes > Actinomycetales > Microbacteriaceae > Pseudoclavibacter. Next base: position 103,572 of record NZ_PSXX01000009.1, on the reverse strand, counting down.
TTGTTACCGGAGCGGGTCAGGGAATTGGGCGCGGGATTGCGCTGAAGCTGGCTGCGGATGGTTACGACATCGTGGTTGCCGACCTCGACTTCCAGGCGGAGAAGGCTGCCGGGGTTGTCGCCGAGATCGAAGCGCTGGGGCGTCGCGCCGTTTTCGTGGCGGCGGATGTGTCGAAGAAGGCCGACGTCGAGGCTGCCGTCGCGACGGCGGTCGAGAAGCTCGGCGGGTTCGACGTGATCGTCAACAACGCTGGCATCGCCCAGGTGAAGCCGATCCTCGAGGTCACGGAGGAAGAGCTCAACAAGATCTTCCAGATCAACGTGAACTCGGTCGTCTACGGCATCCAGGCCGCCGCGAAGTCGTTCATCGAGCGGGGCGTGAAGGGTCGCATCATCTCGGCGGCGTCGATCGCGGCCATCAAGGGCTTCCCGATCCTCGGCGCGTACTCGGCATCGAAGTTCGCGGTGCGCGGCCTCACGCAGGTCGCCGCGCAGGAACTTGCGACGCACGGCATCACGGTGAACGCGTACGGCCCCGGCATCGTGGGCACGGGCATGTGGGAGCTCATCGACAGCGAGCTGTCGAAGATCAACGGCAAGCCGCTCGGCCAGAACCTGCAGGAGAACGTCGAGTCGATCCAGCTCGGCCGCATCGAGACGCCAGAGGACGTCGCTGGAGTTGTCTCGTTCTTCGCGAGCCCGAACGCCGGCTACGTGACCGGCCAGGTGCTGCTCGTCGACGGCGGGATGCTCTACAACTAGCTGGGGTGGCTCCGCGCGCCATTTCGCCCCTCGCGACACGACGGCGACACGGTGGTGCGCGGAGCCCCCAGGTTCCGCTAGGATGGTCGAGTTGTCCTCGCGGAGAACACAAGCCACGGGCTGTGGCGCAGCTTGGTAGCGCACTTGACTGGGGGTCAAGGGGTCGCAAGTTCAAATCTTGTCAGCCCGACGGTGAGATGTCGCAAGACATGGAAATAGCCCGAACCTGCAGTTGCAGGTTCGGGCTATTTTGTTTGGAGCTTGTAGGACAAAACTTGTGGATGAGCTCGCGCGTGCAGAGGAACCATTCCGTGGCGCGTTTCATATGGGCTTCGCTCATGCCCCGGTGGTTGCGCAGCGTGGTGCGGATGCCGTTGTTGATGCCACCCTCGAGCGGGCTCGTGGTGCCCGCGTTGCCGTGGGTCACGAACGTGAACAGGTGCCCGTTGCCCGAGAGGTGGCTCAGTAACAGCCACGCTTTCCGGAGCCGGTCGTGGGTCCACCACTTGCTCCACCCATCGGTGGAGCGTTGCTTCGAGAGCTGCCCGTGTTGCTGCCACCAGGCCTGCAACCCCAGCTGCCAGGCGACGCGGTGCCCGCGTCGACAACCCGGGAGAGCGCTCTGGAGAGCTCCAGCAAGTCCCGGCCACCATGGGTTCTCGGGCGCAGCGTGAGGTGACGGCGCACGTTCATCGGCACACGAAACATGCAGCGCTGGATCTTCGTGTCTGGCCAGCAGGCGCCGGCGGCCGACGCGAACCCGGAACCGCCATCGCAGACCACCACCGGAGCGGGGATGCGCGCTAAGAGCGCCGTCCAAGCGGCCGCTGACTCGGTCGAGCACCACTGCCACGCCAGCACCTGCAAGTCCTCCGTGACCGCGATCAACAGACACCACGACCCCAGATAGATGCCATCAACGAGCACGACCGGGTAGATCGTCTCGACCGGGCCAAGGGCCGGTTCGACCTCCCAACACCAGGACGTCCTCCGGCGCAGCGAGCGACCGGTCTTCGTGTTCGTGATCTCCTGCTGGGATCGCTTCCCGAGAAGCACTTCGAGAAACTCACGCAGCTCGTTGCCGCGTGCGAGGTCAGCTCTTCCCCTGACCCACGACGATCCACAGCTGAGGCACCGCCACCGCTGGGCCCCTGCCACGGTTCTCACGTTCTTCACGAGCCGTTGCCCGCATACCAAACAAGTCGTCGAGTTAGTGTCGCTTCCCACGACCCAGGGTCCCGGACTAAGACCACCCTCAACACGCCTGCAACGACGGGCCTCGATCAAGTTTCCATCCACGCGTTTTGGCCCATAGTCCCCTCTCGGGATGCCGGCGGGTTGGTAGCCCTTGCTGAAGTCGATGGTGAGTTCGCGGAGGACTTCGCTGATGGTGGCGTTGATGACAGTGACGTCGCGGCTGGGGTTCTCCGCAAGTCGTGGGCAGGTGGCTAGACAGCGAACGTGAGCTCGACGAGGTCGTGGTCGGTGGTGATGCGGTGTCGCACGTAGGCGACAGAGCCCGTTTCGCTTGGACCCTCGTGGGCGGCCAGGCGCGGCGGTCGTGGAACTCGGTCCTGAGAGTCGACCAGAACGGCTCGGCCATCCCGTTGTATCAGCAGACCGCGATCCGGCCCGCGGAGCGACGCAGCCCGAGCTGCTGTCAGAAGTCGTAGGCCTGCTCGGATGTGTATTGCGTGCCTCGGTCGGCGCGGAACACGACGTGCTCAGGCACCTCGCCGCGGAGCGCCATGCGCAGTGCCCGCTCGAAGAGATCGGTGGTCAGCGTCTGGCCCACCGCCCGGCCCAGCGCTCTCCTGGAGCAGGTGTCGCGAACGACCGCGAGGTAGGGCAAGCCATCCGTCCCCCGTGCGGAGGTAGGTGATATCTGAGATCCGCACCCGGTTCAGCTCGCCTCGGTCCCCGCGGCGATTCAGGAGATCCTGGATCGCGTGCGTCGCGAAGCTGGGGATCATCGTGACAGGCTGGATCTTGCGCGGGCCGATGCACTCGAGCCCCTGCCGGCGCAGCGACAGCGCGACGGTCTTCACGTTCACGCTCGCACCTGCCTCGGCGAGATCTGCATGTACGCGCGGCGCGTCATAGATGCCGTTTGAGTCGTGAAGTGCGTCCCTGGCCAGCACATCCAGCATCTCCTGGCGGCCCGCTCGGACTCCGGCTGGGCGAGACCGCCACGCGCAAGAGCCGCGCCAGTCGGCTGATCCCCAATTTCGCTTTCTTCGCGTCCATCAGGTCGAACCATTCCTGCGTGGTGGCTTCGACGCGAAGTAGGCTGCTGCTTTTCAAGCATTCGTTGTCCAAGCGAATCTCCCTTACCTCGACGCGCAAACGCGCGAGATCCGCCTGCTCGTCCACGCCCAATGGGTCATCCTGAAGCGTCTCAGCGCTCCGTAACCTCGCCGTTTCGCCTGCACTCACCGGCCCAGCAGCTGCTCCCGCACACAGAACTCGGCCGCGACGTGCGCGATCGGGCGCCCCGTCTCGATCACGAGCCTCGCCGTCTCGATCCGATACAGCGTCGTGTACTTCATTCTCGAGCTCATCAGTACATCCATTCCAGCAGGCCAACAGGCCTGCTTCAACCAATGTCCAAGACTGGAGGGTACCCCAGTGTATGGAGTGGCGCGCTCTGCGCGATGGTAGCAATCGATACCCTAGTCACAACCAGCAACCTGACCCATTAAGGACGCCATGTATGTCGCTCAAGTGAAGATAGAGAATTTCCGCGGCATCAAGCACGCCCGGATTGGCCTCGGGGCCACCGCACTCCTACTGGGCGACAACAACTCAGGGAAGTCGACTGTTCTTGAGGCCATTGAGCTCGCCCTGGGCCCGGACCGGCTCTATCGTCGACCACCAATTGACGAGCACGACTTCCATGCCGGTAAATACCTGGACGAGGCGATATCCATCGAAGTGACTCTCGCCGGTCTCTCCGAAGAGATTCAATCAAGATTTCGCGCCAATCTAGAGTACTGGGACATGTTAGCGAACGCTGTCCTCGAGTCAGCCCCTGCAGGTGAGCCGGAGTTCTGCATCCGCATCCTCTTCACCGGCCGCTACGATCCCGAAGAGGATGACTTTGTTGGCGAGACTTGGTTCGCCGTCCCACTGCGGGAGGCGTCAGAGCCGTCGCAGCGGTGTACCTCTACAGACAAACGTGCTTTTGGGTTCCTCCTCCTGCGTGCTCTGAGGACCGGCAACAGGGCCATGTCGATGGAGCGCGGATCGTTGCTCGACGTTGTGCTGAGGGCCTTCGAAGTCGAAGTTCAGATGTGGGAGCAACTACTCGACAAACTCCGCACCGTTCCTGTGGCAGGCGAGGACAACGACCAGTTCGGAGCAGTGCTCACAAGCCTCGATACCGCCATGAAGAAGATCGTCACCTCGGAGTGGGCTGACGCTCCCCACCTCCGTGTCTCCGACCTGACACGCGAAGACCTGCGGCACGTCTTGCGCGCCTTCATGGCCACAGGCACCGGCGACTACGCAGCCCCTTTCAACCATCAGGGTTCCGGCACCATCAACTCCCTCGTCATCGCGATGCTTAGCCTCATCGCCGAGCGGCGCGACAAGGCAGTGATTTTCGCTATGGAAGAGCCCGAGATATCGCTGCCGCCGACCGCGCAGAAGCGAATCGTCGACCTCATTCGCGACATTGCGGGTCAATCAATTTTCACGTCGCATTCCCCGTACGTTCTCGAGGAATTTGAACCAGAGCAGCTCGTTGTTGTCTCTCGAGATCTCGCGAGCGGAGAGATGGCTGGCGCGAAGGTCGACCTGCCTCCAGAGCTTAAACACAAGGTGTTTATGCAGGGAATGCGAACCAGGTTTTCTGAGGCGCTGCTTGCGCGCCGGATCATTGTCTGTGAGGGGCGATCTGAAGCGCTGGCCTACCCCTATCTCGCAAAGCGAGGCGCGGCCGCGGCACCGGATGACTACTCTCGTATGGACACTGACGGCTGGGCGGTGTTCGACGCGGAAGGGGAAACTAACGTTGCGTCCTTCGCCCGATTCTTCAAGGGGCTCGGGAAGGGCGTCATCACCATCTTTGACACCCAACCCGCCGATAGGCTCGCGGCGATTTATGCAGCGAGCGATGTGGCGTTCGAGCAGCCGTATGCGGGTTTCGAGGACCTTCTCGTCGCTGAGGTCCCCATGACGGCGAAACGAGCATTCGTAGAAGATCTCCAAAGGGAAGGAGGCTGGCCCGGGCACGTTTCCGGCCCAGCTGACGACACTGATGAGGCCCTCGATAAGGCGCTCAGTGCGCTGTTCAAGAAAACTAAAGGCGAGGGCGTCGCTATGCATTTGCTGTCCACGCTTGATTCCGCAGACTATCCCGCGACCATGCGGAGTGTGTTGGACGGCATACGTAATTTTACTCGCGCAGAGGCGCCAGCGTCTGAGGGCTTAGTAGATGGCGATCAGCAGCCGGAAGGTGAAGCCGTTGACCCCCAACAATAGTGGTGGGGCTAGCGAAGTCGAATATCAGAACCTCATCCGGAAGCTCCTCGATGCTGACGAGCACCTCATGGTTACAGGCGGCGCAGGTAGTGGGAAGACTACGGCGGCTCTGCGCAAGGCGGCGCTGGCCATTAGCCGTGGGTTGGTTTACCCGCACAGTACTGTTTTGTTCTTGAGCTTCGCGAATGCAACTATCGATAGGGTTACTGAACATGCGGGCTCGTTGCTGGACAGCACCGTGCGAAAGCAGTTGGAGGTCAGCACATACCACGGCCTGGCGTGGTCTATTCTTCGAAGTCATGGTTACCTCCTCGGATCGCCGCGAGCTCTAGCGATCCTCAGTCCCGGCGAGGAAAATGCCTTCCGCGCCACTCTCGGAGACCCGGATGCTGACATCAGCGGTGAGTTCCGACGTCTGTTCACAGACTTTGGTCAGGTTCCGTTTGATCTCTTCGCCGAACTGGCGGCTGAAATCCTGGTCACCAACCCTGCGATCGCAGGCGCATACTCGACTGCGCACCCCGTGATCTTCCTCGATGAGTTTCAAGATACTTCCGACAGCCAGTGGGAAATGATCCGGGCGTTGGGGGTGACCAGTACGCTCGTGGCCCTTGGCGACCCGGATCAGCGAATCTACGGCCATCTCCCCGGTGCAAGCGACCGGAGGTTCGAGGACTTCCGCGACACGTACTCGCCTGTCGAATTCGACCTTTCCGCATGGAATTGGCGCAGTCCCGAGGGTGCTATCGCCACATTCGGACAGGATGTGCTGTCCGGGCGGCTCCGTGATGACTACGATTCGGTCCACCTAATGCGCACCGGATACCAGCCGCTCTCGGAGCTCAAATGGGCAGTCCTCGCCGGGCTCAAGCGAGTGAGCGAGTCCAATGGCACCATCGCGATATTGACTCCAACCAGGGCACTGGCCGCCCGCGTGTACGACTACTTCAGACAAGCACAGTCTATTCAGCTGCCGAGCCTCGACCTCGACATCAACTCTGACAAGGATGAAGCTTTCGCCGCGGTGATACTCATCGCTACGCTGCTGGAATTCACCGATGACGGTGACGCGACAGTAGCCGCGGCATGTCGAGCATTCTCCCGCTACCTGCTTACCCGAAGCGCCAAACTCGCGAAAGCAAGCAGGGAGCTCAGTGTGAAGATGCTGAGCGAGGCGACGCGCTTGGAAACCGGGGCACCCGGACGAGAATTGGTCGCAACTAAGCGGCTTAGAATTGCGGTTACTGCGCACCTGGCCCGAGCACGCTCTGGCCATCCGTTTGCCGATTATCTAACTTCCCTGACGATCGCAAGTGAGAGTGCGATAAGCGAGTTAGCATCCGCAGGCAAGAACGCTCGCACCGTTCAGCTACTCACCCGCGGGAGCGATCTCGAGTCCGGACTGTCCGAAGTGTGGCGACGGAACAGCTCATACGCAGGAGCCGCCGGAGTGATGCGAGAGTCCGTGGTTAAATATCAGCTACTGAACGCCAAACGCGGAAGCCACAGGCTTATCGTGATGAATATACACCGTGCCAAGGGAAAGGAATTCGACGAGGTGTTCGTCTACGAGGAACTGCACACTCCATTCGTGCGCCAGGGTGAGACGGATCTTTTGCCAGCTCGCAAGAGTTTGAACGTCGCCGTGACGCGGGCACGTAAGAGAGTGACAATACTGACGCCCCAAAGAGCGCCATCTGCACTGTTCACCTGATATCTAGCGACAACCGGCCCTGCGATGCGTGTGACGCAATTGAGTCCGTGCGGGGATCGTTGCCGAGTCGATAAACTTCCAGGCCGAAGCAGGCGGTGAGATCTCCGACACTGCAGGGCTCCGATAGGCGGGTTCGTACCCCTCCGTGGATTCACACGCATTTACTCAACCCGAGGCTGTCTTCTGCGACTCTTCGACCCCGTAAACGATCATGCCGCCGCGGCTGTTGGCCATCGCAGGGATGTCTTTTGGAACGTCGGGTTGCGAGATATTTTTGATCGGCGGGAGTCCAGCCGTTCAATCCGAGTCGTCTGTCTCCGAGACGCCTGCGGCGACCGCCGCATCAAGGATCTCATCGGTGAGGATGCTTGGATCCAGATCCAGATCCAGATCCAGGTCCAGGGATCGGTGCAGCGGTGTGAAGGTCATGGCCTCAGACTACGGAGCACGACGGACATCACTCCAAGCAGCTGCCGGAGCTCCAACGAGGAGGAGGCTCAGCTGTGATGCTGGCGTGACTATGCCTCTAACTGACTCACTGCGCATCTCCTCTCCGCGGATCAGAACGGACACTGCACCATTGCGATCACCGTCGCCGTGATGGTGGCCAGGCCAACGATGCTCACCCCGACGATTCGAGCCTTCGTCCAGAAGCCTGAGTGAACTCCCTCTTGCGAGGTTGTAGCGACGCCTCCATCACTGGCCTGAGCGATGCTCACCCAGTTTCCCTTACCGTTGATAACCAAGTTGACAGCGTTGGCGGCCTGGATCGGCCTGGGTAGAGCCTGGCCTTGCGGTGTGCCAGATCGGAGCTCGGCGGTTAGCTCGGCGAGGCGGGTTCGGATCTGGTCGAAGGCACCTTCGAGCGTACTGGTGGTGACACTCCGGTATAGCTCCGTGAGCCGCCCGTTCATCTGCTGCGTGCCGTTCATGTACGTGACGATGTCTGCGGCTCCGGAAGCTGGAGCTTCACGAGGTGGTCCTTCTGGTGCTGATCGACCATGCTGTGGATTTCACGTACGCCCATGCGCAGCGCCACGATTTCGTTGATCGCGTCCCGTGCGAAGTCGGGAATGCCCATCGACCCTATTGTCTGGTGACGAGTGATGCCGCCCGGGACTGTTCCGTCGATTTGGAGGGGCGCGGCGACTTTTCGATACGACGGCAGTTCGGCACTCTTCTCGTACCCGCGCAGTTCCATCGACGCCCAGTCGCGAAGCTCGGGGGAAAGGGAACCGCTGATTGAGTAGCCTGAATCATCGCTACGAGGGGGTAAGCATGGTCGGAACACGAATCAACGGGCACGTCGAAAGTTGCGCAGAAGCGGTAGTCACAACGGCCGAGGAATGCGAATGCGCCTGTTGTGGCGCGTTCCGCGGCGGCCCGTACACGTGGCGCGCACGCGCTCTTATCGTCACTGATCAGGATTTCGCAAATCGGCGGAGCTATTCCGGCCGACAAGTCACCGCTACGCGCAACGAGTTCCGGAATGCCGACGGTGACGCGCTTACAATGCGCGGCACCGACCTGTTATTGACGCTCATCGTCGATGCAGTCGTCCTGCGAGACGAGCCTGATTAGGCGCAGCGCGTTGAGGAAGGAATCACGCAGATCGTCGGTCCGTTCGTCGGCGAGATTGCGAACTCTAAACTCTCATCCGAAGAGCGTGCACAGCTCAAGCTGATCCTCCCGGAACTCCATCTCCTCTGTGCGTTGTGCGTGCTCGTCCTGCAAGCTAGGAAAGAGTTCGCGTCGGCCGTGGATGCGATCGCAGGCGGCCTCGTCCACCGTCTCGTCGCAGAGATCCTGGGATCGCTGCCGACAGGGCTATTGTCGGACACAATCCGAACGGTGCTTCGTCTCGCACTGAAGAAGGCGTGCGCGACGTTCGTGGAGTGTGCGTTTGAACCGGTGAACGAGAAGGCGCTGCAGATCCTCGGCATCCACTCTGTCCGAGCACTGAGCATCACCTTGAAGTCCGTGAGCTGTGCATCGTCCCGCTGGAAGGTGAGTACCTTAACGCGGCGATCGTTGCGTGGGCAATGGAACACTACCCATTTGGGCGTGACTTCATCTCCGGGCGAAGCACGAAAGGACTTCGTCCGTCAGCGGCGCTCACGAACAATGCCGACCTCGAGGGGCAGATATGGGGTTCGCGGATGCGTTGGGCGCGACTTGACGGAACGGCCGACATCGACGCCTGGGAGATCCACGAATCCGATCGTCGCCTCTATCGGGGAGGGATCACCTGCCCCGATGCTGTCTGCCGCGTAGGGTTTCATTGGCGCAAGCGATCCAAGGACGGGAAAGCCTCGACGTTCTGCGGCAACCACCTTGATGGATGCGGCTACAGGACCGAGTCCGACGAGCAGATCGCCCAACGAGGACTCGAAGAAGCCGACGCTGTCATCAACACCTGCGAAGAAATGCAGATCCGCCTCGAACCTCCGAAGGGCGGACGAACGAAAACTCAAGACACTCCAGGCGCGATCGGTGGCATTGGGATCACGCATCAACGCCGTGGAAACGATCGGGCCGTGCAAGCAGGATCGACCGGGTTGCGGCCGCTGCTACGTAAGCTCATCAGCTCCCCGGAGTTCTGTGTCGATCGGAGGCCGTTGACCCTCAGTGACGGGACCCGCACCACGATCGCCGAGGGGTGCCAGTATGTCGAGGTCTACCACCCCACGGACGCCACCTCCATCGTCTGGGGCAAGATCAAGACCACTAAGGCCGACTGGATCAACTCCGGCTTTCGAGACGAGAAATTGTCTGCCGTGCGCATGCGGAAGGACGCAATCCCGAATATTCTCAAGGCCGCGGACGTCCAATCCGTTGGGGATCTCGTTGGCTGGTACTTCCTAGTCGAAGGCCAGTTCGGCGAGACCTCCGCGGGCGGACCGTATGCCAGCCTGCGGGATGCCAACCGAATCGCGTTCCTCCTGACCCCGCTGTGTCGGCTCGCTGAGTGCTACGCACAAGACATCTTGCTCAAGGGCGTCCCCGAGCGCGAGGATGACGTTCACCCAAATGACGTTGGCCCCGGCGAGCGCGGCGGCGGCGAGGACGCAGAACGCGCCGAGCCGAAACTTCTGTGCACGAGGTGCGCGTTCTTGTAACGGAGGCGGGGGTCCAGCCGATCGTGCGGACGGGAATCATGAGCACAGCGACGACCAGCACGATCGTGGGCAGGGCACCGTTCGCTTGCGTGCCCGCCCGCGCCGTTGACCGCACCGAAGTCGGAAGCACGTGATGCGGACTGTCGAGAGTGTGGGATGTCAGCGGTCAGTAGATCTACTCCGGTTGCAGCGGAACCAGAGGCCGTCGACGGCAATGTCGGCGCTCGTGAGTAGCCTGGAGATCCTGACCTGCCACCGTGAGCAAGAAGCGAGCAACCCATCGAGGATCGGAGGATCATGGTATCGACGACCGCCTGGTTTCAGAGGATCCTGACAGCCCATGACGAGGCTCCGGATCGAGCAGCAAATGCACGTAGTGTTCTGGATGTCGCTGAGGAGATCAGCTCATCGAGCCTCTCCGAGCTGGACAAGGCGGCACTCCGATTCACGTGCTCGTCGCTCGTCATCAACGCAGGCGCCGACCTTGGTGATGTCGATCTGCTGACTCTGGGAAAGGAGCTCGCGGCACGGGCACAGAAGGCCACGCCATCAGATGAGCCGTTGCACTACCAGTGCATGTACAACGTCGCGAACGCTGCGCTCGAGGTGTTCGACCTCGGACTGCCGGCCGGTGGAACGCGGGAGGAGCAGCTCGCCGGTGTCGGAGAGAACCGCCGGACGAACCGAACGGCGCTCCGTGACATTCGTCGGATACTCAAGACCATTGGATCGTCACCGATCGCCGATCCTCGTACCAGGTCTGCAGCATATTGCAATCTCGCCAACTGCCTCGATCATTCCGAACGCTGGGCGGAAGCTTACGACTTCTACCTTCTCGCCCTCGATGTTGACCCGACGAACGGCAACGCGGCGGGCAACCTCGCACAGCTCCTGATGAACCGCATTCGTTCGGGTGTCGGGCAAACGGGGCATATCGCGGCTGTCTACGACAAGTACGTCCGGCTCGCTCAATCGTTGCGGGAGGGAACGGTCGCTTTCGCGGGTGAAGGGACGGCAGCGAGGTGGGACGGTCTTGAGGCGACGCAGAGTCCCGGACATCTCTCACACGGGCTGGACGATACGGATGGCCAAGACGGCGAGTACCGGTCGTGGGTCGCGACATACCGCCTGGCTCTCTCCGCGGCCGTCGAGGGGCTCGGATCGGAGGATGCGCACTGGGACGACGCAGCCATAGAGTTTCTTTTCGGTACGTCGATCGAGGAGATGACTCCGCCGATTCTGGCAGAAATGAACGTGCTCAAGTCCGACTTCCTCGTCTCCCGTCGCTTGGCGTTCGACGGGTACACGCAGGTCGCGGAAGGTCCGGACCAGAAAGGCGACGACTCGGGGTACTACATCGAGACACTTGACTACTCGCTCTACGGAACGCAGTACTCGAAGCTGCTTCTCGCGCAGCGGTCCGCCCTCGACGTGCTCGACAAGACTGCCGTGGTCGCGAACGAGCACTTCGGAGTCGGAGACAACCCGAGTCGAGTCTCCTTCCGTCAGTTCTGGGCGGGCAAAGACGGCGGTGTCCGCGTGGGACTCCAAGCAACTCCGCAGCGGTCGCTAGCGGCGTTCGCCCTCTCGGAGCTTGCCTTCGACATGGACAAGGACGGCATGTATGCGCCGTCGCAAGCCATGCGCAACGCAGGAACGCACCGTATCGTGCACGCTGCGATCCGAGAAGCAACTGGTGTAACGATCGATGCACGGAGCCGCATCGATCTGTTCGAGCTCGTCGACTCCACGATCCTCGCGCTGCAGGTGACCCGATCGGCCTACCTCTATCTGATCGACCTCGTCGCGAGTTGGAACCATCCGGAGGACCACCCCGACGATGGATATCTCCCGTTTCCATCCTACGAGTACATGCAGTATCCCGACGTGCCGGACCCGAAGCCGTCGGGGGAGAGGAAGCCGTCGTCGCAACCGAGAAGTGCCGAGATGAAGCCTGGACGAGGCGAAGCGGGTATGGAGGACCTTACAGGGCCGAGCTAAGGCCAGCAATGAGAACGACATGCCGTCGGTGACGGGGTGTGCAACGCTCCGCAAGGCGCCTAGGGTCGTCAGCCATGAGTTGGCGGACGTCAGTGGGCCAATCTTGTGGTCAGATCTCCTGCAACGCATGGAATGAGTGACGCGCCCTGTGACGAATGGAACGGAAGAACCTCGGTTCCAAGCCAAAAACGGGCCTTCCGTCTACCTGGGGTCTAGGGGGTCGCAGGTTCAAATCCTGTCAGCCCGACCATGCGATGTCGCAAGACATAGAAATAGCTCGAACCTGCAACTGCGTGTTCGGGCTATTCCGTTTTTCTGGCCGGGCCCTTGGGGTTGTCGGTGGCTTGGTAGGCCTTGCCGAGATCGATGGTGAGCTCGCGCAGGACTTCGCCGGCAGCGGCATTGATGACCGTCACACCCAGGTCTTGGATGAGGAGTTTCATGGGGTTCGGGCGAGGGTTCGTCTGACGCCGCAACCTCGTCAGCATGCCCTAGTTCTTCGGGAACCTCGCGCGCAGCGCGTCGAGGCCCTGCTGAGCGCTTCGCCGCACCTCGATTTCGGGGTCCTTCAGCAGCGGGCGCAGGCGATCCACGTCTTCGAGCGCGCCCACGGCTGCCAAAGACCTCGCGGCTGCCGATCGCACTCGAGCCACGCTGTCGCCGAGCAGCCCGGCCAGTTCGGATGCTGCTGGGAGCTCGCGCGCTGCGACAACCCGTGCCCCCATTTCACGGACGCGCCATGCCGGGTTGCCGAGCGTGCCGATCACCGCGGGTGAGGCCGACTCATCCCAGACGTACAGCAGCGCTCGGGTGCCCCAGAGCTCGGGCCAGTAGAGCACCGGCGCGCCGTCGAGGATCCCTTGCGCGTGATCGCCGCCAACGTAGAGGAGAAGGTCGTCGCCTTCGTCGTACCCCTTCATGAGGTTGAGTACCCGCTCAACGAACTCGGACTGGCCGTATCGCTCGACGGCAGCCGCCAGCCGCTGCTCGAGCGGGAGGTCTACAGGAACGGGCGCAGGATTCGAGGAAGTGATTTCAGGCATCAGCTCACCCTACGCGGACCGTGCTGTGGGCAGGTGCGGTGGAAGCAGCTTCCCGTTGCGAACTCAAACGTTGGCATCCTCATCCACCGCGACACTCTTCTGCACGGCGAACTGGGTCCGGTGCAGTTCCTCGTACCGCCCGGCCGCGGCGAGCAGCTCCTCGTGCGTGCCGCGCTCGACGATGGAGCCGTCCTCGATCACGAGGATCTGGTCCGCGCTGCGGATGGTGGACAGGCGGTGGGCGATCACCATCGCGGTGCGTCCCTCGAGCGCCTCGCTCAGCGCCGCCTGTACAGCGGCCTCCGACGTCGAGTCGAGCGCGGCCGTCGCCTCGTCGAGGATGACAACCCGCGGCTGGGCGAGGAGCAGCCTCGCGATGGTCATCCGCTGGCGCTCACCGCCGGACAGCCGGTAGCCGCGCTCGCCCACCATGGTGTCCAGCTGGTCGGGCAGCGACCGGATGAGTGGCTCGAGCCGCGCACGGCGCACCGCGTCCCACACCTCGTCGTCGGTCGCCTCGGGCCTCGCGAGGCGCAGGTTGGAGAGGATGGTCTCGTGGAAGAGATGCCCGTCCTGCGTCACCATGCCCAGGGTGTGGCGCATCGAGGCGAAGGTGACGTCGCGGACATCCGTCCCCGCGAGCCGCACGGCACCACTGTCGACGTCGTAGAGGCGCGAGAGGAGCTGCGCGATCGTGGACTTGCCGGCACCGGACGTGCCGACCAGGGCGACGGTCTGCCCCGGCTCGATGCGGAAGGACACCCCGTGCAGCACCTCCTCGCCGCCTCGGGTATCCAGCGTGGCGACCTCCTCGAGGGAGGCGAGCGACACCTTGTCCGCGGACGGGTAGGCGAAGCGGACGTCGTCGAACTCGACCGACACCGGGCCCTCGGGGACGACGGTCGCGTCGGGCTTCTCCTGGATGAGCGGCTCGAGATCCAGCACCTCGAAGACGCGCTCGAAGCTGACCACCGCGCTCATGATTTCGACGCGTGCGTTCGCGAGGCTCGTGAGCGGCGCGTAGAGACGCGTGAGGAGCAGCGCGAGGGTGACCACGTCACCGGTTTCCAGCTGGCCGCCGAGCGCGAGCACGCCGCCGAGCCCGTAGACGAGCGCGAGGGCGAGCGCGGAGACCAGCATCAGCGCCGTGAAAAAGACGAACTGCAGCATCGCCGTGCGAACGCCGATGTCGCGGACACGCGCGGCGCGCACGCGGAATTCCTCGGCCTCCTCATCGGGCCGGCCGAACAGCTTGACGAGAGTGGCGCCGGGTGCCGAGAAGCGCTCGGTCATCTGCGTGCTCATGGCCGAGTTGTGGTCGGCGGCCTCGCGGCGCAGCGCGGCGAGGCGGCTGCCCATGCGGCGCGCGGGGATCAGGAAAATGGGGAGCATGATCACGGCGAGCACGGTGACGAGCCAGGACGTGCTGAGCATGACGATCAGGGTCAGGATGAGCGCCACGAGGTTCGTGACCACGCCAGACAGCGTGCCGCTGAAGGCCTGCTGAGCGCCGATCACGTCGTTGTTCAGGCGGCTCACGAGAGCGCCCGTCCGCGTGCGGGTGAAGAACGCGATGGGCATCTTCTGCACGTGGTTGAAGACGGCGGTGCGGAGGTCAAGGATCACGCCCTCGCCGATCCTCGCCGAGTACCAGCGCGTCACGAGCGACACGGCCGCGTCGGCGATGGCCACGACCGCGATGACCACGGCGATCCACACGATCGTGCTGACTGCACCCCGGGCGACGATGACGTCGACCACCTGGCCGGCGAGCACCGGCGTCGCGACCGCGAGGAACGCGCCAACGATTGACAGGGCGATGAACAGCACCAGCTTGGTCCGGTAGGGCACCGCGAACGTCAGGATGCGCCGCACCGATTCACGCGAGAAGCCGTGCTTTCCATCCCTGGCGGACGAAATCTTGTAGAGCGAACTCCAGGCAGCGCCTTCCATGCTCATAGCGGTTCCTTCCCGTCAGCAGGAGGCTCAGCCTAGATCGCGGTCTGCCCGCGATTGCGGTTGTCCGCCAGGGGCGAAGGACGTTCGATGTAGGTAATCCACACCTGCTCCGATTCGGCCTCGACGGACGCGTTGTCCTCCGCGACGCCGTCCGGGGTGCTCGGGACGTCGGGGGAGAAGGAGAGCTTGGCCTGGTCTCCGTTTCGCGCCACCTTCACGGCCGAAATCCGCTCGGCGATCGCGAGGCCTCCGACGGCTATGAGCGGTGCATCGCGACGGCGCGAACCGGCGACCCGTCGAGGCCCGTGAACGGCAGCGGCAGCGCGGAGATCCACGGGTCGCGCGCGGTGTCGATGGCCGACAGGTTCGAGAGGTTCTCGATGATGACGCCGCCCGCGCCCAGGAACACGTCGTGGAACGGGAGGTCGGCCGACTCCGCAGTCGCGTCGGTGCGGTCCGGGCTGAGGGTGTCGACACCGACGACCGTCACACCTGCAGCAAGCAGACGCTCGGCGATCGCCGCGTCCAAGAAGGGGTGCTCGAGGTACTCGGGCCGCCCGAACCGCTTCGACCAGTCGGTCCGGAAGACGACAATCGCGCCAGGCGTGAGCCGCTCGAGCTGACCAGCGACCTGAGCGAGTTCGATCCTGCCTCCGGGCTGCGCGAACTCAGTCACATCGACGACCAGCAGCGGCGCCACGAGCCGGCCGAGATCGAGGCCGTCGACGGTGTGGCCGTCCGCGATCGAGTGCGAGGGCGCATCCAGGTGCGTGCCGGTGTGCGTCCCGAGCTGCAGGGCGTGCACCACGACCCCGTCTTCGGCGAGCGAGGTGGCAGGCGCAATCTGCACCTCAGGGTCGCCCGGGTAGATCTGCATGCCTGAGGTGAGCGGATGCGTGAGGTCGACGATCTTCGGATGCGTGTGCGCCATGGGGCCACCCTAGGCATTCGCGATCCACGAGCCGCCGTTCCGAACGTCCCGGCGCGTGGGAGGCTTGGCGCATGGATTTGGAGGTGTCACGCTCGCTCACGATTCCAGCCGCGGAGCTCGGCTGGCGCTTCTCGCGATCCTCCGGGCCGGGCGGGCAGCACGTCAACACCTCCGACAGCCGCGTCGAGCTCTTCTGGAACGTCGAAGCCTCGCTCGTGCTCAGCGACGAGCAGCGGCGGATACTCCTGTCGCGACTCGGCAAGCGCCTCGTGTCCGGGGTGGTCACGGTTGCATCCTCCGAGCGGCGCTCCCAGCTGCGCAACCGCGAGGCGGCGCTAGAGAAGCTCGCGAACCTCGTGCGCGAGGGCCTCGCCCCGCCCGGACCGAAGCGTCGGGCGACCAAGCCGACGAAGGGCTCGCAGCGCCGCAGGCTCGAGTCGAAAGGCCAGCGGTCGGCGACGAAGGCGCAGCGCAGGCGCCCGTCCCACGACTGACCATGACCGATGCGGCGCGCTGAGCGCTGGACGACTCGGACATAATGCCCTTTGTCAACCGAAATGAGTTCGGTTCCTCCCTGTACGAGGCTCGGCGGGTGGGTGTTTGCTTGGTGAGTGCGGCAACTGCACTGTGACGGCCGGAAGCACCGATCGCCGGTTGATGCTTGTCAGCAGAGCCCACCAAGTCCAAAGGAGCACTTGAATGTCGACCACACCCACGCAGGATGCGGTGCTCGCTGCCGCCGACGCCATCATCGACGCGTTCCGCGCGACAGACACCGAGGCGTACTTCGCCGGATTCGCGCCGGACGCGTCGTTCGTCTTCCATCCAGAGCCAGCGCGCCTCGACTCGCGCGCCGAGTACGAGGCGCTGTGGGCGGGCTGGGTCGCGGCGGGGTGGCGGGTCACCTCCTGCGCATCCACCGACCGCCTCGTGCAGGTCTTCCCGGGCGGCGCGGTCTTCAGCCACACGGTCGCGACGAGCGTCGACTCCGCCGATGGACCGGCTTCCTACCTCGAGCGGGAGAGCATCGTTTTCACGGTCGGAGACGGAGGCTCGCTCATCGCGATCCACGAGCACCTCTCTGCGCCGACGACTGACGCGGAGGCAGCCTCATGACCGGCCCCAAGACCATGGCCCTGAACCTCGACGGCCAGGACGACTCCGCGGGACCCGTGCGGGGAACGCAGTCGCTCATCCGCATCGCCCTCATCTGGCTCGCCGCGAACCTCGTCGTCACGACGCTCCTCACGGGCACGCTCTTCGTGCCGGGCGTCTCGTTCGGCACAGCGACCGGCATGATCGTGCTCGGCACCCTGATCGGCGTCATCGTGCTCGTGCTCATCGGCAACATGGGCACCCGCACAGGCCTCCCGACGATGGCGCTCACGCGTGGCGCGTTCGGCATCCGCGGCAGCCTCGTGCCGGCGGCATCCAACCTCGTCGTGCTGATGGGATGGAGTTGGGTGCAGGCGATGCTCGCCGGCGTCACCGTCGACTTCCTCGTGTTCGAGGCGACGGGCTTCTCGAACCCGATGCTGTTCTCAGCCATCTGCCAGGGCATCGTCGTGGTGCTCGCGATCTTCGGCCACACCGGTATCTCGCGAGTCGAGCCGTGGCTTGCGCTCGTGATCCTCGTGGTCATGGGCTTCGTGTTCGCGGCAGCGTTCGGCGCGTTCAGCCCCGGCGACTTCGCGGCGCTGCCCGTGGATGCGGAGCTCGGCGGCACCCCGTTCATCACGCTTGACCTGGTCATCGCGACGGCCATCTCGTGGACCGTGCTCTCCGCAGACATGAATCGGCACGCGAAGAACAGCGTTGCCGGAGTCGTCGGCTCGGGCGTGGGCTACACGCTCTCGACCACGATCGCCATGTTCCTCGGCCTCGTCGCGTTCAGCGTCGTGCTCCTTCGCGGAGGCGAGGCGATCGCCTTCGACCCGACCGTGATCGTCGCCGAGTTCGGCTGGCCGCTCGGCATCGCGATCTTCCTGTCGGTGATGGCGACCAACACCATGGTCGTCTTCGGCATGGTCACCTCGGTCATCAACGCGCAGTCGAAGTGGCACCTGCGCTTCCTGCCGACGGCGATCGTGCTCGGCATCATCTCGATCATCGGATCCACGTTCCTCGGCCTGCTGAACCAGTTCACCGACTTCCTCTTCATCATCAGCGCGTTCTTCGTGCCCGTGTTCGCGATCATGATCGCCGACTACTACCTGCTGAAGCGCCGCAGCTACTCGCGGCAGATCCTGCAGGAGCGGCCCGAGAGCCGCTACTGGTACCTGGGTGGCATCAACTGGGTGGCGGTGTTCGTGTGGATCTTCGGCGCCGCGCTCTCGTACGTGCTCGCGTACGTCGCTCCGAGCCCCATCGGGGCGAACATCCCGGCCTTCGCGGTGAGCTTCGCCCTCTACCTCGGTCTCACCTGGGCGCTGCGCGCTGTGAAGCCGCTTGGCCTCGCCGACCCGCGCGACGCCGTCCACGCGGGGCACCTGCTCGACGAGGAGGAAGAGGCGGGAGAGCCGACGCGAGGGCGCTGAACCTAGCTCCGCAGCCGCGGGTCGTACGTCGGGTCTGGGTATTGCTCGGCGCAGCCGTTTGCGGGGGCTGAGGCTTGGAACTCGAAGTGCCACGGCTCGTTGAGGTAGGTCTGGCAGAGGCCGTACCGCGACCCGTTGGTGGTGAGCCAGTCGGATGCGCCCCCGCCTTCCACGTCGACGGCGTCGCCCGAGACGTGCAGGGAGGTCTCCGGGGAGGCGACCCAGCGCGACGCCTCCTCCAACGACCCGTACTCGGCGACCGCATCTTGCAGCAGCTGCCGCTGCAGCTCCGCCGACCGCCACCCGCTGTTGACCATGACGTACACGCCGTCCAGCTCGGCGTCGCTCGTCGCCTCCTGCAGCGCATCGAGGAGCACGGGGGAGAGGTTGGCGATGCCGGCGTACTCGGTCTCGAACGCCGTCGTGCCGAACTGGAGCCGCCCGTCTGGGTTCTCCGCGCCGGCATTCCCCGAGCTGGTGTCGACTGCTGACTCGCCGCCCGACCCGGCCGTGGAGGGGGCGGCGAGCACCGCATCCGGCGCCGGAGCCTCACGGTGCGACGCGGCTGTCTGCCCGAGCTGCGCCGAGAAGAGCGCGACGCCGAGACCTGCGAGCGCGACGAGGGATGCGCCGCCCACGAGGAGGCGCACGCTGCGCTTCTTCGCGGGTGGGTCGGCGACGGTGCGCTGGTGGCGGGGCGAGCTGGTGAGCGTCATGGGACAAGTTCAGGCGAGCGCACGTTGCCGTGGCGTTGCGGGTTTCCCATATGCGGGCGATATGCCGCGGCTCGTATCATCGGCACATGCGTGTGCTGTTGGTAGAGGACGAGCCCTACATGGCGGAGGCCATCCGTGACGGGCTGCGGCTCGAGGCGATCGCCGCCGACGTCGCCGGCGACGGGCACGCGGCGCTGGAGCTGCTGAGCGTCAACGACTACGACGTCGCCGTGCTCGACCGCGACATCCCCGGCCCGTCCGGCGACGAGGTCGCGAGACGCATCGTCGCCTCCAAGAGCGGGGTGCTCATCCTCATGCTCACGGCCGCCGACCGCCTCGACGACAAGGCGTCGGGCTTCGAGCTCGGCGCCGACGACTACCTCACGAAGCCGTTCGAGCTGCAGGAGCTCGTGCTCCGGCTGCGCGCCCTCAACCGCCGCCGCGCGCACAGCCGCCCGCCCATCCACGAGATCGCCGGCCTCAAGCTCGACCCGTTCCGCCGCGAGGTGTACCGCGACGGGCGCTACGTCGCCCTCACCCGCAAGCAGTTCGCGGTGCTCGAAGTGCTCATGAGCGCCGGCGGGGGAGTGATCAGCGCTGAGGAGCTGCTCGAGAAGGCGTGGGACGAGAACGCGGACCCCTTCACGAACGCCGTGCGCATCACGGTCTCCGCACTCCGCAAACGACTCGGCGAGCCGTGGCTCATCGTGACCGTGCCCGGCGTCGGCTACCGCATCGACGCCGAGGCAGCATCGGTGCTCGACGAGAACGAACTCCGGTGACGAGGCAGCGCGGCCTCAGCGTGCGCTTGAAGCTCGCGCTGAGCTACGCAGGCTTCCTCATGATCGCGGGCGCCCTGCTGCTCGCCGTCGTCTACGCCTTCCTCCTCCGCTACGTGCCGGCCGAGGCGATGGCCAGCGAGTGGACCTTCTTCCCCGGCCGCACCGACCTCGTCCGCGCGTTCGTGCCGGCCGCGGCCTGGGCGCTGCTGTTCCTGCTCGTCTTCGCGCTGGTCGGCGGCTGGTTCCTGGCGGGGCGGATGCTCGCCCCGCTCACCCGCATCACCCACGCCACGCGGGCCGCGGCGGCCGGGTCGCTGTCGCACCGCATCCGCCTCGACGGCAAGAGCGACGAGTTCACCGAGCTGGCGGACAGCTTCGACGCCATGCTCGCGCAGCTCGAGGCGCACGTCGCGCAGCAGCAGCGCTTCGCGGCGAACGCCTCGCACGAGCTGCGAACGCCACTCGCGATCTCACAGACGCTCCTCGACGTCGCCCGCCGAGACCCGGGGCACGACCACGACGAGGTACTCGGGCGCCTCCACTCGGTCAACGCGCGCGCGATCGAGCTGACCGAGGCGCTGCTTGTGCTGAGCCGCACCGAGCACGGCACCTTCGCGACCGAGCGCGTCGACCTGTCGCTCGTCGCCGAGGAGGCGGCCGAGACGCTGCTGCCGCTCGCCGAGAAGCGCGGCGTCGCCATCGAGACGGAGGGGGAGGCCGCGGACACGATCGGCTCGCCTGCTCTCATCTCCCTCCTCACGACGAACCTGCTGCACAACGCGATCGTCCACAATCTCCCCGAGGGCGGCATGGTGCGCCTGACGACGGCGTCGGCACCGGATGCGGCGACCCTCGTCGTCGAGAACACGGGAAGCATGGTCGGCCCCGAGCTGCTGGCAACCCTCACGGAGCCGTTCCAGCGCGGCGAGCAGCGCGCCCGCAGCGACCACGCCGGAGTGGGGCTGGGCCTCGCGATCGTGAAGAGCGTCGTCAAGGCCCACGGCGGGACGATGCGCCTCGCGGCCCGGGACGGGGGCGGGCTGCGCGTGACCGTCCAGCTGCCGCCGGCCACGCGGGCCGCGACCCGGGCTGAGTTCGGCTCCCAGCCGAGCGCCCGCGCTAGCTGAACGCCGCGCGACGCACGCTCGGGGCGACGACGGCCGCGCCGAGCAGCGCACCCACGGTGTTCGCGACGATGTCGCTCGTGTCGAAGCTGCCGACGGCGAGCGCGAACTGCGTCGTCTCCATCGCGAGGCTCGTGAAGCCGGCCGCGAAGAACGTCTTCGGGCCAGGCAGGACGCGCCACAGGTACCCGGTGCAGAGGCCGAACGGCACGAAGACGGCGACGTTCGCGAGCACCTCCAGCGGCTTGCTCGCCGCGTACCCCTCGCTTGCGATGAAGGGGATGAGCTTCAGCTGCCTCGTCTCGCCCCACCCGACGAACGGCACCTCGAGCTTCCACACGATGAGCCACGTCAGCAGCACCAGGTACGCGAGGAAGAGCACGGCCACGAGGAAGCGCGGCGCCCGCGAGCGTCGACGAGTCCGCGGGGCCCGCTGGGCGGTGGCGAACGCCCCGGTCGTCGGGAGTTCCAGGGTCTGGTCTGCTCGGCTGTAGCTCATGGCTACAGCCTCTCGAGGGGCGTGTTGCGGCGGCGTATGCGGGTTTCGATACGCGGACGATACCCGCCAGCGCGGGGGAAGCCACGGGCGCCGTGCCGGGGTCGCCATTCGTGAGAGACTTCCGGCTTGTGACTTCCGCCAGCGCATCCGAGAACACCAACCAGCACGAGGCTGCGCGAGAACCGCAAGCGGTGGCCAGGCAGGCGAGCTCCGCCCACCACCTGCAGCGTTCCCTCTCGCCACGCCAGCTCGCGATGATGGGCCTCGGCGGCGCGATCGGCGCCGGCCTCTTCGTCGGCTCGGGGCAGGCGATCGCCGTCGCGGGCCCCGCCGTGCTCGTCTCCTACGCGGTCGCGGGCCTGCTCGTCATCCTCGTGCTGTTCATGCTCGCCGAGATGGCCGCCGCCGACCCGCAGAGCGGCGCCTTCTCCGTGTACGCGGCGAAGGCCTTCGGCGCCACGGCCGGCGCGACGCTCGGCTGGTTCTACTGGATGCAGCTCGTCATCGTCATCGCCGCCGAGGCGACGGGCGCGGCCGCGATCGTCGCAGCCTGGACGCCCGGCATCCCGCAGGGTGTGTGGGCGCTCGCCTTCATGGTCGCGTTCACGCTCATCAACCTCCTCGGCGTGCGCCGCTACGGCTCCTTCGAGTTCTGGTTCGCGGTGCTCAAGGTCGCCGCCATCATCGGCTTCCTCGTGCTGGGCGCCGCCCTCCTCTTCGGGCTCATCCCCGACGTCCCGTCCCCGGGCCTCTCGAACCTCGTCGCCGGCGACGGATTCGCGCCAACCGGCATCCTCGGCATCTCCGCGGCCCTGCTCATCGTCATGTTCAGCTTCGGCGGCACCGAGCTCACCGCGATCGCCGCCGCCGAGACGCGCGACCCGACCACGAGCATCCGCCGCGCCGTGCGCAGCGTGCTGTGGCGCATCCTGCTCTTCTACATCGGCTCCGTGTTCGTCATCGTCGCCGCCCTCTCCTGGACGGACCCCGCCGTCGTCGCGGGGCCCTTCGCCGCGGTGCTCGCACTCACGAACATCCCGGGCGTCGACCTCATCATGTCGGCCATCATCGTCATCGCCCTCCTCTCGGCGCTCAACGCCAACCTCTACGGCGCCTCCCGCATGGTCTACTCGCTCTCCGAGCGTCGCTTCGCGCCCCGCGGCATGCAGCGCCTCGCGAAGAACGGCACTCCGACCATCGCGGTGCTCGTCTCGGTCGGTGTCGGCTTCCTCACGGTGATCTTCAACTTCCTCGCCCCAGACGCCGTGCTCCCGACGCTCCTCAACATCGTCGGTTCGACGCTCATCGTGCTGTGGGCGACGGTCACGGCATCGCAGTTCGTGCTGCGGCGGCGGGCGGATGCGCGCGGCGAGACCCTCACGGCCCGCATGCCCGGGTTCCCGTGGCTGAGCATCCTCGCCGGCGTCATCCTCGTCGTGATCGTCGTCCTGACGATGCTCAACGAGGGCTCACGGGAGCAGCTGCTCGCGACGCTCGCCATGACGGCCGTCATCGCGATCGCGTGCGCCTTCACCAACCGCCGCCTGCGCCGGCAGGGCATCGACCCCGTGCAGCTGCTGCGCGGCGAGCACCACTGAGCTGAAACCCGGGGCACGAACTCTGGGGCGTGATCCCAGGCAGTCAGTCCCGGGTCGCGAGTCCTGTGTCGCGAATCCCGGGCCGTGACCGGTCGCCGCCAGGCCGGGTGCGCCTCAGCTTCGCCGGCTCAGGCCCCGGTCAGCTCCTTCAGCACCGCGAAGCCCCGCAGGATGCCGGGGTGGGTGAGGATGCGGAAGTGGCCGCCCGTCGGCAGCTCGATGTTCCGCGCGAGCTCGAGCACACTGCCGTCGGGGATGTGCGGGTCGAAGCGGCCGAACACGGAGACGATGCGGGAGTTCGCGTCGCTCTCGCGGGCCAGCGCGAGGATCGTCGCGTCGCTGGGGGAGAAGATGCGCAGGCTCGAGACGGCCATCGCGCGGGCGTAGCGGGAGCCCGCGAACGGCGTCGCGATGGCGAGCATCCCCGCGATCCGCTCGGCGCTGTCGCCGAACGACATGGCGAACTTGCCGACGAGCCCGCCCTTGCTGTGCGTCACGAGGAGCACGTCCGTGAGGTCGTTGGCCCGCAGGTACGCGGCGACGTGCTCGGCCGCGTCCGGGACCGGCCGGTGGTTGAAGCCGAGCGGCTCGAGCACGTGCACGGGGTGGCCGTTCTCGTGGATGGCCTCGATGAGCGGCAGCATGAACCGCCAGGGCTCGTAGACGCCGGGGATGATGACGACGGGGGCCCCGTCGCCGCTGAGGTACGAGCTGGCCTCGGCGCGGCTGAAGGCGGCACGGACCTGCCGCTCGACCGCGTAGACGTAATCGAGCGCCCACCAGCCGAGCTTCTGCAGTGCGCCTGTGATCATCGCGCGGCTCGATCGCCGGCGGGAGAGCCTGACGGAGACCCCGCGGGAGACGGGCGCTGCGCGGGGTGAGCCGAACGCCGTCGCCGCGGTGTGAGGACTGCCATGCAAACGCCTTCCCTGGAACGGGTCTCAGCCTGCTGCGCTCAGGCGCGGCTTCGACGGGGGGAACGAGCAGGCTACCGGAGGATGCCGCGTGCCCTCGCCTCGGAGACCGCCGCGGTGCGGGACGTGGCGCCGAGCTTCGTGAAGACGTGCGCGAGGTGCGACTTCACGGTCGTCTCCGTGACGAAGAGCGCCGCGGCGACGTCCGTGTTCGAGAGCCCGGATGCGACGAGCTCGAGCACTTCGATCTCCCGCGGCGAGAGGCTCTGCTGGGGCGTGCGGAGCCGGTCCATGAGGCGGGAGGCGATGGGCGGCGCGAGCGCGCTCGCACCGCTCGCCGCGGCCCGGACCGCCGCGAGCAGCTCGTGGGGCGGCGCATCCTTCAGCAGGTAGCCGCTGGCGCCGGCTTCGACGGCCCCGAGGATGTCGCCCTCTGAGTCGTAGTTCGTTACGACGAGCACGTGCGGCGGGTCTGGGAGGCTGCGGATGCGGCGGGTCGCGGATGCGCCGGACTCGTTCTCGCGCGCACCGAACTGGAGGTCCATGAGCACGAGGTCGGGCCGCTCGGTGGCCGCCGCCTGCACGGCCTCCTCGGCGGTGGACGCCTCCGCCGCGACCTCGATGTCGGGCTCGAGGCCGAGGAGGGCGCGGAGGCCTGCTCGCACGACGGGGTGGTCGTCGGCGATCACGACGCGGATCATGCGGTGCCTTCCCGGGGGAGCGTTGGGAGTGTGACGGTCAGGGTGGTGCCCTGGCCGACGCTGGAGGTGACGTCGAGGGAGCCGCCGAGCTGCTGCACTCGCTCGCGGGTGGCGACGAGCCCGAACGAGTCCGAGTTCGCGCCGCCAGCCTGCTCGTGGGTGCTGGCGTCGAAGCCGCGGCCGTCGTCGGCGACGGCGAAGACGAGCCCGGCCGCCGACTCGTCGAGGGTGATGGTCGCGCGGCTCGCGCCAGCGTGCTGCACGACGTTGGCGATAGCGCCCTGCGCGATGCGCAGCAGGGCGGTCTGCACGGGCATGGGCAGGGAGTCCGCGCTGCTGTGCACTTCGACGTGGATGCCGTGCGCGGCCGACGTCGCGTCCGCGAGCCGCCGCAGCGCCTGCTCGAGGTCCATGCCGTCGAGGTCCGGCGGCGACAGCTCGCGGATGAAGCGTCGCGTCTCGGCCAGGTTGTCGGCGGCCGTCTCCCTCGCCAGCCGGATGTGCCCGACCCCGGCGCCGGCGGGGTCGGCGCGCTCGGCGGCGTGCAGCAGCATCTGGATGCTCGCGAGGCCCTGCGCGACCGTGTCGTGGATCTCGCGGGCGAGGCGGGAGCGCTCCGTGAGGGTGCCAGCCTCCCGCTCCGTCGCGACGAGGTGCTCCTGCGTCGCGAGCAGCTCCCGCATCAGCTGCTCCCGCTCCCTCGCCTCCTTCGCGAGCGCCTCGTAGCCGATCCCGATGAGCACCGCGACGCCCGCGCCGATGCAGGGGCCGATGACACCGGCGACCGACCAGCCCTCGTGAAGCCCGAGGCCGATGACGGCGATGGCCGTCGTCGCGGCGACCGCGAGCATGCCAGCCCGTCGGCCGAGCAGGTGCAGGTACACGAAGAAGAGCGGGAAGACGAGGTACGCGGCCTCCCGGGAGAGCCAGAGCAGCAGCATCCACTCGAGCGTCAGGGCGAGTACCCAGAGCAGCCGCTGCCTGGGCAGTGCGGCCACCAGCCGCGTGCGCCTGGATGCGGCGATCGCCCCGAGCGCGTACGTCGCGCCGAAGAGCAGCGTCGCGGCCAGCACGAGCGCCGTGCTCTGCTCGGGGGTGAGCACCGCGCGCACGGCGACCAGCGCCAGGAGTCCGAAGAAGAGGGCGTGGAGCCCCGTGCGCAGTCCCACGAAGACGGGAGTGAGCGCAGTGGTCGGCATGCGGCTCAGCCTAGACACGGCTCGCGTCGTGGTCATCCTTCGAAAGGTGGAGCGACGACTCCATCGTGCGGTCCGCGAGGAGTGTGCCGACGGGCGATGCCGGGCGGGGGTGCTCGGCGGGAGGGTTGCCTGAGCCGCCGGAACTGGCGGCAGGAAAGGACCACCATGTTCGTCGCGCTCCGCGACCTCCGCTTCGCGAGAGGCCGATTCGTGCTGATCGGCGCCGTCGTCGCGCTCATCACCGTGCTCGTCGGGTTCCTCAGTGGGCTCACGGGCGGCCTCGCCACCCAGAACATCTCGGGAGTCCTGGCGCTGCCAGCCGACCGCCTCGTCTTCACCGTCCCGGCCGGCGACGACGCACCGAGCTTCTCCACCTCGTCACCGTCTCGTGAGCAGGCGGACACGCTCGCCTCCTTCCCCGGCGTGAGCAGCGTCGACCCGCTCGGCATCAGCCAGCTGCGGGCCGAGACCGCCGAGACGGGGGCCGCCGTCGCCGTCTTCGGGGTCCCGGTCGGGTTCGCGGATACCTCGCCAGCGGCAGGAGGCGAGATCACGCTCTCCGAATCCGCGGCAGAGGACCTCGACGCCACGGTCGGCGACGAGGTCACCATCGGCGGCGCTGCCTTCGAGGTCGCCTCGATCGGACCGGAGGCCTGGTACAGCCACACGCCGGTCGTGCAGATCACCCTCGCCGACTGGCAGGCGCTCGCGGAGCAGACGGGGGCTCCCGGCGCCTACGCCACCGTGCTCGCCGTCTCGGGGAATGCGGACTGGGCCGCAGCGGATGCGGAGACCCGCACCGTCTCCGAGTCCCTGCTCGGCGCCCTCGGCGCGCTCGCCGCGTTCCGCTCCGAGGTCGGCTCGCTGCTGCTCATGGTCGCAATGCTGTTCGGCATCTCCGGGCTCGTGATCGGCGCGTTCTTCACGGTGTGGACCATGCAGCGGCAGGGCGACATCGCCGTGCTCAAGGCGCTCGGGGCGAGCACACGATCGCTCGCACGGGATGCCCTCGGCCAGGCCCTCCTGGTGCTCGTCGCCGGAATCGGCGTGGGGGTGGGGCTCGTCGCCATCCTCGGCGCCCTCGCGGGCCAGGCCCTGCCGTTCCTGCTGAGCCCCCTCACCACCCTCCTCCCGGGAGCCATCATGATCGCCCTCGGGCTCGCCGGGGCCGCGTTCGCGCTGCGCTCCGTGACCACAGCCGACCCCCTCACCGCACTCGGGAGCAACCGATGATCGCACTGGACAACATCACCCTCACCTTCCCCGACGGGGGAGGGCGCCTGACCGCGCTCGACGGCGTCAGCCTCACCGCCGACCGGGGGACCGTGACCGGCATCACGGGGCCGAGCGGCTCGGGCAAGTCGAGCCTGCTCGCCGTGGCGGCCACCCTCATCCGCCCGGATTACGGCAGCGTGATGATCGGCGGCGTCGATGCGAGCGACATGAGCCGCACGGAGTCGGCGGCACTGCGTCGGTCCAGCATCGGCATCGTCTTCCAGCAGGCGAACCTCCTCCCGTCGCTCACGGCGCGCGAGCAGCTGCTCGTCATGAACGAGCTCGGTGCACCCGGGAGCCGCCGCCGCAGGCCCGCCGCAGCGGCGCACGCCGACGAGCTGCTCGCCGCGGTCGGTCTCGCGGAGCACGGCGCGAAGCGCCCGCACCAGCTCTCCGGCGGCCAGCGGCAGCGTGTCAACATCGCGAGGGCCCTCATGAACGACCCGAGTGCGCTCCTCGTCGACGAGCCGACAAGCGCGCTCGACCAGGAGCGCGGGGCCGCGATCATCGAGCTCATCCTGCGCCTCACCGAGGAGCTGGACACGGCAACCCTGCTCGTCACGCACGACCTCACCCACCTGCCCCGGATGCACGACACGGTGCAGCTGGTCGACGGGAGACTCGCGCAGCTCCAGCACTGAGCCGCCCCCGACGGGCCGCGACTGCGCGAGAATCAGATGCGCGGCCCGTCTGGCCGCTCACCACGGAAGGCGGCGGAGACCCATGCGCATCATCGTCATCGGAGCTGGCCTCGCGGGCCTCACCGCCGCCTGGGAGCTGCGGAAGCGCGGCCACGACGTCAGCGTGCTGGAGGCCAGGGCCCGGGTCGGGGGCCGAACCTGGTCGCAGCGGCTCGGCAACGGCGCGATCACCGAGCGCGGCGACGAGTACGTGTTCCCGACCGAGTTCGCCATCCGTCGGCTCTCCGCCGAGCTCGGGGTGCCCATCCTGAGCCACAACGTGCGCTACGCGAGGCGCACCGTCGACGGCCGGCACGTGTCGTTCGCCGAGCTTGAGGCGACGACCGAGCAGATCACCGAGACCCTCCGCGGGATGCTCGCCGACGGACTCACGCGCGTCTCGGTCGAAGACGCCCACCGTGAGGCGCTCGGCCCCGACTACCAGCAACACCCGGTCTACCGCCGCATGGTCACCTCCCTCGCGAACGACCCGAACCTCGTGAGCGCCGCCTCCGCGTTCCTCTACGACCCGGATGCGGACCAGCCGTTCATCGACGACGGCGGGCGCTTCGTGGGCGGCAACCAGTCGCTCGCCATCGAGCTGGCCCGCCGGCTCGGGGCCGCGGTGCGGCTCGAGCACCCGGCCCGGGCGATCGACCAGTCGAGCAGCGGGGTCGAGGTGACCCTCGCTGACGGAAGCACGCTGCACGCCGACGCGGCCGTGATCGCCGTGCCGCTGCCCATCCTGCGCAGCCTGCGACTCGGCTTCGCCCTCACCCCGGGGCAGGATGCCGCCCTCTCGCACCGCATCATGGGCACCGCCGCGAAGCTCGGCGTGCCCCTCGCCGCCGTCGACGACGACATCGCCCTGCAGAGCGCGGACCTGAGCTGGTGGTCCTGGCGCTCCCTGTCTGCCGACGGCGAGCACCGCATCCCCGCCCTGTCCTGCTTCGCGGGGAGCAGGGCCACCCTCGACGCCCTGCACACGGAAGCGGGACCGGGGCGCTGGGTCAGCGAGCTGCAGGCGCTGCGGCCCGAGCTCGTCATCGACGGCGACGTGCTCCTCACCGACTGGAGCGACGACCCGTGGACGCGCGGCTCCTACTCGGCGGCCTCGCTGGACTGGACTCCGGCCGACCTCGACGCGTTCGACGTGCCAGCGGGCCGGGTCGCCTTCGCGGGCGAGCACACGGGCCTCGAGCAGACCCTCAACGGCGCCGTCGTCTCCGGCCTCCGCGCGGTCACCGCGATCGGGGCCGTCGAGCGCCTGACCGAGACGAGCGGCGGCCCAGCGTGAGCGGCGCGGCTGAAGCCCAGCAGGAGCTGACCTCGCGCGTGGATGCCCTGCGCCGCCGAGTCGCGGCCGCGGTTCTGCTCGCCGCGACCGTCGCGCTGGGCCTCGCAGTGCACTACGCGCTTCCGGATGGGGAGTTCGGGGACATCGTCGGTGCCGGCCTGTACACGGTCGCCGTCTACCTCGGGGTCGTCCTGCTCGCGCCCCGCGCCAGAGCGTGGACCGCGTTCGCGCTCGCGGTCGCCTGGTCGTTCGCGGTCGAGCTGCTGCAGCTGACCGAGCTGCCAGCCCGCGCGAACGAGGCGTTCGCACCGGCCCGGCTGGTCCTCGGCTCCGGGTTCGAGGTGAGGGACCTGCTCGTGTACGCGCTCGGCGGCGGCGTCATGCTCGGCGCAGACCTGGCCGTGACGCGCATGCGAGCTCGACGACGTCGCGCCCCGCTGGTACCGTGAACGCGTGTTCCTTCTTCTCTTCTGCTAACGGCTGAGCTGGCCTTCCGCGCTCGCTGACGCCGGTCTCTCGAACCGAGACCGCCCGAGCATCACGGTGGCCACCTGCTCTGACCCGACTCCGGGTCGCCGTTTTCGCGCGCCCAGCCGCTGACGCCTTGCCGAGCCCTCTTTGAGACCTCTCCGAGCCCTCGGCGGCTCGCGCCGCGCCGCTCTGAAGGAATGATCGTGCACACCACCCCCAAGTCAGTTCCAGCGCGCCATCGCGCGCAGCTCACCCTCACCGACGTCTCGCTGCTGCGCGGCGCGAGGCCCGTGCTCACCTCCGTCGACCTCGTGGTCACCGCCACGTCGCGCATCGCGATCGTCGGCGAGAACGGCCGCGGAAAGTCGTCGCTCCTGCACGTGCTCGCGGGCATCCTCCCGCCAGACAGCGGCACCGTGCAGCGCATCGGCACCCTCGGTCTCGCCGAGCAGGAGATGCACGCCGACGACGCTCGGACCGTCGGCCAGGCCATCGCAGACTCCATCGCGACGGCGCTCGCCATCCTCGCCGAGCTCGACGCCGCAGGAGCGGCACTCGCGGAGGGCGGTCCGAGAGCCGAAGAGCGCTACGCCGCGGCCCTCGAGGCCGCGGAGGTGCTCGACGCGTGGGACGCGGAGCGGCGAGTGCTCATCGCGCTCGAGGCCCTCGACGCCGAGACCGATCCCGACCGCCTCCTCCGCGAGCTCTCCGTGGGACAGCGCTACCGGGTCCGCCTCGCCTGTCTCCTCGGGGCAGACGACGACTTCCTGCTGCTCGACGAGCCGACCAACCACCTCGATCGCGCGGGGCTCGATTTCCTCACCGAGCGGCTCCGCTCGCGCACGGGGGCGGTTGTCGTCGTGAGCCACGACCGGGCGCTGCTCGCCGACGTCGCCGAGACGATCGTCGACCTCGACCCGACGCCGGACGAGCGGCCCCGCGTCTCCGGCAATGGCTTCGCCGGGTACCGCGAGGCGCGCGCCGCCGAGCGCGAGCGGTGGGAGCAGGACTACGAGCGCCAGCAGCAGGAGCAGGCCCGCCTGCAGGAGAGCCTGAGCGCGGCGCAGAACCGCCTCGTCACGGGGTGGCGCCCGGGCAAGGGCGCGAACAAGCACGGCCGAGCCACCCGCGCAGCTGGCCTCGCGCAGAGTGTGCACCGTCGCCAGGAGGCCCTCGAAGCGCACGCCGTGACGGTGCCGGAACCACCGCGGCTCTTCCGGTTCCCGGAGCTCCGCACCCGGGCAGGAGCTGAGCTGCTGAGCGTCGACGGGGTGGCCGTCACGGGGCGCCTCCACGGTCCCGTGTCCCTCGCGCTCTCCCATCGGGGCAGGCTGGCCGTCACCGGCCCGAACGGTGCAGGGAAGTCGACGCTCCTGCGCGTGCTGGCGGGCTCCCTCGCCCCGGATGCGGGTTCGGTGCGTGTGCAGCCCGGCACCCGAGTCGGCGTGCTCCCGCAGGAATCGTCGCTCCCGCTCGAGCAGCGCGCGGCGGAGGTGTACGAGCTGCGGCTGGGCGAGCTCGAAGCCGCCGGCACCGTCTCACCGAGCGAGACGGTGGGGCTCTCGCAGCTCGGCCTGCTGCGGGCGAGGGAGGCGGGCAAGCGGGTCGGCGAGCTGTCGATGGGGCAGCAGCGCAGACTCGACCTCGCGCTGGTCCTCGCCGCGAAGCCGCACGTGCTGCTCTTGGACGAGCCCACGAACCACCTCTCGATGGCCCTGGTCGACGAGCTGACCGATGCGCTCGCGGGAACGCAGGCCGCGGTTGTGCTCTCGAGCCACGATCGGCAGCTCCTGCGGGACGTCGACGACTGGCCGAGCCTGCACCTCAGGCCTCGAAGCGTGCAATTCGTGCCTTCCAGCGACGAAAGGCTCCCAGGAAGTTGACAGCTCGCGGTAGCGTTGCTCCGCTCCCCGAAGCCCAGGGGATCTCACCAGCTTCACGGACCTCAAGGACGTCACTATGTTCACGCTCGAAAACTCCACCCAGATGGACTCCTGGCAGTGGGAAGCGCTCTCGCCCGGCGGCACCGCCAGCGGCTTTGTCGGCTGGGTCCTCCTCATCATCGCCCTCTGGCCCGTCTTCCGGAAGGCCGGCTACCCGGGCTGGGGCGCCATCATCCCGATCTACAACGTCTACATCCTCGTCAAGATCGCCGGGTACCACGGCGCGACGGTGCTGCTCTACCTCATCCCGATCGTGAACGTCGTGTTCTCGATCTTCGTCGCGATGCGCATCGGCAAGGCGTTCGGCAAGGGCGGAGTGTTCAGCTTCTTCCTGCTCTGGCTGCTGTCGATCATCGGGTACTTCATCGTGGGCTACGGCTCTGCGCAGTACCGCGGACCCGGCGGACGCGCCATCACGGCCTAGCCTCCGCTCCACCCGCATCGCGCGCGCATCGCGCGTCTCGGCCGCGGTGACCCGCTTGTCCTCGACGACAAGCGGGTCACCGCGGCCGATTGCGTTGCAGCGGCTGCTGTCAAGCTCAGCTACCGAGGAACTCGACGAGCGCCGCAGAGACCTCGTCCGGCGCATCCAGCGTCACGACATGGCCGGCGCCGGCGACGACGAGCTCCGTGAGTCCGTCCGCCGCCGCCCAGGCAGGCATGGCTCGCGAGATGTTCCCGGTGGTGTCGCTCGCGCCACGGACCAGCAGTGTCGGCACGGGCGTGCGGTAGCCGGGAGTCGGACGCACGAACTGCGTCGTCGCACGCCAGACCGCCAGAAACTCCCGCTTCGACATCGCGCTGAACGTTCGCGTCAGCTCGGCACGTGCCGTCGCCGTCACGGCTGAAGCATCCGCCATGAGCTTCGGCAGGCTCCTCGCCGGGATCAGCTGGAGGATGGGCGCCGCGGCGCGGACACCGGCACGCTCCAGGAAGCTGAGCGGGCCGGCGTTCCAGGTGGAATCCAGCACCACGAGGCTCCGGAACCGCTCCGGGGAGCGCCGAACCAGCTCCTGCGCGAGATTCCCGCCGAGCGAATGCCCGAGCAGCGAGACCCTGCCGAGGCCGAGGTGCGCGATGAGCCGCTCGACGTCGCTCGCCAACAGCTCGGGGGAGAGGTCCGTCGAGTTCGGACGCGACGCCCCGTGCCCGCGAAGGTCGACGAGCACGACGCGCAGGCCTGCCAGACGAAGCGCATCCGCCTGGCGCCTGAACATCGTGTGGTCGGCGCCCGCCCCGTGCAGCAGGACAACCGCGTCGGCGTCGGCGTCGGCCGCGTCGAGGCTGTCGGAGTAGCGGAGGGAACATCCGCCGAGGGTGAGGTGTCCCGGAAGGCTGCGCATGCCAGCGACGGTAGTCGCTCCGCGAATCCGTGCCAATTCACGTGATTTCACATGCACGAGTGATTTCACCCCGTATTTCACCCTACGATCAGGAAAGGGGGCCACCGCTCGATCAATGAACACGGATGTGACTCATGAAGAAAGCGCTCTCCCTCTCTCTCGCCGCGATGCTCGCGGCCTCACTGCTGACGTTCCTCGGAACCGGACCAGCCCAGGCCGCGAACTTCGGGACCGTGGGCCAAGACGTCATGTCGCCAGCGAACTACGTCGCCAAAGGCAGCTACGCGACGACGACACCGCAGGGCGCGCCCGTCTCGTCACTGTCCGACCAGACGGCCGCGATGGTCGACACGCTGCCCGACCGGTACCTCAGCGACTACTGGAAGGGCCGACTCAAGACCTCCACGAACCGCGAGAACTTCACGATCCCCATCTACACGGTCGACAGCTCGAAAGCCGACGCCAACTGGGTGAAGGTGAAGATGCAGAGCTACGCGCTCTACCCGGACATCCACCCCGTCATGGAGGGCAAGGCGACCGCTTCGGCGACCGGAGGCACGTACGGGTTCCAGATCACTCCGTTCGCGACCACCGCGAAGAACTACGGCAAGGTCGTCATCCCGGCGCACGCCCTGCCCGGCGGTCCGATTCCGGGCGGCGACCAGTCGATGACCGTCGTCGATATCGCCACTGGCATCGTGCGCGGGTACTACGTCGCGGAGAAGCAGAGCGACGGGTCCTGGATGATGGGCGGCGGCTACCTCACCACCCTCAACTCCCCGAAGTCGACGAACTGGTTCGACCAGAACGAATGGCTCAAGGCGGAGCGGGGCACGAGCTCCGTCGGCGGCGTCATGAACGAGTTCCTCATGGCAGGCGCTGAGGAGATCGCGGCTGGCTCCATCAACCACGTCACGAGCTGGACCTTCCCCTCCACGCGGTCCGGCACGGCCATGTGGCCCGCCTACCAGACCGACGGGAAGCTGAGCGAGGCGCACGCCCCGAAGATGGGGCAGCGGTTCTGGATTCCCAACGACGCGGCCACGAACGCGAAGATCGCCGCGCTCGGTCTCTCCAGCTTCGAGAAGGTCGTCGTCAAGAACCTGCAGGAGTACGGCGGCATCATCACCGACCAGAACTTCTGGACCATGGCGCTCAACCTGCAGCATCCCGTCACGTACACCGCGCAGGGCAAGCCCAACCCGTACCTCCCCGGAGGCATCGTCCACAACGCGCACGGCAGCGTCGACCTCATCAACAAGATCCCATGGACCCTCACGAAGTGGGGCGAGATCACCTCGAGCACGAAGCTCCCGCAGTTCGGGGCGCCGACCGCCACGCCGACACCGACCGCGACGCCGACGACACCGGCAACGCCGAGCCCGACGGCGGCACCGGGTGTCGTCGACCGCCTGGGCTCCACCGATACCTACGCCAACGCGGTCACGGCCTCCGGCAAGGTCAACACGGTCGGCAACAAGCTGGTCATCGCAAACGGCGAGGGCGGTGTGGATGCACTCCTCGCGGCCCCCGTCGCCGCCAAGATCAACGGCAACCTGCTGCTCACGAAGCCAGACGCGCTCCCGTCCAGCATCTCCGCCGAGGTGACGAGGCTGAAACCCTCGGCGATCTTCGTCATCGGCACGATCTCGGAGGCGCAGAAGACCGCGCTCGGGAAGCTCACGCCGAGGCTCGAGGTCGTGACCGCCGCCGACAAATCGGAGACCGCGCTGGTGGTGGCGAAGCGGTTCTTCCCCAACGATCCCAACGTGTACATCGCCAACAGCGGCAAGGCGACGGAGATCGCCAACGCCTCCGGGAGGGCCACCCTCGCCAAGGCGCCGGTGCTCCTGACCGGGCCGACGCAGACCAGCGCCAGCTTCAAGTCCTACTTCGCAACCGGCAAGGTCACCTCGGCCCGTGTCATCGGCCCAGTGGCGTCGCTCTCGGCGACCGTCTTCAACGAGGTGAAGGCCAAGGTCTCGAACACGACCCGGGTCAACTCCTCGGACGCGTTCGCCATCAACGGGGCGCTCCTGGGCGACTTCGACGCCGGGAGCATCCGTCCGAAGGGCTTCGCGCTCGCGAACCCCGGAAGCTCCGCGGACATCGCCGTGGCCCTGCTCGTCTCCGCGCGCACCGGGTATCCGCTGGTGCTCGCCACGCAGACGTGCGTTCCTCAGACTGCGTGGGCCGTGACCTCGAAGTACCCCGGGGCCAACTACAGCGTCGTCGGAACGACGAGCGACCTGGTCTCGGACATCCAGAAGAAGCGGTGCGCGTAGGGATCGCCCAGCGCGCACCGCGGTGACCATGACCGGGAGATCAGCGCTCGGGGGAGGGAGACAACCGGTAGAGCACCTGCGGCCGCCCGCGCTTGCCGTACCGGTGCGCCAGGTCGATCACCCCCGTCTCGACGAGGTGGTCGAGGTAGCGCCTCGCGGTCGCACGGGAGATGTCGCAGGCCTCGGCGACGTCGAGCACCGTGGCCGGGATCACCGGGTCGAGCGAGGCGACGACCCGCTCGAGCGTGACCTGTGCCAGCCCTTTCGGGAGCTGCGCCGACTGCGCGGCACCGTTTCGCGCCACGCTCGAGTGGCCGCGCGGCACGGCGGGCTGACGAATGCTGCCTGTGGCCAGCAGCCGGTCGATCTCACCCTGGCCGAGGGGTCGCTCGCGGTCGCTCTCCGGACTCGCTCGACGCTCGGCGCTGTAGAGGTCGAGGCGCTCCTGCAGGGCGGCCTGCGTGAACGGCTTGATGAGGTAGCCGACGACGTGGGCCGCGAGGGCCTGTCGCACCGTCGTCTGGTCGCGGGACGAGCTGATCACCAGCACGTCCGGTACCTTCGCGCCGAGTGTTCTGAGCCGGTGAAGGACTTCGACTCCGCTGATGTCGGGAAGCCGCATGTCAAGGAGCATGAGGTCGACCCCGCTCATGCTCTGCGCGAGCGCGGACTCACCGGTGCTGGCGGTACCGGCGAGCGAGAATCCGGGGATGTCGGTGATGAACCCGCTATGCAGGGCCCTGGCCCCACGATCGTCGTCGACCACGAGCACTCGGATCGGGTTCGAGGCCGCCCGCGGGCTCTCCTCGGTTCTGCTCATGCCGCTCCTCTCCTGGCCGCAACGACGGCGTCGATGATCTCGGTCATGGCAGCCGCTCGATCTCGAAGGCGAAGCGGACCCGCCGAGTCGTGACGCCCCGACTTCGATGGTGCCGCGGCGCGACGTGACCGTCCGGCGGACGAGCTCGAGGCCGATGCCCCGTCCGAGTCCGCTCGGGTCGGGCTTGGAAGAGAACCCAGGGGCGAAGATACGGCCGCTCGCTTCGGCGTCCAGGCCGGGACCGTCGTCGTCGACGAGCCCGATGATGCGGCTGCCGCTCTCGCGAAGCGTGCAGAGGACCTGGGATGCGCCCGCCTCGCCCGCGTTCCGGCAGAGGTTCGCGATGACGGTCACGACGCCGTCGTCGATGTCCTCGTCGAGCTCGAGGTCGAAGCTCGCCTGCGCTCCCAGCTCGTGTAGTTCGGCCCGCACCGCCTGCGTCGTGGCGTCGAGGAGGGGGAGGTGGAGACTCGAATCGGTGCTGTCGGAAGCGTCGACCCCTGCCGTCCGAACCGGCACGACCTCGTCGATGTACTCGAGCGCGTCCTGGGTGTCGCCTCTCGAGACGAGGCCGTGGACCACGTGCATGCGGGTGCTGAACTCGTGAGACTGCTCGCGCAGGGCGGTGGTCGTGCGCCGCATCTGCGCGTGCTCGGCGGCGAGCGCGTCGAGTCTGCGGAACCGGCGCTCGACCGCGAACGCGAGGGCCGAGCTGGCGAGCGTGCCGAGGACGAGTGCGCCGATCGTCCAGGGGAGGAGCTCCCCGAGGGCCTCGGCGCTGTCCGCGGAGATGCTCGACTCGAGCACGCCGACGGCGACCATTCCGAGGACGGTGTCGTCTTGCCCGACCACGGGGACCTTCGCGCGCAGCGAGGGGCCGGATGCACCTTCCTCCGTGCCGTGGAACGCCTCCCCGGCGAGGACGGAGGCGTTGGCCGTCGAGACCTGCACCCCACGCTCGGCGGGGTCCGGATGCGTGATGCGCACGCCCTCGTCGTCGGTGATGACGACGTAGTAGACGCCCGTCGCGTTCTCCACGAGGCTGGCAAGCGGCTGCAGGGCATCGGTGGCCCCGGCGAGGTCGTCCGCGTCCGCGAGCGCTGAGGTGGTGCCCGCATTCGTGACGGCTTCGAGCGCTCCACGTACCTCGTCCAGCTGTGCCAGGCTCGACGCGACTTCATGCACGCGCTCGGCGGTGGTCTCGCGAAGCTCCCTCTCCTGCGCCGAGAAGGCGATCGCGGCCGTGATCGAGACGGAGCCGAGCGTGATGAGACTCGGCACCACGAGCATCCCCAGGCGCACGGCTCGCTGGCTGAGCTTGAACGGCATCGTTATCCTCACTTCCCGCGCCCATGGCTTGCGGCTTCTGGCTCGAGCCTTCGGCCTGCGCAGACCCGAGCGGCGCCTCTTCGCGCCGGGCTCGCGAGCACTTATGAGCACAACTCCTCGTGGAGCTCCTCACGTGCGAGCGCGGTGCAATCCTAGGTCGATATTGCGGAGACAACGATGTCCGCGCGAATGGAGCAATGATGATCCGAGCAACGAAAGACCCGGCGGCGCCGGACGAACCGGGCCGGCAGGCCAAGCCCGGCGGCAGGCGTGTGGTCGGCCGCGTCATCGGTGGAGTCGTAGCCGCCGCATCGATCGCCGTCGCGAGCTTCGGGTCGATCACGTCCGCCGCGGCGGGTCAGGACATCAACGCGTCCATGACGATCATCGCCCCGGCAGCTGCCGGTGGCGGCTGGGACACGGTCGCCCGCGAACTGCAGCAGGCGCAGAAAGCCGAGGGGCTCGTCAACAACGTGCAGGTGGTCAACATGCCAGGGGCCGGCGGAACGATCGCGCTTGGCAATGTCTCCGTGCTCGATGGCGAACCCAACAACCTCCTCGTCGGTGGAACCGGCCTGCTGGCCGCCACCATCCAGTACGACTCCGCGGCAAAGCTCGAAGACGTCACGCCGCTCGCGGTGATGGTCGAGGAGTACGACGTCATCGTCGTCCCAGCCGACTCCCCGTACGAGACCCTCGAGGAACTCGCCACGGCATGGAAGGCCGACCCGAAGTCCATCCCGTGGACCGGCGGTGGCTCGTTCGACCAGCTCGTGGTGACCGACCTCGCGCTGAGCGCAGGCATCGAGCCCGTCGACACTACCTACATCTCGTCTGACGGCGGTGGCGAGGCCATCCAGGCGCTCCTCAACGGCACGGCGAAGGCCGCGGCGGGAGGCTACGCAGACAACATCGACCAGATCGAAGCCGGCAGGTTGCGGGCCCTCGCGGTGGTGGCGGAGGAGCCCATCGAAGGCGTCGACATTCCGACAGCCGCCGAGCAGGGTTACGACATCTCGCTCACGAACTGGCGCTCGATCCACGCTCCCTCAGGCTTGACCGAGGAGCAGACGGACGCCCTCGCCGAACTCGTGGTGCAGACGACGGAGACACCCGAGTGGCAGGAAGCCATCGAGAGGTACCACTGGAACGAGCGCCTCATCACGGGCGACGAGCTCGACACGTTCCTCGCTGAAGAGGAACTGCGCATCACGGCGCTCTACGAGGAGATGGGACAATGACGCACCACGCGAACCCGACTGCCGCGTCGGCGGTCATCGGCGGAGACCTGACCTTCGCCGCAGGCCCAAGCAAGACGGCCACCCTCCTCAAGGGGCTGACGATGCCGCTGGTCATCGCAGCCTTCGCCACCTACCTCCTCTACGGCATCTTCACGATGAAGGTGCCAGAGGGGGCCGACTTCCCCGGGCCGCAGTTCTTCCCCGGCCTCATCGCCGCCGGCCTGTACCTCTTCGCGGCTCTACTCGCCGTCGGTGCCGTCCGTGAGCTGCGCGCGACCGCGGCCTCGTCGACGATGACCGAGGAGGAGCTTCTCGCCCGTGCGCTGGCCGACGACGAGGCGCTCGCTGCGGCGGGCGCAGCCGGCGCTCCCCGCAAGGTGCGCGTCGACGTGAAATCGTTCGCCTGGGTCGTCGGCTCGTTCCTGGTGTTCTCGCTGACGCTCGACCTGCTCGGCTGGGTCATCGCAGCAGCCCTCCTCTTCTGGTGCGTGGCCCGCGGCTTCGGCTCGACGAAGCCGGTGGCGAGCCTCGTCGTGGGGTTCACGCTGAGCTCGCTCGCCTACATCGCCTTCGACATGGCACTCGGCATGTCGCTCCCGTCCGGCATCCTCGGAGGTATCTGACATGGAAACGCTCCAACTCCTCATGGAGGGGTTCGCCGGTGCCCTCACCTGGCAGAACCTCATGTGGGTCTTCATCGGCTGCCTCCTCGGGACCGCCGTCGGCGTGCTGCCGGGCCTCGGCTCCTCGATGGCGGTCGCCCTCCTGCTGCCCGTCACGTTCTCGCTCGAGCCGACGGCCGCGTTCATCATGTTCGCCGGCGTCTATTTCGGTGGCCTCTTCGGCGACTCGACCATGGGCATCCTGATGAACACGCCCGGGCAGGCCTCGGCCATCGCCTCGACGTTCGAGGGCCACAAGATGGCGCTGAACGGTCGGGCCGCCCAGGCACTCGCGACGGCTGCCATCGGCGCGTTCATCGGTGGCTTCATCGCCTCGATCGTGGTGGTCTTCCT
This sequence comes from Pseudoclavibacter sp. AY1H1, assembly GCF_002931055.1. Taxonomy (GTDB): domain Bacteria; phylum Actinomycetota; class Actinomycetes; order Actinomycetales; family Microbacteriaceae; genus Pseudoclavibacter. Next base: position 63,789 of record NZ_PSXX01000009.1, on the reverse strand, counting down.
GGCCCCTGCGCTTGCCGACTTCTCCAGCAGCTTCGGGCCGGCGGAGTTCTTCGCCCTCGCGGTGTTCGCGTTCGCGGCGACCTCCACGGTGGTCACCGACAACGTCGTCAAGGGGCTCACGGCCCTGTTCATCGGCCTCGGCATCGCGGTCATCGGCATCGATGGCGTCTCCGGCGCCCCGCGCTTCACGATGGACTCCCCGCAGCTGTTCGACGGCATCTCGCTGGTGACCGTGACCGTCGCGGTCCTCGCGCTCGGCGAGGTCATCTACGTCGCCTGCCTCGAGCGGCACGTCAACGACAAGGGCATGATCCGTCCGAAGGGTCGCCCGTGGCTGAGCCGCAAGGAGTTCAAGGAGGCCACCCCGGCCTGGCTGCGTGGCACGGTCATCGGTCTCCCGTTCGGTGTAGTGCCGGCCGGCGGCTCCGAGATCCCCACGTTCCTCGCCTTCGGCCTGGAGAAGCGACTGGATGCGCGCCGCAAGGACCCGCAGTTCGGCAAGGGCGCGATCAGGGGCCTCGCAGCCCCGGAGGCCGCTGGCAATGCGACGACCGGTATGGCGATGGGCGCGCTCCTGGCGCTCGGCCTCCCCATCTCGGCGACCGCGGCGATCATGCTCGCCGCGTTCCGTCAGTACGGCCTGCAGCCGGGCCCGCTGCTCTTCGACCGCGCCCCCGAGCTGGTCTGGGCGCTGCTGGCGAGCTTCTTCATCGCCATGGTGGTGCTGCTCGTCCTGAACCTGCCGTTCGCGATGCTGTGGGCGAAGCTGCTCCTGATCCCGCGTCCCTACCTGTACGCGGGCATCACGATCTTCTGCGCGCTCGGCATCTACGCCACGTCGGGTTCGACGTTCGACCTGCTGATGCTGCTTGGGGTCGGCCTGCTCGGCTTCCTCATGCGTGCCCTCGACTTCCCGATCGCACCGCTCATCATCGGCATGGTCCTCGGCCCGCTGGCCGAGACGAGCCTGCGGGACGCGGCGATGAGCGCCAACGGCGACTTCTCGGTGCTGGTGCAGGGGCCGATCGCGATCGCGCTCTACACCCTCCTGGCGCTGGTGCTCGCCTTCACCGTGCGCGGCCGCCTGGTCGCTCGCAAGCGTGCGAAGCAGGAGCAGAAGGAGCTCGTGAACAGCTAGCGCGCCGTTCCCAGCAGTTGCCTCACGGCTCCACGCTGCTGGTTCCCGGCGTCTGGCCGACCATGGCGGCGGCGATCGATTCGATCGTCGCCGCCATGGCGCGTGCGGCGCGTGAGAGGGGCACGTCGCTCCGGTGCGCGAGGCTCACGGTGCGCTGCAGGATGGAGCTCGTGAGCCTGGCGGAGCGGAAGCCCGCCCGCCCGCGGATGACCATGGCCGGCACAACCGCGACGCCGAGTCCGAGCTCCACGAAGCGCAGCACCGCATCCATCTCCGGCCCCTCGACCACCACGTTCGGTCGCAGATCGGCCTTGAGGAACGCGGCCTCTGCTGTTGCACGGAGGTCGTAGCCCCGCGAGAAGACCACTTGCGGGGCGGCGGCGAGCTCCTCGAGGGAGATGGTGGGGGAGCGGATCGCCGCGGCCCCGTCGACGGGGGACACCACGACGAGTTCCTCGTTGAGCAGCGGCAGCCTGGTGAGGGTGGCGCGCGGGGTCTGCCTGGATTCGGGAGTCGTGATGAGCGCGAGATCGAGCGCGCCTTCCGCGAGCTGCTCGATGAGGCCCTGGGAGCCGCTCTCCGAGACGTGCAGCTCGATGCCGGGATGCGAGGCGTGGAACGACTGCAGCGCGTCCGCGACGAGGCTCACGCACAGCGAGGGCGTGGCGCCGAGCCGCACCGTGCCCCGCTTGAGGTCGGCGAGCTCCGCCATCTCGCGCCGCACCGAGTCGGCGTCGGCGAGCATTCGCCGCGCGAGCGGCAGCAGGGACTCACCCGCATCGGTGAGCGCGACTCGACCTGGCGTGCGGTTGAAGAGCGGGGCGCCGAGGTCCTGCTCGAGGGTCGAGATCTGGCGGCTCAGCGAGGGCTGCGCGAGGTGCAGCACCTCCGCTGCCCGTGTGAAGTGCCCCTGCGAGGCGACCTCCACGAAACTCCGCAACTGGTCCAGGTTCATGCCGATAGCCTACGCGCATCAGGACGAACAGGACTATGCATTGGAGTAATCATCGGGTGCTCTCTAACGTTGCTGACATGACCGCGACCAAGTCCATCGAACGCCAGTTCTCCACCACCGTGCTCGTCATCGGAACCGGCGGTTCCGGCCTGCGCGCCGCCATCGAAGTCGCCGAGCAGGGTGTCGACGTGCTCGCCGTGGGCAAGCGCCCCAAGCACGACGCCCACACCTCGCTCGCCGCCGGCGGCATCAACGCGGCCCTCGGCACGATGGACGCGGACGACAGCTGGCAGCAGCACGCCGCCGACACCATCAAGGAGAGCTACTGGCTCGCCAACCCGCACACCGTCGAGATCGTGACCCGGGGCGCCGAGCAGGGTATCCGCGACCTCGAGCGCTACGGCATGGGCTTCCAGCGCGAAGGCGACGGCCGCATCTCGCAGCGCTTCTTCGGCGCCCACAAGTTCCGCCGCACCGCCTTCGCCGGCGACTACACGGGCCTCGAGATCCAGCGCTCGCTCGTCGCCCGCACGGAGCAGCTGAACATCCCCATCCTCGACACCGTCTACATCACCCGCATCCTCGTGCGCGACAACGTCGTCTTCGGTGCCTACGGGTTCGATATCAACGACGGCACGAGGTACCTCATCCACGCCGACTCCGTGATCCTCGCCGCCGGCGGGCACAACCGCATCTGGCGCCGCACCTCCTCGCGACGCGACGAGAACACGGGCGACTCGTTCCGCCTCGCCGTCGAAGCCGGCGGGCGCCTGCGCGACCCCGAGCTCGTGCAGTTCCACCCCTCCGGCATCATCGAGCCCGAGAACGCGGCCGGCACGCTCGTCTCGGAAGCCGCCCGCGGCGAAGGCGGCATCCTCACGAACGGCCTCGGGGAGCGCTTCATGGAGCGCTACGACCCCGAGCGCATGGAGCTCTCGACGCGTGACCGGGTCGCGCTCGCCGCGTACACCGAGATCAAGGAGGGCCGCGGCACCGCGAACGGCGGCGTCTGGCTCGACGTCTCGCACCTGCCCCGCGAGACGATCATGAACCGCCTGCCGCGCATCTACCAGCAGATGCTCGACCTGCAGATGCTCGACATCACCGTGAGCCCGATCGAGATCGCGCCAACCGCCCACTACTCGATGGGTGGCGTGTGGGTTCGCCCCGACGACCACGGCACCGACGTCGACGGGCTCTACGCGATCGGCGAGGCGTCGAGCGGCCTCCACGGCGCGAACCGCCTCGGCGGCAACTCGCTCATCGAGCTGCTCGTCTTCGGCCGCATCGTCGGCCGGGCGGCCGTCGCCCACTCCGAGAGCCTGGATGCACAGCTCCGGTCGCCGGCAGCCGTCGCGCAGGCGCGCGGTGAGATCGACGAGCTGCTCAGCGCCGACGGTCGTGAGAACGTGCGCGCCCTGCAGCGCGCCATCCGCGACACGATGACCGAGTACGCGGGCGTCGTGCGAGACGAGGAGGGGCTCAAGGCCGGCATCGCAGCGCTCGACGTCATCGAGGCTCGGATGGAGGACGTCGGCATCCACCCAGACATCGCCGGCTTCCAGGACCTCGCGCACGCCTTCGACCTCAAGTCCTCGGCGCTCGCCGCGAGGGCGACCCTGGAGGCCGCCCTGGAGCGTCGTGAGACGCGCGGCTGCCACAACCGCAGCGACTTCCCCGAGCTCGACCCCGCCATGCAGGTCAACCTCGTGTGGTCGCCGGGCGGCGGCATCACCCGGGAGGAGATCCCACCCGTCCCCGCCGAGATCGCCGAGCTCATCGGCGAGGTCTCCGTGGAGGGCAAGCTCGTCGAATAGCTCTCCAGGGCTGGAGCAGACATCACCTGTCCTCTCGCCCCTCTCCTCCGCCCACGCCGCGATAGCCCGAACCGGGAGCTGAGTTGTGGTCGCTTCAACGGTATGTTGACGACCACAACTCAGCTCCCGGCTCAGGTGTCTCGGGGCGCGGGGGTCAGGGGCGCGGCGACTCGGGATTCGGCTTGCGCCTCGGGCCGTGCTCCGGCAGGCGCAGCACGCCCGTCCGGAGGTCCTCGCGGCGCACGTCCCTCGTGTAGTCGAAGTGCGGGTCCTCACGCAGCTGCAGGATGAGGGAGATGCCCAGCAGTGCGACGATGATCGTGAACGGCAGCGCCGAGAGCATCGCCGCCTGCTGGAGCGCCGCGAGTCCACCGGTGAGCAGCAGCAGGGATGCGCACAGGCCGGTGAGGAGGCCCCAGATCGCGAGGACCGGCTTGGCCGGTTCGAGTGCGCCCCTGGAGGAGAGCATGCTCAGCACGAACGTGTTCGCGTCGGCACCCGAGATGAAGAACAGCACGACGAGGACGATCGCGACGATCGACGTGATCTCCACGAGCGGCAGGTTCGAGAGCATCTCGAAGAACGCCGAGTTCACGTCGGCCGTGGCCGCGGTGCCGATGCTGCCGTCGCCGTCGAGGTCGAACTTGATGGCCGAGCCGCCGAAGATCGTGAACCAGCCGAAGAACACGAGGCTCGGCACGACCATGACGCCGAGGACGAACTGGCGGATGGTGCGGCCGCGCGAGATCTTCGCGAGGAAGACGCCGACGAACGCGCCCCAGCTGAGCCACCAGGCCATCATGAAGTACGTCCACCACTGCATCCACTGACCGTCGTCGGCCGTGAGCGGGGTCGTGAGGCTCATCTCGAAGAAGTTGCTCACGTAGGCGCCGGTCGAGCGCACGAAGAGGTTCGTGATGAAGTTCGTCGGCCCCACGAAGAAGACGAAGATGCCGAGGGCCACCGAGGCGAGCATCGTGATCTGCGAGATGTACTTGATGCCGCGGTTCACGCCAGACAGCGCGGAGAGCGTGAAGATGACCGTGATGACGGCGATCACGAGGATCTGGATAAAGGTCTCCGTCGGCAGCCCCATGACGCGGTTGAGGCCCTCCGTGATCTGCGAGGCGCCCAGCCCGAGGGACGTCGTGGTGCCGAACAGGGTCGCGATGATCGCGAAGATGTCGATGACGTTGCCGAGCCACCCGTCGACGCGGTCGCCGAAGATGGGGCGCAGCATGGGGGAGACGAGCCCCGTGTTGCCCTTGCGGTGCGTGGAGTAGGCGATCGCGACGCCGAAGACGCCGAAGACGGCCCAGGCGTGGGGGCCCCAGTCGAAGTATGAGAACTGCATGGCGACGACGGCGGCCTCGACGGTGCCGGACTCGGCGAGTCCGTGCGGGGGCGTGACGAAGTGGGAGATGGGCTCGGCGACGCCGTAGCTGATGAGGCCGACGCCCATGACGGCCGAGAGGATCATGGCGAGCCAGGCCCACGTGCTGAACTCGGGCCGGTCGCTGTCAGCACCGAGGCGGATGCGCCCGAACCGGCTGCAGGCGAGGTACACGAGCAGGCCGATGCAGCCGATCGTCACGAGGAGGTACGACCAGCCCACGGTCGCCGAGGCCCAGTTGATCGCGGCCGTCATGGATCCGTTGAGCGTGTCCGGCGAGATCGCCGCCCACGAGACGAACGCCAGGATCAGGCCGATCGAAACCCAGAAGACGACGCCGGGTCGGTGACGCAGCGCGTCGGCGGCCGCCTGAGCTCGACTCGGGCCGGACGTCGGCTCGAGCCCGTGACCATCGAGTGCGTCGTCATCATGCAGCTCGGGCTTCGGAGGATGGTGAAGAGTCATGGTGTTGCTCCACTTCGGAGGAGGCAGGCCCGGGAGGGCGGAACGGTCATCGCGGTTGTGATGACCTGGTCAGAGCTCTGAGAGCCCTCGTCCATCGAAGAACTTGCCGGCCTTGTACAGAATGGGCGCGTCGTCGGTGGTCGTCGCGTGGTGCACGCGGCCGATGAAGATGGTGTGCGTGAGCGCCTGGAAGCGCTCTTTGATCTCGACCTCGATGGAGGCGGAGGAGCCGTCGATGAGCGGGCTGCCCTCGGGCCCTTCGTGCCAGGTGATGTCGGCGAACTTGTCCGGGGACTTGGAGGCGAAGGTCGCGAGCACGTGCTGCTGCTCGCTGGACAGGATGTTGATGCCGAGGTTCGTCGACCGGAAGAGCGAGGGGTACGTGGACGACGACTTCTGCACGCACACGAGCACGAGGGGCGGGTCGAGGGACACCGAGGAGTAGGCGCTCACGGCGAGGCCGCGGGGGCGGCCCTCCTCGTCCTTCGTCGTGACGACGGTGACGCCGGAGATGAACTGCTTGTTGAACGCCTTGAGCATCTCGCGCGGGGGAGCTGCGGACTCGTCGGCGTAGTCGGCGTCAGCATCCTCGAAGGCCGAGTGCAGGGAGGGGAGACCGAGGTGGGTGAGCAGCTCGGCGGAGTCCCAGGTCACGCGCTCGGAAGAGACGCGTCCGTCCCGCAGGGTGCCGTAGTTGGATCCGTTCGTGACGACGCGCTTGCCTGTCGGGGGGACAGTGCCGAGCGGCTGGCTGAACGTGCCGTCGGAGGTCCAGAAGACGGCGAGCGCGTCGTCCTCGACCAGGACCTGATCGATGCGCGTGACGAGGTCCGGGAACGCGGCGCGCACCTCGGTGACCTCCTGCTTGAACTCGTCGAGTGCGGACACCCGACCCGATCTTGTGCTCTCGCGCCGATAATCCGTGGTCACGAGGGCTTCGAACGCACCGAAGTCACCCCGATCCCAGACGTCGGACCATGCAGCTGCGACAGCATCTTTGATGTTTGCTTGCATGCAACGGAGCGTAACCCTGGGTTCATGCATGCGTCAACGCTTGGTTGTAAACGTTGTGTTTCCTGAGAAAAATCGGAGTCGTTGACAATTCTGTGGCATGCCAGCTAGCGTTCTTGTATGCAACAGATCACGCCGTTGGGTCTCAGCGATGAGGCGTACGCAGACCTCCCTCTCCTCGAGCGACTCCGCCGTCTCGTGACGAGCGGCACGTACCCACCCGGCGACCCGATGCCGGAGCTCGTGCTCGCGCAGGAGTTCGGCGTGAGCCGCACCCCCATCCGCGAGGCGCTCAAGCAGCTGGAGAACGAGGGGCTCGTCGAGATCCGTCCCCGCGTCGGGACGTTCGTGCGAACACCCACCCGGCGGGAGATCGTCGAGCTGTTCCAGCTCAAGGAATCGCTGGAAGGGCTCGCCGCGAACCTGCTCGCCCGCCGAGGCCCCACCTCGGAGGTCGCCGCCCTGTCGCGCAATCTCGACGAGAGCGACGCCGCCGCCAAGGCCGGCGACACGGCGGAGTACGCCCGCCTCGTGCACGAGTTCCACTGGACCATCGTGCTCGGCGCCGACAACGCCAAGCTCGCGGAGCACTACGAGCGCCTCATGAACCAGCTCGCCTACCACCGCATCGTGCTGCGCACGATCGAGCGCCCCGGCCGTCTGCTCGCCTCCAACCACGAGCACCGCGCGGTTGTGCGCTCGATCGTGGAGAAGGATGCGATCGGCGCCGAGTTCGCCATGCGAACGCACGTCGAGGCGTCGAGCCGCGCAGCGCTCGCGCCGGCAGATCACGGCAACCCGGCCGACAGCGAGTCGATCACCGCCTGAGTCGCCGACGCCCATCCGGGCACACCAGACGTTCGAGGAGACCAGGAGCCACCATGACCACCACCGCCACAGCGACCGAGCGTCGCGGCGAGACGCTGCGCGAGCGCGCCGTCGCCCTCGGCGTGCGAAAGATCTCGACTGCCTACGAGGACATCATCTCGGACGGAGGCGTCGACGCCCCGACCGCGATCCGGCAGGCGAGTGCCGTCGCCGTCGTCCGCAACCCTTGGGTCGGGGCAGGGCCCATCGCCGACCTCACGGAGGCCACGTCCGAGATCGCCCCCATCGTCGCCAAGCTCCTCAGCGACCGCCTCCTCGAGGCGCTCGGCGGGGCCGCGAACGTCGAAGCGTTCGGGAAGGCCGCCGTCGTCGGCGTCGACGGCGAGATCGAGCACGCTGGCGCGCTCATCCACACCCCCTACTTCGGCAACCTGCTCCGCGAGTTCCTCGAGGGCACCTCGATCATCTGCTTCTCGGACACGAGAGCCGAGGCCGGCGGCGACCTGCGAGTGCCGCTTTGGCACAAGACCGCCGCGGCAACGCGCAGCCACTACCAGTCGCTCGACGTGCACCTCGCGGATGCGCCGCACCGCGACGAGATCGCGGTCATCGCGGTCGCGTCGTCCGGCCCCCGCCCACACCCCCGGATCGGAGACCGCACGACCGACGTGAAGGTCACCTCCGACATCCTGAAAGGAATCGCAGCATGAAGGTTCGCAGAGTCATCACCATCGTCGACGAGACACTCATCGAGGGCGGCCGCACGGTCTCGCCCGCGGCGAGGACCGCGGTCGTTGCCGCCATCATCGAGAACCCGTGGGCCGGCCAAGGCTTCGTCGAGGACCTGAGCGCCGGCATCGACGCCGTCGCGTCCGAGCTCGGAGCGCTGCTCGCCCCCCGCGTCATGGAGGCGCTCGGAGCACCGCTCGAGGCATACGGCAAGGCCGCGATCATCGGGCTGAACGGTGAGGTCGAGCACGGCTCGGCGCTCATCCACACGCTCAAGTTCGGCGACCACTTCCGGAAGGCGGCGAACGCGAGCACCCTGCTGCCCGCAGTCGAGAAGCGCGGGCCGGCCGGCGTCGCGTTCGACATCCCGCTCAAGCACTTCACCGACGCGACGATCCGCTCGCACCATCAGTCGTTCGAGGTGCGGATCGCGGATGCGCCGCACCCGGACGAGATCCTCGTCGCCCTGGCCGGGGCTGCCCAGGGGCGCCCGCAGCAGCGACTCGCGGCGCTCTCGACCGAGCTGTAGCGGGGCGCCGACGTGAGCTCGACGCCGACACGCACGCCCATCGTGCTGCTGCACGGGGTGGGGCTCGATCGGACCATGTGGGGCCGCGTCGAGGAGCTCCTCGACCGGCCGACGATCGCGCTCGACCTGCCGGGTCATGGAGCCCAGCCGCGGCTGCGCGGGGCGATGTCGCTCGCCGAGTTCGCGGCCGATGTCGCCGAGCGGCTTCCGAGCGGGCCGGTCCACCTCGTGGGCTTCTCGCTCGGGGCGCTCGTCGCCCAGCGAATCGCGAGCCACTCGAACGACCGAGTCCGGTCGCTCGTCTGCGTCAGCTCCGTCTGCCAGCGGACCCCGGAGGAGCGCGACGCCGTGCTCGCCCGGCTCGCCTCGGCGCGGACCGACTTCGCAGCGACCGTCGAGCGCTCGCTCGAACGCTGGTACTCGGGAAGCGACGTGGCTCCCGAGACGGTCGACGCGACGAGGCGGGTGCTCGAAGCCAACGACGTCGAGTCGTTCGGGCACGCCTATGAGATCTTCGCGACGGGTGACCGGCAGATCGAAGCTGATCTGGCCTCCATCTCCGTCCCGACCCTCGCCATCACGGGGGAGCTCGACCCCGGCTCGACGCCCGACATGAGCCGCAGGCTCGCCGCCGCCATCCCGGATGCCCGGTCGCGCATCGTCGCCGGCGTGCGGCACATGCTTCCCGTCGAAGCGCCCGAGGCCTTCGCCGCGGAGCTCGCGGAGCACATCGAAGACACGGAACTCGCCAACTCCAGGCACCACGAAGGAGCACACCATGACTGACCGCTACGGACATTTCATCGACGGGGGCTGGCGCGATCCCGCCGGCGGCGCCTACTTCGAGAGCATCAACCCCGCGACCCTCGAGGTGCTGTACGAGGCGGCGAGGGGCGACGCCGCCGACGTCGAGCTGGCGGTCTCCGCGGCCAGCCGGGCGTTCGAGGCGCCGAGCTGGAGTGGCCTCACGGCGACGCAGCGGGGGAAGCTGCTGCGCCGCCTCGGCGACCTGGTTGCCGAGAACGCCGACGAGCTCGCCCGACTGGAGAGCCTCGACAACGGCAAGCTCCTGCGCGAGATGCGCGGCCAGCTCGCGTCACTGCCCGAGTACCTCTACTACTACGGCGGGCTCGCTGACAAGATCCAGGGCTCGCAGATCCCCACCAGCAACCTGCAGATCCTCAACTACACGCAGCACGAGCCGCTCGGCGTGGTCGGCGCGATCACGCCGTGGAACTCCCCGCTGACGCTCACGACCTCGAAGCTCGCGCCTGCGCTGGCAGCCGGCAACACCGTCGTCATCAAGCCGAGCGAGTACACCTCGCGCACGGTGCTCCGCTTCGCGCAGCTCGCGAGCGAGGCCGGGTTCCCCGACGGCGTCGTCAACGTCGTCACGGGTCTCGGCGCCGAGGCAGGCGCGGCGCTCGTCGAGAGCACCCTCATCGCGAAGATCTCCTTCACGGGGTCGACGCGCACGGGCTCGGCCATCGCGGCGAGCGCGGCGGCACGCTTCATCGGATGCACGCTCGAATTGGGCGGGAAGAGCCCGAACATCGTGTTCGACGACGCGAACATCGAGAACGCGGCGATGGGGGTCATCGCGGGGATCTACGCCGCGGCGGGCCAGACCTGCATCGCCGGGAGCCGCGTCTTCGCGCATCGCTCCGTCTACGACGAGCTGCTCGAGCGCGTCTCCGCTCGCGCGAAGTCCATCGTCATCGGCGACCCCCTCGACGATGCGACCGAGCTCGGCCCGCTCGCCTTCAGCGACCAGCTCGAGAAGGTCAGATCGTATGTCGGCATCGGCGTCGACGAGGGCGCGACCCTCTACGCCGGAGGCGGCCGCCCCGACGTGCAGCTCCCCGGCTACTACTTCGAGCCCACCGTGCTGACCGACGTCACCAACAGCATGCGCGTCGTCCGCGAGGAGATCTTCGGGCCCGTCGCCGCCATCATGCCCTTCGACACGGAGGACGAGGTCGTCGGGCTGGCCAACGACACCGAGTTCGGCCTCGCGGCCGGCGTGTGGACGCAGAACCTCGCCCGCGCCCATCGCCTCTCGCGTCGCCTCGACGCCGGCACCATCTGGGTCAACACCTACCGCGCCATGTCGCCCATGTCGCCGAGGCAGGGCTTCAAGAACTCCGGCGTCGGCATCGAGCACGGCATCGAGTCCATGCACGAGTACACCCGCCTCAAGAGCGTGTGGATCAACACCGACGAATCGCCCGTCGCCGACCCGTTCGTGATGCGGGGGTAGGGCCGCATGCCACTCATCGACATCTCCATCGCCAAGGGGCGCACCCCGGAGCAGCTCAGGGCCCTCATCGACGGCGTGCACCGCGTCGCAGAGGAGACCGTGGGCGCCGCACCGGAGAACATCACGGTCGTCATCCGCGAGATCGAGCACGAGCACTGGTCTCGCGGGAACACCACCATCGCGGAACGCGCCAGCCGCCGCTGACGGCAGCAGCACCTCCACTCTCGAAAGGACACGACAATGCGTTTCTCTCTGTTCATCCACATGGAGCGCTGGGACGACTCCGTCAGCACCGAGCAGCTCTTCGCCGAGCTCGTCGAGCTCACGCTCCTGGCCGAGAAGGCCGGCTTCAGCACGGTGTGGATCGGCGAGCACCACTCGATGGAGTACACGATCTCGCCGAGCCCCATGCCGCAGCTCGCGTACCTCGCCGCGGTCACCACGAAGATCCGCCTCGGCGCAGGCACGATCATCGCCCCCTTCTGGAACCCGCTCCGGGTGGCCGGAGAGACGGCCCTGCTCGACGTCATCAGCGGCGGGCGCGCCGAGGTCGGACTGGCGCGCGGCGCGTACCAGTTCGAGTTCGACCGCCTCGCGGGCGGCATGCCAGGCAAGGAGGGCGGCAAGCACCTGCGCGAGCTGATCCCCGCCGTGCGCGAGCTCTGGCAGGGCGACTACGCCCACGACGGCGAGGTCTGGCAGTTCCCCGTCTCCACGAGCGTCCCGAAGCCCGTGCAGCAGCCGACTCCGCCGATGTGGGTCGCGGCCCGCGACCCCGACACGCACGACTTCGCGGTCGCCAACGGCTGCAACGTCATGGTGACGCCGCTCATGAAGGGCGACGAGGAGGTCGCCGACCTCGTGACCAAGTTCGAGACGGCGGTGTCGAACCATCCCGAGGTCGCACGCCCCGAGATCATGGTGCTGCGCCACACCTACGTGCACGAGGAGAGCGACCCAGACGGCTGGCGACCGGCCGCCGAGGGGGTCAACAAGTTCTACCGCACCTTCGACGCCTGGTTCGGCAACACGACCGACCCCGTCGACGGGTTCCTCGAGCCGAGCCCGGAGGCGAAGTTCTCGGAGCGGCCCGAGTTCACGCCCGAGTCACTGCACAAGACCGCCATGATCGGCACGCCGGACGAGGTCATCGCGCGCCTGCGCGAGTACGAGTCGCTCGGGGTCGACGAGTTCAGCTTCTGGAGCGACAACTCCCTCTCCCACGAGCAGAAGAAGCGCTCGCTCGAGCTGTTCATCGAGCACGTCGTACCCGCCTTCCAGTAGCTCGGGGCTCACGCGCCCCGGCCGAGGTCAGGGGCGCGTGAGCTTCAGCAGGAGCACGGGCGTCTTCGCCTTGTACTCCTCGTAGTCGGCGTCGCCGCCCCACTTCTTGTCGGCCTTGGCTTCGAGCAGCGGCACTCCGCTGACCTTCGAAAGCAGCAGCACGACGAAGACCGGCGAGATGAGCGCGATCCACTGCCAGCCGACCAGAACGGGGATGGCGACGATGGCGACGCCAACCCAGAGCAGGATCTCGCCGAAGTAGTTGGGGTGGCGCGAACGCGACCAGAGGCCCGTGCGGATGAATCGACCCTTGTTCGCCGGGTCGGCCTTGAACGCGTTCTTCTGCAGGTCGGCGACGACCTCGATGACGAACCCGGCCACCCAGATGACGATGCCGACGATGCCGAGCCAGCCGATGGGCTCGCGCTCCGCGGTGCCCCCGGCGATCGCGATCCACGCGGCGGCGGCCGTGAGGCTCACCCAGAGGCCCTGCATGATCCAGACCCGCAGGAACCGCAGCTTGTCGCCCTTGATGTCGTCGAAGCGATCGTCGGAGCCCGAGCGGTGGATGCGCGCGAAGAGGAACGAGCCGAGCCGCAGGGCCCACAGGATCACCATGGCTCCGAGGATCCAGGAGCGAGCATCCGGTGCCGGTGCCGCGATGAGCAGGCCGATGGTGACTACGATGAACGTCGCGCTTCCCGTGAGGTCGAAGAACCGCTCGGTCTTCGCCGCCGCCGAGGGCAGGTAGACGAGTACCTGGATGAGGAACGCGGCCGCGACGGCCCACGCGTAGAGCGGGAACCCGGCCAGCTCCGCCCCGCCCTGGCTGCCGGCGAGCGCGACGAGCGCGCCGATCAGCACGGCGATGGCGATCGTGATGATCGTCGCCCGGTTCTTGCTTCCCGCGGTGCTCGTGCCGCCTGGGGTGATGTCGCTCGTCATGCTGCTGCCTCTCGAGGCGCTGTGCGCCAGGGGGAATGGGGTGATCAGGAAGAGTGGTGATCAGGAAGAGTAGAGGGCGTCGACGACGTCCGTGCTGCGCTGCAGCACCGCTGCGCGCTTGAGCTTGAGCGTCGGCGTCACGAAGGTCGGATCGTCGAGGTCCGTCGCGATGAGCGTGAAGCGTCGCACCTGCTCGCTGCGGGCGACGAGCTCGTTGGCGCGGTCGACGGCGCGCTGGACGTGCTCGCGCGCCTTCGCATCCACCACCGTCAGGAGCTCGTGCTGCTCTGGCCTCGGGTGCGCGCTCGCTGCGACCTCGGCGGAGAACTCGGCGAGTGCCACTGGGTCGAGGATGATGAGCGCCGAGAGGTAGTTGCGTCCCTCGCCGATCATGACGGCGTGCGAGACGAGGGAATCCGACTCGACGGAGGACTCCCACCGCATGGGAACGATGGTCTTGCCGTTCGAGGTGACGATGACGTCCTTCAGACGGCCCTCGAGGACAACCCGGCCCTGCTCGTCGAGGCGGCCGAGGTCGCCGGTGCGGAAGAAGCCGTCGACGAACGCGTCCTGGTTGTGCTCGGGGTTGCGGTAGCCGCTGAAGACGCCGATACCGCGGGCCAGGATCTCCCCGTCGTCGCTGATGCGGACCGTGGAGCCGGGCAGCGGCCGACCCACCGTTCCCGAGCGGATGTCGCTCGGGAGGTTGCCGGTCAGGGGCGCCGTCGTCTCGGTGAGGCCGTAGCCCTCGATGACGGGCACGCCGATGCCGCCGAAGAAGAGGGAGAGCTCGGCGTCGAGGGTGGCGCCTCCGGAGAGGATGTGGGTGACGCGGCCGCCCATGACCTGCCGCAGTCGGCGGTAGAAGACCGAGTCGAAGAGGCGGTGCCGGATGCGCAGGCCAAGAGGGGCGCGTGCGGCCGGAGCTCTCGTCTCGAGGAACTCACCCCACTGGACGGCGGTGCTCTGCGCCGACGCCCAGACCTTGGCGAGCCCGCTCGCGGCGGCCTTGGCACCGGCTGCGGCCTGGATCTTCTGCAGGACGCGGGGCACGACGACGAGGAACGTCGGCTTCAGCTGCCCGAGGGTGCCGACGACGGCGGTCGGGTCGGCGAGGTGGGCGATGCGCATGCCGCTCGCGAGGCAGATGAGCTGCAGTCCGCGGGCGAGCACGTGGGCGAGGGGCAGGAAGATGATGGTGTTGCCCGCGGGATGCACGACCTCGCCGTAGGCAGCTGCGATGTTGAGGACCTGGCCGAGGAAGTTCTCGTGCGTGAGCACGGCCCCCTTGGGCTCTCCCGTGGTGCCGGAGGTGTAGACGATCGTCGCGGGGGAGTCGGGGGTGGCGAGCAGGCGGCGCTCCTCGAGGGCCTCGTCGGCGACGCCGAGCCCGAGGGCGGCGAGGCGCTCGAGGTCGCGATGCTCGCCGGGGCCGTCGGCCGCATCCATCGACCAGACGCCGAGCGCGTCGGATCCGCGCGCATCGAGTGGCGTCGTGAGCAGTCCCACGTGGTGGGCGCTGCCGCCGACCGCGAGCACCACCTTGGCGTCGTGGATGATGGCCGAGACCTGGGTGGGTGCCGAGGTCTCGTAGATCGGCACGACGACGCCGCCGGCGAACCACACCGCGAGGTCTGCGACGGCCCACTCGTAGCGGGTGGGCGCCATGATGGCGATCGCGTCGCCGGGGCGCACGCCGATGGCGAGCAGCCCCTTGGCGACGGCTCGCACGGTCTCCGTGAACTCGCTCGTCGATACGTTGCGCCACGGAGCACTCGGATCGGTGGGGTCACTCGGCACCTCGAATGCCGCGTGGTCCGGGGCGATCTCGGCACGTCGGGCGAGCAGATCGGTGACGTTGCGGTACCCGCCGGGGGCTCCGATGACGTCGGGGCCCACGAGGAGGGGAGTCGAGGATTCCAGCACTGCAGCCGCCTTTCGCGCGCCGGGCTGTCTCGCCCGTGTACGAAGGATTCGGAGCAGGGGAAGCCGGTGGATTGGACCGTATCGTGTCTTCGGCTTCGGGGGCTATCGACCCGCCAGATTTTTGCTAGCCATGCTAGCTATTACGCCGTCTGGGCGACTGCGTGGCGCTCAGCGCTGGCGGTGCGAGCGCTGCGCGGTCGACGCAGGAGGGCGTCGACGGCCCACCGTCCGCCTCCCGTGAGGACAAGCGCGATGCCGAGGAGTGCCAGGACGAGCACGAACTCGTAGCCGCCGTCCTGCGCGAAGAAGCCGGCCGTGAAGTGCACCGTGAACATGGCACCGAGTGAGACGATCGCGAGCAGGGCTGCGGCGACGCGAGTGAAGAGGCCCGCGATGAGCAGCGCCCCCGCACCGATCTCCACGAAGGGGAGGGCGACGCCGGCCACGTCGGCGAGCGGGACGCCGAGGCCACCGAGCATCTCCTGGACCCCGCCGATTCCCGTGGTCGTGAGCTTCTGGACTCCGTGGAGCAGCATGGTCGCGCCGAGCGCGATACGGAGGATGAGCAGAGCGGCATTCGCTGAGGTTGACATGCGGTCGACGCTAGGAAGCGAGGCAAGCGGGAACCTGAGAAGCGCGGGTCGAGGGCGACGCCGAGCTGTCCGGGTGCGCCCCGGGTGTTCCAGCTCGTCCGCGACGCGAGCTTCACCGACGCTCGTCTGCGGGGCCGCGTTTGCTTGCATGATGGGAAGCCCGGAGGGTGAACTGCTCTTCAGCCCGAGCCCGTCTGTATGACTTTGCTATGACTCAGAGCTCCCCAGCCCTGGCCGGGCGTGCCTGCCCGGCGTGGTCGCCGGGGTCAGCCGGCGAGCGGCTCGATCGTCGTGCCGCTCTTGATCGTCGTGCCGCTCTCGTTCGCTTTGCCGAACTTCGGTGCCTCGCCGACGAACGTGCATCCGCGGAACGTCGTGGCTGCGTTGAACTTGGCTCCGGTGAAGCTGCAGTCGATGAACCGCGTGTTCGTGAACTCGGCGCCGGAGAGCTCGGCGCCATCGAAGGCGCAGTTCGAGAAGACCGTGCCGGGGACGGCGCGGAGGCGTCGCAGCTTCGCGTCGCGGAACGTGCAGTCGGAGACCTCCGGCCCGATGGAGGCCTGCGGGATGCTCGCGCCCGTGAAGGCGCAGGCCCGCAGTGACCCCTCGAGTCGGGTGTGCGCCGTCAGCTTGGCGCCATCGAAGTGGCAGTGCGTGAGGGTGCTGTTGCTGATGCTGAGTCCGCCGACGAGTCCGCTGGCGTCGACGTTCGAGAGCTCGAGGTGCGCGATGGCGATGCCGAGACTGCCGGCCTGCAGCTCGCGGAGGTCTGTGGTTCCGGCGGACGCATCATGCCAGCTGGGGGTGAGCCGATGCGGGCCGGGCACGACGCTCGAGAGGCGCGAGAGCTGGGTGCGCAGCGACGAGAGCTCCGCGGAGGTCCAGCGTTCGCGGAGGGTCTTGCGTTCGGGGGCGCTCATGCCCTCGAGCGTAGCGGGCCAGGCTCATGGGGCTGAGGCCGTTCGGTGCGGCGCACCCGTCAGCGTCGGTTCTCCGGGAGGGTGATCTGCTCGGTGCTCTGCCAGCGGATGCCTGAGGCGCGTCGGCGGATGCGCCACCGGCTTCCCTCGCGCACGAACTCGTCGTCATAGCTTCCGCCCGTGGAGACCTTCGCGGCGACGCCGCCGTGCCAGGTGGCGGGATCTCCGGTGCGGCGGACGGTGATGGCGAGGAACTCGCTGTGCGCCGTGGCCGTGTCGTCGCCCAGGTCGATGATGGAGTTGAGCACGAGGTGCTGCCCCGTGATCCGGTCGGGCCCGGAGGAGTCGGTGAGGATCTGCCTGAGCTCGGCGGGGGAATGGAGGCCCCAACCCTGGGGGTTCTCCGCCCAGAAGGAGCCCCGGAAGTCGATGACGGCGTCGCCGGTGAAGAGCGTCTCCCACAGGTCCCATCTCCGGTCGTCGACGGCGAGGCTGTAGCGATGCAGGAGCTCCTGGATCTCGACCCGGTCAAGCGCTTCACTCATGGTCGCTGCCTCTCGGTGTCGGTCGTGCCGCTGGGCTCGGCCCGCTGCCGCTGCTCGCGGGGCGCGCGGGATCGGTGCGACGACCAGGCGGCCCACAGCTCACGGTAGGGGCCCTCGGAATCGAGCAGCTCGTCGTGCGTTCCGTCCTCCACGATGCGGCCGTGCTCCATGACGAGCACCCGTTCGGCGCTGCTCGCCTGCGTCAGGTGGTGGGCGACGGTGACGACCGTCCGCCCCGCGAGGGCTCGCCGTGCCGCGGCCTCGAGGGCGCGTGCGTCGGTCGTGTCGGCGTCGGCCGTCGCCTCGTCGAGGATGACGATGGAGGCGCGGGTCACGAGCGCACGAGCGAGGGCGAGCCGGTGCGCATCCGTGGCCGTGAGCTCGGCGTTGCCCTCGCCGATGAGCGTCTCGAGGCCGTCGGCGAACGTGTGCCGCCATCGTGGCCCCGCGACCGATTCGAGGGCTTCGTGCAGCTCCGAGTCACTTGCGTTCTCGCGCGCCATGAGGAGGTTGTGGCGGAGGGTTCCCGAGAAGACGTGCACGTCCTGGCTCACCATCACGACCCGTCGCGCCCGCTCGTTCTCCTCCATGAGCGCCGGGTCGAGCCCGGCGACGTCGACGCGCCCTTCGCGCACGTCGAGGAGCCCCATCAGCACGCGCGCGAGGGTGCTCTTGCCTGCGCCGGACGAGCCGACGATCGCCACGCGCTGGCCTGCCGGGATGCGCAGCTCGTCGATCCAGAGGACCGCCGGGCGGCCAGGGTATGCGGCGACGACACCGCGCAGCTCCACGTCGGGGGTGGCTGGCTCCCCGGCGACGGCGACGGCGGCCGCGATCGCGGCGCCTGCCGCGGAGGCGGGCGCGGAGAGCCCGGCCCGTGCCGGAGCGAGCTGGATGACGCCGGCGACGCGGGCGAGCGAGGCGCCCGCCGACTGCAGGTCGTCGACGAGCATGAGCAGCGCGATGAAGGGCCCGAAGAGGGCTTGGAAGAGGAGCGCTGCGGTCGTGACCTCGCCGATCGTCGCCGAACCGCTGAAGGCGAGCCAGGCGCCGACGAGGAGGACCGATGCCAGGCCGACGGCCTCGGCCATGTTCATGCGGAACCCGAAGCGGCTCTGCACGATGCGGGTGCGCAGCGACCAGCGCAGCACGTTCCAGGAGCGCGTGCGGATGCGCTCGGTGATGGCCTTGCCCCACCCGAAGGCGTGCACGGTGGGGAGGGCCTGGATGGCGGAGACCATCTCGCGGGAGCGCGCCGCGACGGCGACCCGCTCGGCGGCGTAGAGGCGTGGCGCCTTCCGCAGGTAGCGCCACAAGGCGAAGGCGTGCACGGGCACGACGGTGAGCATGGCGAGCAGGAACAGGGGGTTGAGGACGGCGAGGCCGATGCCCGTCGCGATGACCGCGAGGCCCGCCGAGACGACGGCAGGCACGGCGCCCGTGGTCACCTCGCCGACGGTGTCGACGTCGTCGGTGGCCCGGGAGACGAGCTCGCCGTCGGCGATCTCGTCGACGAGGACGGGCGGCAGGGAGAGCGCGGCGGAGACGAAGTCCTCGCGGAGGCGGGCGAGCGCCGTCTCCAGGACCGCGGCGAGCGCCATCGAGCCGAGGGCGCCGAGGGCCGCGCTGCCCGCGATCCCGGCGATGAGCAGGAGCGCGACGTCGAGGAGGCTGTGGTCGGCGCCCGTGACGGCGTCGACGAGACGCCCCAGCCCCGTGGGCACGAGCAGCGCTGCGCACGCGGCGGCCCCGAGCAGGGCGATCGAGAGCACGAGCATCCACGGGCGAAGGGTGAGCAGATGCCAGGCGAGCCTGGCTGTGCGCTTGCCGCTCGCGATCGGCAGCGTCGTGGGCTTGGCCGACGAGTGCACGCCCGTCATGCGACCGCCTCCGCGTAGCGGGGGTCCGTCGACATCAGTTCGTCGTGGGTTCCCTCTGCCGCGATGCTGCCGTCGCGGAGCACGAGCACGCGGTCGGCCCTGACGAGGAGCTGCGGGTTGGAGCAGACCACGACGGTCGCGCGCTGGGCCGTTGCCGTGCGCATCCGCTCGCCGATGTGCTGCTCGGTGACGGCGTCGATGGATCCGGTCGGCTCGTGCAGCACGAGGACGGGGGCCGGGGCGGCGAGGGCCCTGGCGAGGGCGAGCCGCTGGCGCTGGCCGCCGGAGAGGGTGCGCCCCGCACCGCCGAGTGGGGTGCGGATGCCGTTCGGCAGCTGCTCGAGCACGTCCTCGAAGGCGGCGGCCGCGAGCGCGTCGTCGGGCGATCGTCGCGCGCCGGCGACCCCGGTCACGCCGACGACGTTCGCCGCGACGGTGCCCGGAACGGTGTGGGCGGCGTGGGGCGCCGCGGTCACGAGCTCGTGGAGGCGTTCGGCGTCGACTTCCGCGAGCGGGAGCCCGTCGACCGTGATGGTGCCGAGGGGCGGGTGGATGCGCCCGCCGAGCAGTCCGACGAGCTCGGCGGCGTCGTGGGCGTCGGCGACGACGCCGATGATCTCGCCCCGCTCGACCGTGAAGCTCACCTCGCGGAGGTGCGCGCCGGTGAGGCCGGAGACCGCGAGTGCCGGGGTCAGGCCCACACGGACCGGGCGCGCTGCGGTCGGGCGTTCGTGGGCCGACGCGCCGCCCGAGGTCTCCGCACTCGGGTCGACGGCTGGTCCGTCGCCTTCGCGCGGCTCCCGCGCGTAGGGGGCCTGGAGCAGGGAGAGCACGCGCTTCGCGGAGGCGCCGGCTCGCGCCCACACGGCGCCCACGTTGACGGCGAGCGCTTCCATGGGGCCCATGACGACCTGGACGACGCCGACGACGGTGATGAGCTGCCCGACCGTGATGCTGCCCTGGGCGGCGAGGGCCGCGGCGATGAGGCCGATCGCGACGACGAAGATCCCCGTCGCGGTGCTCGAGACGCCCACGAACCACGCCTCGGCTCGCCTCGTCGCGATCGCCGCGACGCGCGCCCGCTGGCTCGCCTCCGCATAGCTGCGGGCGGCGCGGCCCGTTGCCCCGAGCGCTGTGAGGGTGCGGAACCCCGCGATGGCGTTGGCGGCGAGCGACGCGGAGTCGGCGGTGAGCCGCTGCTGGTCTTCGGCCCGCGCGCGCAGGTGCCTGCCGAAGCGGTCGAGCAGCAGGAGGAAGAGGGGGCCGCCGACGATCACGGCGACCCCGAGCGGCCAGGCGATGCTGATGAGCACGGCGCCGGCGGCGATGACGGCGGCGAGCTCGGCGACGGGGTGCACGAAGAGGAGACCCCCGAACGCGACCCGCTGCACGTCGGACCCGCCGACGCCGAGCAGCTCACCCGTGGGCCGCTGCCGGTCGCCGAATCCGCGGGGGTCGAGGCTCCGCTCGCTCACCCGCATCCGCAGCTCGTGGTGTGCTCGCTGGATGCCGTTCACGAGGAAGTAGACGCCGGTCCGGTACGACCAGGCCAGCAGCACGAAGACGGCGATGAGCACCGCGACCCACACCGCGAGCTGGGGTACGTCCCGGTCGACGATGCCTCGGTCGATGACGAGGCCCACCACGACCGGCACCGCCACCTCGCAGAGCTGGTGCGACACGAAGAGGGCCGTCGCCGGGGCGAGCCAGCGCTTGACGCTCATCGCGGTCTGCACGATGAGGCGCCTCGGCCCGGTCGTCTGCGCTGCTGCCACGCGGTGGCCTCCTGCTTGGTGCGGTCGACGTGCTTCGGATGTGCGGGAATTGAGCCGCGAGACGCCTCGGGTTAGTGCGACCTTGCTATTTTTCCCTAGTTTCGAGCATTCCGCGCCCATGTCGCTCGTGTGCGGCATTCTCGTGTGCGGCATTCACGTGCGCGGCGTTCACCGGTGCGGCATCCACGTGCGGGGCGTTCAGTCGAGGGAGAGCCATCCGCCGAGATGGGCGGCGACGCTGACGTCGCCGGGCAGGGCCCGGACCGTGGCGTCGGGCCGCTGCTCGGTGCGCCACGCGGCGGCCGCACCCCAGCGCTCGGTGCGACGGAGCGCGCGCTCCGACCTCACGACGACGTGCTCGCCGAGGCGGACCGCCCCGAGGTCGGAGATGCCGACCTCGGACACGGCGCGCTGCAGGGTATCTGCCTCGGGTCGATCGAAGCGCACGGCGGCGTCGATCTCGATGCGGACTCGCCCGCGAGGGAGGGCGCGCGAGGCTGGGACCACCCTCGTGTCCGAACCGAAGACCCGGTGGTGCTCGTCCGGGACGACGACGCTCGCGTGGGGGAGGTGCTCGAGGAGGCTGTCCACGCAGACGAAGGCGGCGCCCGCGCTCGGCGCAGCGGCCAGTACGGCGATGACGTCGGGGGCCGCCGTGCGGAGTGCGCGGGGTCGAGAGCCGTCGACGCCGATCTTCCGCGAGAGCAGCAGGGTCTCGTCGTTCTTGTGCACCTGGCTATCTGCGTCGGCGGCGGTCCTTCCCGCCCAGTCCGGGCCGTCGTGCCACGCCACGGCGGCCGGCTCATAGGCGAGCACCGCCCCGGCGAGCCAGGCTCGGTGGGCCCACTCCCAGTCTTCGCCGCCGTAGCCGAGGAAGTCCTCGTCGAAGCCACCCGTCTGGTCGAAGAACCAGCGGGTGCAGGAGAAGACGGCGCCGATGACGAACCGGTAGGAGCGGTCGTCGGCATCGAGCAGCCTGCGCGAATCACGGTAGGCGTCGGCGAGCCAGGCGGGTTCCTCGAGTTCGCGCTCGGGCCCGGCGACCTCGACCGCAGCGTCTGTGTCGATGCCGGCGAAGTCCGCGTGCTTGCGGTGCCCCGCGACGACCGCCTCCGGGAGGAGGCACGGAAGTGCCGCCATCCGCGACACGTACTCGGGCTCGGGTGCAGTGTCGGCGTCGAGGAAGCACAGCACGTCGCCCGTCGCGGCGCGCGCGCCGAGGTTCCTCGCGGCACCGGCCCGGAAGCCGAGGTCTTCTTGGACGAGGAGGCGCACCTCCGGTGGCACACGTGGCGCCGCTCGCGACCCGTCATCGACGACGATGACCTCGAGCAGCTCGGCCGGATGCGTCTGCCGCGCGAGGGCGGCGAGGGTGCGGTCGAGCTCCGACTGCTGCTCGAAGTGCACGACGATGACCGAGACGCTTCGCGGTTCGGGGTTCCCGGCACGTGCATCAGCGCCAGCGCCAGCGCCAGCGCCAGTGCCACCGCCACCGTCATTGCTGGAGCCAGCGTCAGCGAGGGCGAGGTCCCAGCGGTTGCCGGGCACCGAGCGGCCGAACGGGGGCAGCTCGGATGCGCTTGCGCTCACAGCGCCGCCCACCAGCTGAGGTAGGCGCGGGCGATCTCCTCGATGCTCGGGGAGGTCGACGTGGTCTCGTCGAGCCACGTCGACTCGGGCTCGCGAAGCGCACCTCGCAGCGCCTCGGCGAGCTGGCCATCCCGGACGAGCAGCATGGTCTTCGGGCGGATGGTGTCCATCTCGCGGAAGTAGTCGGAGTCGACCGTGAGCGGCCTGCGGCCTGCGGACAGCCAGTCGGTGAGGGAGCCGGAGGCCGACACGTGCTGGTGCGCGATGATCGGCACGGCGACGGCCCGGCTGCGCGCGAGGCGATCCTCGGGGGAGAGGAACCCGGTGCTCGTGAACTCGACGCCCAGCTCGGCCGCGTACCTGCCGAGGTCGACGAGCTCCTGCTCGTGCCCGGCGGACGCGCATCCGAGGGCCACGACGCGCGGACGATCGGAGGCCGGGATGGTGGCGACGGCCTCGACGACCTCGAGGTGCCCCTTGCCCGGGTAGTAGAAGCCGAGCACGGCGATCTCGTCGCTCGGCTGCCAGTCGGCGGGGCGGGGCTGCGGTGGCTGCGCCGGGAGCGGCACGACGTGCACCTCCACGCGGCGGCCGAGGGCGAGCTCGAGGAGTCGCTGCTCGTGGGCGCTGTTGCAGACGGTGCCGGCCGCGGCCGCCACGACCCTGCGGTAGCAGTCGGTGCGACGGGGGAAGCCGCGTTCACCGTCGGAGGGCTGGGGAACGTCGTGGAGGGTGACGCTCACGGGTCCGCGCGCGGCGAGGCGCTCGAACCGCTCGGCGGCGCGTTCGGGGGTGCTGCCCCAGAGGCGGTCGGTGAAGTGGACGTGCGCGAGCTGCGAGGAGTCGAGCCCGTGCGCACTGCGGTACGTGACGGCGGAGTCGAGCTTCGCGACGGCTGTCGCGACGGCGCGCGCGTATTGGTCGACGCCGTGGGTCTCGTCGTCGCGGTGCAGGAGCAGGGGCGTGGTGCTCACGCGGCCCTCAGCGCTTCCATCGTCGCCCCGTGCCTGGCGAGCCCCGCCGCGACGGCGTCCGGGTGCTGCCGATACCAGGCGAGGTGGGCGTCGCGAATGCGGTCGGCCGGGATGGCCTTGCCTTCGACGGTCCACGACTCGGTCGCGACGTCCTCGAGCCCCCACGCGTCGATGACGGACTGCTCGCGGGGTGCGTGGATGGAGTTCAGGATCTCGCGGTCGAGGCTGATGGCCACCTCCGGGAGGCCGATGCGATCGCGCACGCGGCTCGCGGTCTCGAGCCAGATGGGGTTGCCGGGGTGGTTGATCGTGCGCGCCTGCGCGAACGTGGGGTGCCGGAAGAGCTCGGAGACCGTCACGGTGCCGTGGTGCTCCTCGCGGGTGCGCAGCTGGGCGATCGACTCGGCGGCGACGGCCGCGACCGCGTTCCGCGAGGCGGACACGGGGAGCGCATCCACCCCCGCCGCCTCGGCCAGGATGCGGAGGTCGTGGTACGGCACGAGGGGTGGCACCAGCGAGGTGTCGGACGGTGGGCGGATGATCGCCTGGAAGGGGTAGAGGCCAGCGAACCGGATGACGGGGAACAGGGCCACGCGCGCGTCGCTCGGCAGCTGTGCTGCGAGCTGCCGCGTGCCGACGGGCAGCCCGCGGTAGTCGTCGCGCACGGGCTGGGAGACGAGGAAGCTCGCGCGGCCGAGCCAGGCCTCGAGGTACGGGAGGTCAGTGGCCTCGAGCTCGTGCACCGGCGGAGTGCGCACGAAGCGGACGTCGTCGCCGAGCGCGAGACGGAGCGATTCTGCCTGGCAGTTGCCGATGGCGAGCCCGACGGGGCGGTCGTCCCCGGCAACGGGGCCGTTCTCGGGTGCGAAGAACTCCGCGAGGTGCGCGAGGCGTGCGGTGGCGTGCGTCATCGAGGGGAGCGTTCTCCGAACCTGCCGAGGTGGGTGGGGGTGGGGGTGCGGCTCAGCCTAGCTCCCGGGCGACCTCCCGCAGCGTGGGGTTGAGTTCGGGGTGCACAAAGTGGTAGCCGGCCGCCGTGAGGCGCTCGGGCAGCACCCACCGGCTCTTTAGGATGAGCTCGGGCTCGGTGCGCAGCACGGCCATCGCGGGCTCGAGCATCCACCGCCAGGACGGCATGCCGAAGGGGGCCCGCACGGCGCGGCGGATGCCGGCCATGAGGGTGCGGTTGTCGCTCGGGTTCGGGCTGGACACGTTCACGACGCCGTCGAGCTCCGCTCGGTCGATGAGGAAGCGGACGGCCCCGACGACATCGTCGACATGCACCCAGCTGAACTTCTGGCGGCCTCGCGTGCGGTACTGCGGGGCGCGTCCGTCGCCGCTCGGCGCGCTGCCGATGCCCCGGTAGCGACGGTGGTTCGGCGCCCAGCCGTCGATGTTGGGCCCGCCGAGGCCGATGCGGGCAAGCGTGAAGAGCTTGCTCGCGGCGGGGCCGTCGCCGAGCACGATCGCCATGCGGAGCGCGACCCGACGGGTGCCGGGCAGCTCGCCCTCGAAGAACGCGTG
Source organism: Pseudoclavibacter sp. AY1H1 (assembly GCF_002931055.1). Taxonomy (GTDB): domain Bacteria; phylum Actinomycetota; class Actinomycetes; order Actinomycetales; family Microbacteriaceae; genus Pseudoclavibacter. The sequence continues at coordinate 38,708 of NZ_PSXX01000009.1, read as the reverse complement.
CTCCCAGCTGCGGGCGACGTCGACGGAGAAGCCCTGCCCCAGCTCGCCCGTCGACTCCGTGTTCGGCCGGTCGGTGGCATGGCGGTAGATGGTGGCCGTCGACGCGTTGAACCAGACGCGCGGAGGGGCGGCCGCGGTCTCGACGGCGACCCGCAGTGCGCTCGTCGTCTCGACCCGCGAGCGCAGGATCTCGTTCCTGTTGGCGTCGGTGTAGCGGCAGTTCACGGACTTGCCGGCGAGGTTGATGAGCACCTCGGCGCCGTCGATGGCCCGCTGGATCGCCGCGGGGTCGCCCCAGCGCACCGACTCGTGTCTGCCGATGCGCGTGATCTCCCAGCCGTCGCGCTCGAAATCGGCGGCGAGGGCTCGGCCCACGAACCCGCTTGCCCCGGCGATGACGACGCGGCGTCGGCTGGTGGCGGGGGACTGCTCGGCGTGGTTCTTCGGTTCCATGTGGCCGAGTGTAGTACTTTCTGAACATGTTCAGTTCTGAGAGTGGCGACATGATCGAACCGGGAGCGGCACCCACGAAGCGCGAGCGGACCCGCGCCCTCATCCGCGACATCGCGCTCCGGTCCTTCCGCGAGCGCGGGTACGACGCCACGACGGTGCGGCGCATCGCCGACGAGGCCGGGGTATCGGTCGGCACCACCAACTACCACTTCGCCACCAAGAACCACCTCGTGCAGGAGCTGTACCTCGACGTCCAGCTCGGGCACGCTGCCGCAGCCGAACCACAGCTCGACGGGGTGCGCGACCTCGTCGATCGCCTCGCCGTCGTCTACCGCACCGGACTCGAGCAGCTCGAGCCCTACCATTCGCACGCCCCGGAGTTCCTCGCGGCCTCGGTGTCGCCGCGCTCGCCCATCAACCCGCTCTCCGAGGAGTCCGCGCCAGCGCTCGCGGTGATCCGGGGGCTCTTCGAGAGCGCCGTCGAGGGGGCGAAGTCGCCGCTTCCCGACGAGTTCAGGGCTGGCCTGCCGCAGGCGCTCGTGCTGAGCCACCTGCTGCTCGCGCTGCTCTGGGTCTACGACTCCTCGCCCGGGCGCGAGCGCACGAGCCGCATCCTGGACCGCGCGCTCAACCTGCTGCGGATGACGCTGCCGCTCACGCGGATCCCCGTCGTGCGGGCCCCGCTGCGCGAGCTCCTCGCGCTGGCCTCCGACGTGAGGGCCTGATGGCCGGGGGAGAGGGCGCGGTGGAGCGTGGGATGAAGCGCGGGCTGGACCGCGAGATGGACCGCGCTGGCTTACCCAAGCCCAAGCCCGAGCCCGGCCTCGGGGCCGGGGTCGGGCCTGGCGACGAGCCGCGGGCCGTGGGGTCGCTGTCCGTCTCCGAGGCGGTGCTCGGTGACGACTTCGCGCGCCTTGACGCCCAGCTCCAGCGCTACTTCGGGCCGATCCCGGCCGGGCATGAGGGCCGCGGGCGAGGCATCTACGCCTGGGCCGGTTCCCGCTACCGGCTGCTGCGCCCGGTGCTTGCCTGGCTCGCGTGGCGTCACATCCTCTTCCCCGAGCGCGGCCGCGACGTGCCGTTCACGGTCGTCAACCGGCCGGATGGGCCCGAGGCGCTCTCCGCGCGACGGGAGTTCGAGTTCTCCCACGTGACCCGAGTGATGGAGGACACCATGAGCGTCATCCGCAGCCCGGGAGCGCGGCCGCGCCTCGTCGACCGGCTCGGCAGGCGTCGCGGGCTCGAGGTCGAGCTCGAGCTGTCCGTCGAAGACGGCGGTCTGCGGATGCGATCGACGAGGCTCGCGCTCAGGCTCCGCATGCCGCACCTGCCGACGCGCGGGGTGCCCGGGGTGCGCCGGGTTCACGGGGTGCGCGGAGTGCCCGGGGCGGACGCCGCGTCACCCATCCGGCACCTGCGCATCCCGCTGCCGCGCATCGTGACCATGACGCTCGACGAGCGCGCGCATCCGGACGGCGACGGGCGCCAGTGCGTCGACGTGCGCCTGCGGGCGCCGGTGCTCGGGGACGTGTTCCGCTACCTCGGCGAGTTCGAGTACGGCATCGTGCCGGTGCTTGCCCCGGGGCCGGTGCCGTTGTCGGTCTCAGCCCCGGAGCCAGAGCCGTTGCCAAAACCGGAGCAGTTGCCGAAACCGGAGCAGCCGTCGAGGTCGGGCGACTCCGGAGGATTCCCGGGCACGAGCGCGTAGTCTCGCGCCGGAACGAGCCCCACAGGGGCCGGCATCCCGAGACCAGTATCCCAAGACCAGCATTGCGAGGCCGCATGGACACGAGCACCGAGACGCCCGAGATTCCGGAGATCGCCATCGGCGGCCCGGTCAGACGCACGATCGCCATCCTCGGCGCGGGCGGCGACCTGACGGAGCGCCTGCTGCTGCCCGGCATCGCGAAGGTCGTCGACGCGAGCCCGGAGGTCGAGGTGCACCTCATCGGGGCTGCCCGCACGCCGCAGTCCCGCGACGAGTGGCGGGGCGTCGTCCGCCGCAGCCTCGAGGCCGCCAGCGTGTCCGCCGCGACCATCGATGGGCTCGTGGCGAGGTCCGAGTTTGTGGCGACCGACGCATCGTCGCCCGAGGAGCTGCGGGAGCTGCTCGATGCGTGCCCGACCGCGCCGCTGCTCTACATCGCCCTGCCGCCCGCCATGGGCAAGAAGGTTGCTGCGGCGCTTGCCGAGCTCGAGCTGCCGGGAGAGCTGCGGATCGCGATCGAGAAGCCCTTCGGTGAAAGCGAGGCCGATGCGCGGGAACTCAACGAGGCCCTCGCCAAAGTCGTGCCCGACGAGCGACTGTGGCGCATCGACCACTTCCTGGGCACGCCGGCCGCCGTCGAGCTGATGCGCTCACGCGAGGTCGTCGACGCGAGCGGCGTCCCCCTCGTCGAGGCGAGCGAGGGCGGCCCCCTCGGGCGGGTCGAGATCGTCTTCGAGGAGGAGCTCGGCATCGAGGGACGCGGCGCCTTCTACGACGAGACCGGTGCGCTGCGCGACATGCTGCAGAGCCACCTCATGCTCATGCTCGCGCTCACGGCCATGGAACGGCCGGGCGACCAGGAGAGCGCGCGCGATGCGGCGCACCCCGGCGAGCCGGCCGGCACGCTCGACGACGCCATGATCGACGTGCTCCGCAACGTGAGCGTGTGGGACGACGAGCCGGTCTCTGCACGCCGGGCGCGCTACACGGCGGGCGAGGTCGGCGGCAAGCAGCTCCCGGCGTACGTCGACGAAGAGGACGTGGAACCCGAGCGCGGCACCGAGACGCTCGCGGAGATCACGCTGCGGGTCGAGACGCCGAGGTGGCGGGGCATCCCGTTCCTTCTGCGCTCCGGGAAGGCCATCGGGGCTGCGAGGCAGGAGATCGTCCTGACGCCCGCCGATCCGGGAGCGGAGCCGACGCGCATCCCGCTCGACGCCCCCGCCGACGACAACAGCGCTGACCCCTACGCGAGGGTGATCGCCGGCATGCTCGGCGGCAGCACGCTGCTCTCCGTGCGTGGGGATGTCGCCGAGGAGCTCTGGCGCATCGTGGGTCCCGTGCTCGACGCGTGGGACCGGGACGCGGGCGACCTGGGGGAGTACGAGGCCGGCTCGGCGGGGGAAGTCGGGAACGAGGACGAGGACGAGGACGAGGGCGAGGACGAGGGCGGCCGCTGAGCGGTTCACGCCCGAACCCGCCCCGCGCCAGGAAAGGACCTGCCCCGTGAGAGGAGGGAGGCGCGTGCTGCGTGCATGTCGAATCGGCATCGGGTCATGCAGATTCTGAAGCGCCACTGTCGGTGGTCGGCCATAGCCTCGAAGGAGGACTCACCACAGCGCGAGGCTCGCTCCAACGCATGAGGCTCGCTCCAACGCACGGGCCTCGCTCCAACGCACGAGGCTCGCTCCAACGCACGAAGAAAGGCACGCAATGACGCTGGCACCACATTCGCTCATCGCCGGAAGCAGCGAACTCGGGGGCGGCGACGAGCTCGTTGCTCGTCGCGCCGCGGACGGGGCGGTGCTCGCGCCGACCTTCCGCAGCAACACGAGCGAGGAGCTCGAGGCCGCCGTTCAGGCGGCGCACGAGGCGTTCGACGAGTACCGCTCGACGTCACCGGCTGATCGGGCGGCCTTCCTGGAGCGGATCGCGGCGGAGATCGAGGCCGACAAGGACGAGATCATCGCCCGCGCCCACGAGGAGACCGGGCTCCCGGTCGCGCGGCTGACCGGCGAGGTCGGGCGCACGACCGGGCAGCTGCGCCTCTTCGCCAAGGTCGTGGCGGAGGGCAGCTGGCATGGGGCCCGCGTCGACGAGGCGCTGCCGGACAGGGCGCCCCTCCCGCGCGCCGACATCCGCCAGCGGAAGATCCCGCTCGGCCCCGTCGCCGTCTTCGGCGCGAGCAACTTCCCGCTCGCGTTCTCGACGGCGGGCGGCGACACGGCCTCCGTGCTCGCGTCGGGCAGTCCCGTCGTGGTGAAGGCGCACAGCGGCCACCTGGGCACGGCGGCGCTCGTCGGCCACGCGATCGCGCGCGCCGTCGAGGCCTCCGGCCTGCCGAGCGGCGTCTTCTCGCAGCTGTACGGCTCCGGGCGGGTCATCGGGCAGGGCCTCGTGGCCGACCCGCGCATCAAGGCGGTGGGCTTCACCGGCTCACGTTCCGGCGGGCTCGCCCTCGTGCGCGTCGCCCAGCAGCGAGCGGAGCCGATCCCGGTCTACGCCGAGATGAGCAGCGTCAACCCCGTGTTCGTCCTTTCGGCGGCACTCGCCGCCGACCCCGCGAAGGTCGCAGCCGACTACGTCGGCTCGCTCACGCTGGGCTCCGGCCAGTTCTGCACCAACCCCGGGGTCGTCCTCGTGCCGAGCGGTGAGTCGGGAGATGCCTTCCTCGTCGAGGTGGGCACTCGCATCGCCGCGGCGAACGGCCAGACCATGCTCACGTCCGGCATCGGCGACGCCTACCGCGAAGGGGTCGCCGAACGCGAGGCCTCCGGTGCGACGGTCGTCGCGCGTGGGCAGGCCGACACTGCGGCGAACGCCCCGGCGCCGATCGTGTTCAGCGATGCCGTCGAGGCCTTCGGCGAAGCGCTCGAGGGGGAGATCTTCGGCGCCGCCGGGCTTGTCCTGCGCTACGACGGCACCGAGCAGCTTCGCGAGTTCGCGGAGCAGCTCGAGGGGCAGCTGACGGCAACGGTCCTCGCGGCCGACGCTGACGCCGACGAGGCCCGAGCCCTCCTGCCCGTGCTCGAGCGCAAGGTCGGGCGCATCCTCTTCAACGGTTGGCCCACCGGCGTCGAGGTCGGCTACTCGATGGTGCACGGCGGGCCGTACCCGGCGACGTCGGATGCGCGCTCGACGTCGGTCGGGGCGCTCGCCATCGAACGGTTCCTGCGCCCCGTCGCCTACCAGGACGTGCCAGACGCTCTCCTGCCTGAGGCGCTGCGCGACGCCAATGAGTGGGGCGTTCCTCGCATGGTCGAGGGGCGCATTCAGCTGCCCGCCAAGTACTGAGCCACCGCCAGTCGTGCTGAAACGACACCGACTCTGACACTGTTGAACGCCTCGTGTGGTCAGCTGCGCTCAGCGCCGAGCTGGCCTGCTCAGAGTTTCACGGGGGTGAGCAGGGTGCCGTTCTCGAGCCAGGATGCGAGGTTGTCGAGGACGAGCTGCCGCATGTCCGCTCGGGTCTCGACGGTCCCGCTGCCCAGGTGGGGGAGCAGGATGACGTTGTCGAGGTCGAGGAGCTCCTCTGGCACGTTCGGCTCGTCCGCGAACACGTCGAGGCCGGCTCCGCGAATCGTGCCGGCCGTCAGGGCGGCCACGAGCGCGTCCTCGTCGACGACGGAGCCACGGGAGATGTTCACGAGCACCCCGTCCGGGCCGAGCGCCTCGAGGACCTCTGCGGAGATGAGCTTCTGCGAGTCCGGCCCTCCCGCCGCGGCCACGACCAGGGCGTCGCTGCGGCGTGCGAGCTCGACGAGCGAGTCGACGTACGGGAACGGGGAGCCCGGGATCTCGCGGCGGTTGTGGTAGCTGATACGGCAGTCGAAGCCCTGCAGACGCTGCGCGATGGCGGAGCCGATCCGCCCGAGGCCGACGATGCCGACTCTGGTTCCCGTGAATCTGGTCGTGAGCGGGAAGTTGCCCGAGGCCCAGGAGCCGGCTCGCACGTAGCGGTCGGAGGCGCTGATGCCCCGGTACACGTCGAGCAGGAGCGAGAGGGCGGTGTCGGCGACGCAGTCGTTCAGGACGTCGGGGGTGTTGCTGAGCGCGATGCCGCGCTCGCGGGCTGCGACGGTGTCGGTCGTGTCGTAGCCGACCCCGAAGTTCACGATCGCCTCGAGGGCGGGGAGGCGGTCCATGAGCGCTGCGGACACGCCGAAGCGTCCGCCGGTGACGACGACGCGCACCTGCGTGAGCTCCTGCTCGCGCTCCGGTGTCAGCTCGTCGGCGACGGCCGAGATGCGTGGAGCGTCGAACTCGGCGATGAGCTCCTTCTCCAGCTGCGGCATGAGCGGTCCGACGCGCAGCACGGTGGCCGCAGTGCCGGGCGAGGGGGACACGGGCGTGGTGTCCGGCGAGCCGTTGGGAGCGGTGGCTGGGGTCGACGCGAGAGGGGTTTCCATGTCTGGATCGTAGGACGCACGACCGATGCTGGTCCAAGATGCACTTTGCATAGATTGATTCACTCGGAGCATTGATGCGTGTGTTGCCAGTAATCGCAAGGGAACGCGGGTCGCTAGTGTTGAGTCCGGCCCCGCGCCTCCCGCCGTCCCCCGCGGCTCCCTCGCTCAGCTCTGTTGACGCCGCCGAATCGGCGGACACAAGCTGAAGGCGTCTCAACGAGGAGAACCACTGACTCAGGGCAAGGCTCTCGAGTTCACAACACCGGAGGAACAACGATGTCTTCTTCACACGAACCGTCCCCGACCATCGGGCGATCCCCAGCTCACCGCCCGTCACGCGCACGCCGTCCCATCGCATCCGTCACCAAGGCCGTCGCCGTCGGGGCCGCCGCGCTGCTCCTCACGAGCTGCGCCGTCGCCAACTCGGACGGCGCCGCGGGCGGCACTGGCGGCGGAGCGGCCGGCGCGCTCCGGGTCGTCCTCCAGCAGGAGCCGCCGACGCTCGAGCCCTGCGAGGCGAACCTCACCTCGACGGGCGTCGTCGTGCGCTCGAACATCACGGAGCCGCTCATCGAGCGCAACCCCACGACGGGCGACCTCGACCCGCTGCTCGCGACCGAATGGGAGCAGACGAGCGACACCGAGTGGACCTTCACGCTGCGTGACGACGTGACCTTCCAGGACGGCACGCCCTTCGACGCCGAGGCTGCGGCCTTCTCGATCGACCGCGCCGTGAACAGCGACCTCGGCTGCAACGTCGAGGGCTACGTCTTCGGCGAGACCGACCTCGAGGTGAACGCGGTCGACGCGACGACGCTCACCGTCACGACGCCCGAGGCCGACCCCATCCTCCCCCTGAAGCTGTCCTTCATCGAGATCGTCCCGACCACGACGAGCACCACCGACAAGGTGCGCGAGCCCATCGGCACCGGCCCGTACCAGATCGGGCAGTGGGACGTGGGAACGAAGCTCACGCTGAACGCCTACGACGGCTACTGGGGCGACGCCCCCGCCTACCCGCAGGTCGACTACCAGTGGCGCGGCGAGGGCACGGTCCGTGCCGCCATGATCACGGGCGGCGAGGCCGACATCGCGATGGGCCTCAGCCCGGATGACGGCATCGGCGAGAACGGCGTCAGCTACCCGAACAACGAGACGATCGCGCTCCGCTTCTCGGGCGACATCGCGCCGCTGGATGACATCCGCGTCCGTCAGGCGATCAACTTCGCCGTCGACAAGGAGGGCATCATCTCCTCCCTCTACCCGAACGGCGACGTCGTCGCCTCGCAGCTGATCCCCGAGGGCGTCGTCGGACACAACGACTCGCTCGAGCCGTGGGCGTTCGACCTCGACAAGGCGAAGGCGCTCGTTGCCGAGGCCAAGGCCGACGGCGTGCCCGTGGACACGAAGATCACCCTCGTGACGCGGACGGCGCAGTTCCCGAAGGTCAACGAGCTCTCGCAGGTCCTGCAGGAGCAGCTCACCCAGGCGGGCCTGAACGTCGAGCTCCGCATGGTCGACACGACGCAGCACCTGCAGTACCAGCTGCGCCCGTTCGTCACGAACGAGGGCCCCATCGCGCTGCTCGTGCAGCACGGCAACCAGGCCGGTGACGCCCAGTTCACGGTCGACCAGTACATGAGCTCCACGGGAGCCCAGTCGACGTTCGGCACCCCCGAGTTCGACCAGAAGCTCGACGCTGCGGCGAAGACCTCCGGCGACGAGCGACAGACGGCGTACGAGCAGATCTTCGCCGACCAGAACGAGGAGATCGTGCAGTTCGCGCACATCGCGCACCAGACGGGCCTGCTCGGCATCGCGTCTGGCATCACCTACGAGCCGAACTCGGCGAGCGGCGACGAGCTGCGCATCGCCGAGGTGAAGCCAGCGGCCTGACGGCCGCCCGCCACCCCGGAGAAAGCAGCCGCTCATGTGGACCTATCTCAGAACCAGAATCGTCTCCAGCCTGCTGCCGCTCGTGGCCGTCGTCCTCGGCGTGTTCATCCTGGCTCGCCTCACCGGAAACCCGGCGAGCCTGTACCTGCCGCTCAACGCGACGGAGCAGATGAAAGAGGACTTCGCGGTCCGCAACGGGCTCGACCAGCCGCTGTGGATGCAGATCGTCAACTACTTCTCCGGGGTGCTGCGCTTCGACTTCGGCGAGTCCCTCCGAACGGGAGAGCCCGCAGCAGCCATGGTGCTGCGGGCCTTCCCGGCCACGCTGCAGCTGGCCGGCGTCACGATGCTCCTCACCGTGGTCCTCGCCGTCATCATCGGCAGCTGGGCGGCGCTCAAGCCCAACGGCGTCGCCGACCGCATCGCGAGCTTCTTCTCGATGGCCGCTGCCAGCGTTCCGGACTTCTGGCTGGCCATCATGGGCATCTGGATCTTCGCGATCACGCTCGGCTGGCTGCCCACTTCGGGCGTCGACAGCGGCGGGCTCTCCTGGATCCTCCCCATAGCGACGCTCATGCTGAGGCCCGTCGGTGTGCTCACGCAGATCGTCCGCGGCTCCATGGTGAGCGTGCTCGGGCAGCCGTTCATCAAGGTGGCCCGCAGCAAGGGCGCAGGCCAGCTCCGGGTCGTGTTCAAGCACGCGCTGCGCAACGCGGCGGCCCCAGCTCTGACGGTGGCGGGTGACCTCACGGTCGGCCTCATCAACGGCGCGGTCGTCGTCGAGACGATCTTCGGCTGGCCCGGCATCGGGAAGCTCATGATCGACTCGATCCTGCAACGCGACTTCGCCGTGCTGCAGGCCGCCGTGCTCATCACGGCCCTGTCGATCTTCATCCTCAACATCCTCATCGACCTCGGCTACGCGCTCCTCGACCCGCGGGTCAGGCCCGCCGCGAAGCAGTCGCGCATCCGCCCGACGACCAAGGACGACAAGCGGGACGCGGCCGGAGCTGCCGCTCGCACCTCCGGCAGCAACGCAGAGAAGGGCAAGGCGCATGTCTGACCCCCAGAACCCACCGATCTCGGGCGGCCCGAGCACGGGAGCCGCCCCGCAGCAGCCCCCCGCGACGACGAACGTGCTCCTGCAGAGGGAGAAGCGCGAGCGGAACGTCGCCGAGCGGCCCTCCATGTTCACGCTGCTGCTCAAGGACAAGGTCGCGACGGTCGCGGCCGCCGTCCTCGCCGTCGTGGCCGTCGTGGCGGTCTTCGGCCCGCTCATGGTGGGCGAGCTCGCGTCGAAGCAGGACCTCACGGCGATCAACCTGGCCCCGTTCAGCCTCGACAACGGCTGGGCGTTCATCCTCGGCAGCGACTCGCTCGGCCGCAGCATGCTGGCGCGCCTCGTCATCGCGACGGGGACGACGCTCGGCGTCGCGGTGCCCGCCGTGCTCGTGGCGCTCATCATCGGCTCCATCTGGGGCGTCTGGGCCGGCTACTTCCGGGGCTGGCGCGAGTCGGTGTCGATGCGCATCGCCGACATCATCATGAGCTTCCCGTCGCTGCTGCTCGCCGTCGTCATCCTGTACGTCTTCAACCCGAGCCTCGCGAACATCGTGGCGGTGCTCGCGCTGACCCGCATCCCGATCTACCTGCGTACCGCGCGGGCCGAGGCCGCTGAGCTGCGTTCGCGCATGTTCGTGGATGCGGCGACCAACTTCGGGACCAAGCCGCGGAGCATCATCTTCCGCCACATCGTGCCGAACGTCGTGCCGACCCTCGTCACGCTCGCGACGCTCGAGTTCTGCTACGTCATGCTCGCGGAGTCGTCGCTGAGCTTCCTCGGCATCGGCGTGCAGTCGCCAGACGTCAGCTGGGGCCTCATGGTGGCGCAGGGACGCCAGTACCTGCAGCAGGCGTGGTGGCTCTCGGTGCTTCCCGGCCTCGCGATCGTCATCACGGCCGTCGCCGCGAACGTGCTGGCCTCCTGGCTGCGCATCGCGACCGACCCGAACCAGAAGTGGCGCCTCATGCAGAAGGCCACCAAGGTGAAGCGCCGCCCGGCGCTCCCCACGCGCGAGCCCGCCGGCGAGGTGTGAACCTCATCCAGGATCTGCAGTCTGAGCCTGCGGTTGGCGCCGCAGTCACCCACTCGGCCGGAGTCGCACGATGACTCCGGCCGAGTGGGTTGCGCTCGTCGTCATCTTCCTCGCCGCCTCCTGCCTGCAGGCCGGCATCGGCTTCGGGATGGGGATGCTCGCGGCCCCGTTCATCGCGCTCATCGACCCGGCCCTCCTGCCGGCGACCGTCATCATCATGTCGATCCTCCTCACCTCGATCGTGACGGTCGCCGAGAAGGACTCGCTCGACCTGCGGGGCGCGGGCTGGGCCCTCGTCGGCCGCGTTCCCGGCAGCGTCGCGGGGGCGCTGCTCGTCACGGTCATGGCACCCGCCGTCCTCTCGTGGGTGGTGGTCGCGACCGTCGTCACCGGTGTCGTGTTCTCGCTGCGCGGATGGGCCCCGAAGGTCACCAGGTGGTCGCAGATCGTGGCGGGTGCCGCATCCGGCGTCATGGGCACCACCACCTCCATCGGCGGGGCGCCCATGGCCATCATCTGGCAGGGCTCGGACTCGGCTCGTCTGCGCGGCACGCTGTCGGCGTTCCTGCTCGTCGGGTCGATCATCTCGTTCGGCCTGCTGCTCGCCTTCGGCGCGGTCGCCCCGCAGACGTGGCTCGTCGTCGTGTGGATGATCCCCGTCGTCCTGCTCGGCTTCGTCGCGAGCAGGTTCATCACCCCGCATCTCGACAAGACGCGCACGAAGCGGCTCGCGCTCGGCGCGTCCCTCCTCGGCTGCGTGCTCCTCGTGGCGACGCAGCTCGTGCAGCTGCTCGCCTGAGCGCTCGCGCCCGCGCCCGCGCCTGTGTCTGCTTCTGTGTCCGCTCCCTTGCGGCGCAGACCTAGGGTTCGCGCATTCTGCAGGGCAGCCGTTGACGTCGAACCCCCAGGTCTGGAGTGGTGCCGGGCATGCTGTGCAGACTCTGGGGTTGCGCACCTGCTGGGCCGGGCGTGGGTGCTGAAGTCCCAGGTCTGTCGGGGCGCGGGGGCGTGCTGCGCAGACCGTGGGGTTGCGCACGCGTCGGGCCGGGCGCGCTATGCAGACCTGGGGGTTGCGGACGTGTTGGGCTGCGCGTGGGTGCTGACGTCCCAGGTTTGTGGGGGTCGCGGGGGCGCGCCGTGCAGACCGTGGGGTTGCGCACGCGTCGGGCCGGGCGCGCTATGCAGACCTGGGGGTTGCGGACGTGTTGGGCTGCGCGTGGGTGCTGAAGTCCCAGGTTTGTGGGGGCGCGGGGCGCGCCGTGCAGATATGGGGGTTGCGCACGTGTTGGGCCGGGCGTGGGTGCTGACGTCCCAGGTCTGTGGGGGTCGCGGGGGCGCGCCGTGCAGACCGTGGGGTTGCGCACGCGTCGGGCCGGGCGCGCTATGCAGACCTTGGAGTTGCGCACGTGTTGGGCCGGGCGTGGGTGCTGACGTCCCAGGTTTGTGGGGACGCGGGGCGTGTTGTGCAGACCTGGGGGTTGCGGACGTGTTGGGCTGCGCGTGGGTGCTGAAGTTCCAGGTTTGTGGGGACGCGGGGCGTGCTGTGCAGACCTGGGGGTTGCGCACCTGCTGGGCCGGGCGTGGGTGCTGACGTCCCAGGTCTGTGGGGGCGCGGGGGTGTGCTGTGCAGACATTGGGGTTGCGCACGCGTTGGGCCGGGCGTGCTGTGCAGACCTGGGGGTTGCGCGCTTGTTGGGCTGCGCGTGGGTGCTGAAGTCCCAGGTTTGTGGGGGCGCGGGGGCGTGCTGTGCAGACCTGGGGGTTGCGCACGCGTTGCGCTGCGCGTGGGTGCTGAATCCACAGGTCTGGGCGACCGGGCGGACGCGCACGCACCGCAGCATCCGCGACACCATCTCCCCGTGAGCCTGCGGCAGGGGAGGGGCAGTGGCAGGGGTCAGGGAATGGGGCTAGCGGATGACGCGCTCCAGGGGCAGGCCGGCCGCGCGCAGGTCGATGTTGCGCGCGATGTCGGCGGCCCGCAGCTCGAAGACCTGGCGGGCGTGGCCGGAGTGGTGAGGCGTGAGCACGGTGTTGGCGAGGGGCGAGAAGCGCTCGACCGACGCGGGAGCGTGGCCGTCCGCATCCGGAGCTCCCCACCACACGTCGATGCCGGCGCCGGCGATGCGTCCCTCGGCGAGCGCGTCGAAGAGGGCGTCCTCGTCGACGACCCCGCCGCGCGCGACGTTGATGAGCACCAGCTCGGGCTTCGCGGCGGCGAGCTCGGCGGCGCCGATCGTGCCGCGTGTGCGCTCCGAGAGGGGGATGGAGACGACGAGCACGTCGGACGCCGCCACGAAGCCGAGCATCCGGTCTGGCCCGAAGACCTCCGCGAGGTCGATCCCGTCGGGGCGGGGAGCATCCGGCCGCTGCCGGAGCGCGATGAGGCGCATGCCGAGGGCCTGCGCGAGGCGACCCACCTCGGTGCCGATCTCGCCGACCCCGAGGAGCCCGAGGGTGGTTCCGCGCAGCATCGGGTGGAAGGGGACGCTCGCGTCGTTGCCGATGGTGCGCCACTCGCCCGCGCGCATCTGCGCATCCGCCTGCAGGGCGCGCCGGCGCAGCATGAGCGCCGTCATGACGACGTGCTCGGCGATGGCCGCGCCGTGATGGCCGGTGTTGCAGATCGTCACCCCCGGTGGCAGGGCGTCGACGCTCACGCGGTCGGCCCCCGCGCCGGTGACGTGGAGGAGCGCGTCGGGTCGGAGTGACGACGCCTGCTGGGCGGTGAGCACGGAGGCGATGACGATGTCGGCCCCGCGGAGCGCGCTTTCCAGCTCCGCGGGGCCGAGCTCGGCCGCGAAGCTCCATTCGTGCTCCCGCTCGGTGCGGGCGAGGAGCTCCGCGAAGCGGGCGATGATCGGGTCGGTCACGAGGATGCGCATGGCGGTCTCCGGCTCTCTCGAAGGGGCGGCGGGGCTCGCGGCTACCAGCGTGGGCTGGCGACGGTGTAGTCGGGCTGGAAGCGCTGCATGTAGCCGGTGTCGTCGCGCTGCGTGATGCCGCTCGCCAGGAACTGCTCGTGCAGCTTCGCGAGGCCGTCCTCGTCGAGCTCGACGCCGAGGCCGGGGCCTGTCGGCACCCGGACGGCGCCGTTCACGAACGAGAGGTCGTGCGTGACGATGTCCTCGTCTGTCTGCTTCCACGGCCAGTGGGTGTCGCACGCGTAGCTGAGCGATGGGGTCGCGGAGGCGAGGTGCACCATGGCGGCGAGGCTGATGCCCAGGTGCGAGTTGGAGTGCATGGACAGGCCCCAGTCGAGCGACTCGGCGAGCCCGCCGAGGGTGCGCGAGCGGGTGAGCCCACCCCAGAAGTGGTGGTCGGAGAGCACGATGTCGATGGAGCCCTGCTCGACGGCGGGCTTCACGTCGGCGAAGCTCACGACGCACATGTTGGTGGCGAGCGGCAGCGTCGTGCCGCGGCGCACCTCGGCCATGCCGGCGAGGCCGGGGGTCGGGTCCTCGAGGTATTCGAGCGAAGATTCGAGGGCCTTGGCGACGCGCAGCGACGTGTCGACACTCCAGGCGGCGTTCGGGTCGAGTCGGAGCCCGAGGTTTGGGAAGGCGTCGGCGAGGGCGAGGATCGCGGCGATCTCCTGGTCGGGTTCGAAGACGCCGCCCTTGAGCTTGAGGGCCGTGAAGCCGTAGCCGTCCACCAGCTGGCGTGCCTGCTCGACGATGCCCTCGGGGGTGAGGGCTTCGCCGAACTCGTCGTCGCCAGCGCCGGGATGGCCGGCCCACTTGTAGGACCCACTCGGAGCAGGGGGATGGCCGGCCCACTTGTAAAACAAGTAGCCGCTGAAGGCGACCTCCGGCCGGAGGGCGCCCCCGAGGAGCGAGCTGACTGGCACTCCGAGGATCTTGCCCTGCAGGTCGAGGGCGGCGACGTCGAAGGGGGAGAGGACGCGGTCGGCGGTGCTCGACCCGGTCACCATGCCGCTCATGCCGTGCCCGCCCTGCGAGGTGTCGGCGACGAGGGCCGCGGCCACCTGGAAACGCAGCCGGTTGGTGTCGAACACGTTCACGCCGACGACGGCATCCGCGGCGAGGGAGAGACGGTGCAGGTGGGGTGCATCCCCGTAGGTCTCGCCGAGGCCCGTGAGCCCGGCTCGTGTCCGGACCTGCACGATCGCGCGCAGCGCGTACGGCTCGTGGACGCCGACCGTGTTCAGCAGCGGCGGGTCCTTGAAGGCGACCGGCGTGATCGTGACGCTCGCGATCTCGTTCCCGGGGCTCCGGTCGAAGGGCTGTGGGAGCCCGGTCTCTGCTGCTGAAGCGGCTGCGGTCTGCGTGGTTGTGCTCGACGCGGTCATGTCGTCTCCCTCGGTTCGTCGTTGAACGTCGCGGTCGGTGGTCAGATGGGCGCACCCGATTGTGCCCGACGGCACAATCGGGTGCCCTCAGCTCAGCGTCAGGCGACGGTGGCTGCGACGCGGTCCTGCTCCGTGGGGGAGTCGGCGCGCTTCGCGAGGAGTGCCCTCGTGTCGTCGATGAGTCGCTTCAGCTCGGTGACGTGCTCCGGCTTTGCGTCGATGAGGGGCGCGCGCACGTGGCCGGCGTCGATGCCCGACAGCTTGGTGGCTTCCTTGACGAGCGAGACGGCGTACCCGGGAACCGAGTTCCGGAGGCGGACGAGCGGGTGGTAGAAGCTGCGGTTGAGCTCGGCGAGGCGTTCCTTGTCGCCCGACTCAACCGCGTCGTAGAACGCCAGGGCGATGTCGGGGGCGAACGCGAAGGACGCGGAGGAATACAGGGGCACGCCGATGGCCTTGTAGGCCTCCTGCGCGATCTCGGCGGTGGGGAGGCCGTTGAAGAAGAGGAAGTCCTCGCCGCGCGACTGGGCGTCGTCGGTGACGGACCGCACGATGCGCGACATGAGGTCGATGTCGCCGACGCCGTCCTTGAGGCCGATGACGTTCGAGATGCGCGAGACGGTGACGGCGCTGTGCTCGTCGAAGCGGGCGGTGCTGCGGTGGTAGACGATGACGGGGAGCGTCGTGGCCCCGGCGACCTCCTCGACGTAGGCGACGAGCCCCTCGCTCGGGCCTGCGACGAGGTAGGGCGGGAGGAGGAGGATGCCGTCGGCGCCGACGGCTTCCGCACTGCGCACCTGCGCCTTGGCGTCGGCGACCGTGCCGCCGGCTCCCGCGAAGACGGGGGTCGCCTTCTTGGTGGTCTTCACGGCGGTGTCGACGACGGTCGTGTACTCGTCGAGGCTCAGGGCGTGGAATTCGCCGGTGCCGCAGGCGATGAAGATGCCGCCGGGCTCGTGGGCGAGGCCCTGCTCGAGGTGCTGCGCGAGGGCTGCGACATCGACGGCATCGTCAGCCGTGAAGGGGGTGACCGGGAAGAAGAGGATTCTGTCGAGCACGTCGATCTCCTTAGTTGCGTGTCTCCGCGGTGCGTCGTTGCACGGTGCGGCTGTTCCGAGTTGTTTGCCCGGCTATCTGCGACGCTATGGTCTTATGGATGCGCAAACAAACTAAAGTGTGGATGAATCAATGTTGGGAGTGAATTGATGTTTACCCTGGTCCAGCTTGAGTGCTTCGTCGCCGTCGCCGAGGAACTGCACTTCGGGGCGGCCGCCGAGCGGCTCCGGATGACGCAGCCGCCCATCAGTCGTCAGATCCAGCAGCTCGAGCGCGAGCTCGACACGCAGCTGTTCGTGCGCACGAGCCGCCGGGTCGCGCTCACGGAGGCGGGGCGCACGCTGCTGCCGAGTGCTCGCAAGCTCATCGACCTCTCGGCGAAGGCGGCCGCCGACGTCCGCGCGGTCGGCGAGGGCGCGACGGGTACGCTCACGGTGGGCTACACGGCGGTCGCCGCGCACAGCGTGCTCCCCAAGCTGCTTCGGGCGGCGGCCGAGGAGCTGCCGGGCCTCCAGCTCATCCTGCAGGAGTCGGTGACCGTCGACCAGATGGATGAGCTCGAGCGCGGGACGGTCGACATCGGCCTGCTGCGTCCCATGCGCGACCGGCCTGGCGTGCAGTCGACGACGGTGCTGACGGAGCGTCTGGTCCTCGCCCTCCCGAAGGGCTCGAGGCTCGCGGAGTTCAGCGGACCCATCTTCCTGAGCGACCTCAACGACGAGGCGCTGCTCATGTACTCGCCGGGCGGTGCGCGCTACTTCCACGACCTGCTGCTCAGCATGTTCGTCGCCTCCTCGAGTCACCCGCGCATCGTGCAGTACGCGGGCCAGGTTCCCGCGCTGCTCGCCCTCGTGAACGCCGGCATCGGCGTGGCCCTCATCCCAGAGTCGGCGACGCAGCTCGCCCCGGATGGGGTCATCTGCCGGCCGGTCGCCGACGGCGACCGCTCCGAGCCCTACAACCGCGTGCATCTCGATATCGCGTGGCGCGAGGATTCCGAGAACCCCCTCGTGAAGGCGGTCGTCGAGCTCATGCAGCGCCACGCGTGAGCCGCCGGGGCCAGGGTCGGGCTTTCGCGATCAATGCCGAAGGCGCATCCGATCATGCCGAATTCGCCCTCGATCGAATGGATGCTGCTCTTTAGAGTGGCAATACGGCACCGTGGCCAACGCCACGCGTGACCAGTCAGCGCGGCGATGGAGGCGGAGCTATGAACCAGGTGACGGTCGAGAAGTGGGACGTGATTCCCGTGGCGGGCCACGACAGCATGCTGCTGAATCTCAGCGGAGCCCACGCGCCCCTCTTCACACGCAACCTCGTGAAGCTCACGGACAGCGACGGGCGCGTCGGCATCGGCGAGGTGCCGGGCGGTGAGAGCATCCGCTCCACGCTCGTGGCCTCCGCGGAGCTCATCGTCGGCAGGCCGGTCGCCGACTACCGGGCGATCCTCCGCAGCATCAATGAGGAATTCGCCTGGCAGGACAGCGCGGGTCGCGGCGCGCAGACGTTCGACCTCCGCACCACCGTGCACGTCGTCACCGCCTGGGAGTGCGCTCTGCTCGACCTCCTCGGCCAGCAGCTCGGCCTCCCCATCTCGTCCCTCCTGGGCGAGGGCAGGCAGCGCGAGACGGTCGACGTGCTCGGCTACCTCTTCTTCGTCGGCGACCCCGACGCCACTGGCCTCGACTACCTGCGCGGCGACGACGACAGCGACGCCTGGGGTCGGGCGCGGCGCGAGACGGCGCTCGACAGCGACGGGGTCGTCCGACTCGCGACGGCGGCGCAGGAGCGCTACGGGTTCCGCGACTTCAAGCTGAAGGGCGGCGTGCTGGAGCCATCCGTCGAGGCTGGGGTCGTCACCGACCTCGCCGCCGCGTTCCCGGATGCCCGCATCACGCTCGACCCGAACGGCTCCTGGCCGCTCGCGGAAGCCCTGCGCCTCGGCCCGGACCTCAAGCGAGTCCTCGCCTACGCCGAGGACCCGGTCGGCGCCGAGAGCGGCTACTCGGGCCGTGAGGTCATGGCCGAGTTCCGCCGTGCGACGGGCATGCGGACGGCCACGAACATGATCGCGACCGACTGGCGCGAGCTCGGCCACGCCATCCGCTCGCAGGCCGTCGACATCCCGCTCGCCGACCCGCATTTCTGGACCATGAGCGGCTCCGTGCGCGTCGCGCAGCTCTGCGACGAGCTCGGCCTCACCTGGGGCTCCCACTCCAACAACCACTTCGACGTGAGCCTCGCCATGTTCACGCACGTCGCGGCCGCCGCGCCGGGAACGCCGACGGCCATCGACACGCATTGGATCTGGCAGGACGGGGAGGAGCTCACGACGGCCGCCCCGAAGATCGAGGACGGCGTCATCCGCGTGCCGACGGCCCCCGGCCTCGGGGTCACGCTCGACGACGACGCCGTCCGCCGCGCGCACGAGCTCTACCTGGGTCTCGAGAACTCGGCGCGCGACGATGCGTTCGCGATGAAGACCTTCATGCCCGAGTGGGCATTCCACCCGAAGCGGCCGGCGCTCGTCCGCGCCTAGCGGGCGACGCACGAGCACCCAGAGCAACCAATCCAACACGACGAGGTGTGAGAATGGACCAGCGAATGACGCAGCAGCAGCTCCAGGCCGAAGAACTGGCCGAGGCGGCGGGGCGAGCCGAGGCTCCCCAGCCCGATCTGGTGGCGAACGACGACAAGGCCGGGAGGCCCATGCTCCTCTCCGTGCGCGACCTCTGCATCTCCTACGGCATCGGCGGCCGAGCCGTCGACGCGGTGCGGGGTGTCTCCTTCGAGCTGTACGCGGGGGAGGTCCTCGCGGTCGTGGGGGAGTCGGGCTCCGGCAAGAGCACCGTCGCGCACGCGCTCATCAACCTGCTCGCCCCCAACGCGACCGTGACGTCGGGCGAGATCAAGTTCGACGGTGAGCCCATCCAGGGGTTCAGCGACGCGCAGTGGCGCGGCATCCGCGGTCGCCGCATCGGGCTCGTCCCGCAGGACCCGGCCCTGTCGCTCAACCCGACGACGAAGGTCGGCGCGCAGGTCGCGGAGCCGCTGCTCATCCACGGACTCGCGAGCCGGAAGGACGCCCACGCCGAGGCGGTGCGCCTGCTCGACATGGCGGGGCTCACCGAGCCCGCCGCTCGCGCGCAGCAGTACCCGCACGAGTTCTCCGGCGGCATGAAGCAACGCGCGCTCATCGCGACGGCGCTCGCAGGTCAGCCCGAGATGGTCATTGCCGATGAGCCAACGAGTGCGCTCGACGTGACGGTGCAGAAGCAGATCCTCGACCACATCGACTCTCTTGTGCAGGAGCTGGGCACCGCGGTGCTCATGATCACGCACGACCTCGGGGTCGCCGCCGACCGCGCCGACCGCATCATCGTCATGCGCAAGGGGGAGATCGTCGAGACGGGCACCGCCGACGACGTCATGCTCCGACCGCAGCACGACTATACGAAGAAGCTCCTGCGCGCGGCGCCCAGCCTCCACAGCCACGAGGCGCGCACCGTGCTCGTGACGGACAAGGCGACGGGCAGGGCCGCAGGCGCGGTGACGGGAGCGGCCGCGGGGGCGAAGGGCGGGCAGGCAACGGATGCGCGTGCCGGCGTTCCCGACATCAGCTCGCCGCTCCTGCGGGTCGAGAACCTCACGAAGGAGTTCGCCCTGCCCGGTGGGCGCGGCGGCAAGAAGACCCTGACGGCCGTCGACAACATGAGCTTCGACCTGCACCGCGGCGAGACGCTCGCGGTGGTCGGGGAGTCCGGGTCGGGCAAGAGCACGACCGCGCGGCTCGTGCTGCGCCTCGAGAAGCCCACCTCCGGCCGAATCGTCTTCGACGACCAGGACATCACCGACCTCGAGGGGGAGCGCCTGCGTGCGCTCCGCCGCAGGTTCCAGATGGTCTACCAGAGCCCGTACGCCTCCCTCAACCCGCGCTTCTCGATCGAGCAGCTCATCGCGGAACCGCTTGTCTCGTTCAAGCTCGGCGACTCGAAGTCGCGCGCGAAGCGGGTGCGAGAGCTCCTCGACCAGGTTGCGCTGCCGCAGCTCTTCCTCAACCGCGGGCCCGACGAGCTCTCCGGCGGTCAGCGCCAGCGCGTGGCGATCGCGCGGGCGCTCGCCCTCGAGCCGGAGTTCATCGTCCTCGACGAGGCCGTCTCGGCGCTCGACGTCTCGGTGCAGGCGCAGATCCTCGACCTGCTCACCGAGCTCCAGCAGGAGAACGACCTCACCTACCTGTTCATCACGCACGACCTCGCGGTCGTCGCGCAGATCTCCGACCGGGTCGCGGTCATGAAGAACGGGGTGCTCGTCGAGCTCGGGAAGACCGGGGACATCCTCATGAAGCCGCAGGAGCCGTACACCCGCAAGCTCATCGACGCCATCCCCGGGCACGGGAGCTCGCACGCCGCGTAGGCTCGGCGCCCATGGGCGACGACGGAGACGAGGGCCGCGGAGGCCGTGCCGCTGAGCAGCATGATGCCGGTGCCAAGGGTACCGAGGCTGCGCAGGAGGGCAACGCTGGGCAGGGCGGGGACGCTGCGCAGGACGACGAGCGGTGGCTGGTCGTCAAGGGTCGACGCTGGCGGCGCACCGACCCGGCGCTGCCTGTGGACATGGTGGAGCGCCTGAAGTCGCATCTCGGGCGCGGCCGTTCCGGGGTCGGTGCTGCGAAGCGCCGAGGTGACGATGCCGCGGTGGCGGAAGCCCGGACGAGGGTCGGCCTTGCCAAGCACGGGCTCGGGGAGCGCGGCCCGCGCTGGTGGGAGGAGCCGGAGGAGGCACGTCTGCAGCGCGCCCGGGAGGCGCTCACGGATCTCGATGCCCTCGACGAGTCGGGCACCTGAGGACTCGACCGCCACACGATCGACCACCACTGTTTACACGTGGGAAACTGTGTTCACTCGATACTTGGTTCATGAGCACTGAATTCCTGAGCGTCGACGCCGTGACCACCGCCGTACCGCGGTTCCGGGTGACCCCGGACTTCTGGTCCGAGCTGCCCCGGATGCCGCTCGAGCAGTATCCGGGCACCGACGGCTACATCGCGGACGTCTACTCGAACCCCGACGGCTCCGCCATGTCGGCGGGCTACTTCGCGTTGAACCACACCGATGCGCCGCTCGACTACTTCTACGACTACGACGAGATGAAGGTCGTGCTCTCCGGCACGTTCCGCCTCGAGAACGTCGACACGGGGCAGGTCTCGTTCGCGGGCCCGCGGGACGCGATCTTCTTCCCGAAGGGATCGCGCATCCTCTTCAGCACCGAGGATTCGGCGCTCGCGTTCTACGTCGGCCACCGCTCCGTCGCGCCCTGACCATGATGGAGGCGACAGCCGTGGAACCGGTGGCAGGCGCTGAGGCGGTCGAGGCCGAAGTCGCCCCGGGTGTGAGCCCGGCCGCGACGAGCTCGTCCCGCTGGCGGCGGCTGCTGGCCGCGGGGAGCAGCCGGGACACGCATCCCGACCTGGGTGAGGATGCTCGCGCCCGCTGCATCACGTTCCTCGTCGACACGGCGGATGTCGCCGATACCGGCGCCGGTATCGTCGTCGAGCTCGGGGATGTGGCCTCGCCCGCATCCCGAGCACGGATCGACGCCGCGCTCGCGCGAGCCCGGACCGGGTGGCGATTCCGCGTCGGCGGCGACGAGGCCGCTCTCGGTGCACTGCGGGCGATCCTGCACGAGGCCGGTGTCCTCGACGAGGAGATCGAGTTCGTGCTGGCGGCGCCCCGGCAGACCGACGCGCAGGTCACGGTCTACTGCGGTCACTGTCACGCGAAGACGCGCACGGCGGCGGCGCAGACGAGCAGTCCGGCGGATTCGGCGCAGCAGGCCGCGCTGGCCGAGCTGGTGGCCTGCGGGGGATGCGGCATCGCGCTCACCGTGTACTACCACTATTCGCGTCGCCAGGGCGCGTACCTGGGGTACTTCGCCGCCGCAGAGCAGGGCAGTGCCGAGCAGGAGCCTGCCGGTCAGGACCCTGCCGAGCACCCCTCGGCGGGTCGACGCCCCGTCACGCGTGAGCGCTCAGAACTGGCCCTCGCGTGAGCGGCGCCGTCCTCGACATGGTCGTCGCCGGTGTCAGCGAGCTCTGCGTCGGCGTCCGCGCCATCGAGCTGCGGGATCCGGAGGGCCGCGTGCTGCCGTCGTTCGCGCCGGGGAGCAGCATCGCGGTGCAGCTCGGCGACGGGTCGCGCAACTCCTACTCGCTGACCGGCCCCGGTCGCCGCCCCGACCACTACTCCGTCTCGGTGCGGCTCGACGACCGAGGGCGAGGCGGGTCGCGGTGGATGCACGATCGCAGGATCGGCGACCCCGTCACGGTCAGCGTGCCCTCGAGTGCGTTCCCGCCCGTGCTGTCCGCCCGGCATCACCTGCTCGTCGCCGGCGGCATCGGCGTCACGCCGATCCTGTCCCATGCGAGGGCGGCGGCCGAGTGGGGTCGCTCGTTCGAAGTGGTCTACGCGTTCGGCGACGGCGGGGGTGCGCACCGTGAGGAGCTCGAGCGCCTCAGCGGCGGGCGTCTCACCGTGTGCGGCAGCAGGACCGCGTTGAGCGAGCACCTCGACCAGGCGCTCCTCGACCAGCCCCTCGGTGCCCACCTCTACGTGTGCGGGCCGGTGGCCATGATCGACGCCGTCCGCAGGGCGGCGCTCGCCGCCGGGTGGCCCGCGGCGCGCATCCACGCTGAGGCCTTCACGGCTCCAGAGCTCGAGCCAGGCGAGGCGTTCGACGCGCGGCTCCTGGGCCTCGGTCGGACGATCCGCGTCGAGTCGGGCACGACGCTCCTCGACGCCCTGCTCGCCGAGAACGTTCCGGTGCCGAACCTCTGCAGGCAGGGCGTCTGCGGTGAGTGTCGCGTCGG
Source organism: Pseudoclavibacter sp. AY1H1 (assembly GCF_002931055.1). Taxonomy (GTDB): domain Bacteria; phylum Actinomycetota; class Actinomycetes; order Actinomycetales; family Microbacteriaceae; genus Pseudoclavibacter. The sequence continues at coordinate 15,913 of NZ_PSXX01000009.1, read as the reverse complement.
CGTCCGACCGGCGCGCGGTGCGGAGATGGCCGGCATCGAGCACCGCGACAGCTTCCTCACCGAAGAGGAGAAGGGCCGCGGCGACTGCCTCATGCCGTGCGTCTCCCGCCCGAGAGGCGAGATCCTGGAGCTTGAACTGTGACCGCATTCGCCGCCCGCGAGGTCGACCATTCGGTCGCCGTCGCCGGATTCCCCTTCCCGTTCCCCAAGGAGACCTACCGGTACAGCACGAACGTGGAGCCCGCCTCGGTGCCCCGTGCGACGCCGGTCGGCTCCTGGGGCGAGCATCCGGTCGACATCGACCATGCCTACCGCGGCGAGCTCGCTGAGCGGGCCCGCATCCTCAGCGCCGACCCCTCGCGGCTGCAGTGCCTGCCGCACATGGTGCCCGCCGCATGGGATGCGATGTTCGTGCTCATGGAGCGGCTCTCCGAGGCCTACCCCGAGCACATGAGCCTCACGCGTGAGGGCGGGGGCTGGCACTGGCACAACGGACTCCTCGGCATCGACCGCTGCTTCGCGGTCGGTGAGTCCTCCTCGATGCCGGAGGGGCCCCTCGGGTTCATCGGCCAGCAGATGCAGGAGGACGTCGTGCTCCTCGACCAGCGCGACGACGAGCTCTGGGCCGACGCCGGGCTCGTGACGTTCGCTGCGGACTGGTCGTTCGGCTTCGACGTGGGCATGTCGTTCCTCGAGATCCACGGGCCGGTGCCTCGCGTGCACGACGAGGGGGTCATCCCTCGGGCCAAGGCGTTTCTCCTGCGGCTCGAGCCTGGTCAGAGCTACCGCCGCACGAACTGGACCCTGACCGTGGATGGGAAGCTGGACACGTCGACGGAGACGTACCCCGAGTGGGGGCCGGACAGGACCTCGCTCGTCGACGGGCCGATCGCGGACGTCGGCACGCGACTCCACCTTCGAACCGAGGTGCAGCACCTCATCCGCCTGCCAGAGTCGAACGCCATCATGTTCCTGATCCGCAGCTACCTGCTGCCGTTCGCGGCGCTCGCGACGGTGCCGGAGTGGGCGGTGCGGACGGCGGATGTGCTCGAGGAGCTCCCGGAGGACATGGCCGAGTACAAGGGCGTGAGTCGCACGCGCGAGGTGGGCATCCGCTGGCTGCGGGAGTTCGGCGGAGCCTGCGATGGCGAGGCCGCAGGGGCTGCCTAACTGCTCTGCTGGCTGCTGGCCGCCGGTCAGGTCAGCCAGCGCTCACGCTCACGGCGGTGGCGTCGGGCTGCTGTGTAGCCTTGCCGTCATGGCTGATGCTGACCAGGTCCCATCCGAACTCGCCGACGAGACTGAGCCGCCAGCGCTCACCCAGCAGGAACGCGCCGAGGCGACGCTCCGGTCGATCATGTCGGGCGGCAACCTGACCGCCGAGACCATGAAGCTCTCGAACGAGTTCACCGACCGCCACGTGTCACGCCTGAAGGCGCTCTTCCGGCGCTCGCCCTAGCAGGTGCGGGCTGGCGGCCGGAGGCGAGGAGCGATCTCGGGCAGGCAGCGATCCCCGGCGAGCACCCGCCCCAGGCGAGTGGCGATCTCAACCGAGCGCAGGGCTCAGCCGAGGAGCGTTCTCGGACCTCAGACGAGCAGGTAGACGGCGCCGGCGACCGTGAGTACGAGCACGATGCGGTCGAAGACCTTCTGGCTCAGGCGGGGTGCGAGCCAGCGCCCGAGGAAGGCCCCGCCGATGAGGAGCGGCACGAGGAGCAGGTCGAGCACGAGGGTGCCCGGAGTGATGAGCCCGAGGCCGACCGAGAACGGCAGCTTGGCGATGTTGACGATCGCGAAGAACCAGGCGGCCGTCCCCAGGAAGGCCTTCACGGGGAACTTCGCGGCGAGGAAGTACATGGCCATGACCGGGCCGCCGGCGTTGGCGACCATGGTCGTGAACCCGCCGAGCGAGCCGTAGCCAGCGCGAGCGACCTTCGCCGCCCGATCGCTCGGCGTCTCCGGGGTGCGGTAGCGGCGCCACACGGTGATCGTGACGAGGATGAGCAGGATGATGCCGATGACACGGCGAACCCAGCTGTCGTCGGCGAAGGCGAGGAACGCGGCGCCGGCGAGGAGGCCGACGGCGACGGCCGGGATCAGCTTGACGAGGGTCGGCCAGTCGGCGTGGCGTCGGTACGTCCACAGGGCGAACATGTCGCCGACGATGAGGAGCACGAGCAGCGCCCCGGTCGACTGCTTGGCGGGGAGGACCGCGGCGAAGGTCGCGACGGAGAGCGTCGTGACCCCCGGCAGTGCGGTCTTCGAGACGCCGACGGCGAACGCGGCGACGGCGAGCAGCACCCAGGCGAACGTGGGGAGTTGGGGGAGCAGCTCGAGCATCAGAAAAGTCTAGGCCCGAACTCGGTTTTGTCCTGTCGTGACGACAACGGAGTGCTCGGTGCCCGTCGGTCGGTGTCTCTTGGCCCGCACCTGCTGCCTCGCGCCGGTTGCCCCGCGCCCGTCGCCGAGCGTCAGAACCCGAGCGCCGGATCCCGAGCACCAGCCTCCACCCTCCACCCCGAGGCACAGCCCCGAGGCACAGACCCGGGGCGCCCTAGCCGAGTCGGGGCGCTGGCTCCTCGCCGGCCAGCTCCTGCGGCCAGGGTGGGTTGGCGCCCGCACGCGCCACGGTGACGGCCGCGCTGCGTGCCGCGGTCGCGAGGGCCGCATCCGCCCACGCATCTTCATCGAGGCCTTCGACGAGCGCGTGGCGGGTGCTCGCGGCGGAGACGGCGTGCAGGAGTCCGGACATGAAGGCGTCGCCGGCGCCGACGGTGTCGACGACGCGGACCAGCGGAGCCTCTGCGGTGAGCTCACGCCGTGACGTGCGCGCGAGTGCGCCCTCGCTGCCGCGGGTCATGACGGCGAGGCGCGCTCCGAGCGTCCTGAAGCGCCGCAGCACCTCGGAGGGGGAGACGCCCGGGTAGAGCCACTCGGCGTCTTCGTCGCTCAGCTTCACGACGTGGCTGAGCGAGGCGAGGGCTTCGACGCGCTCGCGCACCGTCTCGCGGTCGCCCATGATCGCCGCGCGCACGTTGGGGTCGTAGCTCGTGAGGATGCCGCCGCGTGCCCTGGCCTCGGCGAAGGACGCACGGACGACGGCGCCGCCAGGGTCGACGACCGCGCCGATCGACCCGGTGTGGAGCACGTCGACGCCATCGAGGTGCGGCGTCGGCAGCGAGAAGTCGAGGTCGAACTCGTAGCTGGCGCTGCCCTGCGCGTCGAGGGTGGCCTTCGCCGTCGAGGTGCGCTCGCCGTCGAGTGCTCCGTCGACGAGCGCGACGCCGGACTCCTCGAGGTGCGCGAGCACGAGGCGCCCGAGCTGGTCGTCGGCGAGGCGTGCGGCGAGCTGGGAGGGATGGCCGAGACGCGCGAGTCCCACGGCGACGTTCATGGGGGAGCCGCCCGGCAGGGCGCGCCCCTCCGGGGAGCCGGCGTCTCCCGGCAGGAGGTCGACGAGGGCTTCACCGAGCACGAGGGCGCTCGCGAGGTGGGCGCTCGTGAGGTGACCTGCGGAGTCGTGGCGCTCGGACCTGTCGTGGTGCTCGGAGCTGGACGCTGTGCTGTCGGTGGATGGTTCCCGCTGGTTCATGAGATCGCCTCCGGTGCGACATCGCGACCGCTCAGCCACATGAGCAGGTCGATGGCTGTTCCCCGGACGGCCGGCCCGTGGCCGAGCGTCAGAGATCGGTCTGGTGAGGCACCCGCGTCGATCGCGACGAGGGTGCGGTCGGCGGCGAGCTCCCGGCCGCCGCCCATGGCGACGGGCGACTTGCGCTGGTGGGCGATCGCCTCGAGCACCGCGGCGCGCGGGTACGTGTGGGTGATGCCGAGGGGCCTGCGGATGTCCTCGCCGTGCACGAACGCTTCCACGTAGCGCGTTGCCGCGGGCGTCGGTGCGCTCGAGGTGCGTCCGGCGGCGGCTCGGAAGCGCTCGAGCGTGTCGCGCGGATGCTCCTGCCGCTCGGCTTCCATTCCGCGCTGGTTGAGGGCGTCGAAGTCGAAGCGCGCCGACGCGAGCTGCGCGACGAAGCTGAACGGCGTGGTCTTCGCGTCGTTTACCAGGTGCGCGAGCACGTCGTGCACCGTCCACCCCGTGCAGAGGGAGGGGGTCGCCCATGCGGTGTCGTCGAGCCGCTCGAGGTCCGCGATGAGCGCCTCGCGCTCCGCGTGCACGACGCTCCAGGGTGCTCCCGATCGACTCACGTGCACGACGCTACCGCCTCGGCGAGCTCCCGGCGAGCCGCAGATGCGGCTGGGAAGTCAACCCCGCGCGGCGCAGGGGCGCCGGTCCGTAGCCTCGGGGCGAACCCCAGGGATCTCCGGGCGCCCGCTCGAGGCAGGCGCCCGTTCTCCCGCGAAGAGAGGAATCCTCATGCGCGCACTCACCTGGCAGTCGACCGGCAAGGTCACCGTCGAGACGGTCCCGAAGCCCCTGATCCAAGAGACGGGGGATGCGATCATCCGCGTCACCTCGGCCGCGATCTGCGGCTCCGACCTGCACCTGTACAGCGTCTTCGGGCCGTTCCTCGCGAAGGGCGACATCCTCGGCCACGAGACGATGGGCATCGTCGAGGAGGTCGGCGACGGGGTGACGAAGCTCAGCGTCGGCGACCGGGTGGTCGTGCCGTTCGTGATCGCCTGCGGCGACTGCGTCGCCTGTCATTCCGGCCTCTCCACGCAGTGCGAGGTGACGCAGAACACCGATCAGGGCACCGGTGCCGAGCTGTACGGCTACACGGAGCTGTACGGATCGGTGCCAGGCGGGCAGGCGGAGTACCTGCGCGTGCGCCTCGCCGACAACAACGCCATCAAGGTCGGCCACGAGCTGTCCGACGAGCGGTACTTGTTCCTCAGCGACATCCTCCCCACGGCCTGGCAGGGCGTCCAGTACGCGAACGTCCCGGCGGGCGGAACCCTCGCGGTCCTCGGGCTCGGACCGGTTGGCCAGTTCGCGGCACGCATCGGGAAGCACCTCGGCTACCGGGTGCTGGGGGTCGACCCGGTGCCCGAGCGTCGCGCGCTCGCGGAGCGCTACGGGGTCGAGGTCTTCGACTACGACTCGCAGACCGCGGAGGCCCTCCGCGCCGCGACCGAGGGGCGAGGACCGGACTCGGTGGTGGATGCGGTCGGGCTCGAGGCGCACGGTGCCGGTGATGGCAGCGGGATCGCAGAGATCGCGCAGAAGGGCGCCGGGCTGCTCCCGGATGCGCTCGCCAAGAAGGTCATCGAGACGGTCGGTGTCGACCGACTCTCCGCCGTCATGCTGGCCATCGACGCGGTGCGCCGCGGCGGGACGGTCTCGCTCAGCGGGGTGTACGCGGGAACGGCCGACCCGATGCCGCTCATGACGATGTTCGACAAGCAGCTGACGCTGCGCATGGGCCAGTGCAACGTGCAGCGGTGGATCCCCGAGCTGCTTCCGCTCGTCGAGGACCGCAGCGATCCGCTCGGCACCGAGGATCTCGTCACGCACCGCATGCCGCTCGAGGACGCGCCCCGCATGTACGAGGTGTTCCAGAAGAAGACGGATGGGTGCATCAAGGTCGTCCTGAAGCCCCGAGGCTGACGCGCGACGGCTGAACCCGTGCGGCTGATGCACGTCGGCTGATGCAGCGAGGCTGACGCACCGCGGCGGGCGGATGAGGGGCTGGCAGATCACGGGCTGGCAGAGATCACGGGCTGCCAGTCGCTGCGCGTCTCGCAAGGCCGACCAGGCGTCCCGTGCGGGCGCTTGGTCGGGGCACGGAAGATCTCCCTCGCGCGCTGCAGCGCTTGATCTGTCAGCGAGCGACGTGCCTGGCGAGGTTCTCGAGGGCCTGGGTCCAGCCGTCGTAGACGTTGTCATCGCCCGGCTCGCCCGCGATGCCTCGCACGTGCAGCGCGAGCTCAGTCTCGTCGCCGCTCGCGGTGAAGTCGACGGCCACGACGGGGGACTCGGCGGGGTCGTCGTCGGGGGAGCCCCACGTGAAGACGAGCCGGTCGGGTTCCGAGACGAGGAGGTAGGTGCCCGCCGTCGGATACTCCTCACCATTCTCATCGTTCACCATCGTGTACCGGTAGGTGCCGCCCTCGCGCACGTCGACGGCGATGGAGTCCCGCGGCGTCGAGACCCCGGCCGGGTGATGCCAGAGGGTGAGCTCGTCTGGGTCGGTCCACGCACGCCAGACCCGCTCGCGGGGAGCCCCGACGCTGCGGTGCAGGGTGAATTCGGGTTGGGCGACGGCTTCCGGACTGGTCATGGCGTCTCTCCTCTGCCTCTGTCGACTCGAGGGCAGCTGCAGTTTCGTCAGCGTGCGAGCCGAGCTGGCAGCAGGCTAGGTGCCACGGTTTGGAGTCGCCTCGGAGCATCCGGAGCGTCCGGAGCATCCGGAGCGTCCGGAGTGCCCGGGTCGGTCAGGTCGTCCGGGCCGGTCGGAGCGGCTGCAGGGTGCGATCAGAAGAGCGGCCAGGGGGCGGCGGGCATGTCGCCTTCAGGGGCGGGGAACTCACCGTCCTGAACCAGTCGGTCGACGCGCGCTGCGAGCTCGTGGAGCTCGACGTCGGACAGCAGCTCGGACAACCGCGCCCCGAGCCCGGAGTCGCGTTTGTCGTCGAGTGCCGCCCGGAGCTTCCGGACGCTTGCCAGCTCCTCGCCCGTGAACCCCTCGCCGACCCAGCCCCAGAGCACGGTGCGCAGTTTCGGTTCGGCGTGGAAGGAGAGGCCGTGGTCGACGCCGTAGCGGTGGCCGTCGGCCATGGCGAGGACGTGTCCGCCCTTGCGGTCGGCGTTGTTGACGATCGCGTCGAAGATCGCCATGTGGCGCATGGTCTGGGAGTCCTCGTGCACGAGGACGACCTCGCGACCGGTCTCGTCCTCGCCCGTGAGCACGGTCCGCCATCCGGTGTCGGGCACCTCGGAGGCGTCGACGAGATCGACGGCATCCTGAGACTCGTCGATGTCCTGCCACAGCTGCAGCATGCCTGGCCCGAACTGGCCGTCGCCGAGCCAGGTGCGGGGCACGATGTTCCAGCCGAGGCTCTCGGAGACGAGGTAGGCGGCGACCTCTCGCTTGGCGAGGTCGTTGTTCGGGAAGTCCCACAGCGGGCGCTCGCCCTGTGAGGGCTTGTAGACGACTTCGACGGGTTCCTCACCGAGCACCGTGTAGTTCCCGACGAAGGAGGCGTTGGAGGCGCCCATCAGCCTCGCGGTGAGCTCGAGGGTCGGCCCGTTCGGCGTCGTCTCGACGGACGAGGTCCCGTCGTCGGGTGTGTCATCGTGCGCCACGTCAGTGTTCGGTTCTGTGTTCGGTGCTGGGTCGGTCACAGGCCGTCGTCGGCCGGGCAGTCGTGGCCTTCGGGATCCTTGGGGAGGCCGCAGCGCGGGCAGAGCGATCGGCCGGCGCCCACGATCTCGAGGGTGCGCTTCGCGAAAGCGCGCGCCGAGCCGACGGGGATGCGGACGCGCAGCAGCTCTTCCGGCTCGACGGCTTCGACGAGCTCGTCGAGGCCCGCCATGCGGGCGAGCTCGGCCTCGAGGGCCTCGGTGTCCGCATCCGCGTCGATCTCGAGTTCGACTTCGACCACGGGGATCACCTCGAGGATGACCTGCGCGGTCGCCGGCTCCCAGCCGAGGCCGATGGTTCCCACGCGGAAGCGCCCGTCGACGGGCGTGTCGAGCGGTTCCTCGTCGATGAGCTCGATGGGGGTCGAGCTGGGCACGCTGTAGCGGTTCCCGTCCTCGAGCATCAGCTGGTCGAGGATCTCGTCGACCTTCTCGGCGAGCAGGGCCGACTGCTCCTTCTCGAGGATGACGCTGATGACGCGGGCGCCGTCGCGGGCTTGCAGGTAGAAGGTGCGCTCGCCGGGCTTGCCGAGCGTGCCGACGATGAATCGGTCCGGCCAGTCGAATTCGTGCACGAGGGTCGTCATGGTCTCAAGCCTATGCTCAGGACGCTCTGCCCGCGCCGCCGCCGACGGTCGCGTCGCCCGAGTGGGACGCGCCATCCGGGGAAGTCTGGGCCGGGACGAGCCAGGCGAGGTCGCCGGCATCGGAGTTGATGATGGGGACGCTCGGGCGCGCCTTGCCGTAGCTGATGATCGAGGTGGAGGCGGGGCCGACCGCGAGGCGCTGGAACAGGTCGAGGTGCATGCCGAGGGCGTCGGCGAGGATCGACTTGATGATGTCGCCGTGGCTCACGGCGACCCACACGGCGCCGGGTCCGAACTCGCGCTCGACCTCCGCGTCGTGGCGGCGCACGGCGGCGACTGCCCGAGACTGCATGGTGGCCATCGACTCCCCGTCGGGGAAGGTGACGGCGGAGGGCTGCGTCTGCACGCTCGCCCACAGTTCCTCCTTGGCGAGATCGGCGAGCTTCCGGTTCTGCCAGGCCCCGTAGCCGCACTCGGTGAGGTCGTCGTCGACGAGGTCGAGGGCCGGCTCCAGGTGCGCATCCGCGAACGGTGCGGTCGGCTGCTGGGCGCGAATGGCTGCAGCTGTCTCGAGGCAGCGCTCGAGGGGGCTCGTGACGAGCCGTGCCAGGGGCACCGCGGCGAGGCGAGCCCCGGTCGCTGCGGCCTGTGCTCGGCCGGTCTCGTCGAGGAGGACTCCGGGGGTGCGTCCCGCGAGCAGCCCGCTCGCGTTCGCAGTGGTGCGTCCGTGTCGGACGAGGATGACGGTGGCCATGCGGCACAGCCTAGGACGTGCGCGGCGGCGGGAGCCGTGCGGGCGTCCAGGTCCGAGCCGTGCGCGGCGGGAGGCTCTGTTGTCGGGAGGCTCTGCTGTCGGGAGGCTCCTGCGTTCGGAGGCGCCCGGGTGCGCCGCCGCGACCGTCACCGTTCCGTGAGCTGACCGCCCTCGACGTGCCAGGCGCGGTTCAGCTGCACGGTCTCGAGCATCCGCCGGTCGTGCGTGACGAGGAGGAGGGTGCCCTCGTAGCTCTCGAGGGCCTGCTCGAGCTGCTCGATGGCGACGAGGTCGAGGTGGTTGGTCGGCTCGTCGAGCACCAGCAGGTTGACACCCCGGGCTTGGAGGAGCGCGAGCCCTGCCCGGGTTCGTTCGCCGGGGGAGAGCTCGTCGGCGCGGCGTCCCACGTGGTCCGCCTTGAGGCCGAATTTGGCGAGCAGGGTGCGCACCTCGGCGGTTGGCCAGTCGGGCACCTGGGCTTCGAACTGCTCCGCGAGCGGTGCTGGCCCGGTGAGGGCGGCCCGTGCCTGGTCGATCTCACCGAGGGCGACGCTGGAGCCGAGGCTCGCGGTTCCCGAGTTCGGCTGGATGTGCCCGAGCAGCAGGCGCAGGAGCGTCGATTTTCCTGCGCCGTTCGGGCCGGTGATGCCGATGCGGTCACCGGCGTCGACCTGCACGGAGACGGGCCCGAACGTGAAGCTCCCGAGGTGCAGCTCGGCGCGGGAGAGCGTCGAGACCACGGAGCTGGAACGGGGAGCCGTGCCGATCGTGAACTGCAGCTGCCATTCTTTGCGCGGCTCCTCGACCTCGTCGAGGCGCGCGATCCGGCTCTCCATCTGGCGCACCTTCTGCGCCTGCTTCTCGCTCGACTCCGTGGCCGCTTTCCGCCGGATCTTGTCGTTGTCCGGTGCTTTGCGCATGGCGTTGCGCACGCCCTGGCTCGACCATTCGCGCTGCGTCCTGGCCCGCCCGACGAGGTCCGCCTTCTTGTCGGCGAACTCCTCGTACTCCTCGCGCGCGTGGCGCTTCGCTGTTGCCCGCTCCTCGAGGAAGGCCTCGTACCCGCCGCCGTACACGTGGTTGCTGTGCTGGGCGAGGTCGAGTTCCAGCACGCGGGTGACGCTCCTGGCGAGGAACTCGCGGTCGTGGCTCACGAGGACGACGCCACCGCGGAGGCCCTGGATGAACGCCTCGAGCCGTTCGAGCCCATCGAGGTCGAGGTCGTTGGTCGGCTCGTCGAGGAGCACGATGTCGAAACGGGAGAGCAGGAGGGCGGCGAGGCCGACTCTCGCGGCCTGCCCGCCGGAGAGGGAGGTCATGAGGGCGTCGGCGCTGAGCTCGAGTCCGAGCTCGGCGAGGACGACCGGGAGGCGCTCTTCGAGGTCGGCCGCTCCGCTCGCGAGCCAGCGCTCGAGGGCGACGGCGTACACGTCGCCGGGGTCCGGGGCACCTGGCTTCGCCTCCTCGGCGAGGGCCTCGGCCGCAGCATCCATCTCCGCGGTGGCTTCGGTGGTGCCGGTGCGGCGGCCGACGTACTGGGCCACGGTCTCTCCGGCGACGCGCTCGTGCTCCTGGGGGAGCCAGCCGATGAAGGCGTCCGCCGGGGCCAGCGACACGCTGCCCTCCATCGGCTCGTCGATGCCGGCGAGGAGTCGCAGCAGCGTCGACTTGCCCGCGCCGTTCGCGCCCACGACGCCGACCACGTCGCCGGGGGCGACGACGAGGTCGAGGGACGAGAAGAGCGTGCGGTGGTCGTGGCCACCCGCGAGGTCCTTGGCGACGAGGGTTGCGGTCATTGCTCTATGTTCGCGCACTCTGGGAGCCCCTGCGGACGGCTCGCGGGCTCGCGCACCTCCGCGGCATTCGGCGGCGACCCCTTGACCGGGTGCGGGGCCGGGCCGACACTGAACTCGCAGCCGACATACCTTCGCTGGCTGCGTTGCCGCTCGTCTCCGGATGCTTCCGGCTCGCGGGCCGTGGAAGAAGATTCGGGAGAGGACAGCCAGTGGCAGAGAGGCCGTCGGACCCGCCGCAGGAGCCTCCGCGGGGAGGGGCGCTGACGCCTCGTAACCTGGGCCGTGCAGCCTCACGCTCACGCTCACGCTCACGCTCACGCTCACCGAGGCGAGTCGTCGCGTTCGTCGTGACGGGGGCGCTCGCGGTCGCCGCGGTTCTCCTAGGTGCGGAGGTGCTGCGGGTGAGCGGCGACACCATCGAGCAGGGGGACCTCGCTGCGTTCTACGTGCAGCCGGATGGAGACGTCCCCTCAGAGCCAGGGACGCTGGTGCGCAGCGAGCAGCTGCTCGGGACCCCGATCGGCTCGCAGGCGTGGCGCATCCTGTACTCGTCGACCGACCTCCACGGGGCTCCGGTGCTCGTGTCCGGGGTCGTCGTCGTCCCGGACGGCGAAGCCCCCGCAGACGGGCGGACGGTGCTCGCGTGGGGCCATCCGACGACCGGCACGGAACCATCGTGTGCGCCGTCTCGGGCCTTCGATCCGTTCATCGGCATCGAGGGGATGCGCCTCATGCTCGATCGCGGCTACGCGGTCGTCGCGACCGACTACCTCGGCATGGGGGTCACCACCGCGGACGGCGCGCAGGCGGGGCAGGACTCCTACCTCGTGGGGGAGACGGCTGCGCGCAGCATGCTCGACTCGGTGCGAGCCGCTCAACAGATCGACCCAGTGCAGGCAGGCGACGACGTCGTGCTCTGGGGGCACTCGCAGGGCGGTCAGGCTGCGCTCTTCGCGGCACAGGAGGCGCCGAGCTATGCGCCGGAGCTCACGATCGCCGCGGTGGCCGTCGCGGCACCCGCCGCTGATCTCACGAAGCTCATGGGGTCGCACCTGGACGACATCTCCGGGGTCACGATCGGCTCGTACGCGTTCCCTGCGTTCGCCGAGGTGTACGCGAGTGTGCCGGGCGCGGAGCTGTCGAGCATCCTCACCCCGGCCGCGATCGACAAGGCTCCGCAGATGAACTCGCTGTGCCTGATGAGCAGCCTCACCGAGCTGCACGACATCGGGCAGCCGCTCGTCGGCGAGTTCACGCTGCACGACCCCACTACGGCGGAGCCGTGGGCAACTCTCCTGCGCGACAACTCGGCCGGGGGCAAGAAAATCGATGCGCCTCTCTTCGTCGCACAGGGAAGCGCCGACGAGCTTGTGCTCCCCGCCGACACAGCTGCGTTCGTCGCCCACGAGGAATCGATCGGGATCGAAGTTCACGCCGTGACCGTGCCCGGAGCGAGCCACGGAACCATCGCCTACGAGGCGCTCCCCGAGCTCGAGCGCTGGCTCGAGTGGCACGTGCCCACCAACGGAGGTCCCTGACGCTCGAGTTCCCACGCCCCGCATCCGTCGGTCTTGCGTTCGCCGCGACAATCGGGCTTGCTGTCGCCGTGAGCGGATGTTCGACGCAACCCACAGCGACGTGTACTGCCCGTGGTCCGCGAAGATCACCGAGATCGAGGTGCTCGAATAGCGGCCATCAGGGGGCGGCACGCCCAGATGGTGGCGTCCCCGGGTGGGTGGCGGGGTTTCGAGCGGTGTTGACTGACTCGCCGGGCGGATTGACCGGCCCCGTCTGATGGGCCCGCCGGTGCTGTCGTGGCACCTGGCCGGTTGCGCGGATCCGGGGCGAGTCCACGTCTCGCGTGCACGCCGTTCGGAGCCTCGAGTGCTTCCCTGGGGTGAGTGGGGCGGCAGTCAGTCGCCCGCGAGGATCCGAGCGCAGTGAGGCGGCGAAGATCATGGGAGTCACCAACATCGAAGAGGGAGTTCCCGAGGGCGAGGAGAGGTGGCGAGACGAAGGCGGCTCCGGTGAGAGCACGCACTTCCACGCACACGGCTGGCGTCCCGACCCCGTGGTGCCGAACTCGGCGCCGTCAGCGGTGGCGGCACCCGATGGAGTGACGCCGCCCGCCCCGGTGCCGACCGGATCGGACGAACAGGCCCGCTAGCTCAGGGCCGCTCGCTGACAGTGGGACTCGAGGTCGCGCAGGAGGAGACGTGTCCGAGATCGCGTCCGGCACGACGCTGAGCGGGGCAGCCCTGGACTGGAGCGCTCGGTATGACGCAGCCGCACGGGGCAGCCCAGCTGGGTGCGCCGGTTTTGCGGCTGGGCCGCTAGCCGGACGCACCTGAAATCCTGATGCGCCCGCTTGCGGCTGGGCCCGCCATCCGGACGCACCGCTGTGCAGATGAGCCCGCTGTCCGGATGCACCCACTGTGCAGATGTGCCCGCTCTGCAGCTGGTCAGGCCATCTGGCTGGTTCCGCTATCCGGCTGTGCGGGCGTTGGCGGGCGCGCGGCGTCCGGTCCGGCGGCACCGGGGACGTGCCGCCGCGACGTCCGTCTGGTCGTGCTCGACGGGGAAGAGCGCCTCGGAGAGGGCTCCCTGGGCTTCGTCGAGCGTCCCGTAGTCGCCGATGCTCTGTCCCTGGGGGCCCTGGAGGGTGTGCAGTCCGGTGTCTGCGATCGTGATGAAGCCAGCGAACTCGTCGCTGATGGTTGCCGCGTACACGTCGTCGTCGGCTTGTCGCCAAGAGACTCGAGGTGCGGGCAGGGTGAATGGTATTGCGAGTGTGATGCGATTCTTCGTTTCGTTGCGGCGCAACCCGCCAGCGTTGGCGGGGCGCGTTCTTTCAAGCATGTGTGCGCCGCTGTGGGCGCCTGCTGGTCAGCCGACTCGTGCTCGTGAGCAGGGTGGGCGTCTCGGACTTGGGTCCTGGTGGCCACGGATCCGGTGGCGCGGATGGCGACAGGCAGGATCTGGAATGTCCGCGAGAAGCGGGGTGACCATGCGTCGACTCAACCACTATACGGCACGAAGCCTGAATGAGAAGGTTTTCTCATGAGCGATGACATCGACGGCAGCGTCTGCGGCCCGCCTCTTTCGCTGACGGCGCTGCTAGTCGGTGGCGACCGGGTCGAGCGTCGGGTACTTCGGCGTGCGCGAGTCGCCTGACGACTTGCCGGTGAGTCGACGACCGATCCAGGGAAGCACGTACTCCCGCCAGTACTCGGAGTTGCGGGGGCGCTGGATGCTGGGGGTCTGGGGCCCGAAGTCAGGTGCGGGCACGTCGAGGGCGGTGAGGACGTTCGCGGCGACCCTCCGGTGGCCGCTCACCCCCATGTGGAGGCGGTCGCGTGACCAGTAGTCGAGGTGGCGCAGCTCAGGGTCCGCCCAGTTGTCGACGAAGGTGATGCCGGCTTGCGGCGGCATCTTGGCGTGCACCGCGGCGGCGAGCGCGTCTCCGCGCGCGGCGATGCGCTTACCCATGGGGAGGTGGTCCGAGGGGTTCGCGCCCGAGAGGAGGATGACGTGGATGCCGGCATCGAGTGCCTGCTTGGCGCCGTCGACGAGCCGCTGGGCGACGTCATCGATGGACACGCGTGGGCGGAGGATGTCGTTGCCGCCGCCGTTGAGGCTCATGAGCTGTGGCTTGAGGGCAATGGCGGCGGGGAGCTGCTCTTCGAGGATCGCGTCGAGAAGTCGCCCCCGGATGGCGAGGTTCGCGTAGGTGACCGGCTCCGGCGAAGAGACGGCGAGACCCTGCGCGACGAGGTCAGCCCAGCCGCGCACCCGGCCATCCGGCAGCTCATCGCCCACGCCCTCGGTGAAACTGTCACCAACGGCGACGAAACTCGTGAATCCCATGGGGAGAGTCCATCACACCGGAGCGCCCGCGCCGCTCAGGAGCGGAGACGCGGGCCGGAGCCAACTCGCGCTCTTCCTGCTGCCTCGGCGGCGGGGGAGTTCAGAGCCGAGCTGCTGTGCGCGACGCAGCTCTGCCCTGCCCTGCTCTACTCAGATCAGGCAGGCGTCGCCCTCGCAGGCGATGCCTGCGTCCCCCAGCATCGTGAAGCCGCCTGCCTGAACGGACCCCTGAGCGGCGTCCGAGTTTGCGTCCACTGCAGCTGGCGTCACGCCCGAAGCGCTCAGGGTGCCAGTGCTCACGCTCGAAGTGCTCGTGCCCGTGCCCGTGCCCGTGCCCGTGCCCGTGCCCGCAGTCGCCGCCGCATCCGTAGTTGCACCTGGAGTCGCCGTCGCCGTCGCCGTCTCCGGAGCCGCCGCAGCTGGATCCACGGCCGCAGCAGTGGTGGGGGCGTCGGTCGTGGCGGTGGCGGACTCGTTCACGCCGTCGGTCAAGTGGTCGGTCACGCGGTCGTGTTGTCGCGGTCGGTGGTGACCTTGTTCAGGACATCCGCGAAGGTCGCCGCTTCCTGGGCCCCGGAGACGCCGTACTTGCCGTCGATGACGAAGAACGGGACGCCTTGGATGCCGTACGCCTGCTGCTGGTCGGCGAGGACATCGTCGTGATGGACTCGCTCCTCGAGGGCGTGCACGGCAGCGGCGCGGTCAAGGCCGAGCTCTTCGGCGAGGTCGGCGAGCACTGCGATGTCACTGAGGTCGCGTCCTTCGACGAAGTAGGCCTTGAGGAGGCGCTCCTTCGCGTCGAGCTGGCGGCCGTTGGCCTTCGCGAAGTGGATGAGCTCGTGCGCGCGCACGGTGTTGACGTGCTGGACGGAGTCGAAGTCGTAGTCGAGGCCGACGTCCTTCGCGATGCCGGTGACACGGTCGAGCATCTGCTCGACCTGCACGACGGGGAGCCCCTTGCGCTCGGCGAGGTACTCGGTGGTCGAGCCGTGGAAGTCGATGGGCGTATCGGGGGACAGCTCGTAGCTGTGGTATTCGATCTCCACGGCCGGGGCGTCACCCGACGCGGAGAACTGCTCGATGCCGCTCTCCAGTTTCCGCTTGCCGATGTAGCACCAGGGGCAGGCGATGTCCGACCAGATGTCGATGCGGATCGGAGCCTGGGTCGATGCGGCCTGAGATGTGTTCTGCGCTGCTGTCGTCACACGCAATGCAACAGGGCCCCTTTCTCGCCTATTCCCAGGCGAAGCCGGCGGGCCGCCGGCCCAGACGGCACGCCGACGGACCCCTTCCTCAACCCTCGAGTGGAGTCGAGTCAGAACGGTGGCTCCGCAGGGGCACTGGGTGCCGCGGGCGGGGGATCCTCGTCTCGTTCGCGGGGCGGTTTGCCGCCTCGCCGCCAGGGCAGTTGGTCGGTGGGTGTGAAGGTGGGGCCGTGGGGTTTGGGGTGGTCTGTGTAGGTTTTTCCGCTTGGGGTGGTCCATTGGAGGGTGCCGCCGTCGTGTTGGGTGACGGTCCAGGCGGTGTGGTGCTTGACGATGTGATGGTTTTTGCAGAAGTCGCTGAGGTTCCAGGTGGCGGTTTC
>NZ_PSXX01000008.1 GCF_002931055.1 Pseudoclavibacter sp. AY1H1 | reverse complement strand
CTCTGCCCCCGTTCCCTCTGCCCCCGGAACCCCTGACTCGCTGACCCCTGATTCGCTGATCCCCGGTGGAAGAGTCAGCCAGATGCAGCGTCCGCCGATCGGGAGCGTGCATCTGGCTGACTTTCAGCGCGAGAAGGGGCGGGGAGGAGGGGCGGTCAGGGAGGAGGGGCTACTTCACCGTGGCCGGGGTCTCGCCGAGGCGATCGAAGACGCCCTCCGCGAGATGCTCGGCATCGAGGCGGGCCGCCACCGGGTTCCGACGGTTCGTTCCGTAGCCGAGCAGCGCGACGCGATTGTCTCGGCGACTCCACCCGTCGCGCAGACGAGCCATGCCGCCCTGCTCGCGCAGCTGCAGGGGCGCGAGATGGCGCATCGTGGGACGACTCCCCGTCGCCCAGATGATCGCATCCGCCTCGAAGCGCTCACCGCTCGCCAACGTCACCCCATCCGGCTGAACGCTCGCGAGAGGACCCTGCGAGACGAGCAGCCCCCGCCGAACCGCAGCGAGAGTCCCCCTCGAGAGTGGGATGCCGCGCACGCTCACCTCGCTCGGCAGACGCTCCCCTCGCTCGACGAATCGGACGAACTCGGCCTCGTGGCGTGCATCCATCTCCCGCTGCCGGGAATCGGTCCGCGACGGCAGCGTGAGGCGCGGCAGCTCGTGGAAGTCGGGCTCACGACGCGTCGACCACGCCGTCTTCGCCGCGATCGGCTCCAGCTCACGCAGAATCGTCACCGCCGAGCGCCCACCGCCGACGACAAGCACCCGCTTGCCCGAGAATCCCGCCAGCGACTCGATGTGCGCGGACGGCAGCTGCTGGCCAGCGAAGTCGAGGGCACCCGGATACCAGGGCACGAACGGCGACGACCAGTCGCCAGTCGCGTTGATGACGTACCTCGTCGTGATCGTGCGCGGCGGGCGGTCCCCCACCTGGATGTGCAGCGTCAGCAACGGCGAGCGCCGCATCGCCTCGACGCGCAGCACCCGCACCGGGCGGGCCACGAACAGGTCGTACGCATCCTCGTAGCGCCGCATGAGCGGGGGCATGATGTCGCGGACGATGGCCTCAGGATCCTGATCGCTGAGACGGATGCCCAGCTCAGAGAGCCCAGGCGGGCCGGAGAGCAGGGGCGTGTGCCCCACCGTCTGGAAGTCCCACCCGCGTCCCCAGGATCCGCCGGGCTGCGGCTCGGCATCGAAGACCACGAAATCCCGCAGCGGCCGGAGGCCCATCTCGGCGAGCGTCGCAGCGACCGTCACACCTGGCACACCCGCGCCGATGACGACGAGGTCGATGTCGGTCTTCACGGTGAGCACGTCCGGCTTCCTGTCGAGGCGCTGCGGGCGCAGCTCTGCGGGTACATCGGACTGTCGACGAGCTCGGGTCCGGTAGGCCACAGTCTAGAGACGCAGAGTGACGCGGCCGGGTCGGCGCACCGAAGATTCGCTCGGCCGCCGTGGTAATGTGAGCGTCAGATTTTCGTTAACGACTTGCGACCGGGTGGCCATTCCTGCCCGGCCCGAATTATAAGGGGGTTACGCATGGGGCGTGGCCGTCAAAAGGCGAAGCACACCAAGGTCGCCCGTGAGCTCAAGTACTCCGTACATGAGACGAACTATGACGCGCTGGCACGTGAACTCTCCGGTGGCTCCTCGAGCTACCCGGCGAGTCCGCCAGCCACTGAAGAACCCAACGACGACATCCTCTCGAAGTGGTCCGAGTACCTCGACGATGATGACGCCGACGAAGACGACGACGCGAGCGGCTACGAGCAGAAGCGCGCGTAAGCGTGCGAGCACGACTCCCCGGAGTCCTGCCGCCGCTGCCCTCGTCTGACTCCGAGCCGACCTCATCACCTGGTGATCGAACTCCAGCCCCCGAGCTTCCCTGCCGCCATCGCAGTGGCAGTGATCCTCGTCGTCGGCAACCTCATGAGCATGCTCACGGTCCGCTGGGGAGCTGACGGGCGTCTCGACCGCTGGGGGTACGCAGGTCTGCGCACCGCAGCGACTCGCGCATCCGACGAAGCCTGGCGCGCCGGCCACGAGGCGGCACTGCGCCCGGCGAATACCGGTGCAGGCGCCGGCATCGTCTTCGCGATCGTCTCGGTGCTCTCCGCCAACTCCGTCGCGCCGTACCTCGTCGCGCTCTCCCTCGCCGTGATCTCGACGCTCACGGGAGTCATCCTGAGCCTCGTCATCGCCCACCGCGCAGCCAAGGCCGTCGCCGGCAAGTAGACCCCGAGCGACATCCGGTGGATGGCGCTCAGACCCCGTCGCGCAGGTTCCTCGCGAAGCTCGCAGCGCGCATCCGCAGGTTCTCCTTGCGCTGCTCGCGGGCCGCCTCACGGTCGTAGCCGATGTACGCCGACGTGGGAAGGCGTCGCACGTTCGTCGAGCACTCGAACTCGGCGCAGACGAGCGTGCCGACGGTATCCCCGCGACGGCCTGCGTCGCCGGTGCGCTTCGCGCTGTAGAAGACGACGTCGTTGGGCAGCGTCACGTCCTCGCACCACGAGCACATGGCGCGCCGAGTCGGCAGCTTCCGCGCACGCTCGAACATGATCGCCACGAGGTCCCCGTCCACCGGGATCACCGCGTAGGCGCGACGCCCCAGCTTCGGGTCCGTCCAGCCGAGGTAGTCGCGCCGCTCCCAGTCCACGTCGTGGAACCCAGGTAGCAACGTCAGGTCGCTGACCTCCTTGCGCGAGGCGTTGACAAACGCATCCCGGATCTGGGCCTCGGTGAGCTGCTGCATCTGACGAGCGTACCCAGCCTCCCGGTCAGAGGCCGTCAGCAAACTCCGCGAGGGCCCTCGCGAGCGGGTCAGGCGCGCCGATGGCGACGTAGTGGCCTCCGGGGACCACGACCGCCTCGACCCCCGCACGGTCGCGGGCGAGCTGCTTCGCGAACTCGAGCGGGAAGAACAGGTCGTCCTCAGGCGCGATGAACCCCGTGTGGACCTCGCGGCCGACGCCCGGCCACGGCGCATCCATCCACGAGCCGGACTCTTCGCGCACGTGCGCCTTCGCGTCGACCACAAGATCGTCCGGCACGAGGTTGTAGTAGACGAGCTCGTCCTCGGCATCGACGCCGAGCGCGCTGTGGCCCGTCGCCGTCCACCACTCCTGCATCGTCTCGCCCGGCTTGGGGATCATGCCCGCGACGTAGACGAGCCCGTCGGCGTCGAGACGCTCAGCCACGAGAGCGGCGGAGAAGCCGCCGAGCGAGTGGCCGACGATCACCAGCTGCTCCCCCTGCCCGTCTCCGTCGGAGCTGTCGCCCCTCGCCTCGTCGAGCTGCGCCGAGACCGAGTCCGCGTAGTCGACGAGCGACAGACCCGGCTCCTCGATCGGCAGGTCGACGGCGACCGCGCGATGGCCCGCCTCCTCCAGCTTCGGGGCCACAAGGTGCCAGTCCCAGCTCGACGATCCTCCACCGTGGATGAGCACAAACGTAGCCATGGGCGTTCCCCTCGTTCCCGACCGCCGGCCACCTGACCGACACACCCTCCCACCTTGGGGGCCGTGCCTGGGCTTTCGCTCTACTCGGGCCTGCGCCGGCGCGAAGCGCCCAGCGCAGGCCCGGCGCGACCGGCGCGAGTTTCGGGATGGCATACACGCACGCAGATGGGTTGCAACTCATCCCGAAGCGCGAAACCCATCCCGAAACCGTGCGGCGCGGGCGCGGGCGGCGTCACGAAGCGGCCAGTGAAGTTTCGGGATGGGATACACGCACGCGGATGGGTTGCAAGTCATCCCGAAGCGTGAAACCCATCCCGAAACCGGACGGCGCGGGGGCGGCGGGCGCGGCGCGCGGGCGGGCGGGCGACGTCACGAAGCGGCCAGTGAAGTTTCGGGATGGCATACACGCACGCGGATGGGTTGCAAGTCATCCCGAAGCGCGAAAGCCATCCCGAAAGCGGCGAGGGCGGGCTCGAGGGCGCGAGGGCTCGAGGGCGCGAGGGCGGGCCGGCGCGGTCAGCTCACGGCGAGGGGGCGCTCGCTGCGGTCGGCGGCGACGAGCGCCGTCGCGAGCACGTGGATGCCGACCGCGATGTCGTCGGCCTCGGTGAACTCCTCGGGCACGTGGCTGCGCCCGCCGACCGACGGCACGAAGATCATGCCCATAGGTCCGAGGTGCGCGAGGTGCGCCGCGTCGTGGCCCGCGCCGGACGGCACGGCCTCCCACGTGTAGCCGAGCGCGTCCGCGGCGTCGCCGAGGAGGCGCTGCACGTCGGGGTCGGCCGCGACCGGGTCCTGGTCGTTGAGCCACTCGATGGCGGTCTCGACACCGCGGAGCGCGGCAGCCGCAGCGATATCCTCGGCGACGCGACGCTTCGCGCCGTGCAGCCACGACGCATCCACGCTGCGCATCTCGGCCCAGATGCGCGCCTCGTCTGGAACGATGTTGAAGGAGCCAGGCGACGACTCGATACGGCCCGTCGTCGACACGCCGTGGATGGGGGCCCCGCACGCTTCTCGCTCGATCGTGAGGATCGCCTCGGCGGCCGCGATGAGCGCGTCGTGCCTGCCCTGCATGGGCATGGTGCCCGCGTGGTCTGCTCGGCCCGAGAACGCGGCCATGAGGCGTTCGATGCCCGCGATCGCCGTCACGACGCCGATCTGCTTGCCGCTGCGTTCGAGCTGCGGCCCCTGCTCGATGTGCAGCTCGAGGTAGGCGTGCAGGGACCCGGGCGCCCAGGCCTGGCCGAGGGCGCCGCTCGTGTCGAGGCCGAACCCCGTCATGGCGTCGCCGAGCCGAAGCGCCGTGTCGCCGTTCGTGCGCTCGAGGTGCTCGGGGAGGAGCAGCCCCGCGATGGAGCGCGAGCCGATGCAGGAGACGCCGAACGAGTTCGCCTCCTCGCCGAGGAAGTCGACGACGTACAGGTCACGTGCGAGCGTGATGCCCTCCTCGCGCAGGCGCCGCGCGACCTCGATGCCGCCGAGCACGCCCACGATGCCGTCGTAGCGTCCGCCCGCGTGCACGGTGTCGGTGTGCGAACCGGTCATGAGGGGCTTCAGCGACGAGTTCGCGCCGCGCAGCACCCCTACGACGTTGCCCGCCGGGTCGATGTGCGCGTCGAGACCGGATGCGCGCATCCGGTCTCGCACCCATTCGCGCCCCGCACGGTACGCGTCGGAGAACACTCGACGGGAGAACCCTGGCTCTGCGCTCTCGATGAGGCCGGCGAGGTCGGTCAGGTCGGCGAGCACCCGCTGCTGGTCTGGACGCAGACGCGACGGGTCGACGGCGCCGAGCAGCGCATCCGCGGTGTCAGCCGGCATAGCCGGCCGTTCCGCCGACGAGGCCGGAGTCGCGGTACTTCAGGAAGTCGATGCCCATGATCTGCTCGATCTCGGCGAGCCCGGACTCGTCGATCGCCGACGACGACACCGGCAGCCCGGAGGCCGGCACTGACACGAGCACAACCTCCTGCCCCTCGGCGGCATCCTTCACCGCGACCGCCTCTCCGAGCTTCGGGTCGAGGAGGATGATCGTGTCCGGGTAGGTTGCGATGCGCTCCCCGCCCGACTCGATGGCCATGTACTCGTTGAGGTACGGCACCGTGAAGTCGCCGATGCGGAAGGTGCCGTGGTCCCAGCCTCCGTGCGTGTCGGTCGGCACCTCGAGGCCGAGCGGCCCGCGCGAGACGACCGTGCCGCCGAGGCGTTCGACGACTGCCTGCACGAACGCCTCCTGCTTGCCGGCGCCGCGCTTCCGGAGCGCCGCCGCCATGTCCCTGCCGAGGTCGAGGGCGAGCGAGATCGACCCGTGCGCGGCGTGCTCGCGCACGTAGCTCAGCTCGACCGGGTTGCGGGCGGCGGCGATGAAGCCGCCCGTGCGCACCGAGATGTCGCGCAGCACGTCGTCGCATGTGTTGATCGTGCCCCGGTTCACGGAGAGGAAGTGGCCGTGGAGGGCGCGGTTGCCGCCCGACACGACCTGCGTCGCCACGTAGCCTTCTCGCTCGGCGAGGCCGAGCGAGCCGAGCTTGCCCGTCGGGTGCGCGCGCACGTCTCCGGCCGCGTCCAGCACCTTGACGCCGAGCACGGACGACTGGATCCAGCCGTTCAGGGTCGTCGAGTAGCCGTTCTGCGCGGTCATGACGGCCGAGATGGGCACCTCAGTCGCCCTGATGAGCTCCTGCAGGGCGTGCACGTAGTCGACGGGGCGGATCTCCCAGTTCTTCGCGGCTGGCGCGCCGATCGCGGTGACCGTCGCCACCCAGCTGTCCTCCGGGAGCTCGTCGATGCCCGCGAGCACCGGCCTGTTGAGCTCGGTCGCCATGCGGCCCATGAGCTCGCCGTGGTGCTTCCACCCGCCGCCGCCGCACGCGAGCACACCGCCTCCGAGCACTCCGTGGACGGCGTCTTCCTGGGTCAGTTCACGCACGGGCGTTCCCTTCGGGGTCGGTGGGGGTGGATGCCGCCGGCGCTGCGGCCTCTTCTGCGGCCGGCACGGCGGACGCGGGGGCACCGCGCGCGGCGAGCCCGAGGGCGGCGATGGGGGCGTCGCCCGTCTCGCCGTTCCGCTCGATGGCGGACGCGGCCTCCTCGTAGCCGGCGGCGGCGTGGCGGATGACGCCGAGCCCCGTGTCGAGGTCGAGAGCCAGGCGGAGTCGTTCGAGGGTCTCCGGCTTGCCGTCGGCGACGATGGAGACGCCGGCGGACTGCATCCACCCGGTGTAGCCGCCGCCACCCGAGTGGATCGCGACGAGGTCGGCCCCGGCCGTGGAGAGCAGCATGGCGTCGAGGAGCGGCCAGTCGGTGACGCCGTCGGAGCCGTCTCGCATGCCCTCGGTGCCGATGCGCGGATGGGTCATGCCGGCGGAGTCGAGGTGGTCGCGGCTGAAGAGCACGGGAGCCGTGAGCCGGCCGTCGGCGACGAGCTCGTTCGCGGCCTGTGCGAGGCGCGAGCGTTCGCCGTGCCCGAGCCAGCAGGACCGCGCGGGGAGGCCCTGCTGCGGCACGTGGACGCCCGCGAGCGCGAGCCACTCGGCGACCTCGGGCCGGTCCGGGAAGAGCGAGGAAGCGAGCGCGTCCATCGTCAGCTGGTCTTCGACGTCGCCGGACAGGCACACCCAGCGGAAGGGACCGATGCCGCGCGCGAAGAGCGGCCGGAGGTAGGCCTCCATGAAGCCGGGGATGCGGTTGACCCGCTCGGTCTCGCTCTCGCCGAGGTGCTCCAACGCCTTCACGCGCAGGTTGTTGCCGTTCTCGAAGGCGATGGATCCGCGTTCCTGCAGCGTGAGCATGGCCTTGACCTGCTTGGCCATGGAGGCGCGTGCGAGGGCCTCGACGCGTTCCGGCTCGGACTCACGGGCGGCGATCCACTCGTCGAGCGTGTACTCGAGGGGCACGTAGCCGTAGCGCGCGTCGTGCGCGGCGGTCTGGTCGGTGACGATGTCCGGGACGACGCCGCGCGCGGCGAGCTCCGCGAAGACGGCCGCCGCGTTGGCGCGGAGCGCGACGGCGGCGGGGATGCCCTCGGCGCGTGCCGCCTCGAGCAGCGCCAGCGCGTCGTCGAGCGAGGGTGCGAGGACGTCGACGCCGCCCACCGCGAGCGCCCGGTCGATCTTCACCTGGTCGATCTCCACGGTCAGGGACGACAGGCCGAGGATGCGCGCCGAGATGGGCTGGGCTGAGCCCATGCCGCCGAGCCCGGCCGTGAGCATCCACCGGCCCTCCGCCCGCGCGTCGTAGTGCTGGACCAGCACCTCGCGGAGGAGCTCGTACGTGCCCTGCAGCACGCCCTGCCTGCCGATGTACTGCCAGGCGGCTGCCGTCAGCCCGCCCCAGATGGTCTGCCCGGCCCGATACCGCTCGTAGAAGCGGTCGCTGGTCGCCCAGTTGCCGACGGTGTTGTTGACGGCGGAGAGCACCATGGGCGAGTCGCGCTTCGTCGACATGATGCCGACCGCGGCGCCCGTCTGCAGGATCAGCGTCTCGGCCTCGTCGACCTCGAGCAGCGAGTTCACGATGCGGCAGGCCTCGTCCCAGTTGCGGGCGGCCTTGCCGAGCGACGCGTAGACGATGAGCTCCGCCGCGTTCTCTCCAACCTCGAGCACGTTCTCGAACATGCGAAGCAGGCCCTCGGCCCGCCAGTTCCTCGCGCGCAGCTTCGTGCCGCGCTGCGCGGTGATCGGCTGCGTTCCACGCGCGAGGATGGGGCTCGCGAGCGGCCCGGACACGGGCGGCGCGGACTCCTCGAAGGCGGGGGACGGGGCTGCGGGGTTCGCGGCGATTTCAGGCACTCTGGTCGCTCCAGACTTCGAGGTCGACGTTCGACGGCAGTTTCGCGGCGAGCTCTGCAGCTCCCTGCTTGAGGAGCGCGACGCGCTCGTCCAGTACACCAGTCTGCCGCTCGTCACCGACAAGAGACAGGGAGCACAGCACTCGGCCGCCCGCGAAGACGGGCACCCCGATGCCGACCATGCCAGGGGTGATCTGCCCGTAGGAGACGGCGTGCCCCTCGGCGCGCACCTGCCGCAGGTACGGCTCGATCATCTCCGGGCTCATCGTCGCGGTCGTGTACGCGCGGAGGCCGCCGGAGAGCAGCTCGCGCACGACCTTCTTCGGTGCGTACGCGAGCAGGGGCAGGGCCGTCGCCCCCGCGTAGAGGCTGCGCACCTTCCCGCGGCCGAAGGGGATGCGGTGCTGCGGATGCGCGTACGACACCTCCAGGCACACGGCCGTGATGTGCACGCGCACGGCGAGGATCGCCGTCATGCCGGTGAGCTCCCTGAGGCGACGCAGCACGGGTGCCGCGTAGCGCACGAGGTGCGGGGAGGCGTCGTCGTTCTCCGCGAGGCGGCTCGACGGCATGAGGTAGCCGTCGATCTCGATCGCGAAGCCCGCGTCTCGAAGCACGGTCACGTAGCGGTACACGGTCGACAGCGGCATCCCGAGTTCGCTGCTGATCTCCGAGATCTTGAGCCGCCCTCGGCCCTGGATGAGCTGCAGGATCTCGAGGCCACGGTGCAGCGACTTGTACGCGGCTCCCCCGGTCCCCCCAGCCCCACCGGAGGCAGCCGCTCCCCCGGATATGGGCCGTCCGTTCGGGTCCGCCTTCGGTCGCAGATCGCTCATGGTCAGACCAGCACCTCTCCCCGGCCCGCACGCGCCAGGAGCCCAGCGGTGTCGGAGTAGACGAGCTCGCCGCGGGAGAAGGTGTGCGTCACGCTGCCGCCGGGCGACATGCCCTCGTATGGCGTCCAGCCCGCGTTCGAGAGCATCCGGTCGAGTTCGATGGATGCGTCCCCCGGCGTGAATACGACGATGTCGGCGTCCTTGCCGACCTCGAGCGACCCCTTGCGAGCGTCGAGACCGTAGCGGCGCGCTGGGCTGATCGTGAGCGCATCCACCGCCTGCGCCAGCAGCGTGCCGGACGGATCACGACGCAGCGCGCCGCCCAGCGTCGCGGCGACGAGCGTCTGCACGCCCGGCGCGCCCGAGCTGTTGTCGAGCATGACGTCGTGGTCCTTCAGCTCCCTCGACCACGGGGCGTGGTCCGAGCTGACCACGCTCACCAGCCCCTTGCCGAGGCGATCCCACAGCCCGTCGCGCGCCTCCGCGTCCCGCAACGGCGGGTTGATCTTCAGGCGTCCCCGCTGCGTCTCGAGGTCGTCCTGGGTGAAGGTCAGGTAGTGCGGGCAGGTCTCGAGCGTGACGTCGGCGCCCTGCGTCCGGTACCAGTCGACCAGGTCGACGCTGCGGGGAAGCGACAGGTGGCAGACGTGCAGCCTGGCCCCAGTGTCGGCGGCGACCTCGAGTGCCGTCAGCACACCCAGCGTCTCCGAGACGGGCGGGCGAGAGCGTGAGTGCGACTGCGGGTCGGTGCTACCCGCCGCTCGCTCCTCGCCGAGGAGCGCCTGGATGATCTCGTTGTTCTCGGCGTGCGTGCACAGCGTGCGTCCCGCGTCCCGAACCGCGGCCATCACGCTCAGCAGCTCCCGGTCGTCGATGCGAGGAAAGCGCGTCTCGTGCGTGTGGAACAGCGACACCTTGAAGCCGGCAGCCCCAGCGTCGGCGAGTTCGCCGGCCGCGCGCCAGCCGCCACCGGGCGCGAGCGTGCCGAGCAGCGCCACGTCGATGTGCGCCTCATCGTTCGCGAGGTCCTGCTTCGCCCGGAGCCTGTCGAGACTGTTGATGGGGCCGGTGCCGTCATAGGGCATCTCGACGATCGTCGTCACGCCGCCGGCCGTGGCGGCCCTCGTCGCGGCCGCGATGCCCTCGCCGCCGTGCGAGAGGGAATGCACGTGCGCATCCACCACCCCGGGCAGCACGTAGGCGTCGCCGACGTCGACGATGCGGGCGCCAGCGGGTGCCGGGGTGCGGGAGCGGCCCGTGTGCACCGCGACGATGCGCGGCCCCGCCGCCCACACCTCGCCTGGCCCCCAGACGCCGCGCGGGTCTCGGATCTTCCCACGCACGATGAGGGTCGCGACGAGGTCGTCCTGCGCCTGCGCTACTGGATCCATGCACACAGAATAAGAACGTCACGGCGGTTCCGGCTACTGCGTTCTCAGATCACGGGATGAGTTGCGGGTGCCGGAGCCGGTTCGGAGCGGGCTGCTCAGCGCTGGTCAGGGTCGGCGTTGGGCCGGCGTTGAGACGAAGGTGACCTGCGGGTCGGGCGCACTCCAGCTACGCAGACCTCGGCCTTGCGCAGGCGTGCGCACCGCCGCGCCTGCACATGCCCGAAGTCTGCGCGGGATACGGCCCCGACGCTCGCAGACCTGGGGTATCTGCAGGTCGCCACCTCCGTGAATCCGCCAAGGACCGACGTCTTGCCGTGTGGCGCGCAGGACGCGGCACGCACGACGCGGCAGCTCAGCGGATGCGGTGGTGGTCGAAGACGATGCTCGTTCGAGTGGAGGCGACGGCAGGGTGCGTCGACAGGTTCGCCACCACGAACTCCCGCGCGTCGTTCGAATCGCGGACGGCGACGTGCACGATGAAGTCCTCCGAGCCGCCGAGGAAGAAGATCTGCACGACCTCGGGCAGCGCACGCATCTCCTCCGCGAAGTGCGCGAGCTCCTGGCGCTGCCCCGAGCGGATGTTGACGCTGATGAGGGCCTGCAGCGCGAGGCCCAGCTGCGGCAGGCCCACATCCGCCGTGAACCTCGTGATGATGCCGCGATCGACGAGCGAGCGCACGCGCGCGATGCACGTCGACTGGGCGATACCGACCGCGGCCGCGAGCTGCGTGTTCGACTGCCGCGAGTTGGCCTGCAGCAGCTCGACGAGACGGCGGTCGACATCGTCGAGCACTCCGGCGTCGACGGCCCGTAGTTCCTTCGGCATTTCACCCACGCGCGTGCCTCCTCAGCGAAGTTCTGCCCCGATTCTCCCGCACATGCCGATGTTTCTTCGGCATTCATCGTATTCGAACCACGTTCTGCGCATGATTGCCGGAGAGAAGCACCGAACGAGCACGAACACGAAGGGGTAATCATGCGCATCGGGGTCCCGACGGAGATTAAGAACAACGAGAACCGCGTGGCCATCACGCCCGCCGGGGTCCACGAGCTGGAGCGCCACGGCCACCAGGTCTTCATCGAGGCAGGGGCCGGCCTCGGCTCGGCAATCGCCGACACCGCCTACGAGGCGGCGGGTGCGCGCATCCTCGCGACCGCAGACGAGGTCTGGTCGACGGCCGAGCTGCTGCTCAAGGTGAAGGAGCCCATCGCCGCCGAATACCGCCACATGCGCCCCGAGCTGGTGCTCTTCACCTACCTGCACCTCGCCGCCGACCGCGCGCAGGCGGAGGCGCTCGCGAACGCCGGCACGACCGCCATCGCGTACGAGACGGTGCAGCTCCCGAACCGCTCCCTGCCGCTGCTCACGCCCATGAGCGAAGTCGCCGGCCGCCTCGCCACCCAGGTCGGCGCCTACCACCTCATGAAGGCCGCTGGCGGACGCGGCCTGCTGCTCGGCGGCGTGCCCGGCACCCCGAAGGCGAAGGTCGTCGTCATCGGCGGCGGTGTCGCCGGGGAGCACGCCGCCGCGAACGCCGTCGGCATGGGCGCGGACGTCACCATCATCGACCTGAACATCCCGCGCCTCCGTGAGCTCGAGGTGCAGTTCCAGGGCAAGATCCAGACGCGGGCATCGTCGGCGTACGAGATCGCGGCGCAGCTCGCCGAGGCCGACCTGGTCGTCGGCTCCGTCCTCATCCCGGGCGCCGCTGCCCCGAAGCTCGTCACCGACGAGATGGTGGCGGGCATGAAGAAGGGCTCCGTGCTCGTCGACATCGCGATCGACCAGGGCGGATGCTTCGAGGGCTCCCACCCCACGACGCATGACGACCCGACGTTCGCCGTGCACAACTCGATCTACTACTGCGTCGCCAACATGCCGGGTGCCGTGCCGGAGACCTCGACGCGCGCCCTCACGAACGCGACGCTCCCGTACGTGACCGCCATCGCCGACAAGGGCTGGAAGCGGGCCATGCAGGAGGACCATGCCCTCGCGCTCGGCCTCAACGTGCACGGCGGGCACGTCACCAACCGAGGTGTCGCCACGGCGCTCGGCCTCGCCTACCGCCCGGTCGACGAGGTCCTCGCCGCCGAGTAGCTCGGTCCCTGGCGCCGCGCCCGCCCGCCCGGGGGCTACGCGCTCGCCGTGGCCGCGCTCGTGGATGCGGCGGTCGCGCCCGAGGAGGCGCCGGCACGAGAACCGGCACCGGCCTCAGCCCCGGCACCCTTCGACCCACGCTTGGTGCGGCCAGGGACGACGAGTCGCCCGAGCAGCGCGAGCAGGCCGTCGACGACCAGCGCGAGCCCCGTGACGAGGACAGCGCCGACCAGCACGCGCCCGTAGTCGGTGACGGCGAGGCCGTCGAAGATGTAGCGTCCGAGGCCGCCGAGGTTCACGTAGGCGGCGATGGTCGCCGTGGCGATGACCTGCAGCACCGCGCTGCGGAGCCCCGCGACGATGAGCGGCATCGCGTTCGGCAGCTCGACCTGCCACACGATCTGCCACTCGGTCATGCCCATGGCGCGCGCCGCATCCACCGTCGCGCGGCTCACGTTCGCGACACCCGAGTAGACGCCGGCGAGGAGCGGGGGCACGGCGAGCACGACCAGCGCGATCACCGGCGGGAACAGTCCGAGGCCCATGAGCAGCACGAGCAGCGTCATGAGACCGAGACTGGGGAGCGCTCGCAGCACGTTGGCGGTGGCGACGATGAACGTCGTGCCCTTGCCCGTGTGGCCGATGACGAGACCGAGCGGGAACGCGATGACGGCGGCCAGCGCGACCGCCAGCAGCGAGTACCAGAGGTGCTCGCCGACCCTGGCTGGGATGCTCGCGGAGCCCGCCCAGTTGGCCGGGTCGAGGAAGTAGGACAGCATCTCGTTGAACATCAGATGTCCCCCTTCGCGATGACGGTGTCGAGCATGGCGGTCTCGGTGCGCTCGTTCGGTGTGCGCCTCGACGCCCGCTTCGCCTTCACGCGGTCGCTGCGCAGCCACGGGGTGGTCGCGACGCCGATGATCGCGATGACGCGGTCGAAGATGAACGCGAGCACGAGGATCGTGATGATGCCGGCGAAGATCTGGTCAGGGTAGTCGCGTTGGAACCCGGCGGTGAAGAGCTGGCCGAGGCCGCCGACGCCGATGACGGCGCCCACGGAGACCAGCGAGACGTTGGTGACCGCGACGACCCTGAGCCCGGCGACGAGCACGGGGATGGCGAGGGGCAGCTCGACTGCGATGACGCGCTTGATGGGCGAGTAGCCGATGGCGCTCGACGCGTCCTTCACATCGTCCGGAACCGCGTCGAGCGACTCCAGCACGGTGCGGATGAGCAGCGCCGTCGAGTAGAGCGTCAGCGCGATGATCACGTTGAGCGGGCTGATGATGGGCGTGCCCACGATCGACGGGATCACGACGAAGAGCGCGAGCGAGGGGATCGTGAAGACGATGCTCGCGACGATGATCGCGACGCCTCGTCCGCGCGGTCGCCCGACGAGGAGCATCCCGAGCGGGAGGGCGATGACGAGGCCGAGCACCGTCGGCACCACCGACAGCACGGTGTGCTGGATGATGATCGGCCAGACCGTCTCCCAGTTCGCGATGAGCCAGTTCATGATCGCTCGCCGCTCGCGTCCGCGACGCGGGCGAAGACGGCCTCGCCGCGCACCACTCCGGTGGCCACGCCGGCCTGGTCGACGACGATCGCGAGGCCGGCCGGGGAGGCGAGCACCGCATCCAGGGAGCGCCGCAGGTTGTCGTCGAGCGTCACGACCGCGCCGACCGGGACGCGCAGCGAGCTCGCACGGTGCAGCCACGCGTCTGGGCGGCCGTCCTCGTCGACCGCGAGCGACCACTCGGCCGTGTGCCCATCGAGGCCGATGATGCCGGCCACGGCGTCGGCGAGGGGCTCCGCGGTGAGCGAGGCGTCCCGGAAAGTGAGGGCGCGGTAGCCGCGGTCCTTCGAGATCATGCTCGACACGAACGTGTTGGCGGGCCTCGTCATGACCTCCTCGGCTGCCGCGTACTGGTGGAGCACGCCACCCGGCCCGAAGACGGCGATCTTGTCGCCGAGGATGAGGGCCTCGTCGATGTCGTGCGTGACGAACACGATCGTCTTCTTCAGCTCGCGCTGCAGCCGGATCATCTCCTGCTGCAGCTCGTCGCGCACGACCGGGTCGACGGCGCTGAACGGCTCGTCCATGAGCAGGATGGGCGGATCCGCCGCGAGGGCACGGGCCACGCCGACGCGCTGCTGCTGGCCGCCGGAGAGGTCGGCCGGGTAGCGGTGGACCAGCTCGGGGCGGAGGCGGACGCGCTCGATGGCATCCATGGCCTTCGCTCTGGCCTCCTTCGCGGGGACCCCCTTCAGGCGCAGCACCGTCGCGACGTTGTCGAGCACGGTGCGGTGCGGGAAGAGGCCGGCGTTCTGGATCACGTACCCGATGCCGAGGCGCAGTTGGGTGGAGGGGACGTCCGCGACGTCCTTGCCCGCGACCGTGATGCGGCCGCTGGACGCGTCGATCATCTTGTTGATCATGCGCATCGACGTGGTCTTGCCGCATCCGCTCGGACCGACGAAGGCCGTGAACGAGCCCTCCTCGATGTTGAGGCTGAGGTCGTTCACCGCCGTGGTGCCATCCGGATACGTCTTGGTGACGTTCTCGAAGGTGATCATGCTGCTCCTTGGCTGGTGACGGGTGGTCGTTGGGCGAGCGTGGAGCTCACGCGTCCTGCACGTGCTCGCTCAGCTCGGCGATGTCGGCGCGCACGCGGTCGATTCGCTGAGAGGTCATGATCGCCGGGTCGTTGAGGGCGAGGGTCTCGCGGATGCGCTTCGAGAGCTGCACCACAAGCGGAGCGCGGTCCTTCATGCTCGGGGCTGGCGCGGCGACGCCCACGCCGACGGCGAGGAGCCCCTCGATGGCGAGGAGCCGCTCGGCCGCCTCGAGGCTGTCCTCGAGGAGCCGCACGGCCAGGTAGCCCTGCGCGTTGTGGTCTTCCACGCCGTCGCCGACGACCCCGCCGAGGTGCGAAACCGGCGCCGCGAGCTGCTGCAGGCGCGCCATGAGCGACGACGCCGTGTTGGCGAGGATGACGGGCACGAACGGATGGTCGGCGTCGTCGATCGACAGCACCTGCTCGACGAGCGACCGCTCGGACCGGAGGCGCCTGATCATGAGCGAGCAGCGCCGCTCGCTCATGATGCCGAAGTGCGCGAGCAGCAGGCGCACGGAGTCGGCCGTGATGGCCATCTGGATGGTCGAGAAGTTGCCGTTCGAGATGATGACGTCGTTGTCGATGTCGATGTACGGGTTCTCGCTGCGCGCGTTCAGCTCGACCGTGACCGACTCGCGCAGCACATCCGCCTGCTCGATGAGGGTGCCGTGCACCTGCGGCACGGTGCGCATGGAGAGCGGGTCCTGCAGGGAGCCCGCCGTGGCCGGCCCGTAGGCGCGGCTCGAGCCGAGCAGGGAGCGGAAGCGCGCGGCCGCCCTGATCTGGCCGGGGTGGGGCCTGGCCGCGACGACCTTCTCCTGGAAGCCCTTGACGCTGCCGTTCAGGGCGTCGAAGGTGTGGGCGACGACGAGGTCAGCGGATGCGGTGAACCGGTCGAGCCGCACGGAGGTGAGGGCCGCGATGCCGACGGAGGCGGCGTTCGCCCCGACGAGCGCGAGCCCGTCCTTCGCGGCGAGCTCGAGCGGCACGAGGCCGGCCGTCGCCAGCGCCTCGCGGGCGGGGACGGTCTGCGTGCCGGTCTCGTCGAGCACGCGCCCGCGGCCGACGAGCACGTTGCCGACGGCGGCGAGCATCGACAGGTCGGCGGCGCCGACGGACCCCTCGGAGGGGATGGCCGGGGTGACGCCGCATTCGAGCAGGCAGCGCAGGCCCTCGAACAGCGCCGTCGTGGCGCCGGAGTTGCCCTGCGCCATGACGGCGAGGCGCGCGAGCATCACGGCTCGCGCTTCGATGGGGGTGAGGTTCTTGCCGACCGCCGCGTCGTGGGAGGCGAGCACGAACAGCTGGAACGCGTGCTGCAGCTCCTCCGGGATCTCCTGGTCGCGCAGCGGCCCGAGGCCGCGGTTGACGCCGTACGCGGGCTCCCCGCGGGCCATGACGCTCTCGATGACGCCCCGCGCCTCCGCGAGCCGGACTCTGACGTGCGGGTCGATGTCGAGGTGGCCGACCGTGACGGCGAGCCGCTCCAGGATCCGCGGCGTCATCCGGTCGCGGCCGATGACGAAGCTCGTCAGCGGCAACGCCCCCTCTGCGCTGGTGCCAGCGAGCGCGTTGACTCCGGCCGAGGAGGCGTCCGTGACCGACCGCTTGCCCTGCGCTGCCCGCTTGCTGGGGCGCATCGTGGGTCGCACGTGCGGCCGTTCGGCGTCTGCGTGCTGCTGCATCCGGAACTCGCTTCTCGTAGATCTTGGAGCTGGAGGTGAGGAAAGCGGGGAGAGTCGGTCGGGAAGTCGGTGGTTCAGGGTGTTGCTGCTGAGAGGGTGGATGCGGCCGGACTCGCCCGCATCCACCCTCGCAGCGTCACCGCATGATGGGGAAGCGGAGCCTAGGCGCCGAGCAGGCCCTTCTCGGTGAGCCAGTCGGTCGCGGCCTTGGTGGGCTCGACCTTCTCGTCACCGGAGACACGCGTGTTGAGGGCGATGAGCTCGTCGGTCGTCAGCTGCGCCGAGATGGCGTCGATGACCTCAGCGACCTCGGGGGTGAGCTTCTCGGTGTTGCCGACAGGGATGACCTGCTGGGCCGGGAAGTTGTTCTTCGGGTCCTCGAGCACGACCAGGTCGTTCTCGACGATCGCGGGCGACGTCGTGAAGATGTTCGCGACCTGCACCTGTCCGCTGACCAGCGCGTCGACCGTTGCCGGTCCGCCACCATCGGCGATGGGGGTGAACGCTGCGGGCTCGACGCCGTAGTTCGCCTTCAGGCCAGGCAGACCCTGCGGGCGCTCCTGGAACTCGGCCGGGGCACCGTAGGTGATCTCGGCGTTATGGGCGGCGAGGTCGGCGATGGTCGTCAGGTTCCACTTCTCAGCGGTCTCCTTCGTGACGACAACCGCGTCCTTGTCCTCGGCGTCGGCCGGGGTGAGGCCCGTGAGCCCCTCCGTCTCGAGCGCTGCGGTGAGGTTCGTGTTGATGGTCTCCGCGTCCGTCGTCTCTGCCTCGGGGTCGAGGAAGATGAGGAGGTTGCCCGTGTAGTCGGGGATGAGGTCGATCGATCCGTCCGACAGCGCGGGGATGTAGGCCTCGCGCGAGCCGATGTTGAACTGCGTCTCGACGGTGAAGCCGGCGTCCTTCAGCGCTTCCGCGTAGAGGTTTCCGATGATCTCGGACTCTGGGAAGTTCGCCGAGGAGACGACGATCGTGTCGCCGGATGCGGCACCACCGTCGGTGCCGCCAGCATCGGGAGCGGTCGGGTTGGAGCAGGCCGAGAGGAGGCCGATCGCTGCGAGTGCAGCGATGCCTCCGGTAATCAGACGCTTCTTCTGCATTGGGGGTCCCCTATCTTCGGCGGTAGCCAGAACATCAGTGAGTTCGGCCATCTTAGGAATGTGCCCCATGAATTCGGAGCGCGCTTCCCGGATAGCGCGAATTAACTCTGTGTTACGTGCGCAACGTCGCGGACCGGCCCGGTGTTCCCGAACCAGATGCGGCGCATCCTCAGTACATTCGCACGAATTGGGCGAAGTCAACCCTCAGCGCGCGCGGAAGCCAAACCGGGTAGAAATGACCACGTGACGACCTCATCCTCGATCCCGCTCATCGCCGTCATCGCGACGGGCGGCACCATCGCCAGCACGACGACGGCATCGGGCGCGACGACGCCGAGCCTCGGGGCGGATGC
The DNA here is from genome assembly GCF_002931055.1 of Pseudoclavibacter sp. AY1H1. Lineage (GTDB taxonomy): Bacteria > Actinomycetota > Actinomycetes > Actinomycetales > Microbacteriaceae > Pseudoclavibacter. Next base: position 172,811 of record NZ_PSXX01000008.1, on the reverse strand, counting down.
CCTGCTCGAGGGAACCGCAGCGCACGGCGCCCAGCTGCGCGCCGTGAACCTCATGGCCGTCGACTCGTCGAGCCTCACGCTCGCCGACATGCAGTCGATCAGCGACGAGGTGCGACGCCAGGTCGAAGACGACGAGGTCAGCGCCGTCATCGTGCTGCACGGCACCGACTCGATGGAGGAGACCTCGCTGCTCACGGACCTGCAGCTCGAGAGCGACAAGACCGTCGTCTTCACCGGCTCGCAGTTCACGGCCGAGTCGGAGTCGCCGGACGGGCCTGCGAACGTCGCGGCAGCCCTCGCCGCCGCGCTCGACCCGGAGAACCGCGGCCGAGGCGTGCTCGTCGCGTTCGGCGGCAGGCTCCTCAAGGCGTGGGGGCTGACGAAGGCCTCAGCAGACCGCGCGGACGCGTTCCGCAGCGTCACCGACAAGCCCGCCCGCCGCCTGCACCTTCCCGCGCCCGTCGCCGGCATGCGCGTCGACACCGTCGCGGTCAGCCCCGGCGCTGACGCGACCCACCTGCATGCGAGCCTCGAGGCCGGCGTGCAGGGCATCGTCCTCGTCGGCCTCGGCTCGGGCAACGCGAGCCAGAGCGTCGTCTCCGCGGCCTGGGAATGCCAAGCATCGGACATCCCGCTCGTCGTGTCGAGCCGCGTGCCGTTCGGCGTGCTCAAGGCCAGCTACGGCGGAGGCGGAGGCGGACACGACCTCGCGGTTGTCGGCGCCATCCACGCGGCCGTCCTGCGGGCCGGCCAGGCGCGCATCCTGCTCGCCGCCCTCATCGCCAACGAGGCGACGCCCGAGGAGATCGCGGCGGCCTTCGCCGCCGAGTAGCGCCGCGGCGCCGCTGCGCCCGCCGAGGCACCACCGGCGCGACCAACATCCGTGAGATGCAGACACCCGCAGCCCCGAAACCGGCTCAACTCACGCGTAGCTCACGCAAGTTGGTCACGGCCCCGCGGCGCCGCCCTGCCCTGTTCGGCCGCCGAGCTGAGGCTCGCCCCGCGGCCGCGCGACCAACATCCGTGAGATGCAGACACCCGCAGCCCCGAAACCGGCTCAACTCACGCGTAGCTCACGCAAGTTGGTCACGGCCCCGCGGCGCCGCCCCACGCAGGCGCTGCGCCGAGACTCGCCCCAGCCGCCCCAGCCGCCGTTCCGCCGCCCGCGCGTGACGCCCAAGTCCCGCCGGCGCGTGGCCAACATCAGTGCAATATCGACGCCCGCAGCCCCGAAACCGCCTCAACGCACGCGTAGCTCACGCAAGTTGGTCACGTCGCGGGCGAACGGCACCGCGTGTCCGCCGCGCCCTCGCCTCTCGGCGAGACGCGACGGCTCGTGTTCTGCCCTAGCTGGCGTAGCTGCCGACGAGGCGCACCGCGCCGCCATCGACGCCCTTGGCGCCCTGCTCGAAGCCGTCGAAGTCGCGCGACTCGGTCGAGATCGTGCCGGCAACCCACGACGGCAGGCCAGCGGCTTCGAGCCACTCGACGACCGCGGATGCACGCTGGGCGTCGACGACCGCGAACATCCCGATCCCGAGGTTCCAGGTGCCTTCCGTCGACTCGAGGTCGGTGCCCGCGAAGCCCGCGAGGACGCGGAAGATGTCGTTCGGCGACCACGCGCCGCGGTCGAGCTCGATCCAGGCGCCCTGCGGAAGGACTCGCGCGAGGTTGGCGGCGATGCCGCCGCCGGTGACGTGGCTGAAGGCGTGCACGGCGCCATCGAGGGCAGGCTCGGCGAGGAGCTTGACGAGGGGGCCGGTGTAGAGGCGGGTCGGCTCGAGGAGCACTTCGCCGACGACGCCGCCGAGCTCCGCGGAGGTGTCGGTGAAAGCGAGGCCCTGGTCGGCGACGATGCGGCGCACGAGCGAGTAGCCGTTCGAGTGGAGGCCGCTCGAGGCGATCGAGATGACGACGTCGCCGTGCTGCACGCGCTCCGGTCCGAGCATCCGGTCAGCCTCGACGACGCCGACCGCGGCGCCCGCCACGTCGTAGTCGTCGGGCCCGAGGAGGCCAGGGTGCTCTGCGGTCTCGCCGCCCGTGAGCGCGGTGCCGGTCTCGGCGCACGCCTTCGCGATGCCCTCGACGATCGAGGCGATGCGCTCCGGCACGACCCGGCCGCAGGCGATGTAGTCGGTCATGAAGAGGGGCTCGGCGCCCACGACGACGATGTCGTCGACGACCATGGCCACGAGGTCCTGGCCGATCGTGTCGTGCTTGTCGATCGCCTGCGCGATCGCGACCTTCGTGCCGACGCCGTCGGTCGACGTGGCGAGGATCGGCTTCGTGAACGAGGTCAGACGCGAGGCGTCGAAGAGCCCGGCGAAACCGCCGACGCCCCCGAGCACTTCCGGTCCGTGGGTCGCCTGGACGGCGCGCTTCATGAGCTCGACGGCGGTGTCACCCGCACGGGTGTCGACGCCAGCGGCGGCGTAGAGGTCGTTGCCTGACACAGAATGCCCTTTCCTCGGGGGGATGCGCCCAACAGCCTAGTGCGCCGCGAACGTGACGCCGGAAGCGAACCCTCTCCACGCGGGTGCGCGCGGATCCGCGAGCTGTGACAAAATCGGAAAATCGTTCAGGGCGCCTCGGTGCCTCATCACACTCGTGGCCCTCGCGGGCCTCGTCAAAACTGTGGCCCTCGCGGGCCTCATCACATCAGTGGCCCTCGCGGGTCCGGTCAAATCAGTGGCCCTCGCGGGCCCGCTTACCTGTGCTTGGAGCTCCCCCAGCGTGTGCGGCATTGTTGGTCACGTCTCGACCAGTCCCGTCAACCAACAGATCTACGATTCCCTCCTGCTCCTGCAGCATCGCGGTCAGGACTCGTCCGGCATCGCGACGGCGGACGGTGACACCTTCCACATCGCGAAGGTCAAGGGCCAGGTGCGCGAGGGCTACCGCACCCGCGACATGCGGAACCTGCTCGGCAACGTCGGCCTCGGCCACGTCCGCTACGCGACGGCCGGCAGCGCGAAGAGCGACGACGAGGTGCAGCCGTTCTACGTGAACGCGCCCTACGGCATCGTCCTCGTGCACAACGGCAACCTGACGAACACGCGAGAGCTGCGCAAGGAGCTCTTCAACGTCGACCGCAGGCACCTGAACTCGTCGAGCGACACGGAGCTGCTGCTCAACGTCCTCGCGAACGAGCTGCAGCACGGCATCAACGGGGACGAGCTCACGCCGGATGACCTGTTCGATGCGATCTCCCGCCTGCACGACCGCGTCGAGGGCTCCTACGCATCCGTGGCCCTGCTCTCCGGACACGGGCTGCTCGCGTTCCGCGACCCGTTCGGCATCCGCCCCCTCGTGCTCGGTCGACGCGACGACGAGCACGGCCGCGACGAGTGGGTCGTGGCGTCCGAGTCGCTGGTGCTGGAGTCCGGCGGCTACGACCTGGTCCGCGACGTGGAGCCGGGCGAGGCCATCTTCATCACGATGGGCGGCGAGCTGTACTCGCGCCAGTGCGCCGTGAACCCGCGCCTCGTGCCGTGCTCGTTCGAGTACGTGTACCTGGCCCGCCCCGACTCCGTCATGAACGGCATCTCCATCTACGAGTCGCGCCTGCGCATGGGGAAGACCCTCGCCTCGAAGGTGGAGCGCAGCATCACCGCCGGCGACATCGACGTGGTCATGCCCATCCCCGACTCGGGCAGGCCGACCGCGATGGAGATGGCGAAGACCCTCGGCATCGACTACCGCGAGGGCTTCTACAAGAACCGCTACGTGGGCCGGACATTCATCATGCCGGGGCAAAAGGTGCGCAAGAAGTCGGTGCGCCAGAAGCTCAACGCGCTCCCGACGGAGTTCCGCGGCAAGAACGTGCTGCTCGTCGACGATTCGATCGTGCGCGGCACGACGTCGAAGGAGATCGTCGAGATGGCGCGTCAGGCTGGCGCGAACTCGGTGACGTTCGCGTCCGCTGCACCGCCGGTCCGCTACCCGCACGTCTATGGCATCAACATGCCGTCGCGCGGCGAGCTCGTGGCCTCAGGCAGGTCGATCGAGGAGATCGCGTCGGTCATCAGCGCCGACCGCCTCGTGTACCAGGAGGTCGGGGACCTGTTCACGGCCATCACCGAGGGCTCCGACGTGAAGGAGCTCGACATGAGCTGCTTCGACGGCAAGTACGTGACGGGCACCGTGACTCCCGAGTACTTGGCCTGGCTCGAGCTCAACACGAAGAGCTAGCCGAGCGGGACAGACCTCCGGGAAACGCATGTTCGTCACACGACGAGCATGCGTTTTCCATAGGTTCCCGCGGGGACGCTCGGTGCGTTTCGGCCGCCGAGCGGGGTCGGTGCGCAGCTCTGCGCGCCGGTAGAGTCCCGTGCATGACCGACGCGCACCCCGCACCCCGCAATCGCACGCGCGACCTCACGCAGGTCGCCGTGTTCGCCGGCATCGTGGCCGCGCTCGGAGTGGTGCCGGCCATCACGATCCCCGGCCCCGGAGTGCCGATCACCCTGCAGACGCTCGGCGTCATGCTCGCGGGCGCCGTGCTCGGCTCGAAGCGCGGCTTCTCGGCGCTGCTGCTCTTCGACGTCCTGGTGCTCGCCGGGCTCCCGCTTCTCGCGGGCGGCCGCGGCGGGCTCGCGGTGCTCGCGAGCCCCACGGTCGGCTACTTCATCGGCTTCCCCATCGCGGCGTTCGCGGTCGGCTGGCTCGTCGAGCGCTTCGGCAACCCGTTCCGCATTCTCCCCGGCATCGTCTCGACGGCCGTCGGGGGCGTGTTCGTGCTCTACCTGCCCGGGATCATCGGCGTCGCACTCGTGGCGAAGATCGGCTTCGGGGCCGCCGCCCTGTCGGCGCTTGCCTTCCTGCCGGGCGACCTCGCGAAGGCCGTCGTCGCGGCGCTCATCGCGCGAGGTGTGCACAAGGCCTACCCGGGGCTCCTCCCCGATCGGCGGCGGCGCGACCGGCCGACCTCGCCAGACCAGGCAACGGCACCGGCAGTGGATGCGTGAGGCCGGGGCCGCCGTCGCACCTCGCGGGCGCCTCCTGAGCCGGGGCCGCGCATGATCGAGCTGCGCGACGTGAGCGTGAGCTTCGGCGATGGCGCGCAGCGTCGCTCCGTGCTCGACGGCATCTCGGTGACGCTCGGCGAGCAGCGGATCGGCGTCATCGGCGCGAACGGCTCCGGGAAGTCGAGCCTCGCGAGACTCCTCAACGGGCTGCTGCTGCCCTCGGGCGGGACCGTCTCGGTCGAGGGCTTCGACACGAGGCGCGCCGGCAGGGAGGTGCGACGTCGGGTGGGGTTCTGCTTCACCGACCCCGACTCGCAGATCATCATGCCGACCGTGGGCGAGGATGTCGCCTTCGGGCTCGGTCGGCGCGGCCTGAGCAGGGCGGAGATCTCCGCACGCACGGCTGCGGCGCTCGAGCAGGTCGGCCTCGCCGACCGCGCCGACCATCCAGCGCACCTGCTCTCCGGAGGGCAGAAGCAGCTGCTCGCCCTCGCGGCCGTGCTCGTCACCGAGCCGAGCATCCTCGTGCTCGACGAGCCGACGACGCTCCTCGATCTGCGCAACTCGCGCGCGATCGCGGCGCGTATCGCCACGCTCCCCCAGCAGGTGGTCCTCGTAACGCACGACCTCGAGATCCTGGCGGGCTTCGACCGCGTGCTCGTGGTGCACGAGGGGCGCCTCCACTTCGACGGGCCCCCGCGGGATGCGGTCGCCGCCTATCGCGCTGCTGTCTCACTCGAGGGCGGGCTGTGACTCCCCTTCCCGTGACCGCGAGGGTGGAGGCGGAGGCGTGGGCTTCGGCGGGGGCTCGTGGCTGACCGCGGAACGGCACTTGCCGTCTACGTGCCTGGCAGCTCCATCATCCATCGCCTGCCTGCCGGGCTGAAGCTGCTCGCGCTCGTGGCTGCAGGGGCGGCCGTGCTCGCGCTCGGCTCACCGCTCTCCGCCGGCATCGCCGTCGCGGTCGCGGCGCTCGGCTTCGCTGCGGCGCGCCTTGGCGCTCGATACGCGTGGCGCGGCGTGCGCCCGACCTGGATCTTCCTGCTCGGCATCTTCGCCTTCCAGTGGTGGTCCGCCGACCTGTCTCGGGCCGTCGGCGTCGTCGGCTCGATCGTCGCTCTCGTACTCGCGGCGACGCTCGTGAGCCTCACGACCCGCACCACGGACATGATCGACGCCATCGTCTGGCTGCTGGGGCCGCTGCGTCGAGTGGGCGTGAACCCCGACCGCGTCGCCCTGCAGCTCGCCCTCGGCGTGCGCGCGGTGCCGCTCGTCGCCGAGCTCGCCGAGACCGCGAGGCAGGCACAGTACGCTCGGGGCCGTCGCGGCAGCCCGCGGGCATTCGCCGTGCCGCTCGTCGTTCGTGCGCTGCGCCGCGCCGACGCCATGTCCGACGCCTTGCACGCGCGGGGCCTCGACGACTGACGATGGCCCGCCTGCTGCCGGTGCGCTAGGAGCGGTTTTCGAGCTCGTCTGCGCGGATCAAGCGCGCGTCGACCGAGCGCTTCGCCGATACGCGACCCGCGATGTACCCGGCAATGCCGCCGAGCGCGAGCGTGACGGGCACCGTGAACGCGAGGAGGAACGCGAACACCTGGATGCGGGAGAACACCTCGTTGGGCGGGAACGCGAACGTGAGGATCGTCACGAGGACGACGCCGACGATCGCACCGAGCACGAGGAAGCTGCTCATGCGAGGGACGTGGTGGACCCTCGCCGCCATCTCCCGAACGCCGTCGTCCTCGTCTTCGTCCTGCTCCTCGAACTCGGCGAGTTCAGCGTCGTAGCCCTCGAACTCGCGTCCGGCGTCGACCTCGCGGCCTGCCATGGTGTCGCCGCCGTCTTCGGGGCGCGACTGAGTGGGTTCGTTCTCGCGGAGCATGCATCCATTGTCGCGCAGTTCGCGGGGAGCGTTCGCAGACTCCGCGGGGAGCGCCGCGGCGCTTCAACGAGCAGGGCGAGCAGACCGTGCAGGGCGTGGCGCGCCCCTCAGCGGCGCACGAGCGGCAGCCAGGGCGAGACGTCGGCGCGGGTTCCGGATGCGCGCACCCGGTTCGCCTCGAACGCCTCCTGCCAGGTCACGCGGCCAGTGGCGAGCTCGAGCCAGGTGTCGACGTCGAGCTCGATGACGTTCGGCGGCGTGCCGCGGGTGTGGCCTGGGCCCTCCACGCACTGCACGGCACCGAACGGCGGTACCCGCACCTCGACGCTCGCGCCCGGGGCGCGGTCTTCGAGAGCCTGCAGGGTGTAGCGGACGGCCGTCGCGGCGTCGGCGCGGGGCGTCGGGCGGCCCGCGGCGCGGGCTTCGCTCCAGGCGGTGATGGCTCCGAGCCCTGCGGCGTCGGCGATTCGGGGTTTCGGCACGCCCCCATTGTGCGACAGGCCCGGCGGGCGCGGTGCGAACGTGGAGCCGTGTGTGGCGGCCGGGTGTCGCCGTGCGGTCATCTGCGTTCACGCGGCGGCACGAGCCGTCGTCCCCGGTTAGGCTGGTGCGGTGAGAATTCTCGTCCTCGGATCCGGTGCCCGCGAGCACGCAATTGTTGCCGCCCTCCACAGCGAGCGCGCACACTCGATCGTCACGGCCCCGGGCAACCCCGGCATCGCCGCTGAGTCTGAGGTGATCCGGCTCGACGTGAACAACCCGTCGCTTGTCACCGACTTCGCCAAGGACGAGAGCTTCGACCTCGTCGTCATCGGCCCTGAGGCCCCGCTCGTCGCGGGTGTCGCCGACGCGCTGCGCGAGGCCGGCATCCCCGTCTTCGGCCCATCGAAGGCCGCGGCCACGATCGAGGGGTCGAAGACGTTCGCGAAGGACGTCATGTCCCGCGCCGGTGTCCCCACCGGTGGCGCGCGCCTCGCGGAGACGCTCGACGAGGTCGCCGCCGCCATCGATGAGTTCGGTGCACCGTACGTCGTGAAGGCCGACGGCCTCGCCTCGGGCAAGGGCGTCATGGTGACCGAGAGCCGCGAGGACGCGCTTGTCCACGCCGAGCACTGGCTCGCTGCCGGGCCCGTGCTGGTCGAGGAGTTCCTCGACGGCCAGGAGGTCTCGCAGTTCGTCTTCTCCGACGGCGTCAACGTGCGGGCGCTCCCGCCCGCCCAGGACTTCAAGCGTCTCCTCGCCGGTGACGCGGGGCCGAACACGGGCGGCATGGGCGCGTACACGCCCGTCCCCTTCCTCAACGAGCGCTTCGGCGGGGAGCGCGCCTTCTCGAAGCTCGTCGTCGATCAGGTCGCGAAGCCGGTCGTCGACGAGATGCGTGCCGCCGGCACCCCCTTCGCCGGGCTCCTCTACTGCGGGCTCATCGTCACGAGCGCGGGCATCCGCGTCATCGAGTTCAACGCCCGCTTCGGCGACCCCGAGACGCAGGCCGTGCTCGAGCGTCTCGACCAGCCGCTCTCCGAGCTCCTCTACGCCTCCGCGACCGGCACCCTCGGGCACCTGCCCGAGGAGCTCGCGATCGCCGACAACGCGGCGGTCACGATCGTGCTCGCGAGCGAGGGCTACCCGGAGGACGTGCAGTCGGGCCGCACCATCGCCGGGGTTCCGGATGCGCTGTCCGAGCCGAACGTGAAGGTGCTGCAGGCCGCGACCACGCAGCGCGACGACGACACCCTCGTGACGAGCGGTGGCCGCATCCTCAACGTCGTCGGAACCGGAGCGACGATCGCCGAGGCTCGCGCGTTCGCCTACCAGGGCCTGTCTCGCATCCACATCGACGGCGCCCAGTACCGCGCGGATATCGCGGAGCTCGCCGCCCGCGAGCAGCAGTCGTGACCGACGCCGCCAGCGCTCCGGCCCTCGAGGGCTGGTCGCATGTGTCCTCCGGCAAGGTCCGTGAGGTGTACGAGACCGCCGACGACAACCGCGTGCTGCTGGTCGTCGCGAGCGACCGCGTGAGCGCGTTCGACCACATCCTCTCCCCCGGCATCCCCGGCAAGGGCGCACGCCTGACGGCGCTGAGCCGCTGGTGGTTCGATCGCATCGACGTGCCGAACCACCTCCGCGAGCCGTCCGGGTGGGGCGCCGCGTTGCCGGCCGACACCGCGGCACGCTCCATGCGTGTCGTTCGCCTCGAGATGTTCCCCGTCGAGTGCGTCGTGCGCGGCTACCTGACCGGCTCCGGGCTCCTCGAGTATCGCGAGCACGGCACCGTGTGCGGCATCCAGCTGCCGCTTGGCCTCGAGGACGGCGACCGGCTGCCGACGCCGATCTTCACTCCCGCGTACAAGGCGCCCCAGGGCGAGCACGACGAGAACATCAGCTTCGAGAAGATGATCGAGCTCGTCGGCCTCGACGACGCCGTCGCGCTGCGCGACCTCTCGCTGCGCATCTTCCGCGAGGCATCGGCCATCGCCGAGGAGCGCGGAGTGATTCTGGCCGACACGAAGTTCGAGTTCGGGCGCAACCCAGCCAACGGCGAGATCACGATCGGCGATGAGGTGCTCACAAGCGACTCGTCCCGGTATTGGGATGCGACGCTCTACGCCGACGAGAGCCTGCCGCTGAAGCAGCGCCTGTCGTCGTTCGACAAGCAGATCGTTCGCGACTGGCTCTCCGCGAATTGGGACAAGCAAGGCCAGCCGCCCGAGCTTCCCGCCGAGGTCATCGAGCGCACGCAGGCCCGCTACGCGGAGCTCTTCGACCGTCTGGGCGTCCGCGCCTAGGTCCGCCTAGGTCCGTCCGACGCCCCTGGAGCGCAGCTCCGCCTTGGGTGCCTGCTCATCTCGTCGTAGAATCGCCGTCGGCGGCGCACACACTGTCGCCCTCCGCTGGGCTTGACGACCCGGACTCCCTCCTGGAATCCCGCACGCGCATCCGCGTGTGCCCTCACCGGCCGTTCCCTTCGCGCTCCTCCCTTCGAGACTGGAACTTCGCCGTGACCTCCTCCCACGCCTCCGCGCCCGCTGCAGCTTCGGCGGCCCCAGCCGCGCTCTCCCCCGAGCAGCGCCAGTCGGTGCTCCGCACCCTGCGGTCGCCGCGCCTCCTCAAGGTCGAGGTGCTCGGTGGACTGGTCGTGGCGCTCGCGCTCATCCCCGAGGCGATCGCCTTCTCGGTCATCGCGGGGGTCGACCCTCGGGTCGGCCTCTTCGCCTCCTTCACGATGGCGGTCTCCATCGCGATCCTCGGCGGCAGGCCCGCCATGATCTCCGCGGCGACGGGCGCCGTCGCCCTCGTGATCGCGCCCCTCATGGCCTCGCACGGCCTCGACTACCTCATCGCCGCCGTCCTCCTCGCGGGGGTCCTGCAGGTGCTCCTCGCAGTGCTCGGTGTGGCGAAGCTCATGCGCTACATCCCGCGCCAGGTGATGGTCGGCTTCGTCAACGCGCTCGCGATCCTCGTGTTCCTTGCGCAGGTGCCGGAGCTGCTCGGGGTGCCGTGGCTCGTGTATCCGCTCACCGCGCTCGCGCTCGTCATCGTGTTCGGTCTGCCGCGGCTGACGACCGCCGTACCGGCCCCGCTTGTCGCGATCGTCGTGCTCACGCTCATCACGGTGCTCGCGTCGGTCGCCGTGCCGACCGTTGGCGATAAGGGCGAGCTGCCGAGCACGCTGCCCGGGTTCTTCATCCCGGATGTGCCCCTCACCTTCGAGACGCTCCAGCTGCTGTTCCCCTTCGCGCTCGCGATGGCGTTCGTCGGGCTTCTCGAGTCGCTCATGACGGCGAAGCTCGTCGACGACATCACCGACACCCGCTCCAGCAAGACGCGGGAGGCGTGGGGGCAGGGCGCCGCGAACATCATCACCGCCTTCTTCGGCGGGATGGGCGGCTGCGCGATGATCGGGCAGACGATGATCAACGTGAAGGCGTCCGGCGCTCGCACGCGCATCTCGACGTTCCTCGCCGGCGTCTTCCTCCTCCTGCTGGTCGTGCTGCTCGGCGACCTGGTGGCGCTCATCCCGATGGCCGCGCTCGTCGCCGTGATGATCTTCGTCTGCTGGGCGACGTTCGACTGGCACTCGATCCGCCCGTCGACGCTGCGCGGCATGCCCCTGAGCGAGACCGCCGTCATGCTCGTGACGGTCGTCGCGACCGTCACGACCCACAACCTCGCGATCGGCGTCGGCGCCGGCGTGCTGTGCGCGGTGCTGCTCTTCGCGCGCCGCGTCGCGCACGTCGTGCAGGTGCGCCGCACGCTCTCGGAAGACGGCGCCGTGGCTTCGTACGCGGTGACGGGGCAGCTGTTCTTCGCCTCCTCGAACGACCTCTACGCGCAGTTCGACTACGCCGCCGACCCGGCACGCGTGGTCATCGACCTGAGCGCGGCGCACGTCTGGGACGCGTCGACGGTCGCCGCCCTCGACGCGGTGATCGAGAAGTACAAGAAGCACGGCGCCTCCGTGGAGGTCGTCGGCCTCAACGACGAGAGCGAGACCCGCCTGCAGCGGATGCGCGACGTGCTGCCGGGCGGCGGACACTAGAGCCGCTCAGGGCTCGCCGCGCGCCGCCCCCGTGCGCGATCATGGACGCATGGAGTTCTCGTTCTCGAATCCGCTGTGGCGCTGGGAGAAGCGGCGCGAGCTGTGGACGTTCGTGAGCCTCAGCGAGGACGCCTCCGACAGGATCGCCGCGGCCACGGAGCGCTTCACGCACGGCTTCGGCTCGGTGCGGGTCGAGGCGACCGTCGGCGGATCGACGTGGCGCACCTCGATCTTCCCGAGCGACGCCACCTACATCCTGCCCATCAAGAAGGCCGTGCGGGAGGCCGAGGGACTCGAACTGGATGCGCCCGTCGTCGGCAAGGTGCGGCTCGTCGACGTGGAGGACCCGCAGCGGTAGGGGGCGCATCCAGCCACACTCTCAGTGCGCGAGTACGGGAGCCGCCGCTGCCTCCGCCGGTTCCTGGCTGAGGGATGCGCCGTGACCGCGGCGGCGGAACAGCAGCGCGGAGACCACTGCCCCGACCGCGAAGAAGCCTGCACCCCACCAGTAGGCGGCCGCGTAGCTGGCGATCATCGAGTCGCCGACCGCTGCGGGCCCGTGCTCGACGAGGTAGTCGGCGGCGGCGGTCGCGGCGAGCGTGTTCAGCAGGGCCGTGCCGATCGACCCGCCCACCTGCTGGCTCGTGTTGACCATGGCCGACGCGACGCCTGCGAACTGGCGGTCGACACCGAGCGTCGCCGTCTGCATCGACGCCGGCATGATCGTGCCCATCGCGAACCCGATGAGCATGAGCGGCGGCATGACGTGCCCCGCGTACGTGCTCGACGCATCCAGGAACGTGAGCCACACCATGCCGCTCGCGCCGAGCGTCATGCCGATCGGGACGAGCACCTTCGGACCGAAGCGCGGCACCAGCAGGTTCGTGCCGAGCTGAGCCGCGAGCACGAGCATCCCGATCATGGGCAGGAACGCGAGACCGGTCTGGATCGGCGAGTACCCGAGCGTGAGCTGCAGGTAGTACGTGACGAAGAGGAAGATCCCGAACATGCCGGCACCGGCGATCATGACCGACAGGTAGGCGGCACCGCGGTTGCGGTCGCGGACGATGAAGAGCGGCAGCAGCGGATGCCCGGCACGCGTCTGCCAGAGCACGAACGCCACGAGGAGCACCGCGGCACCCGCGAGCATGCCCCACGTGAGCGGGGAGTCCCAGCCGTCGGTCTCCGCGTTCGAGAAGCCGTACACGAGGCCGAAGAGGCCGCCGGAGACGAGGAGGGTGCCCGGGATGTCGAGCTTCGGGCGCGGGCCGGAGCGCGAGATGGAGGGAACGTAGATGACGGCGCCGACCAGGGCGACGGCCGCGATGGCGACGTTGATATAGAGATTCCAGCGCCAGTCGAACGCCTCGGTGAGCACGCCGCCGAGGAGCAGGCCGACAGCTCCGCCTGCGCCGGCGATTGCGCCGAACACACCGAAGGCGCGGGCGCGTTCCTTCGGGATCGTGAAGGTCGTGGTGAGCACAGCGAGGGCGGTGGGGGCGAGCAGCGCGCCGAAGACTCCCTGCAGTGCTCGTGCAGCGACGAGCAGCTCGAACGAGGGCGCGGCACCGCCCAGTGCTGAGGCGATCGCGAAGCCGATGAGGCCGATGACAAACGTGCGCTTGCGGCCCATGAGGTCGGAGAGGCGACCTCCGAGCAGCAGCAGGCTTCCGAAGGCGAGCGAGTACGCGGTGACGATCCACTGGCGCTGGCCGTCGGAGAAGTCGAGGTCGGCCTGCGCAGACGGCAGGGCGATGTTGACGACCGTCGCGTCGAGGACCACCATCAGCTGGGCGAGGCCGACGACGATCAGCGTGAGCCAGCGGCGACCGTCGGTCGCAGGGGTTGAGGTTTCGGACATGCGGCTCACCATATACGAGACTGAGTCGTTTCGGATACCTTGAGTTTCGTAATGTCGCGAGCTAGGCTGTGACCACAACGAGAGGTGGTTTCGATGACGCAGACTGACCTCGCCGACAGCTCCCCCGCAGCACCGGCGACCGAGGCGACTGGAGCGGCGAGCGCACCCGCGGCACCGACCTCGCAGTCCCCGGCAGGCGCCGAGAAGAAGCCAAGGCTCGGCCGCAAGCGCGACCACACGCGAGACACCGACATCCTCGAAGCGGCACTGGATGTGCTCGCCGAGACGGGCTACGACGGCATGACGATCGACATGGTCGCGACCCGCGCGAAGGCCGGCAAGGCCACGCTCTACCGACGCTGGGCCTCGAAGTCGGACCTCGTACTCGACGCCGTCGCCTGCATGAAGTCGAAGGACCTGGACCTCGCCGCCCTCCCGGACACGGGCTCCCTGCGGGGCGACCTGGTCGCGCTGGTGCGCCCGCCGAGCATCCGCGACGCCGAGCGCAAGCTCAACGTCATGACGGGGGTCGTCTCGATGATCGCCCGCGACCCCGAGATGGCCGCGGCGGCCCAGGAGGCGATCGTCGCACCGAGGGCAGCCGCCAACCGCGCCATCTTCGAGCGGGCGATCGAGCGCGGGGAGATCTCCGCCGACGTCGACCTCGACACCCTGAGCACGATCGCACCGGCCATGGCCGCCTTTCGCACACTCATCCTGCGCCGCTCCCCCGACCGCGACTTCCTGATCGGCATCATCGACAACGTCGTGCTGCCTGCAGCCAAGCGCGGCGCGCCCACGAGCTGAGCATCCGCCAGAAGCAAGCGTCAGGCAGAAGCACCCGCCCGAGGCGAGAAGCCTGCACCTCCCTCACTCTTGTGGCGGTTCTGGGGAGGAGAAGGGGCGGGAGAGGGCCCGAGAGGGCGGACGGGGCCGGGGCACTCCAAAAGCAGTGGCCCTCATGCGCGAGGCGCGCAGAAGGGGAGGCGCCTGGGCTTTCCTCGCGAGAAAACGACGGCCCCTCCCCTGCGCCGCCCCACTGATTGAGCAGCAGGCGGGATGAGCTCGGCACGCTCCGGGTGTCGCGACGCGGCGCGGCCGAACTCAGTTCAGGAAGCGGATACGGCAGGCCTGCGCACGCTACGCGGCGGGCACCAGGATGTCGCGCACGAGCGCGTCGAGCTGCGCATCCGCGTCGAGGAACTGGCGGAGCGTGTTGCGTGCCGCGCCGAAGTCCTGGAACTCCTCAGCGGTCATGCCATCGACCTCGTAGGCCCGGCGGAACTCGCTGAGGGTGTTCAGCTCCTCGAGGATCCCGGCCTCCACGGGAACGCCGATGCGATCCGCGACAGGGATGTCGTTCTCATTGATGCGCGCCTGCCAGTCGAACGGCGGCGAGACGACGAGGTCTCCGCCCACGAGCTCCGACCACTGGAGCTGGTTGCGGAATGCCGCCGAGAGCACGCGGCTGCGGTAGCGACGCTCCTGGAACACGGCGTGCGCGCGCTTGAGCGCCGCGACACCTGCCCACTCGAGGATGCCGGGAGTGACGAGGATGCGGTTGGCGGTCGTCCACTTCTTGAGCCAGTCGTCGAGGCGCCCACCCATGATGGTGACGACATGCCCGAACTCCTGCTCGGGGAGACCGTCGGCGGCTCGGCGCTCGAGGGCGCGCTCGAGGGCTGCACCGACCGCGACAGCCTGCGGCACGGTGAAGCTGAGGGTCGCGTTGATGCTGACGCCGCGGTAGGCGGCTTCCTCCATGGCCTCGATACCCGTCTTCGTGGCGGGGATCTTCACGATGA
This sequence comes from Pseudoclavibacter sp. AY1H1, assembly GCF_002931055.1. GTDB lineage: Bacteria > Actinomycetota > Actinomycetes > Actinomycetales > Microbacteriaceae > Pseudoclavibacter. The sequence goes on along the minus strand of NZ_PSXX01000008.1, from coordinate 157,756 downwards.
TGTTCTTCGCCAGCTTCGAGAACTCCTCGGCCTGGTCGGCGAGGGCAGCTGCGTCGCGGTGCAGGCGCGGGTCGGTCTGGATGGAGAGGCGGCCGTTGCGGCCTCCGCTGCGCTCGAACTCCGGTTCCAGGAGGAGGGCCGCGTTGATCGAGAGGTCGCGCACGGCCTGCCAGCCGATCTCCGACTCGCCCCACGTGGGGTTCTGCGCCGCGATCTCCTTGATGCGCGGGCCCCAGACGTCAGGGCGCTTCTTGATGGCGGCGAAGGCGATGACGGGGTTGCAGGTGGCGCCGACCGCGCCGAACTCGATGGACCTCGTGAGCTCCTCGGGGTCTGCGGAGTCGTTCCAGAGGGCGGTCTTCGTGTTCTGCGCCGCCCAGGCGAGGGGTGCGAGCTTCGTGGCTGAAGTGCCGTTGTCACTGGACGGCGCTGTGTCGAGCAGGGTCATGCTGTTCTCCTCATCGGTGGCGGATGCCCGGGGTCGCCGGTGCCGCGGCGGCCACACACCCCGAGGTCCGAGGCGTCAGGCCTCGCGGGCCATCACCGACGTGGATGCTCGCCTTCGAGTCCGTGTCGGCCGATACCCGCCTGCCGCATATGTCCTGACATTATCACAACAGGTTTTGGATGCGCCAGAAGTGCGCGCGTCACGACCGGTAAGGGGTGAGGGGCGAGCGAGCTGCGTGCTGCGTGCTGCGTGCTGCGAGTCCGCCTATGTACAGGCGTCCGGGGACCGCTACTCGCCACCGCGGTCGGCGGCGCGCCCCCTCGGCGACTCGCCCTTCTGCGGCTTCCGCATGACCACGACCGCGACGACGGACGCAACGAGCAGGAGGGCGCTGAGCATCCCGAGCACCCAGAGCACGTCCCACAGGTAGCGGTCCCACCAGGACGGTTCGAAGTCGACGATCGCGAGCCAGGTGTTCTGGAACGCCTCGACGGCGTTCCGCCCGCGAGCGTTGCTCTCGCCGGATACCCACAGCGACGGGGCGAGGAAGATGAGCATAAGCATGCCCGCGAAGGTCATCCGCTCGAGCCGGGCCCTGGCGAGGCTCCCCTTCGGCGCTGGCTCGGCGTTGATCGACGCCGCCCGCGCGGGATCACGCCAGGACAGGACCGGAAGTACCACGAAGACGAGGCCGACAAGCGCCCCGCAGAGCACGGCGGCGAACCCAACCAGCCAGGTGAGGAAGGCGTTGAGCAGGAGCTCGGCGACCGGCGATTCCGTCTCGTTGAGCTCCGGCACGATGCCGCCAGTCAGCGTCAGCACGAGCAGGAGCAGCGAACCGATCAGCCAGGCGGCCGTGAACAGCACCGGCCCGACCACCATCGTGCGAACCATGAAGCGCCCGAGCAGCGGGCGATCCGGGGTGTCAGGAAGACTGAGGAGCTCAACGATCAGCCAGATGCCGAGGAGCGCGGGAGCGCCCATGCCCGCGTAGGACCATGTGGAGGCGTCGTAGGGGAACTGCGTGACGTCGGCGATCGTGTACAGCGTCCAGACGCCGACGAGAACCGCCACCGCGATGCCTGCCGAGCTGAGCTCGGCGAGCATCCCCTTGCTCCGGATCCCCCGGGTGAGCTGGCTCCACATCAGGCGTCGGTGTTCGAGCCCTTGGCGTCGGAGGCAGCGCCGACAGCGGCATCTTCCTCGCCGAGGTCCTTGCGCCAGGGCAGCCGCGTGCGCATGTCGTCGGGAACCGCCTCGTCTTCCTGCAGCTTCTCGAGCGGCTCGTACCAGGCGCGGATGAGCGCCCAGCTGACTGCCGCAACGGGCACCGCGAGCAGCGTGCCGACGATGCCACCGAGGATCGTGCCGACGGTCAGCGCGATGAGGACGACGAGCTCGTGCAGCTTGAGCGACTTGCCGAGCACGACCGGCTGCAGGAAGTTGCCCTCGAGCTGGTTGACGAGCACGACGATTCCGACGACGACGACGGCCGGGACGAGCCCGTTCGTGACGAGCGCCACCAGCGCGGCCAGGACACCCGCGAGTGTCGCTCCCACGATCGGGATGAACGCGAGGATGAACACGAGGACCGCGAGCGGGAAGGCCAGGGGCACCCCGACGATGGCGAGCCCGATGCCGATGAACACCGCATCCACGAGCGCGACGATGACCGTGCCGCGCACGTACCCGCCCATGACCTCAACCGCACGGGACCCCATGAGGCGCGCGCGGCGCTGGTTGGCGCCCTTGAGTGGCTTCGTGAGGAAGCCCCAGATGAGCGGGCCATCTTTCATGAAGAAGAAGAGGATGACGACGAAGAGCACGCCGCTCGTGATGAACGTGGTCACGCCGGAGATGCCGGCGGTGAGGCCGCTCGCGGCGGCGTTGCCGAACTGGCTCGTGAAGATGAAGTCTTGAGCCTGCCCGAGCCACTCGTTGATCTGGTCCTGATTGATCGTGATGGGGAAGGTCGCGTTCACCCACTCGATGGCCTGGTTGAACCCCTGGACGGCCTGCTCGGAGAGGTCGGACCACTGGTTCCGCACAAGGAGGACGACCATCGTGAGCGCGCCGCCGAGGAAGACGATGATCGCGAGCAGCACCGTGACGGTCGCCAGGGCCGGCGGCCACTTCTTGGACGTGAGGAACTTGATGATGGGCCACGCGGCGGCAGACACGATGAGCGCGAGGAGCACCGGGATGACGACGATCGTGACCTGCAGCCCCGCGAAGATGAGCAGTGTCGCGGCCGCGACGATGACCAGCCCCTGCAGCGCGCGGGTGGCGACTCGTCCGAGCTGGTCGGTCCACATGACGCCGACGCTCGTCGGGCGACGCCCGCGGCCCTCGCCGTCGTCGGGCGCGTACGCCTGCACGGCGCTGCCGCCGACCATGACCTCGTCTCGGGCCGGGGCCTCGAGGTGCTCCACCGGCCCTGCGGACTGCGCCGCCAGCTGGGCGGCCACGGAAGATGCGGAGGGGGCCGGCAGCGCAGGGCGAGCCGCTGGCTTGTCGCGGCCGAAGAGGCGCTTGAGCTTGTCGCTCATGGATGCTCCCAGAAGGTCGGTGAGGCGGCCGGCGGAGGTGCCCGCCGGCGCGAAGATGTGACAAGGCTATGCGTGTGCACCGACATTGTGGACGAGCCTCGCGCATCCGCGCCTGACGGTAAGCTGGGGGCGTCTCTTTCCTCCATCGAATCGGAGCCGCTCCCGATGCCCAAGATCGTCGTCATCGTCATGCCGAAGCAGGAACTTCTCGACCCGCAGGGCAAGGCCGTCGCGGGCGCACTCTCGCGCCTCGGCAAAGACCACCTGCACGACGTGCGCGTCGGCAAGCGCTTCGAGATCACCACCGACCGCGAGGTCACGGCCGAGCTCATGGAGGAGATCTCGCAGGTCGCCGATGAGCTCCTCGCCAACGGGGTCATCGAGGACGTCATCTCCATCGACGTGCTGCCCGACGGCACCGAGACCCCGGACGACGCCGACGAGCTCGACGACGCCGCGGTCGAGACCGAGGACTCCCTCGCGTCGGTCATCGCCGCCGAGGTGCAGTCGAAGGGCTCCGCTTCATGAGCCCCCGCATCGGCGTCATCACCTTCCCCGGCTCGCTCGACGACCGGGACGCCCAGCGCGCCGTTCGCCTTGCGGGCGGCGAGGCCGTCGCGCTCTGGCACGGCGAGCACGACCTGCACGGCGTCGACGCCATCATCCTCCCCGGCGGGTTCAGCTACGGCGACTACCTCCGCGCCGGCGCGATCGCGAGCCACTCGCCGATCATGGCCGAGGTCATCACGGCCGCCAACGCGGGCCTGCCCGTGCTCGGCATCTGCAACGGCTTCCAGATGCTCACCGAGGCGCATCTCCTGCCCGGCGGGCTCATCCGCAACGACCACGGCAAGTTCGTCTGCCGTGACCAGGTGCTGCGCGTCGAGAACAACGACACCGTCTGGACCAACGCCTACGAGAAGAGCGCGGAGATCACGATCCCGCTGAAGAACGGCGAGGGCGGCTTCATCGCCGACGACGAGACCCTCGCGCGCATCGAGGGCGAGGGCCAGGTCGCGTTCCGCTACGTCGACGTCAACCCGAACGGCTCCCGCAACGACATCGCAGGTCTCACGAACGAGCGCGGAAACGTGGTCGGCCTCATGCCGCACCCCGAGCACGCGGTCGAGCTCGGCTTCGGTCCGGACACGGCAACCCACATGGCCTCGGGCCTCGATGGGCTCCCGATCTTCCGCAGCGCCGTCGAGGCGCTGCTCGCGCGCGTCTAGACCTTGTCGCAGACGGAGAGCGCAGCGCAGCCAATGACGCAGACCCAGGCGACCTCGCCCGAGGCCACGGCCGACGGCCGGCGCCTCACCCCGCGGGTCCTCCTGCGCGCCGTGTCGATCGGCGAGGCCATCACGTGGGCCCTGCTGCTCACGGGCATGTTCCTGAAGTACGTGACGCAGACCACCGACGTCCTCGTGTCGGTCGGCGGCTCGCTGCACGGCGCCATGTTCATGGTCTACCTCGTCGTCACGGCGTTCGTCGGTGTCAACCAGCGCTGGCCGTGGTGGATGTTCGGGCTCGGCTGGTTCGCCGCCATCCCGCCGTTCGCGACGCTCGTCTACGACTGGTGGGCAGAACGTCGCGGTGCGCTCGAGGGCGGCTGGCGCGAGGCCCCGTCGAAGGGCTTCTCGCTGCAGCGCATCGTGCGCTGGTTCGTCGACCGCCCCATCACCATGAGCGCGGCCGTCATCGTCCTGGCCGTGGTCATCCTCACGGGCTCCCTCAGCGGTGCCCTCGTCGGCCCCACCGGCGCCCACTAGGACCACTCGCCCGTCGGGAGCAGCCGACCGTCAACGCCAAGCGACACGAAGAGGGCGGATGGACGCGCATCCGCCCTCTTCGCTCGTCTCGGCCCGGGGGCCTCTGGCCTAGCGTCCGAAGAAGATCTTCGCCTGGTCCCAGCGGTCCTGCGGAACGGTCTTGAGGCCGTCGAGCGCCTCCTCGAAGGCGACCGTCTGCATCTCGGTACCGCGGAGGGCGACCATGTTGCCCCACTGCTTCTCGTTGACCATATCGACGGCGTACTGGCCGAAGCGGGTCGCGAGCACGCGGTCGAACCCGGTCGGGGCGCCGCCGCGCTGGATGTGGCCGAGCGTCGTGTTGCGGGTCTCGATGCCCGTGAGCTTCTCGAGCTCAGCGGTCACGTAGTCGCCGACGCCGCCGAGCAGCGGACGCCCGGAGACCTCGGTGCCCTGCGACAGCACCTCGTCCATACCCTCGGGAATGAAGCCCTCGGCGACGACGACCAGCGGCGAACGCCCACGCTGGTGGACCTCGGAGACCCACTCGGCGACCTGCGTCATGGGCACCTTCTGCTCCGGGATGAGCACGGCGTGAGCGCCAGCGGCCATACCCGAGTGCAGGGCGATCCACCCGACGTTGCGACCCATGACCTCGGCGACCATGACGCGGTGGTGCGACTCGCCGGTCGTGCGGAGGCGGTCCATGGCGTCGGTTGCGATCTGCACGGCCGTGTCGAAGCCGAACGTGTAGTCGGTGGCCTGGAGGTCGTTGTCGATCGTCTTCGGCACGCCGACGACGGGGATGCCGGCGTCAGCGAGGCGCTTGGCTCCCGCGAGGGTGCCCTCTCCGCCGATCGCGATGAGCGCATCCACCGAGTGGCGCTCGAGCATCACGGCGATGTTCTCGGGGCCGCCGTTCGGCCCGTCGAAGGGGTTGGTGCGGGACGTGCCGAGGATCGTGCCACCCTGCTTCGCGAGGCCGCGGACCTTGGTGCGAGGGAGGTCCATGATGTCGCCCTCGGTGACACCGCGCCAGCCGTCGCGGAAGCCCACGAACTCGTTGTCGTAGGTCTTGATGCCGTGGAGCACGCTGCCGCGAATGACAGCGTTGAGTCCGGGGCAGTCGCCGCCGCTGGTCAGCAGTCCGATCTTCATGCGTTCGCTCTCCTCTGGGTGTGGCAAATCTCGCAAACAGCCATCACGGTCGAGTAGCCCACCCCACGGAAACGAGTTCAGTGCAGAAGCGGATTCCTGCGTTGGAAGACGGCTCGACAGCGACAGTACCGGGTCCGGGTGGCTTGCGCGATTTCGGAGACCGGTTGAAGGCGGCGCAGCGCGCGCCGTCGGCTAGGCCGTGGCCTTGCCGACCATGCGCAGCGCGAGGATGATCGCGCCCACCATGAGCACGGCTCCGACGGCCGACGTGACGGTGCTGCCGGCGTCGAACGCGTGGAACGCCGAGTCGAGGAGCGTCTGCGCCTGAGCGGTCATGCCGCCGGCCTCGAGCTCGTTCGAGACGTTCACGGCACCGGCGAGCGTCTCGCGAGCGGCATGCGCCTGCTCGGCCGTCGCCCCCTCCGGGACGACCATCCCGGAGCGGTAGCTCGCAGTGAGCACGCCGCCGAGGACGCTCGTGCCGAGCACCGCGCCCACCTCGTAGGCCGTCTCGGAGACGGCGGATGCCGCCCCGGCCTTGGCGGGCGGGACACTCGCGATGATGACGTCGTTGGAGAGGGTCTCGGCGATCGCGATGCCGGCCGCGAGGAGCGTGAATGCTGCGACGAGCATCCACAGCGGGGCGGAGCCGCCCGTGATCGCCAGCGAGAGGTAGGCGAGGAACGCGAGCCCCAGGCCGAACGCCATGGCGATGTGCACCTTCACGCGGCGCACGACACGCACGATGAGGAGCCCGGCGACGATCATCGTGACGGTTCCGGGGAGCAGCATGAGGCCAGCCTGCAGGGGCGTGAGGCCGAGGATGAGCTGCAGGTGCTGCGACAGGAAGAAGAGAAGCCCGACCAGCGCGACGACACTCACGAGGTTCACGAGCACGGAGCCCGTGAAGGCGGGCACCGCGAAGAGGCGCATGTCGAGGATCGGGTTCTCCTGCTTCAGCAGGCGACGCACGAACAGCCAGCCGGAGAGGACGCCGATGAGGAGCGCGCCGACCGAGATGAGGTCGATGCCGTCGGTCGCCGTGTGCTTGATCGCGAAGACGATGGGCGCGAGGGCCGCCATGGAGAGGAGGATCGCGGGAACGTCGATGGGGCCCGGGTTCGGGTCGCGCGACTCGGTGACGAGCAGCGGCGCGAAGATCAGGAGCGGCAGGAGGAACGGGACGGCGATGAGGAAGACGGAGCCCCAGTGGAAGTGCTCGAGGAGCACGCCGCCGACGATCGGGCCGATGGCCGTGCCCGCCGAGAAGCCGGTCGCCCAGACGGCGATGGCGAGGCGGCGCTGGGCGCGGTCGTGGAACATGCCGCGCAGCAGCGAGAGCGTGCAGGGCATGATCATCGCGCCGAAGAAGCCGAGGAGGAGCCGCGAGATGAGCAGCATCTCGGCGGAGACGGAGAAGGCTGCGAACACGGAGACGAGCGCGAAGCCCGTCGAGCCGATGAGGAGCAGCTTCCGGCGTCCGATGCGGTCGCCGAAGGAGCCCATCGTGACGAGCAGACCCGCGAGGACAAGCGGGTAGATGTCGATGATCCAGAGCTGCATCGCGGCGCTCGGCTGGAGGTCGAGGGCGATGTACGGGAGGGCGAAGCTCAGGACCGTGTTGTCGATCGACACGAGGAGGACGGGGAGCATCAGCACCGCGAGGCCGAGCCATTCCTTCCGGCCCGCGCGCTGTTCGATCATTGTGGTCATGAAAGAGGACTATACCGACCAGACGGTACAGTTGGCAACTGTAGGATGGCGGCCATGAGTTCAGCTAGAGACCGGATCCTGGACGCCTACGAGGAGTCGCTGACCACCGTGGGTGTCGCCGCGACCACCCTCGACGTGGTCGCCCGCATCGCTGGAGTCTCCAAGGGCGGACTCATCTACCACTTCCCCTCCAAGGAGGCACTGGCGGACGCCCTCATCGAGCGCTTCACGGGCATGGCGCGCGCCAGCGCAGAACAGCTCCAGGGCGACGCGGCGTCGACCGTCCGGCACTTCATCGAGATGAGCAGCTCCGTCGGCGACGAGCTCGACACGGCCTGGCTCGCCGCGATGAACCTCTCCCGCAACGGCAACCAGAGCGCGACGCGCGCCATCCTCGAACTCGAGCGTTCCTGGCACGACGCGATCCTCGAGTCGACCGGCAGCCCCCTCGTCGCCCACATGACCAAGCTCCTCGGCGACGGCCTCTACCACTCGAGCTCGTTCGTCACCGAGTCGCGCGAGAGCCTGCCGGAGGCCGCGAAGCTCCTGCCGAGCGACGAGGAACGCGAGGAGATCATCCGCACCCTCCTCGACCTGCTCGACGACTAGCCGCCATCCGACTAGCCAACTTGCGGGATCACGCCCGCCAACACGGCACGGCCAGCGCCGCGCACCCGCATCCATCACGGGAGCTGGTCACCGGTCACGCAGGTCACGAGCGGGCAGCGGGCGCCCTGAGCGCAAGACGTGACCAGCATCCGTGCACTATCGGGCCGACGCGGGCATCACGCCTCAGATCTGCCGCATATCGCACTCATGTTGGTCAGGGCTGCCGCGAGCGCCCGGCGTCCTGCCAGCCGCCGCGGCTCAGCGCGGGGGCGGGCAACTGGAGGCGCGTGGGATGAGCGTCGGCATCGCGCGCCGGATGACCGACCCGACTCCGGGCGTCAACAGCAGCTCGAGCGCCGTCGTGGCGATCTGGTCGAACGATGTGCGCACGGAGGTCAGCGGCACGGGCAGGGCCTCGGCGAGGGGGACGTCGTTGTAGCCGACGAGCGCGAGGTCGGTGCCGATCTGCAGACCGTGTCGGTGCGAGGCCGCCATGACCCCGAGCGCGAGGTTGTCGTTGGCGGCGAAGATCGCGGTCGGGGGCGTCTCGGTCGCGGCGAGGATGCGCTCGGCCGCGGCCGCGCCGTGCTCGATGCGGAACCCGTCGCCCGCGATGCGATGCGGCGGGATCTCGATGCCGGCCTCGCGCGCCGCACGCAGGGCGCCGGCCAGGCGGTCACGCGCACTCGAGGTGAAGTCGGGACCCGTCACGAGCGCGATGTCGCGGTGGCCGAGGTCGACGAGGTGGCGCACGGCGAGATACCCGCCGACCTCGTCGTCCCCCAGCGACGAGGGGCTGACGCCGTCGGTGCGCAGCACGAGGGCGAGCGGGATGCCGGACTCCTGCAAAGACTGGGGAAAGCTGTCGACGCGGCGAGACGAGGCGATGATGAGCGCGTCCACGTTGCGGTCGAGCAGCACCTGGGCCGCGCGCTGCTCACCCTCGGCGTCGTCCCCCGTGGTGGCCACGACGGCGACGTAGCCCCTCGCGGCAGCGGCACGCTCGATGGCCTCGTACATGAGCGCCATGACGGTGTCGCTGAGGCGCGGCACGAGCACGCCGATCGTGCTCGTCGAGCCGCGGCGGAGCTGGGATGCGAAGACGTTGCGCCGGTAGCCGAGCTCGTTCGCGATCTCGCGGACCCGCACGGCGGTCGCCGACTGCGACTGCGCGGTGCGCTCGTCCAGGATGCGGCTCACGGTGGAGATGCTGACGCCGGCCTCGGCCGCGACTTCCCTGAGGGTCACGACTCGTCGCTCACCCGCTCCGGGGGCAACGGCACTGTCGTTTCGCCTCATGCGGAGGAGTGTATCCCGGCCCTCGACGCCTGCCCGGCAGGAATCTCCAGACTCGACCCTTGACATCGGGAACGTTTGCATGAAGACTTGCAATCGTTCCTGCAAACGTTTGCATCAGCTCGAAAGAGCAGCGACGAGCAGGACCCACCACCTCAACGATGAGCAAAGGAAGACAAGATGTCGATCGACCTCCGCGGCCTCTCCCCCGCCCCCGTCACCCCCTTCACCGAGGACGGAGCCGTCGACTACGACGCCATCCAGCGCCTCGGCTCCTGGCTCGGCTCCGTCGACGGCGTCAAGAGCCTCGTCGTCCTCGGCCACGCCGGCGAAGGCACCTTCCTCACCCAGACCGAGCAGGCGAAGGTCATCACCGCCTTCCGCGAATCGGTCGACTCGCGCATCCCGATCGTCGCCGGCATCACCCAGGAGGGCAACGCCGTCGCCGCCGAGGAAGCGAAGCGCGCCGTGGATGCGGGTGCATCCGCCGGCCTCGTCTACCCCTCCCACGGGTGGCTGCGCTTCGGCTACCAGGACGGCGCACCGCAGACGCGCTACCGCGACATCTACGAGGAGAGCGGACTGCCGCTGATCCTCTTCCAGTACCCCGACAACACCAAGGCCAGCTACAACCTCGACACCCAGCTCGAGATCGCCGGCCAGGAGGGCGTGTTCGCGACGAAGAACGGCGTGCGCAACATGCGCCGGTGGTACACGGAGATCCCCGCGCTGCGCGCCGCATACCCGGAGCTGCAGATCCTCTCCTGCCACGACGAGTACCTGCTCCCGACCATGTTCGACGTCGACGGCCTGCTCGTCGGCTACGGCAACATCGCCCCTGAGGCGCTCGTCGAGCTCATCGAGGCAGGCAAGGCGCACGACTACGACCGGGCGCACGAGATCCACGAGCGCCTCCTGCCCGTCACGAAGAACGTCTACCACCGCGGCTCCCACATGGAGGGAACCGTCGCGCTGAAGTGGGGCCTCGTGCACCGCGGCATCCTCGACCACGCCACGGTCCGCACCCCGCTGCTGCCCCTCGCCGACGGCGCGGACCGCGAGATCGCCGAGGCATTCGCCATCGCCGGACTCGACCGCGTGACGGTCGCCTCCTAGCAGGGAGGGGCAGCGACAACAGGGTCGCTGCCCCTACGCTTGGCGTCGACTGCTGCAAGCTCGACGACACACGCCGCCCAGACGCGGCACCGGAAGCACGGGTTCGCGAACCCGTGCGACCCCCAAGTCAATGACGACTTCGCGGCCGGATGCACCCCATCCATCGGCCGCACTCCACGAAGGAGACCCCCATGGGCGACACCCGCCTCCACTCGACGCCGGGCACCGGCCACGCGCGAGTCTCGACCGAAGCAGTCCGCACCATCGTCGAATCCCGCCGAACTCGGCGCCGCTTCTGGCAGCAGCTGGCCCTCATCGGCCCCGCCTTCGTCGCGGGCGCCTGGCAGTTCGGCCCAGGCAACCTCACCACGGCAGTGCAGGCCGGAAGCTCCTACCAGTACACGCTCATCTGGGTCATCGCCGTCTCGACGGTGCTCATGATCTTCCTCACCGACATGAGCGTGCGACTCGGCATCAAGTCGCCGGTCTCCCTCATCGCCTCCATCAAGGACCACCTCGGGAAGCCCCTGGGCGTCGTCGCGGGCGTCGGTGTGTTCCTCATCACGCTGTGCTTCTCGGTCGGCAACGCCGTCGGCTCCGGGCTCGGCCTCTCCATGCTCGTCGACGGCTCGTCGCCCGTCATGTGGACCCTCATCTGCACCCTCGGCGTCGCGGCGGTGCTGTTCATCCGCAGCATCTACAACGTCATCGAGAAGGTGCTCATCGCCATCGTCGCGCTCATGGCGATCTGCTTCGTCGTGAGCGCGTTCGTCGTGAACCCCGACTGGTCGGCGGCTGGCCGCGGGCTCATCCCCACGGCGCCAGAAGGCTCATGGCTGCTCATCGTGGCGCTCGTCGGCACGAACTTCTCCATCAACGCCGCCTTCTACACCTCCTACGGCACGAAGGAACGCGGCCGGAAGGAAGAGGACTACCGCGACGTGACGATCGTCGACACCATTCCGGGCATCATCGCCCCTGGCATCATGACGGGGCTCGTCATCATCGTCGCGGCCGGCGCCCTGGGGAAGACGTCCGAGACGGCGACCTCCATCACGAGCCTTGCCGCCATCTTCGAACCGCTTGCCGGCCCCATCGGCGGCTTCATCTTCGCGCTCGGATTCGCGGGGGCGGCGTTCTCCTCCATGATCCCGAACGCGATCGCCGGCGGCACGATGCTCTCCGACGCGTTCGGCCGCGGCGCATCCGCCAACACCCTCACGGCACGACTCACGAGCGGCTTCATCCTCGCCTTCGGGCTCGGCGTCACGCTCATCTTCCAGACCTCGCCGGTCGAGCTCATCGTGCTCGCCCAGGCCCTCACGATCCTGGTCGCTCCCATCCTGGCCGCGCTCATCATCATCATGGCGAACCGCCGCTCGCTCATGGGCGAGATGCGCAACAGGTGGTGGCAGAACGCGTTCGGCATCATCGGCCTCGCCGCCGTGCTCGCCCTCTCCGTTCGGCTCCTCCTGAGCTTCCTCGCCGGGTAGCTCTTCCGGTGGCCGTTGGCCAGGGTCCTCGCGATGCAGCATGCTGCGCGAGGACCCTGGCCCGCTCCCGTGCCCTCCTAGGATGACGGCATGGTGAGCTTCGCCGACAAACCCATCCACGACTTCACGATCGAGCAGTGGGAGGCGTTCCTCGCGGCCGGCCCCGACGACGGCGGCGTCCGATTGAAGCTGCGCAAGAAGCTCTCGAATGCGCCGGGCATCACCTGGCAGGAAGCCCTCGACGTGGCCCTCTGCTACGGGTGGATCGACGGCCAGTCGGCGCGATTCGACGACGACTACATGCTGCAGGCGTTCACGCCGCGGCGGAAGAACAGCCCGTGGTCGCAGATCAACGTCGGGCACGTGGCCCGCCTCATCGACGAGGGGCGGATGCAGCCTGCCGGCCACGCGGAGGTCGAGCGCGCGAAGGCCGACGGCCGCTGGGACGCCGCCTACCGGGTCAAGGACGCGGTTGTTCCCGCCGACCTGCAGGCGGCGCTCGACGCGAACCCAGAGGCACTGGCCTTCTTCGAAGCGATGAAGAAGCAGGCCCGCTTCCAGGTGATCTTCCGCATCACGGGCATCAAGACACCCGCGATCCGCGCCGCACGCATCCAGGATGTCGTCGAGAAGGCGGCGCGCGGCGAGCACCACTACAAGTAGGCGCCCCGCCGGCGCGTCTCCCGCCTGCATGTCCGTCTCCCCGACGCAGACATGCAATAAATGCATGCTCCCGACGTCGAGAGCATGCATTTTTCACATGTTTGCCGCGCGCACAGGGCAGGCAAGAGGCGGGTGGATGCGCCCGGCGAGCGAGCGCATCCACTTGGCCTAGCGGAGCACGCGCTCCGAGATGAACGCGCGCAGCGCCTGCTCGTCGTCGTCGAGCTCGACGACCCGCTGCGGGGCGTCGAGGAGGGCCTGCGTCTCCGCATCCACGTCGACGGCCGAGCCGAGGGCCTCCGAGATGGTGTCGGCGAACTTCTGCGGCTTCGCGGTCTCGAGCACCAACATGGGGACGCCGTCCTCGAGGTGCTCGCGCGCGACCTTCACGCCATCGGCCGTGTGCGGGTCGATGGTGACACCGGATGCGTCGTGCACGCTGCGGATCGTCGCGAGACGGTCGGCATGCGTGCTCGTTCCGCTGACGATGCCGAAGAGCGGCTCGAACGTGTGCTGCGCGACCGAGAGGTCGATCTCGCCGGTCTCAGCGAGCTCGCTCCAGGCGGCAGCCGTGCGGCCGCCGTCGCGACCGAGCAGCTCGAACACGAACCGCTCGAGGTTCGACGCGCGCGACACATCCATCGACGGGCTCGACGTGGCGAGGGTGTTCTCGGCGTTGCGCGGGCGGTAGAAGCCCGTGCGGAAGAACTCGTCGAGCACGTTGTTCTCGTTGACGGCGAGCACGAGCTTGCGGACCGGCAGGCCCATGAGCTTCGCGTACAGACCCGAGAGGATGTTGCCGAAGTTGCCGGACGGCACCGCGAACGAGACCTCGAAGCCGTCGCGCTCATCCGCCGACAGCTCGTCGGTTGCACGCAGCCACGCCCACACGTAGTACGCGATCTGGGCGGAGATGCGGCCGAAGTTGATGGAGTTGACGGCGCCGATGTTGTTGCCGCGCTTGAAGTCGATGTCCTCGGCGAGGCGCTTCACCAGGTTCTGGCAGTCGTCGAAGACGCCCTTCACGGCGATGTTGTGCACGTTCTCGTCCTGCAGCGAGTACATCTGCGCGCGCTGGAACGCGCTCATGCGGCCCTGCGGCGAGAGCATGAAGACCGAGACGCGCTCGCGGCCGCGCAGCGCGTGCTCCGCGGCGGACCCGGTGTCACCCGAGGTGGCACCGAGCACGTTGAGCACCCGGTCGCGCTTGCCGAGCACGTAGTCGAGCGTCTGCCCGAGGTACTGCATCGCCATGTCCTTGAACGCGAGGGTCGGCCCCTCGGACAGGCCGACGAGCGTGAGCTGCGCATCCAGCTTCTGCAGCGGAACGACGTCCTCTGACGCGAAGCGGCCCTCCCCGTAGGCGTGCGCGGTGAGCTGCTCGAGGTCCTCGCGCGGGATGTCGGTCGCGAAGAGGCCGAGCACCGCCGTCGCCAGCCCGGCGTAGTCGAGCGAGCGCCAGCCCTCGAGGTCCTCGTTCGTGAAGTGCGGCAGCAGCTCCGGCACGGCGAGTCCGCCGTTCGGGGCGAGGCCCTCGAGAAGAACGTCGGAGTAGGAACCGAGCGTGCCGCCACGGGTAGAGATGTATTGCAAGTTCACTCGCCTCAGTCGTCGTGTTTCACCGGGAATGTGCGCCCCCATCGTATCGGGGCGGCTCAGTCGCGGGAGGTGCCCTTGACTTCCGGCGTCTGCCGACCAGCCTGAACCTCGAGCGCCGTGGTCTCGTCGACCAGCTCAGCGCGGCGCTTGCCGGCGGAGCCCACCGCGAACCGGTACGCGAGCAGCAGCAGGGCCAGCCACACCGCGCCGACGATGAGCGCGACGCGGGTGCTCTCGAACCAGCCGAGCACGCCGAGCACGAACACGAGGAAGCCGAGGGTCGCCCACGACGCGAACGGCCACAGCGGCACAGGGAACTCGGATGCGCTGCGTCCGCCGCGCGCGATGTCGCGCTTCATGGCGATGTGCGAGCAGACGATCATGATCCACACCCACACCGTCGCGAAGGTCGCGATGGAGGCGATCACGAGGAAGACGTCCTCGGGGATGATGGCGTTCATCCACGCGCCGACCGCGAGCGCCGCGACCATGAGCGCCACCGTCGCCCATGGCACGCCGTTCCCGGAGACGCGGAGGAACACGCGCGGCGCCTGGCCCTGCTCGGCGAGACCGAAGATCATGCGGCCAGCGCCGAACACGTCCGAGTTGATGGCCGAGAGGGCCGCCGTGATGACGACGAAGTTCAGGATGTGCGGGGCCGCGGGGATCCCGAGGCCATCGAAGATCGACACGAACGGGCTCGCGTCACCCGTGATCGTGTTCCACGGCGCGAGCATCATGATGACGGCGAGCGCGCCCACGTAGAAGAGGAGGATGCGCAGCGGCACGCTGTTGATGGCCTTCGGGATGACGCGCTTCGGGTCCTGCGCCTCGCCGGCCGTGATGCCGATGATCTCGATGCCGCCGAACGCGAAGACCACGATCGCGAACGACGCGATGACGCCCTCGATGCCCATGGGGAAGAAACCGCCCGTCGCCGGGTTGAAGAGCGCCCCGATGCCAGACGCATCCGGTGACTGGTTGCCGAAGCCGAAGATGATGATCGCGATGCCGCCGGCGATCATGGCGATGATGGCCGTGACCTTCACGAGCGCGAGCCAGAACTCGAGCTCGCCGAACGCGCGCACCCCGAGCAGGTTGATGGCGGCGATGAAGAGGATGACGGCGACGATCCACACCCAGCGGGCGACGTCCGGGTACCAGAAACCCATGTACACGCCGAACGCGGTGACGTCGGCGATCGCGACGACGATCATCTCGAACGCATACGTCCAGCCCGTGATGAACCCCCAGCGTGCGCCGAGGTAGCGGTTCGCGAACTGCCCGAACGAGCCCGTCACGGGGTGGCGCACCGTCATCTCGCCGAGCGCGCGCATCACCATGAAGACGGCGGCGCCCGCGATCATGTAGGCGAGCAGGACCGCCGGACCCGCGGCCTGGATCGCGGCGGAGGACCCGTAGAAGAGGCCGGTTCCGATGGCCGAGCCGAGCGCCATGAAGCGGATGTGCCGCGCCGTGAGCGCCCGCGCGAGCGGCCGCTTCGGGGTCGCCCCTGAGTCGATGCCGTCGTTCTCGACCGTGTTCATGCGCAGCTCGTGTCTCTCGTCGCTCGGTGGCGCATCCACCCGACCGTCTTCTGCGCCGGCGCGCCACCTGCGGAATAGTAGCCCTTCGGCGCGCCGTCGTCCGCGCTGGACCCACGCTGGAGCGATGCCAGGAACCCGCCGAGAATCCGGGGAGGTCACCCGTGAATGACGTCCTGCGCACGGCCCGTTGCCCTAGGTTGGCGTCAAGCATCTGCCCCGCTCGAGTGGGGCGTCGAGGAGGACACCATGCCAGAGACACTTCCGCTGCCCGATTCGCCCCGCCAGGGCGTGGAGCGCTTCGAGCTGAGCGCCGTTCCACTTGCCGTCGCGCGCTACGACAACGTCAGCATGCGCGAGCTACGGACGCTCTTCGACACGACCTTCCAGGCGATGGCTGCAGCGATCGGCGCCGACAAGGTGCATCCCTCCGGACCCGCCCTCGCGGTCTACCACGGCGACCCATCGCAGACGTTCGACGTCGAGATCGGCTTCCCGGTCGTCGAGCCGATCCGCGAGAAGACGCTCGTCGGCGACGTGACGATCCAGAACTCCACCCTCCCGGCGGGAGCCGCGGCCGGTGCGTCGCACCTCGGATCATTCGACGGCCTCGGCGAATCGTGGGGTCGACTCATCCAGGACCTCCGCGACTCTGGCGATGAGCCCGGCTCCATGGTGGAGATCTACGTCACCGAGCCGAGCCCCGACATGAACCCGGACGACCTGCGCACCGACCTCATCGTGTCGCTCGCCCCGCGCGGGTAGGCACGCGGCCGGGCCGCGCGCGCACAGACCCCACAGAACCCACAGACCTGGGCCTCCCGCACCCACCCGGCGGCAAGCAGGTGCGCAACCCCAACGTCTGCGCCGACAGGGCAAAGCACGCCCACACACCTGGGCCTCCCGCACCCACCCGGCGGCAAGCAGGTGCGCAAGCCCAATGTCTGCGCCAGCAAGACGAAGCACACCACAGACCCCCACACCTGGGCCTCCCGCACCCACTCGGCGGTAAGCAGATGCGCAACCCCAACCTCTGCGCCGAGACGACGAAGCACGCCCACAGACCTGTGCCCCGTGCACCCACCCGGCGGTTAGCAGGTGCGCAAGCCCAACGTCTGCGCCGAGAAGCCGAAGCACGCGCCCAGACCTGAGCCTCCCGCATCCACCCGGCCGCAAGCAGATGCGCAACCCCAATGTCTGCGCCAACAAGACGAAGCACGCGCCCAGACCTGAGCCTCCCGCACCCGCCCGGCGGTAAGCAGGTGCGCAACCCCAACATCTGCGCCGACAAGGGCGAGGCCCGCCCGCAGATCCCACAGACCTGGGCCTCCCGCACCCACCCCGCGGCAAGCGGATGCGCAACCCCAACATCTGCGCCAACAAGACGAAGCACGCCCACAAACCCCACAGACCTAGGCCTCCCGCACCCACCCGGCGGTAAGCAGGTGCGCAACCCCAACATCTGCGCCGACAAGGCGAAGCCCGCCCGCAGATCCCACAGACCTCACAGACCTGGGCCTCCCGCACCCATCCGACTGCAACTAGGTGCGTAACCCCAACATCTGCGCCGAGAAGCCGAAGCACGCGCCCAGACCTGCGCCTCCCGCACCCACCCCGCGTCAAGCAGATGCGCAACCCCAACATCTGCGCCAACAAGACGAAGCACACCCACAGACCTGGGCCTCCCGCATCCACCCGGCGGTAAGCAGGTGCGCAACCCCGACGTCTGCGCCGACAAGGGCGAGGCCCGCCCGCAGATCCCACAGACCTGAGCCTCCCGCACCCACCCGGCGGCAAGCAGGTGCGCAACCCCAACGTCTGCGCTGAGAAGACGAAGCACGCCGACAGGGCAAAGCACGCCCATAGACCTCACAGACCTGGGACCCGCGCACCCGCCCGACGGCAAGCGGATGCGCAAGCCCGATGTCTGCGCCTTAGACGCGACCTGCGCCCTGCGACGGGAGCACCTCGAAGGTCGCGGGCTCCGCGAACCCGGCCGCGGCGAAGGCCTCGTGGATGCTGCGCGAGACCTCGGCGAGATCGCCGCGTTCCACAAGCGCGATCGCCGCTCCCCCGAAGCCGCCGCCCGTCATGCGCGAGCCGATGGCTCCCGCAGCGACGGCCGTCGATACAGCGAGGTCGAGCTCGGGCACGGAGATCTCGAAATCGTCGCGCATCGATGCGTGCGACTCGGCGAGCAGCGGGCCGAGGCTGCGCGGGCCGCTGTCGCCGAGCGCAGCGACGACAGCGAGCACCCTCGCGTTCTCGGTGACGATGTGCCGCACCCGACGGAAGGTCTCGTCGTCCAGCACCCGCTCTGCGCGCTCGAGGTCGCCGACCGTCACGTCGCGCAGCGAGGCGACGCCGAGCCCCGCCGCACCCTTCTCGCACGACGCGCGCCGCTCCGTGTAGCCGCCGCTCGCGTGGGAGTGCTCGACACGGGTGTCGATGACCAGCAGCGCGAGGCCCTGCGCCTCGAACGCCAGCGGCACGATCCTCGACTCGAGCGAACGGCAGTCGAGCAGCACGCCGGAGTCGCGCTGGCCGAGGAGCACCGCCGACTGGTCCATGATGCCCGTCGGCGCACCGACGGCCTCGTTCTCCGCGAGGCGTCCCACTCGAGCGAGCGTCCGCCGGTCGAGCCCGAGGCCCCACAGCTCATCGATCGCGACCGCCACAGCCCCCTCGAGGGCAGCGGATGAGGACAGGCCAGCCCCAAGGGGCACATCCGACTCGATGTGCAGGTCGAGGCCGCGCACCTCGCTGAGGTCGGCGCCCAGCTCGCCAGCAGCCCAGATGACCCCGAGCGCGTACGCGGACCAGCCGCCGAGCGCATCCGGTGCCAGCTCGTCGATGCCGATCTCCTCGACGCCCTCGCGCAGGCCGCTCGAGACGCGGACGAGTCGGTCGTCGCGCAGCCTCGCTGCGACCACCGTGTGCCGGTCGATCGCGAACGGGAAGACGAAACCCTCGTTGTAGTCGGTGTGCTCCCCGATGAGGTTAACGCGACCGGGTGACGACCAGAGGCCGTCGGGCGCCCCACCGTGGATGCGCGCGAACGCCTCGGCGGCTGTCGTCGCGAGCTCCGGCCGGGTCACGCTGCGTCCACCTTCGCGAGCGCCGCGCGCAGGAGGCCTGCCGTGGCTTCGGGTGGGACGTCGCCGATGAAAGCGCCCATCGCCGACTCCGAGCCGGCGAGGAACTTGAGCTTGTCCTCCGCGCGCCGCGGTGAGGTGATCTGCAGCATGAGCCGAATGTCGTCCCGGTGCGAGTTGACGGGCGCCTGATGCCAGGCGGCGATGTAGGGGGTCGGGGTGTCGTAGATCGCGTCGATGGCGCGGAGTACACGGCGGTACTCGCGGGCGATCTCATCGCGCTCCTCCGCCGTCGTCTCGGCGAGGTCGGCGACGTGACGATGCGGAAGCATGTGCACCTCCAGCGGCCAGCGCGCCGCGAACGGCACGAAGAACGTGACGTGCTCACCGCGCAGCAGGACCCGCTCGGAGGCCTGCTCGAAGTCGAGGATGTCCTGGAACAGCGTCGGCCCGTACGTCTCGATCGAGCGGATGAGGGCGCTCGTGCGCGGCGTGATGTACGGGTACGAGTAGATCTGGCCGTGCGGGTGGTGCAGCGTCACCCCGATGTCCTTGCCGCGGTTCTCGAAGGGGAACACCTGCTGCACGCCGGGCAGCTGCGAGAGCGCCGTCGTGCGGTCAGCCCACGCCTCGACGACCGTGCGGGCGCGGGAGAGGGAGAGTGATGCGAAGGATCCCTCCGACTCCGGGCTGAAGCAGACGACCTCGCAGCGACCGATGGATGGCTTCGTGCGGCCGAGGCCCACGGAGGCGAGCTCCTCGAGCTGCACGTCGGCGTCGGTATCGTCTCCGCCCAGCGTGGGGCCGAACGAGGGCGACTTGTTCTCGAACACGGCGACGTCGTAGTTGCTCGGCACCTCGGTGAGGTTGGCGGGCGTGGATGGCGCGAGGGGGTCGAGGTGCTTGGGGGGCAGCATGACGCGGTTCTGCCTGGCCGCGGCGATCGAGATCCACTCGCCGGTGAGCGGGTCCTGACGCATCTCGGCGACCGGTGGGCGATCGGCGGGCACCCGGCTGTCGAGGGCGCGCTCGGGGTCGAGCGTCGTGTCGGCGTCGTCGAAGTAGATGAGCTCGCGACCGTCGGAGAGCAGCGTCGGACGCTTGACGATGTTGTTGGTGAGGGAATGCACGCTCCGATTACGCCACTTTCGTTTTCGAAAGTCAAGTGCCTTTCGCTTGCGAAGGCGTAAGCTGGATCCCGTGGTGAACATCGAGACGACCCCAGAGGGCCCCGCGCACGCGCGCAGAGCCGACCTCGTCGAACTCGTGAAGCGTACCGGCTTCGCAAGGGTCGCCGACCTGAGCCGAGAACTCGGCGTCTCCGAGGTGACCGTGCGCTCGGACCTCACCGCTCTCGAGCGCGACGGAGTGCTGGGCCGCGTGCACGGCGGCGCGATCTACGGGCACGGGCCGACCGGCCTCGAGACCTCGTTCGAGACGGCGCAGCAGAGCGCCGCCGACGAGAAGCGCCGCATCGGCATCGCCGCGGCCGCACTCGTGACCAGCGGCTCGAGCGTGCTCCTCGACGTCGGCACCACCACGACGGCCGTGGCGGAGGCGCTCCTCGCCCGGGAAGACCTCGACGACGTCGTCATCATCACGAACGGCCTCTCCATCGCGCTCGCCCTCGAGTCGGCCATCCCCCGCTTCACGGTCGTCGTGACCGGAGGCACCCTCCGCCCACTGCAGCACTCGCTCGTCGCGCCGTACGCATCCGCCATGTTGGAGCGCATCCACACCGACCTCGCGATCATCGGCTGCACTGGCGTGCAGGTCGCGGCCGGCGTCACCAACGTGAACCTGCCGGAGTCGGAGCTCAAACGGGCCATGCTCCACGCCGCGGACCGCTCGGTCGTCGTCGCCGACGCCAGCAAGCTCGGCCGCGCCCACGTCGGCGTCATCGGCGGGCTCGCCGAGTTCGCGAGCATCATCACCGGCACCGAGGCCGCCGCCGCCGACGTCGCGGCGCTTCGAGCGGCCGGCAGCGACGTGCAGCAGGTCTAGCAGCCGCGCTCAGCCGGCCGGGCGCGCCTCGGCACCTCCGCGAGTGTCCAACATCAGTGCGATTTCGGCGGTGTCCGACGCTCAAACGCCAGAACGCAGCGAAATCGCACTCATGTTGGTCAGCAGAGCTACTGCCCGGCGGGCACCGCGAGCGCAGGGGCCGGATGCACGTCGACGGCGACGACGCTGCCCGGCTCGAGCGCACCCGTGTCGCGGCTCCGCATGTGCGCCCGCAGGAGCGTGCCGTCCGCGAGCCGCGCCTGGACGACGACGTGGGCCCCGAGGAATCCGGTCGAGACGACCCGCGCGAGCGCCTCACCGGCTGGCAGAGCGCCGTCAGCATCGACGCTCGTGGATGCGCTCGGACCGCCCGCGGATGCCTCGGCGGTCGCGGCACCCGAGGCCCCCGACTCGTCCGCCGCGAGCCGGGAATCGGCCACCGCGAAGGACACATGCTCCGGCCGGAGCAGCACGTCGACGGCACCCTCGGCGCTGCCCGCGAGCAGCGGCACCCGCTGCCCGAGCACCGTCGCGACTCCGCCCTCCGCGCTGGCCCGCACGCGCGAGTGGTGGCCGATGAAGTCGGCGACGAACGCGTTCTCGGGCGTCGAGTAGATGGCCTCCGGCTCGCCGAGCTGCTCGATGATGCCGCCGCGCATGACGGCGACCCGGTCGGCGACGGCGAGCGCCTCCTCCTGGTCGTGCGTGACGAAGACGGTCGTGATGCCCACCTCGAGCTGGATGCGGCGGATCTCGTCGCGGAGCTGCACGCGCACCTTCGCATCCAGCGCGGAGAGGGGCTCGTCGAGGAGCAGCACCTTCGGCTGCACGGCGAGCGCGCGTGCGAGCGCGACTCGCTGCTGCTGACCCCCGGAGAGCTCGTTGGGGTACCGCTCGCCGAAGCCGCCGAGCCCGACGAGCTCGAGGTACTCGGGCACACGCGTGTTGCGCTCCTTCGCGGAGATTCCGCGGCGGAGGCTGAGGGGGAACGCGACGTTCTGCGCCACGGTCAGGTGCGGGAACAGCGAGTACGACTGGAACACCATGGCCATGTCGCGCTTCGAGGCCGGCACGTTCGCGACGTCGCGGCCGCCGACGAGGATCTCGCCCTCGTCGATGTCCTCGAGTCCCGCGAGCGCGCGCAGAGCGGTGGTCTTCCCGCATCCGCTGGGCCCGAGGAGGGCGACCATCTCGCCGGGCTTGATGCTCAGCTCGAGTCCGCGCAGTGCCACGGTCTGACCGAAGCGTCGCGTGACGCCGCGCAGCTCGACGCCGACGGCCGCCTGGGAGTGCGTGGTGGAGGTGGATGCGTCGGTGCCGCCACGGGAGGCGACTTCAGGGAGGGTGCTGGTCATGGGCGTGCCTTTCGGGTCGTGCGCTCCCTGCGCCCCGCGAGCAGGTCGAGGGCGATGAGCAGGATCGTGGTGACGCCGAGCGCGAGGAGCGACATGACGGCGGCGATCTGCCCGTCGGAGAGGTTGATCTGGAAGAGGGCGGTCTGCAGGTTGTCGCGGGCGAGGAAGCGGGCGACGGTGAACTCGCCGAGCACGACCGCGATGGTGACGAAGCTCGCCGAGATGAGCGCGGTGCGGATGTTCGGCAGGATCACGCGCACGATGATGACGGGCCAGGACGCCCCGAACGAGCGGGCGGCCTCGGTGAGGGTCTTCAGGTCGATCGACCGGAGGCCGGCGTCGATCGAGCGGTAGGCGAACGGCAGCACCAGCACGACGTAGGCGAACGCGAGCCACACGGTGTTCGACCCGAGGGGCGTGGAGGCGAGGAAGCGGTAGATCGGTGCGAGTCCGACGACGAGCACGACGGCGGGGATGGTGAGCGGCAGCAGGCAGATGAACTCGACCGCCCGGTCCATGGCGGGCACCTTGAGCCGCACCCACACCATGGTGGGCACGAGCAGCACGAGCATGATGGCGACGGTGAGGACGCACATGATGAGCGAGTTCGTGAGCCCGGACCAGAGCACGTCGAGGGTCGAGTACTCGCCCGTGTTGCCCGCGAAGACGCGCTTCCAGGCGTCGAAGCTGACCTCCCCCGTGAGCGGGAAGCGGATGGAGAACTCGAAGAGGCTCACGAGCGGCACGAGCAGCGCGACGGTCGTGAGGGTGAGCACCGCGATGCGGAAGGCCTGCTGGCGGCGGCGGGCCCGCTCGACGAGGCCGCGGCGACGCGGACGCGCAGGGGCGGATGGTGCGAGCTGCGTCATCGGGACAACCACCTTGCGCTGCGCTTCTGCAGGAGCGCGTAGAGCGACATGACGATGGCGACGACCACGATCATCCCGAGCGCGAGGGCCTGCGCGTAGGACTCGAGCCCCGCGGTGTTCTCGTTGCGCAGCGCCGCCTCGATCTCCATGGGCACGATGATCGTCTGCTGCGAGATGAGGGCGGCCGCCGTCGCGAAGGCGGAGAAGGAGTTCGCGAACAGCAGGAGCACGGAGCCGAGGAAGCTCGGCGCGAGCAGCGGACCGGCGACGCGGAACCAGTAGACGAGCGAGCTGCCGCCGAGCATGACGGTCGCGTCGCGCCATTCCCGGCGGATGCCGTCCGCTGCCGGCAGGAACACGATGACCATGAGCGGCACCTGGAAGTAGAGGTAGACGGCGACGAGGCCTGGGACGCTCGACAGGAAGCCGGAGTCGACCTGGAAGCCGGCCGCTCCCTGCAGGAAGCGCGTGAGCATCCCGTTCGTGCCGATCGTCGCGACGAACGCGAACGCGAGCATGACGCCGCCGAACTGCGCGAGGACCGAGTTGAACGCCGTGAAGACGCGGCGACCGAGGCTGTTCGGCGGGCTCGTGGAGAGGGCGTACGCGACGACGGCGCCGATGACGGCGCCCAGCACTGCGGTGACGACCGACAGCCACGTCGATGTCCAGAAGATCGTGATGGAGGCGGGAGAGAGGAGCCGCTCGAATCCGCTCGTCGTGAAGACGCCCTGTCTGGTGAAGAACGCGCCGATGGCGACGAGCACCGTCGGCAGCAGCAGGAAGACGCCCGTGTAGAGGAGGAAGGGGGCGACACCGAAGAGCGACGTCCGCGACGCCGCCTTGGATGCGCCCGACGGGCGGCGCCCGAGCGCGTCAGGCGTGGCTGCGAGTGCAGCGCCTGACGGCTCGGTCGCCGCCGCGAGGGGTGCGGTTGCGGTCATCAGGAGATCGTCGAGTCCCAGTTCTCGGCGAGGAACGCGTTCGCGGTCTCGGCCTCTTCCGAGGTGGGCGTCACGGGCGTGCCCTCGACCTCGGGGAGGCTCTCGAGCGCGGTCTGGTCGACCGTGCCCTCGGCTTCCATCCAGTCGAAGAGGACCGGCATGGCACCGCCGGCGAGCCAGATGTTCTGCACCTCCGGCGAGTACAGGTACTCCATCCAGAGGCGAGCGGCGGCGGGGTTCGGGGCGTCGACGTTGATGGCCTGGTTGTAGTACGCGGCGATCTCGCCGCCCTTCGGCACGAAGGTCGCCCACTCGACGCCCTTCGCCTCGAGGCGCTCGACGGTCGAGAGCTGGTTGTAGCTCCAGTCGAAGACGACACCGTGCTCGCCGGCGTCGACGGTGCCGGCTGTGACGTCCTTCAGGTTGAGGGTGCCAGCCTCCTTGAGCTTCGCGAAGTAGTCGAGGCCCGGCTGCAGGTCGGCGAAGTCTCCGCCGACCGCGTTGTTCGCCGAGAGGAAGCCGTTGAACGCCGCGCCGGCCTCTGCGGGCTTGCCGTTGAGGGCGACGGAGTTCGCGAACTTCGCGTCGGTGAGCTGGTCGATCGAGGTGATCTCGCCGTACTTGGTGGCGTTGTAGCCGACCGACATGATGCCCGTGTAGTCGTTCACCCAGAGGCCGGTGGCCTCCTTGTTGGCGTCGGGGATGTGCTCCCAGTTCTCGACCTGGTACGGCGCGAAGTAGTCGGTGGATGCGAGGGCGACGTTCGCTCCGAGGTCGAAGACGTCCGGCGCCTGGTCGGTTCCCTTGTTGGCGTCGGCCGCCGCGATCTCCTCCTGCGAGGAGGCGTCGGGCAGGATCGAGTTGACGGTGATGCCGTACTTCTCGGTGAAGCCGGCCTTGATCTCGCCGTAGTTCGCCCAGTCGTCGGGCAGCGCGATGACGTTGATGGTGCCTTCGGCCTTCGCGGCTTCGACGAGCGCATCCATGCTGCCGAAGTCGTCGAGGCTCGTCGCGGTCGCCGCAGCGGCGGTGTCGCCGGTCTCACCCGTCGCGGGGCTCTGCGAGCACGCGGTCAGGGCAAGTCCCGCGAGGGCGAGGGTCGCCACAATTGAAAGTCGCTTGTTCATGCGAAGTCGATGTCCTTCTCGGAATCCTGGTGGGGCCGGAAGCCGAGAGGCCCGCCGGCGCAACCCTGCCGACTGGCTGGGCGGACACAGGCCACCACGCCAGCGTGAACACCAGCGGTCACCGGATGAACGCCGACGGACGCGCATCTGAACAGCCCATTCGCGCGCATCCGCCGCCCATCGCGCGTCCGCCCGCGAACGCCGTAGACTCGTCCGGTGCGGACACGCCCCGACTTCTCCGCATCGCGCCGCCAGAAGGAGCCTCGCCAGTGAGCAGCCAGACCACAACCCCGTCTTCCGAAGCAGTTGGCCCGGACACCGTCGACAACGCGAAGGCGACTCCCGAGAAGGAGCAGCCGTACGGCGCCCTCGGGCTGAAGCCGGACGAGTACGACAAGATCCGCGAGATCCTCGGCCGCCGCCCCACCTCGGGCGAGCTGGCCATGTACTCGGTCATGTGGTCGGAGCACTGCTCCTACAAGTCCTCGAAGAACTACCTGCGCCAGTTCGGCCAGAAGGTCTCCGACGAGATGAAGAAGAACCTCATGGTCGGCATGGGCGAGAACGCCGGCGTCATCGACGCTGGCGAGGGCTGGGCGGTGACCTTCAAGGTCGAGTCGCACAACCACCCCTCCTACATCGAGCCGTTCCAGGGCGCCGCGACCGGCGTCGGCGGCATCGTCCGCGACATCATCTCCATGGGTGCCCGCCCCGTCGCGGTCATGGATGCGCTCCGCTTCGGCGCGATCGACGAGGCCGACACGGCACGGGTCGTGCACGGCGTCACGAGCGGCATCTCCTTCTACGGCAACTGCCTCGGCCTGCCGAACATCGGCGGCGAGACCTGGTTCGACAGCGTGTACCAGGCGAACCCGCTCGTCAACGCGCTCGCGGTCGGAGTGCTCCGCCACGAGGACCTCCACCTCGCGAACGCCCGCGGCGCCGGCAACAAGGTCGTGCTCTTCGGCGCGCGCACGGGCGGCGACGGCATCGGCGGCGCATCCATCCTCGCGTCCGACTCGTTCGACGAGAAGGGCCCCACGAAGCGCCCGGCCGTCCAGGTCGGCGACCCCTTCGCCGAGAAGGTGCTCATCGAGTGCTGCCTCGAGCTGTTCCGCGAGAAGGTCGTCGAGGGCATCCAGGACCTCGGAGCCGCAGGCATCTCCTGCGCGACGAGCGAGCTCGCGGCGGCCGGCGACGGCGGCATGTACATCGAGCTCGACAAGGTGCTGCTGCGCGACCCGAACCTGACGGCCGAGGAGATCCTCATGTCGGAGAGCCAGGAGCGCATGATGGCGGTCGTCGCTCCCGACAAGCTCGACGCGTTCATGGCCATCGTCGACAAGTGGGACGTCGAGACGAGCGTGCTCGGCGAGGTCACCGACACGGGCCGCCTCGTCATCAACTGGCGCGGCGTGGAGATCGTGAACGTCGACCCGCGCACCGTCGCGATCGACGGCCCCGTCTACGATCGCCCCGTCGCCTACCCGAGCTGGATCGACGCGCTCCAGGCCGACTCCGCATCCGCGCTCCCCCGCCCCCAGTCGGGTGAGGAGCTCCGCGAGCAGGTGCTCGCCCTCATCTCGTCGGCGAACCTCGCCAACCCCGAGTGGATCACGCAGCAGTACGACAGCTACGTGCTCGGCAACACCGCCTTCGGCACCCCGGAGGACGCCGGCATGGTGCGCATCGACGAGGAGTCGGGGCTCGGCTTCGCCATCAGCCTCGACGCCAACGGCCGCTACGCGCAGCTCGACCCCTCTGCCGGGGCCAAGCTGGCGCTCGCCGAGGCGTACCGCAACGTCGCCGCCACGGGCGCACGCCCCGCCGCCGTCTCCGACTGCCTCAACTTCGGCAGCCCTGAGAACCCAGAGGTCATGTGGCAGTTCGCGCAGGCCGTCGAGGGACTCGCGGATGGCTGCCTCGAACTCGGCATCCCGGTCACGGGCGGCAACGTGTCGTTCTACAACCAGACGGGCGACGTGCCCATCCACCCGACCCCCGTCGTCGCAGTGCTCGGCCTCATCGATGACGTCGCACGCCGCGTTCCGTCGGGCTGGCAGGAGGAGGGCGACAACCTCTACCTCCTCGGCACGACCCTCGAGGAGCTCTCCGGCTCCAGCTGGGCCGACGTCGTGCACGGACACCTCGGTGGCCTCCCCCCGCAGGTCGACCTCGAGCGTGAGAAGGCGCTCGCCGACCTCGTCATCGGCGCGGGCCAGCAGGGCCTCCTCACCTCGGCGCACGACCTCTCCGAGGGTGGCCTCGCGGCAGCGATCGTCGAGGCGTCGACACGCTTCGGCGTCGGCGCGCGCATCGTGCTCGACGGCCTCATGCGCAAGGAAGGCGTGGATGCCGCTACCGCGCTCTTCAGCGAGTCGGCCGGGCGCATCCTCGTCTCCGTCCCGCACGACGACGACGTGCGCTTCCAGGCCATGTGCGAGGCGCGTGACTTCCCCGTCACCCGCGTCGGCGTGAGCGACGGCACGGGTGCCGACGCGAAGCTCGAAGTCCAGGGCCTCTTCGAGTTCACGCTCGCCGAGCTCTCCGAGGCGCGCGGCGCGACGCTGCCGAAGCGCTTCGGCGACGTCGTCGGACCGAACTCCGCGCCGATCTCCGCAGCCATCACGGCGGCGGCCTCGTCGGCGGCCGTCTCGTCGGCGCCAGCCTCGTCGGCGAACTAAGCGCCGCACCTCTTGAGTCTCGGGATGGGTTCCACGCTTCGGGATGGGTTGCTTCCCATCTCGAAGCGGGGAACCCATCCCGAAACTGCTGGTGCGAGCGCCGGCGAGGTCTTCGCTGCGATCGCGGCGTCAGCGACCGCGGCCGGCTTCACTCTCGATGATGGCCAGCGGATGGTCGCCCGGCGTCTCGCAGGGCTCGGCGCGCAGATCGTCGAGCACGAAGCTCTCGCCGTTGAGAACGCCGCTCCGAGCCCAGCCGCCGACGCCGCCCCCGACATCGTCGAGGTGCGCGCCCCCGACATCGCCGGGGAGAGCGACTCCGAGGTCGCCGACGCTGATCGCCCCGACGCATCCGCCGCGTCCGCCGCCGCAGATTCGACGGTCCCGCGCGGCCTCTACCTGTGGGGGCCTGCCGGCCGCGGCAAGTCCTGGCTGCTCGACGCCTTCTACGGCGCGGTTCCCGTGGACCGGAAGCTGCGCGTCCACTTCCACTCGTTCTTCAACGAGCTGCACTCGCGCATCTTCGCGAACCGCGGCTCCGAGACCGTCTTCGCAAACGCCGTCCGCGAACTCATCGGCGACGCGAAGCTGCTGCTCTTCGACGAGTTCCACGTGCACGACCCGGGCCACGCGACGCTGCTCACAGCCTTGCTGCGGTATGCCCTCGACCACGGCATCACGGTCGTCGCGACCTCGAACTACCGGCCGCAGGGCCTCCTCCCGAGCCCCGTCTACCACCACATCTTCGAGCCTGGCATCGAGCTCATCGAGCGCGAGCTCGACGTCGTGGAGCTCCCCGGCGAAGTCGACTACCGCCGTTCTCGCGCAGACGCCGTCGAGCGCCGGGGCTTCGCGACCGGTTCGTGGGTGCACGTGCCGAGCTTCCCGTCGACGCAGGTCGACGGCGCAGACGGCGCAGACGAGCAGTCCAGTGCTGCTGCGGGCCGTGCACCCGACGCCACGCGCCCGGCTCCCGCCGAGGCGACGAGCCTCGAGCTCGGCGGCCGAACGTTCGAGGTGACGGCGGTGCGCGGCCGCGAGCTGTGGGCGACGTTCGCGGAGCTCTTCATCGTGCAGACCTCGTCGCTCGAGTTCCTGCAGTGGGCGCGCGACTTCGACACGTGGCACATCCTCGACGTTCCCCTCCTCGCCTCCGTCGGCCGCGACCCGCAGCAGCGCTTCGTGAACGCCGTCGACGTGCTCGTCGACTACGACATCGAGGCGCACTTCCACGCCGACGCGTCGTTCGACGAGTTCGTCGCCGCTGCCGCCGGCCGCGCCGACGCGTTCCGCATGGTCAGCCGCCTGCACCTCCTGCAGCGCTGACCAGCTTCCGTGACGAACGAGGCCGCAAGCTCCGTTCAGGTTGCGGATGCGGGCATCCGTCACGGAAGTTGGACAGCGGCAGGGAGACGCCGCAGTGCCGAGAGCGCCGACAGCACGCTCATGTTGGTCAGGAGAGCGCCACCGGCGAGCGGCCGGCGTCAGCCCTGCGGCTTGCGCTGCCAGACACCGAAGCGGTTGCCGAGCGGGTCGCGCAGATGCGCGAACTTGATCCTGCCGTTGTCGACGAGCGGGATGACGGTCTCCGCCCCGTTCGCGGCCGCCTGCTCGAGCTTCGCCTCGATGTCGTCGACCTCCACGTAGAACACCGCCCAGCTGCCGCCGCCGACCGTGTTGGAATCCCAGAGCCCGCCTCCGTTGCCTGCGCCGTCGACCATCCCGTAGCCGCCGGGCTCGAGCGAGCCGAACGTCCACCCGAAGGTGTCCCCGTAGAAGGCCTTCGCGGCCTCCGGGTCGGTGGTGCCAATCTCGAAGTAGTTCACGTTGTCCCACATGGTCGCTGTCCTCTCATTCGGATGCGCCGCAGCGATTCTGGCTGCGCCGCCGGCCTGTTCAGCCGTTGGATCCGATCGTGAGGTCTCACACAGTGTGAGAGTCAAGCCGCGATGGGGACGTTGACCTCGGTGACCCAGTTGTCCGGGTTCGGCTCGCGGCCTGGGCCGTGCACGTAGACGTTGAAGATCGGGCCGACGCGGGTGCGACCCTGCTGGGCGACCCAGCTCCCCGCCGTCGCCGTGGCCTCGTTGATGGTCTCGAAGCCGCCGCGGTGGGTGACCGTCGCGACGCGCTGCTCGGGGAGTTCCACGACCTCGTACCCCTCCGGCACGGATGTACCGCGGTACTCGCGCCAGATCGCCATCTCGACGTCAGCGTCTCGATACTCGTCGTCGAAGTAGGTGGCACCACCGACCTCGCCGAAGGCAGCGGGGTCTCGCGAGGTCAGCTCGGCCACCGGCCCACGGAAGTCGACCCAGAGCGGGCCCTCTGAGGGATAGTCGGCGACCGTGCGGCGCAGGTACAGCACGCGCAGCGCCGGGAAGGTGCGCTCGGTGACGTCCAGACGGGTCGAGCGCGCCGCGAGCCCATCGAGGAGCGTCGCGGCGAGCGCCTGCTGATCGGCGACCCGCTGCGCCTCGGCCTTGAGCTCGTCGAGGTGCAGCTGCAGGCGCGGTCGGAGCACGTCAGGGGCCGCGAAGAGCGGCAGGAGCTCTGCGATGGCGGGGATTCCGCACCCGGCGTCGCGCAGCATCCGCACGCGCCCCGCATCCCGGAGCTGGGCTGCGGCGTAGCGTCGGTACCCGCTGAACTCGTCGACCTCGGCGGGCGCGAGCACGCCCCGTTCGGCGTAATGCCGCAGCATGCGCACGCTCAGACCCGAGTATCGCGAGAACTCGCCGATGCTCATCAGGCTTCCGGGATGCTCACCGTTCATGCGCCAAGTCTGGCACCGGGTCGCGTGTGCCGGCGATCACTGACCAACACCAGTGCGATTTCCGGCCTTCGACCCGCTTCCGGCACCGGATGCAGGGATTCTGCACTGATGTTGGACACGGCCCGCGGCGACGGCAGCTGCGACGGCAGCTGCAGCTGCGGCCCCAGCGGCAGACGCAGCGCCAGTGGCAACCGACCCGCTACTTCCTGGCTGCCTGCTGCGCTCGCGCGGCCTCGCGCCTGCGGTCACGCTCGGCATCTGCCGCAGCCGCAGCCTCGGGCGTGGGGGCGGTGCCACCGAGCACGCGGGGCTGCCACCACTTGCCCGCGCCGTCTTCCGGGTAGTTCGACTGCAGCTCGCTGAGGAGCGCCTCCATGACCGTCTTGAGCTTGGCCGTGGTGTCGGCGGGGTCGTCGTCCGGTGCGACATGGATGGGGGCGCCGAAAGAGAAGTGCACGGGGATGTTGAGGCGCTCTCGCAGCGTGATCTTGCGGTTCTTGGTGAGGAGGCGGTGCCCGCCCCAGACGGCGACGGGGATGATGGGCACGCCGGCCTGCGCGGCGAGGCGTGCGGCTCCGGTCTTGAAGTCGCGAATCGTGAACGACGCGCTGACGCCGGCCTCGGGGAAGACGCCGACGAGCTCGCCGTCACGCAGGGCGGTCGCGGCGGCGGCGAACGCGTCCGCACCGGCCTTCATGTTCACCGGGATGTGCCGCATGCTGCGCATGAGTCGGCCGACGACGGGCTTCTCGAACACGCTCTGCTTGGCCATGAAGCGGATGCGCCGCCGGTTGTGCATCCAGGTCGCGCACTCGACGAGGGCGAACTCGAGGTAGCCGAAGTGGGTCATCGCGATGACGGCGCCGCCGGTGTCGGGAAGGTGCTGCGCGCCGCGGACCGTCTGGCGAACGCGGAGCGCGCCGAAGACAGTGCGGCCGACCCCGATCGCAAATGAGTAGACGGGTTCGCGAGTCATGTGGCTCCCTGGTCCAAGTGTGAGGTGCCACCTTATTCGGGGCACCTGGGACGACTCCGGGGCGCACGCGGACGTCGGCGGGGCACGCGCATCCGTGCTCTTGCCAGGTGCTCTCCACAGATGCGATACTTGCCACACTGCACGTTCGTACATTCTTTAGTGCAACTTTGTGCATTTATCCGCTAGGAGCAACTGACAATGGCTGTCCCCATCCCTGTACGGAGCCCGTTTCTGATCGTCAACCCGAAGGCGTACCTGACGGGCAGCGAGCTCATGAAGCTGGCACACCTCACCGACGAGCTCGCTGGAGCGTTCGACATCGACGTCGTGTTCACCGCGCAGCACATCGACCTCCGGTCGGTCGTCGCCGAGACGACGAACCTCTGCGTCACCGCCCAGCACGTCGACCCGATCGTGCCTGGCCGCGGCATGGGGCACATCCTCGCCGAGGGCCTCGCCGAAGCCGGGGTCAAGGCCGTC
The DNA here is from genome assembly GCF_002931055.1 of Pseudoclavibacter sp. AY1H1. Classification (GTDB taxonomy): domain Bacteria; phylum Actinomycetota; class Actinomycetes; order Actinomycetales; family Microbacteriaceae; genus Pseudoclavibacter. Next base: position 125,510 of record NZ_PSXX01000008.1, on the reverse strand, counting down.
GTGCTCAACCACGCCGAGCACCCCCTCACCTTGGCCGACCTCGACGCGACGATGCGCCGTTGCGAAGAGGTCGGTCTTGCAACCATCGTCTGCGCCGACTCGGACCTGCAGTGCCGCGCGGTTGCCGACCTCGACCCCTCCGGCATGATCTGCGAGCCGACCGCCAACATCGGCACGGGGCAGATGGACGCGGGCGACTACATCGAGCGCACGACCCAGATCGTGAAGAACGTCGACCCGGCGATCCTCGTCGTGCAGGCAGCCGGCGTGAGCCGCGGCGCCGACATCACGCGCGTCCTGCAGCAGGGCGCCGACTGCTCAGGCGGCACGAGCGGCATCATCAAGCACCCCGACTGGCGCGAGATCCTCACCGAGATGTTCCAGGCGCTCGCCGACCACCGCGACGCGCAGGCGAGCGCCGCCCCCGCCAACTGACCCGCTCCCCCACAGGGCCACCAGAGAGAAGACCAACACATGCTCATCGGACTCGACGAAGCGCTCCGCTACGCACAGAAGAACAACATCGCCATCGCGGCGGTCAACACCCCCTACTTCGAGGGGCTGCTCGGCACGATCTCCGCTGCCGAGAAGGCCGGCGTTCCCGTCATCCTGCAGCACGCGCAGGTGCACGAGAGCACCCTGTCGATCGACGACATCGGGCCGGCGATGCTCGCCCTCGCGACGCGCAGCGAAGCGCCGTTCGTGCTGCACGTCGACCACGGCGAGGACATCGAGTACATCGCTCGCGGCCTCGACATCGGCTTCAACTCCGTCATGATCGACGGCTCGACGCTGCCGTACGAGGAGAACGTCGCCCGCACGACCGAGGTCGTGAAGCTCGCGAAGGAACGCGGCGTGGGGGTCGAAGGCGAGCTCGGCGTCATGACGGGCAACGAGAACGGCGACCCGAGCCAGGGCATCGCCGACGAAACCCTGTACACGGAGCCAGCGCAGGCGAAGGAGTTCGTCGAGCGCACCGGCGTGACCGCGCTCGCTGCCTCCTTCGGCACGGTGCACGGCATGTACCACCAGGAGCCGAAGCTCAACTACGAGCTCATCGAGCAGCTGCGGGATGCGACGGGCGTGCCCATCGTCATGCACGGCGGCTCCGGGCTCAGCCTCGACGAGTACCACCGTTCCATCACGCGCGGCGTCCGCAAGATCAACTACTACACGTACGCGGCGAAGGCGGCACTGGATGCGGCGCTCCGGGCCGCGGAGCAGCCCAACACCATCCTGTTCCCGAAGGTCGCGAAGGCGGTCTCCGCGCAGGTCGAGGCCGACGTGGCCGACTTCATTCAGGCCCTGCGCCCGGGCGCCTGAGCCGAGCCAGCCACACCAACCGACATCTGCGCGCGCGCCGAAGCACGCGCATCCACGACCACGAAGGAACACCGATGACCGTCTACCAGACCACCCTCCAGCTGCAGTCACACGGCGGCACGCCCAGCTACATCGACGTCACGGCGGAGGTGAAGGAGGCGATCGCGACGAGCGGCATCACGGCGGGCACGGTCACCGTCATCTCTCCTCACACGACCTGCGCCGTGTTCTTCGAGGAGTTCGTGCACGACCGCCTCGAGGACGGCACCGAGTTCCTGCAGGCCGACCTCGACGACGTGCTGAACCGCGTCGCCCCGAACCAGACGGCCGTGCCGCCCGAGGGCGAGTACCGCTACCCGGGCCCGGAGCACTACGCCGACGTCGAGTCGTGGCCGGACGCCGAGGTGTACCTGCCCGGCGGCGACAAGACGGCGCTGCTGAACGCGGAGGCGCACATCAAGTCGACGATCATCGGCTCGAGCGAGGTGTTCGCGGTCATCGACGGCAAGCTCGGCGTCGGCGTCACCGGGTACATCTACTTCGTCGACTTCGACCGCACGCGCGCCCGTTCGCGCAAGTGCCAGGTCGTCGTCATGGGCGAGTAGGCGCGCGCTCCCCCTCCGAGCATCCGCCTCCGCTGACGCCGCCAACGACGTCGGCGCACCGACGCCGCCGTTCGATCGCACCCTGACTCCCCGTCAGCGGCACGATCGACCGGCGGCGTTCTGCGTCTCTGAGCCGTGGCGACGGTTTGGACGTGGCCGCGGTTTGGGACGTGGCTGCGGATGCGGAGGCATCGTCGCGTGTCGATCCAAGAGTCCCCTGCCCTGGCAGCTGCGCTCCGCACAGCCCGCGCCTCCCGGCGAACCCTTGAGCGCGGCAAGAGTCAGCCAGAGGCATGGAGATCCGCCGCGGAACCTGACTCTTCGGGCCCGGGCAGCGCCCTACACGAGCTCCACGAGAGCGCGCGCGAGGTCCTCGTCGAGGATCACGCCGTCGAGCGCCCCCGTGCGGAGCGCACCGGCGACCCCAGGGGCCTTCTCGGCGCCAGCGGCGAAGCCCACCACTTCCGGGATCTTCGCCAGCTGGCCGAGGGTGATGCCGATGACCCGCTCGGAGACCGGTGCGCCAAGGGCGCGCCCCTGGGCGTCGAAGAAGCGACCGCAGATATCGCCGACGGGCTGCTGCGCGTCCAGCTCGGCGCGTTCGGCATCGCTGAGCCGCATCGCGGAGACGATGTGCCTCGACGCGTGGAGCCCATACGAACCGATGCCCACGAACGCGAGCTGCACATCCGTCGCCCGCTTGATGGCCATGGAGATCGACGATTCCCCGGTAAGCGCAGCCCAGGTCTGGGGCGACTCGACGACGGCGGGCGACTCGAACCGGAACGCCATCGCCCCCGACTTCTGCGAGAGACGCTCCAGGGCCGTGTTCCCGGCCGGCCCCGAGTCGAACGGCATGCCGCCGACGAGCGGGCACAGCGTCAGCGCGCGCCCCGTGGACTCGACGTGGATCTGCTCGACGAACGCGTCGATCGACTTGCCCCAGCTCAGGCCGACCGAACCGACCGAGGGCACACGCTCCGCGAAGTAGTCGGCGGCCGCTCCGGCCACGATGTCGAGGGGGTTCCTGCCCGGCAGCGCCGAGACGACGACGGCGGCACCGACACCGAACGCATCCGTGATCTGCCGTTCGAGCTCGTCGACACGACCGACGACGTGAGGGTCGTGGATGCGGATCTCGACGATCCCCTGCTCGCGTGCCGCCGACAGGATGCGTGAGACGCTCGCCCGCGAGACGCCGAGTGCTGTCGCGACGTCGCTCTGGGAGAGGCCGTCGAGGTAGTAGAGGCGCGCTGCTCGGACGAGGGTCTCGGCGTTGCGGGGTGCTGGCATCCCGAGCCTTCCTTCCTGTGGGTGGTGCAGAGCGACGCGCAGGCTGTGCTGGGCAGGAGGCGCAGCGCTGCTCACTCCTGCGTGGCCCTGCGGTGCGGGACGTCTTTCCCAGATGGCGACGGCTCCCTCACCGCGCTCACGCGCCGTTCGGGAGCCGCCCCGACGCCGCACGCTGGGCGCGGCATCGGTGATCCGGTTCACATGATCCTATCGACCGACGATCAGGCGCCCGGTCCAGCCGGGCGCCCGACGGGTGTCGGACGGGGGTCAGGCGCCGATGACGCCAGCCGCGACCAGCGAGTCCTGCAGGCGGCGCATCGCGATGAGCGGACGCGTCTCGTCGAGCTCGACGTCGTCGTAGGAGACGATCTCGCCCGCCTTGATGTCGCGCTTCAGGATGCCGCCGGAGATGAGCCCGATCGGGATCGAGTTGTCGGCGCGTGCCTCGTCGGCGTCCACGGCCCAGCCGTGCACGTGGTGCCCGCCCATGCCCTCGAGCTTCGTGCCGGCGGCGAGGTCGAACTTCGCCTTCGAGGCGACCTCGGTGCGCCACGTGGTGGTCTGGAAGTCGGCGCGACGCTCGAGCACGGCCTCGCTGATCGAGAGGATCGCCTCGACCGAGGCGAGGTGGTACGGGCGGTAGAGGGCGTAGTACGGCCCCTTGCCGAGCTTCAGGTAGTCGAGCTCGTGCGTGACGACATCGTCTTCCGACTTCACGACGACGAACACGCCTGGCGCGACATCGCCCTCGACCGTGTACTCGACGGCCGGGGTCGAGGTGAGGACTCCGCCGTCCTCGACGGGGATGAGCGTGGTCGCGAGCGTCGCGATGTCGGCGGCCGGGCCGTGCATGCCCGGCTTGTTGACGGGGAAGCCGGTCGCGTTCGAGAGGGAGGCCATCTCGATCTGCGTCTTCGTTCCGTCGGTGAACTCGCACAGGATGCGCGGGTTCATGTTCTTGGCCTTCGCCTCCTCCATGACGTCCTCCGGCACGTCCGTCGGGCGGTTCGGGTTGTTCTTGCCCTTGCCGGCCGCGACGACGGTGAGGCCGAGGTCGGTGGCGTGCTCGACGAGCTTGAGCGCCTCGACGGGCTCGTCACCGCGGCAGATCGTGTAGATCTGCTGTCCTGCGTTGGCGATGCTGGCCAGGAAGAGCCCCACCGTCACGTCGGCCTCGACGGTCATGAGAGCGACGTCCTTCTTTCCGAGGAGCGACGCGTAGGCGACCTGCGCTGCGATCTCGGTGACACCCGAGACCTCCAGCACGACGTCGACGGGCAGCTTCGGGATGAGGAGGCCGTCGTTGATGACCACCGGGCGGCGAGCCTCGATGTGCTCGGCGACCACGGCGAGGTCGGTCTCGACCTGGACGTCGCTGCGGCCGGCGCGAGTGTACGCATCCACGCCGCGCTCGACGGCGATGTCGGCGACGACGGCGACCTCCATGCCCTTGGCTCGCTCGATCTGGGCGATGAGGCCTGAGCCCATCTGACCTGCCCCCACGACGCCGACGCGGATGGGTCGGCCGAGTTCTGCTTCACGCTGGATGAGGCGCTGGGTGTAGTTCATGTGCGTTCCTTGCTGAGTTCGTGGGGTGGGGTGCTGATCAGGGGCTAGTTGCTGACGCGGGAGAGGCCGGCGAACTGCTTCGGGGCCGCGCCCTTGACAGCGTTGGGCTGCGCGCGCTTCGTCTTGCCCTTGACCGGCGGCAGCGTGACCTGGGCGCGCACCGTGTGCGGCAGCATGCTGATCGCCTGGCGGACGGCGGTTCCGAGGTGCTTGTGGCGGGCCTCCGCGCGGTCGTAGACGGTCGTGAGCGGGCCCTCGAGGTCGGGTGCGGGCTTCAGGCGTCCGAAGACGCTGAACCCGAGGAGCGCGCGCGCCTCGACGACCTCGAGCGTGGTCGGGTCGACGAGCAGCACGGCGATCGCGCCGCGGAAGGCGCCCTTGCCTCGACCGCTGACGAGGTTGAGGTTCTTGCCGGCGTTCGCCTTCGCGATCTCGTTGACCTGGCTCATGTAGGCGCGCATCTGCACGACCGTCATGAACATGCTCAGGACGAGCGCGAGGACCAGAACGGCGGGGAATCTCCAGTCCATGATCTACACCTCGTTCCGGCGCACGCTGATGAGTGCGCCCTCGGCGGGAGTCGTGAGGGTGCCGGATGCCTGGATGGCGCCCGGGAGGAGCGCGGTGTCCTCCGCGTTCAGGTAGAGCACCACGTGACCCAGTTCCTGCAGGTTCGGGTTGGCGAGATCCCCGACCGCGGTGACCGTGACGGCCTCGTCGCCGATCACGAACTCGTCGCCGGCCTGCACGGGGACGAACTCACCCGAGTGGCCCTTGTGCACGAGGCTGACCTCGGCGAGCGCATCCGGAACGGGTTCGCCGAAGAGGATGTAGACGCCGCCCTCGAACATGTCGTTCGCGTCGGGTCCGATGCGTGCGATTTCTGACTGCCAGATGGTCGTGGACACGTGGTGGTCCTTTCTTGAGGCGAGAGGTTGAAGCGAAGTTCAGGGGTGGATGCGCGGGCGGGCCGGTGCGGCCCGCCCGGCGTCCACTAGATGAGGAGGAAGGAGGCGAAGTAGGCGAGCACAACCGCGAGGGGCGACGTGATCTGCCTGGAGAACAGCACGGCTGGGACACCGACCGCGACCGTCTCCGGCTCAGCCTCACCGAGGGAGAGACCGACGGGGATGAAGTCACAGCCGACCTGGCCGTTCACCGCGAAGAGCGTCGGCAGTGCGTACTGCACCGGCAGCGCGCCTGCCGCGATCTGCGTTCCCATGAGCACGCCGACGACCTGGGCGATCGCGGCACCTGGGCCGAGGATCGGCGACAGGAAGGGGAGACCCGTGATGACGCCGAGCAGGATCAGGCCGATCGGGTTCGAGGCCAGCGGCGACACCGCGTTGGCGATGAAGTCCGAAGCGCCCGTGTACGTGACGACTCCGATGAGGAGCGAGACGTACGCCATGAACGGCAGGATCGTGTTGAGGGTCAGCTTGATCGCCTGGCGGCCCGAGGAGAGCAGCGTGTTGATGAAGTAGCCGATGGCGTTTCCGAACTTCACGACGAAGCCCGTGAATCCGCTTCCCTGCGCTGCGACCCTGGCGCGTGCATCCGCCTTGGCCTTCGCGGCGACCTCTTCCGGGCTCAGGCTGGGCGCCTCGGCTGCGGCCGGGGCACCAGCTGCTGCCGTTGCCGCCGCGTCGAGCGCGACCACGTCACGAGGGGCGACGTCGGAGACGAAGATGTCCTCGGTGATGAACTGGGCGAGCGGGCCGCCCGGTTCGCCGGGGTACACATCCACCGTCGGGATGCGCTTCTTCGGGTACACGCCGATGCGCGCCGTGCCACCGCAGTTGATGACCGCGCAGAGCACGTTCGCGTCCGGCACGTTGTTCTTGAAGCCGTCGACGGCCTCAGCGCCCGTGAGCTCTGCGATCTTCTGGGCGACCGGGTGGATGCCACCACCCGTGACCGACAGGACGATGTTCTTCTCGGCGTTGGGGACGAGCGTCAGCCCGTCGCCCCAGCCGCCGCGACCGCGGTTGACCTTGACGCCCTTGTAGTCCGCGGTGCTCGCGCCGCCGTCGGCCGAGTTGGCGTTCGTGTTCTCAGCGTCTGTGCTCACAGGACACCACCTTCGCTCTTGGAGCCCTGGAGGTGGCCCTCTGCATACATCTCGTCGAAACGAGCGAACGTCGCCTCGTGTCCGCCGCGCTTGATGAGGATCTTCGTGATCCACTGCGTCGTTATGCCGCGGATGAAGATGACGACGATGCCGACCATGAAGTACAGGGCCGCGAGGGTCGCGTACTTGTCCGGCGCGATGGAGAGGACACCGGCGGAGATGCCCGTCCAGACGAAGAGCTCACCCGCGTTGGCGTGAGGCAGGAACGCCGTGACCGGGTGCACGAACGACACTGCGGAGTCGTAGAAGGCCGGCTTGTAGCGCTCTGGGAGGAAGCGGCCGAATGTGTAGGCCATGGGGTTCGTCAGCATGATGACCGCGATGATCGGCATGACCGTGTAGCGCGTGATCGCGTACTTGCCCGCCCAGCGGACGGCGCGCGTGACGCGCTCCTCGCCGATCCACGTGGTGACGGCGTACATTGCCGTGAGCAGCACGAGAAGCAGGGGGAGGATGCCCGTGATGAGGCCCATGAGGCTCTCGGCGGAGGCGTTGAAGAGGCCGATGAAGTTCTCGGCGATCCAGGTGATTACTTCCATGCCGGCTGCCCTCCCGACGTGGTCGTCGAGCTGTGCTCGACTGTGCTGGCCGCGGGGGCGGCGAGCGGCGACGTAAACCGCATGTTCTGACTCCTTTGTCGGGGTGTGCACGAAGTTGCAAATAGATATGATCGTTTGTGCACCTGCCGAAAGTGTAGGCATGCGGGACCCCGTGCGCAAGTGCGGGTTTTCACCCATCCGAAACGGCTTCGGTTCGACTGACAGGTTCTGTCAGAACCTGTCACCGCTCAGCCGCCAGACGTAGCGTTTTCAGCATGAGCACCGCGAACCTCACCCTGAACAACGGCGTCGAACTGCCCAGCATCGGCTTCGGCGTCTACCAGTCCGCCCCCGAGGAGACCGCAGCCGCCGTCGCCGAAGCCCTGCGCGTCGGCTACCGCCACATCGACACCGCCGCCGCCTACGGCAACGAGCGGGAAGTCGGCCAGGCGATCGCCGCATCCGGAGTGCCCCGCGACGAGATCTTCGTCGAGACCAAGGTCTGGATCAGCGACTACGGCTTCGACGAGACCCTCCACGCCTTCGACAAGTCGGCCCGCAAGCTCGGCCTCGAGCAGCTGGACCTGCTCATCCTCCACCAGCCGCTCCCCACAGACTGGGAGAAGACGATCGGCGCCTACCGTGCCCTCGAACGGCTCTCCGCCGACGGCAAGGTGCGCGCCATCGGCGTGAGCAACTTCATGCCAGACCACCTCGACCGGCTGCTCGACGCGACCGACATCGTTCCGGCCCTCAACCAGGTCGAGCTGCACCCCTACTTCCAGCAGAAGGACGTGCAGGAAGCGGATGCGCGCCACGGCATCCTCGACCAGGCCTGGTCACCCATCGGCGGAATCACGTTCTACCGGGAAGGTGACGGCGGAAGCACGCTGGAAGACGCGACGATCCGAGCCATCGCGGACGCCCACGGCAAGAGCCCTGCGCAGGTCATGCTGCGCTGGCACGTGCAGGAGGGCCGCTCGGTGATCCCCAAGTCGGTCAAGCCGCACCGCATCGCCGAGAACTTCGACATCTTCGGCTTCGAGCTCACGCCCGACGAGGTCGCCCAGATCGACGCCCTCGACAAGGGCGTGCGCCGCGGGCCCGAGCCCGAGTCGCTGACGCTGGAGGCCTACGGCATGCCCATCCCCGAGGCCTGATCCGCGCGGCCGCCCGCGGCCTGACCGGTGCGGCCTGATCCGCGCGGCCGCCCGCGGCCTGACCGGTGCGGCCTGATCCGCGCGGCCGCGCGCCTCTCAGCGCTGACCCCACCTCGCGGCGGTTCTCCCCCTCGCGGGTGTCCAACTTCCGGGACGAGAACGCCCGCGCAGGCCCGAACCGCGCGCCTGAGCCGATCTACTCCGGGAAGTTGGCCAGCCACCCCGTCGTCAACCGAGTCGGGGCCCGCCTGGCTTGCCTCCGCCCCTGTCCAACTTCAGTGCAGAATCAGCTCCACCGGGCGCTTCGCTCGCGTTCCCGTCGGAATCTGCACTGAAGTTGGACAGCGGCGCGTCTGCATCCGCCACCAGGTACTCGCGGGGCCTCCCTCGCTCGAGCCCGCGGGCGTAGCTTGGACACATGAACGATGTGCGCGAGCAGGTGAAGGAGTTCCTCAGCTCCCGCCGGGCGAAGATCACCCCCGAGCAGGCTGGGCTGCCGGCCTACGGAGGGAACCGCCGCGTCGCGGGACTGCGGCGCGAAGAGGTCGCGATGCTCGCCGGCGTCTCCGTTGACTACTACGTGCGGCTCGAGCGCGGCAACCTGTCGGGCGCATCGGAGAGCGTGCTCGATGCCATCGCGTCGACGCTGCAGCTCGACGAGGCCGAGCGCGAGCACCTGTTCAACCTCGCACGGGCGAGCGCTCCACCCAGGCGAGTGTCGAGGAAGCGGGGCGGCGGCGAGCTGCGCGCCTCGGTCCGGCAGATGCTCGACGCGTTCTCCGAGGCTCCCGCGTGGGTGCGCAACGACCGACACGACGTCCTCGCGGCCAACCGCCTCGGCCGGGCGCTCTACTCCCCCGTCTTCGACGATCCTCGCCGGCCCGTCAACACGACGAGGTACATCTACCTGAATCCGGCGGCCCGCGACTTCTGGCCGGACTTCGACCGCATCGCCGCCGACGCGGCATCCATGCTGCGGATGGAAGCGGGTCGGAACCCCCACGACCCCCAGCTGCACCAGCTCATCGGAGAGCTGTCGACGCAGAGCGAGCTGTTCCGCGAGATGTGGGCGGCGAAGGACGTGAAGTTCCACCGCAGCGGCGTGAAGCGCCTGAACCACCCGGTCGTCGGCTTGCTCGAGCTGAACTTCGAGTCCCTGCCGCTGCCGAGCGAGCCCGGCCTCACGATGAACGTCTACACGGCCGCCGAGGGAAGCCCCAGCGCCGACGGCTTGCGGATGCTCGCATCCTGGGCGGCGACGGAGTTCCCCGTCGAAGCGCAGGCAGCCTTCCAGCAGCAGTAGGCGCGAGCTCGCTGCCTGTTGCCTGTTGCCGCCCTGCTGCACGCCCCTCGTACGCACGCGAAATTGAGCCAGACGCATCCGCCCACAAGGGTTCTGGATGCGTCTGGCTCACACTTCAAAGGCGCGAGGCGTGCAGGGTCAGCTGGTGGCCGAGCGGCGCGTGAGGCCCTGCCGACCGTCTCGCGTGCGCCCGCTCACCACCCGCGCTGCGGGTATTCCTCCGGCGTGAGCAGCTCACCCCAGACCGTCTCGGGCTCGTCGGAGTCAGCGCCTGGAGCTTCCCAGAGCGCGAGGTGGCACATGAAGTCGTCGGCGGATGCGCCGTGCCAGTGCCACTCGCCGGCCGGGGTGTGGACGGTGTCGCCCGGGCGCAGCTCGATGAGCTCCTCACCACGCGACTGCACGTAGCCGTACCCCTCGGTGACATGCAGGGTCTGACCGACCGCGTGGCGGTGCCAGGCGGTGTGCGCGCCCGGCGTGAAGCGCACCAGGTTGAGGCGGGTGCGCGACGGCTCAGTACCCGCGTAGTAGGCGTTGAAGTAGACGTCACCGGTGAACCACTCGGCTGGACCCTTGCTGGTCGCGCTCTTCGGCTGGAGTTCTGTGCTCATGAGGGTGTTCCTCCCGACAATCGATCACGCATTTCAGGTTCGTGCGCGGCCGCGCACGCGGTGAGCGTGCACGGCCGCTCGCGCCTACATCTGGACGAGCACCTTGAGGGCTTCGCGCGCATCCATGGCGGCGTAGCCGGCCGGCACCTCGTCGATGCCGATCGTGCGGTCGAAGACGCGGCCGGGGTTGATGTCGCCGTTCAGGACCTGCTGGATGGCCGGTTCCATGTAGGCACGGACAGGGGCGGGCCCACCGGTGAGGGTGACGTTCTTGCCGAAGAGCGAGCCGAAGCCGATGGGCGCATCCTCGTACTGGGGCACGCCGACCCGGGAGATGACGCCGCCGGGGCGCACGATGCCGTAGGCCTGCTCGTAGGCGGGCATGTGGCCGACTGCTTCGAGGACGACGTGGCTGCCTTCGCCGTTCGTGAGGTCCATGACCTGCGCGATGCCGTCGTCACCGCGCTCGGCGACGACGTCGGTTGCGCCGAACTCGATGCCGAGGTCGGTGCGCGAGGTGTGCCGACCCATGAGGATGATGCGCTCGGCGCCGAGCTGCCTGGCGGCGAGCACAGCCGAGAGCCCGACGGCGCCGTCACCGATCACCGTGACGGTCTTGCCCGCCTCCACGCGGCCCATGTGGGCTGCGTGGTAGCCGGTCAGATACACGTCGGACAGCGTCAGCAGGCTGGCGGTGAGCTCAGCGCTCTCCCCACGGCCGAGCGCTGCGGCGTCGACGCCGGGCACGACGACCAGGCTGCCGTCGGCCTGTGGGATGCGGGCGAACTCCGCCTGCAGGCCGCCGACCTCGCGGCTGCCGTAGAAGCCGCCGTGGGGGCACGACGTCTGCACACCCTCGCGGCAGAACACGCACGTGTTGTCCTGGAACGCGAACGGCGCGATGACGAAGTCGCCGACCTTCAGGGTCGTGACGGCGGCGCCGAGCTCCTCGACGATGCCGATGAGCTCGTGTCCCATCGGGGACCCCTCTTCGCTCGCCTGCATCGAGTGATACGGATGCAGGTCCGAGCCGCAGATGCACGCCTGCGTGACGCGCACGATCGCGTCCGTGGGCTGCTGGATGGTCGGGTCGGCGACGGTCTCGACTCGGACGTCGCCTGCCGCGTACATGAATGTGGCCTTCATGGGTGCCTCTCGTTGCGCTTCCGGGTACGGCAGCGCGCCAGCCGCCCTCGTCGAGAGCACCGGCCGCCGCCGTTCCTCCATTGGATCGCTACCAGCCTGCGCCCGGGAGGGGCAGGTGTGCCAGGTACTGGCATGCCCTGCCACGGCGCGCGGCGGGCCTGCGGCGTGCAGCGCGGCCAACTTGCGTGACGAGAACGGCGCACCGGGGCCCGAAGGGCACATTCCGGGCCCATCCATCCCGCGAGTTGGACAGGGGATTCCGACGGCGGGGCAGGGGACTCGAGGACGGGACAGGGGCCCCTGGACGGGATAGGGGATTCCTGGGGCTGGACAGCAGGGCAGCCCCTCTCGGCGGCGACCAACTTGCGTGACGAGAACCGCTGCCGGGCCCCTGAGAGCGCATCCCCGGCCGCCTCATCACGAAAGTTGGCCAGGTGGGGCACGGGCGGCAAGGGCGCGCGCCAACACAGGCGAACGGCCGATGCAGGCGCGCAGGGCGAGAGCCTCCGCCCAGCGAGACAGGGCGACCGACTGCGCGAAGGAAGAGGGGGTGCACCGCCGCTACGCGAAGGCGGAGGGGGCGGGCGTGCCCTGCCGCTACGCGTCGGCGGTGAGCCCCTCGTGGATGCGGCGGAGGTCTTCGATGAGGGAGCCGATGAGCACCCAGCTGCCGCCCTTTGGTGCCGAGACGACCAGCGGGGCGGTGAGGGCGGGCGGTTCGAGGATGAACCCACGGGGCTCTCCGGGCTCGCTCGGGATGAGGATGCGCGTGTCGTGGGCTGCCCGTCGGAGCTGCTCGGCGATCGCGATGGCCTGCGGCTCGTCCGCGAGGGTCGGCTCCCAGTGCTCTGCGACGGCGCGGGTCATGCCGGTGAGCTGTGTGACGATCGGGCGGAAGCGGTCGAGGAGCTGCCGGCACTCGACGAGCTCCTCGTGGTGGCTCGACTTGCGCGGGTTGAAGGCGAGGGACTCCAGGCCGTCGGCGATGGAGTTCTCTGCGGCGCCCGCCATGGGGCGCAGCAGGCGCGCCTTGAGGAGCATCTCGGTGAGGCTCGCGGCGGTCTGCGGCTGCTCGATGGCGTCGGCGAGTCGCTCCAGCGACGCGGCGATCTCGTTGCCGAGCATCGCGGTGTCGCGCTGCGCAGGCCCGACGAGCACTGGCGGCAGGATGATGGCGTTGACGAGCAGCCCGAAGGCCGCGCCGATGAGGGTCTCGAGGATGCGATCGAGCGCGTACTCGGGCGTGGATGCGCCGAGCGCGAGCACGAGCATGGCGCTGATGGCGACCTGGTTGCTGGTCGTTGCGGTCATGCGCAGCAGCCAGGCGACGATCATGGCGACGACGATCGCGAGGAGGATCACCCACGACTGGGGGCCGAGCACGAGCGAGATGGCGCTCGCGACGGCGACGCCGATGACAACGCCGGCGCTTCGCTCGAGCGCCTTCGCGAACGATTGGTTGACGCTCGGCTGCACGACGAGCAGCGCGGCGACGGCGGCGAACACCGGCAGCGGGCCAGGGATGAGCCACCCTGCGAGCAACCAGGCACCCACGGCCGCGATGGCGGTCTTCGCGACCTGCAGCGCGGGCACGCGCTTGCTCGCCTGAATCCGGTCGAGGCCGGTGAGACGGGAGAGGGAGCGCACTGACTCAGCGTAGGCCGCGGGCCGGGGACGATGCTCAGCGAGAGCCAGGAGCCTCGGTCAGGACGTGGTCGCCGTGAAGATGACGAGGGCCAGGACGACGAGCAGCAGGATGACGAAGACGAAGACGCCGCCGGCGATCAGCAGGGCGAGGGCGACCGGGTGCGCCTGCCACCACGGCACGAGGCGAGGGTCCCGCTGGCGCAGCTGCGGCGGCGTGACGAGCTCGGGGACGGACATCCACGGCACGCCCCGGCTCGCGAGGTCCTGCATGATCGCCGTGAGCTGCTGCGTGCTCCACATCTGTCCGACGAGGATCAGCAGGCGGCGGTCGTGGCCCGTCACGATGAGGTGATGGGTGGGGGGTCCGGAGAAACCGCCGAATGACATCCGGTCGACGGTGACGACGCTGGTGGCCTCGGCCGCCGCGAACCGGCGGGTGCGGAACATCCACTTGTGCTCGATCCAGCCGTCGCCGAAGCGGATGTAGGTCTCGCGCATCGACTTGCGCGCGAGCCAGATGGAGAGCGGCACGGAGCCCCCGAGGAGGACGACGATCAGTGCGCCGTAGCCGAAGCCGAGCCAGAAATCCTGCAGCGAGAAGATGACGGTGAGGATCAGCAAGAGCGGGGCGAGCATCCCGAGGCTGATCCAGGACTGCCGCATGTTCAGCGCGACGGCACGGCGCTGGGTTTCCGGGGAGAGGCGTAGCTCGTGCATTCGAAGAGCCTAGAGCGTGTGCCCGTATGGTGGGCGGATGCCGAGACGCTCGCCGACTGCACCGCACGGGGTGGATGCGACGGGTTCCGCCGTCGCTGGCCCGAACGGCCCGGTGGCGGTCCGGTCCTACGCGCCCGCCGCGAGCGCTGCCCGGCTCTCGAGTTCGCCAGTGATCTGGCTGCACGGCGGCGGCTTCTATTCCGGCGGCCTCGACCAGCCGGAGACGCACGAGGTCGCGCTCGCGCTCGCGCGCGCGGGGTTCGAGGTGACGACCGTCGACTACCGGCTCGTGACGCTCGGCGGGCGCGACCGGGCCCAACGCGAGGCGTCCGGGTCCGCGCAGCGGCCGGAGCGGTCTGGACGCGCACCACAGTCGGGACGCTCAGCTCGGTGGGAACGCGACCGTCGCCCCGACGTGCGGTTCCCGGTGCCGCTCGACGACGTGCTCGCGGTCGTCGAGGCGGTCGCCTCCCGGTCGGGTCGTGATGTGGTGCTCGGCGGGGCGAGTGCCGGTGCCTGCCTCGCTGCGGCGGCGGCGTACCGGCTCGCCCGAGCTGAGCGCTCTCCCGTGCGGGGCCTGTTCCTGACCTACGGGACGTTCCACGCGCAGCTGCCGACCCGGTCCTCCGAGCTGCTGAGCCGACTGCGCGGAAGCCGCCGCTACGTCCACACTCCCTGGCTCATCGGAGCCATGAACCTCAACTACGCGGGGAGCGAGGACGTGCTCTCACGTCCGGACGCGTTCCCCGGCGGGCACGACCTGACGGGCCTCCCGCCGTCGCTGGTGGTGGACGCGGACCGCGATGCGATGCGCGCATCCGGTTCGTCGTTCGCGCGCGAGCTCGCCGCAGCCGGCGTCGACACCGAGTACCGCGTGATTCCCGGAAGTGCGCACGCCTTCCTCAACCGGCCGCGCGACCCCGCCTTCACTCGCGGCATCGACCTGATCAGCGAGTGGATGCGGCGCCTCGACTGAGCGGACCCGAGCGGACCCGCGCGGACGACGCGTTCCGCGCAGCGGGGCGCTGTTCAGCGTCGCGGTGCCCGGGGCGGGTGTGGGTCTCTCGGAACTCCGACGCGCGTGACGAACAGCGGCACGTCGCGGCGGGAGAGGCCGAGCCGGTAGCGCAGCTCGCCCTGCGCGAGCGACGAGTCGATGACCTCCGAGGCTGGCGCGAGGGCCGCCCCGCGCGCGGTCGCACGCACCCAAAGGCGCATGAGCGCCTGGCCGGCCTCGAGCACTCGCGCGGGTGGCAGCCCGAGCGGGGAGTTGAGCACCCGCGTGATCTCCGCCCCGGAACCTAGGTCGAGCAGCTTGGTGTCGGCGACGAGCACGAACGCCGTCGCCTCGGCGGGGGCGTCTTCGTCGGCGGCCGACACGGGCACCTCGAGCAGCACGCGACGCCACAGCTCGCCGAGCGGTGCGGTGACGCCGACTGCCACGTCTCGGAGGCGCCGCCTCCTGGTGAACGCCGAAGCGACCCGGGTGGCGAACGCGGGGATGCCGAGCGCCTTGTCGTTCAGCCCATCGACCGTGTAGCGCGGATGCGAGGGGTGGAGCCGGAGCCAGTGCGCGAGCTCGCGCGCCACAGCCGGCTCTCGTAGGGTGTCGGCCGTGCCGAGGGACGAGAAGTGCCGCAGGTCGTCGGCGTCGACGGGAACGAGCCGCAGCCACTCTGGGAGCGAGCCGGAGAGCTCGAGCACAAGACCACGCGCTGGCTCGAGCCCGCTGCGCACGGTCTTGCGCGCGGCGAGCATCCGTCGCTCGGAGTCGGGGTCGAACGCGGACTCGGCGGGCTGTGTCGTGTCGCCGCCGGCCGAAGAAACGGTGTCGTGGTGCAGCTGGATGCGGAGCACCGGTTCGTCGCTTCTGGCCTGCACGATCGCTTCCGGGTCGGCAAGCGCGGGGAGGAGCTCGACATCGAAGGCCACGCCGTGCGCTGCCGCGCTGACGCTGAAGGCCTCGAGCCACGCGCCGAGGCCGAGCAGCGTGTCGCGTCCGGTCGGGTCTGCGGCGGGAAGCGTTCGCTTTCGCGAGACCCTCAGCTCCACGGCCACCCCGTCACCGATCATGCGCGGCGACCACGGTTGGGTGTTGTGCGCTGACGGTGCCGACGCTGCGTCGGCGATGATCTGATTCAGCGTGTGGATGCCGGTCATGGCTGCTCCCCCTGGTTCGTCGCCTGCTGCTGCCCCGCGATCGCCGTGTCTGCGGCCTGACCGCCCGGAGCGCCCACGGGCCGCCGGTAGAACACCGTGCTGTGCAGCTCCGATCCGCCCATCCGGCTGAGCTGCCTCGCCGAGGCGGGGTTGTCGAGGCCGATGTAGGTTGAGCGCAGTGCCGTGTAGCCGCCCTCGATGAGCGCCTCACCGACGGTGCGCCCCAGCAGCGTGCTGATCCCGCGACCGCGAGCCTCGGGCGCCGTGCCCTGGATGGTGAGCACCGCCTCCCGCGGCTCCCGCCGTTGGCGCCAGATCTCGAGCAGCTGTCTCGCCCCGATGCGACCGGAGGAACGCTGCACGATGCGAGTCACGTCGGGCACGCAGAGCAGGAAGCCAAGTGGTGCACGCGTCTTCGCGTCGAGCGCGAACACCCAGATGGCGGGGTCGATGATGGCGACGAGCCCGCTGGTCGCCTCGCGCATCTGCGCCGGCGAGATCTTCGTGTAGTAGGGCAGCTCGGCGAAGGCGGCGTTGACGAGCTCCCGCTGGCGGGCGATATCGCGCGCGAACCGCAACCGCGACGCCCGCTCGATGACGATGCCGGCGGCCTCGAGTTCGGCCTCGGTCGGCGCCGTGAAGGCGTCGCTCTCGATCTGCCCGAGGCGGCCCTGCTCGAGCCGGGCGATCCACGTCGCCGACTCGTTCCACGTCGTGAAGCCCAGCCCCTCGTAGGCGCCTGGCACCCAATCCGGGTTCCAGGCGCCCTCGACGAATCCCCGCTCGCCGAAGCCCGAGGTGATGACGCCGCCCACTTGGTTGGGGAGCAGGGTGACAGGTCCGAGGAGCTCGTGCCGACCTGCCATCGCGGCACGTTCCTCGACGGCTCCGACGATCGCTCCAAGCGCCTCCGCGTCGGCCGCGGCGACGGCGCCGAACAGCTGCAGGCTCGATCCGAGCTTCGCGTCGAGGGCGCTGCTCGTGTGCGTGACGGCGCGGGCAACCGGCACGCCCCCGCGATAGGCGAGCAGCAGCTCGACCGCGGATTCGTGCGCGTGCTTGTCCTTCCACCACGAGCGGAGTGTCGACTCGAGCACCGGCACCTCACGGCTGGGGTCGGACACTCGCCCGGGAAGCTCCACGAACTCCAGGAACTCCAGCTCGGACTCGACGCGCCTCACCTCGATGACAGGCCGCGCCACGTCACCCGCTTCCGCCTCTCGACGCGTCGCGCCTTCCTCAAGACCCGCCAGCTCCTCCTCGCTCGCGAAGAGTCGGATGAACCCGGCGTCGGCGTTCTTGGTGTCCTTCACGATCCACTGCATGAGGTGCCGGTGCTCGGGCATCCTCGCGAAGCGGATGAGGGCATCGCGCGTCGAGAAGTTCGCCAGCGTGCCGAGCGTCCACGGCGCCTCCCAGTAGATGCCGTGCCAGCAGTAGTCGGGCATACGCCTCATCTTGCCGGTCATCCGCCCCCAGATTCGACTCGTCACTGCCCAGGCGAGCGGGGTCGTGTAGCGGGTCGCACCCACGAACATCGATGCGGTGTCGAAGATCGTGTGCGACGGCGGCGGGATGGGCGTCGCGAGCCGCTTCGGCTTGCGCGTGGGCTCGGCGACGAGCGGTGGCGTGCGCCCTTCGGCCCGTTCCTTGGCGACGGGGGCGAAGTGGGGGTTGTGCGCCATCTCGCCGGGTGGCGGCTCGGGGTCTGCCCGCCAGATGCCGTTCGAGTAGCCGCGGGTCTCGGCGAGCAGGAGCTTCGTGCGCCCGTCGTGTCGAGCGGCGACCTGGCGGGCGCGCTCGACGCTCGCGAAGAGCAGCAGCTCCGCCGAGACACGGCGGTCGCGGAGGCGCCGCCGCCAGATCACGCCCTCCCGCTCGGCGCTGCGCCCCTCGACGATGACAAGGGCCTCCGCCCTTCCCTGGATGGGCGCCTTCGAGAAGTCGGTGGTGTACACGGCCTACTCGGCGTTCTTCACGACGTAGACGTTCTTGATCTTCGCGTTGCCCCCGGTGAACGGCCCCGTGCCGAAGGAGTGCACCTCGATGCGGAGGTCACCCGTCGTCGGGTCCTCGTCGAGCGACTGGGCGAAGTCGCGTGAGACGGAGGCGAGGTGGTCGACGATGCCCGCCCTCGTCGTCTCGCTGAGCGTCGCGAGCTCCTCGCTCGAGAGCGCCGCGCCCTCGCGCAGCTGGAGATGCACGACGGGCCGCTGCTCGTGGCCATCGAGCTCGAGCAGCCCGAGCTTGAACGACTCGATGTCGCCAGCGTGCGGGTTGTCGCGGTAGAGCCCGTTCTCGATGTCGATCGGGTAGAGGTTCGCGCCCATGTACGAGATGGTCGAGTCCTTCCTGCCGAAGAGCAGGAGGAACGGCAGCTTCATCCGCTGGACCGCGAATGCGCGGTGGAACGCCCTGGACAACGCCGGGTCGAGCTCGGCGATCTTCTCCCGCACCTCGGGGAATGAGAGGATCTTCGCCTCGTCGCCGATGTTGTAGCGCAGCTTCGGGCTGAGCACGGCAGACGAGTTGAGGGTCACGACGAGCTCGTTGCTCGCGTTCGTCTCGAGGTAGGTCTCGAGCGGGTTGTACTGGAAGACCATCGGAATGCGAGACTCGTCGTCACCGAGGAGCGCCCGCCTCAGTCGCTCATCGGCGAACATCGCCCGGCGCAGCCACACGCACGCGTCGGACTCGCCCGCCATGCCGATCGTGAGGTCGGATGCCCCGTACCCCGAGTACACGCGGCCGAAGCGCTCCTCCAGGTAGTCACGCAGCCCCTCGGTCATCGCCTCGCCGCCGACGAACCCGTTGAGTCGATGCTTCGACCAGTCGAACCACTCCTCGCCGTCGAGCCGGTCGCGCAGGTGCTTCAGGAACGGCGGGTAGGCGCTCACCAGGTACTGGTACTTCGGGCCGAAGTGACGGATGGTGTCGACGATCTTGTCGATGTCCGGGCCGGTGTTCTTGACCATCGAGATCTTCGACAGCGCGTGGCCCGTGTTGGTGCCGGTCGCCCAGGCCCCCATCGAGAAGGCGTTGATGCCGAAGAGCTTCTTCGTGCCGAACAGCAGAGTGATGTAGCCGGCGACGTTGTTGTGGATCGTCTTCAGCTCGTGCCGCCCGCGGATCCAGTTGAAGGGAGAACCGCTCGACCCGCTCGACTCATCGACCACGGTGCCGACCGTGTCGATCTCCCCGCCCCAGCAGCGCTCATCTTCCGTGTAGCGCTTGACGTAGTCGTCCTTGCTCGTCTCGGGGTAGCTCGAGAGCTGCCACCACCGGAACGTGAAGTCGTTCTCGTGCAGCCACCGCTGGTACGCGGGCACGTCGAGGTTGGCGCGCTGGCAGATCATCCAGGCGTTGAACTTCGCGAAGTCGCCCATGGCCGGCACGTAGTGGCGGGCGGTCCACCGCCAGACGGCGGGGTGCAGGTGGTAGAGGTCGTAGGTCTTCGTGAGCGCACCGGAACCCAGGCGCAGCAGCGTCTGCCGCAGCTTGGATGCACGCTGCAAGCCGGCTGGCCCTGGGCTCGCCGCTCTGCCTGTCCCCGACTCCCGAACACCGATCTGCTGCGTCACGTCGCTCCCCCGCCTCTCGCCACCGCCGAAGTGTGCGCATAGCTAAGCACGAGCCACGGACATTCAGCCTGGGATCAACGCCATAGCCCGGGCATAGGCAGGGCATAGCCCCCTCCTGGGCAGGCGACTCATGCTGACGTTCATCCCACGATGAAGAGCAGGAGCACCGCCATGATCAAGATCCCCGAACCCGACCTCACGCCTGACGGACCCGCCTACGAGGGCAGGCTCCTCGACCGAGCGGACGAGGAGGTCGTCGACCAGGGCGTCGCCTTCGACATCGGCACGCTCCTGTCGCGGCGCGGACTGCTCAGCATCTTCGGAGTGGGCGTCGGAACGGTCGCCCTCGCCGCGTGCACCCCTGCCGGGTCGGGTGCTGCGGGCACCGCCGCGGCGACGGCAGCTGCCACGGCTAGCCCGTCCTCGAGCGCTTCGGCAGCGGCCGGCGCCCTCCCAGCGAGCGAGATCCCCGACGAGACAGCCGGCCCCTATCCGGGCGACGGCTCGAACGGCGCGGATGTGCTCGAGCAGTCCGGGGTCGTGCGCAGCGACATCCGCACGAGCATCGGCAGCAGCACCGCAGCTGCCGGCGTGCCCATGACGCTCACGCTCACGATCCTCGACATGGCGAACGGCGACCGGCCGTTCGAGAACGTCGCCGTCTACGTCTGGCACTGCGACGCCACAGGTGGCTACTCCATGTACTCCGAGGGCATCGAGAACGAGACCTTCCTCCGCGGGGTCCAGGTCGCCGACAGCTCCGGCAGCGTCACCTTCACGTCGATCTTCCCTGCCTGCTACACGGGCCGCTGGCCGCACATCCACTTCGAGGTGTACCCGACGGTCGACGACATCACCGAGTCCACCAACGCGATCTCGACCTCGCAGGTCGCGCTGCCCGAGTACGCCTCGAACGCCGTCTACGCGCTCGCGGGCTATGAGGGCTCCGCCTCGAACCTTGCCCAGGTCAGCCTCGACTCCGACAACGTGTTCGGTGACGACGGCGGAGCCCTGCAGCTCGCAACCGTCACGGGCGATGCGACGAGCGGCTACAACGTCGCCCTCACCGTGCGCGTCGACACCACGACCGCCCCGACCGCAGGCGCGGCCCCCTCCAGCGGTGGCGGTGCCGGAGGGCCAGGCGGCTCCGGCGGACCCGGGAACTGATCGACCACCGACAACCGAAGGATCCCGACATGCTCGCGAATCTCACCGGCTGGCACGGCCTCGCCGTGCTCGCCATCATCGTGCTCATCTTCGGCGCGTCCAAGCTGCCCGCCCTCGCGAAGAGCGTCGGACAGTCGATGCGCATCCTCAAGACTGAGGTGCGAGACCTGGACACCGAGGCGACCGAGGCACCCCCGGTGACCGCTCCGGAGGTCAGCACCGACGGCCACCTCAAGGGAGGAACGCCGAGCCAGCCGCGAGGAGCGGACCCGGATCAGCGCTTCCCGGATGCCGCCAGCCGCTCCACGGCGAGCTTCAAGTAGGGGGCGGTCGCGCTGCCGTCGGCAGCCGCCACCTCCTGCGGCGTGCCCTGCGCG
This sequence comes from Pseudoclavibacter sp. AY1H1, assembly GCF_002931055.1. Taxonomy (GTDB): domain Bacteria; phylum Actinomycetota; class Actinomycetes; order Actinomycetales; family Microbacteriaceae; genus Pseudoclavibacter. The sequence continues at coordinate 104,181 of NZ_PSXX01000008.1, read as the reverse complement.
ACGACCTCGCCGCCCTCGTCCCCCGCACCCGGCCCCATGTCGATCACCCAGTCCGCGCCGGCGACGACGCGCATGTCGTGCTCGACGAGGATGACGGTGTTCCCCAGATCGACGAGGTCGTGGAGATGCCCGAGGAGGCGATCGGAATCAGCGGGGTGCAGCCCTGATGTCGGCTCGTCGAGCAGATAGAGGGTGTCGCCCTGCTGAGCCCGACGCAGCTCGGCAGCGAGCTTCACGCGCTGCGCCTCGCCGCCCGAGAGCTCCGGCGCGGGCTGGCCGAGCGACACGTAGCCGAGCCCGACATCGGTGAGCGCATCCAGATGCTGGAGCACCTCCGCCCGACCGGCGAACTTCTCCCGCGCCTCGGTGACGCTCATCGCGAGCACGTCCGCGATCGACGATCCCTCGTACTCGATCTCCAGCGTCTCCGCGTTGTAGCGCTTCCCGCCGCAGGTCGAGCACGGCGCCTGCACCGTTGGCAGGAAGAGCAGCTCGACCTCCATCGTCCCCTCGCCCTTGCACGTCGGGCAGCGGCCGCTGGGGAGGTTGAACGAGAATCGGCTCGCCGAGTACCGCCTGCGCTTCGCCTCATCCGTCGCCGCGAACAGCGAGCGGATGCGGTCGAACAGCCCCGTGTAGGTCGCGACGTTCGAGCGTGACGTGCGCCCGATCGGCGCCTGGCTGACCTGCACGATTCGCGTGAGCCGCTCGGCCGGGCCGATGGCTCGACCGCGCGTGGTCTCCGCCGCGACGGCGACCATGGGGTCTGCCCCGTCCGGCTCCTCATCGGCGACGGCCTCGCCCAGCTCACTCGCGAGACTCGCGCGGAGCAGGTCGGGCAGCGCCTGGTTCACCAGCGTCGTCTTCCCCGAGCCCGAGACCCCCGTGACCGCGGTCAGGCAGCCGAGCGGGAACGCCACGGACAGTCCGCGGATGTTGTTGCGCACCACACCCTCGAGCGCCACCTGCTGCTCCCTGGGCCGAGCCTCACGCAGCTTCGGCTTGGGCGAGTCCTCGCAGTCGAACAGGTAGCGGCGCGTCACCGATTCCTCGGCGGACCGCACCCCCTCGAGAGCGCCCGAGTAGACGATGCGGCCGCCGGAAGCTCCTGCCCCCGGGCCGATGTCGACGATCCAGTCCGCCTCGCGGATCACGTCGAGCGAATGCTCGACGTAGAAGACCGTGTTGCCCCGATCGCGGAGCCCGCGCAGGATCCGGAGGAGCGCCTCCGTGTCGGCAGGATGCAGACCCGCCGACGGCTCATCGAGCACGAACACGACACCGAAGAGCCCCGCGAGCAGCTGGTTGGCGAGCCGAAGCCGCTGCAGCTCACCGCCGGAGAGCGTCCCCGTCTGCCGGTCGAGCGAGAGGTAGCCCAGACCGAGGTCCGAGAGCGGCGCGAGTCGCGCGCACAGCTCACCAGCCAGCCGTCGCGCGGCGAGGTCCTGCTCCGGGGCAAGCGCCTCCCCCTCCCGCACCCAGCCGGGCTCGAGCACACGCTCCATCAGCACGGCCAGCTCGCGCAGCGGCATCGCCGCGAGCTGCGTGATGTCGAGCCCCTCGAACGTCACGGCGAGAGCATCCGGCTTCAACCGCGTGCCCCGACACGAGGGGCACTGCACGCTCTCCATGAACGCGGCCGCCTTCTCGCGCATCCGCTCGCTCTTCGAATTGGCAAAGGTATCGAGCACGTACCGCTTCACGCCGACGAACGTGCTCATGTACGAGGGCTCGTCGCCCGCCGCCACCGCAGCGCGAACCTGCGCGGGCGACCTGCCCGTGAACACCGGCACCTGCGGCTTCTCCGTCGTGTTCAGCAGCCACGACCGGCGCTCGCTGGGAACCTCGCGCCACGGGATGTCGATGTCGTAGCCGAGCGAGACCAGGCTGTCCCGGAGCTGCTTGCCGTGCCAGGCCGTCGGCCACGCGGCGATCGCCCCGTCGCGGATGCTCAGCGACGCATCCGGGATCATGAGCGACTCGGGCACCTCGTAGACGCGGCCGAGCCCATGGCAGTTCGGGCAGGCACCCTGCACGGTGTTCGCCGAGAAGTCCTCCGCGAGCAGCATCGGCGCGCCCTCCGGATACACGCCGACCCTCGAGAACAGCATGCGCACGACATTCGCGATCGTCGACGTGCTCCCGACCGTCGAACGAGCGCTCCCGCCTCCGCGTTGCTGCGGGAGCGCGACCGCAGGCGGCAGGCCCTCGACCGAATCCACGTCGGGCGGCGAGACCTGGTTCATGAGGCGGCGTGCGTAGGGTGCGACCGACTCGAAGTACCGCCGCTGCGCCTCGGCGTACAGCGTCCCGAACGCGAGCGAGCTCTTCCCCGAGCCCGAGACCCCCGTGAACGCGACGAGGGCATCCCGCGGGATATCGACATCGACGTCCCGCAGATTGTGCTCTCGGGCGCCTCGGACCACCACCCGGTCCGGCGCTGCAACTGATGTGTGTCCTTCGGCGAAACCCATCGGAACAGCATGACTCGCGCTCTCGACCCGAAACTGAACGCTTCAGGTAACGCAAGGTTACGCAGAGCTACGACACGACCACACCGGGTAGAAATGTCTCGTTGTCCGAACATATGACAGCTCCAAGCTGGACAAAGGAGTTCCCATGACCGACCAGACCACCACCACGCCCCGCACCATCGGCGTCGGCCTCATCAGCGTCGGCTGGATGGGTCGCCTCCACTCGCGCGCCTACCGAGCCGTCCCCGACCACTTCCCCGAGCTCGGCATCAAGACGCGGCTCGTCGTCGCCGCCGACCCCGTGCCGGAAGCCCGCTCACAGGCAGAGGAACGACTCGGCTTCGAGCGCACCGTCGCCGACTACCACGAAGTGCTCGCGGACCCAGAGGTCGACGTCGTCTCGATCTGCTCCCCCAACTTCCTGCACGCCGAGATGGCCATCGCGGCAGCCGAAGCCGGGAAGCCGTTCTGGATCGAGAAGCCCATGGGACGCTATGCGTCCGACTCGCGGCGCATCGCATCCGCAGTGGATGCCGCCGGCATCGTCACGGCTGTCGGGTTCAACTACCGCAACGCACCCGCGATCGACCACATGAAGCAGCTCATCGAGGAGGGCGCCATCGGCCGCGTCACGAACGTGCGCGGCGCGCTCCTCGCCGACTACTCGTCCGACGCCCTCGCACCGCTCACGTGGCGATTCGAGCGCGAGCGCGCCGGATCCGGCGTGCTCGGCGACCTGCTCTCGCACGGCCTCGACCTCGCCCAGCACGTCGTCGGCCGCATCGGCAGCGTCTCCGCGACCGCCGAGACCTTCATCACCGAGCGCCCAGCCCCGGGCACGGGCATCGTCGACCGCTCCGCCCCCGGAACCGGCGAGCTGAAGCCCGTGGAGAACGAGGACTACGCCGCCCTGCTCATGCGCTTCGACAACGGCGCGATCGGCATCATGGACTCCAGCCGCATCATGCGCGGCCCCCGCGCCGAGTACGCCCTCGAGGTGTACGGCACGAAGGGCTCGCTGCGGTGGGACTTCCAGCGCCTCAACGAGCTCGAGGTCTGCCTCGACTCGTCGAACCCGTACGGCTACACGACCGTCTACATGTCCCCCGGCCACGGCGAGTTCCACCGCTTCCAGCCGGGCGGCGGAACCGGCATGGGCTTCGACGACCTCAAGACCATCGAGGCGGCGCGGTTCCTGGAGAGCGTCGTCACGGGCAGGCAGGTCGCTCCGTCGGTCGCCGACGGGCTCGTCGCCGCGCAGATCGTCGAGGCCGCGGAGGCGTCCATCGAGGACGGCCGCTGGCACGACGTGCCCGCCCGCGCGTAGCCGCCGGCACGGCTTGCGCCCCAACGCCCACCGCGCAACGAGATTCGGGATGGGTTCCACGCCTCGGGATGGGTTGCAACCCATCCGCATGCGCGAAAGCCATCCCGAAACTCAGCGTCGCATCACGGCCGGACGCCCTGCGGAACGCCCGCCGCACGACGAGTTTCGGGATGGGTTCCACGCCTCCGGATGACTTACAACCCACCCGCATGCGCGAAAGCCATCCCGAAACTCAGCGCCGAGGCCGCGGAGGCGTCCATCGAGGACGAACGCTGGCACGACGCCCACCGCGCAACGAGTTTCGGGATGGGTTCCACGCCTCGGGATGGGTTGCGACCCATCCGGAGGCGTGAAAGCCATCCCGAAACTGAAGATGCGCGCCAGGCGCCGGCGGGAGAGCTGCCGCGGCGCCGCTAGAACGTGGCGGCGCCGCTCTAGAACGTGGCGGCGTCGATCACGAAGCGGTAGCGCACGTCCGACTTGAGAACGCGCTCGTAGGCCTCGTTGATCTGCGCGGCGTCGATGAGCTCGATCTCCGGCGCGATGTCGTGCTCGGCGCAGAAGTCGAGCATCTCCTGCGTCTCGCGGATGCTCCCGATCGTCGATCCTGCGAAGGAGCGGCGGTTGTTGAAGAGCGTGAACGCGCGCACGGGGATCGGCTCGGCCGGCGCACCGACGTAGACCATGGTGCCGTCGAGTGTCAGCAGGTTGAGGTACTGGTCGATCTCGAGGTTCGCGCTCACCGTGTTGATGATGAGGTCGAACGTGTTCCGCAGCTCCGAGAACGTGGCCTTGTCGCTCGTCGCGTAGTAGTGCTTCGCTCCGAAGCGCAGTCCGTCTTCCTGCTTGCTGAGGGTCTGCGAGAGCACGGTGACTTCGGCGCCCATGGCGACCGCGATCTTCACGGCCATGTGGCCGAGGCCGCCCATGCCGACGACGGCGACCTTCTTGCCGGGTCCTGCATTCCAGTGGGCAAGCGGCGAGTACGTCGTGACACCGGCGCAGAGCAGCGGGGCGGCCTTCTCGTACGGGATGCTCTCAGGCACGCTGAGCACGAAGTCGGCGTCGACGACGACGTTCGTCGCGTATCCGCCCTGCGTGATGCTGCCGTCGCGGTCCTTGCCGCCGTACGTCATGACGTTGCCGTTGGTGCAGTACTGCTCGGAGCCGGCCTTGCAGTTGTCGCACTCGCGGCACGAGTTGACCATGCAGCCAACGCCGACGCGGTCGCCGACCTTGTGCTTGGTGACGTCGGAGCCGGCCTCGGCGACCGTGCCCACGATCTCGTGGCCGGGGGCGAGCGGGTAGGGAACCTGGCCCCACTCGCCGCGCACCGTGTGGATGTCGGAGTGGCAGATGCCCGAGTATGCGATGTCGATGAGCACGTCGTTCGCTCCGACGTCGCGGCGCTCGATGGTGATGGACTCGAGCGGTTCGGTTGCTGAGGGGGCGGCGTAGGCCTTCGCGGTCGTCATTCGTGCTCCTTCGGGATGTGCGTGGAGGTCGTTCGCTCGCCTGCTCCGGTTCTCAGAGCACGGCGGGACCGAGGAGACTCTATGCCTCGCCCCGACCGTCACTCTCCGCGAGCGTTCAGGTCGCCACGCTTGAGCGCGACGTTGGGATGCGTCGGCCGCGCCGTCGCCTCCGGCTGAGCTGGCGCATCTGGACCCTTCGCGGCGGCGCCGGTCACCGCATCCACGACCTCGTCGACCGAGACGATGCGCAGCATTCCTGTCTCGAGGCCGACGGCGACCTCGTCGGGGATGACGTACATGGCGCGTGTCTCAGGGCCGGCGGTCGCGGTTCCTCGGAACTGTCGCTTCGACATGACCCTCGCCTCGCGCGGCGCGCCACGACGACGACGCCGGAACTGCCGGGCGAGGAACCGCCCCAGGGTGACGCCGCCGGCGATGCCGATGCCGATGGAGCCCGCCTGCACGAGTCGCAGCACGCCGTCGTCCGAGGAGGAGCTCGACGTGATGTCGAGCATCCCCTGGTAGATGGCCAATCCTGGAAGCAGGGGCACGGTGCCGCAGACGGTGGTGATGGTGGCGGGGATGTGCAGCTTGCGTGAGAGGCCTTCGCCGAGGACGCCGATGATGAGGGCGGGCACAGCGGTCGCGACGAGCGGCTCTGTTCCGGCTGTCACGAGGATGTCGTAGCCGAGGTACGCGATTCCGCCGAACACCATGGCGACCAGGGCGGTGCGCACGGTCGCGTAGGACGCGAGCGCCCACGCCGCGGCTGCGATGGCGGCGCCGACCACCTGCACGGCCGAGGGCCACGGCTGCACGGATCGTTCGACGAGGCGAAGGTCGATGCCGAGGCCCCGCGCGACATCGAGAACGACGGCGATGCCGACGATGAGGCCGAGCGTGAGCAGCACCACTTCGAGCAGCCGCCCCATCGCCGTGATGGGGAAGCCGTTGATGGCGTCGTCCGCTGCACCCACGAATGACATCCCGGCGAGCAGGACGACAAGCCCGGATGCGACGACAAGCGCCGGCGGGAGCGCGGCGAACTCCACTGGCAGCACCGGGAGCAACGCGAGCAGGCCAACGGCCACCCCCGTCGCGATAGCGGCACCAGCGATCTGCAGGAAGAAGGCGGGGAGCCCCCAGCGGCCCAGAGCTTGGAGGACGAGGTCGACGATCACGGTCGTCGCCGCCGAGAGCAGGCAGACGAGCGGTCCGCCACCGAGCAGGAAGCCGACGCCGCCGGCCATGAGCGCGAGCCACACGGTGACCATCGAGCGGCGGAAGCGCTGCGGGGCGACGAGGATCTCGTCGAGGCGCTGGTGGAACGACTCGAGCTGCTTCAGGGCCTCTTCCAGCTTCGCCGGGTCGTCGATCGTCTCGGCGACGTCGATATCGTTGGGGTCGGCCGCGATCTCGCGCGACAGCTCCATGACCCGGGTGAGGCGGTCGTAGTCGGGGAGGCGGCTGTTGACGACGCGCAGCAGGCTGATGCCCGCGCCGTCGTTCGCGCCATCGTGCACGACGAGGATCGACGTGAAGGTGAGGTCGATCTGGCAGTCGACGCCGAACGCCTTCGTGGTGCGGCGGATCGCATCCGTCACGTCCGTCGCGGAGGCACCGAGCGCGAGCATCGTCTCGCCGACCCGCACGGCCAGCTCGAGCACCTCGCGGATGCTGCGTTCGGCGAGCAGGGCACGCTGCGCGCGGCGCCCGATGGTCGTCGACGGGGTTTTTCCGCCGACCTTCCTGGCCAGGTTGTCGAAGAAGTTCTTACCGCGCACGGCCGGAGTCTAATTGCGCGGGAGAGGCCGCGTCAGCGTCCGGAGACGATGTGCACGAGGCCTCTCAGTGCCTCTCCGAGCGGCTCGACTTCGTCGGCGGTGTTGTGCGCGTGGAAGGACAGCCGCAAGTTACCGGCGCGGTTGGCGGCCATCACGTCGAGGTGCTCGAGCGTGTCCTTGATCTGCTGGGTTGCGCCCTCGACGGGGGCGAGCGCGAGGATCGCGGAGCGAGCATCCGGGAGTCCCGCCGCCGACGCGAATGCGGCGCTCACCTCGAGCGCGTGCGCTTCCAGTTGTGGCGCTCCCACCCCGAGGAGGAACTCGAGCGAGGCCTCCGTGCCGACCCATGCCTGCCAGGCGGGCGAGACGTCGAAGCGTCGCGCATCCGCTGCAAGCCGGAGCGGCAGCCCGTAGATGCTCGACCACGGGTCCTCACCTGCGTACCAGTTCGCGGCGAGCGGGCGGATGCTGTCGTGCAGTTCCGGATCGAGCGTCAGGAAGGCGGTACCTCGCGGGCACAGCAGCCACTTGTAGGCGGCGCAGACGGTCGCGTCGAAGCGGCTCGCGTCGACGTCGTTCCACCCGGCGGACTGCGTGAGGTCGATGAGGGTGCGCGCCCCGTGCTTCTTCGCCGCCGCTTCGATGGCGTCGAGGTCGGCGAGGGTGCCCGTCGAGGACTGCACCGCCGAGACGACGACCCAGGCCGTGTCCGAGCCGATCTCCTCGGCGAGGGTGTGCATGGGCACCTCGCGCAGCCTCAGGCCACGGTCGGCGTGGGCCGCGAACGGGAAGCTGACGCTCGTGAAGTCGTTCTCCGCGAAGAGCACCTCGGCGCCGTCCGGGACCGAGGCTGCGATGAGTCCGACGAGGGGCGAGACCTGGTTGCCGATCGCCACCCAGGCGGCGGGCACGTGTACGAGCTCCGCGTAGAGCTGCCGCGATCGAGTGACCGTGGCGTCGTAGTCGTTCGCCTGTCGGCGCCCCGCGCTCCAGCCTGCGATCTCCCGCGTGAGCGCATCCGTTGTCGCCTTCGGCGGCAGGCCCATCGACGCGGTGTTCAAGTAGAGGGGCTCCGCCGTGAAGGAGGCTGCGTGGATCCAGGACATGAGGCCAGGCTAGCGACCGGTGGTGGGGCGATCATCTCCGAGCGCGAGGCCATGTCGGACTGAATGGCGGTGGGCGTCTCCGTCGTCGACGAGTTCGGTCTTCCGCTCGAGGTGACCGCGGGACCCATCACCGTGGAGCTCATCGACGAGGTGCGACAGCGCCACATCGTGTCGTGACCGACCAGTTCCCCAGCCTGAGTCTGCCGTTCCGCGGTCGCGCGATCACGTCTTCCCGACGGCCGCACCGCTCGGTACCCTTCGAGCATGACCGAGACGACAGCGCTGCGCCGTTCGAAGATGCCCCTCTGCGCGGCGGTCCTCGCCCTCGCCGTCGCAGGGCTCGTGGGATGCGCGCCCGCCGATCCGCAGACCGGAGACCGGTCCCCGGGTGACGAGCCGTACCTCGTCGAGTTCGAACCAGAACCCGCCCGGTCTGCCACGCCCACGGAGGGCGAGCTGTTGAGCTCGCCGGATCGTGTCAACGGGGCGGCGGTCCTCAGCGAGGACGGCACCCGCTTCACGGTGATCCGCACGGACAGTCCGGATGACTCCTGCAGCGAAGCCCCCATCCGCCTGATGGTCGTCGACCCGACGACCATCCTCGTGACCTACCGCTTCCTCGGCGAACCTGGCCAATTGTGCAGCGCCGTGGGGACGACCCGCGTCGACGAGTTCGAGGTCCCGCCGGGAATCGAACCGCGCGGCGTCGAGGTGCGCACCGCGAACGAGGCGACGCTACCCGCGCCACTCGCGTTCGATGCGGCACCGGCCACGGACGGCGGTGGGGGTGCGAACGTCGAGTTCCCGAGCCTGAACGCGTTCGAGCTGCTGAGCTCGGCGATTTCTACGCCCGAGGAATCGGCCACGGTCGTCAGCACCGACCCCTACGGCCCAGTGCCTGCCGTCATCTCGCACCCGGACGGCTCGTTCTCCGTTGTCCGCACGGACTCCGCCGATCCGTGCGGCCGGATGCCAGCAGAGCTCGTCGCACTGAGCGCCTCCGAGGTCGCCGTGCACTACCGCTTCCTCGGCGAACCCGGTCAGGACTGCGGCCTCGAGCAGATCGATCGCACCGACACCTTCTCTGCCCCGGCGGGCGTCACCGGTGCGGTCGCCGTCTCGATCGCCTTCGAGTACCCGAAGTACCGCCCCATCGTCATCGAGCAGCTCCCGACGTGAGACGGGAGAAGGCAGCTGCGTGATTCCAGGACAGGCGCCTCGACTCCTCATCGCGAGTTGAACTCGCCCTCCCGCAGCCCACCCGGCAGCGCCGTGTCGCACAGCCGGAGCCTTCCCCGGGACCGCCCCACTCTGTAGCCTTCGAGCATGACCGAGACGACAGCGCTGCGCCGTTCGAAGACGCCCCTCGCCGCGGCTCTTGCCGCGCTGGCTCTCGCGACGCTCGTCGGATGCGCGCCCACGGACCCGCGAGTCGGGAACCCGAGCGAGACGCCCGGGGCTGACGGAGGCGTCTACGTCGAGGAGTTCGATCTCGCGGTGGCCAGAGCTGCGACCCAGGAGGAAGAAGAGCTGCTCCGCCAGGAGGACAACTTCCGGGTCGAAGCCGCCGTGCTGAGCGAGGACCGGGAGACGTTCCGCGTCGTTCGCAGCGACAACGGGGTGGACACCTGCAGTGAGGCGCCGTCGCGGCTCATGGTGCTCGACAGCACGACGATCCTCATCACGTACGCCTACCTGGGCGATCCTGAACAGGCCTGCACACTGACCGGGATGACGAGGGTCGACGAGTTCCAGGTCCCGCCCGGGATCGACCCGGAGGGTGTCGAGGTGCGCATGACGAGTGAGTACGTGCAGACCGACGACCCGACCGTGGAGACCCCGTCCGGGGCGACGACGGAGGCGGTCGCCCCAGCTTTCACCACGCTGGACGGCGCTGTGGCACCCGTCGCGACAGCCGAGCAGTCGGCCCTCATCCCCGGAACGGACATCACGCAGCGTCGGCCCGTGGTCGTCGCCAATGACGACGGGACCTTCACCGTCATCCGCCCAGACGGCGCTGAGCCGTGCAGCCACGTGCCGAGCGAACTCATCACATTGAGCGCATCCGAGATCTCGATCAATTACCGGTACCTCGCGAAAGACGGTGACGGTGCCAGCTGCAGCGTCGAATCGATCGACCGCGCCGACGTGTTCGCCATCCCTGCGGGCGTCGCCGGGAATGTCTCCGTCTCGATCACGCACGAGAGTTCCCCGCTCGGCCCCATCATCATCGAGCCAGCTACGACGTGAGATCGTGAGCACATGAAACTCGCCGAAGCGCTCCTGGAGCGCGCTGATCTGCAGAAGCGCGTCGAGTCGTTGCAGGCTCGCATCGTCGCGAACGCCTCCTATCAGGAGGGTGAGCAGCCGACCGAAGACGCGAGTGAGCTGCTCGAGGAGTGCGCGACTCGCCTCCTGCAGCTGGAGCGTCTCGTGACGTCGATCAACATCACCAACGCGACCGCACCCACGGAAGATGGGCGCACCATCACGGCGCTGCTCGCGGCGCGGGAGACGCTGCGCACGCAGCACAGCATCCTGGTGCGGGCAGCGGATGCGGCGGCCGGGTCGTGGGGGCAGCGGCAGATGCGCAGCGAGCTGCGGCAGATGTCCGCACTGCCGGTGCGCGACGTGCGTGCCAAGGCCGACGGGGTCGCGCAGGCGCTCCGCGAATTGGACGTCGTCATCCAGCGCACGAACTGGGAGGTGGAGCTCCTCGAGGCGTAGCCGTCGACGGGGCGAACACGGGGAAGACTGTCGCGGTGAGTCGGTAGGCGAACGGCGCGAGCACACACCGAGGGCTGGCGGTTTCCAGTCCACCTGTCGACGCGGTGGGCAGCGTCTCGGCTTCGGCCGTCACACCTCAGCCCAGCATCCCTCACCGGGAACCGCGCACGTAGGACACCTCATCACCATGTGCTGGCCGGACGCCGAGGGCGGGATCGGGGACCTCACCGCACCGAGAACGACGGTCAGCGCCTTCTGCGTGCCCGCGGGGTTCGGCGGCGCCTTGTGCGCGCTACGCCTGCTCGCTCGGCAGCACCGATACGGCGAACCACTGCCCGTAGCCGTCCTGCGCGAAGGTGAGCGTCGATCCGCGGTCGATGGTCGCCTCGTTGTGGGTTCCGCACATCGACACGTGCTGCGTGTCGTAGGAAACGCCGGGGCGCACCTTGCCGTCGATGACGGGCAGCAGCGCAACCGGGCCGTCGGTCGTCAGGCCCGGCAGGTCGCGGTCGCCGACGCGGAACAGCTCGCGATCGATGCCGGAGCTCGCAGCGAGCGCATCGACATCGCTGTACGGGCAGCCGAGCACAAACGCGCTCGCGTCCTCGGGGAGCAGCTCATCGATCTCCATCGTCGCCGAGAGCTCGTTGACCTTGAGGTGATCGACCAGGCGCACCGGATCGGGGGTCGCGCAGGCCGACAGCGAGGTCACGGAGAGCACGCTGAGGGCGACGAAGGTCACTGCTCGACGGGGGTGCACAGGAGTGACCCTACTTGTTGGACCGGGTCTATCGCGTCATCCGAAGTGGTGAACTTCGTCATCCGAGAGATGGATGTGACGCATCCGTGGCCGTGCATGCGGACTTCCAGCCTTCCGCGCCTGCGGGCCTGCGGGCGGAACCAGCCCCCGCGGCACCTCCCCCGAACCTAGGAGCGATCTGCGGAGCGCACGCCGACCGCGTGAGAGATGGGTGTGGGAAAGAAGGCGCGCGACTCGAGGAGCTCCGCCCGGTGCGTGCCACAGCTCGCACAGGCGCTGTAGATGATCGTGCCGAGCGACGTCGCGTGTCGGGATGCGGTGACCCATCCGTGCTCGACGCACGTCGGCCCGGCGTCGGCGACTGCTGGAACGGGCGCCTGCGCGGCGGCAGGCAGGGCGATAGGGCGCGTGGCGAAGTCATCTGCTGGCGTGAGTCTCTTCATGCCATCGAGCCTGGTGTAATAGCCTTATGCATCTCAACCCTTACGGTGAGTACGCCGTCATCCTGGCCGCTTCGCTGGCCAACGACTGGCCAGCGGACCGCCCCGCGCTCCTCGCTCGCACCCGCGAGCACGGGATGACCATGCCATTTCCGCCGGAGGCCGAGGACCACGCGCGCACCCGAGCCGTGATCGACGAGTGGCTCCGCGTCGTGGATGCCCCGAGTGACGAACAGCGCGCCGAGGTCCTCAACACCCTCATGGCCTCGGCGACGGCATATCCGCGCCTCACCAACCACGACAACGAAGGCTGGCACCTCCACTACCGCGACTGGAACATGTCCCTGCCGGACATCCTGCTCGCCGTCATCACCGTCGGCACCGCCCTGCACCTCACGACGCGAGGCATGCACCGCCTCGGCCGGTGCGCGGCCGGCCTCGACGAGGGCGACGAGTGCCGCAACGTGGTCGTCGACGTCACCCGGAACGGGCGCCAGCGCTACTGCTCGGTGCGTTGCGCGAACCGGGCCGCCGTTCGCCGACACCGGGCTCGCGCGACGAGGTGAGCGCATCCGCACCCAGCACGCTCCTCGCCGAGGGCACCTGCGAGGTGCCCCGGATGCGCGTGATGGGTTTCCGCGACCGTGATGGGAAGAAACCCATGACCAGTCACCGAAACCCATCACGCCCAACGCCGAAACCCATCAGGGATGCAGAAACCCTGCAAGCTCACCCGGCGCGAGTCGCACGCGCGCGACGCCGACATCCCGGAGCTTTGCCAGGCAGGGCCGCGCCAGGCAGGGGCCGCGCCTGCTAGGACCGCGTCGCCTCGAGGCCGCGCTCGAGGTCGGCGAGGATGTCCTCGATCCCCTCGATGCCGATCGACAGGCGGATGAGTCCTGGAGTCACACCGGCCTCGTCGCGCTGCTCCTGCGAGGAGCGCTTGAAGATCGTCGATTCCATGTGCAGCGCGAGCGATCGCACGTCGCCGATGTGCGTCATGTGGCTGACCAGGTCGAGGGCCTCCACGAACTTGCGCGCCGCATCCGGGCCGCCGGGAAGGTCGAACGAGACGACGGAACCAGCACCGTCCGGCAGGTACTTCTGGGCGAGGGCGTGGTACTCGTTCGACGGCAGTCCCGAGTAATCGACCGAGGCGACCTCGGGTCGGGCCTCGAGCCATTCGGCGACGCGCTGCGCGTTCGCGACATGGCGCTCCATGCGCAGCGACAGCGTCTCGATGCCGTGCAGCAACAGGAACGTGCTGGTCGGCGGCACCGTGGGTCCGTAGTCGAGGACCGTGACCGACTTCACGTAGCTCATGAACGTGTCGGCGCCGTACCGCTCGATGAAGGAAGGGGCCCCCTCGAACGACCCCTTCGTGAAGTGCGGGAACCGCTCGGAGTTGGCGGCCCAGTCGAACTTCCCAGCGTCGACGATGACACCGCCGATGACTGAGCCATGACCCGAGAGCCACTTCGAGGTGGAATGGATGACGATGTCGGCGCCCCACTCGATGGGACGACAGAGGTAAGGGGTCGCGACCGTGTTGTCGACGATGAGCGGCACCCCGGCCTTGGCGGCTACGCGCCCGAGCAGCTCGAGGTCGACGACGTCGTTCTTCGGGTTGGGGATCGACTCCGTGTACACGGCCCGAGTCTCGGGGCGGATGCGCGCGAGCCACTCCTCCTCGCTCGCATCCGCGCGGAGGAATTCGAAGTTCAGGCCCTGCCGGGTGAGGCTGCCGTCGAACAGCTGCCGGGTGCCCCCGTAGAGGCTCGCCGTCGAGAGGATGTGGTCACCGGAGGCGGCCAGCGAGAACAGGGTCATGGCGATGGCCGCCTGCCCGCTCGACACGACGAGCCCGTTCCGCCCACCTTCCAGGTTCGCGATGCGCTTCCCCGCGACGACGTTCGTCGGGTTGTCGCCGCGCGAATAGGCGCGCCCGACGCTCTCGCCGGAGAATCGGGCCTCGGCCTCGTCGTAGGACGGGAAGACGTACCCGGCGCTCTGGTAGATCGGGGTCACGCGTGCGCCGACGTCGCTGTCGACGACCGCGCCGGCGTGGATCTGCCTGGTCGCAAAGGTCTGTTCGTTTCGCTCTTCAATGGCCACAGGGTCAACGTACGGAACTCGCGTCAGCTTGTGGAGCCGCGGCGAAACCTTTGGAAATACGCGAGGGGCCTCGAGCGTTTGCGTGGTTACGTTTCCCACATGCCCTCGCCGACAAGCAGCACCGAGACCACGAGGCGCTTCGACGCCGTCACCCGCGCGGAGCTGGCCCGCCCCGACAGCCGAAAGTGGAGCCTCAACGAGGGCACCATCGGCGCGTGGGTCGCGGAGATGGATTTCGGGACGGCGTCGAACGTGCGGCAGGCGATCCTCGGAGCCGTCGAGGAGGACGAGCTCGGCTATCTCGCCCCACCCACCTGGGCGCGCACGGCGACGGCCGCATCCGCGTTCTTCGAGCGACGCTATGGCTGGGCGGTGGAGCCCGAGCGCATCCACCACATCGCCGATGTCATGGGCGCCTTCGACGTGTTCGTGCGCCACTTCACGGCTCCGGACTCCCCGATCATCGTGCCGACGCCCGCGTACATGCCGTTCCTCGTGACCGACGCGCTGCAGGGGCGCGAGACGATCGAGGTGGCGGGAGTGATCGAAGACGAGCGCTGGACGCTCGACTTCGAGGGCATCGAGCGTGCCTTCGCGAACGGGCCGGCCAACGTGGTGCTCGTCAACCCGCACAACCCGACGGGCGCCGTCTACACGAGAGAGGAGCTGCTCCGCCTCGCCGACATCGTCGAGCGCGGCGGCGGCCGCGTCTTCGCGGACGAGATCTGGGCGCCACTCACCCTCGACGGGCCGCAGCACATCCCGTACGCGTCCGTCTCGGCCGAAGCGGCCCGCCACTCGGTGACATCGACGGCGGCCTCGAAGGCGTGGAACGTCGCGGGCCTGAAGTCCGCGCAGATCATCTTCACGAACGACGCCGACCTCGAGCACTACCGCACGTTCGGCTTCGGAGTCGTGTGGGGCTCGTCGATCCTGGGTGCGTTCGCTGCCGAGGCCGCGTACAGCGACAGCGACGGCTGGCTCGACGAGGTGAACGCGGCGCTCGTCGAGAACCGCGACCTGCTCTTCCGGCTGGTTGCCGAGCTCCTGCCCGGCGTGCGCGCCATCGTGCCCGAATCGACCTACGTGGCCTGGCTCGACGTGTCAGCCCTCGGCATCGATGGCCCACCCGCGAAGTTCTTCCTCGACAACGCCGGCGTCACCCTGACCGCAGGCGCGTCCTGCGGGGCCGATTTCGAGCAGTACGTGCGCATCGTGTTCGCCACCCCGAAGCCGGTGATCGAGGAGATCATCCGGCGCATGGCCGACGCTCTCGCGGCCCGCTAGGGCACCGCACCCTCCCAACGGAGCGGCAGGCGGGCGGGCCTAGGCCCGCTCGCCGAGACCGATCGCCTAGTTCTGCTCGGCGATGCGCTCGTGGTGGCGGATCACCTCGGCGATGACGAAGTTGATGAACGTCTCCGCGAACTCGGGGTCGAGGTGCGCCTCCTCCGCGAGCTGGCGGAGGCGGAGGATCTGGCGTCGCTCACGGTCGGGGTCTGCGGGCGGCAGGCCGTGCTCCGCCTTCAGCTCACCGACGAGGGTCGTGAACTTGAAGCGCTCGGCGAGCATGTGCACCAGCGCGGCATCGATGTTGTCGATGCTGCCGCGGATCGAGGTCAGCCGGCGCAGCGCTGCATCGTCCGACGTGTGCTGGACCTGCGCGTCGCGAGCGGATGCGGGGGCCTCGACGCCATCGACGTGCTCGTTCCTGACTGCGGGGGCTTCGCTCGATGAGGACATGCCAGGAGCCTAGCGCTGGCTCCGTGTCGCGAGAAATACGCGCCAGGCGCGGCACGGGACCGATACTCCCCGCAACCGTCCCAGGATTGGAGATTGTCAACAATAGACAGCAGGGCTAGCCTGGACGCATGTCGAACCCCACCGAGCCTGCCGACGGCCACCGCCACGACGGCGATCAGCCGGCGCACGACCACGACGGCGGCGAGGCCTTCAGCCCGACGCATCCGTGCGTCGAACGCTCCTCCGAGCTCCACGAGGACCACGGGCACAGCCACGGGCTCGGCGACCACACGACGGCCACGGGCAAGCACCGCAAGAAGCTCATCATCGTCCTCGCCATCACGGCGAGCGTCTTCCTCGTGCAGATCGTCGGAGCCTTCGCCTCGAACTCGCTCTCCCTGCTCGCCGACGCCGGCCACATGCTCACGGATGCGGCCGGCGTCACCGTCGCGCTCCTCGCCAGCTACGTGGCGACGCTCCCCGCATCCTCCCGCCGCACCTTCGGCTTCCAGCGAGCGGAGGTGCTGGCGGCACTCATCAACGGACTCATCCTCGGCGTCATCGCCGTCACGATCTTCATCGAGGCGATCCGCCGATTCGGGCAGGAGGTGGAGGTCGAGTCCGGCATCATGCTCGCCGCGGCGGTCATCGGAGCCGTCGCGAACCTCGTCTCGCTCCTCGTGCTGCGATCGGGCCAGAAGGAGAGCCTGAACGTGCGCGGCGCGTACCTTGAGGTCCTCGGCGACCTGCTCGGCTCGGTGGCCGTCATCATCGCGGCCATCGTCATCTGGGTGACGGGGTGGATGGTCGCCGACCAGATCGCGTCGATCCTCATCGCCGTCCTCATCTTCCCAAGGGCCATCAGCCTGCTCCGCGAGGTGGTGGACGTGCTCATGGAAGCCACCCCGAAGAACGTCGACCTCGACGCCACTCGCAGGCACCTGCGGTCCGTGCCCGGGGTCGTGGATGTGCACGACGTGCATGCGTGGACCATCACGTCCGGCGTGCCCATGTTCTCCGCCCACGTCGTCGTCGCCCCGGAGACGCTCGACGAGCGGGGCCTCGACGCCGTGCTCTGCGAGCTCGACGCGTGCCTCAAGGAGCATTTCGAGACGAGCCACAGCACCTTCCAGGTCGAGCCCGCCACCCATGTCGACCACGCGGCCCACTCGGGTCAGCTCCACAGCTGAGGACGCATCCCATGAGCGCAGCAGCCACGCTTGGCCTCCAGAGCCAGCAGACCTCGGCGATCATCGCCGACCATCTCCGCGAGCAGGTCATCGACGGCTCGTTCGCACCAGGCGCGCAGCTGAACGAAGCGCGCATCGCCGCTGACTACGAGGTCTCGCGCGGGCCGGTTCGTGAGGCGCTGCAGCGGCTCGTCCAGGAGGGCCTGCTCGAGAGCCGCCGCAATCGTGGCGTCTTCGTCCGAGAACTCACCGACGAGGACGCCGCGGAGATCTTCGCGGCCAGGGAAGTGCTCGAGTGCGCGGCCGCCGCCGTCATCGCGGCCAAGTCCCCCGCCGAGCGGGCGAGCATCGCCTCGGCCCTGTCCGCCGTCGTGGCGGAGCTGCACGAAGCCGCCCATGCCGGCGACGAGATCCGGGCACTCCGCATCGACCACGCCTTCCACCGGAGATTCGTCGAGAGTGCAGGCAACTCGCGCCTCTCCCGGGCGTACTCGACCATCGCGACCGAGTCGCTCATCTGCACCTCGCACGCAATCGGCGCGCACCCCGCGCTCGGCGACTTCAGCACCCATCACGAGGAACTCGTCCGCCTCACCGAGCAGGGCGACATCGAGGGCATCCACGAGGCCGTGCACCGGCACCTCACACCGCGCACCGCCTGAACGGGCACCGCGACCGGCGCGCGAGCTCGAGGCACAACGACGAAGAGCGCATGCCCCTGAGGGCATGCGCTCTTCGCACGTTCAGCGTTCCGGGCCGCCGAATGGGAACCCGGAATGCGGGACTTCTAGCCGCTGAGGCCGTCCAGCACAGCTGCCGTTCCGGAGAGGCCGAGGCGTGAGGCGCCGGCTTCGACCATGGCAAGCGCATCCGCCGTCGAGCGGATACCGCCGGACGCCTTCACGCCGAGCCGTTCGCCGACCGTGGCACGCATGAGCGCCACGGCATGGGTGGATGCTCCGCCAGCGGCCGAGAAGCCCGTCGACGTCTTCACGTAGTCGGCCCCCGCGGCTTCGGAAGCCTGGCAGGCGGCGACGATCTCGTCGTCCGTCAGCGCGGCAGACTCGATGATGACCTTGAGGAGTGCGGACGGGGCGGCCTCGCGGACCGCGGCGACGTCCGCCTGCACGAGGTCGGCCCGGCCAGCCTTCAGCATGCCGATGTCGATGACCATGTCGAGCTCGTCGGCGCCGTCGGCGACGGCCCGCGCCGCCTCTGCGGCCTTGATCGCGGAGTGGTGCTTCCCGGAGGGGAAGCCGACCACGGTCGCGATCTTCACCTCGCCCGGGTCTCCCTGCACGGGGAGCATGTTGGGCGAGACGCAGATGGAGAACGCCTTCAGGGCCTTGGCCTCCTCGAGGAGGGCAGCCACCTGCCCAGGGGTCGCGTCGGTCTTCAGCAGCGTGTGGTCGACGATGCCCGCGAGCTCGGCTCGCGTGACCCGGTCATCCGGATGCGACTGTTCGTTCACCTCCGCCATCAGCTGACGATGTTGATCTGCACGTCGACGTTGCCGCGGGTGGCGTGCGAGTAGGGGCAGATGTCTTCGTGCGCGATGCGAGCGACCTCTTGGGTCTCCTCGCTCGACAGGTTCGGCGCGTAGACGTCGTGGACCACCGAGAGCTCGAAGCCAGTGGGCTCGCGCTTGCCGATTCCCACCGAGGTGGAGACGGCGGCGTCCTTCGTGTCCTTGCCGAGCTGCTTTCCTGCCGCGTGGAATGCGCCGAGGAAGCAGGCCGAGTATCCGGCGGCGAAGAGCTCTTCAGGGTTGGTGCCCTCTCCGCTGCCACCCATCTCCTTCGGGGGACGCGTGTCGAGATCGATGCGGTCGTCTTCCGAACGCACGTGGCCGTCGCGGCCACCACCGGAAGCGTGGGCAATTGCGGTGTACACAGGAGTCGTCATGGGTCCATGGAACCACGTCTGCTGACGGACACGCTGAGCCGAGCTCCGCGTTCTCCTTCAGCGGGCTGATCTTCCGTCGACGGGACCCGCCTCGCCCACCAGCGCCTGCCCGGCCTCGACACGTGCACGCAGCCGTTCGCGGACGGTCGACCACTCTGGCTCGATGACGGAGAAGCGGACCGTGTCTCGCCAGGTGCCGTCCGCACGGAGCTGATGACGCCGCAGCACCCCCTCCCGGGCAGCGCCGAGCTTGGCGAGCGCCGCCTGCGAGCGTTCGTTGCGGTTGTCGACGCTGAACTCGACTCTCCCGAAGCCCACCCGGAAGAGGTGGTCGAGGAGCACCAGCTTCGTGGCCGGGTTCACGACGGTCCCCCACACCGCTGGCGTGTAGGCGGTCCACCCGATCTCCGCCGACTCCCTGGCCAGGTCGACGCGACCGATCGAGGTCGTGCCGACAGCCCGCCCG
This sequence comes from Pseudoclavibacter sp. AY1H1, assembly GCF_002931055.1. Lineage (GTDB taxonomy): Bacteria > Actinomycetota > Actinomycetes > Actinomycetales > Microbacteriaceae > Pseudoclavibacter. The sequence goes on along the minus strand of NZ_PSXX01000008.1, from coordinate 84,669 downwards.
TGCTGCGGCCCGCCGTTGACTCTGACGACGTAGGTGCATCCATTTCGGGGCCCAGGCGTGTAGTTCTCCACCCAGTCGCCCCAGTCTCGACGGTCGGGCATCCCAGCGGGACCCCCACCCCATCCGGAGGCGAACACCTCTGGCACGCAGAGGACATCGCCCAGCTCCGCCCAGCCTGCCGCGCTCGCCGGATGCAGCGAGACGTGCCGGCCTTCGAGTACCTGCGAGGGTTCGAGATGCATACCCTCATGAAACACGATCCGAGCGCGCCGATCGACAGCGACGCGTCCAGCGCCGGGAGGCGCGCTGCGGGTTCGGGCACAGCGGCACGGAATGCCGATTCCGCTTTCGCAGCCTGGATCGGCCCGTCGCAGACCCCGCGAATCGCCAGATCAGGCATGGATTCACGAGCACACCGACCAAAAGACATGTGGACGATCCGAATGGACTAAACGGTTCATTAGCGACACCAGACGCGCGCGTCGGCCCGCCACCACCGTGTTAGCTTCCTCCATGTGGTGAGCGAAACGGCACCGCCCGGGCAACCCCACGAAAGTGAAGCAGCCTTCGGCGGCACAGCCACCACATCCGTGAGATCTCGAGCTGCGGCTCGAGGCGGCGAACGGAACAGAGAGCAACCAAATACTCCCCTCGCCGGCGCGTAACGCCGGGTTCGAGAAACTGCAGCCCGCATCAACACGGGGTGGGCGTCATCGGGGGACGACGCCCGACTGCACTCCTCACCTGGCGACCGCGGCAGGGGACGATGGGCACCAACCTCGGGGGAGGTTGGTGCCCATCACTGCATGCGCGGGCGGTGACGGGCGCCTGAGGTCAGGAGGCTCGGTACCTGCCCGGCCGATGATTGAGCATGATGATGAGACTCAGCACGCCGGCACCGAGCGCCGAGATGAGCACCTGCGACGGGTCGAGGACGGTGAAGGAGGCAAGCACCACCAGCAGGTCGAGCGCGAGCAGCACGTAGCCGGCCCGCACGCCGAACTTCTCCTGCGCCACGAGTGCGACGACGGTGAATCCGCCGAGACTCGAGTTGTGTCGGAACAGGATGAGCAGCCCGACGCCGCACAGGACGTTGCCGAGCACCGCCGCGTAGACGGGAGGCAGCTCGAGAGGCCCAACCCCCGCGACGGATGCATGCAGCGAGGTCAGCACGGAGACGAGCGCGATCGAGACGAGGCTCCTCACGACGAACCGCCAGCCCTTGCCTCGAGCGGCGAGCGCGAAGAACGGCAGGTTCACGACGACGAAGATGACTCCGAATGGAACGGGCAGCACGTACCCGAGCAGCAGCGCCAGGCCGGCGGTCCCTCCGGTGACGAGGCCGCCCGACTTGAGGAGGAAGAGCCCGAACGAGATGACCAGAACTCCGACGGCGAGGCCGGCGATGTCGTCGAGAGCGCGGTGGCGTGGAGGCGCGACGAGTTCAGGCATGCGCCGAGCATGTCGCCCGGGGGTAGTCTGCGCAAGACAAGCTGCGCGGACTGAGCAGTTTGCACGCTCTCCGCACCTGAGGAGGAGATTTGCCCAATCATCGCGGCTTCGACGCCCTTGACGCCCGCATCATCCGGACGCTCGACCGACTCCCCGGCGCGTCCGTGCTCGCCCTCTCGAGAGAGCTCGGCGTCGCCCGGAACACTGTGCACGCTCGCCTGTCGCGGCTCGCCGACGAGGGGATGCTCTCGCCGGAGAGCACCCGCCTCAGTGCCGCCGCCCTCGGCTATCCGCTGACCGCCTTCGTCGCGCTCTCCCTCAGCCAGAATGCCGCCGACGAGGCCTACGAGCGACTCGGCGAGATGGCCCAGGTCGTGGAGGTGCACTCGACGACCGGTGATGCCGACCTGCTGGCGCGTGTCGTCGCCAAGGACACGAGCGACCTGCATCGAGTGACGCGCGCCATGCTCGAGCTGCCCGGCGTCACACGGACGAGCACCACCGTCTCGCTCTCCGAGGTCGTGCCGTACCGGCTGGCGCTCATCCTCGACGACCTCGCAGAGGGCTGATCCGCGCCGGCTCGTCCTGCTTCGTGGGCTCGTCCTGCTTCGGGGCTAGTCCTGCTTCGTGGAGAACGCCGAGTCGAACGCCGCTTCCGACGGGCGGTACGTGGACAGCGTGCGCACGAACCCCAACGCCTCCGGAGCACCCACGAGACGGTCCATACCCGCGTCCTCCCACTCCACCGACAACGGCCCCTCGTACCCGATCGCGTTCAACATGCGGAAGCAGTCCTCCCACGGCACGTCCCCGTGCCCGGTCGAGATGAAGTCCCACCCCCGCCGCGGATCCGCCCACGGCAGATGCGACGACAACCGCCCATTCCGACCATTGCTGAGGCGCTTCTTCGTGTCCTTGCAATGCACGTGATAGATGCGGTCCTGGAAGTCCCACAAGAACCCCACCGGGTCGATGTCCTGCCACACCATGTGCGAGGGATCCCAGTTCAACCCGAACGACTCCCGATGCCCGATCGCCTCCAACGCACGCTTCGTGGTCCAGTAGTCATACGCGATCTCGGACGGGTGCACCTCGTGCGCGAACCGGACCCCGACCTCCTCGAACACATCCAGGATCGGGTTCCACCGATCCGCGAAGTCCTGGTAGCCGGCATCCACCATCGCCTCCGTCGCGGGAGGGAACATCGCCACGTACTTCCAGATGCTCGACCCCGTGAAGCCCGTGACGGTCTTCACACCCAGCGCCGCGGCCAGGCGGGCCGTGTTCTTCAGCTCCTCCGCAGCACGCTGCCGCACCCCTTCCGGCTCACCGTCGCCCCACACCCGGTCGGACACGATGTCCCGATGGCGCTGATCGATCGGGTCATCACACACCACCTGCCCCTTGAGATGGTTCGAGATCGTCCACACTTTGAGACCGTTGCGCTCGAGAACGTCGAGCTTGCCCTGGACGTACTCGGCGTCATCCCACCGCCACGGATCCAGATGATCACCCCAGCAGGCGATCTCCAAGCCGTCATACCCCCACTCCCCCGCGAGGCGAGCGACCTCCTCGAACGGCAGATCGGCCCACTGACCGGTGAACAACGTGACAGGACGAGACATGGACTAGCTCCTCTGGAGTTCTGGTTCGACTGAGGTGTGCGGGGCATCGCTCGGCACGGGGATCGAGACCCACGAGCTGCCGTTTGCCGAGCTCTCCTCGACGGCGGCGAGCACCCGCTGGACGGCGAGGCCGTCGGCGAACGAGGGCGCCGGAGCGCGGCGAGCCGCGATGTCCTCGACCAGCTCGACCGCCTGGTGCGTGAAGGCGTGCTCGTAGCCGAGCCCGTGGCCGGCCGGCCACCACGCCTTGATGAATGGATGGTGCTCTGGCTCGGTGACGATGATGCGCGTGTACCCGGCCGTGGTGGGATCGCCGCTCGCGTCGAAGTACTCGAGCACGTTCATGTCCTCGAAGTCGAAGGCGATCGATCCTGTCGTTCCGTTGATCTCGAGCCTGATCGCGTTCTTCCGACCGTACGCGAAGCGCGTGGCCTCGAACACGGCGATGGCGCCGCCCTGCAGGCGACCGAAGAAGACTGCGGCATCGTCGACCGTGACGGGGCCGCGCTCGGTGCCGCCGGTTCCGGAGAGCCCCGCGAAGTCCTCGGCGACGGGTCGCTCCTTCACGAACGTCTCCACGAGACCCGAGACTCCGCTCAGCTGCTGGCCGGTGATGAAGTGGGTGAGGTCGACGATGTGCGCCCCGATGTCGCCGAGCGCACCCGAGCCGGCCTTCTCCTTGTCGAGACGCCAGGAGAGCGGCGCGTTCTCGTCAGCGAGCCAGTCCTGCAGGTATTGGGCTCGCACCTGACGGATGTCGCCGATGCGACCCTCCGCGACGAGCTGCTGCGCGAGTCGGATCGCCGGCACTCGCCGATACGTGAAGCCGACCATGGCGCGCACGCCGTGGGCCTCGGCGGCGATCGCCGCCGCGTTCATCCGCTCGGCCTCCTCGACCGTGTTGGCGAGCGGCTTCTCGCAGAGCACGTGCTTGCCCGCCTCGAGCGCCGCGATGGCGATCTCGGCGTGCGTGTCGCCCGGCGAGCAGATGTCGATGAGCTGCACGTCGTCGCGAGTCAGCAGCTCCCGCCAATCCGAGGTGCTCGATGCCCAGCCGAGCTTGTCAGCGGCCTGCGCCGCCTTCGCGGCGTTCCGGCCAGCCACGACGCGCATCTTGGGCGCGAGCGGCAGGTCGAAGAAGCGGGGAGCGTTCCGCCACGCCTGCGAGTGCGCGGCCCCCATGAAGGCGTAGCCGACCATGCCGATGCCCAGGTCCGGCTGTGCGTCTTGACTCATTGTTCACTCTTTCGTTCAGGAGGCCAACGCGGGGCGGAGTCAGAGAGGAGGAGAGCCCCGCCCCGCGCGGACAGTGTGAGCAGCTGGTTACGACTCGAACGCCGCGTCGATGTAGTCGCCGACGTTCTCGCTCGTCACGACGGGAGCGTAGAGCTGCACAAGACGCGGGACGCTCTGCGACGTGAGGTCGCCGAGCGAGCGGTCGTGCGCGATGAGGCGGGCCAGCTTGATGCCGTCGGCCGCCTGCGTCGACGGGTAGACGACGGTCGCCTTGACGACGCTGTCACCCTCCTGGATCTCGCGCATCACGTTCGCCGAGCCCGCGCCGCCGACGAGGAAGAACTCGTCGCGGTTGGCGTTCTCGATGGCAGAGAGGACACCGACACCCTGGTCGTCGTCGTGGTTCCACATCGCGTCGATCTGCGGAGCGGCCTGCAGGAGGTTCGTGGCCGCCTGCTCACCGCCCTGCACCGTGAAGTCGGCAGCGACACGGTTCGAGACCTCGAGACCGCAGTCGCCGAGCGCATCCGCGAAGCCCTGGCTGCGCTCCTGGGTGAGCGGCAGGGAGTCGATGCCGGCGATCTCGGCGACCACGGCGTCTGGCTTGTCCGCGAGCTGCTCGCACATGTACGTGCCGGCGCTGACGCCCATGCCGTAGTTGTCGCCGAGCACCGTCGTGCGGGCTGCGAAGGGGCTCGTGAACTCGCGGTCGACGTTGATGACCGGGATGCCCGCCTCCATCGCCTTGGTCGCGACCTCGGTGAGGGCGGCGCCGTCGAAGGGCAGCAGCACGATGGCGTCGACACCGTCGTTGATGAAGCCCTCGATCTGGCTGATCTGGAGGTTCACGTCATTCGTGCCCTCTGCGACCCGAAGCTCGACGTCCTCGTACTTCGCGGCCTCAGCCTCGGCGGCAGACGTGATTGCGCCCATCCAGCCGTGGTCGGCCGCCGGGGCCGAGAAGCCGATGACCAGCGGCTCGCCGGCCGCGTCGTTGTCGGACGCCGTGGCGTTGCCGCCTGCTGGCGCCTCGCCCTCCGCCGCCGGCGGGGTGTTCGAGAGGCAGCCGGTGAGCAGCAGCAGCGCCGAAGCGGCCGTTGCGCCTGCTGCGAGGATCCGGCGCTTTCGGGAAGCTGTCTTCCTGAAGGAACTCGTGGACATGGGGATCTCCTTTGATGCTGCCATGGTGATGGGGTTTGGGTCTGGTGGGGTTCGGTGGGTCTGGAGAGGATGGGTCTGGAGAGGATCGGGCTGGAGGGCCTGCCTCGCGCCCCGTCCCGCGGCTAGGACGTCTTGGCCCGCGACGAGAAGCGCTGCTGGAGGAGGACGGCGATCACGATGATCGCGCCCTTCGCAATGGCCTGCACGGAGCTGTCGAGGTTCGCCTGGATGAAGATGTTCGTGAGGGTGGCGAAGATGAGGACGCCGAGGACGGTGCCGACGATCGTGCCGCGACCGCCGACGAGCAGGGTGCCGCCGACGACGACCGCCGCGATCGCATCCAGCTCGTAGAGCATGCCGTTGGTGGACGAGCCCGCCGTCGTGCGGGCGAGCATCATGATGGACGCGATGCCGGCGGTCAGACCGACCAGCGCGTAGAGGTACATCGTGTGGCGCTTCACCTTGATGCCGGCGAGGCGCGCGGCCTCCGGGTTGCCGCCGACGGCGACCGTACGGCGCCCGAAGGTGGTGCGGTTCAGGAGGAACCAGCCGCCGATCGCGACGAGCACGAAGATCCACACGATGACCGGGATGCCGAGGAGGTCGCCGCGGAAGGTCTCGAGGAACGAGTCGACGTTGACGATCTGCGTGCGACGACCGGCGATGAGCTCCGCGAACCCACGGGCGGCGACCATCATGGCGAGCGTCGCGATGAACGCCACCACCTTGCCGTAGGCGATGAGGACACCGTTGACGACACCGGCGCCGAGCCCGACGAGCAGCGAGGTGAGCACGATGACCCACCATCCCCACGCTTCCGCGTAGGCCTGCGTGGAGAGCGTCGTCGCCCAGACCGAGGCGAGCCCGAGCACGGAGCCGACGGACAGGTCGATGCCGCCCGCCGTGATGACGAACGTCATGCCGATCGAGAGGACGCCGATGATGGACGCCTGGCTCAGCACCACCATGAGGTTGTCGACGCTCGCGAAGCGCTCACCCGCCGAGACCGTGCCCGCGATGCAGAGCACGACGAGCGCCAGGATGAGGCCGAAGTTGCGGGCAGAGCTGCCACGGAAGAAACCGCCGCGCTTGGCGTTGTCGCTGGCGACCTCGTGCTCCACGCGGGAGCTCTCGTCGGCGGCGGGGGCGATGATCGTGCCGTCCTGGGATGGCGAGCCGCCGCTCGGGGCGGAGGACTGGGGAGTCTGAGTGCTCATGCTGCGCTGCTTTCCATAACCATGTCGAGTACGGCGTGCTCATCGAGAGCGGATGCTGGGCCTTGGTGGACGACTCGCCCTTCGGAGACGACGAGCACCCGGTCGGCGAGGCCGAGGACCTCCGGGATCTCGCTGGAGACGACGACAACCGCCGCGCCTTCGTCGGCGAGCTTGCGTATGAGGGCGTAGATCTCCGCCCGCGCGCCGACATCGACGCCTCGGGTCGGCTCGTCGAGCAGCAGCACGCGGCAGCCGTGCACGAGCCAGCGGGCGAGCATCGCCTTCTGCTGGTTGCCACCCGAGAGCGTGCGGATGTCGCGATCGACGCCAGCCGGCCGCAGGTCGAGGTACTCCGCCTGCTCCTTCGCAGCGCGGCGCTCGTCGCCTTCCTTCAGCCACGAGAACGAGGCGAAGCGCTGGAACGTGGAGAGCGTGATGTTCCGGTAGACGGGCTCGTCGAGCAGGAGCCCCTGGCTCTTGCGCTCTTCCGGCGCGAGGCCGATGCCCGCGTTCACGGCAGCCGTGACCGAACCGCGCGCGAGCGTCTTGCCCTCGACCGTGACCGTGCCGCCCGTCGCCTTGCGTGCGCCGTAGATGGTCTCCATGATCTCGCTCCGGCCGGCACCGACGAGCCCCGCGAATCCGACGATCTCGCCAGCGGAGACGGTGAACGAGACGTCCGAGAACGTGTCAGCGAGCGCGAGGTCCTGCACGTCGAGCAGCACGGGCGCATCCGATGGGAGCTCAGGGGAATCGGGGAACAGGTACTCGACCTTGCGGCCGGTCATGAGGGTGATGAGCTCCGAGGTCGGAGTCTCGCTGACCGGCAGGTTCTGGGCGACCGTGCGGCCGTCCTTGAGCACCGTGATGCGATCGCCGATCGTGCGGATCTCCTCGAGCCGGTGCGAGATGTAGATGATCGCGACGCCCGCCTTCGTGAGCTCCTCGACCACGCGGAAGAGGTTCGCGACCTCCTCGGAGTCGAGCACCGCGGAGGGCTCGTCCATGACGATGATGCGGGCCTCGTGCGAAAGCGCCCGAGCCATGGAGACGATCTGCTTGCCAGCGGCGGAGAGCTCGCCGACCTCGGTCGTGGGTGAGATCTCGGAGTGCCCGAGCCGCGCCAGGATCTCCTTCGTCCGCTGCTTCGCCTCGGCACGCCTGGAGACGCCCGCGGTGTCGAGTTCGTGCCCGAGGTACACGTTCTCCGCGACGGTCAGGCCGTCGACGACGTCGAGCTCCTGGTACATCGTGGCGATGCCGAGCCCGAGTGCAGCGACTGGGTTGGGGATGGTGATGGGCTCGCCGTCCAGGAGCAGCTGGCCCTCGGTGGGCTGGTGTGCGCCTGCGAGCACCTTGATGAGCGTCGACTTGCCTGCGCCGTTCTGGCCGAGGAGGCAGTGGACTTCGCCGGGGAGGACGTCGAGGTCGACGCCGTCGAGCGCCCGAGCACCTGGGAACTGCTTGACGATGCCACGCATCTGCAGGAGGGGGGAGGGACCCGATGTGGGGTCTTCGTTGACCATGTGTCGAAAGCTACCGTCACTTTTGTCGACGGTCAAGCAAAAGTGTCTTGCCTGTTGCACAATTGAGATACGCCGCCACACAGAAGCGTCGCAGTCACCGAAGACGGGCAGAGCGGTAACGTGGCGAAGTCGGCTCCCGCCGACCCCCGACCCGAGAGAGAAGACGCGCATGGTCATCGAGCAGCTGCCGAAGCCGGCGTCGCGCCAGCCTGGCCCCGGAGAGCTCTTCCAGATGCTCCGCGACGGCGCCCCCCGCACGCGCGCTGAACTCGCATCCGTCACCGGCCAGGCCCGCTCCACGGTCGCGACCCGCATCGACATGCTCATGACGGCGGGCCTCATCGTGACCGTCGGCGAGGCCCACTCGACGGGCGGCAGGCCCCCCGCCGTCTTCGCCTTCTCCCCCGAGAGCAGAGTTGTCCTCGCCGTCGACCTCGGTGCGACCCACGCGAGAATGGCCCTCACCGACCTCGCCTCGAACATCATCGCCGACTCGGAGGACAAGCTGCCCATCGACCTCGGGCCGGACGCGGTGCTGGCCTGGGTGTGCACGAAGGGCGACGAGATGCTCGCCGCGTCGAACCGCGGGCGCCGCGAGCTCGTGAGCGTCGGCGTCGGCCTCCCCGGGCCCGTCGAGTTCAGCTCCGGCCGACCCATCAACCCGCCCATCATGCCCGGCTGGGACGACGCCGACGTCGCCGGCAGGCTCGGCGCCCACTTCGACGCTCCTGTGCTGGTCGACAACGACGTCAACATCATGGCCCTCGGCGAGCACCGGAGCGAGTGGCCCGAGGTCTCCGACCTGCTCTTCGTCAAGGTCGCGACCGGAATCGGCTCCGGCATCATCGCGGACGGCTCGCTGCGACGCGGCGCCAGAGGTGCCGCTGGCGACATCGGGCACATCGCCGTGCCCGGCGCCGAGAGCATCCCCTGCAGGTGCGGCAACCTCGGCTGCCTCGAAGCCGTCGCCGGGAGCGACGCAATAGCCCGAAGGCTCCGCGAGGAGGGCATCGAGGTGTCGGGCAGCGGGCAGATCGTGGCGCTCGTGCGCTCGGGAGACCTGAGCGCAGCCCGGGCCCTCCGTCAGGCCGGCCGCGATGTCGGCACCGTGCTCGCCGCCTGTGTCAGCATGCTCAACCCGTCGATGATCGTCATCGGCGGGAGCATCGCGGAGGCGGGCGAGCAGCTCATGGCCGGCATCCGCGAAGTCGTCTACTCGCGCTCACTGCCGCTCGCGACGCAGCACCTTCGGGTCGTGGCGTCGCGAGCCCGAGGCGACGCCGCGATCCTCGGCGCCAGCGCCCTCGCCATCGACCACGTGCTCTCGGCCGACGCCATCGACGCCGCCCTCGCCTAGCCGCTCCCACCGGCGTGCCCCGGCGACGCCATCGAGCGACACAGATCGTCGACTCTCGGACAGACGGACGCGGTGCAGCGGCCAGCAGCGCACCGCGGACTACGCTGGACCGGTGCCAGAATCGCCGCGGGAGAGTCCTTTCCTGGAGCAGACAGCACCGCATCTCTCCCGAGCGGTGAGCCAGAACAGCAAGGGGAGTGCATGAACGACCGGCAGCCAAGGGCAGCGCACGCAATCGCCTGCGATCCGAGCACACCGTTGCAGGTCCTCGTCGATCTCGCCGCCCAGCGCTGGGACCTCCATGCGCTCATCGCCGCGAACCCAGCCGCTTCCCCCGAGCTCATCCGCTGGATCCGAGGCGTCAACCCGACGCTGTCGACCGGACGAACGCCCGGTCACCAACCAGCGGCGTCAGCAGCAGGTCCAGCACTCGCACCGGCGACAGCACCGCACGTGTCTCGCCGAAGCCGCGGAGTCGGCGGCTGGCTCGCCGGGTGCGGATGCCTGGCCGTCGTGGCCATCGTGGCCGTCGTCGTCTTCGCCGGTTTCGGCGCGCTGCTCTTTTCCGGGGGTGATGAGACGGGCGGCTCCTCCAGCGTGGCGACACCCGATGCTGCCCCCACGGCAGACTCCGAGATCGACACCCAGCGCGCGCTCTACGCGGACGAACGCGCCAAGATCGACGAGCTGTCCCTCGAGTTCGAAGAGTCTCCCGTCGCCTGGCTCGTCGCTGAATTCGAGTGGTTGTTCCGGCAGGACGAGAAGATGGCTGATCCGAACCTGCTCGAGTACACCGCGCAGACGATCGCAGCGCAGGCGAAGACCTTCCGAGAGGGACTCGAGGTCAGCGTCGCTGAGGCTCAAGCCCGGCGCGTGAACACCAGCGGCTTGGTCACGGAGAGCATCGTGGACACGGCAGGCAAAGGGTTTATCGACGTGCAGTGGGATGCGGCAACCGCGTGCACGGCCGACGATCGGGAGGACTGGCGCACGACAGGGTGCATCACGAAGGAGGACTCGCTCACCGTGCACCTGCTCCCGGAGAGCGAGCTCGGCGAGTGGTCGAGCAAGTTCACCGTCGTGCACGAGCTGGCCCACGTCTACCAGCGTGCCGACAACGCCAGCGTCTTCGACTATCGCGGCGAGTACAACGACCTGCTCGCGCAGGGCCTGTTCCAGGGCAGTGCCGAAGCCATGGCCGACTGCTACGCCTTGACCTACTACGGTGAGTGGTCGCTCACGAACGGCGACACGACCATCGGCTACGGCTACGTGTGCGACGAGAACGAGCGTTCAGCGATTCGAACCTGGGCGTCGAACCTGAACGCGCCCATGCAGTAGCGCGCCTAGGGAACCAGCCGATCGCTTGCCCAGGAGTCGACTCCTCGTGTGTGGCGGCAGCGGATGTGCTCAGCGCCGGAGAGGTCGACCGCGTCGATCGCGTCGACCGTGACCCGGACCCACGCGAAGCGCTCGAACGCAGCCTCATCGCCCGTCCCCCGAGCATCGGAGTCCCCCTCTGCCAGCCGAGTCCCGGGCACCTCAGGCTTGTCGTAGAGCCGCTTCGACCCCGCCCCGAGCCCGTCCCAGATCTCGCGCCGGACGGCAGTGTCGGCGACGACCTCCGCGCGGCCGCCCAGGCGCAGCTGCACGTCGCGCTCCGGATCGTAGAACGTGAGGGCCGCTCGCTGGTTCTCGGCCAGCTCCCCGACCTTCGCCGTCCGACTGTCCGTCGCGAACGCCACGACGCCGCGCCGCTCATCCACGGCTCTCAGGATCACGGCACGGACGCGGGGCTCGCCGCCCGACGCCACGGTGCCGAGGTAGCCGAGCGTGAACGGCGTGCGCCCCGTCGTGGCTGCGACGAGCGACGCCCACACCTCACCCATGTCGCCAACATCGAGGCTGCGCTCGACGCTCACGGCAGGATCGAATCGACGTAGCCGCCGTCGACGCGCAGGGCGCCTCCGGTCGTCGCCGAGGCCAGCGGCGATGCCAGGTAGGTGACCAGGTGCGCGATCTCCTCCGGCTCGATGAGACGCTCGATGAGCGACTGCGGCCGGTGCCGTCGCATGAACTCCCGCTGCGCGTCGTCCCAGGCGAGGTCGTCGCCCACGAGCTCCGCCACGAACGCCTCGACGCCGCCGGTGTGCGTCGGCCCCGCGATGACGGCGTTGACGGTCACCCCGGTGCCCTTGACCGCCTTCGCGTAGCCGCGCGAGACCGCGAGCAGCGCCGTCTTGGTCATGCCGTAGTGGATCATCTCCTCGGGAATCACGACGGCTGAGTCGCTCGCGATGGAGATCACCCGCCCCCAGCCGCGCGACGTCATGCCCGGGAGGTACTCGCGCATGAGACGGGCGGCCGACAGCACGTTCACCTCGAAGTAGCGCAGCCACTCCTCGTCGCTGATCTCGAGAGCGGGCGTGCTGCCGTAGATGCCGAGGTTGTTGACGAGGATGTCGAGGTCAGGGAACGCAGAGCGGACGACGGCCGCGCCCTCCGCCGTCGCGAGGTCGGCGGGCACCCCCTCGATCGTCGCGTCTGGCACGCGCCCGCGCAGCTCGGCGACGGCCGACTCCACGCTGGCGGCTCCGCGCCCGTTCACGATGACGTGCGCGCCAGCGGCGGCGAGATCCGCGGCGATCGCAAGGCCGATACCCTGCGTGGAACCCGTGACGAGGGCCGTACGGCCCGAGAGATCGATGTGCATGCGCCGATCCTGGCACCACCGCCTGACCGGTCCGTGCAGATCTCGCCGGCCGGTCAGGCCAGGTCGTCGAGGGCGTCGCGGGCGACTCGCAGCGCGTCGTTCTGGCGGGCGCGGATGCGCGTCCGGAGCTCCCCGAGCACGGCGACGGCGTCGCGGTCCTCTGCACCCGTCTCTCCGCGCTCTTCCTCCTGCGCGGACTGACCGAGCTGCTCGCTCAGCACGCCGAGCTCCTCGTCGAGCATCGACGAGTCCTGCAACTCGCCGAAGGCCTGCGCGAGGCGCTTCCACTCCTTGCGCTGCTTCTTCGCCGTCGCGTCCGGCAGCTCGTCGATGGCCTCGTAGCCGTAGCGAACCGACTTCGCGGCCTTGCGCACGTCGTGCCAGCGTTCGAGCTTCTTCGGCTTCTTGCGGGCGCGTTCCGTCCGCTTCTCGACCGTGGCGATGGCGGTGCGGGTCAGGCTCCGCATGGTGCCGAGGGCGCGCCGATCGGCGAGCCCTGCGAACGGGGGCGCGGTGACGAAGGAGACGAGGCTGTCGTGCAGCGCGTCCCAGCGCTCCCCATCGAGTTCCGTCCGGAAGGACGCGAGGGTGGCTGCGTGCCGGTCGCCGATGAGCGCCTCGATCCGCGCTCTGGCGACGTCGACGGCCCCCGCGCCCGCCTCGAGGTGTCCCGCCGAGTCGAGTTCGGCGAGCACGAGCTCGCGGAGGACCTCCGCATCACGGGGAGCCCCCAGCACGCCCCCAGCCCACTTGAGCTCCCCGGCGAGCGACGCGACCGCATCCGCCTCGAACAGGGCGCCGAAGACCTTGAGGAGGCTCCGCAGCCTGCGCAGGGCGACCCTCGCCTGGTGCACCGCGTCCGGCGCATCGATGCGGGCCGCGGCCTCCTGCTCCTGGAACTCGCCGAACCGCGACGCGATGGCGAAGACGACCGCGTCGCCGGCCGTCCCCTGCCCCGTCGGCGCCTGCGCGGGCTGGACCCCGTCGAGGCTGCGAACGAGCTTGGAACGGTGGATGGACGGGGTGAGGCCGGCGTCGAAGAGCACCGCCTCGATCTCGTCGAAGACCCGGATCGATGCGCCGTCCGCCAGCTCGACCTCGAACTCCCGCCACTCGAGCGTGCGCTCCTCGCCGATGCGGACGACCCTGGCGTGCACGACGTCGTCGCAGATGAGCGCGGCGAGCGCGTCGTCGTCATCCCGCGCCCCGCCGGCCGACCACGCGCCGCCGCCACGCACCTCAGTGGTCGTGCGCGTCGTCGTGAGCTCCACGAGCGGAAGCACGGGGCGCTCGCCGATGATGTCCGCGAACTCGGCGCGCAGCTCCGGCGGGATCCGCCGCGGGGCGCCCACGGGCGCGTGGACCTCGATGCGCTCGTCGCCGCTGCGCGGACGCTTCAGGTGCCACCCCTCGTCGTCGCCACCCGTGCGGCGACGCAGCACGCAGCGGGCGTCGAGGATCGCTAGCTCGGGAGTGTCGACATACTCGGCGACGAGGGTCTCCGTGACCGGCTCCCCTGCTCGGAGCCCCGCGCCGAGCTTCGAGAGCTCGGGCTCCCCCGCCCCCTCGGGAATGTCGTACTTCCGCTCGATCTCGCGCTGCTCGGAGGTCGTCCGAACCTGATCGTTCTTCGACTCGATGCTCATTCGGAAAGGCTAGCTCCCGGAGCCCAGCGCGGCCCTCATGAGCGGGAGCTGCATCGGCAGGCGAGCAACGGAGACGACAAACGCGACGACCGACGAGGCGGTGCGCTTCCGCCACGCCCGGCGGCCCAGGTCGACGCTCATCTGGGCGTTGGCGGGCCAGACCGCGAGCAGCACGGCCGCGCTCGCGAGCCCCGCGATCGACCGTGTCGACGGGCGCACGAGCCCCGCCGCGCACGCCAGCTCGGCGACGCCGGAAGCGACCACCAGCTCGCGGCTGTGCCCCCGCAGCGGTTTGGGGATGATCGGTTCGAAGACGGCGGGCTTCACGAGGTGGATGACGCCGGAGACGGCGAAGGGAAGGACGACGATCCACGGGATGGCCCCGCCGTGTCCGCGGGAGCGGCGTTCGAGTGTTCTGGACGACATGGAAGCATCTTGCCCGGCGCTCCCGAACGTCACCCAGTCGCCACCCTCCGGGGTCCGCTAGCCCTCTTGGACTTCCTCGGCGAGGAAGGCGAGGGCTGCGGCACGGAAGTCACGCGAGCCTGGAGCGTTGAAATGGTGGCGGTCCGGGATCTCGAAGAAGCGGGCCTTGGGCGTCGCCGCGGAGAGTGCCTTGGACCCCTCGATGATGCCGTCGCGGGACCCGGTCGCGAAGAGCACCGGCTGCTGCGGCACACGGCCGAGGTCGGGGTCGGCCTTGCCGGACGCGCGCATCCCTTCGGCGATCGCGAGCAGCGCCCGCAGGTCGTTGCCTCCGACGCGCTCCGTGAGGGCGAGGTAGTTCTGCGTCACCGGGTCCTGCACCGGGGTGCCGTGGTCGATGAGCTCGCGCACCTGATCGATATCGAGGCGCCCGAGCGGCACGCCATCCGGGACTCCCCCGAGCACGACCCGCGGGATGCGGTCGGCGAAGTCCTGTGCGACCTCCCAGCCGACGCGCGCGCCGAGCGAGTAGCCGACGTACAGCGCGGTGTCGACGAGGTACGCGTCGAGCACGGCCTCGACGTCGGAGGCCAGCGTGCGGATGTCGTAGTCGCGCCCCTCGTAGGGCTTGTCGCTCTGCCCGTGCCCGCGCTGGTCGAGGCCGAGCACGCGGTAGCCGGCGCGCAGCAGGTCGCGCACCCAGCCCGTCGCCACCCAGTTGTCCTTCGTGCTCGACGCGAAGCCGTGCACGACGATCACCGTCGGCGCGTCCACATCTCCCCACGTGTACGTGGCGATGCGGTGACCGTCGCCGACCATCACGAACTGGGGGTCTGGGAGGACGGTCAGGGCTGCGGGGGCGCTATTCACGTCGTCGATTGTCTCAGGCGTTGAGCGCTTGCCCGCACACGGGCGCTGACGGCGCTGCCCGCGCTGCCCGCGGTCAGTCGATCAGGTCGTGGATCTGGATGATCTCGTCGCGCTTCGGGCCGACGCCGATCGCGGAGATGCGGGCACCGGAGAGGCGCTCGAGTGCCTGCACGTAAAGCTGCGCGTTCTCGGGCAGCTCCTCGAAGGTGCGGCAGCCGGAGAGGTCCTCGGTCCAGCCGTCGAAGTACTCGTAGATGGGCTTCGCGTGGTGGATGTCCGACTGCGAGACGGGCATCTCGTCGAAGCGGACGCCGTCGACGTCGTAGGCGACGCAGACGGGGATGCGCTCGATGCCGCTGAGCACGTCGAGCTTCGTCATGACCAAGTCGGTGACCCCGTTGATGCGGGCCGTGTAGCGGGCGACGGGAACGTCGTACCAGCCGGTGCGGCGCGGGCGTCCGGTGGTGGTGCCGAACTCGCCGCCGCGAGTGCGCAACAGCTCACCCCACTCGTCGAACAGCTCGGTCGGGAAGGGGCCGGCTCCGACGCGCGTGATGTAGGCCTTGACGATGCCGATGATGCGGTTGATCTGGGTCGGGCCGACACCGGCGCCCGTGGATGCGCCTCCCGCGGTCGAGGACGAGGACGTCACGTACGGGTAGGTGCCGTGGTCGACGTCGAGCATGGTCGCCTGGCCGCCCTCGAAGACGACGTTGCGGCCCGCGTTGAGGGCGTCGTAGAGCTCGAGCGAGGTGTCGCCGACCATGGGACGCAGGCGCTCGGCGTGGAGGAGGAGCGCGTCGACGATCTCGTTGACCGTGATCGCGCGACGGTTGTAGACCTTCACGAGGAGGTGGTTCTTGCCGAAGAGCGCTGCTTCGACCTTCTGGCGGAGGATGTTCTCGTCGAAGAGGTCCTGCACGCGGATGCCGATGCGGTTGATCTTGTCGGCGTAGGCGGGGCCGATGCCGCGTCCGGTGGTGCCGATCTGGCGCTTCCCGAGGAACCGCTCGGTGACCTTGTCGAGCGTGGTGTGGTACCCGGTGATGAGGTGCGCGTTCGCGGAGACGCGCAGCTTCGAGGTGTCGACGCCGCGCGCCTCGAGGTGGTCGATCTCGTGGAAGAGCACGTCGAGGTCGATGACGACACCGTTGCCGATGACGGGGGTCACGCCTGGGGTGAGGATTCCGGAGGGCAGCAGGTGCAGCGCGTACTTCTCGTTACCGATCACGACCGTGTGGCCGGCGTTGTTGCCGCCGTTGAACTTCACGACGTAGTCGATGCGGTCGCCGAGGAGGTCGGTTGCCTTGCCCTTGCCTTCGTCGCCCCACTGGCCGCCGATGATTGCTACGCCTGGCATGTGTCGCCCCTGTTCTGTCGGATCGGCGCAGCTCGCGCCTGTCGTGTGCGTGGCGTGAGCCGCGCGGTCGGCGGACCGACTCGGCGGCCCTGCCTTGTTCCCTGCTTGTCTGCTGGTGCGGATGCGCCGCTAGCTCGCCGCGTGCATCCGCTCGATCTCGGTGATCGCCTGCGGGTCGGCGTCGTGGAGCAGGCTGGCGAGGCGCTCGGGCTCGCCCTCCTCGCCGATCTCTGCTGCGCTTCGTCGGAGCGCGTAGAACGCGCGCAGGACTCCCTTGTTGGGGTCGTGCGACCACGGCACGGGGCCCTGGCCTCGCCACCCGGCCTTGCGAAGGGCGTCGAGCCCCCGGTGGTAGCCGACGCGTGCGTAGGCGTACGCGCCGATCGTGTTGCCGTCGGCGTGCGCGGCGTCTGCGAGGGTCGCCCACGCCAGCGATGAGGCCGGGTGCTTCTCGACGATGGCTGCAAGCGCGGCCTGGTCGTGGGGCAGGTTGGACAGGTCGTCGACGACCTCTGGCTCAGCCGCAAGGCGCGTCTCGGGGATGCCGAGGAGATTCGTTCCGGTCACGGGAGCCGATTCTATCCTGTGCTCGTTTCGGGGCGCGCTCGAGAAGTGAAGCTGTGGAGAAGCGCGACTCAGAAGACCGGGTCAGCGCGCTGGGAAGATCGCGCACGTGCTGGTCGCCGTAGCGAGGAGCACGTCGGCGGAGTCCCTGAGCTCGGCTTCGACGAACGCCGCCCTCGCCCCTGACTTCACGACGCGACCGCGCACCCGGACGGGGCCCGTCTCCACGGTCATGGGGCGCAGGAAGCTGACCTTGATCTCGAGGGATGTGTAGGCCTGCCCCGGGCGGAGCGTCGTGTGGACTGCCGTGCCGCACGCCGAGTCGAGGAGCGTCGCCGCGAATCCGCCGTGCACGGTTCCGATGGGGTTGTAGTGCGACCGGTCGGGAACACCCTCGAAGATCACCTCGCCCTCGGCGAAGCTCACGATGGTCATGCCGAAGTGCTGCGCGATCGGAGCGATCTCTGCACCGTTCGCGAGGTGAGCCCTCAGCTGCTCGAGGCCGGTCATCGAAGTCGGGTCGGTCATGTCGCTCCTTTGCGCCATGGCATCCGGAGATGGATGCGCACCGAAGAGCCTCGCACCCATCGGCTGGCACTTCGAGAGCCTTGTGGCGACCATCCAAGTGGCCGCTCGCGCTACCAGGGGAGGAAGGCGAAGAA
Organism: Pseudoclavibacter sp. AY1H1; assembly: GCF_002931055.1. GTDB lineage: Bacteria > Actinomycetota > Actinomycetes > Actinomycetales > Microbacteriaceae > Pseudoclavibacter. The sequence continues at coordinate 66,854 of NZ_PSXX01000008.1, read as the reverse complement.
CGAGACCGCGATTCCGATCGAGATAGTGGCACCCACGAAGCAGAGCGCAAGAAGCTCCCCGGGCATGATGGTGCGCTGGTAGACGTCCCAGTAGCGCTCTTCTGCCCGTCGTCGAGCGGCGGCTACGGCACTGCGGTTGAGCCTGCGTCGTTGTTTGAGCACATAGGTAGCTTATTTAACTAAACAAAGCCGAAGACGGGGGTTGACTCTCGAGGAGGCACCCACTAGTGCTGCGGAGCGCCCTGCGGCTCGGCCGCCTCGACCGAGCCGACCATGCCGGAGAGGAACTTCGCCACCCCGTCGAGCTCCTCGGTCGTGAGCGAGTCGACGACCGCGATCATGCGCTGGTGCATGAGGCCGAGCGTCTCCCGCACCTCACGGTCGGACTCCGCGGTCGACGCGATGATCGAGGCCCGCCGATCGGTGGGGTGCGGCCGCCGCTCGACGTGACCGCTCTTCACGAGGCGATCGACGAGGCCGGTGACAGATGCGGAGGAGATCTTGAGCCGCTCCCCCAGGTCCTTCTGCACGACGACCTTGCCCTGGCGCTGCTGCTGGAGCAGGAAGCGAAGCGCGAGGAGGTCGTTCTCGTTCATCCGCATCGACGAGCGCGTCCGCGCTCGCATCTTCGCCTCCGCTTCGCGGTAGTCGCGCAGCAGGTTGAGCACGTCGACCGAGGTCGCATGCTCTCCGCCGGTCGGGTACCAGTACCCGGACGAGCGCTCAGCGGGCGTGTGCGCCATGGTCCTCCTCGTGGTGGCGCCGTCGACGCCATGAAACTAGTTCAACAAACTAGCAAAAATGGGTGCGCCCCGGTGCGGAAACGACAGACAGAGCCCCCGCTGGCAGGTTTTGCCCGAGATTTCCGCTCGTGACGCCCGCGGAAGTTCCGCGACCGCGGAGAGCACGCGGATGTCGGTGGCTGGTGAGACTGTTCCTGAACGGAAACGAAATGGGGCTGAACGTGACCACACTCACCGCCGACGACCGCTGGGGCATCCAGCAGACCCTCGCGCTCTACGGGCACTTCGTCGACAACGGCGAATGGACCCTGCTCGACTCGGTCCTCGCTCCGGATGCGCGCATCGAGAGCCCTGCTGGCGAGTTCACTGGCGCATCAGGAGCGAGAGCCTTCGAGCAGCAGCTCGCGGCCTCGCTCGGCGGGCACCTGCCCTCCCACCACACCATCAACACGGTCATCCGGGCTGGCGAGGCCGCCGGGTCGGCCGTCGCCTGGAGTCGCTACGTGCTCGTCACCTACGAGGCATCCGCCGCAGGCGGCGACTACCTCGACACCCTCGAGGAACGCGACGGCACGTGGGTCATCACGAGCCGCCGCATCACGGAGCGAAACCGCGAGCGCCCGAGCGGACAGTACTCGGCCGAGGGCGCGGAGTCCTTCGCGAGCTTCGAGTCGTCGCGATGACAGCGCAGAGCCCGAGCGCCGTGGCAGCGCAAGTGCCTGCCGCCGACGCCGCCGAGGTCCTCGACGTGCTCGCCCGCTACGGGCAGGTCATCGACAACCGCGACTGGGATCACCTGCGCAAGGTATTCACGGAGGACTTCTCCTTCGGCACGGGCCCGAACGCGGTGCGCGGTGACGAGGCGCTCGCCCGGGTCATCAACACCGTGCAGCCGTACCACCCGCATTACACCACCGACACCGTCCTCCATCGGGTCGACGCCGACACCATCACGTCCTGGTCGAAGTTCCTCCTCGTGCGAACGGACGGCACGACGGCGAGCGGCGACTACATCGACACCTTCGTCCGCACTGCAGACGGCTGGCGCATCAGGGTGCGCGACGTGAGCCGCGGCTCACGCCCGCCGAGCGACCCGGGCGGCGCTTCGACTCGCACCTTCTCGTCGGAGCGCTGGCTGTCAGTGGTCAGCTGAGAAAGTCGCGGGACACGGAGCGCGGCGCCAATATCAGTCGATGCAGGGGCCCTCATGATCGAAGTGGGTGCCACGGAGCTGGCATGAGGCCGCTTCTTGATCACTGCGGTCTACGCCCGCCTTTCCGGCGAAGTCCATGACGATAAAGTTCGACTGCGCCCCGTCTGCAAGCCCATCAGCGAACTCGGCGGCCTCGTCGCGCGTCGCGAAACGGTAGTAGTCAGCCTGATCCGTCGACCAGGCCTCAAGACAGTCGATCTCTTCGCCGCAGGCCGACTCCGTGATCTCCACGGGGTCGCTGGCGTAGTCGGGGCCCGTGTACTCCGCGTCGACCACCGCTTCCCTGATCGTGAGTCCGTATTGTGGGATGAAGATTGAGCATCCGCTCGTCGAGAGCAACGCGGCTGCGCAGAGGCCGGAGATCAGACCCGCGCGAAGTGCGCGCGTTTTCATCGCTGGTCCGCCTGATGCACGGGGCCAGAGCCGTTCGCCTCCCCCGCGGAACCGACACCTGGCTCAGGCGGGGCGCCAGGCACACCAGGCGGGTAGACCGCGTCCGAGGCCGGAACGTACGCCGTCCAGCCGGGGTCAGCCTCTGCACCCAGAGCCCCGTAGGTGACGGACCCCGTGCGGTCGCCTTCCGCTGTGGAGATGATCTCCACCCCGCCCTCAGTGGCTTCGTCGCCGCTCGGCTCCGTGCCGTCGCCGAGGAGGCGCCTCGTGAGCGCGGACTGCGCCGACATCAGCTCGTCGAGCTCGAACAGCAGGATCTCGTCGTCCGGCTCGACGCCATGCCGTGCCGCCGCGAGCACCGCACGGCGGATGAGCTCCTTGGCGAACGACCCGGTGGTCTGCTCGGCACGACCCGACGCCTCCAGGAGCGCTTCGTCGCTGAACGGCAGGCCCGCGGCGTACTTCTCGAGCAGACGGTAGCGCTCCGGCCCGCCTGGCAGCGCGATCTCCACGGCCAGGTCGACGCGACCGGGACGCGAGACGAGCGCCCGCTCGAGCACCTGCACCCGGTTGGTGGTCATGATGAAGGCGACGTCGGCATCGCCGTCGAGGCCATCAAGCGCGTCGAGCACCTCGAAGAGCAACGGCTGCGGGGACGCGTGGCGTTCCATGGCAACGAGGTCGATGTCCTCGAGCACCACGATCGACGGCTGCAGGGTGCGGGCCAGTTCGGCGGCCGCGCCGATGTGCTGGATGCTCGACCCGGTCAGCAGCACGGCCGTCACCCCCTCCGTGCGGCTCAGGAGATGCCTGACCGTGAGCGTCTTCCCGGTCCCAGGCGGGCCGTACAGCAGCACGCCTCTCTTCAGGTGCTGGCCCGCGGCGAGCAGGACCTCACGCTGCCGCCCGATCTCGATCACGTGCGCCACCACTGATTCGAGGACGCCGTACGGCAGGATCACGTCGGTCTCGGCGACGTTCGGGCGCTCCAGGAAGGACGCGCCAGCGTCCATCCGGTAGTCGCTGTTCTCGAACGCGAGCACCTTGCCGCGCAGCACGCTGCGCTCGATCATGAGGGCTCGAACCTCGCCGAGGAGATCGGAGACGAGCGAGGGGTCTGCGGCGGTGAGCACCTCGAGCTGCCCCTGCGGTCGGCCCATGTCGGGGCGGGATGCGCGCTGCATGACCACAACTCGGGCACCACGGTAGGTGAAGAGTCGTGCACCGAAGCTCACGACCTGTCGTGTCGACCTGGGCCCTGTCGCCTTCTCGGCGAACTCGGCGGGCCCCGACCTGAACGGCATGTGCGGGCTCGAGATGAGCTCCGCGAGGCCGGCGTGCGCGTGGGCGGAGCCACCGGCGACACCGACGAGCCTCGCTTCGCCGCGGGCGGCGATCTCCTCAAGTGCGATATCCGCGTCGACGATCCGGTAGCTCGCAAACTCCTCGACGACAACCGGGAGCGCCTCGGCGTCGGCGCCGAGGAAATCGCTCAGCTCGCCGCCGAAGGGCGTGCGCACGACTTGGACCTCGGCCGGCGTCTCGTTGACGCGTTCGAGGAACCGCTTGAACGCACGGAAGAACTGGACATCGTCGTGTGACTGCTCGCTCATGCCATCCCCTGCCTGCGGGCGAATCCCGCCGCTCCAGAGCCTAGAGCCGCATCGCCGGAGAGGCACCCTGTAAATAAACGATATTCAGTTAAATCGGCCCGAACCCTGGGTTTCCAAGGCCCCATCTCCTAGGCTTCACCCAATCGCGCGATGCTGCGCGCACGCATCCAATGTCTGGAGTGAGTTTGAGCACCTACGTAGTCGTGAACCCAGCCACCGGCGAGCAGGGACAGGAATTCCCGCTCGTCGCATCCGAGGGCATCGAGACCGCCCTGCAGAGCCTCGACGGCGCCTACCGGACCTGGTCGAAGCCGAGCACCGTCGCAGAGCGCGCCGCCCTCATGAGCCGGGCAGCCGAGCTGCACCGCGAGCGCCGCGAGGCCCTCGCCGAGATCATCACGAAGGAGATGGGCAAGCCCATCGAGCAGTCCTACGGGGAGGTCGACTTCAGCGCCGACATCCTGCAGTACTACGCCGACAACGCGGAGAACTTCCTGAAGGACGCCCCGATCGAGCTGCTCGGAGGCGAAGGCACCGCCCTCATCCGCCGCTCCGCCCTCGGTCCCCTCCTCGGCATCATGCCCTGGAACTTCCCGTTCTACCAGGTCGCTCGCTTCGCCGGCCCGAACCTCGTGCTCGGCAACCCGATCCTGCTGAAGCACGCCGGCCAGTGCCCCGAGTCGGCGACAGCGCTCCAGCAGATCTTCGCCGACGCCGGGTTCCCCGAGGGTGCCTACGTCAACATCTTCGCCACCAACGAGCAGATCGCCGACATCATCGCCGACGACCGCATCCACGGCGTCTCACTGACCGGCTCGGAGCGCGCGGGCGCCGCGGTCGCCGAGATCGCGGGCCGCAACCTCAAGAAGGTGGTCCTCGAGCTCGGCGGCTCCGACCCGTTCATCCTGCTCAGCACCGACAGCGTCGACGAGGCCGTCGAAGCCGCGGTCGCCGCGCGCCTCGATAACTCCGGGCAGGCCTGCAACGGCGCGAAGCGCATGATCGTCATCGACTCGCTCTACGACGAGTTCGCGGAGAAGTTCACGGCCGCGATGACCTCGGTCGCTCCCGTCGACCCGACGGAGGACGACTCGGAGCTCGGCCCGCTCTCCTCTGCCCCGGCCACGAAGAACCTCGCCGAGCAGGTCGAGCGGGCTGTCGCTCAGGGCGCGCAGCTCCTCGCAGGTGGTGGCCACGACGGCAACTTCTTCGAGTCGACCGTGCTCGCCGGAGTCACCCCCGACAACGACGCCTACACGGAGGAGTTCTTCGGCCCCGTCGCCGCCCTCTACAAGGTCAGCAGCGAAGAGGAGGCCATCGAGCTCGCGAACGCGACGCCCTTCGGCCTTGGCTCGTACCTCTTCACGACCGACCAGGAGCAGGCGCAGCGCGTCGCCGACGCCATCGAAGCCGGCATGGTCTACATCAACGGCGTCGGGCTCGACAGCCCCGAGCTGCCCTTCGGCGGAGTGAAGCGCTCCGGCTTCGGCCGCGAGCTCGGTTCGCTCGGCATCGAGGAGTTCGTGAACAAGAAGCTCATCCGCCAGGTCAAGTAGACGGCCAGCGCGCAGAGGACAAGCGCGGCACCGCCTCTCCGGAGGCGGTGCCGCGCTTGCTGCATGTGCAGGGCGCGACCGCACCCTCCAGCGGCGATGTCGGAGGTACCCCCTAGCGTGTGAGCATGCTTGAACTCCTCGCCATCGAGAACTACCGGTCCATCAAGAGCGTCACGCTCGGGCTCGAGCGCTTGAACGTCATCACGGGGGCGAACGGCAGCGGCAAGTCCAACCTCTACCGAGCGCTGCGCCTGCTGCACGACATCATCCGCGAGGGGGCCCTCTCGTCGCTCGCGATGGAGGGCGGTCTCCGGGCGGTCATCCACGCCGGCAAGCGGTCCCGCGGTGAGCCCGTCACCCTCAAGCTCGGCCTGCGCACCTCCGGGGTGTCCTTCGCGACCGACCTCGGTATGCCCTCGCCGGAGCAGGTCCAGAACTTCGCGATCGACCTCGGCATCCCGATCATCTCCGATTTCCCCTTCGACCCGGTGGTCAAGAGCGAGCTCGTCTGGGCGAGCGAGCTGCTGCGCCCCTCGACGACGCTCGTCGAACGCCGCGCGAACTCGGTGCGCGTGAGAGACGCCGACTTCAAGCTCGTGCAGGCCGAGTGGAGCGTGCGCGAGGCCGAGTCGATGCTCGCGACACTCGCCGATCCCTCAACAGCACCCGAGCTGTACGCGCTGCGCGAGTCGGCGCGCGGTTGGCGCTTCCTCGACTACCTCCGCACCGACGCGGCGGCTCCCGCTCGGCTGCCGAGCCCCGCCACGTTCACCCCGGTGCTCCCCGACGACGGCTCGCGGCTCCCAGCCGCGCTCGCGACGGTGCAGCGAATCGGCCAGGCGGGGGCCTTCCACGACGCCATCGATGCTGCTTTCCCGGGGTCACGGGTCAGCGTCGAGGAAGACGAGTCTGGCATGGCGAAGATCGTCATGTCGCAGCCGGGCCTCGCGAGGCCACTGGATGCGCGGGAGCTGTCCGACGGCACGCTGCGGATGATCCTCCTCGCGACGGCGCTCCTCTCGCCGCGCATGCCAGAGCTGCTGGTCCTGAACGAGCCGGAGGCGAGCCTCCACCCCAGCCTCCTGCCAACGCTTGCGGGCCTCATCCGGCGAGCCTCGGAGCAGACGCAGGTGATCGTCGTCACCCACTCGCAGTCCCTCGTCGATGGCTTGCGCGACGACGCGAACGTCGTCGAGCTCGAGAAGGAGGCGGGGGCGACGAGCATCCGCGGCAAACTGCAGTTCGACGGACCGCTCTGGGTCTGGCCGAAGCGCTGAGTCGCCGAAGCCGCGCCTACTTCGCTTCTCCGTAGCTGTCCACGACGTGCGCGACGACGGGGAACGTGACCTGGCTGCCGGCGAACAGGAAGCGCCCTGCCTCTGCGGCGGCCGCGATGACCTCCGCGGCGGCGCGCTCCGCGTGCTCGGCTGGCGCGTGCACGACCACCTCGTCGTGCAGGAAGTAGGCGAGGTGCGCCGTGCGCTCGAGCGGCGCATCCGCGACCGAGCCGGTGCCCCGCGGGTCTCCCGTTCCCGAGCCGAGGGCGGCGAGGCGCTGCCGGATACCCGCCATCCACGTGAGCGCCCATTCGGCTGCCGTGCCCTGCACGATGAAGTTCCGTGTGAAGCGGCCGAAGTCGCGAGGCGAGAACTCAGCGGGCGGCCACGGAGACGTGCGACCGAGCCAGGTCTGCACCTGCTGCCCCCGCTCACCGGAACGCGCAGCCGAGGCGACAAGCCCCATGGCGTGCGGGAACGCCCGCTCGAGACCCGGCAGGAGGACGGCGCTCTGGCCCGTCGTCGCGCCGTACATGGCCCCGAGCATCGCGACCTTGGCGCTGTCTCGGTCCGGCACGACGCCGCGGTCGACGAATGCCGCGTACATGTCGCGCTGCGCGCCCGCCCGTGCCATGGCCTCATCCCCCGACATGGCCGCGAGGATCCTCGGTTCGAGCTGGGCCGCGTCCGCGACGACGAGCTTCCAGCCGGTGTCGGCGACCACGGCGCTGCGGATCTCCTTCGGGAGCTGCATCGCTCCGCCGCCGCTCGTCGCCCAGCGCCCGGTCACTACGCCGCCCGGCACATAGTCGGGGCGGAACCGCCCACCGTGGATCCACTCCTCGCGCCACGTCCAGCCGTTCGCCGTGAAGAGCCGATGCAGACGCTTGTAGTGCAGCAGCGCGTCGACGACCGGATGCGATTTGCCGACGAGTTCCCACTTGCTGGTGCTGGCCACATCGAGCCCCGCCCGGCGCAGTGCAGCGAGGAGGTCTTTTGGCGAGTCGACGTTGAGCGTCGCCTCCCCGAGCGCAGCTCGAACAGCTGAGGCCGCCGCCTCGAGCTTCGCCGGTCGGCCACCCGTGCCCCTCGCGCCGAGCGCCTCGACGAGCACTCCCTCGTGGCGTTCGACGCTGAACGGCATGCCCGCCGCCCGAAGCTCGGCCGCGACGAGGGCTCCAGCGCTCTCGACGCCGACGAGGAACGCGAGGGCGCCCTTCCGATCCGCTTCCTGATCCGACGCCTCCAGCCCGGCGAGCTGGGCGTCGAAGAGCCGCCGCGTCGCCTCGGGCGTTCCCGGGTTCTCGGCGTCGAGATCGAAGAGGCCCTCGCCGGGGTGCGAGCCCCCACGAGCATCCGCGACGTCGAATCGAGCGTCGAGGTAGCCGGCCGTGATGAGGATGCGCCCGGCAAGGCGCAGATCGTGGCAGCGCCCCACCCGCACGCCGTGGGCGAGAAGTCGCGGCACGATGTCCTGGCTGTTCCACACCCACCGGATGGGATCGGACGGCGGCGCAGACCGCTCACGTTCGGACACGAGCTGCGCGAGGGCGATCGCGTCGGGAACGGTGACGGGCGCCGACGCCTCGTCGCCATCGGCGGGACCTCGCCGGTCTTCGAGCGCGAAGCCGCGCGCGAGCGACGTGACGAGGATGTGCATCCGTTCATTGTGGGGCAGGGCACCGACAATCCAGGACGCCGATACCCGGGTCGCCCCGGGTCTGCGCGATTCCACAACATCCGCGGGCACGCTGGTCGCATGGAAACGAAACCGGTGTCCCCCGCCGGAGCGTCGACCGACAGCCTCGAGAACGTCACGCGCAGCGTCGCGCGGGATGGCACGAGCCACGTGGTGACGCTCGAGCGCGACTTCGCGAATCCACCAGAGAACATCTGGGGCCTGTGCACGACCCCGGAGGGTCTGGCCCGCTGGTTCGAGCCCGCCGAAGGCGAGCTCCGGCAGGGCGGCAGGTACCGGCTGACCGACAGCGGCACCTCCGGAACCATCGAGCGCTGCGAGGCGAACGCCCTCATGCATCTGACGTGGGAGTACGACGGCGACGTGAGCCGCGTCAGCCTCGCCCTCGAGCCAGCGGGGCACGGGACGCGCCTCACGCTCCGACACGTCGTGGCAGACAACGAGCACTGGGCCCAGTACGGGCCAGCTGCCACCGGCATCGGCTGGGACGGAGCTCTCCTCGCCCTGGCGATCGCCCTCGCCGACGAGGACGCGGACGTCCACGCGACCATGTCCGCCTTCAACGACTCCGACGGCGGCAGGCGGTTCGTCGCCTCCGCGGCTGACCGCTGGTGCATCGCGCATCTGAGCGCGGGCGCCGACCCCGACGACGCCCACGAGTCGGCGACGCGCACCGCGGCCTTCTACACGGGCGACGAATAGACGTAGAGCGGTGCGAGAGTTCAGGCACGGCCGACGAGACGACTCCGACCCGCCGGGAACACCTGACGCCTCTCGGCGGTTGCATCCAGGGTGACTGTTCCTCTCTCAATCCTCGACCTCGCTCCCATCGCCCCTGGCCAGACCGTCAGGGAGAGCTTCCAGGCGAGCGTCGAGCTCGCCCAGGCTGCCGAGCGCTCCGGCTACCGCCGTGTCTGGTACGCCGAGCACCACAACATGCCGACGATCGCGTCGAGCGCAACGAGCGTGCTCATCGGGCACATCGCCTCGCAGACCTCCACGATCCGGCTGGGCGCGGGTGGCGTCATGCTCCCGAACCACTCCCCGCTGGTCATCGCGGAGCAGTTCGGCACCCTCGCGACGCTCTACCCGGACCGCATCGACCTGGGCCTCGGGCGCGCGCCAGGGAGCGACCAGGCGACGTTCCGAGCGCTGCGGCGTTCCCCGGCCTCCGCCAATGAGTTCCCGCAGGATGTTCTGGAGCTGCAGGCGTTCCTGCGCGGCCAGTCGACCATCCCCGGCGTGCAGGCGGTGCCGGGCGGTGGCACCGAGGTGCCCCTCTACATCCTCGGCTCGAGCCTCTTCGGCGCGCAGCTCGCCGCACAGCTCGGCCTGCCATACGCGTTCGCGTCGCACTTCGCCCCGGACCAGCTGTTCCAGGCCGTCGCCCTGTACCGCGAGCAGTTCCAGCCCTCCGAGCAGCTCGCCGCGCCCCACCTCATCGTGGGCGTCAACGTCGTCGCGGCCCTCGAATCGGCGGATGCGCAGGAGCAGTTCACCCGCTCCCGGCGCTCCAGGCTCCGCAGCATCCTGCTCCGCGGGCCGAACTCCGACTTCAGCGATGAGCAGATGGACCAGATCATCGCGAGCCCGCAGGGGCAGCAGATCGCGAACATGATGCGGTACACGGCGGTGGGAACCGGCCAGGAGGTGCGCGACTACCTCACCGAGTTCGCGGAGGCGACCGGCGCCGACGAGCTCATCATCGGGCACGGCTCGCTGGAGAGCGCCGATCGGGTCAGTTCGCTGGAGATCACGGCAGAGGCGATGCGCACCCGGGAGCTCAGCGGTTCCGTGTGAGCCGCGGCGGTCTCGCCGGCATTCGCCGGGGAGCTATCGTCGGGGGATGGACCTCATCGGGCACGCCTTCACGACCACCGACTGGGCGGCAGTAGCGCCGACGCAGCACTCCGGCGAGACCGGCGGCGCCACCTGGCGGACGCAGCAGATCGGTGACACGCGCATCCGTCAGGTCGAGTACTCGCCGGGCTATCTCGCCGATCACTGGTGCTCCCGCGGGCACGTGCTCCTCGTGCTCGAGGGGAGCCTCGAGACCGAGCTGGACGACGGCCGCCGCGTCACGCTGGAGGCGGGCCAGAGCTACCAGGTCGGCACCGGCATGGAAGCGCACCGCTCCAGCACGGCGACCGGCGCCAAGCTCTTCGTCATCGACTGATCGTCGGCCCGAGGGGCGGCTACGGGGCGCGCCGCGCTCCACCCGTGCCGCCGGTCCCGTCATCGTCGGTGTCCGCCGACGGCGTCCCGTCGGCGGTCGAGGCGGCGGCTGACGCGTCCGGGAGCTTCCCGAACGCGAACACGTTGGCGAGCTTGCCGACCGCGCCGAGCAGGTCGCCCTTCTCGCCAGCCGTCTCGGCACCGGATTTCTCTTCACGCCCGCTCCGCTCGCCCGGGTCCCCAACGGGGTCACCGGCGCCTGAGCTTCCGGGGCGCGCGTCGCGGTGTCGCTTGTCTTCCATGGGGGCTCCCGCCAATTCGCTTGCGGAGTTCTCGCGTCTCAGGCAAGCACGCGATCCTCCGCGAACCTGGGGAGCGGGGTTCAGGGGCGCAGCCGGGATCTTCAGTCGGGCCGCTTGGCTTCGATGAGGTGTCGAGTGGAGTGCGCGACGAACGCCCCCTCACGCTGGATGAGCTCGTGCAGCTCTCGCAGGCGGGTCCGATAGGCGTCGACGCTGGCGGCCTCGGCCTCGGCCTCGGCGATGAGTTCCTCGAATGCGCTGTCCATCACCCCATCATGTCGAACCTCGCGGACGCCTCTCGGGAACGCGCGTGTCACGATGGGGCATGCCCGTCGTCGAGTCCCGCTGCATCGTCCACGTCGATCCTGCGACGGCGTTCGCCGTATCCCAGACCACCGGCGAGGTGCGGATGCGCTGGGACCCGTTCATCCGGCGCCAGCACTTCCTCGACGGGGCGACGCTCCCCGCGAAGGGGGTGCGCACCGCCACCGTGCAGCGGCTCGGCTTCCGGATGATCAGCGAGTACGTCTCCTACGCCCCGCCGACGAATGTTGGCATGAAGATGACGAAGGGCTCCTGGTTCTTCGAGCGCCTCGGCGGGGGCTGGCGGTTCACACCCGCCCCGGACGCCGAGGGCGACGGTGAGGCCCGCACACTCGCGGTATGGCGCTACAACTTCGCCTGCAAGCCGAAGTGGCTCGCCCCGGTCGCGGAGCGCATCGGGAAGTTCGTGCTGCAGCGCGACATCGACCGCCGCATCCGCGGATTCGCACGCGGATGCGAAGACCCCGTCGTGCTCGCCGCGGTCGCCGCGGCGGCTTAGGCACGCCCAGCAGCCGCACCCATATACACATCCCTACCGCTGCCGGTACGCTTGTGTACATGCCAGAAGAGAGCGTTGCCGAGTTTGCCAAACGTGAGGGGGTGTCCCCTCGCCGCGTGCGCGCACTCATCGAGCAAGGCACCATCCCGGCCCGCCAGGTGGGTAGGCAGTGGCTCATCGATCAGTCCTCCGCACACCGCCCCGCAGCCTCTCGCCCGCTGGCCAACCGGATGCGCGCGAACCTCCTCGCGATCCTCTCCGGAGATGCCCCTGAGGGGCTCTCGACATCCGAACGCGCACGACTCCGCCGCTACCGCAACGAACTCATGCACAGCCCCGATCCGGACCGCATCCTCGGCGCTTGGATCCGCGAAGAGGCACCCCTGAAGCTCCAGGTGGCTGCCAGTGACCTCGCCGACCTCGCCGCCGACGAGCGCATCGTCAAGTCCGGGTTCAGCGATCCGCGCGCCGAGATCGCCGCCGCGGGCCAGCTCGAAGCCCGGGTCGCCAAGGATGATGCCGCCGCGATCCGCCGCGAGTACCTGCTCCGGCCATCCGAGAGGCCCAATGTTCTCTTGCACCTCACCGACGAGAAACCGCCGTCACCCCTGCCTCTCGGGCTGCTCCTCGTAGACCTCGCACACCATGACGGCGTCCGCGAGCGATCCCGCGTCGCCGAACTCCTCCGAAAGGTCGACGATTGACCTTCACCGCCCCAGCCATGACTCCCGCCCAGGCCGAGGCGTGGCACGCGCTCTTCGAGGTCTACAAGGCGCACCCAAAGGGCTGGGCGCTCGTCGGCGGGCAGATGGTCCACTCGCTCTGCTGGGAGCGCGAGGCGGACCCGCCTCGGCCCACGCAAGACGCGGACGCCATCCTCGACATCCGGGCCCATCCGACCATGCTCTTCGACTTCACCAAGACTCTCACCGACCTTGGCTACAAGTCCGCAGGCGAGTCGCCGTCGATCCTCGAAGGCATGAAAGGTGTGCAGCATCGCTGGGTGAAGGGTGAGGCGCAGATCGATGTCCTCATTCCGCGATTCTTGGGGGAGCACGCCGACAATCGAACCGGCGTCACGGGCGGCCGCACCATCGCCGCACCTGGTGGCCAAGGCGCTTTGGATCACTCCGAGGTGATTGAGGTCGCCGTCGCGGGCGTCACTGGCACCGTCCGCCGACCCACGCTTCAGGGGGCCATCATCGCGAAGGCGTCCGCAATGCTGATCGGCGAGGGCACTAAGGAAGAACGCCACCTCAACGACCTGTCGATCCTCGCCTCCCTCGTCACCCGAGGTGACCAGGTCGGGGAGAACGTCACCAGTAAAGAGGCCGGCAGAGTCCGGGTCGCGTTCAAAAGGATCCTCGACCGGCCTTCTCTGCACCTCAGCGTCGGCGTGGACGCGGAGGCGATCAAGATCGTCCTGGAGCAGTTCGTTTTGGAGTGAGAGCGGGATGCCGGCGGGGTTCGGGATGGGAGAACCTGTGCTTTGCCTAGGCGGTACCTTGCTGCGGCCTCAGAAGAACGTGCGGTGAATGCACGGTGACGGGAGGCGGACGCCGAGAAGGCCCCGGCCGGTGCGTTTGGCACCTGCCGAGGCCTGCTCAGTTCAGTTCAGTCGCAGCCGCGCGGGCTCAGACCTCGTGCGAGTTGCGTCGACGCAGGCTGGCGATCAGCAGCGCGCCGCCGGCGATGAGCACGGCGAGCCCTCCGATGAGCCAGGGACCCGCATCCTGAGCACCGGTGGTCGCCAGGTCAGGCGAGCCGGTGGCTCCGGGCTTCACGGGAACGACTGCGGGGGCCGTCGTCGTCGGCGTGACCGACGCCGTCGTCGTCGGCGTGACCGACGCTGTCGTCGTCGGGGTGACTGACGCTGTCGTCGTCGGGGTGACTGACGCTGTCGGCGTCACGGTCACGGTCGGCGTCGCCGTCGCCGTCGCCGTCGGCGTCGGCGTCACGGTCGTGGTCGGCGTGGTCGTCTCCGTCGGCGTCGTCGTCTCGGTCGGCGTCGTCGTCTCCGTCGGCGTGACCGTCACGGTCGGCGTCGTCGTCTCCGTCGGCGTGACCGTCACGGTCGGCGTCGTCGTCTCCGTCGGCGTCGTCGTCTCCGTCGGCGTCGTCGTCTCCGTCGGCGTCGTCGTCTCCGTCGGCGTGACCGTCACGGTCGGCGTCGTCGTCTCCGTCGGCGTCGTCGTCTCCGTCGGCGTGACAGTGACGCATTCACTGGTCGTGAAGGTGTTCGTGTCGAGGGTGACCGAGCCGTTCCTGGCGAGCGCACGTCCGTCGACGGTCGATCCCTCGTTCACGGTGATCGAGGTGAGGGCGAGGATCGAGCCGACGAAGGTCGTGTCGGTGTCCAGCGTGGCGGAGCTGCCGATCTGCCAGAACACGTTGCACGCCTGTGCGCCGTTGAGGAGCGCCACGGTGCTGTCGGGTGCGGTGGTCAGCGCGGAGCCGATCTGGAAGATGAAGACCGCGTCGGGATCGCCTTCCGCGTCGAGGGAGAGCGTCCCGGTGATGCCCGCGGTGCTCGAAGCCTCGTACACGCCGGCCGTGAGCGTCTGCCCGCCGAGGTCGGCGCTGATGGGCGCATCGGCGGCCTGACCTTCGAGCGCGTTGTACGCGGTGGTCACATCCGCCTGGGCCTGCAGGGAGTTGGCGTCCGTGGCGTGCACGTCGCCGAGCACGATGCCGGGCGGGAACCCGCTGATCGCCGTCCCGGGGTTCACTCCGAGGTCGCCATCGAGCACGCTTGGGCCCGTGTTCGTCACCGACTGCCCGCCGAGCACCGAGTAGCTGGCGGCGGTGCCGAGGTCGGGCGCCGTGCCGATGGCCTGGGCCGACTGGGAGCCGAGCAGGACTGGGAAGAGGCCCGCGACGGCGACCGTCGAACCCGCAAGGAGGAGGAGCTGCTTGCGTCGAAATCTGAGGGGAGGAGTGGTGCGAACGGATGTGCTTCCCATGGGGACCTTCCTGGTGCCGCGGATGCGGGCGCGCGCGAGAATGCGAGCCCGGCTGAGACTAGATGAACTCCGGGAAACTTATTGGGGGTTGCACTCTGCTCGGCAAAAGCGCACTGTTGGTAGCCATTCCAGCTCAGAGGCTGCGAGCGGCGGCGGCGAAGACCGCCGACGCGGTCCTGCCGAGGGCCTCCGTATGCAGCTGCCATTGCTGCCAGAACAGGGGCACCGAGATCGACGCGCCGGGGTCGATCTCGACGAGCGAGGCATCGTCGCCTCCCTGGAGGTCCGGCACCAGGCCCCAGCCGAAGCCGAGGCGAATGGCCCGCACGAAGTCCGCGGAGGACGGCACGAAATGGCAGGGCGGGCCCGCCGGGTCGACGCCGACCCCGCGCAGGTAGCGCTCCTGGAGCCTGTCTGCTCGGTCGAAGACCACAACGGGCGCGTGCGCGAGCACCCCTCCCGAGTTCCGAGCGCCCCCCGTGAACCAGCGTTCCACGAAGTCCGGCGATGCCATCGGCGTGTAGCGCATCTCTCCGAGCAGCGCGGAGGTGCAGCCCTGCACGGGGACCGGGTCGGCGGTGATCGCGGCGGTCACGGCGCCCCGCCTGAGGAGGTCCGTGGTGTGCGCCTCGTCGGCTCGGTGTAGGTCGAAGGCGATCTCTCCGGCCAACGGCGCGAGGGCGGGGAGCAGCCAAGTCGCCAGTGAGTCCGCGTTGACGGCGATCGGCAGCCGCTCGAGCGAGGGCGGCGCCTGGGCTGCTCCAGGAGTGGCGCCGGAGGCTCCGCCCACTCGCCCGAGGACGTTCGACGCCTCCCTGCCGAGCGCATCCACCTGCCGTGCGAGGCGGAGGAGGACCTCGCCCGATTCGGTCGGCACGACCGGCTTGCTGCGTTGAAGCAGCACGCGCCCGGTCTCGCTCTCCAGGGACTTGATGCGCTGGCTGATCGCCGAGGGCGTGACGCGCAGCTCCCGGGCGGCCGCCTCGAACGTGCCCGTCTCGACGGCGGATCGAAGCGCTGCGAGGCGCTGAGGGTCGAACGCGTTCGGGGAATCAGGCATGAAGCAATGCTAATGATTCACAAGAAACATGAGCTGGACCATCACCACGGGCACGAATACGGTCACACCATGACCCCGGATCTGCTCCCCCTGCTCGCTGGCTTCGGCTTCGGCCTGTCGCTCATCGTCGCGATCGGCGCGCAGAACGCGTTCGTGCTGCGCCAGGGACTGCTCCGCACACATGTCCTCGCCGTGGTCGCCGTGTGCGCCCTCTCCGACGCGATCCTCATCCTGCTCGGCATCGGGGGTGCCGGCATCGTCTTCACGGCGCTCCCCTGGCTGACGACCGTGGTCCGCATCGGGGGCGCCGCGTTCCTCCTCGGCTACGCCGTGCTCGCGGCCCGCCGCGCCCTCAGGCCGAAGGCACTGGACGCGGACGAACCACGCGCCTCGGCCGGCCTGGTCCCGACGCTGCTCACGGCGCTCGCACTCACCTGGCTGAACCCGCACGTCTACCTGGACACGGTGGTCCTGCTCGGGTCCGTCGCGAACACCCACGGCGATGCGCGCTGGCTCTTCGGCGCGGGGGCGGCACTCGGCAGCATCGTCTGGTTCACAGCCCTGGGATACGGGGCCAGGCTCCTGCAGCCGATCTTCGCGCGCCCCGCCGCGTGGCGCATCCTCGACGCCATCATCGCTGTCGTGATGGCTGGCATCGCCACCTCCTTGCTGCTCGGACTCTGACCCAAGCAAACCGCCGACGCCTCCAACCTCAGCACTTGTACCGCCGAGCAGGTACAAAATCTTGTACCCTCGAAGAGTAACAAGAGGTTGACGACTGCCAAAGGAGGCGCAGATGAGCCCGCTGTTCTTGATCCTGATGTTCGACCTGGTCACATTCGTGCCGGCGGCAGTGCTCGCCCTCGGACTGAGCTTCGCCCCGTGGGTGCGCTCTCGAGTGCGCGTCCCGGCAGCGAGCCCGGGTCTGCTGCGCTCACGCCCGGATGCACTGGCCAGCCTGACCCTCGGCGTCGCCGCCCTGCTGGCCGCCCTCGTCGCGTTTGCACCCTTCGTCGAGGGCATGCTGCCCGGCTGGCTCACGCTCAACTCGGACCCGTTCGACTTCCGCTGGCACGACTTCTCTCGAGAGCTCATCGTCGGCAGCCTCGCCCTCATCGTGGTCGCTCTGATCCTCGCCCTGTTCCGCAGCACGCCTCGCGCCGCGGTTCCACCTTCCGGGCCGCGAGGTTTGCGGACCTACGCCCCGGGTCGCGGGCTCGCGACCCTCGCCGCGGCTCTCGCTGCGCTTCTCCTCCTGACCGTGTTTGCTGGCTCGATCTCGAGCGCGGATGAGGACGGCCGCCACACCCTGTTCGTCATCGAGACCGGTGGGCAGTTCTCGGCTGCATCGGGGCGCTTCTACGGGTGGGCGTATGGCGTTCCGGCAGCGATCGCGGCGGTCGCCCTCGTCGCGGCAACCGCGTTCGCACTGCACGCCAATGCGACGCGCACCTTCCTCGAGCCGAAGAGCGTCGAGTGGGAGAGCCAAGCACGTCGGGCGCTCGCAACACGCGTCCTCTGGTTCTCGATCGGGATCCTCGTCTTCGTGCTCGGCAGCTGCGCGCTCCGGATGGGAGGCGCGGCCGGTGCGCAGCTGACCGCGCCCGACTACTCCTGGGGCACGAGCATGGCCGCCTTCGAGCCGGTGCTCACATGGGGCGGCCGCCTGCTCCGCGGCATCGGCCTCACGCTGCTCCTGCTCGTCGGCTTCACGCATCGGACCGGTCGGGGACGACGATGAGCGAGGGCACGTCGGAGCAGGTCGCGGCCCACTTCCGGGGGCTGATCCTGGCGGGACGGATCGGCGCGGGTGAACGACTGCCGACCGTTCGCCAGACCGCCAGGGACTTCGGCGTTGCCCTCGGCACCGCGGCGCGGGCCTACCGGCTGCTCGAGGCGGAGGGCACGATCGTCACACGCGGAGCCGCGGGCACCCGGGTCGCGGACCAGCCCTCGACACTGCCCGGTGCCGTCACCGCGAAGCTGCGGGCCGCCGTCGAGGAAGCACGGCGCTCAGGCACGTCGCAGACGGAGATCATGAACGCGCTGACGGCGATCTGGGACTCCGAGTAGCAGCCACCGCTCCCCGACGTCACCCCACCGCGTCACGTCCCGCAAACTCCCCAGCCGCGAGCGCTATCGTCGGCCCAGTCAAGGAAGATCCCGACCGGAAGGCCAACGATGAGCGACCAGAAGATTTCCCACGACGCCGACGGCGAAGAGAAGCCGAACGGCCTCGGCGAAGACGGGACGATTCCCGACTCCGACGATGGAGTCGCGGTCGGCTACGACCCTGACGCCTCCACCTTCGAGCCCGAAGAGGACTGACACCGGCCACCCAGCCGGTTGATGCTGTGGCCCGCGACGCTCCGGCGACGCGGGCCATCTGCGTCGAGACTCACGGGCTCCACGCATCCGGACCCCCGCGGCTTCCCAGGACGAGCCCACAGGCTCGCGGGATGAGCCACCAGATGCACGATCACGAAGACAGCCTCTCCACGGACGAGCAGCTCGAGAAGGACACCGCCTACTCCCCCGGAAGCGAGACCGAGACGCAGGCGAAGCAGGAGACCGGCACCGCACGGGTCGACGAGGTCGACGGGCGCCTCGACGGCGACATCGACACCGACAAGGTGAACGTGCGGCCTGGCACGGGCGGGCCAGACGACGTCGGCGATATCGACGCGGAAGGCATTGAATTCCCCAGCGCGGAGGAGGCGAGCCGAGCGGCCCCCTCGGACAGCTAGCCCTTCTCGGCCAGCGAGGCCGAGGCGGGGCCGTCCGACCTCAACACCAGCCGGTAGCCCATGCCGGCCTCCGTGAGGAGGTGGCGAGGCTCGGACGGCACCGGCTCGAGCTTCTTGCGCAGCTGCGACATGTACAGCCGGAGGTATCCGGTGTCGGTGACATGCTCGGAGCCCCAGATGCTCGTGAGCAGCATCTGCCTCGTCACGAGCCTCCCCGCGTTGCGCACGAGCAGCTCGAGCACCTGCCACTCCGTCGGGGTGAGGCGCACGTGCGCCGCCTCTCCCCCTCCCGTGCGCACGACGCTCTTCGCGGCGAGGTCGACGGACACGTCGCCGAACGCGACGACGGGTTCCGCGTCGCCCTGCGGCACCCGACGAGACAGGGCACGGATGCGCGCGAGCAGCTCGTCGACGGAGAACGGCTTCGTGACGTAGTCGTCGGCGCCGGCATCGAGCGCATCCACCTTGTCGCCGGCCCCGCTGCGCCCGGAGACGACGAGGATCGGCGCGTCCGACCAGCCGCGGATGGCTTGGATCACTTCGATCCCGTCGAGCTCGGGCATCCCGAGGTCGAGGAGGTACAGGTCCGGGCGGCGCTCGGCCGCGATCGAGACGGCCTCCGTTCCGTTGCGGGCGACGAGCACCTCGTACCCCTTGGCGGTGAGGGTGATGCGCAGCGCACGCAGCAGCTGCGGGTCGTCGTCGGCGATCAGGATCTTCATGCGCGATCTCCCTGGATCTGCTCGGGCGGGTTGCCGGCGACCGGCAGCGTCACGACCATCGTGAGCCCTCCGCCCGGGGTGTCCTCCGGCACCAGTGTGCCGTGCATCCCCTCCACGAATCCCTTCGAGATGGCGAGGCCCAGCCCGAGGCCCGTCGAGTTGTCGGTGTCGCCGAGGCGCTGGAAGGGCACGAACACGTCGTCCCGGCGTTCGGCGGGGATTCCGGGCCCCCGGTCGATGATCCTGATCTGCACGCTCCCGCCGAACTCGCTCGTCGCGAGCCGCACGCGGCGGTTCGGTGGCGAGTGCCGGACCGCGTTGGCGAGGAGGTTCACGAGCACCCGCTGCAGGAGGGCCGGGTCGGCGGCGACGGATGCGGCGCTCGAGTCGAGCGCCAGCTCCACGTCGTCCGGGCCGAGCTGCAGCTCGTCGAGCGCGGGCACGATCACGTCGGCGGGGTCGGTCGGCATGATCGAAACGGCGAGTCCCCCGGACTGCAGTCGACTCACGTCGAGGAGGTCGGTGACGAGAGCGGCGAGCGTTCCGAGGCTCTCGTCCGCGGTCTCGAGGAGCTCGTCGCGGTCGGCTGCCGCGAGTTCCTCGCCCGCCGAACGCAGGCCGCTGACGGCCGCCGTCGCCGAGGCGAGGGGCCGCCTCAGGTCGTGGCTGAGGGCGGACAGGAGCGCCCGTCTGACCTTGTCGGAGGCGGCGAGCGGGGCCACCTCGTCTGCCGCGACCCGCAGGTCGCTGTGCTCCAGGGCCGCGCCGAGCTGGGCGACGATGACCGTCAGGAGGCGACGCTCAGAGGCATCGAGCTCGCGCCCGTGCAGCTCGAGTCGCGCGCCAGCCCCGTCTGACGTCCCCGCGCTCACCGGGATGACCGCGTGGCGGTTCCCGCGCACCGGCTCTCCGCAGCTCGCGAGCACAAGCGGGTCAGCCCCACTGGCGTCGCCTCGCGCATCCACGAGTCGCACACCCGCGAGCCCGAACGCCTCCCGTGTCCGCTCGACCAGCGCCTGCAGGGCGCTCTGCCCGCGCAGCACGCTGCCGGCAACCGTCTGCAGCAGCTGCGACTCCGCGGCGGCCCTCCTCGCCTCGCGCGCCCTCCTGGCCGCCCGGTCGACGACGAGGCTCACGAGCGTCGCGATGACCACGTAGAGGACGATCGCGACGAGGTGGCTCGGCTCGGTGATGAGGACCGTGCCGAACGGGGCGACGAAGAAGAAGTCGAGCGTGACCCCCGAGAGCACGGCGGCGAAGAGCGCGGGCCACAGCCCGCCGATGAGGGCGACCGTGACGACGAGGAGCTGGTAGCTGAGCGCGTGCGTCGTGAACGAGTCGACGCTGCCGAGCGATGCCAGGAGCCAGGTGAGCAGTGGTCCAGCGACCAGGGCGAGCGCCAGCCCCGCGATGCGGCGACGCATCGTGAGCGCACCGCCGAGCCGGGGCAGCCTCACGCCGCCGCCGGCTCGCGCGTGGTTCACGATGTGCACGTCGATGCTGCCCGCCTCGCGGGTCACCGCGCTCCCGACGCTCGGCCCCGTGAGCAGCGCAGCCAGGCGATTCCGCCGACTCACGCCGATGACCAGCTGGGTCGCGTTGACCGAGCGCGCGAACTCGATGAGCGCCGCCGGGACATCCTCGCCGACGACCTGGTGGTACGTTCCGCCGAGCTCTTCGACGAGCGCCCGCTGGCGCGCGAGGTGCGCTGGGTCACCGGCGCGAAGACCGTCCTGGCTCGTGACATGCAGCGCAAGCAGCTCCCCGCTGCCCGACCTCGCGGCGATGCGGGCGCCGCGGCGCAGCAGCGTCTCGCCCTCCGCGCCACCGGTGATCGTCACGACGACTCGCTCGCGCGCCTCCCACGTGGTGTCGATGCCCTGCTCGGCGCGGTAGCTCTGCAGGGACTGGTCGACCTCATCGGCGAGCCACAGCAGCGCCAGCTCCCGCAGCGCTGTCAGGTTGCCGAGGCGGAAGTAGTTGGAGAGCGCGGCGTCGACACGCTCCGCCGGGTAGACGAGGCCACCCGCCAGCCGATCGCGCAGCGCCTGGGGCGAGAGGTCCACCACCTGCACCTGGTCGGCGCGACGCAGCACCTGGTCGGGGATCGTCTCCCGCTGCGGTGCGCCCGTGATCTGCTCGACCACGTCGCCCAGCGACTCGACGTGCTGGATGTTCACCGTCGAGAGCACGTCGATGCCGGCCTCGAGGAGCTCCTCGACGTCCTCCCAGCGCTTGGCGTTGCGCGAGCCGGGGGCGTTCGTGTGGGCGAGCTCGTCGACGAGGGCGATCTCGGGGCTGCGCTCGAGCACGGCGTCCACGTCCATCTCCGAGAGCGTCACGCCGCGGTGGAGGGACTCCGCACGCTGCAGCACCTCGAGCCCGTCTGCTGCGGCAGCCGTCGCGGCCCGGCCGTGGGTCTCGACGACCGCGACGACGACATCCTGTCCCGCTTCGCGCATCCGCCTGCCCTCGTTGAGCATCGCGAACGTCTTGCCCACGCCAGGGGCGGCGCCGAGCAGCACCCGCAGCCGTCCGCGCTTCGCCATGACTCAGCGCTCCTTCGTATCCGTGGTCGGGGCCTGCTGCTCGACCAGGGCCTGGTTGAGTTCGAGCACGTTGACGCTCGCCTCCCCGAGGAAGCCGAGGAAGGGGCTGGTCGTGTGCGCTGCGACCAGAGTACGGACGTCCGCCTCCGCGAGCCCGCGAGCCTCGGCGACGCGTGCCACCTGCAGGGCGGCGTACTCGGGGCTGATGTGCGGATCGAGGCCGGATGCGGACGCCGTGACGGCATCCGCGGGCACCTCCGCGAGCGAGACGCCGTTGAGCTCCGCGACTTCGCGGCGCCGCTCGTCGATGGCTGCGACGAGCTCCGGGTTCTCGGGCCCCCGGTTCGAGCCGGAGGAGGCGCCCGAGTCGTAGCCGTCGCCCGCGGCCGATGGGCGCGACTGGAAGAACTCGGGAAGCGGATTGCCTTCGGCGTCCGTGAAGGACTGCCCGATGAGGCTGGACCCGATGCTCGTGCCGTCGTCGTGCAGCTGGGAGCCGTTCGCCTGGGCTCCGAACGCGAGCTGCCCGACGCCCGTGATGACCAGGGTGTAGCCGACGCCGAGCACGAGCGTGAAGAGGAGCATCGCCCGCACGGCGACCCAGGTGGTGCGCGCCGTGGCGCGAGTTGAGGAGTTCAAGGTGGAGTCCTGTCAGATCAGTCGGGGCGGTGGTGGCGGGGTCAGAAGCCGGGGATGAGGCGCACGACGAGGTCGATGAGCCAGATCCCGACGAACGGTGCGACGATGCCGCCAGCCCCGTACACGAGCAGGTTCCGGCCGAGCGTGCTCGCGGCGTTCGCTGGCCGGTACTTCACGCCCCGGAGCGCGAGCGGCACGAGCGCCACGATCACGATGGCGTTGAAGACGATGGCGGAGAGCACGGCCGAAGCAGGCGAGTGGAGACCCATGATGTTGAGGACCCCGAGACCGGGGTACACGCCCATGAACATGGCCGGGATGATCGCGAAGTACTTGGCGATGTCGTTCGAGATGGAGAACGTGGTGAGCGCGCCGCGCGTGATGAGCAGCTGCTTGCCGATGCGCACCACGTCGATGAGCTTCGTCGGGTCGGAGTCGAGGTCGACCATGTTGCCAGCCTCCTTCGCCGCCGACGTGCCCGTGTTCATCGCGACGCCCACATCGGCCTGCGCGAGCGCCGGCGCATCGTTCGTGCCGTCCCCCGTCATCGCGACGAGGTTGCCGCCGTCCTGCTCGCGGCGGATGTAGGCGAGCTTCTGCTCCGGTGTCGCCTCGGCCAGGAAGTCGTCGACTCCGGCCTCCTTGGCGATGGCGGCCGCCGTGAGCGGGTTGTCGCCCGTCACCATGACGGTGCGGATGCCCATCGACCGCAGCTCCGCGAAGCGCTCGCTGAGGCCCTCCTTGACGATGTCCTTGAGGTGGACGACGCCGAGCACGCGCCCGGCGGCCGCGCCGGTGCCTGTAACCGAACCGGGGCCGGGCGCATCCATCACGGCGACGACGAGCGGGGTGCCTCCGCTCTGCGAGATGCGGTTCGTGGCGTCCTGGAGCTCCTCGAGCCGTGAGGCCTCGAGTGGCGCGCCCTCGTCGGCGAGCCAGGCGGTCACCGCGGACCCGGCGCCCTTGCGGATGCGCGCGCCGTCGGGCAGGTCGAGTCCCGACATGCGGGTCTGCGCCGTGAACGCGACGACCTCGCCCTGCGCCGCACCCGGTTGGGCGGCGAGATCGACGCCCTCCTGGCGGGCGAGCTCGACGATGGAGACCCCCTCGGGGGTCGGGTCGGCGAGCGAAGACAGGGCAGCGGCGCGGACCAGTTCCTGCTCGCCCGCGGCGGGCATCCGCACGAACTCGGACGCGCGCCGGTTGCCGTAGGTGATGGTGCCGGTCTTGTCGAGCAGCAGCGTCGTCACGTCGCCGGCGGCCTCGACGGCCCGCCCGGACATCGCGAGCACGTTGCGCTGCACGAGCCGGTCCATCCCCGCGATGCCGATCGCCGAGAGCAGCGCTCCGATGGTCGTCGGGATGAGGCACACGAGCAGGGCGATGAGGACCGTGATGCTGACGGGCTTCGCCGCGTACGAGGCGATCGGGTTGAGCGTCAGCGCGACGACCACGAACACGATCGAGAGGGACGCGAGGAGGATGGAGAGCGCGATCTCGTTGGGCGTCTTCTGCCGGGAGGCTCCCTCGACGAGGGCGATCATCCGGTCGACGAACGTCTCGCCCGGCTTCGAGGTGATGCGAACCACGATGCGGTCGGAGAGCACGCGGGTGCCCCCGGTCACGGCGCTGCGGTCGCCGCCGGACTCGCGGATGACGGGGGCCGACTCGCCCGTGATGGCCGACTCGTCCACGGAGGCGATCCCCCAGATGACGTCGCCGTCGCCCGGGATCAGCTCGCCCGCGGAGACGACGACGACGTCGCCGAGGGTGAGGTCGGCCGAGGAGACCTCGACGGTGCTCCCGCGCTCCGCCCCCGGGTCGCTTGCGGGGTCGTAGCCGCCCACCCGGTGAGCCGCGGTGCTGGTCCTGGTCTGCCGGAGGGTCTCGGCCTGCGCCTTGCCCCGCCCCTCGGCCACCGACTCGGCGAGGTTCGCGAAGAGCACCGTCAGCCACAGCCAGACGGCGATGGCAATGGTGAACGAGGCGGGGATCTGCGTGCCGCCGGAGTCGGCCGGACCGCCCAGGAAGGGCTCGGCGATGGCGAGCGCCGTCGTGAACGCCGCTCCGACCCACACGATGAACATGACCGGGTTGCGCCACTGCGCTCGAGGGTCGAGCTTGCGGAACGCGCCGGGCAGCGACGCCATGATTGGGATGCTCTGCATGGTCAGGAGAGTCCTTCTGCGAGGGGGCCCAGCGCGAGCACTGGGAAGTAGGTGAGGGCCGTGATGAGGACGCTCACGCCGGTGAGCAGCCCGATGAACTGCGGGCGGTGCGTCGGCAGGGTGCCGACGGTGGCCGGCACCTTGTCCTGCGCGGCGAGCGAGCCGGCGAGCGCCAGCACGAACACGATTGGGACGAAGCGGCCGAGCAGCATGACGGTGCCGAGGGCCGTGTTGAGCCATGGCGTGTTCGCGGTCAGGCCGGCGAACGCCGATCCGTTGTTGTTGGCGGCGGAGGTGAAGGCGTAGAGCACCTCGGAGAGGCCGTGCACGCCCGGGTTCCAGATGGACGTCGACTGCACGTCTT
The DNA here is from genome assembly GCF_002931055.1 of Pseudoclavibacter sp. AY1H1. Taxonomy (GTDB): domain Bacteria; phylum Actinomycetota; class Actinomycetes; order Actinomycetales; family Microbacteriaceae; genus Pseudoclavibacter. The sequence goes on along the minus strand of NZ_PSXX01000008.1, from coordinate 41,848 downwards.
CGCGGATGCCCGGGATGGCGAGGCTCAGGGCGACTCCCGTGAGCACGAGGACGGGCGTGACCAGGATGTAGAGGCTCGCGAGCTTGATCTCTCGCGGCCCGATCCGCTTGCCGAGGTACTCCGGGGTGCGCCCGATGAGGAGGCCGGCGATGAACACCGCGATGATCGCCAGCACGAGCATGGCGTACAGGCCGGAGCCGACGCCGCCTGGCGCGATCTCGCCGAGCATCATGTTCAGCATCGGGAGGAGGCCGCCGAAGGCCGTGTAGGAGTCGTGCATGGAGTTGACGGCACCGGTCGACGTGCCAGTGCTCGTGGTGGCGAAGAGCGTCGAGCCGATGACGCCGAAGCGCTGCTCCTTGCCCTCCATCGCTCCCCCTGCGGCCCCGGGCGCGGCACCGAAGCCCGCACTCTCGACGGCGGTGAGCACGGCGAACGACACGGTGAAGAGCGTGGCCATGACGGCGAGCACGGCGAGCCCCTGGCGGCGGTCGCCGACCATCCGGCCGAACGTCCGAGGCAGCGAGAACGGGATCGCGAGCATGAGGACGATCTGCAGCAGGTTCGTCACAGCGCTCGGGTTCTCGAACGGATGCGCCGAGTTCGCGTTGAAGAAGCCGCCGCCGTTGGTGCCGACGAGCTTGATCGCCTCCTGGGACGCGACGGGGCCGCCCGGGATGGACTGCGTTGCCCCGGCGAGCGTCGCGACGTCGGTGAACCCGTTGAAGTTCTGGATGACGCCGCCCGCGAGCAGCGCGAGCGCGGCGATCGTCGACATGGGCAGCAGGACTCGGACGGTGCCCCGCACGAGGTCGACCCAGAAGTTGCCGAGCGTTCCGCTGCGCGTGGCGGCGAGACCGCGCACGAGGGCGATCGCGACGGCCAGGCCGACCGCGGCGGAGACGAAGTTCTGCACGGTGAGCGCCGACAGCTGGACGGTGTAGCCGAGCGTGAGCTCCGGCGAGTACGACTGCCAGTTCGTGTTCGTGACGAACGAGACTGCCGTGTTGAAGGAGAGGGGCTCGGACGGCGCCGGCAGCCCAAGCGAGTACGGCAGCCACTGCTGGGTGCGCTGCAGCAGGTAGACGAGGAGCACGCCGACCGCGGAGAAGATGAGCACTCCGCGGAGGTACGACTGCCAGGTCTGCGGGGAGGCGGGGTCGACGCCCACGAGCCGGTACGCGGCCCGCTCGAGACGCCAGTCCTTCTCTGAGGTGTAGACCCAGGCGAGGTAGTCGCCGAGGGGGCGGTGGAGTGCCGCGAGGATGAGCGCGAGCGTCAGGAACGCGAGGGATGCCATGAGCACAGGAGATCCATCCATCAGAAGCGCTCCGGTTTCAGGAGTGCCACGACGAGGTAGACGATGGCGGCGATGCCGAGAGCGACCGCGACGATGTCGAAGACGATCACAGCTTCTCCATCGCCTTGCCGAGCAGGCCGATGGTGGCGAAGAGGGCGAGCACGCCCGCGACGAAGACGACGTCAAGCACTTGGGCTCCGTTCGGAGGTCAGCGGCCGAGCCGAGGCGGCTGGGCTGCACGCCGTGAGGCGCAGTGCTCGATACAACTCCTCTCAGAGCGCCAGGAGGGTCGTCCTAACGGAACCCATACGAGGTGGATGCCCTTCCTTACAGAACGCCGATGCCGCCTCGCAGCTTGCACCGCCATGATGAGGGTCGGCACCCGACGCGGTGCCGAGGAGGCAGGGCTTCGACCGATGAACGTACTGGTGATGGGCGCGACGGGATACATCGGCAGCCGAGTGATACCGGTCCTGCTCGACGCGGGCATGGAGGTCACGGCCGGCGCCCGCAAGCCGGGCGACCTCGACGCGTTCTGGTGGGCCGAGCGGGTGCGCCGGGTCGAGCTCGACGTGCTCGATGAAGCTTCCGTCGCGGCAGCGGTGACGGCCGACGTCGACGCCATCCTCTACCTCGTGCACGGCATGGCGAGCGACGACTTCCGCGAGGCGGATCTCGAGGCGGCGCGGCTCGTGCGCGCGGCCGCTGACCGCTCTGGGGTGCGACGCATCGTGTACGTCTCCGGCATCATCCCGCCCGTTGCGGAGGAGGAGCTCTCGGAGCACCTCACTTCGCGCCTCGAGGTCGAGCGCGAGCTCCACGAGGCGGACGCGGTGGTCGTCACCCTGCGAGCCGCCATGGTCCTCGGCGCGAGCTCCACGAGCTTCGAGCTCATGTCGCAGCTCGCCGCGCGGCTGCCCGTGACCGTGGTGCCTGCGTGGATGCAGAGCGACGTCGAGCCCATCGCGGTGGTCGACCTCGCCAGGGCCGTGAGCGGCGCGCTGACCGCCGACGTCTCGACGCGCGCCTTCTCCGTCGGCGGCGGCGAGCGACTCCCCTACCCGAGACTCATCGACCGCTACGCCGACACCGTCGAGAAGCGCCGACCGCAGGTCATCCTGCCTGGACTGCCGGAGCCCCTGGTCGCGAGGCTCGCCACCCTGATCACCGACGTGCCGTCCTCGACCGTGACGTCGCTCATGGAGAGCCTGCGCGAGGACATGGTCGCCGACGACGACACGTGGATCGCCGAGCTCCTCCCGGAGGACGCCGAGCGCCCGCTGTCCATCGACGAGGCGCTTCGTCGCTCCGTCGCGCAGCCCGACCCCACCGTCCCCGCGTCGCAGCGAGACCCGATGGGGCGGCTCCCCGGCGACCCGTCCTGGGCCGCGGCTGCCGCTACCGCCTGAGCAGCTTCCACGTCGACGGCAGGAGCGCGCTGACAGCCGCGATCTTGATGGCGTCGCCGATGAGGAAGGGCACGACCCCGAGCGCGAGGGCAGTGCCGAGGTCGACGCCGAGCGAGACCGCGAGCCACGGCACGCCGGCCGCGTAGACGAGGAGCGTGCCGAGCACCGTGGCGCCCACTGTGGACGCGACGTGGCGGTCGGCGCGGCGACGGGCGAGCGCACCGACGGCGACCGCGGCCAGCACGTAGCCGATGATGTAGCCGAACGACGGGAACAGCACACCGGAGGCCCCGTCGGCGAAGATCGGCGCGCCGAGAGCTCCGAGCGCGAGGTACAGGCCGGCGCTCGCCGCGGCCCGAGCGGGCCCGAGGGATGCGCCGGTCAGCAGCACGGCGAAGGTCGCGAGCGAGACGGGCACGGGCGTGAACGGCAGCGGGATGACGATGAAGCCGGCCGCGATGAGGAACAGCGTGCCGCCGAGCACGAGCGCGACGTTGAGGAGCTGAACTCCGGTGCGTGAACCGGCCCCGGCCACGAGATCGGCGAGAACGCGGGGCACGGCGCCATTGGCGGGACGCCTGGCGGCGTCGATCGATTCGGTGCTCATAGGGAGTTGGACCTTTCTCTCGAATCTCCTGAACGGTGTTCAGTGAACGGTGTTCAGTAGATTAGCGCCATGACACCCCGTGGTCCAGCCGAAGGCGCCTCGCGTGACGCCGCACGCACACCTGCGAGCAGCCACGAGAAGCTCAGCCGCACCGAGATCGTCACCACAGCGCTCGAGGTGCTGGACGAGCACGGCCTGCCGAACCTCTCGATGCGGCGCATCAGCGACTACCTCGAGGTGCAGCCGAGCGCGCTCTACTGGCACTTCCCCAACAAGCAGTCGCTGCTGGCGGCCGTGAGCGACCGCATCCTGCGCCCCCTCACCGCCGAGACCTGGCTCCTCCCGGGTGCAGGGACCGAGCCCGGAACACAGCAGACCCGCACCCTCGCGCTGCAGCTTCACACCGCGCTCCGCTCCCGCAGGGACGGCGCCGAGCTCGTCTCGAGCTCGTTCGCCCTCGGCCTGCTGACCGTCGATCTGGTGCGGATGACCTCAGGCGCGGCCCGCAGCGACTTCGCCCTCGATGGCTGGGGCGGTCGCACGTGCGCCGAGGCGGTCGTGCACTACACGATCGGGCAGGCCTTCCACGAACAGCAGCAGACTCACGCCGCGGAGGTCGGCGCCCTCCAGGCCCACGCCCAGGACCCACTCGAGCCGCAGGACCCCACCGAGCGCTTCACGGCTGGCCTCGACCTGATCCTCGCGGGAGCCGCGACGCTCGCGAAGGACGAGACGAGCACCGCCCCCTAGGCGAAGTCGACGTGCTGCAGCACCCACGTGTGCATCGCGACGGCCGCCGCCGCTGACGCGTTGATCGAGCGAGTCGAGCCGAACTGCGAGATCTCCAGCACAGCATCCGACACCTCGACGGCCTCCGCCGACACCCCTGGGCCCTCCTGCCCGAACAGCAGCACGCACCGCTCCGGCAGCTCGTAGGTCTCGATGGGCACGCAGCCGGGCACGTTGTCGATGGCGAGCACGGGCATGCCCTCGCTTCTCGCCCAGGCGATGAACGCCTCGACCGTCTCGTGGTGCACGACGTGCTGGTACCGATCGGTGACCATGGCACCCCGCTTGTTCCAGCGGCGCTTGCCGACGATATGCACCGTGTCGGCGGCGAACGCGTTCGCGCTGCGCACGATCGAGCCGATGTTCATGTCGTGCTGCCAGTTCTCGATCGCGACGTGGAACGCGTGACGCTTCGTGTCGAGGTCGGCGACGATCGCATCCATCGACCAGTACCGATAGCGGTCGATCACGTTCCTGCGGTCGCCGTGCTCGAGCAGCTCCGCATCGAACCAGGGCCCCTCTGGCCAGTCCTCGCGACCACCGGGCCAGGGGCCGACCCCGTGCGGGGCGTCGTCTTCGCTGCCGAACTGCTGCTGTTCACTCACCGCCACAGCCTAGGCGCGCCGGGCCGCGAGCGTGGCGTACACTCCACTTAGAGTCGAACTGACCTTAAGTATCCGCCGCCACGGCGACACCACCAGCAGAGAAGAGAGCAGCGGATGACCGCCACCAACGCGACCCTCGCCGTCTCCACGGTGATCTTCGCGCTGCGCCCATCCCCGCCCTCGTCGCACCGGGCGCCAGCGCCCACGATCTGGGTGCCGCTCGTGCGCCGTCAGCGCCAGCCGTTCATCGACCTCCTCGCCCTCCCAGGCGGACCGCTCGGCGACGAAGACCTCGGCGCCGCCGCCTCGCGCACCCTCTTCGAGACGATGCGCCTCGCGCCCAAGTACCTCGAGCAGCTCTACGCCTTCGGCGACGCCGACCGCGTCTTCGGCAACGACCCCCGCGTCGTCTCGGTCGTCTACTGGGCGCTCGTGGGCGGCGAGGAGGCCAGCTCCGCTCGCCTCGGAGACAACGTGCGCTGGCACCCCGTCGACGACCTGCCACCCCTCGCCTTCGACCACCGGCGCATCATCGACTACGCCCTCTGGCGGCTCAGGAACAAGGTCGAGTACAGCTCGATCGCGCACAGCTTCCTCGGCGACTCCTTCACCCTCGCCCAGCTGCGGGAGGTCTACGAGGCAGTGCTCGGCAGGCCGCTCGACGCCGCCAACTTCCGCCGCGACATGCTCGCCTCGAAGTCCCTCACCGAGACCGGAGAGACCCTCGCCGGCACCCGGCACCGACCCCCGAAGCTCTACCGGTACCTCCCCCAGAAAGACGCAAGCCATGACCACGACCGCCTCAGTGCACACCACGATCACGCGCATCCAGAACGGCAAGCAGGCGGGCGAGAGCTGCTCGCCGGAGCTCGTGAAGTCCCCGTGGGTGTTCGACCTGCAAGTGCCGTCCTACGGGCCTGGGGCGTCAATGGCCGACCGGCTTCCGCCCGCGGCGCCCAGGCAGGAGCTCCTGCCGGAGGAGTACCGGACCGCGAGTGACGAGGAGATCCACGACCGCATCCTCGCCGCCAAGGCCACGCTCGGCGACCGAGTCGTGACCCTCGGCCACTTCTACCAGCGAGACGAGGTCGTGCAGTACGCCGACTTCATCGGCGACTCCTTCCAGCTCGCGAACGCCGCCAAGGCCAAGCCGGAGGCAGAAGCCATCGTGTTCTGCGGCGTGCACTTCATGGCGGAGACCGCCGACATCGTGTCGGCACCGGAGCAGGCCGTCATCCTCCCGAACCTCGCGGCCGGATGCTCCATGGCAGACATGGCCGACAGCGACTCGGTCGAAGAGTGCTGGGAGCAGCTCACCGAGCTCTACGGCACGGAGCCGGACGCCAGCGGCCGCGTGCCCGTCATCCCCGTCACCTACATGAACTCGTCCGCCGAGCTCAAGGCGTTCTGCGGCCGCAACGGCGGCATCGTCTGCACCTCCTCCAACGCCGAGACGGTGCTGACGTGGGCTTTCGAGCGCGGCCGGCGGGTGCTCTTCTTCCCCGACCAGCACCTCGGCCGGAACACCGCGAAGGCCATGGGCGTGCCCACCACGGAGATGCCGCTGTGGAACTCGCGCCGCCCCCTCGGCGGGCAGACCCCGGAGTCGCTCGACGCCGCCAAGGTGATCCTCTGGAACGGCTTCTGCTCCGTCCACAAGCGCTTCACCGTCGCGCAGATCGAGAAGGCCCGCGCCGAGTACCCCGACGTGCGCGTCATCGTGCACCCCGAGTGCCCCATGGCGATCGTCGACGCCGCCGACGAGTACGGCTCCACCGACTACATCACGAAGGCCATCGCGGCCGCCCCAGCCGGGTCGGTGTTCGCGATCGGCACCGAGATCAACCTCGTGCAGCGCCTCGCCGCCGAGTACCCCCAGCACACCATCTTCTGCCTCGACCCCGTCGTGTGCCCCTGCTCGACGATGTACCGCATCCACCCCAGCTACATCGCCTGGGTGCTCGAAGGGCTCGTCGCGGGCGAGGTGCGCAACCAGATCAGCGTGCCCGCCCACATCGCCGAGCCCGCCAGGGTCGCCGTCGAGCGGATGCTCGCGGCAAGGCCGGACACCACGATGGCCTCCTGACATGGCCCGGGAGGCCGGGCCCCTGCGGGTCCTCGTCATCGGGAGCGGCATCGCCGGCCTGACCGCCGCCCTCTCCGCCTGCGCAGAAGGCCACGACGTGAGCGTCGTCACGAAAACGACAATTGACGACACCGCCACGTCCCACGCCCAGGGCGGCATCGCGGCGGTGCTCGGCACTCGCACCGGCATCGGCATCGGCATCGGCGACGCCGACGACAGCGTCGAGTCGCACGTCCGCGACACCGTCGCGGCCGGTGCCGGCCTCGGCGACCGGCGCGCCATCGAGGAGCTCTGCCGTTCCGCGGAGGCGCGCATCCTCGAGCTGATCGCGCTCGGCACCCGCTTCGACCGGGAACCCGCCGGCGCGCTCAGCCGGGGCCTGGAGGCCGCGCATTCGCACGCCCGCATCCTGCACGCGTTCGGGGATGCCACGGGGCGCGAGATCCAGCGCGCGCTCAGCGCAGCAGTCCGATCGGCGGCCGCGAAGGGCGAGCTCCGGCTGCTCGAGCACACGTTCCTCGCCGACGTCGCGGTGCGCTGCGAGCGTGCCGTCGGCGCGTGGCTGCTCAGCCCCGAGGCGCCGACGCCCCGCTTCCACTCCGCCGACGCCGTCGTCCTCGCGACGGGCGGCACCGGCCAGCTCTTCGCCCACACGAGCAACCCCGCCGTCGCGACCGGCGACGGCATCGCCGCCGCAGCCAGGGCCGGCGCGCAGCTCGCCGACCTGGAGTTCGTGCAGTTCCACCCGACAGTGCTCGCCGGCTCCGGCGGCGCGCTCATCTCGGAAGCCGTGCGCGGGGAGGGAGCCGTGCTGCTGAACGAAGCGGGCGAGCGGTTCCTCCTCGGCGTGCATCCCGACGCGGAGCTCGCCCCACGCGACGTCGTGGCGCGGGGCATCGCCGACGAGATGGCGAGGCAGGTCGGCCGCCCTGTCCGCCTCGATGCGAGGCACCTCGGGCGGGAGTTCCTCGAGCGCCGGTTCCCCAGCATCACCGCGCACATCGACGAGAGCGGGCTCGACTGGTCGCGCGAGACCGTGCCCGTGACGCCGGCCGCCCACTACCTCATGGGCGGGGTCGTGACCGACCTCTCCGGGCGCACGAGCATCCGCGGATTGTTCGCCGCCGGGGAGACCGCCCGCACCGGCGTGCACGGCGCCAACCGGCTCGCGTCGAACTCGCTCCTCGAGGGTGCCGTGTTCGGGCGTCGCGTCGCGGAGGCGATCCACCACGACGCCGCAGCGCGATCCCTCGCCGCCGCTGACCAACTTCCGGGACCAGATGGGGCCAGGCAAGCGGATGGCTGCGCGGATGCCGGTCTCATCCCGCAAGTTGGTCAGACGGCGGCGGCGGCAACCGCGGGGGTGGCGGGGGCGCAGGCGACGCCAGCCTTCTCGCGCGGGGCGCTGCAGGGGCTCATGTGGGCGCAGGCGGGGCTGCACCGCAGCGGTCCGGCGCTCGAAGACGCCAAGCTCACGCTCGACGCGTGGGCCGAAGCACGGCCAACAGAGGGGGCTTCCTCCTCCGTCTCCGACCGCGAGGACACGAACCTGCTCCTCCTCGCCCGCCTCACGGTGGCCGCAGCTCTTGCCCGCACCGAGTCGGTGGGCGCGCACTTCCGATCCGACGAGCATCCGGCGGCGGGGGCGGCAGAGGCGGCGTCCCCGCCCGCGTCGCCGCGCGCACTCCCCCGCTCGCTCCCCCTCCGACAGAAGGCGATGGCGCACTGATGCTGACTCCTGCCCACATCGCGACCGCCGTGAGCGCGGGGCTCGCCGAAGACGCCCCGTGGGGTGACATCACGGTTCATGCGCTCATTCCCGTCGAGGCGACCGCGAGCGCGACGCTCGTCGCCCGCGAGGCGGGGGTGCTCTCGGGCATCGACGTGTTCGCGGCGGCGTTCCGGCTGACGGATGCCGAGGTCCTCGTCGATATGCACGCCGAGGATGGCGAGGCGTTCGCGGCCGGGGATGTGCTGGCGACCGTGACGGGCCCCGCCGGGTCGGTGCTGACGGCCGAGCGGGTCGCGTTGAACTTCACGCAGCGGATGAGCGGCATCGCGAGCCTCACTCGGAGCTACGTCGAGGCCGTCGCCCACACCTCGGCTCGCATCACGGACACCCGCAAGACGACGCCAGGGCTCAGGGCCTTCGAGCGGCACGCCGTCGCGAGCGGGGGCGGCCGGAACCACCGCTTCTCGCTGTCCGATGCGGTCATGGCGAAGGACAACCACCTGGCGGTGCTGCTCCAGCAGTCCGGTCTCGGGGTCACGGATGCGCTCCTCGCGGCGCGCGCGAAGCTGGGCCACACGACGCACGTCGAGGTGGAGGTCGATCGGCTCGACCAGATCCCGGCGGTGCTCGACGCGGGCGTGGACACGATCATGCTCGACAACTTCTCGCTTGCCGAGCTGCGCGAGGGTGTCGCCCTCATCGCCGGTCGGGCGGTCGTGGAGGCGAGCGGCGGGGTGAGCCTCGAGACGGTCGCGGCGATCGCGGAGACCGGTGTCGACGTCATCTCCGTCGGCGCGCTCACCCACAGCGCGCGGGCCATCGACCTGGGTCTCGATATGTCGCTCGAGGTCGGGCCCGTGTCAGACGCCGATGGCTGACGTGCTGCACCTCGACGCCGCGGCGACCTCGCCGGTTCGCGAGGAGGCGCTCGCCGCCGCCTGGCCGTTCCTGACGGCGTCGTTCGGCAACCCGTCGAGCACGCATGGGCTCGGCGAGGAGGCGGCTGCAGCGCTGGCCGACGCCAGGAAGAGCATCGCGGCCGTGCTCGGCTGCCGCGCCACCGAGGTCGTCTTCACCTCGGGCGGCACCGAGGCGAACAATCTGGCGGTCAAGGGCCTCGCGCTCGGCGACCCGCGCGGACGGCACGTCGTGACGAGTCGCCTCGAGCACGAATCGGTGCTCGCCTCCGTCGACGCACTGGTGCGGCTCCACGGCTTCGAGGTGTCGTTCGTCGACGTGGATGCCCGCGGCACGGTCAGCGCGGAGTCGCTCGCCGCTGCCCTCCGCGACGACACGACGCTCGTCTCGCTCTCGACGGCGAACAACGAGGTCGGCACGGTGCAGGACATCGCCGCTCTCACCGACGTTGCCCATGCGCGCGGTGTGCCGTTCCACACGGACGCCATCCAGGCGGCGGGCTCCCTCGACATCTCGATGTCGTCGACCGGCGTGGATGCACTCAGCGTGTCCGGCCACAAGCTCGGGGCACCGAAGGGGGTCGGGGTGCTCGCGGTGCGGTCGAGGCTGCCGCTGGAGCCGCTCATGCACGGTGGCGGCCAGGAACGAGGGCGTCGCTCGGGCACGGAGAACGTGGCCTTCGCGGTGGCGTTCGCGGTCGCGCTGCGGCTCGCCGACGAGGAGCGGCGCGCGGGCCAGCTCGACGCCGTCGGCGCCAGGGACGCCTTCGTCGCCGCGGTGCTGGGGTCGGTCCCGGGCGCGCGGCTCACGGGCCACGCATCCGCTCGCCTCCCCCGGCACGCGTCGCTCGTCATCCCCGGCATCAACGGCGAGACGGTGCTGCTCGAGCTCGAGCAGCACGGCGTGCTCGCCTCGGCTGGCGCGGCCTGCGCCGCAGGCCACGACGAGCCGTCGCACGTGCTGCTCGCCCTCGGCATCGCGGAGGACGACGCGCGGACCGCCCTGCGGTTCACGTGGGGAGCGTCCACGACCGCAGAGGAGCTCGGTGGGGTCGCGGACGCCCTCCTCGAGTCGGTCGCGCGGGTCTCGAGGGGCTAGCGCCTGCGCTTCGGGGCGCCCGAGAGGAGCCTCGAGCCGTCCTTCGTGAGCTTCCGGTACTCGACCCCCTCAGGGCCGAGACGCCTCCGCATGGTGCGCAGCGCATCCACCGACGCGTCGACCGTCACGACCCTGCGCCCGCACTCGCGCGCCACCGCCGCCGTCGTGCCGGAGCCGCCGAAGAAGTCGGCGACCCAGTCGCCCTCCCGGCTGGATGCGCGGATCATGCGCCGCAGCAGCCCCGCCGGCTTCTGCGTCGCGTAGCCGGTGCGCTCCTTGCCGGTCGGGGAGACGATCGTATGCCACCAGACGTCCGTCGGCAGCTTGCCCCGCTCCCGCTTCGCCTCGGTGACCAGGCCGGGTGCCATGTACGGCTCACGGTCGACCTCGGCGGCATCGAAGTGGTACTTCTTCGGGTCCTTCACGTAAACGAGGATCGTGTCGTGCTTCGCCGGCCACCGCTTCGACGTGCGCGCCCCGTAGTCGTACGCCCAGATGATCTCGTTGAGGAACTTGTCGCGCCCCACGAGCGCGTCGAGGACCACCTTCGCGTAGTGCGATTCCCGGTAGTCGAGGTGCAGGTACAGGGTGCCCGTCTCGTCGAGCAGCCGCCAGGCCTCCACGAGGCGTGGCTCGAGGAAGCCCCAGTAGTCGGCGAACTCGTCGTTGAACGCCGAGAGCTCCCCGAGGGTGTGCTCGTAGCTGCGACCCTGGAACCCCGTGCGGGTGAGCGGCGTGGATGCTGGGGCCGCGGCCTCCGATTCGGCGGGCGCGGCGTCGTGCGCGAGCGCCTCCCCGAGCTCCGCGGCTTCGACGGACTCCTCCACTGGCGACTGCCGTTTCACCTTCACCGACTGCCGCTTCTGCTGCTTGCCGGTGTTGAAGGGCGGGTCGAGGTAGATCACCTGGAAGGCACAGTCTGGGAGGCGGCTCATGGCGTCGAGGTTGTCGCCGTGCACGACGAGGTCGGGTCCTGCGGCGTTCCACAACGAGGTCACCCGTCGAGATTAACGCGCCGAGCGCGTCGGAATGTGCATACTCGGCCGTATCCGGGCGCAGGCTAGGGTTCTGCCATGACGGTGAACTTCGACGACGGTCGCACCATGAAGCAGCGGATGCTGGCCGGCGAGCTGTACCACGCGGACGACCCGGAGCTGCTGGCGGGGGCGGAGCGCGCGGTTCGGCTGCAGGCCGAGTACAACGCGGCGTTCCCCGTCGACACGGAGCGCGCATCCGGGATCCTCGCCGAGCTCCTCGGCAGTCTGGGCGCGAACGTCACCGTGAAGGCGCCCCTGTACGTCGACTACGGCTCCAACATCACGATCGGCGACGGCACCTTCGTCAACGTGGGTCTCGTGGCGCTCGACGTCACTCCCATCACGATCGGTGCGAGCTGCCAGATCGGGCCGAACGTGCAGCTGCTGACGCCGACGCATCCACTCGACCCCGAGCCCCGTCGCGCCGGCTACGAGGCGGGCGCGCCCATCACGCTCGGCGACAACGTGTGGCTTGGCGGCGGCGTCATCGTCTGCCCCGGCGTCACGATCGGCGAGAACACGGTCGTGGGCGCTGGCGCCGTCGTCACGAAGGACCTGCCCGCGAATGTCGTCGCCGTGGGCAACCCGGCACGCGTCATCCGCTCCCTCAACTGACCAGACCTCACGGAGACGGAGCATCCATCATGGCTTCACGCAGCTACGCACGCGGCACCACGGAGTTCGACCGTGGGCTGACGTTCTTCGACGCGGTCTACGCGGTCGCCATCACCCTGCTTGTCGTCGACATCGTGCCGCCAACGGCAGACCATTGGGCGAGCTGGGATGCGCTCGCCGGCTCCGGCGTGCTCGACCAGCTCCTCGCCTTCGCGATCAGCTTCTTCGTCATCGCGAACTTCTGGAAGGTCAACCACCGCCTCATGGGCGAGGTGTCGGCGCTCGACGGCCCGCTGCTCAACACCAACATCGTGGCGATGTTCTTCATCGTGCTGCTGCCGTTCAGCACCGCGTCGATGAGCGAGGCGAGCCTCGACTCGCAGCCCCTGCCGGTCGTGCTCTACGCCGTCAACATCATCTGCGCGTCGCTCGCGCAGCACGTCATCTGGGTCGTGGCTGTGCACCGCGGGCTCACGGAGCCGTCGCGGGCGGCGCGCCGCCGGTCGGCGTTCACGTTCGTCGTGCCGGCCGTGTTCGCCCTGTCGATCCCGGTCGCGTTCCTCCTCGGCCCGGACCCTGCGCGCTACACCTGGCTGCTGCTGCTCCTCACGGGCCCCGTCTCGTCGGCCATCCAGAAGCGGATGGCCGCGCGCGACGGCGAGGAGCCGGAGGACGCCTAGCCGTTGCTCGCCGTGAGGTTGTAGACGTCAAGGCGTGTTCAGTAGCGCGATGAGGGCGTTGATCGCTGGTTCGAATTGAGGGCGCGAGGGTGTAGCGAATCCGGTGACGAGCGCTCGGGGTTGCGGATGGCTTCGGGTGTAGCGGGAAAGCGTGTGCACTGCGACAGCGTCTGAGGAGAGGCCGTCATGGTCGCTCGCCAAGGTCACCTGATCCTCACTCACCGGGATCAGGGCGTGGAGTCCGGCCGGGATACCGGGGACGTCGTACCCCGCACTGTGGAGCGCGCGTTGAAGATAGGCGCGGCGTCGAGCGTATTCGCGGCGCTGGCGGCGGATGTGGCGTTCGTAGTCCCCGCTGCGGATCAGGTACGCGAGAGCGAGCTGGTTGAGTACCGGGGCGCCGCCAGTGAGGGCCTCGGAGACCTCAGTGACGGGCTGTACGAGATCGTGCGGAAGGACGAGCCAGCCGAGCCGAAGCCCGGGATCGAGGGTCTTGCTGGCGCTACCCGCGTAGACGACGTGTTCGGGCACGGATCGTTGCAGTGCCGCGATCGGGCGACGATCGAAGCGGAATTCGCCGTCGTAGTCGTCCTCGATGATGTAGCTGTCGTTTGTTGTGGCCCAATCAGCGACGAGTTGACGTCGGGTGGGGGCGAGCGCGCCGCCGAGCGGGAACTGATGCGCCGGGGTCAGCAGGACTGCGTCGGTCTCATTGCGTAGCTGACTGACATCGGCACCGTCGTTGTCTACGGGAAGATCGTTCACGGTGAGCCCGGCCGTGCGCCAGGGCCGGTCGATCCCGGGCAGCGATGGGTCTTCGATCTCGATCGTTGTCGCGCCCTGAGATGCGAGTGCGGCGGCAAGAAGCGTGCAGGCGGTGCGGAAACCAGCACAGATCACGATCGCCTCGGCAGTGGTCTCTACCCCGCGGGCTCGACTGAGATAGGCCGCGAGCTCGCTGCGCAACTCCAAGACGCCCGCTCCATCCGTTTCGAAGGCTCCCGCGGATGACGCGGCGCGCCGGGTGGCAGCGAGCCATCGTGCGGTCGGGAAGGAGCCACGCTCAGGCTGCCCTGGTCGCAGATCAAACCCAGACCGCATCCCGGGGGCAGTCTTCTCCGTGCGGTGTGCCGGGGAGGTGTTGCGAGCGACGAAAATCCCGGCCCGCGGCCGGGCTTCCAGGACGCCTTCGGCGACGAGGTCGTCGATCGCGGCCACGACGGTGTTGCGGGCGATGCCGAACTCCACAGCGAGTTCGCGCGTGGCAGGCAACCTGGCCCCTTGAGCGAGGGCACCTCGTGCGATCGCATTGCGGATGGTGTGCTCGACCGCACGCGCTTTCGGCAATGACCTGTCCAGACGGAAGAGATCATCCATTGGACCAAGATACTGCTCGTCATCTGGAACTTTCAGATGGTCCAGGGCTGGTTTAGCCTCGTGAGCGTTCCTGACGAGAGGGGTTCCTGTTGCGCATCTTCATTGCTGGTGGTTCCGGCGTGCTCGGGCGTGCACTCATTCCGCTGCTCAACGCGGCCGGGCATGAGGTGGCAGCCACAACCCGCTCCGAGGTCAGGGCGGCCCTCTTGAGCCGGCTCGGCGCGGCCCCGATCGTCGTTGATGCGCTCGACAGAGACGCCGTGTTGCAGGCGGTGGGCCAGGCAAGACCAGAGGTGATCGTGCATCTCCTGACGGATCTCGGCACGGGAAGCTCTGCAAGCAACGCGCGCTTGCGCATCGTGGGCACCCGCAATCTCGTCGACGCAGCCCGGCAGGCTGGTACGTCTCGGATGATCGCAGAGAGCATCTCCTGGGTCTACTCCTCTGGAGCCGAACTCGCCGGAGAGGCCGAGCCGCTCGATCCCGACCCCGCCGAACCCAGGCGTACGACGATCTCCGCGGTGAGGGCGCTCGAGTCTGCGGTCAGCGAGATCCCGGAGCATGTTGTGTTGCGGTTTGGTCAGCTCTATGGACCAGACACCTGGTACTCCCGCGACGGACGCTACGGACAGGACGCACGAGCCGGTCGCTTGCAGACCACCGAGACAGTGGCGTCCTTCATCCACACCGCCGATGCTGCCCACGCGGCCCTCCTCGCGCTGGGGTGGCCGAGCGGGATCTGGAACATCGTCGACGACGAGCCCGCGGCCGGGTACGAGTGGGCACCACTCTTCGCGGCCGCAGTCGGCGCACCCGAGCCGAACACCCCGGACTCCGGCAATATCGGTCGCCCCGTCTCGAACGCGCGCGCCCATGACACCGGTCTCGTTCTGCAGCACCCAAGCTGGCGCGAAGGTTTCAGCACTCTGTGAGGCCAGCATTCCGGCCCGGAACCTGGCGACAGGCCGTCATCACCTACACGGGAGTCCTGCCCGTCAGCCTGGTCCTCAACTTCGTCCGCCCCACTCACTGGCCACTGGCCACGACTGGTATTCGTCGTCTCCAACGCCGCCGTCCTCGTCGCAGCACTGAACTGGGCGTTATTGCCGGCGCCGCGTCAACAACGTCCTGGTCTCAGACGTCTAGCCCTTTGGCACGTACGCGTTCGTGAACGCGTCGCCGTCCAGCGGCTTCTCGAGCAGGTCCTGATCGCTCATGAACGTCGCCATCGTGGCCCACACGTCGGCGTCGTTCGTGAAGAGCGGCTGCCCCTCCTGCGCGGACAGGAACGGGATGGTCGCCTCGAGCGTCGCGAGCGCGTCGCTCTTCGCCTCGTCCGTGTAGAGGGTCGGGATGTACTCGGCGGCGATGTCGATCGACTCCTCCGGGTTGTCGATCACGTCCTGCGTGGCCAGGGCGAGGGCCTCGAGCACGGGGGTGATCGACGCATCGTCGCCCTCGATGATCGAGTCGGCGACCCCCAGGGACGGGCCGACGAGGGTCGGCGCATCCGCCGGCGCGATCTCGATCGTGCGAACCGGGAAGCCCGCCTTCTCGAACTGCACGGCGTCGTTGTTGATGTAGCCCATGACCCCATCGACCGCGCCCGTCGTGAGCGCCGCCTGCTGCGTGTAGCCGATGTACTCGATCTTCACGTCGTCCGCCGTCAGCCCGTTGCTCTGCAGCAGCGACAGCAGCGCGAAGTACGTCTGCCCGTAGGGGCCGGGCGTGCCGATGGTCTTGCCGCGCGCATCCTCGGCCGTCGTGATGTCGGAGTCCTCCGGCACGATGAGCGTCGCCGGGTACGTGTTGTAGAGCGTCGCCACCGAGGTGACGGGGATGTCGGCCGCCCGCGCCTGCGTGATCTCGTCGCCGCCCGCGTACACGAAGTCCTCCGTGCCGTTCGCGAGCGCACCGAAGAGGTCCTCGCCCTCGCCGTGGTGGCGCAGCTCCACGTTGACGCCCTTGTCGTCGAAGTAGCCCTTCGCCTCGGCCACATAGAACGGCACGAACTGGATGTTCGGGGTGTAGGTGAGGCCGATGGTCACGTCGCCCGCGGCCGCGGCGGGCGCCTCCGCGCCGTCGCCACCTGCCGAGGGGGAGCATCCGGCGAGCACGGCCACGGCTGCCACGGCGCCGGCCGCGATGACGGAGCGCACGGCCCGCGAGCGGAAGCCCGCGGTGGTTGGGCGAGTGTTCATGGGCGTCTCCAGATCGAGAGAGGTCGGTGCGAGGTCAGGCGGGGTGCGAGGTCAGGCGGGGTGCGAGGTCAGGCGGGTGTGAGGTCAGGCGGGTGTGAGGTCAGGCGGGGAGCGGTTCGTCGGCGAGCACGCGGGCGCGCCGCCTCGACTTGGGTTCGTCGTCGTTCCAGGTCACGGCGTTCTGGAACAGCCGCATGAGGATGTACAGGGCGACGGCGAGGAGCACGAGCATGAGCAGCGTGGAGAAGATGCCGGGGATGTCGTTGGCGTCGCGGTTGAGGGTGAGGAGCATGCCGAGCCCCCGCCCGCCCATCGTGAACTCGCCGACGACGGCACCCGTGATGGACAGCGTCACACCGGCGCGGATGCCGGCGAGCACGCTCGGCAGGGCGAGCGGCCCCTCGACCCACCACAGCAGCTGGTACCAGTTGGCGCCGTCGATGCGCCCCGCCTCGATGACGTCCTGCGGGAGCTGCCGCACGCCGAGCACGGTCGTGACGATCATCGGGAAGAAGGACATGATCGCGCAGAGCACGACCGTCGGGGCGAGGCCGTAGCCGATCCACAGCACGAGCAGGGGTGCGAGGGCGATGGCCGGGACGGCCTGCGACGCGGCGACGTACGGGGTGATCGCGACATCGACCCACGGGAGGCGCGCGATGAGGTAGCCGAGCGGCACGGCCACGAGGATCGCAAGGAGACTGCCGAGCAGGGCCGCCGAGAGCGTCACCCACGCGTGGCCCAGCATCGGTCCCTTCGTCACGTCGAGCCAGAAGCGCTCGGCGAGCTGGCCGGGAGCAGGGAGGAACTGCGGCGAGATGAGCCCCGCCGCTGTGACGAGCCACCACACGGCGAGCACACCGATCGCCACCGTGATCGGTGCGAGGAAGCGTGCTGACGTCGTGTTCATCTACCCGGCTTTCGTGGAAAGCTCCGGGGATGACGAGGCGCGTGGAGGTCGCCGAACTGGTCGGCGGATTCCACGAGCTGACGGTACGCCGAGGCGTGCCGTCACGTGCGCCTCCCTTCCGGACTTTCACCGTCGGTTCCGGAATTTCACCAGATCAGCCACTCCCTTGCGGGAGCAGGTCGCGGACTATAACCGCCGGCTCGGAATTACACCGACCCCGGAGCACGTGGACTCTGTCGCCAGAATACGACACGCCCCCGTGATGCGCGACATCGTGACGCTCCGCGACGAGCGAACAGCTCCAGGGAATGCCTGGACAGCAGCGCCGTCGCCCTTGTCACCGTTCTCTCGGGATGGTCTGCGCGCACGCGGATGGCTTGCAACACATCCCGAGGCGCGAAAGCCATCTCGAGACACGGCTATCCGGCGGCGGCCTGCGCCTCCGCGGTCTTCTTCGCGCTGCGGAGCTCGCTGGAGATCGCGGCTGCTGCGATGGGCTTCGCGAGGCCGAGGCGCTCGGCGATGCCGCCGGCGTCGAACTCCGCATCCACCGTCACGCGGGTGCTGGCTGGGGTGATCGCCTCGGTGCGCACCTCGGCGGCGAAGGACGCACGGCCCTCGACCGATTCCCAGCGAAGGCGCTTGCCCGGCTCGTTGACGACGACCTTCGCGTCGATCGAGCGTCGCTGCCCGACGAGCTCGACGTCCCACCGGATGAGGTCAGGGCCGAGCACCTCGACGTGCTTCACGATGCTGAGGACGCTCGGGAGCGACTCCGGCTCGGCGTAGAGGTTGAAGAGCACGTCGACGGGCACATCGATGTCGATGGATTCACTCACGAAGGTCATGCGATGAGCGTAGCCGTCGCACGCTACCGGTTCGCCGCGAGCGAGCCGGTCGTGGACGCCCCCGGCGTGGAGGCGAAGCAGCGGTAGCCGCGCAGCCCCGCGTCCCAGTCCGCCTGGTTCAGGGGGTAGCTGGCCTCGATGACGAGCCCGGGCACGGCCGCGGCCGCGGCGGTGTCGAGGACGTCGCTCGCCTGGCACGTGATCTGGGCGCGGTCCCTGAGCGCTTCCTCGCCCGGATACTCGGCGTCTGCGGACAGCGTCGTCGCCTCGACGTCGGCGAGCAGCTGCCCCGAGTGCTCGGCGTCGCAGTCGACGACATCGAACCTGGGCTCCCAGGGCGAGACGTAGTCGCGGATGCACTGGCCCGGCTCGAGCAGCGACGCGTCGGCGCCCGCGAGCGGCACCTCGGTGAGCGCGGGCCCGGCCGTATCCTCTGGCGGGACCTGACCGTCGCCGAACGGCTGGAGCCAGACTCCGAGCGCGGCCCCACCGAGGAGGAGGACCCCGATCAGCGCTGCGAGGACGCCGCGGTTGCGGCGCTTCGCGGCGCGCTCCACCTGCTGCTCGCGTGCTTGAGGCTGCTCGCGCGCCTCAGGCGTGGGGGTCGCTGCCATGGGGAGTGCCTAGGCGAGGCCCAGGTCTTCGAGGCCGATCGCGGCGCGGTACGGGTAGCCCGCGGCTTCGATGACGCCCTGCGCTTCCGTGGCGCGGTCGACGATGACGGCGACGCCGACGACCTTCGCGCCGACCTTCTCGAGGGCTTCGATGGCCTTGAGCGGCGAGCCGCCCGTGGTGGACGTGTCCTCGAGCACGACGACCCGCTTGCCTTCCAGGTCCGGCCCTTCCACCTGGCGGCCGCGGCCGTGGTCCTTCGGCTCCTTGCGCACGACGAACGCGTCGACGATCTTGCCCTGCGCGAGCCCCTGGTGCATGACGGCGCTCGCGAGCGGGTCTGCACCCATCGTGAGGCCGCCGACTGCATCCACCGGCGCGCCCGTGAGGGTCTCGAACTCTTCGATGACCTCGAGCAGCACGCGGCCGATGAGCGGCGAAGCGCGGTGGTCGAGGCTCAGCTTGCGGAGGTCGATGTAGTACGTCGCCTTCTTCCCGCTCGTGAGGGTGAAGTCGCCGTGGAACACGGCTTCGTCGCGGATGAGTTCGATGAGGGCGTCGCGGTCTGTCGTCACGGTCCTCAAGCCTAATCGCCCGAGGGGCCGGTCAGCGCGCTGAGAGCGAGTCCGCTGCGATGGCGTCGGCGATCGTGGCCCGCGGATGCGCGCGACGCCACTCCCGCAGGGCGGCGCCCGTCGGCAGCCCGTGTTCGTCGCGGCTCGCGGTCATACCGCCGCCACCGGAGGACGCGGGCCGGTGGTCGCCTGCCCCGGACGACGTGGTCGGGTCGAGTTCGCTGGTCTTCGTCACGGTGTTCGTCTTCATCACGCCTCCTCCGGCCAGCGCCTCGCTGGCCTTCGTTGTCTCGGGATGCTTCCGGTCCTGCGCGTCGAGCTGCCGCCAGCCCATCAATCCCCTCGGCCCGCTGTCAAGCGGCCAGTGCCGTCGATGGCCTGAACTCGCCCGTCTCCGCGACTCCCAGTGAACTCTGCGGATCCTGCGACGGCGGCGATCCCAGCGCCTTCAAGGCCGCCGAGCGCGCGCACGCTGTGAGATCACCGAGACGCCGAGACCCGGCCACCGAAACGACGGTGGCCGGGTCCCGGCGTTCGGCGGAGTTGTCGCCCTTCGCGCGGAATCAGCGGCTGAGGAACTCCAGCACGACCCGGTTCCACTCGTCGATGTGACTCACGTTGACGCCGTGGGGCGCATCCGCCACGACGTACAGCTCGGAGCCGGCGACGGCCTCGTTCGTGCGAGCTCCGGAGCCCTCGAAGGGCACGGTCGCGTCGCTGTCACCGTGGATGACGAGCGTCGGCACCTTCACGGCCTGCAGGTCGTCACGGAAGTCGGTGCTCGCGAACGCCGCCATGGCCTGCAGGGCGGCGGGCTTGAACGCCTGCTTGGTCAGCTCGATGGCCGCCTGGCGCTCCTGCTCGGAGACGACGAGCTTGTCGTCGACCGAGTAGAACGTGGTGATGAAGCCGTCGTAGAACGACTCCTGGTTGGCGGTGAGCGCGGCCGTCATCTTGGCGGCCTCTGCAGCTTCGAGGGGGCCGTCCGGGTTGCCGGCGGTCTTCAGCAGGTACGGCGGGACAGCGGATGCGAAGACGACGCTGTGCACGCGCTCGTCGCCGAACTTCGCGAGGTAGCGGGCCACTTCGCCGCCGCCCATGGAGAAGCCGACGAGGGTGACCTCGCGCAGGTCGAGGGCTTCGAGCACCGACTGCAGGTCGTCGGCGAAGCTGTCGTAGCTGTACCCCGTGAGGGGCTTGTCGCTGCGGCCGAAGCCGCGGCGGTCGTAGGTCACGACGCGGTGGCCGGCGGCCTCGAAGGCCGGCACCTGGTGGTTCCAGGCTTCACCCGAGAGCGGCCAACCGTGGATGAGGACAACGGGGCGACCGGTTCCGCCCGTGTCGTCGACGTGGAGCTTCGTTTCCGCGAGCAGGCCGTGGTGTGCGGTGATCTCAGTCATTGCGGTGCCTTCCCGCGCCGCGACTTGCGACGCATCGGGAATCATTCGGAGCCGGGCTTCGCATCGGATCGGTGGCTCGGAGGTTCGGAGGCAACGCTCAGACGTCGATCGTGAAGGCGAGGAGCTGGAACGGCGGCCGCCCGTCGCCGGGGTCGACGGTGCGCACGCGCGACTCGAGGATGGAGAAGCCGAGCCGCTCGTAGAGGCGGTGCGCTCGCACCATCTGCGGTCCGCTGTTCATGACCACGCGCCGCAGCCCGCGCTGTCGCGCGAGCTCGATGACGAGCCTGGTGAGGATCGCGCCGACCCCGCGCCCGCGAGCGCCGGGATCGACGGCGAGCAGCCGGAAGTCGAGCTCCTCGTCGCTCTCGGGCAGCGTCGTGAGGTGCTCCCCCGGCTTCGGCGTCACGACGGATCCGAGCAGCTCCCCGTCCCCCGCATCCACGGCGACCCACACCTGGTTGGCTTCGGCGCGCTCGGCGACGGAGACGATGTCGTCGCGGTAGTGGCCCGAGATCGTGTACTCGAGTTCGTAGGCGCGCAGCGAGAGGGCTGAGACGGCGTCGATCTCGTTCGGCCGCACGAGCCGCACCACGACGCCGGGGTCGAGCTGCAACGGCAGCCGGTAGTCGATGTGCGGGACGCGGGACGCGTCGGCGACCGCCTCCGTGTCGCTCGCGTCGTCGGCCCCGTTGGTGCGCCGATACCCCAGGCCCTCGTAGAGCGCCTGCGCGGCGAGGTTCTTGCCGCCCGTGTCGAGCACGAGCGCGGATGCGCCCCACCCGAGCGCCGTCTCGCTCGCCGCCTGCATGAGGCGCTTCGCGACGCCGAGCCGCTGCGCGGTAGGTGAGACGGCGAGGAGGCGCACCTCCGCTTCCTCCCCCGTGGCGAGGCGCGATGGGCCCGTGCCGGCGCGCGCGATGCTGAGCGTGCCCACGACCTCGGCGCCGTCGCGGCCGCCGGAACCGTCGCGTTCGGCGACGAGCACAGCACCGGCTGCGGCTCGTCCCTCGACGTCGCGCACGAAGCGTCGGCGCTCCTCGCCGACCTGCAGGTGCCCGTATGGCCCAGCGGCGAACGCGGCCTCGCTGACCCGGATGACCTCGGGCCAGTCGGCGGGCACCGCCTCGCGGACGTGGACCGTAGGGGGTCCAGCGCGCCTTGCGGGCTCTGGCCCGGCCGATGCCCCCTGCGTCGGCACGGGTGCGGTCTGCGTCATGCGGCGGATGCCCCGATCAGCTCGTCGCTCCAGAGCGTCGTGGGGAACTCCTCGCGGAGCGCTGGGATGACGGCAGTGGCGAAGTACTCGAGCTGGTCGAGCTGCTGCTCGTGCGGGAGCGTGGTGGGGAGGCTGATCGACTGCAGGTCGTGGTCGAAGGCGCCGTGGAAGCGGCCGATCTTGTCGATCACCTGCTGCGGGCTGCCGACGAGCGCCGGCCCCTCGGCGATGGCGTGGTCGATGTCTCGGAACACGGAGTTGTTGCCTGGCACGTTGGTGGCGGCGACGAGGGCCTCGTAGACGGGCCCGTACTGCTCCTTCGCCTCCTGGGAGGTCTCGGCGATGAAGAGCGAGCCCGCGCCCGCGCCGACGAACGCGGTGCGGGGGTCATGGCCGTGGCGCTCGAACTCGTCCCGGTAGTGGCGCACGAGCACCTCGTAGTTGCGCAGGGGCTGGATGGCGTTCGCCGAGAAGAGCGGGTCGCCCCACTTCGCCGCGAGGGCGGCCGAGGCGAGCGTCGTCGCCGAGCCGTGCCACACGCGAGGCGGTCCGGCGTACGGCCGTGGCAGAGTCGTGACCTTCGTGAGGGGACGCGTGAACTCGCTGCCTGGCCAGTCGAGCTCGGTCTCCCGCCACAGCTGCCGAAGCAGCGCGTACTTCTCTGCGAGCAGCTCCCACTGGTCGTCGATCTCGAGACCGAACAGCGGGAACTGGGCGACCTCGTTTCCTTTGCCGATGGTGATCTCGAGGCGGCCACGCGAGAGCTGGTCGATCGTCGCAAAGTCCTCGGCGACTCGAACGGGGTCGAGGATCGACAGCACGGTCACGCCCGTCTGGAGGCGGATCGTCGACGTCTGCGCCGCGATGGCCCCGAGGAGCACGCTCGGCGAGGACGACAGGAAGCGGCCAGCGTGGCGCTCCCCCACCGAGAAGGCGTCGAAGCCGAGCTCCTCAGCGCGCAGCGCGAACTCGAGGGTCTCGTGGAGCCGCTCGGACGGCGTCAGCTGCTCGCCCGTGACCGGGTTGGCGACGTACGGGACGATGTCGAGGACCTGGAACTTCACGCTGAGGCGCCCTCTGCGTGCTCGCCGGCCTTCGCGAGCGGCGTTTTCTCCCCGGCCTCGATGCCGACGGGGAGTCGGTTCTCGGCGGGAGGCAGCGGGCAGGTCGCGAAGACCGTGTACGCGCATGGCAGGTTCACGGCGCGGTTGAAGTCGACCGTGACGCGGCCATCCGCATCCGGCGCCGAGACCGACAGGGCACGGTTCGCGGCGTACGTCGTGAGGCCGCTCGTCGCATCCGTGAACAGGACGAGCAGCGATCCAGCCTCGTGCCCATTGAACGCGGTGAGCGAGAACTGCTCGCCGCGAAGCTCGAAGGTGGCCCTGCCCGGCGAGGAGTAGACGTGCTCGAGCCCCTCGACCGCCGCACCGACGGTGACATCGCGCGGCTCGTCGAACGCCTCGAATGTGCCCTGCGCGCGCCAGCGCGGGTTGGGGAGGTAGGTGGGGGTGCCCGAGTAGGCGGCCAGGTAGTCGTAGTCGGGGTCGCGGGGGCGCACGATCGTGAAGCCTCCCCGCTTGGCGATCTCGATGAGCACCCTGCCGGCGCGGGCGGTGACCCCGTCGCGCTCGGCGATGCACGGGAACCGGTGCAGCCGGGGCCCCTGCAGCAGGAGGCCGTCAGCCTCGAGGGTCTCGCCGTCGGCAAGATCGACGATCGCCTGCCCGTCCTCGAGCGACCAGGAACCGGGGATGCCGTCGATGGCCTGCGGATCCTCCGACAGGAAGTTCAGGCTGGTCACGGCTAGGAACCCGTGGCCATCGGTGCGCCGCTTCTCGTGCTCGACGTGCCACGCCTCCCAGTCGCGGTTGAACTGGGCGCGGTCGACGTCGCGGACAAGGGACGGGGAAGCCGAGATGCTCATGCCGGGATGGTAGGCAGACGCCGCCTGGAACCGTAAGACGGGGGCTGCGCCGGACTACTCAGGGCGTCACATTGTGCAAGGCGGGCGGTGCGTTTCAGGGGACACACCGGAAACACGACTGCAACACACTTCGTTCGTTCGCGTAACACCACCGCCGCGCAGGCGAAACAGCACGAGCGCACCATGAGTGCACCCCGACGCCCCACGTGCGTCCCTTGCAGAGAGGTCTACAACGATGGATCAAGGAAATACCGCATTCATCCTCTTCGCGGCGGCGCTCGTGCTGCTGATGACACCAGGACTGGCGTTCTTCTACGGAGGCCTGGTCAAGGCGAAGAGCGTGATCAGCATGATGATGATGAGCTTCGGAGCGATCGGCCTGATCGGCGTGCTCTGGGTGCTCTTCGGCTACTCGATCGCCTTCCCGGCGGCTGAGGGCCTGAGCCCGCTCTTCGCGATCGACCCGTCCGCGATGGGGCTCTCCAGCCTCCTCGAGGTGCCGGAAGACGCCGCCTACCCACCGCTCGCGTTCGCCGCCTTCCAGGCGACCTTCGCGATCATCACCGTCGCCCTCGTCTCCGGAGCCATCGCCGACCGCGCGAAGTTCGGCTCGTGGATGATCTTCGCCGGCATCTGGGCGACCGTCGTCTACTTCCCCGTCGCGAGCTGGGTCTTCAACTTCGGCCTCGCCGATGACGGCTCCTTCGCCTACGGCGGATGGACGACCTACGGCCTGCAGGAGACGTTCGGCCTCGGCGTCATCGACTTCGCCGGCGGCACGGCAGTGCACATCACGGCCGGCGCGGCAGCCCTCGCCCTCGCACTTGTCCTCGGCCGCCGCGTCGGCTTCGGCAAGGGAGCTCACGTCCCCCACAACCCGCCGTTCGTGCTCCTCGGCGCCGGCCTCCTCTGGTTCGGCTGGTTCGGCTTCAACGCCGGGTCCGAGCTCGCCGCTGACGGCGTCGCAGCCCTCGCCGTCGTCAACACGATCGCAGCCCCCGCGGCCGCGCTCCTCGCCTGGCTGGTCGTCGAGAAGATCCGCGACGGCAAGCCCACCTCGGTCGGCGCAGCATCCGGTGCCGTCGCGGGTCTGGTCGCCATCACCCCCGCCTGCGCATCCCTCGACCCCGTGTGGGCGATCGTCCTCGGCGTCATCGCCGGAGCCGTCTGCGCCATCGCGATCGACCTGAAGTTCAAGCTGGGGCTCGACGACTCGCTCGACGTCGTGGGCATCCACCTCGTCGGCGGCCTCATCGGAACCCTCTACCTTGGCTTCTTCGCCAACGGCACCGGCCTGTTCCTCGGTGGAGACGGCACGCAGCTCCTCGTGCAGGCCATCGCGGCCTTCGCCATCATGGCGTACTCCTTCGTCGGAGCCCTGGTCATCGGATTCATCATCCACAAGACCATCGGCTTCCGTGTGAAGGACGAGGACGAGATTGCCGGCCTCGACACCGTCTCGCACGGTGAGGCTGGCTACGTGCTCGAGGACACGCGCGTCTAGCGTCGCCCCGTTCACCGACCTCGAAGGTGGCGGCACAGTTCACAGACTGGCCGCCACCTTCTGGCCTTCCCCCACCAGGGCAGCGCCAACCCCAACTGAGCTACACGCAGATTGGACGCCGTTCGATGAAGATCGTCACGCCGCAGTCGCTGCCCCGGGAACGACTCGGCACCGACCTCCGCTCGGGAAGCGTGCACGAGATCTGGCGCGACCCGGACGACGAGGTCGACCCCAGGTGGAGCCTCTCCCTCGTCGACGTGAAGCGAAACGTGAAGTCGCTGCACCGGCCCGAGGGAACGGTCGACCACTGGCTCGGCATCAGCGGGCCGCAGCTGCGACTCGTGGATGGGACACGTCAGGAGAAGGTGCGTGCCGACCACCAGATCGTGGTCGAGTCGACGACGCCGCTCCTCCTGCTGCGCAGCTCCATCGGACGCGCGAAGAGCACCCGGCTGCTGCGGGTGACCCGCAAGTCGGAGATGCAGCCCATCATCCTCGGCCGCGTGTTCGTGAGCGACCCCGTCGAGTTCGACCCGGACGTGCGCGCCATCTACCTCATCAGCGGACGCCTCCGCGTCGCCGACACCGATCTTGCCGAGGGCGAGGCGGCGATCTTCGACGAGACCGTCCCCCCGGTGATGCACTCGGATGGCGCCTTCGTCGCGACCATGGCGATCCCCTGCGTCGAGGTGCCCCAGGGCTCGTGACCGGGCTGTGACAGGTACGCGCTTGATCGTGCCGAACCGTTATCGCAAACGTCGCCGCGCATCTGCTCGCTCCCCATACGGTGGTGAGCGACAGCTGGCAGAGAGCCGGCAGACGGGGAGCATCAATGCGCGTCGACTTCTTCCGTCTGGCATCCCTCGTCGCTGGGCTCGCAATCGCCCCACTAGCGCTCAGCGGTTGCACGGCGCTCGATACTGCACAGGAGGCAGAGCCCAGCCCGACCGCGACGCTCGTCGCGGAGTACACGATCGAGCCCGCGCTTGAGCTGACTCGCGAAGAGGCGATCAGCAAGTGCGTGACCGCGATCAAAGACAAGTACGCCGGGCCGATCTTCGGTAGCGACCCGGAGGTGTCTTCCTACGAGGCGATCTTCGGACACCTCGCGCCTCAGGTGCACCAGGACGGAATGAATTGGGTGGTCTCCTACTCAGGCGCAGAAGCGTTCTCCCTGAAATGCACGACACAAGGCGATCAGGTCAAGATCTCACTCCCCGGCAACTGAGCCCGCATTCCGCTCCCCGTTCGACGCATTCTCGCGTCCCTCCGCGGTTGCTCTGAAACCCCTACGGGGCGTAGAGCACGGCGTAGCCGGCGACCTCGCGTGCGTACTCGGCCGGGAGGTTGTAGGCGGAGATCGCGGTGTTCCAGCCGTCATCGCTCGTGAGCTCGCCACCCCGCTCGCAGAGGTAGGCGGCCGCCGTCTGCACGGCGTCGTCGATGTGGTGCGGGTCGGCGACACCGTCGAAGTTCGCGTCCTGCCCAAACTTCGCCCACGTCTCCGGGATGAACTGCATGGGGCCGACGGCGCGGTCCCATTCCGTGTCCTCGTCGAGGGCACCGCCGTCGGTGTCCGGGATGGCGAGGAACCCTGCGCTGCCATCGAGCGGCACGCCGATGATGCGCGGCTCGACCTGGCCAGAATCCAGTACCTGAGACCCGCCGTACGTGCCGTGTCGGGACTCGACGGCCCCGATGCCCGCGAGGGTGTTCCAGCCGATGCCGCACTCCGGACGTGTCTCCGAGACGCGGATCGCGGCTCCCGCGTACGCCGAGAGCGCCCTGGTCGGGATGCCCGTCGCCTCCGAGGTCGCCTGCACCCAGGCCGGAGCTGCGAGCTCGGCGAGCGGCACATCCCAGATCCCGTACCCCGCCGACTCGGGCAGGGCCTGCGCAGGCGCCGCCGGGTAGCCCTCGGCCGCGGGGTCGAGTTCCGGCTCCGTCTGCACCTGAGCCTCCCCGCTGCCGACCTCGTCCTCGCCGTAGGCGGGTGAGAAGAAGGACCCGGCGCATCCCGTCAGCAGCGAAGCGGACGCGACGCCGACCCCAGGAAGGGCCAGCATCATCGCCTCGTCTGCCAGCACCCCCGCTCGCACCCGTCTGCTCATGACCCTGGGTGTCGGCGGCGGGCTGGGGCCGAAAGGCTCAGCGTACGTGCGACCACGGACACCCGACTGGATGCGCGCCGAACGCGCTCAGGCGCGTTCGGCTTCTTCGGCCAGCCCAGCCTTCTTCTCCGGCACGAGCTTCAGCCCGATGACGGCCAGGATGATGCCGGAGATGAACACGGCCTTCCACGGAGAGAACGCTTCGTCGCCCGTCGCCATCGCGTAGATGACGGTGAGCGCCGCCCCGATGCCGACCCACACGGCGTAGGCGGTGCCGATCGGGATGCGAGCCGCGGCCCACCCGAGGCCCAGCATGCTGAGCACGACCCCGACGAAGAAGACGATCGTCGGGCCGGGCTGCGTAAACCCGTCCGACTGGCCGAGGGCGGTGGCCCAGACGGCTTCGAGGATGCCGCTGATGACAAGCGCGATCCACGCCATGGTCAGCTCACCACCTTGAGGCCGATGACGGAGCCGACGAGCAGCAGGAGCAGGAGGACTCGGGCGACCGAGACGCGTTCCTGCTTCGTGACCATGGCCCAGACGACGGTGAGGGTCGCGCCGATTCCGACCCAGACCGCGTAGGCGGTGCCGGTGGGCAGCTGCGTCATGGCCCAGGCGAGGCCGGCCATGCTGATCGTGAGCGACACGAGGAACACGACGACGGGGATGGGCTTCTTGAAGCCCTTCGAGGCGGAGAGCGCTGAGGCCCAGACGGCCTCCAGCATTCCAGACAGAATCAACACGAACCAAGCCACGACGGCTCCTTCTGAGTCAGTCTTGTCGTGGTGCGGGTACTGCTCCCTCGTCCGCAAGCCCGATTCCGGGGCTTCAACATCCAACGGTAGCAACAGCCAGGACCATTGGCCAGGTCTGAGGCGCGGTCGCTGCGGATGCACAGGGGCTGCCCATCCACACCCGTCGGATGCACACCACGGCACACGTGACAAGGGGTGGGGACCTTCATCCCCACGCGGCACAGACTCTGAGCATGTCCCCCACGCAGCCCCCACCGCAGACTCCGGCACTCAAACGCGACGTCACGGGGCTGCTGCTCTTCGTGTTCATCCTCGGCGACGTGCTCGGGGCCGGGATCTACGCCCTCGTCGGCACCATCTCAGGCGAGGTCGGCGGCGTCACCTGGCTGCCGCTGCTCGTCGCCCTCGGCCTGGCCTTGCTCACAGCGGCGTCGTACGCGGAGCTCGTCACGAAGTACCCGAAGGCGGGCGGCTCCGCGGTGTTCGCGCAGCGCGCCTACCGTTCGGAGTTCGTGTCCTTCATGGTGGGCTTCTGCATGCTCGCGGCCGGCGTCGTGAGCGCGGCGAGCCTCGCACTCGCGTTCAGCGGCGACTACCTGGCCACGTTCGTCGATCTGCCGCCCGTGGTCGGCGCATCCCTGCTGCTCGTGCTCATCGCCCTCGTCAACCTCCGCGGCATCAAGGAATCGCTGCGCTCGAACATCGTCATGACCTGCATCGAGCTCACCGGTCTCGTCTTGGTCGTGGTCCTCGTGGGAGTGCTCGTCGGCAACGGCGGTGGCGACATCGGCCGGGCAGTGTCATTCGGCGACGGCATCAGCCCGCTCCCGGCCGTGCTCGGCGCGGCCCTGCTCGCCTACTACTCCTACGTCGGATTCGAGACGTCGGCGAACCTCATCGAGGAGGTGCGCGAGCCGTCCAAGGTGTACCCGAAGGCCCTCTTCTTCTCGCTGCTCACGGCCGGCTTCATGTACATGCTCGTCGGCACGGCGGCATCCATCGCCGTGCCCGCTGGCGAGCTCGCCGAGTCCACCGGCCCGCTGCTCGACGTCATCGAGGCGACCGGAGTGCCGGTTCCGGCTTGGCTGTTCAGCGCGATCGCCCTCATCGCGGTCGCCAACGGAGCGCTGCTGACCATGATCATGGCGAGCCGCCTCACCTACGGCATGGCGGGGCAGGGCCTGCTGCCCCGGATGCTCGGGCGCGTGCTCCCCCGGAGGCGCACCCCGTGGGTCGCCATCATCGTCACCACCGTCTGCGCCATCGTGCTCACCGCAACCGGCGGCATCGCCGTGCTCGCCGAGACCGTCGTCATCCTGCTGCTCATCGTGTTCATCAGCACCAACCTCGCCGTGCTCGTGCTGCGTCGCGACAAGGTCGAGCACGCCCACTTCCGAGCCTGGACGGCGCTGCCCGTGCTCGCGATCCTCTCCTGCATCGTCCTGCTCACGCAGCAGAGCGGCGAGGTGTGGCTGCGCGGCGGGATCATCGTCGCGGTCGGGCTCGTCACGTACGTCGTGCTGCGCTTCGCGCGGCGAACACGGACGAGGGACTGAGGTTCTACACCCCCGCGGCCATTCGCGATACCCCCACGGGGAAACACAGGGCGGCCTGGTCTGGTTGCGACAGCGGCGTCTTCTTGGCGTCGCGCTCGATGACGAGGAGACACCCATGTACTTCCACGCACAGACC
The DNA here is from genome assembly GCF_002931055.1 of Pseudoclavibacter sp. AY1H1. Lineage (GTDB taxonomy): Bacteria > Actinomycetota > Actinomycetes > Actinomycetales > Microbacteriaceae > Pseudoclavibacter. Next base: position 11,838 of record NZ_PSXX01000008.1, on the reverse strand, counting down.
TGGATCAATGACATCGCCGACGGCGAGCCAGACCCCGCAGCGGCGAACGCGCTCCAGGAGGGGCTCGGTGGGCAGTTCGGCGAGATGCGCACCATGATGCAGTACCTCTTCCAGGCGATGAACTTCCGGGGCCCCACCGCGAAGCCCTACCGCGACCTCATCCAGGGCATCGGCACGGAGGAGATCAGCCACGTCGAGCTCATCGGGACGACGATCTCGCGCCTCCTCGACGGCTCCCCCGAGTACACGGGCAAGCTCACCGACCCCGTCGACAAGCCGGGCGCCGGCGGTGCGACGCCACTGAAGATCGCGCTCGACACGAGCAACATCCACCACTATCTCGTGGGTGCGCAGGGTGCGCTGCCGGTGGACGCGGCCGGCAACCCGTGGAGCGGCAGTTACGTGTACAACTCCGGCAACCTGCCCCTCGACCTGCTGTACAACCTCATGCTCGAGTCGACGGGGCGCCTGCAGAAGTGCCGCATCTACGAGATGACCGACAACCCGACGGCGCGCGGCACGATCGCCTACCTCATCGTGCGCGATCAGGCGCACGAGAACGCCTACGCGCGGGCGCTGGAGACGCTCGGCGTGAGCTGGAAGTCGCTGCTGCCCATCCCCAAGACGAACGCCGAGGCGTTCCCCGAGGTGAAGGAGCTCCTCGACCTGGGGTTGCAGAGCAAGCAGTACTCGTTCGACCTCGACGGCAAGTCGGAGGCGGGCAAGATCTTCCAGGGAGCGTCGCCCTCGAAGGACGGGACGACGCTGGACGCCTCCGAGCAGGCGCCGGCAGGCGCCCCGTCGTTCATGGCCGACGAGCGTCTCGAGGAGTTCGCGCCGGGGCTCGACGCCGAGCTGCTCGCCCTCATCCAGGCGACGGCCGAGCTCGAGCTGTCGGAGGTCAACGGGTTCTACGGGCCGACAACTAAGTAGAGCGAAGACAGGGCAGCGCGACCGGCCCCGGTCCGCGACCGGCCCCGGTCAGAACGGCGGAGGGTCGACGCCAGAGGCTGGGCCAGGCGACGGGCCGGTCGCCGGGCCAGAAGCCGGGCCGGTCGCCGGGCCAGCGGACGGGCCGGGCGCCGGGCCAGCCGACGGGCCAGAAGCCGGGCCAGCCGACGGGCCAGGAGCCGGGCCGGTCGCCGAGTCAGAAGCCGGGCCGGTCGCCGAGTCAGCGTCTGGGCCAGCGACTGGACCAGAAGCCGGGCCAGAGAACAGGCCGGAGAACGGGCCAGGCGCAGATCCCGGCGGTTGCACCCGGTAGGTGCTCCCGCGGATCTCGATGCCGGGCGCACCGCCCGGCGAGGGCCCGAAGGTGACGCCGCGCGGTTCAGGAGCGTCGACCAGGACGATGCCGCTGGGCGAGGTCCACTCGAGGACCCCGCCCGGCAGCTGGCGGACCCGCCAGGCCGTGTTGCCTTTCACCGTGTGGTTCCAGCGACACAGCCCGGCGAGGTTGACGAGGCTCGTCGGTCCACCCTCGGACGCCGGGATCGTGTGGTCGAGGTCGCATTTGTCGGCGGGGAGGCGGCACCCCGGGAACCGGCAGTGCACGTCTCGAGCGCGCAGCCACGCACGCATCTCCTCGGTCGGCCGATAGCGGTCGACCTCGACGACCGTTCCCGTGATCGGGTGGGTCAGGATGCGCTCGAAGCTCGGTGCGTTGGCGGCGAGGGCCTTGGCGACGCTCATCGGGATCGGCGTCACGCCGTCCAGGAGCGCGGGAGTCGTCTCGAGCGAGCTGCCGTCGCCTGCCCTGGCGTCGAGCATCGTCAGCACCGGCATCGTGACCGATGCCTTCGCGGTGATGCCTGCCGCGGCCGGGCAGGACGTCAGCTCGCCGGTGAGGAGCAGCTCGGCGAACACGTCGGCCCGCACCTGGTGGAAGGTTCGCGGGTCGTCGGATTCACCGCCCCTCGCCGCGATGATGGACTTCGCCATTTCGGACAAGCGCCCGTCGATCGCCGTGAGCACCGGCAGCGAGTGCCGCGCGCCAAGTGACGCCATGCCGTCCGCCTCGCGCGTGACGAGCACAGCCCGCGACCCCATCGCCTGGTCGTAGCGTTCCTCCAGCGACGAGGCCGTCAGTCGCTCAGCCTGCTTGATCGCGAAGTCCTTCAATCTGCCCGGCGACGTCGACCGGGCCTTCTCGAGCGCAACCTGCACGAGCAGCTCACGCCGCGCGGCCTGTTCCGCTGGGTCTTCGTGCACGACGATCGTGCCCGCCTCGCACACGATGCGCGCGTGCGCCATCGACACCTCACCGGCCGCGAGCGCCGCGTGCACAAGCGGGAAGTCCTCCGTGAGAACCGCCGAGCGGCCCATGATGCTCGCGACGGCCTGCCTCGAGGTGTTCGTGACCGCCGCGATCTCCGCCTTCCACGACCGCAGCGCCCACTCCTGCTCGAGGGTGCCCGCTCGCTCATCTTCAGCGACCCCGGTTCGTGCCGCCAGCGCGTAGACGCGCGCCTGCTCTGCCTGCGCGCGGGCCACGTCGGCGTTCGCCTCGGCGATCAGGGAGACCAGCAGGAAGCGCTCGAGGTTGCGCACGCGCTCGACCATCTGGGCAGGTGGCATCCACCCTTCCGGGATCCTCGTTGCGAGCGCTTCATCGATCATGCGACCAGCTTCCCCCGGACCACCGACATTCTTGGCCCGGTCCGACGACACGCTCGAAACTCACCGCTGAAGATGAGGAGTTCTGCTGCGCTCCCTTCCCCGACCCCGACGCCGACGCCCGACCACGCCAACGGCGAGGTCGACCAGCAGGAACGCGGCGAGGCTGGCTCCCATGAGCGGCAGGAACACTCCGACCGCTGCCGCACCCGCCAGCACGAGCAGGACGCCCCACCACGGCGCGCGCCGGAACGCTCCCCGCGGCGGAGACGCGCCGACACGACGCGACGGGTCGTGCTTCGGCCGCCGCTGCCACCACATGACGTAGCCCCATACGACCATCGCCGCGATGCCGACGGCGACGGCGAACAGCACGAGCTGGTTGGCGAGGCCGAACATGGAGCCCATGTGCAGGTCGATGCCCCACCGACTGAGCTTCGCGACCGGCCCGAACTCGGCGAAGTCGACCCGGTCGACGACCTGCATCGTCGCGCCATCGATGGCCACCGCATCCACCTCGGTCGGGAAGCTGCGCTGGATCTCCTGCACGACCCACGCGGTGCCCGGCTCGGCCGGCGGCCTGATCTCGACGAGCCCCGTGTTGACGTTCACCTCGCGCGCGACCGAGAGCACCGAGTCGTAGGCGCGCGGGCTCAGCGCTGCGACGTCGGCACTCGGCGTCGGCGCACCGTGACTGTGCCCGTGCCCGGTGTGCTCGTCGTGCTCGTCGGCAGCTGGGCCGCCCACGCCGTCGAGGCTCGTACTGACCGACGGCGTCGTCCAGCCCACGGCGGCGCGCAGCTCACTGAAGTTCGCCCCGCCGTACTGCGACCAGGTGATGCCCGTGACCGACAGGAAGAGCGCCCCGGCGAGCACCCAGATGCCGGTGGATGCGTGCAGGCTGCGCGTGCGAACGAACCCTGTCGCAGCGAGGTTCGGCCGCAGCAGCTCGCGCTGCTGCGACGCCCGCTTCGCACTGCGAGCCCGCAGATACCTGGTCGCCCAGAGGCCAGCTCCGGCGAGTGCGACGACCCCGAGCCAAGACGCCGCGAGCTCGCTATAGAGCCGGCCGGCATCGCCGAGGTGGAGGCTGCGGTGCAGGTCGGAGACCCAGGTTCGGAACGGCAGGGAGCCCGAGGTGCCATACACGGGCAGGTCCCCGCGCACCTCGGCGGTCGCGGGATCGACGAAGACGGCTCTGGTCGTGCTCTCCCCCAGCCCGGCATCCGCGTACATGACCCGCGTCGTGTCGCCGGGTTCCGGGGCCGGCCGCACCGCGACGATCGCCGGGGCTGCACCGTCCGCACCGTCCGCACCGTCCCCGATGTAGGCGTCGGCCGCCTCGATCTGCTCGGCGAGCGGCAGGACCTCGTCCACCGTCGGCGCGTGCAGCTCGCGGTCGTACACGAGCTGCTCGATCTGCGGTGTCAGCGCGTACAGTGCGCCGCTCAGCGCCGCGATGAGGATGAACGGGCCGACGAACACGCCGGCGAAGAAGTGGAGGCGCATCAGCAGCTGAGCGAACCAGCCTCGCCGTGGAGTCGGACGCGCAGAGCTCACGCGAGGATCCCCTCTCCGATGTAGCCGCCTTCCGCGCATCCAGGTGGGATGGCGAATACCGCGGAGCCGATCGGCGTCGTCCACTCGTTGAGCAGATCAAGCTCGTCGAGGCGCCGCTGCACGGGCACGAACTGCGCATCCACGTCCGCCTGGAAGGAGATGAAGAGCAGGCCGGAGTTCGAGATCTGCTCGCCGCTCGGGGCGTCGTCGTAGTTGTAGCCGCGGCGGAAGAACCGCTCCGCCGTGTTCTCCGACCGCGCCCGCCGCAGGTGCGAGAACTCGGCGATGACGGGGAATCCCGCGGCGTTCTTGGCGGTGAAGTCGGGCTCGTCGTGCTCCTGGGTTCCGGTGAGCGGGGCCCCGTTCGCGAGGGTGCGCCCGACCGACTGCTCGCGGCCGCTGCGGTCGAGCCTGTCCCACTTGTCGAGGTCCATGCTGATGCGCCGCACCACCATGCCCGTCCCTCCCGCGAACGCGCCCTCCGTGATCCACACGAGCTGCTCGAAGTCGACGGTCGGCGGCGCGGGGTTGACGGTGCCGTCGACCTGCCCGAACAGGTTCCGCATCGTCGTGCCGGATGCCTCGGAGCCGCGTGCCCGGCGGAATCCGGGCTGCGTCCACCGCACGGTCGCGAAGCTGCGGGTGTCCTTCAGCAGCATCCGCAGCGCGTGGGCGACGGTGAACGGGTCGTCGGCGGCGACCTGCAGGAGCAGGTCGCCGTCGTTCCACGCGTCCTCGAGGCGGTCGATCCCGAAGGCGGGGAGTGGCCGCAGCCAGGCGGGGGCCTGCGTCGAGGAGGTGGAGGCGCGGCGGACGAACTCCGGCCCGAACCCGAACGTGACCGTGAGGTTCGCGGGAACCTGCGCGAGCTCGGGTTCCGAGTCGGCGAGCGCCGGTTCGCCGCGTGCGAGCCTCGCCGCGTCGTCGGTGAGGAGCTGCATGAGGCGGCGCAGCGCGTCGCGGTCGGTGCCGTCGCGCAGGTCGAGGGCCACGAGTGTCGCGTGCGCCTGTGGCGGCGTCGCGATGCCGGCCTGATGCTGGCCGTAGAACGGGACGGTGTCGTCCCCCGGCAGGGGAACGGGAACGCTGTCGTCCTGGCTCGCAACGGGTGCCGCGAGGCGGAGCGCCTGGTCTGCGCCGATGGCCGCGGCCGCGCCGAACCCGGCGACAGCTCCTCCGAAGAGGAGCTGCCGCCGAGTCGGGCGGGTGCGACCAGGGCTCTGGTCGCCGTGCATCAGCTGTTGTCCGCGTGGTCGCTGTTGTCCGCGTGGTCGCTGTGGTCGGCGTGGTCGCTGTTGTCCGTCTCCATGTTGCCGCCCATGTCATCCATGTCGCCGTCTTCGTAGGTCTCGTTGGCGCCCGCGTAGTCCTTGGCAGGGGCGGTGAAGTCGAGCGTCGAGTCGTCCGAGAACGTGAGGGTGAAGGTGACCTCGTCGCCCGCGACGATGGGCTCCGGCAGGTCCATGAGCATGATGTGGTTGCCACCGGGCTCGAGGGTGAGCGCCTCACCGGCGGCGATCGTGAATCCGCCGCCCTTCTCGCGCATCGTCATCTCACCGGTCTCGTTCGCGACGGTCTCGTGCAGCTCGAGGGCGGTGGATGCCGGGCTCGCGACCGACACGATCGTCACGTCCCCCGCCCCCGTGTTCTCGATCTCGCCGAATGCGGCGGACATGCCGGAGTCCTCGGCCTTGACCCAGGTGTTCTCGACGGTGACGGACTCGGCGGCGGGCGTCGCCGAATCGGCATCAGCCCCGGTCGCGGTGCTTGCCGTCGCGCACCCCGTGAGGGCGAGGGCGGCGGCCGCGAGGAAGGCCGCTGCTGCGAGGGGGCGGATGGTGGTCGCGGTCATGCTGGTCATGCTGGCCATGAGTGCGGTTCCTTTTCGGGAGGAGAAGTGAAGGTGTTGGGCGGCGGAGTCAGCGCGCATCGGCATCGCCGTCCTGCTGAGCGCCCTTGCGGGAGCGGACGATCACCCAGGCGACGCCGAGCGCGACGACCGCGCCCAGCCCGCCGATGAGAAGCAGCCGCGGCACGTCGAACGCCGACCGGGAGGTGACCTCGGCCGTGGGCTCGGTCGTCGCGCCGGAGTCGGACTCCGAGGCAGGGGCCGAGTCGGCGTCAGACACGGCCGCCTCGCTTGGCGCCGGTGTGGCGGCCTCTGCGGCGAGCGCATCCGCTGCACTCACATCGCCGACCGTGAACGGGATCGTGCCAGTGATCGGGTGCCCGTCTGACGAGACGACGCGCCAGTTGATGGTGTAGGAGCCGTCCGGCAGCGCGTCGTCGATGGTGCTCGTGACCGCGGAGCCGTCGATGACCGGTTCGCCGGTCGCCCAGGCGGTGCCGTCGGCGTCCTCGAGGACGATCATCGGCCCGATGTCCATGATGTCGGCGGAGTAGCGGAGCGTGACGTCGGCGGGTGCCGCGTCGAGCGCCGCCCCCGGCGCTGGTGCGCTCTCGATGAGCTGGTCGTGCGCCTGCGCGGGGGCCGCGCCGGCGAAGCCCAGGAGGCAGGCCACGAGCAGCGCGAGCACTGCGGCGGCCGCGCGGAGGGCGCGCTTCGGTTCGGTGGTCGGTGGGAGGAGTGCTTGGGTCGTGGAAAGGGAAGTTGAGTCGATTGACATCTCGAGAATTCCTCGGGTCTGTCCGACCGCACGCGAACCGAGCGCGCAGTGGGCGCGCGGCTGCCGCGGACGGAAAAAGTTCGACGCCGACCCGCACCGGAGTGCCTCCCCCGTGGAAGAGGAGGTGAGGGAATGCGGTGCTAGCTCGGGGTCGCGAACGTTGAGGGTCGCTGGGGCGCGGGCGGGCCGCGTCGCGGCTGCGTGCGCCCGGCGCGAACCGTCAGCGACGGCACCCAGGGCAGGTCGAGTGGCGCCGAGTCGACGGTCGCCATGGGGCGCGCGCCTCGGGCGAGGAGGAGGAAGATCGTGCGCAGCAACGGCAGCAGCAGTTCGACTGCCGCGTCCTTCGCCTTGGCGAGGCTCGCGACGAGCGTCTCGCCGAAGAAGAGGGCGAGGGCCGTCAGCACCGCGGCCACGGCGTGCATCGCCCACATGAGCGCGCCGTCGTGGGCCAGGTGCAGCGCCGCGCCAGAAGGAGCCGCGCTGCCCGCGCTCGACGCGAAGTCAGCCATGGCGGAGGCTGCGGCGAGCTGGCCGTGGCCGGCGTGCGCATCCGCCGCCGACCCCGCGCCGACGGTCGCGGACGGCGTGCCGAGCACGAAGAGCGTGTGGAAGAGGAACTGGCTGGCCCCGACCGACAGGGCCAGCCGCAGCGAGTCGGTGCGGATGCGCGCGAGCAGCAGGCACGCGAGCACGGCAAGGCCGAACGGGAAGGCGACGCCGAGGAGGCCCGGCATCCCGCCACCCGCGAGGATGTGCGAGGCAAGCGCGATGAACGTGGAGACGGAGGCGGCGACGAACGCGAGCTGCACGCGGCGGACCCGGGCGGCATCGCGCGGGCGCTGATCGACGGGCGCGGCCAGGCTGGCCTCGACGTCGAGATCGGTGCCGAAGTCGAGATCTGTGTCGAGATCGAGATCGGTGCCTCGCAGCTCCACTTCACCCATGGCGGGTGTCAGGAGGCCGGTCGAGGTCACCCCTCAAGTCTAGGCGGCTCTTCTACGCCTCGTAGACGCGGCCCTTCCACGCGACGCGGCGTCGCCCGGCCAGCGCGTAGACGGGCAGCACGAGCAGCGGACTGATCGGGCCCAGGATGCCCTCCGCCAAGTCGAGCGGCCGGCGTCGCACTGTGATGACGCTCACGAGGGTGCGATCGAGCAGCCCGGCGATGCGCACGAGGTGCAGGATGCGGTCGGTCGCGCCCCTGCCCGCGCTGGCTTGGGCACCCGGCCACACGCGCAGCACCCAGGGCAGCGTGTAGACGCAGACCGTGAGGAGGCTCGTCGCCGCCATGAGCGCTCGCGAGCCGTGGTGGAGGCCGAGGAGCGACTTCGCGAAGCCGCGCACGGAGCTGCCGTAGCCGTCGTACATGCGCACGGCGATGGCGGTTCCGCCGCGCGCGACGACAACCCGCCCCCCAGCGGCGCGCATCCGCTCGGCGAGGCGCATGTCCTCGACGAGCTCCCCGCTCACGGCGGTGTGGCCGCCGATGCGGTCGTAGGCGGCGCGGGTGAACGCCATGACCTGGCCGTTCGCGACGACCGGCGCGCGCCGGTGCTGCAAGGCCACGGGCACCGAGCCGAGCACGACGGCGTCGTTCAACGGGGTGATGAGCCGCTCGCCGAGCGTTCGCGTCTCCTGGCGCGGGAACACCGTGAGCAGATCGGCGCGGGACTCGCGCATGGTGGCCAGCAGCGCATCGAGCGCGCCGGGTCTCCAGCGCACGTCGGCGTCGGTGAACACCAGCACGTCGCTCGGGTGCCTCGCGACGGCGTCTGCGTCTGCGTCTGCCTCGGCTGCTTCAGGATCTCCTGACCAACATCGGTGCGATTCCGAGTGTTCTCGGCCCGCAGCGGGCGTTGCGGGCGGATTCTGCACCGAAGTTGGACACTGGCTTGCGCGACCAGCGGGACCGGGAGCGGCACGACCGGGAAAAGGAGCGGGAGCGGGAGCGGGAGCAACTGCCTCGGCGAGCTGCGCGCACGACCAGTTCTTGCCCGTCCAGCCGTCGGGGCGGGGCGCGCCGCCGAGCACCCGAGCACCAGCCGACTCGCTGAGGGCCCTCGTCGCGTCGCTCGACTCGTCGTCGAGCACGACGACCTCATCGGCGCCCTGCCCGAGGAACCCTGGCAGCGTCTCCCGCAGGGTCGCCTCCTCGTCGCGGGCGGGGATCAAAAGCGAAACGCGAGGAGCAGGCTCCCGAGCTGGTGCGCCGGCCCGCAGGCTCGGCTGCGTCAGCAGGTTCGCGAGCAGCACGACGGACCGTGCACCGAGGTAGGCGAGCGCGATTCCTGCGACGGCGCGGCTCGCGAGCCCCCGGTTCACCCGCGGCCCCTACCGCGCGCCCCGCCGCGGCGCATCCCGAAGCCCTCGGGCCTCGTCAGGTAGGCGAGCATTCGCCCGGCGATCCCGACCCGGTCTCGGCGGAAGCGCTGCGCGTCGAACACGACCCGGTACCCGGGGAGCGGGCGGGCGGGATCGGCGGCGTCGAGCGCCCGGTCGAGCTCGTCGAGCATCGACGCGAGCGCCGCCCGGAGCTGCTCCGGGCGCACCGGTGCGCCGAAGCGGATGAACGCCTCCGGCTTCGCGGCGCCCCGCAGGACGACGCGGATCGCGACGGGCACAAGCGGCACCCCAGCTCGCTCCGCGACCCACTCGGCACCAGGGTGCAGGGCGGACAGGCCGCGTCCGGCGCGCAGCTCGCCCTCGGGGAAGATCAGCGCCCAGTCGCCCGCACGGGCGCGGGCGACGAGGGTGCGGAGCGCGCGCGGAGGCACGGCCCCGACCAGCCGCAGGAACGGGAAGCGCTGCAGCTGCTCGTCGCCCATCATGACGGCGACGTCGGAGCCGACGTTCCTGGCGAAGAGGCCGATGAGATAGGCGTCCCACCAGGAGCCGTGGTTCGCGGCGAGCACCGCCCCGCCCGCCGGGGGCGTGCCCGTGACGGCGATCGAGAGCAGCCCCGTCCGCACGTCGCGCACAGCGCTGCGCACGAGCAGTGCGCGGGCCAGGCGAAGCATCATGGTGTGCCCGACGCTATCGCAGGCGAGGGAGCGACAGGCCGGTCGGGTGGATGCTCACCAGCCGCGCAGACCCGCGGCGACGACGCCCCCGACGACGAGCAGGAAGACCAGCAGGTCCGTCCAGGTGGCGACGAGCTCGTTCGTGCTCTTGCCGCGCTTCGCGAGGTGGCGCAGGCCCGCGAGGCCGAGGTAGATCGCCCCAGGGAGCGCGCCGATGAGCCCCCAGCCGGGGACGAGCGACGAGACGAGTGCGACCACGCCGAGGCTGAGGTTGGCGAGGCCGAGCTCTTGGACGACCTGCGCGGTCGCCGCTCCGGTCTTCATCATCGTGTCGGTCGCGGCACCGGTTCCGGTTCCGGTTCCGGTTCCGGTTCCCGTCTCGTCCCGCACGGCGGCGTCGTCGTCGTCAGGAGCGTCTTCCGCGTCGTCGTGCGCCGCCCCGAGAATCGTCTGCGTGGTGCGCCGCGGGTTCGTGAGCTGGCTGATGCCGGCGACGATGAGGCGTATCCCCACACCCCAGAACGCGAACCAGATCCCGAACACGATGGCCGGGTTCCCGCCCGCGACGCCCAGGTGGACGCCGCCGAAGATCAGCGGCAGCACCACTGTCTGGAGGATCACGAGGAGGGCGTACATGCATGGTCCGATCGGCGTCGGGATGCCCGCAGCACCACTGCCGATCTGAGCGGTCAGTGCTGCATCGCTGCATCGAGGGAGGGGTGATCTGCACGCTATTGCATGCCGAGTACCGCCGACAACACGGCGACGTGCGTTTACATGGACCGCGGTACTGAAAGAATGGCCGGGTGAGCATCCACCCGAGTGTCACGCCGAAGAAGCCCTGGTACCGCCGGAAGAGCAGGACGGTGCCCCTCGGCGTGCTCTCGGCCGGGCTCGTGGGCGCGATCATCTGGGTGTCGACCCCCTGGCCAGCTGCCATGCTCATCCGCGCCCTGTTCGAGCTCGACGCGAAGCGCACCATCACCGAGATGGAGGCGTTCGCGCCGACCGCCGACACCCTGCAGGCGCAGCTCGACGTCCCCTACGGCGACGACGGATCGGACACGAGCTTCGACCTGTACTCCCCCGCTGGCACGAGCGAGGCACTGCCGACGGTCGTGTGGATCCACGGGGGCGCGTGGATCTCCGGCGGCAAGCAGAACGTCGACCCGTACGTGCAGATCCTCGCCGCCGAGGGGTTCACGACGGTCGCCCTGAACTACACGGTGGCCCCCGAGGCCACGTACCCGACGGCGCTCACGCAGCTGAACGACGCGCTCGCGCACCTCATCGAGCACGCAGCCGAGTACAACATCGACCCGAACCGTATCGTCCTCGCCGGCGACTCCGCGGGCGCGCAGCTCGCGAGCCAGCTCGCGACGCTCGCCACGAACCCCGACTACGCCGAGCTCGTCGGTCTGACGCCAGCGCTCGCCGGCGAGCAGATCGCCGGGATGGTGCTGAACTGCGGCATCTACGACGTGAGCGGCATCCCGGACGCGCCTGGCCTCGGCGGCTACGGCTTCCGCGTCGCGCTGTGGGCCTACCTGGGTGAGAAGGACTGGTCGCAGACGCCTGGTGGCCTCGAGATGTCGACCCTCGACTCCGTGACCGCCGATTTCCCGCAGACGTGGATCTCCGGCGGCAACGCCGACCCGCTCACCTCGAACCAGTCGCAGCCGTTCGCGGCGAAGCTGCAGGGGCTCGGCGTACCGGTCACTACTGTCTTCTATCCGGACGACCACCAGCCGGCGCTGCAGCACGAGTACCAGTTCAAGCTCGAGGGGGCGGATGCGCAGAGCGCGCTCGCCTCGACGATCGACTTCCTGAAGTCGGTCACGTCGGCTGCCTGACCGCCGCCCGCAGCCTGCAACCCGCAGCACCGCCGCGCCGCCAATAGGTCGCTTTCACCCCGTTCTCGGCGTCGAAATGGGGCGAAGCTGACCTATCCGGCGGCGCGGCGGTGCTGCGGGTTGCAGGCTGCGGGCGGCGGTCAGGCAGCCGACGTGACC
>NZ_PSXX01000007.1 GCF_002931055.1 Pseudoclavibacter sp. AY1H1 | reverse complement strand
GGGTGAAACTGACCCATTCGGTGTGGCGGGGGCGGAGGGCAGGTGCGAGCGGAGCGCCGTAGAGTGCTCTCATGCACGGTGAGTACAAGGTTCCTGGCGGGAAGCTCGTCACAGTCGACCTCGAGGTGGAGGGCGGTCGCATCGTCGATCCGCACCTCGCCGGCGATTTCTTCCTCGAGCCCGATGAGGCGCTCGACGACATCAACAGCGCACTGCGGGGGCTCGCCGCCGATTCGTCGGCGGAGGACATCTCGGCGGCGGTTCGGGACGGCCTGCGGGAGGACGCGACACTGCTCGGCGTCACGCCGGAGGCGGTCGGCGTGGTCGTGCGCCGTGCCGTCCTCGGCGCCAGGGACTGGCGCGCGTACGACTGGCAGATCCTGCATCCGGGCCCCCTGTCGCCCCGCGAGCACGTCGCGCTCGACCAGGTGCTGACGGAGGAGGTCGGCGCCGGTCGTCGGCCGGCGACGCTGCGGCTGTGGGAGTGGGATGAGACGGCGGTCGTGCTCGGCTCGTTCCAGTCGGTGAAGAACGAGGTCGACCAGAAGAACCTCGACAAGTACGGGGTGCAGCTGGTGCGGCGCATCACGGGCGGCGGGGCCATGTTCATGGAGGCCGGTTCGGTGGTGACGTACTCGCTGTACGTGCCGAGCGATCTGGTGCATGGCATGTCGTTCGCGGAGTCGTACGCGTTCCTCGACTCGTGGGTGCTGGATGCGCTGCACGGCCTGGGCATCAACGCGAGGTACGAGCCGCTCAACGACATCGCGAGCCCGTCGGGGAAGATCGGCGGGGCGGCGCAGAAGCGGCTCGGCTCGGGTGCGGTGCTGCACCACGCGACGCTCAGCTACGACATCGACGGCGACCGCATGACGGAGGTGCTGCGCATCGGCAGGGAGAAGCTGAGCGACAAGGGCACGCAGTCCGCGAACAAGCGGGTGAGCCCGCTCCGCTCGCAGACGGGACTCGAGCGTTCGGCGATCATCGACCATTTCAAGCAGACGTTCGTGGAACATTACGGCGGCACGCCGGGTGAGCTCACCGAGGACGAGCTGGCGCGTGCGCGCGAGCTGGCGCAGTCGAAGTTCGCTTCGCGGGAGTGGACGCACCGGGTTCCGTAGCCTGCGGGCGCGTGCCTCGTCAGAGGAGGGTGAGGCGCCAGCGGGCGTGACGTTCCTCGCCGGCTGGGCGCGCGAGGCATGTCGCGAGCACACCGGCCGGTCCGGCCCGGAGGAGCACCTCCGCGTGGTCTCCGTCTCTGGGCTCGACCAGCACGTCGCCGGCTGGGGTCGGGAACCGGAACGCCCGCGTCCAGGTGCGCCAGGGCGGCCCCGCGATGCTCAGGCGCTTCGCGTCCGGCCCGTCGACGAGGTCGATGTGCTGGGCGGTCGCCGGCACGAAGACGAAGACTGCGAGCTCGTCGGTGCCGGGTGCTTCTGTCAGATCGCTCAGGGAGATGTCGATCGCTGAGAAGTCGGCGTTCGGCTGAACGCCCCAGCGTCGTTCGCCTGCGCTGGCACCGTCGAGGGTGAAGCTGGCGTCGTGCGGCGCCCACTCGACGCCGTGGTCTGGCGTCGTCCGGTCGCGGAGGCTCGCGACCCAGGCTGCTGCTGGCAGGCGGTAGAGGGGCCCGATGGAGCGACTGCGTGGCTGGGAGGATTCCAGCACGTGGATGCCGCGGTGCCGCCAGGCGTGGAGGCCCGTCGCGGCTGACACGTCGAGGCTGCCCGCAGGAGTGAGGCCGTCGTCATCGTGCGCGGCTCGCGTCCATAGCCGCCGAGGCAGAGGCAGAGGCCGAGGCGTCGGCGTCGGCGTCGGCGTCTGCGCCGCCACGGGCATCCGCGTCTGCTGCCCGTCGCGGAGCTCGACGCGGTAGGCGATGGTGCCGTCGCTGCTGATTCGGGCCAGGTGCGGTCCTTCGACTCGCCAGGCGCCCGAGGTGAGCCCGGTCACGTCGATGCCGATTTCGCTGTGCTTCTCGTGCCAGCTCGCTCGCATCCCGAGCGCTTCGTACGTGTGGGCAGCGCCGACGGCGGGTTCGAAGTCGGTGGCCTCGGGAGGCCAGATCCCGCGCACGACGTGGGCCGAGCGCTTGTCGCGTCCGCGCGCCGCGATGGTCAGCTCGGCGTCGCGGAACCCGCTCCAGGGGGAGGCGGTGAGGAGGTGGCCGCAGTTCTGCGTGACGGTGAGCTCGATGCTCCCGCGCCGGAAGCTGACGACGCGGGTGAGGTGCTCCGAGGTGGTGGTCCACGTGCCGCCGTGCTGGCTGACGCTCACCCGCGTGACCGCTGGTCGCCGCACGCCTGCCGGGGTGTCGCCGCAGACGGGGAACGCATCGACGAGCAGCGGGCCGAGCCGGTCCCTGTGTCGAACGGTCAGGGCGCCCGTCTCGACGTCCAGCTCGGCGCTGAACCCGCCGAGCTCGTGGCGAAGCGGCGGACGCACGGCTCGGGAGGGAGGGGCGAGTTCCGCATCCGGAATCTCGGCTGGGTCGCCGTCGACCCTCCCGGAGACGAGTTCGCCCGTCTGGCCGTCCACGACCGCCTCGATCCGGCTCGTGCCGATGCGCAGTCTGTAGTCGATGACGGTCCGCCCGGCTCCGTCGATGCGGACACCGCCGGTGAGCGACTCCGCCCGAGCCTCCCGCAGCGATCGTGTCTCTGATCCTGGCGCGCTCGGGCCCACGAGGCCGGCCTCTCCGGGGAACAGGGCCGACGAGATCCCAGGGAGGTGGTTCACGAGTTCCAGGTAGCCGTCTTCGTCCGGCCTCGGGGAGGAGACGTTGCGGAAGCCGACGCGCACGTAGAGCGGGAACGCTCGCTGGTTGGCGGGGTCGACCTCGAGCCGCAGTGTGCGCAGGCCGAGCGAGGGGAAGCGTCGGAAGGACTCGGCGAACAGCTCGCCGACGAGGAAACCGCCTCGCAGGGTGCGCTCGACGACGAACATGACGGCGAAGAGGTGGCCTTCTGGCGCCACCCGGCGTCCGGACATGCGCGCGTAGGCGAGGGTGCCGACGATCGTGTCTCGGCTCTCCGCCACGAGGAGGAGGCGCACCCCGGTCTCCTGGATGCTCGCGAGCAGGGATGCGCCGTCCAGCGGCAGTCCCGTCACGACGGGCCCGCTCCCGTGGTCGTTGATGAAGCGGGCGACCCGCTCCGCGTCCGTCGCGGCGTCGAAGGGTCTGATCCTGGTGGTCATCGGATCTTCGCGGAGAGGCGCCACACGCCGAGGCCCAGGAAGAGCGCGAAGACGGCGGCGAGGGCGAGGCTCGCGATGCTCGCGGTCAGCTCGAGCGCGCCGACGCTCGCGGTCATCCCGTAGAAGTCCCGGAGCCCGTCGAGCGCGGCTTGGTCGCCGCCGGCCAGGGCGCTGGCTGCCTGCTCGGTGTACGGACGCCGGATGAGCATGGCGGCCTGGGCGAACGGCAGCGTGTTGATCATCGTGACGACTCCGGCCGGGAGCGTGCCGGCTGGCACGTACGCGCCGGAGAAGAACCCGATGAGCGACCCGATGACGGTGGACACCGCGGTGAAGGCGCCGGCCGTCTTCAGGAAGGTGACGATGAAGGCGCCGAGACCTGAGAAGGTCGCGCTCGAGAGGAGGACGAAGGCGAAGGTCGTCCCGAGGTTGCCCGGTGTCAGGGGCGGGTGCCCCTGCGTGAGCAGGTAGAGCTGGCCGATCACGATGATGACCGTGGTCATGATCACGGAGATGATGAATCCTGCGATGAGGTAGCCCAGCACCACCTGGGAGCGTCGGAGGGGCGACACCATGAAGTCCCGGAAGCGACCGGTGACGTTGTCGTCGACGAAGACACCGAGTCCGGCGATGGCGGTCGTGAGGGTGGTGATCATCGTGATGCCCGCGAAGACCCACGAGTCGACGAACCAGCGCACGTCGGCGTCGGCGGCCTGCGGGAACGTGGTGCGGAGGATGCCGACCTGCAGTCCGCCGAGGAAGAGCGCGTAGAGCGCGATCAGGATGATCGCGGACAGCAGCGAGAAGAAGACGCCGATCCGGTCTCGGAAGAACAGACGGAGGTTGCGTCCCGTGAGGAGCCAGATGCTGCTCATGCGGCGACCCCCTTGAGGAGGGCGAGGAAGACGTCGTCCATGGTGCCGTGTCGGAACTCGAAGTCTCGGACTCGGAGGCGACGCAGGAGGTCGAGCGCCTCCGTCGACGACGAGACGGTGACCCGGAGGTCGTCGCCCTCTCGGCGCACGTCGATGCCGGAGGCCGCGCAGAGGCGGAGGGCTTCCGCGGGGTCGTCGAGGCGGAGCGTCAGCACGCTCGAGCTGAACTGGGCGCGAAGCTGAGCCGGTGTGCCTGCGGCGACGATCCGCCCCTTGTCGATGACGCACACCTCGTCGGCGTTCTCCGTCTCCTCCATGTAGTGGGTGGTGAGGAAGATGGTGGTGCCCTGGTCTCGGCGGATGTCGTGGATCGTCGACCAGATGAGCTCTCGCGACTGCGGGTCGAGTCCGGCGGTGGGTTCGTCGAGGAACAGCACGGTCGGTCGGTGCATGAGTGCCCGCGCGATGTCCGCCCGGCGCCGCTGCCCGCCGGAGAGCGGGCCGTACCGTCGGTCCAGGATGGGCTCGATGCCGACGAGGCCTGCGAGCTCGGCCGTGCGGGTTCTGGTCTCCTGCTTGCTGAGACCGTAGAAGCCCGCCCGGATCTCGAGGTTCTCCCGCACGGTCAGGAGGGGGTCGAGCAGGGACGACTGGAAGACGGCTCCGATGGTGCGCTTCACCCGCTGCGCTTCCGTCTGCACGTCGAAGCCGTTGACGGTGATCGTGCCCGAGGTGGGCGTGAGCGTCGTCGTGATGCACCCGATGGTCGTGGACTTGCCCGCGCCGTTCTCCCCGAGGAAGGCGAAGACCGAGCCTCCGGGGACGGAGAGCGACAGCTCGTCCACTGCGACGAGCTCGCCGTACGTCTTGCTGAGTCTCTCGACCTCTACCGACACCAGTTCTCCTTCGTGCTTCGCGCCATGGCCGTGTGATGCTCTCGGCGGTCCGGCCCCGCCTGCGGGCCGTCGTCGTGGGCGGGGATCCAGCTGCCGTGCAGCCCCAGCGGGATCCGCGCGGGGAGGTGGATGCGCGCGAGCTCGTCGCCGCCGAAGTCCTGAGCGCTCAGGATCAGGAGGTCGCTGGCGTTCCGCTGCG
Source organism: Pseudoclavibacter sp. AY1H1 (assembly GCF_002931055.1). Taxonomy (GTDB): domain Bacteria; phylum Actinomycetota; class Actinomycetes; order Actinomycetales; family Microbacteriaceae; genus Pseudoclavibacter. The sequence goes on along the minus strand of NZ_PSXX01000007.1, from coordinate 186,304 downwards.
GGTTGTGGACGTAGCAGAGCAGGTAGCCGTCGTCCTCCTCGGTACTCCCGGCTCGCGCGACGAAGATCGCCTCGCCGACTGCCGCATCCGTGCCGAGCCGCCGCGCCTGCGCGGAGCCGCGGTCCAGGTCGTGCTTGAAGAGCACGTTGTCGAACTGCGAGTCTGGGACGTCGTCGAGCTCTCTCGGCCCGGTCCGCCAGGTCGCGACGAGCTCGCCGGCGCTTGACGTGTAGGCGAAGCGGTTCCGGCGGCCGGAGCGGCGGTCGTCGATGCGCGGGAACTCCTGCGGGGTGTCGTCGAGTCGACGCCGGACCACGGTTCCGCGGGTGAGGTCGAGCGTGAATCGCTCCAGCGACGGGGTGCCGTGGCCTTCGATGGAACCGCGACGCGTGGCGAACATGGAGGGGTGCGTGATGGCGTCGAGGGTGATGACGTTGTCCGCCTCGAAGGCGTTGACCGTGTGGTAGATCCAGACGGGGTCGATGTCGAACCACGTCACGTCTGCGCGCTCGTCGCCTCGGGACAGGACACCGAGGCGCGCCTTCGCCGCCGAGCTCCATCTGAACGGGAAGGGGTCTCCGGCGGCGGCGGCCAGCGCGCTGAACTTGGCGGGCAGGTCGAAGAGGATCACGTGCTCGCTCGTGAGCGCGAAGTCGTGCATCATCGTGGCCGTGGGCAGCTCGATCGACTGCGAGCGGACCAGCTGACCGCGCGCGGACACGACGCAGTACTCGACGGAGGGCGACCCGGAGAAGTAGCCGACCGTATGGAGGTCACCGGTTTCCGGGTCCGTCTTGGGATGCGCGGACAGGCCGGCCCGCAGCGTACCGTCGAAGTCGTACGGGCCCACCGTCTCGAGGCTCGCGTCGAGCTCGAACGGGAGCGTCCCGCCTTCGCCGAGGGACAGGATCCTGCCAGCGTGCCCGACGACGTTGATGTTCGAGGCAGTGTCGACGCCGCCGAGCACCGAGTACGCGCGTCGGGGTTCGCCGAGCGTTCGCGTGACGGGGCTCTGCCGGACCCAGCGGTTGCGGTACCACTCGGCGCGGCCGTCCCTGAGGCGCACGCCGTGGATCATGCCGGCGCCGAGGAAGTAGTGGAACCTCGCGTGCTCGACGCCGATCGGATTGGGCCCGTTGCGGAGGTACCGGCCGTCGAGGTCGGTCGGGATGGATCCGGTCACCGCCAGATCGAAGGCGGTCACCTCCTCGGCGACCGGGGCGAACGACCCCTTCCGGAACGGGGAGCGAGCACCCGTGTTCCTCATGCGGCTTCCGCCATCTGCACCGGTGAGCGGGAGAGCAGCTTCCGGGCGGCGAGCGCGATCGCCGCCTGCTGCGCGGCGATCATGAGTCCTCCGGTGAGCAGGACGTCCGAGGCCTTCAGTGAGGGTCGGAGCGTGTCGCCCCCGAACAGCTGCTGCCCCTCCCCGATCGGGATGCCGACGGCGCCTGCGATCGCGACGGCGACGATGGCCGCGACAGTGCCGATGGTCACCATCCCGAGCCCGATGAGCAGGACCTGCATGGCGTACACCGTCTCGAGGTCTCTCGCGCTGAAGCCCATCGTCCGCATCGTCGCGAGTTCGCGTCGGTCGCGACGCAGGGAGAACCCGACGACGTTGCCGATGAGGACCGCGCAGATGAGCGCCGCGACGATCACGAGCGCCCACATGATCGCCTGCTGCGCGGCGAGGACCGTGAAGATCAGCCCGGCCGTCTCCTTCGACGTGAGGAACTGCAGCCCAGGAGCGTCAGGGCCGAGGGAGGCCGCCGCTGTCGCGGGGTCCACACCCGGGTCGAGGGTGATGAGCATCTGCGTGATGGCGTCTGGCCGGTCCAGGATCTCCTGCATGCCGGCGATGTCCATGATCACGGAGCTGGAGCGGAAGAGCCCGAATCGGCTGTTGTCGTACACGCAGACGACGTCGGCGGTGACGGGACCGGCATCGACGGGCGCGCCGGCGACCGAGAGGAGCACGCTCGTGCCGACGTCGATGCCGAGCTCGTCCCGCTGCGCGATGTTGATGCAGACCTGCGCGGCGCCCGCGGGCGCCTGCCCTGCGACGATCTCGTAGCCCTCCGCGGCGACGTCCGAGCCCACGAGGACGACCCCGGCATCCTGCGCCTCGGCCGTCATGCTCGCGCCGGCCGTGAGGCGCGGCCGCACCTGCTCGACGCCCTCGGCTCCCGCGACGCGCTGCACCGCGGACTCGGCGTCCGGGATGTAGGTGACGACGTCGGACTCCGGGTTGAGCATCGAGTACTCGTACCCGTCTGCGAACGCGGAGACGTCGCCGCTGATGATGTCGCTGGCCGACTGCGTCATCATGGTGCCCATCGCGGTGATCGCCGCGAACGAGAGCAGCAGTCCGAAGGTCGCGACGGAGACGCTCGTGAACGTCCGGGCGTTGCGGGGGTTCGCGCGGATCATGGACACCGCCATGTGGAGCTTGTAGCGCAGGTCGAGGCTCGCGCCCCGCCCTGGCGTCTCGCGCCTCGCAGCCGATCCGGGGCGCTCGGTGGGTTCAGGGTCAGTGGCTCGCGTCATCTGTCGGACTCTCCTTCATCGCTCGGTCCTGCTCCGCGAAGTACCGCTCGTCGCTGCGGAAGAGTCGCTTCACCACGTCCGGGTGCTCCCGAAGCGATCTCCGGATGTCGACGCCGAAGGTCTCTTCTGGCACGTGCTCGCTCGGCGATTCGACGGCCGAGATGAAGGCGTCGAGCGATGCCCGCATGGCCTCGCCCGCCGCAGTCTCGCCGTAGTCGAACACGATCATGGGGCTGCCGATGTTGCAGACGTCGACGACGCTGGCACCGTAGCTCCCGAGCACTCGCCTGAGGTACTCGGCCGCGTACGGGGCATCGAACGGACTCGCGGATGTGGACATCGCCAGCGCCCCCTTGCCCGCGAGGAGCTGCCGGTGGCTCAGGCGCGTCGTCCGCTCGATGAAGCGCATCATCGTCGAGTTGACGTTCGCGCAGTAGTTCGGGCTCGCGAGGATGACGCCGTCCGCGGCGAGCATCGCGTCGATCAGGGTCTCCGCGTCGTCGACGAACGTGCATCCATCTCGACGGAAGCAGCGGCCGTTGCCGTCGCACGTCGTGATGTCCAGGTTCCACAGCGCGGTCTCCTCGTACCGCCAGGCAGGGCGCCGCTCGGCGAGGTAGGAGCGGGAGGCTTCGAGCATCACCGCCGTGTGGCTGAGGTTCCTCGGCCGCGGGCTGGAGTGGATGGCGAGGATCTTCACGCCGCGAGCCGCCCATCGACGAGGTGCACGATGCGTCTCCCCGCTGCCAGGACTCGGTCGTCGTGGGATGAGACGACGATCGTCGTGCCGTCCCGTTCGTTGAGCAGGCGCAGGAGGTCGAGGACCCCGTCAGCGTTGCGCCCGTCGAGGCTCGCCGTCGGCTCGTCCGCGACGACCACCGCGGTTCCGCTGGTGACGGCGCGGATGATCGCCGCGCGCTGCTGCTGGCCTCCCGACAGCTGCCGTGGAAGCGCCGTGAGCTTGTCGCCGAGGCCGACTGCGGCGAGCAGCTCGCGGGTCCTGGCCGCCGCTCCTCGCGTGAGCCGGCCCTGGACCCGGAGCTGCAGGACGGCGTTCTCGTAGACGGAGAGGGAGCCGACGAGGTTCGACTTCTGGAACACGTAGCCGATCTGATCGCGGCGGAAGTCGGAGAGCTCGCGAGGCGAGAGGCGGGTCAGCTCAGCGCCGTTGACCGTGACCGAGCCCGAGGTCGCCGTGTCGAGTCCTCCGATGAGGTTGAGCAGGGTGGTCTTGCCCGATCCGGAGGGGCCCGCGAGCACGACGAACTCGCCGGCCGCGATCTCGAGGGAGATGCCGCGGTTCGCGCGCACCTCGCTCGTGCCCTCGCCGTAGGTCTTGGTCAGGTCATGCGTCGTGATCATGCGGTACGTCCTTCGAGGAAGCTGTAGGTGATGTCGGCGCTCGCGACGATGCGGTCGTCGACGGTCGCGGTCGCCTCGACCTTCCCCATGGAGGCGAGCGTCGCGATCGCCCGTGCGTCGAGGATGAGTCGGTCGCCGGGGACCACGGAGTTCCGGAAGCGGACGGTGTCGATCCGGGCGAGGACGCAGAGCCGATCCCCGATGTCGAACAGCTGGCCTCCTGCCTGGGCCATCGCCTCGAGGATCAGGACTCCGGGCATGATCGGGTTCCCTGGGAAGTGGCCCGCGAAGTGCGGCTCGTTGACCGTGACGTTCTTGATCGCGCGAACCGAGGTTCCGGGATCGAGCTCCTCGATCCTGTCGAGCAGGAGGAACGGGTACCGGTGGGGGAGCCGCGCCATGAGGTCGCGCGTGGTCGCGGCGCCACTCATGCCGTGAGCCCGCCATCGGCGACCAGGCAGTGCCCGTTGATGTAGGAGGCGCTCGGCCCCGCGAGGAACTGGACGACGTCCGCGATCTCCTCCGCCCGCCCGAAGCGGGCCTGGGGGATGAGCTTCAGGTAGTCGTCGCGCGTCGGCTGCGGCAGCGAGTCGAGCATGTCGGTGTCGATGAAGCCGGGAGCGACCGAGTTCACCCGGATGCCGAACGTCGCGAGTTCCTTCGCGAGGGTCTTGGTGAGGGCGATGACGCCGGCTTTCGCGGCCGCGTAGTTGGCCTGCCCGATGGGGCTCGTGAGGGCGCTCACGGAGGCGATGTTCACGATGGTCCCGTGCTTGGCGGCGGCCATCAGCCAGGCTGCCTGCCTCGAGCAGGAGAAGGTCCCGGACAGGTCGGTGTCGACCACGGACCGCCAGGACTCCTCGCTCATCATGAGCGCGTACCCGTCCTTGGCGTGGCCAGCGTTGTTGACCTGCACGTCGAGCCCACCCCACGCGGTCTTGATCTCGGCGAACATGGCCTTCACCTCGGCGAAGGAGGAGACATCCGCCTTGACCGGCAGCACCTGGCCGGGGTAGCGGTGCTCGAGGCGCTCGAGCACCGACATGGTCTCGCTCCGAGTGCTGCGGTAGTTCACGGCGACGCGAGCCCCGCTGTGTAGGAAGCGCTCCGCGATGGCGAGGCCGATTCCGCGGGTCGCGCCGGTGACGCAGACGCGGGTCGTGCCTTCGGGGTGACGATGGGCGTTCATGCTGCCGCCTTCCGGGTGATCGTCGAGGTCACGCCGCCGTTGACGGTCGCCACGGTCGTGAGGATGCTCGAGCCAGGCGCGGATGCCTGCAAGCCGATGACGTGGGCGAGGGCCTCGTTGCCGCCGAAGCACTCGCCGGTCGCGAGTCGCGGCAGCAGCACGCTGCCGCGGTGGCCGATGGCGCGGATGGCCGAGAGCTCGCTCCGCGTGAGGCCCTCGAGGCCGTTCGCGGTGCCGACGACCGTGTCGACCTCGTCGATGGTGAGGTTCGCGCGTTCGAGCGCCTGCCGCATCGAATGCTCGATGGTCGTGTCGTCTGGCTGCCAGTCCAGGTAGCTGACGCCTGCGCCTGCCGCCGAAGCCGAGGCTGTGCTCAGGAGCGTCGCGAGCGGCGTCGCACCGCGTGCCTCGGCCGACCGGGCCGACTCCAGGACGACGACGGCTGCCGCTTCCCCCGTGGCGAAGGTGAAGGCGACCCCTCTGGGGTACTCGAAGACGCGGTCGAAGTACTCGGTCATGATCTGGTTGGTCTCGTCGAGGGAGATGGCGAGCAGCGCATCCGCCTTGCCGGAGGCGAGCAGCAGCTCGGCGTAGGCAAGCGCTGACCCGCCGACGAGGGTCGAGTTGGCCCCCTTGAGGCCGAGGGCGAGGCTCGCCTGGCCGTTGGCCACGTTGTAGACGGTCTGCGTGAAGAGCCCGGGACTCGCCTGCTGGAGCCCGCCGCCGAGGAGACCGTCGAGGTACTCGCTGACGACTCGCTGCGGCCCGTACTCGGTGCCGGTGACCACGCCGACTCGCTCGAGGTCGGCTGGCCGTTCGCCGAGGCGGGCCGAGGTGAAGGCGACGGTGGCGGCCGCCATGGCGATCTGGCTGAAGCGCTTCTTGCGGCGGAGCCCAACGGGCTTCACGTAGTCCGTGATGCTGAAGCCCTCCGGAATCGGCCGGGTCTCGTGTCCGTGCTGCGTCGTCGAGCGGGACGCGAGGCGCTCGGCTTCGTCGATGTCGGCGAAGGCCCAGCCGAATCGGTCGAGCGCGCCGGCGGACGCCGCGTGGTCCTCGAGGCCCAGGCCGAGCGGCGAGATCGCCCCGAAGCCGGTGATGAGCGTGGGTGCTGTCATTGCTGTGCTCGCTTTCTCAGCCAGTTCTCTGCGAGGGAGATGGATCTCGCAGCGGATGCGATCAGCTGCGGGAGGCCCGATCCGTACTCGCCCCACTGGCCGGTGATGAAGGTGTTCTGCAGGCCGGTGCGCTGGCTGATCCGGCGCACCAGGTAGTTGTCGACGTCGTGGGCCCAGCCCGTCGCCGATCCGCCTCGGTGCCCGAACCAGCGCAGGTAGTCGAGCGGGGTCACGACCCTGCGGTAGACGCAGTGCTCGCGCAGCTCTGGCACCAGGCGCCTCGCGACGAGAGCTTCGACGACCTGCGCGTACTCGTCGTAGAAGGCCTCGTCGTGGGCTTCCTCGTCGTGGTACATGTCGACCTCCACGCGCAGGAGGTCTCGGCCCGGTGCCGCCAGGGAGGGGTCGATGCGGCTCGGGAAGTGCAGCTTGATCACCGGGTGGTGCGGCAGCCTGCCGGTCTCGAGCACCCGATAGGTCTCGAACACGTCGTCGGTGTCCGTGAGGTAGTGGCGGGCGGCGCCCGCGAACCGTGAGAGGTCGGCGCCCTCGAGCGTGAGGAACAGGCTCAGCGAGGAGTGCCCACGTCGTCGCCCCTCGACGGCGATGCCCGTGCCTCCGTGCTCGGCCAGCATCGTCTCGAGCGCGAAGACGTCGCCGTTGTAGAGGACGACGTCCCCTGCTCTCGTCGAGCCGTCCGCGAGCCGCACGCCATGCGCGACTCCGTCGGCGGCGAGGATGGCGGTGACCTCCGCGCCGAGCAGCACCTCGCCGCCCGACTCGGTGATGTACCCGACCAGGGCGTCGACGAGCGTGCGCATGCCTCCTCGGAGGGAGACCATCCCCTTCGCGTAGCACTCGGTGAAGAACCCGGCCATGATCATGAGCGACGACTCGTCGCACTGGATGCGCATGGCAAGCGCCGTGCGCAGCAGCGGGTCGGCGACGGTGGCCGTGCAGAACTCCTCGAAACCCCGCCGGTAGTTCCGCATCATGAACCGGCCCTTGTCCTCGGAGCCGCCGTCGTCGCCGAGGAACTGGCGCATGAAGCCGAAGAACGCCGCCAGGTCGTCCGTGGACTCCGGGAACTGGACTCCGAGGCTCGTCTGGAGCCGGTCGAGACCGGTCGGCAGGGTGATGCGTCGATCGCCGATGACCATGACGTCGGCGATGTCGACGGGTTCGAGGTGCACGGCGTGCTCGATGTCGAGCTCGTGGAGCAGGGTGTGGAGGGCCCCTCCGGGGTGGCCGCCGAGCAGGTGCGAGACGGCGAGGTCGAAGTGGTCGCCGGCGTCGTTCCGGAACCCCCCGAAGTAGCCGCCGGCCTGTTCGCGCTGCTCGAGGACGGTGACGTGGTAACCGTGCGCCGTGAGGCGGGCCGCCGCGACGAGGCCGGCCATGCCGCTGCCGACGACGATGCATTCAGAGCCTGGCATCGAATTCCTTTCCGTCGGTGACCGCGTGCGGGTGCTCCGCGAAGAAGCTGTCCATGCGGTGCCTCGTCGACTCCGGCCACCTGAAGAGGAACCGGTTGTTGCCGCGGAGCACGACGTGCTCGGTCATGCCGATCGCCACGGGGCTGCCGTCGCGCACTTGAGTGAGGCGGTAGTAGAAGACGAGCTTCGTGGTCGCCTGCGGCTTCAGGAAGGTCTCGAGGCGGAGCTCGTCGCCGAAGCGTCCGAGGCCGAGGAACGAGACTCGCGTCTTGGTGACGGGGACGAAGAGCGTGTCCCCCTCGAGTTCGAGCAGGCTCCCGCCGCGGGTGAGCTCGTCGATGAGCGCGAAGCGTCCGACCTCGAACCAGGTGAACAGGTTGCTGTGGTGGAAGACGCCGGCCATGTCGGTCTCGCTGAAGCGCACGGAGAACCGGGTCTCGTTCACGCTGCGGCCGCTCATCGGAGCTCCAGCAAGGTGAGCGCGGGCTGCTTCGACACCCCATGGACCGGGAACCAGAGCACTGCCACGGTCAACGTGAGGCCGATGGCGAAGGGGGCGGCGAACGCCCACCAGCTCGGGTCGAGGTGGAGCCTCGTCGACCCCACGGCGAACGCGAAGGCCGAGTCGGTGGAGGAGACCTCAAGGAGGTTCACGACGGCCACCGTGGCGATGGCGAGGAGGGCGCCGATCGCGTATCCGACGATGAACTGGGCGACCACCTCCGCGAGGTACATCCGTCGCAGCGTCCCGCCGCGCGTTCCGACGGCTTTCAGCACGGCGAGATCGCCGACGCGGGAGAGCATGGCCGAGTAGATGAGCGAGGTGAGGCCGATGCAGATGACGACGTAGGTGAACGTGAAGACGGACACCAGGAGGATGCCCCAGATCTTCGGGCCGAGCATGAGAGCCGACCAGCTCGTCTCCGACCAGGAGGACACCGTGGTCGGGGTGCCCAGCGCGGCGGCGGCGGTTGTGATCTCGACTCGCGCCGACTCGTCGTCAGCGGCGTCGACGAGGATCGCGTTGACGCTGTCCGGGTCGCCGTGCACACGCTCGGCGAGGCTGTCTCGGTCGACGATCGCCCAGCTCTCCATGACGAAGCTCGGGGTGTCTGGGGTGACGACGTCGTCGACGGTGTAGGTGATCTCGGTGCCGGCAACGGAGATGCTGACCTCGTCTCCCGCCGTGACCCCGAGGCGGCTCGCGGTCTTCTCATGGAGTTCGATGTGCTGCGTGCCGATGCGCTCCGGTGGGAGTCCGAGGTTCTCGGCGAGCTGCGGTTCCGCGGAGAGATCGGCGCCGATGAGGCTCACCGATGCGCTCTCGGGGCGTGCGCTCGAGCCGTTCGGGTTCGAGACGTTCGCGGTGAGCTGCAGCCGGGGCCGCACGGATTCCGCGTCGCTCGCGGACGAGAAGCGCTCCGCGGTCGCTGCGTCGAAGCTGAGGGCGCCGCCGCTGTCGGCGCTCGGCTCGACGAGCCACGTCGCCCCGACGCTCCCGAAGACGAGCCGGTCGGCGTTCTGACCGATGGAGCCGACGAAGAACAGAGCGATGACGAAGAGCGCGATGCCGATGGCAACCTGGCTCACCACGCCTGCTGCTTCGCGCCGGTAGTGGACGACGTCGTGCAGCGCCAGTCTGATCATGCGGCTCGTTCCTTTCGATCGGTGGCTGCCGCGGCGGCGAGCTGGATAGCGGTCGGGGTGCGCCGGAGGACCGTGATCTCGCTGCCCACGGGGTGGGCCAGGATGCAGACGGCACCAGGGATGGTGAGGCGCGTGAACTCGACATCCGGGTGAGACGCGCGCAGTGCGGCTTCGTCGAAAGCCCCGAACCCGATGCCGAGTCCGCGCCCTGCGCGCTTGCCCCAGGACTCCTTGAGGACGAAGATCTCGAGCAGCCGAGCCGGTGACGTCGCGATCTCTCGGCGTTCTGCGGGGGTGAAGAACCCCGACCGCAGCGACGGCAGCTCACGGTGCAGCCGGTGCTCTCTGGGTGAGCCGACGGCTTCGAGGTCGATGCCGATGGGCTCGCGGGCGACCGCGCAGACGGACAGCTCGCCCGAGTGCGACGTCGAGAAGTGGAGCCCGCTCGTCTCGAGCCGGGGCTTCTCGGGAGACCGCCTGGTCACCCGCGCGTCGTGCACGCCGAACTCCGCGAGGGTCTCGGTCAGGAGTGCACGGCCCGCGGCTCGGCGCAGCTGCCAGCCACCGGTCGGCGCCGCTGCGCGTCGTATCTCCGCCCGGTCCAGCCAGCTGACCGCGATCACGAGGTGCCTCGGAGGAGGCAGTCGGCGAGCGATGAGAGCCGGGAGACGGCCTCGAGTTCCGCGCGGCGCAGTTCGCGCATCCGAGAGACGAGGTCACCCCAGCCGTCTCTCGGGTCTTCGGCCCCGGCATGTGCGCGGAGTGCCCTCGCGAACGCGCGCCACCCTCGTCCGAGGCTCGCGTACTTATCGGCGATCGGGTCGAGGTCGCCGTGTCCGAGGTGCCGCGCGCTTGCGCGCAGCCCACGTGAGAAGAGGTGCCGACCGGCGCCGCCGCCGGTCCCGATCTTCTCGAGCATGGTCGAGATCGACAGCAGCTCTCCCCGCATCTGCTGGGTCGTGAGCACGTCGGGCATGGAGGACAGCTCGCGTTCGAGTGCCTTCAGCGCCCGTTCTCCCTGCGTGTTGTTGGCGGGGTTGAGGAACAGCTCGGCGCTCTCCGCGAGGGAGACGATCAGCACCTCGTCGAGGTCGGGGACGAGCCTCGGCGGAACGATTCGCCCGACGGCGAACTTCCGCGCCGGCGCCGCCATGAGCAGGGACCCATCGCTCGGCATCGAGGCCGCGGCCGCCGCGCTCGCGGCGGACACCTCGACCGGTGTCGACCAGAGGTAGTCGTTGCAGATCAGGTCGCCGTTCGGCAGGACGGCCCTGACGGGAAGCGCGTGCTCGCCGAACGCATGGACCTCGTCCCAGGGGAGGACGCCCGCGAAGCTCGGGAGCTCGCGCGCCTCGCAGTACAGGTAGGGGAGGAGCCCCTGCTCCGACCATTCCCGTGCGCGCTCGGTCATCGTGTGCGCGTCCGGATGCGAGAGGAACTCGATGCGCGAGCCCGTGCGCCGCGCGAAGAAGTGCTCGAGGTCGTGCATGCGCGCGTTGACGTAGACGTTGCTCTCCTCACGGTGGAAGAGGAACCCGAAACCGCCGCCGATGACGAAGCAGAGCCCCTCGTCGAGGTCGAACCCGGTGCCCTGGAAGACGTTCGAGAGCATGGTGGAGAAGCAGTGCGACCCGCGGCGGTAGGTCTCGGGCCACGTCGTGCGCGCGGTGAGGTTCACGACTCGGTCTCCGCTGCTCGCCAGACGCGGACCGTCTCGAGGGCGGCTCGTTCGACCGCGACGATCGCGGTGAGCGCGGTGTCGTCACCGTCGAGGAATGCCCGGTGCAGTCCAGCGGACCGAAGGAAACCCAGCCTCGTGGCGTCGTGCGCGTTGGCACCGCCGTAGGTGTCGAGGGCGTCGACGAGGCGCGTGCGCCCGTAGCTGCTGTCGCCGCAGGAGACCGCGCGGAGTCGGTGGCGGTAGGCGGCGACGTCGCCCCGGCTGGGGCGCGTGGCCAGCCAGTCCGACAGCATGGACAGCCCGTCCTCCGCGACCCGCATGCGCTGGAGCGCGAGGCCGAGGGAACGCGCGGCCCGCCGTGCGAACGAGAATCGGCTCGGCGCGATGATCGCCCTGAGGGAGGGGACCGGCGCGGCGTACCCCCAGGACGTCAGGGACGCGCTGCTCAGCTCGCGGTAGCTGAGCGAGCGGTCGGCGTAGATCGACGTGACGCGGACCGACGCGGTGTCGAACTCGCTGAGTGCGACGGGGAGGAGGACCCTCGAACCCGTCGCGGGATCCGTCTCCGGGTGGATGGCGTACATGGGCGCCGCTCGCCAGCGTCGCTCCGTCAGCGCATGCTCGCGCCGTGCGGCTTCGAGGAACTGCGCGCTGTCTGCGGTGCGGAACTGCTCGCAGTTGAACCCCGCGGCTTCGAACAGGTCGAAGGCGGCCTCCAGCCCACCGAACTCGTCTCGACCGTCGGCGATGGGCCGGACGTAGCGGAACGTGGAGGCCATGGCGCAGACCGCCACTGGCTCGATCTCGATGCCGAGGTGGCCGAAGACGAGCTGTGCTGGTGCGATGACGGGGTGCGCGACCTCTGCGATCTCGGAGGCCCTGATCTCGGAGGCGCTGATCTCGGAGGCCGCGACGGCGGAGCCCACCGGCTGAACGTGGGCCATCATGCCGGCGGCCGGAAGCTGCGCACGGCGATGCAGGTGTTGTTGCCGCCGAAGCCGAACGAGGTGGAGATGGCGACGTCCACGCGGTGATCCTCGAGGGTGCGCGTCGGCAGCTCGAGGTCTTCGAAGCCGCTCATGGCCTCTCGGAGGCCGAAGTTCCCCGGTACGAAGTCGCCGTCCATCGCGGCGAGGCAGGCGAGCAGCTCGATGCTGCCCGCGCAGCTGAGCGTGTGGCCGTGCAGCGGCTTCGTCGAGCTCACGGGGATGGCGCGGAGCCCGTCGCCGAAGACGCTCCGCAGCGCGGTCAGCTCCATGACGTCGTTGTACCGCGTGCCTGTGCCGTGCGCGTTGACGTAGTCGACGTCGGCGGGCAGCACGCCCGCCTGCTCGAGGCACTGTCGGATCGCGAGCTCCGCCCCTCGTCCGCTCGGGTCGGGAGCCGTCGCGTGGTGCGCGTCGTCGGAGAGCCCGTACCCTGCGACCTCGCCGTAGACGCTCGCGCCTCGTGCGAGGGCCGACGCCTCGGACTCGAGCACGAACATGCAGGCGGCCTCGCCGAGCCCGGTGCCGTCTCGGAGCTCATCGAACGGCCGGAGCGCGTCGTGCGTCAACGACTTGAGCAGCGTGAAACCGGAGTAGGAGAGCATCGAGAACGGTTCGGCGCCGCCGGCGAGCGCCAGGTCGGCGTGCCCGGCGGCGATGAGGTCGCAGGCGAGTCCGACGGAGTTGCTTCCTGCGGCACAGGCTGTCGACACGGATGCCTGGGGGCCGCGGAGCCCGAACTCGGATCGTATCGACGCCGCGACGGTCCCCGGCGTCCGCACGATGGTCGCCCCCGTCTCGAGAGTTCCCGCCAGCGACTGCTCCGCGTATGCCTGGTTGGTCTCGACGCCGGCGTTCGACGAGGCGACGACCACCGCAGTGCGAAACGGGTCGAGATCTTCGGAGGACAGGCCGGCGTCTGCGAGGGCGCGGCTCGCGCAGAATGCTCCGTAGTGCTGGGCCGTCTCCCATCCTGGTCGGTTCGCGACGAACGCCTCGAACGCGTCGGGCGCCTCGCTGATGATCGCGCCTCGGTCGTAGGGGAACTCGGTGGTGTCGAAGGCCGTGATCGGCGCGAAACCTGAGTCGCCGTTCCGAAGCGAGTCGCTGAATTCCGTGAAGCTGTTGCCGATCGGGCTGAGCAGCCCGACGCCGGTGATGAGGATGCGCACTGCCGGACCAGTCGTCGGGCGACGCAGGCTAGGACGTGCTCGCGTCGAGGGGACGCGGCTCGCGGATATAGGCGGCGATGGCTCGCACGGAGCCGAAGATCTCAGGCTGGTCGTCCGGCAGCTCCACGTCGAACGCGCTGCCGAGGGCGAGGACGACCTCGAGGATATCGATGGAATCGAGGTTAAGTGAGCTCTCCTCGAAGTCGGTTCCCTCGGCCAGGGCGGCGAAGATCGGCGCGTCGACGTCGATGTCGGCCGTTTCGATCTCCAAGCCCAGCCGGGCAACGATCGCCGCGATGATGTCGCGCTCGAGGTCAGTGTTCGCCATGATGGATTCCTTCTTGTCCGCCGCCCAGGAAGCTACGTTTAAGTAGCACTTCGGACATTAGCAGGAAGAATCTCGAGTAACAAACCCGGCTTCGTGGCTGTGGAGGAGGCCGCGCTGTGCGGGGCGGCCGAGCGGCGGTGGCGGTGTTTGCGTGGGGCGGTCGATCGGCAGGGGAGAACTGCCCTTCGGGTGTCGCCGTTCTGCAGATAATCTGGCGATTCGTCCGAGTGCCCCGGAGGTTCCCAAGTGCCGCACCAGTCCCACGTGCCGTGCCAGCTCAGCAAGACCAGAGCCTGCCAGGAGGTGACCGCGTGACCGCGTTCATCGACCCGCTCTCCGACGAGCGAGGTGCTGACGGGGCCGGCGGCGGCTACACGGTCTACTGGGCGTCGGCGGAGCGCGTGACGCTCTCCAGGCCGTTGCAGCGCTTCCTCATGGACGCCCACGCCGCACGACTCCGGCCCGTTCTCGTCACCACCGACCACGCGCACGTCTCCACCTTCGTTGCGGATGCGTTCCAGGCCGCAGGCGGGTACTGGGCCGTCTCCTTCGAGGGCGCGATGTTCGACGCCTTCCGGGGAACACGCATCTCCAGCTTCGGCGACTTCTGGGCGCCAAGGGCCGACCGAGTGCCAGAAGCGCACCCGACGCTCTCTCGCCTTCGCGAGCACACCGTCCCCTCGTTCGTCTTCGACGTGTACGTGCGAGACCGCGCCGACGAGCGCACCCTGATCGGTGGTGTCGCCGACCAGCTCGTCGCGGGTCTCGGCGGGACCGGGCTCGAACGGTGGGGTGTGGTCGAACCGCTCGCCGGGCGATGGTCTCATGCTGCCGTCACCGAGTCGATGCGGCGGCAGATGCCCGTCACCGAGCGCCACTACGCATCCGGTGACGACGGCGCGGCCGTGAGCCTCGCAGCGTCTCGGACCAAGACGGGACTGCTCGAGCACGTGCGGGGCACCGTGCCGATCCGCGACGCGGAGCTCTCCCCGCTCGCCAACGTGCCGGGCGGTGCGCTCGCCGCGCATCCGCGAGTCCTCGACACCCTCCAGGCGCTGGCAGAGCGGGCACGCGTGAACGTCGCGCTCCTGTCCTGCGGCGAGGTCGAAGAGCGAGCTGGCTCCTCCGGGCGGCTCCCAGGCGTACGCAGGCCAGAGCAGCCATTGGCCGTCCTTCTCGGCGCCCGCGCCGTCCGTGACCTCGCGGTCGGCGTCGAGGCGCTCGCCGAGCGACACGACGTCACGACCGTCGGCCTCCGCCGGGCTCCTGCGCTCGTCGTCCGCCTCTCCGGCGGCGACCCGCTGTGGCACCAGCTGCGCGCGTTCGCCTCCGACCTCGACCAGGAGCGCCTCGCGTCCGCACTCGCCCTCGAGTTCGCCACGGGCGACACCAAGGTCGGGAGGAGCTGAGCATGCCGATCGAACTGGTCCTGTTGAGTGAGGTGGCGCCGAGCGACGAGGCCGTCGCGCGCGCCATCGCGGAGACGCACCCGGAAGGGCAGCTCATCTCGTTCGAGGGAGGCGCGGTCCGCCACGCCGTCGACGGTGACGTCGCGTCGCTGCTCACGCTCTTCGAGAGCCAGCCGATCGTGGACGCGACGAGCGCGGCCGCGGCGCTGGCGCATCCGCCTGCCGCGTTCGGGCTCTGGACGGAGGTGACCGTGCCGAGGGGCGCGGCGCAGCAAGGGCGTGAGCTCGCCGAGCGGCTCGCCTCGGCGATCGGCGGCTCAGTGACAGAGAGGGTGTGACGTGTCCGACTGGAAGATCGATCCGACCGGCGTGCAGGGCGTGCTCACGAGCGTGCAGGCCACGCAGGGTGAGCTCGCGACCGTCATCACGGAGGCCGGCATGAACGGCGTCATGGCCGGGGTCGCGTGGGGCGGCGGCATCACCGTCGGAGTCTCCGAGGCACTCGCCGGGCTGCTCACGGAGCAGCAGTCGAATGTCACCGCGGTCGGCAACACCGTGAACGCGAGCGTCGCGGGTGTCGCCAACGCCGTCTACGCCTACAACAACGGGCAGGAGCAGATGGCGCTCGAGTTCCAGGGTGCCATCGCCGACGGCTCGAACGGCGACTTCAGCTTCTTCGAGCAGCACGGATACCAGGGGGACGCATGACGATCGAAGTCTGCACCGGGGACGGCCTCATCGACCCGTCTGCGTTCGTCTGCAAGAGCGCGGACCTCGACACCTCGGTCATCGAGGGTTCGGCGACCTCGCTCGAGGGCATGGGGAGCGGCCTCGTCGAGAAGGTGTCGACGATCAGCACGACCTGGGCGGGCATCGGCGCCTCGTACCAGGCCCCAGAGCAGGAGTCCGTGTACGCGGCGATCTCGCCGGCGACCAACGCGGCCTCCGACGTCGAGACGAGCTTCTCGAGCGCGGCCGGCTACCTGCGCACATACGCTGAAGAGCTCGAGGGCGTCAAGACGACGCTCAAGGACCTCGAGGATCGAGCCGCCGCCTTCCGGCAGGAGGCGCTCCGGGGCTACAACGTCACGGTGTGGGATGCGCACGGGCTGTCGTGGGAGTGGGCGACGACCGACATCACGAAGCTGGGCGACAAGACCGAGCACATCTCGTGGACCGAGCACGGCCCCGCGCGGGACAAGAACGAGGAGCTGCTCGCCGAGTACGCCGCGATCATCGAGACCGTCTCCGCCGCCGCGACGACCTGCGCGGCCGGGCTCGAGACGCTCAGCACGGGCAGCTACGTCACGGAAGACGAGGCCATCACCGCCGAGGCGATCATGGCGTCGACAGAGCTGCCCTGGGGCTACCCGGCCGACGAGGACCGCAACTGCTCCGAGTCGGTCGCGCACGGCGCCGGCAATTTCTGGCACGGCACGTGGACGGGCGCGGCGTCGCTCATTGGCCGCGACCCCGTCTCCGGCGAGTGGGGCTGGGACAAGGCGGGCGCGGCCTGGGGAGGGCTCGGCAACTTCGCCCTCTCGACGGCCGTCGTGCTGTCGCCGACGACCTGGGCCGTGAAGCTCGTCGCTCCGGGATCGGAGGCCGATCAGTGGTTCGACGATCGCGTGAACGTCGCCGCGACCGGCTGGGGGAGCCTCATCGGCTGGGACCACCAGGCTGCGCTGGCAGGAGAGAACGGCTTCCACGCCTGGGAGGAGGACGCCGTCGCGACGGGCACCGAGACGCTCGCGAACATCGGCACGTTCTTCATCCCAGGGGCGAACATCGCCAAGGGCGTCTCGACGGCGGGCCGTGTCGGCTCGATCGTGACGCGTGCCGGTGCCTTCGCCGCCGACTTCGCCATCCCCGGCGGCTCGCTTGCCGTCGGTCTCGCGACGCGGGGCATCCGGTTCTCGCCGGACGGCCTGCGCATCACGCCGTACGTCGGGGCGACCGGGATCGTGGATGCGCTCGCTCCCACGGGAGGGGTTCCTCCCGTGTCGAACGCGTTCGGCCTCGAGGCGCCCGGCTCGACAAGCCTCCCGGGAACGGGAGCTGTGCCGGGAACTGGAACTGTCCCGGGAACTGGAACTGTCCCGGGAACCGGAACTGTCCCGGGAACGGGAGCTGTGCCGGGAACGGGAACTGTCCCGGGAACAGGGACCGTTCCGGGCACCGGAACTGTCCCCGGAACCGGAACTGTCCCGGGAACGGGCGCCGCGCCTGGCACCGGAACCCTCCCGGGCACCGGCCCGGGGTCGCCGACCGCGCCCACTTTCGACCCACCGCCTGCGCACGCACCGGATGGGCCGGGTTCGGCTGTGCCTGGCGGCGATGCGCCTGGCGGCGATGTGCCTGGCGGCGAGTCCCCGCGGACGGGCGCTCCGGTCAACTCGCCCGGCGTGGAGCCCTCGAGCATCGACCCGCACTCCGCGCACCGCACTCCGACGGACATCGGCGTCGACCGCTCGGCGGACTTCGACGGGCACCACAGCACGCGCTCCGAGCAGGAGGCGATCCGGCATGAGGCGCTCGAGACCCGCAACGAGCAGCTCGAAGCCCTGAACGACCTCGATCTCACGGTCGATGTCGACGGCGGGGCGCTCAACAAGAAGAACATCATGGCGACCATCGACGAGCTCAACGACCAGCTCGATGAGCTGGACCTGCCGCCGGAGGAGCACGCCGCCGCGGCGCAGGCGATCGCCGACCTCGAGGTCGCGGCCAGCGCCGAGCGCGAGGCCTTCGGGGCGCAGGTGGGCGCATCCGAGCAGATGGGCGACCAGGCGGCACGCGACGCGATCGCCACGCAGGGCGGAACGGTTGTGGTCGACGGCGACGGGGCTGGCCCCGGGACGTTCGATCAGATCGGTCTGCGCGTCGGCGAGGACGGAACGCAGACGCTCATCGTCGCCGAGGCGAAGGGCGGCAGCGCGCGCCTCAGCACGACGGGCCGGATCCTCCCAGACGGCACGACGCTGTCCGACGGCACCGTGCTGCCGAACGGCAGCCGCGCGGCTCAGGGGTCCACGCTGTACTTCAACGATGTGTTCCGCAACGACGCCAACCTCGCCGCGTACCTCCGCGACAATCCGGCCCTCGCCGCGGGCCTGGCCGACGGCTCGGTCAGGGTCGACTACCAGCTCGTCAAGGCGAGCCCGGGTGGCAGCATCTCCGTCCAGAGGCTCGGCCTCAACCCTGCCGAGCTGAACCTCGGCCTGCCTCGATAGGATCAGCCCATGGATGCACTCTCGCGCGCGACAGACGAACAGGTGCGTGCGGTCTGCGCGGCCTTCGACGCGGTCGAGTGGCCGCTCGGTCGCGACGGCTACGCGGCGCTGGCTGAGGAACTCGGCTGGCAACCGAAGCTGGAGACGTCGAGCGGCATCCAGCACCGCTCCGGCTACCCCGTGAGCCTCCCGACCGTGCGGTCGCTGGTCGCCGACGAGGCGGTCTCGCAGATCACGATCGCCGCGAGTGACAAGAGCGACGACTCGGCGGCCCTCTCTCAGGCGGCGAGCGCCCTTCGCGACGCGGTGGACTCGCAGCTCGGGGCCCCGTCGGGCCAGCAGCAGGGGGACCCCTACTGGGAGCTGGGCAACGGCGGACGCATCTGGCTGAAGTCGGTGCCGAAGAAGGTGCTCCTCGTGGTCCAGGACCAGCGCTTCGCCGACATCGAACGCGTCGAGGAGCGTCTCGGCATCGACCCGACCCGCAATCCGGGCACCGCCGACGACAACCGGTAGCAGCCCGCTGCGCACTGCGCAGCGACACGGGACGACAGAAGACGGCGGCACGCGTGAAGCGTGCCGCCGTCTTGGGTGCGGGCGTCCCGTGCTCGGCCGAGCGGAAGCTCGGCCGAGCGGAAGCTCGGCCGAGCACGGGAGGCGCGGCCTAGCTTGGGATCGAGGCGCGCGCAGCCGACAGGGCGCGGCGTGCGACGTCGTCGTTCTCGACGAGCGAGTTGCGGATGGCGGCGATCACGTCGCGCACCTGCTGGCCGGCGGAGTTCCACTGCTGCTCGAGGTGCGCGTACTCCTCGGAGACGCCGTCTGCCTGGTAGTCGGCCATGGCCTGCTTGACGTCGGCGTCGCGGCGGTCGAGTGCCGACTCGAGGCGCGCGGCGACCTGCTCGAAGTTCGCCTGCGTCGCCTCGGAGGAGCCGATGTTGTAGTCGTTGCGGTCCATCTGGTTCGTGAACATGCGTGTTCTCCGGTTCTCGGGAAGGCTAGGCCTGCGGGCGGATGCGCGACAGGAAGGACTCGGAGCTGAAGTCGGTCGAGTTCGACGACGCCTCGTGGGTTGCCGCGCCGTCATCGGCGGCAGCGACGAACGCCTTGTTCTGGCCGCTGATCGACGTGACGATGCCGGCGAGCGCCGAGTTGAGGGCGTTCGAGATGTCGTCCGTCTTGGCCTTGAAGTTGTTGAAGCTGGCCTTCGCCGGTCCGTTGAAGGTGGACGCGAGCGGCTCCGCAGCATCGAAGAGCTGCTTGACGAGCTCGCCGAGGTCGTCCGATTCGGTCTGCGACTTGTTCCCGAGCGTGACCAGTGTCTGGTCTTCCATTGCGAACTTCATGGCATCCTCTCCAGCACCGCGGTCGGCGCGCGTTGTCCTCCGGAGACGTCAGTTCAGCATGATCGCACCGCCCTCGTCCAACTTTTTCGAGGGGAGTTCTCCCCTCCCGGGGTCAGGTTCGTCCGACTAGCCTTGCCACTCGTGTGGAAACAGGCCGATCTCCCAGCGGCGACCCGCCAGCGCGCCTGGTCGGTCGTGGTCGATGTCGCGCTCGGACTCGTCGTCGTGGCTGGCCTGTCGCTCTTGGCCGCGCGGATCAGCGGCGCGTTCGCCGCGGTTGTCGGAGCATCCGCGGCTCTTCTGATGCTCGGCCTCTGGTGGTGGCTGCGGTCGGCCCTCGGCACGAGCCCTGGCCACACGCTGCTCGGTCTGCGCACCGTCGCGCGCTCGACGGGGATGCCCGCGCGACCGCTTGCCGGCGCGCGGCTGACGGTCGACATCCGCAGAGGCCTCGACCCGCTCGAGCTGATGCCGGCTCCCATCGAGCTCGCACCGCCCACGCGTGTTCCCCAGCGCTTCTCGAGCCCGGACCTGGAGCTGCACTTCGACGACGGCTCGCGTCACGTCGTGCGCGGCGTCATCATCGTGGGTCGTGCGCCGCAGGTCACCTCGAGGGGGCAGCGGCCCGTCGCGGTCCCCGACTTCTCGCGGAGTCTCGCGCCGACGCACGTGCGCCTCGAGCCGAACTTCGACGGCGTGCTGGTCACCGACCTCGGCAGCATCGGCGGCACGTGGGCCTTCGCCGGCGGCGACCCGAGGCGGCTCCAGCCGGAGACCGCCATCACGGTTCCCTTCGGCACCGTGCTCGCCCTCGGGTCGCGGCGCGTGCGTCTCGGACGGCCCGGCGCGAGCATCGCAGGATCGGGGGTGGCGGCATGAGCGACACCGACCGCACCCTCATCGACACGACTCGCGCCCACCGCGAGCGGATGCTGGGCGCGCTCGCGCACGGACCGCAGGCGACGCGGCGGTCGGTCAACACCAACGTGGGGCGACTCCTCGGCTCGGTCATCCTCGGAGCCGTCATCTGCTGCGCGTGCCTCGGCACGAGCTTCGTCGTGAACCTCCTCGAGGACCGGAAGCAGCAGGAGGCGATCTCCGCGTTCCAGGCCGCGGCAGCCGCGAACCCCGTTCTGCCCGGCGGCACGGTCGTGAAGGATGAGGCCACGGGCTTCCTCCTCGACCAGGCGACGGGCGAGTACACGGACCCACGGACGGGGTTCGTCGTCGATCCCGTGACCGGCTACGCCACCGACCCGGAGGGCAAGCTCATCGACACGAGGATCGGCTGGTACATCGACCCCGCGACGGGCTACTACACGAACCCGACGAGCGGCATCACGATCGACCCGCAGACGCTGACGGTCGTCGAGTGAGCGGCTTCCGGATGACCACCCGTCGCACGACCCCTGAGGAGCACTGAGTGTCGTACACGCGACTCACCGTCATCGGCAGCGAGCGCAAGGCCGAGCTCGCACTCCCGAACAGCGAGCCCGTCGGGGTGCTCCTGCCGCACGTGCTCGAGCTCCTCGAGGAGACCCCGAGCGGGGGCGCCGTGCTGACGCTGACGACACTGACGGGCGCATCCCTCGACTTCGACGCGACCCTCGAAGAGCAGGGCGTGCGGCCTGGGGCACTGCTGCGGGTCACGACCGTGGATGATGCTCCGCAGGCGCCGGAGGTCATCGACATCACGGACGCCATCACCGAAGCTGGCGCTGCGAGGCGGGACGCCTGGACGCAGGCGCACACACGTTCCGTGCTCGCGGTGGCCGCCGGTCTCGCCGCCGCTGGAGCCGGTCTCTGGGTCATGAGCGCGTTCGCGCTGCCCGCCGAGTGGATGCTCGCCGCGGTCGCGTTGCTCGCCGCCGCTGGCGCGGGTCTGGCGCGGTCCGGCCAGCGGGCCGCGGTGGCTGGGGCGGCGAGCGCTGCGCTCGGCCTCGCCGTGCCCGCCGCCTTCGGCCTTGCCGCCGAGATCGGTGCGGCGAGTGGCCGCGAGGGCGGCTGGGACGCGCTGCCGACCGTCGTGCTCGTCGCGGCGATGGCGGCATGGTTCGTGCTCGGCCTCGTCTGGGGTGTCGGCTTCCAGCGGACCTCCGCGAGGTACGGGGCTGGGGTCGGGCTGCTGCTCAGCGCCGGGCTGTTCTTCGTCGACCTGGCGGGCTTCGACCGCGGTGGCGTGGCCCTGTTCGCCGCGGTGCTGAGCGTCGCTGTGCTCGGTCTCCTCCCCGGCGCGGCGCTCTCGCTGAGCGGGCTCACCGCCTACGACGACTGCATCATGCGCGGCGCGCGCGCCACGACGTCGGATGTCCGGGCGGCGATCGCGGAGTCGTTCGCGCAGCTCACCTGGACCGTCATCGCGGTGTCGGCCGTCGCGCTCCTCTCGCTCTCCGAGCTGCTGCTCTCGCAGGACCCGTGGCGGCAGGGACTCGCCGCGTCCCTCGCCGTCATCGCGCTGCTCCGCATGCGGACGTTCCCCCTCGCGCCGCCGCGGATCGCACTCCTGCTGGCGGCCGCGGTGCCGACCGCGCTGTGGCTGCTCTCGACGACGCTCGTCAGCGACGAGGGGAAGGCGCTCATCGCGGGCGTCGCTGCGCTCGTCGCCGTCGTCGTCGCGGCGTGGGAGCCCAGCGAGGTCGTCGCCGCGAAGCTCAGGAGATGGGCGGACATCCTCGAGCTGCTTGTCGTGCTCACGGTCGTGCCCCTCGCGCTCGGCTCGTTCGGCGTCTTCGCCGACCTCCTCGAGGCCTTCCGTTGAGTCGCCTCGACGGGTTCAGGCAGGCGCTCACGGCTCGCGGCGCGGCCGAGCTGCAGGACCTGCGCGAGCGGGCCGCCGTGCCCCTCGCGCTCCGGCGACGTGTCGGCGTCGCCTCGCTGGTTCCGGGCTCGGGATGCACGACCGTCGCCGTCGAGCTCGCGCGCTTCCTCTCCTCCGCGAGAAACGACCGGGTCCGCTTCGTCAGCGCGCAGGGTCCCAGCCCACGACCGGAGCGCGGCCTCGAGGGCACGAGCATCGAGGCCCTCGAGCTCGCCCCGACCGAGTGGCCGGCGGACGTCGAGGCGTGGTGGCGGCTGCACCGCGCCTCGAGCGACCGGTACGACCTCACCGTCACCGACTGGGGTACCTCCCCGCTCGCACGCATCCGCGACCTCGCCGAGCATTCTCACGTGCTCTGCCTCGTGACGACCGCCGAGCGCGCGAGCATCCAGCACGCCCTGGACATCGCCGCCGCCATCGGCGAGCGCACACGCGTCGTGCTCGTCGCCGTCGACGTGCATCGGAGGGCCGGCCTCGCCACCGAGAGGCTCGTCAGCAGGCTGCCGTTCCCCGCGGTGCTCGTGCGGCACGACCGGGCGCTGGGAGCGGGCGCGGCGCGCGGTCTCGACGGCGTGCGGATGCTGCGCCTCGGCGCCAGGGTCATCGACGCCGCCGCGGGCATCGCGGTGCCGCCTGCTCCTGTTCCTGTGCCTGCTCCTGCCCCCACGCCCCAGGCCCAGGCCAGTCAGGCTCCGCCGCAGGTCCCGCCGTCGGCGCCCCCACACGTCCCCGCACCCGCCCAGGTGTTCCCGCCAGCACCCCACGCCGACCGACCAGGAGCGCGATCGTGAGCATCCGCGACGCCCACCGCCCCACGCGCACGGTCTTCCCCGCGCCCAGGCCCGAGGCGAGGCAGCTCGCCTCGCCCCCCACGCTCAGCGACGAGGCGAGCGCGACGCCGTTCCAGTTCCTCCTGCCGGTCGTCGGCGCCCTCACCTCCGTGACGATGATGGTCGTCATGCGCAACGGGCAGCCGCTGTTCCTCTTCATCGCGGGCATCGTGTTCGTCGTCGCGATCGTCTCGGGCGTCGGCTTCGCCGTCTCCGCGCGGGGCCGCGCCGGGCGCGCGCTCCGCCTCCGCCGCAAGCGCTACCTCGACTACCTCGAACGGCAGCGCAGCGAGCTGCGTGACGAGGCGACGGATGCGGTGCGGGCCGCGAGGCTCGTGCACCCCGACCGCAGCGGGCTCGCCTCCCTTGTGCACGACCCCGCGCGCCTCTGGGACCGCCGCAGAGGCGACGCCGACCACCTGCAGGCGCGCGTGGGAACGGCGACCGTGCCGTGGTTCCAGCTCGCGGTGGCCGCCGAGGATTCGCCCACCGAGCCCGCCGACCCCATCCTGCTCCGCGAAGCGCAGCTGCTCGCCGAAACGCACAGCGAGATCCCCGGCATGCCCGCCATAGCTGACCTTCGCGGCGCATCCGTCGTCGCCGTCATCGGGCCGCGGGAGCGGACCGTGCCCCTCGCCCGCGGCCTCGTCGCCCAGCTCGCAAGCCACCAGCTGCCCGACGACGTGCAGCTCGCCGCCGCCTTCGCCCCAGATCGCGGCGACGACTGGCGGGGCTTCGACCTGCTGCCGCACGCGCAGAACCCCCGGCTGTTCGACGGGCCCGTGCCCGCGCGTCGCGTCGCCCCCGAGCTGCGGCAGCTCGCCGCCGTGCTCGGCAGCGAGCTCCTCGACCGCACGCAGACGGCGGCCGCCGCGAGGCGCCGGGGCGGCAAGGCCACCGCGCTGACCAGCCTCGTCGTCATCGACGACCGCCACGGAGAGCCCGCCCGACCGTTGCAGCTGCCCGACCGCAGCTACACGCCGAGCGAGATCGGCGTCACCGTCATCCACCTCATCGACGATCGCCTCGACGAGCCCGACGACGTCGACGTCCGCATCGAGCTCGACGCGGACGGGGCAGCGCGCCTCACCCACGATGCCGGCGGCAGCGGACAGCGGACTGTGCAGTTCGACGCCGACGAGCTCACCGCGACCGCCTTCGACGGCCTCGCCAGGACCCTTGCCGCGAAGCGCACCTTCGCGGCGGCGGGCGCTCGCGACGACGAGGGCCCAGCCGCCGACATCGCCGAGATCCTGGGCGTGCCCCTCGACAGGCCCGTCTCCCTCGACCGCGTCTGGGCGCCACGGCAGCCAGCGGAGTTCCTCCGCGTCGCGTTCGGCGTCAACGACCAAGGGCGACCCGTGCACCTCGACCTCAAGGAGAGCGCGCAGCAGGGCATGGGCCCGCACGGCATCTGCATCGGAGCCACCGGGTCCGGCAAGTCCGAGATGCTGCGCACCCTCATCCTGTCGCTCGCCGTCTCCCACCCGCCGGAAGACCTCGCGATGATCCTCGTCGACTACAAGGGCGGCGCCGCCTTCGCGCCGTTCGAGGGACTGCCGCACCTGGCCGGCCTCATCGACAACCTCGCTGACGACCCGCAGCTCACGGTCCGCGCCAAGGCCTCACTGCAGGGTGAGGTCGTGCGCCGCCAGCAGCTCCTCAAGAGCGCCGACTCGTCGCCTTCGATCTCCCACTACCGCGAGCTGCGGCGCACCCGCCCCGAGCTGGCGCCCATGCCGCACCTGTTCGTCGTCATCGACGAGTTCGGCGAGCTCCTCACCGCCGAACCCGACTTCATCGACCTCTTCCTGCAGATCGGCCGCATCGGCCGCTCCATCGGCGTCCACCTCCTCCTCTCGAGCCAGCGCATCGAGGGAGGGAAGCTGCGGGGGCTCGACACCTACCTCTCCTACCGCCTCGGCCTGCGCACCTTCAGCGAGGCGGAGTCCCAGGTGGTCCTCGGCTCCAACGATGCGTTCCACCTGCCGCCAATCCCCGGCTACGGCTACCTGAAGGTCGACACGAGCGTCTACCAGCGCTTCCACGCCGGCTACGTCTCCGGGCCGGTCGACGAGGTCGCCGAGGCGCGCCCTGCCTCCGACGACGAGCATCCGCGCATCGTCGAGGTCCCCGCCTACAACGGCATCGAGAGCGGGGGAGGCCCGGATGCGCCGCTCGTGCTGCGTGCGCCGGAGACGCGGCGCACCCTCATCGACGACCTCGTCGCGCAGCTCGACCGGCCGCACAAGGTCCGGCCGGTGTGGCTGCCGCCACTCGCCGAGCGCATCTCGCTGGGCGACGCCTTCGCCGCCGGATCCGGGCCCGCCGCCGAGCCGACGATCGCCGGCGCCGCCTCCCTCGCCGACCCGAGCGACGGGCATCCGCTGCGCATCGTCGTCGGCGTCGAGGACGAGCCCGCGAACCAGCGCCAGGAACCCTGGGTGCTCGACCTCACCAAGTCCGGCGGCCACATCGCCATCATCGGCGGGCCGCAATCGGGGCGCAGCACCGCGCTTCGCACGATCGCGGCCTCCCTCGCGCTGAGCGGGTCGCCGGGGGCCGTCGGCATCTACGGCATGGACCTCACGGGTGGTGGACTGCGCAGGCTCGAAGCGTTCCCGCACGTCGGCGGTGTCGCCGCTCGGGGCGACGACTCTCGCCTCGTGCGCCTCGTCGAGGAGCTCACCGCCATGCTCCGCATGCGCGAGGAGCTGTTCAAGCGCCACAGCATCGACAGCACGGCGCAGCTGCGGGCCATGCACGCAGCCGGCAAGCTGCCGGAGCTCCCGACCGCCGACATCGTGCTGCTCGTCGACGGATACGGCGCGCTCCGTCAGGACTTCGAGCACCTCGACGGCCCCTTCACGAAGCTCATGCTGCAGGCCTCCAGCTACGGCATCCACCTCGTCGTGACGCTCGGTCGCTGGAGCGAGCTGCGCATGGCCCACCAGTCGCTCTTCGGCACGCGCATCGAGCTGCGCCTCAACGACCCCGCCGACTCCGCCATCGACCGTAAGCTCGCGAAATCCGTGCCGCCCGACTCCCGTGGGCGCGCCCTCACCGACGCGAAGACGCTCGCCCAGTTCGCCCTCCCGACGCTGGAAGCGGTCGACCCGGACCAGGTCGGCGAGGCACTCGAGGAGCTCGCTGCTCGCGCCGCGGAGTCCTGGAGTGGGCCGGCGGCGGCCCCCATCCGGCTCCTGCCGAACACCATCGACGCGTCGACGCTCCCTGACGCAGCCGACGAGCCGACGGCCGTGCCCCTTGGGCTCCGACAGGACACGATGGACACCGCCCTCTGGGACTTCCTCGACTCCGACCAGCACCTGGTTGTGCTCGGGGACGCGAAGAGCGGCAAGTCGACGGCACTGCGCGTCATCGCGAAGGGGCTCGTCGACCGGTTCACGCCGGACGAGCTCGCCATCGCGGTCGTCGACCCGCGCGGCAAGGTGCCGAGCGTCATCCCCGAGGAATACCTCGCGGCGCACGCCAGATCGGCCGCTCAGGCCAGCGGGCTGGCCGCTTCCATCGCGAGCGAGCTCGCCGAGCGTCCCGGACGCACCGCCGAGCAGCTGCGCAAGACGCCGAGGGTCGTGCTGCTCGTCGACGACTACGACATCGTCGCGGCGGGTGGCACGGACCCGCTCGGCGCGCTCGGGCCGCACCTGCCCGCGGCCCGGGACCTTGGCATCCACATCGTCGTGACGAGGCCGGTGGCAGGCTCGACGAGGGCCATGTACGCGCCGTTCCTCCAGAGTACGCGCGACACGGGCGGTGCGCTGCTGCTGCTCTCCGGCGACCGCAGCGAGGGCCAGATCGCGCCTCGCGTCTACGCCGAGCGGATGCCCCCTGGGCGCGGCAAGTACCTGCGCCGCGGCGAGGCACCCGCGGTCGTGCAGCTCGCGAACCTCCCCGAGGCCCTCTGACCCCTCCGCCCTGCCCCCGCCCCGCCGAGGTCAGCGAGTGGTGAGGGCCTGGAACTCGGGGTTCTTGCGGATGAACGAGGCGACGTACGGGCACTGCGGCACGATCGTGAGGGCCGACTGCTCGCCGAGGGCCGTGAGCGCCGCATCCGTCAGGACGGCGGCGAGACCCTGCCCCTGGTAGGCGGGGTCGACGACGGTGTGGTCGATGACGATCGCATCGGCCGTCGTGACGTAGCTCAGGTAGCCGAGTTCGTTGCCGTCGCCGTCGTTGAGGGCGAAGCGCGAGCGATCCTGCTGGTGCTGGACGGTGTTTGACATGGCCAGAGGGTACGCCGTGCCGCGAACAGCCACCTCGATGTCGGCTGTGCCAGTCCCGTGCGCCGCTCGCGGCGAGGCCGTCCCTCGTATCCGCGCCACTCGGCCAGCCCCTGGGGCGCGTGCGCAAGGCTGTGCGAGGGTTGACCGGTGACTGAGGAGCAGCAGGGCCAAGCACCCGACGATCAGGGGCGTCGTGCTGAGCGCGCTGAGCGGACGGAGCGCACCAAGCGGGGAGTCTCCGCGCGGGTTCGCCGCAACAGGAAGATCGCAGCGGCGGCGCTGGCCGTGGTCGTCCTGCTCGGCGGCGGCTTCGTCTATTGGGCGGTCACCGCGGCATCGAACGGGGATGCGAACGTGCCGACGATCGCATCCACGACGCCGCCCGCGACCCCATCTGCCTCGGCGACCTCGACACCGACGCCGGAGTCCACCCCGACGGCAGACCCCACCCCGACGGAGACGCAGCCCCCTGCGGCGGCCCTGAACATCACGGACCCCAACAGCATCACGGTGCTCGTCAACAAGCAGACCCCGCTCTCCCCGGCCGACTATGCGCCGGGCGATCTCGTGGCGATGTCCGACATCGGCGTCCCCTCCGCCAACGGCCACTCGCTCCGCTCGGAAGCGGCAACCGCAGTGCAGACCATGTTCGCGGCGGCCAGCGCCGAAGCCGGCCTCACCCTCGACATGACCAGCGGGTACCGCGACTACGGGCTCCAGACGGAGCTGTACACCGGCTACGTCGCCGAGTTGGGGCAGGAAGCCGCCGACCTCACCTCGGCCCGGCCCGGCTACAGCGAGCACCAGACGGGGCTCGCCGCAGACATCTCCTCACAGGGAGAGGGCTGCGTCCTCGAGCAGTGCTTCTCGACGACCGCCGGTGGGCAGTGGCTCGCTGCCAACGCGCACCGGTTCGGGTTCATCCTGCGCTTCCCCGACGGAGCCACCGCGACTACCGGATACGAGTTCGAGCCCTGGCACTACCGCTACGTGGGCGCCGAGACATCGGCCGCGATGCAGGCGGCCGGCGCGACGACGTACGAGGAATTCCTTGCCGCTCCCGCGGCACCGGGCTACTGAGAAGACGATGCTCGGTAGAGTTCTGCCAGAGCTTTGAAAGCAGAAGCACTCCAAGACCAGGAGGTCGAGATGGCAACGTGCCCCACGTGTGGTGCCGAAGCGCAGGTCGGACAGAGATTCTGTGCCGAGTGCGGTACCAAGCTGACGGTCGCGCGTCCTCGCGCCACTGAGGGCGAAGGCAGCAACGCGGCGCCTCGCCGTCCCGCGGATATCGGTGCTGGCGGGTTCCGCTGGAACGCCTCCGCGCCCACTCCGCCCTCCGAGGTGGTGGGTCGTGCTCGCGAGGAAGCGCAGCAGGCGGCTCCACCGTCGAGCGACGGCGACGACTTCTTCGCACGGTACCGGCCGAAGGCCGCGTCGCCGAGCGCACCGGAGGCTGACGACGACGAGGCTGACGACGCCGAGTCGGCTGCCCCGGAACCGCAGTCGTACCTCCGCTCGCGCCGCCGGTTCAACCCCGACCTGCGTGCCACGGGTGAGCGCGACATCGTCGCCCCGAACCCGGTCGCAGCGGAGCCCTTCTCTCCCCCGACCCCCGCGGTCCCGAGGAAGCCGGCCGTTCCCACAGCGGTCGAGCCCCCCGTCGAGGAGCCGACGCCCGCATCGACGCCTGCCGAGGCGGATGCTCCAGCGGCGCCGGGCGCTACGGGTCCGGTTCGCGACGCGTTCGCCTTCGAGCCGCCGACCACTGAGTTCGATGTGCTTCCCATGAGCACGCCGACGCGCGCCGCCGGTCCGACCGGATCGTCTGGTAGCGACGACGAGGCCCGAGGCCAGGTCCCGAGCTGGTTCTCCGGCCTCGAGGGCACTGGCGACCCGGCTCCCGTGGCCTCGGCACCCGCCGAACCCGCGGCACCCGCAGCACCCGCAGTCCCCGCTGCGCCAGTCGAGCCCGCAGCACCCCCTGCCGCAGTGCCGACAAGCGCGGCGCCGCAGTTCGGCCGCCCACCGGCGCAGGCCGAGGACTCCACGCCGGCAGCACCCGCGAACGAGGGGCCGCGCGAGGCCACGACGGCCGAGCCGCAGGCTCCCGCGAGCAGCCCCAGGATCCCGTCCTTCCGCGCCGACCCGCCAGCTGCTCCCGCGCCGAGGGTGGTCCCGTCTTCGCCGCCGATGCCGGCGACCGGCGACCCCCTGCGGGGCGCATCCGCAGCCCCTGTCTTCCCGAGCGGGCCTGCAGTCGTGCCGGGCGAGCCGCCGCGCGCAGCACCCGCGGAGAGCAGCGCCTTCGATGAGCTCCTCGCCGGAGAGCGCAGCGACGGCAGCGTCCTGGACGACTCGGATCGCCCCATCGTCTCCCGCGACTTCGAGCAGACCGGCATCGTGCCGCTGCCCTCGCGAACCCGGGAGAGCTTCGGAGGCGCACGAGAGTCCGAGCGGCAGGATGCGGCCGATCTCTTCGGCGCGCCAGCCACGCCAGCTGCGCAGATCCCGCCAGCGCCATCCGCCCCGCAGGCGCCCCAGGCCCCACAGCCACCCGTGGCCGAGCACGCGCCAGACGCCGAACCGCGGACTCGCGCGCTGCCGCGACAGGGTGCGAGCCAGGAGTTCGACCACGCCCCTGCTGACGACCGCGATCGGCAGGCAGCCGCTGGCACCGCAGCTGCAACCGCCGCCGGAGCCGCAGTTGCTGGGGCTGCTCCATCACTGCCCTCCGAGCGAGGCACGACGCGGCCGCCGCGGTCCGACGATGGCCAGCGCGAAGAGGACCCGGCCAGGGAACTCCTCTCGAGCTGGTTCGACGAAGACGACGCAAGCGAGCAGCCGTCGGCGCCCGCATCCGCCGGAGCGCGCGCGGCTCGCCGGCCCGCTCAGGCCGCCACGGCGTCTGCCGCACCGGCGGGAGCCCCGCCCAGGTCTCCTGCACCCACCTCCGCCGGACCGGTCGGCGACGGGCCAGACCTCAAGCCCTCCGACCGCAACCCGTTCGATCGGGTCGGGGCGGCCCTCGGCGGCGGCAACGGCGGTGGCGGCGGTCGCATGGGAGCGGCCGTCCGCGGCCTCGACAACCGCAACCGTCGCCGTCTCGGCGTCATCGCGCTCTCGGTGGTCGGCTCGATCCTGCTCATCCTGTCCGCCATCATGATCGGCAATGTCGTCGGCGCGAACCGCGACGAGCCGACAGCGAGCGAGACTGCGCAGGAACAGCCAGCGACCGAGGATCCGACGACGCCCGCCGTCCCCGCCGCCGTTGCCGACCCCAACTTCGCCCCGGTCACGTTCACGAGCGAGACCGGCAACATCCGCTGCCAGATCACCCCGGAGACGGGTGTCACCTGCCAGCAGTACACGGTTGGCTTCGAGGTCCCGGAACAGGCCTGCGAGGCGGGAGCGACGGGCGTCGTGGTCGGTCTCGACTCGAACGGCTACACGTTCCCGTGCCTCACGGACGACATCCCGACCGAGGGCGCCGTCGTACAGCCCTACGACTCACCCGTGGCGCTCGGCGAGTTCGTGTGCGAGATCACGTTCGAGACCGGCGTGACCTGCTTCAACGCATCTGGTGACATCGTCAGCGTCGAGTACTCGGCGGGAGTCGGTCAGGCCGGACGCCTGAGCGCGACGAACCCGACCCCAGCGGCAGGGCAGTAGCGGCCCGCACGGCACGACGAAGAACGCTGCCTGCGTCCGCACCTCCCGAGCTTGACCGGAGGTGCGAGACGCAGGCAGCGTTCTTCGTGCGAGGACGCGCTGCTAGGAGCCCAGCGCCGCGTCGACGATCGCCTTGGCCTCCGCCTGCACGAGCTTCAGGTGCTCTGGCCCCTTGAACGATTCGGCGTAGATCTTGTACACGTCCTCGGTGCCGGATGGGCGGGCAGCGAACCACGCGTTGGCGGTCGTGACCTTCACCCCGCCGATCGCCGCACCGTTGCCTGGGGCGTGGCTGAGGCGCGCCGTGATGGGGTCGCCGGCGACCTCGACCGCGGAGATGGCGTCGCCGTCGAGCTTGCCGAGCACGGACTTCTGCGCCGGCGTTGCCGGGGCGTCGACTCGCTCGTAGGCGGGGCGGCCGAACTCCGCGACGAGCTCCTCGTAGCGCTGCGACGGGGTCTTTCCGGTGACGGCGATGATCTCGGCCGCCAGGAGGGCGAGCAGGATGCCGTCCTTGTCGGTGGTCCAGACGGTGCCGTCCTTGCGGAGGAACGAGGCCCCTGCGGACTCCTCGCCGCCGAACACGATCGAGCCGTCGATGAGGCCGGGCACGAACCACTTGAAGCCGACGGGCACCTCGACGAGTGTGCGGCCGAGCGAGGCGGCCACGAAGTCGATCATGGTGCTCGACACGAGCGTCTTGCCGATGCCTGCCGTCACCGACCATTCGGGGCGGTGCGCGCACAGGTAGTCGATGGCCACGGCCAGGTAGTGGTTGGGGTTCATGAGGCCAGCGTCCGGGGTGACGATGCCGTGGCGGTCCGCGTCTGCATCGTTCCCGGTCAGGATGTCGTAGTCGTGGCGGCGCGCGAGCACGGAGGCCATCGCGGACTGCGACGACGGGTCCATGCGGATCTTGCCGTCCCAGTCGAGTGTCATGAACGGCCAGCGCGCATCCACGTCCGGGTTCACGACGGTGAGATCGAGGTCGTACTCGTCTGCGATGGCCTGCCAGTAGCGCACGCTCGCGCCGCCCAGGGGGTCTGCGCCGATGCGCACGCCCTCGCGCTTGATGGCGTCGACGTCGATGATGTTCTTCAGGTCGCGCACGTAGTCGCCCTTGAAGTCGTGGCGGCCCACGTTGCTCGTGTCCGGAGTGCCGCGCTTCACACCGTCGAGGCCCGCTTCGATGAGCTCGTTCGCTCGATTCGCGATCCAGCCCGTCGCGTCGCTGTCAGCCGGCCCGCCGTGCGGGGGGTTGTACTTGAAGCCGCCGTCCTGGGGAGGGTTGTGGCTCGGGGTGACTACGATGCCGTCGGCCTGCTCGGTGTTGGCCGGGTCCGCGTTGTAGCGGATGATCGCGTGGGACAGCGCCGGGGTCGGCACCCATTCGTCGTCGAGGTCGGCGAGCACGGTGACGCCGTTGCCGACGAGCACCTCGAGGGCGCTGCGCTCGGCCGGCTCGCTGAGCCCGTGCGTGTCGCGGCCGATGAAGAGCGGACCCGTGATGCCCTGCGCCTCGCGGTACTCGACGATGGCCTGCGTGATGGCGAGGATGTGGGTCTCGTTGAAGGACGAGGTGAGGCTCGAGCCGCGGTGGCCGCTCGTGCCGAACGCGACGCGTTGCGTCGAGACGGCGGGGTCGGGGATCTTCTCGGCGTACGCAGCGATGAGTGCGTCGAGATCGATGAGGTCAGATTCAAGGGCGAGGCTGCCAGCGCGATCGTGCATGTCCACAGTCTGGCACCGCGAGGTGTCTCGTGGGGAGGAAGTCGAGCATCGGCATAGGCTGATCTCCATGACCGAAGCCAGTGCCGTGCCAGATGAGCGAGAGACGTACTCCTACCTCGGGCCGGCGGGCACCTTCACGGAGGCGGCGCTCGGCCAGGTCGAGGCGGCCCGGGGGCAGATCTGGCGGCCGGTGAGCAACGTCGGCGAAGCGCTCGCCGACGTGACGACGGGGCGCAGCGTCGCGGCGATGATCGCGATCGAGAACAGCATCGAGGGTGGGGTCACGGCGTCGCAGGATGCGCTCGCCACGATTCCGGGGCTCCGGATCGCGGGGGAGTACGAGGTCTCCATCTCCTTCAGCCTCGTGGTGCGCCCCGGAACCCGTCTCGAGGATGTCCGCACCGTCTCCGCGCATCCGGTGGCGTACGGGCAGTGCCGGAGGTGGCTGCACGCCCACGTCCCGGGCCACGAGCACGTCGCCGCGAACTCGAACATCGCCAGCGTCAATGCGCTCTTCGATGAGCGGGGTGACATCGACGCCGCGATCGCGCCGCGGGGGGTCGAGGGCCGCTTCGACGTCTCGGTGCTCTCCGAGGACATCCAGGACAACAAGATGGCGCGCACGCGCTTCGCGCTCGTCAGCCTGAGCCGCGAGCTGCCCGCCAGGACGGGCGCCGACAAGACGAGCCTCATCGTGGAGCTGCCCGAGGAGTTCCCGGGATCGCTCATGGTCATGCTGGAGCAGTTCGCGACTCGCGGTGTGAACCTGTCGATGATCACCTCGCGTCCGCTGCCCGACCGCATCGGCTCCTATCGCTTCGTGCTCGACCTCGACGGCCACATCGACGATGCGAGGGTGGCGGATGCGCTGCTCGGGCTTCGCCGGTTCAGTCCGCACGTCATCTTCCTCGGCTCGTATCCGCGTGCCGACCGGAAGCCGGTCGTCGTCGACCCCAAGTGGGGCGACGAGCACTTCGGGGAAGCGGTCGACTGGCTGAACTCTCTGCGCGGCTAGCGCGAGCCGGGATCGGGACCGCAGCTCTCGAGCAGGCTCGCCGCGAGGCGTCGGGCGCTGTCGACGGTGATGTCGAGGACGGGCCCGCCGTGGAGGAGGAGTGCGAGCCACGAGACGCGCTCGTGTGCCTCCTGATGCTGCACGAGCACAAGCGGGTCGACCGCGAAGGCGTGCTGTCGCCCGCCGGGGGATTCGTGGTCGGGCCTTCGCGACACGACCGACACCTCGCGGCTGAGGCTGTAGTGCAGGGTCTCGTCGGTGTCGAGGTGCAGTGCGACGCACCATTCTGGGCATCGCTGCGTGCCGGATGTCGTGGTCATGCGCGGGGTCTCCCTGCTTGCGTGCGACGATGGCGCTCCCGGTCCGGCACAGCCGGGAGAGTCGTCGCGTGTGGCGTACTCGGTCTGTCCGGACACCGTAGAGGCGACCACCGACGTTTCGCGCCCGACCGGGCGCCCGGGTCCGCGTCGCGAGGTCCAGGTCCCGAGCGGTCGCCTCTGAGAGACTTGGGTGCCCGCCCCGGCCTGGGGTCGCGTGCATTCTCGTGTCTGGAGGAGAGACAGCCATGTCGCCCACCAATCAGCGCCTGAGGCGTCTGCTGCGCACCGCGTGCCTGCTCGTCGCAGCAGCCTTCGCCGCCGTGCTCGTCCCCTGGGAGCCCGCGACGGCGCACGCCATCGAGATCGGGACAGCTCAGACGGCGACCGTGCAGTCTGTTCCCCAGGCGGCCATCGTCACGATCGCGGTGCTCTCGACGCTCATCATCGTGCTGCTCATCGCCTTCGTCGTCTGGATGCGTCGGCGTGGGCACGCCGAGGACGCGGATGACGCGGACGCCGCGGGGAGCGACGGCGGCGTCGACTCGAACGAGGGAGTGTCAGACACGCGCTAGGCGCTGGTGTCCTCGGCGAGCGCCTGCAGGGTGCTGCCGAGGCGTGCGGCGCTGGCTGCGGTGAGGTCGAGGACGGCTGCCCCGTCGCGCAGGACCGCCACCCAGGTCTCCGATTCTCCCGCCTCCCGGTGCGTGACCAGCTCGAGCGTCGTCGGGGTGGCTGGGACCTCGGGTCGGAAGCGAAGCTCCGCGGAGGTCGGTCGCTGCAGGAGCTCGATGGCAAGACTCTCGCCGTAGTGCAGCGTCTCGCCGTCGAGGTGCAGCGAGACGCACCAGGTGGGGCAAGGGGTGGTGCCGGTGGGGTGCTTCATCGGTCGCTCCAGGTGTTCGCGAGTCAGCGGATTGGCGTCGAGCAGACCCGGATGCTGAGGCGCGGAGCTAGGCGACCGGCGGTGCCGTCGGCCCGGTGTCGCCTGCGTCGGCAAGGAGGTCCATCGGCGGCACGCCGAGGAGTTCCGCCATGCCCTCGAGGGTCTGCAGCGTGATGTTGCGCTCGCCGCGCTCGACGGATCCGATGTAGGTGCGGTGCAGCCCCACCACGTCGCCGAGCGCCTCCTGGCTGATACCGCGCGAGAGGCGGATTCGACGGATGTTCTTGCCCACGCTTCGTTGGAGTTCACCGACCATGCCCCAAATGATGGAATGCCGCTACTCATGAGTCTACAGAGTTATAAGTAGCATTCTCTGCCCCGAACGAACCAGGGTCAAGCGAAACGCGGCGGTCCGTGAGACAAGTGAGCTGCGGTACGCGCGGTCTGGGCCCCTCGATGCGGGGTTCGGGCGTGTCGTCCCTAGAGCGACGGCCGGCTCGGGCTGTTCTCAGGTCCGGTGATGCCGAGGCGACGCGCGAGGGTGCGGAGCCCCTCGTTCTCGGGCATGGGCTTCGGGGTGCGCACCGTGAGGCTGGCAGGCTCGATCCAGATGCGCGCAGCGGTGATCTGCCCCGCCGCATCCCCGTCGACCTCGAACTCCTCCGGGCCGGAGTCGAGGCGGAAGGTGACCTCCTCGACCTGCGCGTAGGTGAGGGCGCGCACGTGCTTTCGGCCCTCGAGGAGGATGCGCCTGCCGACATCGGTGCGCCGCATGATGCCGGACTGCACGACGAGGCGGCCGTAGATCTGCAGCCAGCCGATCAGGCCATTGGGGCGCATGATGGCGAGGTCGAGCCTGCCATCGTCGATCTCGGCGTCGGGCAGCAGGTGGAGCCCGCCCGGCATGAGCCCGCAGTTGCCGACCATGACGGTGGCCGCCCGGAGCGACCGCGCATGCGTCTTGCCGTCGACGCGGAGACGCAGGTGGAAGTTCGGTCCGTTGGCGACGGAGCGGGCGATGCCGCCGAGGTACGCGACCCAGCCGACCTTCTTCTTCAGGTCCTCCGAGGTATTCGCGATCATGCCGGCGTCGACGCCGACGCCGCCCATGACGGTGAACGCCATGCGCTCGCGGGTCTTGTCTTCGCGTTCGACGGCGGCCCAGCCGACGTCGATGCGCGCATCCACACCGCCGAAGGCGACTTCGACGGCTCGGGCGAGCGTTGTCATGGGGAGCGTCGAGGGCTTCGCGCCGGGTAGGAGAGTGGATGCGTTCTGCACCATCTCGGACACCGTGTCGGTCACGCCTCCCGCGACCTCGATGCCGATGTTGCGCGCGAGGAGGTTGCCGGTTCCGCCCGGGACCACGCCGAGTGCGACGTCCGTGCCCGCCAGGGTCTCGGCGACGAGTCGAACGGTTCCATCGCCCCCGGCGGCGATGACCATCGTCGCGCCGGCTTCGATGGCCTCCTTCGTCTGCCCGGCTCCGGGGTCGTCCGCGGTCGTCTCGAACCACAGGGGCTCCGGCCAGCCGTACCGTTCCGCGCTCTCGGCCGCGGCTGCGCGGAGGGCTTCTGTATCGACCTTCACTGGGTTGACGACGATGGCGGCGAGCTTGTCTGAACCCTGTCGGGCGGTATGCGGCATGCAGTGAGCCTAAGTCAGCGGCGGTGTGCGTCTGCGGCGAACGCGCTCCTCTGCTCGCGGCACCCTCGACGACTAGGCTTGGACCGTGATCGACGCCCAGCTTCTCCGTGACCAGCCCGACCTCCTCAAGCGCTCTCAGATCTCGCGCGGCAACGACCCCTCGACGGTCGATGCGGCGCTCGAGGCTGACGCTGCTCGCAGGTCTGCGATCTCCGAGTTCGAGCGGCTGCGCGCCGAGCAGAACGCCGCCTCCAAGCTGGTCGCGAAGGCCAGCAAGG
This sequence comes from Pseudoclavibacter sp. AY1H1, assembly GCF_002931055.1. Taxonomy (GTDB): domain Bacteria; phylum Actinomycetota; class Actinomycetes; order Actinomycetales; family Microbacteriaceae; genus Pseudoclavibacter. Next base: position 149,406 of record NZ_PSXX01000007.1, on the reverse strand, counting down.
AGGAGAAGCCGGCGATCCTCGCCTCGGTGAAGGACCTGGCGGTGAGCGTCAAGGCGGCAAGCCAGGCCGCGAACGAGGCGAGCGCGGCTGCGGATGCGGCCATCGGGCGCATCCAGAACCTCGTCATCGAGGGCGTGCCGGCTGGCGGCGAGGAGAACTTCGAGGTCCTCAAGACGGTGGGCGAGCGCCCGGCGTTCGACTTCGAGCCGCGCGATCATCTCGAGCTGGGGGAGCTGCTCGGGGCGATCGACATGCAGCGTGGGGCGAAGGTCTCCGGTGCTCGGTTCTACTTCCTGCGCGGCATCGGTGCCCGCCTCGAGCTGGCCCTCATGACGTATGCGCTCGATGTCGCGATCCGCAACGGATTCGTGATGCTCACGACGCCGACGCTCGTGAAGCCGGAGATCATGCGCGGCACTGGCTTCCTCGGCGAGCACGCCGACGAGGTGTACCACCTGCAGGACGACGACCTCTACTTGACGGGCACCAGCGAGGTGGCGCTCGCGGGCTACCACTCCGACGAGATCATCGACATCGAGGCAGCGCCGATGCGCTACGCCGGCTGGTCGACCTGCTACCGCCGCGAGGCCGGTTCGCACGGCAAGGACACGCGCGGCATCATCCGCGTGCACCAGTTCAACAAGCTCGAGATGTTCGTCTACGCGAAGCCGGAGGACGCGGAGGCGGAGCACGAGCGGCTCCTCGGCTGGCAGGAGGAGGTGCTGCAGTCGCTCGGCCTGAGCTACCGCGTCATCGACACCGCCGCCGGCGACCTCGGCTCCTCGGCGGCTCGCAAGTTCGACGTCGAGGCGTGGGTTCCGACGCAGGATGCGTACCGCGAGCTCACCTCGACCTCGAACTGCACGACCTACCAGGCCCGTCGCCTGTCGACGAGGTATCGCACCGAGTCCGGCAAGACCGCGCCGGCTGCGACCCTCAACGGCACGCTCGCGACGACGCGCTGGCTCGTGGCGCTGCTCGAGACGCACCAGCGCGCCGACGGGTCGGTGGTCATCCCCGAGCCGCTGCGTCCCTACCTCGGCGGCCTCGAGGTCATGGAGCCCGTCAAGTGAGCGCGGTGAACCTGCCAGAGCAGGGCGCTGCGGGCGGGCGGATGCTCGTCGCGCTCGACATCGACGGCACGATCCTCGGCATCGACGGTGCGATCCCGGACGCGACGTTCGAGCAGGTTCGGCGGCTGCAGGCCGCGGGCCACGAGGTCATGCTCGCCACCGGCCGCAGCTGGGCGGACACGCGACCCATCGCCGAGCGGCTCGGCCTCGACTCGCAGTTCCACGTGTCCGCGAACGGCGCCATGACGCTCGAGCGCGACGCGGTCGCGCAGGGCGGGTACGCGACTCGCTGGATCGAGACGTTCGACCCCACCGAAGTGCTCGTCAGCCTGCGGGGAGCGCTGGAGAACGCGATGTTCGCGGTCGAGGACCCGCAGGGTGTGTTCAAGTACAGCGGGCACTTCCCCGACGGGAGCTTCGAGGCGCGCGGCGAGGAGGTTCCCTTCGAGGGGCTCCTCAACGCCGAGGCGACGCGACTTGTCGTCATCTCCCCTGACCATTCGATCGAGGAGTTCACGGCGGTCATCGAGCGTCTCGGTCTGCACGAGGTCAGCTACTCCGTCGGCTGGACCGCGTGGCTCGACATCGCGCCGGAGGGCGTCAACAAGGGGACAGCGCTCGAGCGGGTGCGCCGCGAGCTCGGCATCCCGATGGACCGGGTCGTGGTCGCCGGCGACGGGCGCAACGACATCGAGATGCTGCAGTGGGCGTCCAACGGCGGCACGGCCATCGCCATGGGCGACGCCCCGCAGGAGGTCATCGACGCTGGCACGGTGCTGGCGCCGGACTTCGCGCACGACGGACTCGGCGTGGCACTGAGCAGGCTCAGCTAGGCGACGGCATGACCGTCGACGTGCCGCGGAGGCGCCCGCTCGCCGCCATCGGCCAAGCGCTCGACGGCTTCTTCTTCGTCTTCGCAGGACTGGCAGCGATCTGGCTCGCGGTGCTCGTCGCCGATGACTCGTTCCAGGTCGGCTGGTGGGGGATCCTCCTGCTGCTCGCCTTCTGGGGCCTGCTCGCGTACCTCGTCCTGCCGCGCATCCACCGCATCCTGACGACCGTGTACGTGCCCGACTACTTCATCGGCAGGGCGCGGACCAGCGACGGCCTGCTCGGCGACCCCATCAACCTGGGGCTGCTCGGACACGAGGCCGAGCTGCATGATGCGATGCGCGCCGCCGGCTGGACGCGAGCCGACGACATCTCGCTGCGCACGAGCCTCGGCATCATCTCTTCGACGGTCACCCGTCGCAGCTATCACGAGGCGCCGGTCAGCCCGCTGTTCCTCTTCGGTCGGCAGCAGGACTTCGCGTACCAGCAGGAGGTCGCAGGCAACCCGGCGAAGCGGCATCACGTGCGCTTCTGGAAGTGCCCGGACGGCTGGCTGCTGCCCGGCGGCACCCGGGTTGACTGGCTCGCGGCCGGCACCTTCGACCGTGCTGTCGGCTTCTCGCTCTTCACGCTGCAGGTGACGCACAAGATCGACGCCGACACCGATATCGAGCGCGACCACATCGTCGCCACAGTGCTCGAGGGCACGCCTCGGGCGTCCGTCGCGGTGCTCAAGGACTTCTCGACGGGCTACCACTCGCGCAACGGCGGCGGCGACTCGATCCGCACCGACGGCAACCTGCCGGTGCTGCAGCTGCCAAGCACCTCCGATGCGCCGCTGACCGTCCCCGAGCCCGTGCTGCTGCCCTCGGCCAGCGGTGCTCCCGCAGATCGCCTCGAATCCGCTCCCCGCGACTCGACTCTCCCGGCGCGCTCGGTGCCATCGGCGCGCTCGACGAAGAAGCGTGCCGCCTTCGAGGCCATGAGCACCTCGAGCCCCGTCGAGAGCTCGGTCGCCGAGGAGGTGCGCCGGCATGGGCGCCCCATCACCATCACGTTCGGCGCGATCGTCGTCTTCGGTCGCGCGCTGCTCGCTCTGCTCTTCTTCGGCGTGCTGGCGCTCATCGGGCCGGACGGCATGCGCGAGGTGCTGACGGATGCCGAGCTCTCCGGGACGGACGCGACGGCCCTCGCGGAGCCGGCCTGGATCGCCAGCATGGTCGTGGGCGGGATCGTCGTCTCCTCGACGCTGCTGCTCGGCATCCTCGTGCTGCGTGGCGTGAACTGGGCGCGCATCACGCTGCTGCTCTACGCGGCCGGGTCGATCGCCCTGCAGTTCGGCGGCTGGTGGGCAGGAGATGAGGAAATCAGGTTCAGCACTACCCTCGCGTTCACCGCTCTGGATATCCTGTCCTTGCTGGCTCTGTCAGGGAAGCCGGCGCGTCAGTACTCGCGGCAGCGTCCGTGAGTCTGCGTCGAACGTCCGGGTAACCAGATATTTCACTTTCGGTTACCATGGACACGCGAAGAGCTCGAAAACGATACTGAATCGTTGTCTGAGCACTTCTGGAGGGCTGTCCGAGCGGCCGATGGAGCTGGTCTTGAAAACCAGTGGGCAGCAATGTCTCGTGGGTTCGAATCCCACGCCCTCCGCCACCAATCCCCTGACGTGAGGAACACCGCCTGTGACGCATCCCGGACCATCCCGCGCTCGGCGCGGCTACGTTCCGGGCAAGGGCGTGCAGGAGGAGACCCCGAAGGTGACCTCTGCGCGCCACGGCAAGCAGCACGTGACGACGCCCACGAACTCGGTCGTCAAGACCGGGACGATCGCCCTCTGCGTCGCACTCGTCAGCGTCATGTTCGTCGGTGCGCTCGCCTGGATCAACCTGCAGTCGAAGGTCACGACCTTCGACATCGCCGACCCGTCCGGCTCGGAGGAGCCGGCGAGCTTCGCCGAGATCGAGGGCGGCATCAACGTGCTGCTCGTCGGCAGTGACGACCGAACCGGTCAGGGCGCGGAGTTCGGCGAGGGAGAAGCCGATGCGGACGGCGTGCTCAACGACGTGAACATGCTGCTGCACATCGCGGAGGACCGCTCGAGTGCGTCCGTCGTCAGCATCCCGCGCGACACGATCGTGAACCAGCCGGCCTGCACCAACGACCAGGGCGTTGCAATGGAAGAGGCCTCCGAGGTCCCCATGAACAGCATCCTCGGCGAGGGCGGCATGAACTGCGTCGTGTCGACGGTCGAGGCGATGAGCGGTATCGAGATCCCCTACGCGGCGATGGTGAAGTTCCGCGGCGTCATCGAGATGTCGAACGCCGTCGGCGGCGTCGACGTGTGCGTCGCGAACGAGATCAGCGACGACTATGTCGGCCTGTACCTGCAGCCGGGCGACTACACGCTCCAGGGTGAGGATGCGCTGAAGTTCCTCCGCACCCGCCACGGCGTGGGCGACGGCAGCGACCTGACCCGCATCGCGAACCAGCAGGTGTTCCTGTCAGCGCTCATCCGCGAGGTGAAGAGCGCTGGAACGCTCACGAACCCCGTCAAGCTGTACGGCCTGGGCGTCGCGGCGACGCAGAACATGACCATGTCGAGCTCGCTGACCGACCCGAACACGCTCGTCAGCATGGCGATGGCGCTCTCGCAGGTGCCCCTCGACAAGATCACCTTCGTGCAGCTGCCGACCGCGGCGTACGACTCGGCGCGCGTGCAGCCACTCGAGCCGGACGCCTCCGCGATGTGGGAGCTGCTGCGCACCGACCAGTCGCTGGAGGTCGCGGGCGCGCCAGAGCCCACCGAGACGCCGGCTGACCCGAGCGCCACGGTCTCCATCGACCCGGCCACGGGCTGGGAGATCGACCCGACGACCGGTTTCCCCATCGACCCGGCGACGGGCATCCCCGTCGACCCCGCCACGGGGCTGCCGGTCGAGACGCCGCCGACGAGCGCCGTGCCGCAGCCCACGCTCGCGGGCCAGCGGGCCGACGAGGAGTCATGCTCCAACGCGAGCACGTCGCTGTTCTGATCATCGACGCTTCCTGACCACCCGCGTCTGCTGGCATCCTGCGCGGGGTCAGGAGATCCATGTTCGCGCGCTCTATGCTGACGAACTCGACGTACGCTCCGGGGGAGGCCCGCACCTGTGACGACTTCTCGACGACGGGGAAGCAGCGCCCAGCGCTTCGACCGTGCCGGTGACGATGGCATCCTGCACCCGGATGCGCGGGGTGGGGTCGCCCAGCATGGCCGCCTGCCCGTCACCTCCGCCGCTCGCTCGCTCGGCAAGGGGCTGCTCGTCGCGCTCTCCGCGGCGCTCGTGAGCGTGCTCGCGATCGGCGGGATCGCAGCGGCGAACCTCGGCGGCAACCTGCAGCTGCTGCCGGACCCGGGCGGGGATGAGCCGCCCGTCGCGTTCGACGAGATCGAGGGCGGCTTCAACATCCTCCTCGTCGGCAGCGACGACCGTACGGGTCAGGGCGCCGAGTACGGGGAAGGCGACGAGGCGGCCTCCGGGGTGCTCAACGACGTCAACATGCTGCTGCACGTCTCGGCGGACCGCACGCACGCCTCCGTCGTCAGCATCCCTCGCGACACGATGGTCGACCAGCCGGCGTGCACCAACGACGAGGGGGTGCAGATGGAGGAGCGCTACGAGGTCCCCATGAACAGCATCCTCGGCGAGGGCGGCATGGGCTGCGTCGTCGAGACCGTCGAGGCGATGAGCGGCCTCGACATCCCGTACGCCGCGATGGTGCAATTCCTCGGCGTCATCGAGATGTCGAACGCCGTCGGCGGCGTCGACGTGTGCGTGGCGAACGAGATCAGCGACGACTACGTCGGCCTCTACCTGCAGCCGGGCAACTACTCGCTGCAGGGCGAGGATGCGCTGAAGTTCCTCCGCACCCGCCACGGCGTGGGTGGCAGCGACCTGCAGCGCATCGCGAACCAGCAGGTGTTCCTCTCGTCCCTCATCCGCGAGGTGAAGAGCGCTGGCACGCTCGCGAACCCGACCAAGCTGTACGGGCTCGGGGTCGCGGCGACGCAGAACATGAAGATGACGAAGTCGCTCGCGGACGTGCCGACCCTCATGGGCATGGCTTCGGCGCTCAACAAGGTCGACCTGTCGAAGATCTCGTTCGTGCAGCTGCCGACGGGCGACTACGACGGTTCGCGGGTCATTCCGCTGGAGCCGGATGCGACGGCCATGTGGGACCTGCTGGCGGCAGACCAGCCGCTGTCCGTCGCCGGTGCGCCGGGCGATGAGGGCGCGGTCGCCGACGATGGGACCACCGGCGATGGCACGACCGGCGAGGACGCGGCGACGGATGCGCCCGTCGACCCGAACGCCCCCGTCGCGACCCCCGCGCCCACCTTCGCGGGCCAGGCCGCCGACCAGGAGTCCTGCTCGAACCCGACGACCCTCTTCGGCTAGCCAGCGCCCCGCCCCGCCCGCCCCCTCCGCTGCCCGAATGGGGCGCTTTCACCCCGTGTTGCGGCCGAGGACGGGGTGAAACTGCCCCATCCGTGGGGTTGGTCGTGCGAAATCGCGCGCTCAGTTCGGAAGTTGCGCCGCGACCCGCTACGATAGGTGAGTCTTGGAGACGTCGCATAGTCCGGCCGAGTGCACCACCCTGCTAAGGTGGAGTCCCCTTTGAGGGGACCAGGGGTTCAAATCCCCTCGTCTCCGCTCTGCAGAGAACACCAAGATGAAGCCCCGGTACGAGCCCAGCTCGGAGCCGGGGTTTCGTGCATTCGCGTGCACGTGCGTGCATCCACCTGCGTGCACCGCCCAGCCGGCTCGCTCCTCGCGCTTGCCGTCGAGCCTGGCGCAATACAATGCCCATCATGGGCGAATCCCGCAGGAGGAGCTCCTCGAAGGCAGAAAGCTCCCCGACTCCTGGCATCTCGAAGGTCATCAACAACAACGTTGTGATCCAGATCGATGGGGCCGGGCAGGAGCGTGTGCTGATGGGGCGCGGTCTCGGCTTCCAGTTGAAGCCGGGTGACCTCATCGACCCCTCGAGGGTGGAGAAGACGTTCGTGCTCGCGACGGGCAGCGAGGGCGACCAGGCCCTGCAGCTGCTGAGCGCCGTGCCGTACCCCGTGGTCGAGGCGGTCATGAGCGCGGTCGACGAGGCCGAGCGGATGCTGGGACGCGACCTCGGCAAGCGGCTTCCCCTCGCGGTCATCGACCACATCCAGTACGTGCTCGAGCGGCTCGATCGGGGCATCCGCATTCCGGCGACGTCGATGCCGGAGCTGCGCGTGCTGCACCCGCAGGAGTTCGCGGCGTCGAAGCACATGGCGAAGGTCATCTCCTCGGCCCTCGACCGGGAGCTCCCGCCGGAGGAGGCCGTGTTCCTGACGATGCACGTGCTGAACTCGACGCGCGACGAGCCCGACGGCACTTCCGCCCTGCTCTTCCGCCGCGTCCAGCACGTGGTCGTGACCGTCGAAGCCGGCCTCGGCGTCGACCTCGACGTCGACAGCCACGACTACGCGCGCTTCGTGCTGCACATCCAGTTCCTCCTGCAGCGGCTCGTGTCGCGCAGCATGCTCCGCTCCACGGACTCGTCGTTCTTTGACTTCACGAAGCGCACCTACCCGCGCTCGTTCGCGATCGCCGAGCAGGTGAAGGGGTACGTGCGGGAGGCGACGGGGGTCGAGCTGACCGACGAGGAGCTGCTGTACGTGACGGTCCACATCGAACGGCTCGCGCAGCACATTGCCTATGGCACAGACGTGGAGCCGATGCTAGAGTGACTGCCGCAGGGCAATGAAGTCCTGCGGAATCCTTGGATTGTTACCGGTCAAGCGGGCAAAACCTGAACTCATATCGCCGAAATGGCGGTGTTCGAGTTCAGGTTTTTTTGTTGCCCAAAATCTGCCGGTTCGGCCCAGGGGCTCCAGACCGAATTGCCGCCGATGGCGGGAGAAGGAGAGCGGTCCCATGGATCACTCAAGAGTTGCAGCGGATGTGCTCAAGGGCGTCGGCGGCGAAGAGAACGTCAAGTCGGTCGTGCACTGCATGACCCGGCTGCGCTTCGCGATCACGGATGACGCGAAGATCGACAAGGCCGCGGTCAAGGCCATCCCGGGCGTCATCACGACGGCCGAGGCCGGCGGCCAGTACCAGGTCGTCATCGGCAATGAGGTCCCTGAGGTGTACGCCGAGCTCGGCAAGATCTCGAACCTCGTCGCGGGCACGCAGACGGCGACGGTCGATCCCGACGAGCCGAAGAAGAACCTGTTCAACCGCTTCATCTCGATGATCGCGGCGCTGTTCACCCCACTGCTGTGGGCGCTCGCCGGCACCGGTCTGCTGAAGGCATTCCTGTCCGCCGCGGCGACCTTCGGCTGGATCGCCACCGACACGTCGACGTACCTCGTCCTCAACGCGCTCTCCGACGCGTTCATCAACTTCCTGCCGATGGCGCTCGCGATCACGGCGGCACGCTACTTCAAGGCCTCCGAGTGGACCTCGTTCGCGATCGCCGGCGCGCTGGTCTATCCGACGATCACTCCGCTGGTCGGAGCCGAGGGGCTGACGTTCTTCGGCATCCCGTTCACGATGGTCAGCTACGTCTCCAGCGTCATCCCGATCATCCTCATCGTGTGGCTGCAGAGCTACGCGGAGAAGTTCCTCTACGCGAAGCTGCACTCCTCGGTCCGCCGCTTCCTGACGCCCATGATCGTGGTTCTGATCGCGGTGCCCCTCGTGTTCGTCGTCGTCGGCCCGATCTCCGCGCTCCTGAGCGGATGGCTCGGCGAGGGCATCGGCTGGATCTTCGCGAACGTCCCGTGGCTCGGCGGCGCGATCATGGGTGGTCTGTGGCAGGTCTTCGTCATCTTCGGACTCCACTGGGGCTTCGTGCCGCTGTTCACGCTCGAGTTCCAGGCAACAGGTCAGATCCTGCTGATCGGCCCGGTGTTCGCTGCAGTCCTCGCGCAGTCCGCGGCCGTCGCCGGCGTGTGGGTCCGCACCCGCGACAAGAAGCTCAAGTCGCTCGCCGCACCCGCCACGCTGTCCGGCTTCCTCGCCGGCATCACCGAGCCCGCGATCTACGGCATCAACCTGCCCCTCAAGCGCCCCTTCATCTTCGGCGTCATCGGCGGCGCACTCGGCGGGGCGATCATCGCCATGGGCGGCGTCTTCTCCACCGCTTTCGTCGTTCCCTCCGGGCTGGCGCTGCCTGCGCTCTTCGGCAACGGCAACATGGTCTTCCTCGGCCTCGGCCTGGTCGCGGCGATCGTGGTGTCGTTCCTCCTCACCGTCATCCTCGGCTTCAAGGACCCGGTGGAAGAGGAAGCTCCGGCCAAGGCCGCAAGCAACGACCTCGAGATCCTCAGCCCCCTCGACGGCACCGCGGTTGCGCTGTCCGAGGTCTCCGACCCCGTCTTCGCCGGCGGTGTGCTCGGCAAGGGCGCGGCGGTCATCCCCAGCTCCGGCGCCGTCTACGCACCGTTCGACGGTGTCGTGGCAGCCGCCTTCCCGACGGGCCACGCGGTGGGCCTGCGCCACGCGGACGGTGCCGAGGTGCTCATCCACATCGGTGTCGACACGGTGAAGCTGAACGGCCAGCACTTCACGATGAAGGTCGAGTCCGGCCAGGCCGTGAAGGCTGGCGAGCTGCTCATCGAGTTCGACGTCGACGCCGTCAAGGAGGCGGGCTACGACGTCACGACGCCCGTCATCATCACGAACTCTGAGCTGTACCCGGAGATCACGAGCCAGGTGACCGGCCCCATCTCGCACGGAGAGTCGCTGTACCTGGCCAAGTCGGTCGAGACCGTGGCACTCGCCAAGTAGCCGCATCCCACCGCACGACTTCACGCACCAACGCATCGCAGAACGAAGGAGACACGCGAATGACGACAACGAACTTCCCAGACGGATTCCTCTGGGGCGGCGCGACCGCAGCCAACCAGCTCGAGGGCGGCTACCTCGACGGGGGCAAGGGCCTCTCCATCCAGGACGTCATGCCGAAGGGCATCATGGCGCCGCCGACCGAGGGGCCGACGGACGACAACCTCAAGCACGTCGGCATCGACTTCTACAACCGCTACGCGGAGGACATCGCGCTCTTCGCCGAGATGGGGTTCAAGACGTTCCGCTTCTCGATCGCGTGGAGCCGCATCTTCCCGAAGGGCGACGAGCTGGAGCCCAACGAGGAGGGCCTCGCGTTCTACGACCGAGTGCTCGACGAGCTGGAGAAGCACGGCATCGAGCCGCTCGTCACGATCTCGCACTACGAGACGCCGCTGCACCTCGCGCAGCAGTACGACGGCTGGGTGAGCCGCGAGCTCATCGGCTTCTACGAGCGCTACGCCCGAGTGCTGTTCGAGCGCTACGGCTCGCGAGTGAAGTACTGGCTCACGTTCAACGAGATCAACTCGGTGCTGCACGCCCCGCTCCTGAGCGGTGGCATCCTCACGCCGAAGGAGCAGCTCAGCGAGCAGGACCTGTACCAGGCCATCCACCACGAGCTCGTCGCCTCGGCGCTCGCGACGAAGATCGCGCACGAGGTCGCTCCGAATGCGCAGGTCGGCTGCATGCTCATCGCCATGCCCGTCTACCCGCTCACGCCGAGCCCCGCGGACGCGCTCAAGGTCATGGACGTCGACCACTCGAACCTCATGTTCGGCGACGTGCACGTGCGCGGCGAGTACCCGGGCTTCGCGCTGCGCCTCTTCAAGGAGAAGGGCATCGACCTCAACATCACGGATGAGGACCGCGAGATCCTGAAGAACACGGTCGACTTCATCTCGTTCAGCTACTACATGAGCATCGCCGAGACGGCGGATCCCGCTGCCGGCGCCGGTGAAGGCAACATCATGGGCGGCGTGCCCAACCCGACGCTGGAGAAGAGCGAGTGGGGCTGGGCGATCGACCCGACCGGCCTGCGCATCGTCATGAACCAGTTCTGGGAGCGGTGGCAGAAGCCGCTGTTCATCGTCGAGAACGGGCTCGGGGCGAAGGATCAGCTCGTCGAGATCGACGGCGTGAAGACCGTCGATGACGGCTACCGCATCGCCTACCTCAACGACCACCTCGTGCAGGCAGGCGAAGCGATCGCTGACGGCGTCGAGCTGCTCGGCTACACGACGTGGGGCTGCATCGACCTCGTCTCGGCGAGCACGGCGCAGCTGAGCAAGCGGTACGGCTTCATCTACGTCGACCGCAACGACGACGGCTCCGGCACGCTCGAGCGCTACAAGAAGAAGTCGTTCGACTGGTACGCCGAGGTCATCCGCACCAACGGAGGAAGCCTGCAGGCGTAACGGCCAGCATCCCGAGCCCCGGTATCCGGCCCTCGCGGCCGGACGCCGGGGCCGGCACTCGCAGGAGGCGGGTCGCGCACATGGCGCGGCCCGCCTTTTCGCGTCGAGCGGGCGGGGAGGTGGCGCCGGAGGCGGGATGGAAGGACAGCCCGCCCGGCTACCCGCCGCGCGTGTTGCCTGTGAGGCAACTCGGGGTCGAGCGTGCGCCACTTTCTGACGTGGTTGATGACGCACCGTGACGCCGCCTGAAGCCCGACAACGTTCGGCGAAGGGAAGCGACGACGGCGCCTGTTCACGCGATGGGCGCTTCCGTACCTTTCGAGGGATCCTCCCGCCTCCCGTCGAAAGGCCAGCATGCCCACCGAGCTCGCCACCCCCGCGCCGACCGCGCCGCTCTCCTCGCTCGAGGGAGCGCAACCGCTGCAGCGGCTCATCGGCGAGCTGCAGGCGGAGCTGCCGCAGCTCGAGGTGCGCGTGCCCTCGGCGCTGACACGCGAGTACGCGGTGGATGCGAGCACCAGGGGCCGTCTCGCCGGCATCGACATCGGCCCGGCCGTCGCGTTCCCGAGCACGGCGGCGGAGGTGCAGGTGATCGTGCGAACGGCGGCCGAGCTTGGCATCGCGGTGGTGCCGCGCGGCGCTGGCTCCGGCCTCGCAGGAGGCGCGACCGCCGACGAGCGGCAGCTGGTCGTCTCGACGGAGCGCCTCGACCGGGTCGTCGAGGTGAGCCCGCTCGACGAGGTCGCCGTGGTCGAGCCGGGCGTCATCAACGCCGACCTCAACCGCCACCTCGAGCCGTACGGCCTCTTCTACGCCCCGGACCCGGCCAGCTGGGACATCTCGTCCATCGGCGGCAACATCGCCACCAACGCCGGCGGGCTGCGCTGCGCGAAGTACGGGGTCACGCGCGAGTCGATCCTCGCGCTCGACGTCGTGCTCGCCGACGGCGCCCTCGTGCACGTCGGCCACCGCTCCATCAAGGGCGTCACGGGCCTCGACCTCGTCTCCCTCTTCGTCGGCTCGGAGGGCATCCTCGGCATCGTCGTCGCGGCGACCGTGCGCCTGCGTCCGATCCCCGTCGCCCGCCGCACGGTGTCGGCGTTCTTCGCGACGACGGCAGCTGGCGCGGATGCGCTCGCCGCCATCACCCGCAGCACGGTGCGCCCGAGCGTTGTCGAGTTCTTCGACTCCCGCACGCTCGCGAACATCGACGCGCACAGCGGCAGCACACTCACCGCCCGCGGTGGCGCCCTGCTGCTCATCGAGCTCGACGGCTACGGCATCGACGAGCAGTCCGCCGACCTCCGCGCGGCGCTCGAAGCCGTCGGCGGGCTCGTCACCGAGGAGAGCGTCGAGGACGGCGAGGCGCTGTGGGAGCTGCGCCGTTCAGGGCGCGGCTTCGATCCCGCCGAGTGGTTCGCGGGCGGCGACATCGCCGTTCCCAAGTCACGCATCCCCGAGATCTTCGCCCACTTCCCGGTCGTCGAGGAGCGCTTCGGCGTCACGGTGGGCGCTGTCGCGCACGCCGGCGACGGCAACCTGCACCCCGTCATCACGCTCCGCATCCCGGAGGGAGCTGACCCGGGCGTCGTCCCGCCGCAGCTGCACGACGCGGCCGTCGCCCTCGCCGAGTTCGCGCTCGAGCTCGGCGGAACCGTGAGCGGTGAGCACGGCATCGGCTCGTCGAAGCTCGGCCTCGCAGCCCTCGAGCTGTCCGAGCGGAGCCGGGAAGCGCAGCACGCCATCAAGCGCGCGCTCGACCCCGCCGCACTCTTCAACCCGGGCAAGGCCATCTGACCCGGCGCCGCGAGCGCCCCATCCCGAGCATCCGCTCACCAGCACCAGCACCAGCACCAGCGCCAGCACACGCACACGTACACGCACCCACCGACCGACCACCCGCTATCCCCAAAGCAGACCCCGAGAAAGCAGCCACCACCATGTCGACACGACACCCACGACTCCGACGGAAACTCGCCGCAGCCATCGGCGTGCTCGCCAGCATGTCGCTGCTCGCAGCCTGCGCGACCTCCGACGCCGCGCCGGGAGCTGCGGGGGAGGGCGAGCCGAAGAACGGCGGCGACATCACGTTCCTCATCGACTCCCTCGGCGACAGCTGGATCCCTAACAACAGCGCCATCTCCAGCTACCAGGGACACGTCTGGGGCCACGTCACCGACAAGCTCGTGTACGTCGACGGCGAGGGCAACGTCAGCCCGTGGGTCGCGGAGAGCTGGGAGCAGAACGACGACGCGACGGAGTACACGCTGCACCTCAAGGACGGCGTGACCTTCTCGGACGGCACCCCCGTCGACGCCGCGGCGGTCGTCGCGAACCTCGACATCTGGGCCAAGGGCGACCCCGACCGCGGCATCAACCGCATCGGGCTGTTCCCCGCCGCGAACTACGACGGTGCGACCGCGGTCGACGCGGCGACCGTCGAGGTGAAGTTCTCGAAGCCCACCCTCGGCTTCATCCCGACGCTCGGCTACCACGGCTCGATCCTCACCTCACCGGCCGTCATCGCGCTGCCGGCCGAGGAGCAGGCCGACCTCAGCAACTTCGTCGGCAGCGGCCCGTTCACGGTCGAGTCCTGGCAGGAGGGGCAGGACGTGGTCCTGACCAAGCGCGAGGACTACACCTGGGGTCCGGAGGCGCTCGAGCACACGGGCCCCGCGTTCCTCGACTCCATCACCTACCAGATCGTCGCCGAGCCGTCGCTGCGCACCTCCTCGGTGCAGGCGGGCCAGGCGGACGTCGCCTACAACACCTCCCCGCAGGAGCTGGATGCGCTCGCCGACGAGGGCCTCGAGGTCGCGGTTCCCCGCTACCTGGGCTTCGTCAACGGCTACGCGCTGAACACGCAGGTCGCCCCGTTCAACGAGACCGAGGTGCGTCAGGCATTCCAGCACGGCATCGACCGCGACGAGATCCTCTCCACCGTGTACACGGAGGACTGGGAGGCCGCGGAGTCGTTCATCCAGAGCAACGTCCCCGAGGCGACGGACCACAGCGACGCGTTCGCGTTCGACCCGGAGGAGTCGAAGAAGCTGCTGGATGCGGCCGGCTGGACGGCAGGCGCTGACGGCATCCGCTCGAAGAACGGCGAGACCCTCGCCGTGACGCTCTACCCGAACCCCTACCTCGCCACCTCGCAGTCGGTCGACGAGCTCGTGGCGCAGCAGCTCAAGAAGATCGGCTTCGACGTGAAAATCGAGGCGTACGACGTCGTCACGTACGGCGAGCGCGTGCTCAACAGCGGCGTCGAGATCCAGGCCACCGAGATCACGCGCAGCTTCATCGACGTCGGCACGGTCGCGGGCATCCTCACGAGCCTCAACGAGGGCGACGAGGACTGGTTCGGCGTGGGAACGAGCGACACGAAGCTCAACGAGTACGCCGAGGGCATCTCGAGCTCGAGCGACACCGAGGCACGCGCGGCGCTCGCCGACGAGCTGCAGGGGTACGTGCTCGAGCAGGGCTACTTCGCCCCGATCACGCAGATCGTGCAGCGCGTGTACGTGCAGTCGCCGAACCTGCACGGCGTCACGTACAACGGCGTCGCGTACGCCAACTACGCCACGGCCTGGGTCGACTAGGCCCCGGCCGGCGGGAGGGGATCAGCATGAGACAGAACTACACGCGCTTCGCGCTGAGGCGCACTGGCCAGGCGATCATCGTCGTGCTGCTCGCCTACGTCTTCACGTTCTTCGTCATCAGCGTGCTGCCGGGGGACCCGGTCACGAGCACGCTGCGCAACCCCGACAACGGGTTCACGGAGGAGGAGATCGCCCGCATCGTGGCCTACTACGGCCTCGACCAGCCGCTGCTCGTGCAGCTGTGGGGTTCGCTCACGAGGTTCGTCGTCGGTGACTTCGGCGTCTCGCTGCGCTCGAACCTGCCCGTCGCCGACCTCATCGGGGATGCGCTGCCCTCGACGCTCGCTCTCGCGGGCAGTGCCCTTCTCGTGGCGGTTGTGCTCGCCGTGCTCATCGCGTTCGGCACGCAGGTGCTGCCGGTCCGCTACGGCCAGGGCGTCCTGCGCGCGTTCCCGTCGCTGTTCCTGTCGGTGCCGAACTTCGTCATCGGCCTGCTCCTCATCAACGTGTTCGCGTTTGGCCTCGGCCTGTTCCGCATCGTCGACCCGGAGAGCGCGTGGGCGACGTTCTTCGCCGCCGTCGCCCTCGGCATCCCGGTCTCGGCGCAGATCGCGGAGGTGCTCATCACGAACCTCGACCACGCGTCCTCGCAGGAGTACGCGTCGGTGGCGCGCTCCCGCGGGCTCACGCAGCGGCGACTCTTCACGCGGCACCTCCTGAAGCCGTCGGCGCTGCCCGCGGTGACGGTGCTCGCACTCACGGTGGGCGAGCTGCTCGGCGGCTCCCTCATCACGGAGGCCGTCTTCGGGCGCAGCGGCATCGGCAGCATCGTGCAGCGGGCCGTCGCCAGCCAGGACCTGCCGGTGCTGCAGGCGGTCGTCGGCCTCGCGGCCGTCGTCTTCGTGCTCGTCAACCTCCTCGCCGACCTGGCCTACCCGATCCTCGATCCGCGCGTCGACATCGAAGGAAACCGGAAGAAGGGCGGGCCCGTCATCGGCGACGCGGACGCGTCGGCACCCGAGTCCTCCTCCACACCGTCCGACTCCCCGGTCAAGGAAGAGGCGAGCATCGTATGACCTCCGCAGTTCTGAACGCCGCACCGGGCGCGACCGGCTCCCGCAGTCCCAGGGCCGCGTTCAAGGTGCGCACGATCGGCGTCTTCCCCCCGACGGTCGTGCTGTCGTTCGTCGTCATCGCCCTGGTGCTCGCCTGGTCGCTGCTGCCCGGCGTCTTCACCTCTTCCAGCCCGGTCGACGGCGTCCCCGCCGACAAGTTCCTGGCGCCCAGCCCGCAGCACTGGTTCGGCACCGATCACCTCGGACGCGACCAGTTCGCCCGGGTCGTCTTCGGCACGCAGTCCTCGATCTCGTCGGCGCTGGTCGCCGTCATCATCGGCGTCGTCGTGGGCGGCGCGATCGGTCTCATCGGCGGATTCATCGGCTCCTGGACCGACACGGTGCTCGCCAGGTTCGTGGATGTGCTGCTCGCCATCCCCAGCTTCCTCCTGGCCGTCGTCATCGTCTCCTCCCTCGGCTTCCAGACCATCAACGCCGCGATCGCCACGGGCGTCTCCGCCGTGGCGGTGTTCGCCCGCGTCATGAGATCCGAGGTGCTGAAGACGCGGCGGGCCACGTTCGTGGAGGCCGCCTACCTCCAGGGCGGGTCGAAGTGGCATGTGCTCGGCCGCCACGTCCTCCCGAACGCGTCTCGCTCCGTCCTGGCGCTCGCGGTGCTGCAGTTCGGGCTCTCGATCCTCGTCATCGCTGGCCTCGCGTTCCTCGGCTACGGCGACCCGCCGCCCGCATCCGACTGGGGGCTGCTCATCTCCAACGGCAAGGACTACCCGCGGGCACCCTGGCTCGTGCTGTGGCCAGCGCTGGTCACCATCGCGACGGTGCTCTCCGTCAACCGCATCAGCCGGTGGCTCCGGCAGACGTCCTGACCGAACGCACGAGAGGCACGCAATGACCCACGCATCTGCATCTGCACCTGCACCCGCACCCGCTCCCGAATCCTCCGCTCAGCCCCTCCTGCAGGTCGAGAACCTGTCGGTCGCGTACGGCAGGAGCGAGGTCGTCTCCGACGTCAGCTTCACGCTGAACCGTGGCGAGAGCCTCGCGCTCATCGGCGAGTCCGGGTCCGGGAAGTCCACGATCGCCCGCGCGATCCTGCGTCTCCTGCCGGACGGCGGTCGAGCGGCTGGGAGCATCCGCTTCGAGGGGAAGGACGTGCTCGCGTACTCGCCGCGCCAGTTCCGCCCCCTGCGCGGCACCCGCATCGGCTTCGTGCCGCAGGACCCGGCGAACGCCCTCAACCCGGTGCGCACCATCGGCTCCCAGGCGCACGAGGCGGCCGACCTCGTCGACGGCCTCTCCCGCGACGAGCAGCGGGAGCTCATCTTCGCGACGTTCGAGCGGGTCGGCTTGCCCGACCCGAAGCGCGTGTACGAGTCCTACCCCCACCAGCTCTCCGGCGGCATGCTGCAGCGTGTGCTCATCGGGCTCGCCGTGCTGCCGAGCCCCGAGCTGCTCATCGCGGACGAGCCGACGAGTGCGCTCGACGTGACGATCCAGAAGCGCATCCTCGGGGTGCTCAGCGAGCTGCAGAGCGAACTCGGCATCGGGCTCGTGCTCATCACGCACGACCTCGCGATCGCTGCCGAGCGCACGCAGAAGATCGTCGTCCTCAAGGGAGGCGAGGTGCAGGAGGCCGGCGCGACGGAGCACGTGTTCACCGAGTCCACGTCGCCGTACACGGTTCGTCTGCGGCAGGATGCCCCCGCCCTGAACCCCGACCGCTACGGTTCGCTGCTGCAGCGCGACAGCCGCGGCGCCGCGACCGAGCAGGTCGCGGTCACGGGCGTATCGAAGAGCTTCTCGGTCGGGGAGCGACGGGTCGCGGCGTTGGACGACGTGTCGTTCACGGTGAGGGCAGGCACGACGCACGCGCTCGTGGGGGAGTCCGGCTCGGGCAAGACCACCGCCGTCCGCATCCTGCTCGGCCTCGAGGAGGCGGACGCCGGCGAGATCAGCGTCGGCGACGAGCGAGTCGACGGCAGCTCTCCCAAGCAGCTCCGCGAGATCCGCCGCCACCTGCAGCTCGTCTACCAGAACCCGTTCACCTCCCTCGATCCGACGTGGCGTGTGGAGCGCATCGTGCGCGAGCCGCTCGACCGCTACGAGGTCGGCGACAAGCGAGAGCGCGCCGAGAAGGCTCGGGCCGCCCTCGCGTCCGTCGGCCTGGGCGCGGAGTTCCTGTCCAGGAAGCCGTCCGCCCTCTCCGGCGGCCAGCGCCAGCGTGTTGCCATCGCGCGCGCCCTCGTGCTCCGGCCAGACGTGCTCGTGCTCGACGAGCCGACCTCCGCCCTCGACGTGACCGTGCAGGCGGAGATCTTCGAGGTGCTGTTCCAGCTGCAGGCTGAGCTGGGGCTCACCTACCTGTTCGTCTCCCACGATCTCGCGCTCGTCCGCCAGGTCGCAGACACGGTGTCGGTGCTCCAGGGCGGCAAGGTCGTCGAGTCCGGACGGGTTGCCGAGGTGCTCGCGCATCCCGAGCAGCCCTACACGCGGGCCCTCATCGATGCCATCCCCACGCCCCGGTACGGGCATGCGGCTCCGTCAGCGGATGCGAACGTGACGCCCGCAGTCCAGGTCCCGGCGCTCGTCTGAGCGAGCCGCACCTCCGAACCTCCACCTGAACCGACCGAGGCCGAGCGCCTCGTGCGAGAGAGAACGACGACACCATGACAAGCACCGCCAGCACGCCGACCCTCACGCCGACCTGGACGTCGACGGAGCTCGCGCGCGCCTTCAACGCGCCGAAGGGCTTCGGCGACGCGACCCTGCGCGACCGGCACCCTGACTCGATCGAGCTGCTCGGCGGCATCCCCGACCCGTCGGTGCTCCCCTCCGCCGAACTCGCCGAGGCGACCGCGCGGGTCCTGTCCGTGCCGGGCGTGCCCGCGCTGCAGTACGGGCGAACCGAGGGCGTGCCCGCGCTCCGGGAGTGGATCGCCGCACGCGAGGGCGTGCCGGTATCGCGTGTGCTCATCACGAACGGCGGGTTCCACGGCATCTCGCTCGCCGTGCAGCTCGTGGTCGAGCGGGGCGGCCTCGTCGCGGTCGACAACCCGATCTTCCCGCTGTTCCTGCGCGGCCTCGAACTCTCCGACGCGCGGATCCTGCCGATCACGGTCGGCCGCGACGGCTTCGACGTCGCCGAGCTGGAGGCCCATCTGATCGCCGGCGCGCGTCCGGCGGCCGTCTACACGGTGCCCGACTTCCACAACCCCTCGCAGCACAGTCTGACCCTCGAGGGGCGCCGTGAGCTCGTGCGCCTCGCGGAGCGGTACGACTTCATCCTGCTGGCCGACAACCCGTACCGGGAGCTGCGCTTCCGCGGCGAAGAGCTCGACTTCGAGATCTTCAACAGCTCCTCGCACGTGATCCACATCAACACCTTCACGAAGACGCTCGGCCCCGGCCTGCGCCTCGGCTGGATCGTGCTGCCGGAGCGGCTCGTCCCCGACTTCGTGTCGCTGCGCGCACGTCAGGACTCGCACTCGTCGCAGCTCGTGCAGCATGCGGTCGCCGAGCTGCTCGGCAGCGCGCCGTCGTTCTTCGACGACACGCTCGCGTCCGCGCGCGTGCTGTACCGGGAGCGGGCGGATGCGCTCTCCGCCGCGCTCGAGGCCCACGCACCCGGGGCCTTCGAGATCGACGCGCCAGATGGCGGCCTGTTCCTGTGGCCGCGACTCGTCGACGACGCGATCGACGCGGACAGGCTCGCCGAGGATGCCGGCGCTGAGGGCATCGGCTACCAGCGCGGCTCGTTCTTCCCGTCCGGGCCGGGCACCGACGCGCCTCGACGTCTTCGGCTCGCCTACGGAGACACCCCCGTCGAGCGCCTGCAGGAGGCGGCCGCGCGCCTCGGCCGCGCACTCGAGAAGCAATAAGCGGACTCGTGCCAAAATATTCGGGTGGCTTCTCCGCAACGATACCGGCGTCGCGGCAGGGGTGCGGCTGAGTTCGCCGAGCTCAGCGGCTACCGCGTCGAAGGTGCGCAGGCGGAGTTCGCGGTCGATGTCACGGCCATCGACCTCGGCGATGTCGCCATGTGGCGGCTGCACCTCACGCCCGTGCAGGCCACGATCGCGGACGTCCTGCCTGGGGAGCTCGAGACGGTGCAGGTGCTCTCCACCGTCTCGGGGACGATGACCGTCAGGATCGCAGGAATCTCCCACGAGCTGACTCCGGGCTCGTACCTCCTCTTCGACCCGCGGCGGCCGCACGATGTGTCGAGCGCAGATGAGACGACCTCGTTCCTCTACTCGGTCCGGCGCTCCGCGGTCGAGCCGATTATCCGGGAGTTCCCCCTCAGGGTCGACGCAGACCCTGTCTACAGTCGCGCCCTGCGCGCGCTCGTCACGAGCGTCCTGGACTCCGAGAGGGACTACTCCGGGCCGGGCGCGGGAAACCTGCGCATCGCGATCGAGTCGGCGCTGCTCGCGAGCATCGCGGAGGCGGTGGGGCGTTTCCGGGCGACCACGAGCGAAGGCGGCGACCGGTTCCTGGTCCTGATCGAGGGGGCCAGGCAGATCATCGCGGGAGAGTTCGCCGACCGGTCGCTCTCGGCGACCACCCTCGCGCGGCGCCTCAGCGTCTCGCGTTCCCTGCTGCATAGGGCGTTCGAGAGCGTCGGCATGACGCCAGCGGTGGAGCTGCGCAACGCTCGGGCGAGGCATGCCAGGCACCTCCTGGCGACGGGCGATTCGCCGACGCAGCGCAGGGCCGCGGCCAGGGCGTCGGGCTTCGCATCGGTGACATCGATGCTCGCGGCGATCGAGGCACTCGGCCGCGACTGACGCCGGAGCGGCCTGTTCTGTCGCGAGAATCGTCGATTCCGTCGCCGGACCGACCGGAAGGTCTATCCCTGCGCATAGAGTCGCGAGGTCGAACGCTCGTGTGCCCCCAGGCGACGTAGCGCGACCACGGACGCGAATCGCTCAGATGCGGTACGCCCACTCCCAGCACTCCGCAGCACCGCACTCCCACGCGGTGCTCGCTCGTGTGCCCAATTTTCGGAACCCAGAAAGTCGCGCAATGAACACCTCCCCCGAACCCGCCAACGTCGCAGCAACGCCCACGACGACCACCCGCCGCACCCTGCTCACCGCAGCCGCCTGGTCGGCGCCGGTCGTGGCCACAGCCATCGCGGCTCCCCTCGCAGCCGCCTCCACGCTGTGCGTCGACCCCGACGTCGGCATCAACTGGGGGCTCGCGACCGTCAGCGGAACCGCGGCGACCCTCGGCGCATCCTCGACCCTCGACCGCACGGCCGTCTTCCGCCCGCAGAACTCGACCCGGCCCACGACGTCCAACATCAGCGCCACGGTGCGCCACACCTTCAGCGGCAACATGCGGGCGGAGACGAACGACGGCACCGTCTCGGCGCAGAACGTCGGCGGCATCGGCCAGCGCGGCTACCAGATCAACCAGTTCAACGGCCCGAACGCCCTGACGCAGCCGTCTGCAAACGACTTCCAGACCGTCGTCTTCACCTTCGCTGAGGACCTCTACAACGTGCGCTTCTCCATCACCGACATCGACCGGCTCTGGCGAGCGGGGAACGGCCTCACGCGCGACTTCCTCGACGGTGTTGTGCTCGAGTCCGCGGCACCGAGGACGTTCTCGATCCCGAGCGGCTCCACGGTCACGGGCGCCGGGACCGCCACGAGCCCCTGGTACAACTCGGTCGACGGCAACAAAGCCGAGGACGCCCCCGGTGGCCAGGTCGACGTCGTCTTCGCCGGCCCGGTGCGCTCGTTCACGGTGCGCTACTTCAGCCTCGGGTACATGCTCGGCACCACGAACAACACGGTGAACACCGACAACGACCAGACGATCTTCGTCACCGGTCTGCGGGTCGAGCGCCGGGCCGCCTGCTAGGTCGCGTCTGACACGAGCTGGCTCGCGTCAGGCGCTCCCTCGGCGGGTGGAGCTGAGCCGTCGGTCGTCTCGCCCTCGGGGTTCGGGACGGCCTGCGGTTCGCGTCCGCTCGTCGAGAGGCGCGCGAGATGGATCTCGAGGCAGCGGGCCTTGCCCTCGCCGATTCGGCGGGCGGGGGCCTGCTGCTCCGAGCTGCTGCCGCGAGCTGCAGGTCCAGGCGGTCGACCCAGGCTGCTGCTCCGAGCCGCTCGTCCCGGCAGTGGAGTGGAAGGGCCAGTACCGGCCGGCGTAGGGCGTTCTGCTCTGGAACTACTGCTCCGCGTTCGCGGGCGAGCCTGCGCGGGTGAGCCCGCGCTCGTCGAGCAGGCGGCGAGCCAGCACCGTCGAGCCGGCGACGGCGGCAGGCATCGTGAAGACGGCCCCACCAGGCACCATGAAGCAGAGCTGCGTCGCGACGCCGAAGCCGAGCAGCTGCGCACGATTCCCGCGGATGACGGAGGCGCGCTGCTCGCCGAGCAGCCGGCGCGCATCCAGTGCCCTGCCGGTGAGCTCCCGCGACAGGACCGTCCCGTTGAGCGTGACGCCGACGACCGCCGCGGCGACCGAGCCGATGAGCGGGATGACGCCCATGATCGCGACGGCGATGGCCGCGAGGATGCCCATGCCGACGAGCCACAGGCTGCCTCTGGCCGCCGCGAGGAGCCCGAGCCCCTCGCCAGGGTTCTCGTCACCGAGGTCGCGCTCGACGGACAGCCAGATGCGCTCGTAGAACGGATCGCCGACGGTCAGCGTGATGGCGGTGAACGTCGTGACCGACAGGAAGACGCCGCCCGCGACGATGAGGGTCATGAAGGCGATGCGCAGGACGTTGCGCCACACCTCGTCCCACGATGCCGCCCAAGGGGTGGCCCACTCGACGAGGTCGTCGACGAAGAACAGGAGCGTGACGAGCGCGGCGCCAACGAGCAGGAAGACGATGAGCGCCGGGATGAGCCCGAGCAGCATCAGATGCGGCTTCTTCTTCCAGTACCCGAAGCCCTGGAAGAGCGCGCTGACGCCTGAGAAGAACTGCCCGATCATGCCACCGAGACTACTGAGGCGCGGCAGGGAAGCGGATGCGTGCATCCGTTCCCCCGCCGCGCCTCAGGAGCCGTGCGGTTCGAGCGAGAAGAACCTAGAGCGTGATGAGGCCGTTGGTCTTCGTCGTCGCGGCGTCGTAGCGCTGCTGCACGTTGTCCCAGTCCGCGATGTTCCAGAACGCCTTGATGTAGTCGGCGCGAACGTTGCGGTAGTCGAGGTAGTAGGCGTGCTCCCAGACGTCGAGCATGAGCAACGGGACGAGCCCGAACGGCACGTTGCCCTGCTGGTCGAAGAGCTGGAAGATGGCGAGCTGCTCGCCGAGCACGTCGTAGGCGAGGACAGCCCATCCGGAGCCCTGCACGCCGAGCGCCACTGCCGTGAACTGCGCGACGAACGCATCGAAGGAGCCGAACTGCTCGTCGATCGCCGTGGCGAGCGAGCCAGTGGCCTGGCCGCCGCCGTTGGGGGAGAGGTTGGTCCAGAAGATGGAGTGGTTGACGTGGCCGCCGAGGTTGAACGCGAGGTCCTTCTCGAGCTTGTTCACGTTGGCGAGGTTGCCGCTCTCGCGGGCCTCGGCGAGCTGCTCGAGCGCCGTGTTCGCGCCCTTCACGTAGGTGGCGTGGTGCTTCGAGTGGTGCAGCTCCATGATCTCGCCGCTGATGCTCGGGGCGAGGGCGGAGTAGTCGTAGGCCAGGTCGGGAAGGGTGTATGCGGTCATGGTGTGACCCTCTTTCTGTCGTGTTCTGCGGTATTGGTGAGTTTGGGTGGTGTGAGGGGCGGCCGAATCGCGGGTTCGGTCGCGGGTTGATGCGGCGGGTTGCGGCGCGGGTTCAGTCGCGGGTTCAGTCGCCGAACGTGGCGGCGTCGAGGCGGCCGAAGCGGCGGTTCTGGTACATGAGCGGCGGGACCGTGCTGCCGTGCAGGACCTCGAGGACCTCGGCGAGCACGATGGTCGAGCCGCCGACCTTGACGGTGCTGGCGATGCGGCAGCGCAGCGTCTCGCGAGCCTCGGGGAGGAAGGGCTCGCCCGTGGGGAAGTGATCCCAGCCCTGTTCCGGAGTGAAACGTGGGGCGCCGCTGCGGGCGAAGTCGAGGGCGATCTGCTCCTGCTCGTGGCTGAGGAGGTTCACGGTGACGTCGCCGGCTTCGAGGAGTCCGCCGGCGCTGCCGGTGGCCCGCGTCACGGAGAACGAGAGCGTGGCGGGGTCGACGGCGACGGAGCTCACGCTCGATGCGGTGAGGCCGACGGGGCCGTTCGCGGTCTGGGCCGCGATGATGGCGACGGCTGCGGGGTGCTCCCTGAAGGCGGCCTTGAACTCTTCTGCCAGCGCTGCTTGGGGCAACGCCGCTGGGACTGGTGCCTCGGGGGCGGGTTCTGTCATCGAGTGGGCTCTCTGCCTGTTCTGGAGGACGGTGATCGGAGTTGCGTGTGCGTTTCCTCTTCGAGGCTAGAACCTAAAGTAAGGTTGAAGTCAATTCGAACGGTGGGATTTCACTGTGAGCGAGACACGCAAGGACACAGAGGCGCTCGATCGGGCCCCGGGGCAGCCGCACATCTCCGACGAGCTGCTCACGGTGAGCGACATGGTTCGTCGGACGGGCGTCGCCGCATCCGCGCTGCGCTTCTACGAGGAACTCGAGCTGATCGCCGCGGTGCGCACCGCCGGCAACCAGCGTCGCTACGCCCGCCACATGATTCGGCGAGTCTCGCTCATCTCGGTCGCGAAGCGCCTCGGCATTCCCCTGTCTGACGTGCAGGACGCGTTTGCCGACCTGCCGAGCGATGCGACGCCCAGCCAGGAGGACTGGCAGCGCGCTTCGCGGCGGTGGAAGCGGACGCTCGAGGAACGGCGGCGCGGCATCGAGCGCCTCGAGCACGAGCTCATGGGATGCATCGGCTGCGGTTGCCTGTCGATGAAGGCCTGCGGGCTCCTCAACCCCGACGATGCCCTCGCCGGCGGAGGAGCCGGCCCTCGCCGCCTCGACTGAGCGCCGCCCGCGCGCGCCCGCGCCGCCGAGCCCCGCCCCGCCCCGCCGCGCCCGGCGCCTCCCGCTGCGTCCGCCACGCGAATGGGGCAGTTTCCTCCCGTCTTGGCCGCGGGGATGGGGTGAAGCTGCCCCATCCCGGCCTGTCCTGCCCCGCCCTGTCCGTGAGTAGGGCAGTTTCCTCCCGTTTCGGCCGCGGGGATGGGAGGAAGCTGCCCTATCAGAGCGAAGGTCTTTGTCGGCGGGGTGCGTGAGAATGGCACGCATGTCAGATGTTCGAGGCGCAGATGCCTTCCGCAGCGCACGTGACCAGCTGCTCGCCCTCCGCACAGACGCTGGGCGCGCGAGCCGGGAGTTCGAATGGCCCGAAGTCGGAGACGGCTTCAACTGGGCGCTCGACTGGTTCGACCAGATCGCCGAGGGCAACGACCGCACCGCGCTCTGGATCGTGGAGGACGACGGCAGCGAGGCGAAGTACAGCTTCGACGACCTGCGCCGGCGATCCAACCGGGTCGCGAACTGGCTCGAGGCGCAGGGCATCCGCCGCGGTGACGTCGTCATGCTCATGCTCGGCAATCGCCGCGAGCTCTGGGAGGCGATGCTCGGCGCGCTCAAGCTCGGCGCCGTCATCCTCCCCACGTCCGTGGTGCTCGGCCCGCACGACCTCGACGATCGCGTCGAACGTGCCAGGGTGCGTCTCGTCATCGCCGAGGAGGCCGACGCGGTGAAGTTCGACAACGTCCTCGGCAGCTACCGCATCGCGCAGGTGGGTGCTGGCCTCGAGGGGGCCGCGCGGGAGGCGTGGCTCGACTTCAACGACATCTACGACACGTCGGATGCGCCGATCGAGAAGCGGACGGCAAGCGACGACGCCGCCCTCATCTACTTCACCTCCGGTACGACGAGCCACCCGAAGATCGTGGTCCATTCGCACCGCTCCTACCCCGTCGGGCACCTCTCGACGATGTACTGGATCGGCGTCGAGCCGGGCGGCGTGCACCTCGCGATCAGCGCGGCGGGCTGGGGCAAGCACGCATGGAGCAGCTTCTTCGCGCCCTGGAACGCCGAGGCGACGGTCTTCGTCGTCAACTACCAGCGCTTCGACGCGGCCCTCCTGCTCGACCAGCTCGACAAGGCGGGCGCGACCTCGTTCTGTGCCCCGCCGACGGTGTGGCGCATCCTGGTGCAGCACGGCAGGTCAGCGAAGCCCCGGGCGATGCGGGAGCTGCTCTCAGCCGGCGAGCCACTGAACCCCGAGGTCATCGCGCGCATCCACGCCTGGTGGGGGCTCGAGATCCGCGACGGCTACGGCCAGACCGAGACGACCGCCCTCATCGCGAATGCGCCGGGCGATGTCATCAAGCCGGGTGCCATGGGGCATCCGCTGCCTGGCATGAACGTGGTGCTCCTCGACCCGGTGACAGGCCTCGAAGGCGACGAGGGGGAGATCTGCCTCGACATGCGTGGTGAGCGCCCCGTGAACCTCATGACCGAGTACCTCGGCTCACCCGCGGCGACCGACAACGCGGTGCGCGACGGCTTCTTCCACACCGGTGATGTCGCGGTGCGCGATGAGAACGGATGCATCACCTTCGTCGGGCGCACCGACGACGTGTTCAAGTCGTCCGACTTCAAGGTGTCGCCGTTCGAGGTCGAGAGCCTCCTCCTGGAGCACGATGCCGTCGCGGAGGCGGGTGTCGTCGGGGCGCCGGACGCGACGAAGCTCAACATCACGAAGGCCTACGTGACGCTCGCGGCCGGCTGGGAGTCGAACCGGCAGACCGCGCTCGAGGTGCTCCGGCACGCCCGCGCGGTCATGCCGCCGTACATGCGGGTTCGGCGTCTCGAGTTCTTCGAGCTGCCGAAGACGGCGTCCGGCAAGATCCGTCGCGTCGAACTCCGCAATCGCGAGATCGAGGCCGATGGCACCCGCCTCGCCGACGAGTGGCGCGACGACGACTTCCCGGAGATCAAGCGGCGCTGAGTGGTCTCCGTCGCTGCTGGGGCAACGCCACCGCTTGGGCCCATCAAGCGCCGATACGGGCATCGATCCGGTCCAGAACGGCCACGAACCGGTGAATTCCGTGGCAAGACGCGGCGTGTCAGGCGAATCTGCAAGCGAGAGGCCCTGGTTTTGGTAGGTTGACGAAGGTCCTGCCGCGGAATCCCGCGGAACTGCAGGACTTCTGAACCCAACATGCTGCACTCGCAAGGGCGGGGCTGCGTCCTAAGGAGGACATATGGCAGACAAGACTGTGAACAAGACCGAACTCGTTGCCGCGATCGCGACCGAGACCGGCCAGAGCCAGGCTGTTGTTGGAAGCGTCCTCGACGCACTCTTCAGCGAACTCGCCTCGAACGTTGCCAAGGGCACGAAGGTCACGATCCCGGGCTGGCTCTCCGTTGAGCAGACCGCTCGTGCCGCGCGCACCGGCCGCAACCCTCAGACGGGTGAAGCCATCCAGATCGCCGCCTCGAAGGGCGTCAAGATCTCGGCTGGCTCGAAGCTCAAGGCCGCAGCTAAGTAGTCTTCGCGCCTGAATGCACGCGGGGTCGCTTCCACTCGGAAGCGGCCCCGCGTTCTTGTCCCAGCCGGTCGCTTCCCCTGTGGATGACAAGCCCGAGCGCCAGCGACGATCTACACTTGATGATCATGCCTACGCCCCTCGATTCCGGTTCCACGATCGAGGCGGCGGCAACTGCGGATAGGGGCGGCAGCAAGGCCGAGCGCAATCGCGCGAGCGCCGACTCCTGGTCGCTGCACACGAAGCGCATGATCGTGCTCGGGCCGGCGATCTTCCTCCTCGCGGCCCTCGTGGCGGTCATCTGGGGGCTCGCCTACGGTGGCGGAGCGACCCCGCTCATCGTCTCCGACCCTGGACCCATCGTCATGTGGGGTGTGCCGGTCGCGCGTCTCGCGCTGAACCTGTCGGCCTCGGTCACAATCGGCGCCCTGGTGCTGGCGGCGTGGGCGGCGAGTCGCAAGCAGCCCGAGTTCGAGCGGGCCATGACGATCGCCTCGTCCGGTGCCGCGGCCTGGGTGGTGTCCACGGCGGCTGCGGCCTTCCTCACCTACCTGCAGATCTCCAACGCCGCGTTCTCGCTCGACGCCGCCTTCGGGCAGGGACTCCTCTTCTTCTTCACCTCGCTTGAGCTCGGCCAGGCGTGGGTGCTGGCGCTCGGCATGGTGCTGCTGCTGTCGGTTGTGGTGTTCGCGAGCCGCAGCCCGTGGATGGTCGGGCTCTCGGCCGCGTTCTCGCTCTTCTGCCTGTGGCCGCTCGGGGCGCAGGGCCACGCCGCGGGCGCCGCGAACCACGAGACCGTCGTGGGTGGCATCACCCTGCACTACATGGGCGCCGCGCTCTGGCTCGGTGGCCTCCTCGTCGTCGCGATCCTCGCGCCGCGCATGCCGGACGTCCGCCGCCTCGCAGTGATCGAGCGCTACTCGTCGCTCGCCCTCGTCGCGTTCATCGTGGTCGCCGCATCCGGTGTCGTCGCGAGCGTCGCCAACATCGGCTCGTTCGCCGAGCTCGCCTCGCCATACGGGGTCATCGTCATCGTGAAGGCGGTTGTGCTCGTGGTGCTCGGCTTCATCGGCTGGGCGCAGCGGCGGGGACTCATCAACCGGATGCGCGCTGCCGTCGAGCAGGGAGCATCCACTCGCAAGCCCATGGTGTGGCTCATCTCGCTCGAACTCGCCTTCATGGGCATCGCGTCCGGTGCCGCCGCGGCGCTCGGTCGCACCCCGTCGCCCGTCACGGAGGTCACGGCCGACCAGCTCGCGGCCCCGACGCCGGCGCAGCTGCTCACGGGCGAGCTGCTGCCTCCTGAGTTCGAGCCGTTCCGTCTGCTCACCGAGTGGCGTCTCGACCCGATGTGGACAACGCTGTGCCTCTTCGGCCTGTTCTTCTACATCGCCGGGGTCCTGCGCCTGCGTCGCCGCGGCGACGAGTGGCCGCTTGGTCGCACGATCTCGTTTGTCCTCGGCATCGTGATTCTGCTCTACCTCGTCAACGGCTCGCTCATCGTCTACGGCAAGTTCGTCTTCAGCTTCCACATGACGCAGCACATGTTCCTCACCATGCTGGTTCCGATCATGTTCGTGCTGTCGGCCCCCATGACGCTCCTCCTGCGCAGCGTGCACGCGCGCCACGACGGCAGCCTCGGCACGCGCGAGTGGGCGCTCAAGTTCGTGCACTCGAGGTGGGCGAAGTTCTTCTCGCACCCCATCGTGTCCGCCGTCGTCTTCGCGGGCTCGCTGCTCGTCTTCTACTACACGCCGCTGTTCCGCTGGGCGGTGACCGACCACGTCGGGCACATGTGGATGATCGCCGACTTCCTCATCGTCGGCTACCTCTTCGCCAACGCGCTCATCGGCATCGACCCGATCGGCACGCGCGCCCCCTACCCGATGCGCCTCATCGCCCTCGTGCTGGTCATGACGTTCCACGCCTTCTTCGGCCTCAGCATCATGAGCGGCACGGGCCTGCTGCTCGCCGACTGGTATGGCGCGATGGGCAGGCCGTGGGGAGCGGATGCCATCACCGACCAGCAGATCGGCGGTGCCATAGCCTGGGGTGTCGGCGAGGTGCCGACGGTGCTCCTCGCGATGCTCGTCGCCTACTCGTGGTCCCGGTCCGACGACCGGGAGGCGAAGCGGCGCGACCGGAAGGCCGACCGTGACGGCGACGCGGAGCTCGAGGCGTACAACGCGCAGCTCAAGGTGATGGCCGACCGCACGGAGGCGCTGGAGAAGCGCAAGCAGGAGCGGCTCCAGCGCGAGCAGCAGCAGGAGTCCACCAAGTGACGATCGTCCTCACCCCGGAGCAGCAGGGTGTGTTCGACGCCATCGAGCACACGCGCGAGCACCTGTTCGTGACGGGGCGCGCCGGCACGGGCAAGTCGACGCTCCTCAACCACCTCGCGTGGCACACGTCGAAGCAGCTCGTCATCGCGGCACCCACGGGAGTCGCGGCCCTCAACGTGGGCGGGCAGACCATCCACTCGCTCTTCAAGCTGCCGATCGGCGTCATCGGGGATGCGCCCATCGAGCAGAACGGGGATGTGCGGAAGCTGCTCAACAAGATCGACACGCTCGTCATCGACGAGGTGTCGATGGTGAGCGCCGACCTCATGGACGCCATCGACCGCTCGCTGCGGCAGGCGCGCCAGCGGAAGAACGAGGCGTTCGGCGGCGTGCAGCTCGTCATGTTCGGCGACCCATTCCAGCTGGCGCCGGTGCCGCCGTCGGACCCCGATGAGCGCGCGTACTTCCGCGACCACTACCGTTCGCTGTGGTTCTTCGACGCGAGGGTGTGGCAGGAGGCGGAGCTGCGCATCCACGCCCTGCGCGAGATCCACCGGCAGCACGAGGACGAGTTCAAGAACATCCTCACGGCCGTCAGGTACGGGCAGGTCACGGCCGACATGGCGAACCGCCTCAATACGGTGGGCGCGAGGCCCGCCCCGGCCGACGGCACGATCACGCTCGCGTCGCGCAACGCGCAGGTGTCTCGCATCAACGCGCAGAACCTCGAGCGCCTGCCCGGGGCGTCGATGACCGCGAACGCCGACATCTCGGGGGAGTTCGGCGGCCGCAACTTCCCCGCGGATGAGCGCCTCGATCTGAAGGTCGGCGCGCAGGTCATGTTCCTGCGCAACGACTCTGACGGGCGCTGGGTGAACGGCTCGATCGGCGAGGTCACGCGCATCGACAAGACCGTCTACGTCGAGATCGATGGCGACGAGCACGAGGTGGAGCCCCTCGTGTGGGAGAAGCTGAAGTACTCGTACTCGCCGGATACGCGGGAGCTGTCGCGCGACGTGGTGGGGGAGTTCACGCAGTTCCCGCTGCGGCTCGCGTGGGCGGTGACCATCCACAAGTCGCAGGGGAAGACCTACGATCGCGCCGTCGTCGACCTCGGGGCGAGGGCCTTCTCGCCCGGGCAGACCTACGTGGCCCTGTCGCGCATCCGGGCGCTCGATGGGCTGCATCTGTCGCGGCCGCTGCAGCCGAACGACATCTTCGTGGATGACAATGTGCTGCGGTTCATGAAGTCGGTCAGCGACGCCGCGAAGCAGCAGCAGGGCTAGCTCGGACGGCTGGCCGCCGAGGCTATCGTCTCGTTTCCCAAAGATTTCCCTGGGCGTCGGAATACCGTCACAGTTCTATGCGTTTGAATAACTTGTATCCGCAACAATGTGTTACGTTGTCCAGGACTTGACCGAGACAGCACCCAACGACCCTTCAGGAGAAGACATGAGCATCAGCGCAGCAGACATCAACGGCTGGACCGCCGGCACCTGGAACATCGACCCCACGCACACCGAGGTCGGCTTCGTCGTTCGCCACCTCGCGATCAGCAAGGTCCGTGGCGGCTTCGAGACCTTCTCGGGCACCATCACGACGGGTGAGACGATCGAGGAGTCCACGGTCAACGCCGAGGTCGAGGTCGCATCGGTCAACACGAAGCAGCCTGCTCGTGACCAGCACCTCGCGACCTCCGACTTCTTCCTTGCCGAGGAGTTCCCGACCTTCACGTTCGCCTCCTCCGCCACGCGCGTCGAGGGCGACTCGGTCAAGGTCGACGGCGAGCTCACGCTCCGCGGCGTCACCAAGCCCGTCACGTTCGATGTCGAGTTCGGTGGCATCACGACCGACGGCTACGGCCAGAAGAAGCTCGGCTTCGAGGCTGTCACGAAGATCAACCGCAAGGACTTCGGCGTCAACTGGAACGCACCGACCGAGGCCGGCGGCCTCACGCTCGGTGACACCGTCACGATCAACCTCGACGTGCAGGCGACGCTCGCCGTCTAATGACGAACCAGGTCGCTTCGGCGGCCGAGGCGCGATCCCCCGATCGTGCTGCGCGTCTCCCCTGAGCGCGTACAAGATGGCCGGACACCCTGTGTCCGGCCATCTTCGTGTCTCCGCCGCCGACCGCCCCGGGCGAGCTCGAGCGGCACCCGGCCAGCGAGTGCCGGAAGGCGACCGTAGGGTTGCAGAGTGTCAGCTCCTGCAGGATCCCCGGAATCCGCCCCTCGGCGTGTGCTGATCGCGGGTGCCGCCGGCGTCGGGAAGACGGCGGTTGCGCGCCGGGTGGAGCGCACGGCGAACCTCCCGCACACGGAGATCGACGCCCTGTTCCATGGCCCGGGATGGACGGTGCAGCGCGGGTTCCTCGAGTCCGTCGACGCGTTCACCAGCGAGGAGCGCTGGGTCACGGAGTGGCAGTACGCGACTCAGCTCGGTGACCTGCTCACGAGCCGGGCTGACACGCTCGTATTCCTCGACTACTCGGTCTGGACGCACATGTCGCGGCTCGTGCGGCGCACGCTCCGCAGAAGGCTGCGGCGCGTCGAACTGTGGAACGGCAACGTCGAGCCTCCCCTGCACACGATCCTCGTCGATCCGGAGCACATCGTCCGGTGGGGGTGGAAGGGGCGCGCCAAGATTCGCCGGAGAGCGGGCCCGGCCGAACCTCCGCGTGGTCCGTCTCCGGTCGCAGGCCGAGGCCGACGACTGGCTTCGGAGCCTGCGCCCGCATCGCTGACGTGACGAGCCCCGCGTGTTGCGATGCACGCCCCGTAGGCTCTGCCCATGGGAACGACGAACTACGCGAGCACGTTCATCCAGATCGCCGACGACTGCCCCGTCGACGAGGCTGAGGCGCCGCCCGAGTCGGCGAAGGGGCCGACCATCGCGAGCCTCCAGCACGCCCTCATCGCCGCGCACCCGTATGAGTACACGTCCGACGATGTGCTCTTCGAGACCTACGCCGTGCGCAACGCGGTACCGGCTGAGGAGCGGGACGCGGCCAGGGCCGCCTTCTTCGCCAAGGACCAGGCGTGCCTTCGCGCGTCTCCCCTCGGGAAGCGCTGGGGGTGGGGCATCCACTCCGACGATGAGGCGCGAGTCGCGCTCGTGCCGCTCGGCTCGGACGAGTACGAGGAGAAGGCGGGCGACGCGTCGCTCACGCAGCTCAAGGCGATGCGCTCGAAGCGCGCATGAGCGGCACGAACCGAAGCGGCGTGCTTGTCGTCGGGAGCGTCTCCGCCGACCTCACCGCCTTCTCCGCCCGGCCGCCGGAACCCGGCGAGACGCTGCGGGGCGACAGCTTCAGCCTGGCCCTCGGGGGGAAAGGGGCGAACCAGGCCGTCGCGGCCGCCCGCGCTGGCGCATCCACCTCGTTCATCGCGTGCGTCGGCGACGACACGTTCGGCACGATGGTCACGCGCGAGCTCGTCGACGCCGGCGTGGGTGTCGACAGGCTGCGGACGGTGTCAGGGGAGACGGGTATCGCGCACATCCGCGTGGATGCGAGCGGCGAGAACTCCATCGTCATCGTGCCGGGAGCGAACGACGCGCTCGATGAGGCGACCGTCGTGCAGGGCATCCGCGACTCCGCGGCCACGAGCTCGGTGCTGCTCACCCAGCTCGAGACGCCCGCGCGGCTGACCGCGAGCATCCTGCGCACGGCACGGGATGCCGGGATCACGACGATCCTCGACCCGGCGCCCGCCGCACCTCTCGACGAGGAGGTGTGGGGCCTCGTCGACCTCGTCACCCCCAACGAAACGGAGGCGCGGATGCTCACGGGCATCGTCGTCGACTCGGAGGCGAGCGCCGTCGAGGCCGGACGGTGGTTCCTCGACCGCGGCGTCGGGGCGGTGCTCGTCACGCGCGGCGGTGACGGGACGACGCTCGTGACGCCCGAACGCGCGGAGACGTTCCCCGTGATCGAGGTCGAGGCCGTCGATACGACGGCGGCCGGCGACGCCTTCGCCGGTGCGCTCGGGGCTGCGCTCGCTGGCGGGCGATCGCTGGAAGCGTCGATCCGGTTCGGGGCGGCCGCTGGTGCTCTCGCCGTCTCGAAGCGCGGGGCCTCGCCGAGCATCCCGACGGCCGCCGAGATCGAGGAGTTGCTCGCCAGCTGATGCGGCCAACTTGCGTGATGGATCGGCGCTCGCCGCGTTGAGAGTAGCGTCTTGGCCTCGTTGATCACGGAATTTGGCCGCCGGGCGGCGGGCGCGGCAGGGTGTGGAGCGGAGCCCACCGGCTGCCGTCGAGCGCCCCGGCTGCGCAGTCGCTGTCCAACTTCAGTGCAATATCGGGCCGAGCGGCGTCAAAACAGCGCTTTCGGCCCGAAATCGCACTGAAGTTGGTCAGCGGACCCCTGCGCTTACGCGGACAGCGCCGCGCTGCGGTCCTGCACGTGCCACGGCGAACCGTAGCCGGCGGGCTCCGCCGAGCCGAGCAGCTCCAGGAACGGCTTCGCGTCGAACGCCTCGGGCGCGAGCACGCCGGCACCAGACCAGACGCCCGTCGCGAGCAGCTCGAGGGCGATGACCGGGTTGATAGCGGTCTGCCAGACGACGGCCTGCGAATTGTCCTTCGCCATCGTCTGCTCGTTGTCGGCCACGTGGTACAGGTACACCTGCTTCGGCTCGCCGTCCTTGCCCTTGCCGGTCACGAGGAGGCCCGCGCAGGTCTTGCCGCGCATCCGGTCGCCCAGCTTCGCGGGGTCCGGCAGCACCGCGGCGACGACATCGCGAGGCGACACCTGCTGGCCCTTGACGCTGACCGGGTCGGTGCTGTCGAGGCCGAGCATGTGCAGCGTCTTGAGCACGTCGATGAACTCCTGGCCGAGTCCGTACTTGAACGTGACGCGCTTCGCGTCGGTCCACCGCGGCATGAGGAGCACCTCCTCGTGCTCGACGTTGACGCACTCGACGGGGCCGATGCCCTCGGGGAAGTCGAACACCTCAGCTTCGCTGAAGGGCGGCGTCGTGTACCAGCCGCGCTCGCGCTCGAAGATGACGGGCGGGTTGAGGCATTCCTCGATGGTCGTCCAGATCGAGAAGGACGGGGCGAAGTCGTAGCCCTCGACGGTGAGGTTGGCGCCGTCGCGCACGCCGAGCTCGTCGATCTCCGAGAACAGCTCATCTTCCGCATAGCGGGCGAACACGTCCGAGAGGCCTGGCTCGACGCCGATGCCGCACAGCGCCAGGACGCCGCGCTCCTTCAGTGCCGCATCGTGCTCGAACTGCTCGTCGCCGAGCTTCACGCCGGTCTGCTCGTGCGGATGCTCGGGGTGCGGCTTCGAGAGGCTCATCGCCATGTCGAGGTAGGTCGCGCCGGCACCGGTGACGCCGGTGAAGATGGGCATCACGAAGCGGGGGTCGACGGCGTTGAGGACGTGGGTGATGCCGTTGTCGCGCACGAGCGCCTCGACGGCACCGGGGTCGGACGCATCCACCTGGGCCGCGCGGAATCGGTCGTCGCCGAGTTCGGCGACGAGATCCTGCGGGCGGGAGGGGTCGTAGTCGGCGATGAGGCAGGAGTCGAAGAAGCTGCGTCGCTTCGCGATGCGGGCAGCGGCTGCGCCGACGCCTCCGGCACCGATGATGAGGATATGCACGAAAGGCCTTTCTCTGATCACGTGCGGTGGATGTGCTGCCCGGTCCACGGTGTGAACCTTGCGGTTGGTAGGTCATGCGGTGCGGCTCGAGTGCCCAGCCGAGAGGCGGGACGCCCTGGCCGCGGGTCAGTCTTCCGGGGTGAGGATCGCCGAGTGGCGGTTGATGGTGCGCTTCTCGAAGTAGTCCTTCGAGCCGGGCATTGCGGCCCAGACGAACATGAGGATGAAGCCGATGACAAACGAGCCGATGCCGATGACGAACGCGCTGCCGAGGCCGAAGAAGGTCGTGTATCCGTATTCGGGGTTGGCCATGTCGATCGCCGACTGGAAGAACGCCCACACCATGAACACGCCGCCGAGCAGCGGGAACAGGAACCGGTAGAGGAAGTTGCGGGTCGACGTGAAGAGGCTCGTGCGGAAGTACCAGATGCAGGCGAAGCTCGCGATGCCGTAGAAGAACGCGATGGCGAGGCCGATCGAGAGGATCGAGTCCTGCAGCACGCTGTTCGACACGAAGCTCATGCCGACGTAGTAGACGATCGCGACGATGCCCATGAGGAGCGTCGAGAACGTCGGGGTCTTCGACTTCTCGCTCACCACGGCGAAGCGCTTCGGGAGCGCCTTGTACACGCCCATCGCGAAGGTGCCGCGGGCGGTGGGCAGGATCGTGGTCTGCGATGACGACAGCGAAGAGACGGCGACGGCGAGCACGAGGAACCAGCCCCACGGGCCCATCGCGAGGTCGGTGAGCACCGAGAAGACGTCGTCCGCGTTCTCCTCGTTGGCGAGGCCCGTGCCGGTCTCGCCGAGGCCGGCGTACATCATGACGACGATCGTGATGCCGACGTACGTGATGAGCAGCAGCACGGTCGAGAGCACGGCTGCGCGGCCCGGGGTCTTCTTCGGGTCCTTCGTCTCCTCGGTCAGGGCGAGGCAGGTGTCCCAGCCCCAGTAGATGAAGAGAGCGAGGATGATCGCCTGCACCATGCCGGTGCCGTCCGCGAGGAACGGGTTGAACCAGTCGATGCTGACGGGCGTCGGGTCGGGCGCCGTGCCGTTGAAGTAGCCGACGAGGCAGCCGACGACAAACGCCGCCATGGCCGCGTACTGGATGACGAGCAGGACGACCTGCATCTTCTCGCCCAGCTCGATGCCGCGCATGGAGATCCACGTCATGACGGCGATGATGACGGCGCCGAAGAGCGTCACGACGACCCGGTTCTCGGCGAGCGATCCGTCTCCGACGAGCAGCAGGATGTAGACGGAGGCGATCTCCGCGAGGTTCGCCATGACCAGGATCCCGGCGACCGCGAGGGCCCAGCCCGACATCCAGCCGGTGCGAGGGCCGAAGGCCTTGGCCGCCCAGGTGAAGACGGTGCCGCAGTCGTTGAGCTCGTTGTTGAGCTCGCGGTACGCGAAGGCCGTGAACATCATCGGGATGAACGCGAGGATGAACGCGATGGGAGCCTGCTCGCCGACGGCGATCACGACGAAGCCGAGGGTCGCGGCGAGGGAGAAGAGGGGCGCCGTCGAGGCGAGGCCGATGACGGTCGACCCCCAGATGCCGAGTCGTGCTGGGGCGAGCCCCTTGCCGATGGGCGTCTGGGTGGCGAGGGCCTCGGTAATGGGGCCAGGCTGTGCGTTGGTCATCGTTGTCTCCCGCATCAAAGGGCCTGCCGCGTTCGCGGAGTGAGCACGAACTTACCATTTGGTCGGTGATGCGCCGAGAGTTTTCCCGCATCCCGTCGTAACGGTTGTGTTTCCGCGCAGGCGCTGCAGTCGGCGTGAGCGAGGGACCCGACCCGCCCCGCAGGCTGCGCTGCTGCTGGCCCTAGGCGCGCAGCTGCGCGATCGCGTCCATGATCTCGGCTGTCGACTCCGCGTTGATGAACTTCTCGTTCTCCGAGCCCACGCTGAGCAGCGCGTTGTGGTTCATGCCGTCACCGACGAACAGCACGAGCCGAGCGACCGAGGCGTCGCCGATAGCCCGAACCAGGGCGTCGAACCAGCCCGCGCGGCACTGGCGGAGCACGTCGAGCGCGTCCTTGTCACCGGTCTGCGCGAGGCGGTACACCGCTTCCACGAGCCGTTCGAGGAGGCTGTCCCGATCCTGCGACGAGACGATGTAGTACGAGACGGCGTTGTCGAGGTCGGCGAGCATGTTGTCGGCGTCGACGCGTGCCTGCCCCCGCAGCTCTTCGAGGAGCGCATCCCCGAGCGCCTGCTTCGACGAGAAATGGTGCAGCACCCCGGCCTTGGAGAGCTTGCAGGTGGTGCCAACGGCCTCGAGAGTCGTCCCGCGCACGCCGGAGTCGACGAGCAGGTTCATATACGCGGTGAGGATCTTCTCCCGCTGACCGGAGACGGTGAGCATTCCGCCATGGTACCGAGGAAAGCGCCCGAGTTGAGTGCGGGTAGCGTGGGGTCATGACTGACGTTGACGTGCTCATCATCGGCGGCGGCGCGATGGGCCTGTCGACCGCGTGGCAGCTGGCGAGGCGCGGCAGGCGCGTGCGCCTGCTCGAGCAGTTCCAGCCCGGTCACCACATGGGCGCATCCCACGGGGCGACCCGCAACTTCAACACGTCGTACACGCAGCCGGATCTCGTCGCGATGCTGCACGAGTCTCGGGCGCTGTGGGGCGAGCTCGAGCTCGACTCGGGCCGCCAGATCCTCGACCTCGTTGGTCTCGTGAACCACGGACCGGGGGCGGCGAGCCCCGAGGTGCACGGCGCGATCTCCGCGAGCGGCGAACCGGCCGAGCTGCTCTCGACGCAGGATGCGGGCGAACGGTGGCCTGGCATCCGCTTCGACACCGAGGTGCTGCACCTCCCGAGGGCGGGACGCGTGCGGGCCGCGGATGCGCTCACGAGCATGGCCGAGCTGGCCGCTGCGAGCGGCGCGGAGCTGAGCTGGGGCATGCGAGCAGTGAACGTCGTCGAGCAGGCCGAACACGTGGTCGTCGAGGCGCACTCCTGGGGTGAGGAGGCAGAGCATCGCGGTCACGCGCGCGAGACGATCACGGCGAAGGTCGTCGTCTCTGCGGTGAACGCGTGGACCCGCACGCTGCTCGGCGGGGCCGTCGAGCTGCCGCGCCTGCGCGTCACGCAGGAGGCGCCCGTGCACTTCCGCGAGTTCAACGGGTACGTCGACTGGCCGAGCTTCAACCACCTGCCGGCGCTCGGGAGGCCCGGCTACGAGGGGTGGCTCTCGCCCGTGTATGGGATGCTCACCCCCGGCGAGGGGATCAAGGCGGGATGGCACGGGGTCGGGCCAGTCGTCGATCCGGACTCGCGGGACTTCCTGCCGGTGTCCGCGCAGCTCGACGGCATCAGGCAGTACGCGCGGGACTGGCTGCCCGGCGTCGACGCGGACAGCGCCGACCCGATCAGCTGCACCTACACGACGACCGACGACGCCAGGTTCGTGATCGACCGGGTCGGCCGCATCGTGGTGCTCGCTGGCTTCGCGGGGGAGGGGTTCAAGTTCGTTCCCTCGATCGGCCGCCTCGGGGCCGACCTCGCCGAGAACGGTGCCGGTGCAGCTCCCGAGCTGTTCTCGATCAGCCGACCGCGCTCGCTCGCCCCGCAGCCGCTCCGGTAGCGACCGTGCGCATCCGTCGCGGGGCGTCGGACCCGCAACCCGCAACCGTCTCCGGGTGGGTTTCGCGCCTGCGGATGCTCTGCAAGCCATCCGCAGGCGCGAAACCCATCCCGAAAGCGAGGGTCGTCGTGGCGTGAGCCGGACCGTCGGTCAGACCGTCGGCCATGCCGCGGGTGAAGCTGCTCAGGTGGCGCCGCCTACGCGGTGAGGGTGCGGAGCGTCTCGGCGAGCGTCGTCGTGGGGCGTCCGGACACTCGGGAGAGGTCGCCGGTGGTCAGGGCGAGCCCTCCGTCGCGGATGTTCGCGTCGAGGCCCGTGATGAAGCCGATGGTGCCTTCGTCGAGCCCGTTCGAGGTGAGGGCGGCCTTGTGCTCCTCCGTGGTGAGGGCGCGGTACTCGACGTCGCGGCCGATCGCGTCGGCGAGGGTCTTCGCGAACTCCTCGAAGTCCCAGGCCTTGTCGCCGGAGAACTCGTAGACCTTGCCTTCGTGGCCGTCTTCGAGCGCGATCGCGGCGATGCCGGCGGCGTAGTCGGCGCGGGAGGCGCTGGCGACGCGGCCCTTGCCTGCGCTGTTGACGATGACCCCCGTCGTCTCGCCCTGGGCGATGTCGGCGACGTAGTTCTCCGTGTACCAGCCGTTGCGCGCGATGGTGGAGGGAAGGCCGGATTCGCGGATGAGCGACTCGGTCGCGACGTGCTCAGGCGCGAGGATGAGGGCATCCGGGTCGCCGCCGAGGACGCTCGTGTAGACGATGCGGGCCGCGCCCTTGGCCTTCGCCGCGTCGATGACCGCTTCGTGCTGCGCGACGCGGGTGCCCACTTCACTGCTGGAGATGAGCACGACGGTGTCGCCTTCGTTGATGGCGGCGGTCGCGGTGTCGGGCTGCGAGTAGTCGATGGTGGCGGTGCGAACGCCCTTCGCTGCGAGCTGCGCGAGTCGCTCGGCGTTGCGGCCGCCGGCGACGATCTCGGTGGGGGTCGCGCCGCGCTCGAGGAGGCTGTCGATGACGAGGGTTCCGAGCTGTCCGGTCGCGCCGGTGATGACGATTGCCATGCTTGCTGTTCCTTCCGAGAAGTGGATGCTTGCAGCTACAACAACCGATGGGGTATCCGGCGTATTCCGAACGCGCTGGGAAGTCGACGGAGCAGATCACCCGGGCCTGAGTCTGTGCATCCGCTGGTCATCTGCCCCGAATCCTGGCGTGCCCTGAGGGCGGCCAATAGCCTCGAAACACTGCGTAACAGAGACGTTCGCAGGGTTGCACCGTCGTGTGCACCGCATGCAGAACCCGCTCAACTCAAAGGAGAGATCATGGCGAGTAACAGAGCCGTCGCGTACAAGGGGCCGAACGAGGTCGAGGTCATCGACATCCCGTATCCCGAGTTCGAGCTGAAGGATGGACCGGGCGTGAACCCGGCGAACGTGGGTCGCCAGGTGCGGCACGGGGCCATCCTGCGCACCGTGACGACGAACATCTGCGGGTCCGACCAGCACATGGTGCGCGGTCGCACGACCGCTCCGGTCGACCTCGTGCTCGGTCACGAGATCACGGGTGAGGTTATCGAGGTCGGCCCGGACGTCGAGTTCATCAAGGTCGGCGACATCGTGTCGGTTCCGTTCAACATCGCGTGCGGGCGGTGTCGCAACTGCAAGTCGGGCAAGACGGGCATCTGCCTCAACGTGAACCCGGACCGCCCCGGCAGCGCGTACGGCTACGTCGACATGGGCGGCTGGGTCGGCGGGCAGGCGGAGTACGTGCTGGTGCCGTACGCCGACTGGAACCTCCTGAAGTTCCCGGACCGTGACCAGGCACTCGAGAAGATCCTCGATCTGACGATGCTCTCCGACATCTTCCCGACGGGCTTCCACGGTGCCTACACCGCAGGGGTCGGCCCAGGGTCGACGGTCTACATCGCCGGCGCCGGTCCGGTGGGACTCGCTGCGGCAGTCAGCGCGCAGCTGCTCGGCGCCGCGTGCGTCATCGTCGGCGACCTCAACGAAGAGCGCCTCGCGCAGGCGCGGTCGTTCGGCTGCGAGACGGTGGATGTCTCGAAGGGCGACCCCGGTGAGCAGATCGAGCAGATCCTCGGCGTGCCGGAGGTCGAATGCGGTGTGGACGCTGTGGGCTTCGAGGCTCGCGGGCACGGTTCCGATGCGGGGCACGAGGCGCCGGCGACGGTGCTGAACTCGCTCATGACGGTGACGGAGGCTGGTGGTGCCCTCGGTATTCCCGGCCTGTATGTGACGGGTGACCCGGGCGGAGTGGACGAGGCGGCGAAGGTCGGCTCGCTGTCGATCCGGCTCGGCCTCGGCTGGGCCAAGTCGCTGTCGTTCACGACCGGACAGTGCCCGGTCATGAAGTACAACCGGCAGCTCATGCAGGCGATCCTCTTCGACAAGGTGAAGATCGCCGACGCCGTGCAGGCGACGCCGATCACGCTCGACGAGGCTCCGAAGGGCTACGCCGACTTCGATGCGGGCGCGCCGAAGAAGTACGTGCTCAACCCCAACGGCTACGTGAAGTAGCCCGGCGCGGGGGTACATCAGACCGCGACAGAGCGTGGAGGGCGGCGGGCCCCATGCTGCAGGGAGGACTGCAGCGTGGGGCCCGCCGTGTGCGTGGGGTTGCCAGCACACGAGATCGGTCAGATCGCCGTGTACCCGCCGTCGATGACGATCTGCTGCGCGGTGAGGTAGCTCGACGCGTCCGAGGCAAGGAAGCGAACGAGGCCGGTGAGGTCTGCGGGGGTGGCCATGCGGCCGAGCGGGATGCGGGAGACCCAGTCCTCGAGGAGTTCCGGCTCGCGGTCGATGATCTGCTGGGTGAGGTCGGTGAGGACGTAGCCGGGCGCGATCGAGTTGACGCGGATGCCTGCACTGGCCCATTCGACAGCCAGGGATTTTCCGAGATGGGCGACTGCTGCCTTCGACGAGTTGTAGGAGGCGGCCCACTGCGGCACGTTGACGATGGAGCCCGACATGGATGCGATGAGGACGGCGCTCCCCGGAAGCCCTGACTTCAGGAGACCCGCGCCGAAGGCCTGCGCGGAGAAGAACGTCCCCGTCAGGTTCACATCGATGACCTTCCGCCACTGGGCTGCGGTGACGTCGATCGAGTCGCCGTTGATCTCGATGCCGGCCGCTGTGAGGAGGATCTGCGGGGTGCCCAGCAGTTCCGTGATCTCCGCGAAGACGGCCGCTGTCGCGTCCTGATCGACGACATCGAGTCTCCGCCCGACGGCCTTGACACCGAACTCGTCTGCGAGCTGTGCTGCGGTGTCCTCGACGCTGTCGAGAAGATCGAGGAGCGCGACGTCGGCGCCGTTCTCGGCAAGTGAACGGGCGACGGTGAGCCCGATCCCTCGGCCGCCACCCGTGACGACTGCGGTCCTGCCTGCAAGTTCTCTGCTCATGTTCTGTCTCCTTCGTTGTGGTGGACGTGCTGGGGAGAGGCGAGTGCCTCGTCGAACCCCTGTCTGGTGGATGCGATGAACGTGCGAGCTGCGTCCGACCGGTCGTGCGCACCGAGCACGCCACTCGTCGATCCCGTGCCGTCCGCGCCGGCGGCCATGATGTGCCTGGCGATGGTGGGGGAGGCGACGCCTCCCGCGTGCATCATGAGAACTGCCCCGCCGGTGTCGCGGACCGCCGTATTCGCTTCGGGGATCCAGGAGCGGCTGACAGCACCCGAGGTCCCGATGAGTGCGGGCGGTTCGAAGAGGATCGCCGTCGGGTTCAGGAGCGACAAGCGAACGGCATCGCCGATCGTGCCAGCGCAGACGATGGTGAGCAGCCCAACCTCGTGAGCACGGGACACGGTTTCGGCGAGTGTTCCTGGGTCGAGTTGGCGGCTCTCGTGATTGAGCATGACGCCGTCGGCGCCCGCGTCGACGAGCGCCTCCGCGGTCGTGGAACCGAAGGTGGCGCCGATCGTGTCCGCGTCCATGGCCTGCGCGAAGACGAGCACGCCTGAATCGAGCTCTGCGGTTCGCGTGACGAGTGCGTTCGGGACGGTCAGGACGACGTCGACGTCGTGTTCGGCCCCCGCCGCTCCCGCTGCGACGGCCAGCGCCTCGATCTCGGTCTGACGCAGCAGGTTCTTCGGTCCGATCTCGAAGAACGGCGGAGTGAGGAGCCTGTTCATGCGTCGATCAGTGCCCGCAGGAAGCGGGCTGTCTCCGGCAGGCTCCGCTCCGGATCACCGTGAGTGGAGCATTCGAGATTCAGCGAGCCCGTGTATCCGATGTCTCGGAGGGCTCCG
Organism: Pseudoclavibacter sp. AY1H1; assembly: GCF_002931055.1. GTDB lineage: Bacteria > Actinomycetota > Actinomycetes > Actinomycetales > Microbacteriaceae > Pseudoclavibacter. The sequence goes on along the minus strand of NZ_PSXX01000007.1, from coordinate 106,311 downwards.
ATGATCGAGGGCCAGTCGAGTGAGCCATGACCTGGAAGGAGTCGGTTGTTCTCCCCGAGGTGCACCTGCTTGACGTGGCCACCGCACTGACGCAGCGTCGCGGCGATGTCCGCTTCCTCGATCGACATGTGGAACGTGTCCGGGAGGAGGCCGGCGCTCGGATGGTCGATCATCTCGAGGAGGTGGATGTTGTCAGAGGCGCGGTTGAGGTACCGGCTCTCGTACCGGTTGAGCGGTTCGAGGAGCACGCGCCCGGCGGTCCCGTCAACGACGTCGAGCATCTGGGCGTAGAAGTTCAGGAAGCCCTCCTGCTGGCGGGAGTCGAGCTGCAGGAACGGGTCGAAGAGGGGCAAGGGATTCTGGGCGCCGTACTCGAACTCGATCTCGGTGACGAGGCCAAGCTCAGCGCAGACCGATGCCGCCTCCAGGTACATCCCTCGGCATCGGTCCCGGAGATCCGCGTCTGGGGACATGGCGTTGCCGTAGACGTCGTCGGTGAGCACGAACTCGACTGGACGTACCCCGGTTCGCGACTCGAGCTCGCCGAGCTCCGACCGGACGCCGTCGTTCCAATCGGCGAACGGCTGGAAGACCGCGATCGTGTCGTACCCCCAGGCCGAGAGGCGTTCCGCCTTCTCCGTGAGAGTCGCGCCGGGAACCATCGGCGACGAGCAGCACAGTTTCATCTTCACTCCATTTTTCTCGACCTCGTGTGAGGTGGTTTTCAGGTCGTCGTCTGCACGCTGGTGCAGGTGTCAGGTCGCGTAGAGGCGCTGCAGGGAGTCTTCGAACAGCGCGTAGCGCTCGGCACGGTTGACGAGTTCGGTCCTGGACCGCCCGTGAGACGGCTGGTAGCGCGCGGTCAGCGGTGGGTTGAGTTTCGCCGCGTCGTGGATGCTCGCGAGCTCTCCTGCCGCGACGAGGGCGAGCACCGCGGCGCCTCTGCAGGTCGCCTCCCGCTCGTTGGGGACGACGACGTCCACCTCGCAGACGTCCGCCTTGAGCTGGTTCCTGAAGGTCGATGCAGTGCCACCGCCGGTGGACACGATCTGCTGCGCACGCGCTCCAGTGAAAGAGTCGATGTTGCGTTTCAACAGGTGGGCGAGGCCTTCTTCGACCGCGTAGGCGAGGTCGAAGCGGTCATGGCTGAGAGAGATGCCCACGAAAGCTCCGCGAGCATCCGGAAGGTAATCGGGCGGATTCAGGCCTGTCAGGTAGGGCAGGAAGACGGGCACGCCCAACGCCGATCGGGAGGTGAGCTCGCGTTCGAGCTCTGCATGGGAGAGGTTCTGGAGACCTTCCCTTCTGAACCACTCGAGAACAACCCCTCCGCTGTCTGCGCCGTTGAAGAGGACGATGTCGTCGGGGTGGAGCCCGGTGTGGAACGAGATCCTGCGGCTGGGATCGAAGCGCCAGTCGCTCGCGAGCATCGAGAGCGAGAGCACCGTTCCGGCTGATTCGCTGATGGTGCCAGCCCGGTAGGAGCCGGTTCCTGCCATCGCACAGAAGTGGTCGAGCGCCCCCACGTTCACCCGATACGCGACAGCTTCCGGCAGCTGAGCGACGACATCCGGCATGACTGGGCCGACGTCGGAGCCGGCAGCGGCGACCTCCGGCAGTTGGTCCGAGGTGATGCCGCAGAACTCGAGCATCTCTGCCCAGTACTCGGATCGTCGGACATCCCACAGGTACGTGAAACCACGTGTCGAGACCTCGCCGACGCTGCGACCAGTGAAGCAGCGGATGAGATAGTCCTTCACCATCAGCACCTCGTGGGTTCCCGCCATCGTCTCCGGCTCGTGCGCTCGGAGCCAGCGCAGTTTGGCCGCGGGCCAGGCAGCTGACGCGAATGGCTGCCCGCTGGTCTCGAACGCGGCGTCAGCTGAGAACGACGCAGCCATGAGCTCGGCCTCGACACCGGCTCTGCTATCCAGCCAGGAGAGGGCTGGACGTACGGGACGACCGGAGGCATCCACGAGAACCAGCGACTCCGCCTGTCCCGTGAACGCGAGTACTGCGTCGTGCTCACGAGTCGTCACCGCCGCGCGCCGCGCGCAATCCGCCACGAGCGCCAGGATGGTCTGGAACAGCGCTTCGGCATCGAACTCGACGCGGTCGCCTGACCTTTCGTAGCTCACGGGCCCGGATGCGCTCGCAAGAACCGCGAGCCGCTCGTCATAGAGCACGACCTTGAGGTTGGTGGTGCCGACGTCGATGGCGTAGACGAGCATCGTCATTCACCCATGAACTGGAAGTGCACGACGCGTGTGCGCGGGCGCACACCGTCGAGATCGCCGAAGTAGATGCGTCCGAACTCACCGAGTACGGCCGCGCCATCGACGACGGGAATGACCTCGGAACGGCCGAGGATCGACGAGATGATGTGACCGTCGGTGTTGAGGCCCCATTCGGGCAGCTCATCCCGCAGCGCGGCGGCGTTCTCGATGTGGATTGGCCCCGGATGCAGGTACTGGCCCTCATGGCGAGTAGGGGGAGCGATCTTCGCGAGGACGTTGAGTGTGTCCTGCAGAATCAGCTGCGTGCCGTAATACGTCACGTCTTCGGACTCCTCCTGGAGGAAGACCGTGCAGCTCGTATGCGCCGTGTAGGCGGTGAGGAGTCCATTTCTGGCACCGAGCTCGGCGAGGAACGTCTGCGCCTCGTCGGTGATGTCGAAGAACTCCTGCCGCGCGGGTGTGTCGATCGAATGCGACCCGCTGTGAACGCCCATGTTCTGCTCCTCAAATGAAGTCGTGTGAGTGACTTCATCCTGATCTCGAATCTCTCCGAGCGGAAAGACGAAGCTACGATGAGTTCATAAGCTGCATCTATCACTGACTCTTGGAGGAGCGATGACCGGAGACGTGACCCTGCGGCAGCTTCGCTACGTCAACGCGGTCGCAGCGGACCTGAACTATCGGCGAGCTGCCGAGAAGCTCTTCATCACCCAGCCCGCCCTCTCCTCCGCCATCCGTCAACTGGAGGAGCAGCTGGGCGCGAAGGTCTTCGACCGCGACACCCGGTCCGTCACGCTGACCGCATTCGGACGCGAGTGGCTCCCCCATGTGCGTGCGGCGCTGCGCGCTGTGGACGAGACCCTCGACATCGCCTCGACGCTCATCGATCACGCCGAAGTGCGCATCGGGTACCTCATCGGGACGGGAGCGGATCTCCTCTTCACCCTGCTCGAAGACGTGGAGCGGGACCTGCCGGGCATCACGATCGAGATGACGGAATACGACTTCGCCGACCCGACGGCCGGGCTCGCGAGTGGGAAGTCCGACATCGCGCTCATCCGCCCTCCTGTCGGGGCGTTCGGGCTGGAGATCGCAGTGGTGGAGGAGGAGACCTGGGTGGCCTGTCTGCCAAGGGCGCACCGGCTCGCGGGCAAGAGCGAGCTGCGGATCGAGGAGCTCCTCGACGAGCCGCTGATCGTTGCCCCCGAATCGGCAGGAGCCTGGCGAGACTACTGGATGGCTGCCGACGCGCGACACGGCAAGCCAGCGTTGATCGCCGGTGAGGCTGCGACCTACGAGACTGAGACGACGATGGTCTCGCGCGGCATCGGCGTGAGCTTCACGACCTCGTCGATGACCAGGCTCTACGACCGGCCGGGCATCACGTTCGTCCCCATCGTGGACAGACCCGTCAGCTACTCCGCGCTCGCTTGGCACCCCGACCGGGTGTCACCCTCTGCGCGAAGACTCGTCCAGCGCATGCTCGACCGGGCGCAGGTGCGGCAATCGGACTCGGACCGATAGACCAGAGTTATCAATCCATAAGAGGACCGGACTTCCAGAGTGCTGGGCCACTGGGTTCACTGTCTCCAAGGACACGGCCGGATCATGGTCGTTCCACGCAAAGAGGCGAGGAGATGCAGTGATAAATCCACTGAAAAGGTCCAGGCGTGATCCTCTGCCTGAACCATCGAGTTCAGGTACGGACGAGGATGCCCGGCTCGCGGAATTCGGGTATGACCAGAAACTCGATAGATCCGTCGGGAAGATCGCGTCTTTCGCCATCGGATTCTCGACGATCAGCGCGACCACGGCGGTCTTCTCCGGATTCGCGGCCGGCTATTCGAATGCGGGAGCTCCATTCATCTGGACCCTGTTCATCGCGATCCCGGTATTCCTGCTCTGGACGCTCATCGCGGCTGACATCTCGGCCAAGATCCCCCTCGCCGGCTACGCCTACCAGTGGACAAGCCGACTGAACGGGCCGGTCTTCGGCTGGTTCACCGGCTTCGCGGCGCTCATCGGCTGGACCAGCGGCATGACCAGCCTCGGCTACGTTTTCGCCGGCTATCTCGGCAGCGTCTTCGGCTGGGAGCTCTCGCAGCCGAATCAGATCTTCCTCGCCATCGCGGTCGTCGTCGTGTGCGTGCTCATCAACGCCTACCGAGTCCGGCTCGCGACGCTCATCAACAACATCGGGGTGGGCCTGGAGTTCGTCGTCACCATCGGCGTCACACTCGTGATCGCGTTCGTGGCCTTCGTCATCCCTGGCAACGCGCAGCCGTTCTCGTCGCTGTTCGAGGGCAACAGCCCCGATGACGCGACTCCGTACCTGCTGGCATGGCTCGCCGCATCCCTCGGGCCGTTCTTCGGACTCGTCGGGGTGGAAGCGGTCGCCGACGTGGCGGAGGAGACGAAGGACGCGCGCCGTGTCATCCCCCGCACCATGTTCTACGCGTTCGCGGCGTCCTGCATCATCGAGTTCGCCATGTACCTCGTGTACACGCTCGCGATCAAGGACCCTGCGGGAGTGCTCGCCTCCTCGGCGCCCATCGACGAGATCATCTCGCAGCAGCTCGGCCCCGTCGTCTCGAAGATCGTCATCGCCATCGCGCTCACCAACATCCTCGTGTGCCTGCTCGCCAACGTCTTGGTCGGCACCCGGCTGCTCTACTCGATGTCGCGGGACAACATGATGCCGTTCTCGAAAGCGCTCCGCCACGTCAGCCCCACCCGCAAGACCCCATCCACAGCAGTGCTCACGCTCGGGGTGGTCTCGGTGCTCCTGCTCCTGTCTGCGCTCGTCAGTCCCGCCGCCTTCAACTACTTCCTCGGCATCGCGACGCTTGCGTTCTTCAGCACCTACGTCCTGCAGACGATCGGTCTGCTGATCGCGTCGTACAAGGGCCGTATCCCGGCGCCAGAACCGGGCACCTTCGATCTCGGGCGCGCCAGGCGACCGCTGCTCATCATCAGTCTCGTGGTGTTCCTGATCGTCGAGATCGCACTGCTGTTCCTCCCCGCGTTCGCTGGCAACGGCTTCGTGTTCGCAGGAGCTCTCGGGCTGGCATTCCTCTGGTGGCTGCTGGTGCTCAGGAAGCGGTTGAGCACGGGCCACGCTGGTTCCAACTACGCGCGTGAGCACCCAGACGAGGAACTGGCTGCCGCTCGGTAACGAGGCGAGGAGGAAACGCCTCAGACGGGCCGCGAGGGTGCAGACTTGCCTCGCGGCCCGCATTCGCTGGAGGGCCGACGGCAGTGCTCAAGGGTGAGGGAGCAGGAACATGGTCGCAGCAGAAGAGCCGGGCACGGGCGGGGTTCGCGTCGATCGCGAGACGGTCCTGTCGGCGGATGGAACGCGCATCGCCTACGAGATCCGCGGCTCGGGGCCCGTGGTGCTCATCGTGAACGGTGCGTTCTCGACGGCGCGAGACGTGACGGAGTTCGCGCTGGCACTCGTCAGGGCCGGTTTCGCGGCCGTCGCCTATGATCGCCGCGCCCGCGGCGACAGCGGTGATACGAAGCCGTCGGCGCCAGAGCGTGAAGCAGAAGATCTGGCGGCCGTCATCGGCGCGGTCGGCGGCCAGGTGAGCGTCGTCGGGCATTCCTCCGGGGCCGTGCTCGCGCTCTTCGCCGCCTCCCTCGGCGTTCCCGTGCAGCACCTGTTCCTGTCGGAGCCTCCGTTCCGGTTCGGGCAGCACGAGCCGGCGCCCGACCTCGCCGAGCGCCTACAGCGGCTCGTCGATGAGGGCGAGGCGGCTACCGCGGTCTCGACGTTCCAGCTCGAGGGGGTTGGACTCGACCCTGCCCTCGTCGAGCAGATTCGGCAGAGCCCGATCTTCCCCGGCCTCATGCCGCTCGCGCAGTCGACGGTCTACGACGCGCAGCTCGTGCGGCAGGTGTCGACGCCGACGGCGGCGATGGTCGACGTGCAGGTGCCCGTGACGATCGTCGTGGGCGGCGACACGTTCCCGTTCCTCGCGAGCGCCGCGAGGCGGCTGGCTGAGACGCTGCCGGGGTCGGAGCTCGTCGAGGTCGCCGAGTCGGTCGGGCACCGCGTGCATCCCGAGGCGACGGCGAAGGTCCTCGCGGAGCGGCTGCTGTGACCCCGGCCTCGCAGCGCGATCAGCAGCTCGAGCGTGTGATCCTCGAGCTGCTCGCCAAGCGGGCCGAAGGGGCCACCATCTGTCCGTCCGAGGCGGCGCGAGCCGTCGGGGGAGACGAGTGGCGCGGCGAGATGGACGCGGCGAGGGCAGCCGCGCTGCGCCTCGTGGCGGCCGGCGACGTCGACATCACCCAGGGCGGCGAAGTCGTCGACGGCGCCTCGGCGAAGGGGCCGATCCGCATCCGCCGCCGAGCCTGAGGCCCTCACCGCCCAGGGTGGAAGTGGCCACGATGCGGTGGCATTCCCTCGTGCTGTTGGTACCCGTTCGGGGATAATCGGCACAATTTCGGCCAGGTGTCGCGCAATCTCAGCCAGGACGACATGAGCGACTGACCGGAACAGCATGATGTGAAGGTGAAATCTCTCCCTAAGAACACGCTCGATAAGCATGGCCAGTCGATTTCCCGCGGCGGTGCGGGCGAAAGCGACCGTGTCTCCCGGCGGAAGATCGTGCAAGGTGCCGCCTGGACGGTGCCGGTGCTCGCACTCGCGGTACAGGCTCCCAGTGCGAGCGCGTCGGTGAACTGCAGCCAAGTGCGCGGTGGAAGCACGGGAATCCGCTTGCAGCAGACAAGCAATCCTCGAAGGTACACGGTGAGTGCCACCAACACCCAGACCGGAGGAGTAGGTGGAGGTGGCGTCACGCCCGGCGACGTCAAGAGCTTCTCGATCATCTACTGGTGGACCGTGCCGGGTCTGACCTTCACGAACACCGGCAGCTCCAGCTGGACCAACCTCCAGCCGACGGGCGAGACTCGGGTCATCGGGGGGCAGCTCTACTACGCCTTCAAAACCACCTTCACCGGGACTTTTGTGTCGTCCGGCGGTCGGATCTACCCGAGCCAGGGGCATGAGTTCCAGGTGAACAACTACCAGCAGTACAACGGCGTCCAGATCTGCTGGGCAGGTGAGAACGACTTCGTCGCCGGTCAGTGCGCACAGCGAAGCGGTGTCTTCGCCACCTCGTGCACCACCATGACAACGAACTAGCGCTGGGGGCGAGCCTCGAGGGTCGTTCGCGGACGCGGACGCGGACTCGGACGCGGACTCGGACTCGGACTCGGAAAGGCTATGAAGGGCGTGGGTTGGTCCTGGCGTGCTCACGGCAGGCTCGATGAGGTTGTTCCTCTGGGTCGTCCGAGCAGTCCTGCAGCCGAGTGGCGGCAACCCTGTTCGCTCTCTGTCGAGCGGTCAGTTCACCGCCGACTCTGGTCGGAGCGAGATGGTGGGTCGAGGGTTTCCACGGCTCTCTTCATGTGAGTAAAGATTCGGTGACCGTGAACGTCAATTCCTCTCGACGAGACGCACGCCAGGACGTGGAACATCCGTCAGGGTACAAGAGGAGCGTCCTTCGGTTCAGGGGTTCGCCGCAGACGTGGGGCCTCGAGTCGATCGGTGTGGAAATCGTTCGGTACTCGGCCCCTCTGATCTCTGACGTGCAGCTTCTGACCATGGAGAACTACTTCGCTGCAGAGGTCACCACGACTGCATTCGCTGTCTCCTGGACAAGGGCGCGGGCGTCTGCTCGGAGGCGAGTGCTGATGATCTTCCCTCGATCGGGCGTGCTGAACGTGGAGTCGGGCCCCTCGAACACGCTGAAGATACAAGATCGAGTCTGGCTCGTACTCCCGGGCAGCACTCCAGTGCTCATGAGCAGCGACAACCACTTCGAGGGAATCTTCTTCGCCTTCGATGCTCGCGAGGTGCTGCCCTCTCTGGCGGCCTCCATCCGGCCGGGGAAGAGGGAGCTTGGGTCGCCGATCCTCGACATGATGCGGCCGATGCTCGAGTCCTTCGTTCGGTATCCGCGCGTGGACGATGTCCTGACGATCCACAACATGCGGAGTCTCCTCCGATCGATGGCGCGGTCGCTCGTGTTGGAGCTCCTCGAGACTGGCAACCACGTCTCCAGGGACCTGGCCGGCGAGATTCGTGCGATCGTGCGTCTCCGGCATCAGGATCCCGCGCTCACTCCACACTCGATAGCCCTGGGGTTGAGCATTTCGCGGAGAACGGCTGACCGGGTGATGTCGGACTCCGGCGATGTGAGCCTTGCGCAGCTCATCCGTTCGGAGCGTGCGCACACGGCGAAGACTCTCCTGCAGACGCAACGCCAGCTGTCGATCGAAGAGGTCTGGGTGACCAGTGGCTTCCCGTCGAAGGAGACGATGAGACGCGCCCTCCGCGACATCTTCAACCGCTCGCCTCGGGAAATCCGCACTGCGCCCAGGGTCAAGCGCTGAGAGCCAGTTTCCTCAGCGCGTTTCGGCCGCAGCTCGCTCCAGTCGAACGACGATCGACTTCGAGGTCGGCGTGTTGCTGACATCGGCGGTCGAGTCGAGCGGCACGAGCACGTTCGTCTCCGGGTAGTACGCGGCGACGCAGCCGCGCGGGGTGGAGTAGACGACGATGCGGTGGCGCTCGCTGCGGCGCTCTTCGAGCGAACCGTCGCGGCCGGGCCACTCCGATACGATGTCGACGTGGTCGCCGTCGGCGAGGCCGCGGTCCCGTGCATCCGCCTCGTTGACGAAGACGACCCTCCTGGCGCTCTTCACGCCCCGGTACCGGTCGTCCTTGCCGTAGATGGTGGTGTTGAACTGGTCGTGCGAGCGCAGCGTCTGCAGCAGCAGGCGCCCCTCGGGGACCTTCGGGTACTCGAGCTCGTTGGCCGTGAACTTCGCGGTGCCGCCGATGCTCGAGAAGTCGCGGCCGTCGCGCGGCCCGTTCGGCAGGACGAACCCGCCGGGCTCGTCGATCTTCGCCTCGAAGTCCTCGAACCCGGGAATGACCCGGGAGATGGATGCGCGCACGTTCGCGTAGTCGGCGCGGAGCTCGGCCCAGTTCACCTGCGGCACGTTCGGGCGCGAGCGGGTGAGGACCCGTTCGGCGAGCATCGTCACGATGGCGACCTCGCTGAGCAGTTCGTCGCTTGCCGGCTCGAGCCGCCCGTGGGAGGCATGCACGGCGCTCATGGAGTCCTCGACGGTCACGCGCTGCGTGCCGCCCGCCTGCCGGTCGCGTTCCGTGCGGCCGAGGGTGGGGAGGATGAGCGCTCGGCGCCCCGTTGCGACGTGCGAGCGGTTCAGCTTCGTCGATACCTGCACCGTGAGGGCAAGCGACTCCATGGCCGCCTCCGTCACTGCCGTGTCGGGTGTCGCCCTGGAGAAGTTGCCGCCCATGGCCATGAAGACGCGGGCCTTGCCGTCGCGCATGGCGCGGATCGCCTCGACCGTGTCGTAGCCGTGCTCGCGGGGAGACGCGAACGAGAACTCGGCGTCGAGCTTGTCGTGGAACGACTCCGGCATCCGCTCGAAGATGCCCATCGTGCGGTCGCCCTGCACGTTCGAGTGCCCGCGCACGGGGCAGACGCCCGCGCCGGGCTTGCCGATGTTGCCCTGCAGGAGCAGCAGGTTGACGCAGTCGCGCAGTGTCGGCACGGAGTGCTTGTGCTGGGTGAGGCCCATCGCCCAGCAGACGATCGTCGATTTCGAAGCGAGCAGCAGCTCACCGGCCTCGCGGATCTCCGCCTCGCTCAGGCCGGTCGCGGTCTCGACCTCGGCCCAGTCGAGCGTGCGGAGGGACTCGAGGTACGCATCCACCCCCGACGTCTTCGCGGCGATGAAGTCGTGGTCGAAGACGGTGCCGGGGTTCGCCTCCTCGGCGTCGAGCAGGATGCGGCCGAGCGCCTGAAACAGAGCCTGGTCGCCGCCCAGCTTGATCTGCAGGAACAGGTCGTTGAGGGCGGTGCCGCCGAGCACCATGCCGCGCACGGTCTGCGGATTCTCGTACCGCATGAGCGCCGCCTCGGGCAGCGGGTTCACGGCGATGATCTTGCCGCCGTTGAGCTTCGCCTTCTCGAGGGCGGTGAGCATGCGCGGGTGGTTGGTGCCGGGGTTCTGGCCGGCGATGATGATGAGGTCGGCCTCGTGGAGGTCCTCGAGACTCACCGAGCCCTTGCCGATGCCGAGCGTCTCGCCGAGTGCGGAGCCGCTCGACTCGTGGCACATGTTGGAGCAGTCGGGGAGGTTGTTCGTGCCGAGGCCGCGCACGAACAGCTGGTACACGAACGCCGCCTCGTTCGAGGTGCGGCCGGAGGTGTAGAAGATCGCCTCGTCTGGGCTCGACATCTGCGCGAACTCGTCGGCGATGATGTCGAACGCGTCGTCCCAGCTCACGGCCCGGTAGTGCGTGCCGCCCTCCTCGAGGAGCATCGGATGCGTGAGGCGGCCCTGCTGGCCGAGCGAGTAGTCGTCCCAGGTGCGCAGCTCCTCGATGGAGTGCTCGGCGAAGAAGCTCGGGGGAACGCGCCGTTTCGTGGCCTCCTCGGCGACGGCCTTCGCGCCGTTCTCGCAGAACTCGGCCGGGCTGCGGTGCTTGCCCTCCGGCCACGCGCATCCGGGGCAGTCGAAGCCGTCCTTCTGGTTGATGCGCAGCAGGGTGCGGGCTGTGCGGGCTGGGCCCATCTGCGCCGTCGTCACCTTGAGCGAGTTGAGCACTGCGGGGATGCCGACTGCGGTGATCTTCGGCTCGGAGAACATGGCCGCGGTCTCGTCGATGTTCTCGACGATGCGCGCCACGCCGGCTTCCGGCTTCGCGCGCTTCTCTGGATGCTTCGGTTCGGGCATCGTTGCTCCTCCCGGTGAATCCGCCCAGTCTACGCGTGCGGCGCGGGGCACGGGCTGGGCTATCTTGACAGTTAGAACTCTAACTGTCATAGTTCTAACTATGTCGGATACAGCCCCAGCCCCACGCACGCCCCTCGAGTTCGTCCGATGGATCAGCTGGGCGCAGATGAAGGCCGGGGAAGACTGGACACGTGAGCGCGAGCTCACCCGGCCGCAGAGCTTCGTGCTCGGCTACCTCGTGCAGAGCCCAGGGGCGAGCCAATCGGAGCTCGCTCGAATGAGTCGCACAACCCCGGCGAGCGTCTCGAGTCTGCTCCGCGGCCTCGAGGGGCGAGGGCTCATCGAACGCCGAACCGAGGGTGGCGACGAGCGCACCAAGCGCGTCTACGCCACGCCCGCCGGGGCCGAGCTCATCGCGGGCTTCGAGGAGGCCATGATCGCCGCAGACGAGACGATCCTCGCGCCGCTCGATGCCGATGAACGAGTCGCGTTCCAGGCGCTCCTCGCCAAGATCACGGCTCAGCTCCCGCAGCCAGTGCGCGACTAGCCCTCCGAGGCGCGCGACCGAGTCGCGCATCCCCTCACGTGCCGACGAGTGTCGGCGCGCGCTCCGTCCTGCCCAGAAAGAAGCAACCATGAGCACACCACCAGAAGCACAAACCACGGCCGATCTGTCGACAGCCCGTGAGGCCGCCCCGGATGCGGTGCACACGAACCGCTGGTACCTCTCGTCGGCACCGATCATCACCGCACTCCTGCACCTCTGCGTGCCCATGGCGGCCGCGATGATCGTCGGAGCGATCTACAACCTCACCAATGCGGGGTTCATCGGCTCGCTCGGGGACACGGCCCTGCTGGCCGCCATCACCCTGGGCTCGCCGGTCCTCATCCTCGTCATGGGGGTCGGGAACGTCTTCGGGGTCGGGGGAGGGGCGCTCGTGTCGCGCCTCCTCGGCGGGGCCGAACGCGACCCCTCGAAGGCGGCGACCATCAAGCGGGTCGCGTCCTACTCGCTCTGGGGGTCGGTGGTCGTGGGGGCCGTGGTCGCCGCCATCGGGCTCGTGTTCCTCTCGCCGCTCGTCTCGCTGCTCGGCGCCGACGCATCCGTCGCGGCGCCCACGGCTGCCTTCGTCGGGGTGCTGCTCGGCTTCGTGCCCGTCCTCGCCGCGGCGGTCTGCCTCGAGCAGCTCGTCCGGGCGGAAGGCGCGGCGAAGCAGGTCATGGTCGCGCTCGTGCTCTCCGCCGTCGTGAACCTCGCCTTCGACGCGCTGTTCATCCTGGTGCTCAACTGGGGCGTGGCGGGGGCGGCCGTGGCCACGGGTCTCGCGAACCTCGTCGTCGTCGCGTACTTCGTTCTCTGGCTCACGCGCAACAGCGAGCACGTGAGCCTCTCTCCTCGCTGGTTCACCCTCGCGGGCTCCGTGCAGAAGCCGGTCCTCGGCGTCGGCATCGGCACGCTGCTGCAGTCGGCGTTCCTCATCGTCACGGCGCTGGTGCTCAACAACCTCGCCGCGGCCTACGGCGAGGGGCCGCTCGCGGCGATGGGCGTCGCCGTGCGTATCGCCCAAGTGCCCGAGTTCCTCATCATGGGTGTCACCCTCGGCGTGCTGCCGCTCCTGGCCTACTCGTACGGCAAGGGCGACGGCGCACGCTTCGGGTCGGCGCTGCGCGCATCCGCCATCACGGTCGGCGGGGTCGCCGCGCTCGCGGCCATCCTCCTGCTGTGCTTCCGAGAGCAGGTGTTCGCGCTCTTCGTGGCCGACGCATCCGTGCTCGCGATCGGCGTCGTGGTGCTCGCGGCGCAGCTCATCGCGATGATCGCGAACGGCTTCACCGGCCTCATCACGTCGCTGTTCCAGGCAACCGGCCGTGCCCTTCCCGCGACCATCATGTCGGCCGCCCAAGGGGTGCTGTTCATCCCCGTGGTGATCGCGGGGAGCATCTGGTTCGGCCTGCCCGGCATCATCTGGGCGCTCACCGTCACCGAGGTCGCGGTGCTCGCTGTCGGGGTGGTCCTGTGTGTCGCGTTGGCTCCGGCCCTCAAGCGCGGCCTCGCGGAGGGCAGCGCGGAGCGTGCGGAGGAGGCGCTCGAGATGGCGGCGGCCTGATCGGGCCTCGCGCCTCGAGGCGCATGCCGGCGAGCTCGAGGCGTCTGGTCCAGCCGGGCAGGTCTGCGGAGTGCCCCGCTTGACTCTCCTCCTACGGGAGGCGGCAGGCTTGAGGCATGCTCACCATCGGGGAATTCGCGAACACGACCGGCATCAGCGTGAAGGCGCTGCGTCACTACGACGAGACGAAGGCGCTCGTCCCGTACGAGGTGGATGCGGTGACCGGGTACCGCAGGTACGCCGAGTCGCAGGTGCGCGACGGCGCCCTCCTGCAGGCGCTGCGGGCGGCCGGCGTGCCGCTGCCCTCCGCCGCGAGGGCGCTCCGAGACGGAGACGCAGCCGACGTGCTGCGTCACCATCGTGCCGAAGTGGTGCGGAAACGTGACGTCGAGGATGCAGCCATGACGGCTGCGGACGCCGTGCTCACCGCATTCGCGCGCCCGGTTCTCGTCGAGGAGCGGCGACTCGGGGCCACGCCGTTCGTCGCGCGCGTCATCCCGCTGCCCGCTGACCTCGATGCGGCCGGTGGGGGCGTCGCCCGCGGGGACGGTGCCGGTGCGGCGCCGAGCGATGAGGACGCGAACCGGGAATTCGCCGAACTGCATCGGCGCGGCGTCGAGGCTGGGCTCGAGCCGGGGCCCGGGTTCTGGACGTCCTTCCGGGAGGCCCCCGGCAGCACGGCACGAGCATCCGAGCTGCAGATGCTCTTCTGCTGGCCGGTCGCGCGCCTCCCGGAAGCCGACGACGAGTCGTGGCACGACGGGCGCATCCTCGCGGATGAGCTGCCGCCGCGAACCGACCTCGTGGCCGTGTGGCGCTCGCACGGTGCCGATCTGCCGGAGGGGTCCGTGCATCCGGCCGTCGTGGCCCTCTTCGACGCGCTCGCGGAGCGCGGGGTGGCGCTCACATCGCCCGAGGTGCGCCAGCGTGTCATCGGAGAGGATGCGAACGACGTCGTCGTGGAGGTCGCCGTCACGCTGCGGTGACGCTCGCGTGAGCCGGTGTCCGGACGCGCCCACTAGCATTGCGAGTTCGGAGGTCACCATGGCGAGAGCGTCGCTTGTTCAGTCGGTCAGCGACCGGCTCCTCGATGACATCATCTCGGGGGCGCTGCCCCAGGGGGCGCCGCTGCCGCGTGAGATCGACCTCGCCGAGCGGCTCGGCGTGAACCGCCTCACGCTGCGCGAGGCCCTCAAGACGCTGCAGGCGCAGGGAGTCGTTCAGCCGGTTCCCGGGACTCGCGGTCGCGTGCTTCCCATGGAGGACTGGACCGGCATCGAGCCGCTCCTGCGCGCCGCGACGTCGACCGGCGGCAAGGCGCAGGCCTCGGTGCAGCTCGTCCAGCTTCGACGAATGATCGAGACGGGTGCCTGCGAGCTCGCTGCCCCGCTGCGCACCGCCGACGACCTCGAGAAGCTCGAGGGGTACCTCGAGGAGATGCGCGCGGCGAGCGCCGCGAACGACGTGCACACCTTCGTCACCGCCGACATCGCGTTCCACGATGTCGTGCTGCGGGCGAGCGGCAACCCGTTCCTGCGCGTGCTGCTCGAGCCGCTCGGGAAGTTCATGTACGAGCGCCGCTACGAGACCTCCGCGGTGCCGCAGGTGCAGGTGAATGCCATCCGCGAGCATGCGGGGATCCTCGAGGCGCTGCGCTCCGGCGATGGCCCAGCCGCGCGCGCGGCGATGGAGTCGCACATGCAGCAGACGGCGGACGACCTGCAGGAGTACGTGCTCACGCCTCGAGCCTGATCGCCGCACTTCCTTCCGGCGGCGGTGCGTCGCAGGCGTCACCCGGTTCCCCCCCCTCGAGATATCAGATATCTCCTTGACAACCCCCTTCGGTGGGCGCAAGATATCTGATATCCGATTACAAGGGAGTTCTCTGATGGATGAAAGCCGACTGCTCGAGCAGTACCCCGCCCCGGTGCGCGTCGACGCTGCGGAGGTCGCCGACCGGGTCCGCGAATCCGGAGTGACCCTCATCGTGCTCGACGACGATCCCACCGGGACGCAGTCCGTCGCCGATCTTCCCGTCCTCACCCGCTGGGAGCAGGACGACCTCGTCTGGGCCCTCGAACAGGGCCGCGACGCCGTGTACGTCCTCACGAACACGCGCAGCCTCGACGCCGAATCCGCCGCCGCACGCAACCGCGAGATCGTGACGGCAGCCCTCGCCGCGGCGGAGCGCCTCGAGCGCCGAATCGCCTTCGTGAGCCGCGGCGACAGCACGCTGCGCGGCCACTTCCCCCTCGAGACCGACGTCATCGCGGCAACGCTCGCCGAGCTCGGCGGCCCGGTGCCGGACGGCGTCCTCATCGTTCCCGCATTTCCCGACGCTGGAAGGGTCACGATCGGGGGCATCCACTACTACCGGCAGAACGGCGAGCTCGTGCCGGTCGCCGAGACGGAGTTCGCGAAGGATGCGACGTTCGGCTTCCGCAGCTCCGCGCTCCCCGAATGGGTCGAGGAGAAGACGAAGGGTCGCTGGGCCGCCGCAGATGTGACGGTGCTCTCGCTCGATATCATCCGTCGCGGCCCAGAAGCGGTCGCAAGCGTGCTGCAGGATGCGCGCGACGGTCAGCCGATCGTCGTCGACGTGGTCATCGAGGACGACATCCGCATCGTCGCCCTCGGGCTCGAGCTCGCGGAGGCCGACGGCAAGCAGTTCCTCTACCGCGTCGGGCCGCCGTTCGTGCGAGCCCGAATCGGGCAGGAGATCGCCTCCCCACTCACCCCGGCGCAGCTGGCGCGCGACGGGGTGGCCCAGTCCGCTGCCGGCGGCCTGATCGTCGTCGGCTCGCACGTCGACCTCACGACACGGCAGCTCGCAGCCCTCCGGACCGAGCATCCCCACCTGCCGACCGTCGAGCTCTCCGTCTCGGCGATCATCGACGCGGACGCCCGAGCCGCGCACATCGGCGAGGCGAAGACTCGCGTCGTCGAAGCGCTCGCGAACGGCGACGTGATCCTCCACACGAGCCGCGAGCTCGTGAAGACCGACGACGCGGACGCTTCCCTCGCGATCTCCAGAGACGTCTCTGCCGCCGTCTGCGAGGTCGTCGCGCACGCGCTCCGCGTGACGCCGCCGAGCTTCGTCATCGCCAAGGGCGGGATCACCTCGAGCGACGTCGCCACGAACGGCCTCGAGATCCGTCACGCCGTCGTCCGCGGCCCCATGCTGCCCGGCATCGTCTCCCTCTGGCAGGCGGTCGGGGGACCGGCCGACGGCATCCCCTACGTCGTGTTCGCCGGCAACGTCGGCGACGAGGACTCGCTCGCGCGGGTCGTCGAGAAGTTCCACGTGAGCGCCGCTGTCGGCGTCGACGCACCTGCATCCGCACCCATTCCCGCATCCAACTGATCAGCAACAGCGCTGAGATCTCAACACGCACCGAGAAACGAGCAACCATGACCTCCTCCACCTACTCCGTCGCCGTCCTCGGGCTCGGCGCGATGGGCCTGCCGATGGCGACCCGCCTCAGCAGCCAGCTCACGGTCAACGGCTTCGACATCGCGCAGCCGCGCCTCGACCTCGCGGCCGCCGCGGGCATCGTGCCGCACGCCTCCGCGGCCAGCGCGGTCGCCGGCGTCGACGCGGTCCTCCTCGCCGTCCGCAACGGCGAGCAGCTGCATGAAGTGCTGTTCGGAGAGAACGGCATCGCCGACAAGCTCGACGAGGGCGCAGTCGTGATCCTCACGAGCACCGTCGGAACCGACGGCATCGCCGACGTCGTCGCTCGCCTCGAGCAGCACTCGGTCGAGCTCGTGGATGCGCCCCTCTCCGGCGGCCCCGTCCGCGCGGGCGAGGGCGACCTGCTCATCGTCGTCGGTGCGACGCCGGCAGCGCGAGAGAAGGCGCAGCCCGTGCTCGGCCTCCTCGCATCCACCCTCACCGTGGTCGGCGACCGCCCCGGCGACGGTCAGGCGCTGAAGACCGTCAACCAGCTGCTCTGCGGCGTGCACATCGCGGCCGCAGCGGAAGCGCTTGCACTCGCCGAGCGCCTCGGGCTCGACCCGGCCAAGACCCTCGAGACGCTCGGCGCCGGAGCAGCGGGCTCATTCATGCTCGCGAACCGCGGCCCCCGCATCCTCGAGGCCTACGACGAGGACGGCGCCGAAGTGCTCAGCCGCCTCGATATCTTCGTGAAGGACATGGGCATCGTCGGCAAGGCGAGCCGCGCCGTCGGGCTCCCGACGCCGGTCGCCGCCGCCGCCGAGCAGCTGTACCTCCTTGGCCAGGCACAGGGACTCGGTGCGTCCGACGACTCAGCCGTCATCCTCGCCCTCGCCCCGAAGACCACCGACTCGTAAGCAAGAGCCCCCGCTCTCACCCAAACAACGCTCTCGTCAGCGTCCTCGTCAGCGCTCTCGTCGGCGCCCTCGTCAAAGGAGACGGACTTGTCCACATTCCTACTGCTCGCGATCGCAGCCGGAGGTATCGGCCTCCTCCTGCTGCTGATCATCAAACTCAAGGTGCACGCCTTCCTCGCGCTGCTCATCGTGAGCGTCCTCGTCGGCCTCGCGACGGGATTGCCGCTCGTGACCGTTCCCGAGACGGAACTCGAACCGGCACGCGTCGGCATCATCGAGTCGATCATCGCCGGAATGGGCGGTGTGCTCGGGTCGGTCGCGATCCTCGTCGCGCTCGGCGCGATGCTCGGGAAGATCATCGAGATCTCCGGCGGTGCCTCCAGCCTCGCCCGGCGCTTCACGAAGCTGCTCGGGCCGAAGCGCGTCGCCGGTGCCCTCACAGCCGCCGCCCTCGTGCTCGCGATCCCCGTGTTCTTCGACGTCGGGTTCATCATCCTCGTGCCGATCATCTACGGCTTCTGCAAGGCGGCAGGCGTCGACCCCGTGAAGTTCGGGCTGCCCGTCGGCGGCATCATGCTCGCCGTGCACGTCGCGATGCCCCCGCACCCCGGAATCGTAGGAGGCGCCGGAATCCTCGGCGCCGACCTCGGCTGGGTGACCATGATCGGCCTCCCCGTCTGCCTCGTCCTCGCCGTCGTCTCGCACTTCTTCTCGAAGTGGCTCAACCGCAAGAACTTCACGATGCTCTCGACCACGGCGAAGTCGTTCGCCGAGTTCGGCACGGAGAAGGCGGATGCGATCGTCGCCGACGCCGACGCCGACGCCGAAGGCGCGTCCGGCTCGGAGGGCGGCGCGTCCGGCACCGCCACCAAGGCGCGCACGGTCGCGCCGCCGAGCGCAGGCATGGTCATGACGCTCATCGTCACGCCGCTCATCATGATCGCCCTCGGCACGGTCGGCGCCACGCTGCTGCCGGCCGGCGACCCCATCCGCAACGTGCTCGCGTTCATCGGCGCCCCGCTGTTCGCGCTCCTCGTGACGGTCCTCCTCGCGAGCTTCTTCCTCGGCATCCGCCGAGGCTGGAGCGCATCGCAGCTCGGCGACGTCGTCGAAGCGGCGCTCCCACCGGTCGCGGTCGTCATCCTCGTCACGGGCGGAGGCGGCGCGTTCGCCCGCGTCCTCACCGAGAGCGGAATCGGCGCGGCACTCAGCGAGACGCTGCTCGCCACCGGCATGCCGCTCATGATCATGGCGTACCTCATCTCGCTCGCCCTCCGCGCGGCGCAGGGGTCGGCCACGGTCGCGATCCTCACGACGGCTGGCCTCCTCAGCGCGTCGATCCTCGGCGGCGGGTACTCGACGATCCAGGTCGCGCTGCTCGCCCTCGCCATCGCGTTTGGCGCACTCGGCCTGTCACACGTCAACGACTCCGGCTTCTGGGTCGTCACCCGGTACCTCGGCCTCGGCGTCGCGGACGGCCTCCGCACGTGGACCGTCCTCACGACGGTGCTTGGCCTCGTCGGCTTCCTGCTCTGCTTCGTCGTCTGGCTGCTCGTGGGCGTCGCCTAGCGACGGCTTCCGCAGCCCCACCGCGATCGCTGCCAGCCGATGTGCCCTTCACCGAGTTCGGGAAGGGGCACATCGGCTGGCAGCGTTTGGCGTCCGCGCTGAGGTCTCTCGCGTCAGTAGCTCGAGTTGTTGCCGTGATCGAAGCGGATGCTCGTCGGCGCCGGACCCGGGTTCTCGGCTCGTCGGCGCCGTTCGTCTGGGGAGAGCTCGGAGTCGCGCGGTGGGCGAGGGGCCGCGTGCAGCATCCACACCAGGAGGAACGTGACCGCCGCGAAGCCCAGCGCGATGACGGCAACCACCAGGGCGGGGTTCTCGGTCATGGGATGCTCCGCTCGCTCAGGCGCCGCACGCGCGTCTTCCGGGGAGTCTCCCACGCCGGCCGGGGAAGCGCTCGCTGCTCGCTCCTCGCTCATCCTCGCTGGCCCGTGGCGGCCAAGCGGTCGTCAGGGCCTGAGTGCCAACGCTGCCAGCCAAGTGCCCCTTCCACCGGGCGTGTTGCTGGCCACTTGGCTGGCAGCGTTTGCCTGCGCGGACGTGGCATCGGACTCGCCTCAGGTGGCGGCGGTTGGCCTGCTGGCCCGCGCTACGGCGCCTGCGGGCCCTTCTGCACGGGGATGATGCCCGTGCGCGCCGGCGGGTTCGGGAAGAACCAGAGGATGGAGCCGGAGAGGATCCAGATGATGGCCATCCCGGTGATCAGCCAGCCTGCGTCGAAGCCCGCGATGAGCCCGGCGATGGCCGCGCCGACGGCGGCCGCCGTGACCCGCAGGCCGGCGCCGATCGTGAAGACCTGCGAGCGCACGTTCGGCTTGCTCTCCTTGTCGCGGAGCAGCATCATGGCGGCGTTTGCCGGTGCCGCGAAGAGACCCGAGATGAGGACAGCGGCGAACGCGAACCCGATCGGGAGCGCCGGCACCGCGATGAGCAGGAAGACGCCCGTCGCGACGAAGCCCATCCCCATGACCCAGACCGGGCCTCGGGTGGTCCAGGTCCTGACCGCCATGAAGAGGGCGCCGGCGAGGCCGCCGATCGCGTAGGCGGTGACGAGCCAGGCGGCGGACGCCTCGGAGCCGGTCCGCTCCAGGGAGATGGCGATGGCGGCGATGCCGAGCGCGCCACCGGCGACCTGGCTGACGGTGCCGGCGATCGTGACGATCGCGATCGGCTTGTGCTTGACGAGGTACGTCATGCCGCGAGCGATCGTCCGCCCGAGGCCTTCCACCGGGCCGTTCTTCGCGTGCATCCGGATGCCGAACCCGGCCACCGCCCCGATGAGGGCGAGGCTCGCGAGGAGCACCATCGCGAGTCGTGCTGAGCCCGCCAGTGGGATCGCGAGCGCCGCCAGCGCCGGACCACCCACCGAGGCGATCGTGTAGGAGAGCGCGTCCTGCGCGTAGGCCTTCCTGGCCGGCTCGATGTTGTCGGTCGCGAAACTCGAGAGGCCGCCCATGTAGGCGGGAGTCACGAACCCGGCGACCGCGAGGATGACGGCGATGACGCCGATCGGCAGTGTGCCCAGCTGTGAGGCGAAGAGGTAGGCGGCCGCCGTGATCGTCCCCCCGATGATGAGGAGCAGCTTCGGGCGGCGCATCCGGTCGAGGAGGGCGCCAACGAGCGGTGCCGCGATGACGCTCGGGAAGAGGGCGACGGCGACGAGGAAACCGCCGACGGCGACGTCCCCGAGCTGCTCGACGGCAAGCAGGGGAAGGGCGACAACTGCTCCGGCGTTCGCCAGTCGGAGGGGGATCGAGGTCGACTGGTACCGCCAGATGCCGCTCATCCGTGAACCGAACTCCTCACTGCAACGCCGTCGAGAGACGCGGCAGAGCATGCCGCGCAGGCAAGCCTACGTCGCGTTCGAGGCGCCCGTCAGCGCGCGGAATCGAGTCTCGCGGGAGGGTGGCATGCCTTGTTACCGGCGGTTCGCGGGGCGGCGGAGTCCACCGCGCGCCTGGGCAGCTGGTGCCGGAATTCCGACGTTCAGTCGCCGAGCTTCTGGTCGAAGTCCTTCGGTGCAAGCGAGAGGTTCTTCGCTTCATCGCGGTTGCGCTGCTCGGCCTCGCGGCGGGACTTCCGCGAGTTCAGGAGGTAGTGGATGCTCGTGGGCACCACGGTCGCGAGCACCGCGACGATCAGGATCACGTCGATGTACTCGCGGATGAAGTCGCCGAGTACCGGCACATAGCCGAGGAGGTAGCCGGCGAAGGTGAGGCCGGCGCCCCAGATGAGCGCGCCGATGAGGTTGTAGATCGTGTACTTCCGGTAGTCCATCTTGCCGACGCCCGCGGCCACCGGAGCGAAGGTGCGCACGACAGGAACGAAGCGGGCGATGATGACCGCGAGGCCGCCGAAGCGCTCGAAGAACGCGTTGGTCCGTTCGACGTTCTTCACGCTGAAGAGGCCGCTCTCCTTGCGCTCGAAGATCCTCGGCCCCGCTTTTCGCCCTATCAGGTAGCCGACCTCGCCGCCGAGGAACGCGGCGAATCCGATGGCGAGGCACACCCACCAGATGTCGAAGCCGATGCCCGGGTAGAAGGCGAGCAGGCCCGTGATGAGCAACAGCGTGTCGCCGGGCAGCAGGAAGCCGACGAGGAGGCCGGTCTCCGAGAACACGATGAGGCACACGACAAGAAGCGCCCAGGGGCCCGCACCGTGAATGATCGTTTCAGGGTCGAGCCAGGGGAAGAGTGTGGGAGCCACGGAAGGATGCGTCCAGTCGCTGAGATGCAGGGGCGGTAAGTGAAGCAGAGGTGATCGAAAGAGTATCCCGCGCGCGCCCTGGGAGGAACACAGCTTGGACGGGGTACCCGCGGGGTGCTCTCGCCCGCCGAATGTCGGCTGCCAGAAGTAGCGTCGAAGGTGTGCTGGGAGGCGCGCGGGCTCGCCTGCGTGGCTGGTGATTCCAGCGTGCGGTTACTGTTCTGTGACGTGGGATTTCTTCACAGGGCTCGAATATACATTCGATACACGGTAGGCTGGGATTGGCTTCGGGGGAAGCCAGCTCGGCACGTGAATCCGCAGGCAGAAATGCCTTGGGTGGAGGGTGCCGGCACAATGAGGGGGGGATTCGATGGGCGACGACGAACACGCATCGGGTGGAGTATCTGGTGCTGGTGCTGGTGCTGGTGCTGGTGCTGGTGCTGGGGCAGGGGCTGGAGTCCTCGCGGGTCTACCGGCGAGCGTTGCTGCTGTCGAGCGAGAGTCCGTCATCGCAGCCACGGCCGTCGTCACGGCGCTCGTCGACGGGCGACAGCCCGTCTCGTCGGTGCTCGACGCCGAGTTCTTCGCCGCGTTCGAAGAGCTGGCCGCTCGCAAGCGGATGCTCGACGCGACGATCTTGGAGATGACGGCCGAGCTGCTCGGGCGAGACGAGATCACGCCGGTGGCCTTCTCTGGTTCTCTGGTGCGTCGGGGTGGGTACCGGTCCGTGCACGAGGCCGTGCGGCAGACCTTCGGCCTTCGCCGAGCCGAGGCGGCCAAGCTTCGCGAGGTCGCCGAGGCGACGCGCGAGCGCATCAGCATGACGGGCGAGGCGCTTCGGCCCACACGGAGCCAGGTCGCAGTCGCGGTCGCGGAAGGGCTGGTGACGCTCTCGCAGGCGTCGGCGATCGTCGCAGGGCTGCGCGAGGCGGGCGGCAGCGTCGATATCGCCGACCTCGATCGCGCAGAGTACGAGCTCGTCCAGGCCGCGTGCGGGCTCACCCAGGAGGACGACGAGCCGGCGTCGCCGGAGCGTCTGGCCAAGCAGGCCGCCGTGTGGGTGGCCTTCCTCGACCCAGACGGCGCGGAGCCCAACGCGGAACGTCAAGCCGCGAAGCGAGGACTCTCCTTCACCCGTCGCGCTGACGGCATGGTGCAGGGCAGGCTCCTCGCGACCCCGGAGCAGGGCGAGACCATCATGCGCGTCCTCGACGCGTATCTCTCGCCGCGGCGCGACCACGCGTGCGAAGCAGGCGACGAGCCCAGCGGCACCCTCGCTCCTCAGGAGGAGCCGCAGATCCGGGACGATCGCAGCTTCTCTCAGCGACGCATCGACGCGCTCGTCTCGGTCTTCGCTCAGCATGCCGAGTCCCCACGCGCGCCCCGGACCGGCGGCGAAGCGCCCACCCTGGTCATGACCGTCACGCGGGCCGGTCTCGCGGGAGCCGCCGAGACGCCGGCGGACATCTCGCGGCTCGAGCACAGCGGCGAGGCTGTCCCGGTCGAGGCGGCCCTGCGCATCCTCTGCGATGGCATCATCCGGGTTGCGCTCGTCGACGACGACGGCGAAGTCCTCAAGCTCGGCCGCAAGCGAAGACTCTTCAGCCCGGCTCAACGGAGAGCGGTCTTCGCCCGAGACGGCGGGTGCAGAGCGCCCGCGTGCGAGCTCCCTTTCGACACCGTCGAGATCCACCATGTCACCCCGTGGTCGAGAGGTGGACGCACCGACACGAGCAACGGCATCGCGCTCTGCACCTTCCATCACCACGAAGTGCACCTGGGTCGGCTCACCATCTCGCCCGCGCAGAGCCGGACGTGGAAGGTCGAACCCGCAACCGGCCCCAGGGTGGCTCGCACGCGCATCCGCGAGACGCCGCGCGCGGTCCAGTTCCAAGTAACACCCAGCAGCGCCGAGGAGGCGCTTGGAAAGATGAGCGCATGACAGCATTCCGAACTCGGCAGTTCCCCACCATCGAGGTAATCAGGGGGCGTTGGGCGCTCGCTGCGGCCATCGAGACCGCGATCCTCGGCGAGGGTGGCGACAACTCCCGCGCCGACGAGCACGGCTGGTTCTACTCCGACGGGGGTGGCAGCTGGGCTCGGCTCACCCCGCTCCCCGACGGCCGGGCCGTCCTTGCCGGCATCGACCGCGACCACTCCGAGACGTACAGGCGGGGCTTCGACCTCATCACCGGCATGCCCGAGTGGGGAGTGGCACGCGCCGAAGCCGCCATCAGCTCGGAATCGGGACGCCGCTGGGTGGCAGGCGGGGAGCAGCCCTGGCTCGGATTCGTCTACTGGCACGAGAACGCGGGGGACGCCTGGCGCACCGTTGACCACGGCGTCGCCGACGGACTCGACCGGCACCTGCTCCCCGTGCTCGGCGAGGAGCAGATGCTCGCCGCCGCCGCCGACTGGTTCGAGGGTGCCGTCATGGACCTCGACGACCCGGAATCAGCCCCCGAGCAGGTCGACGCGGAAGCCGTCCGGCGAGGCGCCGAGCTGGGCCCGGACCTCACCGCAGAGGCGCTCACTGCGGTCATCCCCTTCGAGGGGATGCACGTCGAGGCGGCCCTCCGCGCGGCGCGCGCGTTCTCGACGGCACCCCGCTAGTCGCGGCTCCTCGGCCCGTTTAAGTTGAGCCGCGTCGAATCCACGCTCGGGGTGGCACCATCTCCCGCCTCGCGGCTCTCCCGAGCCGCCGCGTCGAGCTGTTCCGCCTCTTCCCCGCCGACCGCCTCGCCACGAGCCACAAGCCCGGCAACATCAGAGAGGGGGATCTGCTTCAGGAAGAGCGAGAGCAGGAACGCGAGTGCGATGAACGGCACCAGGTACCAGAAGACGGGGGCCAGAGCGTCGGCGTAGGCCGTGACGATCCCGTCCCGTACCTCGTCCGGCAGCTGCGAGAGCGTCTGCGGGTCGATCGTCGAGGTCGCCGTCGCCGCGTCAGCCGGGCTGGCGCCGCTCGCCGTGAAGACCGAGGTGAGGTTCTCCGTCAGTCGCGTCGTGAAGATCGCGCCGAACACCGCCGTGCCGAGTGCTGCCCCAACCTCACGGAAGTAGTTGTTCGTACTCGTCGCCGTGCCGATCTCGGCCGCTGGCACCGCGTTCTGAACGACCAGGACGACAACCTGCATGATGAGCCCGAGACCCGCCCCGAAGAAGAACAGGAACACGCAGATGAGCCAGATGGGCGTATCCGCCGTCAACGTGGTCATCGCAACCATCGCGAGACCGGTCAGCACCGTGCCCACGATCGGGTAGATGCGGTACCGCCCCGTCTTCGAGATGAGGATTCCCGAAGCGATGGACGTGCCCATGAGGCCCGCCATCATCGGAAGCATGAGCAGTCCAGAGGCTGCGGCCGACGTGCCAGACGACATCTGCAAGAACGTCGGGACGAAGCCGATCGCCGCGAACATGCCGATGCCGAGCGTCAGGCCGATGGCCGTCGCGTTCACGAAGATCGGGTTCTTGAAGAGACCCAGCGGGATGATCGGATCCTCCGCGCGCGACTCGACGAAGACGAACATCGCCGCCGCCACGAGGAGGCCGAGGCCCCACGCCCACGTGACCATCGACGCCCACCCGTGCTGCGCATCCGCACCGAAGTCGGTGAAGAAGATGAGACAGGTCGTCGCAGCAGACAAGAAGAGCACGCCGAGGTAGTCGATGCGCTTCGTCGCCTTCTTGCTCGGCAGCTTCAGCGCCACCACGGCGATGACAAACGCCGCGATGCCGACCGGGATGTTGATGTAGAACGCCCACTGCCACGTCAGGTGGTCGACGAAGTAGCCACCCAGCAGTGGGCCACCGACGGCCGAGAGCCCGAAGACCGCACCGAGCGGGCCCAGGTACTTGCCGCGTTCGCTGGCCGGCACGATGTCGGCGATGATCGCCTGCGACAGGATGATGAGCCCGCCGCCGCCGAGGCCCTGGATGGCGCGGAACACCACGAACGCCCAGAAGCTGTCCGCGAAGGCGCAGCCCACCGACGCGAGCGTGAAGATCGCGATCGCGATGAGGAAGAGGTTCCGTCGCCCGAGCACGTCACCGAACTTGCCGTAGATCGGCATGACGATGGTCGTCGCGAGGAGGTAGGCGGTCGTTATCCACACCTGGTGGTCGACCCCGCCGAGCTCGCCCACGATCGTCGGCATCGCCGTCGAGACGATCGTCTGGTCGAGGCTCGAGAGGAGCATGCCGGCGATGAGGGCGCCGAAGATGGTCCAGATCCTGCGCTTCGTGAGCAGGAACTGCGGCGCAGCTGGCGCCGGTGCACTGGTGGTCATGCGTGGGTCCGTTCGAGGAGTGCGGTGCGGGAAGAAGAGGGGAGGGAGAGAAGGGTGGGGGAGAGAGGAAGGCTGGGGAGCGGGAGGAGGCGTGCCCGAGAAAAGGGGCAGGCGCCGCCCTCAGCGCTGCACTACGGCGCGAATGGCGGCGACGCGTCTGGAGACGACCGTCTCCATGTCGTCGGTGTTGTCGGTCGTGAAGAACTCGAAGGCACTCGCCCGCATGATGGACATGAGGAGCTGCACGGCTGCGGCGGCGCGAAGGTCCCCGGTCGGGAGCCCCTCTCGGCGCTCGACGAGGGCGACGTCTCGCTTCTCGTCGCTCGACATGTGCTCGAGCACCCGCTTGAAGAGCTTCGGCTCCTGGTCGATGACGGCCATGACTTCGCGGATGTCGCCCGAGTTCGGCTCCGGGTCGGACTCGCGCCACCGCTCGAGTGCCAGGTGTGTCAGCGCTTCGAGGAGGTCAGGGCTCAGCTGCTCGCTCCCGGGGTCGCCGCCGGCCACGAAGCGCTCGTCGAGGTGGGTCGTGTCTCGTCGGGCCGAGATGCCGAGAACGGCGTCTTCCTTCGAGGCGAAGTAGTTGAAGAACGTCCTTCGGGAGATGCCGACCTGCTCGCAGAGCTCCTCGATCGTGAAGCCGGGAAGGCCGACATCGAGGGCGCGGCGTCGGGCCATCGACGAGATGTCGCGGCTCGTCCGCGCCATTTTGCGAGCCCGTAGATTCGTTGCACTATCAGTCACTAGTGCAGTATTGCACTAATCGCTGAAAGTGCAACAAGTTCTGGGCGTGGATGCACGTCCCGCTCACGCGCATCCCTTGGCCTACGCTGTCCCCTAGTACCCCGAGGAGACCCGATGGCCGAGATCCCGCACATCACGATCAGCGCTGGCTTCATCTTCGCGATCATCGACCTGATCATCCGAGTCATCGCGATCATCGTCGTGCCACGCAATCGGAAGCCGAGCGTCGGCATCGCCTGGCTCATGGCGATCTTCCTCATCCCGTACGTCGGCGTCATCGCGTTCCTGCTCCTCGGCAGCTTCCGTCTCCCCACGAAGCGCATGGAGCGCCAGCAGGAGGTCACGACCTTCATCAACATGGCCGTCGGGAGCGTCGAGGTCGAGCCGACCAAGCACAGCGACCCGGCCTGGTTCGACTCCGTCGTCGCCCTCAACCGCACGTACACGGCCATCCCCCTCATCAGCGACAACGAGGTCGTCCTGCAGGGCGACTACGAGGAGACCATCGTCGCGATGGCCGCCGAGATCGATACGGCAGAGAAGTGGGTGCATGTCGAGTTCTACATCCTCGCCTGCGACCACACCACGCTGCCGATCTTCGATGCTCTCGACCGAGCGGTCGCCCGAGGCGTGAGCGTTCGCATCCTGCTCGACCACATCGCCTCCATCCGCGTGCCCGGCTACCGCAAGCACACGCTGTCGCGGCTCAAGGCCCTCGAGCGGGCCGGCGCCGAGTGGCACTACATGCTCCCCGTCCGCCCCTGGCGCGGCGAGTACCAGCGGCCAGACCTGCGAAACCACCGCAAGCTCCTCATCGTCGACGGCAACTCCGCCTACCTCGGCTCGCAGAATGTCGTCGACTCGACGTACAACAAACGCGGCAACATCCGCCGCGGCCTCCACTGGCACGACCTCATGGTCCGCCTCGAGGGGCCGGCCGTGCACGCCGTCAGCGCCGTCTTCATCACCGACTGGTACTCGGAGTCGGGAACGATCATCCCGGAAGACCTCACCGACGTCGAGACGATGCCGCAGGAAGCGCGGATGGACTGCCAGATCGTGCCGAGCGGCCCCGGGTATCCCAGCGAGAACAACCTCCGCCTCTTCCTCAACCTCCTCTACGTCGCCCAGAAGTCGATCATCATCACGAGCCCCTACTTCGTTCCGGACGAGTCGATGCTGTATGCCATCACGACCGCGACGGCACGAGGGGTGGTCGTCGAGCTGTTCGTCTCGGAGATCGGCGACCAGGCCATGGTCTACCACGCGCAGCGCTCCTACTACGAGGCCCTGCTGCTCGCGGGGGTGCGCATCTGGATGTACAAGTCGCCGACCATCCTGCACGCCAAGCACTTCACGATCGACGACGAGGTTGCCGTCATCGGGTCGTCCAATATGGACATGCGCTCCTTCTCGCTGAACTTCGAGGTGTCGCTCATGGTGCGCAGCTCGGACTTCGTGGAGGACCTCCGAGAGGTGCAGCAGGACTACCGCGAGCAGTCACGAGAGCTGACGATGTTCGAGTGGCGGAAGCAGCCGCTGCGCTCGACCGTCCTCGACAATCTTGCGAGACTCACCGCGGGTCTGCAGTAGCCGAACCCTGGGTGTTCGCTCCCACTCGAGCACGAGGCTCGCCGCCGTTGTCGGGGGTCGGGAGTAATTTTGCGAGTGGGCCCGACCGGGCTCAGATCGACCGACGCGTGCAGGAGCAGCGAGTCATGCAGAAGATCATCCCGAACCTTTGGTTCAACAAGAATGCCGAAGAGGCCGGCGAGTTCTACGCTTCCAGCTTCCCCAAGACGACGACGTCCGTGGAAGCCCGATACCCCGAGACCGACCTCCTCGACTTCCAGAAGGACTTCGCGGGCCTGCCGCTCGTCGTGGGCGTGGAGATCGACGAGTACCGGTTCACGCTCATCAACGCCGGCGACCAGTTCAGGCCGAACCCGTCGGTCTCGTTCATGCTCAACTTCGACCCGCGCGTGCTCGGCGGCGACGCGGCGTCGGTGCGAGCGAGCCTCGACAAGCTCTGGACTGCGCTCAGCGATGGCGGCAAGGTGCTCATGCCGCTGCAGGAGTACCCCTTCAGCCCGCACTACGGCTGGGTCGAGGACCGCTACGGCGTGAGCTGGCAGCTCATGTTCGTCGATCCCGCCGGGCTGAGCACGGCCGACGAGGCCCGGCCGTTCATCGTGCCGAGTCTGCTCTTCGGCGGAGCGGCGCAGAACAGGGCGCGCGAGGCCATCGACTTCTACGTCTCCCTGTTCCCGGATGCGCGCATCGGCACGATCGCCGAGTACCCGGCGCCTTCGGGTCCCGCTCCGGCGGGTGCCGTCATGTACGCCGACTTCCAGCTCGCCGGGCAATGGTTCGTCGCGATGGACAACGGGGCCGGCCAGGAGTTCGGCTTCGACTGCGGCGTCTCACTCGAGGTCGACTGCGCCGACCAGGCGGAGATCGACCACTACTGGAGCGCGATGAGCGCCGTCCCGGAAGCCGAGCAATGCGGCTGGCTGGTGGACAGGTTCGGAGTGAGCTGGCAGATCGTGCCCACGAACATGGGGGAGCTCATGGCGAAACCGGATGGCTACGAGCACATGATGCAGATGAAGAAGCTGGTCATCGCCGACTTCTGATACCTACCACCGTGTGGCATCGAGGGCGCTCGGGTTCGAACACATCTTCCCAGGATTCGTCGGGTCGCCAGCCAGGCGAGCCGCCTACTCTCGCCGGTATGGCAGAGACACACGAAGGTGAAATGCTCGGAGCAACCGAGCCCGATGAGAACGGCACGGAGAAGGACCCCTCGAACTGGGTCACCGGCGACGAGCCGATGACCGGCGCGCAGCGCAGCTACCTCGACACGCTTGCCCGCGAGGCTGGCGAAGAGATCCCTGCGGACATCACGAAGGCCGAGGCGTCGGAGCATATCGACCGCCTCCAGCAGAAGACGGGTCGCGGCGAGAGCTGACCGCGGCAAGAGAAAAGGCCAGGCCAGGTCGCGTCCAGCGACCGGCCTGGCCTTTTTCGTGGAGCGGATGACGGGAATCGAACCCGCGCTATCAGCTTGGGAAGCTGAAGTTCTGCCATTGAACTACATCCGCGTATTCAGCACCCCGGGGCGATGAACTCCACCATCGTACAACGAAGCCACCTGGGGGTGGTGGCGGCGCGGCCGTGAGGGCTCGCCTCGGGTACCTGTCGGACTCGCCGAAATGTTGCGGTCCAATTTCAGATCTGTCATTGTGGACCGCACGCTGCAGTGGGACCGACGTGGGGGAATGTCGGTTCACTGCTTGATACTTCCAGGGGGAAACATGAGCGATATTCTGCGCGCCGAAAAACAGGGGCCGAGTCGACGGGCGGTCGCATCCGCGGCGGCGTGGGCGCTGCCGACGATCGCCATCGCGGTCTCCGCTCCAGCCCAGGCGAGCTCAGGGATACCGGCGCAGCCGCCGGGTCTGAACGGGTGGATCGCCTTCGGCCTACCGGGCTCCGGTATAGAGCAATACACCATCACGGGAAACCCTGGTAGGGATCACGAGTACGGGGCGTACGGGCTCTGGGTGACGCACACGACAAGCAGTTCTGTCATCACGGGCACGCGAATCGTGGTGCACTATCTTCCCGGTCCGAGCTCATGGTCGCCGGGCATCTCCTCATCCTGGAGCAATCTCGACCCGATCGGCACACACGACTTCCCTGAGGGCAGGCACGTGAGCTACCAGATGACCTACCTGCGCACCATCGTGCCGACGGAGGGTGTCACGAACCTCGTCAGCGACATGTACTTCAGCGGCTTCGCTCAGCTCGACGGCCGGGCGCCCTCCCTCTACGTCGACAGATACGTGACGGTGGATGGCGTCGAGCTCGCGTTCCGGCGGAAGATCGGCACGAACGTGTACACGCCGCTCAACGACAACACCCCACCGAACATGCCGAACACTCCCACCAATCCTCGCGAGCGTCGCGCGTTCACCGCGCCTGACGGGGCGGCCGAGGAGCTCGAGGCGAACGTCATCCCAGCCTGAGGCTGCGCTCCCGAGCGCGCGGGTCTGCGCTGACACTCTGAACCCGACCGGCACCGCGCCGGTCGGGTTCAGTCGCGTTTGGCGACGAGCGCGCGGATGACGAAGAACACGATGACGGCAACCACGGCGACGATGCTCAGTCGAGCCACCATCCAGGCCAAGTGGAAGAGCACGTCGACGAGCCACCACGCGATCACGACGGCCACGATGACGCCGATGACGGTCCACACGTTTCTGCTCACGTCATCAGCCTAGCCTCGCGCATCCGCCGACCAACTAGGCTGACGACGTGCTTCTCAGCGATCGCGACATCAAGCAGGGCGTCGAAGCGGGCCGTATCGGCCTCGAGCCGTACGAGCCCGGGCTCGTGCAGCCCTCGAGCATCGACGTGCGCCTCGACAGGTACTTCCGGCTGTTCGACAACCACAGGTACCCGTTCATCGACCCGGCAGAGGAGCAGCCGGAGCTGACGAGGCTGGTCACGTCGAAGCCAGACGAGCCGTTCGTGCTGCACCCAGGCGAGTTCGTGCTCGCCTCCACGTTCGAACGCGTCACCCTCGGCGACGATGTCGCTGCTCGGCTCGAAGGCAAGAGCTCGCTCGGCAGGCTCGGGCTGCTCACGCACTCGACAGCCGGATTCATCGACCCCGGCTTCACGGGGCACGTCACGTTGGAGCTGTCGAACGTCGCGACGCTCCCCATCAAGCTCTGGCCCGGCATGAAGATCGGCCAGCTCTGCTTCTTCCAGCTCTCGAGTGCCGCGGAGCACCCCTACGGCTCCGCGATCTACAGCTCCCGCTACCTCGGGCAGCGCGGCCCGACCGCTTCGAGGTCGTTCATGAACTTCACCCGTGCCGACGTCTCGGTCACCGAGGCGGGCGCGGCCGGCGAGTAGCTCGAGAGGGGCGGCGAGGCGCTCCGCTCCGGTGCGCCGAACTTCTCTGCGAGGTTGCGGAAACCGGGGCGTGCGCACGTAGCGTTGGGGCAACGTTGTCAACGATGCCCGTGCTCCATTCGGGCTCGAGGCGTCCCCACGAAGGATGCATGGCCCATGCCGCAGACACCACCCCCGCAGCCGCAGCGCGGGCCCGGAACCGGGGATCTCTCTCGCGAGCCGAGCGCTGCCGACATTCGCCGCTGGCGCCGCTACCTCGCCGATGAGCGCGCCGAAGGGTCCGTGTACCGAGACCTCGCGGCGAAGCGCGAGGGCGAGGAGCGTGAGATCCTGCTGGGTCTCGCGAGCGCCGAGGTGCGGCACGAGGAGCACTGGCTGAGCCTCCTCGGCCCGGCGGGCGACGGCGGGGTGCGCGCACAACTCGGCACGCGCCTCTTCGGCTGGTTCGCGCGCCGCTTCGGCTCTCTCTTCGTGCTGGCGCTCATCCAGCGAGCAGAGTCACGTTCGCCGTACGAGCGCGAAGCGGACGCGACCCCCGAGATGGCGGCAGACGAGCGCATCCACGAGGAGGTCGTGCGGGGCCTGGCAATGCGCAGCCGCTCCCGCATGTCTGGCGGTTTCCGGGCGGCGGTGTTCGGCGCCAACGACGGGCTCGTCTCGAACCTCGCCCTCGTGCTCGGCATCGGCGCGACCGGTGCGCCCACGGTGATCATCCTCGCGACGGGCCTCTCCGGGCTCCTCGCCGGAGCGTTGTCGATGGCGGCGGGCGAGTACGTGTCCGTCCGTTCGCAGCGTGAGCTCCTTGAGGCGTCGACGCCAAGCCCGGATACTCCCCAGACCATCCAGCGGCTCGACGTGAACGCGAACGAGCTGGAGCTCGTCTACCGTGCCCGCGGCATGGGCGAGGACGAGGCTCGCAGCTACGCGCACCGCGTGTTCGCGCTGCAGGGCGCCGACCCGGAATCCGGCCCGATCTCGCTGCAGTCCGCCGAGGAAGAGCACGAGGAGCTCGGTACCGCATGGACCGCGGCCCTCTCCAGCTTCTGCTTCTTCGCCGGCGGCGCGCTCCTCCCGGTGCTTCCCTACATCTTCGGAATGAGCGGGATCGCCGCCGTGGTGGTGTCCGCGGCGGTCGTCGGAGTCGCGCTTCTCTCGACGGGCGCCATCGTCGGCGTGCTGTCTGGCGGTCCGCCGTGGCGTCGCGCCGGACGCCAGCTGCTCATCGGCTTCGGGGCCGCGGCCGTGACGTACGTGCTCGGCCTCGTCTTCGGAGTTGCGGTTGGATAGGGCCCATGCCCATTCCTGAGTTCGTCGCCGAGCTGCGCGCCAAGATCGGGCCGGAGCATCCGCTCTGGCTTGCTGGTTCGACTGCCGTCATCATCCGCCCCGCGATGGCACCCGCTGGTGTGTCCGCTGCCAGCGGTGAGGAGGTGCTGCTCGTGCGGCGTTCCGACAATGGGGTGTGGAGCCCGGTGACGGGCATCGTCGACCCGGGCGAGCATCCGGCGACGGCTGCCGTGCGGGAGAGCCTCGAGGAGGCGATGGTCGAAGTCCGCGTCGAGCGGCTCGTGCGCCTCAGCGTCTCGCCGAAGATCGTGCACGCGACGGGTGACCGCGCCCAGTACTGCGACCTGGTGTTCCGCTGCTCCTGGGTGTCCGGGGAGGCGGCGGTCGGCGACGACGAGTCGGTGGATGTCGCCTGGTTCCCCGTGGATGCCCTGCCCGAGATGCCCGAGCATCTCGCCTCCCGTGTGGCCGTCGCCGTCGCGGACCGGCCCGAGTGCGAGCTGCTCGTGGACGGGGTGCCGCTGCCGATCGTCGGACCCGGAGGCTCTCGGTAGGCGTGCTGGCACCGGTCGCCGGTGCTCGTCCTGGCGCGCGCGTCCGAGTGAGTGCGGGGTGCGGGTGGAGTTTCCCCTCCCGGGCTACTCCGGGGCGCCGACGACGACCTGGCCGTCGGCTGACGAGACGGTGACGGTCACGGACTGCTCCTGCTCGGCGTACGTGAACGTGCATTGGAACTCGGCGCCTTGATCGGCCTTGACCTGCTCTGGGCAGACGACGTCGGTCACCTCGACGAGACCGAAATCGTCTTGCAGCACGCGCGTGACCTCAGCCTGCAGCGGCTCCGCGGCGAGCACGCTGCCGTTGCTCTGTCCGATGAAGTAGCCACCGAGACCTGCGATGAGCGCCGCCGCGGGAATCGCGAGGATCAGGAGCAGACGAGAGTTGCGCTTCGGCTTGCCTGCCGGAGCCAACCCTGGCCCTGGCCCGAACTGCTGGCCTTGGACGCCGGGCCCCTGGGTGACTGAGCCTGGGTAGCCAACCGGCGGCTGCTGGTAGCCGAAGCCCTGCTGTGTCGAGGATGCGGGAGCTGGCGCCCCGTAGGTGGCGCTCGGAACACCGTAGGCGGCGTTCGGGGTCGCATACCCGGAGCCATACCCGGAGTCGTACCCGGAGCCAGACCCGGAGCCGGCTCCAGGCCCGAAGCCGGACGCCGATGCCGTGTGAGCGCCGGAGCCGTACGCGCTGGGGGTTGACCTCGCGCCTGACGCCGTCCCGAACTGGCTGGTCTGGCTGGTCTGGCCGGCCTGACCGGCGTTACTCGCACCTGGCGTCGCCGATGCGGCCGGGTACCCGGGCTGGGGGTACGGCTGGCCGTACTGGGAAGGCTGCTGATGCTGTGCCGGCTGCTGGCCCTGACCCTGCTGACCCTGACCCTGCTGACCCTGCTGGCGCGGCGCATATTGCTGGTTCTGGTTCTGGTTCTGGCCCTGGCCCTGGTTCTGGTTCTGACCGTAGTGCTGTTCCGGCCCCGACCCCTGGCCGGGCCCGTGCGGTCGATGAGCCTGCTGCCCCTGCTGCTCCTGCCGCCCCTGCTGCGGGTCGCGCGGATCGTTGGGGTCGCGCGGCCTCTGCGGGCCGCCCTGCGGTGGGAAGGTCATCGTGGTTCCTCCAGCTTGCTTGCTGCGACGTGCATGAGCGGGCCCGGCCTAGCCGGTTCTCGCGTTCCCGATCGCATCCCAGAACGCGCTCGCCTGATCTGCAGTCACATTGGTCACGTACTGGGGCGCGAGCGACGCGGGGTCATCCGGCAGATCGTCGGCAGTCGGCGTGCCCGTGATCTCGAATCCGAACTGCACCTCGACATCGAGCGATGCCGCATCCATCGTGCCGTTCACCTCGATCTTCTGCACGATGCCATCCGTGCCGACCCACACGTGCAGGGGGAGCAGCGTGCCGAGCTCGTCGTCGCTGAGCTGCGAGCGGAGGTCGTCGCCCAGCGTGTACAGCCCGGCCTCCTCGAGCGAGTCGAACGTGACCGCCGACGTGAAGTGCTTGCTGCCATCTGCCGAGACCTCGAGCTTCTCGGGAAGCTCCTCGCCGTTGCTCTCCTTCGACAGCTGCCATGCCTTCACCAGATTGCACATGTAGATGACGGTGCCGAGGATGCACGTGCGCTGCGGGTCGTTCGCGCGGTCGAGGTCGCCCATCGGCAGGCGCGCCCACGGGGTCGAGACGACCGTCGTGTACGCGCTGCCGAAGAGGTAGTAGGTGTAGTCGCTGCCAGCGATGTGGACCTCGTCGATGGAGGTTCCCGCCTCGGCGGTCGACTCCTTCGTGACGTAGGACGCGCCGACCACGCTCGTCTCGTGCTGTGTGCTGAGCGTCGCCCCGGTCGAGGCCTTGCCGTGCGTGTAGGCGGTGGCGGAGAAATTTTCGACCTTGGCGAGGCCCTCGACGAGGGAGTCGCCGAGCAGCTCCGCGCCGGTGTCGGCGTGGTACTCGAGCTTCGCCTCGTGGTTCGCGACCGCTGTCGGGGTCGTCGTCGCGCATCCGGAGAGCACGAGCCCGACGAGCAGCGCGGTCGTACCTGCGATGAGGCGTTGGGTGCGCATCAGGACCCCCCGAGCTCGTTGTACAGCGACAGCGCGGTCTGGCCGAGCACCGAGCCCTCCCACCGGAACGGCGGGTTCGCCGACGAGAGGACGGTCGACGAGGTTGCGGCGACGTAGCCGGCCCCGATCGCCGTGTCGTAGTAGACGAGCCAGGCCCCACCCGAGCCTCCGGGCGTCATGCTGCACATGTGGGTGTATCCGCCTGCAGAGCCCTCCCGCCACTGGCTGGAGGCGCACATGTACTCCTCAGAGCCGTCGTAGGGGCTTGCACTCGGATAGCCGACCTGCGTGATCGCCTTGGCCGGGACCCCAAAGGCGATGCCCTGCCCGCCCGTCACGTCCTGGATGCGCTTGCCGTCTTTCTCCTCCATCACGAGGAACGCGAAGTCG
The DNA here is from genome assembly GCF_002931055.1 of Pseudoclavibacter sp. AY1H1. Classification (GTDB taxonomy): domain Bacteria; phylum Actinomycetota; class Actinomycetes; order Actinomycetales; family Microbacteriaceae; genus Pseudoclavibacter. The sequence goes on along the minus strand of NZ_PSXX01000007.1, from coordinate 70,342 downwards.
TTGTTCCAGCCCTCCCCGTACACGCCCTGGTCGCCGTAGTTGGCGTTGTCGAGGAAGTGCTGCGGGATGCTGTAGTCGGTGGCTGCCCAGCGACCGTACGGCTGCTCGGCCCCGTCGCCGCGGTCGCCAGGGATGAAGACGACGTTGCTCGCGATGGCCTTGTTGCTCTCGAAGTCGACGAGGCAGTGCGCCGCCGTGACGACGATGTTGCGCTCGCCGGAGTTCACGACCGTCGCCGAGCACACCGCGAGACCGCTCGCGAACGACATGTACAGGCGACCGAAGGTGGATGCGCCGAGCCCGGCACGGTCGTAGGGCACCGCCTCCGAGACATCTCCGTAGCCGTTCGCCGACTCGGCAGCGGGCACCGGGGTGGTCGGCGGGACGAACGCGCCGGTCGCCGGGTCGCCGACGCCGACCGTGATGCCGTTGTCTGGTGCCGTGTAGTCGAAGCCCTCGGCGTTCTTGAACATGTCGGGGTCTGACCAGAAGTCGTGCGATTCCTGCGCCGAGGACTCGAACGAGTCGCGCAGGCTGACCGTGCCGCCCTCGATGGGCGCGTCGACGGCGTCGTACCCATTTGCCGAGGGAGTCGCCGTCGCGCTCACCGAGCACCCCGCGAGCAAGGCGACCGCAGCGAGCGCGCCGATGCTCGCGAGCAGAGCCCGTGGTCGGCGACGGTGTCGGGTCATGGGGTCTCCTTCGGCACGCTGGGTATGCCGTTCGTTGTCATGCTACGCAGAGCCACCGACACTCAGGCCGCGAACCTGCCGAAAACCCCGGTGGTGGGGACTTCTCCCCGTGAGGCTGCCGAGGCCATCCAGGAATAGCGGCGGGATGGTGCGCGTTGCCCCGACCATGCCAGGAACGCCCACGCTCTCCGTGCTCGACCTCATCCCCGTCGCCGAAGGGCAGTCGAGTGCCGACGCCGTGGCCGCATCCGCCCGCCTGGTGCGGCGAGCCGACGAGCTCGGGTACCACCGCTACTGGGTCGCCGAGCACCACAACACCGAACTCGTCGCCTCGACGACACCGCCCGTGCTGCTCGCGGCTCTCGGCGCGGGAACGCAGCGTATCCGCCTCGGCTCGGGCGGCGTCATGCTGCCGAACCACGCACCCTTCGTCATCGCCGAGCAGTTCGCGACCCTCGAGTCGCTCTACCCCGGGCGCATCGACCTCGGACTGGGCCGCGCGCCCGGCACCGACCCGTTCACCGCCGCCGCGATGCGTCGCGATCTCTCCCGTGATCGCGTCGACGAGTTCCCCAACGACGTGCTCGAGCTCATGGGCTACCTGGGCGATGTGAGGGCGGAGCACGACCGCGAGGTGCTCAATCGCCTCCGAGTCAGCCCGGGGGCGAAGACGAATCCCCAGATCTGGCTCCTCGGTTCGAGCCTCTACGGGGCAGAGCTGGCCGCCGCCTTCGGCCTGCCGTACACCTTCGCGCACCACTTCGCGATGCACGCTGACCCGAAAGCCGCCGCCGACCACTACCGCGACCACTTCGTGCCGTCGCCCGTGCTCGCCGAACCGCACTTCATGGTGTCGGTCTCTGCGATCGCCGCGGAGACGGTCGATGAGGCCACCCGCCTCGCGCTCCCCAGCAGGGCGGCCATGCACCAGATCCGGTTCGGCCGCCCTACGAGGGTCCTCTCGCCAGAGGGCGCCGCCGCGTACGCGGACCGGATGCAGGACCGCTCCCTCTACGACGCGACGACCGGCACGCAGCTCGTCGGGACCCCCGAGATGGTCGCCGACGGCATCGACCGCCTCATCGAGCGCACGGGGGCCGACGAGGTGATCCTCGCCGCCACGACGCACGACGTGGAGGTGCGCATCCGCACGATCGAGGCGCTCGCGGAGCTGCGCGACCCGGCAGCCTGGGAGCCGCGCGCGACTGTCGGTGCACATCCGCATAATTGACGGGTGACTTCCCACGCGCGCCATGCCTCTTCCGCCTCCACTCCTGACGACTTCACGTTCGACGACCCGAGCGACGCCCCCGACAGCACCGACGAGGCGCTGCTCCGCGCGCTCGCGGTGACGTTCGCCGGCGCTGGCTTCACCGTCGACGGGGTCGAGTCGCGTCTGGGGGCCGAAGCGGCGGATGCGCTGCACCGTGACCTGCTCGAGCCCGCGTCGTTCGCCCTCTCGCGTGAGCCGGACGACGCGCTCTCCGCGCTCATCCGCCTGTTCGTGCTCGCGGAGACCGTCGAGGCGGGCGATGTCCCGGCACTCGACGAGTTGCTCGCGGCCCGCCTCGTTGCTCGCGTCCCGCGCCTGAGCCCCACGGAATCGGCTCAGGAGGCCAGCGCCGAGGAGCTCGTGGACGAGCTCGTGGTCGCACTCGTCGACGTGCGCCCGTACGCGAGCGAGGGCGTCAACGGCAGCGTCGAGATGTGGGTCGCCTCCGACCTCGGCGGTGTGCAGCTGGGCCGCGACCAGCCGCTGCGCCGCGACCACGTCGTCGGCATCGGGCCGGCGACGACGCTGCTCGCCCAGCTCACCCCGCGGGAACCCGTCGCCCGCGCGCTTGACCTCGGGGTCGGCATGGGCGTGCAGACCATGCACCTGCTCGCCCACACCAGGCACGTCGTCGCGACCGACATCTCGGAGCGCGCCCTCGCGTTCGCGAAGTTCAACCTGCTGCTCAACGCCGAGGCGCTCGGCATCGCCGCCGGTGGCCTCGAGGACCGCGTGAGCCTGCGCCTCGGAAACATGCTCGAGCCCGTCGCCGGCGAGCACTTCGACCTGTTCGTGTCGAATCCGCCGTTTGTCATCACGCCCCGACGCGAGGGCGAAGGCGGAAGCGACCAGTACACGTACCGTGACGGTGGCAAGCCGGGTGACAGCATCGTCGAGGGGCTCGTGCGCGACCTCGGCACGGTGCTCGCTCCGGGCGGCGTCGCCTGCATGCTCGGCAACTGGGAGGTGCGGGAGGGCGACGCCAACTGGCACTCGCGCCTCGAGACGTGGCCCGCGAACGATGTCGACCTGTGGGTCGTGCAGCGCGAGGACGCGACACCGGTGGAGTACGCCGACATGTGGTTGAAGGATGCGGCTGAGAACGCCGAGCTCTCGAGCTGGCAGCACGCATTCCGCCGCTACCTGCAGGACTTCGCGAGCCGCGATGTCGAGCGCATCGGCATGGGCATGTTCTTCCTCCGCCGCACCCACGAGGGCGCCGTCGGCGGTCCGCTGCGCCGCTTCGAGCACCTCACGCACGCGCTCGGCCACCCGCTCGCCGCGCACATCCGCGACGGCTTCGAGGCCATCACCTGGCTGCGCGGGGTCGACGACGACGAGCTCTTCGACGAGCCGCTCGTCGTGGCCGCCGACGTGACCGAGGAGCGCCACTCGCGGCCAGGCGACGAGGACCCGAGCATCATCATGCTCCGCCAGGGCGCGGGGTTCCGCCGCACCATGTCGATGTCGACGGAACTCACCGGCTTCGTGTCGGTGTGCGACGGGGAGCTCGTCGGGTCGCAGATCGTCACCGCCATCGCATCGCTCGTCGACGTCGAGGAAGAGGCCCTGCGCGCGAGCCTCGTGCCCGACGTGCGCGAGCTCGTGGCGCTCGGCTTCCTCGAGCCGCGCTGGCGATAGGAGGTCAGCCGGGCCGGCGACGCCGAGCGTGCTCGCTTCCCGCCGTCATGGGTGCGCCACGACGTTCTCCGGCGCCTCGCCGGCCAGAAGCGCGCGCAGCTGGCGGTCGATGAGTGCGACCATGCGCGGATGCATCGCCGAGGAAGCGCCCCCGACGTGCGGGGTGATGAGTGCGCCGTCGAGATCCCAGAGCCGGTGCCCCGGCGGCAGCGGCTCGGGGTCGGTGACGTCGAGGGCGGCCCGGATGCGGCCGGCCTCGAGCGCGGCGATGAGCGCCTCCGTGTCGATGACTGGTCCGCGCGCGACGTTCACGAGGAGCGACCCCTGTCGCATCGCGGCGAGGAAGCTCGCATCGACGAGGTGTCTGGTCTCGTCGGTCAGCGGCACCGTGAGGATCACCACGTCGATCCCGGGGAGCAGCGCCTCGAGGCTCGAGATGGGATGCACGCGGTCGGGCCCGCCATCGGCTGCGCGGGCGGAGCGCGCGAACCGGAGCACGTTCGCCTCGAAGCCGCTCAGTCGATGCTCGATGGCCTTGCCGACGCCGCCGTATCCGACGATGGCCACCGTGCGGTCGGCGAGGCTCTGGCCGGGCTGCTGGTGCCACACGTGCCGCTGCCCCGCCGTCGTGTACTCGGGGATGCGGCGGAGCGACGCGAGCGTGAGCCCGAGTGCGAGCTCGGCCGTCGAGGCCTCGTGCACGGAGCGCGCGTTGGCAACCGTGTGACCAGCGGGCAGGTGGGCGAGCACGTCCTCGTGCCCGATCGTCTGGGCCTGGACGAGTCGCGTCGTCGTGCGCCCGAGGCTCGCGGTGAGGCTCGGGTCCTGCTGATAGGGGAGCACGACGAGGTCGATGTGCGGGGCGGGTGACGGCGTCGTCAGATCCCAGGTGATGCACTCGAGGCTGGCGGCGATCTCGAGCTGCGTGATCGAGGCCGCGAGGGCGGGGGTCGGCACCGAGACGAGGAGCTGTTCGCTGCGGGTCACGATACGGGCTCTTGCTTACATACTGAGTTCATGCACATAATGTAAGCCAGACGCGGTCTCAAGCCAAGCAACTCCTGTTCTCCACCAGTGAGGCCCAGACCGCGCGAGACCCCACCTCGATTGGACGACAATGACGTCAGAGATCATCACGATCATCCACACGGCGATCGCCATCCTCGGCGTCGTCGTGCTCATCACGCGCTTCCGGCTGAACCCCGCCGTCGCCCTCGTGATCGGCTCCCTCTACCTGGGACTCGCCACGGGGCATCCGCCGACCGAGACCATCGGCACGATCACCGGCGGCTTCGGGGAGATCATGGCCGAGGTCGGCCTCCTCATCACCTTCGGCGTGCTGCTCGGCTCGATGCTCAGCGAGATGAACGCCATCCAGCGACTCGTCTCGCATCTGCTGCGCATCTTCGGCCCCAAGGGGCTGCCGTATGCGATGGGGCTCACGATCGGCACCGTGCTCCAGTCGATCTTCCTCGACGTGCTCCTCGTGATCTCCGCGCCGCTCGCTCGCAAGATGGCGCCGCTCATCGGCAAGCACGGCACGCCACGCATCGCGACGGCCCTCGCCATCGGCCTCGAATGCGGGATCGTCTTCATGGTGCCCGGCGTCGCAGCCCTCGCGCTCGCGGGCGTGCTCGGCGTTCCCCTCGGACAGATGCTGCTCTTCGGCCTCATCGTGATCGTGCCGACCATCGTCATCTCGATCTTCATCATGACGCTGCTGTTCCGCATCGGCTTCTGGAAGGAGAAGCTGGACGAGACGCAGCCCGTCGAAGGTGAGGACGGAGCGGACGACAGCATCGACGCCTCCCCAGAGCCCGTCGAGCCCCTCAAGACCGAGAGCATCCCAGTCAACGATCGACTCAGCAAGGTCGGCGGCGTCCCCCGCGGCGTCGCCGTCGCCGAGCGCACCACGACCTCCGAGCCGAAGCTCATCCTGCTCTTCGCGCCGCTCCTGCTCTGCCTGGGCCTCATCGCGACGGGCGCGATCCTGCAGATCGTCGGCGTCGAGATCGACGCGCTTGTCCTCGTGACCGACCCCGTCTTCGCGCTGCTCCTCGCCGTGCTCGGCACGAGCATCATCGGCAGGCTCACGGTCGGCGGCAAGGCGGTCGAGAAGTCGGTTGTCGCGGGCTTCCGCGAAAGCGGTCAGATCCTCATCCTCACGGGTGTGGGCGGTTCGCTCGCGGCGACCGTCGCGGCGACCGGCCTCGGCGACATCCTCGGGCAGGCGTTCAGCGCCAACAGCTTCGCGCCACTCCTCATCGTCTGGGCCATCGCGGCCGTGCTGCACATCGCCGTCGGCTCGGTGACGATCTCGGCGATCACCGCCGCAGGCATCCTCGCGCCCATCGCGTCCGTCATCGGCCTCGACCCGATCCTCATCGCCCTCGCGGCGGGAGCCGGCTCGCTCTTCGCTGTGCACGTCACCAGCAACACGTTCTGGCTCCTGCAGTCGTTGCTCGGACAGACGACACGGGGCACGCTCAAGACATGCACCGTCGGTGTGTCCGTCGCCTCGGTGGTCGCGTTGCTCGTGACCCTTGTCCTCAGCATCTTCATCTGACCCGCACGCACCGACCGATCACGTCCGGAAAGGACCGACATGCACACCAACGCCAAGATCGCCCCGCTCGCGGGAGTCCGCGTGCTCGAGCTCGGGAACTTCATCGCAGCCCCGACGGCAGGGCGGATGCTCGCCGACTTCGGCGCCGAGGTCATCAAGGTCGAGCGGCCCGGAACGGGAGACGAGCTGCGCTCGTGGCGCCTGCATCCCGGTGCGACGACGTCCATGCTGTTCCACACCATCAACCGCAACAAGAAGTCGATCACCCTCGATCTCCGGACCGAGGAGGGGCGGGATGCGGTGCGCGCGCTTGCCGCCGACTGCGACGTGGTCCTCGAGAACTTCCGTCCGGGCACCATCGAGCGGTGGGGGATCGGGCCGGACGTGCTCAACGAGATTAACCCGGAAATCGTCATCGGCCGTATCTCCGCTTTCGGGCAGACGGGGCCCCTCTCGAGCCGGCCGGGGTTCGCCGCCGTCGCGGAAGCCATGGGCGGGTTCAGGAACCTCGTCGGCGACCCCGACCGCGCCCCGGTCCGCGTGGGCGTCTCGATCGGCGACTCCATCGCGGGCGTGTACACCGCCTACGGCGTGATGATGGCGATGTTCCAGCGTGAGCAGCGCCGCGGCGCCGGCCTCGAGCCGGCTCCACTGGAGGAGCGGGTCATCGACGTCGCCCTCAACGAGGCCATGTTCTCGATGATGGAGTCGCTCATCCCCGACTACCAGGCGCACGGGGTGGTGCGCGAGCGGGTCGGCGGGCGGATGGAGGGCATCGCCCCCACCAATGCGTACGTGTGCGGGGATGCGAAGAGCGTCGTGATCGCGGGCAACGCCGACGCGATCTTCGTGCGCTTCATGGGCATCATCGGGAGAGACGACCTCGCCCGCGACCCGGGCCTCGCGACCAACAATCTCCGCTGGGACCGGCGCGACGAGCTCGACGCCGCGATCGGCGCGTGGACGGCGACGCTCCCCGCCGAGGAGGTGCTCGACATCCTCGACGACGCCGGCGTCCCCTCCGGCCCGATCTACACTGCCGAGGACATCAGCGCGAGCCCGCAGTACGCGGCCCGCGACATGATCCAGAAGTTCGATGTGACCGACGGAGACACCACCGTCGAGGGTGTCGGCTTCCCCGGCATCGTCCCGGTCCTCGGCGGCGCCTCCCTGCCGATTCGCACGCTCGCCCCCGGGCTCGGCCAGGACACCGAGGCGGTGCTCGCGGCCTACGCGGGCCGCAGCGGGCAGACTCAGACCGACGACAACAGCAAGGTGGACGCACGATGAGCCAGAACCCGATCACCTCCGCGCGTCTGCGCGACGTCACCCTGCGCGACGGCCTGCAGCTCACCGGCAAGCTGCTGTCGACCCAGCGCAAGGTCGAGCTCGCGCGCGAGCTCTTCTCGGCCGGGGTGCCAGAGCTCGAGATCGGCTCGATGGCGCGCGGCGACCTCGTCCCGCCCATGGCCAACACGCTCGAGGTCATCGAGGCGCTCACCCCGGAGGAGCTCGAGCACAGCTGGGTGTGGGTCGCGACCCCGCGGCACATCGAGAAGGCCGCGGCCGCCGGGGCGAAGAACTTCCAGTACTGCTTCTCGGTCTCCGACGCCCACAACCAGGCGAACATCGGGCGGACCACCGACACGAGCCTCGCGGCCATGCCGGACGCCGTCGCCCTGACCCATCAGGCCGGCGGGCGCATCCAGCTGTGCCTCGCGACCTCCTTCACGTGCCCCTTCGACGGGCAGGTCGACCCGGACCGGGTCATCCGGATCGCCAACGACCCCAGGGCCGAGGGCGCTGAGGACATCGTCATCTGCGACACCCTGGGCCAGGCGCACCCCGGACAGGTGTCCTCGCTCATCTCCAGGGTCGTCGCCGAGTCGCCGAAGCGGGAGATCGTGTTCCACGGCCACGACACCTGGGGTGCGGGCGTCACGAACTCGATCGCGGCGGTCCTCGCGGGTGCGAGCGTCGTCGACGGCGCGCTCGGAGGGCTCGGCGGATGCCCGTTCGCTCCGGGGGCCAGCGGCAACACGGCCACGGAGGACCTGCTCTTCGCGATGCGCCCCGAGTGGCTCACTCCGGCGGCGTTCGCCCAGATCGTCCGCGAATCGGAGGCGCTGCTCGTCGACCTCGAAGAGCCGAACCGATCGAAGGCCCGCCAGGGCGCTCGCTCCAAGGCCCCCACGTTCGAATGGGTCGTGCCGGCGTAGGCTGCGCCGCTACTCGGCGGGAGCGCGACCGCCGATGAGGCGCGTCGCGCGTTCGGCCGTCTCGACGAGCATCGGAGCCCAGTCCTCGAGCATCTTCGGCTGGATGCGGGCGGCCGGCCCGCTCACTCCCAGCGCCATCCGCACCCGTCCGCTCGGCTCGAACACCGGGGCTGCCACCCCGACGAGGCCGTCGATGCGCTCGTTGCGGGTGATCGCGAACCCGTCTTCCCTGGTCTGCTCGAGCACGGCTCGCAGCTCGACCGGGTCGGTGATGGTGCTCGCCGCGAGGTCGGGGATCGGCCCGGCGAGGATGCTCTCGCGGAGGTCAGCGTTCCAGGCGAGCAGGACCCGCCCCGCGGAACCGACCGTGAGCGGCGCGACCTTGCCGACGTGGACATCCTGCTTCAGCTCATGCCGCGTCTCGTCGACGGCGATGCAGACGCGGTAGTCGTCGTCGGCGCGGAAGAGAGTCGCGCTCTCGCCGGTCGCCTGACGCAGCTCGCGTAGGAGCGGCGCGAGCAGGTCGATCGCCTTGATGCCGCGAACGGCTGGCGCAGACCAATACGCCATCCGCAGCCCGATCCGGAACCGGTCGTCGTCGCGGTCGAGGAAGCCCTGCGCGACGAGGTTCGTCACGAGGCGCTGCGTCGTGGAGGTGGGGAGACCGGTCTTCGTGCGGATCTCCGCGAGCGACAGTGAGGGCGACTCAAGCGTGAAGCTGTCGAGGATGTCCGTGATCTTGCCGAGCACCAGCAGCGGAGCGACGCCCGAGTTTCCGGTGGCTGGCGGGGCTGCGCTGCCGGAATCAGTCATACATGGAATCTAGAGCATCGGCTCGCTCGATCGCCCACGACGGCGTGGTTCAGCGCTGGCCCCGAGCGTCGTCGCGCCGGAACGGGGTGAGCAGCTCGCGTCGGTCGCGCCACGCGGCGGTCGACCAGAGCGCCAGCGCGATGAGCAGCACCTGGAACGGCAGGCGGATGAGCCGGGCCGCGTCGGTATCCAGGCCGAACGCATCCCTCCCCGTGACGTACTGGGAGATGTTGCCGGGGAAGACCGCCAGGAAGAACGCGGCGACGACGAAGCCGACGGCGACCCGCCAGCGGCCCGCCGCGATGAGCGCCAGCCCCAGCAGCACCTCGACGACGCCGGAGGCGAGCACGACGAAGTCCGCGTCGAGCGGCAGCCACGTCGGCACCTGCGCCTGAAACTCGGCGCGTGCGAACGACAGGTGCGCGGCCCCCGCGAACAGCAGGAATCCGCCGAGCACCACGCGCGCGATCGTCCGCGCCACCGAGGTCCGGGGCGTGCGCCCCGCGTGCGTCGTGCGCGCGTCCTGTGGCGCGCTGGAGCCGGCCGGTCGGTGGTCTGCTGGCGGTGAAGTCTGCATCCGCCAAGTCTGCGCCCTCCGCTACGGGTGCACCTGCGGGTTGCCTTGGTGCAGCTGCGGCGCCACCTGCGTCGGCGCGGGCTTGGACGGCGCGAACTGCTTCGTCGCGAGGAGCACGGCCACGAAGATCAGCGGCACGATCCATCCGGTCCAGCCGAGGATCGTGGCCTGCGTCGTGTCGACCCGCTCGCCGGCCGCGGCGAACAGCAGGTACGAGCCGGCTGCGGCGTTGAAGGCACCGTGCGCGAGCGCGGCCGGCCACACCGATTCCGAGCGGATGCGCAGCCACGCGAACACGGCCCCGACGAGGATGCACATCCCCGTCATCATGGTCAGCCCGAGCCAGCCTGGCGCATCCACGTAGTTGTAGCCGAGGAGGATCAGCGGTGCGTGCCAGAGGCCCCAGATGAGGCCCGAGATGAGCAGCGCGGGGACGGTGCCGAGCCTCAGGAGCTTCGGGAGCAGCCAGCCGCGCCACCCCAGCTCCTCGCCGAGGGCGGGGATGAGGTTGAGGAACGCGCCGACGGGGATGCTCACGAGCTGCAGCAGCACGAGCACGACAACCGGGAGGGGGAGCTCGAGGTTGCCGACGCCTTCGGCGGCGAGCTGCTCGTCGAGCATCGCCTGGAAGCCGGAGAAGTTCACGAGGTCCATGGAGTAGACGCCGAAGAGGGCGCCGATGGGCAGGGCGGCGAAGATGAGGGCGACCGGGACGACGACGGCGAGCGCCAGATACGCGATGAGTCTGCCCGCCGGCTTCAGCGGCACGAGGCCGAGCGCGCGCCACGGCCGTGCAGGGCGCTCGATGGCGAACACCGTGACGAGGGCGGCGATGGCCGGGGTCAGCATCATGGCGATCGAGATGACGGGGAACCAGGGGTTGGCGAGCCCATCGCCGAGCCAGAGGGGGAGCGCGACCAGCCAGGAGAGGCCGAACGCCAACGCAAGGAAGACCCCGGCGGAGAGCTTGTCACGGGTGGACGGTCTGGTCGGCGTTGTCGTCTGCACCGTTCCAGCCTGGCGTCACCGAACGCGTCCTGTCAAAGAAACGCGAGCAACGCGGCGAGAAGCGGCGGTGGATGCGGCAGCGGATGCGGAAAAGGGATGCTCCCGCCCGTTTCCGAGCGGGAGCATCCCTTCTGCGGGATCGAAGCGGTGGGCTACTCGGCCGCGCTGGTCGCGTTCACCTCGCCGACGAGCACCTCGAGGACGTCCTCGAGGAACAGGAGACCCGTCACCCTGCCGTCGGTGTCGAGCGCCTTGGCGACGTGCGCGCCGCGGTCGCGGAGCACCGCCATGGCGTCCTCGAGTTCCGCGTCGCGCGACACGGAGACGAGGCTCCGCAGTCGCTTCTGCGGGATGGGCGATGTGAAGGCGTCAGCACCCATGAGGTCCATGACGTCCTTCATGTGGATGTAGCTCGTCGGCTCTCCTCGCTCGTCGGTGACGACGTAGCGGGAGAAGCCGTGCTCGGCGACGGCCTTCTGCACGTCGATGGGGCGCGCGCCTGCCGGCAGGAGCACCATCTCGGCGATGGGCACATCCACGTCGCTGACCTTCTTCTCGGTGAACTCGAACGCGCCAGCGAGCGTGCCGGACGTGTCGCTCAGCGTTCCCTCTCGGGTCGACTGCTCGACGATTCCGGCCACCTCCTCGAGCGTGTACGTGCTCGTCGCCTCGTCCTTCGGCTCGACCTTGAAGAGCCGCAGCACGCCGTTCGCAATCGTGTTGAGGCTCCAGATGATCGGGTTGAAGATCTTGGAGACCACGACGAGCGGCGGGGCGAGAAGGAGCGACGCGCGGTCAGGCACCGAGAACGCGAGGTTCTTGGGGATCATCTCGCCGAACACGACGTGCAGGAACGTGACCAGCACGAGCGCGACCGCGAACGCGATCACGCTGATGGCCTCGGCCGACAGCGCGGTGAGCCCGAGCGGGATCTCGAGCAGGTGGTGGATGGCCGGCTCGGAGACGTTCAGGATGAGCAGCGAGCAGACGGTGATGCCGAGCTGGCTCGTCGCCAGCATGAGCGTCGCGTGCTCCATCGCCCACAGGGTGGTCTTCGCGGCGCGGCTGCCCCGCTCGGCGAGGGGCTCGATCTGGGATCGCTTCGCCGAGATGACGGCGAACTCGGCGCCGACGAAGAAGGCGTTGCCGATGAGGAGGACGAACAGCCACAGGATTCCTGGCAGGTACTCACTCATTGGTCATCACCTCCTTGACTCGGTCGTGGGCTCTGTCGAGCGCGAGCTCCTGGTTCGTCATGAGGCTCTGGTCGCCGTCCGGTTCGTCGGGCAGGTAGCGGACCCGCACGATGCGCGTGCCGTCGATGCGCTCGACGCGCAGCATGCCCGACTCGATGGCGACCTCGTCGCCCAGTTCGGGGAGACGCTCGAGGGTGTCGGTGATGAATCCGCCGACGGTGTCGTAGTCGCCGTCCTCCGGCACCTCGATGGCGAGGCGGTCGAGGACTTCGTCCGGGCGCCAGGAGGCGTCGAACGTGACGGACCGGCCGCGCCGGATGAACCCGGTCTGGTGTCGGTCGTGTTCGTCCTCGAGCTCCCCGACGATCTCCTCGACGAGGTCTTCGAGCGTGACGATGCCAGCGGTGCCGCCGTGCTCATCCACGACGACGGCAACCTGGTGGCGTTCGGCGCGCAGGAGGGTCAGCAGGGCGGATGCGCCCATCGACTCCGGCACGCGGAGCGCCTCGGTCTGCAGCTCTCCGGCGGTGACCTCGGTCTGGCGCTCCACGGCGACCGCGAACGCCTGCTTGGCGTGCACGAACCCCGTGATGTTGTCCGGGGTGCCGTCGACGACCGGGAACCGGGAGTAGCCGGTCTCGATGGCGAGGGCGATGATCGCCTGCGCCGTGTCGTCGACCTCCACGCTCGCCATGCGCACGCGGGGCGTCATGACGTCGGACGCGTCGTGCTCGGCGAACTTGAGGGTGCGTCGCAGCAGGGCCGCGTCGTCTTCCTCGAGCAGGCCGGAGAGCGCGGAGTGGCGGATGAGGTACGACAGCTCGTCGGCGCTTCTGGCACCGGAGAGCTCCTCCTTGGGCTCGATGCCCATGGAGCGGATGATGGCGTTCGCGGTGTTGTTCAGGAGCAGGATCACGGGCTTGAACACCGTCGTGAAGAGCGCCTGGAACGGGATGACGACCTTCGCGGTCGCCCTGGGGAGGGCGAGTGCGAAGTTCTTCGGGACGAGCTCGCCGATGATCATCGAGAACAGCGTCGCGAGGATGATGCCGACGATGGCTCCCGCTACGGGCACGAGGCCCGCGGGAACGCCGAAACCGGTGAAGGGTTCCTCGAGGAGGGAGCTGACGGCCGGCTCGAACGTGTATCCCGTGAGCAGGGTCGTGAGCGTGATCCCGAGCTGCGCGCTGGAGAGGTGCGTCGACGTGATCTTCAGGGCCTTGATGGTGGGCCCGAGTCGCTTCTCTCCGCGGCTTTGCCGTTTTTCGAGTTCGTTTCGGTCGAGGTTGACGAGCGCGAATTCACTCGCGACGAACAACCCGGTTCCTACTGTGAGAACGAGGCCGATGCCGAGCATCACCCATTCGTTCATGCGTGGTGCCTCCAGACTGTGGCGGCCGAGGGTTCGGCCGGAACGTCGAGAGGCTTGGGACTATGACTGGGAGGGTCTTCCATGAGGAGAGATTCTAGTTGCCCTTCGTTTGCCCGCAACTCGCCAAGCTGGGGATCCGCCGGGTCAGGAGCGAGCGAGCTGGGCCTCTTCGCGGCCCTGGGAGGTCCAGGCGGGGTCGGCGGAGCGGTGGCCGACGACCTGGTCGGCGAGCGCGTCCAGCTGCTGCAGCTGCTTGACGTTCAGCTCGAGGCCGATGGCACGCAGGTTCTCGTCGACGCGCTGCGGGCTGCGGGTTCCGGGGATGGGGGAGACGCGCACGCCGAACTCCGCCGACTTCGCGTAGACCCAGGCGAGGGCGACCTCGGCGACGGAGACGTGGCGGTCGTGCACTTCGCTGAGCTGCTGGGCGACAGCGGCGACCTCGCCGGCAAGCGCGCGGTTCACGGGCAGGTTCTCGGGGAAGAAGCGGGGGAAGTTGGCACGCACATTGGGGGAGACGGCGTCGAGCTCCGCCCACGAGTCGGTGAGTAGGCCGCGGCTGACGGGCGAGTAGGGCACGAACCCGGCTCCGACCTCGCGGATGGCGGGGATGACGTGCGCCTCCAGGTCGCGGCTGAAGATGCTGTACTCGCTCTGCACCGCGGCGATCGGGTGGATGGCGGCCGCGCGGATGATCTCGGCGCCCGTCGGCTCGCTCAGCCCGATGTGGCGGACCTTGCCTTCGGCGACGAGCTCGGAGACGAACCCGACCGTGTCCTCGATCGGCACGTTCGGGTCGACGCGGTGCTGGTAGTAGAGGTCGATGTGGTCGGTGCCGAGGCGCGAGAGGGAGAGCTCGACCTGCTCGCGGACGTGCTCGCGGTCGCCGCGCACTCCGCGCTTGCCGACGCCGTCGCCCTTCGTGATGCCGAACTTCGTGGCGAGCTGGATGCGCTCCCGCTGCGCCGGGAAGATCTTCGCGATGGTGCTCTCGCTGCGGCCGTCGCCGTAGATGTTGGCGGTGTCGAGGAACGTGATGCCCGCATCCACCGAATGCTGCAGCGTGCGCAGCGCCTGCGCGTCGTCGATGGGCCCGTAGGCATCGCTGAGGCTCATCGCGCCGTAGCCCTGGACGGTCGTCACGAGGCCGTCGCCGAGGAGTGTCGTGGGGAGCTGGCCTGCCGAGCTGTTCGTCATGGCGTCAAGTCTTGTGCCGACCACCGACATTTCGCCACCGAGCCGCGCCCCGGGGGTAACACTCGGGGCGCGGCTCGCTACCTCGCCACGTTGAAGGCGACGAGCCGAGCCGAGCCGTCGTGCTGCACGTCGATCGCCGTGAGGCTCGGCGCGGCGACAGGCTCGATGAGGTCCGCGGTGAGACCGATGTAGCGCGCGAGGACCGCGCGGATCGTGCCACCGTGGGTGACGACCAGCACGGGTCCTGGCCGCCTGGCGGCATCGGCGACGGCGCCCTCGATGCGGGCTCGAAGCGCCGGCGCCGACTCGCCGCCAGGTGGCACGAGCCGCCCCGCACGCCACTCGGCGTAGTCCGGCCCGATCTCCGCTGGCACGCGCCCCTCCCATTCGCCGAGCGTCGCCTCCGCCCAGCGCTCGTCGATCGACGGCTCGAGGTCGCTGAGGGCCGACGCTGTGGAGCGAGCACGGAGCAGCGGCGAGGCGACCACGCTGGAGGGGGCCCACACCGAGACGGCATCCCGCAGCGCCACCGCATCCGCCCGGCCCTTGGCGGTGAGGTCGATGTCGGTGCGCCCCTGCAGGCGGCGCTCGGCGGTCCACGAGGTCGCGCCGTGGCGGACCAGCAACAGCGCGGTCATCGGGCCGCCCCCGCGAGCTCGGTCCCCGCCGCGTCCCCGGCGGCCGCGAGCCGCGAGCCGTCCGCCGAGAAGATCGCGTCCGGATGCTCCGGCGGCTGCAGGCGCGTCGCCTCGCCAGGCTGGTGGGCCCGGTCGGTGACGACCGAGAGGCGGTCGTCGCCCGCGAGGCCCGTCGTGATCCATCGTCCTGCGACCGGGGTCGACTCGAGCACCTCGAACTCGAGGAGCCCGCCGGGCCCGACCGAGATCGACTCCGGCGCGTACATGGCGTGCAGCGTCGCCCCGTCCGGGACGCCGGGCACCTCGGCGAGCGGGGCCACGCCCCGGAAGAGGCGCCCCCGCCCGACCTCCCCGCGGAGCATGACCTTCGCGGGACTCCCCAGGAAGGAGGCGACGAACGCGGTCGCGGGCCGATCGAGCAGCTCCTGCGGCGTGCCGAACTGCTCGATCGCCCCATCGCGCATCACCGCGATGTGGGTCGCCATGGCAAGCGCCTCCACCTGGTCGTGCGTGACGTACACGCTCGTCGCACCGCTCAGCCGGTGCACCTTCACGAGCTCGGCCCGCGTGTCGAGCCGCAGGCGCGCGTCCAGATTGGAGAGGGGCTCGTCGAAGAGGAGCACGCCGGGCTTCGGCGCGACGGTGCGGGCGATGGCGACGCGCTGCTGCTGGCCGCCGGAGAGCTCGGCCGGGAAGCGATCGGCGAGGCCGTCGAGCTCGAGCATGCCGAGCACCTCGGCGACTCGAGCGTCACGCTCGGCGGACCCCCAACCGGCGACCTTGAGTGGCCAGCCGATGTTGTCGCGCACGCGCATGTGCGGCCACAGCGCGTAGCTCTGGAACACCATGCCGAGCCCGCGCTTGCTCGCCGGCACGGACGCGCCCGTGTCGCCGTCGGCGACGACCCGGTCGCCGAAGCGGATGCGCCCCGCCGTCGGCTCCTCGAGCCCCGCGAGCATGCGCAGCGTCGTGGTCTTCCCGCATCCGGAGGGTCCGAGCAGCACGACGAAGGCGCCGTCCGGGATATCGAGATCGATGTCGCGCACCGCGCTCTGGCGGCCGAACGCCTTCGCGAGGCGGTCGAGGGTGATGGCGGTCACGTGGTGCTCCCGGCGTTTCGGTCGCCCTGCAGTCTGCGGGCGAGGAGGGTGGCGGCCACCGAGATGGCGGCGATGATGAGGGTGATGGCGTTGGCGTGCTGGGTGAACCCCTCTGAGGCATACCGGAAGGTCATGGTCGAGAGCAGCGGGGTGGCTGGCGTGACGAGCAGCACGACAAGCGACAGGTCGCGCACCATGGTCACGAAGACGAGCACGCCTCCGCCCACCACGCCCCTGGCCGAGAGGGGCAGCAGGATGCGCGCCAGCCGTCGCGGTCCACGGGCCCCGGCGACGGTCGCTGCCTCCTCGAGCTCGCTCGAGACCTGGCCGAGTGCGGCCCGTGAGGTCTGGAACGCGAACGGGACGCTCGCCGCGACGCCGGCGAGGATCAGGATCCAGAAGGTGCCGTAGAGCGAGGGGAGCGGGCCGATCGGCGTTCCGAACTGCGCGATGAACGCGGCCCCGAACGCGACGCCGGGGATGAGGAAGGGCACGTACGACAGGAACGAGATCGTCCCGGACGTGACGCGCGCTCGCGGGAGGCGACGCAGCACGTAGGCGCCGAGCACGCCGAGCACGATCGCCCCGACCGCGACGGAGGCCCCGAGCGCGAGGGTGCCGCCGAGCGCGGTGATGACGGTCGGGTCGGTGAGGATGCCCCGCACGCCCTGCGCGATGCCGGGGTCGGACCCGCCGGTCCAGAAGTGCAGCGTGAAGCCGCCGTCGACGCGCCCTGTGCGCCGCAGCACGGTGCTCACGGCGAGCACGATGCCGGGGACGATCGCCGTGACCAGCACCAGCGTGGATGCGGCGACGAGCAGCGGGATGCGCCAGACGCCGGTCCGCACGGCTCGGGCCCGCGTCGCCTTGCCGGTGAGCGTCGCGAACGAGCCGCGCCCCGTGGCCTTCGTGCCGAGGAAGAGCACGGCCGCCGCGATGACGACGAGGAGGATCGAGAGCACGTAGCCGCGCTCGACGTCGCCCGTCGAGATGGACCCGTAGAGGCGGGTGCTCAGGGTCTGGAAGCGGACGGGCAGGCCGAGCAGGGCGGGCACGGCGAAGTTGCTGACCCCTTCGGCGAAGGCGAGCAGGAACCCTGAGAGGAGCGCGGGGGCGACCGAGGGCAGGGTCACGCGCAGGGCGATGCGCAGCCTGGAGGCTCCGGTCAGCTCGGCAGCCGCGAGCAGGTCCCCGCCGACGTTCGCGAGGGCTGCGGCGACGACGAGGAAGGACAGCGAGAAGTAGTGCGCGACGAGCGTGAGCGTGATCGGCACGGCTCCCCAGGACAGCGCATCCGGAACCGCGATACCGAACGACTGGAGCAGGCCGGGGGAGCCGCCGATGCGGTCGTTGCGGAAGACCGTCTCCCAGGCGAGCGCGATGGCGAAGCTCGGCAGGGCGAAGGGCACGGCGGCGAGCGCGCCGATGATCTTCCGGCCGGGCACGTCGCTCATGACGACGACCCAGGCGAGGAACGCGCCGATCACGGTCGAGAGGAGTCCCGTTCCGAGGCCGACGAGCAGCGAGTTCCCGAGCGGCTGCCAGAAGAGGTTGCCCGCGATGCGCCCCACGAACACGTCGCCCCACGCGCCGGCACCCCGTTCGCCGACGGTTGCAGCGACGAGGCCGCCGAGGGGGAGCGCCACGAGGACCACGAGGATGGCGATGACGACCGCCGCGAGCACGCCGATGCGGCCTCGCGATGCGACCGTCCGCCAGCCGCCGCCCCGCGCGGGGGCGGGGCCGCGGCTGACGGACCTGGTGAGGAGCGTCACTGGATGCTGAGGAGGAAGTCGGCGATCTCGTCGCGACGCTCGGCGGACGACTCCGGCTCGATGCGCCACGCGCCGAGCTCGTCGAGCGAGACGGCGTCGGCTGGCGCGACCACGTCGCTGCGCGTCGGGTAGTCGCCTGCGACGTAGAACGGCTCGAAGCCCTCTCCGCCCGTCTCGGTGTCGTCGCCCATCATGTAGTCGATGAGGAGTCGCGCGGCTGCCGGGTTCTGGGCGTTCGCGGTGACGCCGAGCATCGCGGGGAACGCGATGCCGGGCGACGGGGCGACGTTCGCGGCCACCTGCAGCGCCCATCCCTCGTCCTCGTTGTCGCGGCGGTCGGAGTACGAGGTGAAGCCGACGGGAGGGTTCGCCTGGCCGGTGGCGCCGATCGCGGCGTTGACCGTGTCGGTGTCGTCGACGAGCACGACGTCGTTCGCGTAGAGCTGGGAGATGAACTGCAGGCCCGCGTCGTCCACGCCCTCGTCGAGCACGACCGGCGTGCCGAAGTGCTCCTCGTAGGCGGCGGCCATCTCGTCGGCGCGCAGCGACATCTCGGTCACGAGGTCGAGGTAGTCTCCGCGCACGTTCGGGTCGACCATGACGACCTTGCCCGCCCACGCCGGCTCGGTCAGCTCCCACAGGTTGTCGACCGGGGCGCCATCCGGATGCGCCTCCTCGTTGTACATGAGCACCTTCGTCGAGAGGCGATTCGCGACGAGGGGCGCCTGGAACTCGGCGGGCAGCGACTCGGCGACGCGCGGCGGCACGTAGGGGGTCAGCACGCCGTCGGCGAGCAGCTCGGTGACGACGACCGGGGCGTCGCTCACGTAGGCGACATCCGCGGTCGTGCTGCCCGCGGTGTGCTCGCTCGCGAGTCGCTGGATGAGCTCGGTCGAGGAGAGGTCGCTCGAGACGACGTCTATGCCGGGGTAAGCGGCCTCGAAGCTCTCCTCGATACTCGCGACGCGACTCGTGAAGGCGTACACGGAGACCGTGCCCTCCTCTTCGGCCATCGCGACGAGCTCGTCGTGGCTGAGGGAGTCCCAGTCGACTGCGGATGCCGCGTCGTCGCCGGTGGTCGGGGTGGTGGAGCATCCGGCGAGGAGCGCGAGGGCGGTGAGCGCCGCGGCGGACGTCACGAGAGGGCGGGCGGGGAAGCGCATGGGTGTTCCTTCGTTGTCTGTGGAGCGCAGAGCGGTGAGGGGTGGATGCGTCGAGGCGCATCCGGGTGCGAGGTGAGGCTGGTCGTGGTGCAGGTCAGGAGTCGAGGCGGTCGAGGAGCGTGCCGAGGCGGTCGAGGGAGCGCAGGGAGGGCTCGGCACGGCGGGCGATGGTGAGGATGAGTGCGTTGCTGATCGCCATCGGCACGGTCAGGGAGAGGTAGTCGTCGCTGCCGCCGCGGGGCGCGGCGATGATGGTCGACGGGCGCGGGGCAGGCCACACGACGGTGTCGGTGATGAGGGCGCTGTGCGCGCCCGCCTCCGCCGCCACGTCGAGCAGCGGCCCGAGCACGGCGGGCGCCCGGCGGAAGGCGAAGGCCAGGAGGAGGTCGCCCGCCGAGAGCCGCGCGATCCGCTCGGCGATGTCGCGGCGCGACCCCGTGAGCTGCACGGTGCGCATCCCGAACCGCTGCAGGCGGCGGCTCATGAGGTCGACGAGCACGGTCGCGTTGCCCTGCGCGAAGAGGTGCACCTCGCCGGCGCGCAGCACCTGCTCGGCGAGCGCATCCAGCTCGCCCTGCTGGACGTGGCGGGGGAGGTCGGAGAGCGCAGCGAGCTCGTCGTCGACGAATCCACCGAGCACGTCGCTCGCCTGATGCCGCTCGAGGCGACCCCTGATGCGCTGCGAGGGGCCGTCGCCGCCGTGGTAGTCGGCGCGCAGCGCATCCCGAAGCTGCGGGTAGCCCTCGAACCCGAGGCGCTGCGCGAGCCGGGTCGCCGCGGACTGGTGCAGCTGGAGCGGACCGGTCAGCTCGGCCGCGCTCCAGAAGGTGGCCTCGAGCGGCTGCGACTGCAGGGCCGAGACGAGCCGACGGTCGGTCGGCGTGAGCAGGTGACCCTGCTGCTTGGCGAGGCTGATGATGAGCACGCGAGGAACGCTAAGTGCAAAAGAACTTGCAATGGGTGCAAGTCCTGCACGTTCACGTGCCGTTCATCGAGTGTCCGATTCGGCGTTCCCTGAGGCGCCGCCGGAGTGACGCGGAGTCCGCTGCTACGCGCTCGCCTGCTTCACCTTGCTCGGCACGGGCAGCATCATGAGGAAGCCGATGGCGAGCACGATGCCGATGCCGATGATGCCCATCTTCGGGTTGCCGGAGAGGAACACGAAGAGGCTGAACAGGGCGGGGGTGATGAAGCTCGCGACGCGGTTCGTGGTCGCGTAGAGGCCGAACAGCTCGCCCTCGCGCCCGGGAGGCGTCGCGCGCGACAGGTAGGAGCGACTCGCCGCCTGCGCGGGACCCACGAAGAGGCACAGGGCGAGGCCGAAGATCCAGAACACGGTCTGCTCGGACGGCAGGAAGAGGAGCACTACGGAGAACGCGGTGAGCGACACGAGCGACGCCATGATGACGAGCTTCGGGCCGAAGCGGTCGTCGAACCAGCCGGCAGCGAGCGTGCCGAGGCCGGCGACGAGGTTCGCGGCGACCGCGAAGTAGATGACCTCGCTCGGCGCGAAGCCGTACACCTGCGCCGCGAGGATCGCCCCGAACGCGAAGATCGCCTGCAGGCCGTCGCGGAAGACGGCGCTCGCGGCGAGGAAAAGGAGGAGCTTCGGGTCGCTCTTCGCGAGCTTCCCGATCACGCGGAAGAGGACGCCGTAGGAGGCGAGGAAGCCCACCTTCGGGCGGTTCTCGTCCTTCGCGATCTCCGGCACCTTGAACATGACGGGGAGCGCGAAGACGACGTACCAGACGGCCGCGAGCACGATGGCGAAGCGGATGTCGAGCGCGCCCCCATCCACCCCGCTCGGCACCCCGAGCACCCCGTTCCTGCCCTCCGCGCCGAACGACTGGATGAACAGCACGAGCAGCAGCACGAGCAGCACGATGCTGCCCAGGTAGCCGAGGCCCCAGCCGATGCCGGAGATGCGGCCCACGTTCTTGGGCGTCGAGACCTGCGAGAGCATGGCGTTGTAGTTGACGCCGCTCAGCTCGGCGAAGATCGTGCCGACCGCGAGCAGCAGCGCGCCCCAGAAGAGGTACTCCTCGCCCGGCTGGATGAAGAACATGGCGAGCATGATGAGCACGGTGATGCCCGTGAAGATGCCGAGCCACAGCTTGCGCTTGCCTGAGCCGTCCGAGCGCTGTCCGAGGACCGGCGCGATGAGCGCGACGAGCAGTCCAGCGACGGTGCTCAGGTTCGCGATGACGTTCGTGGATGCGGCCTGAGCCGCCAGGTACTGCGGGTCGAGCGGGTTCGCGTCGCCCAGCGCCGCGACCTGCGGGTCGATGAAGAGGTCGCTCGCGAGGTAGGTCGCGAAGACGAACGTGACGACAACGGCCTGGAAGGCGGAATTGCCGACGTCCCACAGCGCCCACGCCGTCGCGCGCCTCTTCAGCTCCTTGGGCGTGACCGCCGCCCCGCCGTCGACGGTCTCGACTCGCCCGCTCGGGGTCGGGTCGCTGGAGGAGGGGGCGCCATCGTCGGCGCGGCCGGGGAGTGCCATGCGCGGATTCTATGCGCGGGAGGCGGCGCGCAGGCGAACGCGCGGACGGTGGGGTCCGCGTGGACGTCGGCCCATCCCGGCCCGGCCCGGCCCGGCCCGGTCCGGCCAACTTCCGTGATGGTGCGGGGCTGCCCGCCCGGATGGACGTCAGCCGGGCCGAAGCATCACGGAAGTTGGCCAGTGCAGTGCCTGCGTGCAGGCGCGCCGCCGGCGGAGTTCGCCCGGAGTTCGTCTGCAGTGAACCGGCCCGTGACCTGCGCGTGGCACCGTTGGGAGAAAGGGAGAGGTTGGCGCATGCGGATCACAACGAGAGTGTCGCTGGCCGCCGTCGTGCTCGTCCTGATCGGCATCGCGCTCGGTGCCGCGACGCTGTTCAGCTGGATGGTGAACGAGACCCACTTCGATCGCCCGACCGCGCAGTTCGACGAGTTCGCGGACCGCGTCGAGGCGCTGCCGGGCGTCAGCGACGTCCAGCACGAGCGGTGGGTCGAGGCGCCGCTCTTCGTCGACCCGATCTCGTGGGTTGGGGTGGACGTCGAACAGGAGCACCTGCCCGGCCTCCTGGCCGAGCTCTGCGCGTCGGCCCATCCCGAGGCGATCAGCTGGTCGATCGACGTCGCGGCGGCCGCTGGGGGCGAAACGTCACTGCACAGCCAGACCGACTCATCGAGACGATCGCTGTCGGGAGGTGTCTGTCCGAGCTTCGGGTTCGACGCCGTGCCGCTTGTCGACGCGCTCGACGCGCTCGTGCCCGGCCTTGCCGTGCAGCCGTCGATCTGGGAGAACGGCCGCTTCGCCCTGGTGTCGATAGCGGAGGCGCCGAACGGGTACCTCCATCTCCTGCCGCTCGTCGAGAACACCGAGGCGCTGCTCGCCGCAGCGGGCCTGGCGCACGACCAGGAGCTCGAGATCAACTCCACGACGCTCGGCGCCTCGATCCTTCCCGGTCAACAGGAGCCCTACCTCGCGCTGCTCACCGACCTCGCCGAGCGTCACGAGGTCAGCTTCTTCAGGGCAGACGGCGGCGGCACGCCCATCGACGGCGTCGAGCGCGTCAACATCACCGCACCCGCCTCGCAGCACTCGGCGATCGAGTCCGCGATCGGCGCATCAGGTCTGCACATCGCCGACTTCCCGGTGGAGTTCCAGGAGCCGTGAGGCGGCCGGCCGCCGAACCACGGCGGCACCTGCGCCCCACGTTCCGCGGTCGCACCGACATCGTTCGCTGGCGCCGAGAGGTCTCGAACGCCTTCACGTTCGAACGGCTGGTCATCCGGGTCGCCTGATGGTGCTGGCCTGTGTGCGCAGACTTGAGTCGTTCCCACTCAACTCTCAGCCGCCCAGCTTGACGCGTGCACCGTGCTGAGTAAACTTGAGCGCAGACGGCTCAGGTCTTCATGCCTCCGATTCGGAGCACAGAACCAGAGCCGACGAAGACTCAGAACAGACAAGCACTACAAAAGGAGAACCACACATGTCACGTGCTGTTGGAATCGACCTCGGAACAACGAACTCCTGCGTCGCAGTCCTCGAAGGTGGCGAGCCGAAGGTCATCGCAAACGCCGAGGGCTTCCGCACCACCCCGTCGATCGTCGCATTCACGAAGGACGGCGACGTCCTCGTCGGCGAGACCGCCAAGCGCCAGGCCGTCACGAACGTCGACCGCACCATCGGATCCGTCAAGCGCCACATGGGCACCACCTGGACCCAGGCCATCGACGACAAGAAGTACACCGCGCAGGAGATCTCCGCGCGCATCCTCGGCAAGCTCAAGCGCGACGCTGAGCAGTACCTCGGCGACAAGGTGACCGACGCTGTCATCACCGTCCCCGCGTACTTCAACGACGCCGAGCGCCAGGCCACGAAGGAAGCCGGCGAGATCGCTGGCCTCAACGTGCTCCGCATCATCAACGAGCCCACCGCCGCCGCACTCGCGTACGGCCTCGACAAGGGCAAGGAAGACGAGCTCATCCTCGTCTTCGACCTCGGTGGCGGAACGTTCGACGTCTCCCTCCTCGAAGTGGGCAAGGACGACGACTTCTCCACCATCCAGGTGCGCTCCACCGCAGGTGACAACCGCCTCGGCGGCGACGACTGGGACGACCGTCTCGTCAAGTACCTCATCACCGAGTTCAAGTCGCAGACCGGCGTCGACGTCGCGAACGACAAGATCGCGCTCCAGCGCCTCAAGGAAGCCGCTGAGCAGGCGAAGAAGGAGCTCTCCAGCTCCACCAGCGCCAGCATCCAGCTGCCCTACCTCTCCCTCACGGAGAACGGCCCCGCGAACCTCGACACGAGCATCACGCGTGCGAAGTTCGAGGACCTCACGAAGGACCTCCTCGAGCGCACCCGCAAGCCGTTCGAAGACGTCATCCGCGAAGCCGGCATCAAGGTCGACGAGATCGACCACGTCGTCCTCGTCGGTGGCTCCACCCGCATGCCCGCAGTCGCCGAGCTCGTCAAGAAGCTCAGCGGCAAGGAGGCCAACAAGGGCGTCAACCCGGATGAGGTCGTCGCGGTCGGCGCCGCACTCCAGGCTGGTGTGCTGAAGGGCGAGCGCAAGGACGTCCTCCTCATCGACGTCACGCCCCTCTCCCTCGGCATCGAGACCAAGGGCGGCATCATGACCAAGCTCATCGAGCGCAACACGGCCATCCCGACCAAGCGCAGCGAGACCTTCACGACGGCCGACGACAACCAGCCGTCCGTGCAGATCCAGGTCTTCCAGGGCGAGCGCGAGTTCACCCGCGACAACAAGAACCTCGGCACCTTCGAGCTCACCGGCATCGCACCGGCCCCCCGTGGCATGCCGCAGATCGAGGTCACGTTCGACATCGACGCCAACGGCATCGTGCACGTCTCCGCAAAGGACAAGGGCACGGGCAAGGAGCAGTCGATGACGATCACCGGCGGCTCCAGCCTCGGCAAGGAAGACATCGAGCGCATGGTCCGCGAGGCTGAAGAGCACGCGGAAGAAGACAAGAAGCGCCGCGAAGGCGCCGAGCAGCGCAACATCGCCGAGACCACGGTCTACCAGGTCGAGAAGGTGCTCACCGAGAACGACGACAAGCTCCCCGCCGACGTCAAGAACGAGGTCCAGGGCGATGTCGACGCGCTCAAGACGGCCCTCGCAGGCGACGACGACGCGGCCGTGAAGTCGGCGCTCGACAAGCTCAACACCAGCCAGACGAAGCTCGGCGAGGCCATCTACGCCGCCGCCCAGGCTGAGCAGGCAGCAGAGGCCCCCGCGGCCGACGCACCCGCCGGAGACCAGGCAGCCGACGATGACATCGTCGACGCCGAGGTCGTGGACGACGAGGACGACAAGGACAAGAAGTAACCATGGCTGAAGAGCGAAACGAGTCAGAAGCACGCGGCCCCGAGAACTCGGGAGAAGCAAACGAGCCGATCATCAACGACAAGCGTCGGATCGACCCGGAGACTGGCGAAGTTCGCGACCTCGGCACGGCTGCTGGGGCCGAGTCGGCGGAGTCCACACCGGACGACGCCGACCCGGCCGCCGGCCAGGCTGCTGAAGCCGCGGCTGAAGGCCTGAGCGTCGAGGATCTCGAGAAGCTCCTCAGCGGCGAAGGTGCAGAAGACGCGCCAACGGAAGGCACCCCCGGCGAGAGCGATCTCGCAGTGGAGCGCCTCCACGACCTGCAGCGCGTCCAGGCGGAGTACGCCAACTACCGCCGCCGCACCGACCGCGAGAAGACCGAGGCCCACGACGCCACCAAGGCGGAAGTGCTCCGGTCCCTCCTCCCCGTCCTCGACGACCTCGACCGTGCCCAGAAGCACGGCGACCTCATCGAAGACACCCCGGTCGCCGTCATCGCGAACAAGCTGCGCACCGCAGTCGAGCGCCTCGGCCTCACCGCCTACGGTGAAGCCGGAGAGGCCTTCGACCCCCAGCGGTACGAGGCCATCGCACAGCTGCCGAACCCCGAGGTCACGAGCGACACGATCGCTGACGTCGTCGAACGCGGCTACACCATCGGCGAGCGCGTCGTCCGCGTCGCGAAGGCAGCAGTCTTCGTACCCGCTTCATAAGCACCGCGATCGGCGCATCCGCCCGATCGAACACGGGAGGGGGCACCGCAGCTGCGGGCCCCCTCCTGTCTTCATCCGGAAGACACGTGCTCATCCCTAGGAACAGAAGGACCATATGGCCAGTCAGGATTGGTTTGACAAGGACTTCTACGCGGTGCTCGGCGTATCGAAGGACGTAGACGAAAAAGACCTCAAGAAGCAGTACCGGAAGCTCGCGCGTCAGTATCACCCTGACTCGCACCCGGGCGACACTGCCGCAGAGGCGAAGTTCAAGGAGATCTCCGAGGCCTACTCGGTCATCTCCGACCCAGAGCACCGCGCCGAGTACGACCAGATGCGCGCCATGGGCTCGGGCGCCCGCTTCCAGCAGGGGCCAGGCGGTCCAGGTGGCGCGGGCTTCGAGGACGTCTTCGGCGGCATGTTCAACGGCGGCGGCGGACGCCGCGGCGCGTCGAACGCTGACTTCGAGGACCTCCTCGGTTCCATGTTCGGCGGTGGTGGCGGTGGCTTCGGAGCAGGCAGCTTCGGCGGCGGTGCCGGCGGGCCTGCCGGGTTCCAGACCGGACCGCAGAAGGGGCGCGACCAGAGCGCATCCACGACGCTCAGCTTCATGACCGCCATCCACGGCGACACGGTCGAGCTGCAGGGGCAGGATGGGCGGGTCGTGAAGGTCCGCGTTCCCGCCGGCGTCGAGGACGGGCAGAAGATCCGCCTCCGCGGCAAGGGCGGGCAGAGCCCGAACGGCGGCGAAGCCGGAGACCTCATCCTCACCGTCGCCGTGCGACCCGACCCCGTCTTCACGCGCTCGGGCCTCAACCTGGAGGTGACCGTGCCGGTCTCCTTCGCTGAGGCAGTCCTCGGCGCCACCATCGAGGTGCCGACCGTCGACGGCAAGACCGTGCGCGTCAAGGTCGCGCCGGGCACGCCGAACGGGAAGACGCTCCGCGTGAAGGGCAGGGGTATCGAGTCGAAGAAGGGCAAGGGCGACCTGCTCGTGCACCTCGAGGTGGCCGTGCCGAATCACCTGTCGAGCGCGCAGGAGAAGGCGCTCGCCGACTTCGTCGCCGCATCCGGAGACGAGAGCCCCCGCGAGGACCTGCTGCGTCTCGCGCGCCAAGGCAGGTAGGGGACGCCCATGGCATTCCCCTCCGACCTCGACGAGGACGCCCCCATCTTCGCGATCGCCATGGCGGCGGAGCTCGCGAACATGCACCCGCAGACGCTTCGCCAGTACGACCGGATGGGCCTCGTCACGCCTCGGCGCACGGCCGGGCGCGTGCGGCGGTACTCGCTTCGCGACGTCGCGCAGCTGCGTGAGATCGCGGTGCTCTCGAACGAGGGCGTGAGTCTCGAGGGCATCGCCCGCGTGCTCGAGCTGCAGCGCGAGGTGCTGGGACTGCGCCGCCGCGTCCGGGCGCTCGAGGCGGAACTCGCCGACGAGCGTCTCACGAGGCTCGGTGGTCGCATCTTCGCGGCCGGGGAGCGCGGCGATGTCGTGCCCCTCGCCCACGGCCGCCGCACGGCCCGCCGCACCGAGGTCGTCGTGTGGCGGCCGGCGCGCATCCACGATGCCGAGGACGAAGCCGACGCCGACGCCGACGAGCGGCGCCCGAAGCGAACCCGCGCGAAAGCCTCGGCACCGCGTACGCGCGCTTCCCGCGCCAAGCGCCCGCCTGACGCGTAAGCCCGCGCCGCGCCTTCCGCCGAACCACCCGCGTCTCGAGCGCCGAAGAGGTCAGTTTCGCCCCATCCTGAGGCCCAGGATGGGGCCAAACTGACCTTTTCGGCGTTCGCGCCGCTTCGTGCGCCGCGCGCGCGCCGCTCCCGAGCCGCGCTGGCTTCCGCGCCGCTCCCGAGCCCGCTTCGCGACCGCCACCTTCCGCGCCGCGCCGCATCCCGCCGAACCCCCGCGCTACCCGCGTCTCAAGCGCCGAAGAGGTCAGTTTCGCCCCATCCTGAGGCCCAGGATGGGGCGAAACTGACCTCTTCGCGTCGGGGTGGGTGCGCGGGGTGCGGGGCGCGGGCGCGGGTGCGGCGCGCGGGGTGGGAGCGCGGGGTTAGCGGGCTCCGTTGCCGCCGTCGACGCGCCACTGCGCGCCGGTCACGAACGACGCCTCGTCGGAGCCCAGGAACACGACGACTCGAGCGATGTCCAGCGGCTCGGCGTAGCGGCCCATCGGGATAGCGGCCTGGAACCCGGCCTTCGCGGCCTCCGTGTCGCCGCCGCCGAAGCCCTCCTCCAGCCGCCGCACCATCTGCGTGTTCACGCCGGACGGGTGGATGCTGTTGACTCGCACCCCGGTCGGGGCGACCTCGAGCGCGGCGGACTTCGTGAAGCCGACCACGGCGTGCTTCGACGCGACGTAGGCGGAGACGCCTGGCGCCCCGTCGAGGCCCGCCTCCGAGGACGTATTGATGATGCTGCCGCCGCCGCGCTCGGTCATGACCTTGAGGACATGCTTCATACCGAGGAAGACGCCGCGCACGTTGACGGCGAAGACCTTCTCGTAGTTGTCGACGCTCGCTTCCGTGAGCGGGCCGACGGCGCCTTCGATGCCCGCGTTGTTGAAGAACACGTCGATCGTCCCGAACGCCTCGATGGTCTCGGCGACGTAGCGCTCGACGTCGGCCTCGTCGGTGACATCCGCGGCGATCGCGATGACCTCGCCGTGCGCCGAGAGGCGTTCGCGCGCGGCCTCGAGGGGCTCCGGGAAGAGGTCGACCAGGGCCACGCGTGCGCCCAGCTTGAGGAACTCCTCAGCTGTCGCCGCGCCGATGCCGCCCGCGCCGCCGGTGATGACCACTGAGCGTCCGGTGAAATCTGTCATGTCGCAACTCCTTTGTCGTCTGGTTGTCCGCGTGACGTCGCTCGCCCGCGGCAGTCGTCGGCCGCCGGAGCTGTATCTCCGACGGCGCCGCCAGGTTAGGTGCCACGCATGCGCATCCACTGTGTACCGACACAGCGAATGCAACGAAAACATGCGCCCCGCCCCGCCCCCGCCCCGAGCAGAGGCACGGCCACCGCAGAGTTGTGGCGTGACGTCGTGGCGACGTCGCGCAGCAGCAACAAGCCACAACTCCACGGCCTGGGCGCGCGCGTTCGGGTGCAGGGCGCCGGGCGCGGGTGTTCGGACGCCGGACGACGGGCGCGGGTGTTCGGACGCCGGACGCCGGACGCCGGATGTCGGACGTCGGACGCCAGTCGTCGGGTGCCGGACGCCGGACGCCGGGCGCCTGAGTCAGGCGTCGGCGGTGAGGCGCTGCGTGCCGATGATCGAGAGCAGCTGCAGTCGGTCGTAGCTCTCTGTGCCAGGCGTGGCCGTCAGCACGAGCAGCGTCTGGTGCTGCGCGGGGTCGATGAGGAACTGGCAGTGCACCTCCATGGCCCCGAGCTCGGGATGCTGCACTCGCTTCTCGAGCTCGTGCGTCGCGTTGATCTCGTGGTCGGCCCAGATTGCGGCGAACTCCGGGCTCTCGGCGAGGAGCGCATCCACGACCCGCTGCGCTCGAGAGCCTGGACCCTGCTGGGCGGCGAAGCTGCGAGCATCCGCGGCGAACGCTCGAGACAGCTTCTCGTGGTCGGTCGACGGGTAGACGTCGCGGGCGCTGGGCGCCGTGAACCAGCGGTAGACGACGCTGCGGGCGTTGCCGACGAAGCGGGTCTCGTCGCCGAAGAGGGCACGCGCGGCCGGTGTCTGCACGAGCGTCTCGCCCATGGCCGTCATGACCTGCGCCGGGGTGTCGGCCAGGCGGTCGAGGATGCGCATGAGGCCGGGGGCCACGTGCTCGCCGCTGATGGCGCGCCGCGGTGCCTGGTGGCCGGCGAGGTGGAAGAGGTGGTCGCGTTCCGCGGCCGTCAGCCGCAGGCCACGGGCCATGGCGGCGAGCATCTGCTCCGACGGCTGGGGGCCGCGGCTCTGCTCGAGGCGACTGTAGTAGTCGACCGACATGTCGCTGAGTGCTGCGACCTCCTCGCGCCGCAGCCCCTGCGTGCGTCGGCGGGGTCCCTTCGTCAGGCCGACGTCCTCGGGTTGGAGCGCCTCGCGGCGGCTGCGGAGGAAGTCGGCGAGCTGGGCTCTGTCCATGAGGCGAGGCTAGCGGGCGACGTGCTCGGCGACGAGCTGTTCGGAGAGCTCCCACAGGCGGCGTGCATCCGCTTCGCTCGCGACGCGCGAGTAGAGCGTCTGCTCGGCCGGGCGGCCGCCGATGTGGCCTGGGCCCTTCGGGCCGTAGAGGCGGCCACCCTTCGCGTCGGGGCTCGTGGCAGCGAGGACGGCGGGGAGGGCGGCGCTCTGCGGGGTGCCGGTGATGCCGACCCGCGAGAGGAGGCGGATGATCTTGACCTCGGTGGTGTCGCTGGCTCGCCCCATGCCCGGCTGCGCGGCGAGGAGATTCGTGGGTGAGACGCCAGGGTGCGAGAGGTTGCTCTGGATGCCCCAGTCGTTCGCCTCGCTGAGGCGGTGCAGGTGCATCCCGAGCAGGCCGGTCGCGATCTTCGACGAGCTGTACGAGCCCATGTTGCTGTAGCTGCGCTCCCAGTTCAGGTCGTCCCAGTTCACGGCGCCCTGGTTGGCGGCGATGCTGATCTGCGTCGTGACGTGCGCCTTGCCCTCCGTGAGGAGGGGGAGCAGGCCGGTCGTGAGGGCGAAGTGGCCGAGGTGGTTGGTGCCGAACTGCAGCTCGAAGCCGTCGCTCGTGGTGCGGCGCTCTGGTGGTGTCATCACCCCGGCGTTGTTGATCAGGATGTTGATGGGGCGCCCGTCTTCGACGAGCTCCTCGGTGAGGGCCGAGACCGATGCCAGCGAGGAGAGGTCCAGCTGGCGCAGCTCGAGCTTCGCATCCGGGTTCGCTCCTCGAATGCGCGCCGCCGCCTTCTCGCCCTTGGCGCGGTTGCGGACCGGCATGATGACCGTCGCGCCGGCACGGGCGAGCCTGGCGGCGATGTTGATGCCGATGCCGTCGCTCGCACCCGTGACGAGGGCGAGCTTGCCGGTGAGGGAGGGGACTGGGATGTCGCGGTTCTTGGGCACGGGATGCTCCTGAGTGGTGTCGGTGTCGAGATCGCTTCACCGGTGAGGCGAAGGTGCAGTCTGGCTGCTGGAACCACTCTGCTGGGTTGATCTTCTTCGATTCAGGGCTCGCTCATCCAGGGATCGGTGGTCCCTGGGTAAGGCTGGTTGACAGAATTACTGAGTTAACTCAGAATTGAGTAAGCTCGGCAAATGCGGAGCGATTCAGCAACTCGATCCCCGAATCCGGAGCCTCACCCATGCGAGCGTTCACCTTCTCCACGTACAAGACGTCCCTGCGAGAGGCCGATATCCCGGAGCCGATCATGGGAGAGCACGACGTGCTTGTCCAGGTGCAGGCCGCGGGGGTGAACCAGCTCGACGAGAAGATCCGCATCGGCGAGTTCAAGCAGATCCTGCCGTACAAGCTGCCGCTGACCCTCGGGCACGATGTCGCCGGTACGGTGCTTCGGGTCGGCGCCGCGGTTCGCGGGTTCCGTCCGGGAGACGAGGTCTACGCGAGGCCCCGCGACCACCGCATCGGCACGTTCGCCGAGCGCATCGCGGTCGACGAAGCGGATGTGGCGCCCAAGCCGTCCTCCATCTCCATGGAAGAGGCGGGCTCGCTCCCGCTCGTCGCCCTCACCGCCTGGCAGGCGCTCGTCGAGATCGGCAACGTGCAGCGTGGGCAGAAGGTCCTCATCCACGCCGGATCGGGTGGTGTCGGGTCGATCGCGATCCAGCTCGCGAAGCACCTCGGAGCAGAGGTCGCCACCACCGTCAGCGCATCCAACGCGGCGTTTGCTCGCGAGCTCGGCGCCGACCACACGATCGACTACCGCAACGAGGATTTCGAGCAGCTCCTCAGCGGCTACGACTTCGTGCTCGACAGCCTCGGCGGCGAGAACCTCGAGAAGTCGCTCCGCATCCTGGGGCCCTGCGGAATCGCCGTCGGCATCTCCGGTCCCCCCACCCCCGACTTCGCCCGGAGTGCCGGCCTGAACCCCGTGCTGCGCCTCGCGATCGCCGGGCTCAGCGGCAAGATCCGCAAGCAGGCGAAACGACTCGGCGTCGACTACCGCTTCCTCTTTATGCGCGCGAGCGGCGAGCAGCTGCGTGAGATCTCCGCGCTCATCGAGCGTCGAGCGATCAAGCCGATAGTGGGGCGAGTCTTCCCCTTCGACGAGACCGTGCGCGCGCTCGAGTCGCTGAGGGACGGCGGCCTTCGCGGCAAGGCAGTCATCAGCAGCCGCTGACCATCGGCGGCCACACCCCACCAACCCCCTCAAAGTTCCAAGAGAGAACATCATGAGCACTGCATCCAATGAGCCCGTCGTCACCTCCTACACGCTCGCCCCGGCGAAGAGCATCACCGTGGGCGGCATCAGCTACGCCTACCGGGAGCTGGGCCCGAAGGAGGAAATCCCCGTCATCTTCTTCGTGCACCTCGCGGCCACGCTCGACAACTGGGACCCCCGCATCGTCGACCCCATCGCCGAGAAGCGCCACGTCATCACCTTCGACCAGCGCGGCGTCGGCGCCTCGACGGGCGTCGTCCCCGGCACCATCGAGGAAGCCGCCGACCACGCGTACGAGTTCATCACCGCGCTCGGTTACGACAAGGTCGACATCTTCTCGTTCTCCATGGGCGGGATGATCGCGCAGGACCTCGTCGTCAAGCACCCGGACCTGGTGCGCCGGCTCGTGCTCACGGGCACCGGTCCGCGCGGCGGCAAGGACATGGACAAGGTCGTCGGCGTCACCTACCTCGACCTCGTGCGCTCCATCCTCACCCGCTCCGACATCAAGGAGTTCCTCTTCTTCAACCGTGACGACCGTGGCAAGCGGGCTGCGAAGGCGTTCGTCGCCCGGTTGTCCGAGCGCACGGTCGACCGCGACAAGTCGATCAGCTTGAAGGCGTTCCAGACGCAGCTGGGGGCCATCCAGCGCTACGGCCGCTCCGCGCCCTCCGACCTCTCGACCCTCACGCAGCCGACCCTCATCGCCAACGGCGACAACGACCGCATGGTGCCGTCGGTGCTCTCCAACGACCTGCACAGGCGCATCTCCGGCTCCGAGCTCGTCATGTACTCCGACTCGGGCCACGGCGGCATCTTCCAGTACCACCACCAGTTCGCCCCGGTCGCCGTCGAGTTCCTCACCCGCTGATTGCAGCGGGTGGACAGTCCTAGACCCGCAGAACAACAGCACGCGAACCCTCGACCGTCCCGATGCGGGGAACATTGGACGCGAGGCATTTATAGGTAGGTGCCGGATCTTGCGGCCGAGGCCTGCGGCTAGTGGACCTGCTAGTCGTCGAGACGCCTTCGAGTCGTCTGCTTCGTTGCGCGCGGCTCAAGCGAGGGGCGTTCTCGCTCATCGAGAGGGGAGTAAGGATGGCGGTGGCTTCCAACGAGTGCGTTGTCGGAAGCCACCGCGGGACACCTCACTGAGCTGGACGTTGCGCGCACTTTGTCCCCTGACGCGTGTGCCGCATGCGACGGTCCGCACGAGGTTCCCCAACCGGTGCCGCTGAGTGAGGTGGGCAGTGGCCAGCATTCCGCGTGGGTGCGGCGCTGGTTGAAGGGTGGTTAGCCGTTGAAGATGTTGTAGTACCAGAGCGGGGTGCCGGAGCCCTGGGTCGCGGAGGAGCTCTGCGAGCGTCCGTTGACGACGAGGCGGGAGTTGAGCGATGTGCCATCGCACGAGTTGGGCAGGGCAACCCGTGCGAGCGGGTAGTCCGCGTTGCCGTTGATGGAGTTCGCAGATCGAGCGAAGCTCGTGATCGTGATCGTGGTGTTCGCCGGAATCGGCTGCGTCGTCGTGTAGACCATCGAGGGAGAGGTCGCAGTCTGCGAAGCGGGTGCCGTGAGGCTTCCGGCGGGAGCTCCGCTGATGGATGTCTGGCCGAGGGTGATCTGGCGCGCGCCATCCGCGTAGCTCACGGTGATTCGTGATCCGACCGGGAGTGGCTGCGGGCCGGTGTACGAGAAGGTGGTCGTGATGGCGATGTTGGTGTTGGTGGGAACGCGGTAGTACTCACCTGAGCCGAGGCCGTTGTCGCGAGGGAAGTTGCGAGCACCGGTGCTGGAGATCGTGTAGGCGTACTGGCCAGCATTCGCGGCCGGGATGCAGTTCGACGCGGCGTACGCAGGTGCGGCGACCGCCGTCGCGATCACTGGGAGGGACCAGGCAGCGCCTTGGACGATTGATCGGCGGGTGACGGTGGATTGCTGTTCGGGGGAAGGCATGGAGGACTACTTTCTTCAGTGCGGGGGCAAGGCAGTTGACGTGCGGCGCACATGTTGAAGTGAACTCACAGCCGCGGAGTGAGCATAGGCATAGACCGCTTTCTCGGTGCAGTGTGAGGGTCGGTCCTTCTCATTGAATGGGCCGGTCAATAAATGCCTTTTGATCAGGTTTTTTGATGTTCAACTGTGGCCAGTTGGTGCTCAATGCCATTTCCGTTCTGAGCGTTGACCGAAATCATTCTGTCGGGTGCTTCGATCTGTTGTGATCCGCTATTTCCAGGGCCGAAGCAGGATTTATCCGGGTGTTTCGTGGCATTGGCACTGGCCGATGTCCCATAACGTGACGAATGAGCCCGCACGTTCGTCTCATCTTTGAGCCGAGCAACCGCCACGAACGCTGCTGCCCGATGCGTCGCTTTCAGTTGTGAGCTCTTCCTTTGACGTCCGACGGATGGAGTGTTTGTGTCTCGACAGCCCAACAGCCCCGGATTCGACGCGCACCAGGGTGCAGGGTGCGCAGGGCTCGCGCGGACGATGTCCCTCTCCGTCGATGAGGTTGGTCAGGCTGCGGTGGAGACGGCGCGAGCCTGGGGTTGGCACATTCAATCGCCCGGTGAGGGCTTCGAACTGCATGGTGACGTGGTGAAGAGTGAGACCTTCGCGCTGAGTCGATATCGACACACGGCAGCGTCGTTCCGCTACGTGGTCCCGCGGGTGTTTGCGGGGGGAGCCGCTCGGTTGCTCCTGGCATGTCTCGAGGGTGAGGTCGAGGTCGAGGTTGCGGGGGTCAAGGAGAGACTCACGCCCGGTCGCGTGCTCTTCGCGAACCCCGAAGACCTCGTCGGCAAGAGTGCCGACGTGCCGGTCAGTAATCTGCTCGTGATCTTCCCTCGCCCCCAACCGGTCACGGACAATTATGTGAGCGCTGCCGCTGCATCGGCGACGTACCTGCAGATCTTGATCGATGCCTCCGCTTCCATTCTCAGCAGTCGAGCGAGCGTGCAGGACGCCGCCTTCAAGCGGGTTGGGCTGGCCGTTGAGGCGTTGATTTGGGCGCTCGCTACCCATACCGAACTTCGAACGATGTCGAGCGCGAGCAGTGAACTCGCTCGTGTCTACAACGAGGCCGTGAAGTATGTGGCCCTGTTCGCGGGAGATGCGGCGACCACGGTGTATTCGATGGCGACCGCGCTCGGGGTCTCGCAGCCGCACCTCTATCGCGCTTTCGCGGCAACTGGCGAGACCCCGTCGGTCTATCTTCGACGCGCAAGAGTGCGCCTCGCTGAGCGGTTGATCGCAGATGGCGTCGCCGCTGAGATGGCTGCTAGAGGGTCCGGTTTCGGAACCGTCAGGCGCATGCGAAACGCACTCGCCGGAAAATCACCCCCCGATCCCGAGGTGTGACCGCCGCTCGTGGATCAGGCCTTTTCGGGGCGGAGCCTGCGCGAACGACTCCTCCTTCCGGCGGCTGCTACGGCCAGTGCTCCACTGAATCTTGGAGATTGGCATGTCCGCTGGGCTCGAACGTCACACCACTCTGCGGTTCTGCCGCTAGCTGGTCGCGCGGCTGAGCTGCGGGTAGACCGCTTCGAGCGGGGCACTGAGGCCTGCCCTCAGCTGCACCGACGTCTCGTCGGCGAGCACCTCGTACTCGCCTGCCTCGGTCGCGTCGAAGACCTTCGAGACGAGCACGGCCGGGTCGGTCTTCGGGTCATCGGTGTGCGCGGCCATGGCCGTGTCGACCCAGCCGACGTGGACGCCCACGACGTGCACGCCTGCCGGCTGGAGTTCGAGGCGCAGCGAGTTCGTCGCCGACCAGAGTGCGGCCTTCGTGGCGCTGTAGATGCCGTTGACCGCGTACCAGCTGAGTGCCGAGTGCACGTCGATGATGGCTGCGCCCTCACGGTTCGAGAGGAGCGGCGCGTAGGCGCGCGCGAGGAAGACGGGGCCGAGGAAGTTGGTCGCGACGTTCGCCCGGATCTCCTCGTCGCTGTGCGACAGGATGCCCGGGGACGAGACCGAGGCCCCGGCGTTGTTGATGAGCACGGTCACGTCGGGTGCCGCCTCGACGACGGCGGCGATGGATGCCGAGTCGGTGACGTCGAGGGCGAGGGGCACGACCCGCTCGTCGTCCCAGGTTCGTGGCGTGCGGGCCGTGGCGTAGACCTTGGCGGCGCCGCGGGCGAGGGCCTCGCGGACGAAGTTCGTGCCGATGCCC
This sequence comes from Pseudoclavibacter sp. AY1H1, assembly GCF_002931055.1. GTDB lineage: Bacteria > Actinomycetota > Actinomycetes > Actinomycetales > Microbacteriaceae > Pseudoclavibacter. The sequence continues at coordinate 34,078 of NZ_PSXX01000007.1, read as the reverse complement.
CCGTTCGCGCCGGTGACGAGGACAACTGCTCCGTTGAGTGAAGGCATGTGGGGCTCTTTCTAGTCGGTGGGTTGTCGCGGACCTCCGGGCAGCGGATGGGCGCTGCGGCGGCGTGGAAGAATCGGCACGGGTACCGAACCCACACCTTAGCGACTAAACTCATAACTGAGCATGCTCACGAATTATTCCCGGAGGAGATCTGGATGACCACCGACGTCCGTCCGATGGGTCGCCGCGAGCGAAACAAGCTCGACAAGCTCGAGCGCATCACGGCGGCTGCTGGCGAGCTCTTCGCCGAGCGCGGGGTCGATGACGTCACCACGCAGGAGATCGCGGACCGCGCCGACATCGGCACCGGAACGCTGTTCCTCTACGCCAAGACCAAGGGCGAGCTGCTGCTGCTCGTGCAGAACTCCATGTACGAGGCTGCGCTCGAGGAGGGTCGGGCGGCTGTGGCCGAGACGACCGGCGCGCTCGACGGCGTGCTTGCCGTGCTTCGCCCCGTCGTCGCGTGCAACCGCAAGCAGATCGAGAACGGGCGAACCTACCTGCGGGAGATGGTCTTCGGCGACCCGGAAGAGCCTCGGCATGCAGAGGCGCTGGCACTGACGAGCCAGACCCAGGACCTGGTCGCCGACGTCATCGAGCGGGAGACCGCTGCCACGAACGACACCGCGCGCACGCTTGCGCAGGTCGTCTCCGCCATCATGTTCACGACCATGGCCGCGTCGATCAACGCCTCGTTGTCCGACGACGACCTCGTCGAGCAGGTGCGCGCGCAGGTTCGGGCGGTGCTGCCCGCCTGAATCGATGTGCCGGTCCGGGATCCCCGAACCGGCACGTCGCCGGCGCTCCGCTCGCCCTTTGCGCTCTCTGTTACCCCTTCGCGTTCTGCACGAGCCCGCCGAGCGCCGCCTCATCGAGTGGGCTGCCGGGGAACGCAGCTACTCGCCCGAGCGGCATGGAGCCGAGCATCTTGAGCATCTCCGGGTCGGCCAGCATTCCGGCCAGGCCGCTGTCGCCCTCGAGCAGTGCGGTGCGCAGCAGTGGGCCACCCCGCTCGTCGTCGAGCCACTCGGCGATCGTCGAGGTCTCGTCGAGGGGGAGCGCGAGCTCGTCACCCGCGACCGCTACCTGCGTCGAGGCGCGGAGGTCGCGGCTCGAGGCACCAACCTCGACGAGGTACTCGCCGCCCTCGACCGTCCACTGCCCGGCGATCGGGTGGAAGTAGGCGAGCTCGGAGCGCGGCACCTCGATGGTGACGGGGACCGTCGAGCCGGCAGCCACCTCGACGACAGCGAACGCAGCGAGCGAGCGCGTCGCGCGGGGTACGGCGGAGCCGGGGAGGCCCGTGTAGACCTGCACGACCTCGCGGCCGTCCCTGCTCCCCGTGTTGGTGAGATCCACTTGGATGCGCAGACCGCTGTCGTCGACCTCGACGGCGAGGTTCTCGTAGGCGAAGCTCGTGTACGACAGGCCGTGGCCGAACGGGAACGAGACCTCGCTTGCACGCGCGTCGTAGCCGCGGTAGCCGACGAAGATGTCCTCGCCGTAGCGCACGTGGCCGAACGCGCCGGGGAACCCGACGTGCGCCGGGGAATCCTCGAGGCGCACGGGAACCGTCTCGGCGAGGCGCCCGGACGGGTTGACGAGGCCGAAGAGCACGTCGGCGATCGCCCCGCCGCCGGCCTGCCCGAGGAGCCAGCCCTCGACGATCGACGGGGCGAGGTCCTGCCACGTCGAGGTGCGGACGACACCGCCGTTGGAGAGCACGACGATGACGTGCTCGTTCGCCGCGTGCACGGCCTCGAGCAGCTCGAGCTGCTCGGCGGGGAGGTCGATGTGCGCGCGGTCGAAGCCCTCGGACTCCTCGTGCGCTGGCAGGCCGAGGAAGAGGACGGCGACGGATGCGCTCGCGGCGGCCTCGACCGCATCCGCTCGCAGCGCGTCGGCGTCGCCGGAGTCGTCGAGCGTGAAGCCGGGCGCGAATCGGACCCGGTCGCCGGCAACCCGGCTCAGCTCCGTGAGGGCGTCGTCGAGCCGGGTCGGGTTGATGAGCGAGCTGCCGGCGCCCTGGTAGCGGGGAGTGCGCGCGAACTCGCCGATCACCGCGATGCTCTCGCTCGAGGCGGGGGCGAGCGGGAGAAGCTCGCCCTCGTTCTTCAGTAGCACGATGCTGTGCCCGGCGGCCTCGCGGGCAAGCGCGTGGTGTGCCTCCGCGTCGTAGCTTGCGGATGCGTCTGCGCCCGCGACGATCTTGTCGACGAGCTCCAGCGAGCGGCGGGCGGCGGTGGTCACGTGCTGCTCGTCGAGGTCGCCGGAGCGCACCGCATCCACGAGCTGAGCATCGGTGCGCCCGCCGCTGGCCGGCATCTCGAGGTCGAGCCCGGCCGCGATGCCGGTGACGCGGTCGTCGACGGCGCCCCAGTCGGAGACGACGAGGCCCTCGTAGCCCCACTCCTCGCGGAGGACGGTGGTGAGCAGCCAGTGGTTCTCGGACGCGTAGACGCCGTTGATCTTGTTGTAGGAGCACATGACGGTCCACGGCTGCTGCTCGGTGACGACGCGCTGGAAGGCGCGCAGGTAGATCTCGCGGAGGGGGCGCTCGTCGACGTCGGCGCTGATCCGCAGCCGGTCGGTCTCCTGGTTGTTCGCGGCGAAGTGCTTGAGCGACGACCCGACGCCCTGGCTCTGCAGGCCGCCGACGAGGGCAGAGCCCATGACGCCGCTCACGAGCGGGTCCTCGGAGAAGTACTCGAAGTTGCGCCCGCACAGCGGGGACCGCTTGATGTTGATGCCGGGGCCGAGCAGCACGCCGACACCCTCCGCCTTGGCCTCCTCGCCGAGCGCGACACCCACGCGGCGCACGAGGTCCGCGTCCCAGCTCGAGCCGAGCGCGACGGCGGGCGGGAAGCACGTGGCCGGGACGCTGTCGGCGAGGCCGAGGTGGTCGCCGCCCTCCCGCTGCAGGCGCACCCCGTGCGGCCCATCCGTCAGCGTCACCACCGGGATGCCGACACGCTCGACCGACTTCGTCGACCAGAAGCTCCCGCCGCTCGTCAGGGACGCCTTCTCTTCGAGGGTGAGGTCGTCGAGGTGCTCAGCGTGGGTCATCGTCGTGCTCCGATCTGTCGTGCGGGGGAGTGCTCGCGGCCCGGAGATCAGGGCGCGTGGCGTTCCAGATAAGCGTAGATCTCGCTGTCGTCGACGCCTGGGAACCGGCCAGCGGGGAGGGATGCGAGGATCTGCGCGTGCAGGCGGGCGCTCGGCCAGGCGCGCCCGGACCAGCGTGCCGCGAGGGTCGGGTCGGGCCGCCGGCAGCAGGTCTCGTCGGGGCAGCGCGACACCTGGCGGTTCTCGGTGTCGCGGCCGCGGAAGTACTTCGCGTCGTCGAAGGGCACCCCGAAGGTGATCGAGAAGGCGCCCTCGGCGGACCTGCCCGTCTGGATGGTGCTCCAGAACGTGCCGGCGGGCGTGTCCGTGTACTGCCAGAACTCGGTCGTGCGGTGCTCGATCTCCGTCGCACGCCTCGCCCCCCAGCGGCGGCAGACGATCTGCCCCTCGACGGCGCCGGTCACGTCGAGCGGCAGGGGGAGATCGTCGTTCTCGTAGGCCTTGTAGACCTCCCCGACGGCGCCGACGCGCAGGAAGTGCACGCGCATCCCGAGGTGCTCGGTCATGAGGTTCGTCATGCGCAGGGCGGCCGCCTCGTGGGTGACGCCGAACGCATCGCGGAAGTCCTCCACGGCGAGGTCGCGGTCCTTCTTGCGGGCGCTCAGGAAGTCGACGGCCTGCGTGCGCGGGATGAGGCAGGCGGCCGCGAAGTAGTTGATCTCGAGCCGCTGGCGCAGGAAGTCGGCGTACGAATCGGGAGGCGTATGGCCAAGGATGCGGTGGGCGACGGCCTGGAGGGCGATGGATCGCAGCCCGTGCCCGCCCGGGATCGACTCCGGCGGCAGGTAGATGCGCCCGTTCTCGAGGTCGGTGATGCTGCGCGTGGAACGGGGGAGGTCGTCGGCATAGACGATTTCGAGGCCGAGCTGCTCGACCATGAGGTGCACCTCGCGGTGCGTGAGCGCCCCCGCGACGTGCCCGACCTGGCGGAGGCGCTCCTCGGCGACCGCCTCGATCTCCGGCAGGTAGTTGTTGCGTTCCCGCATCCACGCCCGCTGCTGTGTGTTGCGGATGCGCGCCTCCTCGGGCGTCGCAGAGGCGGCCTGTGCGCGTCGCTCGAGTTCCCGGTGCAGGCCGACGAGTGTCTCCAGGGTGTCGTCTGGCATGCCCTTGCCCCCGCGCAGCTTGGGGAGCCCGAGGCCCGCAAACAGCGGGGACGACTGGGCGCGCTTCAGCTCGAGCTCGAGCGCGGCGCGGCTGTTCGGCGCTTCGGCGCGCACGAGGTCCTCGACCGTCACCCCGAGGGCCCTCGCGAAGGAGGGGAGCTCCGAGGGCTTCGGCTCGCGGCGTCCGTTCTCGATGAGCGAGATGCGGCTGGGGCTCGTCTCGAGCTGTGCCGCGAGGTCGTCGAGAGTGAGCTTCGCGAGCGAGCGGTAGTGGCGGATGCGGGCTCCGAGCACGGAGGCGGTGTACACGTCGGCGGGCATAGCATGACGCTAGCGCAAGAACAGCACTTCTTTACACGCATTTTCACGAAAGAGTGCTTAGTTCGCGACGAATACTGAGTTCATCCCGTCAACAACCGTCAACGACGACACCCAAGGACTCACCATGACGCTGCTCCACGAACCCCCGACCTCCGCAGACGCATCCGCGAGCAACGAGGCGTACGTCCTCCCCTTCAGCGCGGTGCGCCTCTCGGACATCCCCGAGGTTGGCGGCAAGAACGCCTCGCTCGGCGAGCTCATCGCGAACCTCACGGACGCCGGAGTGCGTGTGCCGGACGGCTTCGCCACGACGGCGAGCGCCTTCAACCGGCACCTGCGCGAGACGGGCATCGACGCGTGGATCCGCGGTGAGATCGTGGGCCTCGACGTCGACGACGTGGCGCGCCTCGCGATCGTCGGCGCCCGCATCCGCGCTCGCATCGAGGCCGCCCCGCTCGCCGCGGAGCTCGAAGCAGCCATGCGCGAAGCCTTCGCCCGTCTGGACGCGGAGACCGACGCCCAGCTGCTCGTCGCGGTGCGCTCGAGCGCCACCGCGGAGGACCTGCCGGACGCGTCGTTCGCGGGGCAGCAGGAGACGTTCCTCAACATCGCGGGCATCGAGAACGTGCTCGCCGCCACCCGCAAGGTCTTCGCGTCGCTGTTCACCGACCGCGCCATCGCCTACCGCGTGCACCAGGGCTTCGCGCACACCGGCATCGCGATCTCCGTCGGCGTGCAGCGCATGGTGCGCTCCGACGAGGGCGCAGCCGGGGTCATGTTCAGCGTCGACACCGAGTCGGGTTACGACGGCGCGGTGTTCGTGACGAGCGCCTACGGGCTGGGCGAGGGGGTCGTGCAGGGCGCGGTCAACCCCGACGAGTTCACGGTGCACAAGCGCACCCTCCGCGAGGGGCGGCCCGCCGTGCTGTCGCGCCGAGTCGGCAGCAAGGCGACCCGCATGGTCTTCACGGACGACACCCGCGTCGGGCGCACCACCGAGTTCGTCGAGACGGCACCGGATGCGCAGCGCCAGTTCTCCGTCACCGACGCCGAGGTCACCGAGCTGGCCGAGGCGGCGCTCGCGATCGAGGAGCACTACGGGCGGCCCATGGACATCGAGTGGGGCAAGGACGGCATCGACGGGCGCATCTACATCCTGCAGGCCCGCCCGGAGACCGTCGTCTCGCGGCGAGCTGCCGGCACTCTCGAGCGGCACAGCCTGCTGGAGCGCAGCGCGACGCTCGTCGAAGGTCGGGCGATCGGGCAGCGCATCGGCGCTGGCGTCGTGCGCCTGCTCACCTCCCCCTCGCAGATGAGCGAGTTCCGCCAGGGTGACGTGCTGGTCGCCGACATGACCGACCCCGACTGGGAGCCGATCATGAAGCGCGCCTCCGCGATCGTCACGAACCGCGGCGGCCGCACCTGTCACGCCGCGATCATCGCCCGCGAGCTCGGCGTGCCCGCCGTGGTCGGGGCCGGCGACGCGACCGAGCGCCTCTCGGACGGCGACGAGGTCACCGTGACCTGCGCCGAGGGCGAGACGGGGGCTGTGCTCGCCGGCATCCTCCCCATCGAGGTCGAGCGCATCGAGCTCGACTCCTTCCCGGAGCTGCCGGGCAAGATCATGCTCAACGTCGGCAACCCGGACGCCGCGTTCACGCTCGCCGCCCTGCCGAACGACGGCGTGGGGCTCGCGCGCATGGAGTTCGTCATCTCGCGCCAGATCGGCGTGCACCCCCGTGCGCTGCTCGAGCTCGACGACCAGGAGGCGAGCATCCGCGCCGCCATCGACGAGCGCATCGCCGCCTACGACTCTCCCGCCGACTTCTTCGTGCGCCGCCTCGCCGAGGGCGTCGCGACGCTCGCCGCCGCGTTCGACGGGAAGCCCGTCATCGTGCGGCTCTCCGACTTCAAGTCGAACGAGTACGCGGGGCTGCTCGGGGGTGCCCGCTACGAGCCCGTCGAGGAGAACCCGATGCTCGGCTTCCGCGGTGCCGCGAGGTACATCTCCGACGACTTCGCCGAGGCGTTCGCGCTCGAGTGCGAGGCGATCAGGGTCGTCCGGGACGACATGGGGCTCACGAACGTGAAGGTCATGATCCCATTCGTGCGCACGGTCGAGGAGGCCCGCGCGGTTGTCGAGCGCCTCGCGGAGAACGGGCTGCGCCGCGGCCAGAACGGCCTCGAGGTGATCATGATGTGCGAGGTGCCCTCCAACGCGCTCCTCGCAGAGCAATTCCTGGAGCTCGTCGACGGCTTCTCCATCGGCTCGAACGACCTCACGCAGCTGACGCTCGGCATCGACCGCGACTCCGGCCTCATCTCGGACAGCTTCGACGAGCGCAACCCCGCGGTGCTTCGCCTCATCGACCTCGCGATCGACGCCTGCGCGAAGCACGGACGCTACGTCGGCATCTGCGGGCAGGCGCCGAGCGACCATCCCGAACTCGCCCAGTACCTGTTCGACCGTGGCATCTCCTCGCTGTCGCTCAACCCGGACAGCGTCGTGGAGACGTGGACGAGGCTCGCCGCGAACCTCTGAGGCGGAGGGCTGGCGTGCCGCCTTCGAGCGGGACGCCAGCTCGCCGTCACAACCGGGGCCGCCCGCGCGGCTGACACAATCGTTGGATGATGAGCGACGAGAGCCTGCCCAACGTGTTCTCCTGGCGCGGGAGGACCGTGCGCTGGGACAGCTTCGGGGAAGGGTCAGCCCTCGTCTTCCTGCACGGCACCCCGTGGTCGTCGGCGCTGTGGCGGCCGATCGCGGAGGCCCTCTCCGCGCAGTTCACCGTCTACCTGTGGGACATGCCCGGTTACGGCTCCTCGTCGAAGGACCCGTCGCATGCCGTCGACCTCGGCGTGCAGGGCGAGCTGTTCGCCGAGCTGCTCGACTCCTGGGGCCTCGACCGGCCGCACGTCGTCGCCCACGACTTCGGCGGCGCGGTGGCACTGCGTGCTCGACTGCTCCACGGGGCCGCGTACGCGTCGCTGGCACTCGTCGACGTCGTCGCCCTCTCGCCGTGGGGGTCGCCGTTCTTCAACCTCGTGAAAGAGCACGCGCCGGTGTTCGAGCAGCTGCCGGCCGCGGTGCATCGCGGCGCCGTGGAGGCGTACATCCGCGGAGCCAGCCACAAGGGCCTGAGCGCGGATGACCTCGCCATGCTCGTGGATCCGTGGGCGGATGCGGAGGGGCAGGCGGCGTTCTACCGGCAGATCGCGCAGGCCGACGAGCGCTTCACGGCGGAGGTCGAACCGCGCTACGGCACCCTCACGGAACCCGTGCACATCGTGTGGGGGCGCGAGGACACCTGGATCCCGAGCGACCGAGCACAGCGGCTCGGCGCGCTCATCCCGAACGCCTCGGTCACCCTCATCGACGGCGCAGGCCACCTGATCCAGCTGGACGCTCCCGCAGCGCTCGCGGCTGAGCTCACGCGGTGGACAAGTGGCGTCCGAGATCCGGCGGGCAGGCGGGGTAGGCAGCAGGGCTGAGGTGGCGCGCCCTGCTCAGAACTCCCGCGCGGCCACATCCGCTCGAGTCGACTTCTCCAGGAGTGTCTGGAGCCGGTTGGCAGGCAGTGGCGCGCCTGGGTCGCTGAGGTAGTCCGCGTGGAACGCGTCAAGATCTGCCACGTAGACCTGCGTGTAGGCACCGGACTCCGGTTCGAAGCGCCACGACTCGGCAAGCGTGCCGGCATCGACGGTGTCGAAGCCGAGAGCGTTCACGAGTTCGGAGACTCCCGCCTTGGCGGCGTCGTCATCGCCGGCGATCGGCAGCGCGGTGCGTGGCGTCGAGTTGGCGAGATTCGGGATGTGGGTGAAGAGGATGCTGTTGAACGCCTTGACGATGCGTGCATCCGGAAGCAGAGACTGCTCGTATTCGGCGGTTGTGGTTGCGAGGGTATCGAGCTGCTCGATGCGGCCGTCGCGGTGGGGGTAGTAGTTCCCTGTTGACAGGACCGTCTTCCCCGCGAAGGTGGCCTGGGGGAGCTTGGGGTAGGCCGCCAGCGGCACGGCCAGCACAGGGATGTCACCAAACTGCACGGCCTCGTTCACAGTGCCAGCCCGCGCTCGTGGGCCGAGCTCCCTGATCAGCTCGGCGAGCGATGCGGGCCCGCGCGAGTTCGCGATCAGCACCTCCCAATCCGCGGCGACCGCCAGGCGGGCGACCGCTGCTCCGATGGATCCGCTGCCGATGATTCCGATGCGCTTCATGCTGCTCTCCTCGGGGTTGAATGATCGGCTCGCAGTTCCCAGCCGCTCCTCGTGAGCGCCGCCAGCGCAGCGCCAGATGCCTCGTCTGCCATCGCGGCGCCTCGCACCCAGCTGGCTGCGAGCGCCGCGAGGAAGAGGTCGAGCGCGCGGATGTCGGTGCGCGCGCTTCCCTCGCGCTGCGCGGCGAGGAGGAATTCCTCGGTCGTCGTGATGAAGCCCTGGCAGGTCAGCGCTAGGGGGGACAGCTCGGTGGTCGTCGCGACGCGCAGCGGTTCGGGGAGCCCATCGAAGGCGCACGCCCATTCGGTGACCGCGTTCAGCCAGCCGTCCAGGGCCTCGGCTGCGTTCTCGGCGGAAGCGCCGAGCTCGTCGCGGCGGGCCACAAGCGTTTCGTCGCGTGCGGTGAGCAAGGCGGCGAGCAGGGCCTCGCGGTTTGGGAAGTGGCGGTAGAGAGTGCCGGCGCCGATGCCAGCGCGCTTCGCGATCGCGTCGAGCGAGCCAGTGACCCCGTGCTCTGAGAAGTACTGCTCTGCGGTGTCGAGGATGTGGTCGCGGTTGCGACGAGCGTCGGCTCGTGGGGCGCGGGGTCTTCCCGCCGTTGCTTCAGTCATATGGCACCTCGGTTGACAAAGAGGAGAGCTTCTCCGTATCGTCCTTCTGAAGTGGAGAGTATCTCCTTTTCGCTGTGGGTGCCAGGCCTCGCACCAGCACGAAAGGCGCGCAGACGTCCTCGCACGCACACGGATATCGACAGGAAGCGAAGCGAATGACGGCCAAGAGCCAGATGATCCTCGGGCTGCACATCGGCAGCGGATACGGCTCGCAGAGCTCAGCATGGCGTGCTCCCGGCGTGGACCCGGCCAACTACACGAGCTTCGACGCGCAGGTCCGGTATGCCCAGGCCGCGGAGCGCGGCAAGTTCGCGTTCCTGTTCTTCCCCGACTTCCCGGGCGAGCAGGTCGATCTGTCCCGTGAATCCTTCATGATCTCCATCGATCCGCTCATGACGCTCGCCGCGATCGCCCGCGAGACCAACCGGATCGGCCTGGTCGCCACCGCATCCACGACCTTCAACGAGCCATTCACCATCGCGCGCCAGTTCAAGGCACTCGACATCATGAGCCACGGTCGCGCGGGGTGGAACGCGGTCACGACGAGCGACCCAGGGGCGGCCGCCAACTTCGGGCAGCTCGTCGCGCCGAGGCCCGAGCGGTATCAGCGAGCCCACGAGACGATCCAGATCGTCGAGGCGCTCTGGGGCAGCTGGCAGCAGGACGCCTGGGTCAAGGACACGGCGACGGGGCAGTTCGCCGACCGCGACAAGATTCGGCCGATCAACCTGCAGGGCCAGTACGTCGCGTCCCGGGGGCCGCTCAACATCCCACCCTCGGAGCAGGGGCAGCCCGTCATCTTCTCAGCCGGCGGTGGAGCCAACGGGGCAGAGATCGCCGGTCGTCACGCCAGCGGCGTCATCGGGGCCGTGTTCACGATCGATGATGCGCGGGAACAGCGAAACGCCCTCCGGGAAGTCGCTCAAGCAGCCGGTCGCGACCCCGACGACGTGAAGTTCTTCGCCGGGGTGATGCCAGCACTCGGCAAGACCAAGCGTGAGGCGCTCGATCGCCGCGTTGCCCTTGGTGAGCTCTCCGCACCTGCGCGCGTCGGCTACCTGGGCCAGATGCTGAACCTGCCATCGGCCCTGGATCCGGCACAGATCGACAAGCCGCTGACCGCGGGCCAGCTGGCCGCCGCGAGTCCGAACCCGTACGACCCGCGCTCGGCGAGGGCTCTCGAGATCGCCCGGGAGGGGTGGACGATCCGCGACATCCTGGCGCACGGCGTCATCGACTATCACCCGACGCCTGTCGGCCCGGCGAGTGTGGTCGCCGACCACATGCAGGAGTGGTTCGAGGCCGGGGCCTGCGACGGCTTCTGGGTATCGGTCGACGTGAACGAGGACGGCATCGATGCGTTCGTCGACCAGGTGGTCCCGCTTTTGCAAGAGCGGGGCATCTACCCCGACGACTACGCGGGCGCCACGCTCCGAGAGCACCTTGGGGCCCCTGCGCAGTACGGTCAGGACCCGCGGGTCGCCTAGGCGGGCGTTGCTCGAGCCGCCGGACGACGCGGAGTTTGCAGGTCTGCGAGTCGCCGGGGCACGGCGAAGCGGCAGCCGACTCGGTCGGCTGCCGCTTCTGCGTGTTGGTGAGCTCTACTTCTTGAAGGCGTCCTTGACGTCTTCGCCCGCCTGCTTCACGTTGGCCTTGGCCTGGTCGGCCTGGCCCTCTGCGACGAGCTTGTCGTTGTCGGTGGCCTTGCCGAGGGCTTCCTTGGCCTTGCCGCCGAACTCTTCTGCTGCGTTCTTGATCTTGTCTCCTGCGCTCATGGCAGTTCCTTTCTGTTGGGGGTGCGGTTCCTCGGAATCGGGGTGCCGCGGTGGGGAGTCGTGGTTACTGGAGGCGCGTCGATTGCTGCACCTTGGCGCGGAATCCGCCGCTCAACTGCAGCAGGACTGGCACCTTCTGGCCGAGGAGCGCATCGAGCGCCTCGAGGTTCTGCTCGACGATCGCCGTCGCGTCCCTGGGCGAGACACCACGTCGGCAGGTCGCCGAGACCTTGAGTGTTGGGGTGCGTTTCACGTCGTACGCGGAGACGCTGGTCGAGAGGAACTCGTCACGTTCGCCGAGTGCGTCAGCGAGGGCGTCGCGTGCGACGGACACGTCGACGACGGTGCGTCCCGTGTCCGAGCTGCGGTCGTGGATGAGTGTTCCCGTCCGACCCTGGCCCTGTCGAAGGGCGAAGGCGAGGAGCAGGATGATGCCCACCACGAGGACGGCGACGACGGCGATCATCAGCCAGCTGAAGTCCGTGCCGGGGAAGGGTGTCTGCTGGAGCCAGCTCCCGACCTGCGTGTTCACGGTCTCGGAGATGGGGGTCCAGGTGTCCTTCGCCCCGGGCAGCCAGGCGCCGAGTGCCGCAGCTGCTCCGACGGTGAGCAGGAGCAGACCTGTGGCGACGATGAGGAGCCGGTTCAGGCCTCGGTTCGTGCTGTTCATGCGCCGACCTTCCCGTTCTCTGCGACGCGGACCTTGGCGGTGACGCGGGGGGTGAGTTCGTACTGCTCGAGCTGCTGTGTGACGGCCGCTTCGATGGAGGCGGCGTCGACGGGCATCCCGGATGCGGGGGTGAGGCGTACGTCGGCGCGGCGGTGGGACACCGAGACGGTGACGTTGTCGGGGCTGACGCTGCCGGCGAGGGCCGCGTGCCGGGCGAGCGCCGAGGCGATGACCGCGTTGTCCGCGACGGTCGCGGTCCGCGAGGAGCGCAGCGCGTGGCGGGAACGGCGACCGGGGGCGAGGCCTGCGATGAGCAGGATCAGCCCGATGATGGCCACGATGACGCCGGCTGGGCCGACGTACTGGGCGGGCTGCTCGAGCACCCCGAGCGTGGAGGTGAACATGTCAGCCGGTGCCACGAGGAGCGCCGGGAGGGCGAGGAGCGCGAGCACCACCTCGGTGCCGCCCCAGGCTGCGACGACGATGAGCAGCACGGCGAGGACGATCGCGAGCGCCGACCGAGGCGAGTGCGTCTCGCGTCGGGAGACGCGGGAGTAGAGCGACGTGTGGCTGCTCATCTGACTCGCTCCTCTGGTTTGATGTCGAGCCCGGTCACCCGCACGGTGACCTGGTCCACGTGGGAGCCGGTGAGGCTCTGCACGCGGTCTCGGATGGTTGTCTTGGCGTTCTCGACTCGCTCCAGAAGTGGACCGCCGCTGCGCGCGAGCGCATTCGGCTGCTCACGGATTCGGGCGAGCGACGGAACTCGGATGGCGGTCCGCACACGGAGCGCGAGTTTGCCGTTGTGATCGTCGAGGTCGACGTTGACGTTGCCTGCGTCGACCCCGAGGGCGTCACCGGCGACAGCTGACGCGACACGAGTCAGGGCCTTCGCGGTGAGTCGTGTTGTGCCTCGCTGCGCCGCGCCGTGGTGTGTCGTCGCGGCGATGCTCATGAGGAGGTGTTCCGTCCTCGGATGACGTCGACGAGAGCGCTGGCGTCGAGCTTTCCTTCGAGGATCCGACCGATGACGCCGCCGATGATCATCGCGATCGCGACGAAGAAGAACGCCCAGAAGCCGAGGATGATCCAGGTGAGCGCGAGGACTGCGCCGATGAGGATGCCGGTTCGGGTGAGGGATGCGGTGTTCACTGGACTCGCGCTTCTTCCGTCGTGTTGGTGTCGTTGTCTTCGGAGGGGAGGTGCACGTCGTTGACGGTCACGTTGACTTCGGTGACCTCGAGGCCGACGATCGTCTCGACGGCGCGGATCACGTCGGCGCGGACGCCGTCCGCGACGTCCTGGAGGGAGACGGGGTACTCGGCGACGATGGTCACGTCGACGGCGACCTGCTTCTCGCCGACCTCGACGCTGATGCCCTGGCTCTGGTCGGTGGCGTTGATGGCGTTGCGGATGGCGCCGATCGCGCGGGCCGCACCGCCACCGAGGTCGTAGACACCACGGGCGTCGCGGGCCGCGATGCCAGCGACGCGAGCGACGACGCTGTCGACGATCGTCGTCGTGCCGCGTCCGTTCGAAGTCGTCGGGACGACGCTGCTGGACGTCTGAGCCGTGCCGTGGGCGGAAGTCGTGTTGGGTGTGGTGTTCGCCATGATGCTCTTCCTTCTGTCTTTCTGGTCTCTGCCCCGGTGCAGATGCACCGTGTGGGCTTGTACAGGTGAGACGCAGACGACCCCTGATGTGTCACAAACTCGTTTTCGGCTCTCAGCTTGCGTACAGGTTCGGCGCACGAGGTCGCGTTTTACCTACGTTTTTCCCCGGGGATCGGGGAGATCTCGCGGATGCGAAGGCCGATGTTAAGGGCATCCGGACAGGGCTTCGTCCGTACCTACAGTGAGGTCTCACCGAGTCCAGCGGCATCGCGACTCGTGTGGCACCGCAGCCCCCGCCCGGTGCTCTTCTCGAATTTTCCGAGGCCCCCGCCTCGACAAGGAGTCCCCTATGAGCGCGCTCGAAACCGAAGCCAAGTCCGGCTTGACTCGTCGTTCGCTGGTCACCGGTGCAGTGTGGTCCGTGCCGATCATCGCGGCCGCCACGGCCACCCCCCTCGCCTCCGCATCGCAGTGCACGGCCGGAACCCTCGACTGGGCAGCACTCGCGGCTGGCGCGAACGTCACGACGGTGACCGTTCCCGGCACCGCCCCCACCACCACCGCGACCTTCTCGATCACGTACTCGTCTGGGTCCACTCCGTCGGCGGCCAGCGGTCGGGTTGCGGCGGGCCCCCAGGGCGGCGTCACCGGCAACTACTACCGCATCGAGTTCTCGAACCCGATCCCGAACAACTCGGCGACGGTCCGCATCGCCTTCAACCGCCCGGTGACCGGCCTCAGCTTCTCCCTCCTCGACATCGACGCCACGACAAACGGCTACCGCGACAACGTCGAGGTCCTGACGACAGGGTTCAGCGCCGCGCGCCAGGCGCGCGTCATCGGCGCCGGCACGGCGGGGGATCCCTTCCGGATGGATACGCCGTACGGCAACATCGCACCGACGTCCAACCAGGGCAACGTGCAGCTCACCTGGGCAGCGCCCGTCTCAGCCGTCGAGTTCCGCTACTTCCAGCCAGGCGACTCGACCAACTCGCAGAACATGGTCATCGGACTCGGCAACCTCGCCGTGAACCCCTGCTAGCGCTCGGCGGGGACTAGGCCCTCCGAGGGCGCCTCGAGAGCGGCGGCTTCGCCGTCGCGCGCGATCAGTGTGCTCCACAGCTGTGCGATCATGCTCACGCAGCACTCGCGCTCGCTGCCCCCAGCACCGGCGCGACCCCAGCCGACACGAGCGTCCATCCCCGGAAGCGTCCGAACACCGTGAACCCGTCCCCCCAGCAGGAACCGCGCAGTGACCGACTCCGAGCACTGCTCGGTTCCGCCAGCACGTCGCGGGCTGTCGTGATCCGCGCCCCATGGGGCTTCGGGAAGTCGAGGGTGCTCGACGGGTGGGATGAGGGCGACGGTCGCCACGTCGTCCGCGTCGTCATCGACCCAGGGGGCGCGACCCGCGAGAGCTTCTGGCATGACGTCGCAGCGGCCCTCCCCGGGCACGGGTCCGAGCGTTCCTCGCTTGGCGACGCCCGTCCGGCCGAGGCGCTTGTCGAGGACGTCCTCGTGGCGCACCCCCTGACGCTGGTCGTCAACGGGTTCGAGTATCTCGACGAGCAGCCGAGCGTGGAGGCGGATCTCATCTCGCTGCTGACGCGCGCGCCCGGTGTCCGGGTCGTGATCGCCAGTCGACGGGAGACGAGCTTCGAGGACGCTCGCACGCGCATGTCGTTGGATGTGCAGGTCATCGCGGCCGAGGAGCTGCTGTTCACGACCGAAGAGATCGAAGCCGAGCTGCGAAGCGCCGGAATGGGCGCCCCAGCTCTGACCGCCGTCGTCGAACGCGCTTCGGGGCGCGTGCCAGCGCTCGTGAAGCTCAGCCTGCTCGAGCTCTCCGGAGGGGGCCATCCGAACACGGTCGACGTGCTCGAGCGATGGCTGACCCAGCGGCTCGGCGACTACGTCGCTGCGACGATCCTCCGCGGTGACGACGACCTCGCCGCGCTCGCCATCGGCGCGGACCTCCTCGACGAGACCCTGGCGGGTCAGCTCACCGCCCGACCCGGAGCCCAGGTGCTGGACGAGTTCGAGCGCCGTGGACTCGGCGCACGAGAGCGACTCGTGCTGGAGGACGGCCAGAGCCAAGCGGTGTTCCGCTTCACACCGACCACCGCGCGGGCAGGTCGTGCGTCGCTGCGGGCCAAGGACGCGAAAGCCCTCTTCGGCCAGCGCCGATCCTTCGCCGCCTGGGCCAAGGAGCGAGGCCAACCGCACGCGGCGCTGACCGCCGCGGTCGATGGATCCGACTACGCGCTTGCCTCGAGCATCGTCATGGACCACTGGTTCGAGCTGGGTGACGACCGTCCCCAGGTTGTCGCAGCGCTCGAACGGCTTCCGCGCGTGACGATCGCGCGATGGCCGCTCCTCGGAGTGGAACTCGCCCTCTGCTACCTCGCGATGAAGGACCACCAGTGGCGAGCCGCGGAGGTCTTCGCGCTCAGCCTGACCGGAATCGGGCTTCGACGGGGAACCGCATCTGCCACCGAGCAGCTCATGTACGTGCTCCTCGAGATGGTCGCCGCCAGAACCGTGTTCGGGTCGTACAAGCAAGCCAGGCACCACGCAGATCGCCTCTCGAGGATGCTCTCCGAGTTCCCCGCAGCCGAGTACGAGCACGCCCACCGCGTCATCCCGCACGCGATCTCCCAGCTCGCCGCCACGCAGCTCTTCACCGGGGCGACCCAGGACGCGCTCCAGACGCTCATCTCCGGCACGGCGACCGCGCGCCGCCTGCGCGCACCGCTCCGCGCCCAGTACTTCCCGCTCTCCCTGCGCGCGGGCGCCCACGCGATCGCGGGGGAGCTCGCCGAAGCGCAGCTGGCGATCGTGGAATCGGACAGCGTCCCCGGCCAGGAGCATCGGCACGATGACTACAGCGGCTCGCCCGCTCGCCTCGCTGAGGCCTACCTGCACCTGGAGGCGGGCCGCTACGAAGCAGCCCTGGAGGTGCTCGCGCGGCTCCACCCCCACTACGGCACCATCGAGAACATCCACCTCCTCCTCGAAGCCGAGACCTGGGCGCACATCGGACTGGACCCCGCCCAAGGGCTCGACCGCATCCTGGAGATCAGGAAGCTCGCGGAGCGCCAGCGCCGACTCCCGAGCTACGTGACCGCGCACCTCGACCGTTCGACGGCGCACGTCGCGCTCGCCACCCATCGCGTCGCCCTCGCCGCGCAGTACTCCCGCGGCGTCGACGTGCTCGGGCGTGTGCCGGCAGCCACCCTTCGCGCGAAGGTCGACCTCGCTCGCCAGTCGGACACCGATGCCCTCGGCGTGCTGCTGCGCTATCCGCCCGTGCGCGACACGACCCTGCGCGACCGCATCGATCACGAGCTCACCCTCGCAACTGCCCACCAGCGGACCGGACACCGCGACTCCGCGGTCACCCTGCTCCGGAGCGCCGCGGCGAGCCTCACGAACGCCGGGCTGACGCTCCCGCTCCTCGGCCATCGCTCGATCGGACACGCCGAGCTCACGTCGCTCGCGATGGAGACCGGCATCCTCCTCCCGAGCCTGCCGGACAGCCTCACCGCGCCGGAAGAGTCCCAGCACGCCGCGCCGCCGAAGCTCACGCCGAGGGAGATCGCCGTGCTGCGGGAGCTGATGGACAACGCAAGCTACGCAGAAGTCAGCGCGCGCCTCGACGTCAGCATCAACACCGTGCGCACGCAGGTGCGTTCGCTGTACAGCAAGCTCGAGGTGCGTTCACGCGAAGAGGCGATCAACGCCGCGCTCACCATCCATCTGCTCGACGACCAGCCGCGCCCCGGAGGGCGATCAGACCAGGCCGGCCGAACGCAGTTGTGAGCGCAAGCGTCGCATCAGCGCGCCGAGAGTCGTGTACGTGAGCACGCGGATGCAGAAGAGCAGCGCCACGAGCCCGGGCGTCGCTGCGCCAGGGGCGAGGACCAGGAGCGACATCGCGGCGATCGCGGTCCCGCCGGCAGCGCACGCGAGCAGCCACGTCGTCCACGGCACGTCGGTCGTCGTCGCCTCGGCACCTGGGCGGGACCTCCGAAGGACGAGGCGTCCGAGGAGCAGGACGAGCTCCATCACCAGCGCGGGCAGGGAGAGGGCGACGATGGCGATGGCCCCGAGCGGGGTGATCATGAGGAAGATGCCGGTACAGAACGCGACGATGATCGCGCTCCCGAAACGGGGCACGAGCAGCGCTGCGAGCATCGGCAGCATCATCGTCATCGACGCGACGACCGCGTAGGCGGGCGGGTTCACCGTGGCCAACACCGTCGTCACGGGTGCCAGGGCCAGAGCGACCACCGCATTCAGGGCAGAGAGGGCGCCGAGGCGAAGCAGCGCAGAGCTCGCCCAGCGAGTCGGTGCACGTGATGTCCGCGAGTTCATGCAGGTCGTCCTGTCCGTAGCCGAGTGTCTGCTGCCATTCTCCAACCCGGCGGGCCGTCCAGGTCACCCCAGAGGCTGACGCGGGTCCATCCGGCGGCGGACGCGGGTCCATCCGGCGGCGGACGCGGGTCCATCCGGCGGCGGACGCGAGCCGTCACGCCCCCGCCAGATGATGGGTCGTCGCGTCATTCCCGAGATCCGGGCCGCGCCGCGAAAGGCATGTCTTGACTTCCCCCTCTTCCCCAGAACGCGCACCCGCTGCACCTGCATCTGCATCCGCCCGTGGCCGAATCGCCGCCCTCGACGTCATCCGTGGTGCCGCACTCTGCGGCATCCTCTTCGTCAACATCGCCCCGCTCGTGCACTTCGGCTCCGACACCGGCGTGCTCCAGCCCGCCGATCTCGGCGACCCGAGCGGCTGGCTGCAGCTGTTCGTGCAGCAGCGCTTCTTCCCGATCTTCTCGCTGCTCTTCGGAATCGGCTTCGCGCTCTTCTTCAATTCCGCCGCGCGACGCTCGCGCCGACCGAGGCTCGTGCTGCTCAGGCGCCTCCTGCTCCTCCTCGCCATCGGCATCCCCTTCGAGTTCCTGCAGAGCGGCTCCGCGCTCTGGCCGTACGCCATCGCCGGCCTGCTCGTGCTGCTTCCGAGCACCTGGCTGCCGCGCTGGGCCGTCGCCGTCGGCGCCGCCGTGCTCATCGTCGCGAGTCTCGCGCTGACGGGTGGCGGCATCACCCTCATCCCGGGCGTCTTTCTCCTCGGCGCCACCCTCACTCGGTACGGCATCGTGCAGTCGATCGGCCGCTCGCGTGGCGGCTCCGTCGTCGCGCTCCTCGCCTTCACCGCGGCCTCGATCCCGCTCGCGATCTGGCAGGCGGGGGACATCCGGATGTCCGGCTTCGACCTCGCCTCCGGGCTCGCCGGATTCGCGATGGCCGGCGCATACATCGCGCTGCTCTCACTGCTCATGACGACCCGCGCCGCGCGTGTCCTGCAGGCCGTCTTCACGCCGCTCGGAAAGATGGCGCTCACGAACTACGTCGCTGCAGCCCCGCTGATGCTCGCCGCAGGTGCGCTCTTCGACCTGCCCAACAGCACCTCGTGGACGCTGCTGCTCAGCATCGTCGTCGGCATCCTCGTGCTGCAGTGGATCGCGAGCACGCTCTGGCTGCGTGCCTTCACGCAAGGACCGCTCGAATGGCTCTGGCGTTGGGGCACGTGGGGTACGCGCGGGCCCCTCCGGCGAGACTCGGTTCGGAGAGGCGACATGCGCGTCACGGAACGCAGTGCTGAGCGGGCGGACACAGCAGCGTGGACGAGCGCTCCTCGACCATGAGCGTGGTCACCGGGTCACCGGGTCACCGGGTCACCGGGTCGCTGACGTGCTGCTCGTCGTCGCTTGCTGGACCGCCGTCGATCTCGCCGGGGCGTTCGCGGAGAAGGGGCCCAGGGAGGCCTCGTAGTGTGCACGCCATGGACGTGATGCACCTCGATGGCTCGTCGGATCCCGCCCGAGTCGAGGACCTGCTTGCGCTGCTTGCCGAGCTCGACGATGCGAGTGATGAGGAGCCGGACGTCGGCGCCGGCGACCCGTACGGCTGGTTCGTCACCGCCTTCGCATCCGGAACCGTGGTGCTGTCGCATGCTGCACGACCGCACGATCCGGAACTCGTGCTCTCCGATGTACCCAGGGATGAGGCCCTCGTGATCTTCACCGAGGTCGTCCGTGGAGAGATGGACGCCGTCCTCGCGCGCCCCTGGGTCGAAGACTGAGCACTCGGCGCTCCCCGGTCAGCACGGACGCAGGGAGCACCGAAGACGCGGGGACCGTCAGCGCTCGGCCGGCGAACGCAGCAGTGTGAACGAGCCCTCCTTGACCATGAGCGTGGTCACCGGGTCGCTGACTCGCTGCTCGTCGTCGCTCGAGAGCGCCAGCTCCCAGGTGCCGTGAGGTGCCTCTGGAACCGTGAACTCGACGGCGTTCTCCGCCGCGTTCAGCAGCAGGGCGAACGAGTCGGCGCCGACGTGCGAGAACACGAACGCGATGGAACGCGCATCCGGGTTCTCCCAGTCCGCGTCGTCGAAGCCACGCGCGTCGGAGCGCAGTACGTCCACGGTGTCATCGGCACCCGTGTCCGGTGCCTGGCGGAACCAGACCGGCCGCAGTGCGGGATGCTCAGCACGCAGCGAGAGCAGCGTCCGCGTGAACTCGAGCAGCTCGGTGTCGACCGCCTCCCAATCGAACCAGGAGATCTCGTTGTCCTGGCAGTAGGCGTTGTTGTTGCCGCCCTGCGTGCGGCCGAGCTCGTCGCCGCCGAGGATCATGGGCACACCCGCCGAGAGGAGCAGCGTCGCGAGCAGGTTGCGGCGCTTGCGGGCGCGGCGCTCGTTCACCGCCTCGTCCTCGGTGGGGCCCTCCGCACCGCCGTTCGCCGAGCGGTTGTCGCTCTCGCCATCCTGGTTGTCCTCGCCGTTCGCCGCGTTGTGCTTGTCGTTGTACGCGGTGAGGTCGGCGAGCGTGAACCCGTCGTGCGCGGTGATGAAGTTCACGCTCGACAGCGGCGAGCGGCGGCTCGCCTCGTACACGTCAGGTGAGCCGAGGATGCGCTGCGCCGTCGTGCCGAGGGTCGCGTCGCTGCCGTTCCAGTAGTCGCGGGCGTCGTCGCGGAACTTGCCGTTCCACTCCGACCAGTCCGCGGGGAACCCGCCCACCTGGTACCCGGCCGTGTCCCACGGCTCGGCGATCATCTTGACCGGCGCGAGCACCGGATCCTGCTGGATGAGCGTGAGGAAGGCGCTGTGCAGCTCCGCGTCGCCGCCCTGACGTGTGAGGGTCGTGGCCAGGTCGAAGCGGAACCCATCGACGTGCATCTCGCTCACCCAGTACCGCAGCGAGTCCATGATGAGCCCGAGCGCCGCCGGGTGGCCCACGTTCACGCTGTTGCCCGTTCCGGTGGTGTCGAAGTAGTGGCTCTCATCGCCCTCCACCAGGCGGTAGTAGGCGGCGTTGTCGATGCCCTTGAACGACAGCGTCGGCCCCAGGTGGTTGCCCTCAGCCGTGTGGTTGTAGACCACGTCGAGGATTACCTCGAGGCCAGCGGCGTGGAGGGCCTTCACGAGCTCCTTGAACTCGGCGACCTGGCCGCCGCCGTCGCCAGCCGCCGCGTAGTCGCCGTGCGGGGCGAAGAAGCCGATCGAGTTGTAGCCCCAGTAGTTGCGCAGCCCCTTCTCCTCGAGGTGGCTGTCCTGCACGAACTGCTGCACGGGCAGCAGCTCGACCGAGGTCACGCCGAGGTCGACGAGGTGCTTGATGGCCGCCGGGTGCGCGAGGCCCGCGTACGTTCCGCGGATCTCCTCAGGCACCTCCGGGTGCAGCTGCGTGAAGCCCTTGACGTGCACCTCGTAGACGACCGTCTTGTCGAGGGGGACACGCGGCGAAACGTCGTCGCCCCAGTCGAAGCTGGGATCGGCGACGACGCTCAGGGGGACCGAGCCTGCCGAGTCGGTGTCGTCGCGCCGCTCCGGCTCGTTCATGTCGTGGCCGAACACCGACTGCGACCACGCGTACTGGCCCTCGATCGCCGTGGCGTGCGGGTCGAGCAGCAGCTTGTTCACGTTGTGGCGGAGGCCACGCTCCGGGTCCCATGGACCATCGGCGCGCAGCCCGTAGCGGGAGCCGACCTGCAACTCGTCGACGAAGCCGTGGAAGACGTGGCCCGTGCGGTGCTCGAGGCGCGTCCGGGTCTCGGCCCCGGACTCGTCGAAGGTGCACACATCCACAGAATCTGCGGTCTCGGAGTACACCGCGAAGTTCGATCTGCCGTCGACGGTGCTGAAGCCGAGCGGATACGGGCGGGAGGGTGCGGAGTTCGACAACGGGGGACCTTCCAATGGCGGGGGAGCTGGGGCCCGGCACGGATCCCCGCCGCTGAGAGTAGGGCAGGCGATCGGCGTCGCTGCCGACGTTCTCCCAGGTACGAGCGACGCGCATCCACGCACATCACCCTTCTCCCAGCTGACGGGGCGACGCTTCCCGTCTACCCACTCGCTATTCGTCGAAGGAAGACCACCATGAAGGCAACTGTCAACGGAACCGTCATCGCCGAAGCGCCCGAGTCGGAGCTCGTCGGCATCGAAGGCAACCACTACTTCCCGCCGTCGTCGTTGCACTCCGAGTCGTTCACGAAGAGCGACACGCAGTACACGTGCCCGTGGAAGGGACACGCGCAGTACTGGGACGTCGTCGTCGACGGCGCCACGCACCGTGACGCGGCCTGGAGCTACCCGGAGCCGTTCGACGGCTCGACCGAACGCGTCGGCCACGACTTCGCCGGCTACGTCGCCTTCGATAAGTCGCAGGTCAGCCTCGGCTGACCGCGCCGCGCCCGCGCGCCCCGCGCCCCGCCTCGCGCCCCGCGACAAGGTCACTTTCGACCCATCGGAGGGCTGAGGATGGGCGGAAAGTGACCTTTTCGGGGCGGTGGGACCGCCGGGTCGCGTCCGCCTGCGTGCCCGCGTCCGTCTCCGCACCCGTCTCCGCGTCCGCACCCGCCTGCCTGTCCGCGTCCGAGTCCGCCTCTGCGTCCGCACCCGCATGCGCGTCCGCGTCCGAACTCGGATCCCCATCCGCCTCCGGACGCGCCTCGGCCTCCGCGAGAAGGTCGCTTTGGGCCCTCCGGAGGGCTGCGGATGGGCGGAAAGTGACCTTTTTCGGGGCGGTGGGACCGCGAGGTGAGCCCCGGCCCGCGTGACCGCCGGGCCGCGTCCGCCTGCGGCCTTCAGCCCGCGGGCCCGCTGCTCGTACCCAGGTATGAGAAATCGAGCCTTCGCTCAATTCCCGCCCGCGAATTCCTAGCGTGAGGGGATGCTTGCGCACAGACTCACCGAAGCAGAGCGGACCCCCACGACGCCGACCGCGATGTGGCTGGCGGCCGCGATCCTCCTCGTGAGCGTCGCGACGATCTGGTTCACAAGATCGCAGGTGACGGAGCAGGTGTATGTCAGCGGATTAGGTGCCACGGGCATGCCAACGGCCGACGTCTTCAACACCGCTCTGCTCGGAATCGGCGTTGGCGCGCTCCTCGGGGCCCCGTCGTTGCACGGCATCCGATCACGGCTGCGCTGGTTGAGCTGGAGCGCATCCGGCACCCTCGTCGCCACGGCGCTGGCGTTCGTGGGGGCATCCCAGGTGACCTGCACGTACGGCTGCCCCATCCCGTTCACGCCGGGCTCGACGCTGCAGGACCTCGTTCACATCGTCTTCGCCGCGACGGGCTTCACCGGGGCTGCTGTCGTCATGGTGCAGCTCGCGACGAGCTCGCTCCCGCGCCTGACGCGGCTCGTCGCCTGGGGAGCTGCGGGCGCGACCGGCCTCGTCGCGGCCGCGGGCGCATCCCTCTCGCTCCTGCGGTTCCGGACGGATCTCGGCGCGACCCTCGAGTTCGTCGCCATGACCGTCGGGGTCGTCTGGCTGGCTGGCGTCCTCGTGCGACAGGCTCTCATTCCCGCCGAACGAGCCCGCGCTACGGTGTTGCCCGTGAGCGTGCTTTCGTGACCGAGCCCAGCGAGGGGCAGCCGACCAGGGCGTCGCGATTCACGCTCGGAGACGCCGCGCTCCTGGCCGTGTACGTGCTCTTCAACGGGTCGATCCTCGGGTGGCAGGCCCTGTACGTCGGCATCCCCGTGGGTGCTCTCGCTCCCGAGCTCGTCATGCTCGCGGTGGGGTGCATCGCCATCTCCCTGCGCCGCGCCGCGCCCGCCGTCGCGATCTCCGCCGCGGCCCTCACCTTCGCGCTGGCGGTGCCGCTGCAGCTCCCCGCCGACCTCTTCGTGCTCGCCGTCGTGACCTACTCGATCGCGGCGGGCGGCACGCCCCGCGTGGGGATCTTCTCGTGGGTCGGCCTCAGCCTCGTCGCCGCGATCAGCGCGTCCACCCTCCGGCTCGTCGTCGACGATCCGCCGCTCGTCGGACGCTGGCAGGTCGACCTCCTCCTCATCCTCGGCGTCGGGGTCGCGGCCCTCCTCATCGGTCTCGCGGTCGGGATGCGCCGCAGGTTCATCGCCTCCCTCATCCAGCTCGCCGAGGAGCTGACTATCGAACGGGACCGCTCCGCTCAGCTCGCGACGCACGCCGAGCGAGCCCGCATCGCCCGCGAGGTGCACGACATCTTCTCGCACGGCCTCCAGGTGATCGTGAGCAGCGCCGACGGCGCCTCGGCGGTCCTGGACCGCGACCCTGACCAGGCTCGAGGGCTGCTGGCCGCCATCTCCGACACGGGGCGACGCTCGATGCGCGAGGCGCGCACCGTGTTCTCGCTGCTCAACGATGCCGAGACTCCGGCCGCCCCTGCACCGCAGCCGTCGCTGGACGCGCTGCCGGAGTTCATCGATCGCTCCCGCGACGCCGGGCTCGACGTGCGGTTCACGGAAGAGGGCACTCCTGATCTCGACGCCACGCGCCAGCTCGTCGCCTTCCGGGTCACGCAGGAAGCGCTCACGAACACGCTCCGCCATGCCGGTCGCGACGCTCGTGTCGATGTGACGCTGACCCACTCGCCGTCCGGTTCGTTTCTCGAGGTCGTCGACGACGGGCCGCCGAGCGGAGCGCCGCTCGGCGCAGCGAGCCGCGGCTCGGGCTCGGGCCTCATCGGGATGCGGCAGCGGCTGGACATCGTGGCAGGCATGCTCGAGGCGGGCCCCCGAGCGCATCATTCCGGCTGGCGCGTTCGGGCCGTGATCCCGTCCGTCGCCGCCTCTGCGGGGAAGGGGCTCCCGTCGTGAAGATCCGCGTCGCTCTCGTCGATGACCAGGACCTGGTCCGAACCGGCTTCCGCCTCGTCCTCGAAGCGGACGGCGACTTCACCGTCGTCGGCGAGGCGTCCGGTGGCCGCGCGGGTGTGGCGCTCGCCGCCCGAACGCGGCCGGATGTCGTGCTGATGGATGTGCGGATGCCCGACCTCGACGGCATCGCCGCGACCCGAATGATCGTCCGTGACAGCCCGGTCCGAGTGATCGTCCTGACCACGTTCAACAGCGACTCCTCGGTCACGCAGGCGCTGCACGCCGGCGCGAGCGCCTTCCTGCTGAAGGATGTGCGCCCGGCCGAGCTCATGCAGGCCATCCGCGACGTCCACGCGGGCGACTTCGTGCTGCCCCCGGCGCTGGCGCGGGACGTCGGGGAGCTCACAGACCCCGACGCCGCTCGCACGCTTCCTCCCGGCGGGGCACCCGAGCTGAGTGTGCTCTCGCCGCGAGAGCTCGAGGTGCTCATCGCGATCGGCCAGGGCCTGAGCAACCCCGAGATCGCGGTCGAGCTGTTCCTCAGCGAGTCGACCGTGAAGTCGCACGTCGGACGCATCCTCGCGAAGCTCGAGCTCCGCGATCGCGTCCAGGCCGTGATCCTCGCGCACCGCGCCGGCCTCGTCGGCGGTGGTGCCTAGGGTCGGTCGATCCGGCGCTGGTTCCCATCCGCCGACCCGCCGAGCCCCGCCGAGCCCCGCCGCGCCCCGCCGCTTCATCCCGCCATCCCGCGAAAAGGTCACTTTCCGCCCTTCCGAGGGCTGGGGATGGGCGCAAAATGACCTCTTCGGGGCGGTGAGATCACGAGGCGTGCCGAGGGCGTGCCGAGGCGAGGCGCTGCGGTCGTCGTACCCGGGTCCGGACGCGATGGGATACTGGCGGGATGGCACGCGTCAGTGGTTCAACAGCTCTCGAGGGCGTTCGCGCCCTCGCCGCATCGCTCTCCCCGGGCGAGTTGCTGCCGTCGGAACGCACGCTCTCAGCACAGCTGGGGGTGGCTCGCATGACCGTCCGAGCGGCGATCGATGTCCTCGAGCGTGAGGGGCTCGTCCGCACGAAGCGCGGTATCGGCACCGAGAAGCTCGCCCCGCCCGTCTCCCTGCAGGTTCGGCTGCGGTCGTTCGCGAGCGCCGTCCGCGAGCACGGGATGCGCGCCGAGACGCGGGTGCTCTCGTTCGTTCGGAGCACGGAGCGCCCGGACGAGGTGGAAGAGCACCTGCAGCTCCCGCCGGAAGCTGAGACCATCCACCTGCGCAGGCTGCGACTCGGCGATGACCGTCCGCTCGCGCTTGAGGACGAGTGGCTGCCCGCGGCCCTGGTGCCGCAGCTCGACGAGGAGACGGCCAAGGGGAGCCTCTACGAGATGCTCGAGACGCTCGATCTGCTGCCGACGGAGGGGGTCGAGGTCGTCACGGCCACGCTGCCGAGCCCCGAGGAGATCGAGGTGCTCGGCATCGCCGCGAGCTACCCGGTCCTGCGTCTCACTCGCGCCGCGATCGCCCGCGGCCTGCCCATGTCGTACTCACGTGCGACGTTCCCCGCGGATCGTTTCGAGCTCACGTTCCCGCTCCAGGAGCGCCTCACGCTGCCCTTCTCCTGACGCAAACCGAACCACCGGCGAACTCTGGTCTATACCAGGGCGGATTTTCCAAGTAGAGTCCCCCTAACTTTTCCTTTGACCATGGAGTCACGCCATGAAATATCTCCAGAAACTCGGCAAGTCGCTCATGCTGCCGGTGGCTGTCCTGCCGGTAGCGGCGATCCTGTCCGGTATCGGGTACTGGATCCTCAACACGGCAGGCGAGAACTTCGTTCAGGCCTTCTTCACCGCTGCAGGTGGCGCGCTGCTCGACAACCTGCCCCTGCTCTTCGCGCTCGGCGTGGCAATCGGAATGGCATCGAAGCCAGACGGTACCGCCGCGCTCGCGGGGCTCGTGTCGTGGCTCGTCGTCACGCGGCTCCTCAGTCCTGAGACGGTCGCGACGCTGCAGGGCATCCCGGTTGAGGATGTCAACATCGGCTTCGGGCGCATCGAGAACGCCTTCGTCGGCATCATCTGCGGTCTCATCGGCGCGTACTGCTACGACAAGTTCAAGGACGTCCAGCTGCCGGCCGCCCTGTCGTTCTTCTCGGGCAAGCGCTCCGTCGCGATCGTCACGACCGGTGCATCCCTCGTCGTCGCACTCGCGCTCTACTTCGTGTGGCCGGTGCTGTTCGGTGGCCTCGTCTCGTTCGGTGAGTGGATGGTCGGGCTCGGCCCGGTCGGCGCCGGCCTCTACGGCTTCTTCAACCGCCTGCTCATCCCGCTCGGCCTCCACCACGCGCTCAACGCGGTGTTCTGGTTCGACGTCGCCGGCATCAACGACCTCGGCAACTTCCTGAACGGCACGGGCACGGCAGGCGTCACCGGCCAGTACATGACCGGCTACTTCCCGATTATGATGTTCGGTCTGCCCGGTGCGGCGCTCGCCATGTACCTCACGGCCAAGACCAACCGCCGCAAGGTCACCGCCGGCATCCTGCTGTCCGGCGCCTTCGCGTCGTTCTTCGTCGGCGTCACCGAGCCGCTCGAGTTCGCGTTCATGTTCCTCGCGCCAGCGCTGTACGTGGTCCACGCGATCTTCACCGGCATCTCGATGTTCATCATGGCGCTGCTGCCGGTGCGCATGGGCTTCGGGTTCTCCGGCGGGTTCATCGACCTCATGCTCGGCTGGGTCAACCCCCTGGCGCAGAATCCGTGGGCGATCTTCCTGGCCGGCGCCATCTGGTTCGTCATCTACTTCGTCTCGTTCTACTTCATCATCAAGCGCTTCGACCTGAAGACGCCGGGTCGCGAAGACGAGGAAGTCGAAGTGGATGAGACATCGACAGGGTCGTCGAAGTTCCTCAACCAGGCATCCGCGATCCTCAAGGGGCTCGGTGGCAAGGACAACGTGCTCGAGCTCGACAACTGCGCCACGCGGCTCCGCATGGAGATCGCCGACGTGTCGAAGGTGGATGATGCGGCCATCCGCCGTGCTGGTGCTGCCGGCATCATGAAGCCGGGCGGAAAGTCGGTGCAGGTCATCTACGGCCTCGAGGTGCAGTTCGTGAAGGATGCGATGGAGGACCTCATCGCAGGCCGAGTCGAGGCGCCTTCCGCGCCCGTCGCGGTGGCGGATGCCGCGGTGGCCGCGCCGTCGCAGGGTGGCGTCGCCACGAAGACCGTGCTCACCGTGCGCCAGCCGGTTGCCGGTCGCGTCGTTCCGCTCTCCGAGGTTCCGGATGCGACGTTCTCCCAGGGGATCATGGGTTCTGGGGTCGCGGTCGAGCCCACGGGCGACACCGTGTGGGCGCCGGCAGACGGCACCGTCGCGCACGTCTTCCCGACGAGTCACGCGGTCGCGTTGAAGCTCCGTGATGGCACCGAGCTGCTGGTCCACGTCGGTGTGGACACCGTGGAGATGAAGGGTGAGGGATTCGAGACGCTTGTCGCTGTCGGCGATGAGGTCGTGGAGGGCACGCCACTCCTGCGGTTCGACCTCGACGCCATCCGCGCGGCTGGGCATCCTGCCGTGACTCCGGTCATCGTGCTCGGGGGTGGCGACGTCGAGCTGAGGCTGCGTCAGGACTGAGTTCGCGCTCTGATCAGCGGGGTGGGCTGCCGGATCGGCAGCCCACCCCGCTGCCCTTGGTGGACTAGACCACGCATCGGTTTCCCGGTATTGTGATGCGCAACACGTCTCGCCGATTCGGCCGCACGTCCAGACTGGACTGAGGCGCCCCGATCGCCTTCGATCTCTAGGAGCAGCGCATGGAAGTTGTCATCATGGCCGGGCCGGCAGAGGTCGGCGCCTTTGCAGCTGGACGAATCGCGGACGTCGTCGCGGGCAATCCGGAAGCGGTGCTCGGCGTCGCTACCGGTTCCAGCCCCCTGGAGATCTACCGCTCGCTCGCCGCCCGACGCGCTGAAGGCCTCGACTTCAGCCGAGTGAGCGCCTTCGCCCTCGACGAGTACGTCGGCATCGCCAGGTCGCACGCCGAGTCGTACCACGCCGTGGTCGGCCGTGAGGTGGTCGAGCCGCTCGGCCTCGACCCCGCGCGGGTGCACGTGCCGGATGGCCTCGCGGCCGACCTCGACGCCGCCTGCGAGGACTACGAGGCCAAGATCGCCGCCGCTGGAGGCGTCGACGTGCAGCTCCTCGGCATCGGGGCGAACGGGCACATCGGATTCAACGAGCCCACGTCCTCGCTCTCCTCCCGCACACGCGTGAAGACGCTCGCCCCCAAGACGCGCACCGACAACGCACGCTTCTTCGACAAGCCGGAGGACGTGCCGGTGCACTGCCTCACGCAGGGGCTCGGCACCATCCTCGACGCGCGCAGTGTCGTGCTCGTCGCGCAGGGTGCGTCGAAGGCGCGCGCGGTCGCCGCGATGGTCGAGGGGCCCGTCTCCTCGATGTGGCCGGGTTCCGTGCTGCAGCTGCACCGCCGGGCGACGATCGTCATCGACGAGGCCGCGGCCGCCGAGCTCACCATGGCCGACTACTACCGGTACACGGTCGAGCACCGAGCCGGCGTCCAGCCCGAGGCGTAGCCCTCGAAGGCGGCCGCCGCGCCCTATCGTCCGCTGCGACGAGGCTCGCCGTCGGCGTCGCGAACGTGGCGTCGCGGAAACCTCGGCTTATCGTCGGCCTATCGGCCTATCGGCCTCTCGGCGGGGATGCGGCCGCGGCGCATCCGTCGCTTGCTCTGGCGCGCGTGGTCGAGTGACGCTGATGGGTTTTCGCGACGCTGATGGGTTTCTCGGATGCGCGTGATGGGTTTTGCCGACCGGTGATGGGTAAAAACCCATCACGGTCGCCGAAACCCATCACGCGCCTCAGGATGACGGGGGTCGCGCCGACGCAGCGCGAAGGTGGCACGGGTTGGAACCTCGGCTTTTCGGCGGCTGCGACCGGGTGACATTCGGGTGGCAGCTGCGGCCTTCACTGCTCCCTCGGTGGGGCGACATCCGGGGACAGCTGCGGCACTCGGCTGATTCGGCTGGCTGGGCGAGAGCCTGGGGACATCCGGGGACGGCTGCGGCATTCGGCTTCCTCGGCTGGGCGAGAGCCTGGGGACATTCGCGGCCTTGCGCTCCCTGGGCGGGAAACGGCTGCGGTGCATCCGTTGCCTGCTCTGACGCGGCAGGTCGCGCGTGGTCGAGTGACGCTGATGGGTTTTCGCGACGCTGATGGGTTTCTCGGATGCGCGTGATGGGTTTTGCCGACCGGTGATGGGTAGAAACCCATCACGGTCGGCAAAACCCATCACGCGCCTCAGGATGACGGGGGTCGCCGCCGACGCAGCGCGAAGGTGGCAGGGACGGCAGGATCACCGCTGGCAGGTGCGGCAGGGCGGCAGGGCGGTGCTTGCGGTGCCTGCGGTGCCTGCAGCGCCGGCGGCCACCGCTGCGTGGGTGGGGGCGGGCGTCGCTCAGCGAATCCACTCGCCGCGACGCATGACCCGCTGCACGCCGAGCGACTGGTCCAGTACGACGAGATCCGCCGAGTATCCCGGCAGCAACGACCCGACCTTCTCGAGGCCGAGGGCGGTCGCCGGCGTTGTCGACGCGGCCCGCACCACGTCGACGAGCGGCAGTCCGGCCACGGCCACCGCGTACTGCACCGCTCGCGCCATCGTGAGCGTCGATCCGGCAATCGCGCCACCCTGCGTGAGGCGGGCGACCCCGCCGCGCACCTCGACGTCGAGCGAGCCCAGCGTGTAGTCGCCATCGTGCATGCACGCGGCCGACATCGCGTCGGTGACGAGCATGAACTGGTGCGGTTTCGCGACTGCGGCGAGGCGGAGGGCCGCAGGATGCACGTGGGTGCCGTCCGCGATGAGCTCGATCACCGCATCCGGGTGCTCGAGCAATGCTGTGGCGGGGCCGGGTTCGCGGTGGTGCAGTCCGCGCATCGCATTGAAGAGGTGCGTGCCGACCGTTGCACCGTTGTCGAGCGCTTCGCGGGCGATGTCGTAGGAGGCGTCGGTGTGTCCGATGGCGGCGACGACCCCGGCGTCGGTCAGCGCCTTGATGGTGTCGAGACCACCGGGCAGCTCAGGTGCGAGCGTGACCATGCGCACCTGCCCGCGCCCTGCCGCCAGCAGCGCAGCGAGATCGCGACTGTTCGGCTCGATGAGGTGCTGCTGCGCGTGGGCGCCTGGATGCTCGCGGCTCAGCCATGGCCCCTCGAGGTGGATGCCCGCGAGGATGCCCTCCTCCACGAGGGTCGCGAGCGCCGCGACCGAGTCGCACATCGCGCCGATCTCGTCGGTGACGAGGCTCGCGACGAGCGAGGTGGTGCCCTGCTCGAGATGCGTGCGCACCGCTGTCTTCGCCGCGAGTGCGCCGCGTCCGTCGCCCGCGCCGGCGTCGTCGAACCCCGCGCCGCCTCCACCGTGCACGTGGCCATCGACGAAGCCGGGCGCGATCGTCGCTTCCCCGAGTTCGACGATGTCGCCGGAGTCCGAGGGGGGCCGCCCCGAGCCCACACGCTGCACGACGGTTCCCTCGATCTGCACCCACCCGGGCGAGAGGTGGCTGTGCGGCGTGATGACGTTCGCGGCGCTGACGATCATTCTGCTCGCTCCGTCTGTTCGGTCCTGCTCACTGGTCTGTACCAGTTGTACTTTTGCTCGTGTGGACGTCGGTGTCAAGTCGGGAAGAGGGGGAGCGCGGCTCTTGGGCGGCGTCGACAGCGACCGCCGAGGCCAGCGTTTCCCGGCCCGCGACGAGCCCGCGGATCTCGGCGAGGCGTGCGCGCTTTCGCCCGCGCCTTCCAGTAGCGGAAGTGCCGCCGCATCTGCCATTCTTGGCTCCAGTTCCATCAGCACCATCAGTTCCTGTTCCAGCCCCCGCTCCTGTTTCAGTGCCTACTCCCTGAGGTGACTTGGTGAATTCTGCTCGTACTCTCCCGCGCCTCACAGCTGCTGTCGTCGCTGCCGGACTCGTCTTCGGCGGATTCGGGGTAGGAGCAGCGTCGGCTGCCCCGGCGACCGATGACAGCGACAAGCTGTCGGGAAGGCTGACCGCCCTTGCGGCCGTCGACGTGTCCGCTGACCCTGCGGCAGCGGAACAGCAGCTCGCAGCGGCCACGCCGACGCAGCTCGCGCTGCCGGAGTCTGGCCCGGCGAGCCTGCAGCTGAGCGGCGGCAGCGTCGCGGTCACCGTCTACTACTCGACACCCCCGCTGGCCGCCGATATCGACGCACTCGCTGCGCTCGGCACCATCGACGCGGTCGCCGCGAAGTACCTCGTGATTGGAGCGACGGTTCCGGCGGGCAATCTCGAAGCCGTCGCAGGGCTTGCGAACGTGCAGTCGGTGCAGGAGACTCTCTCGCCGGTGTCCAGCGGTTCCGCGTGGGATGCGGCCAACGCTCTGACGGTGGCGGAGCCGACGGCGGAGCCGACGACGGGACCCGCTGTGGAACCCACCACCGAACCGGATGCGGACCCCAGCGCATCCGCTGACACCTGCCGCGCGGTGCCGGCCAACCTCACCGAGCCCCTCAATGTTCCCCTCGCGCGAGACCTGTATGGCGTGGATGGTGAGGGGGTGCGCATCGGGATCATCTCCGACTCGTACGACCATGCGACCGTGACGCTGCCGTCGACACCGGACGAGGATGTGGCCGCGGGCCTGCTCCCGGGAGCCGGCAACCCGTGCGGCTACACGCAACCCGTTGAGGTCGTGGTCGAGAGCGCGGCCCCGAGCACCGACGAGGGGCGCGGCATGGCCCAGCTGGTCCACTCCATCGCACCCGGCTCGACGCTGCTGTTCGCGTCCGGCAGCGGAGGGCAGGCTGGCTTCGCAAACGCCGTCGAACGTCTCTCAGAGGCCGGGGCCGACATCATCGTCGACGACCTCGGATACTACGACGAGACGATGTTCCAGGACGGAGTCGCCGCCAACTCCGTCAACGATGCGGTTGCGCTCGGCATCCCCTTCTTCACCGCCGCTGGCAACGACACGATCGTCGGCAGCCTCGGCGAGAGCGAAGGTCGCGTCATCTCCTCATGGGAGGCACCCGCCTACCGGCCGACGGCCTGCCCGGCTGCTGTCGCCGAGAACCTCGACCAGTTCGACATCACCAGCGCCGACTGCATGGACTTCGACCCGGGCGCGGGCGAGGACCCCACGAACACGCTGACCTACCCGGACCTCGCCGCCTACGACGTCAACGCCCTGTTCATGTTGCAGTGGGCTGAACCCGCTGGGGCCGCCACCAGCCGCCTCGTGGTCGCCGTCACCGACGCCGCCGGCGAGCTCGTCGCGGGCAGCCCCCTCCCCGCGGCAGGCTCGCCCGTGCAGCTCGCGGGCTTCCAGCCCACCGGCGGCGACTACAACTACACGATCGTTCGAGACACCAGCGATGGTGTACCGGCTCTCAACCCGCGGGTGAAGACGATCTTCCCGAGCAGCTACCTCCGGGCCGCCGAGTACTCCGCGGGCACCGGCGGCGACATCGTCGGGCCCTCGATCTACGGACACGCCGGCACGCCCCGAGCGTTCAGCGTCGCGGCCGCCAACGCTGCCACGCCGACGGAGCTCGAGAACTTCAGCGGCACCGGGCCCATGACGCTGTACTTCGAAGCGTTCCCGAGCACAGACGCGCTGCCCGAGCCCATCTCTGGTGCGCCGACGCTCACCTCGCTCGACGGAGGCTGGACGAACTTCTTCGGAAGCGCAGTCCAGGGCGCTGAGGGCGTCTACTCGTTCACCGGCACCTCGGCTGCTGCACCGTCAGCGGCAGCAGTTGCGGCGCTCGGGATGCAGCTCCGCCCGGGCATCACGGAGCAGGAGCTGCGGGCCGCGATCACGGCAACTGCCGAACCTATCGGCAGCATCCATGAGTTCGTCAGCGTCGCGGACTCGGCCGGGTCCGGGCTCGTCGACGCGGCCGCGTTCCTCGCAGCGCTGCCCGCGCCGACGCCGACGCCGACGCCGACGCCGACTCCGACGCCGACCCGGACGTCGACTGCCGTCCCGGTCACGCCGACGGCGGTGCCGGTTCCCGGAGTCGAGACCCACACTCCCGTGGCGACGAGTGCGACCTCGACTCCAGTGGCCACCGGGGAGCTCGCGCAGACCGGCGTCGACTCGTCGCCTGCGCTCGTGGCTGCGATCAGCGCCCTCGCGATCGCGATCGGCATCGCCGTGATGCTCGCGAGCGCCCGCAGGAAGCTCGACAACAGGTAGGGCCCGCCGCCGCGAGTCCCGCATCCCACCGCTGCGCCGCCGCATCCCGCCGCCGGAGTCCGAGCAGAGTTGTGGCGCGGTGCTGTTCGTGAGCGCGCGCGCCGCACTTTGCCACAACTCTGGTGGGGAGTGGCGGGTGCGGCGGCGCAGCGGTGGGATGCGGGACTCGCGGCGGCGGGCCCTACCTGTTGTCGAG
>NZ_PSXX01000006.1 GCF_002931055.1 Pseudoclavibacter sp. AY1H1 | reverse complement strand
CCTCCCGTCTTGGCCGCGGGGATGGGGCAGCTTCACCCCATCCCCGCGGCCAAGACGGGAGGAAACTGCCCCATTCGCGTGGCGGACGCAGCGGGAGGCGCCGAGCCCCGCCCCGCCCCGCCGCGCCCGAAACGGGAGGAAACTGCCCTACCTGCGGACCTGCAGACCGGCGGTCCGGATGAGGCGGCGGGACGGCGGACCGGAGGGGGCGGCGGGGTGGCGGGGTGGCGGGGCTCAGCTTGGCGGGAGGTAGTCGAGCAGCTCGCCCGGCTTGCACTCGAGGACCGCGCAGAGCCTCGCGAGCGTCTCGAAGCGCACCGCCTTGGCGCGGTTGTTCTTGAGGACTGACAGATTGACCACGCTGATCCCCACACGTTCCGAGAGCTCCACGAGCGTGATCCCGCGCCTCGCCATGATCTCCCCGAGGTGGCACACGATGTGGTTCGGCTCCTCGAAGGGGTCCGGCACCATCAGACGAGCCCTTCCTGGTCCTGCTGCAGGCGAGCGCCGCGGCGCATGATGAGGTTCACGACGAGCACGATCACGAGGATGAGCAGGAACGTCCACGTCTGGTCGAGGACCGTCGGCTCCGGGGCGTCTCGTCCGTCCCAGCCGAGCTTCGCAATCGTCCAGTTCGTGCCGAGGAGTTCGAAGAACCCCGGTGCGGCGAGGGCCGCGATGACGAGCCCCGACGACCAGTCGAGGAGGCGGATGCTCTTGCCGCCGAAGAAGTCGCCCTTCGCGAGGTTCCTGGCGAAGAGGAGGAGCATCCACACGGCGGCGAGGCTCAGGAGCGCACCGATGACCTGGCCGATGAGCAGCAGCACGAGGGCGCCGGTGGGGATGAGGTCGCTCGCGACGAGGATCGTCGAGGCCCCGTCAAGCGGGACGTCGGCACCGACAGGAGTGGGGAGCGAAACTGCCGCTCCCTCGAACGATGCGTTGACACGCACCTGGCCGTCGACGAGGAAGCCGATGACGTTCTCGAGCGGCTTGAGGACGACGAGTCCGGCGGCGGCGATGCCGAGCGGCCACAGGTAGCCGAGTTCCTTCGCTTCGCGGTCCGAACCTGTCGCGTTCTGTCGTGCGTTCATGATCTTCCTCCATATCGTTTCTCGATATGCATAACGATAAACGATATGGCTGGATGCGCAACCCCGGCCTCGTAGCTCGTTTCGGGATGCCCTCCACACTTCCGGATGCATTGCAACCCATCCGGAGGCGCGCAAGCCATCTCGAGAGCGAGAGTGCGCCGGAGGGCTGCGTGAGCCCGACAGGGAACGTGCGTGAGCCCGACAGGGAACGTGCGTGAGCCCGCGAGGGATCGCAAGTGGCGGGAGGGGGCCCGAGAGTTGCCCAGGCCAGGATGCGAGAGCCCCGGGCACGAGACCGAAAAACGCCACCGGGCCGCCGTTCCGCGCCCAAGCACGCAAAACCAGCACGCACGAAACTCCAGCGACCCGATCCCCCGCACGCACGAAACCCCCGAGCGAAGACGCTCGGGGGTTTCGGAAAGCACTACGCCATTGCTGGCGGGCCGGTGGTTACCAGCTCGACTTCGTGATTCCTGGCAGCTCGCCACGGTGTGCCATGTCGCGGAAGCGGACACGCGAGATGCCGAACTTCGAGACGTGGCCGCGGGGGCGTCCGTCGATGCTGTCGCGGTTGCGAACGCGGACCGGCGAAGCGTTGCGGGGAAGCTTCTGGAGGCCGACGCGAGCTGCCTCGCGCGACTCGTCGGTGCCGTTCGGGTCGACAAGCGCCTTCTTCAGCTCTGCGCGGCGTTCCGCGTAGCGCTCGACGATGACCTTGCGCTGCTCGTTCTTGGCGATCTTGCTCTTCTTGGCCATGTTTAGCGCTCCTCTCGGAATTCGACGTGCTTGCGGATGACCGGGTCGTACTTCTTCAGCACGAGGCGGTCAGGCGTGTTGCGACGGTTCTTCTTCGTCACGTAGGTGTAGCCCGTTCCAGCGGTGGAGCGGAGCTTGATGATCGGACGTACGTCCTGGCTCTTCTTCGCCATTAGAACTTGACTCCCTTCGCACGAAGCTCAGCGACGACGGACTCGATGCCGCGTGCGTCGATGACCTTGATGCCCTTAGCCGAAAGCGTCAGCGTGATCGTGCGCTTCATGGAAGGCACGAAGTACTTCTTCTTCTGGATGTTCGGGTCGAACCGACGGTTGGTCCGTCGGTGCGAGTGCGAGATGTTGTGACCGAATCCGGGAACCGCCCCGGTCACCTGGCACACTGCTGCCATTGTTTCCTCCGTAGATACCGCGGGAACCAGAAGGCCCCGCCCAAGATCTCTTGTCTGCGTCGATGGCGGTTGCACACCAACACGGTCGCGCCAGAGGGGAACCCCGGCGCACCAAGGGTCGAGCTTAGGCGACACGCCCGGGGAAGCGCAAGCCTGCATCGGGAGAAGCGCTGCGACGGGATGCAAGACTCGAGCATGGTCTCCTCCCCCGGCTTCTCCCCTCCCTGCGGCCCGATCACCGGCTGGACGGAGGACTGGCCCGGTGGCCGGCAGATCGTGCGGGCAACGGGCATCCGCTACGCGAGGGCCGACAGGTTCGGGGCCCCGCGGCCAGAACCCGACCACGGCGAGACCTTCGCTGCGACGAGCTGGGCGCCCGCGTGCCCGCAGGCGCCCATGCCCGTGCTCGAGGAGGTGCTGGGGAGCGGCATCGACGAGCTCGGCGTCGACGAGGACTGCCAGCGGCTGTCGATCACGCTGCCCGATGAGGTGGGGCCCGGGGAGCAGCTGCCCGTGATGGTGTGGATCCACGGCGGCTCGTATGTCTCTGCCGCCGGCGACGCTGCGGCGATGGACCCGGCACCGATCGTCGCCGAGCAGCGTGTGGTCGCCGTCAACGTCACGTTCCGACTCGGCCTGTTCGGGTTCCTCGGGGGCACGGATGCGCGCCCCGCGAACCTGGGGCTGCTCGACATCCTCGAGGCGTTCCGCTGGGTGCAGCGCAACATCGCGGCGTTCGGCGGCGATCCGCGTCAGGTGACCGCCTACGGGCAGTCGGCCGGCGCGCACGCGATCGTGCAGCTGATGGCGCTGCCGGAGGCGGCGAGCCTGTTCCGGCGGGCCATCATCCAGAGCGCGCCCCTCAACGTGGCGGGCGGGCGGGAGGAGATGCAGGGCAGGATGCTCGACGCGACGGACGACCTCACGACCGCGAGCCCCGTCAGCGAGGTGGTGCGGGCGCAAGCAGCCGCGCTGCGTGCCTCGTCCGCGTACGGATTGCAGGGGGCGATGTCGTTCAGCCCGCAGCACGGTCAGCATCCGCTGCCCGACGATGCCGGCGTGCTCGCCGGGCGGGACGCGAACGCTGCGGCGATCGACCTGCTCATCGGCTTCACCGCGGAGGAGGCACTCCTCTTCGTGCCGCGCATCCCGGCCACCAAGCGCCTGAGCGAGCTGCCGATCGTCGGGAAGCCGCTCGCGAGGGCCGTTGTCGGCGCGCTCACGTGGCTCGTCTACCGGCGCGACGCGGCGACGTTCGCGAAGCGGCACGTGCGCGCAGGCGGCCGAGCATCGACGTACGTCGTGAGCTGGAAGGCGCCGCACAACGTGTGGGGTGCCTGCCACATGATCGAGCTGCCGCTGCTCTTCGGCAGCGAGAAGACGTGGCATCGGGCACCGCTCGTGCGCGGCGCGAGCTGGGCGGAGATCGATCGCGAGGGCAAGCGGCTGCGCGCCGTCTGGGGCGACTTCGCCCGCGGAACCCTGCCGACCGGCACCGACAGCATTCCCGGGGTCGCGACGTTCCGGCGCCTCACGACCCGCGGGCGCTGACCGCACCCCCGCGAGGCGCGCACCGCTAGGAGAGGAAGGCCAGGGCCACGGGGGCGATGACCAGCGCTGGCAGCAGGTCGCCGACGGGGATCGGCTTCAGGGGGACCAGGCGGACGCCGAGCGCGATCAGGATGAGGCCACCCACCGCCGAAAGCCCGTCGATCTGGGCGTCGCTGAAGACGTCGCCCGCGAGGAATCCCACGAGCGTGAACGCGCCCTGCAGGATCGCGACCGGGATGGCGGCGAAGAGCACGCCCTTCCCGAAGGTCGAGGCGAAGGCCATCGCAGCGAAGCCGTCGAGCACGGCCTTCACGTAGAGCTGGTCGGCGCCGAGTCCCAGACCGTCGGAGATGGGTCCGAGGATGGAGAGCGGGCCGACGCAGAAGAGCAGCGTCGCGGTCACCATCCCGTCGACGAAGCGACCGTCGCCGTTCGCGTCCGAGGTGAGGCGGCGTCGCACCCAGCCGGCGACGCCTTCGAGCCGGTCCTCGATGCGCAGCCAGGAGCCGAAGAGCGCCCCGAACACGAGCGACAGCAGGATGACGATCATCGCGAACGGACCA
Organism: Pseudoclavibacter sp. AY1H1; assembly: GCF_002931055.1. Lineage (GTDB taxonomy): Bacteria > Actinomycetota > Actinomycetes > Actinomycetales > Microbacteriaceae > Pseudoclavibacter. Next base: position 196,890 of record NZ_PSXX01000006.1, on the reverse strand, counting down.
GCCGCGTCCGCGAGCGCCTGAGAGCCCATGTCGGCGACGCTCATCCCTCCGAGGACGATCACGAACAGCCCGAGGACGGCGGTGACGGTCGCCTTCGTCCGGTCCTTGAGGCGGTCGCCGAGGAGGATGCCGAGCAGGCCGCCGACGAGGATGAGTGCGACGTTCAAGAGCGTCCCGGACCCGATGATCACGGTCCGATTATCGCGATGCCGTGCGCCGTTTCCGAATCGCGAGCCCCTTGACCCAGCTGGAGCGGCTGCCGCTGTGCGGAAAGTGATCCAGCGAAAGAGGAATATTCCTCAACAGATCGAAGAATATTCGTTAACTCCGGCTGGGCTCACTCGCTGTTGAGAATCCTGACAGACTCGGCGTCGGGGCCTCGACGCCGACGCATCGACGGGGGGTTCGCGAATTCGGGGGGATTCTCATGACCGATGCGGCTTCAGATCGTCGCGCCGTGCTGCACGCCGGAGCGTGGGGCGTCCCGGTGCTCGCCGTCGCGGCGGCGGCGCCGCAAGCGGCGGCAAGTGCCGGCACCGGTGGCGGCTGCAACGACTTCAGCACGGGAGTGTGCAACGTCGATTTCGCGTTCGTCACCGACCCGCCTGGCATCAACGAGATCGGCATTCGGAATCTCACCGACGTTGGACAACGCGTCGAGCTGCGGCACTACTCGTCAAGCGAGCCGGTCACCTTCACCGTCAGGGACACGTTCGGCGAGCTCACGGAGTTCACTCCGTTCCTGCCGGAGACGGCATCGTGGAGCCATGCCTTCGCCAGTGGTGCGTGCGTCAGCTTCGAGACGATCGCCATCGAGACCGGTATCGGCCTGTACACGCTGGATCTGCCGCCGGGAGCAGAGCTCATCCTCGGCGGCAGCATCGACATGCCCTCCAACGCACCGTTGTGCCTGTACACCGGGAAGGTCTGGTTGCGGGGCGACGACCCGTTCACCTGTGTCGCCAATTACTGGCTGCAGTGCACTGCGGAAGACGACGTCTGATCCAGGGAGAGGGGACTTCTGCCCTTCAGCTTGCCGGTGGGCGCTCCTATGGCGGGCTTCACTGCGACGGTGCGGCCCGTCGGGACGGTCTGAGTCAGCTGACACCTGGGCGGATCGCTGCGGCCGGGGTCATGGCCCGGGCTCGATCACCGAGAACACGTAGTAGGTGTGGCCGGGCGCCGAGACCTCGATGACCCTCCCGCCCGGGATGTCGCGTGGCTCGCCCGTCACAACCGTCGGATGCTCGGCTCGCCACGCAGCCACGTCGTCGACGAAGTACATGGGGCCCGCTGCTCCCCAACCGGGCTCGTCGTCGAGCATCAGCTCGATCTCGAGCTCCGGCATCTGCAGCGACACCGTGTGCTCGCCCTCGCGCCACGCCTCCTCCCAGCCGAGGTCGAGGTAGTGCTGCACGGCGGCTTCGAGGTCGTCGACGGGTTGGAACTGGAACGTCAGGATCACGGTGCTCTCCCCGGTGGGCGTGCTGGCTCGGTGCTCCGAATGTAGCCCTCGATGCGCGAGGGGCGCCATGCGCCGATTCCGAATCGTGATGCTCGCGATGAGGGTCGATACGGTTCCGTGACCGGATGCGGGCCGCCGGGTTCGTAGGGTCGGTTCATGCCTTCTCGCCGTCTCACTCCAGCGACGATCGTCTGCGCCGCGCTCGCGGTGCTGCTCGTCGGATGCGCGCCCGCGGGCGCCCCGAGCGTCGTGGGTTCCGCATCCACCCCGGCGCAGACCGCGAGCGCCAGTGTCGAGTCGGCGCCCTCGGAGACGGCACCCTCCCAGGCGTCGCTCGAGGGCATCCCGATGCAGGAGATGACCCAGCAGCCGGTGTCCATGCAGATGACGCAGTGCCTCACGCAGCACGCGAAGTGGATCGACCTTCCCGCGGGCACGACGTCGCCTGACCTGTACACGCGCATCTCGGCGTATGAGCAGGAGCTGCTCTTCCTCCTGCCCGATGCGGTCGGCGGCTTCGACAACGTGGACGTCGCGGCCGACCCCAGCCCGCGCGGCACGGTCACCGTCTTCGTCGTCGGATCCGCGGAGGCCGGCGACGAGGCTGCGGCCGCATGGACGGCGCTGCGCGACGCATCACCGGAAGTGGAGGCCGCCGCGGCCGGCATCGAAGCGGAGGGCGCATCCTTCGCACCGGAGCTCGTCGAGTACTCCTACGCGGAGCTCTGCACGTCGAACCTGGCGATCCTGTCCGTCTGGATGGAGAACGACAAGGGGCTCGTCTCCGCCCGCATGGACGTCGAGCTGAATCGCAACATCCTCGGCATCGAGCCTGAGCTCTTCTCGGACGAGTACCGACAGGAGCTGCTTGCCCTTGGGCCTGCTGGCATCTACGAGTTCGAAGAGGTCCGGTAGTCGCGACCCGGCGGTTGTCTCGCCACGTAGGCGCGGCAGTCCTCCGCGGTCGCCGGGCCGAAGACGCGGACCCACCCGGTGGGGGTCTGGGCGAAGTCCGGCCAGAGCGAGTGCTGCCGGTGCTCGTTCCTGACCACGAACACCTGCTCGCCCGAGTCCTCCCAGGCGCTCACCACGCGCGGAGGGACGTGCAGGAGTGGCGGACGTCGCATCGATCGTGCATTCCGGACCTCGGTTCAGCGTTCACTCGTGCTCCGAGACGGAGCGTGGCACTGTGCCGCAGCGGGGGCTGCGCAGGGGAGCGCGACCGTACGCCCGGAGCCAATGAGTGGGGTGTGAAGTAGGCAGGCGGGCTACCCTCGAGGCGGCCTGCCGATCGCAGCTCTCAGCGCCACCCAGCCGCGCGCTCCCACGCAGCACCCCGCCGCTGCGCCTACTGTGTCCCGCATGACTGCGACAACGCACGAGGGCCTCCTCTTCGGGAATCGCTTCGCGCGCGAGTTCCCCGAGCTCGCCCTTCCCTGGGAGGCCGAACCAGCCCCTGCACCGCGATTGCTGCTCCTCAACGAGGACCTCGCCGGGGAGCTCGGCTTCGAGCCGGCGTTCCTCAGCTCGGAGGACGGCGTCGCGATCCTGCTCGGCACCTCCGTTCCCGAAGGGGCCACCCCGGTCGCGCAGGCCTACGCGGGCCACCAGTTCGGGCAGTACTCGCCGCGCCTCGGCGACGGCCGTGCGCTGCTCCTGGGAGAGGTGACGGATGTGCGCGGACGGCTGCACGACATCCACCTCAAGGGCTCCGGCCGCACCCCGTTCTCTCGCGGCGGCGATGGGCGCGCCGTGCTCGGTCCCATGCTGCGCGAGTACCTCGTGAGCGAGGCGATGCACGCCCTCGGCATCCCGACGACCCGCGCGCTCGCGGTGACCGCGACGGGACGCCACGTCCAGCGCGACGACATCGAGCCTGGCGCGGTGCTCACGAGGGTGGCCAGCAGCCACCTGCGCGTGGGCTCGTTCCAGTACGCGCGGGCCACCGACGACCTGCAGCTGCTGCGTCGCCTCGCCGACCACGCCATCGCCCGGCATTACCCGTCCGTGGCGGGCGCCGAGGCCCCCTATCTCGAGTTCTTCGAGCAGGTGGTGGCCGCACAGGCGAAGCTCGTCGCGCAGTGGATGCTCGTCGGCTTCGTGCACGGGGTCATGAACACGGACAACATGACGATCTCGGGCGAGACGATCGACTACGGGCCGTGCGCGTTCATCGACACGTTCGATCCAGAGGCGGTCTTCAGCTCCATCGATCACCGCGGGCGGTACGCCTTCCGGAACCAGCCGCCCGCCGCTGCCTGGAACCTCGCGAGGTTCGCTGAGGCCCTCCTGCCGCTCTTCGCCGAGGACGAGGCCGAGGCCATCGCTCTTGCTGAGCGCAGCGTGTCGGCGTTCGGCCCTGCCTACGAGGGCGCCTGGAACGCAGGGATGCGGCGCAAGCTCGGCCTGGGCGACGACGTCGACTCGGAGGCGAGCGATCGTCTCGTGGCCGAGCTGCTCGCGCTGCTGCAGAAGAGCGGGGCAGACTCCACCTCCACCTTCCGTGCGCTCAGCGCGTACGCGCGCGGCGACCGCGCACCCGCTCTCGCCGCGTTCGGTGAGGCTGCCCCCTCGTTCCGCACCTGGGCTCAGGCCTGGCTGGCGCTCGCGCCGAGCGCGGGCGCGATGGACCAGGTCAACCCCGTGTACATCCCCCGCAATCATCTTGTCGAGGAGGCCCTCGCCGCCGCAGACGCCGACGACCTCCAGCCGCTCGCCGATCTCCTCGAGGTCGTGACCAGTCCCTACGACATTCGAGCGGGCCGCGAGCGCTACGCGGCCGGGGCGCCGGCGGACTTCGGCGCCTACCGCACCTTCTGCGGCACCTGAGTCGGGCTGCCCGAGTTCAACCGAACGGCCGATCCGCATGTCGGTGGTGGTTCCTAGACTCGCTGCATGACCGTTCCGCTGCCGAAAGCTCCGCCCCTCGTGGACGAACTGGCCCTCGACGGCGTGGAGACGGCTGGTGGGCTGACGCAGAGCGACCTGCGGTCGGCTGAAACTCCGGTGGAGAACCGACGCTGGAAGCCGTGGATGCGCGCGGTGACCATCTCGCTCGGCTCGTTCCTCGGCGGGGCGCTCCTGTTCGTGCTCACGCTCGCGCTCCAGGTGGAGGATCCCGCAACAGATTCGGAATCCGGCGCATTCATCGGGTTCCTGATCGTCAACGTGGTCGTCGGCCTCGCGGCCTGCATCGCCATCGGCCCGGTTCGCGGGTCGCGCGCTGGAAACCTGTGGATCGTCGCCGTCGGCATGGCGAGCTCGCTCGCTTTCGCGGCCTGGCTCGTCGCTGTCATGCGCCTCGGAGCCAGGCGTTCGCTGCCCATGGATGTCTCGGTCGTCGCGATCGTCGTGGTCGGCGGCATCCTCTGGGACTGGTTCGAATCGAGCATCTCCGGCCGCGCGCCCATGGACGCACCGATCTTCTACATCGTCGTCGTCGCGCTCTCGACGATCATCGCCCTGCTCTTCGGCCGGTCACGGGGCACGCGAGCCGCGCTCATCACGTCGCTGCGGGCCCAGGCCGCCTCGGCTGAGCGCGAACGCGCGGCCCTGGCCCAGAGCCGCGCCTCCGACATCGAGCGCGCACGCGCCGAGGAGCGCGCCGCCATCGCCCGCGACATGCACGACTCCATCTCCCACGACCTCGCGGTCGTCGCCACGCAGGCCGGCGCGCTCGCCTACCGCAGCGATCTGTCACCCGAGCTGGTCAGGGAGACGGCCGCCACGGTTCGCGAGTCCGCTGCGCGAGCGAACACGCAACTCCGGGAGGTGCTGCAGGGCATGCGCGAGCCGAGCGAGACCGGGCGAGACGACACGCCGCTCCCCGACCTGGACGGGCTCGCGTCCCTCCTCGTCGACGGCATCCCCGCACACGCGCCGCCTCAGATGACCTGGCTCACCGTCGGGCCAGGAGACCTCTCGAAGCTCTCCGAGGAGCGCATCCGCGCGCTCCACCGCACCCTCTCCGAGCTGTTCGTCAACGCTGGGAAGCACGCACCGGGAGCGGAGGTGCGCGTCGAGCTCGCCGGCGGCGACACCGAGATGGCCATCTCGGTCGCGAACGCCGTCCAGCAGGGGCAGGCTCCCGCGCCGGGCACCGGCTACGGACTCATCGGCGCTCGGGAGCGCATCCACCTCGTGGGCGGCACGCTCGAGGCAGGAGCTCGCACAGACGGCGACTTCGTGGTGGAGGTGAGGCTCCCGTGGTGAACCCCGACAGCATCCGCGTGCTCATCGTCGACGACGAGGCGGGCATCCGTCTCGGCCTGCGCCTGCTCATCGATGGCGCAGAGGGCATTCGTGTCGTCGGCGAGGGCACCAACGGCGAAGAGGCGCTCGCGCTCGCCGCCGAACAGCACCCCGACGTGATCCTCATGGACGTTCGGATGCCCGGGCTCACCGGCATCGACGCCGTCGAGCGACTTACCGCCTCCGGTTCGAGGGCGAAGGTCGTCATGCTCACGGCGTTCGACACCGAGGAGTTCCTCCTGGATGCGCTCCGGGCAGGCTCGGTCTCCTTCCTGCTGAAGGACGCCCCACCCGAGGACATCGTCGGGGCGGTGCTCGACGCCGCGCGAGGCAAGGCCGTCTTCTCGCCGAGCGCCCTCGACCGGCTCGTACGCGCGGCCGCGAACGGCTCGAAGGATGGCGCTCACCACGGCGACAGCGTCGGCACAGGTCAGCGCCCCGCTCGCGACGCACGGGGCGACGAGGTCCTCGCGAGCGTCACGAGCCGAGAGCGGGAGATCGCCCGCTACGTCGCGCAGGGCATGACCAACGCGGAGATCGCTACCGCGCTCTACGTCAGCCAGGCGACGGTCAAGACGCACCTCGCGAGCCTGTTCTCGAAGCTCCACGTCACCAACCGCGTCCAACTCGCGCTGCTCACCCTGGAGTGGGACGCCGCCGGCAGAGTCTGAGCGACCGGCTGGCGGCGCCTGACCGGGGGCTGACCGGCGCCTGACCGTGACGGGTGGCCGCATGCTCCCTGCGTGTACTCTGGGCGGCACCACGGAGATCAAGGGGAGCGCTGCCATGCCGAACATCTCTGCCGCCGAGCGCGACGGCCAGGACGACGGCCAGAGCCCCACCCCGACGGCCGAGCAGAGCCCGGCGCTGCTGCTGAGCATGGCGCTCACCGAGTATGCCGAAGCACGATCCGCGTCGCAGAGCGGGGCACGCCGCTCGCTCGGCATCGGCGAGATGGATGCTCGTGCCCTCGCCTACCTCACGGAGAACCCGGGCGCCAGGCCCAGCGCCCTTCGCGCGCACCTCGGGCTCACGTCCGCCGGTGTCTCCACCCTGTGCGACCGCCTCATCGAGCGGGGCACGATCCATCGCGACATCGACCCGAGCGACCGCCGCGCGAGCCTGCTGACCGTCATCGTCGACCTCGACGCGGAGCCGTGGAATCGCCTCGGCGAATTCGACCGCGACCTCGCCGCGGCCATCGCGGCCGAGGCCGAGCCAGAGACGCTCCTGCGCCTGGCGGAGCTGCTGACACACGCCCTCAGCGTCGGCAACGCGTCGAGCGCAGATGCCGGCGCAGACGCCGCCGCACCTGGCCAGAGCTAGGAGGTCGCCTCAGCCGACACGGGAGTGCGCCCGGTCTGCGAGTGGAGTTCGGCGACCAGCACGATCGACTTCGCCTGCAGGAAGGTGCAGAGCGCTGAGACGACCGCGAGCTCCTGCGAGAGCGCGTGCACGTCGGCGGCAGACAGGTGGAGCGTGTGCTCGCGCGGTTCCATGGTGACCGACCAGCGCGGGCTCTCCCGCGTGCCCGGCTGCAGGTAGACGTCAGTGGGCACGTGCGTCAGCTGCACCCGGACGAGGCCGGTGTCGTGCCCTTCATCGCCGTCCTGCACGATGACGTTGACGACCCCGGGCTCGACATAGCCGAGGCCCTCGAACTCGCGAGCCCATGACTCGAGCACTTCCTTGCTGCGATACGGCATCCTGAACCTCCGAACCGGGGTGATCTCTTCCACTCCCCAGCATCCACCATCCGCGGCGTCTTCACCGCCTTCCCGCCCGCCCCTGGCGGAGGCTGGCACACTTTGCCGCGTCGGGGAGCCTTCGAAGGCGCCGACTCTCGGGCCGCCGCCCGCATCGCCTAGGTTGGTCGGGTGTCAGACGAAGCAACCACCCAGCCGGCGCAGGATTCCTCGCATCGACCGATCTTCTCGTTCTCGCGACGCAGCGGCCGCCTCACCGACGGCCAGCAGACGTCGTGGGAGTCGCTCGGCCCGAAGTACCTCGTCGAGGTCGAGCGCGCGGAGCTGGACTTCTCCGTGAGCCCGACCTTCCGGGTCGACCCGGCCGAGCTGTTCGGCCGGGATGCGCGGCTTGTCGTCGAGGTCGGCTCGGGCACCGGTGAGGCGGTTGTGGCGGCGGCCGCCGCGCATCCCGAATGGAACTTCCTGGCGGTCGAGGTGTTCGTGGCGGGTCTCGCGCGCACCCTTCGGCGCGTCGAGGACGCGGGGCTCTCGAACGTGCGACTCGTCGAGGCGAACGCCGTCGAGGTGCTCGAGCACATGCTTCCCGCGGGCAGTGTCGAGGAGCTGTGGATCTTCTTCCCCGACCCGTGGCACAAGGCGAAGCACACGAAGCGTCGGCTGGTGCGGGATGGCTTCGGCGCCGTCGCGGCAAGGTCCCTCCGCGCCGGCGGCCGTATGCGGCTCGCGACGGACTGGGAGGACTACGCCTTCCAGATGCGCGAGGTGCTGGATGCGGCTCCCGAGTTCACGAGCGAGCACCCGGGCAGCTGGGCCCCGCGCTTCGAAGGCAGGACCCTCACGGTGTTCGAGCGCAAGGCGGAGAAGGCCGGGAGGCGCATCCACGACCTCAGCTACGTGACGGCGGGCTAGCTTCCGCCTGAGACGACTCCTCGTCCTCTCGCTTCCCCGATCCGAGCCGGATCGTCGCGGCGAGTCCGAGGGCCAGGAACGCGGCGGCGGTGAACGCTGACGCGCGGGTGCCGTCGGAGAGCGCGGCCTTGGCGTCGTCGGCGAGGTCGGCCGTTGCTGGGTTCTCGCCGAGGCCCGCGATCGCGCCGCCGGCAGAGTCGACGACCGCCGAGACCACCTGATCTCGCTGCTCGGCGGGCACCTGGGCGTCGTCGAGCGAAGCGCCAAGGGCGGAGCCCGTCGTGGTGAACAGGATGGTGCCCAGGATGGCGACGCCGAGCGCCGACCCCACCTGCCGGGATGTGGACTGCGTGCCGGACCCCTGCCCGGAGAGCTCGACGGGCACATCCTGCAGCACGACACCCGTCAGCTGCGCCGTGGCGAGCCCGACACCGAAGCCGTACACGAACAGGGCGGGGATAAGCCAGCCCCACTGCGCATCCGGGGCGATGATGAACCCCGCCCAGGCGATGCCGATGATCTCCGCGAGGATGCCGACGCGCACGATGACCACCGCGCTCACCTTGCCACTGCTCGCCCCCGCGAAGCCACTCGCGACGAACGAGCCGGCCGCGAGCGCCAGGAGCACGAACCCGGTCTGCAGTGCATCGAAGCCGAGCACGAACTGCAGCCACAGCGGCAGCGACAGGATGATGCCGAACTCCCCGAGGGCGACGACAAGCGCCGCCACGTTGCCGTTGCGGAACGACGAGATGCGGAAGAGGGAGAACTCGAGGAGCGTCGACTCGCCCCGACGGGAACGGGACACGCCTCGCACGATGAAGAGGGCGAGCGCCACGGCCGAGATGGCGAACGCCACCGGCACCGGCGAGATGGGGAGGGGCCACTCGAACGACCCGATCGTGAACGTCTCGTCGACCGCCCACCAGCCGTACGTGCGCCCCTCGATGAGCCCGAAGACGAGCGCCCCGAACGTGACCACGGAGAGGGCCGCGCCGACGAGGTCGAGGGGCTTCTGCGTCGACTCCCGCGACTCGTTCACGAAGAGCAGGACACCGACGACGATGATGATGCCGAGTGGCACGTTGATGCCGAACGCCCACCGCCACGAGAACGCTGTTGTGAGCCAGCCGCCGAGGAGCGGGCCGACGGCCGCCATGCCGCCGATCGTCGACCCCCAGACGGCGAACGCGATGCCCCGCTCCCGGCCGCGGAAGGTCGCGTTGATGATCGACAGCGTGGTCGGCAGGATCATGGCGCCGCCCACCCCCTGCACGAGGCGGGCGAGGATCAGCAGCCCGCCGGTCGGCGCGAGCGCGGCAGCCACCGAGGCGAGCGCGAAGATCACGACCCCGATCAGCATCAGCCGCCGTCGCCCGACGCGGTCGGCGAGGCTGCCGAACAGGAGCAGCAGCGACGCGAACACCAGCGTGTACGCCTCCTGCACCCACTGGACCTCGGTCGACGTGATGCCGAGCTCCGTCACGATCGACGGCACGGCGACGTTCACGATCGTCGAGTCGACGATGATGAGCGCGACCGCGACGCTGATGAAGACCAGACCAACCCACCGACGACGCGCTGACTCCGCCATGATGCTCACTTCTTCTGCTGTGGAACGAGGAGGACGAGGTGAGACTACGCCCGCGATTCTGGAACTTTGCTCAATTGTTTAACTACTTTCGAGGCCGAGATAAATGAGGTGATGGTGCCGTTTCATTCCCTCCCTGACCGTTCATGACATCCTCCGGCGCACCATTTGTTGCGTGTCACGAAGCGTCACACCCTGGCCAGACCGATGGTCCAGGCGTAGCCTCGCTCAGTTCGTGAGAAATCTCGCGAGCTGAGAAATCGCATCGGGAGATCTTCCATGTCGGCCAACACCCCAGGCACCCCCACCTCCGAGGTGGCATCCAACGCCACCGGAGCAGAGGACACGCCGCGCCCCAAGAGCCGCGCGCGCAAGCTCCTCACCTCGTTCGGATTCCAGATCCTCGCCGCCCTCGTTCTGGGTGTTGTCCTCGGACTCGTCGCCCGCAACCTCGGCGACGACGCTGAAGGCAACCCGAACGGGCTCGCGGCGACACTCGACACCATCGGCAGCTCGTACGTCACGATCCTGACGGCCGCCGTGGTCCCGCTCATCCTGACCGCCGTCATCTCGAGCATCGCGCAGCTGCGCCTCGTGACGAACGCGGCGAGGCTCGCGGGCCAGACGCTGCTCTGGTTCGGCATCACGGCACTCATCGCCGTGACGATCGGCATCACGCTCGGCGTCACCATCCAGCCGGGCAACCGCGTCGACCAGTCGCAGCTCGAGACGGGCGAGCCCTCCTCCGTCGGCACCTGGTGGAACTTCCTCACCGGCCTCGTGCCGCAGAACTTCCTCGGCATGGGCGTGCGCTCGCGCGTCGACGCCGAGACAGGCGACGTGACCTCGACGATCGCGTTCAACGTGCTGCAGGTCATCGTCATCGCTGTTGTCATCGGCATCGCGGCCCTTCGCCTCGGCAAGCGCGCCGAGCCGTTCCTCGAGTTCACGGCCTCTGCCCTCGCGGTCATCCAGAAAGTCCTGTGGTGGATCATCCGCATCGCCCCGCTCGGCACGCTCGGGCTCATCGCGAGCGCCGTCGTCGACTACGGCTGGGAGAAGCTCACGAGCCTCGCCTGGTTCGCGATCGCCATCTACGTGGGCCTCGCCCTCGTGCTGTTCGTCGTGTACCCGATCCTCGTGAAGGCGCACGGCCTCTCGGTCGGCCGCTTCTTCTCCGGCGTGTGGCCGGCCGTGCAGCTCGCGTTCGTGAGCCGCTCGTCCATCGGCACGCTCCCCCTCACGCAGCGCGTCACCGAGCGCAACCTCGGCGTGCCCCGCGAGTACGCATCCTTCGCCGTGCCGTTCGGCGCGACCACGAAGATGGACGGATGCGCCGCGATCTACCCGGCCATCGCCGCGATCTTCGTCGCCCAGTTCTTCGGCATCGAGCTGTCGATCATGCAGTACATCCTCATCGTGGTCGTCTCCGTCGTCGGTTCGGCCGCGACGGCCGGCACGACGGGTGCGACCGTCATGCTCACGCTCACCCTGTCGACGCTCGGCCTGCCCCTCGAGGGCGTCGGCCTGCTGCTCGCTATCGACCCGATCCTCGACATGGGCCGCACCGCGACCAACGTCGCCGGCCAGGCACTCGTGCCGATGATCGTCGCGAAGCGCGAGGGCATCCTCAACGAGAAGCTCTACAACGCGCCCCGCGGCGACGTCGCCTTCTCCGACGAGACCGACGAGGAGGTGGAGGAGACCATCAAGCGCTCCACCGCCTCGACCTCGGACCGCGAGCAGGACGAGTTCGAAGGCGCGACGCTGCAGGACGCGGAACGCCGCAGCTAGCAGCGCCGCAACGATCAACGGGCGCTTGCCCTCGGAACCCCCAGCGGGCATCCGGGAGCGGGCGCCCGTTCTGCGTCTGCGCCGCCAGCCCGCGCAGCACAAGCCGCCCGCCCCACGCCGGCCCGCGCCGCGCCGCCGGCCCGCGCCCTCCCGCGCCGCCTGCCCGCACCATCCCGCACCGCCGAGAGCTGACTTGTGGTCGTTTCCAGCGAGTCTTGACGACCACAACTCAGCCCTCGGCCGCCGCGCTCGCATCGAGGGCCGGGATGAGGTCGGGACACGTTCGGGGTGCGCGCGGCCGGGATGCGCGCGGCCGCGCCATCCCCCACCGCCCAGAGCCGACTTATGGTCGCTTCCAGCGATTCTTGACGACCACAACTCAGCCCTCGGCCGCCGCGCTCGCATCGAGGCCCGGGATGAGGTCGGGACAGGTTCGGGGTGCGCGGCCTCGGGACACGTTCGGGATACGCGGCCGGGACGGGACTCGGGATGCGCGAGGCCGGGCCATCCCCCACCGCCCAGAGCCGACTTAGGGTCGCTTCCAGCAAGTCTTGACGACCACAACTCAGCCCTCGGCCGCGGGACTCGCATCGAGGCCCGAGATGAGGTCGGGACAGGTTCGGGATGCGCGGGGCCGGGCGTGCGATTCTTGCCGCATGCGCGCATCCACCTGGACTCCCCTCGCGATCGTCTACCTCCTGCTCGCCATCGTCGGCGGTGCCGTGACGTGGACCTTCAACGTCATCGCCGGCATGGAGGGCAGCGCCTTCATCGGCGACTACTTCGGCAGCGGTCCCGCCGTCACGTCGATCGTGATCGACGTGCTCGTCGCCGCCACGGTTGGCGTCGTGTTCATCATCGTCGAGGGCCGCCGCCAGGGCATGCGGCGCCTGTGGGTATACATCCTGTGCTTCGGCGTGGCGTTCGCGTTCGCCCTGCCGCTGTTCCTCGCGATGCGGGAGCGGCACCTGGCGTCGAGACGCCGCGCACCTGGTCTGCCCGGCCGTGCGGACTTTTCGCAACGGTGATGGGTTTTTACCCATCACCGGTTGCCGAAACCCCGCACGCGCATCCGCAGAACCCATCACCGTTGCGAGCACCCAGCACGAGGTGAAACCTCCCACTGGGACGCAGCCCAGTCGTCACGGGACAGGAGCACGGCTCGTTCCCCCTCGGGCTCCGCAACGTCAAACCGGTGCTTCCGCCCTGGAAAAGCGGCTCATGGCACCGGACCCAGCACCTCTCGTGCGCAGTGCACGGACGGGCCGTCGTGGCAAGTGTCGATGGAGGCCGCACTCGTCGATGGAGGCCATGTTCGCGGCATCGCGCCTGGTACCCGCGGTGAGCTGGAGCGCGTCGCGACGGGCGATCTGCGACTCGGTGAGCACAATCACGTCGGCGGCGGCGCGCTCCTCGTCCTCACCCGAGCCGTGCGCAACCTGGACCCTGCCGCCCGCTTCGCGCTGCGGCTCGGCTTCGCGCTAGCGACGGCTGTCCTGGTCGGTGCGACTTTCGTCGTGCTCTCGCAGCGCTTCGAGGTGCTGGACCTCAACACCGGGCCGGCCCCGTGGATCGAAGGCTGGCTGACCAGAGGCGGCACCGCCTCCGTCGTGCACCTGATGCTGATCGTGCTGGTGGCGATGCTGGTCGCCGGGCGCGAGCGAGACACAGTCAGACTGCCGCGCACTGCCCCGCAAGCCAGTCGTGGGCCAGCGCCGGGGCCTCACCCGTGAGCGCGGACACGTCCGGCTGGATGGGCTCTGGCATGACCGCGCCGGTTCGGTCCGTGTAGCGGGAGGTCGTGAGGAGGATCTTGGAGCCGTCGGCGAGCATGAAGCCGTCGACGCCGGTCGCGAGGCCGTTGCTCTTCTCCCCGAAGGTCGTCACGTTGCTCTGCCCGGTGAACGCGGTCAGCACCATCTCAGCGGCCGACGCGGTGTAGAAATCCTGCAGGACGGCGATCGGCTTGCCGTCGAAGACGTTCGTGTCGATGTCCACTTCTGCATCGAAGCGCAGCTCGTGACCGTCGTCTGACGTCGCGCTCTCCGTGGTCACGGTGATCGCGCTGTGTGTGCCGTCGCGGTCCACGAATCCCGCGACGTCGTTCGTGTCGAAGAGCGGCGAGACCGCGCCGAGCATCGGGAATGCGCTGCCGCCCCAGTTGCCGCGCAGGTCCACGACGAAGCCGCACGTCTCCGTGTCCGCGAGCGCGGCCAGCCCATCGACACCGGCGCGCGCATACTCCTCGGCGAGCTGACCCTCATGTCCGATCGCCGACACGGTGATCGTGACGGTGCGTCCGTCAGTTGCCTTGACCGTCGGCGGGGCGCTCGGTGCTTCCGCGTACAGAGCATCCCGCTCGTCCGCGGGGAGGAACCTCGCGTGCCTTCCTCCGGCGTCGCCGGCAGCTGCCGCGATGAGTTCGTACGCCTCCTCGAGGTCTTCCGCCTGCGCGCCCGCCGCGATGAGGGCATCCCGTTCGAACGACCAATCTCCGCCCGAGAAGAGGCCGTTCTCTTCCAGGATGTGCGCGGCCTCTTCGACGAGCGCGGCCGGGCTCACTGGCGAGGGCAGACTGGGCGTCGGCTCCGGAGCTGCGGAGCACCCGGAGAGCCCCACCGCGAGTGCGGCAACCACGGCAAGCGAGACGCTGGCGCGCAGACTTCGCGTGCCTTGACCTCCGCGGGCGACGCTGCTCATGTTTCCACCCTACGATCTCGTCGATTCGCGTCAGCGGGGCCGCGGCGAGCCACGTATGCCCGGCTTCTCACGACCCCGCTCCTCACCGCGTACGACTCACTGGTCGATGGACGCCATGTTCGCGGCGTCGTGCCTGGCACCCGCGGCCGGCTCGAGCGCGTCGAGGCGAGTGATCTGCGACTCGGTGAGCACAATCGCGTCGGCGGCGGTGTTCTCCTCGACGCGGCTCACGCGGCGTGTACCCGGGATGGGGGCGATGTCGTCGCCGCGCGTGAGGATCCAGGCCAGCGCCGTCTGGGCTGGCGTCGCGCCGATCTCCTCCCCGATCGCACGGACCTCGTCGACGATGCGCAGGTTGCGCTCGAAGTTCTCGCCCGTGAATCGCGGGTTCGACTTGCGCCAGTCGTCGTCCGCGAAATCGGCGACCGAACGGATCTGACCGGTGAGGAGCCCGTGGCCCAGCGGGGAATACGGCACGAATCCGATGCCGAGTTCTCGAAGCAGCGGGAGGATCTCAGCCTCCACGTCACGCGTCCACAGCGAGTAATCGGTCTGCAGCGCGGTGACGGGATGCACGGCGTGCGCCCGCCGGATCGTCTCGGGGGATGCCTCCGATAGCCCGAAATGCAGGACCTTGCCCTCGGCGACCAGCTCGGAGACGGCACCCGCCGTGTCCTCGATGGGAGTGTTCCGGTCGACGCGGTGCTGGTAGTAGAGGTCGATGTGGTCGGTGCCGAGTCGGCGCAACGAGCCTTCGACGGCGGCACGGATGTTCTCTGGGCTGCTATCGACACCCGGCCGCCGCTCGGCGTGGGAGTAGAGACCGAACTTCGTCGCGATCTTGACCTCGTCGCGGCGCCCCTTGATCGCCTCGCCGACGATCTCCTCGCTGAGGAAGGGGCCGTAGATCTCTGCCGTGTCGATGTGGGTCACGCCGAGTTCGAGCGCTCGGTCGATGGTCGCGATCGATTCGGAGTGGTCGAGCGCGCCCTCGCTTGTGTAGGTACCCGCCATGGTCATGGCGCCGAGTCCGATGCGGGAGACCTCGAGGCCTCCGAGAGTGATGTGCTTCATGGAAAGCAGTCAATCCGCATCCATCGACGACAGCGCGGCCCTGATGTGAGGTGCACTGACAGGGCCCCTCTGGGCAGCGAGCTGCGGCGTATGGTCGCTGGCATGGACACCCATGACGACCTGAGCGCGTTCCTCACCTCCCGACGCGCGAAGCTCACGCCGTCGCAGGCGGGGTTGCCCGACTTCGGTGGTCGACGCCGCGTTCCTGGGCTTCGCCGCGAGGAGGTCGCACTGCTCGCGGGGATGAGCGCCGAGTACTACAAGCGACTCGAGCGAGGCAACGCCGGCGGTGTCTCCGAGGCCGTGCTCGACGGCGTGAGCCGTGCCCTGCACCTCGACGAGGCCGAGCATGCGCACCTGCACGAACTGGTGAGGGCGGCCAATGAGGGCACGCGCCCGCAGCGACAGCGCCGCACCAAGAAGCAGCAGCTCAGCGCAGCCATGCGGCAGACCATCGACGCCATGTCGACGGTGCCCGTGTTCATCCAGAACGGCAGACTCGACGCGATCGCGACCAACACGCTCGGTCGTGCGCTGTTCGCCCCGATGTTCGAGGATGCCCGCTCGCCTGTCAACGCGGCCCGGTTCCTCTTTCTCGACGAGCGCTCGCATGACTTCTACCGCGACTGGGAGGGCAACACGCGTCAGATCGTGGCACTCCTCCGATCCGAGGCTGGCCGCTCCCCGCACGACCGCAACCTCAGCGACCTCGTTGGCGAGCTCTCCACTCGCAGCGAGCTCTTCCGCAGGCTCTGGGGAGCTCACGACGTGCGCGAGCACCGCGACGGGCTGAAGCGCGTGCACCACCCCGTCGTAGGCGACCTCGACCTCACCTACCAGAGCATGGATCTCGCCTCTGACCGCGGACTGCTCATGCTCGTGTTCTCCGCAGAGCCGGGGAGCGCATCCCACGAGCGCCTGCAGTTGCTGTCGAACTGGGCGTCGACGCATCCGGATCCCGCGAGCGCGGAGGCTGCGAACCGCGCGCTCTGAACCGGGGGGCGCCGAGAGCTATCCGGAGGCCACAGCGGTTGCGGGACATGTCGACTTCGTCCATACTGAACATCTGATCGCAATGACGCACTAATGTTCGGAGCTACGAATGCAAGGACGCATCCAAGCCATCCTCGGAATCGACGCGGGAACCACCTCAGTGAAGACCGTCGCCTTCGCCCTCGACGGCACGATCCTTGCCGATGCGAAATCCAGTGTTCGCATCCACAGAGACGACGACGGCCGCGCCGAGGTCGATATGACCCTCGTCTGGCAGGCCGCGGCTGCGACCATCACCGAAGTCGTCCACGAGCTCGGAGACACCGACGTCATCGCGATCGGCGTCACCGGCCAAGGCGATGGCGCTTGGCTGGTAGACAGCGACCTCCATCCGATGCGACCCGCAGCACTCTGGCTCGATGGACGGGCGAACGCACGCCTCGCCGACTGGCTCGAGGACGGTCGGGCAGCGACCGTCAACGACATCACCGGCTCCCCCCTCTTCGCCGGTGCACTCCCCCTCCTCGTCGACGAGCTCCAGGAAACCGGTGCACTCGACAACGACCGCCTCGGGTACCACCTGAACTGCAAGGACTGGCTGCGCTGGAACCTGACTGGCATCGTCGCCACCGACCCCAGCGAAGCTTCCCGCACCTACCTCGACACAGCCGTTGGCGCCTACTCGGATGAACTCCTGAGAGCCCTGAGCCACGAGCGGCTCCGGAACGCCCTACCTCCGGTGCAACCGCCAGAATCAGTCGGTGGGACGCTCCTCCCCCAGGTCGCGGAACAGCTCGGCCTTCCCGCCGGAATTCCCGTCGCCATAGGCCTTGTCGACACGGCCGCCGCAGGGGTCGGACTCGGTGCGATCGGCGACGGCCAGGGCTACGCGATCCTGGGAACAACCGGGTTCATAGGCGTGAACCACCCGTCCCGCACCGAAGTGAGGACCCGCGAGAGCATCGTGCTCTTCACCGGACGCGGCAGCCAAGTGCTGGAATCGATGGCCCCAATGACCGGGACACCGAACCTCGACTGGGTCAGAGACACGCTGGGACTCACCCACGAGCACTGGGCGGCCGTGGAGTTGCAGGCCGACGTCGTCCCTCCGGGCAGCGGCGGTGTCATCTACCTTCCATACGGGGCCCCGAGCGGCGAACGCGCACCCTTCTTCGACCCGGCGGCTTCGGCCGGCTGGCTCGGGATGAGCATCACCACAACTCCCGCGCAACTCCTCCGAAGCGTCTACGAGGGCCTGGCGTATGCACTGACGGAGTGTCTCGACATGCTCGGCCTCGACGGTGATCTTCTCGTCTGCGGTGGTGGGTCGGAATCGAACCTGCTCTGCTCGGTCCTGGCCGATGTCAGCGGTCGCAGCATCATCCGACAGCAGGCCCCAGAGGTCGGAGCCCGGGGCGCCGCCACCCTGGCGCTTCTCGCGGGGGAACACGCATCGAGCCTGGAAGACGCCGTCCACATGTTGGCACCCGCCTCGAGCACCTTCACCCCTTCCCGTGAGCGAGCCGAGATCTACCGAGACGCCTACACGACCTTCATCGAGACGCGCGATGCGCTGAGGCCGGTCTGGCCCCAGCTGCGCGCGTTGCGCGAGCGATCA
This sequence comes from Pseudoclavibacter sp. AY1H1, assembly GCF_002931055.1. Taxonomy (GTDB): domain Bacteria; phylum Actinomycetota; class Actinomycetes; order Actinomycetales; family Microbacteriaceae; genus Pseudoclavibacter. The sequence goes on along the minus strand of NZ_PSXX01000006.1, from coordinate 178,786 downwards.
ACGGCTCTCGCCGTGTCCACCGAGTATCCGAAATCCGAGCCACCACGACCCGCGCCCAGCCACCCAACCAGAAGCACGCACGTCCACCAAGGAGGATCCCTGTGACCGACTCCCGCCCATCCGTCTTGATCACCGCACCGTTTGACGCGCACCAGCTGGCGCTGCTGCGGACCAGCTTCGAGGTCACCAGCATCGCCCCTTCGATGGATGGCACCTCTCTGGCCCATCGAGGCATCGACGAGCAGCTCGCGGCCGCGGAGGTGATCGTCGCAGAGCTCGACCTCATCGACGAGGCGACACTGGCCCTTGCACCGAACCTCGCGGCCGTGGTCTCCTGCAGGGCAAAACCCGTCAACGTCGACCTTGACGCGTGCTCTTCCCGGGGAATCCCCGTGATCACCACACCCGGCCGCAATGCAGAGGTGACCGCCGACCTCAGCTTCGCCCTCCTCATGGCGACTGTGCGCCACGTGTCAGCGTCTGAGCGCTGGCTACGCGCCAAGAATTGGACAGAGAGCGATGTCTTCGAACCCTACGAACGCTTCAGGAGCATCGGCCTGGGCGGGCGAACGCTCGGAATTCTCGGCGGCGGAGCAGTCGGCCGCAGAATGCTCCGACGTGCACTCGGGTTCGGGATGAAGGTCAAGGTCTACGATCCGTTCCTCCCAGCTGACGCCTTCGGATCAGACGCGGTAGTCGCCACCCTCGACGAGGTGATGTCGACCTCGGACATCGTGACGGTCCACGTGCCCCTCATGGCAGAGACGGAAGGACTCATCGGCGCGCGGGAGCTTGCGCTGATGAAGAGCGATGCGTTCCTCATCAACGCGGGTCGTGCGGCGATCATCGACGAACAGGCGCTGATGGCGGTCCTCCGCGAGCACCGCATCGCGGGCGCAGGCTTCGATGTCTTCTATCAAGAGCCACTCCCCTACGACTCCGAGCTCTTCGCGCTCGACAACGTCACGATGACACCTCATATTGCCGGCGCCTCCGACGATGTCATCGCCGAGCACTCGCGCATCGCGGCCCACGCTCTGCAGCTCTGGCTCGCCGGAGAGCCGCTCCCCGGCGTCGCGAACGCCAAGGCTCTCACGACGGCAACCGCATCCTGACGCCCTCGTGCGCCCTCCGTTCGCACGCTGAACGGAGGGCGCTTCTCGCCGACTCAGCGGAGAAGCGCCGCGGCAGTCTCCGAGTCGGTCACGAGCATGTTGATCAGGCCACTGCCGAGCGCAGCACGGAGCGCAGGCAGCTTCGTCACGCCATGCGCCATGACGAGCCTCCGCGGGATCGTGCGCATCTGCTCGAGCGTCAGCCCGACGATGCGCTCATCGAGAGCGCCGAGGACGGCCTCACCCTGCGCATCGAAGAATCGACCAGCCAAGTCTCCGACAGCACCCTGCGCCGTGAGCGCGGCCCTCGCATCAGCATCCAGCGACTTGAGCAGGAGCCCCTGGTTCGCGTCGGTTCCACCGAGACCCGCGACCAGCACACCCGCCCCGCACGCAAGACGCAGCACCTCTTGCACGCCGGGGTCGGCGTACGCACTCTTCGCCGCGTCAGCTGACGCCGCAAGGAGCGGGGCGGGCAAGTGGAATGCCTGTCCACTGGTTCGTCGACCGAGCGTCGATGCGAGCTCATGCGGGTTCGCGCCATTGACGAGACCGCCGCCACTTCCGGCGATCGGCACGAACTTGGCACCGAGCGCCTGCTCCGGCACCTGGGCGGCGACGAGCGCCACAGCGGTCGAGATCCCGAGCGCGACGACCGCATCCTTCTCGATGACGCTGACGAGCGCTTCGGCGCCGACGGCCGCGAAGGCCCGGTCGGCTTTCGCGGTATCGGCCACACTCGGTGCGACCCACGCCTGGCGAAGGTCGTAGCGTGCCGCCAGGTCACGCTCTTCGTCAGCGAAGAGGGAGTCCTGAACGTGCACGACGATCTCGACGAGGCCGGTTTCGCGCGCCTCTGCGAGCAACCTGGTGACGCGAATTCGAGACAGGCCGAGCGCGTTCGCGATCTCCTGGTGAGTGAGGCCGTGTTCGTAGTACATCCGTGCAACGCGTCCCAGCAGCATGCCGCAATCCTCCCATGGAGCTCCGCCACGGTCGCCGATCTCGTTCTCGATCGAGTACTTGACACGGCCGGATTCGACGCCCACTATGTGTGGAGCATAAGTTCACTGTTGTGAACAAATGTACACCACTAGCCAGTACGTACTCAATGAGGAGTCTCCCTATGGCAATCAGTTCTCCCTCCAGTACCGAGAGTCGGTTCGCGCGGCTCCTGCGCACGCAGGGCATCGCTCGCCCCATCGCGTGGGGATTCGTCGCGCTGACGATCTTCATGATCGGCGACGGCATCGAGGCGGGCTTCCTCTCGCCGTACCTTGATCAGCAGGGCTTCGACGCCGGACAGATCACCGCACTCTGGGCGACGTACGGCATCGTCGTCGCCGCAGCCGCCTGGCTCAGCGGTGCGCTGGCTGAAGCCTGGGGTCCGAAGCGAGTCATGATGCTCGGCTTCGGTATCTGGGTCGTCTTCCAGGTGCTCTTCCTCGTCTTCGGAGTAATGGCCGAGAACTTCAGCATCATGTTGCTGGCCTTCGGCATCAGGGGCCTTGGCTACCCGATGTTCGCGTACGGATTCCTCGTGTGGGTCACGATGGGAACGCCGGAGAACGTGATGGGCAAGGCGGTCGGCTGGTATTGGTTCTTCTCCACCCTCGGCCTCGGCGTCCTCAGCTCCTACTTCGCCGGGGCGATCATCCCGGTCATCGGAGAGCTGGCGACGCTCTGGCTCTCGCTTGCATTCGTCACGGTCGGCGGCCTCATGGTCGCTCTCCTCCTCCGCAATCCAGTCAGCAAGAAGGTCACGGTCGCGAACAGCGTTCGGGGTGTGGTGAGCAGCATCACGATCGTCGGCACGAACCCCAAGATCGGCATCGGCGGCATCGTGCGCCTCATCAATACCCTCTCGTTCTACGCGTTCGTGGTCTTCTTGACGACGTACATGGTTCGAGACGTCGGGTTCGCAGTCGCCGAGTGGCAGGTCATCTGGGGCACGATGCTCGCCGCCAACGTCGCCGCCAACCTCATCTCCGGCTACCTGTCTGACTGGATCGGGCGCGTCAACGTCGTCGCCTGGGCCGGCGGCATCGGCTGCTTCGTGACGATCCTCGCCCTGTACTACGTGCCGACCGCCATCGGCCCGAACTTCGCAGTCACCATCGCCATCGCGATCGCCTACGGACTCGCGCTCGGCATGTTCGTGCCACTTTCGGCAATCGTTCCCCTCCTCGCCCCCATGCACAAGGCAGCCGCCGTCGCCATCCTCAACCTCGGCGCTGGACTCAGCCAGTTCATCGGCCCAGTGATCGCCGGACTGGTGACCCCGATCGGGATCCAGGGAACGATCTGGGTCATCGCCAGCCTGTACCTCGTCGGGTTCGTCCTGACGTTCATGCTCAAGCCCTCGAAGCCAGGCGTCACGGCGGACCAGATGTCGTCCGCCTCATCGACACCTGCCCCCATCGCCACCTGATCCATCCACATCTCGCCAAAACTCGGAGTGACACATGACCACACAACAGCGCGTCGAAGCGCTCACTGCAGAACTCAGCGAAACGGGACTCGGCGTCGTCGAGCGGGGCCTGGCCCTCGCTTCCGGAGGCAACCTCTCGGCACGCGTCGACGACACCACCTTCGTCGTCACCGCGTCAGGCACCTGGCTCGACCGGCTCACCCCCGACGACTTCACTGTGATGAACCTCGCCGGAGAAGTCGTAGCCGGCAACCCTTCTCCGTCCAGCGAATGGAAGTTGCACCAGCGGACGTACGAGGAGCGCCAGGACATCAACTCCGTCGTGCACGTTCACCCCCAGCACGCTGTTCTCCTCGACGCGCTGGGCCACGAGATTCGGCTCATCACACTCGACCACGCGTACTACGTCCGCTCGATCGGCACCACGCCGTACTACCCGAACGGCTCCGACGAACTGGCCGATTCCGCTGCTGAGCAGGCAAAATCCCACAACTGCATCGTCATGGGCAACCACGGCTGCTCTGCGCTCGGGGAGACCATCTCCATGGCCTACCGCCGTGCGCTGAACCTCGAGGAGGCAGCGACCGCGACGTACAGGGCGCTTCTCCTTGGAGATACGACAACCACGATGCCGGCCGACGCATTCGCCGCATTGCACCACGCGTGACCGGACAAGACAACTGGAGGACTCCATGACGCACCTCAACCAGCAGGCCCCGAACCTCGAAACCGCGCTTGGCCCCGACCTGAGCAGTGCCACGCGTGTCTTCCTCGCTGCACCCCCTCGCCTGCTGATCGACGGCGAGATGGTGGAAGCGCACTCTGCTCGCACGACGGACGTCGTCGACCCGGGCACCGGGCGCGTGATCGCTCGAGCCGCTGCCGCGGATGCAGTGGATGCGGATCGCGCAGTCCGCGCGGCTCGCCGGGCTTTTGCCGACACCTCACCGTGGCGCCGAATGAGCGCGCTGGATCGAGGCCTCGCGATCACTCGCTTCGCACGCATTCTCGAGGAACACCGCGAAGAGATCATCGACCTCGAGGTCATCGACGGAGGCAAGCTTCGCCGTGACGTGGAAGCCGGCGACTTCCCGCTCGCCATCCGTCATCTCGACTACTTCGCAGGCTGGACCTCCAAGATCGAGGGGAACACGATCCCCGTATCGATCCCAGACGCGATGGTGAGGACGGAGCGAGAACCCGTCGGAGTCGTCGCGCAGATCGTGCCGTGGAACTACCCACTTCTCATGGCCATGTGGAAGATCGCCCCCGCATTGGCCGCCGGGTGCACCATCATCCTCAAGCCAGCCGAGAACACTCCGCTGAGCGCCCTGCGCTTCGGTCAACTGGCGCTCGAAGCGGGCATTCCGCCGGGCGTCCTCAACATCCTGACGGGATATGGGGCTGAAGCCGGGGAAGCCCTCGTCGATCATCCCGGCGTCGACAAGGTCGCTTTCACCGGCTCAACGGCAGTCGGAACTCGGATCGCACAGCGGGCGGCCCCCATGGTCAAACGCGTCACACTCGAGCTCGGCGGTAAGAGCCCGAACATCGTCTTCGACGACAGCCCGGTACCGGAGGCCGCGCGAGGCGCCGCATCGGCGATCTTCTCGAACGCTGGACAATCCTGCTCAGCAGGCTCACGCCTGTACATCCAGCGCGGCATCTTCGAGGAGGTCGTCGGCGAGCTCGCAACGATCGCCGAGTCGCTGCGTGTCGGTCACGGTCTTGCAGAGCAGTCGCAACTCGGTCCGCTGATCAGTCGCACGCAACACGAGCGCGTCCGCGGATTCATCGACGGCGCCCTGCAGCAGGGCGCCACAGCCGCCGCGGGCGGATCGCAGCTTCCCGACGGCGTCGACTCGGCGGGCTACTACGTGCGGCCGACCATCCTGACGGATGTCGACGACACCTTCACGGCAGTTCGGGAAGAGATCTTCGGTCCCGTCGTCGTCGCGCAGCCGTTCGACGACGTCGACGAGATCGCCAGGCGCGCCAACGACTCCCCCTATGGATTGGCGGCTGGAATCTGGACACGCGACATCGGCCGAGCGAATCGCCTCGCTCGGCGCCTTCAAGCAGGAACCGTGTACATCAACATGTACGGCGCCACCGACGCGGCCGCCCCTTTCGGCGGGTACAAGATGTCCGGCTACGGCCGCGACATGGGGCACGCGAACCTCGAGTCCTACCTCGAAACGAAGACGGTGTGGACCAGCCTCGACTGATCATCGCGCTCTGGCAGATCTCGGTCGGTATCGTCGTCCAGATCCTGGCGATCTCGTGCTGGTTCGCTACAGCCGCCGCCGTCCCGTCGCTCACCCTCGAGTTCGATCTTGATGCGACGGGGCGGACGCTGCTGGTCGCCGCGGTGCAGGCGGGGTTCGCGCTGGGCGCGGTTGCCGTAGGGCTTTCTCGCATCACCGATCGTCTCGACCCCCAGCTCCTGATCCCTGTCGGCTCGCTCGCTACCGCGCTTGTCACGCTCTTGCCGTTGCTCGCTTCCGAGAGCCTCGCGCTGCTTGTGGCTTCTCGAGTGCTTGTCGGCGTCACACTCGCCTGCGTCTACCCCGCAGGGATGCGTGCAACCGTGTCCTGGTCGACACCGCGCTGGCGGGGCCTGGCGGTCGCAGGTGTCGTCGCCGCACTCACGCTGGGGACTGCAGCGCCGCATCTGCTTGAGGCAACGCCGGTTGAGGATTGGCGAGGTGTGCTCGTCGCCTGCAGCGCCTCAGCCACCGTTGCAGCGCTCCTCGGCCTCACCCTGCGGACGGGAAGCCACGCAGCTCGGCGCTCATCCGCTGGCGACGTGCCAACGGAGAGGTCCGAGCGAGCGAGCGCCCTCACAACCTCGCCGCTCGGTTCGCGACAGCAGCAACGCATCACCTTGGCCTACATCGGCCACATGTGGGAGGTCTACGGACTCTGGGTCTGGCTTCCGGCGCTGCTTCTCACCCTTCCCGGGTGGATCGGACAGCAGATAGGCCTCTGGGCGTTCAGCATCGTCGGGCTGGCTGGCGCTGTCGGCTGCGTCATCGGCGGGGTGGTCGCGAGCCGCTACGGCAAGCGAGTCACGGCGCGCTGGTCAGTTGGGATCTCGGCCACTTGCGCCCTCGCGACGCCGGCTCTGGTCGCACTCCCGGTCGCATTCGCACTCGTCATCCTCGCCGTCTGGAGTGCATCCGCGATCGCCGATTCCCCCCTCTACTCCGCCATGGTCGGGGACGCCGCTCCCCCGCAGCAGGTCGGCAGCGCCATCGCCACGCAAATGGGTCTGGGGTATTTCCTCAGCATCGGTGCGATCGCCCTCGTCGCAGCTCTGGCCAGCGTCGTCGGCTGGCAGTACGCGTTTGTTGTGCTGGCGATCGGGCCGATCGCGAGCTTCGTCGCGCTTCGGAAGCCGGCCCGCTCACAGTCCTGAACGAACGACTGCGTCGGTTGGATCGGCGAGCACGAGGAAGCTGACTCCCGGGTTCTCGACTGACGTCATCCACTCTCACCCGACTTTGTCGGTGGTCGCCGTTAGCGTCGCACCATGAACATCATCCTCATTCCCGGCTTCTGGCTCACGGGCGATTCCTGGGCCCCCGTCACACAGGCGCTCGAAGCGGCTGGCCACACCGTGCATCCGCTGACCCTGCCTGGCAAGGGCCCCGGTGAGGACCAAGCCGGCGTCGGCCTTCGCACCCACATCGAGGCCGTCATCGCGCTCGTCGACTCGCTCGACGGCGACGTCGCGGTCGTCGGGCACAGCGGCGGCGGAGCCGTGGCCTACGGCGTCGTGGATGCGCGACCCGAGCGCGTCGCGAAGGTCGTGTACGTCGACTCCGGCCCGCTCGCAGACGGCGGCGTCATCAACGACGAACTGGAAGCGTCCGGCGCCACCCTCCCGCTGCCCGACCGCAGCGCCTTCGGAGAGCCCGAGCTGGTCGACATGAGCGAGGAGGTCTGGAAACGGCTCGAGGCAATCGCCGTGCCCGAACCCGCCGGCGTCGCGACCGAGAAGCAGCAGCTGAGCGACGAACGCCGCTACGACGTGCCAGCTGTCGTCATCACCAGCACCATGCCGGAACCACTGCTCCGGCAGTTCATGGAGGGCGGCCACCCCTACGTCGCAGAACTCGCTCGCGCACGCTCAGTTCGCATCGTCGAACTCCCGACGGGCCACTGGCCGCAGCTCACGAAGCCCGCAGAACTCGCCGCTGCCGTCGTCGACGCCGTGACGGACTGAGAACGACAAGACGCCGTATCCCGAGCACCGGCGGGTCAACCTCACCGAGCAGACATCACCGGGTGGATGTTGTCGCGCCGACGTCACCGCACCAACGCCAGCGCGTCGAACACGGAGGGGCCAAGAGAGGAGCGGGATAGAAAGAAAGAGGGGCTAGAAGATGAGGGAGAGAAGGGGCAGGGGGCTAGAAGAGGATCTGGACGACGGCGAGCAGCGCGACTCCGCCCAGGACAGCCGCGAGCACGGCGACACCGATGCGCATCTGCGGACGTCGCCGCGAGCCGATGCTGCTCGATGTCTGCGCGAGCTGCGTCGCGGCTATCAGCTCCGGTGACCCGGCCGGTGGGAGCTGCTCCGTCACACTCGCCGGGTCGGACGCAGGAACGTCGATCGAGTAGTCACTCGGGTCGACCCGCTCCGGCAGACGCTCGAACCTGCCGTTCGCTGCAGTACCCATGTCGCTCCTCCGCTCCATCGTCGCCCGCACCACTTGCCGCCCTCACCCAACGCTATCGAGCCCGGGTCCGAGAGCCCCGGGAGCTGCCGCTTCTGTCCGTCATCCGAACCTGCGAGAATCCGCGCATGCGCAAATGGCTGCTCCTGGCCGCGGCGATCTCGTGCGAGGTCACCGCATCCCTCTCCCTCAAGGGGGCACTGGATGCCCCCGCTCTGTACGCGGTCGTCGTCACCGGGTACCTGGCTTCGTTCGCGTTCCTTGCACTTGTGCTGCGCGCCGGCTTGCCCCTCGGCGTCGCCTACGGCATCTGGGGTGCCCTGGGGGTCGCCCTGACCGCCCTGCTGTCGGCGCTGCTCTTCGCAGAACCGCTCACCGCACTCATGGGCCTCGGCATCGTGCTCATCATCGGCGGCGTGCTGCTCGTCGAGCTGGGATCGCAGCGCGCGCACGACCGCGCCGAACGACTGAAGGATCAGACGCAGAGGGCCGACGGGGTGTCCGCGTGACGCTCGGCTGGCTCTTCCTCGCCGGCGCGATCCTCACCGAGGTCGGCGGCACGCTCTCCCTGCGGAAGACCGTCGACGGCAGCCGCCTCTGGTACCTGCCCGTCGCCGTCGGCTACGTGACCGCCTTCACACTGCTGTCGCTGACCTTGGCGCAAGGGGTACCGCTCGGCGTCGCCTACGGCATCTGGGCGGCCGTCGGCGTCGCACTCACCGCCGTGCTCAGCCACTTCATCTTCAAGGAGCCGTTCACGTGGATGATGGCGGCCGGCATCGCCCTCATCGGCGCCGGCGTGCTGCTCGTCGAGGTGGGTGGCCAGCACTGAGCACCGGCCACCTCACGCTTCAGCTTCGGGCTGACGTGGCGGCGGCAACCGCTTCGACGGTGAGCGGCGGGCCGCCCTGGGATCGGCGCTCCACGATCGGGAATGCTGCGCCGTTCAGCACCACCACGGGGGTGGCGAGCGAGCGGACCCGGGCACGCACGGCATCGAGATCCACCTTGACGATCACGTCACCGGCCTCGACGACGTCACCCTCCGCTCGCTTGAGGTCGAACCCCTCGCCGTGCAGGTCGACGGTGCCGAGGCCGATGTGCACGAGGACCTCGAGCCCTTCGGGGGTCGTGACGCCGAACGCGTGGCCGGTCGGGAACAACGCCGTGATGGTTCCGGATACGGGACTGCGGAAGTCGCCGGACGTCGGCTCGACCGCGAAGCCGTCACCCATCGTGCCCGCGGAGAACGCCTCGTCCTCGACGTCGGAGAGGCGGATCACCGTTCCTTCGACCGGGGCGAGGACATCGATGCGCTGGCCCGCAACGCCTGCAATGCCAGCAGCCCCGCCGGTCACGCCGGCCGTGGCCGCAGCGCCCTCCAGCGCGGCCTCGTCGCCGAGCAGCTTGTTCTTCTCGTCGCCCTGATTCGCGTTGTGCTCGGCGAGGAGCGCCGGCGTGAAGCCCCAGAAGTAGGTGATCAGGAAACCGGAGATGTACCCGGCGAGGAGCCCGACGACATACGCGAGGATCGCGTATCCCTGCCCGTTGTCGCTCTGCAGCAACGGCAGCAGCGCCCACCCAGAGGGGCCGATCGCCGTCGCGCCGAAGGCACCCGCGAACTGGTTGAAGGCCCCAGCGACTGCACCGCCGACGGCACCGCCGAGGCAGGCGGTGAGGAAGGGGCGCCCCAGCGGCAGCGTGACCGCGTAGATCAGCGGCTCCCCGACGCCCAGGATGCCGACCGGGAGGGCACCCTTGATCGTCGTCCGCAGGGACCTGTTCCGGTTCAGCCTGAAGAAGATCGCGAGCGCGGCGCCGACCTGTCCCGCTCCCGCCATCGCGAGGATCGTGAGGAGCGGCGTGAAGCCCACCTGCTCGATGAGCGTCGCGTGGATGGGGATGAGCGCCTGGTGGAGGCCGAGCATCACGAGCGGCAGGAAGAGCCCGCCGAGCACGAACCCGGCAAGGAGACCGGAGTTGTCGAGCAGCCAGATCGCGCCCGTGCCGATGGCACTCGCAATGTTGCCCGCGACGAACATGAACACGAAGATCGTGGCGAGTCCGGAGATGAGGAGAGCCAGCGTCGGCGTGACGAGGATGTCGATGGCATCCGGGATCTTCCCGCGCAGACTGCGCTCGATCCAGGCGCAGAGCCCGGCGGCGAAGATAGCCCCGATGACGCCGCCCTGCCCGGGTGCGAGCACGATTTCGCCGAGGACGGGGAGGCTGTACTGCACGTCGCTGATGCCTGCGAAGACGATGATCGCCGCGACGGCGCCACCGAGCGCGGGTGTGCCGCCGAACTCCTTGGCGGCGTTGATGCCGGCGAAGATCGGCAGGAACGCGAAGAACGCCGAGCCGATGACGGTGAGAGCCGGAACCACCGCCTCGACGAACTCAGGAGCCGTCCCGACCGTGACCCAGTTGACGAGGAGCCCGCGCACGGCGGCCACGATGCCGGCTCCGATGAGCGCCGGGATGAGCGGCACGAAGATATTGGCGATCTTGCGGATGAAGTTCTTGAACGGGGTGTTGTTGCGTTGCTTCTGACCAGCCTTGATGGCCGCGCCACGCGCGGCGAGGGCCTCGGCGTCAGCGCCCGAGGCACCGAGCGCTCGACGGAACCCGTCGGTCACCTTGGTGACCTTGCCTGGTCCGAGCACAACCTGGTAGGTGTCGTCATCGACAACGCCCAGCACGCCGGAAAGCGATGTGATCGCGCCGTCGTCGACCAGGTCGCGGTCGACGAGGGAGACCCGCATCCGCGTCATGCAGTTCTCGACGCCGGCGATGTTGCCTGGGCCACCGAGCAGCTTCAGCAGCTCGCTGGCGAGATCGTCGTTTGCGCTCATGGGCATCCTCTTCTCGCGACGTTGCTCGAATTTTGAAGAACAGTACCAGGATGAACGAAGAAAAGGTAAAAAAGTTCCCTACCAGCGCGAGCCGAGGGACCCACCGGCTCGGCTGGGCACCGCACGGCACCGAGGCCGCTCGTCGCAGGACCTCAGCCCCGCGGGACCGCCCGATGCGTCTTCTCGATGGCCGCGACAGAACCCTCGTAGTCGACCTGCGCGACCCCGGTGAAGACGCAGTCGACGACCATGAGCTGCGCGATACGACTGCCGAGCGCCGCGGAACGCAACGGGGTCTCCCGGGCAGCGGTGCGCAGGACGATGTCGGCGAGACCGGCAAGCGATGACCGCTCATGGTTCGTGATCGCGATCGTCGTCGCTCCCGCTGACTTCGCGATGCGGAGGAACTCGACCACCCCAGCGGTCTCGCCGGAATGCGAGATGGCGATCGCGACAGACCGATCGTCGAGCACAGCCGCGGCCGTCCATGCCGCATGGGCCTCCGGCCACTCGAGGGCGATTCGCCCGATTCGAGAGAGCTTGCGCTGCAGGTCGACACCGACCACGGAACTCGCCCCGATCCCGTGGATGTCGACACGGGCGGCGCCCGCGATGGCCGCGACGGCAGCCGCCAGGGAGTCGATATCGAGGACCTCGGCGGTGTCCGCGATCGAGAGCGTCTCGTTCATCGCGATCTTGGCGACGACGTCGGCGAGCGAATCGCTCGGTGAGATGTCTGCCGCCGGTGCGACCCCTCCGCTCGAGGCGAGGCGCTCTCGCAGGTTCTGCTCGGTGAGGTCGTGACGCAGATCGCGGAAGCGCGCGTATCCGGCACGTCGCGTGAACCGCACGACCGTGGTCGTCGAGGTGTCGGCGAGCTCCGCGATCTCCGCCATCGACTTCGACGCGAAACCCTCGGGGTCGGCGAGGAGCGCCTCGGCGATGCGACGCTCCGACGGCCGAAGCGAGGGCAGCAGCGCCCGAAGCTCGACCAGTACAGTGCGAGAGTTCGACTCAGTGCCTTGAGTGCTCACGATCCACCTGCTTTCCGAGGACAGCGTAGCGAGGCAGCACCACGCCGCGCCGCGGAAGTTTATTTACTTACCCAACGCATCTCGTGTACTTTCATAACTCAGGATCGCACGGTGGCGAGCCGAGGATCGGAGACGAGCATGCCAGACACAGAGATCTCGACACTCGCGGCGCTCTCGACCGAGGGGCGCAATCCGCGCAGCATGGAGCTCGACACACTCGAAACCGAGCAGATCCTGCGCCTCATGAACGACGAGGATGCGACCGTCGCCGGCGCCGTCCGCGCCGCGCTCCCCGTCATCGCGCGAGCCGCCGATCGCATCGCGGAGGCGCGGCGTGCCGGCGGGCGACTCATCTACCTCGGCGCTGGCACCAGCGGCCGCATCGGCCTCCTCGACGCGGTCGAGTGCCCTCCGACCTTCGGCACCTCCCCCGAGGATGTCCTCGGCGTCATGGCCGGTGGGTCGCAAGCGTTCGTGCGCGCCGTCGAGGGCGCCGAGGACGACCCCGAACTGGCTGAGCGGGAACTGGACGCGGTCGCCCTGCGGGCAGAGGATGTCGTCGTGGGACTCGCGGCGAGCGGACGCACGCCGTACGTCATCGGCGGACTCAAGGCCGCCAGGCGCCGCGGCGCCGCGACCATCTCCATCGCCTGCAACGCGGGCGCGCCCATCAGCGCGGAAGCCGATATCGCGATCGAGGTCGTGACCGGGCCGGAGGTCCTCACGGGGTCGACCAGGCTCAAGGCCGGCACCGCTCAGAAGCTCGTGTGCAACATGCTCTCGACGGCCAGCATGGTCCACGGTGGCAAGGCCTACGGCAACCTCATGGTCGACGTCCGCCCATCCAACGCCAAGCTGGTCGACCGGGCTCAGCGCATCGTCGCCGAGGCGACGGGGGCGTCACGCGCCGACTCCGACGCCGCACTCGCATCGGCGAGCGATCATGCGAAGACCGCCGTGGTCATGCTGCTCGCCGACTGCGACGCGCAGCGGGCCGCCGCCCTGCTCACCGAGGCCGAGGGAAGCGTGCGCAAGGCGGTCGAGCTCGCCGCAGGCTGAGCCCGGCGACCGAGAGCTGAGCTGAGCTGAGCTGAGACACACCGCCCACAGGTCGACGGCCCTGCTCGTCACCCGGCGTCGAGCCCCACCAGCTCCGCGCTGCGCTTCCACAGGCCCTCGATGAGGTCCTCGTCGAAGATCTGCGGATTCACGTTGGTCGCGTGGTGCCGTTCGTCGTAGTACTCCCCCGCCTGCCAGGTCACACCGGGCTGCCCGGCGATGAACCACTCGAGCGTCTCGCCGCCCTTGGCCGCGCTGATCGTGAAGAGCTTCGCGAGCGGCGTGCGGTAGAGCAGGCGCATGAGGCTCGTCGAGTCGGAGGAGAAGTTCGTGCCGACGACCCCGGGGTGGAAGGCGACGCTCGCGACGGGCCGTCCCGCCAGGCCTCGGTGCAGCCCCTTGGTGAAGAGGATGTTCGCGAGCTTCGCGTCGCCGTAGGCCTTGTTCGCGCTGAAGCGGGCGTCATTGTTGAGGTCGTCGAGATCGATGCGACCCATGAGCCGCGCCGCGATGCTCGCCGTGTTCACGACGGCCCCCACGCTGACCTGGTCGAGCAGGAGGTTCGTGAGCAGGAACGGTGCGAGGTGGTTGACCTGCAGGGTCAGCTCGTGACCGTCGACGGTGCGCGATCGGTCGCCGAAGATGCCGCCGGCGTTGTTCGCGAGCACGTCGATCGGGCCGACCTGCTCGACGAGTCCTGCCGCGAGCTCCCGCACTTCGTCGAGGCGGGAGAAGTCGGCGACGAAGCGCTCCGCCCCGATCTCCTCGGCGACGGCAGCCGTCTTCTCCGCGTTGCGCCCGACGACGACCACGCGCCACCCCTTGGCCGCGAGCGCCCGCGCCGCCGCGGCTCCGATCCCGTCCGAGCCACCCGTGATGACGACGGTGCGCGCCTCAGCCACGAGCGTTCGCCTCCAAGACGCTCTCGAGTCGCGTGATGATCGCCTCGAGTCCGAAGTCGAAGGCCAGCTCGAGGCGACGCGACGGCTCGAGCGACGTCGTCACGCCGTGGAGGACGGGGTGCGCGACAGGGTCGGCCGGCCACGGAATGGGCGGGGATGCCGCATCCACGACTCGCCCGAAGGTGAGCCCTTCGAGCACGGCGATCGCGACGAGCGCCTGCTCGTCGGTGAACCCCACCGCGCGGAACGTGATCGCGATGGCCTCGTAGACGTTGAGCGTCTCCTCGTCGCTCACGGGTTCCTGCACCATGATCGGCAGGGCGAGCGGATGCTTCGCGAGGGCCGAGGTGTAGTCCTTCGACCATCGTCGGACCTGGTCCTGCCAGCTCAGGGCGGCGAGCGCCGCGAGGTCCTCGTCGGTGGCATCCTCGAGCCCGATCGCGAGCGAGAGCTCGGTGCTGATGAGACTGCGGATGCCGTTGACGATGCCCGCCCGCCCCTGCACGTGGTGGTACATCGACGAAGCGCTCACGCCGAGCTCCTTCGCGAGGACCGGAATGGAGAAGTCACCCTTTCGGTCGATCTGGTCGAGCGCAGCCAGACAGATCTTCTCGGGCGACAGGATCGGTACCCGCGGACGAGCCATGGTCACACTCCCAGTTCTCGATCCACGGCAGAGCGTGGAGATGGATCGGTCTAGAAGACTATGACGCTTCTCGCGCGCTCGCCTCTCCGCATGGCATCGAACGCGTCGTTGACGTCGCTCAGCTGGATGCGTTCGCTGATGAGCTTGTCGACGGGCAGGCGCCCGGCGAGGTAGAGCGCGGCGAGCTTCGGGAAGTCGCGGCCGGGCACCGTGGAGCCGTAGTTCGTGCCGATGAGGCGCTTGCCGGTCTCGGCGAGCATCAGGGCGTCGATCGAGACCGGGGCGTCGACCGGCGGGAGTCCGACGATGACGGCGGTGCCGCCCGGCGCGATGAGGCTGGGCAGGGACTCGATGGTCTGCACGCGTCCGATGGCCTCGAACGCGTATTCGGCGCCGCCACCCGTGATCTCAGCCACCTGGGCGGCGAGATCGGGCCCAGGCACGATCGTGTGGGTCGCCCCGAGCTCGCGGGCCGCGGCGAGCTTGTCCTCGTTGAGGTCGATGGCGATGATGGGGTTCGCTCCCACGAGGTGCAGGCCCATGATGATGCTCTGCCCGACGCCACCGGCGCCGATGACGACCGCTGACTCGCCCGCGTCGACGGAGGCGTCGTTGACGACCGTGCCGATGCCGGTGGCGATCGAGCAGCCGATGAGGCTCGCGACGTCGAACGGCACCTCACGGGGAACCTTGATGGCGGCCGACTCCGGCACCACCGCGTACTCGCTCATCGTGCCGGCCGTGAGGTACGGGTACACGGGTTCGCCGTCGAGCGACAGGGGCGTCGTGCCGTCGGGGAGGAGGCACTCCTCGCTGCGGCTGCCCGTGCACACGTAGGCGCGACCGCTGAGGCAGGCGGTGCACCGGCGGCAGGGGTAGAACCAGCTGAGGATGACGTGGTCGCCCGGTTCGACGTCGACGACGCCTTCGCCGATGGCGATGACCTCGCCGGCACCCTCGTGGCCCATGACGGTGGGTGATGGCAGCTGCCAGTCGCCGTCGAGCACGTGCCGGTCGGAGCCACAGACGCCGGACGCGCCGAGCTTCACGAGCACGGTGCCCGGCCCCGGCTCAGCGACCTCGATCTCGCGGATCTCGAGCTGGTTGCTTCCCTCGAAGTGAACTGCCGCTTGTGCGCGCATGGTCAGACCCCTTTCCGGGTGGTCGTCTGGTGAGTGGTCGTGGCTTCCGTGTCCGAGAACGCGCCGACGCCGCGGCGCCGGTAGAGGAGCTGGGCGAGCAGCAGGTACACGCCGCCCGAGAGCACGGTGGCTGGGGCCGAGGCGGTGAGGATCAGGAAGAGCGGATGCGTCTCGAGGGTCACCGGGTTGTAGATCCACAGGTAGAACGCCGCACCGACGACGACCGAGATGATGCCGGCCCAGTTGACGCCGCCCGTGAAGTGGTAAGCGCTCTCGCCTCGGAGCCGGTAGAGGTCGGGGAGGCGAACCCACTGGCGTCGGAGCACGAAGTAGTCGGCGAGGATCGCCCCGCACATGGCGGCCAGGAAGGCGCCGGAGATCGTGACGAACACCATGAACTGCTGGTACATGAAGTCCGGGAAGAACGTGAGGATCGCTGGGAGCACGAAGAACGAGCCGCAGAGCAGCGGCCAGGGCACGCGCCCGAGGAGGTTGCCGCTCGCCTGCCTGATCGCGAGCACCGTCGAGTAGACGATGGAGGACATGCTCGTGATGTTGGCGAACGAGATGAACAGCAGCATGAACGCGCCGAGGATCGGACCGCCGAGCGGGAGCATCCACACCGTCGGGTCGGAGTCGCCGAGGGTGAGCGCCGCGGCCATGCCGACGACCTGGGCGACGAGCGTGCCGACGATGAGGCCGGTGAACGCGGGCCAGAGAGCCGCCTTGGGCGAGCGGGTCATGCGCGCCATGGAGCCCATCACGGGGTACCAGGAGAAGCCGACGGCGACGTTGAACTCGACCGCGAGCATGAAGTTCAGCTGCGATTCCTCGAACGGAGCGAGGGGCTCGGCCGCGAAGAGCGCCTCCCAGGACGTATTCGAGACGAGGAAGAACAGCATGAAGACCGTGACGAGCACGAGGCCCGGGGCGACGAAGCGGTTGAGCTTGCCGATCGTGACGGGGCCACGCGACAGGATGAGCCACGCGATGAGGATCGCGACGAGGCCGACAACCGTGACGAGGAGGCTGCCAGAGCCGAAGTCGGTGCCTGCGGCACCGTTGGCGACCTGCGTGACGGCGCGGCCGACCATGATGGCGAGGAGCGACGACCAGCCCATCTCGGTGACGAGGATGACCGTGAAGACGAGCACGCCCACGCCGATGAGCCCGAAGACGGGGCGGAGGATCGTGTACTGCTCGACGCCGAAGCGCGCGCTCGCCGCCGTGGCGGCCGGCACCATGATGCCGAGGCCGATCGCGTTGCCGATGACCATCGCGGCGATGCCGTCCTGGAAGCCGACGAGCAGCGCGGTCGAACCGCCGACGAGGAACGCCCAGGTCGCGATCGCGAGGCTCAGGTTCACCCAGCTGTAGTCCCAGCCGGACCAGATGCGCTCCTTCTTGAGGAGCGGCAGCGAGCCGAACGTCGCCGCCTGGTCGAGTTCGGCGGATGCACCCTCGACCTTTCGCCCGGCGCCGCCGCTCACAGGATCACCACGAGGGCGCCAGCGGCCACGAGGGCCACGCAGGTGAGTGCGAAGAGGCCGATGTCGCGGCCGCTCAGGGGTTCGTGCGCGATGTCGCCGGCTTCGGCGGTCGCGATAGAGTCGAGTCGTCTCGCGAGATCTGCCGTGATCTCCGGGTCGCGCATGTCCATGGGTCCAGCCTTCGTCGTCGAATCCAGAAGAACCGAATTACTTTCGGTTTCGGCTATCCTGAGGCTGCTCCCCCGGCCATGTCAAGAACTACTTTTCGAGAGACACGGCAGGCTCGAGATCCGAGCGACCACGACGACGATGTGAGGCTGGCAATGGCGCTGATTTCCGTACTGCAGGCACAGGGCGCCGTCGGCGCCGTCGGCGCCGTCGAGGAGAACCTCGACCTCCTCCGCTCCTTCGCCGGGCGAGCGGCCGAGGCTGGCACCGACATCCTCGTCACGCCAGAGCTCTTCGCCACCGGCTACGCGCCAGAGCGAGTCGCCGGCGAGGACGGCTCGGCCATCCGCGAGCAGATCGCACGCATCGCCGCCGACTCCGGCATCGCGATCGTCGCATCCACGGTCGAGCACACCATCGAACGCTCAGCCGGGTTCGCCGCCAACGCCACGACCGAGCGCCGCTTCATCTCGGCTTCGCTCTTCGCGAGCGACGGCAACGAGCTCACCCGCTACCGCAAGTCGAACCTCTTCGGCGCTGAGGAGCAGCGGGTCTTCGACCTCGGGGATGCCGCCGCCGAGGTCGTCGAGGTCGCGGGCCTCAGGGTCGCGCTCGCCATCTGCTACGACATCGAGTTCCCCGAGATCGCTCGACGTGCCGCGGTCGCGGGCGCGGAGGCACTGCTCATCCCGACGGCCGTTCCGTCGACGGGCGACGTCGCGGGCGACCAGCCAGGGCACTCGTACAACGCCGAGGTCATCTCGACGCACATGGTGCCCGTGCGGGCCCTCGAGAACGGGCTGTACATCGCCTACGCGAATCACTCGGGTCCGGGATTCACGGGGCTCAGCTGCATCGCGAGCCCCTACGGCAACACTCTCGCCATCGCCGGTCGCGACGACACCGAGCTGCTGAGCGCCGAGTTCACGCCCTCGGAGGTGGCGAAGTCCCGCGAGGTCAACACGTACCTGAAGGACCTCCGCGACTTCCGCTAGCCCCGCACATCTCGGCCAGCTGCACGCCTACCGGTCGCTCGTCGGCCCGATCGGCTCGGACGCCGAGCCGTCCTGGGTGTCGGGCCGCGCCGCATCCATCGACCGTCGGCGGGCCGCCGTCTCGCGGCCCAGCTGCCGCCCGCCGAAGACGACGAGCACGAGGCCGACGACCAGCGACGCGATGCGCACCCAGACGGGAAGATCCGCGATGAGCGCCGGGCCGGCGAAGATGAAGGTGGCGGCAACGAAGTACCAGACGGCGACCTGCTGGGGAGCGGCTTCCTGCTCGGGCTTCATGCCCACAACCCTACGAGCGGCAACTGGACGCGACGTCGACGAGTCGGCCGCGGGTGTCGTCCGCGGGGGTCAACCGCGGCCACGGGCCACACGGGCCTAGGTCAGGTGCGGCGCGTTAGCATCGGGGATGCTTCAGCGAACCCTCGGCCGTACCGGCCGCCCCGTGTCCATCGTCGGCCTCGGCACCTGGCAGCTCGGCGCCGACTGGGGTGACGTCGACGAGCACGCAGCGCTCGACGTCCTCAGCGCCGCCGTCGAGAGCGGCGTCACCTTCTTCGACACCGCCGACGTCTATGGTGACGGTCGGAGCGAGACGCTGATCGGAACGTTCCGACGCGAGAACCCGAACGCCGACGTCTTCGTCGCCACGAAGATGGGACGCAGGGGCCCACAGGATCCCGACGAGTTCACGCTCGCCAACTTCCGGGCCTGGACGGACCGCTCGCGCAAGAACCTGGGCGTCGACACCCTCGATCTGGTGCAGCTGCACTGCCCGCCGACCCCGGTGTTCTCGAACGATGCCGTCTACGACGCCCTCGACACGCTCGTCGCCGAGGGTGCGATCGCCGCCTACGGCGTCAGCGTCGAGACCGCGGATGAGGCCCTCGCCGCGATCGCCAGGCCGGGAACCGCGTCCGTGCAGATCGTCTTCAACGCGTTCCGCCTGAAGCCGATCGACCTCGTGCTGCCGGCAGCGCGCGAGGCTGGCGTCGGCATCATCGCCCGAGTGCCCCTCGCCTCCGGTCTCCTGAGCGGCAGGTACACGAAGGACACGACCTTCTCGGCTGACGACCACCGCACCTACAACCGCGACGGCAGCGCCTTCGACGTCGGGGAGACCTTCTCAGGCGTCGACTTCGGCACCGGCGTCGAGGCGGCCCAGGCGTTCGCCGCGGCGCTTCCCGAGGGCATCTCCCCCACCGCGGCGGCCATCGCCTGGGTCGCAGCGCAAGACGGGGTGACGAGTGTCATCCCCGGCGCACGCAACCGAGCGCAGGCGGAGTCGAACGCATCCGCCGCCTCGCTCGAGCTGCCCGCGGATCTCGACGCGAACGTGCACGAGATCTACGACCGGTTCTTCCGCCAGACGGTCCACGCCCGGTGGTGAGCGGCTTCGCGGGCGGCTCCACTGCGGGGTCGCCCCGCGCGGTTTAGGCGGAAGCCGCAGCTGCAGCCGTGCACTTCGGGCACAGGCCGAAGATGTCGACGACGTGCCTCGCCTGCGTGTAGCCGTGCTTCGCGGCGACGCTCGACGCCCACTGCTCGACGGGGTCAGCCGTGATCTCGACGGCCGCTCCGCAGTTGCGGCAGATGAGGTGGTGGTGGTGCTCGCCCATGACGCAGGCGCGGTAGACGACCTCCCCCTCGGCGTTCTGCAGCGAGTCGGCCTCCTCGCTCTCGCTCAGCGTGCCAAGCGTGCGGTACACGGTGGCCAGCCCGATGCGCTCGCCAGCCGCCGACAGCCGCTGGTGCAGCACCTGGGCGCTCACGAACTCCGACGACTCCGCCAGAGCGCGGCGCACGGCCTCACGCTGACGGGTGTTCCTCTTGACGGGGGCCGCAGCGGCACCGGCGGTCGCGCCGCCCTCACCGTTCGTCTCGTCGCTCATATCAGCTGACCATACCGGGGGCGGATGCGCGTTGCGAGACGCCCTGCGCGAACCGGTCGACGACGCCCTTCGCGAGGAGCGCGATGACGAAGATCGCGACCGCCGTGAGCGCCATCGACCCGCCGGCCGCGAACGACAGCGACCGGGACACCTGCAAGCCGACCACGGCGGCGGTGACGCCGAACGCGCAGGACAGGGCGAGCATCCACCCGATGCGCTTCGTGAGGAGCCTGGCCGCCGCCGCGGGAGCCGCGATCATGGCGATCGCCAGGATGGAACCGATCGCCGGCATCGCGACGACCACCGTGAGCGTGATGAGCGCCAGCGCCACGAGATCCCAGACTCCCTCGCGGAAGCCGGCCGCGCGGAAGCCGCGGGCGTCGAAGCTCGAGAACAGCAGTTGCTTGCCGAAGAGCGCGTACACGCCGAGGACAATCACGAGCGCCGCACCGAGCAGCCACACGTTGGTGGGGTTCATGGCGAGTATCGACCCCGTCAGGTACGAGTCGACGCGCACCGACTGGCCGCGGTTGAGCGACGCGAAGAGCATGCCGAGCGCGTAGCCGAAGCTCAGGATGATGCCGGCCGCCACCTGCTTGCCCTGCCGCGGCACTCGCGAGAGCGCGGCCATGAGCGCCACGAGCAGCAGGCTGAAGATGGATGCGCCCACGACGATGTTGATGCCCACGACGGCCGCGAAGACACCGCCGGGGAACGTCGCGTGCGTGAGGGCGACGGTGTAGAAGGCACGCTGGCGCAGCAGCACCAGCACGCCGACGAGACCGCTGAGGAGGCCGACCAGCGTGCCCGTGAGCAGCGCGAGAGCGAAGTAATCCATGGCTACGAGACCACCCCGGCAGCGGATGCGGGGGCACGGCCAGCAGCGGCGGCGGCGCCTCGGCGGCGGGCGGCGGCGGCGAACGCGGTGAGCCTCGTCACGATGACCACCACGAGGTACAGCGCGACGAGCACGAGCACGAGCACGGCGCTCGGGGAAGCCTGGATGCCAGCATCCAGCGACAGCCAGAGGCCAGCCCAGAGGCCGACGAGCCCGCAGCCGACCGACACGAGGAGCGAAACCACGGCGATCGCCCAGACTCGACGCGTGACGAGGCGAGCGACGGCGACCGGCACGATGAGGAGGGCGAGCACAAGCAGGTTGCCGACCGCACGTGCGGCTGCGACGACCACGAGCGCGATCGCGATGTTCAGCGCCAGCTCGTAGGCGAGCACCCGCATGCCGGACGCCTGCGCCTGCTTGCGGTCGAAGGAGACGAGCAGCTGCTCCTTCCAGGTGCCGAGGACCAGCAGCACGGCGGCGCCGCCGAGCACGCAGATCGCGACGATGTCAGCGCTCGAGACCGTGAGGAGCTGCCCGAAGAGGAGATGCTCGAGTCCTGACGCGTAGTCGACGCTGCGCGAGACGATGACGATGCCGAGGGAGAACGCACCGGCGAGGACCACGGCGATGGTCGCGTCTGAGCCGATGCCACGCGCCGAGGCGATGGTCAGTGCAACCGTCGCGATCAGGGCCGCGATGCCGGCGCCGACGTAGACGCCGTCGGTGCCCGCCGCAATGAAGCCGATCACGACGCCGGGGAACACCGAATGCACCAGGCCGTCGCTGAGGAACTCGAGGCCGCGCAACGCGAGGGCCGTGCCGACGATGGCACTCGCGACCGCGAGCACGATGATGGCGACGGCCGCGCTCTGCACGAACGGCAGCTGCAGCAGGACGGAGAGATCGGTCACACCCGGGCCCGCTCGTGATCGTCGCTGTCGTCGCCGCCCGGCGCGCAGACCGTGCCGTGGGCGCCGCCGTGCGCCTCGGTGTCGGCGGACGTGCCGGAGAACGCCGCCGCGAGCGCCGCATCCGTCAACGCCTCCGAGATGGGCCCGCCGGCAATCTGCCTGCCGTTGAGCAACAGCACGTGGGAGCACACCTCATGCGCGAGCTCGAGGTCGTGCGTGGAGACGACGATGCCGACCCCCGTCTCTCGGAGGCGGCGCAGGGTCGCGATGAGCGCATCCCGGTTGGCGCGGTCGAGGCCGTTGAACGGCTCGTCGAGGAGGATGAGCCTCGGCTCGGTGGCGAGCGCCCGAGCGAGCAGGCCGCGCTGCCGCTGGCCACCCGACAGCTCCCCGAAGGTCGTGTTGGCGAGCTCGGTGAGCCCGACCGTCTCAATGG
This sequence comes from Pseudoclavibacter sp. AY1H1, assembly GCF_002931055.1. Lineage (GTDB taxonomy): Bacteria > Actinomycetota > Actinomycetes > Actinomycetales > Microbacteriaceae > Pseudoclavibacter. The sequence continues at coordinate 156,169 of NZ_PSXX01000006.1, read as the reverse complement.
CGCGACGCACGATCTCGCGGTCAGCGGCTCGCGGCCACCGGAGCAGCCCGATGCGCCGGTAGCGGCCCATCATCACGACCTGGCGGAGCGAGACGGGGAAGTCGGGGTCGATGTGCGTCGACTGCGGCAGGTAGCCGACCTCCGACGCGCGAGACCCCGGAGCCGAGCCGAGCACCTCCGCGGTGCCGCTGGTCGACAGGAGACCGAGCAGCGACTGCAACAGCGTCGACTTGCCCGCGCCGTTCGGGCCGAGCAGCGCGACCGCGTCGCCCTCACCCAGCTCGAACGACACACCGGTCAACGCAGGCGCCTCCCTGCCATAGGCAATGGAGGCGTCGCGGTACGAGACGAGCGGGGTTGGATGCGTCACTGCTGCGCGAGCACCTCAGGCACGTCGGTCGCGGTGGCGCCCCAGGAATCGATGATCATCTGAGTATTGTGCACCGTCGCACCGACATACGTGCCCGTCGGGGTTCCCGGCTCGCCGAGCGCATCCGTCGCCAGCGCCTCCTCACCCGAGAACACCTTCGCTCCGGTCTGCGCCGCGATGGTCTCCGCGTTCTGCGGGGAGAGCTGCGTCTCGGTGAAGATGGCCTTCACGTTGTGCTCCTTGATCTCGGCGATGAGGGAGTCGATCTCGGCGGCACTCGGCTCGGCGCTGTCGTCGAAGCTCGGCATGATCGAGCCGACGAACGTGATGCCGTACTGGTCGAGGTAGTAGTGGAGCGCGTCGTGGTTGGTGACGATGACCCGCTCGGCCTCGGGGACGGCGTCCACGTTCGAAGCGATCCACATGTCGAGCTCCGTCAGCTCGGCGTCATAGGTGTCGACGTTCGCCTGCACCGCGGCGGCGTCGATGCCGGGGAGCTCCTCGAGGTGCGTGGCGATCTCGGCCGCCATGAGCTTCGCGTTCGCGGGTGAGGTCCATGTGTGGGGGTTGCCCTCGGCGTGCGCCTCCTCAGTGTGCGCCTCACCCTCTGCGTGCGCCTCCTCCTCGTGGCTGTGCTCTTCGCCCTCGGCGTGCGTGTGCTCGTCCTCGGCGTGCTCTTCCTCACCGTGCTCGTGCTCGTGGCTGCCCGACAGCGTGACGTTGGCCGAGGCATCCACGACCTCACCCGCGTAGCCGCTCGACGAGACGGCCGCGTCGAGCCACTCCTCGAGGCCAGCGCCGCTCGAGACGACGAGATCGGCCGAGCCGAGCGCGACGAGGTCGGCGGGGGTCGGCTCGAAGCTGTGCGCGCTCATGCCGGGCTGCAGCAGCTGCGTGACCTCGACGTTCAGGCCCTCGGTGAGCTCGCGGGTGAAGTCGGCGACCTGCGTGGTGGTCGCGACGACGGTGAACGACTCGCCCTCCGCGGTGGGTGCCGCGGCACTGTCGGTTGCCGCGGTCGGACCGGAGCAGGCCGCGAGCGCGAGGGTGGACAGGCCGGCAAGGGCGATGAGGGCAGGAGAGCGAAGGTTCACACGTGGAGTGTAATTCGTACTGAGAATCAATGTCAATTGCGCGGGCTGGGAATCGCGGTCGGTAGCTCGGTGGCTGGGCACAGAGTTGTGGATAGACGCTGCTACGACCCGCGCCAACGACACCCCGCCACAACTCTGCGCAATGCGGCGAGCGTGCATCCCCGTCCGCCCTCACCTCACGGTCCGGGAACCGAGCCCGCGCCCGGGCGCCCCGGCGGCTGGGTGGCTCGGTGACTGAGCACAGAGTTGTGGATAGACGCTGCTAAGACCCGCGCCAACGACACCCCTCCACAACTCTGCGCAACGCGGTGGGCACGCTTCCCCGGAGCCGGCGCAACCAGTGACCAGAGTTGTGGCGAAGTGCGCCTCGGCGAACGCGGAACCGCGTTTAGCCACAACTCTGGCCGCCGTTGCAGCGGGGACGGCCGGGCGGGCGCGGGCGCGGGCGGGCGAGCGCGGGCGGGCGCGCGGACGCGTCCGACCGCGGCCAGCGGGGCTCAGTCGAGCAGCAGCGCAGGCTCCTCGACGATCGTCGCGACGTCGGCGAGGAAGCGGCTCGCGACGTCCCCGTCGACCAGGCGGTGGTCGAAGGAAGCGCCGAGCGTCGTCACCATGCGGGGGCGAACTTCATCCTCGAACACCCACGGCTTCAGCTTGATGGTGCCGAGCGCGAGGATGCCCACCTCGCCGGGGTTGATGACGGGCGTGCCCGTGTCCATCCCGAACACCCCGATGTTGGTGATCGTGAAGGTGCCGTCGCGCATCTCTGTCGGCGGCGTCTTCCCGTCGCGGGCGCGATACGTGAGCTGCTCGATGGCCTGCGCCAGCTGGTGCAGGGTCATGGCGTGCGCATCCTTGATGTTCGGCACGATGAGCCCACGCGGGGTCGCGGCGGCGAGGCCGAGGTTCACGTAGTGCTTGACCGTGTACTCCTCGTCGGTCCACGCGGCGTTGACCATCGGGTTGCGGCGGATCGCCCACATCACGGCTCGCGCCACGATGAGCAGCGGCGACACCTTCACGCCGGCGAAGTCGGGCGACGCCTTGAGGCGCTTCACGAACTCCATCGTGCGCGTCGCGTCGACGTCGGTGAAGAGCGTCACGTGCGGTGCCGTGAACATCGACGAGACCATGGCGTTCGCCGTTGCCTTGCGCACGCCCTTGACGGGGTGCTTCTCCTCGCGTACCTCGCCCCAGATGGGGGTCTCGAGGTTCTTGAAGACACTCGCCTGCTGCGCGTGGCGGATGACGTCGTCGCGGGTCGTCTCACCGGCGAGCCCGGTCGGCTCGACCTGCGACAGGTCGACGGCGAGGTCCTTCGCGAGCTTGCGGATCGGGGGCTTCGCGATGATCGGCGACGCGGATGCGGCGGGCACCGACCCAGGGCGGGCCTGCGTCCGCGCCACCCCAGGTGCTGGAGCGGGAGCCTGCGCGGCCGGGCGATGCGACGGCTGGGCCGGGGCGGGGATCTGCGCGGGGCGCGTCGGCTGGGCTGGTACGGCCGACTTCTTGCGTCGGCGCGTCGTGGGCGCGTCACCGAGTCCGTAGCCGACGAGCACCGAGTTGGCGCCGGACTCGGCGCCCTCGCTGGAGACGGTGGAAGCCGCATCCGCCTGTGCCGCATCGAATTCGAGGTCGGCAGCCGGTGCCTCGGGCGCGGCGGGCGCCTCGGAGCTGCTCGCGGAGCCTGCGGTCTCGATGGAGAGGATGTGCTTGCCCACGTCGACGGTCTGGCCCTCGCTCGCGAAGAGCTCGACGACGCGCCCCTCGAAGGGGCTGGGCAGCTCGACGATCGACTTGGCCGTCTCGATCTCGCACAGCGTCTGGTTCAGCTCGACGCTGTCGCCGGCCTTCACGTGCCAGGAGACGATCTCGGCCTCGGTGAGTCCCTCGCCGACGTCGGGGAGTTCGAAGTTCTCGGTGCTCATTGGTGTGCTTGCCTCTATCTGTGCGGGCTTGGTTCAGTACTCGAGCGAGCGGTCGACGGCTTCGAGGATGCGGTCTGCGTCCGGCAGGTAGCTCGCCTCGAGCTTCGCTGGCGGGAAGGGAACGTTGAAGCCCGACACGCGAAGCACGGGCGCCTCGAGCGAGAAGAACACTCGCTCCTGCACGGTCGCGGCGATCTCGGAGCCGATGCTGGCGTTCGAGGGGGCTTCCTGCGCGATAACGAGGCGACCCGTCTTGCGGACGGACTCCACGATCGGCGCGTAGTCGATGGGGCTCAGCGAGCGGAGGTCGATGACCTCGAGACTGATGCCCTCGGCCTCGGCGACCGCCGCCGCCTGCAGCGCTACCGCGGTCATGGCGCCGTGCGCGACGAGCGTCACGTCGGTGCCGACGCGGGCGACTCGGCTCGCGTGCATCCCGGCAGCGGGGGCGGCGAGGCTGACCTCGCCCTTCTGCCAGTACTTGCTCTTGGGCTCGAAGAACATGACGGGGTCGTTGCTCTTGATGGCCTGCTGGATCATCCAGTACGCGTCGTTCGGCGTCGACGGGGAGATGAGACGGAGTCCGGCGGTGTGCGCGAAGTATGCCTCTGGGCTCTCCTGGTGGTGCTCGACGGCGCCGATGTGCCCGCCGTAGGGCACGCGGATGACAACCGGCATCTGCAGGCGGCCCTCGTTGCGGTTCGTGAGCTTCGCGAGCTGCGTCGTGATCTGGTCGAAGCCGGGGAAGATGAAGCCGTCGAACTGGATCTCGCACACGGGCCGGTAGCCGCGCATGGCGAGGCCGATGGCGGTGCCGATGATGCCGGACTCCGCGAGCGGGGTGTCGAGCACGCGGTTCTCGCCGAAGTCGCGCTTCAGGTGCTCGGTGACGCGGAAGACGCCGCCGAGCGTGCCGATGTCCTCGCCGAGCTGCACGACCTTGTCGTCGTCTTCCATGGCGCGGCGCAGGCCGGCGTTGATGGCCTTCGCGAGCGGCATGGTGACCGTCTCCGGCGCATCCGCCTCCGACTCGGGCGTTGTGGTGCTCGTGGCGACGTCGGTCATCGGGTTGCCTCCTGGCTCGCGTTGTCATCGAAGGACGCCTCGTACCGGCGCAGCCACTGCTTCTCTTCCTCGAGCTGCGGATGCGCGTCGCTGTACACGTTCTCGAACATGGAGTCGTTGTCGGGCTCTTCGATCTCGAAGACGCCGCGGCGCACGTCGGCCGCGTAGTCCTTCGCTGCCTCGTCGACGCCGGTGAAGAAGTCCTCGCCCACGTCCTGCGCGCGCAGGTACGCGCCGAGGCGGGCGATGGGGTCGCGGCGGCGCCACGACTCCTCCTCGTCCTTCGTGCGGTACTTGGTGGGGTCGTCCGTCGTCGTGTGGGCGCCCATCCGGTAGGTCTCGGCCTCGATGAAGCCGGGGCCACCGCCGGCGCGTGCCCGCTCGAGGTGCGCGCGGGTGACGGCGAAGCTCGCCATGACGTCGTTGCCGTCGATGTGCGTCGAGGGCATGCCGAAGCCGCCCGCGCGCTTGTAGAGCGGGTTGTTGGCCTGCACGGAGACGGGCACGGAGATGGCCCACTGGTTGTTCTGCAGGAAGAAGACGAGCGGCACCTGGTAGCTCGTCGCGAAGATGTAGGCCTCGTTGGTGTCGCCCTGGCTGGTCGCGCCGTCGCCGAAGTACACGACGGTCGCCTCGTCCTTGTCGAGGTCGCCGGTGCCGGTGGCGCCGTCGAACTTCTGGCCGAGCGCGTAGCCGGTCGCGTGGAGGGTCTGCGAGCCGATGACCAGCGTGTAGGGGCGCACGCCGTGGCCTTCCGGCGACCATCCGCTGTGGGTCACGCCGCGCAGCAGGCGCAGCACGTCGACGAGGTCGACGCCGCGCACGAAGGCGACGCCGTGCTCGCGGTAGGAGGGGAAGACCGCATCTTGCGGGCGCATGGCGTAGGCGGAGCCGATCTGGGCGGCCTCCTGTCCCTCGGCGGGGACGTACAGGGACAGCTGTCCCTGGCGCTGCAGCATGGTCGACTCACGGTCGAACGCCCGCACGTAGCTCATGTCGCGATAGGCGCGAAGGTAGTCCTCCGTGGTGAGCAGCTCAAGCTGCTCCAGGAAGGGCTCGGCGGCCTTCGTCGGCTTCACCTCTCCCTCTGGAGTGAGGATCTGCACGGTCTCGTCGCCTGGAGTCACGTCGTGTGGCGCCTTCCTGCTGTTCCGATCTCGCATGCGGTTGCCCGAGATTTCGCCAGTCTAGTTCTCCACCCCATGGCCGTTCAGGAGAAATCCTCCAACAGTTCGGGCCGACCCTGCACGGCATCGACGACACGAGGCGGGCGAGCGCCCCAGCCGCTTCACCGCAGGATCGGGGAGAATGGGGGCATGCGAGCCATCTTGAGCATCCTCATCAACGCCGTGGCCCTCTGGGTCGTGACCCTCATCCTGCAAGCGCATGTCCAGGTCATCCCGTTCGAGGAGTCGACTTGGGGCGTCATCGGCACGCTCGCACTGTTCGGGCTGATCTGGGGCGTCGTGAACGCCGTGGTGGGCGGGGTCGTGCGTGTCGTCGCGTTCCCCCTCTACATCCTCACGCTCGGCCTCATCTCGTTCATCGTCAACGGATTCCTGTTCTGGCTCGTCGGGGTCATCAGCGACAGCATCGGTTTCGGCATCGAGGTCTCCGGCTTCTGGTGGGCGGTGCTCGCAGCGCTCATCATGTCGGTGGTCACCGCGGTGCTCGGCGGCTGGGTGCGCGGTGCCGACTCGAAGCTCAAGAGCGATGAGCGTCGCCGTCGGGAAGCCTGATCGAGGCGTTCAGATCTTGATGTCGTCTGGCTTGAGGTTGCTCGTGATGGGCGCGAACTTCTCCTCGATGAGACGATTCACCTCGTCGATGGCCTCACCGGGTTCCGGAAGCGGGTCGAGCCGGTCAACCGTGTAGAGCCTCGACTCGTCGAGCTCGAAGCCGTCGTAGACGTCGAGGAGGTCCGTGCGGGCCGCATCCAGGGAAGGCACCCCGCTCGCGTCGGCCATGCCGGCGGTCTCGAGGTAGCGCGTCTGCGCGTGGGCGGCGAGCGGGTCGTCGTCGAACGGCGTCACCGCATCGGCCTCGGCGAGCACGACCGTTGAATCCTCGCCATCCGGGGCGAGCCCCTGCAGGCCGACGATCGGGTCTTCCCGGTGCTGGATCTCGATGATCGGGGCTCGGCTCCCGGGCGACGCATCATCGCCCCGACCATCAGCCTGCTGGTGCTGCAGCTGCGCCCTCAGCCGTTCGGCGTCGATGGGACCCCCGATCGAGACGAGGCCCTTCGTGTCGAACCTCCCCAGCCCGGCGATCGACGCAGCGACGAGCGCACCCTGCGAGTAGCCGGCGAACACGACGGCATCGCCCGGCTCGATACCCGCCTCTGCCATCGCAGCGAGGACGGCGGACACCGACTGCGAGTCGATCCCCGCATACGCCGCGAGGTTGCCGGCCAGGTCGAAGGGGTTGCCCGTCGTGCCGTACGACTGGTTCGAGGTGCCCGTGATCGCGACCTCGTAGAGCTGGGCTCCGGCCGCGTCGACGTAGCTCGTGACGCGCACCTGCGGTCCTCCGTCGACCGAGGGAGGGATGGCGGCGACCAGCGACTGGAGTCCCGTGGGAGCGGCATCCCGGCCATCGAGCGGAGCGCTGGCGCTCCCCACCCTGAAGCGGTCGCTCGGGGTCAGCCCCGCCACACCTGCCCCGGCGAGCGCCCACGACACGAGAGTGCTGCCGTCGGCGCCGGGGACCGGCGGGAGGCCGAGCATCCCGAGCGCGAAGTCGTCGGCGTTCTCCACGGTGACGCGGATGAGCTCCTGCACCCGCGGGTCGCTCAGCGTCGGAGCCTCCCCAGCAAGAGCCGCGAGCGCCGCGATTCCAGCCGCCGGGCCGAGGAGCGCGACCGTCAGCGGCAACGAGCGTCCGAGGAAGTTGGCGGCGCTTGCGCCCGCTGCTTGGACGACGGCCGCGGAGACCGCCTCGGCCCGCTCGTACAGCTCGGCGGCAAGCTGGATGCGCTCGCCCAGCGAGGACAGCTGGGTTTCCAGCGGCGCCCCTCCGAAGAAGGCGACCTCGGCCTGCGCCGCCGCTGCAGCGAATGTGAGGCCCGAGCCGCTCAGCCATACGGACGGCGGCAGCCACTCCTGACCGGCGAGGATCGTGCGGAGCGCTTCGAAGTCGTCGGCGAAGAGCCCGGCGCGCACGGCGACGGCGCGGACGTCGCTGGGCCCGACGACGACAAGCTCGCCGCTCATCGGGCCCCCAGCGCCTCGAGCTCGAGACCTAATGCCCCATGCGCTCGGCGGTACTCGGCCTCGGCGAGCCCTGCGGCGGTCGCGACGAGTCCGATCGCGTCGGCGAGGAGCTCGGCCTCGATGGCAAGGCAGCGCTGCGCTGGCGAGCTCCACGCGTCGGAGACCGCGAGCAGCCTGAGGCCCGTGCAGATATCGGTGGTGCCCGAGCCGAAGGCGTACAGGGCGCGAGCGTTGTCGAGGGCGATGAGCTGCAGGGCGTGGATGATCTGCTCCCTCGCGGCATCGACGAACGGCAGTGTCTGGCCGATCGTCGACGGTGCGATGGGAACGAAAGACGTGGTCTCTGGCATTCGCGGTGGTCCTCTCGTGCGTCGGAGACTCCGATCCTCCGGCGGCAGGAGAAGCGGCGACGCATGCACGCCCACGGGTGTGGAGGGACGCGCATCCACAGGCCGGATGCCTGCAGAGTGCGGCTTCGCTCCGACGGGCAGCGAAAGAGCGGGTGAACACGCACGCGAACCGGTGCTGAATGCGTGACAATGGGCGTCATGGCGAAAAACAGCAAGGACGCGGTCTTTCGCATCATCTTCGTCTGCACCGGCAACATCTGCCGCTCCCCGATGGCGGAGGTCATCTTCCGCGACATGGTCGAGCAGATCGGCCTCGGCAGCGCCGTGAGCATCAGCTCGGCGGGAACCGGCGAATGGCACGTGGGCGAGAAGGCGGACCCCCGCACGCAGTCCGCGCTCGAGCGGGCCGGGTTCACGGCCGAGAACCATCGCGCGAAGCAGTTCGAGGTCGACTGGTTCGACACGTTCGACCTCATCATCACCTTCGACCGAGGCCAGCGGCGCATCCTCAAGGCGTGGGCCTCCGACGACGAGCAACGCTCGCTCGTGCAGCCCCTCCTCACCTTCCACCCGGCGCCCCCGGGCGGGATCACGGAAGTCCCAGACCCGTACTATGGCAACGATCAGCTCTTCGACCACGTGCGCGACTTGATCACGAGCGCGTGCGAGGAGCTTCTTCGTCAGATCGAGCCGGTCGTCCGGGCAGCGCTGACGGCGCGCGCCGGATCGTCCTCGTCCCAAGGAGCACAATGAGCCCCCTCCCTCCCCAGATGCTGAGCCCCCTCGACTCGCGCTACCGCAAGAGCGTCGAAGGTCTCGGCGAGCACCTCTCCGAGGCCGCGCTGAACCGTGCCCGCGTGCACGTGGAGGTCGAGTGGCTGCTGTTCCTCACCGACCGTGAGATGTTCGGCTCGCACAAGATCGATGCAGACAAGGCCGCAGCACTGCGTGCCCTCGTCACCGACTTCGGCCAGAAGGACATCGACGAGCTGGCCGAGGTCGAGGCTCGCACCCGTCACGACGTGAAGGCCGTCGAGTACTACGTGCGCGCCCGCCTGGAGGAGCTCGGGCTGAGCGAGCTCGCCGAGCTCACCCACTTCGCCTGCACGAGCGAGGACATCAACAACCTCTCGTACGCGGTCACCATCCGCGACGCCGTCACCGACGTCTGGCTCCCCTCGGCTTCCGGTCTCGCGGACCGCATCGCGGAGCTCGCCGTCGAGCTGCGGGATGTGCCCCTGCTGTCGCTCACGCACGGCCAGCCGGCGACGCCGACCACGCTGGGCAAGGAGCTCGCCGTGTTCACGCACCGACTGCGCCGCCAGCTGAAGCGCGTCGAGGAAACCTCGTATCTCGGGAAGTTCGCCGGTGCCACGGGCAACTTCGCCGCGCACCAGGCGGCAAGTGTCGACACCGACTGGGAGACGCTTGCCGACGAGTTCGTGAGCGGCCTCGGCCTCACCTGGAACCCGCTGACCACGCAGATCGAGTCGCACGACTGGCAGGCCGAGCTGTACTCGGACGTCTCGCGCTTCAACCGCATCCTGCACAACTTCTGCACCGACGTGTGGACCTACATCTCGCGCGGTGTCTTCCGTCAGATCCCGCAGGCCGGCTCGACGGGCTCGTCCACGATGCCGCACAAGATCAACCCGATCCGCTTCGAGAACGCGGAGGCGAACCTCGAGATCTCGAGCGCTCTCCTCGACTCGCTGGCCTCGACGCTCGTCACCTCGCGCCTGCAGCGCGACCTCACCGACTCGAGCGCGCAGCGCAACATCGGTGTCGCGTTCGGCCACTCGCTGCTCGCGCTCGACAACGTGACGCGTGGACTGCGCGAGATCGCCGTCGACGAGGAGCTGCTGGCGAACGAGCTCGACGGCAACTGGGAGGTGCTCGGCGAAGCGATCCAGACCGTCATCCGAGCCGAGATCGTCGCTGGTCGTTCATCCATCGCCGACCCCTACGCTGTGCTGAAGGACCTGACGCGCGGCCGCCGCATCGGCAAGGCCGATCTCGTGGAGTTCGTGACGGGCCTCGACATCGGCCAGGAGGCGAAGGACTCGCTCCTCGCCCTCACTCCCGGCAGCTACACGGGCGCCTCGTCGCGCCTCGTCGACCACCTGGGCTGAGCGCGCGGGCGGAACGCCCGCTGGTTCTCCAGCTACTTGCTGGTTGGGGCCTCGTTCGACGTCGTCTCGTCGAGCGGGGCCTCTTCTGCATCTGCCGGGAGCGTGGCTGCGGGCTCCTCGGTCGCCGCGGCCTGCTCCGGTTCGCCGATGCGCTCCGAGGGCTCCGCTTCGGCTGCAGCCTCGTCGACGACGGGTGCCTTCTCGTCTGCGGCCGCCGCCTGCGTGGCCGCGCGGCTCTGCTCGCCTTCGTCGCTGCGGGAGACGCCCTGCTCTGCGTTCTCGAAGCGGTCGAGGTAGATCTCGTTCTCGGGATTCGGCGAGTAGGAGAGCACGAGCATCGCCAGCACGAGGATCGAGACGATGAAGGCGACACCGGCGAAGATGATGCCGAGCAGGAAGTCCTGTGTCGTGAGCAGCAGGATGAGGAGCACGAAGCCCGCCATCACGGCGGAGATGCCGAGCAGCTCGAAGGGCTTCATGAGCGCGCGGCGCTTGGGTTGTGTCACTGGGGAATCAGGCTTTCTTGGTGAGTTCTGGCTCGGCGGCCGGTGCATCCGCGAGGATGCCGCGGAGGGTGATCCCCTCGATGACCAGCAGCACGCCGAGCACTGCGAGGTAGGCGCCGACGTAGCCGACGGTCTGCACGGATGCGGTGAGGGTGCCCTCGACCTGCTCGATTCCGCCGTAGTCGACGCGGAGGTCTGGCGGGATGATCGCGACGAGGAGTCCGAGGAGCACGGTGACGGCGCCGGTGATGAGCACCTCGCGCGAGAAGAACTTGGTGGCGCGGCCCACGCGGGCGCTGATGAGTTCGAGCGCTCCCGTGACGAGGGCCCAGGTGGCGACGGTCGCGATGAACGCGGCGGCGGTCGCGTGCTCGGTCTCTGCGGTGCCCATGAAGAGCGCGAAGCCTCCGGCGAGCGCCGAGACGACGGCTCGCGCGAACGTGAGCGCGCGCGCCGGGTGGTCCTTGAAGCCGACGGCTTCGAAGCCGATGAGCACGCCGGATGCGAGCGCGAACGCACCGAACGTGATGAACCCGAACGCCGCAGAGTGGTCTTGGGAGAAGGTGATGACGGCGGCGATGATGAGCGCGGGCACGGCGCGGGCGATCATCGACATCCACAGGCGTTCCGGGACTGCTGTAGGCCCCACTTGCATCGTCATCGTTCGCTCCTCACGATCTGCCGCCAGTCTACCCAGTCGGTACCGCACGGCTCCCCGGCGCGGGACGACGTCACCGTGTTGCAACCTGGCAGTCGCCAGGGCGCGTCATCCGCGCTCCGCTGCGACTGGGCTCAGCGGACATCGAGAAGGCCCGCGCGGATGCCCCAGAGCACGACCTGCAGGCGGTCCCTCGACGCGGTCTTCTGGAGGAGCCCCGCGAGGTGGTACTTCACCGTGGTGGGTTCGACGAACAGCTCACCGGCGATCTCCGCGTTGGACAGGCCGCGCGCGAGGAGCCCAAGGACGTCGAGCTCCCGCTCCGTCAGCTCGACCCCCGCCGTCGGGGCTGGCTGCGACACGGGCCGTCGCCGTTCGGCGAATTCGTGGAGGATGCGCCTGGTGAGGCGCTGGTCGAGCGTCCCGTGCCCTGCGGCGACCGACCGGACCGCGGCGAGCAGCGTCGCCTCATCCGCGCCCTTGAGGAGGAACCCGGCCGCCCCGGCCTCGAGCGCCGCGAACACGTCCGCATCGACGTCGAAGGTGGTGAGGATGAGCACCGCAGCGTCGAGCGACGGTTCTGCAGCGATCATCCGCGTCGCAGCGATGCCGTCGGTTCCTGGCATCCGGATGTCCATGCAGACCACATCGGGGCTCAGCTCGCGAGCAAGCCGGACCGCCTCTGCACCGTCGGCGGCTTCGCCGACGACGTCGAAGTCGGGCTCCGCGCCGAGGATCACCGACAGCCCGGCGCGCACGACCGCCTGGTCGTCGGCGATGAGGATCCGGATCATGAGATCTCCCTGTCACGGTTCGGGCTTTGGCCCGTGCCACGGATCGTGAGCGCATTCCGCCAGCCGCCGTCGCTCGTCGGTCCTGTGCTCAGGGTCGCACCCACGAGCTCGGCTCGTTCGGCCATGCCGGAGAGCCCGTACCCCGGCTGCGCGGGCGCGGGTGGCACGACCGCATCCGCTCCGGGCCTGGTTGGCGCGTTCGCGACGACGATCTCCACGCCGTCGTCGCCGAACCGCACGCTGACGTCGCTGCGTGCACCCCGGGCGTGACGTGCCGCGTTCGCCAATGACTCCTGCACCATGCGGTACGCGGTGGCCTCCGTCAGCGGGCCGAGCGGTCGAGGCGCACCGGCGACACGGAAGTCGACGGCCTGGCCCCGCTCCCGCGCGGCATCGACGAGCGTCGCGATCCCCTCCAGGTTCGGGGTGGGGCTCGGGCGCTCAGGGCCGCCCGTGCGTTCGTCGTCGTCGCTGCGCAGCAGTCCGACGGTGCGCCGGAGGTCGACGAGCGTCGTGCGTGCGTCGTCCTGGATGCCCTGCATCATGGCCCTCGCCCGGTCGGGGTCGGAGCGGGTCAGGGTGGTTGCCGCCTGCGCGCTGACGATGATGCCCGACAGGTGGTGGCCGGCGATGTCGTGGAGTTCGCGCGCGAGGGCAGTGCGCTCCGCCCTGAGTTCGCCGCGGGCCCGTTCCGCCTGACGCTGCTCGGCCATGCGCGCCTGCTCTCGGAGCGCATCCGTCAAGCGTTCCCGACCGAGCACGTAGTCCGCGATGCCCGCGGGAAGGACGTAGAGGAGCAGGATGCGCAGGAGAAGCGTGGCGGTCAGGACGAGCGGCGCCTCGCGTGACCCGAGCAGCATTGCAACGCCACCGACCGCGGTCGTCGCGGCCGCCCCGACGCCGAGTGCGATGAGCGCCGCCCTGTGGGGCAGCTGCCGCACGACCCGGTACGACGCGACGCCCACGGCGAGCGCGCCGATGCCGAGCTCCCCGGCCGTCGTGGCGAGGATCGCGAGATCGATGCCGACGATCGCCGCGAACACGGGCAGCGGGCGGAAGCGGCTCGGCCACAGCAGCAGCGCCTGGACGGCGATGAGGCTCGCCAGCACCAGCGGTGACCCGGTTCCGGGGACAGACGCGAAGAGAGCGCGATCCCAGGTGCCGATCGCAAGGAATCCGACGGCACCCGCCAGCACGAGGAGACTGGGCGTCGCCGACCAGAGGGCGACCATCACGGCCGAGTTCCGCGGCGATGGGCGCATGACTCGATTCAACCACGCCGGGTGGTGGCCCCTGACGAGGCCATCACCCGGCGCGAACTCGTCATCCGCTACTGCCCGCACAGCGTCTCGTCGAGGGCATCGATGACCATGCGGTACTGCGCGAGAAGCCGCTCGTTGTCGTCGGGCGAGACGACCGCCCAGGGAAGCGCGGTGACGGCGATCGTCACGGCGGTGCCGTCCGGGCCGACGGCGTTGCGGGTCTGCGTTCCGGGGATGTCTCCCCCGTGCCCCCAGGCGACTCCGCCGCAGGACAGCGGGTAGCTCTGCAGGCCGAGGCCGTACGCGGCACCAGGAGTCAGCTCATCCCCGGCGGGGACGGTCGTCTGCATCTCCGCGAGCGCCGCCTCGCTCAGGAGTCGGCCGTCGAGGAGGGCGCGCATGAAGGTGTTGAGCTCGGACGGCGTGGACACGAGCGCGCCGGCGGCCCAGCCGAACGCGGGGTCCAGCTCGGAGATGTCCCGGAGGTCGCCGGCCGTCTCAGCGTGGTACCCGCGGGGGTGCTCGCCGCGCAGCTGCCGTTCGCCTGGCGCGGGCAGGTAGGTGTGCCCGAGGCCGAGCGGCGCGACGATGCGCTCGTCGATCTGGGTGGCGAGTGCCCGTTTCGTGACGGCCTCGATCATGAGTCCGAGCACCAGGTAGTTGGTGTTGCTGTATCCCCACCGCTCCCCTGGAACGAACGCCGCGGGCCGCTCGAACGCGACATCGAGCATGGCCCGGGGAGAGATGTACGTCTCCTGCGCGCCGAACGCGTCCGCCGCGATCTTGTCCGCGTACTCGGGCAGGCCAGCGGTGTGCTGGAGGAGCTGGCGCACGGAGATCTTCGTGCCGTCGACCCCGTCCCCCGTGATGAGACCGGGCAGGTACGTGTCGATCGGCTCGTCGAGGGCAACCTGCCCCTCATCGGCGAGCTGGAGGACGATCGTCGAGACGAACATCTTCGTGTTGCTGCCGATGCGCACCTCCCCGTCCAGGGGCGGCGCCTCCCCAGTGGCGATGTCCCCTTGTCCGAGAGCGAGGTTCGAGGTCCTGCCCTCGCTGTCGGTGACGGATGCGAGCACGCCGGGGTATCCCGCGTCGACGAGCGCCTGCATGGTCGCCTCGTGCGGATCCGGACTGGCGTCGGCGTTGGCTGCGTTCGACCATGCCCCGACGCCGATCGCGCCGGCGGCGAGCACGCCGGCAGCGGCGATGACTGCGGTCGCCTTCCTGGGCTTGCCGCTTCGAACGTTCGTTGCTGGATCGGTGGGGTGTGCGTCTGCGGTTCGTTGCGTTTCCATGCATCCAGCGTGACGAAACGCGCCGCTTGGCACCCCATCCTTGCGAACAGTCGCGCCTGCCCACGCGGCCAGTCAGCGGCCTTCGGGGCTCCGGTTCCGCGCGATCGTCAGGTCGAGGACAGATCAGGTGCCGGGACCGGAGCTGCATGACCGCTTGCGGCCAGAATCTCGTCGACGAAGCCCTGGGCGGTGGTCGCCACGATCTGGAAGTGGTCGCGCTCCGCGGTGGTGCTCTCCGGGCGCTCGACCTTGTCGAGGGCGGCGTCGGCGTACTCCTGGAGTGCGTTGATGAGGACGGAGTGGCGATCTTCGTCGGTCAGGTCGAGAGTCACGAGATGCGGGGTCTGCTCAGTCATCACGGCAGTGTCTCATTCTCTCCCGACACCAATATGTGCCCGTCGACACCCCGCGACGCTCGGTCGCGGGGAACGTCCGCGGCTCAGCGAGTGGAGAAGGCCTCGAGGGGGCGAGCCCATCGCTGCCCGACGACGTCCCGTTCGAATCGCGGGTCGAGCTCCTGGGAGAGCAGGGAGAAGCCGGCGCTCTGGAGGAAACCAGCGGCGGCAGTGAATTCCCGGGCACTCCAGACCTCGACACTTGGCGCGTTTCGTCGCCGGGCGAAGTCGATGCCAGTCTCGACGAGTGCCCGGCCGATGCCGAGGCGCCGCGCGTCGGGTGTGACGATCAGCAGCCGCAAGAGGGCGGCCTCGCCGTCCTCCCCGGGCATGCAGAAGACGCACCCCACGCGTCTTCCGTCGAGCTCGGCGATCCATGCCCCTTCACGCTCGCGTTCCTCGACGGCGGCATAGCCGTCGATGGCGTGCGCGACAAGACGTTCGTAGGTGCGGCCATCCTCGAAGGAGTCCGAGAAGACCTTGTGGGTGAGCAGCACCCAGGCGAGGTCCCCGGGGTGGTCGAGCTGGCGGATCGAGGGCCGAGAAGTGGACGGTGCTTCAGGAGAGGTCATGACAGCTTCCTTTGAGAGCGAAGAAGTGGGCTGACTCCGGTCAGTGCGTACATTTCCACGTTGACGGCGACGATGCCAGGAACGCAGTCTGGGATTGGCGCTCCCGCGACCGCCTGAGGCTGGTGAGATTCCATGTGGACCTCCTCGTCCGTCGACGCGCAGCGTCTCGAAGGCCTCTGAAAACCGGAAGGACTTGAGCTGGCCGAGCACGCATGGCAGGCGCAGCACCGTGTCGACCTGGTCCCGCCCACACCGTCGCATTCAGGCCGACTCAGAAGGCGGGTGTCCCTCCGGCAACCGTGATCGTCGCTCCGCTCGTGTAGCTCGACTCGGGACTCACGAGGTGCACGTACGCAGCCGCGAGTTCCGCTGGCTGCCCAGGCCGGCCGTACGGTGATTCCTCGCCGAAGTGCGCGACCCGCTGCCCGTCCTGAGAGGCGGGCTGCAGCGGCGTCCACACGGGGCCAGGTGCGACAGAGTTGACGCGGATGCCCTTCGGGGCGAGCTGCTGCGCGAGTCCTGCCGTGAAGACGCCGATGGCACCCTTCGTGAGCGCGTAGTCCAGCTTGTCTGGAGACGGTTCCGCGCCCTGGATGGAACCCGTCGTCACGATCGAGGATCCAGGTTCGAGGTGCGGCAGCGCGGCCTGCGTGAGCCAGAACAGGGAGTAGACGTTCGTCTTCAGCGTCTGGTCGATGCTCTCGGTCGTCATCGTGACGATGTCGCCGTGGCTCTCCTGATGGCCTGCGACCATCACCAGTGTGTCCAGGCCGCCGAGTTCTTCGACCGCCTGATCGATGAGCCTCCGGCAGAACTGCTCGTCGCTAATGTCCCCGGGAATGAGCACGACCTTGCGCCCCTCACCCTCGAGGAGATCGCGCACTTCTTCCGCGTCAGCTTGCTCGCTCGGCAGGTAGGTGATGACGAGATCGGCACCCTCTCGGCTCAAGCCGATGGCCGCGGCCCTGCCGATACCGGAGTCTCCACCGGTCACGACACCACGAAAGCCCTTGAGGCGCCCGAGCCCCACGTAGCTCTGCTCACCGTGGTCCGGTTTCGGAGTCATCTTCTGCGCGAGCCCCGGGAGCGACTGCTCTTGTTCTGGAAACGGCGGAATCGGGTAGAGGTCGACAGGGTTCTTCTTGTCGTATTGGCTCATGATCTGGACCATACGCACGCACCCTCCGATCCGACGCGGTGCTTGACGAAGCCCGACACCGGGAGTATGAGGCGAAGGCCGCGGCCGCCGCGCGTATCTGAGTGGGCCTTGCGGCGAAAGGTCAAGACTCCAGGCGATTCTGCCGCTGAGCGCAAGAATTGATCGAAGAAAGAAGCAGCAGCACTGGCTACGGCCATGCTGGCCTCAGCGAACGCTCCAAGCGGACGGGCTCTCGACCTGTCTGGTTCCTGAGGGTGGTGGAAAGGGTTGGTCTTGGGTTTTCTCTACTACGGCAGCAGCGACCACTCCGTGGAAATCAACGATCGCGCGCTCGCACATCTGAAGATCGCGATGACGGGTCTGCTCCGTGCAGGGCAGAGCTTCGCGTTCTCCCACCCGCGCCCTGTGTCACGGGGTGGGGGTCGCGAAACGCTGTGGATATCGCCGTCGATCGAGCTGCGGTTCCGGTTCCTCGGCAGTCGGCTTCCGAATGTCAATGCCGATTGGCTGCGGGCGATCATCGATACGGCTGACTCGCACGCCGGGATGCGCCTCACTCCGGAACCGCAGACCGAGCGTGCTGCGGCACACCTCAGCCAACGCAGACCCCCTGCGAAGGCGGGGAGGCCTCAGTCACAGAGCCAACTGAGCCACTCGGGCGGATCCCACGGGTCCGATTCGTAGGAGGCGGCGTCGGCGCTCGCATTCTCGTGGTGCGCGGCGCGGATACGGTTCATTCAGTGCGGAGCAGGACCTCGAGCTGTTGGAGCGCGGCGTAAACCGTCTGGCTCAGAATGTCGTCGGGGTCCCCATCGAACTCGAAGCGTTCGCTGCCCACAGCTCCTTCGACACTCCAGCCGAGGTAGACCGTCCCTGCCGGCTCCCCCTCCTCGGGCCCTGGTCCACCCGCACCGGTCGTGGTGATCGCCAGGTCGGCCGCGAACACCCTCGCCGCGCCGACGGCGAGTTCCTCGGCACAGCGGGCCGTGATGACCGGTCCCGGTGTGACCCCGAGCACCTGCTGCTTCACTTCGGATTGATAGGCCACGATCCCACCGCGAAGCCACGTCTTCGCGTCCGGCCCACGGCCCAGCGATGAGACCAGCCATCCGCAGGTCAGCGACTCAGCAGCGGCCAACGAGAACCCTCTCGCCTGCAGCCGGTCAGCAATGAGCTCGACAAGTTCCCGATCGTCGTGTTTCGTCATCCGGACACGCTAGAGCTGTACTCTCCAGGGGACCTAGGGCTTGACACCGATCCGCGGGCTGCTGCCTTGTGTCGGAAGTTCTATGCTCGGGGCATGGTGCAGACGGTGAGGTCGCTGTTGCGGACCTGGACTCTTCTGGCGTTGAGCGTTGTCCTTCTCGCCGGATGTTCCATCAGTGTGCCGAGCGACCCCGACGGCACACTCGATCGGGTGCGTGCCGGCGAGTTGCGCGTGGGCATCTCCCACAACCCACCCCTCACCGCTCTCGAGGCGGATGCCGAGCCGACCGGGATCGAGGCGGACCTGGTGCGCGGATTCGCGAATCAGCTCGAGTCGACCGTCGTCTGGACCTCGGGATCGGAAGCTGCGCTTGTCCAGGGACTCGAGGACGGAAACCTCGACCTCGCCGTCGCAGGGTTTCGTGACGACTCCCCCTACACGGACGAGGTGGGGGCCACAGACACGTACCTGGAGACGCTGGCACCCGACGGTTCACCCGTGCGCCACGTCATGCTCGTCCCGGCCGGCGAGAACGCCTTCCTGACGGAACTCGAGATCTATCTGGCCGAGGCCACGCGATGACGCACCTCCCAGATGAACACCTCGAGGCAAGACGCAAGGCCATCCGGCTCGAGTGGATAACGATCGCCTTCCTCGCGGTGACCGTGACCCTGGTCTACCTCGTGCTCGGGAACTCGCAGGCGATGAAAGCCGCCTGGCTCGAGGACCTGCTCTCGTTCATCCCGCCCATCGCCTTCCTCATCGCCGTTCGCGTCAGTCGACGAGCCGCGACGATCAGTCACCCCTACGGCTTCCACCGTGCCGTCGCCATCGGCCATCTCGTATCCGGGGTCGCACTGACCTCGATGGCGGTGTTCCTCATCGTCGATTCCGGGAGCGGGCTGCTTCGTGCCGAACACCCGACGATCGGCACGATCGAGATCTTCGAGCAGCGGGTGTGGCTGGGGTGGCTCATGATCGCCGTCATGCTCCTCATCGCCTGGCCCCCGGTGATCATCGGACGCAAGAAGATCAAGCTCGCGGCCAAGCTGCACGACAAGGTGCTCTACGCCGACGCGGACATGAACAAGGCCGACTGGCAGACCGCGGTCGGCTCCGCAGTCGGCGTGGCCGGCATCGGAATCGGTCTGTGGTGGCTCGACTCGGTGGCCGCTCTGTTCATCTCCGGGAGCATCATGTGGGACGGTGTGCGCAATCTGCGCATCGCCGTGCTCGACCTCATGGACGAGCAGGCGCGCACCTACGACGGGAAACGTCCCCACCCACTCGCCGCGGAACTCAACACCCTTGTCGCGGCCCACGACTGGGTCGAGCACACCGGGTGCCGGCTGCGGGATCAGGGTCATGAGCTGCATGCGGAAGTCTTCGTCGTCCCCCGCGCCCCGGCCGGTGTGGGCCTGATCGAATGCGCGCAGCTCACCGAAGCGTGCCGGGGTCTCGACTGGAAGCTGCAGGATGTCGTGGTGGTCTTGGTCACGGAGCTGCCGCCCTACGCACACCGCCTGCTCTCCCCGCATGACGACGCGGAGGAAGACTGACGCTCCACGGTGCTATCGCCACCGGACGTGAATCAATGGCGCCGTGTCTGCCCCTCGGAAGACGTCGCTCGCGGTGACGTCGGCCAACGCCGTTGTCATCTCCCGTTCCCACGCGTCGGCGGTCGAGTCCTCGTCGTAGAGATCGAACTCGGCACCGGACAGGTCGAACCCGCTGTCGGTGGCGATGAGCAGGTCGAGGAGCTGGAGCTTCTCCTCGCGCTCGGGGTCACTTGACCTCTGCCAACTTCGAGACCGATCGAACCGTCGCGGCCAGGATCGTCTGCCGCGCACGCCCCTGCGGAAGACGAGGCGCGCACTGCCAGATCGTCAACCAGGCGTGGGTGGTGGCTTCCTGTGCTCGATCTTCCCGATTGAGGAGTCTGAGCGCCAGCGCGAACATCGTCGGGCTCAGGGCGTCGTAGAGACGAGACAGCGCTGCACGGTCTCCGGATCCCACGAGCACGAGATCTGCATCCAGCCTCTCGTCTCCTGACTCCGATCCCCCGTCGGCACGTGGCCGCTCTGCCACGACCGCGCTCATCGCGCGCCGCCTCGCACCGGGCCACAGCTCGACGTGCACCGACCTGAGTTCGACATGGCGACCCTCTCTCTGTGAGGGGGTCGGAGCTGGCCGCTCTCCCTCGAGCCCTGCAGATATTTATCTAGTTAACCTAGCTAAATGAGAAGCGGGGTGCCCGCGAGTTTGCTGAGACCGCTTCGACCCGCCGGTCGCGATCAGCCGCAGTTCAACCCCTGGTTGGCATTCGCCACCACCCCCTCGTCCGTAGCGTCGTGAGCACGAGACAACCGCTATGACGAGGAGCGCGACGAGATGACGATCGAAGTTGAGGCCCTGACCAAGACCTACAAGGGAACGCACGCAGTGCGGGATGTGAGCTTCACGGTCCAGCCGGGCAAGGTCACCGGGTTCCTTGGCCCGAAT
Organism: Pseudoclavibacter sp. AY1H1; assembly: GCF_002931055.1. Taxonomy (GTDB): domain Bacteria; phylum Actinomycetota; class Actinomycetes; order Actinomycetales; family Microbacteriaceae; genus Pseudoclavibacter. Next base: position 135,662 of record NZ_PSXX01000006.1, on the reverse strand, counting down.
GGGGCAGGCAAGTCCACGACGATGCGCTCGATCGTCGGCCTCGACCACCCCACCTCCGGGCGTGCACTCATCAACGGCACCGAGTACCGGGCCTTCGCGGCGCCTCTGCGCGAAGTCGGTGCTCTGCTCGACGCGAAGGCGGCGCACAAGTCCCGCACGGCGCTGAACTACCTCACCTCGATCGCAGCGACGCACCGGATTCCGCGCTCGCGCGTCGACGAGGTCCTCGAGGCAACCGGCCTCAGCGCAGTCGCCCGGAAGAAGGTCGGCGGGTTCTCCCTCGGCATGGGTCAGCGTCTCGGCATCGCCGCGGCGCTGCTGGGCGACCCGGGCACGCTCATCCTCGACGAGCCGGTCAACGGCCTGGACCCCGAGGGCGTGACCTGGGTCCGCGAGCTCCTGGCTCGGCTGGCGGCCGAGGGGAGAACGGTGTTCCTCTCATCGCACCTGCTGAGCGAGCTGGCGCTCATCGCGGACCATGTCATCATCATCGGCCGCGGCGAGATCATCGCGGACTCACCGCTCAGCGCACTCACCGAGCAGAACGGCCTCCGCGTCCGCGTGCGCACCCCGGATGCGCTCACGCTCACTCGCCGAATGACGAGCACGGGGGTGAGGATCGTCTCGAGCGAGCCCGAGCTGTTGGAGGTGGAAGGCCTCACCGCCGAGCAGATCGCCCGCGCCGCCCGCGAGACAGGGGTGCTCATCACCGAGCTGACGCCCCTGCGGCAAACCCTCGAAGAGGCCTACAACCACCTCACGCGCGACTCCGTCGAGTACGCCTCAGCCTGATCTCGCTTGCTTCACGAAAGGACCATCCTCATGGGCACCATCACAACCGCCACGCCTCCCCGCATCGTGCGCCAGTTCCCCGTGCGGAACGTCAGCCTGGGCGGCGCAGTCCGCTCCGAATGGATCAAGTTCTGTGGGCTGGCCTCGAACAACGTCCTCGCAGGGTTCACGTTCCTCCTCCTGGTCGCCAACGGCATCGCGATGCCATGGGCGTATGTCTTCCGCGACCGCGGTTCACCCCAGGCGAACTACGACGCGTACCCCGAGATGGTCGTCGACAAGACCGGCTACGTCGGCATCGTCCTCGCCGTGCTCGCGGTGCTGATGGTCACGAACGAGTATCGCTCCGGGCAGATCAGCACCACGCTGCTCTCGGTTCCGCGCCGGACGCCGGCACTGATCGCGAAGGCGGCGATCATCGCGAGCGTCGCCTTCGTCATCGGCGTCGTCAGCTCGGCGATCGGGTTCGCGGTCGCACCGCCTATCCTCGCCGGTGGTGGGTACAGCTACTTCCTCGAGACACCCGACCTGCTCCGGCTGGTCGTCGGCTCGGGCTTCTACCTCGCTGCCATCAGCGTCATCGGCATCGCGCTCGGCGCGATCATCCGCAACGTCATCGCCGCGGTACTGGCGACGATCGTCTTCCTCATCATCGTGCCCGTGATCCCGCAGATGTTCTCCGAGTACGGCACTGAGATCATGCGCTTCTTCCCGATCCAAGCCGGCTCGCTGCTCCTGGCGCCCGCCGGCACTGACCCGATGGGACCGTGGGGCGGTTCTGCCGTCCTGCTGCTCTGGGCGCTGGCGCTGTTCGTGAGCGCAGCGGTCGTGCTCAAGCGCCGCGACGCCTGAGCACGCTCATGAGCGGGCTGGCAGCGAGAATGGGAGCACAGCTCGGGATGGAGGTCGGGGTATGAGTGCTCGCTCATCACCGCCAGGGGTGGATGCCGCGGAGGTCGACCGCGTCCTCAGCACGCGGCTCCTGCTCTTGTTCGGCGCTCACCCCAGGACGGTCGACGGGGTCATCGCCCTGCTGTGCCTGGGAGCCCAGATGCTCGTCCTCGTACTCCCAGGTGCCCAGGAGCCTTGGCCGAGCCTGCTCTTCGTGCCACTCTCCTGCGGCCTCCTCCTATGGCGGCGACGTTTTCCCCGCACCATCCTCGTGGCAGTCGCGACGGTGAGCGCGGCGGGCTTGCTCCTCCCCACCCCCGTCGCGCTCCTCGGACTGCCCGCCGCCGTCGCGCTGTACACCCTGGCCTCGTTGACTCCCATCAGGACCGCACTCCTGGGGTACGCCGTTGCCGTGGGGCTGCCCGCGGCAGGCATGCTCCTCACATTCCTGACGACGGGAGTCCCCCGTGCACCGTCGCTCCTCGACCCCCTGGCGCTGATCGCTCTCGCTCTCGGTATCGCCGTCCGCAGCGCAGCGCGGCGCCGAGAAGCGCTCGCGGAGTTGGTGAACCAACGGCTCAGCACGGCTCGGGTCGTGGAGCGGCAGCGCATCTCGGCAGAGATGCACGACATCGTCGCTCACTCGCTCTCGACGATGATCGCTCTCGCCGACGGTGCATCGAAGGGCTGGGAAACGCACCCGGAGCGGTCGGCTCTCGCGCTCGGCAGGCTCGGCGACGTCGGGCGAAGCGCACTTGCCGACATGAACAGGGTCCTGCGGGTGCTTCGGGGGGAGGACGCGGTCTTGGACGAGAGTCTCCATCGCTCGGGCCACAACGTGCCGGAGTTGGAGGAGGTGGTCGAGATCTTTCGCGGCACCGGCGTGCCCGTCACACTCGCCCGCTCCGGCGAGACGATGCCCGACAGCCCCACACTGGCGACGACGGTGTACCGGATCGTCCAGGAGTCGCTCACCAACGTGCTGCGGTACGCGACAGGAGCCACACGAGTCGAGGTCAGCATCGACGTCGCAGGTGGCACGGTCACGGTGCAGGTCACCGACGACGGCTGCGCCGGACCGCACTCGGACAGGGCCCGGAGCCAGGGGACCGGCCGTGGCCTGCTCGGCGTCGCTGAGCGTGCCGCGACGTACGGCGGGACGAGCGCAGCTGGCCCGCGCCCGGGCGGCGGCTGGATGACGCGAGCCACCCTGCAGATCGACGAGGCAACCAGAACATGACCGGCCCCAGTTCGCCGAAGATCAGGGCCCTACTGGTCGACGACCAGGAGCTCGTTCGGATGGGTACGGCTCTCACCCTCGACGCCGCCGACGATATTGAGGTCGTCGGCGAGGCAGACACGGGTGAGTCGGCGATCCGCCGCACGCGGGAACTGAAGCCCGACGTCGTGTTGATGGATGTGCGGATGCCCGGCATGGGGGGCATCGAGGCGACCAGGATCATCACGACCGTGCACCCCAGCACGAGGGTGCTCGTGCTCACCACATTCGACGTCGACGAGTATGCCTTCGGCGGCCTGGACGCGGGGGCAAGCGCCTTCCTCCTCAAGAGCACCCCGCCAGATCGGCTCCGTGAGGCGGTGAGGACCGTCCATTCGGGCGAGGCCGTGGTCGAGCCCAGAATCACGAGACAGCTGATCGATCACTACGCCTCCGGCGGTTCACCGCATGCGCGTTCTCGGAGTGCCGAGAACGTCGACCCGCTCAGCCAGCTCAGCCCGCGCGAGCGAGAGGTGTTCGGGTGCATGGTCGCCGGGCTCTCCAACAGCGAGATCTGCGAGACGCTCCACCTCTCCCCCGCGACGGTGAAGACCCACGTGAACCGCATCTTCGCCAAGCTGCACCTGCGCGACAGGGTCCACGCGGTGATCCTCGGGCACGAGCTGCGAGGGCAGTGGCGGGCGCGGTAGCGATCGAGGCAGTCCGGTACCGGGGTGGAGTGCTGTCGGGCGCCTCACGCGCCGAGCGTTCTGCGACTCACCGCCGAACGCTCCCGCTCAGCCCGGTCTCGTGAAGGTGACGACGGGGGTCTGCCGGCGGGCGTCGACGGAGACTTCGGCGGTCACGCCGTAGACGTCTTCGATGAGCTCAGGAGTGAGCACCTCGGTGGGCGTGCCTGCGGCGACCACGGCTCCATCCCGGAGCACGACCAGGACGTCGCAGTACATGGCCGCGAGGTTGAGGTCGTGGATGGCGATGATGGTCGTGACCGGCAGTGCGCGTATGAGCTCCAGCAGCTCCAGCTGGTGTCGGATGTCGAGGTGGTTGGTCGGCTCGTCGAGGAGCAGTTCGTGGGGCTCCTGGGCGAGGGCACGCGCGATCTGGGCGCGCTGGCGCTCGCCGCCCGAGAGGGTGTGCCAGAAGCGGTTGGCCTGCTCGAGCAGACCGACGTGGTCGAGGGCGCGGTCGACCGCGCGATCGTCGGCGGCGGTGTCTCCTCCGAGTCCTGAGCGGTGCGGGATCCGTCCGAGGCGCGCGATGTCGCGCACGGTGATGTCCACGTCGGTGTCCGCATGCTGGGTCACCGACGCGACGGACCGGGCGATGTGACGACGCCCGACGGTGCTGATGTCGACGCCGTCGAGGGTCACGAGGCCAGCGCTCGGTTTCACGAACCCGTGCAGCACTCGGAGCAACGACGATTTGCCGGACCCGTTCGGTCCGAGCAGTCCGACGGTCTGGCCCGGCTGGGGGTGCAGGCTGACGCCGTCCACAACGAGCGCTCCGCCTCGACTCCACGAGACGCCCTCCGCGTTGATCGTCACGTGCGCTTCCTCTTTCGGGCGAGGAGCGCGATGAAGACGGGCACCCCGACGAGGGCCGTGCCGACACCGACGGGGAGCGGGGTGGGCGAGAACGCGACTCGCGATCCGGCGTCGACCCAGACCATGAAGATCGCTCCGATGACTGCGGTCGCCGGGATGAGGCGCGAGTGTCGCGGGCCGACGAGCAGCCGGGCGGCGTGCGGCAGGACGAGGCCGACGAATCCGATGGCTCCCGCGACGCTGACCAGCGTGGCGGTGATCAGGGCGGTCGCGACGAGGAGGATGGCTCGAGTACGCGCGACATGGATACCGAGGGACGCCGCGACGTCTGCCCCGAACGCGAAGGCGTCGAGGGCGTGGGCGTACCTCGCGCAGAGCACGGTCCCGGCGCCCACGACGACGACGCAGAGCACGACGTCATCCCACCTCACCCCTTCCAGGGAGCCCAGCATCCAGAACATGACGCCCCTCGTCTCGTCGGAATCCGCGAAGGCGAAGATGATCAGCGACGTCAAGGCGGAGAACAGCTGCGTGCTCGCGACCCCCGCGAGGACAACTCGGTCGGTCCCGCCGCCGGAGAGCTGAGAGAGCAGGAGGACGAGCCCGAACGCGACGAGTGCGCCGATGAACGCGCCACCGGAGAGCCCGATCGCGGCGCCACCGAGCCCGAGGACACCGATTGCGACGGCACCCGTCGATGCGCCGGATGAGATGCCGAGAATGAAGGGGTCGGCGAGCGGATTGCGCAGGAGCGACTGCATGACCACGCCGCAGAGCCCGAGGCCGATTCCGCACGCGGCGGCCACGAAGGCGCGAGGAAGCCGCTCCTCCCAGACGATCGCGTCCTTCGACACCTTCACCGGGATGTCAGTCAGGCCGAGGTGGTTCGTGACGATGTCACGGACGTTGACGGGCAGGATATCCGCCGGTCCGAGCGTGATCGCAGTCCCGACCGAGGCGACGAGCAGAAGCAGACCGGCAAGCACCAGGGCGCACGCGATCAGCACGCGTCGCGGCCGGGGCGCGCGCGAAGATTCGGTGCTCACGCGTTCGACGGAACGCTGGCCCGTGGCGGAGGTCAGAGTTCCTCCCCGTGCTCGTCCCACCACGCCTTGATCTTCTCGAGGCCATCCACGAAGCGTATGGAGGGGTTGAGCTCCGCCCCGTGCAAGTCGATGTAGCGCTTGTTCTGCACGGCGTCCATCGTCTTGGTCAGCGGGTCGGATTCCAGGAACGCGACCTTCTCGTCCAGACGGTCGCCAGGGAATCGGTCTCGCTGCAGGTCGCCCAGGATGAGCACCTGCGGGTTCCGATCGACGATGTCCTCCCACGTCGTCGCGGGCCAGTCGTCGTCGAGGTCCGCGAAGACATTCGTGAGTCCCGTGGATGATCCGAGCATGGCGGCAGAACCCAGGCCACCCGCGACGTAGGGCGTCTTGGTGTCGGCGAACCAGTACGCAGCGCTCGCGCCGTCGAAGTCGACGCCCTCGGTCGCCGCTGCCGCGCGCGTCTGCAGATCGCTCACGAGCTCGGCCGCGCGATCTGCGACGTCGAAGACCTCACCGAGCTCCGTGATCTCCGCGTACAGCGCATCGACCTCGAGCGGTGTCGTCCGCGTCCCTCCGCCGTTGATGCTGGTCCCGTTGTCGCAGTCCGTCGGCGAGAGGTAGCTGTTGACGCCAGTCTCAGCGAATCGTTCGCGCGAGGTGACCCCGCCTTCAGCGAAGTGCCGGCCGAAGGAGGCGGTCACGAAGTCGGGGTCCGCGCCGAGAACAACCTCGTAGGTGGGGGCGTTGTCGGCCAACCTCGGGACGGCGGCGTTGGCGTCGGCCAGCGATTCGAGGACCGGGTCGGTCCAGGATGCCGTGCCGACCATGCGGTCCTGGAGCCCGAGCGACAGGAGGATCTCCGTCGAGTTCTGGTCGAGCGAGACGACCCTCTCCGGGGCCGCGTCGATCGTCACCTGCGTTCCGCAGTTGTCGAGTGTCAGCGGGTACTGCGTCGCCCCGTCCCCCGCGCTCGCAGCCGAGTTGGATTCGACCGCCTCCGACGCTCCGCATCCGGAGAGCCCGAGGACGACTGCGGTGGTGAGAACGAGGCTGAAGGTGGCGCGCTGACGCACATGGGCTCCCTGGATCGAGTCGAGTCTGCCGACTGGCTCGCTAAGGATAGCCTTACCTGCGCGCTCGGGCGTGCGCCGGGCGTGCCGAGGAAGAGCGTGGAGGTCGAACAGAACGCGACGATGCGCTCGAGCCGCCCGGCGACCACTGACAGCAACAGGGAGCACGCGCGCTCATCACTCAGGAATGATCGGAGCTCCGAGACGCTCTTCGACCTGCTGCCAGACGCTTCGACCGAGTTCGGGGTTGAGGCTTGTCGGCACCGGGGTCGTGAGGATCGGCGCACCGGTGGCTCCCGTCCGGGGGCCGAAGTAGGCGGCGGCTGGGAGCATGGGTGTCGTCATCGCGGCGATCGCCGGCTGCGCAGCCGCATCCTTGCCCTGCACCACTCTCGAGAACACAGGAGCGACGGCTGTCGCGAGGGTGCGGACGAGCGCGGAGCGCTGCTGCAGTGGGGGCCGGTCCGGCGTCAACGCGTCGATCGCGGAACCGGGGTGGCTGACGACCGATCTCACGCGAGAACCACTCGCGACGAGACGTCGGTCGAGCTCGAATCCGACGATCTCCGCGGCATGCTTCGACATCGCGTAAGCGGCGCGAGGACGATACGCGGAGGGAGCGAGCCAGCCGTCTGCATCGAACGGAATCTTCTTCGTGAGGAAACTGCCTGTGCTGATCACCCGCGCCTCAGGCGCGTGCGCGAGCGCGGGGAAGCTCAACCTCAGGAACTCGAGGTGCGCGAGGACGTTGACTCCGACCGTGGACTCGACCCCGAACGGACCTTCGCTGTAGGTGGGGTGAGCGGCGATGACGCCGGCGTTCATCACGAGACCGTGAACCGGCGGACCGGCGCCGATGCGCGACCCGGCTGCGCGAACGGATTCGAGGTCCGCGAGGTCGAGTTCGAGGTGGCGGTGGCGGCCGGGTTCCGGGAGGAGTGCGATGGCGCTCTGCGCTTTCTCCGCGGAGCGGGCTGCCACGGTGATCTGCGCACCGAGGCGAGCGAGCCCTTCCGCGACGAAGAAGCCGATGCCGCTGGTTGCGCCAGTGACGATGATCGACCGTCCATCGAGTCGTGGCGTGTCCATTGATCAGACTTTCCGTTCAGGCGCGGGGCGCGCGGCTGTTGCGTTCGCGGGGAAGCCAAGCGGCAGTTGCACATCAACCGCCCACTTCCTTCAAGTTCTGAAGTGACTGTAGCAGAAGCTTCAAGTCTTGTAGCAAGTGCTAGGGTGAGCGCATGGGAGACGAACGCGCACAGAAGCTGTCGGAGGCCCTCTTCGCCGCGTACGACGTCGTCGCGCGCACGAACGATGCGCTCGAGCCGGCACTTGCAGAGTTCGGACTCACCGCAGTCACCGCTCACCTGCTCTGGGTGATCGACCCCGACGGGCCCGCACCGTCGATGCGCACGGCCGCCGAACGGACGCACTGCACCCCGCAGAACGTGACCTTCATGTGCCACCAGCTCGAGGCCAAGGGGCTCGTCACTCGAAAACCGTCCCCGACCGACCTCCGACAGCGCGTCATCGAGCTCACCCCCGAGGGCCGTGCAGCTCGCGACGCGATCGTCGAGCTCGCCTCGACCAGCTCACCTCTCGCCAACATCGGCGAGTCCGACCTCGCGCGAATCACCGAGCTCCTCGGAAGCGCACCGTCGCGCCTGGCCTGAATAGCCTCGGGCACGCGGATACCCCCTCTCCTACTGGCTCCCGATGAGTCGAGCTGAGCCCCGCCTGGCGTGCCCACGGCATACGACTCAGCCCCCGACTTGGCAGTCAGGGGCTGAGTTCAGTGCGCGTGGAGTTGGGTGATCGACTACCCGTCGAGCTCCGCCACCGCGAGGCCGTAGGTGACGTTCGCGGCGTTGTTGACGCCCGCGTAGATGAAGCCGAACGGGTTCTCTCCGCCGGTGATGGCGTTGTACACGCCGTCTACGCTGAACGCGCCCGTGGTCGGGTTGATCGGCACGATCAGCCCGGCGTCGCGGCGCAGATCCACGCGCCCTTCGCTGACGTCGGAGAAGCTGAGGATGACCTCGGCCGGGAGCGCACCGCGATTGACGGTGACGACGCCGGTGAGCGTCGGGAAGATCGTGACCCCGTCGACCTCGCTGCCCCGGTACTGGTTGGGGGAGAAGTTGATGGTGCCGGTCGTCTCTCCGGGCGCGGTGCGCGGGGCGACGACGTCCACCGTCACCGATACCGACGCGCCGTCAGTGATCGAGGCCGAGACGGTGCCCGTGAACTCCTGGCCCGAGCTCGCCCCCGCATAGAAGCCGCTCACGTTGACCGTGACTTCGAACTCGCCCGTCTCGGAATCGACGGCGGCGCTCGATGGGCCCGTGATCGGCGAAGAGTATGCGAGCTGCACGGTCTGCGGACGGGTCCCCGCCTCGGTCGTGGCCGCGAACCCGCGCAGCGAGACCGTGGATTCACCGTCGGAGACGACCGCCCCATCAGGACCCAGCGTCAGGGGTTCTGGAGCCGGCGCGGTCGAGGCGACCGCGAGGGGCGCGGCGAGCGCGGCACTGACGGTCGGCAACGCCCAGGCGGCGGTGGTGACGACGGCCCGACGACTCGGTCCTGGGGAGGGCTGGGAACTCATGAACATCCTTCGAATGGGGGAACCGCGGAAAGGTCGGCGACACACAAGGAGGCCCAACCGCTCTAAGCAGACTACCTGCGGGGCGTGAACGACCGCCGAAAACCGGTGACGGCTTGACCCGGGTGGCCGCCTCGGAGTATTGATCCAAGCTGAACTTCCCGTACAACTGGGATCCCAGTTGTACACTCGGCCCATGAGGACGCCACCGCCACCCACCGCGACCGAGGTGGCCTACCAGCAGATGCTCGCGTGGCTGCGCGACGGCACATTCGCGCAAGGCAGCATGCTGAGCGAGAACGACCTGTCGAAGCGCCTGGCGGTCAGCCGGACTCCGGTGCGAGGCGCCCTCCGTCGCCTGGAAGCAGATGGGCTGGTGACGATCTTCCCGCAGCGCGGGGCGCTGGTCCGCACCCTCACGGCCGAGGAAGCGCGAGCCGTCGCGGACGCGAGGCAGGTACTCGAGTCTGCCGCCCTGGACTCCCTGTCCGTCGAGGCACGGCAGCGGTTGTGCATCCGGCTCGAGAAGTCCATCCAGGATCAGCTGACCGAGCTCGAGCAGGGCAGCTACGAACGCGTCGTGCAGCTCACGATCGACTTCCACCGCATCTTCGTCGAAGCAGGAGGGAACCCGATCCTGTTGGAGTTCTACGACAAGCTCCGACAGCGTCAGGCGGCGATGACGCTCCGAACCTACGACGACGTCGCTGGCCGGTGGTCGGAGTTCATCGCGGAGCACCGACGCCTCGTCGAGCACGTCCGCACCGGGGATCGAGGCGCGTTCCTCGCCGAGCTCCGCGCGCACATCCATCACACGCACGGGTCCCTCATGGGGCCACTGTGACCCACATCACCGAACCAATGCACACCCGCGGAAAGGCATGACCATGACGCTCCCCTCCCCACTGGACACGCTCAGGTCCGTTGCCGTCGCACCCATGGCCGGCGGCCCGAGCAGCCCTGGCCTCGTCATCGCCGCGGCCCGCGCAGGACACTTCGCGCAGCTCGCCGGCGGGTACAAAACCGCGGCGGCGCTGAACGCGCAGATCGCCGAGGTGACCGAGGCCGGGGTGTCGGCGTTCGGCGTCAATCTGTTCGTCCCCAACCCCCACCCCATCGACGAGGCGGGTTACGCCGCGTACTGGGAGAGCATCCGCGAGCACGCGTCGACGCACGATGATGCCGCGACCATGGCCGCCAGACTGGAAGACGACGACGAATGGTCGGAGAAGCTGGATGCGGTCATCCTCAGCCGGACGCCGGTGGTGAGCTTCACGTTCGGGCTGCCCTCGGCGGTTACGTTTCGGAGGCTGCAGGCGGCAGGGGTTCTCACGATCCAGACGGTGACCTCCGTCGATGAGGCGCGACAGGCCGCGGCAGCCGGCGCCGACGCCCTCACCGTTCAGGGGCACGACGCCGGCGGACACAGCGGCGTGTGGAATCCGGACACCTTCCCTGAGAACATCGCGCTCGCGACGCTCATCGAGCGCGTCCGGACCGTCACGGACCTGCCCCTGATCGCGTCGGGTGGGATCACGCGTCGCGAGCAGGTGCTCGAGCTCCTCGGCGCAGGCGCTGACATGGTCGCGGTCGGCACCGCGGTGCTTCGGTCAGAGGAGAGCGGAGCGTCTGCAGTGCACAAGGCCGCGCTCGCAGATGAGCAATACACCGAGACGGCCTTCACGCGGGCCTTCACGGGTCGCCCCGCACGTGCGCTCGTCAACGCCTTCGTCGCGAGCCACGTGGATGCCCCGGTCGGGTACCCAGCGCTGCATCACCTGACCCGGACCATGCGAGCGAAAGCCACGGCCGCGGGCGACAGCACGCTCGTCAACCTCTGGGCAGGACAGGGCTGGCGAGAGGCGAAAGAGGGGCCTATCGCCACGATCCTCGATGCTCTCGAACCGTGAGACGGCGCCGCTGATCCTGGCGGGCTCGGGGGCGTTGGCGACCGCGTCCCTTTGGCCCTCAGATCGATGAATCGTCTCCGGATGCACGCGAGTCGACCCCGCGATCGACGGCGTGCAGCGCCAACTCGGGCACCTGCTGCGCCACCAGCTCAGGCTCGGACGCAGTGACCACGTGGCCCGACTGCTCCGCCCGCACGTGCACGGCCCCCGGATGCGCGGCGACCGTCTCGAGGTGCGCCGCGATCAGCGGGGCGCGCGTGCGGTCGGCCGGCGTCTCCTTCATGCCAGAGATCACCCGCATGGGGAGGTCGCCAAGCCGCGGCGGACGCGAACGCAACCCGGCGAGCTCGCTGCGCACCATTCGCTGCTCCGCGGCGGCGGCCCGCGCAGCGCCCGGGTTCGTCGACGCATCCAGCGCCTGCGCCGCCGCGATCGGGTCCATGCCATCGACGAGGCTCCGCAGCTGCGCACGCAGCAGGCCGAGTCGGGCAGCGGGCTCCAGCACCGCGGCCGAGAACGCGAACAGCCGCCGCGTCGAAGGCCGGAAATACAGTGCCGCGTGCTCGTCGCTCTGGTCGACCAGCACAACACCATCCATCGGCGCACCCGCCGCCAGGCGACGTGCTGCCAAGCGCCGCACGATGGGCCCACCCCAACTGTGGCCGACAAGCACCAGCCGAGAGGGCTCCTGTGCGTTCACCACCGTGTCGAGGTCATCCGCGAGCCGCTCCAACGTGCGCGGTGCGGGATCCGGCGTGCTCTCTCCGTATCCGGCACGCTCGTAGGCGACGACCCGCACGCGCTCCGCGAGCATCCGGTGCACGAGCCCCCAGTACAGTCCGCTCGCACCGAGACCCGCCTCGAGCACGACCACCGTGCCTGCATCGAGCGGCCCGCTCGCGAACGTGCGCAGTCGACGACCGTCGGGGGTGGTCACGAAGGCGGCGGAGTCGATCATCCCGGCATGCTCTCACGCCCCGACAACCACTCGCCAGGCGCCGGTGGCAGCCTCCGGTGCGAGGATGGCCCCAATGGATATCGAATTCTCGGCCATCGAGGGCGGCACCGTCGAGCTGCACGACGCCCGACGGAAGCTGCGCAGGCGCGTCGAGCTGGAGCCGTTCGAGATCGGCGTCTACGCCGTCACCCAGTCGCAGCTCGGCGAGCTCCTCGGCGAAGCCACCGACGATGGGACCAGCCACCCCGAACGGCCAGCGACCGACGTCAGCTGGCTGCGCGCCATCCGCTTCTGCAACGCCGCCTCCGAATGGGAAGGGCTCGACCCCGCCTACTCGTACGACGGCGAGCAGGTCACGTGGCACGTCGACTCCGACGGCATCCGCCTCCCCACCGAATCGGAGTGGGAGTTCGCGTGCCGCGCCGGGTCGACCACCGCCCAGTACGGGCCGCTCGCCGACGTCGCCTGGACGAGCCTCGACGGCGTCACCAGTCCGCAGCCCGTCGGCGGCAAGCACCCCAACCTCAACGGCCTCTTCGACACCCTCGGGAACACGTGGGAATGGTGCTGGGATCACCTCGACCCTGCCCGCTACGACGACTACCGCGTGTTCAGGGGCGGCGGCTACGCCGACGACACGTGGAGCGTCCGCGCCTCCGTTCGCCGCGGCGGTGCGCCCCGCATGCACCACGAGGACGTCGGGTTCCGCGTCGCGCGCGGCGGGTTCGACGCCGTGGATGCGGCCCAGGGCTGGTCAGCGGCAGCCGACCGCGAGCGCGCGACACTCGAGGGACCCACCCCGTTCGGGTGGACCCCTCAGAGCTGACCCGCGCCAGCCGCCATCCTCAGCCTGACGTGGCGTCGGCTCGAACAGCGAGCCGTCAGACCGCGAACTGGATGACGCCCGTGATGATGAGCGTCAGCAGGGTGGTCCACAGGATGATCGCGGCCGCCTGCCACACCAGCACACGCCCCTTCGAGATGCCGCTTCCCGCGAGCGCGGCGGCCGTGAAGTGCGTCGGGAGCAGCAGCGGGCCGAGGAGGCTCACACCGGCGACCCCGTAGCGGTTGAACGCGCGCTGGAACTTCTCGCGGCTCGCGGTCTTCGGCTTCGCGTCCGCCGGCGACTTCGCGAAGCGTGCCCGGATGGCAGCGCCCAGGTACACGACCAGGGCTACCGCGATGAAGTTGCCGACGGCGCCCGCCACCGCGGCGATGACCGGGTTGATGCCGCCGATGATGCCGATCGTCGCCGCCCCCTCCCCCTCGATGAAGGGAACCGCGCCGGCGAGCGCCACGATGAGCGGCTGGAGCCACTCGGGCAGCTGCGCCATCAGGTTCTGGAAGCCGAGGATGAGCTCTGCGATGGGATTCATGGTGTGGCCTTTCGAAGCTGCGATCTGGGCTGCCGCGTCGGAGTACCGCGGTGATGACTCCATTCCAGTCGGGATGCGCGTGCAGCGGCAGTGTCACCGCGTCACCACTCCTCGTGAGGATGTGCGTGCCGGTTCGTGACATATGTCACGGGTCGGGCACCCGCCGCTGGCCTACCGTGGAGGAATGAGCACTCCACGCATCGGCGAGATCGCGCTGGCCCGCGGCGTGACCGCCACCTGGTGGTACACGGCGGTGGGGGTCGTCTCCTTCGTCGCGTTCACGGGCATGTTCTGGGTCTTGTGGGCCTGGGCGTCGCCGGCGCTCGACGCGCCCTGGCGGCTCCCCGTCGCGATCGTCGGCGGGGCCGCCTGGATCGCGTCCAGCGTCTTCCTGCTCCTCGACTACCGACCGAGCGTGCACGCCGCCCGTGACGGCGAACGGCACCCGCGGTCGCCGCTCAACATGACCGGGTTCGCGTTCGCCGCTCTGGGCGCGCTGTTGCTCGGAGTCGGCACGTCGTCGGTACTGGCCGCGGTCGGGGTTCTCGGGTTCGTCCTGGCCGTCCGGCCGTGGACACCCGGCGTGCGGTGGCGGGTCGTCGTCGGGGCGACGGTGCTCGTGACCGCGCTCGTCTTCGTGGAGGCGTCCAGCTTCACGAGGCAGGGCATCCCCTCCAGCGCGTTCTCGGCACCCGCGTTCTTCATCGTGATGCTGCCCACCATGACCGCCTTCTCGCTCTGGTGGTGGGAGATCGTCCTCGAACTCGACCGGGCCCGCGCCGCCGAGAGCCAGCTCGCCGCGACCCGTGAGCGCCTTCGCCTCGCCAACGACGTCCACGACCTGCAGGGCCACCACCTGCAGGTGATCGCGCTGCAGCTCGAGCTCGCCGAGCGGCTCCTCACGAAGGACCCGGCGGCGGCTGCAGAGCAGATCCGCGCCGCCCAGGGCGCCGTCGACGAGGCGCGCGCCGGCACCCGGGCGCTCGCGACGAGCTTCCGAGGCGTGCCCCTGCCCGACGAGCTCGAGAACGCGGCCGACCTGCTGCGCGCCGCCGGCCACGACGTGCGGATGCACGTGGGATCGGGCACCGCATCCGCCCCAGCCGCTGTGCTCGGACCGATCGTGCGCGAGAGCGTCACCAACGTGCTCAAGCACGGCGACGGCGCCCGCGCCCGGATCGAGCTCAGCCGTGACGGCGACACGTGGCTCTACCGGATGGTGAACGATGCCGCCGACCGCAGTGACATCAGCGGGGTCGGCGCCGGGGCCGGTACTCATTCCGGGACTCGCGCCGGTGCCGACGTCGCCTGGGGCAGCGGCCTCACGGGCATGGGCGAGCGCCTCGAGTCGAGCGGCGGTGAAGTCGAAGCCTGGAACGACGGCACGAGCTTCACGGTGCAGGTGCGACTGCCCGTCGCCGCCCAGCAGGCTGCGGCGAGCGCAGAGGGACACGCATGATCCGGGTCCTGCTCGCCGACGACGAGGACATGATCCGCACGGCGCTCGCCTCGCTGCTGCGCCTCGAGGACGACCTTGAGGTGATCGCCGAGTGCAGCACGGGTACGGCCGCCGTCGAGACGGCCCTGCGCCTCAAGCCCGACATCTGCCTGCTCGACCTCGAGATGCCCGGCCTCGACGGTGTCGAAGTCGCCGAGCGTCTGCACGGGCTGCCCGAGGTGCGGTGCATCGTCGTCACGAGGCACGCGAGGCCCGGGGTGCTACGTCGGGCGCTCTCCGCGGGGGTGGAGGGGTTCATCCCGAAGTCCCGCCGCGCCGAGGAGGTGGCCGACATCATCCGCCGCGTCGCCGCTGGCCGACGCTACGTCGACCCGGAGATCGCCGCGGATGCGCTCGCCGACGAACGCAGCCCCCTCACCGACCGAGAGCTCGACGTTCTGCGGGCCGGGCAGCGCGGCGAGACGATCGCGGAGATCGCCCGCACCCTGCACCTCTCCCCCGGCACCGTCCGCAACCACGTGTCGTCGGCGCTCGGCAAGCTCGCCGTTTCGACCCGGCAGCAGGCGACCGTCGTGGCCCGCGAGCGCGGCTGGATCTAGGGCGGCGGCTCCAGCGCGGCGGCTCGGCCACCCACCACCCCGTTTCGGGATGGGTTCCACGCCTCGGGATGGTTTGCAACCCACCCCGAGGCGTGGAACCCATCCCGAAACAGCAGCCACACCCATGCGCGAGGGAGATTCGCGGAACCGCGTCCGGTCCGCCGCGCCAATCCGGTCGGCCGTCGGCGACCGCGGACTCAGGTCAGGAGGACACCGACGCTTCGGGATGGCTCCGACGCACGCAGATGGCTTGCAACCCATCCCGAAGCGTGGAACCCATCCCGAGAGCCAGGGGCCAGGGGCCCGGGGCCCGGATGTGGAGCGAACACCGGGCGGACCGCGGACGGAAGGCCAGCAGGAGGGGGCGCAACCAGGTCAGCCGGGGGTGAGCCGGTCGAGCACGTGGCGCAGCAGCGGCCACTCCGCGGTGCCGCGGAGGTAAGCGGCGGATGCGCGCAGCATGGGCGGGTCCTGCATCCGCACGATCCGCACGTTGTCGCGCTGCTGCCTCGTGAGGGGCAGCATCCCGACCCCGAACTCGGCGGCGATGAGGTCTTCGACGAGGGCCAGGTCGTCGGACTGGTGGGTGACGTTCGGCTCGTAGTCGGCGAGCGATGCGAGCACGCCGATCGCGATCTCATCGGCGTTGTTCCTGGAGTTGCCGATCCACTCCTGGTCGCGCAGCGCGAGCATGAGCTCGCGGTTCGGCAGCGGCACCCGCCCGCGGCCCTGGAGCGCGTCGGCGTGGCGGTCCGCCATGCCGATGCCCCACTCCCCCTGCCAGAGCCGCACGCTCTCGTAGCGGGTGGGGATGCGCAGCGGCGCGAGCGTGTAGTCGTAGACGAGTGCCAGGTCGATTCGGCCAGCATCCACGAGCGCGAGCGCTTCGTCGGGTTCCTGCTCCTCGAGCACGAGCCGCACCCCGGGGTGCGAGGCGGCGAGTTCGCGCATGATCGGGAACAGGGCGCGGGCCGCCGTGGCGAAGCCGGCAACGCGCAGCGTGCCTTGCGGCTCACCGTCGGGGTCGAAGTCGCGCTTCGCATCGTCGAGGCTCGCCAGTATCCCGGATGCGCGCGTCGCGAGCCGAGCACCCGCGGCGGTCAGCCGCACCCCGCGTCCGATTCGCTCGAGGAGTCGCGCACCCAGCTCCTGCTGCAGGAGTGCGAGCTGCTGTGACACGACGGACGTCGTGGTTCGGTGGAGCTCGGCGACCGCGCGCATGGAGCCGAGCCGGTCGAGGTCGACGAGGTACTCGAGGCGTCGTGTCTCCATGGGCCCTCCAGCCGGTGATCCTGGTCGCGGGCGTCACCGTCCACTCCATCATTGTGCGTCTTTCGCGAACGATGTGTTCGCTCATCTCGCGTGGACACGGACACCGCCGAGCGACATCCTGATTCCATGACCACGTCCAAGCTCGCGCCAGCTCCGCGGGGAACTGCGCGTTCCGGCACGCTCATGACCATCTCGGCGATGCTCTTCGTGCAACTCGGGCTCGCGCTCAGCACTGGCCTGTTCGAGCAGCTCGGCCCGCTCGGCACCGGTTGGATCCGCCTCGTGTTCGCGGCAGCGCTCGTGCTGGTCATCGTGCGCCCACGCCGTTCATGGTTCACGCGCAGCAGCTTCCTGGCGTGCGTTGTGCTCGGCGCGGCGACCTCGGGAATGACCCTGCTCTTCACGCTCGCGATCGACCGCATCCCCCTCGGCACTGCCGCGGCCCTCGAGTTCCTCGGCCCGCTTGCCGTCGCCGTGCTGCGCAGCCGCGGCCGGGCTCTGCTCTGGCCGCTGATCGCGGCCGTCGGGGTCGGGCTGCTCACTGAGCCGTGGACGGGGAACATCGACCCGCTCGGCGTCCTGTATGCGCTCGCCGCCGCCGCCTGCTGGGCCGTCTATATCCTCTGCACGCAGCGGGTGGGTGACGAGCTGAGCGGGGTACGCGGCCTCGCCGTGTCGATTCCGGTCGCCGCCGTCATCGCGAGCCTCATCGCGGCGCCGAGCACGATCCCGCTGCTCACCTGGGAGGCCGCGCTCGCCGGCCTGGGCCTGGCCGTTCTCCTGCCGACCGTGCCGTTCATGCTCGAGATCCAGGCGCTGCGCCGCATCACCGCGGCCGCGTACGGAACCCTCACGAGCCTTGAGCCCGCCGTCGCACTGGTCATCGGGCTGCTGCTCCTGCACCAGGTGCCGGGCATCCTGCCGGTTGTGGGTCTCGCGCTGGTCATCGCGGCGGGGATCGGCGTCGAACGCTCGGCGGGACGCGCCGCGCCGCCGAGCGCCCCGACTCCCGGTGATCCCGGTTCAAGCGCCCGTGAGACGACCCTTGAGCGCGGCGAGCTCCGCACCGGTGAGCCCGCCTGACTGCAGGTAGGCTGCCGAGCCGCCGTGGGCATCCACCCATTCGAGGGCACGCTCGATGGCCGAGGCCGGGGTCGCGGCGACGAGGTCCTTGATCTCGTCGGTGAGCGGCAGGCCGTACTGCGCGACCATGCCGTACATGCGCTCAGCCCACTCGCCCGCGAGGCGCTCACCGGACGACGTGTAGTCGGCGACGATCGCCGATCGCTCGACGCCGACCGCGTCGAGCAGCAACGCCGAGCCCACTCCGGTGCGGTCCTTGCCTGCGGTGCAATGCACGAGCACCGCTGTCGGCGGGGCGGTCGTCGCGTTGGCGACCAGGCGTGCGAGCTCAGCGAACGACGCGGCCCCGTGCTCGAGCATGCCGACGTAGAGCTCGCCGAGCGAGGGGATCTGCGCCAGCACCGCCTCGAGAGCCTTCGCCTGCTCAGACGGGTCTCCACCGCCCGCCGCCGACTGCAGGCCCTGCTGGACGAGACCGGACACGGCACCCTCGAGCAGGGGCAGCTCCGCGACGCGGAACGGGCGACTCACGGGGAGGCGGTCCGGCGCCATCTGCCGCTCGGAGAGGGTGCGGAAGTCGACGATGACACCGATATCGCTCGCGGCGAGCTCCTCGAGGCCGGTCTGGGTGAGGGAGCTCAGCGCATCTGACCTGTAGAAGACGCCGGGCGTCGTCGTACCGCCGGCCGCCAGCGGCATGCCGCCGGTGTCTCGGAAGTTGAAGGTGCCCTGAAGTGATGTCGCCGTCGTCATGCGACCAGCCTAGGACGGGGCTCCGACATTCCGTCGGTCGCGTGTGGGGCCCGCCGCACGGAAGAGGCGAGCACCCAGGCGACGAGGCCGGCGGCCGCGAACGCGGCTCCGAGCATCGCGGACCCGTGCCAACCCGCCCAGGCGTAGACGGCGGTGGTGGACGCCGCACCGGTGGCCGAGCCAAGGGAGTAGAAGACCATATATGCGCCGATGGTGGTGCTGACCCGGCCCGGGTCGGCGCTGGTGAGGATGTGCTGGTTGCTGACGTGCACGGCCTGGACGGCGAAGTCCAGGACGACGACTCCCAGCAGCAGGAGGATGAGCGACCAGGTGAGCTGGGCGATGAGGAGCCAGGACGCGAGGAGCACGACGAGCGCGATTCCCGCCACGCGATTCGCGTGTCCCGCGTCCGCCCACCGTCCGGCTCGTGCTGCGCCGAGGGCACCTGTGAGTCCCGCGATGCCCACGACACCGATGAGCGTCTCGCTGAGATGCCAGGGAGCACCCGCCAGAGGCACGGTCATCCCGCTCCACAGTGCGCCGAATGAGGCGAAGAGGAAGAAGGCGATCGCACCGCGTCCGAGCAGGGACGGCTGCGCGAGCAGGTGGAAGAACGAGCGCAGCACCCCCAGGTACGACGGCACCAGTCCGGTGCGGGAGTCCGCCCGGAGCCTGAACAGGGCGACCGCCGCGAGGCCTACGGCGAGCACCGCGAGGGCGACGAACATGCTGCGCCAGCCCCAGAGGTCGGCAAGGGCGCCAGACAGGATGCGGGAACCGAGGATCCCGATGACCACGCCGGAGGTGACGACACCCAGGGTGCGGCCGCGCTCCGCAGGGTCCGAGAGCGCGGCGGCGTAGGCGACGACCGTCTGCACGACGACGGCGAGCATCCCGGTGCTCGCGAGGCCCGCGAAGGCGACCCAGGCGACGGGCGCAGCCGCGACGAGGGCAAGTGCACCGGCCAGCAGGACGAGGTGCACCACGATGAGCCGTCTGCGGTTGAGCAGGTCCCCCAATGGCACGAGCAGGATCAGGCCGACGAGGTAGCCGAGCTGGGCGGCGGCGACAAGCCACCCGACGGCCTCGACGGGCACCGACAACTCGCGACCCATCTGTCCGAGCACTGGCTGGCTCGCGTAGATGCTCGCCACGGCGACTCCGCAGATGACCGCGAGCAGCGCTCTCGTACCTCGATTCACAGACCCCTCGCAATCAGTTGCACATTGCAACTGTTTGAACGTAGGGCAAAATGGTTGCAGTACGCAACTCAAGGGAGATCACATGTCGAGCTCCACGGCGAGCCAAGACTGGACAGACCCGAGCTGTCCAGTTGCCCGCACCGTTGACCTGGTCGGCGACCGCTGGAGCCTGCTTGTCGTCCGCGACGCCATGGACGGCGCCCGTTCCTTCACCGACTTCCAGCAGCGGACCGGCATCGCGCGCAACATCCTCACCGATCGACTCCGGAAACTCATCTCGGCCGGGCTCCTGGCCCAGGTGGATGCGCCGACCGGGAAACGCAGAGTGTACGAGCTCACTGAAGCGGGTCGTGACCTCTTTCCCGTCATCGTCGCGCTGCGGCAGTGGGGCGAACACCACGCCTTCTCCAGCGGGGAGGCGCACTCGTCACTGGTCGGCGAGGACGGCATCCGGGTGCCGGAGCTCACCCCGAAGGCCGCCGATGGGAGCTTGCTGACGAGCGAGAACACGCGCGTCGAGCACGTGGCTGCGCAGGACTCGCACCCCTGAACCCCGATCTATCCCTGAGGCAGACTGCCGAGCGGAGGGCTCGACGGAAAGACGAGACTCCGTGCGGGCGAGACGAGCAAGCGAGCGTCAGCTCACTCCGCCGCGGGAAGGATCGCCTTCTGCGGCGACACCGCGGCGTCCGGGGCCGCGGCCAGGGCACTCCGCATGCGCCGCGCCGTGCCGAAACCCGCGCCCCTGGCGGCCGCATCCTGATTCGCTCCCTCGAGCAGCAGGCGCTGTGCGAGGCGCACGCGCGCCCTCCTGAGGTAGGCCGACGCGGTGTCACCCGTCGCGGCGAATGCCCGATACAGGTGCGCCCGGGATGCGCCGAGGGCGGCGGCCATCGAGTTCACCGTGGTCGCCTCGTCTGACGCGAACCGGGAGACGTACTTGACGGCCTCGCTGTAGACGTGAGCGAGGTCGGTGCTCGCCGTGCTGAGCGTGCGGAGCTCGGTCTGAGTCGCCAGCGCCCAGACCAGCGCCTCGACGCCCAGCCCGACGCGGGTGAAGGCGGGGTCCTCAGCACGGAGTCCGCCGCTGAGGATGGATGCGGAGGCGTCGACGAGCACCTGCAGGTAGGCATCCGACGCCGAGGTCGTTCCGACGTAGTTCTCCGTGAAGGACTGGGGGCGGGGGAAGATGACCAGGAGGCTGCTGACCGGGCCATTCGACGTCTTGCTGACGAGATCCTCCGGGTTGGCGAACAGCACGCTGCCGGGGGTGAGCGTCTCCAGCGTTCCGGCGATGTCGACCACGACCTCGCCTTCCAGGCAGGCGAGGAGCAGCCTGGCGGCGCCCCCGGCGAAGGCGCTCGGGACTTCGTATCGGAAGGTCGCTGCCGTGTGGCGGTAGCGGCTGAGGGCGAAGGTGTCGTTCTTGAGCACATCGCCGACGACCCTGAAGTCCTGACCGTCCGACTGGAGATGCCATCCCCAGCCCCGCACGGTCTCGACGGCCTCCGGCCCCACCTCGTCGACAGTGAGCGAGACCACCCGAGGGAGTTCCGTCCGCGTCGGCCACTGGCCGTCGCTCGACTCCCTCACGGCAACCTCGGTGTCTGCCTGACTCGTGTGCTCCTGCACCTCACCCACTCCAATCGCTCGATGTCATTCGGAGAACGCGCAGACCGCACGTTCCCTGGTGAGACGACACGAGCGCGGCGTTCGTCACACATTCCATTCTGTCGGATGGGTTGGAGAACCAGGTCGGGCATCTCACCGGATGAAAACACCCGGGGAAGTGAGCTGGAACGCAGCAAACTGCGAGTCACTCGGCGACTTCTTCCCCGCCAGAATCATTTCCGTCGGCGAGCTGAATCAAAGTCGTCCGCGAGCCGATCCAGTATTCGCATTCACAGGAAAACCCAGATCAGGAGACGTATCAGACCCGAATTGGGCCACAAAGCGGGGAGGAACTCTCGGCTACCGCCGCGTACGCCGTGCATATGCTCACCGGGCAGATACGAGTTCACTTCGCTAGGTGCACGCAATGTGAAATACCACTCGCGCATTACAGCGGACCGCAGCTGCGACCTCCACCCCAACCAAGACCTCTTCTCACCCCTTCGCCCGCACCATCACGACGCGCGATCGGGCCCCAGATTTTTTTTCTCAAGTATTTCGTGACAAATCATGAAAAGCACACGTCTCACCAGCACGACCCCGCAGCAGGTGCACCCGCACCGCCGGGCAACCACAAGGAGAGCATCATGTCGAACACCACCCCGAACGTCAGCACCTCGTCCAGCGACCGCAAGGATCTGCGCCCCGCTCACGCCGCCAACGGCAAGACCACGATCGATGACGGCGTCGTCGCGAAGGTCGCCGGCATCGCCGCCCGCGACGCCCGTGGTGTCTACGACCTCGGTGGCGGTGCGGCCCGCGCGATCGGCGCCATCCGCAACGCCATCAACGCCACCGACCAGAGCCAGGGCATCAGCGTCGAGGTCGGCGAGAAGCAGGTCGCCGTCGACGTGACCATCGTCGCCGAGTACCCAGTCTCCCTCCAGGACGTCGCCGACGGCGTCCGCGCCGACGTGATCCGCGCCGTCGAGACGATCGTCGGCCTCGAGGTCACCGAAGTCAACGTCACCGTCAACGACGTCCACCTCCCCTCCGAAGACAACGACACCAACAAGGCGGAAGAAGCGCGAGTCCAGTGAACACCGCATCCCTCACCCGAACCGGCATCCTCATCGGCGCAGTCCTCGCGCTCACCTGGATCATCCTCGGCTTCTGGGCCTTCTTCTTCGTCGCGATCGCGATGATCATCGGCGGCGTCATCGGACGCATCCTCGAAGGAAAGCTCGACGCCAGCGCCCTCGTCGACGTCATCCGAGGACGGAACACCTCCTCATGAGCATCGCCGCGACCACACACCACGGCGCGGCGCAGCGAGGCACAACACGACTCACCGCGAAGGCCCTGACTCGTGTCGCGTCAGCTGTCGCCGGTGACGCCCTCGGGGTCGACGCCGGCAACGTCAACGTCGACCTCGACGACCACAACGGCAACCTCGCGCTGCGGATCAGCACACCGATTCGTGTGCCCTCCCTCTCCCGCATCCGCTCGCAGGACGCCGCCATCGAACGCAGCGGCGGGGCGATCCTCGATCGAGTCGAAGCCGCGAAGGTCGCGATCCGGGACCGCTTCCAGACGTTGACCGACTCGCGCGTCGACCGCGTCATGCTGCGGATCACCGGGCTCGACATCCGAACCGAGGAACGAGTCACATGAGCAACCACGATTCCCTCTACAAACGGGTCGCTCGGCGCGAGACGCATTCGCCACGGTCGGCGCTCGCGATCGTCCTGGCCGTGCTGCTCATCGTCGTCGCGGCCTGGGTCGGCACGGAGATCGTCCTGGCGCTTCTGGCGCTCCCCGCGCTGCTCGTCGCGCCGGTCGACATGTTCACGTCGACCCTCGGGGTGCTCGAGCAGCCAGCCCAGTACGTCGGGATCGCGGGCGTCGTGGTCGCCATCCTGGGTCTGGTCCTGCTCATCGCGGGGCTCGCCCCCGGACGGCGAGCGCGCCACACGCTGCGCTCGTCGCGGACCGCGACCGTCGCGGACAACGCGGTCATCGCCTCGGCGCTCGCCCGCCACGCGGCTCGAGCTGGCCACGTCAGCCCGGACAACGTCACCGTCTCGGTCTCGCACCGTCGCGCCGACGTCCACCTCGTGCCCGCCTCCGGGGTGCCCGTCGACGCCGCCTCCATCGAAGCGGCCGTCACCCGGCAGCTCGAGCAGTACGAGCTCACCCCACGCGTCACCGCCAAGGTCCGCGTCGCAGAGAACGGGAAGGTCGGCGCATGAACAGCACGAACCGAGGCCTGAACCGGCTCCTCATCGTCGCCACAGGGCTCCTTCTGCTCATTGTGGGCGCAGCCGCCGCCATCGGCGCCTGGCTGCCCGGAGCCAAGGACACCTGGACCCCGATCTCTGAAACGGTCACCACGCAGGTCGGCAGCTGGCTCCAGCAGACCCCCTTCCCCGGCACGGACTTCAGCTGGCTGATGATCGCCGTCGTCGCCGTCCTCGTGGTGGGCATCATCCTGCTCCTCGCCTTCAGCCTCCGACAGGGGCAGGGTCGGACGGGACCCCTCATCCACGACCGCGCGTCGAAGGCGGGACCGACTGTCGTGGACGTCAGTGTCGCCAGAGACGCGCTCTCGGACTCGCTCGGCGAACGCGATGAGTTCCTCTCGACCAGCGTCTCCGCCTACGAGGTGCGCGGAACCCCGGCGCTGAAAGTCTCGGCGAGCTGTCGGCGAGGGGTCTCCCCGAGGGACGCAACAGACCTCGTCGAACGTGACCTCCACACCCTCGACGCTCTGCTCGGCAGGGAACTGCCGGTGCTCCTCCAGCTGACCGGCGGGTTCAGAGCACAGACCCAGAAGCCGACTCGCCTGCAGTAGCCAGACCCCCACCCAACAAGCACGCCCCAGCTCCAACCCGAAAGCTCCACCACCATGTTCCTCCGCATCATCACCTTTGCCCTCGGCATCATCACCAAACGACGCAGCGCGAAAAAGCGACAGCAGAAGCGCGACGGGAACCGACACTGACCGCCACCCTGCAGATGACCGCGCGACGGATTCTGAGGGGCCCGGCCTGGAGCGCACCTGTCGTTGCGGCCGCGGTCGCCCCTACTGCTCCCCCCGAGTACCCCTGCCTCGGAAACTCCACCTCACGCTCGGCGTGGAAGATCGACGCCGGCCCGCTCACGGGTGCGTTCGTCGAGGGCTCGGGCACAAACGGCTTCGAGAGCCCGACGGGCATCACCCTGGTCTCCGGGATGGACGCCGCTGGCACGGCTGCTCCCGCCACCTGGAGTGCGAGCTACGCCTTCCCGGTGACCCCTGGCCGCACGTACACCTTCACCACCCGGGCGTGCGCGACCCGCCGCTCGTCTGCAGCGGGGTCGAGCCGCCCCGCGGCGGTCGCCGTGGAGGTCGTCGACGGGAGGGGGACGATGATCGAATCCCTCGCAGTGCTCTCCACGGCATCCGCCGATCCGGCGCCGACACAGACGCTTCCGGTCACGCAGAGCGCAGACCCGAAGATGACCCCGATCACGTTCGCCCACCACTCCGGAGGCGCGGCTGGAATGGTCACGCTGCGACTGCTCTTCTCGAAGGCGATCGCTCCAAGCGACCTGATGGCGAACGACGACCTCAGAATCGAGCTCCCCACCGTCACCTGCACGTTCCCGCCCGCCTGAGACCGTCGGTGGGGGGCTGACTACTGCCCTCGCTCCGCTTCTTCGACGGCCGTGACCAGGCGTGCGCGCTCCTTGTCGATCCACTGCTTCCCTGAGTACGACTGCCCGAACGTCTCGGCGAAGTCGACCGGGTCGCTGCCCACGATGTCGCGGACAGGCGCGTCATCGGCCACGGCCCGCTCCCAGAGGTCGGCGAGATCAGCGTTCATGCGCACCATCGACTCGCCATCGACGACGCCACTGGAGTACATGAGGTAGCGCTGGACGGCCTTCGCGACCCTGCCGTAGGGCTCCGGCAGCGCATCCAGCCGGGCCTGTGCCTCCTTGTACTGCTTCTTCTCCTCGAATGAGCCCGTGAGCGATTCGATCCACTTGGCGGCCATGTCAGTTGCCTCTCTCGATGTCTGTGCTGGTTGCAGCGGATGGTGCGGTGATGGCGCCTCGGAGCTGCTCGAGGCGTTCGACGAGGAAGCCCCACGTGCGCCAGAACTCCGCGAGGTACTCGGTGCCCGCGGCGTTGATCGTGTAGACCTTCCGCGGCGGGCCCTTCTCGGACGGGACTTTCTCGACGTCGACGAGGCCTTTCTGCTCGATGCGCACGAGGAGCGCGTAGACCGTTCCCTCGGCGATGTCGACGAAGCCCTGCTCGCGGAGCCAGCTCGTGATCTCGTACCCGTAGGCGGAGCGCTTCGCGAGGATCGCGAGCACGATGCCTTCGAGCGTGCCCTTGAGCATCTCGGATGCCTGCCTGCCCATCGGCCACCTTCTCTACTCAGTAACAATGAATACCGGTACAAAGTAACACCGAGTACTGGTACTTAGCAACAAAGACAAGTGATTGTCTGTCAACACTCAGAGCCACCCGGAATGCACAGCTTCGCCGACATTCACCGATGTATCGTCGGGTGTCGTCAGGTATCGCCAATCCGCGCATCCACCCGGTCGACACGATCGCCACCGGATGCTCGGCACTCGAAAGGAATGCACATGGTCGCTCAGCACACCCCAGGCGGACTCGGCTTCGGCCTCCGCGAAGCCGTCGATGAGATCCGCGAGACCTTCGCCTCGCGACCGACCACTGCTCGAGCCGGCCGCGGAGATGTCAGGACCGCCCTCCTCGTCGCGCTCCTCGAGGGCCCACAGCACGGCTACCAGCTGATCCAGGCCATCGAAGCCCGCACGAGTGGCGCTTGGAAGCCGAGCCCCGGCTCCGTCTACCCCACGCTCCAGCTGCTCTCCGACGAGGGCCTCGTCGTGCCCGAGGTCACCGGCGAGCGCAAGGTCTACGCGCTCACCGAAGAAGGCCGCGCCGTCGCAGTGGATGCCTCAGCCGGGGAGCTCCCCTGGGAGTCGCCCGCCGCCCGCCGCGCCGAGCGCGCAGCGACCCTCCCGAAGGCCGGCGCTCGCCTCGCCCAGGCCGTCGTCCAGGTGCAGAGCAGCGCCACCCCCGATCAGGCCGAACGGGCCGCAGCGCTCCTCGACGAGACACGGCGCAAGCTGTACTCGATCCTCGCCGAGGACTGAACGTGACCGATGGCCCCGGCCTCACGGAGGAGCTGGCCGCCGAGAGCAGACTGACCGCAGCCGCGGCGCAGGCGCGAGCCGTCACCCGGCCCGGCGCCGTCCGCAGCAGCGATACGAAGCTCTCGGCGGAAGGCCGTGCCAGGTACCGCAGGATCGTGCGGTTCGCGCAGCGTGCGATGGTGCAGATCTGGTGGTTCGAGATCTTCCTGCCGCGCATCCGCCTCGGGAAGCTCGCGGAACGCGGACGGACGGCGCGCATGCAGCGCCTCGCCCGCCGCTTCCACGCCCTCGCGGTCGAGCTCGGCGGGCTCATGATCAAGGTGGGCCAGTTCCTGTCGTCGCGCCTCGACGTGCTGCCACCGGAGATCACCGCAGAGCTCGAGGGGCTCCAGGATGAGGTGCCCGCGGTCGCGTTCCCGGCCATCCGCGCGCAGGCGGAGGCTGAGCTCGGCATGCCGCTCGGGCAGGCCTACGCGAGATTCGACGAGAGTCCGATCGCCGCCGCCTCCTTCGGGCAGGCGCACCGGGCTGTACTCACCCCCGCGCTCGCCGAGGAGACCGGATACTCCAACGTCGTCGTGAAGGTGCAGCGGCCGGGCATCGAGGACCTCGTGGAGACCGACCTTCGCGCACTGCGCCGCGTCGGCCAGCTCCTCAAGCGAGTCGAGCTCGTCTCCAAGCGTGCTGACGCCCCCGCCCTCGTCGAGGAGTTCGCCGCGACGAGCCTCGAGGAGATCGACTACATCCACGAGGGCACGAGCGCCGAGCGATTCGCCGCCGACTTCGAGACCGACCCCCGTGTGGGGGCCGCCCAGGTCGTGTGGGAGCGCACCGCGTCGCGCATCCTCACCCTCTCCGACGTCACCGCGATCAAGATCACCGACGTGGATGCCCTGCGCGCGGCGGGCATCGACCCCGTCGAGGTCGCCAACGAACTGGCGAGGGCCACGTTCCAGCAGCTGTTCGTCGCCGGGTTCTTCCACGCCGACCCGCATCCCGGCAACATCTTCGTCACCCCCTTGACCACACCGAGGCTGCCCGCCCCGACGGACGTCGATGCCGAGGGCGGCCCCGAGACGCCCGCGCCCGTCACGTGGGAGCTGACCTACATCGACTTCGGCATGATGGGCGTCATCTCCGACACCCTCCGGGCGAGCCTCCGCCAGCTGATCTTCGCGATCGTCTCTCGCGACGGGCCGGGGCTCGTGCGGTCGATGCGCAGCGTCGGCGTGCTCCTCCCTGCCGGTGACACCATCGAGCTCGAGCAGGCGATGACCGAGCTCTTCGGGCGCTTCGGAGGGATGGGCGTCGCCGAGCTGCAACGCGTCGACCCCGCCGAGCTCGGCGACTTCGCCGACCGCTTCCGCGACACCATCCGCGAGATGCCGTTCCAGCTGCCCGAGAACTTCCTGCTCATCATCCGAGCGATCTCGCTGGTCTCCGGCGTGACCTCGGCGCTCGACAAGGACTTCAACATGTGGGAGGCGGTCGACCCGTTCGCCCGCACCCTCACCCGCGACGAGGGCGGCAACACGGTGCAGGCCGTCGCCAAGCAGGCGATCTCCGCGCTGGCGACCGCAGTCACCCTCCCCGGTCGACTCGATGCGCTCACCACTCGCCTCGAGGCCGGCCAGCTCAAGGTGCAGACGCCCAGCGTCGACCGGCATATGCGCTCACTCGAGCGGATGCTGCGCGGGGTCGTCTCGGCGATCGTGTT
Organism: Pseudoclavibacter sp. AY1H1; assembly: GCF_002931055.1. Classification (GTDB taxonomy): domain Bacteria; phylum Actinomycetota; class Actinomycetes; order Actinomycetales; family Microbacteriaceae; genus Pseudoclavibacter. Next base: position 107,347 of record NZ_PSXX01000006.1, on the reverse strand, counting down.
CGCCGCGCTGCTCATCGCGGGTGTGCTCCTGCTGCCGCAGCTCGCCCCGCTCGGGATCGTGCTCATGAGCGTCTCGGTCGTGCCGCTGCTGCTCGCCGCAGGGGCGGTCTTCGGTCGGCGTCGGGGCTAGACCGCGAGCTTGCCGCTCTTCGACAGCTCAGGGTCGGTGCACGAGGAGAGGTCGAAGCAGCACGGGCGGCGCTTGCCCGCCTCGAGCTTCGAGAGGCCGACCTCGACGCGGCGCAGACGCGTCTGCGGGTTGCGGGTCGCGTTGATCCATCGCACCCACTCCCACCTCGCCATCGGCGTGATGTCGTTCCAGGTGGCGACGGATTCGGGTGCCTCCGCGAGCGCGGCGGCGAAGTCCTCGGGAACGACCGGCTCTGGCCAGTCGCCTCGAGGTCGCAGCTCGACGGCCACGACATCGCCGGCCCTGATACCCGCACCGAGCGCGGCCGCGACGTCCAGCCAGTGACCCCGGAGCCCGTCGGGTTCGATGACGGAGTCGAAGAGTCTAGCCGTCTCCGCGCCATCCGGCCGGATCGAACCGGTCACGGCAACCTGGCCGCGGGACGGCAGCATCCTGCTCGCGTCGTCCGGGAACCGGACGATGAACCGCTCGCCCGAATCGCCGACGACCGGGGCGGCGATGACGCGTGCCTCGAATCGCACAGCGTCGGTGTCCGGTGCCGCACTCTCCTCGACGAGAGCGCTCTTCGTGTCAGCCATGAGGAGATCGTACGACCCGGCGCCTCGTGCCGGGGATGCCAAGGCCCATCTGCCTCGAGCTTCGCGCTAGGAACGACGGCGGATGGCAGCTTCCTTGCGCTGCGCCTCGATCGTCGCGATGAGCGTGCGCGCGTCATGCGCACCGCTGTGGCGCGTCTCGCCGAGGAAGAACGTGGGAGTGCCGCGCGCACCGCTATCGATGGCGCTCTGCATGTCGTCGCGGATGCGCCTCGGCAGCTCGTCGTCGAGCATGTCGAGGTCGAACCGGTCGAGGTCGAGCCCGATCTCCTCCGCGTAGCCGCGCAGGAACTGCACGTCGAGACGCTCCTGGTTCGCGAAGAGCAGGTTGTGCATCTCCCAGAACTTCCCCTGGTTCGCGGCGGCCTCGGCGGCGATCGCGGCCTGGAAGGCGTGCGGGTGGTAGTCCTCGAGCGGCAGGTGGCGCACCACGTAGCGCGCCCCTCCGTCGGTGAAGTACTCGCCGAGGTCCTGCCACATGCCGGTCGCTCGCGCGCAGAACGGGCATTCGAAGTCGAGGTACTCGACGATCGTGACCGGCGCGTCCGGGTCGCCGAGGAGGTGGTCGCGCTCGGGGTCGACGGGGCGCGACAGCTTCGTCGGCAGGTCGGCCGTCGTCTCGTTCATCTTGACGCGCGCGAACGTGAAGGTGAGCCAGCCGAGGACCCAGGAGAGCACCATGGCGATGAACACGCCCACGATGGCCTGCCCGGCGACTTCGCCCTCGAGCGCCAGCGAGATGATGAGCAGCGACATCGTGAAGCCGATGCCGCTGAGCGCGGCGCCGCCGAAGACGCTGCCCATGCCGACGCCCTGCGGGAGTGTGCCGAGGCCAGCACGCACGGCGATCCAGCTGCCGAGGGCGATGCCGCCGAACTTGCCGAGGACAAGACCTGCGACGACACCCCACGTGACCGGGGAGGTGAGCGCATCGCCGAGCATCCCGCCCCGCAGGTCGACCCCCGCGTTCGCGAGCGCGAAGACCGGCACGATGAAGAGCGCGACGGGGCTGAGCAGCACCTCGTGGAGCCGTTCGTTGACGGAGATCGACTTGGCGAGGCCGAGCCGCACGTTGCGGGCAGCATCGGCGCGAGGTGACTGCCAGAAGTCGCGGAAGAGCCGCTTCGCCCGCACCACGTCCTCCCGGTCTGGGTCAGAGGCCGGGATGAGCAGCCCAGCGGCCATTCCGGCGAGTGACGGATGCACACCGGAGAGCAGCGTCGCGGCCCACAGCACGACGATGACGACGATGTAGGGACTGCTGCGCCACTCGTTCGCGCGGGCCAGGAGGAACAGGAAGACGAGGCAGACGACGGCGATGCCGAGGGGCATCCACTGCACGGACTCCGTGTAGACGATGCCGATGATGGCGACGGCGAGGAAGTCGTCGACGACGGTGAGGGTCAGCAGGAAGACGCGCAGCTGGCTCGACATCTTCGGACCGACCAGCGCAAGCGCGCCCAGGAGGAACGCCGTGTCCGTGCCGATGACGGCTCCCCACGCTTCCGGGGCGTCCCGCCCGGCGATGGCGAGGTAGATGAGCGCTGGGAGAGCGACTCCGGCAAGGCCCGCGACGATAGGCACAAGAGCCTGGCGCCGGTCACGCAGCGAGCCGACCGCGAGCTCTTGTCGCACCTCCAGACCGATGAGGAAGAAGAAGATGACCATGAAGCCGTCGTTCACCCAGTGGTGCAGGCTCATGTCGATGCGGAAATCGCCGATGCCGATGGCGGCGTGGGTCTCCCACAGCTGCACGTACGACTCAGACCAGGGCGAGTTCGCCCAGAGCAGCGCGAACACCGCGACGCCGACGAGCAGGAGGGCGCTTCCCGACTCGGTGCGCAGACGGTCCGCGACGAGACGGACCCAATCCTGTTTCTGCTGGCCCAATGGCTTCCCCTCCACGACGGCGGGGTCTGTGCTCAGACTTCTCGCCGGATGGAAGCATACGTCCCAGCGGAGACGCGCGGGGTCGTCAGGCAGGTCCTGTCAATCCCTCCTTGGCGTCAAGTCGACTGCCTCAGGTGTGGCGCGCGAATGCGAACGCGTCGAGCCAGGCATTCACGTCTGGCCAGTGCGGCGCATCCGGCGCGATCGCGGCGCGATGCTCGAGGGTCGCGGGCTCGATGAGCTCGACGTCGGCGCCAGCCTGCCTGGCGGCGGCAACGTAGGCGCGGGTGTGCTCGACCGGCACACGCTCGTCATCGACTCCGTGCACAAGCAGCGCCCGTGCCTGCAGAGGCAAATGCTCGATCGGTGACGCCGACGCGTAGACCTCCGGGGCTTGGGAGGGCGCCACGCGGAAGAACTCCGAGACGGCTCCGTCGCCGTTGCCCTCTTCGTAGCCGCGCGCGAGGTCAGTGACGGGCGCGAGCGCCACGACCGCGTCGCCTGGTTCTCCGCCGAGCAGTGCGAGCTGACCGCCAACCGAGTGCCCGACGATCACGAGCCGCGCATCCGGCGTCAACCGGGACGCCTCGCTGCGCGCCGCCGAGAGGCCACGCGAGAGGTCCCCGCGGGTCGCCGACCATCCATCGTCGCCCCGCCGGTACTCGAGATTCGCCACGGACCAGCCGCGTCGGGTGAATTCCGGCACCAGCGGGAGCATGAGCTCGTCGGTGAACTGCGATCGCCAATACCCACCGTGGATGAGCACGGCGAGCCCGCGCACGGACCCGGAAGCCGCCCAGAACGTCAGATGCTGATCTGCGTCCGACCCGTATGTCTCACGCCTCGCCTCAGGGTCGCCCGGCATGCCCCGGACGCTCGCATCCGTCACGTGCGCCGCCTCACGCGCCTTCCACGGCACCCTCTGGCAGGAAGTCGACGCCGTTCAGGGCTGAGAGACGCACGACCTCGGCCGGGTCGGTCACGTTGTGCAGCAGGCTGAAGAGGTTCGCCAGCTGGCCGCCTGGGCTCACCCAGAAGAGCGACTTCGCTGCCTCGTCCTGCTTGTTGTAGTAAGCGTGCGGGATGCCCTTCGGCATCTGCACGAGGTCGCCCGGGCCGGCCGAGGTCCACTGGCCGTCGAGGTAGAGGGTGTAGACCCCGTCGAACACGTAGATGAACTCGTCCTGGGTGGGGTGCACGTGCGGCGGCACCCCGGTTCCGGCCGGGTCGAGCGAGAGCCATGAGTAGGTCGAGGCGCTCTCTGCCTTCGTGATGTAGGTGTGGCCGAGCACATTCCAGACACGGCCGGCCACGGCCTCGTCGGCTCGGACGATACCTGCGGGCAGGTCGCCCAGGACGATCTCTTCAGAACTCACCATTGGGTTCCTCCAGTTGGGGTCGGTGCGCTCAGTCTGGCAGATGCCTCGCCGCCTCGGCGATCGCGTTCGGCCTCCTTGCTGGCCTGCTGGCGGATCGCGAGGACGCCGGTTGTCCAGGCCGTGGCGATCGCGGCGCATCCGCTGCTGCCGGCGATGATCATGGGCGCAGAGCTGGCCATGACCCCGGCAACCAGCATGACGAGCACCGCGAGCAGTAGAACGCTCATCGCGATCGTGAGGATGCGTATCGATCGGCGCTGCTTCATGCTGGCCGGCTGCGTCGCGTCAGCGTTCATGATCTCTCCCTATGTCCCTGTCACCGCGAGTGGGTGCTGCATTCAAGGTACGAAGCACAGGAGCCTCGGCGCTTCGGCCGCGGGGCTGAACTCGATAGCCGGAGGGATGAGACCGACGAGCTCGTGGTGCGGATACGAGCTTCGCGCTCCATCCGCTTCTCATGCCGCTCGCGTCCCTCGACCGCCTCCACCTCGCGATTCTCCGGCGGCGCGTTGGTGACGAGGTCGTCGATGAGGCGCGGCCGCGTTCGCCTACTGCCCCGTCGCGTAGCCGGGCGCCATGTCCATGAAGCGAGAGAAGTGCCCCTGGAAGGTGACGGTGATCGTGTCGGTCGGACCGTTGCGGTGCTTGGCGAGGATGAAGTCGGCTTCACCGCCGCGCGGGCTCTCCCGGTCGTACGCGCCTTCGCGGTGGAGCAGGATGATCATGTCGGCGTCCTGCTCGAGCGATCCGGACTCGCGGAGGTCGCTCGCCGCCGGGCGCTTGTCGGCGCGCTGCTCGGGACCACGGTTCAGCTGTGACAGCGCGATGACGGGAACGTCGAGCTCCTTCGCGAGCAGCTTCAGCGCGCGCGAGAACTCCGACACCTCCTGCTGGCGGCTCTCGACGCGCTTGCCGCTTGTCATGAGCTGCAGGTAGTCGATGACGACGAGCGACAGCCCGACCTTCTGCTTGAGCCTGCGGCACTTCGCGCGGATCTCGACGAGCGTCATATTCGGGCTGTCGTCGATGTAGAGCGGGGCGTCGGAGATATCGCCCTGCGTGCGGGCGATCTGCGTGAGATCTTCCTGCGTGAGGCCGCCGGCGCGCATGTGCTGGAGCCGAACGCTCGCCTCTGCCGAGATCAGGCGCATGGCGATCTCGCTCTTGCCCATCTCGAGGCTGAAGAAGATCGAGGCCTTGCCGTGCGTGATGGACGCGGACCGTGCGAAGTCGAGCGCCACCGTCGACTTTCCGAGACCGGGGCGGGCGGCGACGATGATGAGCTGGCCGCCGTGGAAGCCGTTCGTGATGCGGTCGAGGTCGCTGAACCCAGTCGGCACTCCGGTCATGCCGCCGGATTTGTTCTGCGCGGCGTCGATGTCGTTCTGGGCCTCGAGGATGGCCTCGGCGAGGACGACGTAGTCCTCCTTCTCGACAGCACCGGTGACGCCGTAGATCTCGGCCTGGGCCTGGTTGACGAGGTCGACGACCTCACCTTCCGCGAGGTAGCCCATCTGCACGATGCGGGTGCCGGCCTCGACCAGGCGCCGCAGGACGGCGCGCTCCGAGACGATCGCCGCGTAGTAGCCGGCGTTCGCTGCTGTCGGCACGATGCCGGCCAGCGTGTGCAGGTACTCGGCACCGCCGGCGCGCGAGAGCTCACCCGACTTCGTGAGGTGGTCGGTGACGGTGATGACATCCGTGGGCTCACCGGCGGCGTAGAGCGCGTGGATGGAGTCGAAGATGATCTCGTGCTTCGGCACGTAGAAGTCGATGCCGCGCACGGCCTCGACGACGTCGGCGACCGCGTCCTTCGAGAGGAGCATGCCGCCGATGGCGGACTGCTCGGCGAGCAGGTCGTGGGGAGGCGTGCGAACCCCGTCGTGCGTCTCCCGCTCACCCTGAGATGAGGAACCGAGATGCGCGATCGACACGGATGCTCCTGACTTCGCTCGAATGCCGGTGAGAGATTTGACCACAGTAGTCCCCAGCTCCCCAGCCGGGCGAACCATCACCGGCGTGCCTGTGGATAACTCTGTGGGTAACTGTGGAGACGCGCCGGACGATGTGTGGAAACTCTGTGGATAACATCGGGGATACTTGCCGAGCATGAGGCGATAAAGCGGCCTTGACCAGGCTTTTTATTGCGCACATCTGGTGTGCACAACAGGTGTGAAGCATCCATTGAAGGTTGAAACCTGCAAGCGGGACTGTGCATAACATCCGCCCGCTTCCCCACGCAAACCGGGGATATCCGGGCGTTTTCCACAACCTCGCGAGCGTGCGCTCAGCGCTGCGTGTGAGCGCGCTCCCTCAGCTTGCGCTGCCGTCTCGCGCTCCAGCGATCGACGAGCACCTGCCCGTATGGAACGGCGATGACCACCGCCCGCCCCGACACGTTGCTCGACCGCCACCACCAGACGAGCACCGACAGCGCGAACAGCACCGTGATGCTGGCCACCGCGAGGCGCGTGTACGGCCCCTCGAAGAACGAGTCGGTGGGCTCAGCGAGCGTCACGGTCGTGAAGAAGATGGTCACCAGCATCGCGAGGTGCTCCTGCCCCTTCCTCCACGGACCCGCGACGGCCGCGAACGGAAGTATCCACATGACGTACCAGGGGTGGATGGCAGTGGATGCGGCGACGATGACCGCCGTGCACAGCACGAGGCGCAGCAGCGGGTCGATGGGCCGCTTCGTGAGGACGACCCACGCGGCGACGAGACCGGCGATCGAGAAGGCGATGATCTTGAGGATGACCTCGAAGACGAACGGGTCGAGGGTCACGAGCTCCGCGAGGCCGCGCACGGTGCCGACCATGAGCGTCAACGGGGAGTACCAGTGCTGGATCGCCCCCGGCACGGTGAGGGCCGTCACCCAGCCGAATCCCAACCCCAGCACGAGGCCGATGGCACCAACAAGTCCGATGGCGATGGCGCCGTGCAGTGTCCAGCTCTTCACCCTGTCCCACACGGGGAGTGAACTGGGCCTGCCGATGAGCGCCACGATGGGGAGGGCGATGAGCGCGATCGGCTTGATCGCCACAGCGAGCGCGATCCAGACCACTCCGAGGACACGATGCCCCTTGAGCGCCGCGAGCAGGCCGAACCCCATACCGGCGAGCATGAGGCCGTCGTTGTGCCCTGAGGCGATGAACAGGAGGAGCGTGAGGGGGTTCGCTGCGATCATCCAGGCGACGAAAGCGCGGTTGCGCCCGCGAAGTGCGGCGATCTTCAGGAAGGCCACCACCATGAGCACGGCGCCCGCGGTTGCGGCGACGCGATTCAGGAACAGGGCGTACTCGGGGATCTCTGCCCCGAGCCAGGAGAAGACGGCCGCGACGCCGAGGAACAGCGGACCGTAGGGCGACTCCGTGCTGGACCAGAAGGGATCGACGCCGAGCGAGTACCAGCCGGCGATCTCGTTGACGCCATGCTGGTACGGGTCGATCCCCGCCGCCATGAGGCGTCCGACCGCGACGTACGAGAACATGTCCCGACTGAAGACGGGGATGCAGATCAGCAGCGGCAGGGCCCAGATGACCGCCGTCCTGATCACGCGTCGCAGCGAGGCGTCGTCGTCGCGAATGCTCGGCCGGAAGCGGATCCAGGCGATGAGGAGCAGGAAGCCGCCGACGATGAGCAGCATCGTGCAGAGACGAGTCAGGTCTGGCGAGCTGCGGAAGAAGGCAATGGGGAACCACTCGCGGATACCGAGGCCGTCGCCGATCCAGCCAGCGCCGAACGATCCGACGAGGATGAACAGCGACCCGATGAAACCGAGGACCGTCGGGCTCACCGTCACCGGAAACCGGCGCGGCTCGTGCTCTGCTGCCGGTCGGTGCGTTTGGTTCGACATGTTCGTGTGTCAATCAGGAAAGGGAACGAGCTGGATGCTGGACTCCGCTGACCTTATAGCGTCCGCTCGCGCATCCACCCCAGACTGGTGCGAGCAGGCCGTGGGGTGCGACCTTGGGGCCCGACGCGGGACAGGAACGGCCCCGGACATCGAGATGTCCGGGGCCGTGCTCTGTCGATCAGCTACCGAGGTGCTGCTCGAGCGCCGAGGCGGCTACTGGCTATCGCTGGGCGATGACCTGGAGCTTGACGGTCGCAACGAGGTCGTCACGGAGGCGAACAGTCGCCTCGTGGTTGCCCGTGTACTTGATCGGGTTCGGGAACTCGACCTTGCGCTTGTCGATCTGGCCGAGGCCAGCTTCTTCGACGGCGGTCGCGACGTCGGCACCGCGAACGGAACCGAAGAGGCGGCCTTCGGCGCCCGACTTCACGTGAAGCTTGACGATGGCGGACTCGATCTTGTCCTTGAGCGCCTTCGCCTCTTCGAGGGTTGCGAGTTCGCGTGCGGCACGAGCGGAACGAATCTGCTCGACCTGCTTCTCGCTGCCACGGGACCAGCTGACTGCGTAGCCCTTGGGGACGAGGTAGTTGCGGGCGTACCCGCTCTTGACCTCGATGACGTCACCGGCTGCACCGAGGCCGGAGACCTCGTGCGTAAGAATTACCTTTGCCATGTCGACTACTCCTTAGCGGCCAGAGCCGGCGTAGGGCAGGAGCGCCATTTCACGTGCGTTCTTGACTGCACGTGCGATGAGGCGCTGCTCCTGGACGGAGACGCCGGTGATGCGACGAGCGCGAATCTTTCCGCGCTCCGAGATGAACTTGCGGAGGGTGTTGACATCCTTGTAGTCGATGACTCCGACCCGGATCTGCTTCGCGGGAGCAGCGGGCTTGCCGCCCTTCCCGCGTACACCCTTGCGGCGGTCGCCGCTTGACTTTCCAGCCATTGGGATCTTCTTTCGTTGAGTGTGTTTGCGAGCGCCCTTTAGAAGGGGGGCTCGTCAAAATCGTTCGATGCGCCGGGCGTCGCCCAGCCGGATGCGCCGTTGTCGCGGGGCTGGCCAGCAGGCTGGCCCCATGGCTCGTCCGCCGGGGCGGACTGACGTCCACCTGACGCGTTGCCGTTGCTGTTGCCGCCGCCGTTGCCACCGAAGGAACGCTGCTGGCCACCGCCGAAGCCACCCTGGCCGCCACCCTGCTGTCCGCCGGCGCCGCCGGAGGACGTGCGGGTGAGCTGCGCAGTGGCGTAGCGGAGGCTAGGACCGATCTCCTCGATCTCGAGCTCGATGGAAGTGCGCTTCTCGCCTTCCTTCGTCTCGTAGGAGCGCTGCTTGAGGCGACCCTGCGCGATGACTCGCGAGCCCTTTGAGAGGCTCGAGGCGACATGCTCCGCAAACTCACGCCAGACGCTCGCCCGAAGGAAGAGTGCCTCGCCGTCCTTCCACTCGTTCGCCTGACGGTCGAACACGCGGGGGGTGGATGCGATGGTGAAGTTCGCGACTGCGAGCCCGTTCTGCGTGTACCGCAGTTCGGGGTCAGCCGTGAGGTTGCCCACCACGGTGATGATCGTGTCGCCAGCCATGACTAGGCCTCGGTGGTCGCCGCGGGCTTCGCTGCAATAGCAGCGGCCTTGGCAGCCTTGCGAGCCTCGTCGCGCTTCGCCTCGGAGGCGACGCGAGCGATGGCCTCTTCTGCGCGGAGCACCTTGGTGCGCATGACAGCTTCGGACAGGTTCAGCTGGCGGTCGAGCTCGTTCGCCGTTGCCGAGGTCGACGTGAAGTCAACGACGGCGTAGATGCCTTCGCTCTTCTTGTTGATCTCGTAGGCGAGGCGACGACGGCCCCAGATGTCGGTCTTCTCGATGGTTCCACCGTCATTGCGAATGACGTTGAGGAACTTATCGAGGCTCGGAGCTACGGTGCGCTCGTCGATCTCTGGATCGAGGATCACCATCAACTCATACTGATGCACGATAAACCCACCTCCTTCGGTCTAGAACGGCTGCAGACGATCTGCAGCAGGAGGGTTATTGCGCGTGCCTGGGCAGTTGATCGCTCAGACAACCTGGCAAGCATAGTCGCTTCCGGCTCCTAAATGCCAGTCAATTGGAAGAACTCCCCGACTCGCGAACGAATATGCTCTTTCCAGCACAACCGGCGGCCCCCGTGGTCCGCTGAAACGCACCACTACCTAGGGGAATCATGAGCGATCCAACAGGCGGCGCGGGCGAACGCGACCCGAACGCCCCAGTGCCACAGAACTCAGCACCGCAGGAAGGCGACGCTGCGGCGTCGCAGGCTCCTCAGGCGGCGTTCGGCGACCAGCCCGGCGCAGCCGAGCAGGGCTCGAGCAACGGCTACGGCGTCGGCAGCAGCTACGGCTCGAGCGGCGACAACTACCAGGCCCCGGGCAACTACACGGCGCCTGGCGGCTCCTACGAGGCCCCGGGCTCCGCATCCGGCTACCAGGGCGGGCAGTCGTCCTACTCCGGTTCGACCGGTTCGAGCGTGCCGAGCGCATCGTCGAACTCGGGCTACTCGACCCCCAACTACGGTTCGTCGAGCGACAACTCCAGCTACGGGGCGTCGAGCGACAACTCGTACTCGTCGCCGAGCGCTGGCTCGTACACGGGGGACACCTCGTACACGGCACCCTCCGCATCCGGAAGCGACTACTCGGCTCCGAGCTACGGCAGCACTCCCGACTACTCGGCCGGAAACGGCTACGGGAACGACAGCGCACCCGGGTCCTACGGGTCAGCACCCGCACCCGACGCGTACGGGGCATCAGCGCAGAACAACGCGTACGGCTCGGCTCCGGCACCCGACGCGTACGGCACGTCCGGACAGGGCAACGCCTACGGCGCCCAGTCCCAGGACCCGAACGCAGCTCCCGGCGCCTACGGAGCGGCTCCTGCCTACGGAGCAGCCGGCGGTGCTGGCGGAGGCCAGCAGCAGCAGTATGGCAACTACGCCCCGCAGGGCAAGGGCGGCTTCAACGTTCTCGGCCTGATCGCAACGATCGCGGGTGCCTTGGCTCTCTTGATCTGCCTCATTCCCTTCGCCGGGTACTTCTTGGCGATCGTGTTCGCGCTCGCCGCGATCGGCCTGGGCATCGCCGGCCTCGTCGTCAAGCGCTTCAACGCGAAGAAGCTCTTCGCAATCATCGGCGTAGCGCTTGGCGGCATCGCGCTGCTCGGCGGCTGGGCGATCACCCTGGCCACGAGCGCCGGGGTTGCGCAGGACATCTCCGACGAGGCCACGACACAGATCGATGAGCTCTCTGACGAGTCATCCGGCGAGCTGGAGATCGAACTGACCATCACCAGCACGGGCACCTCCCCGGTCGACATCACGTACAGCTACGAGAACGGCCTGGCTGGCTCGGACCGTGTCCAGGTCGACACGGAGGCGCTTGCGACAGCAGTGCCGTGGTCGGAGACCACCACGATGAAGTACGAGGCTTCGTACGGATACGACAGCACCCTCGCATCTGTTTCCGCGAGCCACAGCGACTACAACGACCAGTCAGAGCTCTCCTGCACCCTGACGGTCAATGGAACCGTGATCGTGGAGGCGAGTAGCTCAAGCTACGTCTCCTGCTACGACTCGAACCTCTCGCAGTACGCGCTCGCCGAGTAGCTCCAGTCGCATCGACACGAACGGCCCCCTCTTCGGAGGGGGCCGTTCTGCGTTGCTTCGACAGACCAGAGTTCGCTTGGCAGACCAGCCGCGCTGAATCCCCTGCCCGTGCATCCAAACGTGCACCGTCCGTGATGGGTTTTCACGACCGGTGATGGGAAAGAACCCATCACCGTCACCGAAAGTCATCACGCGCCTCAACGGCGCCACGACGGACCGGTGCCGCCTCGGACTGGTGCCGCTTCGGAGCGGTGCCGCTACGGCCGGTTCTGCTCCCACCAGTCGAGCAGTCGCTGCTTCGCGTCGTCGTGCTCGAGCGGGCCCTCGTCGAGGCGCACCTCGAGCAGGTGCTTGTATGCCTTGCCGACGAGCGGGCCGGGGGCGATGTCGAGGATCGCCATGATCTGCTCCCCATCGAGACTGGGGCGCACGGAGTCGAGCTCCTCCTTCTCCTGCAGTTCCAGGATGCGCCGCTCGAGGTCGTCGATCGCGAAGAGGAGCCGATCGGACTTCCGCTGGTTGCGTGTCGTGATGTCGGCGCGGATGAGGATGAGGAGCCGCTGCAGCTCTGGTCCGGCGTCTCGCGCGAATCGTCGCACCGCCGAGTCGGTCCAGCCCGCGCCCTCGTAGTTGAAGACCCGCATGTGGAGTTCGACGAGGCGCGCCACCGACTTGATGGTGTCGTTATCGAACCGCAGTGACGTGAGGCGCTTGCGCGCGAGCTTCGCGCCGACGACGTCGTGGTTGTAGAAGGTGACCTTCCGCCCCTCGCCGAAGCGTCTCGTCTTGGGCTTGCCGATGTCGTGCAGCAGCGCGGCGAGGCGCAGGACGAGGTCCGAGTCCGCTCCGGGGTTGCGCTCGCGCTCGAGGCTGATGGCCTGTTCGAGCACCGTGATGGAGTGCTCGTAGACGTCCTTGTGCCGGTGCGCGTCGTCGCGTTCGAGCTGCAGCGCGGGCAGCTCCGGCAGCACGAGCTCGGCGAGCCCCGTCTCGACGAACAGCTCGAGGCCTGGCCGAGGCGTGTCCGTCTTGAGCAGCTTCACGAGCTCGTCGCGCACTCGTTCCGCGGAGATGTCGAGGATGCGCCGCCGCAGCTCGACGATCGCGTCGAAGGAGTCGCGGTCGAGCTGGAAGCCGAGCTGCGAGGTGAACCGCACCGCCCGCAGCATCCGCAGCGGGTCGTCGCCGAACGATACTGCGGCCTCGATGGGCGTGCGCAGGGTCGTCTCGATGAGGTCTTTCGTGCCGTCGGAGGGGTCGACGAGCGTGAGCGCCGGGAGCTGCAGGGCAAGCGCGTTGACGGTGAAGTCGCGCCGATGCAGGTCGCCGTCGATGGTGTCGCCGAACGCCACGACGGGCTTCCGGGAGGTCCCGTCGTAGCTGTCGGCGCGGTAGGTCGTGATCTCGACGGTCTCACCGGAGAACCGTGCCCCGATCGTGCCGAACTCGCGACCGATGTCCCAGTGCGCATCCGCGATCGGGGCGACGATGCGGAGGATCTCATCTGGCCGAGCGTTCGTCGTGAAGTCGAGGTCGGTGACGTCCCTCCCGAGGAAGGCATCTCGCACCGGACCGCCGACCAGGGCGAGCTCGAAGCCCGCGGCCTCGAAGGCGGAGGCGAGCTCGGCGACGGGAGACGCGGTCGCGAGTCCGCGAAGGCGTTCCATGGCGGACTGCACGTTTTGCATCCGCTCATTCTACGAGGCGAGGCGGACGGTCGGCTCGCCTCTGAGGGCGCGTTCAGCTCGCCACCTCGCCGTCCGTCCTTACTATGGAGGTCATGGACCACGCACCGCGCGCCGCTGTGCCACGGTTCCTGCGTGCCTGTGCACGCCGGGTTGTCCCTGCGACGCTCCTGGCGTCGGTGCTGGCGCTCGGGGTCACCGGTGGCGCGTCAGCTGCACCCACGAACCAGACGAGCCCGGCCACGGTCAGCGCCTCGACAGCCGCGCCGCGAGCCATCGCCGACGCGCCGGACGGGCAGGTCTCGATCTTCGCCGCGCCGGCCGACGGCGGTCTCGTGCAGCCAGGCGGACCGCTCGTCGTGGAGCTCGTCGTCGTGAACAAGACGGATGCCGAGATCGCGCCCGGCCAGCTCGAGCTCGCGGTCGGTTCGTCGACGATCGACACGAGGTTCGCGTTGAATGCGTGGAGCTCCTCGAGCAACGAGTCCGCGGTTGACCGGCTCGACGTAGTCGCGGACCTCGCAACGGAGAGCGTCCCGCCCGGGGAGACCGAGCTCGTGAACGTGTCGGTATCTGCGGAGGGGCTGCCGTTCGCCGCCACCGACGACTTCGGTCCCCGAGCCATGGCCGCGACCCTCACGAGCGGTGACTCGAAGCTCGCACAGGCGCGTTCCACGATCGTGCTCAACGGCGTCGCTGCCGCTGAGCCGACGCTCGTCTCGACCGTCGTTCCCATCACCTCCGGCCTGTTCGTCGATGCCGATGAGGCGCTGCTCAGCAGTGCGCGGCTTGCCGAGGAGACGGCCCCGGGCGGGCGCCTCGAGAAGATCCTCACCGCGGTCGAGGCCAGCCCGAACTCGACGGTCGCAATCGACCCCCGCCTCCTGGCCTCGATCCGCGTGCTCGGTTCTGCAGCGCCGCAATCGGCGCTCACATGGCTGGACCGGCTGACGGCGATCGACAATCAGACGTTCGAGCTTCCCTTCGCAGACGCGAGCCTCACCCTCCAGTCGCAGTGGGGGGCCCAGCAGCCGCTGGAGGTCACGAACTTCGACTTCGACATCGATCCCGCGAACTTCGCCGATCCCGCGGAAACCCAGACGCCGACGCCGACGCCGACCGAGAGCGCCGACACCGGGACGCTCACCCCCTCCGAGGACGAGGCGGCGGGCACCGACGCAGAGGGCAGCGCGGAATCGTCCTCGTCCCCCGAGGCGACCACGACCGAGTCCCCCGCGCCAACCGCCACAGAGGATCCTGAGCCGGTCGCACCGCCGCTGCCCACGACCGAGAGCCTCGTCAGCTTCCCATACACGATGAGCGGCGTCGTCTGGCCGCAAGCTGGCACCGTCCAGTCGGCAGACCTCGACAGGTTCCGCGACTGGGGCGGCGAGTCCCTCATCCTGGACGACTCCAACACGGGGGTCAGCGCGGACGCGGACTTCACCGAGAGCGCGCAGGCCACGGTCGCAGGCTGGAGCGCGGTCATCGCCGAGAAGACCCTCGACGACGCGATCGACGACGCCGTGCACGCCACCACGGACGAGGAATGGAACGAGGCGGCGACGCGCATCGCGACGCTCCTGGCCGTCGTGACGCGCGAACTCCCCTACGAGCCGCGCACGCTGGTCGGCACGGTGACGCGCGACGAGTTCGACGGCGATCGCCTCGCACAGACCCTGCAGTTCGTGGATGGGCTGAGCTGGGCTTCAGCGACACCGCTGACGTTCCCGAGCGACGCCGACACCGGGCGGCGGGAGGCCTCCCTCATCGACGGAAGCGTCGGCGAGTCCGCGTTCAACCGCATGACGAACGTCATGCAGACCATCGAGCGTGCGCAGGTCATCTCGACGATCTTCGAGGACCCGCAGGACTACAGCGAGCCGGTCCGAGTCGCCGGCATCGGCGCCCTCGCAACCGGGTGGGCGACCACACCGGCAGAGGCGCAGACTGCCGTCAGCGGGCTCCGCAACCACGTCACGCTCACGGAGTCGTATGTCCAGCTCGGCGACACGAGCGAGGCGCTCATCGTCGGCCGCGACACCGAGCTGCCGCTCTTCGTGTCCAACGCGATCCAGAACCGCAAAGTCACCGTGCTCGTCGAGTTGAGGCCGACGACGGGCGCCGTCGAGACTGGCGACGCCGTCGCCCTCACGATCGAGCCGAACTCGATGTCGCGGGTCGGCATCCCCATCAAGGCGATCGCCAACGGACCGACGTACGTCACCGTGAACGTCATGACCCCGGATGGCGAGCAGCTCTCCTCGACGAAGCAGATTCGCCTGGATGTGCGCGCCGAATGGGAGAGCATCGCGATCCTGGTCGCGAGCGCCGGCCTGGCCGTGCTCTTCATCGCGGGTCTCGTGCGCACCATCCGTCGTCGGCTCGCAGCAGTGGCCGGACCCGGAGCCGAGCCTTCGGACGCTCAGACTTCCGCCGAGGACAGCACCCAAGCCGACGCGGCTGACACCCAGACCGCCGACGCGGCGAAGACCGAGGAGTAGGCATGGCTCAGGGCATCGCTCGGGCGAGCGCGCTCCTGGCATCGGGCACCATGGTGTCTCGCGTGCTGGGCTTCGTGAAGGCCATCGTCATCGCGCAGACGATCGGTGTCATCGGCGTCTCCGCCGACGCCTACGCCGGGGCGAACCAGCTGCCGAGCAACATCTACTCGATCATCTCGGTCGGGCTCCTCAACGCCGTCATCGTGCCGCAGGTCGTCAAGGCAGCGAGACACGAAGACGGCGGTCAGCTCTACGTCAACAGGCTCGTGACGCTCGCCATGGTGCTGCTGGGCGGGCTGACGATCCTCGCGACCGTGGGCGCGCCCATCATCGGCGCGCTCTACGGCGCGAGCCTCAGCCCCGAACAGCTGGGGCTCCTCGTGGCGTTCGCCTACTGGTGCATGCCGCAGATCTTCTTCTACGGCATGTACGCCGTCCTCGGCGAGATCCTCAACGCCCGCGGCCTCTTCGGGCCGTTCGCGTGGGCGCCCGTCATCAACAACGTCGTCGGCATCGCAGGCCTGCTGCTGTTCAGCTCCGTGTTCGGCGCCGACCCGACGGGTACCGGGCGCAACATCGACTCGTGGGACCCGACGATGATCGCGATGCTCGGCGGCACCGCCACGCTCGGCGTCGCGATGCAGACGATCGTGCTGCTGTTCTTCTGGCGTCGCGCGGGCCTGCGCTTCGGCCTGGACTTCCAGTTCCGCGGCACGGGCCTCGGACAGGTCGGCAAGCTCGCCGGGTGGACGCTCGGCATGCTGCTCGTCATGCAACTCGCGGGGCTCGTGGAGACGATCGTCGCCTACCTGGCATCCGGTGAGAACGCGTCGATCGCGGCCATGCAGAACGCGTTCCTCATCTTCGCGCTCCCGCACGCCGTCATCGCCGTCTCGATCGCCACTGCGTTCTTCACCCGCATGAGCGCGGCGATCAGTGACGACAGACCCCAGGACTTCATCCGCGACCTCTCCGAGGGCTCGCGCCTCATCGGCATGTTCTTGCTGTTCGCCGGGTTCGGCCTCGCACTCGTGGCTGTGCCGTTCGCGCGGATCTTCGCGACGACGGATGCCGGCATCAACTCGATCGCGGCGATCCTCATCGCGTTCCTGGTCGGCCTCATCCCGTTCAGTGGCCTGTTCCTCGTGCAGCGCGCCTTCTACGCGCTCGAGGACACCAAGACCATCTTCTTCGTGTTCCTCTTCACGTTGCCACTGCACATCTTCGGCATGGCGCTCGCCGCGATCGGGCCGGTCGAGCTCATCGTCGTGGGCCTCGCCCTGATGCAGTCGATCATGTCGACCCTGCGGCTCGCGATCCTGCTCTTCATCCTGCGGAAGCGGATGGGCCAGCTCGACTTCGCGAACATCGTTCGCTCCTACGTGCGCTTCACGATCGCGGCCATCGCTGCATCCATCCCAGCCCTGATCGTCATGGTGCTGCTCGGCACGTTCCAGGAGGACGGCTTCCCCCGCTCCGGCATCTTCCAGGCGCTCGTCTCGTGCGCGATCGGCGCCGGCATCATGGCCCTCTTCTACTTCCCCCTGCTCTGGCTGCTCAAGTCACCCGAGTTCCGGGGCTTCGCCGGCCCACTCCTCGCTCGTTTCGGCATCAAGCCCGGCCCGCCATCGAGTCCAGCCCGCCCCGGCGAGGAGGGGCTCGACGAGGATGACCTTCCGGCGTTCCCAGAAACCGTCACCGTTGGCGCGGAGGACTCGGCACCGACGCCATGGAATCTCGCATCCGAGGAGATCGAGCCAGACCCTGCGGACGAACGCAGGCAGGCTGCGGAGCAGGAACAGCGCGAGGAGCGAGTCAACGCGGCCTCCTGGGCGTTCGGTGGCGCCACCGAGGACCTCTCGACCGCCGGCATCATCCTGCCCATGCACTCGCGGACGACCGAGATCCCGAAGGTCGGCCGCCAGGAACCGCCCCGCACCCGCCGGGAGCGTCGCGAGGAGGAGCGCCGAGCTGTGATCGAGCTGGCCGCCCGCCGTGAAGAAGAGGCGCGTCTCGCCCGTGAGGCCCGGAGCCAGGCCGATGACGACGACGGGCGCGGTTCAACACCTCGTCCGAAGGAATAGTCGCTAGTCTCAACGCGTTTGCCTGTATGTCGAGCCGCGATTCCCGCGACTCGGAGAAGTGCGGAGGACTCATGCGGAACGTCATCATCATCGGTTCAGGCCCCGCCGGCTACACGGCTGCGATCTACGCGGCCCGTGCTGGCCTCAAGCCTGTCGTCATCACCTCGAGCGTCGAAGTCGGCGGCGAGCTGATGAACACGACCGACGTCGAGAACTTCCCCGGCTTCCCCGAGGGCATCCTCGGCCCAGACCTCATGGAGCGCATGCAGGCGCAGGCTGAGCGCTTCGGCGCCGAGCTCGTCTACGACGACGTCACGACAGTCGACCTCGAGGGCGACGTCAAGAAGGTCTCCACGTCGTACAGCGGCGACTTCGAGGCGCGCACGGTCATCATCTCGACCGGTTCCGCCTACCGGAAGCTGGGCCTCGACGCTGAAGGCAGGCTCTCGGGCCGCGGCGTCTCCTGGTGCGCGACCTGCGACGGCGCGTTCTTCAAGGACCAGCACATCGCGGTCGTCGGCGGCGGCGACTCGGCGATGGAGGAGGCGACCTTCCTGACGCGCTTCGCGAGCAAGGTCACGATCATCCACCGCTCCGAGAACCTCCGCGCATCGGTCATCATGCGCGAGCGTGCGGAGCAGAACCCGAAGATCGAGTGGATGCTCAACTCCCGTATCGAGGACATCACCGGTGAGGCGAGCGTCGAGTCGGCGAGCGTCCTCAACACGGCGACCGACGAGCGCACCGAGCTGCCCGTGACGGGCGTGTTCGTCGCGATCGGCAACGACCCCCGCATCGACCTCTTCAAGGATGTCCTCGACATCACCGAGGAGGGCACGATCTGGGTGGATGGCCGCTCCTCGCGCACGAGCATCCCCGGTGTCTTCGCCGCCGGCGACGTCATCGACCCCCACTACCGTCAGGCCATCACGGCTGCGGGCTCCGGCACGGTCGCGGCACTCGACGCGGAAGCGTTCCTGGCGGCTCTCCCCGAGCCGATCGCGGAGGAGTCGGAAGACCAGGCAGCCGCCGCGGTGACGGAGAGCGAAACCGTCATCGTCTGATCGACCGGAGCGCACGCAGACTCAATCCGAGCAGGCACTCCGCCCCGAACACCATTCACCACGAAGCACGACAACTCCCACGGAGGTACCAATGTCAGAACCGATCGTCGCCACCACGGCGAACTTCGACCAGATCGTGGCAGACGCCCCGGGTCCCGTCATCGTCGACTTCTGGGCGCCCTGGTGCGGCCCGTGCCGCCAGGTCGCCCCAGTGCTCGACCAGATGAGCGAGGCGCACGAGAACCTCTCCATCGTCAAGGTCAACGTCGATGACGAGCCTGACCTGGCCATGAAGTTCCGCATCACGAGCATCCCGGCCCTCAAGCTGTTCTCGAACGGCGAGGTCGTCAAGGAGGTCGTCGGCGCATACCCGCGTGCGGCACTCGAGAAGCAGTTCGCCGACTACCTGGGCTAGACCCGACCGGCGAAGGAAGCAGACATGGCGAGGGTGCCGATAACGCCCGCAACGAAGGCGCTCGTCGCTGCCGGGGTCGAGCACGTGGTTCACAGCTACGTGCACGACCCCGGCGTCTCTGCGTTCGGCGCCGAGGCGGCTGCGAAGCTCGGCATCGACGAGGCCCGCGTCTTCAAGACGCTGATCGTGCAGCTCGACGAGAAGCAGCTGGCTGTCGCCGTCGTGCCCGTCAGCGGGTCGCTCGACCTGCGCGGGCTCGCTCAGGCCGCTGGCTGCAAGCGCGCGGCGCTCGCCGACACCGCGCTCGCAGAGAAGCGGACCGGGTACGTGCGAGGTGGCATCAGTCCGTTCGGCCAGCGGATGCGACTGCCGACGTACCTCGACGAGTCGGCGTTCGCGCATCCGACGGTCTTCGTCTCCGGCGGACGCCGCGGGCTCGACATCGAGGTCGCGCCGACGGCGTTCCTGCAGGTTGTCGACGGCCATCGCGCACCGATCTCGAAGCGCTGATTCGGGGGCTGGGGACGCAAACAGGGCTGCGCACGCACTTCGCCTGCAGCTCACGCACGCGGGCCGATCAGTCCACTTCCTGCATGCGGTTCGCGAGACAACGCTCGGCGCGGGCGTATCCTGGGATTTCGACTCTCGCGAAGGAACCCCGTGACGCATCCAGGAGACGTCGGCCCGCAGACAGGCCGAAACCTTGACCCGTGGTACACCAGCTACGCCGACCGCACCGCCGGTCTGGCCGCCAGCGAGGTCCGAGCCCTCTTCGCCGTCGCCTCTCGCCCCGAGGTCGTGTCGCTCGCCGGCGGCATGCCGTTCGTGCAGGCCCTCCCGGAAGAGCTCATCCACTCCGCTTTCTCCACGATGATGCGGGAGCACGGCTCCGAGGCACTGCAGTACGGGGGCGGGCAGGGCATCCCCGAGGTGCGGGAGCAGATCCTGCAGGTCATGAGCCTCGAAGGCATCAACGACGCGTCAGCGGACGACGTCGTCACGACGACCGGTTCGCAGCATGCCCTCGACCTCGTGTCGAAGCTCTTCCTGAATCCGGGAGATGTCGTCCTCGCGGAGGCACCCAGCTACGTGGGTGCACTCGGCACGTTCAAGTCGTACCAGGCGGACGTTGCCCACGTCACGATCGACGACAACGGACTCATCCCAGAAGCGCTCGAGGAGACCATCGCGCACCTTCGTGCCGAAGGCAGGACCATCAAGTTCCTGTACACCGTCGCGAACTACAACAACCCCGCCGGCGTCACGATGAGCCTCGAGCGGCGCATCCGCGTGCTGGAGATCTGCAAGCGCGAGCACATCCTGATCCTCGAGGACAACCCGTACGGGCTCCTCTACTTCGACAAGCCCGGCCTGCCAGCGCTGCGTTCGATGGATGCAGAGAACGTGGTATACCTCGGGTCGTTCTCGAAGATCCTCTCGCCGGGCCTCAGGGTGGGCTGGGCGCTCGCGCCGCACGCCATCCGCGAGAAGCTCATCCTCGCCGTCGAGGCGTCCATCCTCTCCCCGTCGACGTTCAACCAGTGGGTCGTCACCGAGTACCTGCGGCAGAGCGACTGGCAACAGCAGATCGAGGGCTACCGGGACGTGTACCGGGAGCGTCGCGACGCCATGGACCAGGCCCTGCAGGAGCACCTCCCGCAGCTCAGCTGGACGAAGCCGGACGGCGGCTTCTTCGTGTGGGTGCGCCTCACCGAGCAGCTCGACTCGAAGCAGATGCTGCCCCGCGCCGTGAAGGAGCTCGTCGCCTACACGCCAGGAACCGCGTTCTTCGCCGATGGCCGCGGCCGCCACGAGATGCGCCTCTCGTTCTGCTACCCGACCCCCGAGCGCATCAAGCTCGGCGTGCGGCGTCTCGCGAATGTCATCAACGGCGAACTCGACCTCGTCGAGACGTTCGGAACGTCGACGCGGCGCGGGCCCGACGCGGACCGCGTCAATATGCCGCCGCCCAACATCTCCTGACCGCGGCACCTGACTCTCCTACGAAGGGAACCCCATTGAGCATCGAGGGCCTGCACGTCGTCATCCTCTCCGGCGGCATCTCGCATGAGCGGGACGTCTCGCTGCGATCTGGCAGGCGGGTCGCGGATGCGCTCAGCCGAGCGGGCGCGAACGTCACCATCCGCGAACCCGACGCCTCCCTGCTCAGCTTTCTCGAAGAGTCGAAACCCGACGTCGTCTGGCCCCTGCTGCACGGCTCGAGTGGCGAGAACGGTGCCCTGTACTCGCTGCTGCGCGCCGCACGCATCCCGTACGTGGGGTCCCGGCCGACGTCCGCGCGGCTCGCGTGGAACAAGGCGACCGCGAAGGCTCTCGCGAAGCGAGCAGGGCTGTCGACTCCCCCTTCGATCGTGCTCGAGAACAGCACGTTCCGCGAGCTCGGCGCCGAGGCCGTCATGCGCCTCATCGCGCGCGGCATCGAGCTGCCAGCTGTCGTGAAGCCCGTCGAGGGCGGGTCAGCGCAGGGCGTGACGTCGGTCTCGACGTTCGAGGAGTTCCCGCAGGCACTCGTCACCGCGTTCACCTACGACGACACGGTGCTCATCGAGAAGCGCATCGAGGGCCGCGAGGTGATGGTCGGCGTGCTCGACCTCGACGGCGAACCGCTTGCCCTGCCTGCAGTCGAGGTCGTGGCCAACAAGGGTGTCTACGACTACGAGGCCCGCTACAACGCCGGTGAGACGACGTACTACGCTCCGGCGAGACTGTCCGACGAGGAAGCCCAACGCGTCAGCGAGGCGGCCCTGCACGCGGTCGCGACGATCCGTCTCTCCGACATCGCACGGGTCGACTTCATCGTCGATGAGGCCGGCGTCGTGTGGTTCCTCGAGGCAGACCCCATCCCGGGGCTCACGGAGACCTCGATCGTGCCCCTCGGCATCGAGGCCGACGACTCCGAACTCAGCGCGATCTACGCGCAGCTCGCCGCATCTGCCGCAGCGCGCGGACCACTCGAGTAGGCAGCTCTTCCCCGCAGAACAGCTGAGGTGGATGTGCGGTCGACGCGCATCCACCCCAGCTGTTCCTGGGCGGGACTTCGCTGGACCTGCACCCGAGTGGCGAAGCAGTCCAGGGACGGCAGGGAGACGGGCAGGCTGTCGGCGCCGCCAGGTGCGGCGCCGACGTGGGCCGAGCTACTTGCCGGGTGCCGACTCCCCGAGCTCCTCGAGGATCCGATTCAGGTCCGCGATGGAGGCGAAGTCGACGACGATCTGGCCCTTGGTGCGCCGCAGGGTGACCTTGACGCGAGTGTTGAGGCGGTCACCGAGCTGCTCGCCGATCTCGTCGAGGTACCCGGTGAGGCCGCTGCGGGGCTCCTTGTGGATGGGCGCCTGGGTGTCTGCCTTGGCGCTGCTCGACTTGGCGGCGGCAGCTTCGGCCGAGCGAACGCTCAGGTCCTCGTTGACGATCTTGTCGGCGAGCTGTTGCATGGCTGCCGGTTCGCCGGCGCTGAGGATCGCACGGGCGTGGCCTGCTGAGAGCACACCGGCTGCGACGCGACGCTGAACTTCCAGCGGAAGCCGAAGGAGGCGCAGCGTGTTGCTGATCTGCGGGCGCGAACGACCGATTCGCTCCGCGAGCACCTCCTGCGTGATCCCGAAGTCGTTGAGGAGCTGCTGGTACGCGGACGCCTCTTCAAGCGGGTTGAGCTGACTCCGGTGCAGGTTCTCGAGGAGCGCGTCACGCAGCATGACGTCGTCTTCGGTATTGCGGATGACGGCTGGGATGCTCGAGAGACCGGCTGCCTTCGTCGCCCGCAGGCGACGCTCACCCATGATGAGCTCGAAGTCGGCTTCGTCGCGGAGCGGGTGGTCGGCCGGGATCGGGCGAACGACGATCGGCTGGAGAACCCCGAACTCACGGACGGAGATGATGAGCTCCTGCAGCGCGGCCTCGTCGAACTCGGTTCGAGGCTGGTGCGCGTTCGGAACGATCCGGCTCGGGTCCAGGGCGCGCAGGGTCGCACCAGGGATCTCGATGAGGCCGTCTCCGTCGACGACGCCGTTGTCGCTGTCAGCACTGCTCGGCGCAGCAGTTGCATCGAGCGCTTCGGGCGAACGCTCCGACGCCGGTGCGCTGGTGCTCGTGAGCTCCTGGGTGTCGTCGACCATACTAGTTGAATCGATCTTCTTCGATTCAGCCTCGTTCTTCGGAGTCGCGGGGTCGCCTGAAGCTGCCTTCGCAGCCGTGGTGCGGGCCTTGGCTCCGGCAGGGGCCTTGGCAGTAGAAGACTTGGCAGCAGGGGTCTTGGCAGCAGACACCTTGGCCGTTGGGGCCTGGGTCGTTGATGCTCTCGCACGACTTGCCCGAGTCGCGGGGGGCTTCGTTTCCGTACCCGTCTCTGCGGTCTTCGCGTCGAGTGATGCCGCCTCTTCGGCCGCGGCGGCATCAGACGCGACCGTTGTCGCCTCTTTTCCTGCATTGGTACGCGTCGATGCAGTCGTGGGATAAGCAGGTGTGTCGCTGTCGAAGAAGACGTCGGAGGGGCGTGATGCACCTCGGTCTGACGTGGGGATGAGGGCCCCGATGCCCCGACCGAGTCCGGTCCGTTTTTTTGTAGCCATGTTGTTTATGCTCCTCGCTGGGCGATTTCGACGGCCGCTTCGAGATACGCGATCGCGCCGGTCGAGGTTGGTTCGTGGGAAATGATGGTCTTGCCGAAGCTCGGGGCTTCCGAGATACGGACGGTGCGAGGAATCGCAACCTTCAGCGTCTCCTGTGGGAAGTGCTCTCGAACGTCGGCGGCGACCTCCTGCGACAGGTTGGTGCGCCCGTCGTACATCGTCAGCAGGATCGTCGTGAGTCGAAGCTGCGGGTTGAGGTCCTGTGACAGGAGATTGAGGTTCGAGATCAGCTGTCCGAGTCCCTCAAGGGCGTAATACTCGCACTGGATGGGGATGAGTACCTCTCGCGCAGCGACGAAGGCGTTGATCGTCAACAGGCCGAGCGAGGGAGGACAGTCGATGAAGACGTAGTGGAATTCCTGGTCAGTGCCTGTGGTCTCGTCGAGGAGCCCAGCGATTGCCTGACGCAGGCGGTAGTCGCGCTTGTCGAGGTTGACGAGCTCGATTTCTGCGCCCGCCAGGTCCAGTGTCGCCGGCACGCACCAGAGGGTGTCGATGTCTGGGCACTGCTGCATGAGCTCGCTGAGCGGTTCTCCGTCGAGGAGAGCCTCGTAGGTTCCCGCGGTCTCACCACGGTGTTCGATACCGAGCGCAGTAGAAGCATTGCCTTGTGGGTCCAGGTCTATGACCAGAACGCGGGCGCCGAGCGTCGCGAGGGCCGCCGCGAGGTTGACCGCGGTTGTTGTCTTCCCGACTCCACCCTTCTGGTTGGAGATCGTGAAGATGCGCGTGTGATCGGGGAGGGGAACCTCTCGTTTGACGAGGCTCTTTCTCCGCTGGTTCAGTTCAGAGAGAGCCGTGGCGAGCGGTGAATCGTCGAGCTGCGACGCTGGTGGCGAAGCGGCATCGCCGGCAGATGAAGCTTTCAAGAATGCTCTCCCTCAAGTAGACGTCTCAATTGTGCCCCAGATCGCACGCGGAAACGCGGTGACGCTCAGGCTTGTGGAATCAGTGCACCGCGGTGGGGGTAGTTGGTTTCACGTGGAACATAGGCCTGGCATCATCAACTTCAGCTAGAGGGTTGAGGTGCCGTGGAGACAGCCGACACCAAGAGCTGGTCCCAGCCGGATCTGAAAAGGCTCGACCAGTCCACTCGAACTCGTTTTTACCCAAGCCCTGCCTCCTCGTAGCGTCAGACTGGGAGCCCTCAGGAGTGAGGTGAGGGGGGGAAGTGACGCACGCGCGTACACACCCACGGCCGTACGCATGATGGACACGCGGACACATGGACACATGGACACATGGACACATGGACTCACCGACCCACGGACCTACGGACCCACGGCCCCACGGAGCGGATCCACGGACTCAGGGACCCACGGACGGGTTGTGTTTCACGTGAAACGCTGGTCATCGGGTAGCTGCACGAAAGCACGGGTGCCTGCCTGGCACCCGCTCCCATTCCACCGCGAGCACGAACAGCTCGCCGCCGTGAATTTCTACACGAATTGATGCAAACCACAGGACCGTGTAGCTGGACTGCGCAACACCACCCTGCGTTGAGTCACGATCCGAACGCGGTAGGCGCATCCCGCGTAGACCGCACCGTCTACCGCCAACAGCACCCGGACCTTCAGAAGAGAAGCCGATGGCGAGGGGCCAAGGACCCGGCGAGCCATCACGGGGCGGAACTGGATTCTGCAGCCCGTCGGGACCCGTTGTCGAACGGATCTGCGGACCCTGCTGCTGACCAGACCTACGGGCTTTGAAGTGGGAGGGATCAGCGAGACCAGCACGACCGACGGGGCAGTCAGGAGGCCGGCGTCCTTGTTGTTGTCGTGAGCGACGGCGTGGCCTGCCCCTCCGCAGCTCAGAGATGCAACCGGCGCCGCGGAAGCGGAGGCCGAAGCAGGAGCACGACCTGCTCCACCAACGGGCACACGGCTGTGTGCGCCTCAGTGGACTCGCACCGCGCCCAGGCCACTGCAGTGGCGGGCAATCTGCGCGAAGGGTGAGGCGCGCCTCTCAAATTCAGACGTCTATTCACCTCGACGACTACGTTTCACGTGGAACGGCCGGAATTGCACCCAAGCTGCCCGCGTCCTCCAATGTTCCAGAGCGAGCCTGCAATCGACCACAGAGACGGCCGTCGGCTAAAGCCCGATGATCATCGGTGCGAAAGAAGAACTTGAGGACGGACCGAACCTCAGAGCTTTCGACAGGCCTGAATCGAGGTTGCCCCAATGTCACCCCCTGTGTGCGACGCGCAAGTTCGTCCCAGTGGGCCCGACCAATGGTTGTCATCGTCGCTGCCGCAGTAGCGGCGAGGAGCAACGATCTGAGGACAGGACCGATAGAGGCTGCTGAAATAAGCCCGACGGGACACTCACCTCTTCCTCAGGCCACGAAACCAATGAGCTCCGGCCGCTACAGGACTGCCCTAGTCTGCCTTTTCCTCGGCACCAGTCCAGTCCGTCAGAGACGCGAATCAGCGTGGACTTCGGACACAAGTCACGACAGGACACTGAGGGGCCAGCAGACCAAACCGCAGGGCCCCATAGCCCCACAGCACACAACGGGGACGCGGAACACAAAGAGACGAGGCGAAGGAGAGATGGAGAAACGGAGAGATGGAGAAACGGAGAGATGGAGAGTACTCGATCTCATTCGCCGCCTGCGCGCGAGATCCCTGTGTTGATTGATCGCCGGCTCTCACTGACCTTTGACCTTGACCCGCTGACCTCCTTCAATCGCTCTGAAGGAAGTCAGCGTCATCACTGCAGTCCGTTTCACGTGGAACACACGGAGGACGTGAGCCCACCATTGTTTGGCGCCCGCCACCGTCTCTGCGGGGGCCAAGAGACTAGCAAGGGGTTTGCGACCCTCTTACGAGGCACCCACCCTCACCACTGGAGCGAATCGTTGATGTTCAGCAGGCGACGGCGCCCAACGTCGACGAACAGGATCGCGATGCAGCTGGCGAAGGGAAAGTACCACCCCCTGTATGCACCGGCGCGGGCACTTCGTTGACACCTCGGCTAATCACCCGCCACCACTCAAACGCCACTACGGGCCCAAAATGCGGCGACAATCATTAGTCAAACAACTGCGCACACGCAGTGCGGGTAAGGAGACTGTGGAACGAGATCTCCGCGGTACGGGGCCCCTACGAGCCCATGAGCATTCACGCTTCTTCGTCTAATGCCCGCCGCGACGCAGCATGGGCTCCGTGTCTCGCCCAGCAAACGCTTTCACGTGCATCCTGCTCTGCGTATTTTGCTTCGCTGGAAATGCCGAGCCGAGGCTAGTACTTCACACGTGGCTTCGGTCTCACCCAGCGGGCTAGGCGTTCAAGATTCGTTCCACGTGAAACACGTGAAGAGAGGCTGGTTCTGCTCTGGTCCGTTGCACGATCAGCCTGCGCCCAGACCCTAGGCGGCGGCCCTACTGGGGCCCAGTATGGGCCCGCTCACAGGGCCTGATGGGACGGACCGACGGTCGACGAGATTCGACCGCGCAACTTACACGTCCCACGGGACTGCCTTGTTTGTGACGATGGGACTTAATGGATCGCCCCCCTTCCACAGACCCCGAGACGAAGGTATTGGCTTCGTTTCACGTGGAACAGAACCCGACGGCTGACAGCTCGGTTCGGGCCTCAAGCCAGGTCGGGTCTCAAGCTCCCGACAGCTACAAAGCCGCACGGCTCGACCTGGAAGACACGACAAGAGTGTGAGGACTCCAATATCCACGTCAGCGGGTTGCGCGGGCCGCAGAATGAGCACCGGACCTCGCAAGTGCGAGACCTCGAAGTTCGAACCGAAGAGTCCGGTCCGGCGCTCAGAAACAAGACCATCGGACGCTGAGATTCAAGGGATAGCCGAGCGCGCGCCGGTCATGTGATGAGGGCTCCATGATGAGCTCCGAACACCAGTGGATCGCAGCTGCACCTCACGGCGACGGTCACGACTGGAACCACGGGCCTAATTCAACTTAGGCTACCGACTGCTTTCGCCAACGCCTTCACTCCCTATGTTGTGTCATGCCGATTCCACGTTGCAGCACAACCGCGGGGTACCCGTGGGTCGGTAGCGGTTGAACATGAGTACCTCACGCAACTCATATGAGAACCTAATCGAGTCCCGTCGGACCACTCCATTTGTTCCATGTCTGTCCAGTACTGGGACCCAGACTCCACCACACCAGTCGACTGTCAGCACTGCGGGAGCCTCTCAGCCCCCTACACCCACCCTTTAACCTCGCCAGCAAGCCCCTGTTCTCAACGCACTCCGATCACTCGCGGCACAGACGTGCCATGATCCAGATGTGCTGTTACTTGTTGCCATTTGGCATTTGCGGCTGTTTGAGAGTTCAGGTGACCCAGCTAGCAGACCACGTTTCACGTGAAACGGGGCGCATTCCTAGCGCTCAATACGGTGGTCGAGCCCCAGTGCAGCAGCCGCTAACGGCGAACCGTTGACGAGGCCAGCCAGCATGACTCTGGGCGCATCTCACCAAGCTGTCGTTCCTTCTCCACTGGACGGTGCCTTCCTGAGCGTTCACGTGACGTTTCACGTGGAACGCAATTCACTCCCAAAACTCGGGCGGGCCCAATTGACGCGTAGGACTGTGTTGCAGTTGGCCCGAAGCGTTCATTCGCACGAGTCGCAATCCGTGACTGCCGCCCTCTCTCTCACGGATCAGAACCTCTGGCAGCCACGGGTACCGGAACTACCCTGACCTCACTGCTTGAGCACCTGGAGACGGACAGTCCACGGCGACTCATGCCGATATCGATCGAGAACTCCCGTAGGTATCGATCGCGGAGCAGATCACTGTTGAGAGATGGACCGACGCTTACACAAATGCGGTCTGGCAGGGCGGCCCACTCCGTTGCATTAGCTTTATGCGAAGGGCCTCTGCGCACGATCATCATCGCCTGAGACGTGACTCGACCTGTCAGCTGTCGGTCGTCAGCCGTCACGTTCTGTTTCACGTGGAACACAGCCCTCATCTCAGGATTCGCGGCTGGGATGACACCGTTCCTTCGGCCCGCTGCCCGAAGACGCGTCCCGATAGATCTCCCACATGGTGGGTGGCTGACCTGAGGTTCTCTTTTCCTATTAACCTACTTGGAGCTGAATCGAGTCCGGCCACGGCGTAGAGAGCACTCTCAACTCGTCGACAGACAAGAGTCTCAGATTGACAAGGTGGCACTGTTCCGAGCTCTGCGCCCTTGCCCAAGGCCGGTGAGCCCAGCCGGCGCGTTCGACGAGCTGAACTCCTTGAGCCCCGTGGAACACTCCGCTCCGCCCCACAGAGAGGACCAGATGCCGCCGCTGAACATCCAGTATTCGGCGACGGCCGGCTGCTGGAGCCCGCTAGTCGACAACGAGGCGACACCGGCTCCTCATGGTGTTCGAGTCATGTTGCTCTAGCTTCAAGCGCCAACAATCATCCGTTTCACGTGGAACACACCGCCCTAGAGACTCTCACTACCTACAGCCGGAGCAGGACCGCTACCCACTTCGCGCCGCGGTTACGATCCACAGTTCAGTCGTTGCACCTGTCTGGGACTCTGCTGCCGCGCCTGATTCGATGACAAACGCATTCTCGCGAACCCTCTCAGTCACACGATCCGTATCCTTCCGAACGAGGCGAAGTGCAGCGACTCCGAACGCCCGGGCCTACGGCCCAAAGGAAAGCAGTACTACTCTCGCGCTCCACCAACCGTTAGCCGGCCCCAGCGGCCGCGAGCTTGGATCCAATTTGCCGCGACTGGGTTCCGGCGTGCGATTGAGATCGGACACATCGAACGTCAACGCTCGGAACTTCACGCAGCTGAGTCAGTGAATCACTGCATCACTAGGCAGCTAGGCCGCCGCAGAGACGCAGAGACGCAGAGACGCAGAGACGCAGAGACGCAGAGACGCAGTTCAGCTTGGCACCCCTAGTGCTGTCGCTGCACTTGATTCGGACTCCAGACCGCAAACTCACACGGTCGATATGCTTCGGCTGGCCCGCTCAATCTCATCCCATTCCCTCTCCCAACCCATGGTGAGAGTGGTCCCCAGGACTGCGGGGCCACTGGGGGCAGAGGGAATCCGATCGGCAGTGCCTTGGGAGATCCATGGGTGCACGCGCTTGCTCAGCCCAATGGTCATTGCAACAGGCTGAGTACTAGGCAGCGCAGGCACCCAATTTCCCTCGTACTTCTTCCTCGCTTCAACGCGCGAGCACGCAGGAACGCGAGTACACGAGCTCTATGTCCCAACAGGGTGACCACGGACTGCAAGCCTTGGCCTGCGCTGTGACGGTGCGACCGCCGTCGTTTCACGTGAAACAAGCCCAAGTCGGTCTTGGGATGAATAGTGGTGGATCGACAACGGGACGACCGGACGACCGGCCCGTCTTGATCAAGGAAGTTCTGAAACTGTGCGAGGAGCTCAACTGGCGGCCACCGCGGAATCCTCGATCTTGGATCCTGAATTGCACGATGTTTCACGTGGAACGATTTGAAGACAAGACATCGAAACTGGTTGAAGTCACGAGTTCGATCACGTGAACATAGTCATGTGCAGGCACTGCCCGCGACGGGACCGAACATCGAGCGGCTCACGTGAGCTCATCATCGACGCAATCGCACTTGGTAGTCCCGAGCGGGTGCGGTCCCACAGCCAGGTCTGTGCCCCCACACGGGTAACCAGACGATTGGGAGCAGCACCGCACCCCACGAGACAGCCAACGCCGATCCGCGCACGGACAGGGGCAACGAGAGCGGCAGGGTCACGGTCACGGTCACAGTCACAGTCACAGTCACAGTCACAGTCACAGTCACAGTGAAGCTATCTCCACACCAGACCAGCTTCCAGCGCCCAACGCGCGCTCCGACAAGCTTGTGGACGGACAGTGACAGTGCCGGCTTTCACGCGCCGCGCCTCGATTTGCAGACGCTACCGACTCGGACGCTCTCCTCCTTCCTCTGCCCCTACCCCGTGCCCATACCTGTATCGCCCCAACTGAACCGGAACCGCACCCCCACCGCCATTCGTCTGTCGCCCGCAGCCCGCAGCCCGCCGTGACTACCCAGTCGCCAGTAGCCGGCCGCAAGCTCGTCACGTAGCCTTCCTCGCACCAGCACGGCGACGGCACGCGAGACTTCAGATATCAGTGAACCGCGTCGGGGCGGTTGGGGGCGGCTCGGGGCGGTCACAGTGGCCTCAGACTTCCTGCGCTGGCTCGGGACTGTCTCGGCGTGCGCCATGAAGGCTCGAGCCTTCATGTGCCCTTCCACACCTCCCCAAAGAGCAACGGGCGGAGAGCGGTAGCAGAGAGCGACAGGGCTCAGGGCGACAGGCAAAAAGGACTTGCCGCCCACCACCACACCACGATCGGCACTGCCACCGGTCAGCTCTCCGAGTCCGCCAATGTCCGGGGCACGCTTCCAAGGCATCTGAACCCCCCACACCCCCGTGGCCGCCGCCATGAGCCACGTCGGTCAGAGGGTGGTCAGGCACGACTCATGGATGCGCAGCGAGCGACAGTTTCGCGGCGCATAGGCCTTCTGGATAACAACGCGCCACGAAAATCCACCGTTTCACGTGAAACAGCCGCCGTTGACGAAGAGCTTCATACGAATGGGTCGGGAGCACACAGTTCAGGAGTAGGAAAGGAACGACGGCCCGAATTCGACTGCCTGTGCGCGACAGGCTCTCGCAACTGATCGAGGGGTTGGCGTCAGGTGACGTGGGGACGGCGCCTGGGCCATCTATGAGCGAGAACGGTTCGCGTCTGACCGACTGACTCCGATTCCAGAGCTACGGCACGCTGTTCCGTGCGGATTCAACACCGACAGACCAAGAATCCGACTTCGGGACACCTGATCGACAATGACCGGCAGATTCACGTGAGATAAATACCGCGCCCGTGTTGTTCACGAAGAAAACCAAGCTGCATCGAACTCCACCGATACAAAGAGTCAGCGTTTAACTGTGACTCTGAGGACGACCGAACGAGAGCAGTCAGTCGACCGTCGCGCGAATAACTCGCGTCGTCTCGGTGTCCAGCTCTTCCCCGAGTTCTTCGACGCGAACATCGATGAGTCCGAACTTGCGAATCACCTTGCTGGCCTTCTCGATCTCCGCTTCTGCGGAGCGTCCCTTGAGGAAGACCAATTCGCCGCCTGAGCGGACGAGCGGAACCGTGATCGGGATCAGCTTGCTCAGAGCTGAAACTGCTCGGGCTGTCAGCTGGTCGAACGTGAACTCATCGTGGACCTCTTCGGCACGAGCACGACGCACCTGCACGTTCTCGAGGGCAAGCGCATCCACCTCACGCTGCAGCCAGTCGGTACGACGCTCCATCGGCTCGATCAGCACGAAGTTGACATCAGGGCGTGCGATAGCGAGCACGATACCCGGCAAGCCAGCACCAGAGCCGATGTCTCCAACGAGGCCCGGACGGAGCAGCGGCGCCATGAGCACCGAGTTCACGATATGGCGCGTCCACAACCGCGGGTACTCGAGGGGTCCAACCAGACCGAGCTGCTCCCCGTACTGGGCGAGGTCGGACGTGAACGCCCGCGCAAGGTCGATACGGTCAGCGAAGAGCTCGGCGGCGATCGCCGGCTCGACCTCGACCTCGGTCGGCTGCTCAGTCATACGGGAGATCCCTCTCGAACGTGAATGTTGACGCCAGACTGCAGTGCCTCCCGCAATCAGCTCGAACCAGTCTGACACGTGCGGCGGCGACCGCACCCGCCTGACAGTCGTCCACGGACAACAAAGCTGTGGATAACTTTGTGGAGAACGCGGGATCGAGGCGGGTCAAGAGTCAAATCGCCTGGAATAAGCCCCTGACCAGGCTTTTAACGAGGGAAGGTGCAGAACTCGCCGAGGAGCGTACTCTCGCCTGTGGAAACTCCTGTGGATAAGTCCTAGATCAGGCAGACGCGACTGGGCGGATGACGGTGTGACGCTCACGCGCCTCGCCCTCCGACTCGGACACGTAGCCACGCTCCGAGACGATGTCGTGCACGATCTTCCGCTCGTAGGACGACATCGGGGGAAGCGCAGCCGATGAGGCGCCTTCTTCGATGCGAGTCACGGCCCGGTCGACGAGACCGACGAGCTCGGCGCGGCGCGCGTCGCGCGAGCCGCCGATGTCCAGAATGAGTCTCGAGAACTCTCCGGTCTCGGCTTGGACGGCCAGACGAGTCAAGTGCTGGAGAGCATCAACCGTCTCACCATCCGCGAGCTTCGAGAGGTTCGACTCACCGTCTGAGTTCACGGAGATGTACGTGCGAGACTCGCGAACCTCGATGTCGAGGTCACCGTCGACGTCGCTGATGTCCAGCAGCTCCTCGAGGTAATCCGCCGCGATGTCACCGTCGTCACGGGGGTCCGGCGTGCTGACATCTGCGGGGATGGTCTCAGGAGTTGCTTCAGTCATGCGGGTTCCTTAAACAGTGTGGCAGCGAGAGTTGGGGAGCTACTTCTTGGCAGGTGGGCTGCTCTTGCCCGACGAGGTGCCACCGCTCGGCTTGCCGCCGGAGGCCTTCTTCTTGGCCCTGTTCTTCGACACGGGCTGCGTTCGCTGCACCGGCTGCTGGACGGGTGCCTCGATGATGACGTTGCCCTTGGCGTCCTTGCGCTCAGGCTCGACCCACTTGCCCCGAGCCTTGAGCCGGTCCTCGCGAGCCTTCGCGGCTTCAGAGCCGGGCGTCGGCATGTTGCGGATGATGATGTACTGCTGCCCCATCGTCCAGAAGTTCGAGATGAGCCAGTACGTCATGACACCGAGCGGGAACATGACACCGGATACCAGGAACGTGAGCGGCAGGATGTACAGCAGCATCTGCTGCTGGCGGTACATCGGCGACTCCTTGGTCGCCTGCGACACGTTCTTCGAGGTGATCTGCTTCTGGGTGATGAACTGGGAGACCGTCATCACGACGACCATGACGCCGGCGAGGATCTGCACTCCGACGTTGCCGTCGTTGTTGAGGAACGTCGCACTCAGCGGTGCGCCCCAGATGTCTGCCTGCGAGAAGGATGTGGCGAGCTCCTGGTTGAGGAGGCCGACACCCACCGTGTTGTGCTGCGCGCCGTTGAGCACAGAGAACAGGCCGAAGAAGATCGGCATCTGCACGAGGAGCGGCCAGCAGCCAGCCATGGGGTTCGAGCCGGTGCGCTGGTAGACCGCCATGGTCTCGCGGCGCATCGCCTCCATGGAGAACTGGTCGCGCTTGCCCTTGTACTTGTCCTGGATCTTCTTGATCTCAGGAGCGACATCCATCATGGCTCGCTGGGACTTCACCTGCTTCACCATGAGGGGAATCATGGCGGAGCGGACGACGAGCACGAGGCCGAGGATCGCCAGGATCCAGGTCCAGCCGTCTGTGCCATCGAGACCGAGCGTCGTCCACAGCGAGTGGAATCCGACCAAGATGAGCTCGATGACCCATTTGATCGGCCACAGGATGGTTCCGAGGATATCCATGAGTGTGGTGACGTCTTTCTCTTAGATGCCGCTAGCTGCCCTGGACTACGAATCCGTGGGCAGTAGTGGTGGTGGTTCTGTGTTCAGGCTCTGGCACGTCGTCAATGCCTCCGGCAGCCCAGGGGTGGCAACGAACGAGTCGTCGCCCGGTGAGGAAGCCGCCCCGGAGGACGCCATGAACCTGCACGGCTCTTAAAGAGTACGCGGAGCAGCTGGGGTGATACCGGCAGACATCTCCGTAGAGCGGAGAGATCAACAGCCGGTAGCCGTTGAGCACAGCGATGACGACGTTGCGGGGAAACAGCGCGACCGCGCGGAGTGAGCCGCCCATCAGGTGCTCGAGCTCACGGTTCTCGGTGCACTCTCGTCGCCGCTGGCGGCGATACGACGCACTCCTCGTAAGGATCCGAACCGTGCACGCTCCCGCAGCTCCTCGAAGCCGAGCGCAGCTGCTTCGGGGTGCACGCGGTAGACGATGTCGAAGCCCGACCCCACTTCAGGGAGAAGCTCCCTGGAGACGGCTTTGAGTCGACGACGGATGCGATTGCGCACAACGGCCACACCTACCCGCTTCGAGACAATGAAGCCGAAGCGAGTAGGTGTGTCGTTGGTGTCGCGCTCGCGCACGCTGACCGTGATTCCCCGAGCACCCACGCGAACGCCGCGTCGAACGATGGCTTGGTAGTCATCGCCCTTCGTGACGCGGTTCGCGTAGGGAAGCAAGAAGCTACGCGGAAAGCTCGGTGCGTCCCTTGCGGCGACGAGCCGAGAGGATGGCGCGACCCGCACGGGTGCGCATACGCAGGCGGAAGCCGTGGGTCTTCGCGCGACGGCGGTTGTTTGGCTGGAAAGTACGCTTCGACATGAGAACTCCGGAAGATACGACCCGATCGGCGGACGCCGTACGGATTTTCACAAGTGCCCTACCGAAGGGCACAACTGCCTTAACCTACGTGACCTGCGCCTGGCAGTCAACTGCCGCCAGAAGCCCCGCATTATGCTCACGAGCTCGTGCCGAGGAGCGGCGACATGCCGGATCCAGCGAAAGCGATTGGCGCACGCCCTGATCCGGCGTAGGCTGGACCCCTACCTCTGCGAGTTATGCACAGGCAGACGCCCGTTTGTCCACAGAAGTTGTGGATATCTCACCGGGTAGATCACAATGACTTGCGCACCAGTGCCACACGGCCGGTGCGTTGACCATGCTGCGAGTGCGCAGCCAAGAAGAAACGCCGGCCCACAGAGATGCGGAGCTGGGAAGTACAGAGGGACGGGGGGAGTGCTTCGGTGACCGACCCCGTTTCGGAGACGTGGCAGACGCTGCTCTCCACACTGCGTGAAGACGACCGCGTCCCCGCTTCCCTTCTGGGGTTCCTCGGCCTCGTCGAGGCGAAGGGCGTCATGAGCGGCGCCCTGCTCCTCGAAGTCCCGAACGACATGACTCGCACGATGATCGAGACGCGCGCGCGGGTGCCGATGCTCGCCGCGATCGCTGAGCTCGACGAGTCCGAGATCAAGACCTTCGCGGTGCTCGTCAACCCGGATGCTGCGCCTCGAGCATCGGCGAGCGAGCCCCTGGACTCGCACGACTACATCGAGGTGGCACCACCACGCTCCGCTCCCGCGCCGACGAGCTCCGTCACCGTGGTCGAGTCGGAGGCGGTCGGCCTCCATTCCTCGTCGGATCAGGGAGCGCGCACACAGCCAGACCCGGAGTCGCGCCTCAACCCTCGCTACACCTTCGACAACTACATCATCGGAGGGTCGAACCGATTCGCGCATGCTGCCGCGGTCGCAGTAGCGGAAGCACCGGCTCGCTCGTACAACCCCCTCTTCGTCTACGGCGGCTCCGGGCTGGGCAAGACCCACATGCTCCACGCCATCGGCAACTACGCCGAGTCGATATATCCGGGCATCCAGGTCAGGTACGTCTCGAGCGAAGAGTTCACGAACGACTTCATCAACTCGATCGCCAACAACAGGACGCAGTCGTTCCAGGCGCGCTACCGCGACAACGACATCCTCCTCATCGACGACATCCAGTTCCTCCAGGGCAAGGACTCGACGCAGGAGGCCTTCTTCCACACGTTCAACACCCTGCACGAGCACAACAAGCAGGTCGTGATCACGAGTGACCTACCACCGAAGCAGCTGACGGGCTTCGAGGACCGGATGCGGTCGCGCTTCGAGTGGGGCCTCATCACCGACGTGCAGTCGCCTGACCTCGAGACGCGAATCGCCATCCTGAGGAAGAAGTCGCAGGTCGACAACCTCCTGATTCCCGACGATGCGCTCGAGTTCATCGCTGCACGGGTGTCCTCCAGCATCCGTGAGCTCGAGGGCACGCTCATCAGAGTCACCGCGTATGCGAACCTCAACGGTGAGAAGGTCGATCTTGCGCTCGTCTCGACCGTCCTGAAGGATCTGGTCTCCGACCAGGACACGGGCATCGTGTCTCCGGTCGACATCATCAACCGCACTGCCGCGTACTTCCAGCTGACCGTCGATGACCTCTACGGCTCGTCCCGCTCTCAGGCGATCGCAACGAGCAGGCAGATCGCCATGTACATCTGCAGGGAGATGACGAACCTCTCGCTCCCGAAGATCGGGCAGCTGTTCGGCGGACGGGACCACACCACGGTCATGTACGCCCACCGCAAGATCACGAAGCTCATGACCGAGCGGCGAGACGTCTACAACCAGGTCACCGAGCTCACCGCGCGCATCCGCCAGAACGGCAACGGCCGCTCCTGAGCGACCCATCTGCTCCACATCACGACGCCACGTGCTCGGATGTGGAGTTTTTCTTGCCGTTTTCGCCTGTGGATAACTTGT
Source organism: Pseudoclavibacter sp. AY1H1 (assembly GCF_002931055.1). Lineage (GTDB taxonomy): Bacteria > Actinomycetota > Actinomycetes > Actinomycetales > Microbacteriaceae > Pseudoclavibacter. Next base: position 70,162 of record NZ_PSXX01000006.1, on the reverse strand, counting down.
GGACTGTGGAATCGACACGCGAGCACGGACTGTGGAAAACGCCCTCGACGCTGTGGAGTCCACGAAGTTGTGCACCCCAGTGCTCGTCAGCGTGCACAGGGCGTCCACCGCTCGACCACAACTTACATTCTTGTAGTTCCCGTGGGGCTGCTGGTGAGTTCGGAGTTATCCACAGTGTGCACAGCTGTTAATACGATGATGACAAGAAATCTATAGATATTGGGAGAGTCGATGACATCGATGGACGGTGGTCGGCTGGACGTCGGCGGGCTGGTATTTTCGCGTGCGCGACGCCTCGGGCATGCTGCTGCGTGCATCACAGGATGCACGGGCGATCGGTCACAACACACCGAATCGAGGCGGCTACCATTGGGGCATTCCAACGAGAGGAACGCCTAGTGAAGTTTGTTGTCAACCGTGACGTCTTCAGCGATGCGGTGTCGTTTGTCGTCAAGCTTCTGCCTCAGCGCCCGACCCTCCCCATCCTCAGCGGTGTCGTCGTCGAGGTCGGCGAGGCAGGCGTCACGCTCTCGTCGTTCGACTACGAGGTCTCAAGCCGCACCAGCATCGACGCTGATGTGCAGGAACCCGGCGCGGTCCTCGTACAGGGTCGTCTTCTCGCAGACATCGCGAACCGCCTCCCGCAGGCCCCCGTCGAGCTGAGCCGTGACGACTCCGGCGTTGTCATTCGCTGTGGAAGCGCTTCGTTCCACCTCCCGACGATGCCGATCGAGGAGTTCCCGAGCCTTCCCGTCGTCGAGGGTGCCAGCGGCTCCATCGCCGGCGACGTCTTCTCGGAAGCCATCTCCCAGGTCGCCGTCGCCGCTTCCCGTGAAGATGTCGCCCCCGTCATCACGGGCGTCAACCTCTCCCTGCAGGCAGACTCCATGAGCCTCGTCGCAACCGACCGCTACCGCGTCGCCGTTCGCACGATCGAATGGCAGAGCTCGCTCACGGAGACCGAGACGGCGCTCGTGCCGGCGAAGACGCTCGCCGAGGTCGGCAAGTCGCTCGGCAGCTCAGGTGAGATCACCATCACCCTCGTCAAGGACGACATCCGCGAGCTGATCGCCTTCTCTGCCGGCAACAAGACCGTCACCTCGCTGCTCATCAAGGGCAACTTCCCGGCCGTCGAGCGTCTGTTCCCTGCTGAGACGCCGCACTACGCGGTGCTCACGGTGAGCGACATCGTCGACGCGGTTCGTCGCGTGCAGCTCGTCCTCGAGCGCGAGGCGGCCTTGCGCTTCACGTTCACGACCGAGGGACTCCACCTGGAAGCGCTCGGCAGCGAGCAGGCGCAGGCGAGCGAGAACCTCGACGCGGTGCTCCAGGGGAACGACATGGTCGTCTCGCTCAAGCCGCAGTTCCTGCTCGACGGCGTCGGGGCCATCCACTCGCCGTTCGTTCGCATCGCGTTCACGAACTCCGAGAACCCCAACAAGCCCGGACCAGTGCTGCTCACGAGCCAGACCTCGCGCGATGAAGGCGAGTCGACGAACTACCGCTACCTGCTGCAGCCGAATCTGCTCATGCGGTAACCGGTGCACGTCACCCGTCTGCAGCTGCACGACTTCAGGAACTACGAGTCGGCCGACCTCTCGCTTGGACCCGGCGCTCACCTGTTCGTCGGCTCCAACGGCCAGGGAAAGACCAACCTCGTCGAGGCGATCGGATACCTGGCCACGCTCGGTTCGCACCGAGTCTCGAGCGACCAGGCGCTGGTGCGCTTCGGCCAGGAGTTCGCCGTCGTCAAGATGGAGCTGGCCCACGAGACGCGCTCGCTGCACCTCGACGTGCAGATCGCGAGCTCGGGTGCGAACAAGGCGCGGGTCGGCGGACAGAACGTCCGGTCTCGGGACCTGGCCAGGTACTTTGCCAGTGTGCTGTTCGCACCGGAGGATCTGACGCTCGTTCGCGGCGAGCCCGGGGCGCGGCGTCGGTTCCTGGACTCCCTGCTCGTGACCCACTCGCCCAGACTTGGCGGTGTCATCGCCGACTACGAGCGTGTGCTTCGGCAGCGGAACTCCCTGCTCCGCTCCATGCGCGGGCCGCGATCGTCCGACGCGATGATCGCGACGCTCGACGTGTGGGATGAGCGAATGCTCGAGCTCGGCTCGCAGATCATCGCGGAGCGGCTGCTGCTCTGCGACCGGCTCCTGCCTCACCTCGCCGGTTCGTATCAGCGTCTTGTCGGCGCCGACCACCGTCCGACGCTCTCCATGCGGGTGTCGGCATTCGGGCACGCAGCCTCCGTGATGGGCGACGCGGATGGCGAGGGGGCCGAGGTCGAGGGTGGCGAGGTCACGACGTCTGAGATCCGCGAGCGGTTCACAGCACAGCTCGCTGCCATGCGTCCGCGGGAGCTCGAGCGCGGAGTGAGCCTCGTGGGCCCGCACCGCGACGACGCCGTCTTCTGGTTGAACGGCCTGCCGGCCCGCGTCACGGCGAGCCACGGGGAGTCCTGGTCGTTCGCCCTGGCGCTCAAGCTCGCCGCTGCCGAGCTGGTGCGGAGCGAGTCGCGGGCTGGGGATCCCGTCCTGATCCTCGACGACGTCTTCGCCGAGCTCGATGCTTCGCGCCGATCGCGCCTTGCAGAGGCGATCGGCGACTTCGAGCAGGTCCTGATCACCGCGGCGGTCCTCGAAGATGTGCCAGCGGGGCTGCGGTCGCAGGTCATCCGCATCAGCGCTGGAACGATACAGACGGGCCAAGCCGATGAGTGAGGGCGCGGAAGTCTACGCGCGCTTCAAGGAGGTCTTCGGCGGGAAGACGACCTCCTTGCGCAGGCGACTGGCCGCCAAGGCGAAGGACGAGCAGGGCACCGACCTGTCCGAGCCTTTCGGCTTCGGCCGGGACCCCGTCGCTGCTGGTTCCGCTCTCGCGGCGCTCACCAGGCAGTTCGGCTGGAACGGCCCCATCAAGCAGGCGGAGCTGATGGATGCGTGGCCCGAGATCGTCGGCAAGGAGACGGCCGCGCATTCGACGCCCCTGCACATCGAGGACGGCGTGCTGCTCGTCCAGTGCGACTCGACAGCCTGGGCGACGCAGCTCCGCGGCATGCAGACGCTGCTGCTCACGAACCTCATCGAGAGGTACGCCGAGGCGAAGGTCGAGCGCATCCGCTTTCTGAACCCGGGTGCCCCCTCGTGGAAACGCGGTCCCAGATCGGTTCCAGGGCGTGGCCCACGCGATACCTACGGTTGACGAGGCATTTACGGTCCTGGCCATTGTTTTCGTCGCTTGACGCGCCTTCTTCGGGCTTCGGGCCGGGTTCCTTGGTAGACTGAACAGTCGCTGGATCCGCGTCGTGCGAGTTTGCTCGCAACGCGGATCTTGCATGTCGCCACACAGCAAGGAGACGCCCGAGTTATGGCATCAGAAACTTCCGACCCCGAGAACACGACTGAGACGCCAGAAGATGCGGGGAAGTCGGCCGGTCCAGGAACGTCGGAAGGCCAGACTGCGGCGGAAGGGCTGAGCGAGGCGCCCGCTGAAGTGGCTGAGACCCGCTCGCAGAACGATCGCGTCGAGAACGACTACGGCGCCGGGCAGATCCAGGTGCTCGAGGGGCTCGAGGCCGTGCGCAAGCGCCCGGGCATGTACATCGGGTCGACAGGCCCCGAGGGCCTGCACCACCTGGTGTACGAAATTGTGGATAACTCTGTGGATGAATCGCTCGCGGGGTACTGCGACGACATCCAGGTCGCGCTCCAGGAAGACGGCGCCGTGCGCGTGAGCGACAACGGACGAGGCATCCCCGTCGAGCTGCACCCGATCGAGGGAATCTCCACACTCGAGGTGGTCCTCACCAAGCTCCACGCCGGCGGCAAGTTCGGTGGCGGTGGCTACGCCGTCTCCGGTGGTCTCCACGGTGTCGGCTCTTCGGTGGTCAACGCGCTCTCCTACCGTCTCATCGCTCAGGTCAAGCGCGACGGCTTCGAATGGGAGATGGACTTCGAGAACGGCGTCCCGACGGGCGACATCCGCAAGGGTGAGCCGACGGAAGACACCGGGACCACCATCACGTTCTACGCGAACTCCGAGATCTTCGAGACCGTCGAGTACGACTTCGAAGTGCTGCGCGCCCGCTTCCAGCAGATGGCGTTCCTGAACAAGGGCCTCCGCATCTCGCTGGCCGACGACCGTGACCAGTCCACCCTCCAGGGTGATGGGCTCGCCGCTCAGATCACGGAGCTGCAGGACGAGTCCGCCGCCGATATCGACGAGGCGGAGCGCACCGAGACGGGTGAGCCGAAGGGCGTCACCGAGTCGATCGAGATCCCACAGAAGCGCTCGCAGACGTACCTGTTCGAGCGCGGTCTCGTCGACTACGTGCAGCACCTCGTCAGCCGCCGGAAGAAGCAGCCGGTCCACGAGGAGATCATCGAGGTCAACGCCGAGGACACCGAGCGCAAGATCTCGCTCGAGCTCGCCATGCAGTGGATCGACTCCTACTCGGAATCCATCCACTCGTTCGCGAACACGATCAACACCAAGGAGGGCGGCACGCACCTCGAGGGGTTCCGTGCAGCGCTGACCACGGTCGTGAACCGCTACGCGAGGGAGAAGAACCTCGTCAAGGAGAAGGACGAGAACTTCTCAGGCGAAGACGTCCGCGAGGGCCTCGCGGCAGTCATCTCCATCAAGCTCGGCGAGCCCCAGTTCGAGGGCCAGACGAAGACGAAGCTCGGCAACACCGAGGCCAAGTCCTACGTGCAGCGCATCGTCGGACAGGCCCTCCAGGACTGGTTCGACCGCAACCCCTCACAGGCGAGGGACATCATCCGCAAGGCCGGTCAGGCATCCGCCGCCCGCCTCGCCGCCCGCCGCGCGCGCGAGCAGACCAGGCGCAAGGGGCTCCTCGAGACCGGCGGCATGCCTGGCAAGCTCAAGGACTGCCAGTCGAAGGACCCGACTCGCTCTGAGGTCTTCATCGTCGAGGGTGACTCGGCAGGCGGCTCCGCCGTCCAGGGCCGTGATCCCGAGACGCAGGCGATCCTCCCGCTCCGTGGAAAGATCCTGAACGTCGAGAAGGCCCGCCTCGACCGTGCGCTGCAGAACAACGAAGTGCAGTCCATGATCACGGCCTTCGGAGCCGGCCTCGGCGACGACTTCGACCCTGACAAGGTCAGGTACCACAAGATCATCCTCATGGCAGACGCCGACGTCGATGGTCAGCACATCACGACCCTGCTGCTCACCCTGCTGTTCCGCTACATGCGTCCGCTCGTCGAGCTCGGGTACGTCTTCCTCGCCCAGCCGCCGCTGTACCGCATCAAGTGGTCGAATGCCGCGCACGACTTCGCGTACTCCGACCGTGAGCGCGACGCGATGCTCGCAGACGGCAAGGCAGCTGGCCGACGCATCCCCAAGGACAACGCCATCCAGCGCTACAAGGGGCTCGGCGAGATGAGCTACCAGGAACTCTGGGAGACGACCATGGACCCCGCGGTGCGCACGCTCCTGCAGGTCAAGGTGACCGACGCTGAGGCGGCTGACGCCGTGTTCAGCACGCTCATGGGCGAGGACGTCGAATCTCGCCGGACCTTCATTCAGCAGAACGCGCACGACGTGCGCTTCCTCGATATCTAAGGCACACAGGCACCTCTATGGCTGAAGAACGCGTCACAACCACCAACGCCGACGGCGGCGACCGCATCGGACAGGTCGACCTGCAGCTCGAGATGCAGCGCTCGTACCTCGACTACGCGATGAGCGTCATCGTCGGACGAGCACTGCCCGAGGTCCGGGATGGGCTCAAGCCCGTGCACCGTCGCGTCATCTACGCGATGTACGACGGCGGGTACCGCCCGGACAAGGCGTTCTCGAAGTGCGCCCGCGTCGTCGGCGACGTCATGGGGCAGTTCCACCCGCACGGTGACTCGGCGATCTACGACGCGCTGGTCCGCCTCGTGCAGCCGTGGTCCCTTCGCTACCCGCTTGCGCTCGGCCAGGGGAACTTCGGCTCCGCCGGCAACGACGGCGCCGCCGCCCCCCGCTACACCGAGACGAAGATGGCGCCGCTTGCGCTCGAGATGGTCAGGGACATCGACGAGGACACCGTCGACTTCCAGGACAACTACGACGGCCGCACGCGTGAGCCTGCCGTGCTGCCCGCTCGCTTCCCGAACCTCCTTGTCAACGGCTCCGTCGGCATCGCCGTCGGAATGGCCACGAACATCCCGCCGCACAACCTCCGTGAGGTCGCAGCAGGCGCGCTCTGGCACCTCGAACACCCGGACGCCTCTCGTGAGGAGCTCATGGATGCGCTCATGGAGCGCGTTCACGGTCCAGACTTCCCGACCGGTGCGCAGATCCTCGGCACCAAGGGCATCCAGGAGGCGTACCGCACCGGTCGCGGCTCCATCACGATGCGCGCGGTCGTCGCGATCGAGGAGATCCACGGACGCACGTGCCTGGTCATCACCGAGCTTCCGTACCAGGTCAACCCGGACAACCTCGCGCTCAAGGTCGCCGAGCTGGTCAAGGATCAGCGACTCTCCGGCATCGCCGACATCCGCGACGAGTCCTCCGGCCGCACGGGACAGCGCCTCGTCATCGTGCTCAAGCGCGACGCCGTCGCCAAGGTCGTGCTGAACAACCTCTACAAGCACACGCAGCTGCAGGAGAACTTCGGCGCGAACATGCTCGCGATCGTCGATGGGGTTCCGCGCACGCTCGCCATCGACGGCTTCATCACCGCCTGGGTGCAGCACCAGGTGGAAGTCATCGTGCGTCGCACGAAGTTCCGCCTCAAGAAGGCCGAGGACGAGGTTCACATCCTCCGCGGCTACCTCAAGGCCCTCGACATGCTCGACGAGGTCATCGCGCTCATCCGCCGGTCGCCGACCGTCGAAGAGGCGCGTACCGGCCTCATGGAGCTGCTCGACGTGGACGAGCTGCAGGCAAGCGCCATCCTGAACCTCCAGCTCCGCCGCCTCGCGGCGCTCGAGCGCCAGAAGATCATGGAAGACGCGGCCCGCCTCGAGGCCATGATCGCCGAGTACAAGGCGATCCTCGCCGACCCAGTGCGCCAGCGCACCATCATCGGCGAAGAGCTGCAGGAGGTCGTCGACAAGTTCGGCGACGATCGTCGCACCGAGATCCTCCGTGGCTCTGGCGGCGACATGACCGACGAGGACCTGATCCCCGAGGAGGAGATGGTCGTCACCGTGACCCGCGGCGGCTACATCAAGCGCACGCGCAGCGACAACTACCGCTCGCAGCACCGCGGCGGCAAGGGCATCAAGGGCGCGCAGCTCCGAGCGGATGACGTCGTCGAGCAGTTCTTCGTGACGACGACACACCACTGGCTGCTCTTCTTCACCAACCTGGGCCGCGTGTACCGGGCGAAGGCGTACGAGCTCATGGAGGCGGGACGGGACGCGAAGGGGCAGCACATCGCGAACCTCCTGCCGCTCCAGCCTGATGAGAAGGTCGCGCAGATCCTCGACATCAGCGACTACCGCCAGGCGCAGTATCTCGTCCTCGCGACGCGTGAGGGGCTCGTCAAGAAGACGGCCCTCACGGAGTACGACACGAACCGTCAGGCTGGCATCATCGCGGTCAACCTTCGCGAAGGGGACGAGCTGGTCTCCGCCATGCTCGCCGACGAGTCGGACCACGTGTTCTGCGTCTCGCACCTCGGAATGTCGCTTCGCTTCGAGGCGAACGACGAGGCGCTTCGGCCCATGGGCCGGTCGACCTCCGGCGTCAAGGGAATGTCGTTCCGCGACGGCGACTACCTGCTGACGGCCGCGGTCACCTCGAGCGACGATGCCTACGTGTTCATCGTCACGGAGGGCGGCTACGCGAAGCGAACCTCGGTGTCGCAGTACCGCATCCAGAAGCGCGGCGGACTCGGCATCAAGGTCGCGAAGCTGAACGAGGAGCGCGGCGGCCTCGCCGGCGCGCTGCTCGTCCACGACAACGAAGAGGTCCTGGTCATCCTCGGCTCCGGCAAGGTCGTTCGCTCCAACGTCGCCGAGGTCTCGGTGACGGGACGCGACTCCATGGGCGTGACGTTCGCGAGGCTCGACAGCAGCGACTACGTGATCGCGATCGCGCAGAACGCCGACCGCGAACTCGAGAAGGAAGACGAGGAAGGTGAGGACGGTGAGACGGACGTCACCGCCGCCGACTCCGCCCTCGAGGAAGCGTCTGCAGGATCAGCTGACGGCGAGACTGCCCCAGCCGAGAGTGCCCAGAGTGAGACTGTGGCAGACTCTGTCACGTCGTTCGAGCAGGACGAGACCGAAGACTGAGGTACTGATCTATGACGAGCGTTGCTGACAAGCTGGCCCAGAAGTCCAGCAAGAAGACTGCGAGCAAGCAGGTGCGCCTCCGTTTGGTGCACATCGACTTCTGGTCTGTCGTGAAGTTCTCCTTCCTCCTGTCGATCTGCTTCGGCATCATCACGATCGTCGCGACGTTCCTGATGTGGACCGTCATCGAGAACACGGGTGTGCTCGGAAGCGTCAACGACCTGCTCAATGACGTCTCCGGCTCGGCCGGCGTGGGAGTCGACGACTTCGTCACCCTGCCTCAGCTGATGCTGTTCTCCCTTGTGGTCGCACTCCTCAACCTCGTCGCGGGCACGGCCCTCGGCGCAGTTGCGGCGTTCCTCTACAACCTCGCTGTGAAGGTCACGGGGGGCCTCGTGTTCGGTTTCACGAACAGCTAGCGGCTCGATTTCCCTTGACGTGCACTTTTCGTGTATGTTGGGGCAGTCGCTTCGGGGGCTATAGCTCAGGCGGTTAGAGCGCTTCGCTGATAACGAAGAGGTCCCAGGTTCAAGTCCTGGTAGCCCCACGGTTCGATACTGAAGGTTGGTATCGTTTCCACCCGAACGGGGCCTTAACTCAGTTGGTAGAGTGCCTGCTTTGCAAGCAGGATGTCAGGAGTTCGAATCTCCTAGGCTCCACGGTGACAAAGAACCCCGGTCAGAGAAATCTGGCCGGGGTTCTTTCTTGTCTGCCTAGTCGACGAAGGCGTCGGGGTGGAGCTCGGAGGCGTCGACTCCCGGCGAGTGCACGCTGAGGTCGCTCACGCCGGCGTCTGCGAGCACGTCCTCGCAGAGCAGCGTCTCGTCTCGTGACGCGGTGACAGGTTCCGCATCCGAACGAGTCGCTGGCCACGGTGGTTCAGGATTCGATCTGCCGTTCGATGAACGACGCCATACCGGGAACAGTGAAGGCCACGACCCCGTGGTCCGGCGCGTAGATCAGGCCCTTGTGGATGAGTTGAGCTCTGGCGGGGCCGAGACTGCTGATGGACTTCTTCAGTCGTGCGGCCACTTCGCCGGATCCAACACCAGCATCGCCTTCCGGGCACATTGCCCGGAGGTATCGCTTCTCCGATGCCGTTGTCCGGTCCCACCGCGCTCGGAAGAACCCGTTGTCGAGGAGGTTCTGTCCGGTCGCTACCCCAAGACGAGAGTCTGCGAGGGTGATCTGGCTTCCGGTGGCGACATTCCAAGCTTCACGGCCGAATTGCTGAATGAAGTAGGGGTACTGTCCGGACTCCGTGATGAGGTGCTGGACGGCATCCTCTGCCCAGGTGACGAGTTCCGCGGCCGAAGGTTGAGCGATCGCGAGGTGGGCGTCAGCGCGCGAGAGTCGCTCGATCTGGTTGAACTGGAACCGTTCCGTATACGACTTCGCCTCGGCGAGGATCTGGGGGAGGTTGGGCAGCCCAGCGAGAGCAAACAATACTGGCCAGTTGTCCTGGGCAGCCGACTGTGTGACTGCGGCGAGCGTCGTGAGTTCTTCCGCTGAAAGGTCCTGCGCCTCATCGATGAGGATTGCGAGCCCGACTCCCTCTTCCCTCGCGGCGAGACCCACATCCTTGATGATCTTGCGGAGATCTGTATGCAGGACGCCACTGTCGGCACCGCCACCTGGCGTGTCAGACAGATCCACGCCGAATGTCCAGGATCCGTTCGCATCGTAGGACGCCTTGAACGACAGAGCCGTCCGGAGGGCCTTGAGAACTTTGCGGCCCGCCGATGGTCGGCTGATGTCAGACAGCGGTTCGTAGAGGCCCTCACCGATCAGCTCTCTGAGCTCACGATCGGAACCGGCCTCGATTTGCACGACCCACCAGTCGCGGTCTTCGGCGTCATGTCGGAACTGAGTCAAGAGCACGGTCTTCCCGACCCCGCGGAGGCCGTAGAGGACGAACGGTTGATCAGTGATCCCGTTTTCGGCTCGCTGGAGTGCGATCCGCCACCCGGTCATCGATGAGTCGCGACCTACGAGAGCGGCCGGTTTGCGACCAGCACCTGGCACGTAGGGGTTCTTGACCGGATCCATGTGACTCCAAGCACTTGCTAGCGAACTGTAGCCATGTATAGCAAATAACTATACTTACCTACAGTTGCCTACAATTGTTCCGCACTCGATCAGTCAACGAAGGCGTCGGGGTAGAGCTCGGAGGCGTCGACTCCCGGCGAGTACACGCTGAGGTCGCTCACGCCGGCGTCTGCGAGCACGTCCTCGCAGAGCAGCGTCTGTCCTCGATACCGGCCCCGCGGGGCTGTGAGCACCGCGTGGGCGGCGTCGGCGTACAGCTCAGGGGTGCGGCTGCGGCGCATGAGCTCCTCGCCGCCGATGATGTTGGCTACCGCTGCTGTCTGGATGGTGGTGCGGGGCCACAGGGTGTTCGCATCCACACCCCGTTCAGCGAACTCGGCCGCGATACCGAGCGTGGCGAGCGTCATGCCGTATTTCGCGGTCATGTACGCCGGGTAGGCGCCGAGCCACTGGGGGGCGAGGTTGAGGGGCGGCGAGAGCGACAGGATGCGCGCATCCTGTGACTCGAGGAGGTGCTGCAGGGCTGCCCGCGAGAGCATGAATGTGCCGCGCTGGTTGATCTGGTGCATGAGGTCGTAGCGCTTCTCGTCGATGTCGAGCGTCGAGCGCAGGTCGATGGCGCTCGCATTGTTGACGACGATGTCGATGCCGCCGAACTCGGCGACGGCGCTGTCGACCGCCCGCTGCAGGTCGGAGTCGTCGCGCACGTCGCCAACGACCGGCAGCGCGCGTCCGCCGGCCTCGCGTATCTCCTCAGCGGCCGTGTACACCGTCCCTGGCAGCTTCGGATGCGGATCCCCGGTCTTGGCGAGGAGCACGACGTTCGCACCGTCACGCGCGGCGCGCTTCGCGATTGCGAGTCCGATGCCGCGGCTCCCGCCCGACATGATGATGGTCTTCCCCGCGAGGGAACCTGTCTCCGCTGACTGCGTCAAATCCGCACCTCCATGTGCATCGTGGACAGGCCCACGCTACCCACGCGCCTGCGGAACCTCATGTGCGTTGTGGCACCGAGACAACGCGGACGCGCAAATGGCCGCCCTGAGCGAGTCAGAGCGACCATTCGCGAACGCGAACGCGACGTGTCGACGAACGCGGTGCAGCGAGCTTTCTAGTGCTCGACGGCCTCCTCCGCGCCGTAGCCCGTGAGCGAGCGCACATCCATCTCCGCGGCGACCCGAGGGTCTTCCTTCTTCTGCGGCAGCACTGAGCCGAGCCAGCCGAGGAAGAACCCGACCGGGATCGAGACGATGCCGGGGTTGTTGAGTGGGAACCAGGCGAAGTCGATTCCATCGCCGAGCATCGCCGTCTCGGCGCCGGAGACGACCTTCGAGAAGACGATCAGGATGATGGCCGTCGCGAGTCCGCCGTACATGCTCCACAGCGCCCCACGGGTCGTGAACTTGCGCCAGTAGAGCGAATACAGGATCGTCGGCAGGTTCGCGCTGGCCGCGACAGCGAAGGCGAGCGCCACGAGGAACGCGATGTTCTGCCCCTGCACGCCGATGCCACCGACGATGGCGACGACACCGAGGACGACCACCGTGTACTTGCCGACCTTCACCTCCTGCTCTGGGGTCGCCGTTCCACGCTTCACGACGCTGTTGTAGATGTCGTGGGCGAAGGATGCGGCAGCCGTGATCGCGAGGCCCGCGACGACCGCGAGGATCGTGGCGAATGCGACCGCCGAGATGAAGCCCATGAGGATCGGCCCGCCCAGCTCGAGGGCGAGCAGCGGGGCCGCAGAGTTGACGCCTCCTGGCGCATCCTTGATGGCCGGGGCCCCCACGAGTGCCGCTGCGCCGTAGCCGAGGATGAGTGTGAAGACGTAGAAGCCGCCGATGAGCCAGATGGCCCAGACCACCGACTTCCTGGCCTCCTTGGCGGTGGGCACCGTGTAGAAGCGCATGAGCACGTGCGGGAGTCCAGCTGTGCCGAGCACCAGCGCGAGTCCGAGCGAGACGAAGTCGATCGGGTTCTTGCCGTACTGCAGGCCCGGCGCGAGGATCGCGGCCGGATCCTCCGCACCGTCGAGGGCCGCCTTGTCGACCGCCGCCTGGAGGAGCGCGGAGAGATCGAAGCCGTTGATGACGAGCACCCAGATGGTCATCGCACCCGCGCCGCCGATGAGCAGGAAGGCCTTGATGATCTGCACCCAGGTGGTGCCCTTCATCCCGCCGATGAGCACGTAGATGATCATGAGCACGCCGACGACGGCGACGACGATCGCGACCCCGATGTCGTCCGTGATGCCGAGGAGGAGAGCGACGAGGCCGCCGGCTCCCGCCATCTGCGCGAGCAGGTAGAAGAAGCACACCGCGAGGGTCGTGAGGGCTGCGGCGACGCGCACAGGACGCTGCTTGAGGCGGAACGAGAGCACGTCCGCCATCGTGAACTTGCCGGTGTTGCGCATGAGCTCGGCGACGAGCAGCAGAGCGACGAGCCAGGCGACGAGGAAGCCGATCGAATAGAGGAATCCGTCGTAGCCATTGATGGCGATAGCTCCGACAATGCCGAGGAACGACGCTGCTGACAGGTAATCACCCGAGATCGCGAACCCATTCTGGGTCCCGGAGAAGGATCGCCCGCCGGCGTAGTAGTCGGCTGCGGTCTTGCTGTTGCGGCTTGCGCGAATGACGATGAAGAGAGTGACCGCGACGAATGCCGCGAAGATCGCGATATTCAGGACGGGGTCATTGTTCGCGACAGCGCTGGACTGGGGTGCCAGCAGCTGCCCGCTCATGCCTGGTCCGCCTTGGTGAGCTCAACGCGAAGGTCGTTCGCGAGCGGATCGAGCCGTCGATTGGCGTAGGAGACGTACCACATGGTGATCGCGAAGGTCGTCACGAACTGGCCCATGCCGAGCAGCAGACCCACGTTGATGTTGCCGAAGACCGGGGTGGCCATGAAGTCATGCGCGTAGGCGGCCACGATGATGTATGCGCCGTACCAGACCAGGAAGAAGATCGAGAGTGGGAAGACGAAGGAGCGCTGGCGCTTCTTCAGCTCCTTGAATTCAGCCGCTTCCTCGAATGCGACGTAGTCGATTCCGCCTGGGGGTTGAGATGACGTTTCGTGTCGCATGGGGCCTCCTTGCCTCAGTGCATTGCTGCGTTCGTCAGATATGTGCGTGCAGTTCTCAACGGCAAAAGGCGGGGCTTCTTCGCATCGTTGCGAACACGAAAGCCTCATTGCCTGCGTGATAGCATCCACGCTACGCATACGACGAAGTATCGAACTACCCCCGGAAGTTGGTAGTGACCACATGATGTTCCCAGAGGCAGCCACTGAGGCGGACGTCTTCGCCGAGGCCGTCGCCCGCCTGCGCGAGACCACGGGGTGTTCACTCTCGTTCGGCGGACCCACCCATCGCGACACGACGAACGTGCACACGATCTGCGGGAATCAGGGTCGTGGATTGGTCGGGTTGCGAGTCCAGCTCGGTCGAGGACTCGGCGGCCGCGCGATGCTGGAGCGTCGCGCGAAGGTCACGACGAACTACCGCGGCAGCAGCCGCATCACGCACGACTACGACGTGCAGGTCCTGTCTGAGGACGTCCAGAGCCTCATGGCGGTTCCGGTCATCGTCGACAAGCATGTTCGGGGCGTGCTCTACGGCGGGTTCCGCGCGGCTCCGGACTCCCAATCGATGTCGCTCGGTCAGGCCGTCGCACTCGGCAAGAAGGTCGAGGATGAGCTGCGTCTCCGAGACGAGCTGAGGCGCCGAATGCGGGTGGGGTCCGCGAGCATCTCCGAACTCGGATCCGGCGGACTCACTGCAGCCCAGCTGGAGGAGCTGCGGGGCACCTTCTCCGATCTGCGCGAGGTCTCGTCGATGCTCGGCGACGCTCGCGTCCGTGCGCGCCTTCGAGGCGTCGAGGAGCGGCTTGTCAGATTCGCCGGAGATCACGGCGACCCCCGCGATCGAGAGCACTCGAGAGCTGTCGAGTCGGCCGAGGCACCAGTCAGGCTCTCGCCGCGGGAGCTCGACGTGCTCGGGCAGATCGCCCTCGGACTCTCCAATCGGGACATCGCCGGAAAGCTGATCCTGACCGAAAGCACCGTCAAGAGCTACCTCGGTACGGCAATGACGAAGCTGGATGCGAGCTCTCGCTACCAAGCTCTTGCCAAGGCGAGGCAGCTGGGGCTCCTCCCCTGAGCTGAATGCGGGTCTGACCGCAACATTCTTGCGTTCATGACCCCGTCAGTGGACTGTTACGCAACGTGTCAGGATGTACCGGCGCGGAGACCCGCTGTTCTCTTATTCTTGCGACGCCTCGTGGCTCTTCTTGCGAGGCCCTCTAGACCCTTAGAGGATGGCCGGCGCTTGCGCGCCGCATTGAAAGGACCCTCCTCCATGTCACGTCTCACCAAGATCGCCGCAGCAATCGGCGCGATCGCCCTCGTTGGAGGCCTCTCCGCGTGCTCCACCGGCGCATCCGATGAGAACACCATCAAGCTCGGCGTCGTCGGCGCATCCGACCCGTACTGGGAGGTGCTCGTCGAGGAGGCCGCAGCCCAGGACCTCACGGTCGAGCTCGTCGACTTCTCGGACTACAACCAGCCGAACCCGGCGACGACCGAGGGTGAGCTCGACGTCAACGCGTTCCAGCACATCATCTACCTCGCGCAGCACAACGCCGCCAGCGGCGACGACCTCGTGCCGATCGGCTCGACCGCGATCTACCCCCTCGGCTTCTACTCCTCGCAGTACGACTCCGTCGAGGCGATCCCGGATGGCGCCGAGGTTGCGGTGCCGAACGACGCGTCGAACCGCGCACGTGGCCTCCTCGTGCTCCAGGAAGCCGGTCTCATCTCGCTCAAGGACGGCGGCTCGCCGTTCTCGACCCTCGACGACGTGCTCCCCGAGTCGCGCGTCACGGTGACCGAGCTCGAGGCCTCGCTCACGGCGACCTCGCTGCCGGACCTCGCGGGTGCGATCATCAACAACGACTTCGTCGAGAACGCAGGCCTCACGACGGACGACGCGCTCACTCGCGATGACCCCCAGAACGCCTCCGCGTTCCCGTACATCAACATCTTCGTCACGTCGGCCGAGAACGCCGACAACGCGAACTACCTGAAGCTGGTCGAGATCTACCAGAACTCCGAGGCAGTCGCGGCTTCGGTCAAGGAGACGTTCGGTGACACCGCCGTGCTCACCAAGACCCCCGTCGACGAGCTGAAGTCGACGCTCGACGAGCTCGTCGCCGAGATCGAAGCGCAGGGCTAGAACCCACCGCTCGCGTGCTCGCCGCCCGGGACCCGATGATGATCATCAGGCCTCGGGCGGCGATCTCGCTTGCACCGACGGATGGCGTCCCGACGTCGTCCACCAGCACCACCCACACGGTTCGACCGTGAAAGAAGGCGAGAGCGAAGACATGGCCCTCATCACACTCACCGACGTCGTCAAGGAGTATCCGTCGCCGAAGCGCGGAGCCCCGGCGATCAGAGCCGTCGACGGCGTCTCGCTCAACGTCGAGGCCGGCGACATCTACGGGGTCATCGGCTACTCGGGGGCTGGCAAGTCGACCATGGTGCGCCTCATCAATGCGCTCGAGCCGACCACGTCCGGCAGCATCCACGTCGATGGCGTCGACATCACGACGCTCAGCGAGACGAAGCTGCGCTCGGTGCGCGCGGGCATCGGCATGATCTTCCAGCAGTTCAACCTCTTCAACTCCCGCAACGTCGCGGGCAACGTCGCGTATCCGCTGCGCGTCGCGAAGACACCAAAGGCGGAGCGAGAGAAGCGCATCGCCGAGCTCCTGGAGTTCGTCGGGCTCTCCGAGAAGGCCCGCGCCTTCCCCGACCAGCTCTCCGGCGGTCAGAAGCAGCGTGTCGGCATCGCCCGTGCGCTCGCAACGAATCCCAGCATCCTGCTCGCCGACGAGTCCACGAGCGCCCTCGACCCGCAGACCACGGCCGACGTGCTGCAGCTGCTCAAGAAGGCCAACCAGGAGCTCGGGGTCACGATCATCGTCATCACCCACGAGATGGACGTCGTGAAGGAGATCGCGAGTCACGTCGCCGTCATGGAGCACGGCAAGATCGTCGAGCAGGGCGAGGTCTTCGACATCTTCGCGAACCCGCAGGCGCCCGCGACCCAGCGGTTCGTCTCAACGGTCGTCCAGGGAGTTCCGGATGCTGCCCTGCGGTCCGACCTGCATGCGCGACACCCGGGAACTCTCGTGACGCTGAGCTTCCGCGACGGGCGGACGAACCAGGGCCAGGCGCTGCGCATCCTGCACGACGCCGGCATCACCGTCGAGCTCGTCTACGGAGGCATGAACGAGATCCGCGGTCGGTCGTTCGGCGACCTGACGTTCGCCCTGCAGGGCGATGCCGCAGCGCAGCGCAGAGCGCTCGACCAGATCAGGGAACTCGCCGTCGTGACGGAATTCCAGGACACCAACGCTGGAGGTGCCGCATGAACGATGTGATCGACCTGCTGCCGAAGCTCTTCGAAGCCACAGGCGCCACCCTCTACATGGTGGCCCTGAGCCTCGTCTTCGGTGGCGTCGGCGGACTCTTCGTCGGCCTGCTGCTGTATCTGACGCGCAAGGGCAACCTCTACGAGCAGCCGGTCGTCAGCACGATCGTCAACATCATCGTGAACTTCTTCCGACCCATCCCGTTCATCATCTTCATCGCTGCGGTGCAGCCGGTCTCACGGATGATCGTCGGTGTGGGGATCGGGGCAGAAGCGGCCATCGTCGCCATGTCGCTCGCTGCGACGTTCGGTATCTCGCGCCTCGTCGAGCAGAACCTGCTCACGGTGTCGCCAGGCGTGGTGGAGGCCGCACGGTCCGCAGGAGCGGGGCGCTTCCAGATCGTATGGTCGGTTGTCGTTCCCGAGGCCCTCGGGCCCCTCATCCTCGGCTATACATTCGCGGTCGTCGCGCTCGTCGACATGTCGGCCATCGCCGGTGCGATCGGCGCAGGTGGTCTCGGTGACTTCGCCATCCAATACGGCTACCGCCAGTTCAACCCGGCCGTCACGTGGGCTGCGGTCATCGTCATCGTGGTGATCGTGCAGGGTCTGCAGTTCCTCGGGAACTGGGCCGCCCGCAAGACGCTGCGCCGCTGATCCGGGCAGACGACAGTGCCCGGCGACCGCGCGTCGGCGCCTCCCTGTACGGAGGCCCGGCGCGCGGCGGCGTACGATAGCGATCGCCCGTGGTTCGGGTCGGCCCAGGCATCAGGCCGCTGACCTCGAGACCTCGGCAGAGATCTTTGGGGGTTCCGTGCATCGACGACTCGCTTCCTACGGTGTCATCGTGCGCGACGGGCAGATCCTCCTCGCGCACTGGCGTGACCGTGGTCGTTCCGGCTGGACCCTGCCCGGCGGTGGGACCGACCCCGGTGAGGATCCGATCGACGGCGTCGTCCGCGAGATCTGGGAGGAGACCGGCTACCACGCGTCCATCGACCGGCTCCTCGGCATCGACTCGCACATCATCGCGGGCCGCGACCGGCTCGAGCCAGGCAAGACGCCCATGCAGTCGGTTCGGGTCGTCTACGAGGCCAGCATCGTGAGCGGCGAGCTCCGCAACGAGCGGGGCGGCTCGACGGACGAGGCTCGCTGGTTCGACCTCGACGAGATAGCTGCGCTCCGCACGGTGTCGCTCGTGGACGTGGGGCTCAGGCTCCACGAGGAGCGTCCGGCCAATGGCCACCTGCGTTCGACTCGGGCCCCCCGCTAGGCGCTTGAGGGCGCGACCCCGTCACGGGGCTCGTGGGCGACACGAGACCCCCGAAGGCTGCGGGACACCGCGACGGCGTTGACGGCCACGATCATCGCCATCCCGACCCACTCATGGGTGGCGGGCACCTGACCGAGCACCACGACGCCGGCGATGGCGGCGAACATCGGGTTGATGCTCATGAACACCCCGAAGAACCTCGTCGTCACCCAGCGAAGCGCGATGACGTCGATCGAGTACGGGATGACGGAGCACAGTACGCCGGAGAGCGCGGCCAGCAGCAGCGGCCAGCCGAGCAGCCGGCCCTCCGCGATCAGCTGCACCGTGATCGGGAGCGTCAGCAGGCTCGACACGAGCGTTGCCGTAGCGGGCGCCTGGAGGCCGCTCAGGCGACCGCCGAGCATCCGGTTGAGCAGGATGTAGCTCGCCCAGCAGCACGCCGCGAGCAGCCCGAGGGCGTAGCCGAGGATGTCGCTCGACGCGTCTGGGAGCAGCAGCACGTAGACGCCGACGGCGGCGCCGGCCGCGAGCAGGAGATCGGCCTTCGTGCGGGATGCGCACAGCGCCACGGCGAGGGGTCCGAGGAACTCGAGGGTCACGGCAAGGCCGAGCCCGATGCGGTCGACGGCTCCGTACAAGGACAGGTTCATGGTCGCCAAGACGACGCCGAGCAACAGCGCGGGCCACCATTGCGCCCACGTGAAGCTCCGCAGGCGAGGACGCGCGACAGGCAGCAGGATGGCTGCGGACACGAGCTGGCGGATGGCCACGACGCCCGACGTGCCGAGGGGGCCGAAGGCCAGTGCGCCGAGTGCCGCGCCGAGCTGGTTGGAGAGTCCGCTTCCGGTCAGCATCGCTGCACCCGTCACCACGCTGCGTGGTGCGGCAGCGGCGGCCGTTCTCCCGGTTCCTGTCATGCGCCCATGGTGAACCCGCCTGCGCAGGCCCAGAAATGCGCGACACGCGTGAGTTATACGCTGGACGCATGAGTTTGGAGATTCGCCACCTACGCGCCCTCGCTGCGGTCGTCGACACGGGAACCTTCACCGATGCGGCGATCGAGCTCCACTGCTCGCAGGCGGCCGTCTCCCGGGCGATCCTCGCCCTCGAGACGCAGCTCGGAGCCCAGCTGCTCTCCAGGTCGACTCGGCACGTCGCGCTCACCCCACTCGGCGAGCGTGTCCTGACCCGCGCCCGCCGGGTGCTGCTCGAGGTGCGTCTCATCAGCGACGAGGTCGCCGAGACGACCCGGGAGTTGCGCGTCGGCTATGCCTGGTCGACCCTCGGCGCGCACACCGGTGCCGTGCAGCGCACCTGGCGAGCACAGCATCCTGAGTCGCACCTCGTCTTCCGGCAGAGCAACACGGCGACGGCGGGGCTCCTCGACGGCGAGGTCGAGCTCGCCGTGTTCCGCACGGTTCCCCGTGATCCCCGAATCGAGACGGTCCGCCTCGGCGAGGAACGACGCGTCGCCGTCCTCGCGAACGACGATCCGCTCGCCAGACGCAGGGCGCTGCTCCTCGACGACTTCGCCGGCAGGACCATGGCGGTGGATGCACGCACCGGCACGACGGTCGGCTCACTCTGGCCGGCGGAACGCGCCCCGGTCTTCATCCCCACGAGCTCACTCGACGAGTGGCTCACCCTCATCGCGGACGGCGGCGTCTACGGGGTGACAAGCGAGGCCACGGCGGCGCAGCATCCGCGGCCCGGCATCGCCTACCGGCCGCTGCGGGACGCCCCCACGATCGAGGTCAGACTCGCGTGGTGGCGAGGCGCCAAGCCAGCGATGGCCGACGCGCTCGCGCAGGTCATCATCGCCGCCTACGACGAAGCCCCGCAGCTCACCAGGTGAGTGCGGGGCCAGTCGTGCGCGTGTGCGGCGAGAACTACTTCGCTGCCGAAGCGGGCGAGACCGTCGTGACGGGAGCGTCGAGCTCCTCGTCGGCGATCCACAGGTCGTCGTCTGCACGGAAGGTCTGCCAGAGGGCATAGCCGACAGCTGCGACGGCGGCGACGCCTGCGCCGATGAGCAGCCAGCCACCGACACCGACGCCGGAGCTGTTGTACTTCTTGTCGTACGCCTTCGAAGCCTTCTTGGCGCGCGAGTTGAGCTCCTTCGAGACCTTCTTCGCGGTGCCAGCGGCGTCCTTGAAGTCGTTGTTCTTCGAAGCGAGGTTGCTGACCGTGCCGGCAAGCGAGCCGGAGAGGCCGGCCACGACAGGAAGGACCTTGCCGTTGAAGCGGACGCTCGCGTCTTCGTACTTGTCGCGCGCGGCGTTGTAGCTGCGGTCGAAGCTGGGGCGGACGTTGTTGTCGTAGCTCTTCTGCAGCGCTGGCACGAGCTCGGACTCAGCCAAGCCCTTCGCGCTCACGCCTGCTGACTGCAGGATGCCTCGAGCGTGCTCGATGACAGACTGCTGCTCGCTCCACAAGTTTGTTGCGTCCTTGCGGAGACGCTTGAGTTCACGCGACTGCTTCCGTGAAAGGGCCATTGGTACCTCCGGACGTTGACAAGTAGGTACTGCATATCTTGGCACGCTTCTGCCACACGGAACCTGAATCACCGCACGCTGTCGGCGGACAGGGGGGAGAGAAGTCGGGGGGCTATGGAAAGATGACCAGCATGTCAATCGCCACTGCACTCGCAACGATCAACACGAACCACGGCCCCATCAAGGTGGAGCTCTTCGGCAACCACGCGCCGAACACGGTCAAGACCATCGTGGGCCTCGCCACGGGTGAGCTCGAATGGACCGACCCTCGTGACGGCCAGACGAAGAGCACGCCCCTGTACGACGGCGTGATCTTCCACCGCATCATCCCCAACTTCATGATCCAGGGCGGTGACCCCACGGGCACCGGCACCGGCGGTCCCGGATTCGCGTTCGACGACGAGATCCACCCCGAGCTCAACTTCAACGAGCCCTACATCTTCGCCATGGCGAACGCCGGCAAGCAGATGGGGCGCGGCACGAACGGCTCGCAGTTCTTCATCACGACGGACCCCACTCCCTGGCTCCAGGGAAAGCACACGATCTTCGGCCGCGTCGCGGACGATGAGTCGCGCACCGTCGTCGACGCGATCGCGAAGGTCCCCACCGACGGCCGTGACAAGCCGCTCAAGGACGTCGTCATCGAGAGCGTCACCGTCGAGCAGCTCTAACCTCCAGGAGCCACTCCCCGCATGACATCACCCGAGCTGTCGCAGCAGCGTGAGAACTTCTGCTACCGGCACCCAGACCGACAGAGCTTCGTGCTCTGTCAGCGATGCGGGCGCACCGTGTGCCCCGAATGCCAGACACTCGCGCCGGTCGGCGTGATCTGTCCAGAGTGCATCCGGGAGGCAAACGCGAAAGCCAAGGCCGCCCAGCGGCCCTCGGCTCGAACGCGGTTGCGACGGCTCGGGCAGGATCAGCGTCCGCTCGTCACCTACGCCATCATCGGCATCTCGGCGGTCCTCTGGCTGCTGCAGCAGGTGACGGGGGACTGGCTCACGGGCATCCTCGTCTACCACGGCATCTACTCTCACGCGGGTAGCGGGGCATTCGAGCCCTGGCGCATGCTGACCTCGGCGTTCGCGCACTCGACCGTCTTCCACCTGGCGTTCAACATGCTCACGCTGTGGATCTTCGGTCGGGTGCTCGAGCAGGTCTACGGGCACCTGAGGTTCGCAGCGCTCTATGTCGTCAGCGCGCTCGGCGGTTCGCTCGCGATCGCCCTGGTTGCCCCGAACACCACGGTGCTCGGCGCCTCCGGTGCCGTCTTCGGACTCTTCGGCGCGTACTTCGTCGTCATGCGTCAGGCGCGGATGAACACCATGTCACTCATCGTCCTGGTCGGCATCAACGTCGTCATGGGGTTCGTGATCCCAGGTATCGCCTGGCAGGCGCACCTCGGCGGGCTGGTCACGGGAGCACTGTGCTCCTGGCTGTTCCTGTGGGAGTCGAAGTCGGCGAAGCCCTCGCAGAAGGGGCTCTGGATAGTGGCGGCACTCGGCGTCCTCATCGTCGTGGGTGCCACCGTCAGCGTCTCCCAACTGCCGCTGGCGGCAGCTGGCTAGCTCCCCCCCGTCTCCGTCGCAGAACCAGAGAAGCCGCGCATCCGGTCGGATGCGCGGCTTCTCTGTGTTGTGTGAGAGTTATCCACAGGGTTATGCACACCTGGGGATGAATTACACAGCTGTCATTCGAGGCCCTGTGGATAACTCGTGGAGTCTGCTATCGCCAGTTCGTCGTCATGATGAAGCCGATGAACGCGATGCCGAAGCCCACGAGGATGTTCCACGAGCCGAGCTCGGCAATCGGGAGAGCACCGCTCGTCAGGTAGAACACGATGATCCAGAGGAAGCCGAGCAGCAGGAAGCCGAACATGAGCGGCTTGAACCAGACCGGGTTCGGGTTGCGCTCGTCGCTGTCGCTCACCCCGGAGCTGCGCTTCTGCCGACGCTGCTTCTCCGTCGCCGCGAGAGCGGCCGCAGCTGCGGACGCTTCCGAGGAACGGTGCTTCTTCGTACCGGCCGGAGTCTTCTTCTCCGGCTCGTCGGACTTGGAGTCGCTGGACTTCTCACGAGACATGCGGGCCATCCTATCTATGATTGCTCCTATGCCATCTGCTGAACGGCCCGGACGAGACGACGGGACGACCTCGATCGAGTCTCTCCTCGCGGCCGACGACGGCTACGAGACCAGGTCGGAGCGACGCCTGCGAGAGCAGCGGGCCGCATCCCAGCAGCACAACAACCCCTCGAAGCCCACCGGCTCGAAGCCGAGGCGGCGGCTCAGCATCATCGGCGTCTCGGGTGAAGTGCTCATGACCCTCGGGGTCGTCGTCCTGCTCTTCGTCGGGTGGAAGTACTGGCTCAACGACCTCATCGTCGGCGATGAGCAGAACCAGGCCGGGCAGGAACTCAGCCAGGTGCTCGCGGATGGCGGTGAAGAAGCGACGACCGTGACCACAACAGATCCGGCGATCGGCATCCCCATCTCCTCGGCGCCGACGGTCACGAACGAGCGCTTCGCGATCCTCTACGTTCCCACCTGGGGGGCCGACTACGCCCGTCCCATCGCACAGGGCATCGAACAGCACGAGGTTCTCGACAACAACATCGGCCACTACCCCGACTCGCAGATGCCCGGTGAGGTCGGCAACTTCGCCATTGCTGGCCACCGTCTTGCCTACGGGGCTTCGATGCAGAAGATCCACGAGCTGCAGCTCGGCGACGAACTCGTCGTGGAGACCGCGGACGGCTGGTACACCTACTCCTACCGTTCCGGCGAGTACGTCGCCCCCACACAGGTCGACGTCCTCGGCTCGGTGCCTCGCTACCCGGAGCAGACCGGCACCGACCGGCTCATGATGATCATGAGCTGCAACCCGTTCTGGTCGACGGCAGAGCGAATCATCGGCTACGCGGTGTTCGACAGCTTCACGCCGCGGGCCGACGGCCCGCCGGCGTCGATCGCCGCGTCCGTCGCCACGCAAGGGGGTCTCTGATGTACGGCGCGCTCTGGCGTGTGCTCCCCGGGCCCTGGCCCGTCAAGCTCCTGATCACGCTCGTCGTGATCGCAGCCGTCCTGTACGGCCTGGTCTTCTACGCCTTCCCGTGGGCGGATGCACTGCTCACGCCCCAGAACGACGTCACCGTCGGCCTCGGAGTCGGCGGCTCCGCGGCCGCACTGCGCTCCTGACGGCAACGGCTCCTCCCGGTCATCGGAAGGAGCCGGAGCGCGTTGCGCGGGCGCCGCGACCGTGGCCGCGGGTCGTCGTGCGGCCCTAGTTCTCCGTCGAGGAGGAGGGCCCTGCGCTCGAGGTGGGCTCGGGTGCTGGCGCGGTCGTCTCCGGTGGGGCGGGCACGGACGTGCAGTAGGTGACCTCGACCTGGGAGTGCTGGGCGACTGGTCCTGGTGGAACCGACATGTTCACGATCGGGTCGCCGTCGACCGCGAGGCATCCAGGGTCCTGCTTCACGACCGCGAGGAGTCCGAGTTCTCGGAGCGTGGCGGTCGCGGACTCGAGGGGCTGACCGATGAGGTCAGGCAGCGCCACGTTGCCCGTGGAGGTCACGAGGTTGATGCTGGAGCCCGCGGCGACGCTGGAGCCACCCGCAGGGTCGCTGCGGACGATCGTGCCGGCAGTGACCGTCGGAGAGTCCTCTGACGTGATCTGGCCGACGCTCAAGCCCGCCCCCTGGAGAGCGACAGTCGCCTGCTCCACGGTCATGCCGTTGATGTCGGGCATCGTAACCGCGGACGGGCCGGTGGAGACCAGGACGGTGATCTCCTGGCCGGGAGACACGCTCAGTCCTGAGCCCGGGGTGGTGCTGATGACCTGGTTCTCGGGAACCTCATCGCTCGTCTGCGCCGCGCGCACGGGCGTCAAGCCCGCGTCTTCGAGCGTTGTGCGAGCCGCATCCCATTGCTCGCCCACGACATCTGGCACATCGACGCTCGTTTCGGGCAGCTGACCGACGTCGGGGAGGGAGGAGACCCAGATGCTGACGGCCACGATGACGACCACGAGTAGTGCCGCGGCGCCCCAGATCCACATCGCGGGGGGACGCCGCTGCACCTGTGGTGCGCGGTCATCGGTCTCGGAGAGCGAATTGAAGGCAGACTCCGTGGCGCTCACGCCAGAAGGGGCCGGCCCGAAGAGCTGGGTGCGGTCGTCGTCCTCGACCTTGGTGGCGAACGCCGGCATGATGCCCTGCGCTGCGAGGTCGAGGTCGCGACGGAACTCCGAAGCCGACTGGTAGCGGTCCTCGCGGTTCTTCGCGAGGGAGCGCTTGACGACCGCGTTCATCGCCTTCGAGACCTTCGGGTTGATCTCGTTGGCATCGATGGGGCGCTCGGTGACGTGCTGGTACGCGACGGCAACGGCGGAGTCACCCTGGAACGGGACCTTGCCGGTGAGCATCTCGTAGAGGACGATGCCCGCGGAGTAGAGGTCGCTTCGCCCGTCGACGTTCTCGCCCTTGGCCTGCTCGGGGGAGAAGTAGGAGGCGGTGCCGAGGATCGCCGTCGTCTGGGCGATCGTGCCCGCCGTGTCGGAGATGGCCCTGGCGATGCCGAAGTCCATGACCTTGACCGTGTCCTCCGGCGTGATCATGATGTTGCCCGGCTTGATGTCGCGGTGTACGACGCCAGCACGGTGCGAGTACTCGAGCGCCGTCAGGATGCCCGTCATGTACTCGTGGATCTGCGTGTCGGCGAGCGGGGCACCGGCCATGACGTCGCGGAGCTGCTGCCCCTCGATGTACTCCATGACGATGTAGGGCACGACGAGCTCATGCCCATCGGCGCGCACGAACGTGTCCTCACCCGCGTCGAAGACGCGGACGATCGTCGGGTGCGTCATCCGTGCAGCGGCCTGGGCCTCCTGTCGGAAGCGCGACCGGAAGTCGGGCTCTCCGGAGAGCTGTGTGTTGAGGAGCTTGACGGCGACACGGCGGCCAAGACGCTCGTCGGTCCCGAGGTAGACCTCAGCCATACCTCCACGACCAATACGCCGGCCGATGTCGTATCGGCCAGCGAGCGTGCGTTCGCCCTGCATCACGGAAGCAAGCTCCTCTCCCCTTGGCAGTGTTCGCCAAGCTCAAGCCTCGTTAGTCTGCCGATCTTATCTCGACGCGAATGAGTGATCGGTGCCATCGAAGCTGTGAACCGCGCATTCCATGTGGATGCATGGAGTTGAGCGAATTCGTTGCTTTCCGGAGCCGCCCGCCGGGCCTCCGAGATCAGCCTCCCGTGCCGTTCGTCGGGGGAGTGGAACTGGTCGGCGTCGGCTGGGGGACGGTCGCCGAACCGGTCGGCGAGTCGGCACTCGTGTTGCCCGAGCCGCAGGTGGCGCTGTACGAGGCCTCGACGATCGTCGAACCCTCTTCGACGTTGACGTTCACCGAGGTTCCCGTCACGCTGCCCGGTGATTCGGCGCCGGACACGTTCACGTTGTACGCGGAGAGGCTCTGTCCTGGAGGGCACTGGAACGACGGCCAGCTGATGGTGGCCTGCGTGCCGGCCGCGTTGACGGTGACGGTCGGTGCCGTCGTCGGGGTGTTCGGCGTCTCCACGTTCGCGTAGACCGTGAGCGTCACGGTGGAACCGAGGTCGACGGTCCCGGTGGGGCTCACCGCCGTGACCGTGTTGACGTCTTCCTGGTTCGTCGCGACAGGGCCCTCGGCTCGCGCCGGCGTCAGCCCGAGCTCGGAGATGCGGTTCGCTGCCGTGTCGTAGTCGAGGCCGAGGAAGTCGGCCTGCGCGATCGACACGGTGGTCGGCGTGCTCACGCTGGGGGTCGGCTCCTGCGACGGAGTCTCGGCCGGCGTGGTCTGGGTGATCGAGGGCGGCGGTGTCGTCGCCCCATCGGCGTCGGTGTTGTTGGTCACCAGCGCGAACGCGAACCAGGCCAGGGCCGCAGCGAACAGGATGATCGCCCCGATGAGCACCCACAGCCAGGCAGCCGGCTTCTTGCGCTCCTCGTCGGCTGGCGAGACGAGCGAGGTCGACTCCTCTTCCGAGCCTTCGACGGGGGGTCCGCCGATGAGCGTGTCGAAGTCGTCCTTCATGACCTCGGTCGTGCCGGCGGCCGTGCCGAGCACGGTGGTGCGCGCACCCTCGTCCATGATGGCGGTGCGATCGAGCGGAGCGGTGGCGTCACCGACCTCGTCGGCGGACGTCAGCCCCAGGACCGCGGGGACCGCCTGCGCTGCACGCGTGACGTTGCCGTCGCGGAGCGCGCGCGCAGCGCGCGCGAAGACCTCCGCCGAGACCGGCCGGTCTTCCGGCTTCTTCGCGATGGCAGCGAGCACGAGGTTGCGAACCGGCTCTGGCACCGTCACGGGAAGCGCCGGGGGTTCGTCGTTGATGTGCGCCATGGCGATCGCGACCTGCGATTCGCCGGTGAATGGTCGCCTGCCGGCGAGCGCCTCGTAGGCGACGATGCCAAGCGAGTAAATGTCGGTGGACGGGTTCGCGGCGTGGCCGGAGGCCTGCTCGGGCGAGAGGTACTGGACGGTGCCCATGACCTGGCCCGTCGCCGTGAGCGGCACCTGGTCGGCGATCCGAGCGATGCCGAAGTCGGTGATCTTCACGCGACGGTCCGGCGTGATGAGCAGGTTGCCTGGCTTGATGTCGCGGTGCACGAGACCCGCCTTGTGAGCGGCGTGCAGGGCGAGCGCCGTCTGCGACACGATGTCCATGACCTGGTCGGGCGGCAGCACCCGCTCGCGCTCGAGCACGGTCGACAGCGCCTCGCCCGGTACGAGCTCCATGACGAGGTAGGCGGAGCCGTTCTCCTCGCCGTAGTCGTACACGTTGGCGATGCCCTCGTGGTTCACGAGTGCGGCGTGCCTCGCCTCAGCGCGGAAGCGCTCGAGGAAGCCAGGGTCGCCCATGTACTCGTCTTTGAGGATCTTGATGGCAACGGTGCGCCCGATCACCTGATCGGTCGCCTCCCAGACCTCGCCCATGCCGCCGATGGCAATGCGCGAGCTCAGCTTGTATCGGTCTCCGAACGAAACACCTGCAGCTGGTCTCATCTGCTCAGCACCGCCTTCATCACTTGCTGCCCAATCGTCGCCGCCAGGCCGTTTCCGGTCCCAGACTGTCCCATTCCGCCACCGTCTTCGAGCACTACCGCGACCGCGATCTGCGTATCGCCCGATTCGGCGAATCCTGTGAACCACAGCGAGTACGGCTCACCCTGGCCGTTCTCCGCGGTCCCTGTCTTGCCAGCCACGTTGATCCCGTCAATTCTTGCATTACTGGCAACGCCCGAGTTCACGCTGCCCTCCATCATCGACTGGAGTGACGCCGCAGTCTCCTCGCTGATGGCCCTGCCGTAGCTCGAGATCTCCGGCCCCTGGATCTCCTGGAACGTCGGAGTCTGGATGCTCTCGACAAGCGACGGGTTCATGACCTCGCCGCCGTTGGCGATGGCCGCCGAGATCATCGCGAACTGGAGTGGCGTCGCCCGCACGTCGAACTGGCCGAAGCCCGTCAGGGCGAGCTGCGCGTCGTCGTCGAGCGCCGTCGGGTAGCTGCTCGCGCTCGCCGTCATCGGGATCTCGAATTCGTGGTTGAAGCCGAACGCCTCGGCCATAGCGCGTACCTTGTCGGCACCGAGGTCCATGGCGAGCTGCGCGAACGGCACATTGCACGACTGCTCGATGGCGATACGGAGGTTCGTCGTGTCGCCGCTTCCGCACTTCGCGCCGGCGGACGGGTTGTTCACCGAGACGTTGGTGCCCGGGAGCGTGAGCGTCGCCGGGTTCGGGAGCGGGGACTCGGCCGTCGCGAGCCCGTTCTCCAGTGCCGCGGCGGCGACGACCAGCTTGAACACCGAGCCGGGCGGGTTCATGTCACCGCCGATCGCGCGGTTGCTGAGCGGATCGTTCGGGTCGGCCAGGAGCGCGTTGTACGACTCGAGCACGCTCGTCTGATCGTGGCTCGCCAGCAGCGCCGGGTCGTAGGTCGGCGTCGAGTACATGGCCAGGATCGCGCCCGTCGCCGGGTTGATCGCCACAGCCGCACCCTTGTACTCGCCGAGAGCATCCGCCGCCGTCTGCTGGGCGACGGGGTCGATCGTCGTCTCGACGAATGCGCCAGCAGGATCCTGGCCCGTGAAGAGACGCTCGAGGCCCTGGAAGAACTGCGTGTCGCTGTTGCCCGAGAGCTCGGGATTCAGGGCGCCCTCGAGGCCCGTGGATGCCCCGTCGACCGAGTAGTACCCGGTCACGGCGGCGTAGAGGGGGCCGTTCTCGTACTGTCGCTCGTACTTGTAGGCAGTGTCGACGGGCGTCGAAGATGCGATCGGCGTCCCGTTGACGAGGATCGGCCCACGCTGGATCTCGAAGCTCTCTTCACGGGTCCGGCTGTTGCGCGGGTCGTCCCGGAGCGACTCGGCCTGGAAGACCTGGATGCTCGTCGACGCCACGAACAGCGACATGAACATGATCATGACGAGGACGCCAACGAGGCGGATGTTCTTGCTCATTCGTCGATCGCCTCCGTCGGCACGTTACGCACGGTGTCGCTCAGTCTGAGAAGGATCGCGACGATGATCCAGTTGGCGAGCAGGCTCGAGCCACCTGCAGCCATGAAGGGCATCGTGAGGCCCGTCAGGGGGATGACGCGCATGACGCCACCGGCCACGACGAAGACCTGCACGGCGATCGTGAACGCGAGGCCTGTCGCGAGGAGCCGCCCGAAGTCGTCGACCCCCTGCTGCCCGATGCGGAAGCCGCGCGCCACGAAGATCACGAAGAGGAGCAGCACGACGAAGATGCCGGCCATGCCGAGCTCCTCGCCGATGGCCGCGATGATGAAGTCGCTCGACGCGAGGGGGGTCGTGCCTGGGCTGCCCGAGCCGAGGCCCTTGCCGATGAGACCGCCAGCCGCGAGGCCGAAGAGTCCCGTCACGAGCTGCCCGCTGCCGCCGTCGGCGAAGTACATCTCGTCCTCGAACGGGTCGAGCCAGGCGTGGACGCGGAACTCGACGTAGCTCAGCGACGTCGCCGCGATGATTGCGCCGCCGACGAACAGGCCGAGGCCGATGAGCACCCACGAGAGGCGCCCCGTCGAGACGAAGACCATGACCAGGAACAGTCCGAAGTACAGGAGGGAGGTTCCCAGGTCGCGCTGGAAGACCAAGACCCCCATGCACACGGCCCACACGACGAGGATCGGTCCCAGGTCCCTGATGCGCGGGAAGCGCATCCACAGGAACTTCTTGCCGACGACGGAGAGCGAGTCGCGCGCGGTCACGAGGTAGCCCGCGAAGAAGATGGCGAGCGCGATCTTCGCGATCTCACCGGGCTGGAACGAGAAGCCCGCGACGCTGATCCACACGCGCGCGGCGACGTCGGTGCGCCCGAGGCCCGGGATGAGCGGCAGCAGCAGGAGGACGATGGCGATGGCCATGAACACGTACGTGTAGCGCTGCAGCACTCGGTGGTTCTTGAGCAGGATGAGCACCACGATGGCGACGCCGACGGCGAGCATCGTGAGCACGATCTGCTGCGTCGAAGCAGTCCAGAACACACCGTCGTTATCGGAATTGCCGATGTCGATGCGGTAGATCATCGCGATGCCGAGGCCGTTGAGCACCGCCGCGATGGGCAGGATGAACGGGTCGGCGCCCGGCGCGCGGAAGCGCAGCACGATGTTCACGCCGAGGGTCAGCGCGCCGATGATGGCCGACAGGGTGACGACGTTGAAGTCGAAGGTGCCGCGCACACCGAGCTGCACGAGCAGCAGCGCGGAGAAGTTGATGATGAACGCGAAGACCAGCAGGCCGAGCTCCATGTTGCGGAGCCCCTGACCGGTCTTCCTCGGGGCGCCTGGTACGACTGGCGCCTCTTCGCGTTGCTTACTCAGGAATGGCATCTCGGAGCCGTTCCACGATCTCGTCGGCGGCCTCGCGGTCGCCGGCGCTGATCGTCTTGTCGACCTGCGATTGCTGGTACTCAGGCAGGCTCGAGATCTTGATGTCGGTCGTCTCGGTGAGCTCGTGCAGGGTGATCGGTCCGATGCCCTGCTGCACGCCCTGGTAGACGGCGACGTAGCCGACGCTCTCACCGACGTAGTACTGCTGCTGCGTCCAGTTGTAGGCGAGGAGCCCAGCACCGGCGACCGCCGCGAGGAAGACGATGGATGCCGCGAGCCACGAGACCTGCCGGAGTCGCTTCCGTCGCTTGTCCTCCGCGATGAGCTCCTGCAGCGCCTCGTCGCTGAACGGCACGAACTCCTCGTCCTGCGGGCGAGGAGCTGGCCGCCGTAGGGGGTGCAGGATGGACGGGATGATCTGGTTGCTGCGCTTCTGCAGGTTCGCCGAGTAGCGCAGGGGGTTCGCGGCCGACCCCACGACTCGCGTCTTCATCGGCTCGAGCGGCTCGGGGCCGATCTCGAGCATCACCACGGTCACGTTGTCCGGTGCGCCGTTGTCGAGCGCGAGCTGCACGAGGTCATCGCTGATCTCGCGGCTCGACTCGTCCATGCGGGCCAGGGTGCGCTCGATCTGCGACTCGTCGACGTAGCTCGAGAGGCCGTCCGAGCAGAGCAGCCAGCGGTCGCCCTCCTGGATATCGAAGACCTCCGTGTCGACGTCGGGCCTGGTCTCGACGTCGCCGAGCACGCGCATGAGCACCGAGCGCCTCGGGTGCGTGAGCGCTTCCTCAGCTGTGATGCGGCCCGCATCCACGAGCCGCTGCACGAACGTGTGGTCGACGGTCATCTGCACGAGGGATCCCTCGCGGAAGCGGTACACCCGCGAGTCGCCGATGTGCGCGAGCACGAGGGACTGGCCGACGAGGCTGAGGG
Organism: Pseudoclavibacter sp. AY1H1; assembly: GCF_002931055.1. Taxonomy (GTDB): domain Bacteria; phylum Actinomycetota; class Actinomycetes; order Actinomycetales; family Microbacteriaceae; genus Pseudoclavibacter. Next base: position 38,824 of record NZ_PSXX01000006.1, on the reverse strand, counting down.
CGCTCACCGTGGTTCCCATGCCGCGGAGCTCGCTGTGCTCCTCGACGGCACCCGCGATGAGGGCGTTCGCGTCGAGGAGCATCTCCGTCATGGCCTGCTCGGCATCATCGGTGCTCGAGTACTGCTCGTCGTTCTCCGCGAAGTGCTTGACCGCGATCGCGCTCGCCACGTCACCGCCGGCGTGCCCGCCCATGCCATCCGCGACGACGAACAGGTTGGTGCCGACGAAGCCGGAGTCCTGGTTGTTGCTTCTGACCTTGCCGACGTGGGAGACGGCGCCGGCGCGCGCGATGACCAGCATGCCTATCGCAGCTCGAACGTCGTCGTCCCGATGCGGACAGGCGTGCCGACCGGTACGTGGGTCGGCTGGGAGACGCGCTTGCCGTTGACGTAGGTGCCGTTCGTCGAGTCGAGGTCCTGCACCATCCACGCATCGTTCCAGAGCAGCAGGCGCGCGTGGTGCGTGGAGCTGTAGTCGTCCTGGATGACGAGGTCGGAGTCGCCGGATCGGCCGATCGAGAGCGGTTCGCTGCGCAGCGACAGCTCCGTGCCGCGCTTCGGGCCGGAGGTGATGACCAGCTTGCTCGGCCGCTCGGAGCGCGCAGCCGGACTGGGCACGGGGGTCGACGGCCGGTGGCTGCCGGGACCAGCATCGCCCGAGTCGGAGGAGCGGACGGGAGCAGCAGGCGTGGGGGCCGGTGCCGCCGCCGGTGCCGCGTCGTTGTCGGCCGAGGCGAACACCTGCTGGCGCGACTTCTCCATGGCCTGCTTGTAGGCGGAGGACCGGGTGCCGAAGAGGTCGCTGCGAAGCGAGTAGATGACGGAGAACACGAAGATCCACAGCGCGGCCAGGAAGGCGAGGCGCAAGACGAGGAGAGTCAGCTCACTGGTCACGTGAGGCCTCCCTGTCGCGGGAGGTACCCGGTGTCGTCGCTCGGGTCGGCCTGGGGGATCACCCGGAACACAATACGGTGACGACCGATCTGAATCGTCGAATCGGGCTCGAGACCCGCCTGGGAGATCGAACGGCCGTTGACCTTCGTGCCGTTCGTCGAGCCGAGATCGCGGATTCCCGCACGCTTCCCGTCCCACACGACTTCGGCGTGCTTTCGCGAGGCGCCGGTGTCCGCGATCGTGATGTCGGCTTCGGAGCCGCGCCCGATGACCGTCGATCCGACGCCCACGTGGATGCGCTCGCCATCGACGTCCAGGATGGGAGCCCAGGCGACCTGGCCCTGCACGCTGCGCGAGTCGACCTCGATGCGCCCCTCGGAGAGCGAGTCGTTCTCCAGGAACTTGATGCTGAGGCCGCCCGAGAACTGGTAGCCCTGCTTGGCGGCGTGCTGCTCGACGACGCGCATGAGCTCGTCCTGGATGCCAGCGATCTGCGAGATGCGCGTGTAGTCGACCTGCGACATCTGCACGTTGAAGCGATTCGGGACCAGCACGCGGTCGCGTGTGACGATCGACGCCCTGGTGTCCATCTCGCGTTTCAGCGCGGCGCTGATCTCGACGGGCTGGAGCCCAGAGCGGAAGGTCTTCGCGAACGCACCATTGAAGAGACGCTCGAGCCCACGCTCAAATCTGTCGAGGATTCCCACATGTCTCCTGGTTCTCGAGGGCACGCAACAGCCCGCACCGGGTGGCGCGAATCTGTTTCATGCTAACGGCACTGGGCTGGATGTCCGACTTCTTTGCCTTGGCTATGGGCTTCCGGTGCCCCGCCTGGGCGCTTCCCGGAGGGCGTTCTCGGGTCTGAAACGCGTGCATCCGCGCCTCGGTTTCGCACTCTGCGACAGTGTCTGGTAATCTCTCGGAGGTTGGCGCGAGTGGCGGAATTGGCAGACGCGCACGGTTCAGGTCCGTGTGCCTTCGGGTGTGGGGGTTCAAGTCCCCCCTCGCGCACCAGGGTCCCAGGGCAAGAGCACTGGGAATGCGAAACCCCCGGAACTTCGGTTCCGGGGGTTTCGTCGTCCCGGCGCGAACCCACACCGGTGGACTTATGTCGAGCTTCAGGACTTGCTAAGGTGGCCGATCTGTCGAGCGTCGCCGCTCGGGTAGGTCGAGGCGGCGACGTCCTCGGTCCGAGGCTTGAAACCTCCAGCACTCGCTTTCTGAGAACCTGGAGGGTTTTCTTGTCTTCTGACGCGTCTTCCGTCGAGCGCGCATCTGCGCCACGCACCATCTCCAAGTGGTGGGCACTCGCCGTGCTCGCCCTCACCCAGCTCGTCGTCGTGCTCGACGGCACGATCGTCACGATCGCACTGCCGCAGGCGCAGATCGACCTCGGCCTCACCGACGTGCAGCGGCAGTGGGTCGTCACCGCGTACGCCCTCGTCTTCGGAGCGCTCCTCCTGCTCGGCGGTCGTATCGCCGACTACTGGGGACGCAAGCGCGCCTTCCTCGTCGGCATGATCGGCTTCGGGGTCGCCTCGGTCTACGGCGGCTTCGCCCAGAGCGCCTTCGACCTCATCCTCGCCCGCGGACTCCAGGGGCTCTTCGCAGCGCTCCTCGCCCCAGCCGCCCTCGCGCTGCTCACCGTCAGCTTCCCCTCCGGCAAGGAGCGCACCACCGCGTTCGCCGTCTTCGGAGCCATCGGCGGAAGCGGGGCCGCAGTCGGCCTGGTGCTCGGCGGAGCGCTCACCGAGTTCGCCAGCTGGCGCTGGTGCCTGCTCGTCAACGTCTTCTTCGTCATCGCCGGTGTCATCGGCGCGCTCATCGTCCTGAAGGAGAGCAAGGCAGAGGGCGACAACACCTACGACCTCTGGGGCACCGTCACGGTGTCGCTCGGGCTCGGCTCGCTCGTCTACGGGTTCAGCCTCGCCGAGGAGGGCTGGGGATCCCTCGGGACCATCGGCTTCCTCGCGCTCGGCGTTGCACTCCTCGCCGCGTTCGTGTGGATCGAGACCCGCGTCGCCCAGCCCCTGCTCCCGCTGCGGGTCGTGCTCGACCGGGTGCGCGGCGGAGCGTTCCTCATCCAGGCCGTCATCGGCAGCGTGCTCATCGGTGCCACCATGTACCTCGCGCTGCACCTGCAGATCGTCATGGGAATGGAGCCGCTCGTCGCTGGCCTCGCGAACGTCGCGATGACCGTCGTCATCCTCGTGTGCGTCCCCGTCTGGGCGCGTCTGCTCCCCAAGTTCGGGCCACGCCCGTTCATGGTCGTCGGCCCGATCGTCGTCGCCGGCGGACTCCTGCTGCTCTCCGGTGTGACCGTCGACGGCAGCTACCTCACGCACATCCTGCCCGGACTCGTGCTGCTCGGCATCGGCCTCTCGATGATCTTCGTCCCGCTGCAGAACCTCGCGCTCACGGGCGTGGAGCCGCACGACGCTGGTGCCGCCGCGGCAACCGTGAACTCGACCATGCAGATCGGCGGGTCGATCGGCCTCTCCGTCTTCACCGTGTTCTACGCGAACGCCGTGGCTTCGGGACTGGAGGCGGGTGAGACGCAGCTGCAGGCCTTCACGAACGGCTACTCGGCGGTCTTCCTTGCCGCGGCGGGTGCCATGCTCCTCGCGGCGCTCATCGCCGGCTTCATGATCAGGGGCACCAAGGACCGCCCGCTCGTGCAGTCGGAAACAGCCGAGCAGGACTCCCTCGTCTCGATGCACTGACGCGCGCCCTGACCAACTTCAGTGCTGATCTGGTCGTTCCGGGTCGTCTCGGGCGAATCCGGGGCTTCTCTGCACTGAAGTTGGTCAGTCGTCGTCGCTAGCTGCCGTCGCTCCAGCGCTCGAGACCGTGGCCGTCGACCGATCGGCCGCCGAGCAGCACCGAGTCGTCGCCGAGGTTCACCGCGAGGAGAGCACGCTCGCCCTCGCTGCCCTCGGCGATGAACAGTGCCGCCGTGTTCGCGAGCTCTTCCGTGCGGATGCGCGCTGTCGCGAGCCAGGGATGCTGGCGCCGGAACGCGATCGCGTCTCGGTGCGCCCGCGAGTAGGCGTTCTCCGGCCACTCCCTCGGGTCGCTGGGAAACTCCGGCCTGATGGCGTCGTCTCCACCGGCCCGCTCCTCCTTCAGCGCCTCGAGCCCGCGCTCGTCGCCCGCGTACACGCTCGGGGCGCCCGAGAAGAAGAACAGCATGGCGATGGCGATGGCGTGGTTGCGCTCATCGTCGATGGCGCTCGCGATGCGCGTCACGTCGTGGTTGCCGAGGAACGTCATCGGCAGGAAGTGCTCCACGAAGTCGTTGTGTCGCTGCAGCGACCAGTCGAGCTCGAACAGGTTCTGCTCCTGCACGGACGAGCGGAGCGCCTTCCACAGCTCGTACTGCGTCACCGAGTCGAGGCCGGACTCTCGCACGTACCCCTCGTAGTCGCCGTGGATGACCTCGCCGACGAACCAGGAGTCCGGGAACCGCTCGCGCAACGGGTCGATCGTCGACCGCCAGAACAGCGGCGGGACCGCGTAGGCCGCGTCGAGGCGCCATCCGTCGACGCCCCGCTCCAGCCAGTGCGCCATGGCGACCTCGACGAGCTCGACGACCTCCGGATGCTGGTGGTTGAGCACCACAAGCGCGTCGTGGCCCTCGAACACGTCGACGGGGAGTCCGTCGACCTCGCGTGCATCCGCGCCTCTCGCGAACCGCGCGGCCGCTCCCGAGTCGGGGCCCGCCTCGACCGCCTCGCGCCACCACGGGTGCTCGCGGCCAACATGGTTGAAGACACCGTCGAGGAGCACGCGGACGCCGCGTTCACGGCAGGCGGCGATGAGCGCGTCGAAATCGGCCTCGTCGCCGAGCCGCGGGTCGATGCGGAGATGGTCGACCGTGTCGTAGCCGTGGGTCTGCGAGGCGAAGATCGGGCCGAGCAGCAAGCCATTGAGGCCGAGAGCGACAAGTTCGTCCAGCCACGCCGTGATGCGATCGAGGCGGTGCTCGACCGGGCTCGAGAGGGGAGCGCCCGCCGTATCCGCACCGACGAAGCCGAGCGGGTACACGTGCCACCAGAGTGCGGTCTGCGGCCAGGGCTGAGGAGCTGGAGTCATCGTCTCAGGCTAGTGACGCGGTCTGGGAAGCACTCCGTGAGCTCCCGCGACCCGCCCGCCTCGCCTCGGCGTGAAAGACTGCCTTGGTCCTACCCCCGACAGCACCGAGGAGTCCCCACAGATGTCGATCACCCCGCGCTCAGGCTCCTCCTACTTCCTCTCGCACGGTGCCTACGAGGCCTCGATCTCCAGCGTCGGCGCGACCCTGCGCGAGCTCACGCACAACGGCAGGCACCTCGTGCACACCTTCGACATGGATGAGGTTCGGCCCGCGTACAAGGGGGCGACGCTCGCCCCATGGCCGAACCGCATCATCGACGGCCGGTACCGCATCGACGGGCAGGAGCTGCAGCTGCCCCTCTCCGAGCCCAAGCGCGGGCACGCCCTGCACGGCCTCGCCCTCTGGCTCGACTTCACACCGGAGAATGTGCGCCCCGACCTCGTCGTGCTGACGGCCACGATCGAGCCGCAGACGGGCTACCCATTCCGCATCGAGGTGCGCACGAGCTACGTGCTCGGCGACGACGGCCTCACCACGACGGTGGAGCTGCGGAACGTCGGAGCCGGGACCGCACCTGCCGGTGCATCCACGCACTCGTACCTGGTCGCCGGCGAGGGACAGATCGACGAATGGACCCTCGAGTCTCCCGCGCAGAAGCTCATGCACGCCCACGGCGCACGTCTGCTCCCCGGCTCCGTCGTCTCGGTCGAGGAGGTCGCGGGGGCCTTCGACTTCCGCGCCGCCCGGCGCATCGGCGAGATGGAGATCGACCACGCCTTCACCGATGTCTTCGGCGAGGGCGACACCGCCACAGTGACGCTCACGACCCCCGACGGCACGGGCGTCGGCATGACCTGGGGCACGGACGCACCGTGGGTGCAGGTCTTCACGAGCGACCAGCCTGGCATCGAATGGGACCGCCAGGCCGTCGCGGTCGAACCCATGACCTGCGCACCCGACGCCTTCAACTCCGGCGTCGACCTCGCCTGGCTCGAGCCCGGCGAGAAGCTGGAGACCTCGCAGCGCATCTTCGCGATCTGACGATCGAGCCTCTCAGGGAGGCCGTCCGCGCGCGGGCCTCGAACGTCACGACCTAGAGCGTCACGACCTAGAGCGTCACGACCCCGATCGAGGCGATGAGCGCGTGGTCCCTCTCCAGATGGGGGAGCATCGCCGCCCCGTCCAGCGGGTGGCTCTCGCCCACCGCCACCCGAGCCTCCGGCACCCGCTCGAGCAGCGAGCGCCGGAACGCCGCGGCCACATGCGGCGACGAGAACACGTTGCCGATCGCCCGCACCTGCACGACCTCACGCCCGCCGGGCAGACCGACCCGCGCGAGCCCGGCCGCGACCGAGGCGGCTAGCTCCGAGCCCGCCGCCGCCAGGATTCCAGCAGCGACCGCATCCGTCTCCGCCAGGTCGCCGACCGACCGAGCGAACGACGCGATGTGACGGACCTTCCCCTCGTTCGTCTGCAGCGACACGTACATGCTCGGCAGATCCGGGTGGTGGGCGAGCACGACCTCGGTGAGCGCCGTCTCCGGGCCACGGCCATCGAAGGCGCGCATCACCGAGTCCAGCGCGGCGCGACCGATCCAGTACCCGGAACCTGCATCTCCGACGAGGTAGCCCCAGCCGTCGACCTGCGCGAGGCGTTCCTCGCCGACCGCGAGCGTCACGACACCCGTGCCAGCGGCGACGACCGCACCGAGCTCGGACCCGAGGGCCCCCAGGAAGGCCGAGATCGAATCGTGCGCGATGAAGACTCTCGCGACGCCGAACTGCCCGACCAGCAGAGCGAGTTCATCCGCAACCGTCTGCGCGTGCGTCACCCCCGACACGCCACCGGACACCGTGACCCCCGTCAACCCAGAATCTCGCAGCGACTGCTCCACGACGCTCGCGAGCTGGGGCGCCAACGGGAGGTCGGTGCGAATCGCGGCGAAGGAGCGAACCTCGCCAGAATCGATCTGCGAGCGGATGCCGCTCTGGCCAGCGTCGATGGCAAGAACAGGCGAGGGGGAGAACGTCGTCGTCATGCACCGAATCGTATTGCAGAGAGGCGACGGGCAGAGGTGCCCGCGTCACGAATACACCAACGGTCCTAGGGTGAACGCATGACGACACCGAGCCAGTGGAACGGACAGCACAGCCCCGACCCCCAGTCGAACGCAGCCCAGGGCGCGTCCGGCTACGGCACCCCGCCGAGCGGCACACCCGCCGCCTACGGTCCTGCTGGTCAGGCGCCGTCGGGGCAGGGATACGGTCAGGTAGCGGGTGACCCTCAGCAGCCTGGCGAGTACCAGCAGCCCGGCGGCTATGCACAGCCCGGCGGCTATGCCCAGCCTGGGGGCTACGCACAGCCCGATGCCCACCAGCAGCCGGGGAGCTATGCCCAGCCTGGCGAGTACGCCCAGCCGGGTGGCTACCAGCAGCCGGGCAGCCCCCAGCAGGCCAAGGCGCCGAGTCGAACGCAGCTGGCCAGCTTCTCGAGCCTGCGCGAAGAGCTCTCTTTCTCGACGAACCGCTTCGGCATGATCTCGCTGGCGAGCGCGCTCGGAGGGTGGGCGATCAACACGTTCCTCTCCTTCGTGATGAGCATCCTGGCGCGCACTGGCGGCTACGAGATCTACGGGGTGCTGAGCCCCGCGACCGGCATCCTGCAGCTGCTGACCTCCGTTGCCGCCATCGTCTTCGGCGTCCTCGCGCTTCGATCGAGCGGATGGCGCAACATGCCAGCCGCTGTCGGCTCCGTCGTCGGCGTCATCACCCTCGTTCCCGCAGTTCTCTTCTTCCTCATCGGCCTGATCCCGTTCTCCTACTGATCAGGATCCCTGGCCGTTCTTGTAGAGGTCCGCAAGAGGACACCGCGTTTCGTCGTACTAAGCTCACACCTTGGCTGCGTGTCACGCGGCCGTACGCGGTCGAGCAGACCCGTGCATCCAGTCGATGAATGAGGCGAGAGTTCTGAACGCTCCAGCGAGCCCCCACCCCAAGTCAACCGCCGGACACGTCGTGCCCCCGGCAGACGCCAGGTCCTGGTTGCTCGTCCCGGCGTCCAAGCCCGAAGCTTTCGACGCTGCGGCAGCCTCGCGCGCCGACGTCGTCATCCTCGATATCGAGGACGCCGTCGACCCCAAGCACAAGGCCGCCGCCCGGGCTGATGTCATCGCCTGGCTCAAGGCCGGCAACGCCGCCTGGGTGCGCATCAACGACACCCTGTCCGACTTCTGGGCCGACGACGTCGACGAGCTCGCGGGAGTCCCCGGTCTCCTCGGAGTCGTGCTCGCCAAGACGGAGCAGGCCGAGCAGGTCGTCAACACGTACCAGCGACTCGGCGCCCGCATCCCCGTGGTGCCGCTCATCGAGTCGGCACTCGGACTCGAAGAGGCCACGAACATCGCCCGCGCTGACGGCGCCTTCCGCCTCGCCTTCGGCAGCGGCGACTTCCGTCGCGACACCGGCATGTGGGCGACGCGCGAGGCCATGGCCTACGCACGCTCGCGCCTCACCGTCTCCTCCAAGGCGGCCGGCCTCCCGGGCCCTGTCGACGGACCCACCACCGACGAGAGCCTCCGTGTCCTCCGCAACGAGTCCGAGTGGACGCTCGAACACGGCATGACCGGCAAGCTGTGCCTCCGCCTCGAGCAGACGGCCGTCGTCAACGAGGTCATCTGCCCGCAGACGAGCGACATCCTCTGGGCACGCGAGTTCCTCGCCGACTTCGACGCTTCCGGCGGCGTGGTCCGCGACGGCAGCGACCTCCCGCGTCTCGGTCGCGCACGCAAGATCCTGCGCCTCGCAGAAGCCTTCGGCATCACCGTGGAGGCCTAGAGAGTCCAGCCAGGGTCGGCTTCGCGCCGATCGCTCGGTTCCGTTCTGCAGTTGCGGGCCGCTCGCCCCCGGTGGGCGGGTGGCCCGCGACTCGTTCACAGGCGACGGTGGATGCGCGCTCGCTAGAGTCGGGCAGGTCTGATTCCCGAGCGAGGAGCAATCTTGGTCACCACTCTCAGCGTTGGCGACAGCGCCCCCGATTTCGCGCTCACCGACCAGCACGGCGAGATCATCCGCCTCAGCGACCTGGCCGGCTCGCCAGTCGTCGTCTACTTCTACCCGAAGGCCGGCACGCGCAAGTGCACGCAGCAGGCATGCGACTTCCGCGACAACTACGCCGCACTCAGCGACGCCGGAGTCACCGTGCTCGGCATCTCGCTCGACCAGCCGCGAGAGCTCGCCATCTTCGGCGAGGAGCAGCGGGTGCCATACTCGCTCCTCAGCGACTCGGGGGCGACCGCCATGGAATGGGGCGCGTGGGGCGAGCGTCCCGTCGCGGGAATCGCGGGGACCGGAGTCATCAGGTCGACGTTCATCGTGGATGCCACCGGGAAGCTCTCCTGGGTCGCGTACGACATCGACCCGGACGGCCACGTGGAGGAGCTGCGCGCGAAGCTCGGCATCTGAGCCGAGCGGGAGGCAACGGGTCGTAACCGTCGGTCACGACGTCGAGAGCATCGTGCCGTGTGCGTGACAATCGGAGACACATCCACCGTCTCGAGGACCCCATGACCGACACCACCATCACCTCCACCTCCGTGCTCGACAACCCCGCCTGGAAATCGCTGACGGGCGCCCACGCGCACCTCGCTGTCGGTGGCGACCTCGTCAAGCGATACCCGGCCGACGTGTCGCCGTTCGTGGGCGTCCGCTCCTGGGAGGAGCCCGGCGTCTGGGACGCGATCGCCGAGCTCCTCGGCTCCGGGGCCGAGCTCGCGATCTCGCACGCAGACCCCGAGGTTCCGGCCGGCTGGGCGCAGACCTGGCGCGGCGAAGGGGTGCAGCTGGTCGAGACGCCTCGCCTGCAGACGAGACCCGACGAGGAGGTCGTCGAGCTCGGGGCAGACGACGCCCCCGAGATGCTGGCGCTCGTGGAGCGCAACCAGCCTGGCCCCTTCCTGCCGCGAACGTACGTGCTCGGGCGCTACGTCGGCATCCGCCGCGACGGAAAGCTCATCGCCATGGCCGGAGAGCGACTCCACCCCGCGGGTTGGACGGAGATCAGCGCGGTCGCGACCGACGCCGACTACCGCCGACAGGGACTCGCATCACGTCTTGTGCTCGACGTCGCCTTCCACATCCAAGAACGCGGCGATCGTGCGCTCATGCACGCTGCGGCCGCCAACACGGGTGCCATCGCCGCGTACGAGAAGCTGGGCTTCGAGCTGCGTCGAGCGACGCCGTTCACCGGCGTGCGCGTTCCCTGAGTCCGTCGAGGCCGACCCCGCCCCTTACGACTGGGCCGGAGGGGCTCAGTCGTCGAGGTCCTCGTCCTCATCGGGCGGCGGCGGGAATGCCCGCCCCTGCGGAAGCGCGATGGCCTCGCTCACCACGTGCTCTCGCAGATACTCCCGCAGGTACGGCGTCGTGAACTGCACGCTGCCGTAGCCCGCGGGCTCGATGATGCCGGCGTTGATGAGCCGCTGGCGGTACACGCCCACGTAGCCGGCCTTCGCGCGCATCCGCAACCGGATATCGCTCGAGCGCGACGGCCCGTCGTCGCTCGCCATGGCGGCCAGGTAGGTCCGGTCGCCGACGGACAGTGCGGCGAGGGTGGGTTCGTAGATGTACTGGCCCATGGCCTGCCGTGCGAGCCGAACGGCCCGGCGGGCGTGCGCGAGCTGGATGCGCTCGGCGGCGCCTGCCTCCTGCCACGATTTCGAGCCGATGAACTGCACGAGGAACGGGTACCCCTGCGTGCCTCGCACCGCGTAGTCGAGGGCGTCGTCGTCGATGCTGCGTCCACCCTCCGCGATGGGCTCCCGGAGAGCCCTCGCCGACGCCTCGTAGTCGAGCTGCCCGAGTTCCTGGACGTGCGCGCGGCGCAGGAACGTCAGCATGCGGTCGCTGCGCAGCTCGTTGATGTTCGGCTTGAGGCCGGCGCCGACGAACGCGACGTCGAGCCCCTCGCGGAACGCGTGCTGCACGACCGTCGTGATCTCGCGGAGGTCGTCGATCGCGCCGCGGTGGATCTCGTCGACGGTGATGAGCACCCCTGTGCCGTTCGGGGCGAGCAGACGCGTGAGCTCCGTCAGCTGTGACCGCAGGTTGGCGACGGGTCGGTAGCGCTCCTCGACCGTCGACACGAACCCTCCGGTGCCCATCGGCAGGGTGACTCCCGTGATGCGGCGCTTGCTGGCCCTCGGGTCGTGCTCGGCCAGGAGCTTGGGGAGCGCTTCGGTGGTCATCCGCTCGGCCAGCCCCTTCGTGGCCGTCTCCGAGATCACGAGCCAGCCGCGTGTGACGGCGATGTCCTCCAGCGCGTTGAGCATGACGGTCTTGCCGACGCCGCGCAGCCCGGTGACGAGGGTCGCCCTCCCCACCTCGCCCGGCGTGCCGTCGATCGCCGCTTCGAACGACGCCAGCATCGCCGACCGGCCGACAAGCAGCGGCGGCGTCACGCCGAATGAGGGCGTGAAGGGGTTCGGCCGCGTGGATGCGGCTCCCGCCTTCGTTGGCACGGGCGGCCGGCTTCCGGTCAGGCCTCGCTCTTCGACGAGCCCGCCTCGACCTCGCCCGCGAGCACCTCGCCGTCGATCTCCACGTCGTCGGCATCGTCGAACTCGATCTGCAGGACAAGCGTGTGGTCGTCGCCACGGGCGATGATCTCCCCTGTGCCGCTCGCGCCGATCAGCTCTCCGGTGCCCGAGTCGGGGACGATATGCAGCACGCCGCCGCCAGCAGCAGGACGGCCCCTCGCGACCGTGTTCGCGTGCCAGAACGCGAGCGTGCCCGTCCTGCCCGCTATCGAGCCCTCGAAGGCGTCGATCGCGACGTACGTGCCCGAACCGTGCTTCTCGTTGAAGGCACCAGCGAAGAGCACCTCGCTGCGCCCCTCGATGTCACCGCCCGAGATCGCACGGACGATGAATGCACCGCCAAGCGGTGCGGCGGTCTCGATGCCGACGGCCCTGCCGTTGGCGTCCCAGGCTTCGATGGTGAAAGAGCTCTCTGCGCGCATGCCATGAGGATACGACGACGCACCGACAAAGCGACGGGAACTCCGGCGTGGTCAGTCGAGCGAGAGGAAGGCTCGGAGTCGTTCCGCCGAATCGGCGACCGCGACGGAGCCCGCCTCCTCGCCGAGGCGGCCGTAGCCCCAGGACACGTAGACCGCGGGCACGCCGTGCTCGGCAGCCCCCTCGACGTCGTAGAACCGGTCGCCGATCATCAGCACGTTGCTGAGGTCGACGCCCGCCACGTCGAGTCGACGAAGCGCCTCCTCGATGACGTCGGCCTTGGCCGAACGCACCTCGTCGTCGGAGGCTCCCGTGATGGTGAGGAATCTGTCGGCGACCCCGTAGCTCTCGAGGATGACCCTCGCCGAGCTCTCCGGCTTGCTCGTCGCCGTCGATTGCGGGATGCCCGCGGCGTGCACGTCGCGGATGACCTGGAGCACCCCCGGGTACGCGTCGCCGATGAACGACTCAGAGGCGCGGTAGATCGCGCGATAGCGTTCGGTCGCCTCGATGGGGTCGAGCCCGTAGGCGGCGAACGTCTCGTGGATCGGCGGGCCCACGTGCTTGAGCAGCTCGCTGTCGCTCGGGATCGGCAGCCCGTAGCTCGAGAGGACGGTGCGCAGGCTGTTCAGGATGCCCGGCGCCGAGTCGCTGATCGTCCCGTCCAGGTCCCAGAGCACCGCCGTGTACGGGGCGATGCCGGTACCGCGCTCGAGGTCGACCCTGCGCGTCGTCGTAGTCGCCGCAGGCTGGACGGCCGGTGCCGGCTGCGGGTCTGTCGGGACCCGACCTTCCGTTTCTGGAGAGCTTGTGTGCGTCATGTCCGAGCCAGTGTAGTGAGGGCTGGCCGAGTGGCAGGCGACAGCCCGCTGAACGGTTGGGGTGCGCGCGGCTAGAACAGGCGCATGTGGCGCGGGTCGACGCCGCGCATCTCGTCGTAGTCGAGGATGACGCAGCGGATGCCGCGGTCCTCGGCGAGCGTGCGTGCCTGCGGGGCGATCTCCTGCGCGGCGAACACCCCCGAGACGGGAGCGAGCAGAGGGTCGCGGTTCATGAGCTCGAGGTAGCGCGTCAGCTGCTCGACGCCGTCGATGCCTCCACGGCGCTTGATCTCCACGGCAACAGAAGCGCCGCTCTCGTCGCGCGCCAGGATGTCGACCGGCCCGATGGCGGTCATGTACTCCCGGCGCACGAGGGCATGCCCCTCGCCGAGCAGGTCGATCTGGTCGGCGAGCAGCTTCTGGAGGTGCGCCTCGACGCCGTCCTTCTCGAGGCCGGGGTCTTTGCCGAGCTCGTGCGAGTGGTCGCCGAAGACCTCGCCGATCGTGACGAGCAGCTGGTCGCCGGTCTTCGTCTGCGTGACCCGCCAGAGCGCGGTGATGCCAGCTTCGAGCTGGGTCGCGTCCGGTTCCTCCTCGACGATGGAGCAGGGTGCGCTCATCCAGTTCAGCGGCTTGTAGCTGCCGCCGTCCGAGTGCACCAGGAGGCTGCCGTCGGCCTTGCGCATGAGCACCCGTGGGGCCATGGGGAGATGGGCGGTGAGACGGCCGATGTAATCGACGCTGCAGTTCGCAATGACAAGACGCACCTGACGAGGGTAATCGCTCCCGATGCACCGGGTGGTCGTGCGCGCCGGTTTCGGCCCTCGATGAGGTCACTCGAAATTCACCGGGGAGCTACCCGGGGGAAACTGCGGCTTCGCCGGACATGCGAATGGTTCTCATAGCGTCGCCGAGGTACCCCGAAGACGGACCGGAAGGAACCAGATGCCCAGCATCATCCGCAGACCACTCGCCGGAGGCGCAGTCGCGCTCACCGCGCTCACCGCGCTCGCCATCGCAGGCACCGCGTTCGCCGCGACGCCGGCCGTCGCCGACGAGACCGGCCCGAAGAACGTCATCGTGCTCATCGGCGACGGCATGGGCTACAACTTCGTCGACCTCGCGAACGCCCACACCAGCGGCGAGACCTACTACCAGGTCACCACGGGCGGGGACAAGAAGGTCATCCCAGCTGGCAGCAACGCTGACCGGCCGACGGAGGGCTTCCAGAGCTGGGACCTCGCCGGCATGTCCACGAACTGGGCTGAGGGCCCCGCGTACGACCCCGCGGAGTCCTGGACCGACTTCGAGTGGAACAAGAACGACCCGACCGACTCCGCCGCGGCAGGAACCGCCATGGCGACAGGCGTCAAGACCTACAACGCGGGCATCGGAGTGGACGTCGACGAGAACGTGGTCGAGAACCTCTCGGAGCGTGCGAACTCGCTCGGCAAGTCGACGGGCGTCGTCACGAGCGTGCCGTTCTCGCACGCCACACCCGCTGCCTACTCGGCACACAACGTGTCGCGCAACGACTACCACGGCATCGCCGCCCAGCAGCTCTCTGGCGAGATGGATGTCGTGATCGGCGCGGGCCACCCGTTCTACGACGACGACAACCAGCCCTTGGCAGCACCGAACTACCAGTACGTCGGCCAAGCGGAGTGGGAGGCCGCCACGAACGGCGCGAGCGACTACGCCTTCCTGGAGACGAATGAGGACTTCGCGGCGCTCACCGAGGGCGACACCCCCGAGCAGGTCTTCGGGGTCCCCCAGGTCGGCTCGACGCTGCAGCAGGGCCGCACGGACAGCGGCGCGAGGAACGACGTGCCGAGTCTCGCGACGCTCACCGAGGGCGCCCTGAACGTGCTCGACAACAACGACAGCGGCATGTTCCTCATGGTCGAGGGCGGCGCGATCGACTGGACCGGGCACGCCAACCAGACCGACCGAGCACTCGAGGAGACCCTCGACTTCAACGACGCCGTGGATTCCGTCATCGACTGGGTCGAGACCGAGTCGAGCTGGGATGAGACGCTCGTCGTCGTCACCGCCGACCACGAGACCGGCTACCTCTCTGGCCCGGTCGAAGGCCAGTTCACGCCCATGACGGTCGAGAACCACCTCGACTACGCCACCCACTCGTGGAACTCCACGAACCACACCAACCAGCTCGTGCCCTTCTTCTACAAGGGTGCAGGTGCCGAGCAGCTCACGGCGCTCGCCGATCAGCGGGACCCGCTGCGCGGCCACTACCTCGACAACACCGAGATGGCGCAGTGGCTGCTGACGTCCGCGTGGGTCGAGGTCGCTCCGCCGGCTCCGACCGTGCCGACCGAGCCGACGGCCACGACCGTGCCGACCGCGACCACAGAGCCGACGGCGACCGCGACCACCGAACCGACGGCGACGACCGAGCCGACCGCGTCCACGACGGCATCCGTCACCGCTGCGGCCACTGCGGCCCCAGCACCCACGAGCACCTCGGCGACCGGACAGGGCGGGGACTCGCTGGCCACGACCGGCGCCGACGGTGCAGCGCCCATCGCGATCGGCGCTGGTCTGCTCCTGGCCGCAGGCATCACCGTGGCGCTCGTCGCCCGTCGGCGCGCTGCGACCGAGCGCGAGTAGCGGAGGAGCTCCCAACAGCGAGGCGTCACCAAGAGCACGCCGCTCGCGCGCGGAGCGCATGGCTGGCCGGTCCCGGATGCACGGGACCGGCCAGCCTGACCACGTCTCTAGGACTTCGCGCCGGTGAAGGCGAGCGCCCCGCCGAGCCCGATCATCATGGCTCCACCCGTCGCTGACATACCGGAGATGCGCTTGGGGGAGCGTGCGAACCAGGCCCGTGCGGTGCCGGCGAAGAGCGCCCACGCACCGTCGAAGACGAGCGCCAGCAGAAGGAAGCAGACGCCGAGCTCCATGAGCTGGAGCCAGGCCGGCCCGGCCGCCGGTGACACGAACTGGGGGAGCACGGCCACGAAGAACGCGATCGTCTTCGGGTTCGTGCTGCCGACGATGAAGCCCTGCGTGAGCAGCTTGAAGGCGCTCGCGGGAACGGGCGGTGCGGCCTCGAGATGGGCGTTCCTCGTGCGGATCGCCTGCACGCCGAGCCAGACGAGGTAGACCGCGCCGACGATCTTGATGATCGTGAACGCCACGACCGACGAGGCGACAAGGGCCCCGACCCCGAGCGCCACCGCGAGGACCGCCGGGATCATCCCGATGGCGTTGCCGACGACGCTCAGCACGCCGGCCCGACGGCCGAGCGCGATCGACCTGCCGATCACGAAGAGCACGCTCGGCCCCGGGATGAGGATGAGCAGCACCGACGCGATGGCGAAGGCGAGCAGGCTGTCGAGTGGGACCATGACGAGAACGTACCGCTCCCGAGGCCCGAGCGCGAGCGATCCTGGGGCCGGTCAGGCCCATGTTCGGACCCTCCCCGAGTGGGCCTCGCTCTCAGCCGGAGCCCTTCGGAGGCCCGCCCTTCACGCTCAGGCCGGGACGACGCCGTAGGCGTAGGCGAACTCGGTGGTGCGCTGGTTGCGGTCGTTGTTGTCGGCCGGGAGGAAGCCCACGTGCCCAGCGGTCGACGCCACGTCGAAGGAACCAGCGCCCGGAGCGTCGTAGACGATGTCGAACTCGAGGAAATCGCCAGCGTCGAGTGGTGTCCCGAACACGGCGACAAGCTCCTGCACACTCGAGCCTGCCTGACGCTCCGGTGCGGTCACGTTCTGGAGGAAGTCACCGGTCTCGGTGCCGTTGCGGCGGACGTTGGCGATGGAGAAGGTCGTCGTCGAGCGGTAGTCGAACCTGACGACGGCTGAGCCCGACGCGGGAAGCGGGCTCGGGCCGACCGACGTGATCTTGACCGACGTCGGACGGCTCGTGCGGGCCGGCCCGGTGCCGAGGGGCACCGTCTCGAAGCTCGCCTCGGTCTCCGCGGCGTACGGTGCGGCCGGCTCGAGCTCGGTGACGCCGACGCCCTGCAGCACGTTGTTGTCGGTCTTGGTCTCGGGAGCCAGAGACGTGGCGCTGACCCGGGATCCCGTGATCTTCGCCGGGTCGTACGCGTCGTTCGGGTAGCGCAGGAGCACGGTCGACTCGACGACGAGCACCACCGCACCGGTGGGGAAGATCGGGTCGTCGGACTCGTTGACGGGAACCGAGACGGGGACGAGCCACCTGTGCTCGGTGCGCGTTCCGGTCACGATCGTCTCGACATCGTCGACGTACGTGGGCTCAGCGGCCCCGGCGACCCGGTACCCGACGCGGTCGATCGTGGCCACCTCGTTGTCGACCGTGTAGCTGGCCTGGAAGCCCGAGGCAGGGGAAGGCGTGTCGCCGAAGTTCGCGACGGCGAAGTTGCTGAGCGGCACGAACGACGTGTACCGCTGGGAGTAGTCCGGCGTGAAGAGGGGGAGGGAATCCCCGAACTGCAGGCCGACGATCGCGAGGTCGAACCCGGCGGTCGTCGTGCTCGCCGACGCCGACGGTGCTCCGACGGCCAGTGTCACGAGGGGGATGCTCCAGGCGCCGGCAGTCACGATGGCGCGCCGCGAGGGGAGCTGCTTGTCGGTCGAGCTGCTGTTCGAGGGAAGGGATGCACGCATGGTGGAACTCCAGAGGGGGATCTGTTGGCGCCGGCGTCAGATGCGCGCAGCGTCTGCGAGCCCAGGGGCGACCCGCAATCCCCACATTTGCAGGAAATCACCCGGGGAGCGATGGGGAGAACTCCCCGTGGCTCGGCTCGGCTCCGCGAAGCCGAGCGAGCGGATCCGTGCGTCCGCTACCTCGCGGCGCCCGGAACGAGCCACTTCGTGCCGCGCTCCCTGGCACCCAGGACGAGCGCCCGAGCGCCCATGGTGCCAACGGCGAACGACGCCCACAGCACGCCGAGACCAGCAGCACCCTGCATCCCGAGCTGCAGCACGACCGTCACGCCGACCACCAGCACGAGCAGCGGCGGGATGCCCGCCAGCGCCAGGTAGCGGACGTCACCCGCGCCGATGAGGATGCCGTCGAGCACGTAGACGAACCCCGCGATCGGAGTCCCGGCAGCGAGGATGAGGAACCCGACGGGCAAGAGGGAGAGCACGGCGGTGTCGCTCGTGAAGACGTACCCGAGAACCCACGCGAGGGCCGCGAACACGACCGCGAGGATCACGCCGAACCAGAACCCCCACTGCTTGAGGCGGCGGGAGATCGCCGTGACCCGCTTCGTGTCACCGGCACCGAGGGCGTGCCCGACCATCGCCTGGCCCGCGATGGCGAGCGCATCCAGGGTGAAGGCGATGAGGCTGTTGACCGAGAGGAGGATCTGCAGGGAGGCCAGCTCCGCGACCCCCTGCTGTCCGGCCGCCCAGACCAGCACGACGAGGGAAGCGCGCAGCGTGAGGGTGCGCAGCACCATGAACGCGTTCGCCGAGAACACCGTCCGAGGGTCGCCGATCCCCGGCCGCAGCGAGACGCCGAGCTCGCGGCCCGCCCGGACCGCGATGACGATGTAGACGATGGCCATGCCCCACTGCGCGATGACCGTGCCGAGGGCAGACCCCGCGATGCCCCAGCCGAAGCCGTAGATGAAGACCGCGTTCAGCGCCCCGTTCACGGCGAAGCCCGCGATGGCGACGACCAGGGGCACCTTGGTGTTCTGCAGGCCGCGCAGCAGGCCCATGGCGGCGATGACGAGCAGCATCGCGGGGAGACCCCACAGGCTCAGGGACAGGTACGTGTTCGCGGCATTGATGGCGCCGGGATCGCTCGTGAAGACGCCGACGAGCGGGGCGCTCAGGGGGAGGCCGACGATGAAGAGCACGAGCCCGCAGAAGGCCGCCAGCCACATGCCCTCGATACCGGCGCGGATGGCGCCTGGCCGGTTGCCGGAGCCGAGCAGCCGCGCCACGACCGGGGTCGTCGTGTAGGCCAGGAACACCATGATGCCGACGATCGTGTGCAGGATCGTCGCCGCGACTCCGAGGCCAGCGAGCGCCGTATCGCCGAGGTGGCCGACGAGGGCCGTGTCGGTGAGCAGGAACAGCGGCTCGGCGACGAGCGCCCCGAACGCCGGAACCGCGAGCGTCAGGATGCTGCGGTCGAGTGCGCGTGCATCGGTGCGTCCAGCGGGTTGGGAGTTCCGAGTTGCGCGCACGGATCCATCCTCCCAGGAGTCAGCGCGAAGCCTGTTGCCCAGACGCGGGCAGGTGCACGGTGGGTGACCCCGCGTCCCCTCGCGTGTTCGCCCTGAGGTGATCTCAGCGCCTGTGTCGGTGGCGTGTTCTAGCCTGAGGGACATGTCACAGACGGACGACCTCGCCTCCACCGCTCCCGCAACCGAGCAGCTCCCCTCGGGCATCGACCTGGAGGCGCTCGACGCCTCGGTCCGCCCCGCAGACGACCTGTTCAGGCACACCAACGGCAAGTGGATCGCTGCCACGGAAGTGCCCGCGTACCTGCCCGCCTACGGCAGCTTCATCCAGTTGCGCGAAGACGCCGAGAAGGCGGTCCTCGACATCCTGAAGAGCGGCACGGACGCGGAGCCCGGGTCGGAGCTGCGCAAGGCGGCAGACGCCTACGCGGCGTTCATGGACGAGGAGAAGCTCGAGGCCCTCGGCTTCGACCCGGTTCGCCCCGACATCGACCGCGCACTCGCCGCATCGACGATCGACGAGTTCCTCCACGTGCTCGGCGACCTCGAGCGCACCGGCCTCGGCTCGTTCGTCTCGGCCTACGTCTACCCCGACCTCAAGTCGCCCGCAGAGTACGCCCTCTACTTCGAGCAGTCGGGCCTCGGCCTGCCTGACGAGAGCTACTACCGCGAGGAGCAGTACGCCGAGATCCGCGAGCAGTACACGGCGCACATCGCCCGCATGCTCGGCCTCGCAGGACTGCCGGACGCAGAGGCTCGGGCCGCGCGCGTCTTCGCGCTCGAGACCGAGATCGCCAAGCTCCACTGGGACGTCGTCAAGTCGCGCGAGGCGGAGCTCGCGTACAACCCGCGCACCTTCGCGGAACTCAGCGCGGCCTACGCGAACGTCGACTTCGCGGGCTGGACCGCACGCTGGGGTGCACCGGCCGGCGCACTCGACCGCGTCATCGTCCGTCAGCCCGACTTCTTCGAGGGTGCAGCTGCCCTGCTCACGCACGAGCGGCTCCAGGCCTGGCAGGACTGGCTCGTCTGGGGCATCGTCTCGCAGTACTCGGGCATCCTCGCCCCGTCGGTCTCCGCAGCCAACTTCGACTTCTACGGCAAGACCCTCCAGGGCACGCCAGAGCAGCGCGAGCGTTGGAAGCGGGGCACGGGCCACGCTGAGGGCAAGCTCCCCGAGGCCATCGGCAAGGCCTACGTCGAGCGGCACTTCTCGCCGACCGCGAAGGCCAAGATGCTCGAGCTCGTCGGCTACCTCACCGGGGCCTACCGCGCATCCATCGCCGAACTCGAGTGGATGAGCCCAGAGACCCGTGAGCGAGCCCTCGACAAGCTCGAGAAGTTCGTCACCAAGATCGGGTACCCCGACCGCTGGCGCGACTACTCCGACCTGGAGATCAGGGACGACGACGTGGTCGGCAACTCGCGCCGGGCCTCCGTCTACGAGGCGGCCTACGAATTCGCCAAGCTCGGCACGCCCGTGCGACGCGACGAGTGGATGATGCCGCCACAGACCGTCAACGCCTACTACTCGCCAGGGGAGAATGAGATCGTCTTCCCCGCCGCGATCCTCCAGCTGCCATTCTTCGACGAGCACCGCGACCCCGCCGCGAACTTCGGCGCCATCGGCGCCGTCATCGGCCATGAGATCGGGCACGGCTTCGACGACCAGGGGTCCAAGTACGACGGAGACGGGCGCCTCGAGGACTGGTGGACCGCGACCGACCGCACCGCCTTCGAGCAGCGCACCCGGGCGCTCATCGACCAGTACAACGAACTCTCACCTGAGGGCACCGAGGGCCAGAAGGTCAACGGCGAGCTCACCATCGGCGAGAACATCGGCGACCTCGGCGGACTCGGCATCGCCTGGAAGGCGTACCGCGCCTACCGCGCAGACGCCGGCTTCGACGCAGACGACGAGAACGTCATCGACGGGCTCACCGCGGCGCAGCGGTTCTTCCTCAGCTGGGCGCAGGCGTGGCAGCAGAAGGCGCGCCCCGAGTACGCGAAGCTGCTCCTCGCGGTCGACCCGCATTCGCCCGCCGAATTCCGATGCAATCAGATCGTCCGCAACGTCGATGCCTTCTACGACGCCTTCGACGTCACCGAGAGCGATGCCCTCTGGCTCGCCCCCGAATCCCGGGTCACCATCTGGTAGCCGGGCGCTGAGCCAGGCATCACCTCGACGCCTCCCGGGACGCAAGACGGCTCCGGGAGGCGTCGTCTCGTCTCGTCGCTGCGCCGCTACTCGACGCCGATCGGTGCCCAGGCCCCGGTCGACCCCGTCAGCATGATGCGGGCGCCTGAACCCAGGTACGTCGACGCGACGGCGTCACCTGCACACAGGTCGACGCCTTCCCCCGTGTACAGGGTCGATGTCGTGATCCTGTCTTCCGCATCGCCGAAGAGCAGGGCGAACGAGCCATCGGCGACCGGCAGGGTTCCATCCGCGAGCTCGTAGTTCCCCGCGTCGATGCCAGTGCTCTCAGCAAGCGACTCGACCGTATCGCCGGGGCAGGCGATGACCGCGCCGGTCGCGCCGCTCGGCAGAAGCGCGGCGAAATCGAGGGTGGCCCCCATCTCGTTCTCGCTCAGGGCATCCGTGATCGACGTGTCTGGCGGCTGCATGCCCTCCTCGGGGACGGCACCATCGGTCTGCCCGGAGCCCGAGCATCCGCTCAGCGCGAGGAGCGCGGTCGCAGCAACGGTGCCGACAAGCAGCTTGGAGCGGTGTTCGCGGAGCATTCGCAGGGGTTCCCATCGACGGAGCGTGCACTCGGTGGTCATCTCGGGATGCTCAGCCCAGGGCGAGAAGGTGCGGTTCCCGAGATCGCCGGCGCGCATCGATTCTGCCCCGTGTGCTCGAGGATTCGGGTGAGCCTGACCGCAGTGCCGCGCATTCGGCGTCGGGTGGGGGCTGCTAGGAGGTGTGCACGGGGCACTCGAGCGCCCCGTCGTCTTCCGCCTGAGCGACGCGGGGGAGCGCGGTGGGCACGACGGGTGCCGCCGCCGGGGTCGCCGGCTTCGTCGCGGGGGTCTCGCGCTCGACGGTGATGCCGAAGAGCAGCTCGATCGCGTCGAGGTACTCGTCGCCGCGACCAGCGCGGGCGAGTTCCTTCGCGCGCACCGACGGGCTGTGCAGGAGCGTGTTCGCGAGGCGACGCAGAGCAGCCTCGGCGACGCCCGATTCGTCCTTGTTCGCGACGCGCTCGGTCTCCGCGCGCGCGATGTCGGTGATGTGCGAGCGAAGCGCTGCGATGCCCTCCGCGACGCTCGTCTCAGCCTGCTGCTCGACGAACTCGCTGGCTGCGCGGGACACGATGCAGCGAGCCTCATCGGCGGCCCCGAGCTCTTCGAGGGGAGCGTGGATGCGGATGGTCTCGAGGTCGAGCACCGAGATGCCGTCGAGGCGGCCCACGGCCGGGTCGACGTTGCGCGGCATGCCGAGGTCGATGATGAGCGTGGCCTCGGCGCATCCGGGCGCGAGTCGCGCGCCGAGCATGAGGTCGTAGTCGATGACCACCGTGTCGGCGCTCGAGCAGGTGACGACGAGGTCGGCGTTCGAGAGGTGCTCTGGCAGGTTCTGGCCGTCGATGACGAAGACGCCGTCGCGCTCGGCGAACTTGTGGGCGCGACCCGAGGGGGAGTACACGCCGACGCGGGTCACGCCGCGGTCCTGCAGGGCCTTGAGCGAGGCTGCCGCGTACGAGCCGGTGCCGACGAGCACGACCTGCGCGGTGCTCCAGTCGGCGATCTGGGATGCGGCGAGCTCGAGCGAGAGGCGCACGAGCGATCGGCCAGCGCTCTGGAGCTTCGTGCCCGACTTGATGCCACGCGATGTGGTGGACGCCGACTGGAAGAGACGCTCGAGCTGCGAGGTCGACATGCCGGCCGCACGTGATTCCTCGAGCGCGCGGCGCACCTGACCGGAGATCTCGCCCTCGCCCACGACCACGGACTCGAGGCCGCTCGAGACGGCGAAGAGGTACTCGGGCACCTGCGTGTCGTGGATGACGGCCATGTTGGCGCGGAGCGTCTCGACGGAGACGTCGAGTGCCGTCGCGATGGTCGGCATGAGCTCGGGAGCGACCGGCTGAGCCGTGTCGATGTCGAGGTAGATCTCGAAGCGGTTGCAGGTGGCGAGCACAATGGCTCCGTCGACGCCTGGGGCGTCGCGGAGCGCGGACTCAAGTCCGCCATCTTCGCGGGCCGCGAGCTTTTCAAGGACTGGGAAGCTCGCGGTGCGGTGATTGGCACTCAGACACAGCAACACGATTACTTATTGTAGAAGTTCTCCGCGTTTCCGCTTCTGAGCCATACCTTCCCTTAAACCTCTTGCGGTCCGCCAGAGCCGGGAATCCGTCGTCGGATGCCCGCTGTACGGCCCCGTCCGGGCGCCGGGTGGAGAATGGGCGGGTGACCGAAACAGCTCCCGCACCCCTGCCGCTCAGCGACTCGCATCCACTCTCCTCCGGCCTCACCGCCGATGCTCCGCTCATCCGCGCGGCACGCGGGGACCGGCCTGAGACGCTCCCGGTGTGGTTCATGCGACAGGCTGGCCGTTCGCTGCCCGAGTACCGCGAGCTGCGCAAGGGCATCGAGATGCTCGACTCCTGCCTGCGCCCGGAGCTCGCCGCGGAGATCACGCTGCAGCCCGTGCGCCGTCACGGCGTCGACGCGGCGGTCTTCTTCAGCGACATCGTGGTTCCGCTCAAGCTCATCGGCGAGGCCGTCGATATCGTTCCAGGCACAGGCCCGGTCTTCGAGAACCCGGTGCGCTCCTCGCAGGAGGCACACGAGTTCGCTGCGCGCATCAGGGCCCGCATCAGCCCGGAGCTCTTCGCTCCCATCACCGAGGCCGTCTCGCTGACGGTGGCGGAGCTCGGCTCCACGCCGCTCATCGGCTTCGCCGGGGCGCCGTTCACGGTCGCCGCGTACGTCGTCGAGGGCGGCCCCTCGAAGGACCACCTCCGCACGCGCACGCTCATGCAGGCCGACCCCGAGGCGTGGGTCGACCTCTCCGGCGCGATTGCGGAGCTCTCGGCCGCGTTCCTGGAGGCGCAGGTGCGCGCGGGGGCGAGCATCGTGCAGCTCTTCGACTCGTGGGCTGGCTCGCTCAGTCGCGATCGCTACCAGAAGTCGATCGCCGCCTCGAGCGGCCTGGCGCTCGAGCGGGTACGGGCCCTGCGCACGCCGGGTGGCGAGCGGGTCCGCACGATCCACTTCGGCGTGGGCACTGCCGAGCTGCTGCCGGACATGCACGCGATCGGGGCCGACGTCATGGGAGTCGATGACCGCATCACGCTCGACGAGGCCTCGCGGCGCCTCGGCGGCGGAGTGCCGCTGCAGGGCAACGTCGACCCCGCTGTGCTCGGCGCGGGCGATGCGGTGCTGCAGGAGCACGTGCGAGATGTCGTTCGCCGGGGGAACTCGGCGCCCGCGCACATCCTCAACCTCGGCCACGGCGTTCCGCCGTCCGCCGATCCAGCGGTGCTGACCGGCCTCGTGGAGTTCGCCCACTCGCTGCCGGACGGCGGTCGGGTCGAGTGAACCGATCGCCCCTCGGTCAGTCGACGCCAGACCTCGTCGTCGTCGGCGGGGGCATCGCGGGCATGCTCGCCGCCCGACGGGCAGCTGGCCGTGGTGCCAGCGTGGTGATCGTCGAGGCGGGAGATCGGCTCGGCGGGATGATCTGCCGCGCAGACCTGGGCGGGCTGCCGATCGACATCGGTGCGGAGGCGTTCGCCACGCGCGGTGGCGCGTTCGCGGCCCTGCTGCACGAGCTCGGGATGCACGATGACATCGTCGAGCCGCGGTCACTGGGCTCCTGGGTCGTGACCGATGCGACTGCTGCTCCGATGCCGGCCGGGGGGATGCTCGGCATACCCGGGGAAGCGGCTCTGCGTGATGTGGAGTCCCGCGCCGCGGTGCACGCCGCGATCGGCGATGAGGGCATCGCGGAGCTCGAACGCGACCGGACGCTCGACCCGCGTGTCGGCGCCGACGCCTCCGACCTCGAGTCGCTGGTGCTCGCGCGCATGGGGCCGACGGTGCTCGGCCGGCTCGTCGCGCCGGTCACGCGGGGCGTGTACTCGCTTGACCCGGCGGAGCTCGACCACCGGGTGCTCATCCCCGGTCTCGCCGAGCGCGTCCACGAGCACGGCTCCCTGGCGGCCGCCGTCGCGGCGCTCAGGAAGAGCGCGCCCCCTGGCGCCGCAGTTCGCACCGTCGAGGGAGGCATGCACCGCGTGGTGGCGCGGCTCGAGCACGAGCTCGCTGAGCTCGGCGTCGATGTCCGGCTCTCCACTCGCGTCGCCTCAGTGCTCGAAGACGGCTCCGCCCTCGAGCAGGCCTGGCGCGTCGAGCTCGAGGGCGCTGGGTCGCTCTTCGCGAAGCGCATCCTGTCGACCGTCGCCGTGCCGCGCTCCGTCTCCGCCCGCGGTGACGACTCCGAGGGGCCATCCGGCGAGGCGGTTGCGATCGGCGGCGCTACCGCAGTCCCCGCCGAGGTCGTCGCGCTGCTCGTGCGAGCCCCGCAGCTCGACGCTCACCCGCGAGGCACTGGCGTGCTCGTCGGCGACCCGAGTACGACCATCCGGGCGAAGGCCCTGACTCACGTCACCGCCAAATGGGCCTGGCAGGAGGCGGCAGCCGACGGGATGCACGTGCTCCGGCTCTCCTACGGTCCACACGCTCGCGGGGGCAGCGAGCCGCTCACGCATTCGCTCAGCGACGACGAGACGACCGAGCTCGCGCGCGGCGATGCCGGGCGCCTGCTCGGCACGACCATCGAGCGCGAGGACGTCATCGCGATGGCCAGGCACGTCTGGCGCATCCCGGCCCCGGCCGCGCGCATCGGACGATCCGCAGAGCTCCGGGGTGCGCGGGACGAGGCGCGGCGGACGGCTGGGGTCGCGCTCGCCGGCACCTGGATCGACGGAACGGGGCTCGCGAGCGTCATCCCAGGGGTGCTGCGCGCCGTGGATGAGCTCTTCCCCGAGGACGCACAGGCTTAGCGCGAGTTGAGATGCCTCGCGGGGCTAGGCTTGCTCCGTGGCTTGATCGCGCCCGATTGACCGATCGCTGGCGTACCGGCGAACGATAGGAGTTTTCATGAAGAAGTTCGTGTTTGTGCTTGGCCTCGGTGCCGGGTACGTCCTTGGTGCTCGCGCGGGGCGCAAGCGCTACGAGCAGATCTCCTCCGTCGCGCAGACGGTGTGGGACACGAAGCTCGTCCGCTCCAAGCGTGCTGAGGTCGACGAGTTCTCCCGCAAGCTGGCTCCGAAGGTCGCCGACGCGGCCGTCAGCGGTGCGAAGCTCGTGACGGCCCAGGTCACGAAGGCGGTCAAGGACAACGGCAAGAAGAGCTCGTCCGGCAAGTCGAACCCGCCTGCTCCCTCCGGAACCGTCGGCAACCCGAGCAGCGACGCGTCCTAACCAGCACTCCCAGCAGAGAGCGACACACCCATGTCTGAGTCGTCAGAAAAGACGCCGATCCGCGGGCCCTTCCCCGGCATCGGCCGCACGAGGGCCAACCCGAAGTCACGGTCGAGCCTCGGCACGCTCGTGACCGACGTCCCCAAGCTCCTCACGAAGCTCGTGCGCGACGAGGTCGAGCAGGGCAAGCGAGAGCTCATCTCGACCGGCACGAAGTACGGCATCGCGGTCGGTCTCTTCGCCGCCGCGGCGTTCTTCGCGCTCACGCTCTGGGCTGTGCTCGTGACCGCCGCCGTCCTCGGACTCAACACGGTGTTCGCGCCGTGGCTCTCCGCGCTCATCGTGGCAGGCGCGTTCCTGCTGTTGGTCATCGTGCTCGGCCTCGCCGGCTACCTCGCGCTGAAGCGCGCGGGCAAGCTCGCGCCGGAGCGCACGATCGCCAGCGTCAAGCAGGATGTCAACGCAGTGAAGGGGCTCGGACAGTATGAGTGAGCAGAACGGCGAGGCGACTCTCGCGAAGAAGGAAGACAAGCGCAACGACGGCCAGCTGAAGGCCGACATCGAGCGCACCCGACGTGAGCTCGCGGCGACGCTCGACGCGATCGAGGTGAAGGTCGACCCGCGCATCCGCGGCCGCGAACTCCTCGAATCAACGCGTCACAGCATCCAGCGCCTGAAGGAAGACAATCCGCTCCTGCTCGCGGGCATCGCAACTGGCGCCGCGGTCGTCGTGGCCGGTGGCGTGACCGCCGCCGTCGCCCTGTACCGCCGCTCCCGCTGAGCTCGTGGTCGGCTGTGCGCCGCACCCCAAACACTCCTCGACATTTCGTAGAATAGGACCATGACCCACTCGAATGAGGTCCCGGCTTTCGCCGCCGAGCCCAACGCAACGTCCGCAGTCCCCGCAGAGCACGCATCGGCTGCTCAGCAGGGCGCCCCAGAGGCCCACCAGGGCGCTGAGGAGCAGGGGGGAGGAGCGACGCTCACCGAGTACACGATGATCTCGGTCTTCCGACGAGAGACGCTCAACGAGCTCGTCCTGTCCGGGCGCGACGCCATCAAGGCCGTCGACGAACTCGACGGCATCGTCGCGGAGCTGGCGGAGAACGGCGTCAAGGTGCGCGGCTTCTACGACGTCTCCGGGTTCCGGCACGACGGCGAGCTCATGGTCTGGCTGCACGGTGAAGTGCCCGAGAGTCTGCAGTGGGGCCTGCGCCAGATCCGCCGAAGCGAGCTCATCGCGCCGCTCACGCCGTCCTGGCAGATCGTCGGGGTGCATCGCGCCGCCGAGTTCAGCGCGCGCCACATGCCGGCGTACATGCTCGGCAAGGAGCCGCGCCAGTGGGTCACCGTCTACCCGTTCGTGCGCTCCTACGAGTGGTACCTGCTGCCAGAGGACGAGCGTCGTCAGATGCTCGCCGAGCACGGCCGAGCCGGATCGGCGTACACGTCGACGCTCACCAACACCGTCGCATCCTTCGGCATCAGCGACTACGAGTGGCTCCTCGCGCTCGAGGACGACAACCTCCTCAACCTGGTCGACATGATGCGTGACCTGCGACAGACCGACGCTCGGCGCCACGTGCGCGAGGAGGTGCCGTTCTACACGGGTCGCTTCCTGCAGACCTCCGAGATCGTCGAGGTACTGCAGTGACCGACGTCGCCGCACAGCAGACCGGTTCGAAGCCGCAGGGCCGCAAGCCAGGCCCGGCGACCTTCACCCGCGTCGAGGTCAATGCTGCCGTGAGCGCCGCCTCCGACGCCGCCAAGTTCGGCCCCGAGCACACGACCGAGCCGGTCGCCTACGACGGCATCCTGCTCGCCTCCTTCGGCGGCCCGGAAGGACAGGACGAGGTCATCCCGTTCCTGCGCAACGTCACGGCAGGCCGTGGCATCCCCGACGAGCGGCTCGAGGAGGTGGCCCACCACTACCGGCACTACGGCGGCGTGAGCCCCATCAACGAACAGAACCGTCAGCTGAAGGCCTCCATCGAGCGGGAGCTCGAGCGGCGCGGCATCGACCTGCCCGTCTTCTGGGGCAACCGCAACTCCGAGCCGTACTTCAACGACGTGCTGCTCGACGCCCGCGAAGCGGGCTGCTCGACGCTCATCGCAGTCGCCACGAGCGCCTACTCGTCGTTCTCCAGCTGCCGTCAGTACCGCGAGGACTTCGCTGACGCGCTCGAGGACACGGGGCTCGGCGGGCAGCTCACGATCGACAAGGTGCGCGCCTTCTTCGACCACCCTGGCTTCATCGCCCCCTTCATCGAGGGTGTTCGCGACGCCGTGCTCAGCCTCGCTCGGGAAGACGCCGAACTCGACCTGGCCACCGAGGTCGAGGTGCTCTTCACGACGCACTCGGTGCCGATGGCGGACGCCGCGAACTCGGGCCCTCCTGGCGCGGGCTTCGGTGAGAGCGGCGCATACGCCGCCCAGCATCTCGCCGTCGCGGAAGTCGTGGCCCTCGCGGCCCTGCAGGAGCTCGCGGAGGACACGACCATCTCAGGCCGAGTGCCAGAGCAGCTCTCCTGGCAGCTCGTCTACCAGTCGCGCTCCGGCCCGCCCTCGCAGCCGTGGCTCGAGCCCGACATCAACGACGTCATCGCCGAGCTCCCCTCGAAGGGCGCCAAGGCGGTCGTCGTCGTGCCGATCGGCTTCGTCTCTGACCACATGGAGGTGCTCTGGGACCTCGACAACGAGGCGAAGGACTCGGCAGCGGATGCGGGACTCGCGTTCCGCCGCACTCCGACCCCCGGCATCCACGCCAAGTACGTCGAAGGGCTCGTCGACCTCGTCCTGGAGCGCCGCGACGCGCTCCCCGTGGAAGAGCGTCCTGCGATGACCTCGATCGGACCGTGGTTCGACGTGTGCCGCCCAGGGTGCTGCGCGAACAAGCGACTGGGCTTCAAGCCGGCGGTCTCCGGACTGCTGCCGTGACCCTGCGGATCGGCACGCGAGGCAGCGCGCTCGCGGTCGCGCAGACGTCGACGATGGCTCGGGAGCTCGAGCGCATCACGGGTGAGCAGACCGAGCTGGTGCGAGTGACGACCCATGGCGACGTGACGCGCGCCGCACTGTCGTCGCTCGGCGGCACCGGTGTGTTCGCGAGCGAGCTGCGGGATGCGCTGCTCGCGGGGGAGTGCGACCTCGTCGTGCATTCGCTCAAGGATCTCCCGACCGCGAAGGCTCCCGGCCTCACGGTGGCCGCGTACCCCGTGCGGGAAGATGCGCGTGACGCGCTCTGCTCGCTCGGCGGAGCCTCCGGACTCTACCTCGCGGAGCTTCCGCACGGCGCGAAGGTCGGCACCGGTTCGCCGCGGCGCGTGGCGCAGCTCCTGACGCTGCGGCCCGACCTCGAGATCCGCGATATCCGCGGCAACGTCGAGCGTCGTCTCCGCTTCGTCACGGACGGCGAGCTCGACGCCGTCGTGCTCGCTGCTGCCGGGCTCGAGCGGCTCGGCTTCGCGGATGCCATCACCGAGCGCTTCGACCTCGCCGACTTCCCCAACGCTCCCGGTCAGGGCTGCTTGGCCATCGAGGTGCGCGACGACGACGCACCTGCGGGCGTCGCCGAACTCGACGACCGAGAAGCGCGTGCGGCGGTGCTCGTCGAACGCGGCATTCTCGCGACGCTCGAAGCCGGATGCGCGGCTCCCGTCGGCGCTGCAGCCCGGTACGCCGACGGAAAACTCGAGGCGTGGGCTACCGTGTATGCAGTAGACGGATCTTCGCGGGTCTCCAGCAGGCGTGCCGTGGAGGTCTCCGACCCCGGCGCATTCGATGCCGCCCAGGCAGAACTGGTCTCGCTCATCTCGACGGACCTCTTCGATCAGGGTGCTGTCGCGCTGATGGCCTGAACGGAGGGTCCGGACGTGAACGGAGGAACCACGATGGATGCACCGCTGAAGGGCTGGAAGATCCTCGTACCCCGTGGAGGCGTCTGGGGTGGCGACGTCGCGGAGGCCGTTCGCGCCCGTTCGGCGTTCCCCATCACGGCCCCGCTCATCAACTTCGCGAGCCCGAACGAGGACGACTCCCGGGTGCTGAGCGACAAGATCCGCCTGCTCGAGAGCGGGCACTACAACTGGATCGCGGTCACGAGCGCCACGGCTGCCGATGTCATGCACTCGCTCGGCGTGAAGGTGCCGGACCACACGCTCATCGCGGCGGTCGGCGAGACGACCGCGGCCTCGCTGACGACGGCCGGGTACCGGGTGGACTTCGTTCCCACGCACGACAACTCCGCCAAGGGGCTGCTCCTGGAGTGGGCCGAGGCGGCTCGCCGCCAGCCGCCCATCTCGGTGCTGTGGCTGCGATCGGAGGTCGCTCGACCGACGCTCGCGGAAGGGCTCGCCAGGCGCGGGCACCTCGTCGACTCGGTCGTCGCGTACCGCACGGTGGGTGTGCCAGCGGCGGAGAGCATCCAGTACGACATCCGCAACAGCCGGATCCGAGCGATCCTCGTGACGAGCGGATCCGTGGCGGAGCAGGTGCACAAGCAGTTCTCGCCGATCCCTGATGAGATCTACATCGCCGCGATCGGCCCCCGCACCGCGAAGGACGCCAGGCAGCTGGGTCTCCGCGTCGATGTCGTCGCCAAGCAGCGCTCGGTCGCATCGCTGCTCGACGGCCTCGAGTGGCTTGCGAGCGGCAGCGACATGCCGGTGACCGAGGCCATCGATCTGAAGGCGCTTCGCGCGTTCGAGGCGAGCGAGCTGCAGGCCGAGCACGACAGTCGACCGGTGCCGAAGGAAGACATCCCGGCCCTCGACGAGGGACGCGGTCAAGCCCCCAATGACCGCTGAGTTCGCCGCCTGCTGGGCGGATCGGACCCACATGCCGACAAGCCGGGCCGCGTCCGCGACCGTCGGCGCAGAACTCCTGAGGAAGGACACGATCGCATGATCTCCCCGAGCCGCAGGCCTCGTCGCCTGCGCCAGAGCGACGCCGTGCGCCGCCAGGTCCGTGAGGTGCGCGTGCACCCGAACGACCTCATCCTGCCGCTGTTCGTCCGCGAGGGCGTGAGCGAGCCGATCGCGATCTCGTCGATGCCCGGCGTGCAGCAGCACTCGCTCGACTCGCTGCGCCGCGCGGTCGAGGAGGCGGCGACGCTCGGAGTCGGCGGGGTGATGCTCTTCGGCGTGCCGGAGACTCGCGACGCCGTGGGCTCGGGCGCGACCGATCCGAACGGCATCCTCAACGTCGCGGCCCGCAAGCTGGCGGAGGAATTCGGCGAGGACATCGTCGTGCAGACCGACCTCTGCCTTGACGAGTTCACCGACCACGGCCACTGCGGCGTGCTGGATGCGGCCGGTCGTGTCGACAACGACGCGACGCTCGAGCGGTACGACGCGATGGCGATCGCCCAGGCCGACTCCGGTGCCGCGATGCTCGGGATGTCGGGGATGATGGACGGCCAGGTCGCGAGTGCGAGGGCCGCCCTCGACGCAGCCGGGCACACCGACGTCGCGATCGTCGCCTACTCCGCGAAGTACGCGTCGGCGTTCTACGGACCGTTCCGGGAGGCTGTGGACTCGCAGCTCCAGGGAGACCGTCGCACCTACCAGCTCGACCCGGCCAACCGCCGCGAGGGCATGCGGGAGGCGCACATCGACATCGATGAGGGCGCCGACGTCGTCATGGTGAAGCCGGCTGGCTCGTACCTCGACGTGCTCGCCGATGTCGCCGCGGAATCGATCGTTCCCGTATGGGCCTACCAGGTCAGCGGCGAGTACGCCATGATCGAGGCCGCCGCGGCGAATGGCTGGATCGACCGCGATCGCGCGATCGCGGAGTCCATCACGTCGATTCGACGCGCTGGCGCCGATGCCGTGCTGACCTACTACGCGAGTGAGCTCGCGCGCACCCTGGCGTCGCAGTCGGGCACGCCAGTGTCGGCGGCCCATGGCAGAGTGGATGCACGATGAACCACGACGTCTCCGCCTCGCTCTTCGCCCGCTCGCTCGAGGTCACGCCCGGGGGTGTGAACTCGCCGGTCCGCGCGTACGGCTCGGTTGGGGGCACGCCTCCCTTCGCTGCCTCCGCGACGGGTCCGTACCTGACCGACGTCGACGGCAACGAGTACGTCGACCTCGTCAGTGGGTGGGGCCCCATGCTGCTCGGGCACGCGCATCCCGCCGTCGTCGAGGCAGTCCAAGACGCGGCGGCTCGCGGACTCTCGTTCGGAGCCCCCACCCCCGCTGAGACGCAGCTCGCGGAGCTCGTCGTCGATCGCATCGCCCCCATCGAGCAGGTGCGCCTCGTCTCCACGGGAACCGAGGCGACCATGACGGCCCTGCGGCTCGCACGCGGCTACACGGGCCGCGACCTCATCGTGAAGTTCGCGGGCTGCTATCACGGCCACTCCGACGGCCTCCTCGCGGCCGCGGGCTCGGGCCTCGCCACGCTCGCGCTCCCGGGCTCTGCCGGTGTGCCGGAAGCCATCACCTCGCAGACCATCGTCGTCCCGTTCAACGACCTCGACGCCGTGCGCGCCGCGTTCGCCGAGCATCCCGGCGAGATCGCCGCTGTCATCACCGAGGCGTCACCCGCGAACATGGGCGTCGTCCCTCCCGAGCCTGGCTTCAATCGCGAGCTCGCCCAGCTGTGCTCGTCCGAGGGTGCCCTGCTCGTCTGCGACGAGGTGCTCACCGGGTTCCGCACCGGGCCAGCAGGTTGGTGGGGCGAGGAGCAGAAGACCGAGTCCTCGAGCGGATGGCAGGCCGACCTGTACACGTTCGGCAAGGTCATCGGCGGCGGCATGCCCGTCGCGGCCCTGGGCGGTCCGCGCGAGATCATGAGCCACCTCGCCCCGCAGGGCCCCGTCTACCAGGCTGGCACGCTCTCGGGGAACCCCGTCGCGGTCGCCGCCGGCATCGCGACGCTCTCGCACGCCGACGCCGCCGTCTACGCTCGCGTCGACGCGGCTGCCGAGCGCATCCGCACCGCGACCTCCGAGGCGCTCACCGCCGCGGGCGTCGCCCACTCGGTGCAGAACGTCGGCAACCTCTTCAGTTTCACCTTCGGCGATGGCGCGGCGCTCGGCTGGACCGGAACCGGCGGCGGGCCGCGGAACGAGGACGAGGTCAAGCGCCAGGAGGCCTGGCGCTACCCGCCGTTCTTCGCCGCGATGCTCGACGCCGGTGTCAACCTGCCGCCGAGCGTCTTCGAGGCCTGGTTCGTCTCGGCTGCCCACGACGATGCGGCCATCGACCGCGTCCTCGCGGCGCTCCCCGCAGCAGCCCGGGCCGCGGCCAACGCCTCGGCACCCGAGTAGGGCCGCGTTGGAACGCCGAGCCGTCGACGAAAGGGCCTAGAAGCCACGTGGAGGAACTCACCAACTGGGTGCTCGACCTGAGGGGCTCCGGCTGGAGCTTCGCGGTCGTGGCGCTCGTGCTGCTCGTCGGCGGCGTCGTCACCTTCCTGCCGAGTCAATCGCTGGTCGTGGCGATCTCCGCCCTCACCGCCGGAGATCAGGGGTGGACGGCCCTCATCAACCTCTTCGGACTCTTCGCGTTCTGCGTCGTCGGCATGGTGCTCGGCGACATCGGCACGTACTGGCTCGCCAGGGGCGTCGGGTTCGGCAAGTGGAGCTGGATGAACGGGCGCCGGCTCACCGCCGTGCGCACGCGAGTCGGCGATCAGCTGAAGACCCGTCCGAAGTGGGTCATGGTCACCGTGCGGCTGCTGCCGCTTGGGCGCATCGCGACGGTGCTCGCCGCATCCGACGCCCGGATGCCGATGCCCACCTTCCTTCCGCTTTCCGTGCTCGCGAGTGCCGTGTGGGTTGGCTACGCGGTGGTGATCGGCGCCGTGTTCGGCTCGTTCAGCACGGACAACCCGCTGCTCATGATGGTGCTCGCCGTGGTCACGGCCATTGCTCTTGGCCTTCTCGCGCAGGTGGTCAACGGCTGGTTCGAGAAGCTCACCGACCGCCGGAAGGCCGACGTCGCAAGCTAGGGCACCCCGCCCACGGAGTCGGAGAGTCTGCGGGATGCAGAACGCGCTTCGCTGAGAGGCGTTCCCCTGAAGGACGCGAGTTCCCCATCCCGAGACTGCCCGGCTGTCGACGGTCGGAGCGGTGGAGCTGGGCTCCGCCTGCCTACGCGGCGTCGGTCTTGCCGCGGAGCTCGGCGAGCTCGCGGCCGGACTCCACCGCCTTCGTCTCGGCTTCGGACTTGAGGTCGGCGGCGAGGTCGGCGAACTGGTCGAGTGCCGGGTTGACGCCCACGAGCGTGAAGGGACGCTGCACGACGCGGAGGTCGAGGCCCCATGCGTCCTGGAGCAGACGGGTGAGGTACGGCGTGGAGTGGTCCCAGCCTTCCTTCGGGGTGCCCTCGTCGTAGTTGCCACCGAGGACGGTCGCGAGGGTTGCGGGCTTCCCGGCGAGCGTCGTGCTTCCAGCGTTGGTGCGCGGGTCGGTGTAGGCGAGGTCGAACCAGAGCTTGAAGTGCTGCGAGATGCCGTAGTTGTAGAGCGGCACGGTGAAAAGCAGGGCGTCGGCCGCGATGATCTCGTCGGCCAGCTGCGCTGCCAGGGCGACAGCGGCGCGCTGCTCCTCGGTGCGGTCGTCCTCGGGCGTGAAGCCAGCGTAGACGGCGTTCTGCCAGGCGTCGGCGGGGATGGGCGACTCGATGAGGTTGCGGCGTGTGACGACCGAGTCGGGGTGTGCCTGGGTCCACTCGGCCTCGACGAGGTCGCCGAGCGCGCGGCTGGCGGAGGTGGCGGGGAGCAGGCTGGCATCGATACGGAGAAGGGACATGCGGGGCTCCTTGAAATTTCACAGAGTCGCTATGAAAACCAGAGCGACTCTGTGCAGATTAGCACGGGTACACTGGCGGCATGGCAGAGAAAGCGCAGGAGCACGGCGCCGCGGAATGCGACGGCGCCATCTCGCTCGCCTTCACGCTGCTGGGCAAGCGCTGGAACGGCATGATCATCGATGTGCTCGGCTCGCAGCCCCTCACCTTCGTCGCCCTGCGCCGTGCGGTGACGGGCATCAGCGACGCGGTCCTCTCCGACCGTCTGACCGAGCTCGCCGGGGCCGGACTCGTCGCGCGCACCGTCAACGACGGCCCGCCGGTCTCGGTCAGCTACGAGCTCACGACGGCAGGTCAGCGCCTCATTCCGGTGCTCAAGCAGCTCGGCACGTGGGCTTCGGAGAACCTCGAGCACGCCCCGCTGGCCTGATCCAGCGTCAGTCGCCCTCGAATCAGGCGTCACCCCGCACGCGCACGACCGTTCGCCCGCGCACCGTCCCATCGAGGATGGGCTGCGCGACCTCGATCGCCTCCTCGAGGGCGACGACTTCGGTCATCGACTCGAGCAGTTCGCTGTCGAGCTCGAGGAGCCTGTTCCAGGCCTCGGCCCGCACCTCCAGGCTCTGCACGACCGAGTTGATGCCGCGCAGCGTCACGCCGCGCAGGATGAACGGCAGGACCGTTGTCGGCAGGTCGGTACCCTGCGCCAGCCCGCACGCCGTCACCAGCCCTTCTCGTCTCGTCTGCGCGATCACGTTCGCGAGGGTCGTCGAGCCGACCGCGTCAATGGCCCCGGCCCAGCGCTCCGTCTGCAGTCCCTTGCCCGGCGCATCGGAGAGCACGTGCCGGTCGATGATCTCGGCCGCGCCGAGGCGGCGCAGGTAGTCACCCTCCTCGTCACCGCGGCCAGTGGATGCGACGACCCGGTAGCCGAGTCCCGCCAGCAGGGCGATCGCCACGCTGCCGACGCCACCCGCCGCACCCGTCACGAGCACATCGCCGTCGCCGGGCGCGACCTGCTTCTCGAGCGCCAGCACCGATAGCATCGCCGTGTACCCGGCAGTGCCGATGGCGGCCCCCTGCAAGAGGGACATCTCCTCGGGTAGGTGGATGAGCGACTCGTCGTCGACGAGGCACAGCTCGGCGAGGCCGCCGTGCCTGCTCTCGCCGAGCCCCGCACCGTTCAGCACGACGCGGTCGCCTGGCACGAAGTTCGGCGTGCGCGACTCCCGAACGACGCCGACGACGTCGATGCCCGGGACGAGCACATCCGCTCGACTCACGCCGGGCCTGCCGGCGAGCAGCAGGGCGTCCTTGTAGTTGAGGCTCGAGTAGGCCACGTCGACGAGCACCTGGCCGCGATGGAGGCGGCCGTCGCCGAACAGCTCGTCGCCGAGCTCATCGAACGCGACGTCGATGCGAGGCTTCCCCGCGTCGTCGGTGGACTTCGTCGTCAGGTATCCGCGAACCATGGCGCCATCGTAGGGGGCGCGGATCAGAGCTCCCCAGCATCCGCTGCACGGAGCCGACCGCTCGCCGCTTGCTGCTCTGCTGCGCTGCCGCTCTGCAAGACTGGCTGGCATGATCACGGTCCGCACCTTCACCGAACTCAGTGCCGCCGAGCTCTGGGGCATCCTGCACCTGCGCTCGAGCATCTTCGTCGTCGAGCAGGACTGCGTGTACCTCGACCCGGACACGGCCGACTTCGCCGACGGCACCCTGCATGCGTTCATCGGCGACGACCCCCTCTACCCGCACAGCTACGCGAGACTCCTCCCCATCGGCTGGCCGGACGAGCACCTGCCGACGCACCTGTCACGCCCCATCGGCAGGGTCGTGACGGCCGAGAGCTCCCGCGGCCTCGGATACTCGGCTCAGATCATCCGCCACCTCGTCGAGATCGCCGAGAGTGAAGGCCTCTCGACCTCCCTCAACGGGCAGGCCCACCTCGAATCCTGGTACGCGAGATTCGGGTTCGAACGATGCGGTGAGAACTTCATGGAGGACGACATTCCCCACGTGCCGATGGTGAAATACACATCGAGCCCTGACTCATGATTTACTCGCTCGTAACAAGCATGAATCAGTTAGTCGCAGTGCCGCGGCTAGCTTGAGATCCGGGCGCCGCTGCGCGGCGCTCGCTCTCTGCTTACGTATAAAGGAGCACCATGAGTAACTTTGCCAAGTCGTCTCCCTCCAGGAAGTTGCGCATCACCACAGGAATCGCCGCCATGAGCGTCGGCGTCTTCATGCTGGCTGCGTGCTCGTCGACGACCGAAGGTGGCAGTCCAGATGCGGAGGGCGATGCTGCCGCTGCCGTCTGTGGGCCCGACACGGCTGCATCCGTAGCCGACGTCACGCCCGTCGACGCACCGACCGCTCAGGAGCGCTCCGAGGCGCTCAAGATCGGCTCGCTGCTTCCGCAGACTGGAACCCTCGCCTTCCTCGGCCCGCCCGAGATCGCGGGTGTCGACCTCGCAGTCGCCGAGATCAACGCCTCGCCGTCCGGTGTGCTCGGCGGCAACATCACCGTCGTCCACCGTGACTCGGGCGACACGTCGACCGACATCGCGACGCAGTCGGTCACCGACCTGCTGAGCCAGAACGTGTCCGCCATCGTCGGCGCGGCATCCTCGGGCGTCTCGATGACGGTCATCGACCAGATCACCGGTGCAGGCGTCGTGCAGATCTCGCCGGCGAACACCTCGGCCGAGTTCTCCACCTACGCCGACAACGGCTTCTACTTCCGCACGGCCCCCTCGGACATCCTCCAGGGACGCGTCAACGGAAACACGATCGTCAACGACGGCAACGCATCCGTCGGCATCATCTACCTGAATGACGCCTACGGCTCGGGCCTCTCCGAGAGCATCACCACAGCAGTCGAGGCTGCTGGCGGCGAGGTCGTCGCGTCTGAAGCCTTCAACGAGGGCGACAGCCAGTTCTCCGCGCAGATCGACGCCGTCACGGCCGCCGACCCCGACGCGATCGCGCTCGTCGCGTTCGACCAGACGGCGACCATCGTTCCGCAGCTCATCGGCACCAAGGGCTTCCCCGCCGACAAGCTCTACATGGTGGACGGCAACATGGCCGACTACTCCGCTGACTTCGAAGAGGGCACGCTGAACTGCGCCAAGGGCACCATCCCCGGTGTCGTCGCCTCCGACGACTTCCGCGCCCAGCTGCTCGGTATCGACCCGGACCTGAAGGACTTCACGTACGGCGCTGAGTCGTACGACGCGGTCATCCTGGCAGCCCTCGCCGCACAGGCCGGCGGTGCCGCTGACCCGGCGACGATCAAGGACAACATGCAGAAGGTCTCCGTAGAGGGTGAGAAGTGCACCACCTACGCCGACTGCGTCGCGCTCCTCGAAGCTGGAACCGACATCGACTACGACGGCGTCTCCGGACCGATCTCGTTCGACGAGAACGGCGACCCGTCAGAGGCAACGATCGGCATCTACCAGTACGGCAACGGCAACACCTACTCCAACATCGGAGAAGAGGCTGGCCAGCTCTAAGCTGACCCGCTGAGCGAAGGGCCCGGGATGCACGCATCCCGGGCCCTTTCGCGTGCCCTGGCGGGGCTGGGCTTGGCCCTATCGCATGCCCGAGCCGAGCATCCGCCCCCCGCTGCCGTCCTCTCCCTCCCCC
>NZ_PSXX01000005.1:76700-269904 GCF_002931055.1 Pseudoclavibacter sp. AY1H1 | reverse complement strand
AGAGGAGTATAAGAGCCAGCCTCCTGCCCGTCCCCGCGCGCAGACCTGGGGAGGAGGCACCTCCGCGGGGCTGGAAGCGTGCGCGAGCCCCAGGTCTGTGGCTCGCATGGGGCAGACCTGGGAGTTCTGCACGCGCCGCTCGCGTTGTGGATGCGTGAGCCCCAGGTCTCTACCTGGCGCGCAGACCTGGGGAGGAGGCGCCTCCGTGGGGCTGGGAGCGTGCGCGAGCCCCGGGTTTGTGCCTGGCGCGCGCAGACCTGGGGGTTGTGCATGCGCCGCACGCGTTGTGGATGCGTGAGCCCTCGGTCTGTGGTTGGCGCGCGCGCAGACCTGGGGGCGAGGCACGTCCGCGGGGCTGGGAGCGTGCGCGAGCCCCAGGTCTGTGCCGCGGCCCTCGGCTTTCGGCCCTCGAGTCAGCAGGGGCTGCTCGGCGTCACAGCTTGCCGAGCATGCGCAGCCGGCGCTCTCGCAGGGCGTGCGCGTGCGCAAGGAACGCACTGGGGTCCGGCCAGAGGTCTGAGACGGTGAGCCGCTCGGAATGCCAGCCCAGATTGGTGACCTGGCGAACGCGCTGGATGTCGCGTCTCCACTGCGTCGGACTCACCAGATGACCGAGCCCCTCGAAGTCGTAGGCGATCTTCGCCTCGAGATCAGCGCAATCAGGGCGCGCGACTTCCTTCCCTCGGACACACAGAGAGTGCTGAACGGTGAGTTCCGGATATCCGGAGTCGTGGAGCACGAAGCGCAGGAGACTCTCGTACGGCGACTCGACTTTCTCGCGAAGCTGCGGGGTCATCTCGCGGAGCAGGGCAGCGCCGAACCCGGGCGACCACTCGGCCACGAAGCGTTGCAGGACGTCGGGCGTCTCGAGGGTTCCGTGCCAGCGGCGGTTCGGGTAGTTCTCGGCCCCGCTGACAAGCGCGTCCCCGAAGCCGAGGAGGTCTGGCCGCGCTGAGGCGGCGTTCGAGCGCAGGAGGTCGAGACTCATCAGGCCGTAGAGGAGCGCGGGATGGGGCAGCGCGACGCCAGCGAACGTGAACGTGCGCCAGAGCCGTGCTGGGACGATTCTGGTGGTGACTCCTGGGCGCCGCGGCACGTTCGTACCGTCAGGGACGACGAGATGGACGCGCGGATCCCGGAGGAGCTGCAGCGGCAGCGGCAGGCCAAGGATCCGCGCTGCGGACACTGCGCCGTAAGCGTGCGCTTCCTTGAGGAGCGGCGCGTACTGCAGATCACGGGCTCGGAGCTGCCGGCGAATCGCTGCCGATGACGACTCCAGCTCGTCAGCCGGATCTGCTGCGCCACTATCGACGCGAACGCCACGAAAGGGTCTCGCCAGCCCCGGGTTCCTCAGCCGGCCCCTGCCCACACCCAGGTCTTGCGCATCCGCCACCGTGAAGCTCTTGCCCCGGAGCTCGGGTGGGAGCTGGTCGCGAAAACGCGGAAATCTGTCTGGAGGAGCCACACGGCGACGCTACGTGCGCGGCGCCGCCCGCGCGCGACCCCGCGAACCGGCTGTGGAGAACTCCAGGATCGGCGCACCTGTGACAACACAGTGGAGCTCGGCCTCTGGGCGCGGACAGACCCGGGGGTTGCGCATCCGTTTGGCCCGTGCGAAGTGGGTTAGCCCTAGGTCTGCGAGCGGGAGCGCAGGGCGGAGCGGGAGCGCGGTGCGTTAGCCCCGGGCCTGCGGGCGGGGGCACGAGCGTGGGCGCGACGGGGACGCGACCGGGGTGCGGAGGAGGAGAGCGGGGCAGCGGCGAGGGCGCGCCACCTCGGGCGGTGCGGGCGGCGTGGGCGGCGCGGGCACCTCGGGCGGTGCAGGCCGTAAGGGGCGTTCAGCCGGCGGTGGAACCCAGGAACTCAACCTCGGTGCTCCCGGTCAGTGGCTCCGAGGTGACTCCGGTGACGGTCACGGTCACCGTGTAGGTGCCGGGCGTCCCGAGTTCGAACGAGATATCACCGCACACCGTGTCGTAGTTGCTGCTGAGCGCCTTCGCCGTGCGAGTGATGGTGTCGACGCCCTCGGCGCTCGCGGTGTACTCGCACGTGCCCGCCCGGGTCACACCGGTCACGCGGGCCTCCGCGGTGATCCACGAATGGCGGTCGTCCGCCGTGGCGGCGAAGACGAGCTCCCCGCCGTCCTCTGCCGTTGAGGCCTCCGAGGCTCCTGAGGTTTCCGTGGCCGGGGGTGCTGCGACCGGCGAGAACGTTCCAGTGCTGGATTCTGAGCTCGGCGCACTGCCGGTCGGCGAGCATCCGCTCACCACGACCAAGACAGCGACGGCACACGCGACTCCGAGGCCCGCTGCCTTCCAACGAAACCTTGAGCCGCGCTGCTGGGATTCCAAGGATCAGGCTCGGTCTTGGAGCTCCTTGACGGCGCGCGCGAAGTCACGGGTCTGCAGCACTTCGAAGGCTGCACCGGGGTCGGACCCCGCCGAGACCACGCAGAGCTCGTCGATCTTGTTGATGAAGCCGAGGACACGTCCGTCTTTGACGACCCGGTACGAGTTCTCGGAGAGGCGGTCGACGCGGCCCTCGGCGGGCGTCGTCGCGGTGAGAGGTGGAACGGGGAATGGCATGAGGCTCCTGCCGTCGTTGGCGACCGTCTCAGACGGATAGTCGCATCTTCGCGCACTGACATGTGCGCTGAGGGATGTTCCCTGAGTTCTGTGGAGAGTTCTCACGACATCTCAGGGAAGCTGATACCTCCTAGAAATACGCCAATCTGATCCTCAGCGTTGAAGCCTTGCCACAACGGGGTGGTGGGTGTTACCCAAGGGGCATGGTTCGACTGCGAAGGTGGACTCCCTCGGGAGGGGCGTGGACCCGGCACACGGCCGGGAATGGCTTCAGCTACCGCGACGAGCGTGGCGAGCGCATCGTCGACGCGCGAGTCCGAGAGCGCCTCGCGTCGCTCGCGATCCCACCGGCCTGGAGGGACGTGCGCATCGCGCCACACGAGAACGCGCATGTCCTCGCCCTCGGCGTGGATGCGCTCGGCCGAACCCAGTACATCTACCATCCCGACTGGACGGCGAAGCGGCAGATCGTGACCTTCGACCGGGCGCTCGAGCTGTCCCGGGTGCTCCCCTCGGCGCGGCGCTCCGCGACGAGGGCCCTTCGTACAGCGAGCTCCGGCAGGGATGCCTCGCTCGCCGCGAGCTTCAAGCTCCTCGACACGGCGTTCCTGCGGGTCGGCAGCGAGAGATCGGCGAAGCAGTTCGGGCACCGGGGGCTCACGACCTTGCTGAACAGGCACATCCTGCTGCAGGACGAGCAGGTGCTGCTCGAGTTCAAAGGCAAGAGCGGGGTGCCGTGGAGTGCCCTCATCGAGGATGTCGAGCTCGTGTCGTTCCTGGGGGAGCGCAAGGGCGCCGGCTCTCCTGGGCGCCGCATCCTGGCGTGGAAGGACGGGCGGGCTTGGCGGCGACTCGCGGCCAGAGAGGTGAACGACGACATCAGGTTGCGCACGAAGGGCGAGTTCACGGCGAAGGACTTCCGCACGCTCCACGGCACGGTCTTCGCTGCGGGTCGGCTCGCCGAGCTGGGGGTCGGGGGCACCGTCCGGGAGCGGAAATCGCTGGTGGCGCAGGCCGTGCGGGACACCGCCGAGCTGCTCGGGAACACGCCGGCGGTCGCGAGGTCGAGCTACATCGATCCGCGCGTCATCGAGGCCTACGACGAGGGGCGGGTCGTCGCGGTGGGCAGGGGCTCAGGCGAGGCCGCGCTGCGGGAGCTGCTGCTGGGCTCGTCCAGCTGACGGCCAGGGCGCGCACACGAGACGTCCAAGGTTCGGGGAGGTCGGTGCGAGAGCGTGGACGCCTGCTCGGTTGCGAGCCGGGACCCTGGTCCGGATCGAGCTGCACACTTCTCCCGACGAAAGGACACTCAGCAATGACGACTCTCGACACCAAGCGCGTGGCCTTCCTCCTCACGAACGACTTCGAGGACAGCGAGCTGACCAGCCCATGGGGCGCCGTGACCGAGGCGGGCGCAGACGCGTCCCTCGTCGCGCCCGAGTCCGGCACCGTGACAGGCAAGAACGGGCACGAGCAGTCCGTCGACCTTTCCTCGGCCGACGCGAAGGCAGCGGACTTCGACGCACTCGTGCTCCCGGGAGGGGTCGGCAATGCCGACCTCCTGCGTCTCGACGAGGCGTCCGTCTCGTTTGCCCGCGACTTCTTCGAGGCGCACAAGCCGGTTGCGGTGATCTGCCACGGCGCGTGGATCCTCACCGACGCGAAGGTGCTCGACGGGCGCACGCTCACGAGCTTCCCGAGCCTCAAGACCGACCTCGTCAATGCCGGGGCGACGTGGGTCGACGAGGAGGTCCACGTCGACCAGGGGCTCGTCTCGAGCCGGACTCCAGACGACCTGCCCGCGTTCAACGCGAAGCTCGTCGAGGAGATCGCCGAGGGCAAGCACCGCGGGCAGACGGCATGACCCACTGAGGGCTTCGGTGTGAGGGGTGGGCGGATGCAGGCGCATCCGCCCACCCCTCACCCGTGCTCGTGCCACTCGGCCCGTTTGGGCAGCAGGGCCGCGTCGGAGTCCGGGGCCAGAGTCTCCGATGATGAGGGCGCTCTCATCTCCTGAGCACTGTGCGTCTCATGAACGCTCACGAAGCTTGGGTCTACCGAGGCGAACTCGCGGCTCGGCAGTCAGCAGGAGGCAGCATCATGAAGAAGAACACCTGGATCATCGTCGGCTCGGCAAGCGCACTCGGGCTCGGCATCCTCGCGGTCGGCGGCGCGGGTGTCGCCAACGCCCTCGAGCTGCGCGACGTGCCGGGCGAGCAGCTCGCCCTCTCGACGCCGTCAACGCCCCCGACCGCTTCGGCCTCGCCGACGACGGACAGCAGTGCGTCGCCCACCGCGACACCGGTCTTCAGCTCCCCGAGCCCTGTCTCGGCCCAGACTCCGCTCAGCGCGCCGACCGTGCAGAGCCCAGTGAGCGCGCAGAGCCCGGTGTCGGCGCAGACGCCGCCCTCGGTGCCAAGCGCCTAACGGGTCACCTTGTCCACAAGCTGATCGGTTCCCGGGCTGCGGAGGCCTGGCCCCGGTAGGTTCAGCGGTAGGACCGACGACAGGGCCCGCAAGGGGGAGCGCATGTTCGCAGCAGCCAGGCAGGTGATCGAGGCCGTGGCCACAGGCACCGGCCGCGAGGTGGCGTCGGTGACGCTCGCCTGCGCTGAGCCGAGCGGCGACGGCGTGCTCGCGGGTTACGACGTGGAACTCGCCTCGCAGCAGGGCCCAGACGAGCGCATCCGTCTCTTCATCGACACGGCCACCAACCCGGCGGCTGCGTCGACGGTGGGCGAAGCGCAGAACTGGACCACGGTGCAGAACCCCGTGACTCGCGAGCAGGTGAGGGTGTGGCGATACCCGCACGACCCGGCCCTGCCTGCCCTTCCCGCGACGGCGTTCCCCGACTCGGCGCGCGAGACCGCGGCCCGCTTCGGAGCCGTCGGAGAAGGCCAGCTCGAGATGCTCGCCTACCGGCCAGGGCGCCGAGCAGTGCTGCGTCTTGCCGGCCCGGACGGCACGCTGTTCTTCAAGGTCGTCCGGCCGGGGCACGCAGAGCCGCTGCACCGCATCCACGAGGAGCTCGGGGGTGGCGGCGTCGCAGTTCCACGCAGCCGCGGATGGAGCGAGGCGGGTCTCGTCGCACTGGAGC
This sequence comes from Pseudoclavibacter sp. AY1H1, assembly GCF_002931055.1. Taxonomy (GTDB): domain Bacteria; phylum Actinomycetota; class Actinomycetes; order Actinomycetales; family Microbacteriaceae; genus Pseudoclavibacter. Next base: position 264,222 of record NZ_PSXX01000005.1, on the reverse strand, counting down.
GAATGCCTGGGCTGCCTGCCGACGCTCACGTGCCCCACACTCCTGGGGCTCGGCTCGAGTTCCTGGGGGAACTGCAGTCGCTGGTCGCGTCGATCGGGGCGGCGCCCGTCTCACGAGGAGCCCGTGCGAGCCTTACGACGGGGCTCGACTGGTACCTGCTGCGGCTCCACGACCTGCTCCCCGCGCGACGGGCCGACATCGATGGGATCGCGGTGAGCATCCGCCAAGCGCTCGCCGAAGCGCGGCCGGGGCCAGCGCGCACGGTGCACGGCGACCTGCACCTTGGGCAGATCTTCGTCGAGCCGAGTGCCCGCCCCGGGGGCGGCACTTCGATCACGGGGGTCGTCGACATCGACACGGCTGGCGTGGGCGACCTCGCCGACGACCTCGGCGGGCTCTACGCGCACGCCATCGTGACGGCCCTCACCCACGATCTCGGCGGGAGAGCGGAGCTGCGCACGGCCACGTTCGAGCTCGCGGAACTCGTCAGGTTCGCCTGGGGCGAGTTCGCCAGCACCTGGACCCAGCCGGGCGGATCCGGGCTCATCACGGACGACCCCGACCTGAGTATCCGATCCAGCGCGGTCGCCCTCACGCATCTGCTCTCGCACGCGTTCGGGGCTGCCGTGCGAGGAGGGACCGGGCTCGATGCGCTGCCTGATCGCATCCTCGATTTCGCGAGTGCCCTCTCGAAGGAACCGAGACGATGAGCGCCGAGAAGCCCCGACCTCGCTGGCTCGTCGTGGCCCTCGCCGGGGCCGGTGCGCTCGCCATCGTGCTCGCGGGGGTCACCTTCGCGCAGGCTACGTCGTTGCGCTCCTCGCCGGGCGAGGTCGTCAACCTCGGACCGATCGTCGGCGAGCAGTCGCCGGCGACGACGATCAGCGTGACTCCATCGCCGGCCTCCTCCTCGGGGCCGACGCCGACCGGTTCGCCGACACCGAGCCCGTCGTCGGGCCCGCTCCAGCCGTCGCTGCCGACGGGTGGCATCCAGGCGCCGGTGCCCGTGGAACCGGTGGCCCCCTCCCAAGTCGACGACGACGATGACGATGATGACGACGAAGACGGCGAGGATTGACGACGACGCTGAGGGCTGACGACGACCCCGACGATGGACGGCGAGGTCGACGAACGACGGCGGCAGGACCTTGCGCTTGGGCACGCCGCCGACGCGGAGATGTGACGGTCGCCGGGGCCCGCTTCAGCGCAGCCGGTATCCCATGCCCCGCACCGTCTCGATGCGCTCGGAGCCGATCTTGCCGCGCAGGTAGCGCACGTACACGTCGACGACGTTCGAGCCCGGGTCGAAGTCGAACCCCCAGACCCTGCTGAGCAGCTGCTCGCGGCTGAGGACCTGCCCGGGGTTGGCGAAGAACTGCTCGGCGAGCCCGAACTCGCGTGCCGACAGGTCGATGTCGGTGCCTGCGACCCGCACGCGGCGCGTGCGGAGGTCGAGCAGCAGGTCTTCGTGGGTGAGCTCCGTGCTGGCGGCCTGCCCCGAATCCCGGAGCCGAAGCCGGATGCGTGCGAGGAGCTCGTCGAACTTGAACGGCTTCGCGAGGTAGTCGTTGGCGCCCCCGTCGAGGCCCCGCACGGTGGACTCGACCGAGGTGCGGGCCGTGAGCATGATGACCGGGACCGTGTGCCCCTCGGCGCGCAGCCGGTCAAGGACCTCGAAGCCGTCCATTCCGGGGAGGCCGACATCGAGGAGCACGAGGTCGAAGTCCCCGCCGCGGGCGAGCTCGAACCCATCGGTGCCCGAGGCCGCGACCGCCACCGCGTACCCGGCCGATTTCAGGCCCTTCTCGACGAATGATGCGATGCGCGCCTCGTCCTCGACCACCAGGATTCTGCTCATGCGGTGTCCTCTTCCTGGGGGTGTTCCTCGGGGTGCTGGGGTCGTGCGCCGTTCGATGCATCGGATCCGCTTGCCCCGGAGCGGTCAGGGGTGCCGGGCCTGTCGGGGCCAGCAGATCCGTCCGCGGGGACGACGATCGTGAAGGTCGACCCGAGACCCGGCCGGCTCGAGAGCTCGACTCTTCCACCGTGGCCGCGCGCGATCGATTGCACGATGGCCAGCCCGAGCCCCGACCCGGTCTGGCTGCGGCCCGTCTCGGCACGCCCGAAGCGATCGAAGATGCGCTCCTGTGCGGAGACTGGGATGCCGACGCCCTCGTCCCGGACCCAGAGTCGGAGCTCGCCGCGCGCATCCACGAGACTGCCGAGCTCGATCCTGGAGCCCGGCGGCGAGTACTTGGCGGCGTTGTCGGCGAGCTGCAGCCAGGCCTGCGTCAAGCGGCGGGCGTCGACGTCGACGACCACCGGCGCCGTCTGACCGAGCACCCACTCGTGGCTCGAGAGGGCGCTCGCCTTCGCCTGGACCTGCTCCGTCAGCTCGAGCACGTCGCAGGGGGCGATGCTCAGGAGTCCCTGCTGCTCGCTGACGGCAAGCGCTTCGATGTCGTCGATGAGCTCGCTCATGCGGTCGAGCTCGTCGAGGGCCAGCGCCACCGTCGCCGTGGTGTCGGCAGGGTCGTTCGGGTCGAGGAGCTCGAAGTGCCCACGCACGATCGTGATGGGGGTCTTCAGCTCGTGACGGACGTCGTCGAGCAGCTGCCGCTGGGAGGTGAGCGAGCCGTCGAGGCGGTCGAGCATGCCGTTGATCGTCGCGGTCAGGGCGGAGACGTCGTCGTTGCCGACGACCGGGATGCGCGCAGACCTGTTGCTGCCCGTGATCGACGCCGCCGTCTCTCGCAGCTCCCTGAGTGGCCTGAGGAGGCGGCCGGCGACGGACCAGCCCACGAGACCGACGGCGGCGAGCGCCGCGACGGCGACCATTGCATACGTCTGGAAGGTGCTGTTGGTGTCGGCGAGCTCGGCCCGGAGGTCGTACGCCGCGAGGTACAGCGCGTCGCTCGAGCCGTCGCCGACCGTGAAGGGGACGGCGATGTAGCGGAGGGCGAGAGCGCCGTCGACGAAGGTGCCCATGCGCACCGAACCGTCGGCGGTCTCCGCCACGGCTCGTTCGACGAGGCCGGGCACCTCGGCGAGGGAGAACGGCGTCGGCGTCGCCGGGATGAACGTCGGCACGCCGTCGACCAGCCCGAGGGCGCCCTCGTTGCGTTCCGGGACGAAGCGCTGCATGACCAGCTCGAGGGCTTCGGTGCTGCTCGAGAAGGAACGGGCCGGATCGGGGGCAGGGGCGGCCGGGGCCGCCGGGTCCGACGTCGTGGGCGCGGCGGCGTCCGTGCCGCTCACGAGGCCGCTGACGTTCTCCGCGAGGGCGACGAGGCGTTCATCGACTCCGCTCAGGTCGCGCTCGCGGGCCGCGAAGTAGCTCGTCGCGCCCGCGACGATCATGCCGAGCATCGTGACGAGCAGGATCGACGCGAGGATGCGAACCCGCACCGAAGCGCGGGGCCGCACCTCCCGCCGCCCCTCGCCCGCCGTGGTCACCTGCATCCACTGATTATCTGGGGCGCACGAGTCCAGAGCCTGGCAGGTGAGAAGACTCTCACGCAGCCGTGCCCCCGTGCGGCCCCCACTCGTCCGCCCGGTCCCGCTCCACAAGCCCCAGCGGGAAGGTGGCATGGCGCGTAGGCTCGTCGAGTGGAAACCGAGCGCTACGAACTGACCAGGCGAGCAAGCCTCGAGGTCCTGCGCGCCGAAGCGCAGGACGAGCGCGAGACCATGATCTACGCTCGCGCTCGCCGCGGCGAGGACCCGTGGCGCTTCATGCAGGAGCTGCCGACGGTCGACGAGCTCGTCGTGCTGCTCATGCGCGCCGAAGCCCTCGAGCGGGGCGGAGACGAAGCCCCCTCCAGCGGTGAGCATGACGCGCAGCTCATGCGTCGCATCGCGACCGAGTACCCGCCGCTCGGGCCCACCGTGTGGACCATGCTCGCCGGGAGGAGCCGATTCGGCGACCGCTGGAACGCCCGAACCGTCTGAGGCGTCTGAGGCGTCTGAGCTTGGACGCCGTGCGCCGAGGCTCTGCCCGTTGGCGCAGGCGCGGACGGCGGCCCCGACTCATCCCCTGCCCGTAGGCTTGTGGGCATGTCGGTGTCAGAACTCTCGGTGAGCGCGCAGAACTACCTCAAGGTGGTCTGGAGCCTCCAGGAGTGGTCGGATGCGCCCGTCACGGCGACGATCGTCGCCGAGCGCCTGCAGCTGCGGCTCTCGACGGTGTCGGAGGGCATCCGCAAGCTCGCCGATCAGGGGCTCCTCGAGCATGCCCGCTACGGCAGCATCTCCCTCACGACCGAGGGTCGCGCCCACGCGCTGACCATGATCCGCAGGCATCGGCTCCTCGAGACGTTCCTCGTGGAGGTGCTCCAGTACGGCTGGGATGAGGTGCACGACGAGGCGGAGAACCTCGAGCACTCCGTCTCCGACCTCATGGTCGAGCGCATCGACGCGATGCTCGGGCATCCCGAACGCGACCCGCACGGCGACCCGATCCCGTCCGCCGCTGGCGAGGTGAGCATCCCGCAGGCCGTCCTGCTCAGCAGCCTCGAGGCAGGGAAGCGGGTTGTCGTCGAGCGCATCTCGGACTCGGACGCCGAACTCCTCAAGTACTTCGCGGCGAAGGGCCTCACGGTCGGGGCGCGCCTCGAGATCGGCGAGAGCGACCCGTACTCCGAGTCGATGCTGCTCACGGTGGCGGACGTGGAATCGGTCGCTGATCACGGCGAAGGCGACACCGCCGCAGGTGCTGCTGGCGCTGCCGATTCGGCGGGGCGCGTCGCGGCTCCGTTCGCCCTCGGGCCCGTCGCCGCTCGAGCCGTCTGGGTGACGGAAGCCTAGAGCTTCGGAGATCTAGAGCTTCGGAGATCTGGAACGTCGGGAAGCTAGAGCGTCGGGACGCCAGGCGGTCTTCGTCTCGGCAGCCGCCCCTTCGATATCCGTCCCTGTGGCACCCCTCGCCTCGGCGCTCTTGCCCCTCGAGCGACGCCTCGCGAGGATCCGCGACGTGACGAGGCCCTGCGTGGGCGAGAGCAGGTAGGCGAGCAGGAAGGCGAGGCCCTGCGCGAGCACGATCATCCCGCCGGAGGCGGCGTCGAGGTAGTAGCTGGCGTAGAGGCCCGCCGCCGAGCAGACGACGGAGACGATGGGGGCGATGACGAGCATCCGCGCGAAGCTGCGCGTGAGCACCGTCGCGGTTGCCCCGGGGATGATGAGCATCGCCACGACGAGGATCACGCCGACCGTCTGCAGGGCGACCACGGCGGTGAGGGCGAGCAGTCCGAGGAGGGCGCCGCGGAGGACACGCGGGTTGAGGCCGATCGCGTGGGCGTGGGTGGCGTCGAACGCGACGAGGGTGAAGTCTCGCCGCTTCACGAGGAGCACGACGGCGACGATCGCGGCGAGGATGCCGATCTGCACGAGGTCGGTGGGGCTGACGCCGAGGAGGTTGCCGAAGAGGATGTGGCTGAGGTCGGTCTGGCTCGGCGTCACCGAGATGAGTACGAGACCGAACGCGAAGAGGGTAGTGAAGACGATGCCGATCGCCGCGTCCTCTTTCACCCTGCTGGTGTCGCGGATCACGCCGATGAGGCCGACGGCGAGCAGCCCGAAGGCGAGCGCCCCGAGCGCGAAGGGAGCCCCGACGATGTAGGCGAGCACCACCCCGGGAAGGACGGCGTGTGAGACGGCATCTCCCATGAGCGACCACCCGATGAGCACGAGCCAGCAGCTGAGGAGGGCGCAGACGACGGCCGTGATGACGGTCGTGATGAGGGCCCGCACCATGAACTCGTAGCCGAGGGGTTCGAGGAGGAGATCGACGAGGCTCATGCTGCCGCCCCCGTTCCGGTCTCGATGCCGAAGGCGAGGGCGAGGTTCTCGGGACGGATGATCTCCTCGGGGCTCGCGTGCAGCAGCACCCGCCGGTTGAAGAGCACAGCCTCGTCGGCCAGCTCTGGGAGGGAGCCCAGGTCGTGGGTGGCGATGAGGATGCACACCCCCTGCCCTGCCAGCTCCCGAAGGAGCCTCGTCATGGTGGCCTGGGAGCGGGTGTCGACGCCCGCGAAGGGCTCGTCGAGGAGCAGCACCTCGGCCTCCTGGGCGATGCCGCGGGCCACGAAGGCGCGCTTGCGCTGACCGCCCGAGAGCTGGCCGATCTGCCGACCCGCCAGCTCGGAGAGCTCGACGCGCTCGAGGGCGGCATCGACAGCCGAATGGTCGCGCGCCCGCGGCCTCCGGGTGATGCCGAGGTGCCCGTAGCGCCCCGTCATCACGACATCGCGCACCGAGAGGGGGAAGTCCCAGTCGACCTGCTCGCTCTGGGGAACGTAGCTGACGCTGCCCCGCTTGCGCGCATCCGCCGAGGAGCCCCCGAGAATACGGACGGTGCCCGAATCGGGGCGCACGACGCCCATGATCGACTTGAAGAGCGTGGACTTGCCAGAGCCGTTCATGCCGATGAGCCCGCAGACCCTGCCTGGGGCGATGGAGAGGCTCGCCCGGTCGAGGGCGAGCACCTCCCCGTAGTGCACGGTGAGGGCATCGACCTCGATGGCGGGCGCGGCCCCGCCCGCCGATGGCCCCGCGTCGGCCCGAGGAGTGGATGCTGGGCTAGATGCTGCGCTCACGATTCGCTTCCCGTCTTGCCGGTCAGTCCGGCCACGATGGTGTCGACGTCGTGCCGGATGAGGTCGAGATAGCTCGGCACGGGGCCGTCTTCCTCGCTCAGCGAGTCGACGTAGAGGGTGCCGCCGAACTCCGCACCCGTGGCGTCGACGACCTGCCGCATCGGCGCATCCGACACGGTCGACTCGCAGAACACGGCCGGAACGTCGTTGTCGCGCACATGATCGATGACCCCGGCGATCTGCTGCGGGGTGGCCTGCTGCTCGGCGTTGACGGGCCAGATGTAGACCTCGTCGAGCCCGGCGTCTCTCGTCAGGTACGAGAAGGCCCCCTCGCAGGTGACGAGGGCCCGTTGCGATGCGGGGAGAGGCTCGATGGCCGCGACGAGCTCGTCGTGCACGGCCTGCAGCTCTGCCTTGTAGGCGGCGCCGTTCTCTTCGAAGACGCTCGCGCTCGCGGGGGCGAGGTCGGAGAAGGCGGTGACCATGTTGTCGACGTACAGCTGCACGTTGAGGGGCGACATCCACGCGTGGGGGTTCGGGAGGCCGGCGTAGGCGTCGCCCGCGATGGGCACTTCCTCGACACCTTCGCTGACCACGGCGTGGGTGACCTCCATGCCGGAGACGAACTGCTCGAACCATGCCTCGAGGTTCATGCCGTTGTCGAGGATCAGGTCGGCTTCCGACGCCTTCGCGATGTCGAGGGGGGTCGGCTCGTAGCCGTGGATCTCGGCACCGACCTTCGTGATCGACTCGACGCGGAGCTCGTCGCCGGCGACCTGCCTCGCGATGTCGGCGAGCACAGTGAAGGTCGTGAGGACGACGGGCCGGTTGTCCTCGCCCTCAGCGGAGGGGGCGCAGGCGGTGAGGGACGCGAGCGTGACGAGGGCGAGGCCCGCCGCGACGATGCGGCCGGCCTTCCGTCGGGCTGCGCGCAGCGCGGGGGTCAGCATGACCAGAGCATAGCGCTACGGTGGCCAGAAGATCAATGTTCGGTGCGCCGAACATTTGGCTGCTGCTCGCGGACGATCCGCGGCTCGAACCAGCGACGCTCGGCGATCGGGGAGTCGTGACCCGGCCGTGCACAGCTGCACGCGTGCGCGGAAACGTAGGCTGACGCCACGATGTCTCCAGGTGAATTCAGCGAACCGCTGCGGCACCGGCCCACGGTGCCGATGCCCGGCGGAGCCGCGCGCAACGGGCGCGGCGCGAGCGCCGACACCGCGCGATTCCGGAGCGACTGCGCCAACTGCGTCGCCCTCTGCTGCTCGGCGCTCGCCTTCTCGCGCGGTGACGACTTCGCGCACGAGAAGCCCGCCGGAAAGCCGTGCCGGAACCTCGACGAGAACCTCGGCTGCGGCATCCACTCGGCGCTCCTCGAGCGCGGATACCGCGGCTGCACCGTCTTCGAGTGCCATGGCGCCGGGCAGCGGGTCACGCAGGAGACCTTCGGCGGCGGCGACTGGCGGGAGGGCGACGACCTGCGGGAAGCCATGTTCGCCGTGTTCCCCCTCGTGCGCCAGCTGCACGAAGTGCTGTGGCTGCTGGCCGAGGCGAGGCGTCGCACCGCCGATCGCTCGCTGCTGCGACGCATCGACGCGCTCTTCGATCAGGTCGACGCGCAGGCCGCCTCGCCCGACCTGGCCTCGCTGCGCGCCGCCGTCGAGACGAGCCGGCCTGCCGCCGGCGAGCTGCTCGGGGCGGTGAGCCGCGAGGTGCGACGGATGCACGTCCCGCGGCGTCGTGCATCCGGCGCCTGGTCACGGATCGAACCTCGCGGCGTGTACCTCGGCACGGACTTCTCTGGCAGCGACCTGCGGGCGGTCGAGCTGCGGGGTGCCCTGCTCATCGCGGCGAAGCTCCGTGGTGCCGACCTACGCTGGGCTGACCTCCTCGGCGCCGACCTGAGGGATGCCGAGCTGCACGGGGCCGACCTGCGCCACGTGCTGCACCTGACGCAGCCGCAGCTCGCGGCCGCCTTCGGCGACGACGCCACGCAGCTGCCCGAATCGCTCACGCGACCCCGCCACTGGGGGTAGGTGCCGCGTCTGCCGGCTTGGTCGGCGCGAGCCGCTGCTAGGCGAGTGCCGTGCCCGAGAAGAGCGTCGTCGTGGCGCCACCGACCCAGACGGCCCCGGAGTCGTCGACGGTCACGGTGATGTCACCGGCGCGGCCGAGGCGCGTGCCCTGGGAGACTCGCCAGCTCGAACCCGGAGCGGTGCCCGTGCGGTGCATCCACTGGGCCGCCGACGCGTTCATGCTGCCGCAGACCGGATCCTCGTCCACGCCGATGGCGGGCGCGAAGCTGCGCAGCTCGAAGGCGTGCGGCGCCCCTGGAGGGTAGGCGCCGACGGCTCCGACCATGGCTTCAGGCAGGAGGGAGAGGTCGGGGTCGAGGTCGAGCACCTCCTGCGCGGACGCGAGCTGCACGACGGCCCACCCCGGTCCGTTGTCGATCCACTGGTGGGCGGTGACCTGGTCTGCGCTGATGCCGTACGCCGTGACGATGCGAGCCAGGAGCTCGGGCTCCAACGGGCCGCTCCGCAGCGTGGGCGGAGCAGCGAACGCCAGGCGTCCTTCGTCGATGCGCACCTCGACGAGTCCGGCGCCGCACTCCTGGACCACACGCCCAGCGTTCTTCGGAGCGCCGCCCCGCTCGAGCCATGCGTGCGCCGAGCCGAGGGTCGGATGGCCGGCGAAGGGGAGCTCCCCGCCCGGGGTGAAGATGCGCAGTCGGTAGTCCGCTCCTGGGTCGGTCGTCGGCAGCACGAACGTGGTCTCGGAGAGGTTCGTCCACCGTGCGACGTGCAGCATCTCGTCGTCCGTGAGGCCTGCGCCATCGAGGATGACGGCGACCGGGTTGCCGAGGTACGGGGACTCCGAGAACACGTCGACTTGGGCGAAGGGGCGCGAGATGGGCACGAGGTGGGCCTTTCGGAGGTGAGGTGGCACGGAAGAGGTGCCACGACGGGTGAGGGAGGGGCGAGGAAGGTGCGTGTGCCGCAACCGTACGACGGGTCCACTCGGAGCGCCCGTGCCAATCCGGCCCCGCTGGACTTGCGATCCACGAGCCCCGAGGGCACCCACGCGCCGTCCAGGCGCGGTCGACAGAATCACGGCATGAGCGATGACCAGAGCGTTCCAGGAACCGATGATGACCCGAGGGAGCGTCGAGGTGCTGAGCACCTTCCGCCCGAGGGCGTCGATGAGGCGACGATCGCGGCCGTCGGGAAGCTCACGGAGGCCCTCGAGATGGTCGACCAGGCGCGTGGGCTCCTCTACGGGTTCCACCGGCTGACCGGCGCCGCCGACCTCGCCCTCGGTGAGGCGTCCGACGCGTTGCGCGACGCCGGACACGCGGAGGTCGCGGATCGCCTCGAAGCCGAGCTGGTGGGCCGGAATGTGATCGAGGGGCGATGGACGTTCCAGATCGTCGAGGACTACGACGAGACCTACTGGGAGCCGTTCCGAGCAGCCGAGCGGGCCACCCGCGAGCAGCTCGTGGCTGGCAGGCGGCACCTGGCGGAAGCGGCGATGAAGGAGGACCGCCGGACGCACGGGGCGCGGCACCACGAGGCGAGGCCAAGCGGCGGAGCCTAGCGAAGGGGTTCGCAGAGGGTCCGCGACGATCCGGCCCCGGCTACGATGCTTGGCGTGGCAGCAGACGGAGCGCGGGGGCAGTACGCGAAGGGTGTCGAGCGGAAGCGCGAGATCCTGGCGCAGGCCTACGAGACCCTCCGCGTGACCGGAGCGAGCGGCGCTTCCCTGCGCGCGATCGGCGAGTCCATCGGCGTCTCTCACGGCATGCTGACCCACTACTTCGGTTCTCGTGAGGGGCTGCTCGTCGCGGTGATCCGCGAGCATGACCACGTCAACGAGGGGCGCATGCCCGCCTCGGTGTCGCTCGTGCAGCGGATGCGGCTCAGCGCCGAGTTCAACGTGCAGTTCCCCGGAATGGTCTCGCTCTTCACGGAGATGCTCGCCAAGTCGGTCGAACCGGGGGATGGGCCTGCGAAGGTCTTCTTCACGGAGCGGTTCGCGCGGGCGAGGACCCGCTTGGCGGGCGAGATCGACGGGCAGCTCGCTGCCCTTCCCGAGGGGCGCCGCGCAGAGGCGTCCATGCTCGTCGACCTGATCATGGCGGCCTCCGACGGGCTCCAGGTGCGGTGGCTCCTCGAGCCCGACGTCGACGTCGCGGCCACGCTCGGGCTGCTCGAGCGTCTCGGTCAGGACCGCTGAGACTGGCCAGGCAGACTCAAAGTTGCCAACTGGCAATTTTCTAGTAGCGTCTCCAGGAGAGCGAACCGCGACGGGGCGGACGCCCACAGACACAGGAGTCACCGTGCCCACCACTCGACCAGAAGCGTCCCCCACTCGAACGGGAGCGCAGCGGCCAGCGACCTCGCTGCAGCTGTACAGCGTCAACTCGCACCTCGAAGCCGACCTCGACGGCACGCTCGCGCGCCTCGGCGAGATCGGCCTGCGCAACGTCGAAGCCTTCGCCTTCGTCGACCGCGCCGACGAGCTCGCGGCGGCCTTCGCCAGGCACGGCATCGCGGCCCCGACGGGGCACGCGATGCTCGTCGCCAAGGAGGTCACTCGCGAGGGCGTGACGACGCCGGTGCCGAGCCACGCCGCCACCTTCGAGGCGGCGAAGAAGCTCGGCATCGAGCTCGTCATCGACCCTGCAGTCTTCGACTGGTCGACCCGCGAAGCCGTCGAGGCGACGGCGTCCGCCCTCAACGAGGCAGCCAGGTCAGCCGCCGAGCACGGCCTCCGCGTCGGGTACCACAATCACGCGTGGGAGCTCAGCACCCTCATCGAGGGCGTCCCCGCACTCGAGTACTTCGCGGGGCTCCTCGACGACGAGGTGGTGCTCGAGGTCGACGTGTACTGGGCGCACATCGGGGGAGTGGACGCGCCAGCCCTGCTCGAACGCCTCGGCGACCGCGTGAGGGCCCTCCACATCAAGGACGGTCCGCAGGTCGAGAACCCGTTCGTCGCGGATGCTCTTTTCGACCCGTCGGGGCTCGGCCAGGTCCCGGCCGGCCAAGGTGCCATCCCGCTCGAGGCTGCCCTCGCGGCCACCCCGTCGGCGGAGTTCGCCGTCATCGAGTTCGACCACTTCGACGGCGACATCTTCGCCGCGATCGCCGCCAGCTTCGACTACCTGGAGAACCGCGCATGAGCAGCGAGCAGCTCGGCAGCGAGCAGGTGCGCCGCGAGTCGGCCAGGCGAGGCCCCGTCGGCGTCGGCATCATCGGCACCGGCATGATCAGCAACGCCTACCTCGACAACCTGACGCGCTTCCCCGACGTGCGAGTCGTGGCGCTTGGCGACCTCAACGAGGCCCTCGCCGCGGAGAAGGCCGCGAGCTACGGCGTGCCGTTCTCCGGCTCACCCGCCTCGGTGCTGGCGAACGACGACGTCGAGATCGTCATCAACCTGACCATCCCGGCCGCCCACGTCCCGGTCGCGCTCGACGCCATCGCGGCGGGCAAGCACGTGTGGATTGAGAAGCCCATCGGCATCGACCGCCAGGAGGCCAAGGCCCTGCTCGAGGCGGCCGACGCGGCCGGCCTGCGCGTGGGAGTCGCACCCGACACGGTGCTGAACCCGGGCATCCAGACCGCCCTCCGACACCTCGCGAGCGGCATCATCGGCACCCCGCTCACGGCCCGCACCATGATGCGCTACTCGGGGCCCGACCTGTTCCACCCCAACCCGGCGTTCCTGTTCGCCCGCGGCGGCGGCCCACTGCTCGACATGGGGCCGTACTACGTGACGACGCTCGTGAGCGCGTTCGGCCCCGTCAGGAAGGTGTACGCGACGGGCTCGACGGCCAAGGAGGCCCGCACCGTGAAGCTCGGCCCGAACGCGGGCCAGTCGTTCCCCGTCGAGGTGCTCACGCACGTGGATGCGCTCGTCACCTTCGAAAGCGGCGCCAGCGCGCAGCTCACCTTCAGCAACGACTCCCCGCTCGCCGAGATGGGCACCGTCGAGATCATCGGCCCGGGCGGCATGCTCATCACCCCCGACCCGAACCACGCCGACGGGGGCACGCGAGTGGCGCGCCACCCGCAGGAGTACTCGGAGAGGCTCGAGCCGAGCTGGGAGGAGTACCCGGAGGAGGGCACGGTCACGGGGCGCGGGTACGGCACCCTCGACATGGCCCGAGGTATCCGCGAGGGGCTCCCGCACGTCGCGACCGGCGAGCTCGCCCTGCACGTGCTCGACACCATGCTCGCCATCGAGGAGTCGGCGGCGGCCGGCGAGGTCGTCGTCATCGAGAGCACGCTCGAGCGGGTTCCGCTCGTCGATCACCAGCGAGACCCGTTCGCGGCGACGCTCAGCAGCTAGCGAGCGCCTGACGCTGTCGCGGCGCTCGCGGGTCTCACGGGGCGAGCGGGTGCGCGAGCACCCGCTCGAGTGCCGCGGCCGAGCCCGTGAGCCGGGCGTCCACCGTCGTGAGCTCGCGTCGCTTCCAGAGGAGCAGCAGCGCGTCCTCCGCGGTGAGCTCGAGCGTCGCATCTGCTGGGGTGGTGGTCTCGGTGGGCCGGGACTCACCGGCCACCACCTCGCCGATCGGGCCGAGCCGGACCCGCAAAGGTGCGCTCGCGCCGAGGCCCCGCAGCACGAGCTCGACGCGCTCGTCGAGCGACGGCATCCGCCCGAGCGACACCTGCCTCGGGTACATGTCGTGCGCGACCTCGGCGACGCCGGCCGCCGCGATCGTGGCCGGAATGGGTGCCGCGATGTCGAGGCTGTCGGTCGCGTCCCAGAGGTGCAGGGTCGTCTCGAGGGCCTGCCGCCTCGCCCAGGTGGATGCGCGGGCCGGCGGGTAGAGGGCCCAGCAGGGCGCGTCCTCCGGCAGCTCGCGCAGCGTTGCCACGAGCTCCGCGGCGCCCTCGCGGAACCAGGCGACCAGCGCGCCCCGGTCATCCATCGGCGCCTTCGGGGTCAGCCGTTCGACCTGCTGGCCACCGCCGAGCAGCTGCGCGCGCGCCCACCGGTGCACGCCACCGAGGTGCTCGGTCAGCTCGGCGAGCGACCAGCCAGGGCAGGAGGGGACGGGTGTCGCGAGGTCTGCCGAGCCGAGGAGCGCCGCGAACGCGCTTGCCGCATCCGCGGTCACGTCGATGAACTGTGCGTGGTGCATGCTCAGATCCTAGAGAGTCGACCTCCCGCGCCGGTGGCTCGACCGGTCACCGGCGGCGGATGCGCCCGTAGAGCTTCACGAAGGACGGCACGACGAGGTATACCGCCAGCGGGACGACGACGAGCGTCACGACGCAGGCCCGGGCGATGGGGTGCCAGGACCCGACGAGGGGCTCCGCGAGCATCGACGTGATGGCGACGAGCGGGAAGATCGCCAGCCACGTGAGCACGGCGCGCACGTGAATCGAGGGCGGCGGCGAGGTGGGCGAACCGCTCGGCCCCTGCCCGTCGGGGTCGCCGACTCCTGGGGCAGGTGCGGTCGGCCCCGTCATGCTGCTCTTTCGCGACTCATGGAAGCCGATGGTAGTTGCCTACGCCGGCGCGTTCCGCCCCAGATGGGCACGTGCCCGTTAGGAGCTGGCTCACGTCCGTTAGGCAGGACCCCGTCGCGCAAGGCGCCAGGACTTGCGAGGGTTGACGACGAGGGCCGACCGGCCCGCAACAAGGAGGTTGCCGATGTCAGGATTCGCCCCGCTCGAGAGCCAGCTCCCCGCGGCTCCGCTGCCGTACCTGATGGACGCCGCCGAAGGCGACAAGCTCGTGCTCTTCGACCAGCTCTTCACGCTGCTCACGACCTCGCCGCAGACCACGGGCCAGTTCGACGCGTTCGTCACGGAGGGGCGCCCAGGCAGGCCCGTCCCGCCGCACTTCCACGCTGAGACGCACGAGACGTTCTTCGTGCTCGAGGGGGCCATCCGGCTGTGGATCGACGACCGGCAGGGCAACCGCGAGACGCGCGTCCTTGAGGCCGGGGGCTTCGGATTCGTGCCGAAGGACACCATCCACTCGTACCGCATCGAGCGGACGGGGAAGATCTTCGGCGTCACGAGCGCGGGATTCACGGACTTCTTCCGGGCCGTGGCGCGGCCCACGTCGAAGCCCGGCATTCCGGAGGAAGCGGAATTCCACATCCCGGAGCCCGCCGTGTTCGGCACGCAGGGTGCGAAGCACGACGTGCACTTCGTGCAGGGATACGAGCTGTTCGATTGATCACGGCGGCAGAGTCCGGCGAGCAGCGGACACCGGCGCACGCTCGCGTCGTGCGCGACATCATCTTCTCCGAGCCTCCCGGATTCCGGCCGCTCACCCTCGACCTGCACCTGCCGGAGGCGGAACGCCCACCCGTCATCGTGTTCGTGCATGGCGGCGGGTGGTTCCGGGGGAGTCGCCGCGTGTTCTGCCCGGGGCGCGCCGAGGCGGAGACGTTCGGGCGTCTGACCCGTGCGGGGTGGGCCGTCGCGTCGGTCGACTACCGGCTGAGCGGCGAGGCGAGGTTCCCGGCGCAGCTCGCCGATGTCGAAGCAGCGATCGGCTGGGTGCTCGACGAGGGCGCCGCGACGTTCGGCCTGGATGCCACGCGCGTCGCGCTCTGGGGCGAATCCGCTGGCGGGCACCTCGCAGCGCTCGCGGCCGCTGTGCCCGGCACGCCCGTGCGGGCGGTTGTCGACTGGTACGGACCGAGCGAGCTCGCGGCGATCCCGAAGCCCATCGGCGCGCCCGGTGCGCCAGTCCAGCCGAGCCGCGAGGAGCTGCTCATCGGCGGACCCCTCGCGGAGCACGGCGAGCTCACTGAAGCGGCGAGCCCGGTGCGCGCCGTGCACGCCGGGGTGCCGCCCTTCCTCCTGGCGCACGGAACCGACGACAGCATGGTGCCGAGCGAGCAGAGCCAGCTGCTGCGGGATGCACTCCACTCGGTGGGCGCGCACGTCGAACTGCAGCTCGTGGCAGGGGCCGACCACATGTGGCGTGGACTCGACGACCTCGAGACCGTCGTGGCTCCGGCCCTGCGGTTCCTTGCACTGCACGCGGGGCCGCCGGAGAGCGCGAGCTGACAGTGCCTCCCAGGGGGCCCGCTGCCGCCGCCGTATCCGGCGGCGCGCGCCCGTCTAGTCTCTGAACATGGACATCCCGATCCACGCCGTGCAGTACTTCTGCGTGCTCGCCGAGGAGCTGCATTTCGGTCGAGCCGCCGAGCGGATCCGCATCGCCACCCCCTCCCTGAGCCAGCAGATCGGCCGCCTCGAGCGGCAGCTGGGGTTCAGGCTGTTCGACCGCGAATCGCGCCCGCTGACGCTCACCTCGTTCGGGGTCGAGTTCCTGCCGCTCGCCAGGCGGCTCCGCGACGACCACCGGGAGATCCTCGAGTGGGCCCAGCGCCTCGCGAGCGAGCAGGCGGTGCCGCAGCTTCGGCTCGGCGTCGTAGCCTCCGCCACGGGCTCCCTTGCGGCGTCGGCGATCGCCTCGATGCTGCAGCGGGTTCCGGATGCGCGGCTCGAGATGCGCCGCACCGGCTTCTTCGAGGTCGTCCACGACCTCGTCAGCGACCGGGTCGACGTCGTGCTGGCGCCGTCGCCCGTCAGCGCGTCCGACGAGGTCACCTGTGAGCCCCTCTGGTCGGAGGGGCGCATGCTCGTGGTCCCAGCGGGGCACCGTCTGGCGGCCCGCTCGTCGGTCTCGATCCTGGAGACGAACGACGAGGTGTTCGTCGCGGCCTCTGCCGGACCGCAGGAGATCCTCGACTGGTGGGTGGTGAGCCCGCGGGCCGACGGGACGAGGATCGTGCCCGGCGCATCCGCCGACAGCATGGAGGGCCTGCTCGAGCTCGTCGCCGCGGGGGCTGGCGTGAACATCGCCGGGAGCTCCGCCGCCCACCACTACCAGCGCGACGACGTCGTGTTCGTGCCGATCGACGACATCGAGCCCGTCACCGTGATGATGTGCACGCTGCGCTCGAGCGACAACCCGCTCGTGCCCGTGTTTCGCGAGCTCATGCGAGGCCAGCTCTCGAACTGACCCGGCCCGGCCAAGCCGCGCGACGCCGGCCCTACTCGTCGGCCGTCTCCTGCTTGCCGCGCATCACGAGCAGCGGGTCCGGCTTCGTGACCACGTCGTGGTCCTTGCCCTCGTAGTCGAACTGGCCGAGCCAGAAGCGCATCGCGTTCAGGCGCGCACGCTTCTTGTCGTTGGAGCGGATGATCGTCCACGGCGCGTGCTTCTTGTCGGTGAGGCGGAACGTCTCCTCCTTCGCCGCCGTGTAGTCCTCCCAGCGGTCGAGCGAGGCGAGGTCCATGGGGGAGAGCTTCCACCGACGCACGGGGTCGAGCTGGCGGATGGCGAAGCGCGTGCGCTGCTCGGTGCGCGACACCGAGAACCAGAACTTCGTCACGTGGATGCCGGAGTCGACGAGCATCTTCTCGAACGCCGGTGCCTGCTGCATGAACTGCGTGTGCTCGTCATCGCTGCAGAACCCCATGACCCGTTCCACACCGGAGCGGTTGTACCAGGAGCGGTCGAACATCACGAGCTCGCCGTCCGTGGGGAGGTGCTGGATGTAGCGCTGGAAGAACCACTGCCCGCGCTCGCGGTCGCTGGGCTTCGCGAGGGCGACGACGCGCGCCTTGCGCGGGTTGAGGTGCTCCGTGAAGCGCTTGATGGTGCCGCCCTTGCCTGCCGCGTCGCGCCCCTCGAAGAGGATCACGGCGCGCTTGTCGTTGTCCTCCATCCAGTACTGGCACTTCAGCAGCTCCACCTGGAGGCGGTACTTCTCGCTCTCGTACTCGTCGCGGCTGAGGCGCTCCTCGTAGGGGTACCCCTCCTGCCACGTGTAGACGGGGTTGCCCTGCGGGTCGATGAGGTCGGGGTCGTTGGTGTGGCCGTCGCGCACCGAGTAGCCGAGCGAGCGCAGGTGCTCGATGTACTCGCGCAGGTCCTGGGGTTGGTCGATAGCCAAGCGTTCCTCCGGGGTCAGGTGCGGTGCATCCGCCGGCGTGCGGGGGAGCGGATGCGGCGCCATGATGCGCCGCCAATGCGAACGGCATGTGTACGGGCCTGCTGGCGGGAGTCCGCGGTCGACCTCCGGGCGCTGGCCGCTTGAGAATTCCCCGGGTGATCCATATCGAGAACCGGGGAATCGTGGTTCTGAATATCGGATCGGCGGCTTCGGAGACATTTCCGTCGACAGCCGGAATCAAACTGGTCCAACGAGGATGCGAGCAAGCTCAATCAGATGAAAATGCCCGATCAAGTCATCCTTTGACGCGTGGCTCGCGCCGCGGCGGGGGTGCCTTGTTCAGTTGCGCGCCCAGCGGGGCTTCCTATGATCCTGCTCGCGTCGACCGCTTCACTTCCTGCCGAGACGAGTTCAAACAATTTCGTGACGAATCACGGACCTGATGCGTCATACCCATACAGCCAGGCCGATGCACCAGCACCGGCCAGAGATCACAAGGAGAACCTCATGTCGAACACCACCCCCGCCACCGGAACCCCGGCCACCAGCCGCAAGGACCTCCAGTCCGCACAGGTCGACGGACACGGCAAGACCACGATCGATGACGGCGTCGTCGCGAAGGTCGCCGGCATCGCCGCCCGTGAAGCACACGGCGTCTACGACCTCGGTGGCGGCGCGGCCCGCGCGATCGGCGCCATCCGCAACGCCCTGAACGCCACCGACCAGGGCCAGGGCATCAGCGTCGAGGTCGGCGAGAAGCAGGTCGCCGTCGACGTGACCATCGTCGCCGACTACCCCGTCGCGCTGCAGGACGTCGCAGACGGTGTGCGCGCCGACGTGATCCGCGCCGTCGAGACGATCGTCGGCCTCGAGGTCACCGAGGTCAACGTGACCGTCAACGACGTCCACCTCCCCTCCGACGACAAGAACGAGGAGAAGGATGAGAAGGAAGAGGCGCGAGTCCAGTGAACACCGCATCCCTCACCCGAACCGGCATCCTCATCGGCGCAGTCCTCGCGCTCACCTGGATCATCCTCGGCTTCTGGGCGTTCTTCTTCGTCGCGATCGCGATGATCATCGGCGGCGTCATCGGACGCATCCTCGAAGGAAAGCTCGACGCCAGCGCCCTCGTCGACGTCATCCGAGGACGGAACACCTCCTCATGAGCATCGCCGCGACGACACACCACGGCGCGGCGCAGCGAGGCACAACACGACTCACCGCGAAGGCCCTGACTCGTGTCGCGTCAGCTGTCGCCGGTGACGCGCTCGGGGTCGACGCTGGCAGCGTCAGCGTCGACCTCGACGACCACAACGGCAAGCTCGCACTGCGACTCAGCACCCCCATCCGCGTGCCCTCGCTGGCTCGCATCCGCGAACAGCCGAGCTCCATCTCCCGCAGCGGCGGCCCGCTCCTCGAGCGAGTCGAGACTGCGAAGACCACCATCCGTGACCGCGTGCAGACCCTCAGCGGTTCGAGCATCAGCGCGGTCACCGTGCGTGTGACCGGGCTCGACATCAAACCAGAGGAGCGAGTCAGATGAGCAGCCACACGTCGCTCTACTCCCGCGTCTCCCGACGCGAGACGCACTCGCCTCGGTCGGCGCTCGCGATCGTCCTCGCCGTGCTGCTCATCGTCGTCGCAGCCTGGGTCGGCACCGAGGTGGTGCTCGCGCTCCTCGCCCTCCCGGCGCTCCTCGTGGCACCGGCTGACATGTTCACCTCCACGCTCGGGGTGCTCGAGCAGCCCGCCCAGTACGTCGGCCCAGCCGGCGTCATCGTGGCCATCATCGGGCTGATCCTGCTCATCGCAGGCCTCGCCCCCGGTCGCCGTTCCCGCCACGTCCTGCGCTCGTCGCGGACCGCAACCGTCGCGGACAACGCGGTCATCGCGTCCGCACTGGCCAGGCACGCGGCCCTCGCTGGCCACGTCAGCCCGGACAACGTCACCGTCTCGGTCTCGCACCGTCGCGCCGACGTCCACCTCGTGCCCGCCTCCGGTGTGCCGGTCGACGCCGCCTCCATCGAGGCGGCCGTCACCCGGCAGCTCGAGCAGTACGAGCTCAGCCCGCGTGTCACCGCCAAGGTGCGCGTCGCAGAGAACGGGAAGGTCGGCGCATGAACAGCACGAACCGAGGCCTGAACCGCCTCCTCATCGTTGTCACGGGGCTCCTTCTGCTCATCGTGGGCGCAGCTGCGGCACTCGGTGCCTGGCTGCCGGGAGCGAAGGACACCTGGACCCCGATCTCTGAAACGGTCACCACGCAGGTCGGGAGCTGGCTCCAGCAGACACCGTTCCCCGGCGCCGACTTCAGCTGGCTGATGATCGCCGTCGTCGCCGTCCTCGTGGTGGGCATCATCCTGCTCCTCGCCTTCGCCCTCCGACAGGGGCAGGGGCGGACGGGAACGCTCATCCACGACCGCAGCTCGGACACGGGACGCACTATCGTCGACGTGTCCGTCGCACGCGACGCCCTCGCTGACGCACTCGGCGAACGTGATGAGTTCCTCTCGACCAGCGTCTCGGCGTACTCGGTGAAGCGGGCCCCCATGCTCAAGGTCTCGGCGACCTGCCGACGTGGTGTCTCGCCCAGGGACGCGACGGCGATCGTCGAGCAGAACCTCGAGGCGCTGGATTCGCTCCTCGGCCAGAAGGTGCCGGTCCTGCTGCAGCTGAGCGGCGGATTCCGCGCCAAGGTGCAGCAGTCGACGCGCCTCCAGTAACCACGACTCCCCACCGCGGCACCCCGATTCCGAGGAACCGCACCCCCAACAGAAAGGAACTGCCATGAGCGCAGGAGACAAGATCAAGAACGCAGCAGAAGAGTTCGGCGGCAAGGCCAAGGAAGCCCTCGGCAAGGCCACCGACAACGACAAGCTCGTCGCCGAGGGCCAGGCCGACCAGGCCAAGGCCAACGTGAAGCAGGCGGGCGAAGACGTCAAGGACGCCTTCAAGAACTAGCTCTCACCAGCGCGAGAAGCGGCAGCCGTCCCTTCGGGGCGGCTGCCGCTTCTCGCTTCCGCGGCTGCAGACGACGGTCACGGGCTCGGGAGTGGGGCCGCAGGCGAGTCCCCAGGGCAGTGGAAGTTCATGGCTCGCCGTCGTCATGCCCCGGCGTCTCGGGTCGATCGGTAAAGTCGCGTCTTCGACGTTGGTTCCGCGACAGGAGAAGCGTGCCCAAACTCATCGGCTACGCCCGAGTCTCGACCCGACAACAGGGCGCCGACCGGCAGGAGGCGGACCTTCGAGCTGCCGGCGTCCGAACGGACGACCTCTACGTCGACCGTGCAGAGGCCACCGCTCGCGACACCTCCTCGGCCCTCGACGCCGCCCTGCGCGCGCTGAGCGGCGGAGACACCTTGGTCGTGCCGACGCTCGACCGGCTCGGGCGGTCCACCGGCGACCTGCTGCGGCTGGCCGCCGAGCTGCGCGCGGAGGGCGTCTCGCTGCGGGTGCTCGACCTCGACGGGGCAGAGGTGGACACGTCGACGCCTACGGGGTCGATGATGTTCACGGTCATGGCGGGGCTCGAGCGGATGGAGTCGGAGCTCACGCGTGAGCGAGTCCTGGACTCGGTCAGCCGGCGACGAGCGTCCCGAGTCGACGACGGCGGCAGCTCCCGGAAGCGCACCGACGGCCCCGCCCAGGCAGGCGGACAAGAACTGCCGGAGGTCGCGGGCGGAACGCACCCGCCTGCCCTGCACGGCCTCACCGTCCCGATCAAGCGACTCTGACCCAACGTCGCCGTGCCATCGAGCAGGGCGACGTCGCAGCGATGGGGCTGGGACCGCGGTCGCGATGCCGACGAGCGACCACCGCGTCGCGTCGACAGGGTGGGTAGTCTGCGTGGATGATCGGCTTCATCGTCGCCTTCGCCTGACGGTCCTGCGACCCACCCCTCGCAGTTCCCAGCACCGACCCGGGTGGGTTTCAGCGCGCCTTCTTCCGCGTGCTTTCCTGACGCAGGCCGCTTCGCTCATCTCTGGGGATGAGTGCGAAGCGAGATCTCATCGGAGTCTCCGTTGTCCCCTGAACGATCCTCATACACTTCCGTGCTGCGCACGCCGCACCTCTCACGCTCCTTCCTCGCCAGCGTCATCGGCCGCCTCTCGCTGGCAACCTCCGGGCTCGCGCTGATCCTCCTCCTGGAACAGTCGACGGGCTCGTTCGCGGTGGCCGGCATCGCAACTGCGACGCTCGGCGTCGCCAACGTCGTCGCGACACCATGGCGTGCGCGACTCATCGATCGACACGGACAGCGTCTCGTGGTGACGTCCCTCGGGCTCGTCCACGCCGCGTCCCTGCTCGCCGTCGGGGTGTTGTCGAGCGCAGGCCTGCCGACACTGCTGTTCCTCAGCGCGCTCGCCGGGGTGAGCGCCCCACCATTCGGCGCGGTCATGCGCGTGCTCTGGGCCGCAGCGCTCCCGGCTGGCCCCCAGCGCACTCGCGGATTCAGTCTCGACGCCCTCGCAGAGGAGGCGACGTTCGCCGTCGGCCCCTTGGCGGCTGCCGTCCTCGCCGTCGCCGCAGATCCGCTCTCGTCGCTGGTCGTCTCGGCAGGCTGCGTCGCCCTCGGGACGGCACTCTTCGTGACGAGCCCACGGTCACGAGCGCAGCGCGGATCACGTCAGGTGGAGGTCCCCGGCGCCCGGCCGGCGCTGCGTCCGCTGCGCTCCAAGGGCTTCCTGCCCATCGTGCTGGCGATGACGGCCCCGGGAGTGATGCTCGGCTGCGTCGAAGTCGCAGCCCCCGCAGTGGCCGCCGCCGCATCCAGCACGGTACTGGCAGGTGCGCTGCTCGCGGTGTTCGCGGGCACCAGCGCGATCGGCGGCTTGCTCTACGGCCGATGGGACCTCCGCGCGAGGCCGGAGCGTCAGCTGCTCGCGCTCACCCTGGCCCTTCTTGCGATCATCACTGTGACCGGGCTCCTCGGGGGCGTCGGCGTCGCGATCGTCGGCTTCGCGCTCAGCGGCCTCTTCCTGGCGCCGACCCTCATCGTCGGCTACCTCGCCGCGGACGCTCGCACCGACCCGCGAGCGCGAACCGAGGCGAGCAGCTGGATCAACACCGCCGTCAACCTCGGCGCAGCGCTCGGCGCGGCAGCATTCGGGGCGCTCACCGACCGCGTCGGCCCGGGCCCCGCCCTCGCGATCTCCGCAATCTGCACGCTCATCCTCATCTGCGCACCGCTGGCCCTGCACGACCGCCGATCTCGGCGACGGGCTGACGGATGACGGCGGCCCCATCGGAACGGCCGGACGCCACCCCGGTGCGTAACCGAGGGCATCCCGAATGGAAAAGTGGGGCCGCGGGGCCTACGGTCGGAGGCATGCCTGACGTCCTCTCCGATGAGCGCCCACTTCGTATCGCGTTTGTCGTGCTCCACACCTCCCCGCTCGACGAGCCGGGCACCAAGGATGCAGGTGGCATGAACGTCGTCGTGCTCGCCCAGGCCGAGGCGCTCGCCGCCCGCGGCCACCAGGTCGAGCTCATCACGCGACGCAGCGATCCAGACTCCGCACCCACCGTGCAGCTCGGCGAGAACCTGCGCCTCCACAACCTCGACGCCGGGCCGGCCCGCCTCATCGCGAAGGGGGAGCACGAGCACGTCATCCGCGAATTCCAGGATGCGCTCGCCACGCTCCTCGGAGAACTGCCCGTCGATGTGCTGCACGCCCAGCACTGGTTCTCGGGCGTCGCCGCCCTGCCCGTCGCCCGCGAGTTCGGGATCCCGATCGCGCAGAGCTTCCACTCCATCGCCGCGGACAGCTCCACGCCGCTCGCCGACGGGGAACGCGCCGAATCGCCTGGACGGCTCGCCGGCGAGGCGATGCTCGCGAAGTCCGTCGACGCGATCGTCGTCGTCAGCAGGGCCGAACGCGACACCGTCCTCTCGAGGCTCGGCGGCGACCCCGCGATCACGCACATCGTGCCGCCTGGCGTCGACGCCGACCTCTTCTTCCCCGCCTGGGATGCGCGGGCCGAGCTGGCTGCGCACGAGCAGCGACCCAGGCGTGCCCTGTCTGCCGGGCGCCTGCATCCGCTCAAGGGCTTCGACCTGGCCCTCGACGCGATCGCCGAGGTCGACGCCGACGTCCGCCCCGACTACGTGCTCGTGGGCGCCGCACCGCCGGATGCCGACGGCCGCGGATACGAGGCTCGCCTGCATGACGCCGTCGAGCAGCACGGGCTCGCCGACCATGTGCAGTACATCGGCTCGCTCAGCCGGCACGCGCTCGCAGCCCAGCTGCGCCTCGTGGACCTCGTGCTGATCCCCTCCCACTCCGAGACGTACGGTCTCGTCGCGCTCGAGGCCGCGGCATCCGGCGTGCCCGTCGTCGCCTCCGCAGCCGGCGGACTCCGCGAGGCTGTCGTCGACGGCGTCACCGGCATCCTGCTCGAGACGCGCGACCCCGCCGACTGGGCGGCCGCCATCGCGGGCATCCTCCGACAGTCCGAGGTCGCCGAGCGCATGAGCCGCGCCGCACGCGAGCACGCGCTCACCCACTCGTGGGACCTCAGCGCGGAAGGCCTCCTCTCGGTGTTCCGCGACCTCGTCGCTCACGCCCGGCCGGGTTCCGCGCGTGCCTGAGGGCGGCCACAGCCTGCTCGACTCGGTGCGCCACGCGCTGGTCGTGCACGCGCATCCCGACGACGAGGTGCTTGCCGGCGGCGCCCTGATCCGCGAGCTCCACGAACGCGGCGCACGAGTCACGCTCGTGACGTGCACGCGCGGCGAGCTCGGCGAGATCGTCGACGGCGCGCTGCCAGACGCCACGACCGTCGGAGAGCTCGCGGCCGTGCGGGAGCGGGAGCTGCGCGGCTCGCTCGACGCCCTCGGCATCGACGAGCACCGCTGGCTCGGCACCGCCCCCGCACGCGCCGAGGGCCTCGCACCCCGCGACTACCGTGATTCGGGGATGCGCTGGCTGCGGCCGGGCCTCGCGGGCCCCGCCGACGAGACTGACCTGCGGTCGCTGAGCGTCGCCCCGCTCGAGGAGGTCACCGCTGATCTCGCCGCCGCGATCGCCCATGACGGGCCGGACCTCGTCATCAGCTACGACGCGACCGGCGGGTACGGGCACCCCGACCATGTTCGGGCGCGGGAAGCGAGCCTCGCCGCATCGCGGGCAGCCGGTGTGCGATTCGCGGAGCTCGTCGAGCAGAGCGAGCGTGCCCTCGCGGCCGAGATCGGCGACCTCGAGTGGTTCGACCTCGAGCAGCACCGGGCCGCGGTCCTCGCCGCCCTCCGCAGCCACCGCACCCAGCTCACGGTCGACGACGAGGGCGCGTCGCTCGTGCACTCGGGCGGGCAGCGGCAGGACGTGCACCTCGCGATCGGTCTGCGCGAAGTGGTGGCGTAGCGAGGCCGTCCGCGCGGGCACCCGCCTGGGTGCGAGCTGTCCCACGACGTCACACGCCAAGCTTGCGGGCTTATGCTCGCCGTGCAACATGCTCCGGGGTCGGTGAAAGTCCGAACCGGCGGTGAGAGTCCGCGACCCGCTCGTCCGCGAGCGGTTGACCTGGTGGAATTCCGGGACCGACGGTTAAAGTCCGGATGGTAGGTGCATGGGAGGCGCTCGTTTCGGCGAGGGCCTCCGAGGCGTCGGCTGCCGGACTCTCCGGCTGCGCCGGCACCGGGACATGGCCCCGTGGTACGCGAAACGCGGAGGTCCGGCCATGCCGATCCAAGAACCCACACGCGTCGACACTGTCGACGCCGCCATGCAATTGGCGCTCTCCCTGGCGGCCCGAGGGCCAGCCCGAGATCCGAACCCACAGGTCGGGTGCGTCCTGCTCGCGCCGCCCTCCGGCGAGGGCGGCCCGCGCCGCATCCTGGGAAGCGGCCACCACCGCGGAGCGGGCACCCCGCACGCGGAGGCCGCCGCGCTCGACGCCGCGCGCGCAGCCGGGGCGGATGTGCGGGGTGCGACCGCCGTCGTGACCCTCGAGCCCTGCGCCCACAGCGGCAGGACGCCGTCGTGCGCCGACGCCCTCCTGCACGCAGGTGTCGCGGAGGTCGTCTACGCGGTCGCGGACCCGAACCCGATCGCATCCGGGGGAGCGGCGCGCCTTCGCGCGCACGGGGTGAGCGTGTCGATGGGCACCCGGCAGGTCGAGGCCGAGTCGCTCCTGCGGGTCTGGCTCGTCAATGTCACCGAGCGGCGGCCGTTCGTGACGCTCAAGCTCGCATCCACGCTCGACGGGAGGGTCGCCGCCGCCGACGGGTCGAGCCAGTGGATCACCTCCGAGGCCGCCAGGGCGCACGCGCACGGTCGGCGGGCCGAGGCCTGCGCGATCCTCGTCGGCACCGGAACGCAGCGCGCCGACGACCCATCGCTGTCGGTGCGGGGAATCGCCGCGACTGACGCGTCTCAGCCCCTGCGCGTCGTGATGGGGCTGCGCGAGGTCGAGGAGGGCGCCGCCGTGCGCGCGGAGCCGGAGCTGTTCGTGCACCTCCGCACGCACGACCCGGTCGACGCCCTCGAGGCCCTGCACGCGAGGGGCGTCCGCCACGTCATCGTCGAAGGCGGCCCGACCATCGCGGCGGCCTTCCTGCGCGCCGGACTCGTCGACGAGATCGACGCCTACGTCGCGCCCATCCTGCTGGGCGACGGGGCGAGCTCCGTCGCGTCGCTCGACATCGGGAGCCTCCGGGACGCGAACAGGTGGACCACCGACTCCGTGCATCCGCTGGGCGTCGACACGCTCATCCGGCTCGTCCGGGGCCCCGAATCACCCGCCGTTCACGTCCCCGGCGCTGCACCCGTGGGAGTCGCAGCATGAACGCTGAACTGCTCCGGGCACTCGAGGCGCTGCGGGCGGGACGCCCCGTGCTCGTCGCCGACGCCTCCTCACGCGAGAACGAGGTCGACGCGATCCTCGCGGCGAACACCGCCACCCCCGAGTGGATGGGCTGGATCATCCGCCATTCCTCCGGGCTCCTCTGCGCGCCCCTCCCGGCGGCGCTCGCCGACCGGCTCAGCCTGCCCATCATGGTGGAACGCAGCGAGGACGCGCGCGGCACCGCCTACACGGTCACGGTCGACGCGGCCGAGGGGGTGACGACGGGCATCTCGGCAACCGACCGGGCAACGACCGTCCGCGCCCTCGCCGAAGCGGATGCGCGCGCGAGCGATCTCATCCGGCCGGGCCACGTGCTGCCCCTGCGCGCCGTGGATGGCGGAGTGCTCGAGCGTCCGGGGCACACCGAGGCGGCCGTCGACCTGGTGCGCCTCGCTGGCACCGGCGAGGTGGGCGTCATCGCCGAGCTCGTGCGGGACGACGGCGAGATGCTGTCGTTCGGCGAGGCGCTCGAGCTCGCGGCAGCCACCGACCTGGTGCTGCTGCACGTCGACGACCTCGTGCGCCACCGCAGGGAGCATCCGGGCTTCCCCGCAATGCCCACGCAGGAAGAACCTCAGGACCACAGCCAGCAGCGCGCCGCCAAGGCGCACGGAAGAGGAGAACGACGATGAGCGGACACGGAGCACCGACAGTGCAGGCAGACGGGCGCGGCATGCGAGTCGTCGTCGTCGCGGCCGAGTGGCACGAGACGGCAATGGACGCGCTGCTCGACGGCGCCCAGCGCGCACTCGCCGATGCCGGCGTCACCGACGTCCAGGTCGTGCGGGTTCCCGGCTCCTTCGAGCTGCCCGTCGCGGCGAGCCGCATCGCCATGAGCAGGCCGGACGCGATCGTCGCGCTCGGCGTGGTCATCCGTGGCGGCACCCCGCACTTCGATTACGTGTGCACGGCCGCGACCAACGGCCTCACCGACGTGGCCGTGCGCACGGGCATCCCGGTCGGCTTCGGGGTGCTCACGTGCGACGACGAAGCCCAGGTGCAGGCCCGCATCGGCCTGCCGGGGAGCTTCGAGGACAAGGGGGCGGATGCGGCACTCGCCGCCATCGCCACCGCGAGCGCGCTCCGGGAATGGCCCGCGAGCCAGCCGGCAGGCCTGCCCACGAGCGGACGGGGCTGACCGTGTTCACGGGCATCATCGAAGAGCTCGGTCGGATCTCGAGCATCGAACGGCATGACACGGACGCGCGCCTCACGCTGCGCGCCCCGCTCAGCGTCAGCGACGCGAGGATCGGCGACTCCATCTCGGTGGACGGCGTCTGCCTCACCGTCGCCGAGCTGCTCGACGATGGCTTCACCGCGGACGTCATGGGGGAGACGCTGCGCGCCTCCGCGCTCGGCGACCGGGCCGAGGGCGATCCGGTGAACCTCGAACGCGCCATGCGCCTCGGGGATCGCCTCGGTGGCCACATCGTGCAGGGGCACATCGACACGACCAGCGAGGTGCTGGAGGTGGAGCGCTTCGACGCGTGGCGGCGCATCCGCTTCGCCATCGACCCAGCGCACGCGAGGCTGCTCGTCGACAAGGGGTCGGTCGCCGTGTCGGGTGTCTCGCTGACGGTCAGCGCGGTCAGTGCCGTCAACGGCGTCGACGCGGTCGGCTCAGGCGGGAGCGCAACCGCAGATGGCTCGCCCTGGTTCGAGGTGTCGCTCATCCCCGAGACGCTCGCCGCGACGACCCTCGGCGACCTTGGCGTCGGGGACCGGGTGAACGTCGAGACCGACATCCTCGCGCGCCACGTGGCGCGGCTCGCGAGCTTCGCGGGCTGAAGGAACAGACCCCTCAGGCGTCGCGGAGCCGCTCGTGCAGCTCCGCGACGCGGGCGCGGATGTCGTCTCGCACGAGGCGCATCCGCTCCATGCCGACGATGCCGCGCGTGGAAGGCTCGTCGGTGATCCACCGCTCGACCGGCACGCTCGTGTCCTCGGGCAGCTGCGCCTCGTCGCCGAGGATCACGACGAGGTCGGCGCCGGCGAGCATCGACGGCGTGAGCGGCTTCGGATGCTCGTCGCCGATGTCGATCCCGAGCTCGGCAAGCGACTCGACCGACTCGACGTTGAGCGCCCCGCCTGGGGAGGTGCCGGCCGAGGAGACCTCGACCGTCTCGTCGGCGATCGCCCGCAGGAGGGCAGCCGCGAGCTGCGACTTGCCGCCGTTCTTCTTGCAGACGAAGACGACGCTCGTGGGGGTGGGGCTCATGCTGATCCGTTCGTCGAGGGTAGCTATGCAGCTCATCATCGACGATACGGATGAACGCCGTCCGAGGGCCACGGGCGCCCCGCTCACCCCGCTCGTCCCTTGAGGCAGAATGGGGCGATGCAGGATCACGGTGCACCGGGACGCGACGAAGGTCCCGCGGGCGACACGAGCGCGGCGGTGTGCGTCGTCGAGTCGTGGCGGGTCGAGTCGGGGCGCGTCATCGCCGCCGCCGCGCACCGGCAGCGTTTCGAGCGCTCCGTCGCCGAGCTCTTCGGGGAGGCGGCAGCAGAGCGTCCCCCGCTCTGGGCCGGCAGCCCCGCTGGACTCACCCCGGTCGAGGCTGACTGGCCTCGAATCTGGGCCGACGTCTTCGAGAGCACGCCCCTCACCGACGCCTGGTTCCCGCGACTCTCCGCCCGCCTCGACGACGGCCGCCTGCTCGTCGAGCTCACCCTGCGGCCGGCTCCGGAGGCGCGGCCCCTCACGAAGCTCAGCACCCGCCTCGACGAGCGGCGCTGGCCGACGCTCAAGGGCCCCGACTTCCCGTCCCTCGCAGAGCTCAGGGCGAGCGTGCACGAGGAGGGTGCGGCCGATGCCCTGCTCGTCGACGAACGCGGCGCGATCACCGAGGCCGCCTACGGCACGGTTGTCGGCTGGCTCGGCGAGACCCTCGTGGTCCCCGCCGCGAGCCGCCGCGTGGCGGGGACGACCCTCGGCGTGCTCGAGAGACTCCTCGCCAGAGCGGGCGTCACGCGCGTCGAGGGGGAGCTGCTCGCCGACCCGCTCGCCTCATCCGCCGAGCGCGGCTGGGATGAGCTCTGGTACCTCAACACGCTCCACGGCATCAGCCCCGTGTCCATGCTCGACGGCACACGCCTCGGCCTCGACGTCGCCCGCGTGCGCAGGTGGCGGCCTCGCCTGCAGGAGACGAGCGCAGTACCCCGGCAGGATGGGCGCTCGGCGTGATCGTCGTCGTCGACAACCGCGATTCGTACACTTACAACCTCGTCCAGCTGCTCCTGGAGCTCAGCGATCAGGAGGTGCGGGTCGTCGACGCCGGTGACATGCAGGCGGTGGATGCGTGCCGCGGCTGGGTCTCCGAGGGGCTCGTCGCCGGGGTCGTCATCTCGCCCGGCCCCGGGCATCCTGCCGAACCGGCCGACTTCGCGGGCTCGGCCGTCGTGCTCGACGCCGCACTCGCCGAGGAGCGCCTGCCCGTTCTCGGGGTGTGCCTCGGCCACGAGGGCATCGCCGTGCGGTACGGCGGGGAGGTCGTGCCGGCCCCCGAGGCGAAGCACGGGTGGCGCAGCCCCCTCTCACACGACGGGTCTGGCCCGTTCGCCGGCGTGCCCCAGGGCTCCCTCGTCACGAGGTACCACTCCCTGGTCGTCAGCGAGCCCCTGCCGTCCGGGCTGCGCGTCACGGCGCGCAGCGAGGACGGCGTCGTGCAGGGCCTCGAGGTCGAGGGCCGGCCGGTCTGGGGTGTGCAGTTCCACCCGGAGTCGATCGCGAGCGAGCATGGCCGGCGGATGGTCGCGAACTTCGTCGACGCCGTGGATGCGGCGGGGCTCGTCGCGCCCGCTCGCGGGGCTCTCGGCGCTCGTCGCGCTCGCGGTCAGCGCGATGCGAGCCGTCGCCCCGCGGAGATCGGGGCGTTCCCGCGGCCCGCAGCTCGCGAGCTGTTCGTCGCGAGTCGCGTCGTGCGCGGCCCGCAGCCGGAGGGCACGGCCGCAGCCGAGGCCGCCGCAGCGGTGATCTACCGCGAGGTGCTCCGCCGAGGCTCTGCCAGCGTCTGGGTGGATGTGCCCGACGACACCGGCCGGCAGGCGCGGTTCAGCATCCTCGCCGACGACGCTCCGATCGGTACCGGGACCTGTACCGGGATCTGCCCCGCGCACGCCGCTCGCCTCGACGGCTCAGATGAGGCAGCGCACGAGACCGAGCCGGGCTGCGAGACGTGCGAGCCCGCTCGGGTGCTGCGCTTGGACGGCGACGGGAGCTTCGAGACCGTGCAGCGGGAGCTCGAGGCCATGCGCGCCGTCGGGGGCGACGGGCTCGCGTTTCGCGGCGGACTGCTCGGCTACTTCGGGTACGAGCTCGGGGTGCGGATGCTCGGCGTGCTGCCCCGGGAGGCGGAGGAGACCGCGTCCCCCCTCCCCGACGCGTGGTGGCTCGACCCGCGGCGCGCGGTGCTCGTCGACCGCGCAACTGGCGCAGTCACCGTCGTCGCGACCGCGTCGAGCGGCGCGCTCGCGGAGGCCGGCGCCGAGCGCTTCAGCTCCGAAGTCGGCGAGGCCCTCGAAGCGTCAGGCGGCGAGCGCCAGCACGCTCTCCCCGACGTGGGACGCGCCCGGGCGATGTTGCAGGGCCCCGACGTCCTCGCCGACGGTGCCTGGCACACGTCGAGAGAGCAGTACGCCGCCGACATCGACCGCTGCCGCGACCATCTCCTCGCGGGGGACTCCTACGAACTGTGCCTGACCAACGAGTTCCGGCCGCATGACGACCCCGACCCGCTCAGCCTGTTCCTGGAGGTGCGCGCCGCCGACCCGGCACCCTACGCCGCGCTGCTCGAGTTCGACGGCGGCGCGGTCGTGAGCGCGTCCCCCGAGCGGCTCCTGCGCGGCACCCCGGACGGGGAGTACGAGACGAAGCCCATCAAGGGCACTGCGGCTCGCGCCTCAGACCCCCTCGCCGACGCCGCCGCGGCCAGAGACCTGGCCAACGACCCGAAGGTCTTCGCCGAGAACCTCATGATCGTCGACCTGCTGCGCAACGACCTGGGCCGCGTCTGCACCCCCGGCTCGGTGCACGTGCCGAGCCTCATGGCCGTCGAGTCGTACACGACCGTGCACCAGCTGGTCACGACCGTGCGCGGTTCGGCGCCCGGCGTGCCGCCGCTCGACGTCGTGCGGGCGCTGTTCCCGGGCGGGTCCATGACCGGGGCGCCGAAGCTGCGAAGCGTCGAGCTGCTGCGAGACATCGAAGGTCGCGACCGTGGCGTCTACGCCGGTGCGCTCGGCGTGCTGGGCGCCGACGGATCGACCGAGCTGAGCATCGTCATTCGCACCGCCGTCCGGGATGCGCGCGGCTGGTCGATCGGCGCGGGAGGCGCGATCGTGCTCGCGAGCGACCCGGAATCCGAGACCCTCGAGGTCGAGCTCAAGGCGAGCGCCCTGCGACGCGCGTTCACGCGCGCCGTCTCGCGCTGACGCGTCCGGGCGGAGCGGGCGCGATCAGGCGACGCGGGTGCCCGGCGGCAGCCGCTTCGCGGGTGTCCGTGTGCGCGCCCAGGCGCCGAAGAGCAGGCCCCCGGCGAGCACCAGCTGGAGCGCCAGACCGACGAACCAGGTGGGGACCGTCGAATCGAGCACCTCCTGCGGCGTCGGGCCGGGCTCGAAGTTCGAGCCAGTCGGGTCAGCGCAGCCGTCGTAGCGCTGCTCGCCCATCTCCGGGGGAATCTGCGACTGACGCAGCAGCAGCTTCGCGCCGGAGAAGAAATCGTCTGGCTGATCGCTCGCGCCGAATGAAACCGGCGTCGCGTCCGTCAGCACGGCGAACGGATTCGCGGCCAGCACGCCCCAGACGAGGTCGTAGCGCGGAACCTCGTAGGTGTACGTCTCCCAGTCGCCGCACGTGAAGCTGTTCTCGTCGAAGGGCTGCTCCTCGCCGAACTCCGCATAGACGGGGTACCGGGAGGTGTTCGTCACCTCTGCCGTCACCGCAGCACCACCCAGGCCGAACGCGATGCCCGTGCCCACCGTGAGCGCGGCGATCGTCAGATAGCTCGCCGCCACGGAGAAGAGCGGCCTGGCCAGGATGCCGCTGAAGCCGACGCCGATAGCGGCCACGACGCCCACCTCGACGAGCAGTACCAGCAGCGAGACGACCACCTGCACGGGAGCGACGGCCCCCACGAGCCCGGCGAAGATCAGGAACGGCGCCGCGACCGCCAGGAACGCGAGCCCGGTCACCCAGGCGGCCAGGAACTTCGCCGCCACGATCTCGGCTGTCGTCGCAAGCGTCACCTGGATGGGCGCGAGCGTCGCCGCGTCCCGGTCGCCGTTGATCGCGTTGCCGCTGAGCGTCGGCGAGACCAGCAGAGCGAGCAGCAGCACGAAGTACACGACGATCGAGTACATCCACGACCCCGACTCCTGCAGGTCGCCGAAGACCACCACCGAGAGCGCGGTCATGCCGAGGAGCAGCACGGCGAAGATGCCGAGCAGCACGTACCAGGCGACGTTGCGGAGGCGCTGGCGCAGTTCGAGGGTGACAAGCGTCGTGACGCGGGCGGGGCTCATGACTGCTCTCCGAGGTCGAGGTAGGTGTGCTCGATGTCGCCCAATGCTGGGGCGAACTCCGCGACGTCGATGCCGGCGGTGAGGATCGCGCGCAGGCCGGCCGCGGCCGCGGCGTCAGAGGAGAACGGGACGAGGAACCCGGTCCGTTCGGCGCGGATGCCCGGAGCTCCGGTCCCCAGCACCGCCGCCAGCTGATCAGGCCCGACGCCCTCCGTCAGCACGCGCACCCGCCACTGTCGCTCCCGCGCCGACGCCTGCGCGAGCCGGTCGGCCCGCACCGTCACGCCCGCCTCGATGAAGACGGCATCGTCGACGATCTCGTCGAGCTCGGACAGCACATGGCTCGAGATGAGGATCGTGGAACCGGTCGCCGCAAGCTCCCGCAGGTGCTCGCGCAGGCCGATCCTCGCTCGCGCATCCAGGCCGGAAGCGGGCTCGTCGAGGAGCAGCACGCTCGGGGCGTGCACCAGAGAGCGCGCAAGCCCGAGGAGCTGCTTCTGCCCGCGGGACAGCACGCGAGCCTGCGCCTTCGCGAGGTCGCTGAGGCCGACCCGGGCGAGGAGCTCGGTGGCACGGGCATCCGCCGCGGCGCGCGGCAGGTCGTAGAGGCGGGCCGTCGTCACGAGCGTGTCGTGCACCGACAGCGACGGCCAGGCGCCGAGCGCGTCCGGCATCCAGCCGAGCTGCGCCCGCACCTCGGCTGTCGCCGTCGACGGGTCGAGGCCGTTGATGCGGATCGTCCCCGCATCCGGTCGCAGCAGCGAGGCCAGCATCAGCAGCAGCGTCGTCTTG
The DNA here is from genome assembly GCF_002931055.1 of Pseudoclavibacter sp. AY1H1. Taxonomy (GTDB): domain Bacteria; phylum Actinomycetota; class Actinomycetes; order Actinomycetales; family Microbacteriaceae; genus Pseudoclavibacter. Next base: position 230,523 of record NZ_PSXX01000005.1, on the reverse strand, counting down.
CCGGAGCCGTTCGGGCCGACGAGCCCCGTGACCGCTCCAGCGCGCGCCGTGAAGCTCACATCGCGGACCGCGTGCGCTGCGCCGAAGGAGCGCCTGACGTTCTCGACGAGGATTCCGCGTTCTGACATGCGCCCAAACGTAGCGAGCGGGTGCAACGCCACGCTGAGAGGCGGCGCGCGCCGGCCTGACCAGCATCAGTGCAGGATCAGCCTGTTTCGGCGTCGCGGGCCCGATCTGGCCGCAGATCGCACTCATCGCGGACAGCCGCCGCCGATACACCCGCGTCGGGCAGCGCAACCGTCCGTCACACAGCGTCGCGAAGGTGGACCGCACGTGAGGGCTGTCACAGGATAGTCAGATGCTCGTGAGCCGCTCGGCTCCGAACAACACCCGACAGCAAGCTCGACAACCTGGAAGGAGTTCGCACATGTGCCGTCTGCTCGCTTACGCAGCCCCACGTGACACCACCGTCACGAAGGTGATCGGAGACATGAACAGCGACGCCTTCCAGCGCATGACCAGCGTGCACAACGACGGCTGGGGCACCGCCTGGCTCGCCGCCGGCTTCGGCGAGACGCAGCGCGAGATCGAATCCCTGCGCATCTCCACGCCCGGCCAGAACGACCCGCTGCTGTCGACGCTCCTCTCGGACGCCCCCTCCAACGCCCGCATCGTGCACCTGCGCCTCGCGACCGACGACTTCAAACGGACAAAGGTGAACACGCACCCGTTCGTCGCCGAGGGCCTCGCCTTCGCGCACAACGGCTCGATCGTCCCCACCTGGCGCTTCGACGACCTGCTCCGCCCCGAGATCCGCGCCACGGTGGCCGGCGACACCGACAGCGAGCTGTACTTCGGCCTCGTCCGGCAGAACGTGCGCGACGGCCTCTCCCTCGAGGAGGCGGCTACCGCCGCCGTCCGCGTGCTGCGCGACGAGTTCCCCGAGTCGAGCCTCAACGCGACCATCCTCTCCGCCGACGAGCTCGTGGTCGTCCACGCCTCGAGCACGGCACACGTCACGGAGGCGACGTTCGCGCGCTACGGCATCGACGCATCCACCCTCCCCAACGGGCACACCGACGAGTACTACCGGTTGAGCATGCTCCGCGCCGCAGACGGAACCACCGTCTTCTCGTCGACCGGTATCGACACGGCCGGCTGGACCTCGGTGCCCGAGGACACGATCTCCCGCATCGACCTCGCGTCGCTTGACTTCACGCAGCGCGCGCTCTTCTCGGGCGCCGCGGAAGCACGCGGAGCAGCGGGCCGCGCAGTGGGCGTCGCCGCGCCCACACCCCCTCGTCTCGTCGCCGTCTAGACCCGCGACGCAGCGCCCGGCGCCGATCACCTCTCCGGGGCGTGGGTCTCCCCGCGCGTAGACTGGCTGGCGTGTCTGTGAACCCTGAACTTGCCGGCCGCCGGTACGAGCTCCCCGAGCCGTACCTCGTGGGCCGAGAGCACATCCGTTCGTTCGCGAAGGCCGTGCTGGCCTCGCACCCGACGCACTTCGACGTCGACGCAGCCCGCGCTGCCGGGTACGCCGACCTCGTCGCACCCGCCACGTTCCCCGCCGTGCTGCAGGATGCGGGGCTGCAGCTCCTGCTCTCCGACCCCGAGGCGCAGATCGAGCTGTCGCACATCGTGCACGGCGACGAGCGCTTCACCTACGAGCGCCCGATCGTCGCGGGTGACGAGCTGCGCGCCGCTCTCGAGGTGAAGAGCGTCAAGTCGCTCGGCGGCAACTCCATGATCAGCGCTCAGACGGTGCTGACGGATGCGGCGGGCGAGCAGGTCGTCACCGCATCGGCAACCCTCGTCGTCCGCGCAACGCCCACCGAGAGCGAGTGACCGCATGACTGACACGATCGCCGTCGCGCAGCTTCCGCGCCCCGACTTCACGAGCCTCGAAGCCGGAACCGTCATCGCGGAGCGCACCGTCACGCTCACCCGCGACACCCTCGTGCGCTACGCGGGCGCGTCTGGCGACTTCAACCCCATCCACTACCGCGACGACGTCGCCGAAGCGGTCGGGCTGCCCGGTGTGCTCGCGCACGGGATGCTCACGATGGGTGTCGCGTTGCAGCCCGTCGTCGATGCCCTCGGCGACCCTGGCCGCGTCGTCGACTACCAGGTGCGCTTCACGCGGCCCGTCGTCGTCGACCCGCAGACCGGCGCGGAGGTGTCGATCGTCGCGAAGATCGGTCAGCTCGCCGGCGAGGACGGCGTCGGTCGCATCGACCTCGTCGTGTCCTTCGGCGGGCAGACGGTGCTCGCGAAGTCGCAGGTGCGCGCCGACTTCCGCGGCGAGGTTCCCGCCGTGCTGCCCGCAGAGGCCACCGCGTGACGAGGCTCTCCGAGCTCACGACCACGCAGGTCGGTGGGGAAGCGACGCAGCTCGTCGCCCCCGCGACGCGCCCTGAGCTGATCGCCGCGGCCGAGGAGCTGTTCGCGAACCACGAGCAGCCGCTGATCCTCGGCGGGGGGTCCAACACCATCGCCACCGACGACCGCATCGACGAACCCGTGCTGCGCGTCGTGACGAAGGGCATCCACCAGCTGGACGGGCCCGTCGACAAGGTGGGCCAGGCCCGCGTGCGCATCGACGCCGGCGAGTCGTGGAGCGCCCTCGTCGACTACGCCGTCGCTCGCAACTGGAGCGGCATCGAGGCGCTCGCCGGCATTCCCGGCTCCGTCGGCGCGACCCCAGTGCAGAACATCGGGGCGTACGGGCAGGAGCTCTCCGATGTGCTCGCTCGCATCGAGTTCTACGACGCCGACGCAGACACGGTGCGCTGGATCAACGCCGCCGACCTCGGTCTCGGCTACCGCACCTCCGCGATCAAGCGCGGCGAGCTGCGAGGCGTCGTGACTCGCGTCGAACTCGACCTCGTCGAGATGCCGGAGGGCCAGAGCGAACCGGTCCGGTACGACCAGCTCGCGCGCGCGCTCGACGTGCCCCTCGGCGAGCGGATGCCCGTGCACGTCGTCCGCGACGCCGTCATCCGCCTGCGCGCCTCGAAGGGCATGGTGCTGGATGCGCACGACCGCGACTCCGTCTCGTCCGGTTCCTTCTTCATGAACCCGATCGTCCGCTCCTCGTTCGCGAGCGAGCTGCCCGAGATGCCGAAGTTCGACGCGGGCAAGGACGAAGACGGCTCCCCGCTCGTGAAGCTCAGCGCTGCGTGGCTCATCGACCACGCCGGTGTGCAGAAGGGCTTCTCGCTGCCGGGCTCGAACGCCGCCATCTCATCGAAGCACACGCTCGCGATCACGAACCGCGGCGGTGCGACTGCCGAGCAGATCGTGGAGCTCGCCCGCTTCGTCCGTGCGCGCGTCGAAGCGGAATACGGCGTGCGGCTCGTCAACGAGCCTGTCCTCGTCGACCTGACGATCTAGGCACAGCCGGGCGAGACCAGCCGGGTGAGCCGGAAGCCCCGAAGCGCTGCACGCGCTTCGGGGCTTCCCGTTCGGTGCACCCAGCGTCCGCTCGGGACGCGTGTCAGTGGTGCATGCACTGCGCGCACCAGGCACGGAGTGCGTCCTGCTCGCGGCGGGCGCGCTCCGAACTGTTGCGGCGCCGACGATGCTGTTCGGCGTGGTCCAGTTCGGGTTCTTGACGCCGCGCGCTGCGCATGAGCAGCCACAGTGCGACGCGCAACTCGATGCGGTGGAGCAGCGAAGGCTGCACCGCGGAGGTGGGCGTGGACGCGGATGTGGGCGTGATCGTGACGTGCACGGTGCTCGGGTTTGAGGTGCGGACGGTGGTCAGGACGTGATTCATGAGAGTGGTCTCTCCGACAGAAGGCATGCAAGAAGAAGGCGCTCACTCGAGCGGGGCCGCGTTAACGCGGCGCGAGAGACGTGACTGCCGTGCAGTCGACGAATGCGGCGGCTGCTATGCCGCTGCGTATCCGTCGGGTGTGGGGGCAGACTTCACCCACGACACGGAGCTCAGGAGATGTGGGCGCCCAGGGAACGAGTCGCCGACTGCTGAATGCAAAATGTGAACGTACGCATTATCGGGACTCCTCTCTGTCTAGGCGCGTGCTGCGACCCTATCGAGTCTGCGAATACCCGTCAACCTTTTGGCAGGGTAGGGCAGGGCACTCTGGTGGATGCCACGCAGCCCCCGGATGCTCGGGTCAGTCGAGGACGACGGAGGCGCGGGGCTCCTCGCCGTCGAAGCTCACCGTGACCGTCAGCGGCGTGCCCGTGGCGTCGTCGGGGAGGTCGATCTCGCTCGTGTGCGGGGCATAGTCCGCTGTGCATGCCTGGTCGGGGTAGGCCGTGGCCTCGAGGTACTGCAGGTCGAGGGTCTGCGCGTCCACCGCGTTGATTTCGGTGAGGATCGCCGGGCATCCCGAGCTGCCCCACGTCGTGACGGAGATCGAGGAGCCCTCGTCGAGCCACATGACGAGCGGTCCTTCCATGTCGCCGGCTCCGACATCTTCGCCGAATCCCTTGGGCAGGCCGCCGTAGTTGTCGCTCGCGACGCTCGTCGGCGTGGCTGCGGGAGCGCATCCGCTCAAACCGAGCGCGGTGAGAGCGATCGTCGGGAGTGCAAGCAGGGCGACGCGTGCAGACTTCATGCGTCAAGCCTACGACTTCGGGCGGAGAGGCCCCTGGCCTGGCCCCGCAGCAGGGAGCTACGCTTTTGCGCTCATGCGCCTTGGTCCCATGCGGGCCGCTGGGTCCGCCGACGCCCTAGCTCCGGCGGAGCAGGCCGAGATCGAGACCCCTCGTCACGGCGCGCACCCTGGAGTTGACCTCGAGCTTCGCGAAGACCTTGCCGAGGTGCGTCTTCACGGTCGCCTCACCGATGTGGAGGCGCACGGCGATCTCAGGGTTGGACATGCCGTCGGCGACGAGCTGCAGCACCTGCAGCTCGCGTTCGCTGAGCGCGGGGGCTGAACCGGGCGAACCGGCAGGCGGATGCGCGGTGCTGGAACCGGCGGATGCCGCTGCCCCGGCAGCTCGAGTCTGGGCTACGAGCTTCGCGGTCACCGATGGTGCGAGGGCCAGCTCGCCCGCGGCCACACGGCGAACGGCCTCCACGAGCTCCGCCCCGCTGGCCGTCTTGAGCAGGTAGCCGCTTGCCCCGGCTTCGATGGCACCGATGATCGCGTCGTCGCTGTCGTAGGTCGTGACGACGAGGATGCGTGTCTCGGGGAGCGCCGCCAGGATCTGCCTCGTCGCGCTCACACCGTCGATGCCCGGCATGCGCAGGTCCATGACGACGACGGCGGGCGTCGTCGCGGTCGCGCGGGCAACCGCGTCGGCCCCGTTGGCGGCTTCAGCGACGACCTCGATGTCGGGCTCGTCCTCGAAGATGCCCACGAGTCCGGCGCGCACGATGGGGTGGTCGTCGGCGACCAGGATGCGGATCATCGCTCGGCACTCGCTTTCGCCGGAATCGTCACGGTCACGATCGTGCCACGCCCTGGTGCGCTGGCGATGTCCACGCCGCCCCCGATCGCGTTGGCGCGGTCGCGGAGGCTGTCCAACCCGAATCCGCTCGGCTCCGCCTCCAGCTCGAATCCTCGGCCGTCGTCGGTGACGTTCAGCACGACGTTCGCGGCCCCGTGCTCCACTGAGAGCTGCACGCTCGTGGCATGAGCGTGCCGCCTCGCATTCGACAGGGCCTCCTGCGCGCATCGCAGCAGGACCACTTCGCTCTCCCGCTCCAGCGCGCCGGCCTCCAGCTCGATTCGCGCCTCGGCGAGCACGCCCGTCTCGCGGCGGAACCGATCGACGAGGCGCCTCAGGGCATCTGCGAAGGTCGCTTCCGCGGGGTCGGTCGACCGCACCGGCGCGTTCTCGGCGATGAGGCCCCGCGCCTCGGCGAGAGCATCGCGGGCGAGCGACGCGATGAGGTCGGCCCGTTCCTCCTGCGCGGAGAGCTCCTCGCGCAGGTGAGCCCCCGCGGAGCTCTCGTCGTCGCGCATCCGCCCGATCTCCTTCGCGCTGCGGTCAGCCAGCATCGCGAGGCCGGCCAACGTCTGAGCCAGCGTGTCGTGCAGGTCGCGGGAGATGCGCTCCCGCTCGACGGAGGCGCCGCTCAGCCGAGAGAGCTCCTGCACGTGCTCCTGGGAGGCCGTGAGCTGCTCGAGCAGCTCACGTCGCTCGTCGGCCACTCGCCAGGCGTAGCTGATCGACAGCCCGATGCCGCAGGTCGCCGCGACGCTGAAGAGCTGGCCCGGCAGGATGTCCGGGATCTCCTCGACCCCGTTGTACAGCGCCGACACCGCGCCGATGCCGAACGCGATGCCGATCGAGACGAGGATGCTCCGTCTCGCGCTCACGCACACCAGCCAGACGAGCGGATAGATGAGGGTCTGCACGAAGCCCGTCCAGGGCACGAGCACCATCGAGACCGTCACGAGCAGCGTGACGAGCAGGATCAGCGCCGCGCCGCGGCGCGGGTCGGTGAGCGACCTGACGCCGAAAGCGAGCCACACGACGGGGATGAGCAGGAGCGCCCCCGTCGCCACGAGCGCCTCGGAGCGTTCGGACTCGGTGGCCGCGAAGGCCGCCACCGAGCCCGCGACGACGGTGTTCGCGAGCGCCGTGCCCACGATCAGCAGGTGCCACCAGCGCCCGTCCCGAAACCAGAAGTCGACCATGCGCTTATCCTCCCGCACCCCACCGACATTGCTGCACGGTCGGGTCAGGAGCGTCAACTCCGCCCTCGACTCCAGCGGAAGGTGAGCAGGCTCGCGACGAGCCCGATGACGGTCCAGACCCCGAGCGTGATCGCCGCGGCCCCCAGCCCCCACGTGCCTCCGACCTCGGCAGCCGCGAAGGCATCTGGCAGGAACACGCTGCGCATCCCGCGCACGAGACCGGCGAGGGGGAAGAGGTTCGACACCTGCTGCATCCACTCGGGCAGGACCGAGAACTGCACGTAGATGCCCGAGAGGAACTGCGGCACGAGCACAAGCGGCAGCACGATGGCGGATGCGGACCGTGCAGAGCGCGGGAGCGCCGAGATCGCGATTCCGAGGGAGGCGAAGCAGAGGATGCCGAGGGCAGCGAGCCAGGCGAAGCGCGCCCACAGCTCGCCATCTTCCGGCAGCGAGATGTCGAAGGCGATGACCGCGAGCCCCATCAGCATTGCCAGCTGCAGCGTGCAGGTGATGAGGACGAGCCCGATCTTCCCGATGAAGAACGACACCGGGCTGAGCGGGGTCGCGCCGAGTCGGGCGAGGCCGCCCTCGTGCTTCTCCGTGGCGATGTCGATGCCGAGGAACTGCATGCCGGAGAGGAGGATCGCCATCGCGAGCATCCCGGTCAGGTAGTACTGCGACATCGTCACGTCGGCGAAGCGTGGGTCGTCGACGACCGTCTCGCCGCTGAAGATCGAGGCGAAGAGCGCGAACATGACGAGCGGGAACAGGAAGACGAAGAACACCTGGTCGGTCTGCCGGAAGTAGCCGCGCAGCTCGAAGGCGATGCGCCGAAGACCGTTGCCGATCGTGGACCTGGGCTGCGACGGTGTGCGTGTGGGCGATTGGATGCTCGGCTGCGCCTTCGCGTCGCCCGAGACCGCGGTCTGGCTCATCGTGTTCCTCCTGCGGGTGCGGCAGCGCGGGCTGCATCGTCGGTCGCCGCGAGTCCCGCGGCGGGTGAGGCAGTCGCGGGCGTTCCGGGGGAGGCGGCCGGGTGCTCGCCGATGATCTCCAGGTAGACGTCCTCCAGGGACGGGCGGGTCACGGTGAGTCCGGCGGGTTCCGGGCCGAGGCGCTCGACGAGCGCGCCGACGAGCTGTGCGGGCGCATCCGTCGTCTCCTCGCGCCACCTGCCGTCCTGCTCCTGCCAGCGAACCCGCGGTGTGCGCGACTTCGGCCCGCCGATCGTCGCGATGTCGCCGATCTCGACGAGCTTCCCGGCGGCGATGATCCCGGCGCGGTCGCTGAGCTGCTCCGCCTCGTCGAGATAGTGCGTCGTGAGCACCATGGTCATGCCCTCGCCCTTGAGCTGCTGGATGAGGCCCCAGAACTCGCGGCGCGCGTTGGGATCGAACCCGGTTGTCGGCTCGTCGAGGAACAGCACCTCCGGGTTGCCGATGATGCCGAGCGCGACATCCACTCGCCGCTTCTGGCCACCGGAGAGGCGACCGACTCGCTGCGACGCGAATGGGGCGATGCCGCACCGCTCGATGGTGTCGTCCACGGCGCGAGGGTTTCGGTAGAGGCTTGCGAAGTGGCGCAGCACCTCGCGGGCCGAGTAGCGCTCGATGTCGGCGCTCGACTGGCTGACGACGCCGATTCGGCCTCGCCACTCGGCGTTGCCGCGGGCCGGGTCCTGCTCGAGCACGCGCGCGGTACCGGAGGTCGCCGTGCGGAAGCCCTCGAGGATCTCGATCGTGGTGCTCTTGCCAGCGCCGTTGGGGCCGAGGAAGGCGAAGGTCTCGCCGTGTCGGACCTCGAAGGAGAGGCCGTCGACGACGTCGCGGTCGCCGTAGCGCTTGACGAGGTCGGTGACCTCGATGGCTGCTTGTGTGCTCATGGTGCAATCAAACGCGCCGCGGGGCGTGCGCGACAGGGCCCGACCGGCGGATACGCATCCACCGTTCGGGGGAGGTGCGGGCCGCGCCGCCGCTGACCAGCTTCCGTGCAATATCCCCTGCACTGGGCCGCAGTGGGGCCCGTTCGCGAGTTTTTGCACTCAAGTTGGTCAGACCTGGGCGGACACACCCGCACATACTGGTGCCATGGCCTCACCCGATCTCGATGAGCTTCGCCGTCTTCGTCGTGCGCGCGACTTCATCGACCGGGAGTTCGCGAGCCCGCTCGATGTGCCGACCATGGCGAAGGCAGCCCACATGTCGGCGGCTCACTTCAGTCGACGCTTCCGAGAGGCGTACGGCGAGACCCCATATGCCCATCTCATGACACGGCGCATCGAGCGTGCCAAGGCGCTGCTGCGCAGCGGCGAGGTGAGCGTGACGGATGCGTGCACGGCGGTCGGGGCCACGAGTCTCGGGTCGTTCAGCAGCCGCTTCGCGGAGATCGTCGGAGAGTCTCCGAGCGCCTATCGGGCGCGTGATCACAGCGGCAGCGTCGTCATCCCGAGCTGCACCTCGCAGATCTGGGGGCGTCCCCGCCGCGTGCGCGACCGACCAGGAATGGCGCAACGGGAAGCCGGCGACGGGCAGGCACGTCTCTGAGCAGTTTCGAAGAAGTGAATGTCGGCGGCCGGTCCTAGCATCGGACACATGACGCTCTCACTCAGCCACGTGCACGTGTTCACCGACGACCCGGATGCGGCGCTCGTGTTCTACCGAGACGCCCTCGGCCTGGAGGTGCGCAGCGAGGTTCCGAATGAGGGGTTCCGCTGGGTCACGCTCTCCGCCCCCGGGCAGCCGGAGCTCGAGATCGTGCTCTCGCACCCGAAGGCGGGGCGTTCGGAGGACGATGGCGACACGCTCGCAGCGCTGCTGGCGAAGGGGGAGCTGCCCGGCCTCCTGTTCCGAACGAGCGACCTCGACGCGCTGTTCGAGAGGGTGCTGGCGACGGGCGGAGTCGAGGTGCTGCAAGAGCCCACCGATCAGTTCTGGGGCGTCAGAGATGCCGCATTCCGCGACCCATCCGGCAACATGGTGCGGGTCAGCCAGGCCTAGCCGACGACATATCACCCACATCGATTCGTCCCCGGTCCGGCGCTCGGCTGGCTCCCCGTTTCGAGGCAGAGGATCACGGCATGACTACAGTCGCTGACACGATCGTCGATATCCTCCACGATGCCGGAGTCGAGCGCGTCTACGGGCTACCCGGAGACTCGCTCAACGGATTCACTGACGCCATCCGACGAAACGACGCGGTCGCCTGGTCGCACGTGCGACACGAAGAGGCCGCGGCCTTCGCCGCCTCCGCAGACGCAGCACTCACGGGCGAGCTCGCTGTGTGCGCCGGCAGCTGCGGCCCGGGCAACCTGCACCTCATCAACGGGCTGTACGACGCGAACCGAAGCCGCGTTCCCGTGCTCGCGATCGCCGCCCACATCCCGTCCGCGGAGATCGGCAGCGGCTACTTCCAGGAGACGCACCCGCAGGAGCTCTTCCGGGAGAGCAGCGTGTACTGCGAGATGGTGGGGGTGCCGGAGCAGCTGCCTCGGATCCTGGAGATCGCCATGCGCGCCGCGGTCGAGAAGCGAGGCGTCGCCGTCGTCGTGATTCCCGGCGAGATCTTCCTGCAGGAGAGCGCAGGACGACGCAAGTCGGCACCCATCCTGCCTGCGAAGCCCGTCGTGCGACCTGCCGACGACGAACTGGCGCAGGCCGCCGACATCCTCAACTCGGCGAAGAAGGTCACCATTCTCGGTGGCGCTGGCACACAGGGAGCACACGCGCAGCTGCTTGCGGCCGCTGAGGCGCTGCAGGCACCCATCGTGCACGCGCTCCGCGGGAAGGAGTTCATCGAGTACGACAACCCCTACGACGTCGGCATGACGGGGCTGCTCGGCTTCTCCTCCGGCTACCGGGCCATCGAAGACTGCGACGCGCTCCTCATGCTCGGCACCGACTTCCCGTACCAGCAGTTCTTCCCGTCACAGGCGAAGATCATCCAGGTCGACATCCGCGGCGAGCAGCTCGGCAAGCGCACGCCCCTCGACCTCGGGCTCGTCGGCGACGTCGGCGACACCCTCGACGCCCTCATCCCGCTCCTCGAGGGCAACAAGAGCGGCAAGCACCTCGAAGCCTCGGTGAAGCACTACCGGAAGGCCCGGAAGGACCTCGACGCGCTTGCCGACAACGACCGGGGGCGCGCCCCCATCCACCCGCAGTACGTGGCACGGCTCGTGAGCGAGCTCGCGAGCCACGACGCCGTCTTCATCCCGGATGTCGGTTCCCCGGTCGTCTGGGCGGCCCGCTACCTCGAGATGAACGGCCAGAGGAGGCTCATCGGCTCGTTCAGTCACGGCTCCATGGCCAACGCCCTTTCGCAGGCGGTCGGCGCGCAGACCGCCTTCCCTGGGCGCCAGGTGGTGGCGCTCGCGGGAGACGGCGGACTCGCGATGCTCCTGGGGGAGCTGCTCACACTCAAGCAGAGCAAGCTGCCCGTGAAGATCGTCGTATTCAACAACTCGTCGCTGAACTTCGTCGAGGTCGAGATGAAGGCCGCCGGATTCGTGAACTACGGCACCGACCTCGACAACCCCGACTTCGCCGAAGTCGCCAAGGCGGTCGGCATCCACGGGCAGCGCGTCGAGAACCCGAACGACCTCGAGGCCGCCCTCCGCGAAGCCTTCGCCCACGACGGGCCCGCGCTCATCGACGTCGTGACCGCACGGCAGGAGCTGTCCATCCCGCCGACCATCACGGCCGAGCAAGTCAAGGGCTTCACCCTCTACGCGCTGCGAACAGTGCTCTCCGGGCGCGGAGACGAGCTCGTCGACCTCGCCGACACGAACCTGCTGCGACGCATCTTCGACTGACCGTCGCCCAGCCGCACGTACCGCCCGCGCCAAGGCAGCTCTCAAGGCAGCTGCCTGGCGCGGGCGGTACTCTCGCAGGCATGACGCAACCGCCCCTCACGCCACCGCCGGGTCAGAACGGCGGGTTCGACCCCCGCCGGCAGCAGCCGGGTGCCGCTCCTCAGGGTGGCCAGGGCGAGTGGGGCGGGCCACCGGCCCAGGGTCCTGTGCAGCAGGGCTCTGGTCAGCAAGGTCTCGGTCGGCAGGGTCCGGGGCAGCAGGGCCCCGGTCAGCAGCCTCCGTGGGGAGCGCCGTCGAACGGGCAGCCGCCGGCTCCCGGTCAGTTCCCGCACCCTGGTGCCGGACCTGGCCAGGCTCCTGGCGGCTTCGGCGCGCCGGGTCAGTTCCCCGCGCCCGGGCGACCTCCCGCGCCAGGCCAGCCACAGCATCCCGGGCAGTTCCCAGGCCAGCCGCAGACCGGCATCCCCGGGCAGGCGCCGTTCGTTCAGGCCCCACCGTCGCATCTGCCGGCTGGTGCCCCGCCGCCTCGCTACGCCCCGCAGCAGCAGGCGACACCGCAACCACGGCGTCGAGAGCTCGGCGAAGACCCTGAGCTGCAGAAGCAGCGCAGGCGCCCCGTCGGCCTGCTCCTCGGCGTCGGCATCAGCGGCGTCGCGATCATCGCCCTCGTCGTGGGCCTCTTCATGGCGTTCAGCTCGCCGAACGATCCCACCATCCCCGTCGGCGGCGCCGACCCGAACGCGGCGACCTCGACCCCCGTGCCGACGAGCACGCTCATGCCGGCCGCGCCCCAGGACGCCGCACCCGGGTTCATCCCGATCACGACCGACGTCGTGTTCCCGAACGGCATCACCGTCGTGAACCCACCCCTCGGCGGATGGGAGCAGGACATCTCCGAACGGCAGCCGAACCTCTACATCCTGAGCGACCCCGCATCCGGTGCCTACTTCTCGATCGCCCAGGAGAACCTGCACAAGAGCGAGTACCGGGACGAGGACATGACGAGGTCGGAGCTGAACTCGGCGTCGCTGCAGTTCACCGCCAAGCCGGAGCCGGTCGGCGACCCCGTCCCGCTCGTCCTGAAGGGGGCAGGCGGCTACGAGCTGGAGCTCCTGGCGCAGCGCCTGCGCTGGTCGGATGGCTCCGAGGGAATGATGGCGTCCCGCTACATGCCTTCGACCGGCACCAAGATCACGATCCTGGCGAACGCGTGGGGCGGGGAGCTGGACGACCCGAACTCGCGCATCTCGCAGAAGGTCGCGGAGATCACCTTCACGACGCCCTAGTCGCGCCCGCTCGCTGACCCGCCCGCTCGCTGGCCCACGCCTGCTCGCTGGCCCACGCCCGCTCGTAGGCCTGCGCGTCGCCCGCCGCCCCCACGAACCTCGAATAGGCCAGTTTCGCCCCATCCTGAGCGTCCGGATGGGGTGAAACTGGCCTAATCGGGGGAGCGGATGCGCGGGCGCGGCTGCGAACGCGGGGCCGCGCGGCGCGGGCTAGAGCTCGACGCCCGCGAAGAGCTTCTGCAGGCGCTGCACGCCCTCGAGGAGCGCGTCGTCGCCGAGCGCGTAGCTGAGGCGCAGGTACCCGGATGGGCCGAACGCCTCACCTGGCACGACCGCGACCTCCGCGACGTCGAGGATGAGGTCGGCGAGGTCGAGCGAGGAGTCGATCTGGCGCCCCTCGATCTCCTTCCCGATGAGCCTCTGCACGTCGGCGTACACGTAGAAGGCGCCCTCCGGCGTCGGCACGCGGAAGCCGTTGACCTTGCTCAGCTCCTCGACCATCGTCGTGCGGCGGCGGTCGAAGGCGAGGCGCATCTGCTCGACGGGCTCGGTGGGCCCCGTGAGCGCGGCGAGCGCGGCACGCTGCGCGATGTTGTTGACGTTGCTCGTGAGGTGCGACTGCAGGTTGCCCGCCCCCTTGATTGCGTCGACGGGCCCGACCATCCATCCGACGCGCCAGCCGGTCATCGCGAACGACTTCGCAACGCCGTTGACCAGGATCGTGCGGTCGGCGACCGCCGGGGCAGCTTCGACGATGGACACCGCGCGGACGCCGTCGTACGTGAGGTTCTGGTAGATCTCGTCGGCGATGACCCAGATGCCGTGCTCGGCGGCCCACTCTCCGATGGCGCGCGTCTCGGCCTCGGAGTAGACGGCGCCGGTCGGGTTCGACGGCGAGACGAAGAGCATCGCCTTCGTGGCGGGGGTGCGTGCGGCTTCGAGCTGGTCGACGGTGACCTTGTACTCCTGGTCGGCGCCGGCGAACACGGGAACGGTGGTGCCGCCCGCGAGCTGGATGACCTCGGGGTACGTCGTCCAGTACGGGGCGGGGAGGAGGACCTCGTCGCCCGCGCCGACCACGGTGTTGATGGCCTGGTAGACGGCCTGCTTGCCGCCGTTCGTGACGATGACCTGCGAGGCGGGGACATCCCAGCCCGAGTCGCGCTTCGTCTTCTCGGCGATGGCCTCTCGGAGTTCCGGCAGGCCAGGCGCCGGCGTGTACCGGTGGTTCTTGGGGTCGCTCACGGCGACGAGGGCGGCGTCGACCACGTGCTGCGGAGTCGGGAAGTCGGGCTCGCCCGCCGCGTAGCTGATGACGGGCCGGCCGGCGGCCTTGAGGGCCTTGGCCTTCGCGTCGACCTTGAGGGTTGCGGATTCGGCGATCGCGGCGATGCGAGGAGAGAGACGTGAGTCGGAAACCATGGCCCTGAGTCTAGGTCCGGTGGCCACGCCACGTCAGCGAGTTGCGCCCGCGTTGGACTTCCGTGTGGCACCTGTCGTATGCTTTCCTGGTTGCCGAAAGCGACATACTGAACCGCGCCTGAAACTGTTCCCTATGGAACGGCTGCAGACGGTATCAGGGTGAACGGATGCACGCATCCGGTGTTCACGCAAAGGGCGGTGGCTCAATTGGTAGAGCAGCGGTCTCCAAAACCGCAGGTTGCAGGTTCGAGTCCTGTCCGCCCTGCATTTCGGTGCTGAACGCACCCACTACGGGGCCCACCATCGAAGGTCTCAACCATCGAAAGGGAGAGCGCGTGAGTCCAAGCAAGTCAGATGAGGCGACAGACGTCGCCGAGTCAAAGCGAGGCTCCGAGCCGAAGCGCGGCATCATCGGCCGTATCGCTCTCTTCTTCCGTCAGGTCATGGGCGAGCTCAAGAAGGTCGTCACCCCGACCCGGGCTGAGCTCTTCAAGTTCACGGGCGTCGTGCTCGTCTTCGTCATCTTCATGATGGCGCTCGTCACGGTGCTCGACCTGCTCTTCGGGTGGGGCGCTTCGTGGGTCTTCGGTCAGGGAAGCTCGTTCTTCCCGAGCGAGCCGGCCGCGACGCCGGTCCCGACGGAATAGCCGGAGCGCGTCAAGCTCTCCACCGGCTCACAGGCCTCCACCGACAACGGGCGAGCAGCCCAGCATCACAGAATCGAGATGAGGAATCGTGTCAGACCCGAACGTCGCCGACCCGAACGGTCTTTACGAGACCGCCCTGGAGCAGGACTCCGAAGTCGTAGAGGCCCAGGAGGGTGACCGCGACATCGACGCAGAATTCGACGCGGCCCACGAGATCGAAGAGTCCGACGAAGTCGTGACCGAGGAAGACCTCGACGACGGAGAAGGCGCGGACGTCGTCGACCCCGAGGTCGACGCGATCGTCAACGATGTCCTCGAGATCGACACGAGCGAGGAAGAGGCCGCCGCGGCTGCCGCGACCGAGGACGAAGAGGTCGAGGCTCTCGAGGAAGACCCGGACGTCGACCCGTACGAGACCTTCAAGCGCGAGCTGCGCCTCAAGCCGGGCAAGTGGTACGTCATCCACACCTACGCCGGTTTCGAGCGTCGCGTGAAGCAGAACCTGCACCAGCGCACCGAGTCCATGAACATGAGCGACTTCATCTACCAGGTGGAAGTCCCCATGGAAGACGTGGTCGAGATCAAGAACGGCCAGCGCAAGATGGTCACGCGCGTCCGCATCCCCGGATACGTGCTCGTCCGCCTCATGCTCAACGAGGACAGCTGGTCGGTTGTCCGTCACACCCCGGGTGTGACCGGCTTCGTGGGCAACGCCCACAACCCGACCCCGTTGCGCTTCAACGAAGCATTTGAGATGCTGAAGAGTCTGGTCGAAGTCGCTGAAGCACCCGCGAAGGCGAACGCTTCCGGTCAGGCTGGCCTCCAGAAGCGCCAGCCCATCGCAGAGATCGACTTCGAGATCGGCGAGACCATCACGATCAAGGAGGGCTCCTTCGAGGGGCTCACCGGATCGATCAGCGAGATCAAGCCCGAGAGCGGCAAGCTCACCGTGCTCGTGTCGCTCTTCGAGCGCGAGACCCCGGTCGAGCTCAGCTTCGACCAGGTCACGAAGCTCTAGATCTCGCTCCAATAGGGCTGCTGCCCTCAGAAACCACCGGAGTCCGGAACCGCCGGGCCACCGGGAGAGCGCCGCGCATCAGCGCGGAGTTCGAATCGAAAGAAGGAAAAGACATGGCACCCAAGAAGAAGGTCTCGGGTCTGATCAAGCTGCAGATCCAGGCTGGCGCCGCTAACCCGGCTCCTCCTATCGGCCCCGCGCTCGGTCAGCACGGCGTCAACATCATGGAGTTCTGCAAGGCCTACAACGCGGCTACCGAGTCGCAGCGTGGCAACGTGATCCCCGTCGAGATCACCGTGTACGAAGACCGTTCGTTCACCTTCATCCTGAAGACCCCTCCTGCTGCCGAGCTCATCAAGAAGGCTGCCGGTGTCAAGAAGGGCTCCCCGACGCCTCACACGGCCAAGGTCGGCAAGCTCACCGCCGCCCAGGTCCGCGAGATCGCCGAGCAGAAGCAGTCCGACCTGAACGCGAACGACATCGACATGGCGTCGCGCATCATCGCCGGTACGGCTCGCTCCATGGGAATCACGGTCGAGGGCTAAGGCCTTCCCGCTCCCAACACCACACGTCGCGCTTCGGGCGCGGTACTGAACATCGCGGGAGAGCCGGCCAGGCTCGCAACCGCAACTCTTGAAGGAGAACAACATGGCTAAGTCCAAGGCATACCGTGCCGCGGCAGAGAAGATCGGCGAGGACAAGTTCTACGGTCTCGCCGAGGCCGTCGAGCTCGCACGCGAGACCGGCTCGTCCAAGTTCAACAGCACCGTCGAGGTCGCTCTTCGCCTGGGTGTAGACCCGCGCAAGGCTGACCAGATGGTTCGCGGCACCGTCAGCCTGCCAAACGGCACCGGCAAGACGGCCAAGGTCATCGTCTTCGCGACGGGTGACAAGGCAGAGGCGGCTATCGCTGCTGGTGCTGACGAGGTCGGCGGCGACGAGCTCATCGCTCGCGTTGCAGACGGCTGGACCGACTTCGACTCCGCGGTCGCCACCCCTGACCTCATGGGCAAGGTCGGACGCCTCGGTAAGGTCCTCGGACCCCGTGGCCTCATGCCGAACCCGAAGACCGGAACGGTCACGACCGACCCGGCCAAGGCTGTCACCGAGATCAAGGGCGGAAAGATCGAGTTCCGCGTCGACAAGCACTCCAACGTGCACTTCATCGTCGGCAAGTCGGCGTTCACGTCGGAGCAGCTCGGCGAGAACCTCCGCGCAGCTCTCGACGAGGTCGTCCGCCTCAAGCCGTCGAGCTCGAAGGGCCGCTACATCCAGAAGGCTGTCGTCTCGACGACCTTCGGCCCCGGCATCCCGCTGGACGTCAACGCGATCTAGTCTGCCGCGAGCTGCACAGCTCAGGTGGATGCCCCGCATCCGCCACGCGAGAACGGCCCAGTCTTCGGACTGGGCCGTTCTTGCGTTTCCGCGGTGGCCGCTACGCGCGTTCGAGCGCTGTGAGCTGGCGTCGCGCAGCGCTCAGGATCGCCTGCACGGTTGCCGACAGCACAGACCGGTCTCGGCCGGCGACCCAGTGTGCGCCTGACGAGTCGTTGTACTCCAGGAGCGTCAGAGCATCGCTGCTGTTGCCGGCGCCGAGCGATGTCTGGTGGAGTGAGCGTATGTCGACGGAGATGCCCGCGTCGGCGAGGAGCTGGGTGACGGCCTCTGCGGGGCCGACCTCGTCGAAGATGCCGGTGTGCTCGACGCCGTCGACGCTCACGCGAATGCGCGTGCATGCCACGCCGTCGCGGGTTTCGACGCTGAAGTCGAGCAATTCCACGCCGGACGTGTCGACGCGGAGGTAGCTGCGCTCGAAGAGCTCGAGCAGCTGTGCCGCCTCGATCTCCAGGCCGCTGGTATCGGTGTGCTCCTGGACGCGCCTGGCGAAGTCGATCTGCAGGCGTCTGGGGAGCTCGATGCCGTAGTCCGCCTCGAGGAGGTAGGCGATGCCGCCCTTGCCTGACTGCGAGTTGACTCTGATGACGGCGTCGTAGCTGCGCCCGATGTCGGCGGGGTCGATCGGCAGGTAGGGCACGCGCCACTCGGTTTCGCGTTCTGCCCGCATCTCGAGCGCAGCGCGGGATCGATGCTCGGCGAGTCCCTTCTTGATGGCGTCCTGGTGCGTCCCGCTGAAGGCGGTGTGGACGAGGTCTCCTGCGTACGGGTGCCTCGGGTGGATCTCGAGGCGGTTGCTGTACTCGACGGTTCGGCGAATCGCGTCGATGTCCGAGAAGTCGATCATCGGGTCGATGCCCTGCGCGTGCAGGTTCAACGCGAGGACTGCGATGTCGACGTTGCCGGTGCGCTCGCCGTTGCCGAAGATGCAGCCTTCCACTCGCTGCGCTCCTGCGAGCACTGCGAGCTCGGCGCAGGCGATTCCGGTCCCTCGATCGTTGTGGGGGTGCACGGAGAGGATCACCGAGTCGCGCCTCGCGAGGTGCTTGTGCATGTACTCGATCTGATCCGCGTAGACGTTCGGGGTCGCGACCTCTACCGTGGCGGGAAGGTTCAGGATGACAGGCCGATCCGGGGTCGCCATCCAGAGCGCTGTCATGGCGTCGCAGATGTCGATCACGTAGTCGGGTTCGGTGAGGTTGAACACCTCTGGCGAGAATTCGAATCGGACGTTCGGCAGGTGGCCGGCGAGCTCGAGGACATCTCTGCCCCCGGCCAGGATCAGTTCTTTCAGCTGCTGCTTGCTCTTCCCGAGGACGACATCGCGCCAGGCCGGCGCCGTCGCGGTGTAGAGGTGGATGACGACGGGGTTCCTGATGCCCTGGATCGAGTCCACCGTGCGCTGGATGAGGTCGCGACGCGCTGGCGTGAACACCACGATGGTGACGTCTTCCGGTGCGATGTCGGTGGTCGCGATGCGGCGCACGAAGTCGTAGTCCGTCTGCGAGGCGGAGGGGTAGCCGACTTCGATCTCCTTGTAGCCCATGCGGATCATGAGCTCGAAGAAGACGCGCTTGCGGTCGGGGTCCATCGGCTCCGACAGGGCCTGGTTGCCGTCGCGGAGATCGACTGGCACCCAGAGTGGTGCTGCCGTGAGTCGGCGTGAGGGCCAGTCGCGTTCCGTCAGGGGCACCTCGACCCGCGAGTACACGTCGCGGTATCGGTGCGATGGCATCTGCGAGTGGCGCTGGCGGTTCCAGTGCGGTGCGTTGTTGGGGATCGGGCCGGTTGGGGGAGAGATCCGGGATGCGCTGCTGTGCATGGTCGTGTCCTTGGTTGTCGTGCGATCGTGACGACCGGCGCGCGTCTCAGCTCCACGGCGGGGGACCGGTCAGGCGAGGTCCCGCCGTGGCAGAGAAGCGTGAGCGGAGTGCGCGGCATGCGAGAGAAGCTACCACAACTCCTCAGACAAGTAGACGAGTTGCGGGAGTGCGAGATGATGGGGGCATGAGCACCCTCCACCGTGAACCACTCGCCGAGCAGGCGGCCAAGCTGCTGCTCGAGCGCATCCGGGCAGGCGAGTGGGAACTCGGCCAGAAGCTCCCGGGAGAGACGACGCTCGCACCCCAACTCGGCGTCGGACGGTCGACCATTCGCGAGGCCATCCGCCAACTCGCGGGGAGCGGGGTGCTCGCCACCAGGCAGGGCGCGGGCGTCTTCGTGATTGCGCTGGACGCCCCGGAGGCCCTGGACGCTGTGCTGCTGCGTGCAGATATCCAGACGGTGATCGAAGCGCGCATCGCGGTCGAGGTCGAGGCCTCCTCGCTCGCCGCGGAGCGCCGCACGGGCGAGGAGCTGCTCGCGATGAGGCGGGCCGCCGATGCTCGCGACGCGCAACGATCGAGCATCGAGGCGCATGTGGATGCGGACACCGCGCTGCACCGCAGCATCGTCGCCGCGGCACACAACGAGATCCTCTCGGAGCTCTTCGAGGGCTTCGCGCCCCGCAGCAGGCAGGCCATGATCGGGATGCTGCGCCTTCGCAGCGAGTTCGGCAGTGACGCCGACCACCTCGTCCACACCCGCATCCTCGACGCGATCGATGCGCAGGACGCGCCATCGGCGGCCGCGCTCACGCGCGCCCACCTGCTGGAGCTCGCAGCGAGCGTGGCCTGACGACGGCCGGTTGCTCGCGGCCTACGCGTCGATGTCGAGGACGACCTTCCCGCGCACGTGGCCCTCTGCGATGAGCTCCTGGGCGGCGCCTGCCTCGGCGAGGGGGAAGACGCGGTCGACGTGGGTCTGCAGGGCGCCCTGCTCGAAGAGCTGCGTGATGGTCTGCAGGATTCGGCCCTCTGGCGAGAGCTTGAGGGTCGACGCGACGATGCCGCGGTTCTCGGCGGCGGCCTCCTCGAAGAGCTCCGGGTAGCTGCCAGTCGGCACGTTGATGAGCGTTCCGCCGTCGCGCAGCACCCGCAGCGAGCGGGTCCCCGTCTGGTCCTTCACGTTGCCGATGAGGTCGATGACGACGTCGACCGGCTCGGCGATGGCGTCCTCGAAGCGCGCTGAACGGTAGTCGATGACCTGGTCTGCGCCGAGCTCGCGCAGCCAGTCGTGATTGCGCTCGGACGCCGTGGTGATGACGTGGGCGCCGTAGTACTTCGCAAGCTGCACGGCGAAGTGGCCGACGCCGCCCGCGCCGGCATGGATGAGGACCCGCTGTCCGGTGTAGACGCCCCCGGCCTCCACCACTGCGGCCCAGGCGGTGAGCACCGCGAGCGGAACGCCGCCGGCCTCGATGAACGACAAGTTCTCGGGCTTCTTCGCGAGGCTCATGAACGGGACGGAGACGTACTCGGCGTACGCGCCGGAGTAACGCGGGAAGAGGAGCATCCCGTAGACCTCATCGCCGGGCTGGAACGGCGCGAGCTCGTAAGGGGCGCGGACGACGACCCCGGAGAATTCGCCGCCGAGGGTCGAGGGGAAGCTCGAGATCGCCTTCGACGCGCCGGCACCTGAGCGGGTCTTGCCGTCGATGGGGTTGACGCCCGCCGCCTTGACGCGCACGAGCGTGTCCGAGTTGAGCGTGAGCGGGACAGGCGCCTCGCCGAGCTGCATCTTCTCGGGCCCGCCGATGCCCGTGACAAGGGCGGCGCGCATCGTGTCGGAGGTGGGCTGGAGGTCGGAGGCGTCAGTCATACGCGCCATTCTCCCCCGAAAAGGGAGACTCCCCCGGAAAGGGAGACTCCCCCGGAAAGGGAGACTCCTCCGGAAAGGGAGACTCCCCCGGAAAGGGAGCCGCTCCCGTGGGGCTGGCTACGCGTAGGTCTCGGCGTCGTAGAACGACTGCGTGTAGTCGCTGCTGCTGTGCGTGTTGCCATACCCCTGGAACGGCGCGGCGTTGCCCGTGGAGTACTGCGCGAACTCACCGCGGTACTTCTCGACGTCCTTGAGGACCTCGTTGGCGAGCGTCACGAGTTTCGCGATCTCGGCCTCGTCGCGGTCGATCCACACGAACTTCGGCTCGCGGTCGACGACGATGAAGTCCTGGTGCCGCTCCCAGACCATGAGGGTGCGCTCGGCGCCGAGCACGTACTGCTGCCACCAGATCTGCCGCATGTACGAGCGGGGGATGCGCTTCCAGACCTTGTTGGTGGTCTTGATCTCGGCGAGGAGGATGCGTCCTTCCTCGTCGCAGTGCAGCCCGTCGGGGGTCGCGAGGTGGCTCTTCGACGCTTCGGCGTGGAAGAGGAGGCCGCTCGCTGGGATGCCGTGGCGCTCCATGACCCACCTGGCGATCTCCGGCTCGCGCTGCCGGCCGAAGTCGGTGTACGCGTTGCCGTTGAAGGAGGTGCCCATGACCTTGTCCTTGACGACCTGCTTGACCGAGGAGGGGGTCGCGAGTCGTGCCGCGTCTGTCGCGGTGACGCCGTCGGAGCGGGCTTTGAGCCAGGCCGCGCGGTCGTTGGAGTCGGCGAGCACTCGAAGGAGGTGGGCGCTCATCGCCTCGACCTCGCGCGTTGCCGGGAGCTCGATGGCGGCGGTCTCGGCGGAGGCCGGGACGTGGGCGCGCCAGACGCCCACCTCGCTTGCCGAGAGCGGTGCTGCTGCGGACGCGGGCCGGGTCTCTGAGGTGTAGAAGCGCGGCAGCGGCTCGGCGGGGAGCTCCGTGAGTCCACCGCTCGTGCGCGGTTGCTCCTGCCGGATCGGCGCGGGCGGCGCCGCGTAGTCGACGAGCGCGGCCGGGCCGTAGAGCTCGCGGTCCCGCCGCCGCGACTTCGGCGCTGTCTTGGGCTCGGTCTTGGGTTCGCCGAACCAGGACGTCTCGTCGACGTCGTGGCTCGGGCGGAACATGACCATCTGTTCATTCTTTCCTACACCACCGACAGATCCGGCAGGGAGTGCCGTCTGTCGGAAGAAAAGACGTCGCTCCACCTCCCCACACCACCGGCAGATCCGGTACCAGGCGCCGTTGCCGCGAAAGTCCCCGGCGCGTTGCGCCCGCCGGCCACGCACGTCAGTCACGGTCGTGCCGCCACGGCACGTCAGTGCGGGGCTGCCTCGACTGCCATGATCGCCGTCGCGAGCGCCCGCGCGCCGTGGTCGGCGTCGGCGTCTTCGACGTATTCCTCGGGGGAGTGCGAGATGCCGCTCGGGTTGCGGATGAAGAGCATGGCGGTGGGCAGGTGCGCCGCGAGCACTCCGGCATCGTGGCCGGCTCCCGTGTCGAGCACCGGCGCCTCGGGGAGCGCGTGCTGGAGCGTGTCTCGGAGGTTCGCGTCGAACGACACGGTCGGTGAGAGCGACTCCTCGACAAGCACGGCTTCACAGCCCTGCTGGGCAGCCACCTCGCTCGCTCGAGTACGGATGCGCTCGACGAGTGCAGCGGTCACGTCATCGTCCGGGTGGCGCACGTCGAGCCACGCGTCGACCCGGGATGCGATGACGTTGGTCCCGCCGGGGACCGGCTCGAGTCGACCCACGGTCGCGCGGGCGCCCGGCACGGTGCGGGCGATCTCCTCGATGCCGACGATCAGCCGAGCTGCGGCGACCATGGGGTCGCGCCGGTCGGCCATGAGCGTTGTTCCGGCGTGGTTGCCCTGGCCCGTGAAGCTCACTCGCCAGCGGCCGTGGCCGAGGATCGATGAGCCGATCGCGACGGGGCCGGCGAGGTCGACGAGGCCGCGGCCCTGCTCGACGTGCAGCTCGATGAAGGCGCTGAACTGCGCGACTCTCGAGGGGTCTGGGCCGAGATGCCTTGGGTCGAAGCCGGCCGCGGCCGACGCTTCCGCGAAGGTCGTGCCGTCCGCGTCCCGCAGCGATCGGGCCCGGTCCGGGTCGATGGCACCGGTGAGGAGCCTCGAGCCGAGGCAGGCCACGCCGAAGCGAGAGCCTTCCTCCTCCGGGAACACCGCGATCGCGATGGCGACGCTGGGTTGGCGGCCCTCGCTGCGGAGGAGGTCGACGGCGGCGAGGGCTGCCGTCACCCCGAGGGGGCCGTCGAAGGCGCCGCCCCCTGGAACAGAGTCGAGGTGGCTACCCGTGATGAGGGCGCCGGAGCGGTTGCCGTCGGGGCGGTCCCACCAGGCCCAGATGATGCCGTTGGCGTCGATCTCGACGTCGAGCCCGCGGGCCGCGGCGGCGGCGAGGAACCACTCGCGGAGCTCGAGCTCGGGATGCGAGTACACGGGCCTGCTGTAGCCGCCCCGCGTCCGGTCGCGCCCGAGGTGCTCGATCTCGCGCATGAGCGCCGACACGGAGCTCGGGTGGGCAGCGTTCGCCGTGGTCGCGGTCGTGGTTGTGCTCATGCTGCGGCTCCTGTCGCTGCGGCGATGCGGAATTCATCGGGAACGGTGCCCGCTCCGGTGAGCAGGTCGGCGGCGAGCTCTCCGAGTAGCGGAGCGAACTTCCCGCCGTGGCCAGAGCAGGCCGAAAGTACCACGAGGTTGTCGACCCGGTCGATCACGAAGTCCTCGCTCGGTGTCGTCGTGAACAGGCAGGTCGTCTCGGCGAACGGCTCTGGCCGCACGCCGGGGAGGAACCTCTCGGCGTACGCGATGAGCGCGCGGCGGTTGGCCGCATCCACGATGCCGTCCTGCGTGAGTGCGGAGTCGATGATCTTGCCGCCGTTGAACTGCGCGACCTTCTGCCCTCGCCAGTCGGCGTCGCGTCCGCCGGGGAGCCCGTAGGTCTGCAGTTGACGCGACTTGCTGATGAAGGTCGGCCAGGGGGCGGCGTCGGGGCCCGAGTCCGCATCGTCGAGGTAGGGGAAGTGGTACGCCTGTTCCTGGCGCACCTCCAGCTTCGGGAACTGATCGAGGAACGCGGTCGGCAGCGACAGCTCTCCGAGAAGCGCCGGGAGCCAGCCGCCGGCGGCGACGACGATGCTGTCCGCGTCGACCGTCGCCCCGTCGGCCGAATGCACGCGGTAGCCGCTGCCGGTGCGTTCGACGCGGGCGACGGGCCACGAGGTGCGCAGCTCGAGCATCCCGGTTGCGGATGCGGCGGCCAGGAGCGCGTCGACGGTCCCGCCAGCGTCGAGAACTCCGGCCCCCGGATGCCAGAGCACGTCGGTCTCGAACTGGAACTGCGGCCAGCGCTGCTTGGCTGCCTCGGCGCTGAGGAGCTCGTGCTCGACACCTGCGACCTCCAGCACGGCCGCGAGGCCCGCGGGGTCGCGGATGTTCCCGTGGTCGAGTGCGCCGGTCGGGCGGATGAGCTGCGTGCCGCTGACACGCTGCAGCTCGTCCCAGCCCGCCTTCGACCGCACGACGAGGTCGGTGTAGATCTGCTCCGGGTAGGCATACCGGAAGATGCGAGCGGAACCGTGGGAGCTCCCGTGATCGTTCGCCGGGGTCGTCCGTTCGAGAACGGTCACGTGGTGTCCGCGTTCGGTGAGATGCCAGGCGGCCGCTGCGCCGGCGAGTCCCGCGCCGATGACGATCGTGTCGGTCATATCCGCTCCCTGCGAGGTTGATCGAGTGGTGCTCGAGTGATGCTCGACCTCCAGTAGGCCACCGAGGTGCGCGTGTGTCCAATATCATTTGCAGAGCATTTGATATGCATCGCGAATGGAAGTCATGGAACTGCGCCAGCTCAAGTATTTCGTCGCCGTCGCCGACGAGCTGCACTTCGGTCGTGCTGCGGCACGCCTGCACATGACGCAGCCACCGTTGACCGTCGCCGTCCGCAAGCTCGAGGACGAGCTCGGCGTGCCGTTGTTCGAGCGGACGACGCGGAGCGTCTCCCTCACTGCGGCCGGCCGGATGTTCCGACAGCGAGTCGGGGCGGTCCTCGACGACCTGGACGCGGCCGTCTCGGACCTCGGGGACGTGGCGGCAGGGACGGCCGGAAGGCTCCGGATCGGCTTCGTGAGCTCGGCGAGCTACAGCGTGCTGCCCAGGGGGTTGCAGGCGTTCCAGCTGCTCAGGCCGCGCATCCAGCTCGAGCCGCAGTCCCTCACGAGCGCCGAGCAGGTGACGCTCCTGCTCGAAGGCGAGCTGGACGTCGGGATACTCCGCGACCCCCTCGCCGTTCCCGGGCTCCGCGCCACGCTGCTCGAGGGGGAGGACCTGGTGGCCGTGCTCCCCGCTGGTGACCCGCTTGCCGCCGAGGCGATCATCGGACCACAGGGCTTCCACGGGAAGCCGGTGGTGCTCTTCCCGTTCGAGCTCATGCCGGGCTTCGTCTCTGCCGTCATGTCGTGGCTCGGGGGAGCCCAGGCCGTGCCGCGCATCGTGCAGAGCGTCGTGCATCAGGAGACGGTCCTCGGCCTGGTCGCGGCGGGCGTCGGCGCCTCGATCCTGCCGGCGTCGGTGGCCCGGTTCCACATGCCGGGGGTTGTCGCACGCCCACTGCTCGGCTCGCCCCGCACCGAGCTCTACGCCGTCGAAGGCCAGCGTTCTCATCCCAGCTCCAGCCTGCTCATCGAGAGTCTTCGCGACTCGCGTTGACGGTCGCCGCGCGAGCATGTACACTTTCGGAAGCCCAAGACCGCAGGTCTTCGTTGTGCGTGAGAACGCACACGAACGAAGGTTCGCAAGAACGTCCCGCGCAGGTGAACGAAGCAGATCTGCTCTGCGCGCAAGCGCATCCTCTCAGCTCCGGTCCACCTGCGACCGGAGCTTTTTTGTGTGTTGTGCATCGAAGATGCGCCTGCGGTGCGTGAATGACAAACGTCATGCACGTGCAAGAGAGAGAGGAGTGCCATGGCGACCAAGGAAGCAACTGTTGCCGAGCTTCAGGACTTGTTCCAGAACTCGACCGCCGTCCTGCTGACTGAGTACCGCGGTCTCACTGTTGCGCAGCTCAAGACGCTGCGTCGCTCGATCAGTGAGCACGCAAGCTACGCCGTGGTGAAGAACACGCTGACGAAGATTGCGGCGAACAACGCCGGAATCACCGCGTTCGACGACGAGCTGGCCGGCCCGAGCGCAATCGCGTTCGTGCACGGCGACCCCGTCGCAGTCGCGAAGAGTCTTCGTACCTTCGCCAAGGACAACCCTCAGCTTGTCCTGAAGGGTGGTTTCTTCGACGGAAACCCCCTCAGTGCAGAAGAGGTCAACAAGCTCGCCGACCTCGAGTCCCGCGAAGTTCTGCTCGGCAAGCTTGCCGGCGCCTTCAAGGCCTCGCTGTTCGGTGCCGCATACCTGTTCACCGCGCCTGCAGCCAAGGCTGTTCGCACGGTCGAGGCATTGCGCGAAAAGCAGGAGTCCGCGAACTAGTCCTACGGGATCTCGCGGCTAGAACAACACACAAGGAGAAAAAACATGGCAAAGCTCACGACTGAAGAGCTCATCGCAGCATTCAAGGAGCTCACGCTCATCGAGCTCAGCGAGTTCGTCAAGGCGTTCGAGGAGACCTTCGAGGTCACCGCTGCTGCTCCCGTTGCAGTTGCAGGCGTTGCTGCTGCAGCAGCTGACGCACCCGAAGAGGAGGAGAAGACGGAGTTCGACGTCATCCTCGAGGGCGCTGGCGACAAGAAGATCCAGGTCATCAAGGAGGTGCGCGCACTCACGAGCCTCGGCCTCGGTGAGGCGAAGGCACTCGTCGACGGTGCTCCGAAGGCCGTTCTTGAGGGCGTCAACAAGGAAGCTGCTGACAAGGCAAAGGACGCCCTCGAGGCTGCCGGCGCTTCGGTGACCGTCAAGTAGTCATCCCGCAGCGGTTCTGCGCGGTGTGTTCCGACACGCCGAAGGAACTTTTTTCACGAGGCATCGCATCCAGTTTCTGGATGCGGTGCCTCGTTCCTGTTTGCGAGAAAATCCCTGTTGAAGATGCGATTCCTGAGGTCAGTGTGACCAATGTGACTGGTGTGTTGACGAGAATCCGCAACTTTCCGCGTGTCGCTTGACCCCATTTCGGCCTCGACGCACAATAATCCGCCGTGTTAGCGTCCCCTCATGCTTTCCGACACCTTCAAGAGCGCTCGCGCTCGCACCACGGCCCTCGTCATCGCCTTCGGCGTCGTTGCCGGTGGCGTCGCCGTCACGGCCGCGCCTTCGTTCGCAGCGAACGGCGACCAGGTCGACGCGAGTGTCGACCGCGGCCCGGCATCGGCCTCGGTCTCCGAGGAAGCGATCGCGGCGGACGCTTCCGGCGTCACGGTCACGGGCTCTGGCTTCACGCCGGGCAACGTCGTCCACGTGCAGGTTGTCGGCCCCGACGGGCAGACCAACTGGTCCTGGGGAACCGAGTCGCACAAGGTCGACGAAGCTGGTGCCGTCAGCGCTGAGCTGAAGAGCGACGAGGCGTGGAGCGAAGGTGACTACTCGGTCGTGATCTTCGAGTCGGAGGGCCTGCAGGCCTCGACGGCGTTCGCGGCAGTTGCGCCGGCGGGCACGGAGACGCCTGCTCCGACGGAGACGGCAGCTCCCGAGCCGACCGAGACCTCGACCGAGACGGCGACTCCCGAGCCGACCGAGACGGCCACAGAGACCCCCGAGCCGACGCTCACCGAGGAGCCCACGCTCGAGCCGACGGAGACCGCGAGCGTCGCCCCGACTGCGACGGAGACGGTCACGCCCTCCCCGACCGAGACCGAGGCTCCCGTTGCGGCCCCCGCTGTGGCAACCGAGCAGGCCAGCTACACGCAGGAGGAGGCCGCAGAGGGCATCACCTACGTCGCGACCGGCTTCGCACCCGGCGCCGAGCTGGGCCTCACGCTCCTGCTCCCGGATGGCAGCTCCGCGGAGTTCGAGTCCGCCGAGCCGATCACTCCGGATGCGGACGGCAACTACGCCGGCATCATCACGTACGACGCAGCCTGGGCTGTCGGCGACTACGGCATCACGCTCACGACCATCAGCCCCGCGGCTGGCGAGGAGACCGACGCTCCTGCTGCCGACTCCGCCCGCGCGGTGCCGCTCATCGTGCAGGAGGAGTCCGAGCTGACGGCGTCTGCTGAGTCGCCCTCGGCGGTGGAGCTCGAGCCCGACGCCGTAGCAGCTGCGGCAGAGCAGACGGCCACGACGTCCTTCTCGGTCACCGGCGAGACGCCAGCCACCGGCGGCACGTCGCCGAGCGCGACTTCTGCCCCGGCTGGAAGTGGCGGCAACGGTACTGGCAACGGCGACACCAAGGGCAAGGCGCAGAGCAAGTCGCTCGCGACCACCGGCGCGGAAGACGCCTTCGGCGCGGCGGGCATCGGCCTGCTCGTCCTCGGCGTCGGTGCCGCCGCGGTGACTGGCGCGCGCTTCCTGAGCCGCCGTCGCGAAAGCTGACAGCAACGAAGATTGCGATGAGCGGGGCTGGGGCCAAATGGCTCCAGCCCCGCTTTCTTTCTGTCGGCGGCGATTTCCATGCGTTTTCACGCAACTGGGGAGAAGTCCCCAGTCTGGATACCGGTCCAAAACCGTGCCCGTAAATGTCGTTTGACCAGGGCTTTAGTCGCCTCGGCACGAACCGAAGCAAGCTCGATTTCGCTATGTTCCGACTTAACCTTCTGGACATCACCTGTGAGTCGGGCCAAGATTTGGTTATGGCTTCCTCATTCTTCTCTCCGTCGCGCAAGCGCGCGTCCGCGTTCGCGATCGCCTTCGGCGTGTTCGCCGGCGGCGCCGTGCTGACTGCCGCCCCTGCGTTCGCAGCAACGACCACCCCTCCCGTCGAGAGCACGACTCCGGCGGAGACGTCCGCCGCATCCGAGGCGACGGGGCAGGCAACGAAGTCGAGCTTCACGCCCGACGAGAACATCACCTACACCCTCACGGGGTTCGCTCCTGACCTCGCTCTCTCCAGCATCACGCTCACGCTGCCCGACGGTTCGACCGTCCCGGTCGAGCCGAGCGGCGACGCTGCGTGGGATGTCGACAGCGACGGCAACTACAGCGGCGAGCTCATCTCGTCCCTGGGCTTCGACGTGGGTGACTACGGCGTCAGGATCACGCAGAACTACACCGACGCATCCGGCCCCGCACAGCACGTCGTGACGTTCGGCTTCACCGTGGCTGAGGAGTCGAGCCCGGAGCCGACCGAGACCGCGACGCCGACCGCGACGGCCACGCCGACCGAGACGGCAACGCCGACTGAGACGGCAACGCCCACGGCCACGCCGACGGCGACCAGCACGCCGACCGCGACGCCGACCCCCACGGTCGAGGCTCCGCTCGCCTACGCGAACGCAGACAGCTTCCTCCCGACGGACGACATCACGTACACGGCGCAGAACTTCACGCCGGGCCTCGCGCTCGACCTCACGGTCACCTCCCCGTCCGGCTCCTCGGTCCAGGTCGACCCGACCGACGACTCCGTGGTCGGGGAAGACGGCAGCTACCCGGGCGTCCTCATCAACCAGTCGGGCACCCCGCTGCCCCTCGGTGAGTACACCGTGACGCTCTCGCAGTCGAGCGGTCTTTCGGCGACGTTCACGTTCCTCATCGCCGAGGCGACGCCGGGCACCACGACCGCGCCGACCACGGCACCCACGGTCACCACGGTCCCCGTGGGCAACGGCGGAGGCACCAACACGGGCCACAAGTCGCCTGAGCTCGCCACGACGGGTGCGGAAGACGCATTCGGCGCAGCCGGCATCGGTCTCCTCGCGCTCGCCACGGGAGCCGGCGTGCTCGTCACCCGCCGCCTGGCGACCAAGAAGGCCTAGTAGCTCACCGAGCTCTTCGTGAAGAGGGCGTCACCTTCGGGTGGCGCCCTCTTCGCGTTCCCGCACGCGCGCCTGCCCGTCCGTACGCCCTGCCTGCAGCATGACGAAAGCCCCGACCTGGAATCCCTGGTCGGGGCTTTCGTGCACGTGGCGGAGGATAGGGGATTCGAACCCCTGAGGGCTTTCACCCAACACGCTTTCCAAGCGTGCGCCATAGGCCACTAGGCGAATCCTCCACGGGAGCGCCAGGCGCTCACCTCGAAAGAGCATAGCGGGTCTGGCGACCGTTCGTGAACGCGAGGGCCAAATCGACCCGCGGCGAGCCCGCGAGGCGCGCCCTGGCTACAGCTTCTTGACTGCCTCGCCCACCTCGTCGTCGCCAGACACGACCTCGAACTGCTTGTGGATGCCCACGCGGCGAACCAGCAGGGCCGCGATCACCGCCGCCACGTCTGCACGAGGAATGCTGCCGCGCTCGACCTGCTCGCCCACCTTGACGTGGCCAGTCGGCTCGTCGTCGGTGAGGCCGCCGGGGCGCACGATCGTCCAGTCGAGCTTCGCGCTGCGGGCGCGGATATCGGCGTCGGCCTCGCTCTTCGCCCGCAGGTACACCTGGTAGACGTCGTCGGAGTCGCGGTCGAACGTATCCGTGCCGATGGCGGAGACGACGACGAACCGGCGCACGTTCGCGATCTCTGCAGCATCCGCCGAGAGCATCGCGCCGTCGCGGTCGAGCGTGAGCTTGCGCTCCGCGGAGCTGCCGGGGCCAGCACCCGCGGCGAAGACGACTGCATCCACATGGCCGAGCTGCTTGGCGAGGTCGGTCGCCGTGCTCTGCTCGAGGTCGGCGATGACTGGATCCGCGCCGAGCTCCTTGAGGGAGTCCACGTAGTCCGGGTTGCGGATGATGCTCGTGACGCGGTGACCGCGCTCGATGAGCTGGGTTGTCAGGAGGCGTGCGATCTGACCATTTCCACCGATGACTGCAATTCTCATGCCTGCAGTCAAGCTGGTCAGCCTGAGTTCACGGCCAGCGTTCGCGGCGGGCGATCTGCGAGCGGCCGCGGGGCCGGCGATCGAACGGGCAGCTGCGGCCTGAGTGGCGGGGATGAGTCGCAGGAAAAGAAAAGACCCCCCGCGCACCCGCCAGAGCCCGGTTACCCTTGCTGCGTTTCCGCCCTGGGGGAGTTGGCCTGGATGGCGCCACGCGAGGAGCCGTCGACCATCATAGCGCGACGTGAGCGAGACGCGAATCGGGGGCGATTCGAATTGGCAGGATCACGACAGCCCGCTGACTCGGCACCCGACTACCATTGCCTGACGTGGGGACAAGCATCTACATCACGTCATCAGAGGGTCACTCTGGCAAGTCAGCTATCGCGCTCGGCGTGGTGAGTGCCCTGAGCCGGTCGATCGGCCGGGTCGGCGTGTTCCGACCCATCGTGCAGAGCGCTGAGGCGCGAGACGACATCCTCGAGCTCCTGCTCTCGCAGCTCGACCCGCAGAACCGCGGCTTCGAGTACGAGTCGGGCTTCGGGGTCACCTACGACGACGTGCACGCCGATCCCGACGAGGCGCTGTCCCGCATCGTCACCCGCTACCGGGCCCTCGAGCGGCGCTGCGACACCGTGGTCATCGTCGGCAGCGACTTCACCGACATCGGCAACCCCGCCGAATTGGGCTTCAACGCTCGAGTCGCCGCGAACCTCGGCGCGCCGGTCCTGCTCGTCCTGACCGGCCTCGATGCCGACAAGGGGCAGCCGCGCACGCCAGAGCAGCTGGCGCAGGCGCTCGAGGTCACCCTCCCCGAGCTCGACGCTGCGCACGCGACCCTGCTCGCCATCGCCATCAACCGCGCCGACGAGCACGCGACGGAAGAGGTGCGTGCCGCCGTCGCAGAGCGCGCGCTCCGCGAGCTCGGCCACAAGGTGCCCGTGTGGGCGATCCCCGAGACGCCGCTCCTCATGGCTCCGTCCCTGTCGCAGCTTCTGGATGCGGTCGGCGGCGAGCTCGTCTACGGCGACCGCGAGCTCCTCGGTCGCGAGGTCCTCGGCGTCGTGCTCGCGGGCATGTCCATGCAGAACGTCCTCGAGCGCCTCAAGGAGGGTGCCGTCGTCGTCATCGCGGCCGACCGCACCGAAGTGCTCCTCGCCGTGCTCCTCGCGCAGCGAGCCGAGACGTTCCCGTCGCTGACGGGCATCGTCGTCAACGGCCCGTTCGAGTTCCCGCCGGCGATCGAGCGCCTCATCAAGGGCCTCAATGTCGAGGTGCCCATCATCCGCACCAACTTCGGCACCTACGACACAGCCCAGCGCATCATGCAGACCCGCGGACGCCTCGCCGCCGCGGGCATCTCACGCCGCAAGATCGACCTCGCACTCGCCAAGTTCGAGCAGCACATCCCGGCCATCGAGGTCGTCGCGCTCCTCAACGTCAAGCCGTCGCTCGTCGTGACGCCGCTCATGTTCGAGAACACGCTCCTCGACCGGGCCCGCTCCGACCGCAAGCACATCGTCCTGCCGGAGGGGAGCGACGACCGCATCCTCGTGGCGGCGGGCTCGCTGCTGGCACGCGAGGTCGCCGAGATCACGATCCTCGGCGAGGAGTCCGAGGTGCGCGGCCGTGCATCCGCCCTCGGCGTCGACATCTCGGCAGCTCACGTGCTGAGCACGAGCAACCCCGACTACGTCGCCCGCTTCGCGGAGGAGTACGCGCGGCTCCGCGCACACAAGGGCGTCACGATCGAGGCCGCGACCGAGCGCGTGCGCGACGTCAGCTACTTCGGCACGCTCATGGTGCACCTCGGCCTCGCCGACGGAATGGTCTCAGGGGCCGCGCACACCACGGCCCACACCATCCGCCCCGGCTTCGAGATCGTCAAGACCAAGCCGGGCGTCTCCGTCGTCTCGAGCGTCTTCCTCATGGCCCTCGCCGACCGCGTGCTCGTCTACGGCGACTGCGCCGTCAACCCCGACCCGACGGCAGAGCAGCTCGCCGACATCGCCATCTCCTCCGCCGAGACGGCCACCCAGTTCGACATCGCCGTGCGCGTCGCCATGCTCTCCTACTCGACGGGGGAGTCGGGATCCGGCGCCGACGTCGACAAGGTCCGCACCGCGACCGGCATCGTGCGCGAGCGCATGCCGGAGCTGCCCGTCGAAGGGCCGATCCAGTACGACGCGGCGACGGATGCGGCGGTCGCGAGCAAGAAGATGCCAGGCAGCCAGGTGGCCGGCCGCGCCACGGTGTTCATCTTCCCCGACCTCAACACGGGCAACAACACGTACAAGGCGGTGCAGCGCTCCGCCGGAGCTGTCGCGATCGGGCCGATCCTGCAGGGCCTGAACAAGCCCATTAACGACCTCTCCAGAGGCGCGCTCGTCTCCGACATCATCAACACCGTCGCCATCACGGCGATCCAGGCGCAGCGCTCCTAGGAGCATCCGCCTCACGTCCCGCCCGCCTCTCGCGGGTCTCGAGAAAGGGTGCTCATGAGCATCGTCCTGGTCGTCAACTCCGGCTCGTCGTCCTTCAAGTACCAGCTGATCGACATGGACCGCGAGGAGACGCTCGCGTCCGGCCTCGTGGAGCGCATCGGCGAGAGCGTCGCCAGCGTCACGCACAAGACCGGGGGAGCGACCTTCGCGCGCGAAGCGGACATCCCCAACCACACGCGCGGGTTCGAGGCCATGCTGGAGGGCTTCGAGGAGCACGGCCCGAGCCTCGCCGAGTTCCCGCCGGTCGTCGTGGGGCACCGCGTCGTGCACGGCGGGCGCCGCTTCTTCGACGCGGCCGTCATCGACGGCAAGGTGCTGCAGGACATCGAGGACCTCATCCCGCTCGCGCCGCTGCACAACCCCGCCAACCTCGAGGGCATCGTCGGCGCGCGTGACGTCTTCGCAGAGACGCCGCACGTTGCGGTCTTCGACACGGCCTTCCACACGACGATGAGCGAGGCCTCGTCGCTGTACGCACTGGACGCGGCCGTCGCCAAGGAGCACAGGGTGCGCAAGTACGGCGCGCACGGCACGAGCCACAAGTTCGTCTCCGAGGAGACCGCAGGCTTCCTCGGGCGTGACCTGGGGGAGCTCAAGACGATCGTGCTGCACATCGGCAACGGCGCCAGCATGTGCGCCGTCGACGGTGGCCGTTCCGTCGAGACGAGCATGGGCATGACGCCACTCGAGGGCCTGGTCATGGGCACCCGCACCGGCGACCTCGACCCGGCCGTCCTCGTGCACCTGTCGCGTCGAGGCGGCTACACGATCGACCAGCTCGACGACCTCCTGAACCGCAAGTCCGGGCTGCTCGGGCTCACTGGGTCCGGCGACATGCGCGATGTCCGGCAGAAGGCGAACGCGGGCGACGAGCGCGCTCAGCTCGGCCTCGCCGTCTACGCGCACCGCATCCGCCACTACCTGGGCGCCTACATGCTGCTGCTCGGAGGAGTCGACGCGATCGTCTTCACCGCCGGCATCGGCGAGAACGACGCCCAGCTGCGCGCCGACGTGCTCGAGGGCCTCGAATGGCTCGGCGTGAAGCTCTCGCCCGAGCGCAACGAGTCGTCGTCGCGGGATGCTCGCCGCATCTCAACGGACGACTCGCGCATCGAGGTGCTGGTCGTGCCGACGAACGAGGAGCTCGAGATCGCGCGGCAGAGCCTGGCCGCGATCGCTTGACCTGAGCCGGAGCTGACCTGGAGGGGCGCGGTATGACCCGGCTCGGCTCGGTTCGGCCCGGCGGGGTCTGAACCAGACCACCTTGCCCTTGCCTCGGCCGATCACGGCTTTCCACATCCGCATCCGCATTTCGCATTTCGCATCCCGCGCCCTGCCTCCCACGCCCCACGCCCCCGCGTCGTCGGAGAGTGACCGCTGCCCGCCGATTTGCCGCTGAAGGGCGCCTCTGAAGGGTCATTTGGCTGGCAGCGATTTCGGCAGGGGCGCTGCTTCGGGGCCACTTGGCTGGCAGGGGGAGAGTCTGCGCGCGCTGTGAGCCCCACGGTGCGGATAGGGACGGTCCGCGGCGCGCCCGTTGTCGGTGGTGGCGTCTACGATGGTGCGCATGGCCACAGCCCTGTACCGCCGCTATCGGCCTGAGAACTTCGCCGAGATGATCGGGCAGTCGCAGGTCACCGAACCCCTCATGACCGCGCTGCGCACCGGTCGTGTCAATCACGCCTACCTGTTCTCCGGCCCGCGAGGGTGCGGGAAGACGAGCTCCGCGCGCATCCTCGCCCGCTGCCTGAACTGCGCGGAGGGGCCGACCGACACGCCATGCGGTGTCTGCCAGTCGTGCGTCGAGCTCGCGCGCGACGGCGGAGGCTCGCTCGACGTGTTCGAGATCGACGCCGCCAGTCACGGTGGCGTGGAAGACGCTCGCGAGCTGCGGGAGCGCGCCATCCTCGCGCCGA
Source organism: Pseudoclavibacter sp. AY1H1 (assembly GCF_002931055.1). Lineage (GTDB taxonomy): Bacteria > Actinomycetota > Actinomycetes > Actinomycetales > Microbacteriaceae > Pseudoclavibacter. Next base: position 195,305 of record NZ_PSXX01000005.1, on the reverse strand, counting down.
GCCGCGACCGCTACAAGATCTTCATCATCGACGAGGCGCACATGGTGACCTCGGCCGGCTTCAACGCCCTGCTCAAGGTCGTCGAGGAGCCGCCGGAGCACGTGCGCTTCGTGTTCGCGACGACCGAGCCCGAGAAGGTCATCGGCACGATCCGCTCGCGCACGCACCACTACCCGTTCCGGCTCATCCCGCCGGCCCTCATGCTCGAGTACGTCGAAGAGCTCTGCACCAGCGAGGGCGTCACCGCCGAGCCCGGCGTGCTGCCCCTCGTCGTGCGTGCCGGTGGCGGTTCTGCCCGAGACACGCTCTCGCTGCTCGACCAGATCATCGCTGGCTCCGAGACGGGTCTCCTCGGCTACCAGCGCGCCGCTGCCCTCCTCGGCTTCACCGGCCAGGAGCTGCTCGACGAGTCGATCGATGCCTTCGCCGACGCCGACCCTGCCGCTGCCTACACGGCGGTCGACCGCGTCATCCAGTCCGGCCAAGACCCTCGCCGCTACGTCGAGGACCTGCTCGAGCGCTTGCGTGACCTCATCGTCGCCAAGGCCACGGGTCCCGGTGCCGGCGCAGTGCTTCGCGGGCTCGGAGCGGACGAGGTCGAGGCGCTTCGCGTCCAGGCCGGTCGATTCTCGCCTGCCGCACTCACGGGCATCGCCGACCTCGTCAACGAGACCCTCACCGACATGAGCGGGGTGACCTCGCCGAAGCTGCACCTGGAGCTGCTCGTCGCGCGGATCCTCGTCGCGTCGCGGGCCGACTTCATCGACAGCGGCACGTTGCTCGCCGTCGCGGATGCGCCGGGCACGTCGCCGAAGCGTCTCGCCGCCCCTGCCGCCTCGGGTGCCACCGCGCCGGCCGTTGGTTCCGCCGCGTCGGCGCCAGCGGATGCGCCTGCCGCAGCTCCGCAGGCGGGCGCGCCTGCCTCAAGGTCCGAACCAGCCGCAGCCCACGCGACGCAGCCGTCGCCGTCGCAGTCGCTTGCCGACCGTGCGCCGAACGAGGCCGTGGTGCCACCGGTTCCCGCTGCCGCGCCTGCCGCCGGGGAGCCCGACACGGCGTCTGCGGCGCGTCTCGCCGCCGCGTCCTGGGCCGCCGCGACCCCAGGGTCTGGGGCGACCTCGAGCTCCGGCGCTCCCGCAGCCTCGGCAACGACTCCGGCGGAAGCTTTGGCCTCGCCGGCTCCAGCGGCGTCCGCACCTACACCTACACCTGCATCGGCTCCGGCTCCGGCTCCGGTGGTGCTACCGCCGACCGAGCCCTCGGCCGAACCGGCCGTGGACGCGGGGCCTCCCTCCGCGCCCATCGAGGAGCAGACCACGCCGGTCTCCGTCGGTGAAGCGAGCAAGGACTCCGAGCCCGAGCCCGACGCGGGTCGCACGGCCGAGGCCGAAGCGCCCTTCGACGGCCAAGCGCCGGCGGACGCCGACGCCCCTGCCGAGGACGAGCCACCCGCTCCGCCCGTCGCGGAGTCTGCGCCTGAACCCGAGTCTGCGCCTGAAGCCGAAGCCGAGTCCACGCCGGCCCCCGTCTCCGCGCCGGGCCTCACCGCCGCGCAGGAACCCGCACCCGGCGAGGCCCGCGAGCCGGCTCCGGTCCCGCACGCCACGGCCGCGCGAGCATCCGCTGAGCCGCCCGTGTTCGCGCAGCTGCGTGACGCCTGGCCGACGCTGCTCGAGCGCATGCGCGACCTCGGTGGCACACACGCCTGGAGCGTCGCCCAGTCGGTGCACCCGCGCGATCTCGTCGGCGACCTCCTGGTCTTCGAGGTGCCGTCGCGCGCCGTGCTCGATCAGTTCCGAGGCGAACGAGGCGCCGCCGACGCGCCGAGCGCCGTGCTGCGCACCGCCATCCAGGAGATGTTCGGCATCACCGTCAAGTTCCAGCCGCAGCGACCGGGCGGAGCGGGCGGCGCCGGCGCGCCAGGAGGAGGCCAGGCTCCCAGCCGCGGCGACGAGCCGGCGCCGGCACCGGCGGAGCCCGACCCGGCACCGGCTGCAGCTCCAGCCAAAACTCGAGCGGCGGACACTCGCACCGCCGGCACCTCGCGAGAGCAGTCCACGGCTGCACCGACCGCGACTCCGGCGCCCTCCGAGCGCTCATCCACGACCCCTCCGGCGAAGGCCTCGTCCTCGTCGAGCGGCCTCAACTGGACCGTCGCGAAGATCCCCGGGCAGGAGTCGGTTCCCGACGACGGCCCCGGGTCCGGATGGGCGACCGCGGCCATCCCCGGGTCTGGCCCTGCCTCGGGCGCGAGCTCGACGCCTCGCGTGCCCGCAGCATCCGCCCCGGGTGCGGTGGCGACCACGAGCGCAGCACCCGCGGTGCAGGCGGCACCTGTGGACGACGAGGTGTCAGCGCCCGTGGCAGCGCCAGCTCCGAAGCGCACCCAGCGCGTCGCGAGCGCACCCGTGATTCCCGGCGTCGAGCGCTACGGTGAGGCCATCGTTCGCGAGCGCCTCGGCGCACGCTTCATCGGCGAGGACATCATCGTGCCCGAACCCGAGGCCGCCGAGCTGCCGCCTGAGGACGACTTCTCCGCACCACCACCACCTGAAGACGGGGGCTATTGAGCCGTGCGTGCACCATCATCCGAAGGTCGGAGCAACTGAGCCATGTATGAAGGCATCATCCAGGACCTCATCGACGAGCTCGGGCGCCTGCCCGGCGTTGGTCCCAAGTCCGCGCAGCGCATCGCGTTCCACATCGTGCAGACGCAGTCCTTCGACGTGTCGCGGCTCGCGCAGATCCTCGCCACCGTCCGTGAGCGAGTGCAGTTCTGCACCGTCTGCGGCAACGTCAGCGAGGGGCCCGAGTGCAACGTGTGTCGCGACCCGCGTCGCGACCGCACCGTCATCTGCGTCGTCGAGGAGCCGAAGGACGTGGCCGCCATCGAGCGCACCCGCGAGTTCAGCGGCCTCTTCCACGTGCTGGGCGGCGCCATCAATCCGATGGAGGGCATCGGTCCGGATGACCTGAACATCCGCACCCTCCTGGCCAGGCTCGAATCGGGGGAGGTCAAGGAGGTCATCGTCGCGACCGACCCGAACCTCGAGGGAGACGCCACGGCGTCGTACCTGAGCCGGCTCCTCACAAGCATCGGCGTGCCCGTCTCCCGGCTCGCCTCCGGCCTCCCCGTCGGAGGAGACCTCGAGTACGCCGACGAGATCACCCTCGGTCGCGCCTTCTCCGGCCGCCGCGCCATCGACTGACCGTCGCGCGGCGGACTGGCGAGTTCCGCCGGTCCCCGGGGCCGCGCCAGCGCCGCCTGCCGCGCCGTCCGCCGCGACGCTCCGCTCCGCCGCTGCTTGCTGCCCCGTGTCGCCGCGCCCTCCGCTTCGCCGCGCGATCTCCGCTTCGCCCCGCCGGCCTCACTTCTGCCGCCCCTGGACTAGGCACCTCCACCCGCGCGGCGCAGAGTTGTGGGTGGGTGCGGTTGCGCGTGTTGTTGACCGCATCCGCCCACAACTCTGTCGCGGGGATGGGTGGGTGAGTGGGTCGGCGGGTGAGCGGGTGAGCGGGTGAGCGGGCGAGTGGGTCTGCGGGTCTGCGGGTGAGGGGACGAGTGGGTCTGCGGGTCGGTGGGGTCCTGCGTGGGGCGGTGCGACTCCGCGCGGCGCAGAGTTGTGGGTGGGTGCGGTTGCGCGTGTTGTTGACCGCATCCGCCCACAACTCTCTCGAGGGGATGAGCGGGCGAGTGGGTCTGCGGGTCTGTGGGGCCCTGCGTGGGGCGGTGCGACGACGCGCGGCGCAGAGTTGTGGGTAGGTGCGGTTGCGCGTGTTGTTGACCGTATCTGCCCACAACTCTGTCGAGGGGATGGGCGGGTGAGTGGGTCGGCGGGTCGGTGGGTCCCTGAGCGGGTCGGCGCGACCGCGCGGCGCCAGCGACTTGCGCGAGCAGTGTCGTCAGTCGGTCACCGCCCCGCAATCAACGGAAACGAACGGCACCCGCGCTAGGAACCGCATGCCCCCGCCGGATAGGATGGGAGCTTGTGGCGCGCGAGCGAGGCTCGACGCGCATCCCGAACCGGAGGAGACACGACACGTGAGTCTGATCGTCCAGAAGTACGGCGGATCATCGGTCGCCGATGCCGAGAGCATCAAGCGAGTGGCCCGTCGAGTCGTCGAGACCCGCCGAGCAGGGAACGACGTCGTCGTGGCTGTCTCCGCCATGGGCGACACGACGGACGACCTCATCGACCTCGCCCACCAGATCGCGACGATCCCGGATGCGCGCGAGTTCGACATGCTCGTCACGACCGGAGAGCGCGTCTCGATGGCACTCCTCGCGATGGCGATCAAGGACCTCGGCATGGACGCCAGGAGCTACACGGGCAGCCAGGCGGGCATGATCACCGACTCCACGCACGGCGATGCCCGCATCGTCGACGTCACCCCGGTGCGCGTGCGCGAGGCGCTCGACGAGGGCGCCATCGCGATCGTCGCCGGTTTCCAGGGCTTCAACCGCGACTCCAAGGACATCACCACGCTCGGGCGCGGAGGATCGGACACGACCGCCGTCGCCCTCGCCGCGGCGCTCGGCGCCGACGTCTGCGAGATCTACACCGACGTCGACGGGGTCTTCTCCGCCGACCCGCGGATCGTGCCCAAGGCGCACAAGCTGAGCTACATCTCGAGCGAGGAGATGCTGGAGCTCGCCGCCTCGGGTGCGAAGGTCCTTCACATCCGCGCGGTCGAGTACGCACGCCGACAGGGAGTCACGCTCCACGTCCGCTCGTCGTTCTCCGACCACGAGGGCACCATCGTCTACAACCCAGACCGGGCAGAGGAGTACGAAGTGGAAGCAGCAATGATCGCGGGTGTCGCCCACGACCTGAGCCAGGCCAAGATCACCATCGCGGGGGTTCCGGATGTGCCAGGCAAGGCGGCTGCGATCTTCACGATCGTCGCCGAGCAGGGCGCGAACATCGACATGATCGTGCAGAACGTGTCCGAGCAGGACACGAAGGTCACCGACATCTCCTTCACGCTCCCCAAGGCCGACGCGCAGCGCGTGCTCGACGCCGTCGCCGCGGAGGGCGAGCAGATCGGCTACGCGTCGCTGCGTCTCACGGAGGACATCGGGAAGATCTCGCTGGTCGGATCCGGCATGCGCACCAACATCGGCGTGACGGCGAAGCTCTTCACGGCGCTGAAGGATGCTGGCATCAACATCGACATGATCTCCACGTCCGAGATCCGCATCTCGATCATCACGCAGGCCGACCTCGTCACCGAGGCCACCCGCGTCATCCACACCGCCTTCGACCTCGACGGCGACGCCGAGGCTGTCGTCTACGCAGGCACCGGCCGCTGACGCGGCTGAGCAGAAAAGAGCACTCATGAGCACCAAGTTGAACGTCGCCGTCGTCGGTGCGACCGGCCAGGTCGGCGCCGTCATGCGCACCCTCCTCGAGGAGCGCGACTTCCCCGTCGCGAGCATCCGCTTCTTCGCCTCCGCCCGCTCGGCGGGAACGACCCTCCCGTTCCGCGGCGAGGACATCACGGTCGAAGACGTCGCCGTCGCCGACGTGAGCGGCATCGACATCGCGCTCTTCTCCGCGGGGGCGACCACGTCGCGCGCGCAGGCCGAGCGCTTCGCCGCCGCCGGCGCGGTTGTCATCGACAACTCGAGCGCGTGGCGCCGCGACCCCGAGGTGCCGCTGGTCGTCTCCGAGGTCAACCCGGAGGCCATCGTCGCGCCGCCGAAGGGCATCATCGCGAACCCCAACTGCACGACCATGGCCGCGATGCCCGTCCTCAAGGTGCTGCACGAGGCGGCCGGTCTCGAGCGCCTCGTCGTCTCGACCTACCAGGCCACGTCTGGCTCCGGCCTCGCGGGTGCCCGTGAGCTGTCCGGCCAGGCCGTCGCCGCGGTCTCGCAGGGCGAGGAAGCGCTCCTCGGGCTCGTGCACGACGGTTCGTCCGTCGAGTTCCCGGCTCCGGACAAGTACGTCGCCCCCATCGCCTTCAACGTGATCCCCCTCGCCGGGTCGGTCGTCGACGACGGATCCGAGGAAACGGACGAAGAGCAGAAGCTGCGCAACGAGAGCCGCAAGATCCTCGGCCTCCCCGAGCTTCGCGTGAGCGGAACGTGCGTTCGCGTCCCCGTCTTCACGGGCCACTCGCTGTCGATCAACGCCGAGTTCGCCGACGCGCTCACGCCTGACCGTGCGCGCGAGCTGCTCGCTGCGGCGCCGGGCGTCGCGCTGGTGGACGTGCCCACGCCGCAGCAGGCTGCCGGCGCCGACCCGAGCCTCGTCGGCCGCATCCGCCAGGACCAGTCGGTCGACGGCAACCGCGGTCTCGCGCTGTTCATCTCGAACGACAACCTCCGCAAGGGCGCAGCGCTCAACGCGGTGCAGATCGCCGAGCTCGTCGCCGCCAAGGCCTGACGACCGCCTCTTCCGCACAGAACGGACGCCCTCTCAGGGGCGTCCGTTCTTGCGTCTGGCGCCGAGAATGCCGCGGCGGAACACGCCCGTGGTGGCCATTGCATTCGAAAACGGCAAAAAGCTCAGAATGTGACGACTGACGTGCATCCTCGAAGCGGACGTGCATCTGCCTCGGACGTAGACTGTCTCGGTGACTGATTCACAGAAGATCTACGACGTCGTCCTGATCGGCGGGGGCATCATGAGTGCCACCCTCGGCTCGCTTCTCAACAAGCTTGAGCCGGAGTGGAGCATCAAGATCATCGAGCGACTCGACGGGCTCGCTCAGGAGAGCTCGAGCCCGTGGAACAACGCGGGAACTGGGCACGCAGCGCTCTGCGAGCTCAACTACACGCCTGAGAAGGACGGCGTCATCGACGCGTCCAAGGCAATCCAGATCAACGAGCAGTTCCAGGTGTCTCGTCAGTTCTGGGCCTCGCTCGTCGAGGCGGGCGAGCTGCCCGAGCCGTCCGGGTTCATCAACTCCGTGCCGCACATGACGTTCGTTCGAGGGGCCGAGAACGTCGAGTTCCTGCGCCGCCGCTTCGAGCTGCTCAAGACCGAGCCGCTCTTCTCGACGATGGAGTTCTCCGACGACCTCGAGGTCATCAAGGCGTGGGCGCCGTCGCTCGTCGAGGGGCGCCCGTCGGGCGAGAAGGTCGCCGCGACGCGCGTCGCCGCCGGAACCGACGTCGACTTCGGTGCGCTGACGCACAAGCTCGTGCAGGGTCTTGTCGACCGGGGCGCCGTGCTGCGCCTCAACACGGAGGTCATCGCGCTCCGCCAGCAGCGCGACGGCATCTGGCAGATCGCGACGCAGCAGCGTGCCGGCGAGCAGAAGGGCCGCAAGAACGTCACCCGTGCGCGCTTCGTGTTCGTCGGGGCAGGCGGCGGCGCGCTTCCGCTGCTGCAGAAGTCTGGCATCGACGAGATCAAGGGCTACGGCGGCTTCCCCATCTCCGGCCAGTTCCTGCGCACCGACAACCCGGCGGTCGTCGAGAAGCACCTCGCGAAGGTCTACGGCAAGGCATCCGTCGGCGCCCCGCCCATGTCGGTGCCGCACCTCGACACGCGTGTCGTCGACGGCAAGCCGGCCCTCATGTTCGGGCCGTACGCGGGCTTCAGCCCCAAGTACCTGAAGACGGGCAGCTACCTCGACCTCGTCAAGTCGCTGCGCCCGCACAACCTCATCCCGATGCTCGCAGTCGCGAAGGACAACTTCGACCTCGTCACCTACCTCGTCGGCCAGGTGCTCGCGAGCAAGGACAAGAAGTTCGAGCAGCTGCAGGAGTTCTTCCCGGAGGCGAACGCCGCCGACTGGCGCCTCATCACGGCGGGGCAGCGCGTGCAGGTCATGAAGAAGGACCCGAAGCGCGGCGGCATCCTGCAGATGGGCACGGAGGTCGTGGCCAAGAAGGACGGTTCGATCGCCGGCCTGCTCGGGGCCTCGCCCGGAGCATCCGTCGCCGTGCCGGTCATGATCGACCTGCTCGGCCGCTGCTACCCGCAAAAGAAGGCCGAATGGGCCCCGAAGCTCGAGGCGCTCGTACCGAGCCTCGGCACCGACGTCAACGATTCGGCCGAGCTCGCCGACTCAACGCAGGCGGCCAGCGCGAAGGCGCTTGAGCTCAACGCGCACTAGGACACGCGCTCAGGCAGCCCCGAGGCGGCCGACGCACGCCACCGAAGCCGTTCCGCACCCGCGGGGCGGCTTCGCTGCGTCAGCCCTGGTCCGATCGGCGGCGCAGCGCGAGGCGGACGACGACGCCCATGAGGAAGACGCCGAGCGCCGACGCCAGCGCGAGCGGGGGCAGCGTCACGACGAGCACGACGCAGCCGAGGGCGCCGAGCGCTGAGACGGCGCGCGGAACGCTGCGGTGCTCCCTCGCCTGGGTGAGCGCGCTGAGATTCGCGACCAGGTAGTAGACGAGCACTCCAGCGCTGGAGAACCCGATGACCTCGCGGATGTCGCCGACGCAGATCAGCAGCGCGGCGCCGGCCGCGACGGCGAGCACCGCGACCCGGGGTACCGAGGTCGACGGATGCTGGCGCGCCAGCGGGCCGGGCAGCTCGTGTCGTCTGCCCATCGCCATCGCCGTCCGGGAGCTCCCCGCCAGCACGGCCGAGAGTGCCCCGATCGAGGCGACCGCGGCAAGGATGCCGACTACGGCCTGGACCGCGGGCTGGGTCTCGACGAGGGCCGCTATCGGAGCCGGTGTCAGCGCGAGCCTGCCCGGGCCGAGCGTTGTCAGGAGCGCCCATCCGAGCATCGCCAGGATGACGCTCACGATGAGGAAGGACAGCAGCATCGCCCTTGGCACGGTGCGCCGCGGATCGCGGACCTCCTCGGAGAGCGTCGCGACGCGGGCGTAGCCGGCGAAGGCGAAGAAGAGGATGCCGGCGCCCTGCAGGACGCCGCTGGCCGAGAACTGGGCATCGCTTCCGGACGCGGAGCCGAAGAGCGGCGGCGAGAGCTGCGCCGTGACCAGGACTGCGACGAGCCCGAGCATCACGACGCCGGCGATGATCGTCGCGATGGCCGCTGTCCGCGTGATGCCGAACATGCCGGCCGCGGTGACGGCGAGCAGCACCGCGAGTGCGACCGGCCGCGCGAACGGCTCAGGCACGAGGTACGCGGCGGCCGTGATGGCCATGGCCGCGACCGAAGCGGTCTTGCCGATCACGAAGCCCCAGCCGGCGAGGAAGCCTGGCCACTCGCCGAGCTGCTCGCGCCCGTAGAGGTACACGCCACCCGCTCCTGGATGCTGACGCGCGAGTTGCGCGGTCGATGCTGCGTTGCTCGCGGCGACGACCAGCGCGACGCCGAGGCTCAGCAGCAGCCAGCTGCCGGCCGCCTGGGCCGCCGGAGCGAACGCGGAGAAGACGCCTGCGCCGAGCATGGCGGAGACGCCGATCGCCGTCGCGCCGACCGTGCCGACCTTCCTCGGCTCCGCCGTCTGCTGCATCCGCCCGCCTCCCGCTCCTGTGCGCAGCGCCTGTTCGCCTGCTCGTCAGGCCGACGATAGGGGCCGTCGGTGAACGCCGCACGGCGGGTACGCTCAGGCGATGACTTCAGCTCCGTTCACGATTCGCGCGACGACGCCAGACGACTGGCACGAGGTGCGGGAGATCCGGCTCGAGATGCTCCAAGACACCCCGCTTGCGTACACGGAGACCCTCGAGGAAGCGCTTGGCCACGATGAGGCGGAGTGGCGGCGGCGGGGCGCGCGGGGCGATGCCGCGAACGGCATCTCGCTCGTCGCGGTGCTCGAGGACGGCCGCTGGGTCGGCACCATGGGGTGCGTCTCCTTCCGGAATGAGCCGTGGCCGATGCTCGTCAGCGTGTACGTGGCGAGCGCCTTCCGCGGGGCGGCGGCCGGGGTGACGGATGCGCTGCTCGCCGAGGTCGAGGAGTGGGCCAGCTCGCGGGCGTCCGGGCTCATGCTGCACGTGCACGAGGACAACGCGCGGGCCAGAGCCGCGTACGAGCGGCGCGGCTTCGTCGCGACCGGCTCCACCATTCCCTACCCGCTCGATCGGCGGCAGCGGGAGCTGGAGATGGTCAAGCGGCTCTGAGCTGTCGCACCGCGAGCAGCGTCACGAGGTGGGCGGATGCGCGCCGTGCGGGTACGATCGACCGGGCTCAGCCCTGAAACGAGGAGGACCATGGCCAAGCTGTACTTCCGCTACGGGGCGATGAACTCGGGCAAGTCGACGGCGCTGCTGCAGGCGGCGTTCAACTACGAGGAGCGCGGGCACCGGGTGGTGCTCGCGAAGCCGGCGATCGACACGAAGGTCGAGGGGGAGATCTCGTCGCGCCTCGGCATGACGAGGGGCGTTGAGATCCTCGTGGGTGTCGAGGACAGCCCCCGCGAGCAGCTGGCGGCGCTGGTCGCTGACGGTCAGCCGATCTCGTGCCTGCTCGTCGACGAGGCCCAGTTCCTGACGACCTGGCAGGTCGATGAGCTGCTGCGCATCGCGGTGCTCGACGGCATCCCGGTGCTCGCGTACGGCATCCGCACCGACTTCCAGACCATCGCGTTCCCCGGGAGCCAGCGGCTGCTCGAGATCGCGCACTCGCTCGAGGAACTCAAGACGATCTGCCGCTGCGGGCGAAAGGCCATCTTCAACGGCCGCCGCGTCGCCGGCGAGTTCGTGTTCGACGGCGGCCAGGTCGCGATCGACCAGGGCGAGGTCAGCTACGAGTCGATGTGCGGCAACTGCTACCTCGAGGCGTCGCACGGCCGACTCGGGGCGGGGCGCCTGTAAGTCGTCTCCGACCGGCGCACCCCGCCCCGAAAGCCCGTCTCAGGCGGCGGTGGTCAGCTGAGCTCGGCGCGGAGGATGGCGGCTCCAGCCGACAGTGCGCTCAACTTGCCGTAGGCGACGTCTCGCGGCAGGGGAGCCATGCCGCAGTTCGTGCTGGCGATGAGCTTGTCCGCATCCACGAACTGGAGCGCCTTGCGGAGGGTGTCTGCGACCTCATCCGGGGTCTCGATCACTTCGCTCGCTACGTCGATGGCGCCGAGCATGACCTTCTTGCCGCGGATCAGCTCGATGAGATCCATGGGCACGTGCGAGTGCTGGCTCTCGAGGGAGACGATGTCGATGGACGACTGCTGGATGAGCGGGAACGTCTTCTCGTACTGACGCCACTCCGCCCCGAGGGTGGCCTTCCAGTCGTTGTTCGCCTTGATGCCGTAGCCGTAGCAGATGTGCACGACGGTCTCAGCGCCAAGGCCCTCCGCGGCACGCTCGAGAGCTGCGACGCCCCAGTCCTGCACGTCGTCGAAGAAGACGTTGAAGGCGGGCTCGTCGAACTGGATGATGTCGACTCCGGCGGCCTCGAGCTCCTTGGCCTCCTGGTTGAGGATCGTCGCGAACTCCCACGCCAGCTTCTCGCGGCTCTTGTAGTGGCGGTCGGAGAGGGTGTCGATCATCGTCATGGGGCCGGGGAGCGCCCACTTGATCTTCTGGTCGGTCTGCTGGCGCAGGAACTTCGCGTCCTCGACGAAGACGGGCTGCTTGCGGCTCACGGCTCCGACGACGGTGGGCACGCTCGCGTCGTAGCGGTCGCGGATGCGGACCGTCTCGCGATTCTCGAAGTCGACGCCCTCGAGGTGCTCGATGAAGGTCGTGACGAAGTGCTGGCGGGTCTGCTCACCATCGCTGATGATGTCGACGCCGCGATTGCGCTGTTCCTGGACGGCGATGCGCAGCGCATCCTGCTTGCCGTCGACGAGCGCCGCGCCCTCGAGCTCCCAGGGCGACCAGAGGACTTCTGGCTTCGCGAGCCAGGACGGCTTGGGCAGGCTGCCGACGCTTGCGACGGGGAGGAGTGTGTTCATGTTCGTCGATCCTTCTGGGGTCATCGAGCGGAGACGGCGTAGCCGGCGGCCCAGGCGTCGAGCACGTCGCCGTGCGGCTTCACGAAGTGCTCCTGGGTGTAGCGGCCCTGGGTGATGGCGAGCTGGCTGCGCTCTTCGCGGTCGTAGGCGATCTCGGTGCGGGAGAAGTCCTGCTGGTCGAGTGTTGGGCTGTAGATGTTCGCGGCGGCGGAGTTGGCGTTGTAGATCTCGGGTCGGTAGATCTTCTGGAACGCCTCCATCGTGCTGATCGTGCCGATGAGCTCGAGGGTGGAGTAGTCGCTGAGCAGGTCTCCGCGGAAGTAGAACGCGAGCGGGGCGACGCTGCCTGGGGGCATGAAGTAGCGGACCTGCAGCCCCATCTTGCCGAAGTACTGGTCGGTCAGGGAGTACTCGTCCTGCCGGTACTCGACTCCGAGGACGGGGTGGTGGTTGTCGGTGCGCGTGTACGTCTTGCTCGTCGAGACGCTGATGCAGATGACGGGCGACTTCGGGAACCGCGCCCGGTAGGCGGCCGAGTCGAGGAAGTGCTGGAACAGCTTGCCGTGGAGCTCGCCGAAGCCGTCGGGCAGGGAGAAGCCGCCCCCGCCCGCGTTTGCCGACGGCAGCAGCACGCTGAAGTCGTAGTCGCGGAGGTAGGAGGAGAAGTTGTTGCCGACGATGCCCTGGTGGTGCTCGCCCGTCGACCGGTCGACGATCCCGATGTCGAGGACCTCGAGCAGCGGGAACTCGCGGTCGTCGCCTTCGTCGTCGAACTGCAGCGATGCGGAGATGATGTCGAGCTCGAGCGTGTAGCGGTCGCCGGTCGGGTTGTCCCAGCGGGCGAGGTCGTTGAAGCGCCGGTCGATCATCGTCAGGGCGTTGCGGAGGTTCTGCTGACGGTGCTCGCCGCGGGCCAGGTTGGCGAAGTTCGTGGTGATGCGGGAGCTCTCCGACGGCGCGTAGTGCTCGTCGAAGCGGGTGGTGGTGATGTTGAACGTGATGTCGTTCGCCATGTGAGGCCTATCCGGGAGTCGAGAGGCCGGTCGGCCTGTGGGCGTGGATGCGTCCATTGTGCAGGCGATTCGCGGCCATCGAGTAATTCGACGCAACTATGCGTCACTATAGGCTTCGGCTATGACTCGGCGATCGAACGGCGTGACTCTGCAGCAGCTGCACTACTTCATCGAGGTCGCCGCCGAACGGTCGATCAGTGCCGCCGCCGACATGCTGTTCGTCGCGCAGCCGACGATGTCTGCGGCGATGAAGGATCTCGAGACCCGGGTGGGCCGCGCGCTCCTCGTCCGCTCTGCCCGCGGCGTCTCGCTCACGACCGACGGGACGGAGTTCCTGCGCTACGCGAAGCAGGTCGTCGAGCAGGTGGAGCTGCTCGAGCAGCGCTACCTCGGTCGCCCGCCTTCGCGTCGCCTGCTCGGGGTGTCCGCGCAGCACTACTCGTTCGCGGTCGACGCGTTCGTCCGCATGGTCAAGGGCACCGGGGCGGCCGAGTACGAGTTCTCGCTGCGCGAGACCCGCACGTGGGACATCATCGAGGACGTGCGCACGCTCCGCAGCGAGCTGGGCCTCCTCTACCGGAACGAGTTCAACCGGAACGTCATCGACAAGCTGCTGCGGGAGTCGGGCCTCGCGTTCCACACGCTGTTCCTCGCGGAGCCGCACATCTTCGTCTCCCGGAGGAACCCGCTCGCGTCGAAGGCGCGCGCGACGCTCGACGACCTCGCCGGCCTGCCTCGGCTCACCTTCGACCAGGGCGCGAACAACTCCTTCTACTTCGCCGAGGAGATCCTCTCCACGCTGTCGAGCAAGCAGGAGATCCGCGTCTCCGATCGCGCGACGATCTTCAACCTCATGATCGGCCTCGACGGCTACACGATCTCGACGGGCATCATCAGCGACGACCTCGACCCGGGCATCGTCGCCGTCCCGCTCGACGTGGACGAGCGCATCGAGATCGGCTGGATCGGTCACTCCGCGATCCCCCTCACCGCTCAGGCGCAGCGCTACCTCGACGAGGTGCGGGCGGTTGTCGCGGAGGCTGGGGTGGAGCTGCTCGGGTAGGGGAAGTTCGGATCCACTCGGGGATTTTCGCGCTACTTTGTAAGTAGCTGATCATTCTGTACGTTTCAGTCGATGAGGCGTACCCTGTCGACATGAGTCAGATAGCTATCACCGATGCCCGTGCCCGCCTGGCCTCGATCATCGACGATGCGCGCCTCGAACCGGTGTATCTGACTCGGCGGAACCGGCCTGTCGCCGCGGTGATCGATGCCGCACAGCTTCAGCAGCTCCTCGAGGACGCCGAGGAGCTGGCCGATATTCGCGCAGTGGACGCTGCGTGGGAGGAGACCGAGGCGTTGGGTGAGGAGCCGGTCCCGTGGGAAGTCGTCAAGCGTGACCTCGGTCTCGCTCCGTGAGCTACCGGATCCTGGTCCTCCCGGCGGCGGCCAGAGTCATCAAGAAGCTCCCACCGGAAGCGAAGCGTCGCATCCAGGCAGCGGTTGAGCTGCTCGCAGAGGATCCACGACCACCTGCCGCCAAGAGACTCTCCGGACGCCCGGAGTGGCGAGTGCGAACGGGTGGCTACCGAGTGCTGTATCGCATCCAGGATGACGTCTTGACCGTGGTGATCGTTCACGCTGGTCATCGGCGTGAGGTCTATAAGGCCTAGGTGAGGTGAGCGTTTACCTGTGCGGTCTGCGCCGATGGTGGCCTAGTCCGCTCGCGCATGGCTGAGCGCTCGTCTCTGCGCCACCACGTCCGGCGTCGGCGCAGCCTCACGCCTCGAACGTCACCCGCCCGCCGACGACCGTCAGCAGCGTCCGCGCAGTGAGCAGGCTCGCGGCGGGTTCGGTGAGCACGTCGGTGTCGACGACCGTGAAGTCGGCGGCCGAGCCTTCTCGGATCTCTCCGCGCCAGCTCGCGTCGCCGACGGAGGCGGCTGCGTCCCGCGTCGCGTGGAGCAGCGCGCGCTCGATCGGCACGGTGCGGTCGAGGCGAGCCGCCGAGTAGCTCGGGTCGAGGGCAGACTCGCGGGTCGCCGCGATGTAGAGGTTGGCGAGCGGACCGTACGGGGCGGTGGGCGCATCCGTCGAGAACGCCAGCGTCGCCTGGGTGTCCTCGTATTCGTGCCAGGCGAAGCCCCGCTCGACTCGATCGTCGTCGAGCTGCGCGATCCAGTTGCCGAGCACCGCCGGGTCAGCGTGCACGGGCTGCATGGATGCCGTCACCCCGAGGGCCGCCATGCGCTCGGCGGTGCCGGGCGCCGCGTACTCGAGGTGCTCGATCCGGTGTCGGCGCGGAAGCTCGCCGTTGGCCTCGAACGCGTGCTCGAGTGCATCCAGCGCCATGCTGCTCGCCGCGTCTCCGATGGCGTGCATCGCGATCTGCAGGCCGGTCGCATCCGCCGCCGCGACCACGGGGAACAGTCGGCCCGCCGGCCAGATGGCATCGGCGTTCGACCCGTCGGCGTACGGCGTGCTCATCGCCGCCGTGCAGGCGTCGATCGTTCCGTCGAGGATGAGCTTGATGCCGACCACGCGCAACCAGGGCGAGGCATGTTGGGCCGAGAGCTCCTCGGCACGCTCGACCTGCGAGAAGTTCTGGGCGTCGTCGTCGGTATTGGAGACGAGCCAGTGCGCCGCAACCCGCAGGGGGAGGGTGCCGCCCCGTCGGTCCGCCGCGCGCCGGAGTGCGTCGAGCGCGACCTCGTTGAGCGCCATATCGACGACCCCCGTCACGCCGACTGCGCTGTACGCGGCGAGCACGCGCTCGACGGCGACGTCTCGGTCGGCGTCGGTCATCGCGGCGTCACGCTGCGCCCAGGCGTACTCGACCGCGGCTGTCTCGAACAGCATGCCGTTCGGCTCCCCGTCCGCATCCCGCCCGATGCGGCCGCCGCTCGGGTCAGGGGTGTCGCGGGTGATGCCGAGCTCGCGCAGGGCCGCGCTGTTGACCCAGCAGGAGTGGTAGTCGTTCGCGTCGAGGTACACGGGCACATCGGCGACGACCTCATCGATCATCGCGGCCGTCGGGGCGCCGCCCGGGATCGAGTCGAACAGCCAGCCGCGACCCCGCAGGACGCGGGCATCAGGGTCCGCGGCGCGGGCCTCGGCCAGCAGGCGCTGGATCTCACCGAGGTTGCGGGCATCCGTGAGCCCCACCTGCCCGAGGGCCTCGCCCATCATCACGAGGTGCGTGTGCGCGTCGGTGATCCCGGGGAGTACAAGCTGCCCGCCCAGGTCGACCGTCTCATCCGGATGCGCGGCGAAAGCTCTGGCCCCTGCCTCGTCGCCGACGAACGCGAACACCTCGTCGCGCACCACGAACGCCGTCGGGGCGGGTGCATCCGCTGCGGTCCCGGATGCGGGGCCCTGGAAGACGTGGGCATTCGAGTACAGGGTGGTGGTCATGCGTTGGCCTCCGTGAGGATCGGGGTGGAACGTTCGGTGCGGGTCGAGATGGCGGCGATGATGCCGGTGGGGACGGCCAGGGCGAAGCTCGTGATGCCGAGCGCGAGCGTGAAGCCCTGCGCGCCGAGCGTCTCGCTGAGGCTGGCCCCGACGAGGGGAGTGAGGGCCGAGCCGACGAGATAGACGGAGAGGAGCGGGCCGGACCAGCGGCCGCGAGCATCCAGCGCCGCCGCCGTCGAGAGGAAGTACATGTACGCGACGGCGTAGATGGAGTTCCAGGCGATGAACGCCACGATGAGCGCCGCCTCGTCGGTGAGCGTGCCCTGCACGATCTTGAGGATGCCGCCGAGCACCAGCAGGACGATGAGGGGCACGGCCCGGCCGAGGCGGTTGCCGACGGCCATGAGCGCAAGCGAGCCGAGGAGCCCGCCCGCGGTGGCGCCGGAGAGCGCGATGCCGAGCCCCTCCGGGGTCAGGCCGCTCGTCTCGGCGCCGATGATGCCGATCATGGCCCAGAGCGAGTCCTCGCTGACCGCCCAGAGTGCGAAGACGGCCAGCAGGCCGAAGCCGCTCACCGTGAGCAGTCGCGACGACGCGGCGCTCTGCGTGCGGATTGCGCCGGTCGGCGGGATCTCGATCGGCATCGCCTCGCCCGTCGCGGCGCCAGCTGTTCCGAGTGCGGCATCCGCGTCGAGCAGGGGAACGCGGGGGAGCCACTTCGTCATGACCAGGCCGACGGCCGAGAAGAGCGCGAGCGAGCCGAAGACGTTGAGCGGCGCGAGCCCGAGCAGGGGCAGGGTCGCGAGGACGATCGAGATGACGCCTCGGTTGGTGAAGCCGTTCCAGCCGGCCACGCGGTCCGGGTTCCGGAATGACGCCATCGCCGCTCCGGCCGAGGCAACCGCGCCGCCGGCGCCGATGCCGCCGACGAGGAGGCCGGGGATCGTGAGCGACGGTACGAGGGCCGCGGCGAGGAACCCGAGCGTCGCGACGGTGAGACCGATGCGGGCCACCTGATGGCGGCGCGCGCCCGCGCAGAGGCCGGCGGCGGCGAGGCCGGCGACCGCGGTCAGGAGGAGCGTGCCCGTGACGAGCCAGCTCGCCGCGAGCACGTCGAGGCCGACCGCCGTCTGTGCCGCGGTGATCATGTACGGCGACAGGTTCACGGCCAGGTAGCCGGCGATCGCGATGGCGAACGTCGCAGAGGCCGGCGCGAGGCGCAGGGGCACTCGCGTGCTGAGTTCGGCTGCAGTGGTCATGGGGCTCCATGGGTCTGGGTTCTCGGCGTGCGTCCTGCTGCTGTGAACAGGTTCCGGCGCGCCGTGCGTTTGGCGAACACCATTCGCCAGCGAATGGTGTTCGCTAGTATGCACGGAGACGGAGCCGAGCGGAAGGCATCCGGAGCATTTTCCTCGACCAACACGACGGGGAGGCCAACACACGTGCACGAGGTGAAGGGGCCAGCCATGGAGGGACGCAGGATTGTCGGGCTCACCCCGGCCCGCATCGCCGACGCCGGGCTGCAGCTCGTCGAAGCTGGCGAGCCGTTCGGCGTCAACGCCATCGCGCGCAAGCTCGAGGTGCGGCCGTCCTCGCTCTACAAGCACATCGCGGGACTCGACGACATCGTCGAGCTCATGCGCGGTCGGCTCGTCGATCGCTACCGGGCAACACCGGAGCAGCGGGCATGGGACCAGTACGTCGAGGAGGTCGTGCGGCTCCAGCGGCGCATGTACGCCGACCATCCGGCGCTGCTGCCGTTCCTCATCGGGAAGACCATCACGAGCTCCTCGGTGATCGAGGCCTACGACGACCTCGCCGTCGCGCTGCAGGCCGGGGGCTTCCCCGATGACGACATCGTCACGCTCATCGGCATGATCGACGCGTTCGCGATCGGCTTCGGCCTCGAGCTGGCGTCACCGGAACAGGTCTGGCAGCCGGATGCGCCGACTCGGCTCTTCGGGAGGCTCCTCGCCGACTCCGGGTCGGGCCCCGAGCGCATCGAGCGCTCGTTCGAGCTCGGGCTCGCAGTCCTGCTCGCTGCGCTGCGCGAACGCCTCCCGCGCGCCCAGAGCTGAGTTGTGGTCGTTCCCGCGCTTCGCAAGCAACCACAAGTCAGCCCTGGGTGGGGAGAGTCAGCCCTGGGCGGGGCGGAATGCCCGTCGAGTCAGTAGCCTGGTGACACCTGTCCGCCCCAGTCCGGAGCCCACGATGACGTTCTCGCACGGTGCCGCTCCCGAGCGCACACGCAGCAGCCCTTGGCTGTACGTCGCGCTCGGCGTCGTTCTCGTGGCCGCGCTCGCGGTGCTCGGCTTCTTCTTCGGCGGCGCGTTGCTCACGCAGGCCACGAGCCGCGCCGCGGAGACCGACGAGACGGTCACCGTCGGCAGCGACGAGTCGGCCGTCGCGGTCGTCGCGCCGGCCGGATGGGTCATCGTGCCCCACTACTTCGGCACCGACGTCGTGACGCTCCGCAGTCCGGATGCGCGCCTCGAGATCACCCTCCAAGTGCCGTCCCAGCCCCAGTCGATGGTGGATGCGTCCGAAGCCGCAGCAGGTGAGGCGAGCGAGGCGCTTGTCAAGGACGGGCTGGTGCCAGAGGGCGCGATGGCCGCCGACGTCGGAAGCCTCTTCTGGATCGACGAGGTGCCGAAGGAAGGACTCTCCGTGCGCCACGCGAGCTACGAGTACGGGCAGGCTGCCGCAGGAGGACAAGGGGCTCCCGGCGTGATGGTCGGCTCCGCGGCCGTTGCGAGCGCTGGTGCCACCTCGCCGAACGCTGCGGTACGGTTCAGCGCCAGTGCAGACGACCTCGACCGGTACCGCCCCGCCATCGCCCAGATCCTCGAGAGCATCGGCGGGTCGGCCGCGTGACGCGCAGTCGATGGCGCTCGCGGCAGCCCAGCACACAGCCGCGCCCTGTGCGGCGCCTGCTCACGGTCGCGATGCTCACGGCCACGGCCCTCGCGCTCTCGGCGTGCGCCCCCGCTCCCGACCTGGCCTGGCAGCCGCCCGTTCGCGCGGCCGTGACGAGCTTCGACGAGGCGGTCGGTGACGTCGCCGGCGCGGAAGCCGGGGCAACGCCCCTGGACCACTACCGCATCCGCGACTCGGCACCCGCCGTCGACGCGAGGTGGACGGAGGTGCCAGGGCAGACCGATCTGAACACACGCGTCCGCTCGCTGGTCATCGACACGGTCGGCGCCTTCGCGACGAGGCTCGGCACCGTCTACGAGCCGGAGGCCGCGGCAGCGGGAGCTGGGCTCGGAAGTCGCGGCTGCGAGGCGGGATCCAGCAGCATGCCGGCCGTTGAGGTGCTCGCCCAGGGTGGCGCCACGGCGGGTGAGGCGCTCGTCATCACGTGCGAGATCGTCGTCGCCAGCGGCAGCGAGTTCGGCGAGCGCGTCCGGGTCGTCGAGGGAACCGCGGGAGCAGCCCCGGCGGTCACCCGAGACGAGAGCTTCGTCTTCTTCGCCGACACCGCGACGGCGCAGCAAGCCGGTGGCGCCGACGTCATCACGGCGGACGCGGCACTGGCCATCTGGAACGAGCTCGTGCTCGCCGCGCGGCGAGAACTCGGCGCCCTCTGGGATACGCAGGTCGCGGCGCCGAGCGACACCAACGCGGCCGTGCTCGCACAGGGGTTCGCCGACGTCACGCCCACACCGGACGGTGGACTGCGCATCGGCATCCCCGCGGGCCTCCTCACCCCTGAGATGGACGTATCCGGCGGTGCGAACGCTTCCCCTCCCGTCTCTCCTGACGGCGAGACCACGCTCGTCGTCGGCGAGCCGATCTCGCACCGCTTCCCGAGCATCCACATCGGCGCGGAACTGGCAGCCCCCATGCTCACCGACCTCGGCCGCGAGCTCGTCGCCGCCTCGGCGACCCCGCAGCCGCTCGTCGCGGGCCAGCGGCCGCTCGCCGGCGACCGCCAGGTCGACTGCACGCTGTTCCCGTGCGTCGCCCTGACCTTCGACGACGGCCCCGCGCCGATCACGGAGACGCTCCTCGGGCAGCTGCGGGAGCAGGACGCGACCGCGACCTTCTTCCTCGTCGGCCCGAACGTGCAGCGGCACCCGGAGATCGCGAGGCAGATCGACGACGACGGCCACCAGATCGGCAACCACTCGTGGACGCATCCGCGGCTCACGACCCTCGACGACAAGAAGATCGAGGAAGAGGTCAAGAAGACCAACGACGCCATCGCGGCCGCGACCGGCGAACGGCCGAGCGTCTTCAGGCCCCCGTATGGCGACCTCGACGCGCGGGTCCTCACGAAGCTCGGCATGCCGGCCATCCTGTGGGACATCGACACCCTCGACTGGGAGGGGCCGCCGCACGAGACGCTCGTCGACCGCGGCGCGAACGAGGCGGAGGCCGGGTCGATCATCCTCATGCACGACATCCACGACTCGACCGTCGACGCGGTGCCCGAGATCCTCACAGGCCTCCACGACCGGGGGTTCGTGCTCGTGACGATCGACCAGATCTTCGGCGGCGCCCCAGCCGCGGGCAACAGCTACACGTCGGCGCGGTAGCTCAGGGGTGCGAGACCAAGACGGCGAGGCCAGGACTGCTCCGCCAAGATAGCTAGGCCTCGACCTGCGCGGCCCAGGCCTTCACGAGCTCGGCGAGTGCGCCCCGCGCATCTTCGAACTCGGCCAAGCTCGCGAACGAGACGACGGCGCGACCCGGGCCCCGCCACGTGAGCAGCTTCGAGCGGTCGTCGACGACGACCTCCGGGTGCGCTGGCTTCACCTTCGCGCCCGTGTGCAGGACGAGCTGCACGGCCTTCGGGCGCCGGAGGTTGAGGGTCGCGAAGTCGTCGGCGAGCTTGTAGTTCGGCGACTTCCACTTGATGCTCTCGACGACGTCGGGATGCGCGTCCAGCAGCAGCCCCCGCAGGCCGACCGCCGCACCCCGCAGTGGATGCTCGAGCTCGGCGAAGTAGGCGTCGACATCCGGCGACGGGGCAGCGGTCATGCCGCCAGCGTAGACCTTTGGTCCGCTGGCGGCTCGACTCGCAGCACTGCTCGGGCTCGGGGCGCCGGTCAGTACTTCGCCGACTGGCCGCCATCGATGGGAACGACGGCTGCGTTGATGTAGCTCGCGTCGTCCGACAGGAGGAACGCGACGACCGCTGCGATCTCCTCGGGCTGCCCGTAGCGCTTCGTGGGGTTGATCTGGATGAACTGCTCTGCTGCCTGCTTCGGGTTCTCCGCGTCGAGCTGGCGCATCGAGTTCTCGACCATGGGCGTCCAGATCGCGCCGGGCGCGATGGCGTTGACGCGCACGCCGAACTGGCCGTACTCGACGGCCGAGTTTCGGGTGAGGCCGACGACGCCGTGCTTCGCGGCAGCGTAGCCCGACTGGTTTCCGACGCCGCGGATGCCGCCGACGGAGGCCGTGTTCACCACGAAGCCGGAGCCCTGCTCGCGCATGACCTTGAGCACCTTCTCGAGGCCGAGGAACACCCCGCGGAGGTTGATGGAGACGACCCGCTCGAACTCGTCTGCGCCGAAGTCCTCGGTGAGGTTCTGGCGGCCTTCGATGCCGGCGTTGTTGAAGAAGCCGTCGATGCGGCCGAAGCGCTCGAGAGTGGCGGCGACGTAGGCGTCCGTGTCGGCCTCGCTGGAGACGTCCGCGGTCGTCGTGAAGACCTCGGCGTCAGGCGCGGTCTCGAGGATGGCCGCCTTGCTCGCTTCGAGGCCCTGCTCCGAGATGTCGACGAGTGCGAGCTTCCCGCCCTCGCTCGCGACGCGGACCGCGGTGGCGCGGCCGAGGCCGGATCCTCCGCCGGTGATCAGAACGACTTTGTCGGTGAACCGAGACATGCTTCTCCTTCGTTGCGGTGCATCGCCCGGCAGTCGCAGGACGACACTCTAGTTATGTCGTGGCCTAGTGAATTTATTCCCGAGAGGCCTCCGCGACGGGCCCGACTCGCCCCCAGCGAGCATCCACATCCGCTTCCTAGGATTGCGATATGACTCAGGCGACGCAGGACGCACGACCAGACGGCGAAGAAGCGGCAGAGCAGGGCGTGTACTCGAAGGCCGGGCAGCCCTTCGACCGCGACACCAACTACATCGGCGACCGCATCACGAAGGATGCGCGCTCGGTCGGAGAGGGCATCCAGACCTGGCCCGTCGAAGCCGGACGCTACCGGCTCGTCGTCGCTCGCGCCTGCCCATGGGCGCACCGCTCGACCATCGTCCGCCGGCTCCTCGGCCTCGAAGACGCCATCTCGATGGGCATCTGCGGCCCCGTGCACGACAAGCGCTCGTGGACCTTCGACAAGGACCCGGGCGAGCTCGACCCGGTGCTCGGCATCCCGCGCATCCAGGACGCCTACCTGAAGCGCTTCCCGGACTACCCCCGCGGCATCACCGTGCCCGCCATCGTCGACGTGCCGAGCGGCGGCGTCGTGACGAACGACTACCCGTGGATCACCCTCGACTTCTCGACCGAGTGGACCGAGTTCCACCGCGACGGCGCCCCCGAGCTCTACCCGGAGGTGCTGCGCGACGAGATGGACGCCGTGATGAAGCACATCTACACCGAGATCAACAACGGCGTCTACCGGTGCGGCTTCGCGGGATCGCAGGAAGCCTACGACGAGGCCT
Source organism: Pseudoclavibacter sp. AY1H1 (assembly GCF_002931055.1). Classification (GTDB taxonomy): domain Bacteria; phylum Actinomycetota; class Actinomycetes; order Actinomycetales; family Microbacteriaceae; genus Pseudoclavibacter. Next base: position 172,473 of record NZ_PSXX01000005.1, on the reverse strand, counting down.
ACGACCGACTCTTCGCGGCACTCGACATCGTCTCGGAGCGCCTCGAGACACGTCGCTACCTCATGGGCGACACGATCACCGAGGCCGACGTGCGTCTCTACACGACACTCGCCCGCTTCGACGCCGTGTACCACGGCCACTTCAAGTGCAACCGGCAGAAGCTGAGCGAGATGCCGGTGCTCTGGGCCTACGCGCGCGACCTCTTCCAGACACCAGGCTTCGGCGACACGACCGACTTCGTCGACATCAAGCGCCACTACTACGAGGTGCACCGAGACATCAACCCGAGCGGCATCGTCCCCGCAGGCCCGGAGCTCCACAACTGGAAGCTGCCGCACTTCCGCGAGCAGCTCGGCGGGTCGCCGTTCGGCGACGGCACCCCTCCCGGCCCGAACCCAGAGCCCATCGAGGCTGCTCACGACCTCGTGCACCTCGGACGCTCGCGCGCATGAGCGGCGACGTGATCGCCGTGCTCGACGACTTCGCGAGCCGCCCCGTCGAGGCTGCCGAGCGCCTCGCGGGCGAGCTGACCGCAGATGCCCTCAACGCGCATCCGGGCGGCCACGACAACTCGATCGCCTGGCTGCTCTGGCACACGGCGCGCGAGATCGACGTGCAGCTCACGGCCCTCTCCGGTGTTCCCGAGGTCTGGTCAGCTGAGGGTTTCGACGCCCGCTTCGGCCTCGGCGAGCTCGGCGACTCGGTCGGCTACGGGCACTCGACGGCCCAGGCGCGCGCCGTCATCGTCGACGATGCCACGCTGCTGCTCGACTACCTGCGCGCGGCGACGGATGCACTGCGCACGTACATCCGCTCGCTCAGCCCGGATGCGCTCGGCGAGATCGTCGACGAGCAGTGGGACCCGCCCGTCACGCGCGCCGCCCGCATCGTCAGCATCATCGACGACGCGGCCCAGCACGTCGGCCAGGCCGCGTACGCCGCAGGCATCCTGCGAGGGTGATGCTCGACGGCTCGGGCTCGAGCCCTACTTCGAGCTCGAGCCGCGTCCGACCGCGGCGGCCCTGCCCGGCTCCCCGCCGGGGCTTCGCTGCGACTTCCGCCCCGTGAAGATCACGATGGCCCCGCCGATCGCCGCGACGATGGCGATCGCGCCCCAGATGCCGACAGCGGCCCACGCAGCACCGCCGATCACCAGCAACGGCACGAAGGTGATCGCCGCGACCTCGACGGGCACGACCGGCAGGTAGGCGATCGAGAAGTCCTCCAACGTGCGCGACTTCATGCGCGGGTCCACGATGCGAAGCAGGGCGATGCCGGTCGCGACGGCACCCGTCGCCCAGCCCCACGTGAACAGCTGGCGCTCGAACCACCCGTCCTGCATGAGTCGAGGCGCCGCGAAGAAGCCCAGGAACAGGCAGAACGCGAGACCGACGAGGAACAGGATGAGCAGGGCGAGCCAGTTGTCGGCCACGATGCTCGGCACGATGGAGACCATGCCGCACACGACGAGGACGTCGGTGGCTGCGCCGGAGATGGAGCGCAGCGAGTCGGGGTCGATGTACTTGCGCGTCTTCGAGACGGCCATGAGCCCCCGCAGGACGAGGCCGACGATGAACGCGATCGAGAAGAGGGGGAACGTCACGGCGGGCAGCAGCTCGCCCAGCATCAGGTTGATGCCGTAGGCGCCGGCGGACACCCCGGCGACGATCGCCGCCTGGAACGCGAGCGACTCGATCGTCCCTCCGGAGAAGGTGTGCGTGCCGATCGAGGGCCGCGTCTTAATCTGATCGAGCACACCCGTGCGCAGGTCCTCCGGCATGCTCTTCATGCCAGCGAACTCCTTCGCGTGGCCACGCATCGCACCGATCTTCGCCTGGATGATGCCGCCGACCACGCCGACGAGCATGCCGACGGTCGCCGCCGTGAACGCGATCGACTGCACCTCCGGCTGGCCCGCATCCGCGAACACCGCCCCGATCGCCGCCGCCGAGCCGAAGCCGCCCGCCCAGCCCGCGAAGAGCATGAGGCCGATGCTGTCTGGAGCCCCGAGCAGAGGGCCGAGGAGCACGAGCACCAGCACGAGGCCGATGACGACCTGCAGCGAGTACATGAGCACGCCATAGGCGGCGAACCCCGCGACGTTGCGGCCGATCTTGAAGATGTTGAAGTCGTCGGTGAGCGCGAGGCACGCGAACACGAGGACGATGAGCAGCGAGCCGTATGTGCCCAGCTGGTCGGAGAAGGGAAGGAGCCCGAGCCCGTTCGGACCGAGCAGCAAGCCGAGCGCACCGGCGATGACCGACGCGGGGATCATCATCGTCTGCAGCGGTTTGATCTTCGCCCTCGCGAGGGTGCCGATGATGAGGAGCATGCCGATGAGGCCGGCATCGACGAGGAGAGCTTGAGGCGTGTACTCCACGAGAACTCTTTTCTGTGCGTTGGGGATCGTGAATCCGGTCGTCGCTGACCGGGAGGAATGGGCGGGGTCAGCGGATGAGCGAGTTCTGAGCGGCCCAGCCGTGGAGCGCCGAGCTGATCGGCCCGAGCAGGCCGAGCGGGTCGCCCGCCGCGACGCGCACCGCCAGCGGATAGCTGTGCTCCGCGTCCTGCAGCTCACGGAACGCCACCCCCGGCCACGGGTGCAGCGCGAGCGACTGCGGCACGAGCGCGATGCCCAGCCTGGCGCTGACGAGACCGAGGATGGCCTGCTCGTTCGTGACGCGCGCGGCGATTCGGAGCGGGTGGCCGGAACGGAGGAACGCGCTCGCCGTCAGGTCGAAGGCGAGCGGCGCTCGCCCGCGATCGAAGAGCACGAGCGGGAAGTCGCGGAGCTGCTCGGCCGAGACGATCTGCTGCGCGGTCAGCTCATGGTCGGCCGCCACGGCGACGCAGAGGCGCTCGCGGAAGGCGACCGCGTGCCGGTCGCTGTCCGGCGAGAGGTCCCGGAGCAGCGCCACGTCGAGGTCGCCGTCGTCGACGGCCCTGCTCAGGTCCGTCGTGCCACCGTCGGAGACCGTGACGGCGTAGGGCGACAGCGGCTCGGCGCGGAGCAGAGTCGGCAGCGCGCTGGAGAACAGTGAGCTGATCGATCCGAGGCGCAGCACCCGTTTCGCGCGTTCCTCGGTGGCCGTCGACGCGAGGTGCTGGAGGCCCTCTGCTCGACGGCGGATCTCCACCGCCTCCGGGTACAGCGCCTCGGCGGCCGGCGTCGGGACGACGTCACGTCCGCCGCGTTCGAAGAGGGTGACGCCCAGCTGCGCCTCGAGGGCCGCGACCGCCTGGCTCACGGGCGACTGCGCGAGTCCGAGTCGCTTCGCAGCTCGGGTGAAGCTGCGCTCCGTGTAGACGGCCACGAAGCAGCGCAGCTGCTTCAGGCTGATCTCGCTCACGCGCTGAACCGCTGCGGCGCGAAGGGGGAGATGTCGAACTCCGGTGTGCGGCCCAAGGCGGTGTCGGCGAGGATGTCGCCGAAGACCGGGGTGAACTTGAAGCCGTGGCCCGAGTATCCGGTGCCCACCGTGATGCGCTCGCTGATCCTCCCGATGATCGGGGTCTTGTCGAACGTGAAGAGGTCTGCGTGCACGGAGTGCTTGGCGATCGCGTCTGGCAGGCCCGGGATACGCGCATGGATGTCGTGCGAGATCTTGGCGCGCTCGGCGACGCTCAGGCGGCGTTCGAGCTGCTCGGGAGCGTCGATGTCTCCCCACTTCGCGTCGTAGCCGGCCTTCACGAGCGAGCCGTCGAGGGTCGGGACGCCGAAGATATGCACGTTGCCGTGGTCTCGGATGAACGCGGGAAACACCTCGGGTGCGAAGTCGTGGGGGTTCTCTGGCGCGAACCAGGTGAGCGCGATGGGCTTGATCGTCAGGTGCGGTGCGAGTTCCGGGAGGAGCTGTGGGGTCCAGATCCCTGCCGACACGATGACCTGCTTGGCGCTCAGCGTGCCGTCCGCTGTGGTGACGTGCACTGCGCCTGCGGTCTCCTCGATCGAGAGCACCGCCGTGCTTCCGCGCAGCTCGGCGCCCGCGGCGCTCGCGCGTCGTTGGATCTCGGTCACGGCCGATTCGGGTCTGAGCGCACCGCCGAGCTCATCGAGGACGGCGATCTCGTCGGTCAGCTGCTCATGCTGCGGGTAGCGGCTCCGGAGCTCCGCCGTCGACAGGGCCGCGTGCGGGATATCGGCGTGGGCGAGGGAGCGGCGCACCTGCTCGAGGCGAGGGTCGTCGGGGGAGCCGATCGAGAGCACGCCCGTCGACTGGAAGATGGGTGCCCGGCTCTCCTCGGCCAGCTCGAGCCAGGCATGACGGGCCGCGAGCAGCAGGGGCACGTAGTGGGACCCCTCGTGGTAGGCCGCGCGGAAGAGGCGGCTCTCGCCCGAGTAGGCCCCGTCGTCATGGACGAGGGTCTGCGCCTCGAGGCCCAGCACGCTCGCGCCATTGCAGGCCAGATTCCAAGCCGCGTACGAGCCGGCGGCTCCGAGTCCGATGACGACGACGTCTGCATCCATCACATGATCATGCGTGGTCCGAAACCCAAACGCAAGACTTAAATCAGATTGACGCAGTCATTCGGCAAACGAAAAACAGCTGATGTCGGTGTCTCAGAGGTCGGACAGCGCCTTCGCGATCGCGAGGTGCAGGGTCACGAGCGTGGGCCACCCCTCTTCCGAGACCTGGTGCGCGTTCAGAATGGCGTGCGCGATGCACCATTCCCTGGCGTCATCGAGATCGATGCCCGCCTCGCCACTGATCAGCTCAACCCGGCTGCGTACCTCCGCGTGCATGAGCGCACCGCCCCGGTAGTCCTCGACGCGAGTTCGCAGCGCCGGGTACACCTCGAATCCGGCGGGACCCGCGACGGGCTTCGGGTCGATGGCAAGCCACGGCTCCCGCTCGGCGGCGAGCACGTTCCCGTAGTGCAGATCGAGGTGCAGCAGCCTCGGCTCGTAGGGACGCGAGTCGAACGTGTCGAGGGCGCGGTCGACCCACCGGCGAGGCACCGAAGGCGGATGCGCCCGCAGGGGCGCGATCCAGTCGCGCGCCTCGACGCGGAAATCGGGCACCGAATGCGGGGGTGCGACGTGGAGGCGCCGCAGGAGGCCGCCGATCACGAGGCACGCGTCGTCGGTCTCGACCGAATGCAGGTCGAGATCCGCGTCGAGGGGCTCGAGGAGCAGCGCGAAGTCAGACGGATGCGCCGCCACGAGCCGCACGATGCCCCCGCCGTTCCAGTGGCGAAGCCCGAGGTGCTCGACGGCTGCCTCCCGATGGGGCCAGCTGAGCTTCAGTACCTGCGGCTGCCCGTGACGAGCGACCGGCAGCACGATCGCGTTATGGCCGTTGTGAGCCGCACCGGTGATGGTCAGCTCCCACGCGTCGAGGCGCTCGTCGATGAGAGACGGCAGGCGGCGGAGCCACTCGTCGCCGTCCACCCCGAGGTCGGCGGGGCGACCCGCGACGCGGCGGACGAGGTCTTCTGGGATCAGCACGATGGCCACACTGACGGCATCCGCCGAAAGTACACCATCACGCGGGGCGCGTTCCTCTCGGAGCGAGGGCTGAAGGCGGGCACGAATGCGGGCACGAAAAAGGCCTGAGCTTGCAAGCAAGCTCAGGCCTCTTCGATCACACAACTGTCGGGGTAGCGGGATTTGAACCCACGACCTCTTCGTCCCGAACGAAGCGCGCTACCAAACTGCGCCACACCCCGATCGCTCACCGCTGAGCGGCGAACTCCCCAAGAGTACCCGAAGGTTGCTCGCGCCGCCAACCGAGGGCGCGAGCAACGGAAACTCCTACGGCCCAGAGGAGACGAACAGCCTGATGTCGCCGGTCGGCTCGATGGGAGTGCCGGTCGCGGGGTCGGTGCGGATCACCTGCCCGCTCGGCACGCTCGCGCTCTTCTCGGCGATCACGGTGACGGTCCCGCTGAAGCCGGCGCCCGCGAGCAGCGTCGTCGCCTCATCCTGGGTCTTGCCCGCCACATCCGGTGCCAGGAGTCCGTTCGACGCGTCCTCCGACAGGGCCGAGGGGTGGATGGTGATCGTCGTCCCCTTGTCGACACGCGTGTTGGCGGTCGGCAGGGTGTTCGCGACGCTTCCCGGCGACTGGTCGGAGTCGGCCGATGGACCGATGGACACGCCGAAGCCGAGCCCCTCGAGCACCTGGCGTGCCTCCTCCGTCGACCGGCCGGTCACGTCCGGCACGGTTGCGAGCACCAGCGCGTCCTCGTCCTCCACGTACTCGGGGAAGTCGCCTCCGCCGTACGTGGTCATCGCGTGCCCGATGATGTCGTTGAAGAGCACGTGACGCGTCTGGCTCCCCGCCGCGAGGGGCAGGTCGACGTCGTACATGGGCAGGAGGCCGTTGGCGTTGCCGACCCAGACGGCGAGTCCGACCCTGGTCGTCGCCCCGACCATCCACGTCTGCAGGCCGTTGTCGGTCGTGCCGGTCTTGCCGATGAGGGGAACGATGCCCGGGTTCGACCGCGAGCCGGTGCCGCCGTTGACGACGCCAGCGAGGGCTTCGTCGACGCCCGCCGCGACCTGCGGCGAGACGGCCTGGATGCAACGGGATTCGGGACCCGAGACCTCGGTGCCGTCAGGAAGCGTCACGCGGTCGATGCCCGTCGGCGAGCAGGTCGTGCCATTGTTCGCGAGCCCTGACATGACGGTTGCCATCGAGAGCGGGGCCATCTCGTTGGCGGCGCCGAGGATGGCGGCGGGTACCGAGGAATTGATCGCTCCGTCGGCGCGGTGACCGCCGAGGGCCATCGCGGTGTCGCGGATGCGGCACTGGTCGAGGCGCTCCGCCATCGTCACGTAGGCGGTGTTGATCGACGAGGCAGTCGCCGACTTGACCGAGACGGTCCCAACCCGCTGGCCGCTGTCGTTCGTCGGAGCCCACGGGCCGTCTGACTCGGCCTCGCACGTGTTGGAGAAGTTCTCGAGGTAGAAGGTGCGGTTCTGTCCTGGGACGGACGAGTAGAGCGACTTCCCCGACGAGAGCCATTCGGCGAGCGTGAAGATCTTGTACGTCGAGCCAGTCTGGAATCCGGTGGAGCCGCCGTACTCGTAATCGGCGTTGTAGTTCACCGAGGTCACACCGGGTTGGCCTTGGTTCTCGGCCACCTCGCTGAACTGGGTGTTCTGCACCATCGCGAGGATGCGACCGGTGCCGTTCTCGACCATGGAAGCGGCGGCGCCGAGCTCCGTGCCCGGGTAGCTGGACGGCACGGCGTTCTGCATCGACTGCGTCGCGACGCCCTGCATGTCGAGGTCGAGGGACGTGTAGATCTTGTAGCCCTTGCCGGCGAGGTTGAAGTTTCGCTCGGCCTCGGTCGCACCGAAGGCCTCGTCCTGCAGCACGGAGAGCTGCACGAACTTACAGAAGTACTTCGCGTTTCCTTCCGCGAACTCGCACCCGTGGTTCGGCTCCGTGACGTTCGGCTCCACCGGCAGCGCGATGGTCGCCTCGTAGGTCGCCTGGTCGATCGCGCCCTCCTCCATCATGCGCATGAGGATGTAGTCGCGGCGCTCCTTGTTGCCCTCGATGTTCTCCTCGCGGTCGAGGCGGTAGGCGTTCGGCTCCTGCACGATCGCGATGAGGCTCGCGGACTCCTGCAGGTTCAGGTCGAGCGCGGACTTGCCGAAGTAGCGCTGGGCGGCCGACTCGATGCCGTAGGTGGTGCCTCCGAAGAGGGCGATGTTGAGGTAGCCCTGGAGGATCTCGTCCTTCGAGTACTGCTGCTCGACGCCGATGGCGAGGCGCATCTCCTGGAGCTTGCGGCCCGTGTTCGGGTCGGTCGCCTCGATGTAGGCCTTCTCGCTCTCGGCGGGGTCGAGGATCGCCTCGGCCTCCTGCACGCGCACGTTGCGGACCCACTGCATGGTGATGGTCGAGGCGCCAGCTGAGGCGTCGCCGATGACCGAGGTCACGAGGGCTCGCGCCGCGGAGATGACGTCGACGCCGTCGTGCTCCCGGAAACGCGGGTCCTCAACCGAGATGGCAGCAAGCGGCACCCACGGCGAGACCTGGTCGAGGGGTACCTCGATGCGGTTCTGGTTGTAGAACTGGGCGAACTTCACGTCCTGCCCGCCCTGCTTGGCGTAGAGCTCGGTGACCTGCTGGAGCTCGTTGATCTCCAGGTAGTCGGGGAGGCTCTCGAACAGGTTGATCGAGCTGTTGTCCGCGATGTTGGCGACGGAGATCAGCGGAGTCACGAGCGCGGTGATGAGGACGGCGGCCAGGCCGCTCACCCCGACCAGTCCGAGGACGCGCGTCAGAGGACCGCGCTTCCGGTTTCCACGTTGCTTTGTTGCCATGGCGGTCACGATACCCGGGGTAGGAAGGTCAGGAGGGTCGCCTCCGGTGGGCATGCGAAGCGCACCGGGGCGTAGATGGAGGTGCCGAGTCCGGCAGAGACGTGCAGGGCGGCGCTGCGGCCACGCGAGGTCCACGTGCTGAGGCCCTTCACCTGCTCACGCGGGATGTCGCAGTTGGTGACAAGTGCCCCGTAGCCGGGCACGCAGACCTGGCCACCGTGGGTGTGGCCGGCGAAGATCGCGTCTGCGCCCAGGTCGACGAGGCCGCTGAGCACACGCTGGTACGGGGCATGAGCGAGGCCGATCGTGAGGTCCCAGTCCTGGCCCTCCGACGCGTCTCGCAGCGCCTCGCCCGCCGCGGCGAAGTCGTCGGCGTCGATGTGCGGGTCGTTGACCCCGAAGAAGCGGATGCGCCTGCCGGCGACCTCGAGGACGGCGGCAGCGTTGTTGAGGGGCGTCCACCCGAGGCGGTCGAAGTGGGCGGTGAGGCCCTCCGTGTCGAGGTGCGGTGCCTTCTTCGCAACGTGGGTGGAGCTGCTGAAGTACGTGAAGGGGTTCTTGAGGACGGGGCCCAGGTAGTCGTTGGAGCCGTACACGTGCACCGAGGGGATCCCCTCGAACGGCTCGAGCATGCTGGCGACGGTCGGGACGGCATCGACGTGGCCGAGGTTGTCACCTGTGCCGATGACGAGGTCGGGCTGGAGGGCGGCGAGCCCTCTGACGAAGTCCTGCTTCTTGCGCTGCCAGGGGGCGACGTGGAAGTCGCTGAGGTGCAGCACGCGCAGCGGGGCCGAGCCCGGGGGCAGGATGCGCGACTCGATGCGTCGCAGGCGGAACGCGCGGCGCTCGATCATCGTGCCGTAGATGGCGGTCGCCGCCCCCACCCCGAGGAGGGTGAGGGCGACGGCGCTTGCTGGTCCGAGGCCGGAAGAGGTTCCTTGGCCCGAGGTGGCGACGGAATTCGCCATGTGGAACTCGTTTCAGTTGGTGCGATGGCCTGCTAGGGGCCGGAAGAGACGTAGACCTGGATGGAACCGCTGCGCTCCAGCTCCGCGCCGGGCGCCGGGTCGGTGCGGATCACCTGTCCCTTCGGGACGGTCGAGCTCTCCTCGGTGAGGATCGCCATCGTGCCGCTGAAGCCGAGCTGGGAGAGCGTGGACTGCGCCTGCTCCTGTGTCTGCCCCGCCAGGTCCGGTGCGACGAGCGCCGCGGTGGTCGGTGTGGGGGCTGGCCCGCGCGACGGGCTGATCGTGATCGTCGTTCCCTGCGTCACGCGGGTGTTGGCGCTCGGCAGGGTGCTCGCCACGGTGCCTTCCGGCTGATCGGATGTGACGGCGTTGCCGACGGACACGGTGAAGCCGAGCCCCTCGAGCGAGGACTTCGCCTCAGCGGTCGTCTTTCCGGTCAGGTCGGGGACCGTCACCTGCTCGTTCTTGACGGCGCTGCCGGTCGGCTCGGGGAACGAGTCGCCGCCGTAGGTGCGCATCGCCTGGGCGATGACGTCGTTGAAGATGACGTGACGCGTCTGGCTTCCGACCGCACGGGGGAGGTCGACGCCGTACATGGGGACCTGGCCGCTGGCGTTGCCCACCCAGACGGCGAGGCCGACCTTCGTGGTGGCTCCGACCATCCAGGTCTGCAGGCCACTGTCCGTCGTTCCGGTCTTGCCCATGAGCGGTGCGATGCCGGGGTTCGAGGCGCTGCCCGTGCCGCCGTTGGCGACGCCCTGGAGGGCCGCGGTCACGCCAGCCGCGACCTCGGGGGTCACCGCCTGGTTGCACGTCGACTTCGGGGCCTCGATGGATGAGCCGTCGCGCAGCGTGATGCTGTCGATCGCGATGGGCGTGCAGGTGACGCCGCCGTTCGCGAATCCGGCCACGGCGGTCGCCATGGACAGAGGCGCGATCGTGTTGGTTCCGAGCACTGCGGCCGGGTTCGATTCGTTGATGGCCCCGTCGGCGCGGTGCGCGCCCATGGCCATCGCGGTGTCGCGGATGCGGCACTGGTCGAGCTGTTCGGCCATGGCCACGTACGCCGTGTTGATGGACTGCGACGTCGCCTGGCGGACCGACACGTTGCCGACCTTCGCGCCGCCGTCGTTCGTCGGCGACCAGGAGCCGCCGTCAGCGCCGAGGCAGGAGTTCTGGAAGTTCGCGAGGTTGAAGGCGCGGTCCTTGCCGTTGACCGAGGAGTTCAACGACTTCCCTGACGCCAGCCATTCGGCGAGGGTGAACATCTTGTAGGTCGACCCGACCTGGAACCCCGTGGAGCCGCCGTACTCGTAGTCGGTGTTGTAGTTCACCGACGTGTACCCCGGTTGGCCGGCCAACTCCTCCGTGTCGCCGAAGGCGGTGTTCTGCACCATCATGAGCACGCGGCCCGTGCCCTCTTCGACCATCGAAGCGGCAGATCCCATGTCCATGCCGTCGACGTAGGCGGGCACGGCCGAGGCCATCGAGGCCTGGCCCTGAGCCTGCATGTCGAGATCGAGGGTCGTGTGGATCTGGTAGCCCTTGGTCTGGAAGTTGAACTGCCGCTCCTCGTAGGTCTCACCGAAGGCGGGATCCTGCACCATGACGAGCCGCACGTAGTCGCAGAAGTACTGCGCGTTGCCCTCGGCCGCGCCGCAGCCGTGCTTCGGCTCCGTCGGGCGGGGCTCGACGGGCAGCACGACGGTCGCGTCGTAGGTCGCCTGGTCGATCGCGCCCTCCTCCATCATGCGCATGAGGATGTAGTCGCGGCGTACCTTGTTCGGCTCGATGTTCTCGGGCACGTCGAGGCGGTAGGCGTTCGGCTCCTGCACGATCGCGATGAGGCTCGCGGACTCCTGCAGGTTCAGGTCGAGCGCGGACTTGCCGAAGTAGCGCTGCGCTGCCGACTCGATGCCGTAGGTGGTGCCTCCGAAGAGGGCGATGTTGAGGTAGCCCTGGAGGATCTCGTCCTTGGAGAACTGCTTCTCCACGCCGATCGCGAGACGCATCTCCTGGAGCTTGCGGCCCGTCGTGGTCTCGGTCGCCTCGAGGTAGGCCTTGTCGCGTTCCTCTTGATTGGGGATCGCTTCGGCCGTCTGCACGCGCACGTTGCGCACGTACTGCATGGTGATCGTGGATGCGCCTGCCGCGCCATCGCCGATGACGGACTGGGCGAGCGCACGCGCCGCCGAGATGACGTCGACGCCACCGTGCTCGCGGAACCTCGGGTCCTCCACCGAGATCGCCGCGGCGGCGACGTACGGGGAGATCTGGTCGAGTGGGACCTCTTCGCGGTTCTGGTTGTAGAACTCGGCGAACTTCTGTCCGTTGGCGGCGTACAGCTCGGTCTTCTGCTGCAGTGAGCCGATCTCGAGGTACGTCGGGAGGTTCTCGAACAGCGAGATAGTGCTGTTCGCGGCGACGCCGGTGACGGCGATGAGCGGGGTGATCATGGCCGTGACGAGCACGCCCGCGACTCCGCTCATACCAAGCAGCCCTAGGAGGCCACCCAGAATGTTGCGTTTGGGCGCCCCTGGATTCGTGACAGACATAGGATCAAGGGTAAGTCACACCCGCTCGTGGCGTCTTCAGGAGTGTTCAATGAGTACCCCATGAAGAGCCTGAGCGCTCATCGCACAGGAGGACGTCCATGCAGAAGTGGGAATATTTCATCACCCCGCTCCCATTGCACACCCCCACCGTCATCCTCAACAACTGGGGTGCTCAGGGCTGGGAGCTGGTGCAGGTTTCCACGAATGCTGAGGGCGGATCCGTCGCCTACATGAAGCGCCCGATCGCGGGGGAGTGAGCATGAGCCAGGTAGAAGAACGTCTCGGCGCGATGGGAATGGCGGTACCTCCGGTTGCCGCTCCGGTCGCCGCCTACGTGCCCGCAGTCGAGCACGGCGGCCTCGTGTACACGTCGGGGCAGCTCCCGTTCATCGAGGGAGCGCTCCCCGAGAAGGGCAAGGTCGGCGCTGAGGTGCCGCGCGACGATGCCATCGAGTTCGCGGCCTTCGCCGGGCTCAACGCGCTTGCGGCCATCAAGTCCGTCATCGGCGACCTCGATCGCGTGACGCGAGTCGTGAAGGTCACCGTCTACGTCGCATCCGCCCCCGACTTCACCGAGCAGCCGCTCGTCGCGAATGGCGTCTCCGAGATGCTGGGGCTCGCCTTCGGCGACGCGGGCACGCACGTCCGCGCCGCGGTGGGCGTCGCCGTGCTGCCGCTCGACTCACCGGTCGAGGTCGACCTCATCGTCGCGTACGAGTAACGGCCCGCCGCGCGGCGCGAGCAGCTGAACCGACGGAAGCCCTGCATCCCTCCTCCGAGGGGTGCAGGGCTTCCGTCATTCTGGCTGCGTCGGGTCAATCGTCGTCGGCGGCTCCGGATGCGACGCCGGAGGAGATCGCCGACATCACCGAGGCGTCGGTCAGGGTCGTCGTGTCGCCGACCGCCTTGCCGTCTGCGACATCGCGCAGCAGGCGCCGCATGATCTTGCCGGAACGGGTCTTGGGGAGCTCTGCGACGACATACACCTGACGGGGGCGAGCGATCGCGCCGATCTTCGTCGACACGTGCTCGCGCAGCACCTTCGGAGCGTCAGAGGCCTCGATCTCCGCCTTCTTGCTCTCCTTCAGGACGACGAAGGCGACGACCGCCTGCCCCGTCGTCTCGTCGCTCGCGCCGACCACCGCCGACTCGGCGACGAACGGGTGGTCGACGAGCGCCGACTCGATCTCGGTCGTCGAGAGCCTGTGGCCGGAGACGTTCATGACGTCGTCCACTCGGCCGAGCAGCCAGAGGTGCCCGTCCTTGTCGACGCCGGCACCGTCGCCGGCGAAGTAGCGGCCAGGGAACTGGGACCAGTACGTCTCGATGAACCGCTCCCGGTCGCCGTAGATGCCTCGAGTCATCGACGGCCACGGCTCCGTGATCGTGAGGAGCCCCATCTCGCCGGGGTTGACGCGCTCGCCCTTGTCGTCGACGACCTCGACGACCACCCCGGGAACAGGCACCTGCGCTGCGCCGGGCTTGAGCGCGACCTGGCTCGGGATCGCGGAGATCATGATGGCACCCGTCTCGGTCTGCCACCAGGTGTCGACGACGGGCACGCGGTTGCCGCCGATGACCTCCCGGTACCAGGACCAGGCCTCAGGGTTGATCGGCTCCCCCACGGAGCCGAGGAGGCGGATCGAGGAGAGGTCGTACTTCGCGGGGATCTGCCTGCCCGACTTCATGTATCCGCGGATCGCCGTCGGCGCCGTGTAGAAGATCGTGACCCCGTAGCGCTCGATGATGTCGAACCAGCGGCCGAGGTCCGGGGTGTCGTGCGTGCCCTCGTACATGACCTGCGTCGCACCGTTCGCGAGCGGTCCGTAGACGAAGTAGCTGTGGCCGGTCACCCAGCCGACGTCGGCCGAGCACCAGTAGACGTCCTGCTCCGGCTTCAGGTCGAAGATGGTGCGGTGCGTGAACGACGTCTGGGTGAGGTAGCCGCCGGTCGTGTGCAGGAGGCCCTTCGGCTTCCCGGTCGTGCCCGACGTGTAGAGGATGAAGAGCGGGTGCTCGGCGGGGAACGGCTTCGCGACGTGCTCATCGCTCACCTGCGTGATCTCCTCGTGCCACCAGAGGTCACGCCCCGGGGTCAGCGACGGCTCGTTGTCGGCGCGACGGACGACGAGCACGTGCTCGACGGTGTGCCCGTCTGCCTCGAGCGCCGCATCCACGGTCTCCTTGAGGGGGAAGATCCGCCCCTTGCGGATGGAGCCGTCGCTCGTGATCACGAGCTTCGCGTTCGCATCCTCGACGCGGCTGCGGATGGAGTCGGCGCTGAAGCCGCCGAAGATGACCGAGTGGATGGCACCGATGCGCGCGCAGGCGAGCATCGCGACGACGGTCTCCGGGATCATGGGCATGTAGATGGCGACGACGTCTCCGGCCGCGACGCCGAGGCTCTCCAGGAGGTTCGCGGCCCGCTTCACCTCGCCGAGGAGGTCGGAGTACGTGATGGTGCGCTTGTCGCCGGGCTCGCCCTCCCAGTAGATCGCGACTCGGTCGCCGTTGCCGGCGAGCACGTGACGGTCGACGCAGTTGAAACTCGCGTTGAGCGTGCCATCGGCGAACCACTTCGCGAAGGGAGCATCGCTCCAGTCGAGGACCTCGGTGAACGGCGTCGACCAGTGCAACTCCTTGGCCTGCTCGGCCCAGAATCCGAGCCGGTCTTCTTCTGCCCGTGCGCCGAGGTCGGCCGGCACGGGGGAGGAGGACGTGAAGTCGTCGCTGGGCGGGAAGGTCTCGAGGTCTTCCAGGAGGTGTTCGATCTTGTCAGCCACCACAGGTCCTTTCGCGTCGTTGCGATGCCGCGCCACCTCATTGCGGCGCAGCCTCTGAGAAGTCTACGGAGCCAGCATGCGCTCCGACTCCCGCCTTTCGGGGGGAATGTCGGAGCGCTTCGGAGGATCCCTGCGGCGCCGGGTCCCGCGGAAGTGAACCGGCAGCAGTGCCAGCGGCGACGCGCTCGACGCTCGGTCTCCGAGCGCCGGAGCGCAGCCCCACCGGCCTTTCAGCGTGCGGGATTTGTGCAGCCGTGCGGTCGTGAGAGCCCAGCCGAACATTTTTCGATTGTCTGGGAACCAGACGTGGTCTCGGGCGAAATATGCACTAGCATGGACTTCGATGGTTTCGCTCTCTGTCGCAACTGTCGTCGCTCTGCAGCAATCAACCCCCCTGAACGCTGCATGAGCTGAGGCGCTCGGATATCCCCCTGTCCGGGCGCCTCTTCAGTTAACCGCGCGACTCTGCGGCTCCTGGACCTGTGGAGAACGCTCCTCCCCAAGTTGGCGCACCTCCGCCCGCGCTCGAGCGCGGCCGTTCGTACGCTTCCTGCATGTCCTTCACCTCAGGCTCCGGCGCAGCGCCCGCCCAGCGGTTCGTCGCTCGTCCAGCAGCCGACCGAGCCGCGTCGCTCACGTTGCCGCCACGCGCCGGTTTCGACGACTCCACACCGCGATCGGTGCGCTCGCTCACCCGAGGCCAAGCGGACGCGTTCGGCCCGCTCGCCGGGTACGTGGCAGACGGCGAGGTGACCGACCTCTTCGTCAACGGCTGCGACGGGCTGTACGTCGACCGGGGGAGCGGCGCCGAGCGGGAGGAGTCCTGGCTGGCCCCGAGCGAGCGGGCGCTGCGGGAACTCGCGGTCCGCATCGTCGCGGCCGGCGGACGGCACCTCGACGAATCCGCGCCATGCGTGGATGTGCGGATCGCCGACGGCATCCGCGTGCACGCCGTGCTCCCGCCCGTCTCGACCACGGGCACCCTGCTGTCGATCAGAGCCCCGAAGGTTCGTCAGCTCACGCTTGAGCAGCTCGACCGACAGGCGTTCTTCGCTCCCGGTGCCGAGGAACTCGTTCGCGAGGCGGTGCGGACCCGAGCGAACGTCCTCGTGACCGGTGCGGGCGGAAGCGGGAAGACGACCTTCCTGGCTGCCATGCTCTCGGAGGCCGATGCGCGGGACCGCATCATCCTGATCGAGGACGTGGCTGAGCTGCGTATCGCGCACCCGCACAGCGTCTCGCTGGAGGCGAGGCAGGCGAACATCGAAGGCGCGGGCAGCGTGCCCCTCGAGCGCCTCGTCCGCGAGTCTCTGCGGATGCGCCCTGACCGCCTCGTGCTCGGCGAGTGCCGTGGCGCGGAGCTGCGGGAGCTGCTGGCGGCCCTCAACACCGGCCACGACGGCGGCGCGGGCACGCTGCACGCGAACTCGCTCGCGGACGTGCCCTCCCGGCTGGAGGCCCTCGGTGCGCTCGCGGGGATGACACCGGACGCGGTTGCGCGGCAGACGGTGAGTGCCATCGACCTCGTCATGCACGTCGAGCGCACCCCGTCCGGGCATCGACGACTCGCGGAGATCGGCGAGTTCCGTCTCGATGCTGCTGGCCGATTGGCGATCGCCACGGTGACGCGCCCGCGGGGCGCGCCCGGCGTCGACGTCGCCGGGTCCACGTCCCTCCCTGAGGCGGGGACGGGGACCAGCGCGACCGGAACCCGTCACCGAGAGCCCAGGCGGTCATGACGAGGCAGGCCATCGACGAGGCCGAGCAGACGGCTGCGGTCGTCGAGCGCCTGGCCGCACTGCTCCTCGGCGGCGCCACGGCGGCCTCCGCCTGGCAGCACGTTGCGAGCTTCGCCGCAGCCGAGTCGGCGCACCCGGCGAGTCATCGCGCTCGGGCGGGAAGCGCGCTCCGAGGCGAGCTGCGACGACGAGCGATCGCCGTGTTCCGCGTGAGGGTGGCGCCGCCGCGCGTCGACGTCGCCGAGCCCGTCGAGCTCCGGGTCGCGCGAGGCCTGCGTGCGGGCCAGCGCGTCGGCGCGATACTCCGAGAGCAGCAGGCGACGAGCTGGCGCTCCCTCGGCTGTGCGTGGTCGCTCGCCGAACGCACGGGTGCCCCGCTCGCCCGCGGCCTCGCCGACCTCGGGCAGTCCTTCCGAGATCATGCAGCAGCCGAGCGCGATGTGGAGCTCGCGCTCGCCGGCCCGAGCAGCGCCGCACGCCTCGTCATGGGTCTGCCGGCAGTGGGGGTGCTGCTCGGCCTCGCGCTCGGCTTCGACAGCCTCGCCGTGCTCTTCGGCACCCCCATCGGCCTGGCCTGCCTCGTCGGCGGCCTCGCGCTCATGACGACCGCGCACCTCTGGAACCGCGCCCTCATCGCGGCGGCCTCGAGACGAGACCCGGTGCCGGGCCTTGCACTCGACCTGACGGCGCTCGGCATGCTCGGCGGGGCATCCGCCGGCACCGTCCTGCATCAGGTCGAGCGTGTCCTCGAAGACGCCGGCCTGGCCCACGGCGACCGGCCGAGTCGGGAAGCCTCGCGCTCAGACGGTCGCATCGAGCGGGTCCTCGACCTCGCCAGAGGCGCCGGAGTACCCGCCGCCGAGCTCCTCCGGAGCGAGGCCGCACTGGAGCGCCGAGACGCCCGAGCCGCATCGAGTCGGAACGCCGCGCAGCTCGGAGTGCGCCTCATGCTGCCGCTCGGGCTCTGCGTGCTCCCCGCGTTCCTGCTCCTCGGCGTCGCGCCGCTCATCCTCGCGGTGCTCACCCAGACGATCTCGCGGCTGTGATGCGCGCCTCGAAGGCGCGCCGCCGCCGCCACTCCTTCGGCAGCCCAGACGGTTGCCCCTCGACGCTCGTGCCGACTCCGAACTGACGACCAATAAGAGAGGTACAACCTTGCTCACCAACGACCGCCTCAGCGCAGGCCCACGCGCCATCCTCACGAGACTCCGAGCCCGTCTCCACGACGAGGAGGGTGCGGCGACCGCCGAGTACGCGATCGCGACCATGGCCGCCGTCGCCTTCGCGGGACTCCTCGTCGTCATCATGCAGAGCGACGAGGTCCGCGAACTGCTCGAGAACATCATCCGGACCGCGCTCACGCTGGACGAATGATGCTCCGGGTGCCGCGGTGGCGACAGCTCGCCCGCTCGTGCCGGGGCTCCGCGACCGCGGAGTTCGCCATCGTCGCACCCGCCGTCGTCCTCCTGCTCGCGCTGTGCCTCGCCGGACTCCAAGGCGTCGTGGTGCAGGTGCGGCTGCAGGATGCGGTCGCCGACTCGGTCAGGCTCATCGCCAGGGGTGACGACGAGGCCATCGCGCGTGCCCGCATCCAGGCGCTCGTGCCCGACGCGAGGCTCGAGATCAGCCACGCGGATGGGCTCGTGTGCGCGCTCGCATCCGCGCCGCTCGAACTCGGCCAGCGGGAGCTGCCCGTCACGGTCGCCGCACGCGCCTGCGCTCTCGGTGGTGGCCGGTGATCGCCGCGAAGCTCGCCGGAGAGCGCGGCGCCGGTGGGGTCGTCGTGCTCGCCGTCGGGCTGCTCGTCCTCGCGATCTCCATCGGCGCGATCGGCATGCTGGCTGCCTTCCCCGCCAGGCAAGCTGCGCAGGCGGCCGCGGATGCCGGGGCGCTCGCGGCGGCGGACGTCGCCTCGGGGTATCTGGACGGAGAACCGTGTGCGGAAGCGGGTCGCGTCGTCGAGGCGAACGGCGCATCGCTGGAGGAGTGCGCGACCGATGGCCGGGAGGCCGTTGTGCGAGTTCGTGTAGAGTCCGGCCCGTTCGTCTTTTCGGAATCGTCGAGGGCAGGACCGCCGCCGGAACGAGAAGACGTGAGGCGGAGCCGCCAGCATTTGGAAGCCTTCCGTTTCAGCCAGCCCGTTCACAGACCAGCCCGTCCATATAATGGGCGCCGACGGGTGGCAACAGCCCCCACATCACTCCGGCCAGCCGGAATCGCCGTGCGAAAGCACGCAGACCCATCCAAGGAACGCTTGTGTCAGGCAGCAACACACTGGTCATCGTCGAGTCGCCGACCAAAGTGAAGAGCATCTCGCAGTATCTCGGTGATGACTACACCGTGCTCGCCTCCGTCGGACACATTCGCGACCTCATCGAGCCCAAGAACCTCCCGCCGGAACTCAAGAAGGGCTCCCTCGGCAAGTTCAGCGTCGACGTCGACAACGGCTTCGAGCCCTACTACGTGGTCTCCGAGCAGAAGAAGAAGACCGTCGCCGAGCTCAAGCGAGCTCTGAAGGACGCCGACGAGCTCATCCTCGCAACTGATGAGGACCGCGAAGGAGAGGCCATCGCCTGGCACCTCCTGCAGGTGCTCCAGCCGAAGGTCCCCGTCAAGCGCATGGTCTTCCACGAGATCACCCGCGAGGCGATCGAGGCGGCCAAGGACCGGACTCGCGACATCGACGTGCACCTCGTCGACGCCCAGGAGACCAGGCGAATCCTCGACCGTCTCTACGGCTACGAGGTCTCCCCGGTCCTGTGGCGCAAGGTCGGCCCCGGGCTCTCCGCCGGCCGCGTGCAGTCAGCGGCGACACGCCTCATCGTCGACCGCGAACGCGAGCGCCTCGCCTTCGTCAAGGCCAGCTACTGGGGCGTCGAAGCACGCTTCGCGCCGGAGCCCGGCAAGGACGGCGCAGCCTTCGTCGCCCGCCTCACGAAGCTCGACGGCGAGCGCGTCGCCACCGGACGCGACTTCGACGATCACGGTGTGCTCAAGAACACCAGCGTGATCCTCGGCGAGGCCGAGGCGACCACGCTGACCGTGCAGCTCACCGCGGGCACCGTGCCCCTCACGGTCTCCTCCGTCGAGTCCAAGCCGTACACGCGCCGCCCCGCCGCGCCGTTCACGACCTCGACGCTCCAGCAGGAGGCGGCGCGCAAGCTGCGCTTCACCGCCCGCCAGACGATGAGCGTCGCCCAGTCGCTGTACGAAAACGGGTACATCACCTACATGCGTACCGACTCGTCGTCGCTCTCGTCGCAGGCCCTCAACGCGGCCCGCACGCAGGCGTCGAAGCTCTACGGCGCCGAGACGGTCCCCGCCGCTCCCCGCCTCTACGGCTCCAAGTCGAAGAACGCGCAGGAAGCGCACGAGGCGGTCAGGCCAGCAGGGTCCACCTTCGCGCTTCCCAGCGAGCTGCGCCCCAAGCTGAGCCCGAACGACTTCAAGCTCTACGACCTCATCTGGAAGCGGACCATCGCCTCGCAGATGGCCGACGCCAAGGGGCAGACGGCCACCGTCACGATCGACGCCTCGCCCGTCGACGTGTCCGATGCGCAGGGGACGGTCACCAGCCGCGCGGCGGAGTTCCAGGCATCCGGCACCGTCATCACCTTCCGCGGCTTCCTCGCCGCCTACGAGGAGGGAAAGGACGAAGCGCGCGACGACTCGACGACCGCGGAGGCCAAGCTGCCGCCGCTCGAGAAGGGCCAGAAGCTCGAGACCGAGACGGCAGACGCCAAGAGCCACGAGACGAGCCCACCCCCGCGCTACACGGAAGCCAGCCTCGTCAAGACCCTCGACGAGCTCGGCATCGGCCGTCCGTCCACCTACGCGTCGATCATCTCCACGATCATCGACCGCGGCTACGTCGCACCGCGCGGCAGCGCACTGGTCCCCAGCTGGACGGCCTTCTCCGTCGTCCGCCTCCTGGAGGAGCACTTCCACGACCTCGTCGAGTACAACTTCACGGCGCAGATGGAAGGCGACCTCGACCGGATCGCCGCAGGGTCCGAGCAGCGCAACGACTGGCTGCGTGGCTTCTACTTCGGCACCGAGGACCACAAGGGCCTGCGCGGCGTCATCGACAACCTCGGTGAGATCGACGCCCGTGAGATCAACTCCACCCCCCTCGCCGACGGCATCGTGCTCCGCATCGGACGCTACGGCCCGTACCTCGAGGTGGCGCCGGAGACGGAGGGCGACACTCCTCGCCGCGTGAACGTGCCTGAGGAGCTGGCCCCGGACGAGCTGACGGCCCAGAAGGCGATCGAGCTCGTCGAGGCACCGATCCAGACCGACCGCGTGCTCGGCGTCGTCCCCGAGACCGGCAAGCGCATCCTCGTCAAGGACGGCCGCTTCGGCCCCTACGTGACCGAAGGCCCCTCCGAAGCTGAAGAGGCCGCCGCGGAGGCGGACGCGAAGGCCAAGGCACTCGCGGAAGAGGCGGAGGCGAAAGCCGCTGCGGCCGAGGGGCGTCCCGTCAAGAAGCCGCGCGCCAAGAAGGCCGCCGCGGCAGACAAGCCGCGCACCGCATCGCTCTTCAAGTCCATGATCCCCGAGCAGGTCACCTACGAGCAGGCCATCGGGCTGCTCGAGCTGCCCAGGGTCGTCGGCGTCGACGCCGAGACAGGTGCGGAGATCACCGCGCAGAACGGCCGCTACGGCCCGTACCTGAAGAAGGGGACCGACACCCGCTCCCTCACGAGCGAGGACGAGATCTTCACGGTCACGCTCGAAGCGGCGCATGAGCTGTTCGCGCAGCCCAAGTACGGTGCTCGCACCACGAAGGCCGCGATCAAGGAGTTCGAAGCCGACCCGGTCAGCGGGAAGCCGATCAAGATCAAGGACGGCCGCTTCGGGCCGTACGTGACCGACGGCGAGACGAACGTGACCGTCACACGGGGCGCGAACCCCGAGGATGTCACCTTCGAAGAGGCCGTGCAGATGCTCGCCGACAAGCGCGCCAAGGGACCGGTGAAGCGCAAGACCACGGCCGCGAAGAAGCCTGCCGCCAAGAAGCCTGCCGCGAAGAAGCCGGCGGCCAAGTCGACGACGGCGAAGACGACCGCCGCGAAGAAGCCGGCCGCGAAGCGCGCACCCGCCAAGAAGCCGGCGGCCAAGGCCAGCGAAGCAGCAGCCACCGAATGACGGGCCTCTTCATCACGCTCGAGGGCGGCGACGGGGCAGGGAAGTCGACGCACTCGGGCCTGCTCGAGAACTGGCTGAACTCGCTCGGCCAGCAGGTCGTGCGCACCCGCGAACCAGGCGGCACCGACCTGGGCGCCGACATCCGAGAGCTCGTGCTCCACCGCAATGGGCACATGGACGCGCGAGCCGAGGCGCTCCTGTACGCCGCCGACCGCGCACAGCACATCGCGACGGTCGTGCGGCCAGCCCTCGAGCGCGGCGACATCGTCGTGCAGGACCGGTACCTCGACTCCTCGATCGCGTACCAGGGGACCGGTCGTGAGCTCGGCGCCGACGAGGTCAGAGACCTCTCGCTCTGGGCCGCGCGCGGCCTCCTTCCCGACCTCACCGTGCTCTTCGACCTCGACCCGGAAGAGGGCCGCCGCCGCATCGGCGAGACCCGCGGCACCTACGATCGGCTCGAAGCGGAGTCCAAGGCGTTCCACGACTCCGTCCGCTCGGCGTTCCTCGCCCTCGCCGCAGCAGACCCCGGCAGGTTCCTCGTCATCGACGCGACCCAGCCTCGAGAGCACGTGGCCGAGCTCATCCGCACCCGCGTCGCCGAGCTCCTCGAGCGGCAGTCGGCGAGCGAGTAGCCGTGACCGTCTGGGACGACCTGTCCGGTCAAGACGATGCGATAGCGCTGTTCTCCAACGCGGCGAAAGCCTCGAAGCGGGGAGCGATCGACCCGAGTGGCATGACCAACTCCTGGCTCATCACCGGCCCTCCGGGTTCCGGCCGAAGCAACATGGCCTACGCCTTCGCGGCCGCGCTCCTCTGCCCGGACGGCGGATGCGGGGTGTGCCCGTCGTGCGTGCAGGTGCGCGCTCGCTCACATCCCGACCTCACGGCGGTCGTGACCGAGACCGTGCAGCTGGACATCAAGACCGCCCGCGAGCTCGTCGAACGCGCCTCCATGTCCCCCATGACCGGGCGCTACAGGGTCATCATCGTCGAGGACGCCGACCGCATGGTCGCACGCACCTCCAACACCCTCCTCAAGGCGATCGAGGAGCCGCCGGAATCGACCGTCTGGGTGCTCTGCGCTCCGAGCGAGGCCGACCTGCTGCCGACCATCCGCTCGCGAGTGCGCAGCGTGCGCCTGCGCGTCCCCGCGGTTCGAGACGTCGCGGCCCTGCTCGTCCGGCGCGACGGGATCGAGCCCGACACCGCGCTGCGTGCCGCCCGCGAAGCGCAGAGCCACGTCGGCATGGCCAAGCGCCTTGCGACCAGCGACGACGCCTGGGGGAGGCGCGACGCGTCGCTCGACGGGCTGCTCGACATCCGCACCACCGGCGAGGCCGTTCGCAAGGCCGCGCAGCTCGTCACCATCGCCGACGAAGATGCAACCGCCAACGCCGCCGATCGTGACGAGCACGAGCGCGCCGCGGCGTTCCGCTCGCTGGGGCTCACACCGGGACAGGCGGTGCCACGGCAGTTGCGCGGCCAGATCCGCGAGCTCGAGGAGCACCAGAAGCGCCGGGCCAAGCGAGGGCAGGTCGACGCGATCGATCGCATCCTCACCGACTCCGTCTCCCTGCTGCGCGACCTGCTCATGCTGCAGCTCGAGCTGCCCGTCGAGCTCGTCAACGAGCACCGGAGGAGCGAGCTGGAAGCCGCAACGGGCTCCCACAGCTCCGACGACGTGCTCACCAGCATCGACGCCGTCAGCAAGGCTCGCGCACGACTCGCCGCGAACGTGCCCGTGGCGCTCGTGCTGGAGGCATTCTTGATCAGCTGGACGCAGAAGCAGCAGGGAGCATCATGACCAGAACGACCACCCGCGCTCGAGCGACGGCGCGGGGCATCGGCGCCTCGCTCCTCACAGCCGCCGTCATCTTCGCGCTCAGCGGATGCACGCTCATCACGACCCTCTCTGGCCCCGGAACGTCGGGAGACCGCGGGCCGCAGGAAGACGCGCAGCTCGTGCCCTCCGGGCTCGAGCCGAGCATCCAGGCGTACTACGAGCAGGACCTCGACTGGGGCGACTGCGGCAACGGGCGCGAGTGCGCCACCGCAGAAGCTCCCATGAACTGGGGCGACGGGGCGTCCGAGAAGATCGAGCTCGCCATGGTCAAGGTGCCAGCAGCGAGCGGCAACCCCCTCGGCACGATCTTCACGAACCCGGGTGGCCCCGGTGCCTCCGGCATCTCCTTCGTCCGCGACAGCGCCGAGTACGTCTTCACGCCCGAGCTCATGGACGACTTCGACATCGTGGGCTGGGACCCGCGCGGCGTCGGGGAATCGAGCGCCGTCGACTGCCGCGACGACGCCGGCATGGACGAATGGTTCTACGGCGTCGACGAGGAACTCGACGCCGAGACGGCGACCGACCAGCAGATCATCGACGCGGTGACCGCGAACTCCAAGGAGTTCGCCGACGACTGCCTCGAGAACACGGGGGCTCTCCTCGAGTTCGTCGACACGAAGAGCACCGTCAAGGACCTCGACATGATGCGAGCCCTCGTCGGCGACCCGAAGGTCAACTACTTCGGGTTCTCGTATGGCACCGACATCGGCGCGCAGTACATCGACATGTTCCCCGAGACCGTCGGACGCGTCGTGCTCGACGGCGCGACCGACCCCACGCTCTCGACCTTCGAGGTCGTGCTCGCCCAGCAGGGCGCGTTCGGCGAAGCGACCCGCACCTACCTCGAGGATTGCCTGACGACGACCAGCTGCCCATTCACGGGCAGCGTCGACGACGCGATCGCGAAGATCAACGCCCTCATGGCCGAGGCCGACGACACGCTCCCCAACAACGCCGACGGCCGGAAGCTCACCAGCAGCGTCATCGACACCGCCATCAGCTCGGCCCTGTACAACGACCAGAGCTGGCCGTACCTGAGCGAGGCGTTCGCCGCCTACGAGGCCACCGGCGACCCGGCAGGATTCTTCGCGCTCAGCGACTCCTATTACGGGCGCGAGCCCGACGGCACCTACGCGGACAACATGTTCGAGGCGTTCACGGCCATCAACTGCCTCGACTACCCGGTCGAGACCGATCCCGCGAAGATCGCCGACTTCAACCGGCAGATCGCGGAGTCGACCCCCATCGGCATCCCCGGCCCTGAAGCGCTCGGCGACACGACCTGCCAGCAGTGGGCGTTCCCATCCACCAACGAGCTCGCGCCCGTCACGGGAGCGGGTGCGGACCCCGTGCTGGTCATCGGCACCACGGGCGACCCGGCCACGCCATACGCGTGGGCGGAGGCAGTGACCGAGCAGCTCGAATCGGCCACGCTCGTCACCTTCGAGGGTGAAGGGCACCTCGCCTACACGCAGGGCGACAGCTGCGTCACGGGCGCGGTCGACGCGTACTTCATCGACGGGACGGTGCCCGCAGAGGGCCTCGTCTGCTGACTCCGACACCCCGATGTGCACTTGAGCTGAGTGTGCGTTATGCTTTGGTGTCGAGTTCAGCGCCCCAGGGAGTTGAGCTGCAGGCAGGCCGCCTTAGCTCAGTCGGCAGAGCGATTCACTCGTAATGAATAGGTCGCGAGTTCGATTCTCGCAGGCGGCCCCATCGCCCCTCCGCACTTCGGTGCGGAGGGGCTTTCGTCTTCTCCGGCGGCACCGAGTCGGCCGCGCTCCTCAGCGCGCCTCGCCTACGCTGATGAGATGCTCGAGCGCCGGCACCACCAAGACCCCGACCAGCACCCGCCCCTGGCATTCCCGGGCCTGCGCAGCCCGGTCCATCGGCTCGGCGAGGGGGAGGGGTTCGACTTCTCTCGCCGGGTCGCGGTCATGGCGATCGTGAACCGCACCCCCGACTCGTTCTATGACGATGGGGCGACCTTCGCGCTCGAGAGCGCCGTGGATGCCGTGCTCGCCGCCGAGCGGGCGGGAGCGGACATCGTGGACATCGGCGGTCAGCCCTTCGCGCCAGGTGAGGAGCTCTCCGAGCAGGACGAGATCAGCCGGGTGGTGCCCGTGATCCGTGCCGTGCGGGAGCGGACCAGCATCCCCATCTCCGCGGAGACCTACCGTGCACGCGTCGCCGAGGCATGCCTCGAAGCGGGCGCAGGCATCATCAACGACACGAGCGGCCTCCGCGACGAAGACCTCGCGAGGGTCGTCGCGGGCTCGGGTGCTCAGCTCATCATCACGCACAGCGTCGCGGCCCCGCGGGCGGAGCTCGCCCGGCCGCACTACGACGACGTGGTGGGAGAGGTGCGCTCGTTCCTGCAGGCACGGGCCGAGCGGGCCATCGAGCTGGGGGTCGGGGAGGACCAGCTCATCGTCGACCCGGGGCACGACCTCAACAAGAACACGCTGCACACGCTCGCACTGACACGGCACTTCGACGAGATCTCGTCGCTGGGCTTCCCTTCCCTCGCCGCGGTCTCCAACAAGGACTTCATCGGCGAGAGCCTCGACAGGCCGAAGCGGGAGCGGGTAGCCGGGTCGCTGGCGGCGGCCGTCGCGTGCATCCTGCTCGGCGCTCGCATCGTCCGAATGCACAACGTGCCAGAGGCGGTCGACGCGACCCGCATGACCGAGGCGATCCTCGGCCTCCGTGCGCCCGCGTACACGCGACACAACGTCTAGGGCGCCCCCAAGTTCGCACTCGACTCACCACTGCCGTCCACGTCTGCGTGGCATGCTCTCAGCATGAACGCTCCATTCTCGGCGATCCGCTCGCTGCTCGGTCCTGCGGGTGCCCGTGAGCAGCTCGACGACGAGCAGCTGCTCGCCCACTACGCCTACCCCGCGAACGGGGCGTTCCGGCTGAACTTCGTGGCGAGCGTCGACGGGGCTGCGATGGGCGGCGACGGCAGGTCGGGGAGCCTCGGCACCGCCGCGGACCATCGTGTGTTCGAGCTGCTGCGTCGCCTCGCGGACCTTGTGCTTGTGGGGGCTGGCACCCTTCGCGACGAAGGCTACGTGGGCCTTCGAGTCTCCGAGCCCTCCGTGGCCTGGCGCGAAGAGCGGGGGCGCCCCCCACATCCGACGCTGGGCATCGTCTCGAACCGTCTCGCGCTCGACCCGAAGCACGAGATGTTCGCGGATGCACCCGTACCGCCCATCGTGGTGACTCCCGTCTCCGATCTCGAGCGGCTCGCACCGTTCCGGGAGGTCGCGACCGTGCTCACCGTGCCGGAGCATCCGGAGCGCCCTGGAACCCTCGACGTCACCGAGCTCCGCGCCATGCTGCGCGAGCTTGGCCACACGGAGGTGCTCTGCGAGGGCGGGCCCTCGCTGTTCGGCGAGGTCAACGCTCAGGGCGCGTTCGACGAGCTCTGCCTGACGATCTCGCCGGCGTCGGTTGGTGGGCAGGGTGGACGCATCACGCACTCGGAGACGCTTGCGCAGCACCCGCTCGCCCTTGCCGGTGTCCTGGAGTGCGACGACACGCTGCTGCTCCACTACCTCCGCTCTGCCGGCCTGAGCTGAGGGCTCGAGTCTCCCGCCTGCCCCGCCGAGCGAGCCAGCGGGCAGGAGGCCTCCCCGAATCCTCGGTCAGGCGCGGCGCCCGCATCGCGTGGCTAGACTTGCAGCTTGCCGTGCCGTCGAACGACGACGCGGCCCTCGTTCCGCCCGGAGGTGACATGGCCAGGTCAGGAAAGTCCCCGCGCTCAGTCGCCAGTCGCCTCGTCGGCTTCGCGCTCGCGGGCGTCCTCGCACTCGGAGGGGGCTTCGCGGCCGGCGCGGCCGGGTTCGCAGCAGCAGCACCGGCGTTCGCCGGCACGTCCGAGGTCCTCCCCGCCAAGTCGCTCGGCGCGGTTCGTGTGGCACCCGTCGAGGCCACCGCCGCCGAGCCGATGCGAACCTGCTCCATCGAGGACGTGGCGAGCGCCGCAGGAGCCCTCGACTTCCACGGCGTGGTCGTCGACTCGCAGAGCGGCGAGGCGATCTACGAGCGCAAGGCGACGGACGCGGTGCCGACGGCATCCGTCATGAAGCTCCTGACCACGACCGCGGCCATGCAGGTGCTCGGCCCGGACTTCCGCATCCCGACACGCGTCTACGCAGGCAGCGAGCCGGGCTCGGTGGTCATCGTGGGAGGTGGGGACGTGACCCTCGCCTCCACCGACACCGGCGCGGGCAGCTACTACTCCGGCGCGACCGCGACGCTCGCCGACCTCGCCGCCCAGACCCGGACGGCCTGGGCGAGCGACCCGAGCCTCTCCGGCATGCCCCTCACCCAGGTGCTCGTCGACAAGTCGGCGTTCAGCGGGCCGGAGTGGCAGCCGTCGTGGTTGCAGGCGGACCGCACCGACGGCTACATCAGCCCGATCTCGGCGCTCATGGTCGACGGCGGACGCCAGAACCCGGCGAGCCTCGTCTCGCCCCGCACGGATGACCCGAGCGGCGCCGCCGCTGGCGCGTTCGCCACGAGGCTCGGAGCCGCGACGGCAGGCGCGAGCGGCACCGTGCCGGAGGGCGCGACGCTGCTCGCGGAGGTCTGGTCGCAGCCGGTCTCCGAACTCGTGCACTACGCCCTCATCGACAGCGACAACAACGTCGCCGAGATGCTCTCGCGGCTCGTCGCGATCGAGCAGGGTGTCGGCACCGACTTCGCCGCCATCCAAGCCTCGACCAGCCAGGCACTGTCGACCCTCGGCCTCGACGCCGACGGCCTCGTCCTCGCGGACGGCTCCGGTCTGTCCGCCGACAACCGAGTTCCGCCCGAACTCGTCGCCGAGCTGCTGCAAGCCATCTCGCAGCCGGACATCGCCGCGTCCCAGATGCTCGACGACCTGCCCGCATCCGGCCAGACCGGCACCCTCCAGACGAGGCTCACCTCCCTGGGCGTCCCCCCAGGCGCCATCACCGCGAAGACCGGGTGGATCAACGAGGTCTACGGACTCGCCGGCTACATGACCGCCGCGGACGGCAGCAGGCTGACCTTCGCGTTCTTCGTCGTCGGCGCCGTGACGCCCGCCAACCGCGACGCGCTCGACAGCATCGCCGCCCGCGCCTACTCGTGCGGCGCATCCCTCGCCAACTGGTGAGCGACGAGCTGAGCGGGCGCGGATGCGCCTGGCTCATCCAGGAACGCTGCGGCAGACTGGGGGCATGAGCCGCGCACTGCTGATCGTCGACGTCCAGAACGACTTCACCGAGGGTGGGGCCCTCGAGACAGCCGGTGGTGCCGCCGTGGCCGCTGGCATCACCGAGCACCTCGCGGAGCACGGCGAGGACTACGCGGTCGTCGTCGCCTCGCGCGACTGGCACGACGCCGACAGCGACAACGGTGGGCACTTCCACCCGCAGCCCGACTTCGTCGACAGCTGGCCGGAGCACTGCGTGGCCGGCACGCCGGGCGCCGACTACCACCCCGCGCTCGACACGAAGCTCGTCGACCTCCACATCTTCAAGGGGCAGGGCTCGCCGTCCTACTCGGCTTTCGACGGTGCCACCGCCGAGGGCGAGCCGCTCGCCGAGGCGCTGCGCGCTCGCGGCGTCGACCACCTCGACGTCGTGGGCATCGCGACCGACCACTGCGTGCGGGCATCCGCGCTCGACGCCCACCGGGAGGGGTTCACGGTGCGTGTCGTCGACGGCCTCACCTCAGCCGTGGCCGCAGCGTCCCGCGCGGCGGCTCTCGACGACCTGCGTGCCGCCGGCGTCACCGTCGAGTAGCGCTCCTGCCCGCGCGCGGGCCAGCTGGCCGGCTCAGCGGGGGAGGAGCAGCTGGTGCTGTGCGAGCTCCCGGTAGAGGGGGACCGTGTCGACGAGCTCGAGGTGCTTGCCGCGGCCGAGCACCTGACCGTGCTCGAGGACCACGATCTCGTCGCTGTCCACGACCGTCGACAGGCGGTGGGCGATGACGATGACGCTTCGACCCTCCGAGACCTTGTCCAGGGCGTCGCGCATGAGCCGCTCGTTGGCACCGTCGAGGGCTGACGTCGACTCGTCGAGCAGCAGGATGGGCGGGGCCGAGAGCAGGGCGCGGGCGATCGCGAGGCGCTGGCGCTCGCCGCCGGAGAGCATGACGCCGGACTCGCCGACCTGGGTGTCGAGCCGGTCGTCGCTGCGGTCGAGGACGTCCCCGAGGTTCACCTCGCGGAGTACCTCCTCGCAGGCGACGTCGTCGGCGTCCGGTCGGCCGAGGAGCAGGTTCTCGCGCAGGCTTCCGGCGAGCACGGGCGCGTCCTGCTGCACGTAGCCGAGCTGTGCGCGCAGCTGCTGCCGGTCGATGGAGCGGAGGTCCACGCCGCCGACGCGGATACTGCCACCCGTGGGGTCGTAGAAGCGCTCGAGCAGGGCAAGGGCCGTCGACTTGCCCGAGCCGGAGGGGCCGACGAGGGCGAGGCGCTCGCCGCGGCGCAGCGCGAAGCTGACGCCGTCGAGCACCAGCGGCGCCTCGACGCGCGCCTGAGCCCCGTCCTCCGCGAAGAGTCGAGCGTCGGGGTCGGACGCGGCCCCCGTCATGGCCGCTGCCATGCCGCCGCGCGACGACTCTCGGCGGATCGTCTCGAGCCGCGCGGCTGCCCGCTCGCGAGCTGCCCGCGCGCGCACGACGTCCTCCGGGTAGTGGAAGGTGACGTCCTCGAACTCCACGGCGGGCGCGTCCGGTGCCCCGCGCTCGTTGGCCGGACCCTCGAGGACGACCAGCGCCGCCTCGTCGCGGTCGCCTGCCCCCTCTTCGGGGATCGCGATGATCTCCTCGATGCGCCCGAGCGCGCCGAGGGCGGTGTTCACCGCGGTGAGGGCGCCGAAGAAGAGGCCGAGCGGCATGATCATCATGAACAGGAACATGATGAAGGCGATGAGGTTCGCGATGCTCAGCTCGCCTGCCGCCACGCGCAGGCCGCCGACGCCGAGCACCGCGATGAGCGCGCCCTGCATGGCGAAGCCCGCGACGGGCACGATGAACGCGGAGATGCGGGCCACGTCGAGGCCACGCTGGTAGGCGCCGACCGCGTCGGTGTCGACGAGGCGCTCCTCGCGTTCGGTCGCGCCGAACGCCCGCACGGTCCTGACCGAGGAGATGGCGCGTTCGACGGAGGCGGTGAGGTCGCCCACCTTCTGCTGGGCCGCGGCGCTGGCCTCGCGGATGCGCATCGACATGCCTACGACAAGCAGCAGGGCCACGACGACGACGGCGAAGGTGATGAGGAACAGGACGCCATCGAGCACGATCATCGCGACGACGGCACCGATGAAGGTGAGGGCGCCGCCGATGGCTTCGACGAGTCCCTGCGTGAGCACGGCCCGGAGCATGGTGGTGTCGCTGCCCACGCGGGAGACGAGGTCGCCCGTCCTGCGGGCGTCGAACTCGGCGACCGGCAGCCGCAGGAGCTTCGCGACGAGGCGGCGTCGCGTGTTGAGCACGATCGACTCGCCCGTGCGCTGCAGGAGGAAGTGCTGGATCCCGTTGGCGATAGCGCCGATGACCACGGCGCCCACGAGCACCCACACGACCCAGGCGGCGATGGTGCCGACCTCGACCTGGCCGATGAGCACGTTCACGAGCAGCGGCTGGGCGAGGCTCAACGCCGAGCTGAGCACGCTGATGGCGATGATGCCCGCCAGCAGCGGCTTGTTGACGAGGAGGTGCGGGAGGAGCTGCTTGAAGGTCGCCCTCGGTGCGCCCGACGCTTCACGAGCCGGTCGCCCGGGGAATCCCCTGCGCTTCTTCTGCGCCGTCTCCCCGCTGCCAACTGCTCCTGCATCCACTGGCTTGTCGCCCAAACTCCTGGCCTTTCGCCCGCAGCGCGCCGAGATGCGCGCACGCCGATGGCGCGCAGTCGTGTGCGCGCACCCGCCAAGGGTACCCGCCCCGACCTGGGGCATCCGCCCCTCCCGGCCCGCTGGGCAGGCAGACGACAAGGGGCCGTGCATCCGCAGTGGATGCACGGCCCCCGTCGATGAGGCGCGGCGACTACTTCGTGTTGGTCACGTATGCGATGTCGCGGGTCTCCTTGGAGATCAGCAGCGCCACGAAGGTGAGGACCGCGGCGCCGGCGAGGTACACGCCGACCCAGAACGGGCTGCCGTCGCCGAACGCCCAGAGCGCGATGAAGACGGTCGGCGCGAAGCCGGCGCCGAAGACGCTCGAGAGGTTGTAGGCGATGGCGCTTCCGGTGTAGCGCACGTTGGCGGGGAAGAGCTCGGGGAGGACGGCGCTCATGGGGCCGAAGGTGAGGCCCATGAGCGTCATGCCGATGACGAGCATTCCCTGCGTGCCGATGAATCCGCCAGCGAGCAGCGGCGTCATGGCGAAGCCGAAGATGAAGATCGCGCCGGTGGTCCAGAGCAGCATCTTGCGGCGGCCGTACTTCTCGGCGAGCGGGCCGGAGACGAGCGTGAAGATGCCGAAGAAGACGACGGAGACGATGAGCATGATGAGGAACTGCTCGCGCATGTAGCCGAGACCTGGCACCCAGGCTGCCGGGTCGAACGCCTCGCCGGCTGCTTCGGCCTTCGCGGCAGCCTGCTCGGTCGTGGCCTTCGTCCCGAAGGACAGAGTGAACGCGGTCATCATGTAGAAGAGCACGTAGGTGGCGAGCATGATGAACGTGCCCAGGATGATCTGGCGCCAGCTGGTCTTGAACGCTGCGAACAGCGGAACCTTGGAGACCTCGCCTGCGGCGACGACCTTCTCGAACGCGGGCGTCTCGAGGAGGCTGATGCGCACCCAGAGGCCGACGATGACGAGGATGGCGCTGAGGAGGAACGGCACTCGCCAGCCCCAGGCGAAGAACGTCTCGTCGCTCATGAAGTGGGAGAGCAGCACGAAGAGCAGGTTGCCGAGGATGAAGCCGATGGGGGCGCCGAGCTGCGGGAAGGTGCCGTAGATGGCGCGCTTGTTCGCCGGGGCGTTCTCCGTGGCGAGGAGGGCCGCGCCGCTCCACTCGCCGCCGAGGCCGAGGCCCTGGCAGAAGCGCATGATGACGAGCAGCGTCGGCGCGAGGATCTCCCAGCCGGGCGTGAGCGCCGTCGGGAGGAGCCCGATCGCGAAGGTGGCGATACCCATCGTGAGGAGCGTCGCGACGAGGGTGCCCTTGCGGCCGATGCGGTCGCCGAAGTGGCCGAAGAGGATCGACCCGATGGGGCGAGCGATGAAGGCGACGCCGAAGACGGCGAACGAGGCGAGGAGTGCCGTCGTCTCGTTGTCGTTCGGGAAGAAGAGGGCCGGGAAGACGAGGCTCGCGGCGGTCGCGTAGATGTAGAAGTCGTAGAACTCGATCGAGGTTCCGACGAGGCTCGCGGTGAGGACCTTGCCGCGGGAGTTCTTGACCTCGAACTCCTCGACGGACGCTCCGGTCTTGGTCTTGCTGGGGGATGACACGTTGCTCCTGAGACAGCTGGCTCGCTGGTGAGTCGCGGTTTCGGTGCGGGTTGCGCGGTGCTTGAGCTCAGAGCAGCGGTGGGTGGAACGCGTCGGACCGTGCGGATGCGAGGTGGATTGACGCGTGCTCGGTCGGATGCTTGTGGCTTCCGGCCGAGACGAGGTTACACGTCATTCGTCGCTTTCGCTGGCCCACTACCCAATCGTGGGCCGCATGAGGTATGCGGTTCCGGCTGTGCTCAGCTGGCGGCGTCGTCGTTCGGCAGCTGGGGAAGCTCGCTCATGATGTGACCCATGCGCTGGACCTTGGTGGTCAGGTAGGCGAGGTTCGCGTCTTCACGCCCCACCTCGAGGGGCACGCGCTCCTCGACCGTGATGCCGTGCGCTTCGAGGGCCTCGGCCTTGGCGGGGTTGTTCGTGAGCAGGCGGATGCGGGAGATCTGGAGGTCATCGAGCATCCGGGCGGCTGCCGTGTAGGCACGGCTGTCGGCGGGGAGGCCGAGCGCGAGGTTCGCATCCACCGTGTCGAGCCCCTGCTCCTGCAGGGCGTAGGCGCGGAGCTTGTTGAGGAGTCCGATGCCGCGGCCCTCGTGGCCGCGGAGGTACAGCACGATGCCGCCGTCGCGACCGATCGCCTCGAGGGAGGCGTCGAGCTGCGGCCCGCACTCGCACTTCAGCGAGCCGAAGGCCTCACCCGTGAGGCACTCGGAGTGAACGCGCACGATGGCGCCGTTCTCGGGCTCACCGGAGATGATCGCGAGGTGCAGCTGCCCGTCGGCGTCGTCGGTGTACGCGCGGAAGCGCAGGACCCCGTGGCGCGTGGGGATCGAGGTCTCGGCCTCGAAGGTGACGGAGGAGGTGGGTGCGTCGCTCATGGAATCGCCTTCGCTCAACGACCGGTCAGGCGCGAGAGCGCGCCGAGTCGGTAGCCGAGGCCCCAGGCGAACACGCGCCAGACGGCCTCGACGATGATGTCGCTCGACATCTTGGATGCGCCTTCCTGGCGTTCGACGAACGTGATGGGCACTTCGCTCACGCGAATGCCGGAGCGTTCGAAGAGCCAGGCCATCTCGATCTGGAAGCAGTAGCCGGCGCTCTTGATGCGGCTGAGGTCGAAGCCCTGGAGGAGGTCGACGCGGTAGCCGCGGTAGCCGGCGGTGATGTCGCGGATCTTGCTCTGCAGCAGCACGCGGGCGTAGATGGACGCGCCGCGGGAGAGGATCTGGCGCTGGAGGGGCCAGTTCTCGGTGCGCCCGCCGGGCATCCAGCGGGTTCCGATGACAAGGCCTGCGCCAGCATCGAGCGCGTCGATCATCTCCGGCAGTCGCTCGGGCGGGTGCGAGCCGTCGGCGTCGAACTCGAAGACGTAGGTGTAGCCGCGCTCGGCTGCGAGCGCGAAGCCCTCGAGGTAGGCGGTGCCGAGACCGAGCTTGCCGGCGCGGTGCAGCACGGTGACGCGCTCGTCGGCCGCGGCCATCTCGTCGGCCATGTCGCCGGTGCCGTCTGGGCTGTTGTCGTCGACGACCAGCACGTGGATACGCGAGTCCGCCCCGAGAACACGGTCCACGATGGAGCGGACGTTTTCGCGTTCGTTGTAGGTGGGGATGATGACGAGCGTTTCGGGCATTGCGTCATCCTAGCGCGGAGATTCGGCAGAAATGGTGCGATCAGCTGGGGTGTGGGAAGTGCCCAGCTCGCCTCTCAGGGAACTGGCGAGGTCAGCGTCTCGGCTTGGGGAAGCCGACGCGGGCGTAGACCTCGTCGAGCGTCGTGAGGGCGAGTTCGCTTGCCCGCTCTGCGCCGCGCTCCAGGATGCGGTCGAGCTCGGCGGGGTCGGCCAGGAGTTCGTTGGTCCGTTCGCGGATGGGAGCGAACGTGGACTCGACGAGCTCGGCGAGGCCCTTCTTGAGGTCGCCGTAGCCGCCGCCCGCATACTGCGCCGTGATCTCGTCGATCGACGACCCTGAGAGCACGGAGGCGATGGTGAGGAGGTTCGACACCCCTGGCTTGGTCTCGCGGTCGAAGCGGATCTCGCCGTCGGCGTCGGTCACCGCGCGCATGATCTTCTTGCGCGTGACCTTCTCGTCGTCGAGCAGGCGGAGGAGGCCAGCGTCCGACTCCGCCGATTTCGACATCTTGGCGGTTGGGTTCTGCAGGTCGTAGACCTTCGCGGTCTCCTTCATGATGTGCGGTTCCGGCACGACGAAGGTGTCGCCGAAGCGCGAGTTGAACCGCTCGGCGAGGTTGCGGGTGAGCTCGATGTGCTGGCGCTGGTCTTCGCCGACGGGCACGGACGCGGCCTGGTAGAGCAGGATGTCTGCGGCCATGAGCACGGGGTAGGTGAAGAGGCCGACGGTCGTCGTGTCTGCGCCGTACCGCTGCGACTTGTCCTTGAACTGCGTCATGCGGCTGGCCTCGCCGAAGCCCGTGATGGTGGACAGCACCCACTGCAGCTGCGCGTGCGCGGGCACCGCCGACTGCACGAAGAGGATCGACTTCTCGGGGTCGATGCCTGCCGCGATGTACTGCGCAGCCGTCACCCGGGTGCGCTCGCGCAGCGAGCTCGGTTCGAAGGGCACGGTGATGGCGTGCTGGTCGACGACGCAGTAGATGGCCGTGAAGTCCTCCTGCATGGGCACCCAGTTGCTGAGCGCGCCGATGAAGTTGCCGAGGTGGAGCGAGTCGGCGGAGGGCTGCATGCCGGAGAAGAGCACTGGCTTGGTCATCAGGAGATCCTCGAGGTCGTGCGGTTGGTCGTGCGAGTGGGGTGGGCCGGTGCGGGCGGATGCGGGGCGACGACCCCGGAGGTCAGAACGTGTAGTCGACGACGACGGGCGCGTGGTCCGACCAGCGGGTGTCGTAGCTGGCGGCGCGGTCGACGGCGTAGGAGACGGCGCGCTTGGCGAGCTCGGGGGTCGCGACCTGGTAGTCGATGCGCCATCCGGTGTCGTTGTCGAACGCCTGGCCTCGCTGCGACCACCACGTGTATGGGCCTTCGACCTCGCCGGTGAGCGCGCGGCCCACGTCGACGTAGCCGAGCCCGGTGCCGGTGCTGCCGTCTGCGCCTTCGACGCTCGCGCCGTGCTCGCCGAAGATGCGGTCGAAGTAGGCGCGCTCGCGGGGGAGGAAGCCGGCCCGCTTCACGTTGCCCTTCCAGTTCTTGATGTCGAGCTTCGTGTGGCCGACGTTGAGGTCGCCGACGATCAGCGAGTGGGCGCTGTGGGCCTGCAGCTCGGGGAGCCTCGCGCTCATGGCGTCGAGGAACTTCCACTTCTCGTCCTGCTTCGGGGTGTCTGCCTCGCCGGAGTTGACGTAGCAGCTCACGACCGTGAGCGGGGTGCCGTCGATGTCGAAGTCGGCTTCGAGCCAGCGGCCCGCCGAGTCGAAGTCGTCCGGGCCGAGCTCGGTGCGGACGGCGCTGATCGGGATTCGGGAGGCGATGGCGACGCCGGCGCGACCCTTCGCGGTCGCCAGGTGGTCGTGCAGGTCCCAATCGGACGTGTCGATGAGCTTGTGCAGCTCTTCCGTGGGGGCGCGAACCTCCTGCAGTGCCAGGATGTCGACCTCGCGTTCGGCGAGCCACTCGCCCATGCCCTTCTTGTAGGCGGCACGGACTCCGTTGACGTTCACTGACGCGATGCGAATGGTTCTTGGCATGCGCTCGAGTCTAGACGGGACCACCGACACGGGCACTCGGCGTCGCCGGTCGCCTGTCCCCTGGCGCCCCTCAACTGGGGCGCGTCGTCTAGACGCGTCCGCCTTGGAAGCGGCGTCGCTGCGCCTCGGCTTCGATCCTGCGCTGCTCACGCAGGAGAGCCCGGTACTCGGCCATGGCCTTCCACCGGAAGAACCGAGGTGCCGCGTTGAGCCGCTCGCGGGACTCGATCACCTGGGT
Source organism: Pseudoclavibacter sp. AY1H1 (assembly GCF_002931055.1). Classification (GTDB taxonomy): domain Bacteria; phylum Actinomycetota; class Actinomycetes; order Actinomycetales; family Microbacteriaceae; genus Pseudoclavibacter. The sequence goes on along the minus strand of NZ_PSXX01000005.1, from coordinate 135,814 downwards.
CGCGATCTTCTCTCGCTCGGCACGGAGGATCGTGTCGGACGATTCCTCGCGGGCCTCCTTGGCCGTGAGGAGCCTCGGGGAGGCGCCGATGTCATCCATCGTCACCTTGACCCACGCCGCGGTGAGCAGGAGCACGGTGCAGAGCAGGTTGAGGAAGATCATGAGGCCGAGGAGCACGGCGAAGGAGGCGACGAGCGGATTGCTCGTGGCGCCGCCGATGAGCGCCGTCGAGATCTGCTTCAGGATGCCGATGATGATCGCCCCGAGGAAGGCGGCGAAGAACAGCGAGCGCGTGGGGATGCGCAGGCCGGCGAGGATGCGCAGGATGCCGGCCAGGACGACGGTGTCGAACGCGAGGAGGATGAGGACCGTCACGATGCGGATGACGACGAGCGCGAATCCGCTCGACTCGTCGATGCCGACCGTCTCGAGCAGCGACGAGAGGAAGGTCGAGGAGAGCACCGTGAGCGCGGTCGAGATGGCAAGGGCCACGGCGAACGCGAGGAGGAAGCCGAGGTCGATGAGCTTCTGGACGACGAAGCTCCGCTTGGTCGCGACGGGGACGTCGAAGATCGTGCGGATGCCCGTGCGCGCCTGCCCGAGCCAGCCGAGCGCGGTGCCGAGGGTACCGATGAGGGCGATGGCGCTCGCCCAGCCGAAGGCGCCCGTGCTCTCGAGGAGGCTCGGGTCGATCGCGCCCTGCTCGCCGATGAGTCCGGGCAGGGATGAGTTGAGCACTCCGATGAGCCCGTCGCGGAGCTCGGTGTTCGTCGCGAGGAAGATGCCGGCGACAGAAAAGAGTAGCCAGATGCCAGCGAAGATGGAGAAGATAGCGGAGTAGGCCATGCCGCCGGCCAGCACCGAAGCACTTCTCGCCCCGAAATGGGCGAAGACTCGGGCGGGGCGGGTAGCTTGGGCCCAGGCGATCAGTGCTTGCATGCGCTCGCCGAACGGCGCCTCCGGGGGGAACTTCGGAAACGGCGGCGCGAAAGTGGAACTGCGCGAACTCTTGGTTGAGTCTTGCTCGGTCACGGTCGAAGCCTACGTTGCTGTGCCGATACGCTGTCTGAGTTACCAGCACGAAGGAGTTGCTATGAAATACACGGGGTTTGGCGTCGGGACCGGCGTCGCTTTCGGTGAAGTCCTGCGCATGCCTGATCCGCTCCCCGAACCGGCCGACGAGCGCGCCACCGGCGACGCCGCGACGGAGTACGAGCGTGCGATCGCCGCACTCCGTGAGACCGGCGAGGCGCTGACCGCTCGAGCAGCGACCGTCGACGGCGCGGCGAAGAACGTGCTGGAGTCGCAGGCCATGATGGCTGCCGACCCGTCGCTCGCCGACAGCATCAAGGCGGCCACCGAGGGTGGCAAGACCGCCGAGCGTGCCGTCTTCGAGTCATTCTCCTCGTTCGCCGAGATGCTCAAGAGCCTCGGCGGCTACCTCGCAGAGCGCGCCACCGACCTGGGTGACGTCTCGCAGCGCGTCATCGCCCTGCTCCGCGGCGTTCCTGCACCCGAGGTGCCGTCGAGCGACACCCCGTTCATCCTGGTCGCGCACGACCTCGCGCCCGCCGACACGGCCAAGCTCGACCTGTCGAAGGTGCTCGCGCTGGTCACCCGTGACGGCAGCCCGAAGGCGCACACCGGCATCCTGGCGGCCGAGAAGGGCCTCCCCGCGGTCGTCGCGGTCAAGGAGGCCGACAGCCTCCGCGACGGCGAGACCATCGTCGTCGACGCGGCCAAGGGCCAGGTCATCACCGAGCCGTCCGCCGAGCGCATCGCGGAGGCCCAGGCCGAGATCGACCGCGTCGCGGCGATGAAGGCCGCTCCGGTCGAGCCGGGCGAGCTCGCCGACGGCACGCCCGTGCAGATCCTCGCGAACATCGGCAAGCCCGTGGATGCGGAGCGCGCGGCAGCGCTCGGCGCCGAGGGTGTCGGCCTGTTCCGCACCGAGTTCCTCTTCCTCGACAGCGACACGGCCCCGTCGGTGGAGAAGCAGACCGCCGACTACACGGCGGCGCTCGCCCACTTCCCCGGCAAGAAGGTCGTCGTGCGCGTGCTCGACGCCGGTGCCGACAAGCCCCTCGCGTTCCTCACCGAGGCCGACGAGCCCAACCCGGCACTTGGCCTTCGCGGCATCCGCGTCCTCATGAAGAAGGAGCAGATCCTCCGCGACCAGCTCCAGGCGCTTGCCAACGCGCAGGCTGCGACCGAGGCGAAGGTCTGGGTCATGGCTCCCATGGTCTCCGACGCGCACGAGAGCGAGCACTTCACGGCGCTGGCTCGCGAGTACGGCCTCATGACGGCTGGCAGCATGATCGAGGTTCCCTCGGCTGCGCTCCTGGCCGAGCAGATCCTGGAGACGAGCGACTTCGTCTCCGTGGGCACCAACGACCTCACGCAGTACACGCTTGCGGCCGACCGTCTCCTCGGAAGCGTCGCGGCGTTCCAGGACCCGTGGCACCCTGCCGTGCTGCGCCTCATCGAGCGCATCGGCGAGGCGGGTGAGCACCACCAGAAGAACGTGGGTGTGTGCGGCGAGGCCGCGGCCGACCCGAACCTGGCGATCGTGCTCGTGGGTCTCGGCGTTCGCTCGCTCTCCATGGCTCCTCCCGCGTTCGTCGAGGTCCGCGCCGCGCTCAAGCGCGTCACGCTCGAGCAGGCGAAGGAGATCGCGCACCTCGCGATCTTCGCGAAGTCGGCCGAGGGTGCGAAGGGGCGCGTCGTCGACGCACTCGCGACGCGTGGTGTCATCACGACGGCCGTGCCGGTCGTCGAGGCGTAGGCCTCACTCTGCAAGCGCTGCCGGTTCACCGGCGGGCGTCGCAGGTGTCGAGCGGGGCGCATCCGGATTCTTCCGGATGTGCCCCGCTTCTGCGTGCGCGGGGTTCCGCATCCGACGGCTCGGCGCTATAGTTGTACACAATCTAATAACGACGGAGCGTGCATGCCTGATCCCGGCCCCGTGGCCGCTCTCGAACGCGTCACGGTGCGATACGGGGCGGGTGCGCCAGCGCTCGACGGCATCGACCTGCAGATCCGACGGGGCGAGATCCTCGGCATCGTGGGGGAGTCCGGCGCCGGGAAGTCGACGCTGCTGCGGCTCCTCGATGCCGACGAGACGCCGAGCGAGGGGACGGTGCTCATCGAGGGCGCAGACCCGTCTGCGATGCGCGAGCGCGAGCGTCGTGGCCTGCGCCGCCGAATCGGGATGGTCTTCCAGAGCTTCAACCTGCTCGCGAACCGGACGGCGCGGCAGAACGTCGAGCTCCCGCTGCGGCTCCAGCGGCGCAAGGATCCGGCGTTCGTCGACGAGCTGCTCGACTACGTGGGTCTCGGCGATCGCGGCGGTGACTACCCGGCTCAGCTCTCGGGCGGGCAGAAGCAGCGCGTCGCCATCGCACGCGCGCTCGTGACGCGGCCGCCGCTGCTGCTCTGCGACGAGCCGACCTCGGCGCTCGACGAGCGGACGACCAGCGACATCCTGCGGCTGCTCGCCTCGACGCGCGAGGATTTCGGCACGACCATCGCGCTCGTCACCCACGAGCTCGCCGCAGTCAAGGCCATCTGCGACCGGGCCGCTATCCTCGACCGGGGCCGCCTGCAGGGCATCGTCTCGGTCGAGCACAGCGCGCGCGACGACCGCGGCTCCTACGCCGAGCACGCGAAGCGGATGCTCGAGTCGTGATGGAGCTCATCGACAGCATCGCCTCCTCCCTGACCGGCAACGCCGACGCGATCGGCCAGGCCCTCGCCGAGACCGGGTACATGCTCGTGTTCTCGCTCGCGGCGGCGGTTGTGCTCGGGCTACCGCTCGGCGTCCTCATCTACCTGACGCGGCCGGGTGGGGTGCGCGAGCATCGTGGTCTGTGGCGGATCGCCAACCTCTACGTCACCGTCGTCCGGTCGTTCCCCTTCCTGCTGTTCGTGGTGTTCCTCATCCCGCTCACGCGCCTCGTGTTCGGCACGACGTTCGGCACGCAGGCGGCGACGTTCCCGCTGTGCTTCGTGGGGGTCGCGATCTACGCGCGCCTCGTCGAGCAGATCCTGCTGGAGGTGCCCTCCGGTGTGATCCACGCCGCCAGGTCCATGGGCGCCGATACCGGGCAGATCATCACCCGCTTCTTGTTCGTGGAGGCGCGCAGCGGGCTCGTCTACGCGCTCACCTCGGCCGCCATCAGCCTGCTCTCGTACTCGACGGTGCTCGGTGTCGTCGGGGGCGGAGGGCTCGGCGACTTCGCCCTGCGCTACGGGTACCAGGAGTACGACTACCCGCTCATGTACACGACCATCGTCATCGTCATCGTCTGCGTGCAGCTCCTCCAGACCGGGGGCCACCGGCTCTCGGTCGCCCTCGACCGCCGCTGACTCCCCGTCGGACGACGCCCATCCGCCTCCTGTACGACCCGAAAAGGAACCAACCGCCATGAGACTCCGCCTCCGCTCGATCGGCGCCGCACTGGCTGTCGGCTCCCTCGCCCTCCTGACCGCAGGGTGCTCTCCGTCCGCCGGGGAAGCGGGTGGCGACGTCGTCACGATCAAGGTCGCCGCGACGGTCACGCCCATGACGGATGTCGTCGAGGCGGCGGCCGAGGTCATCGAGAAGGGCTACGAGATCGAGCTGGTGCCCGTCTCGGACTACGTGCAGCCGAACGTGCTCGTCGAGAACGGCGAGATCGATGCGAACTTCGTGCAGTTCGTGCCCTTCATGGAGGAGTTCAACACGAAGAACGACGCCTCGCTCGCCGGGGTGAAGCCGATCTACTCGACGGTCGTGGCGTTCTACTCGAAGACCCTCAGCTCGCTTGACGAGCTGCCGCAAGGCGGCAGCGTGGTCATCCCGAACGACAGCGCGAACGCGGCACGTGCCCTGCAGCTGCTCGCCGACCAGAGCATCATCACGCTCGACCCGAGCGTCGAGCGGTTCACCGCGAAGGTCGCCGACATCACGGAGAACCCGCGCGAGCTGACGATCACGCAGGTCGACCTGCTGCAGCTCAACACGGCGTACGAAGAAGCGGATGCCGTCTTCAACCTGCCCTCGTTCGCGCGCCAGCTGGGGCTGACGCCGGTCGACAACGGTCTCGCCGTCGAACAGGACCCTCAGTTCGCCGTGACGCTCGTCACGCGCGAGGACAAGCTCGGAACGCCCGAGATCGCGGCGCTCGAGAAGGCGTTCACGAGCGACCACGTGCGGGAGACGCTCGAGTCGCTTGACGTGCCGCCGGCGTTCTAGATATCCCGCGAGCGGGCGGGCGCCACGAACTTGCGCAGCAGGATCGAGGCGTTGTGCCCGCCGAAGCCGAAGGAGTTCGAGAGCACGGTTCGGATGCGCGCGGGGCGGGCCTCGCGCGCCACGACGTCCAGCTCTGGGAACTCGGGGTCGTCGAGGTTGAGGGTCGGTGGAATCAGGGAATCGCGCATGGTCAGCAGCGAGATGACGGCCTCGAGCGCGCCCGCGGCGCCCAGCAGGTGCCCGGTCGCGGACTTGTTGGCGGTGACGGGCACCTCTCCGAGGCGGGCGCCGAGCAGCTCGCGCAGGGCGGCGGTCTCCATGGCGTCGTTCAGCGGCGTGCTCGTGCCGTGCGCGTTGACGTGGTCGAGCTGGTCGGTGCTGAGCTTCGCATCGTCGAGGGCGGAGCGCATGGCGGCGATCGCGCCGCTCCCGTCCGGCCTCGGCGCCGTCGGATGGTAGGCGTCCGACGTCGCACCGTATCCCGCGATCTCGCCCAGGATCTCCGCGCCCCGTGCAAGTGCGCTGGTCTCTGACTCGACGAGGAGGGCGGCCGCTCCGGCCGACATGACGAAGCCGTGGCGTCCGCGGTCGAAGGGCCTGCTGGCAGTCTCGGGCGCATCCTCGTGGCCGAGCGCGAGGGCACCGAGCGTGGCGTTCACGGCCAGGTTGACGCGGTTGAGGCAGTCGTCGGCCGCGACCACGAGCACCGCGTCGGCGTAGCCGTGTCTGATGGTGCGCATCGCCTCGCCGAGCGCGACGGTGCCGCTGGCACACGTCGCCGAGAGCCCGGCACTCGCCCCGCGCGCGCCGTAGCGTTCGCTCAGGTACGCGGCTGCCGCGTCGGGGCCGCCGTACACGACGACGCCAGGCGGCACCCGGCGAGGGCCTGAGGCATCCAGGATGCGCGCGGCATCCTGGGTGAGCGAGACGGGTCCCGAGCCGGTTGCGATGGTGACGGCGAATCGGCTGGCATCGAACGGCAGGGCGCCAATGGCGATGCCCGTAGCGCGCATCGCCTCGTCCGCCGCCGCGACGGCGTAGTGCGCGTGCCGGTCGAGTCTCGCGATGTCCCGCTTGGGGAGGTGGGAGGCGGCGTCGAAGCCGCGCACCTCTCCGGCGACGCGCACGGCGAGGTCGGAGGCGTCGACGCCGGCGATGAGGCCGATGCCGCTCTTGCCGGAGACCAGCGACGACCAGGTGCTCGCCACGTCGAGCCCGTTCGGCGTGACGGCTCCCACGGCGGTGACGACGGCGCGGTTCACAGCCGGTCCGCGTCGCCCGAGTCGACGAGCTCGAGCACGGCGGCGCGGCGGATCTTCCCGCCGGCGGTCCTCGGCAGGACGCGGGCACGGTAGAGGCGGTGGGGGACGAACTGCGGCGCCAGGTGCGCACGCAGGTGCGCGAGCATCCGCGTCTTGGCGGGCAGCGACTCCGCCTCGCCCTCGACGACGACCGCCACGATCGAGCCGAGCGTGGCGTCTGGGAGGGCGACGGCACAGCACTGCTCGCAGCCGGGCAGGGATGCGAGCGCGCGTTCGACCTGGGGCAGGGACACCTTGTGGCCGCCGGAGACCGCGACGTCACCTGCACGGCCGAGCAGCTGGATGCGCCCGCCCGCGAACGAGGCGAGGTCGCCGACGCTGGCCCAGCCGTCGGCATCCGTGATGCGCTCTGCGCTCGTCGCGGCGAGGTAGCGCTCGACGGCTGAGCCGACCCTGATGTGGAGCGTGCCCGTCTCGCCGGTGGGCACCTCCGCACCAGATTCGTCGCGCACGCTCACCTCGACGCCGCCAAAGGGAGTGAGGCTCGTGCCGTCGCCCGCGTCGCTGTACCCGATGAAGCCGATCTCGGAGGCGCCGTAGTAGCTGCGCAGGTGCGCCGTCGGGAGCGTCTCCTCGAAGCTGCGGCGGATGTGCTCCGGCTGGTTCGCGCCGCCAGTGATGACCTCGAGCAGGGAGCCGAGCGGCTGCTCGGTGCGACGTGCGGCCTGCAGGATCGCGAGCAGCATCGCGGGCACGCCGACGAGGCGCTCGACGCGGTCGGTCGAGATGGTCCGCGCGGTGGCCTGCGCGTCGAAGCGGCTCTGCAGGAAGAGGGAGCCGCCAGTCGCGAGGACCTCGACGAGCGCGTAGAGCGTGAGGCTGTAGGAGAGCGGGCCCGGTGCGATCGTCGAGCGGCCGTCCTCGATGCCGAGGTACCTGCGGCTGATGTCCACATTGTGGTCCCAGCTGCCCCGGGTTCGCAGGAAGCCTTTGGGGAGGTCGGTCGTGCCCGAGGTGAACAGCAGAAGGAACGGCTCGTCGCGGGGTCGGACCTCGGGGCCAGGCGCCGAGTCGCCTCGCCGAGCGAGGGCGTCCGCCGCCACCGAGTCGAACGTGGCGAGGGAGACGACGGTCCCGGCGAAGGGGGAGGCCCGGAGGCGCTCCTCGAAGCTGGGGTCGTCGGTGATCACCAGTGCGGGTTCGACGCGCTGCAGGATCTCGAGCCGGTGCTCGAGCGGCCACAGTGGGTCGAGGACAGCGGCGACGGCCCGGAAGGTGATGGTGCCGGTGAGGAGCCGCGCAGCGTCGATCGCGCGCGACAGCGAGACGGCCACGATCGGCACGCCTCGTGTCTCAGCCGACGAGGCGCCGAGCGCGACGGGTTCGGACGAGCCGAGGAGGGTCTCCACCCCCGCGCGCACCGCTGCGCACGAGCGGGAGAGCTGACGGTAGGTGAGCCGCTCGCCGTCGCCGGCGAGCGCGATGCGATCGGGCCTGCGGGCGGCGGTGTCGATGAGCGTGCGGGTGAGTGGCACCAGTCGAGTCTAGGACGTGCCCCTGGCCGGCTGCGTGGGGAGCCAGCCAGGGGCACGTCGATCGGGTGGCTAGTCGAGCCCGCCGCGGAAGCGAGTGATGTACGCGGCGTGGTCGGCGAGCTCCTGGGTGACGCGCTCTGCCGACCAACCGGCCGCATCCGCCGCGACGGCCGCCGACTCCTCGGCGACGGAGACGGCGAGGTCGCCCTCGAGGCCGACCATCGTGCGCCGATGCAGGATGTCGCTGAGGTGCACGGCGCTCTCCTGCTCGATGGCGAACACGATCTCAGCGGCGACGATGGCGGAGGGGCCTTCGCCGATGACCGCCGCGAGCTGCGTCCTCTCCGCGGCGAGGGCGGCGATCTCGAGGGCGCGGGCGCCGTAGACGCGGACGAGGCGGTCGGAGATCGCCTCGTCCCACGGGAGGTCGCGTCTGAGGTTCGTGCGCCGCAGGGACGTGCTCGGCCACTTGCTCCAGGATGCGCCGGGCAGGGTGGCCTTGGCCGCGCCGGAGGCGGGCAGCTTCCGCCCGAGGAGCTTGTCGGCGATGAGGTCGACGGTCTCCTTCGCGAGGCTGAGGTGCGGCGTGAGCTTGCCGCCGACGATGCTCACGAGGCCCAGGCGGTCGTCGTGGGCGGTGATGATGTGGCTGCGCGAGATGGCACCGGTCTTGGCGGCGTCGACGAAGGGCAGGGGGCGGACTCCGGTGTAGCTGTAGAGCACGTCGGCCTTGGTGAGCTTCGCCTGTGGGATGACGAGGTTCGTCTCCTTGAGGATGTACTCGACCTCCGCCGCGGTGCCGCGCGCCTTGCCCGGGTCGCCGTCGAAGCGGTCGTCGGTCGTGCCGATGAGGTACTTGCCGTTCCAGGGGATGACGAGGATCGCGCGGTTGTCGGTGAACGCCTCGTAGTAGATGGTGGCGGTCGGGGCGCCCGGGAACTCGTCGACGACGAGGTGCGTGCCGGTGGTGCCGCCGATCTGCCGCTTCACTCCCGCGGGCAGGGAGAGCTCGTCGAGCCAGGGGCCTGCCGCGTTGACGACGGTCTGGCCGCGCACCGTGAAGCGCTCGCCGCTCGTCAGGTCGGTGGCCTCCACTCCGGTCACGGCGGTGCCGTCGCGGACGAGGCTGTCCACGCTCGTGTAGTTCGCGACGCGCGCGCCAGCGTCGCTTGCGCTCAGGATCGTCTCGAGCACGAGTCGCTCCGGGTACGCGATCTGCGCATCGTAATAGTGGAGTCCGCCGCCGAGGCCTCTGCGGCGGAGGCCGGGGAACTCGGTGGCGAGCTCCTTCACGCCGAGGTGCCGATGCGACGGCAGCGATTTCTGGAGGGAGAGCACGTCGTAGAGGATCATCCCGATCCGGAACATCCAGCCGGGGAGGTGATTGTGCTTGTAGAGCGGCACGATGAAGGGCATGGGCTCGATGAGGTGCGGCGCGATGTGGAGGAGCGCCTCGCGGTCGTGGAGCGACTCGTAGACGAGGGGGATCTCCCCGTGCTCCAGGTAGCGGAGGCCGCCGTGGATGAGGCGGGAGTTCCAGGCGGACGTGCCCTCGCCGAAGTCGCTGCGTTCGAGGAGGGCGACGCTCAGGCCGCGCATGGCGGCTTCGCGGGCGACGGCGGCGCCGTTGATGCCGGCGCCGACGACGATGACGTCGAAGGTGCGGCTCGCGAGTTCGCGTGGGCTCGCACGCGGGAGTCCGCGGTGGAGGGAAGTGCTCGGCGTCGTTGCCATGGTGCTCCTGACCCGGTCGTGCGGCCAGGCCGCGAAACGAAGTTGTACGTACATGTTCGCACAGGATTAGACTTGCGGCGAGTGCGCTGCTGAGAGTGTCCTCGACGACCCTGAACGCCACGACTACGGAGGAACAGCGATGACGCTGCCAGCCATGATGATCGGTCACAGCTCGAAGTCCTACGCGACCCTCGCCGACACGCGAGCCTGGGTCGCCGAGGTCGTGGGCGAGCTGAGGGGGAGTCCCCGCAGCGGCGACGGCATCTTCCTCTGCACGCCCGACCCGGTCATCTCGATCGCAGGCAACGCGCTCGACGAGATCGGAGCGCAGGTCGGGGCGCAGGATGTCTCGCCCTTCGGTCTCGGGGCCTTCACCGGCGAGACGGCGGCCGAGGTGCTGTCGGAGGTCGGTGCGACGCTGGTCATGGTCGGGCACCCCGAGCGCGCGAAGCTCCTCGGCGAGACCCTCGCCGACGTGCGACAGAAGTGCCGTGCCGCGTCCGACGCGGGAGTGGTCCCCATCCTGATCGCCGGGGAGCCGGAACGGGGTGAGGCGGCCAGGTCGATCATCGACCGGCAGCTGACGGAGGCGTTCGCGGATGTTCCCGGCGACCGGCCGATCGTCGTCGCCTACGAGCCGAGCTGGGCGATCGGGCAGCCCGAGCCGGCCCCCGGCGACTACGTGGCGGCCACCATCGCGCATATCCGCGGGCAGCTCGCCGGTCGCTCGGGGGACGTGCGCATCCTCTACGGCGGCAGCGCCGGGCCGGGGACCTTCGCCGCCATCTGGGATGCCGCGGAAGAGCTCGGCGCGGGGCACCCCGATGGCGTCTTCCTCGGACGCTTCGGCCTCCGGGCGGCAGGCTTCCTGGAGACCGTCCGCGAAGTGCGAGCGGTGCAGGACCAGCTGGCGAGCAATGCGCCACGCATCGATCGCGGGTAGGGTGCTGGTCATGTCGAGTCCCGAGTCAGACAGGTCAGGGGCTGCCGGTCACACCGCCAGCCCCGCGAACCGCTAATCAGTCGTACCGCCCCGCACGCTGCGGGTGTGAGTCCGCTCTCTCGGGCAGCTGGCCGTGGTGACAGGAGTTCCCTCTCTTGATCGCTCACCTCGGAGTCCTCGATGCCCTTTGCCCTGTACCTGCTTGCCCTGGCCGTCTTCGTCATGGGCACATCCGAATTCATGCTCGCGGGTCTGCTTCCCGCGATAGCCGCAGACCTCCACGTCTCGGTCGGCACCGCGGGTCTCCTGACCTCGGCCTTCGCGATCGGCATGGTCGTCGGTGCGCCCGCTATGGCGGCGTTCGCTCGACGCTGGCCACCGCGGCTGACGCTCATCGTCTGTCTCTGCATGTTCGCGGGATGCCACGTCGTCGGCGCGGTGGCGACGTCGTTCCCGCCTCTGATCGTCACGCGGGTGCTCGGTGCGCTCGCGAACGCGGGGTTCCTCGCGGTAGCCCTCGGCGTCGCCACGACACTCGTTCCGCCGGACCGGAAGGGGCGTGCGCTGTCGATCCTGCTGTCCGGCACGACGATCGCCACCGTCGCTGGCGTGCCCGCGGGCGCTCTGCTCGGCACCGCGCTGGGGTGGCGCGCGACGTTCTGGGGGATCGCGATCCTCTGTGTCCCCGCCCTCATCGGGATCGTCCGGGGCATCCCGCAGAGGAACGCTCGGGACGAGGCGAGCGGCGTCGCGCCGAGTCTGCGCGCCGAGCTCGCTCAGCTGGCGTCACCGAGGCTCCTGCGAGCGATGGGGCTCGGCGCGCTCATCAACGGCGGCACCTTCGCGGCGTTCACGTTCCTGGCACCGGTGGTGACCGACACTGCGGGGCTCGACGAAGGGTGGGTTCCTGTCGCGCTGGTGCTGTTCGGCGTCGGCTCGTTCCTCGGCGTCACGATCGCGGGTCGGATGTCCGATCAGCGCCCCGGCCTTGCCCTCGCCGTCGGCGGCCCACTGCTGCTGGCCGGATGGATCGCGATGGCCTGCGGCGCCACCCACCCTGCGTTGCTCCTCGCTCTGGTCCTCGTGCTCGGGGTGCTCTCGTTCGGAGTCGGCAGCACGTTCATCGCCCGAGTCCTGTACGAAGCCTCCGCAGCGCCCACGATGGCCGGCTCCTACGCGACCGCTGCCCTGAACATCGGGGCGGCCGCCGGACCGGTACTCGGTGCGCTCGGGCTCGCACTGGGGGTGGGGGCGCTCGCGCCAATCTGGGTCGCCGCGGCGCTCACCGTCGTCGCGCTCCTCGTCATGATGCTCTCGCGAGACTGGACGCCGCGGGCGAGTACGGCGTAAGCCGCCGTGACGGCGTCCGCCTCGGTCGCCTGGTGCTCCGAGAAGGCGCCTAGATCCAGGGTTTGGCGGGCGGCGCGGTGTCGAGTGGCCGGCCCTGGAAGTCTGCGGCCGCAACTCCCGACAGCGACCGACCAGTTGCCCATGCGAGCAGGTCGGAGAGCGTGCCGGAGACCCGCAGGTCCGTGTCTCGGACCCCTGGCCCGCATTCGGCCGAGGCCCACGGGTGGAACGCGCTCCGGTCATCCGTCGCCACGGCACTGACGAAGTGGTCGTGACGAGCCCAGGTGTCCAGGACCTCCTGCAGGATGCGTCGCTGGAGGACGGCGGGGACGTCGCTCGGGGTGACTCCGGCGTCGAGGTCGATGAGGTGCATCCACAGCTCGCGGGTTCTCAGCTCCAGCGTGTCCCTCACCGCGAGTGGCGACCCCCGTCCGTCCCGGACCTGGTAGTCCCAGCGGTCCTCGGGGAGCGCGGACCAGGCGGCCTCGAAGCTCCGCGCCTCCGCCGCCGAGAGTCGTGCCAGCTGCGCGGCGGTCAGCTGAGACCCGGCCTCGATCTCTGCATCGCGTGCCGCTCGGGATTCGTACATGGGGTTCCGAGACCCAGTCGCCGCCCAGTCCACGAGGCGAGCCAGCGCGCGTGCGTTGTAGGCCACGTGCGCGATGACATGGGCGCGCGTCCAACCGGGGAGGAGCGAGGCGTCCCGCAGATCCCCGGCGTCCAGGTGAGAGAGGGCTTCGTCGAAGCGTGCTTGCGCATGGAGGACTTCTCGCAGACCCTCCGCTGTCTCGCCAGGGGTGCCGGGAGCTTGCCTGCCCCCGGTCGGGGGTGTGCTCTGGGCGGTCGCATCGGACACGTTCATCTTGCTCCTGCTCTCTTGTCTCTGATCGTCGTGGGAATCGGGGCCGGGCCGCCAACGGCGGAGCTCCGCGAGTCGTAGCTGAGCTCTCCGCCCAGTACTGTCGCGACGACCTCGATCGCCGAGATATCCGTCGCCGAGATCGGCGAGGACGCGAGCACGGTCATGTCGGCGAGCTTGCCGACCTCGAGGGTGCCCTTGTCTCGCAGCTGCCCCGTTGCCTTCGCGGCCCACTCCGTGTGCGTCCGCAGTGCTTCTTCCGGCGTGATTCCCTCGCGCGTCCCGAGGATCTCGCCGCCCGCGGTGAGGCGGTCCACGGCTGACTGCATGCCTCTCCTGAGATTGTTGTCTGCCACTGGCAGATCCGACGAGCCGGTGAGGATCCCCCCGGCATCGATGATCGACCGCCCACGGTAGAGCCAGTCGCGGCGTCCTGCCCCGACCCGCTTGAGGATCTGGTCGCCGAGGGGCCCGATGAACCCTGCTTGAGGGGTCACGGCGATTCGCAGGCGCCCGGCGCGTGTGACCTGGTCTGGTCGGGCGATCCCGAAATGCTCGATCCTGCACGGCGCCGGGAGGGGGCCGTAGAGCGAGTGCGCTTCCTCGATCAGGTCCAGAGCGAGGTCGATGGCGGCGTCGCCGATGGCGTGCAGCGCAAGCGGCCAGCCCGAGCGGTAGATGGCGAGCGCCTGCTCTCGGTAGTGCGCAGGCTCATCGAGCAGGTACCCGCGATTGTGGTCGTGCCCGCAGAAGTCCTCGGTCACGGCTGCCGTCGCGCCGAGCAGTGACCCGTCCAGGAACACCTTGACGTGCCCGAACCGCACCTCGTCGGTCCCGAAGCCGAAGCGCACGCCCAGATCGAGGCCCCTCCCCTCGCCATGGCCGTGGAAGTCGGCTGGGTGCGCGTGGAGCGGACGGAGGGCGTCTGCGGCCGGCATGAGCTGAGCGCGAGCGTGCAATGAGCCTCGCTCGGCCGCGGCCTGGTAGGCGGCCACCTCGACAGGGCTGTGCCCGATCCAGCCGCCGCCGACGCCGGCCTCGGAGAAGCTGGTGATGCCCTCGGCGGCGTACCTGGCGGTTGCAGCTTCGATCGCGTCCACGAGCACATCCTGCGAGTAGGGCATGAGCAGTGCCTGGACAAGGCCTTGCGCTGCCTCTTCGAGCACACCGGTCGGTGCACCGCTCTCGTCCAGGAGGACAGCTCCGCCTGCTGGCGGTTCGAAGCCGTCCCGGAAGACGCCGATCCTTCGAAGCGTCTCGGTGTTGACGATGGAGGCGTGTCCAGACGTGTGGCGCATGGAGAGCGGGTGATCACCGGTGATCTCGTCGAGCCGCTCGAGGCTGGGGTATCTGCCGTCATAGCGAGCCTGATTGAAGCCCGTCACGTGGATCCAGGCGCCAGGCTCGTCGTCGACCGCAGCGACAGCTGCCTCTATCGCGCCGTACAGGGATGCGTAGGTGGGGCTGTCGCCGGCGTCGACCGCCCCGAGGCTGAGCCCCCACCATGCTGTGTGGCAGTGCGCGTCGATGAATCCCGGGGTGATGCAGGCGTCGCCGAAGTCGATCTCCTCGCGAGCACTGATGCCGGTGAGGTCCTGGTCGAACCCGACGATGCGTCCGTTGAGGATTCCGACGCAGCTCGCCTTCGGTCGCGCCCGGTCCATGGTGAGGATCTCGTGGGCCCGGATCTTCACGTCGATGTGCATGGTGCTCTCTCTTCCCTGTTGCTCGTTGCTCGCCCTGATCCGCGCGACGAGGTGCTAGTGCTTGAACCCCGGAAGGCTGACGCTGAAGCGCGGCGCGATGGCACCGCAGACGGCAGTGATGATCGAGATGAGTGCCAGCATGAGGGCGGCGGGCCACCAGGAGTCACTGGCCGTCGCGACCAGTCCCGTGACGATGAGCGGGACGAAGCCGGCCACCATGGCGGCCGTGTTGTTCGCCACCGCCACGCCCGTGTACCGGGTTCTCGCGGGGAAGAGTCCGGTCAAGACGGCTCCCGTGCCGGCGTAGGGGAACGACAGAGTCGACACGGCCAGCACCATCGCGAGGATGACCAGGGTCGGGATACCTGAGGTGAGCAGCATGAAGGCGGGAATCGCCACGATCGCGGACGCGATTCCGCCCCAGAAGATGACGCGGCTGGAGCCGAACCGCGCCCCGAGTCTCCCGGCCCAGACGATCACGAAGATCTCCGCCGTGGCGGCGGCGATCGTCCCGAGAAGCATCAGCCACGGTTCATAGCCGAGCACGTTGACGCCGTACCAGACGCAGAAGGTGGTGACCAGGTAGAAGCCGCCCATGCCGAGGAGCGAGGCACCCAGTCCGACGAGGATCTGGCGCCAGCTGTGCTTGAACGTCGTCCGGACCGGCGTCGGCGCTGTCTCGCCGGCCGCCTCGAGCTGGCGGAAGACCGGTGATTCTTCGAGTCGGCTGCGGATGTAGATGGCGATGAGCAGCAGCGGAAGGGAGAGCAGGAACGGGATCCGCCAGGCCCACGAGTCGAAGTTCTCCTGCGTGAAGAAGAACGTGATGAGGAAGAACCCGCCTGACGACAGGATCGTTCCGATCGGAGAGCCGATGAGGGGGATGACCGCGTAGCGCGCCCGCAGGTGCAGGGGAGCGTTCTCGACGACGAGCGTGAGCGCTCCCGACCATTCACCTCCCACGAAGAGCCCCTGGACGACGCGGAGGAGCACGAGCAGGATCGGGGCTGCGATGCCGATCGCCGCGTAGGTGGGCAGGATGCCGATGAGCCCGGTGATGAGGCCGATGCCGATGATGGTGATCATCAGCGTCTTGCGTCTCCCGATCCGGTCGCCCATCGCCCCGAAGATGATGCCGCCGAGCGGGCGGGCGGCGACGCCCACACCGAACGTGGCGAACGAGGCGAGCGCTGCTGCGCTCGCGTTCTCGTTGGTGAAGTACTGCACGTTGAAGACGAGCGCTGCGGCTGCGCTGAAGAGGAAGAAGTCGTAGTACTCGAGTGCGGTGCCGACAAGTGCGCCGATGGCGACCTTGTTGGCGTCTCTTGAGCTCAGCTCTTGTACTGCGCTGTACTCGATCGTTGCTGTCGGTGCGTGATGGCTCATGATGATCTCCAGTGAGGATCTGGCCGGCAACCGCCGTATGCGGGGGCCCACAGGAAGCCTCCCAGGAGGTTCGTCATCATTTCGGGGGCATCGGCTCCCATCTTGCTCCCTAAATCAGTGCATCTGCACATAATGTGGAGGTCATGACCTCACCCTCCCGTTCGGGGATCTCCCGACATCCCCGAACGGAGGACCGCGAGCGCTGGCTCGCGATCATCGACCTGATCGAGGTGCCGCAGCTTGTCGAAGCGTTCATGGACCTGATCTTCACCATTCCCGGCTACGCCTCGTCATTGGTGCCGCGATCCGAGATTCGCAGGACGGCGACCCAGGCGTTCGATGCGATGATCGACGGGCTCAGGGAGGGTGGCCTGCCGGACGTGGTCGAGGTGGCCAATCGTGTCGGTGTCTCACGCGCCCGTGCGGACGTTCCGCTCAGTTCCCTGATGTCGGCCATCCACGCCGATTTCCAGGTGCTCTGGGAGGCCGTGACTCGGACCGCGTCCCCCTCGGACGCGGGCCTCATCGTGCGGCACACGGCCGTCGTCATCCGAACCGTCGACGAGTACGCCCACCGGGCGCAGCGCGCGTACGTCGCCGAGCGTGAACGCATGCAGGGCGAGGCGTCGGCGGTGCTGCAAGGCCACATCGCAAGTCTCTTCGAAGGGGCTCCGGCGAACGATCGGCTCCAGGCTGTCGCCGCGCATCTCGGTGTGCAGGTCTCGGCGCCTCTGCTCGTGTGCGCCGCCGTGGGGTCGGACACGGAGGCGCTGCGTCTGCTGCTCGCGGACTTCGATCGGGTCGGCACGCGATTCTTCACGCATACGGTCGCCGACGGGATCATCGCCTTCGCGCCACGGAGTCCGTGGGGTGACCGGACTGCTGCATCCGCCGCCCAGCTCCAACGCCTGCGGGAGCACCGGGTTGGCCTGGTGGAGGCTCGTCGCGGGCTCCCCGAGCTCGGTCAGACTGCTCAAGTCGCTCTGTCTCTCGCTCGTCTGCTCGGCCCAGACGAGGTCGACGCTCTGACGTGGGAGCGGGGGTGGGCGCGTTTCGCGAAGCGCGCAGTCGTCGATGCGGGGGTGCCGCTCCTGGCGGATGTCGATGCGGCGCTCGCTCGCTGCGGCCCCTCTGAGCAGACTCGTCTACGGGAAGCGGTCGTGAGCTATCTGCGGACCGGGAACATCAGCGCGTCGGCGGCAGAGCTCTTCTGCCACCGGAACACGCTCGGCAATCGCCTGCGGCGGTTCGCCGAGGTCACGGGCCTGGACCCGATGCTGCCCGGCGATGCCGCACGACTCATCGTGGCCTGGAGCTAGGACTTCGTGCGAGAGACCTTGTCCGGAGCCGATGGTGCCGGGCGATCAGCTCTGAGGCACGCCTAGTCGAGGGTGCCCCAGGCTGCGATGGCCGCGTCGAGCTCCGGTGTCTGCCCGTCGGAGTCGCGGACGTCGCGGCCTGCGAGCGCCGCGTCGATGGCCTGGTGCATGGCGAGGCCTCCCGACGCGGGTCCGCCCGGGTGCCCCTGGATGGCGCCGCCGACGCCCAGCACGATGTCGTTGCCGAGATCGCCGACGTACGTCGCCACGGTGCCCGGGTGCACGCCGCCGCCGATGATGGGCGCCGTGCTGCGGAGGCCAGGGCGGGGCACCTTGAGCTGCTGCGCGGTCTGCAGGTACTGCAGCCGCGTGATCGGGTACCCGCCGTACGGAGTGTTCACGAGCGCGAGGTCGGCTCCCGCGAGGCGGGGGAGCAGGCCGCTCGCGATGGGCGAGGTCATGCCCGTCGTGGCGTTCTCGAAGTAGGGGGCTGAGCCGGCGAAGTGCCCGAGGATAGGCACGTCGACCGCGTCGGCGAGCGCCTCGACCGAGCCGTAGCCCACGTTGGCGTAGCAGACCATGACGGCGCGAGCTCCCGCATCCACGGCTCGTCTGGCAGTGTCGAGCATGCGGTCCGGCCGGTCGGAGACGTTCGGGATGTACATGGTGCGCCGGCCGGTGACCTGCGCGGCGCGGTCGAGCGCCTCGTTGTAGGCGATGACACGGTCGACGACGGGCGAGAAGGCGGTGTTGCCGAGCAGCTCGTCGTCTTTGATCATGTCGATGCCGCCGAGTGCCGTCTCGTATGCGATCGCGGCGCCCTCGTCGGGGGTCAGGCCCGTGCATGGCTTCAGCATGTTGAGCAGCAGGGGGCGCGACTCGACGTCGAGCACCCGCCGGAGCCCCTCGATGCCGAAGCGGGGGCCAGCGAACGCGTCGAGGCGCGCTCGCGGGAACTCGAGGTCGACGAGCTTCGCCTCGAGCGACGTGGAGGCGTCGTTGCCGATGAGCGTCGTGAGCAGCTGCGGGATCGAATCCCCGATGTTCACTGCCGGCACGCCGATCGTGGCGAAGTACCAGCTCGCGTCGTCTGGCGCCGAGGTCGTCGTGTCGGCGGCCGGGATGGGCTGGATGCGCACGATGCGCGCCTCGTGCCTGTCGCGCAGCTCGCGCGTGAGGCCGGGGACGGGAAGCCAGGTGCCGGTGGTCTGGCCGACTGCGAAGCGCTGGACGACGGCGTGCGCGTCCTGGCTCGCCGGCAGCGTGAAGACGTAGCTCGCGAGGATCAGGTCGCGCTCGAGGGCGAGATCGGCGGGGACGAATTCGATGTCCATCAGTGGTCCTCCTGCTGCTCGGCGAGCTCCTGCTGTTTGGCGGTCGGTGCCGGGGCATCGGCGCCGATGCTCCTGGCCAGCTCCTCGAGGATCTCGGCGGCACCGTCGTGGGCGTGGTGGCCGACGACGCCGATCGCGATGTCCTTGACCTCCTGGCGGGCGTTCTCCATCGCGAAGGGGAAGCCGATCTGGGTGAGCCAGGCGAGGTCGTTGCCGCCGTCGCCGAGGCCGAGGGTGTGCGCTGGGTCGACGCCGTGCTCCTCGAGCATGGTCTCGAGCGCATGCCACTTCGTCGCATCCGGCGCCACGAACTCGAAGAAGCAGTACATGGAGCGGGTGCCGGACGGCGCGGCGTCGAAGATGCGGTCGGCGACCTCGTCGAGTTCCGCCTCGCTGCCGAAGAGCATCACCTTGGTGATGTCGTCAGGCAGCTCGTCGGGATCGCCGACGATGATGTCCCGCTCGTTGAGCTCCCGCAGCATCCGCGAGCACTCGCCGTCCCGGTCGACGTAGATGTCGGTGACCGACCACCAGGTGCGTTCGAGCCCGAGGCGCGCGCCGAGGTCCAGGATGCGCCTGGCCTCGGCGTGCGTCATCGGCGTGATCGTCGTGTTGGTGTCCTCCACCGGGTCGAAGATGACCGCCCCGTTGTTGCTTGCGACCGTGTTGCGGATGCCCGCCTCTCGCGCCAGCTCGAGCACGTTCTGTCTCGCCCGTCCGGTGAGGAGGATCACCGGGATGCCGTGCTCGACGAGCGAGCGGAGGGCTGCTGTCGTGCGCGGGGTGAGCTGGTGGTCGGCTCCGGCGATGGTCCCGTCGACATCGAGCGCGACTGCGCGCACGGTGTCGAGGTTCACGGATGCTGGCACGAGGGGGTGCTCCTTCGGGTCGGGTCGGGTCGGATCGAGGTCAGGCGGTCGGGCGTCGAGCGGCTGCGTGGTGCGGCGGGTGCTTGGAGCTCGTCGTCAGCCGGCGGCTCCGAGGACGGCGCCGAGGCCGAGCACGATCGTCGTCGCCGGCCAGATGGCTGCTGCCGGCGGGTCGATGTGCGTGTCGCCGTGAGACTGCCACAGGCGGGCGAAGAGTTCCCCGAACCAGGCTCCCAGCACGCCGGCCGCGGCGCCGATGATGATCGCGAGGGCGGCGTTCTCGCCGACCAGGGGGTAGAAGGTCGCGGCCGCGATGGAGGCCGGCAGCGTGATGTGGTGCGTGACCGGCACTGGCTGGCCTGCGGAGAGGAGGATCAGGGAGAGCGCAGAGATGCCGAACACGAAGGTCGACGCGTTGGCGGCTTCCGGGAAGGCCTGCAGCAGCGTGATGGAGATGAAGGAGGCGAAGAGCCCCGCTCCGACGCCGAGCGCCGTGTTGATGCCGAAGCTCTCCTGGGCGCGGATCCAGGAGCCGGCGTCGTTGGGCTCGAAGGAGTCGAAGCCGCTCTTGCCTGAGTTGTTCCGGGCGAAGACCTTGGTGCGCCCGAAGAGGACGCGGGCGAGGATGGCGCTGATGACGACGGTCAGGGCGACGGAGTCGGTGATGGCGCCGAAGCCGGGGATGATCGCGATGAGCTTCTGCACGAAGTAGCCGAAGAGCCCGAAGACGGCTCCGACGGCGAGCACGTCCGGCTTGGCGAGTGCGGCGAGGGGCAGGACGATGTCCTTGCCGTTCTCCATGTAGCCGCGGCGTGCCGCGTACGCGGTCGCGGCGACACCGCCGGCGAACGCGATGTGGGGGCCGAAAGCGGGACCGAACGCGAGGCTGCTGATGATGGGTGCATCCGGGACCGCGACTTGTGCGACGAACCCGACGATGACGAGCACACCGGTGAAGACGAAGGCGTGCAGACTTCCGATCGCTGCTCCGAAGAAGCCACCTGCCAGTGCGGCGAGGATGGAGAACAGGTCGATTTCCATGGGCGAGGCCTTTCTCGACACGCGTCACCGTTGACGCGAACTCCCATGAGCATATACAAGTCTATACATGCATGTGCAAGCATTGACATGTTCGTACACCGATCGTACGCTCGGCTCTGGCGGAACACCGCCCCGTGATCACAAAGAAGTGGGACGAAATGGCAAAGTACATTCTCGGCATCGACGAGGGCACGACGAGTGCCCGCGCGTTCATCATCGATGAGGACTGCAACGTCGTGGGCTTCGCCCAGGCGGAGCTCACGCAGCTCTACCCTCGACCCGGCCTCATCGAGCACAACCCTCGCGAGATCCTCAACACCCAGCTCGAGGTGATTCGTGCCGCTCTGCGCGACGCGAACCTCGAGCCGAGCGACCTCAGCGCGGTCGGCATGACCAACCAGCGCGAGACCGGAGTGGTGTGGGACAAAGAGACGGGCGCGCCGATCTACAACGCCATCGTGTGGGCGTCCAGGCACTCGGTGGAAGTCGTCGAAGGCTGGGTCGAGCAGGGCATCGGCCCGCTCATCCAGGAGCGCACGGGCCTGATCCCGGATGCGTACTACACGGCCTCCAAGATCCGCTGGATCCTCGACCAGGTGCCGGGCGCCCAGGCCAGAGCTGAGGCGGGCGAGCTGCTCGCCGGAACGATCGACACGTGGCTCATCTGGAACCTGACGGGCCGCAAGGCCTTCGTGACCGATACCTCCAACGCCTCCCGCACCATGATGATGAACCTCGAGACGCTCCAGTGGGATGAAGAGCTGCTCGGTCACTACGGGATCCCTCGCAAGATGCTCGCCGACATCGTGCCGAGCGGCGAGATCGTCGGCGACCTCAGCGCGACGTTCGGGGCCCCAGTGCCGATCGGCGGCAACCTGGGCGACCAGCAGGCTGGCCTCTTCGGGCAGGCCGCCTTCAGGAAGGGGCTGAGCAAGATGACGTACGGCACCGCTGGCGTGCTGAACATCAACTCCGGTGACAAGCCGCAGCGCATCGAAGGGCTCACCCCGAGCGTGGCCTGGACTGTCGAGGGCAAGACCTCGTACGAGATCGAGGGCGTGCTCTTCGCCATGGGCAAGACCATGCAGTGGCTGCGCGACGACCTGCAGCTCATCCACGCCGCCCCCGACAGCGAGTGGTACGCCGGTCAGGTGGCCAGCACCGAAGGGGTCTACCTGATTCCCGCCTTCACCGGTCTTGCGGCACCGACATGGGACCCCCACGCTCGCGCGGCCATCATCGGCATGAGCAACGCGACCACCCGACTGCACATCATCCGCGCCGCCGTGGAATCGATGGTGTTCCAGACCCGCGACGTCGTCGAGGCCGCAACGCAGAGTGGCGAGATCTCCATCTCTGAGCTGCGCGTCGACGGCGGCGCCGTCAAGAACAACCTGCTCTGCCAGTTGCAGGCCGATGTGCTCGGCATTCCCGTCGTGCGCCCCAAGATCGCGGAGGCCACCATCTTCGGCGCCATGCTGCTCGGCGGAATGTCGGCGGGTATCTTCGCCGACCTCGAGGAGGTCGAGAGCAAGTGGAAGGTCGACCGGGTCTTCGAGCCGCAGCGCTCGCGGGATGAGGCCGACTCGATGTACGCCGGCTGGCGCGCTGCTCGGGAGCTCACCATGGGGTGGGCCAAGAAGGTGGCGTAGCGACTCCCTTTCCGCGAGATCGGAGGTGCCCTCTGGAACATCCAGAGGGTACCTTTGTGCTTGATCGGAGAGGTTTTGGCGACGATTACACGGCTTCGGACCATCCAAGTCCCAGGCGGTCCCGCATAGTCTGCTGGTTGGCAGTGTTGGGCACGTGCGCCGATCAGGCGCAGTGGTGGTCATTTGGGCAAGTTTTCACGGTTCTCGAGGAGACGCCGTGCTGCAGAAGAATGCAGGGAGTTCCAGCCCGCACCCCACCCTGGGCGGCGCTGAACCCTCGCCCTCTTCGAGCGTTCGCGCGCCATCACAACCGTCACTGAAAGCGTTCCACCGTTGCCTGCATCGAATACCGGCCCTCGCGCCGGGGAAGAACTGCCCCCGAAGCTCCAGCGAGCCCTGCAGCGCACCCCCTCTTCGTCGACGTCGCCCGTCAGCCTGGTGTCCTGGCGTCGCTACCGTGTCGGCGCGCCCGTCGGCACGGTCCTCACCTCCACGTCCAACGGTCCGCTCGATCTTCAGTTCGACGCCACAACCGACTCCAGCGTCGGTGTTCAGCAGCGGGCGACGATCACCGCGCTGAAGGGGGTCGGGAGGCATCTTGCTGTGCCGCCGGCTCGGGGGAGCAGGGCGACGCGGTTGAGTATCGCCTTCAGCCGAGCGGTGCAGGGTGTCTCGTTCTCCCTGCTGAAGATCCCGGGCGTCGATGACGAGGATGCGCGGATCGTCGTCACCTCCTCCGGTCTGACCTTCGAGCGCGAACGCGGCCTCGGGGGTGATGGCTCGGAAGCCGATCCGTTCCGCAACCTGGCGTCGCGCCAGCGCAGTCTCCGCCTCTCCTGGAGAGGGCCCGTGTCGAGGCTCGTGGTGCAGCTCATCCACGGCCAGCAGGACGATGATGCCCGTGTACTCCTCCGGCTGAGCGACCTCGTGCTGCTCGACGCCGTGGCCTCGAGCTCGGACCCAGACCCGGAAGCGGAATCGGGGCCCAGGCCGACGGCGTGGGGAAAGAGCGAGGACTGAACTCCTCGTCGAGTTCGGTCCCTCCGTCACTCGTTCGCGGAGGGACCGAATCTCCAGGGGTGGTTCGAATCAGGTCCCGCTGCAGAGGATGAGCGTCGAGCTGACCGCGCCGCTCGGCTTCGCGGTGGACCCGGCGGTGAAGCCGGTCGGGAGCGTCGCGGTGGCGTTGAGCGTGAACGCGACGGAGATCGACAGCGTGGTGCGCAGCTCGAGCGTCGCGTTCGCGGGCAGCGCTGACGTGAGCGTGATCCGGCGCGTGTTTCCGCTGAGGACGTTCACGTTGGCGGTGGCGCCCGTGACGGAGAAGACGCCGATGTTGGCGATACCCGAGCCGACGATGTCGATCTGGGTGCCGATCGGCAGGGGCTGCGCACCCGCCGTGACCACGAACCCGGGGCCGATGAGGGCGAGGACTCCGCAGTCGCCGACCACGCGGAAGTTGCCGACGTTGACGAGCTGGGACGAGGAAGCGAAGGGTGCGGCGGTCGCCAGCGCGATGACGGGAACCGACCACGCGGCACCCTTCACGAGGTTGCGGCGATCGATGGTCTTCGGTGTTTTGGGGGAAGATTCGGTCATGGGGGGAGACCTCTCGCGAGTGACGACGTTGTTCGAGCAAGTGCTCCCCGCTATTGAATGAAGAATCGCTTTTGCGCACGGAATGAGCGCTTATCCCGTCGCGTTCTGCCGGATAGACGGCGCGAATCGTTCAGCCTGCCCGGGTCGAGGGCGAGAGAATGCAGAATGCAGTGAGAAGTGCTAGGCGCTCTGGGGCGAAGCGGATACTGCGTTGAATTGATACCGCTTCAGAACGCGGTGCATGACCTGCGATGAGGAGAATCCGGAGAGCTCCGCGAGCTGGGTGACCGGCACCTGCGCGTAGCGCTCGTCGTTGAGCAGCTGGTGCGCCAGCTCGGCTCGAGCGCGTCGCAGCGCGGAGGCCGGAGCGTCCCCGTGCGTGTGGAACTCCCTCTGGAGCTGCCGCAGAGAGACACTCAGATCCCGCGCGATGGTCGACGGCGAGACGTCGGGGTCCGCGCGTCGCACGATCATGAGCTCCAGCGCGCGGGGGTAGAGGCCCTGGGTGCCGACCTGCACGTCGGCGTGGAAGCCCTCGCTGCTCAGCAGGAGCGCACCCGACTGCTCGTGGAGCAGCTGCTGGAGGAAGTAGGAGGACAGGACCGTCGGATCCTCGTCCAGCCGCGCGAGCACCTCGAGGAACGAGGTCACAGGGCGTGCGAGCGCCGTATCGGAGCGCAACACGCCGCTGTGGTTCGAGACCCGCACGCCGAGGTCGGCCGCGACCTGGGCGGGAACCGACGCGAGGATCACGGCGGAGGCTTCCTCGAATCTCATCGAGGACTGCGCTCCCGGCCCCAGGAAGAAGCCCCCGCTGGCCGTGATCGTGTGCGACGCACCCGTGGGGTCGATGGTGAGTCGTCCTTGGCGGACCAGCCCGAGGACGATGCGCTGTCGCGCTGACTCGTTCTCGATCCGCACCGGTCCCGTGCGGACCTCGGCCCGGAACACGCAGCCGTTCTCGAAGACCACGCCGGCGGCGGACAGGTGCCAGTTGCGGTCGTCGCTCGAGAATCGACCGACCCCCGTCTCCACATCCGCGCTCGCCGAGACCCCATCCACGACGGAACGTTGAGAGCTCAGGACCAGCGAGGATCGGTGAGCGCCGGGGGGAGCGGCCATGCAACAAGTGTTCTGAATCCAGAGGTTTATTGCAAGATAGGTCGCCTTCGGTGGCGTGTCGCGGGCTTCATAATGAGACTTTTTTGTGGGTGATTGCAGCTTTCAGAGGATGCAATTCAATTCACCTAATTCCCCGGGTCGATTGTCGGAGAATTCCCCAAGCTTGGTGAATGGCGTTCACTTAGTCGTGGATGCGGAAGACGACCTTGACGCCTTTCGCGACGAGATCCATCCCTGCCCGCCAGTCCTCCAGGGCGAGCTCGCGCCCGATCACGGCTTCCGTGTCGATGCGCCCCTGGCCCATGAGCCGAAGTGCCGTGCGGTAGCTTGACGGGCGCTTCCCTCGTGATCCCTTGAGGGTCAGCTCTCGGTTCACGACGGCGCCGATGTCGAAGTCCGGATTGCGCGTGTAGAACGCCACCATGATGAGCTCACCGCCCTTCGCGAGCAGCTCGAGTGCGCTCTCTGCAACCTCCGGGCTGCCGGAGCATTCGAACACGGCGGCCGCGCCGAGTCCGCCCGTGAGCGACCTCACGAGCTCGACGACCGATTCGCGCTCGCTGTCCACGACGTACGGGATCCCCATCTCCAGTGCGCGGTCGAGCGTCTCCCGATGTCGGCTGCGCCCCACGAGGATGGGCGTCGCACCCACGGCGAGGGCGACAAGTGCTGTCAGCTGCCCGACCGCCCCAGGCCCGGTCACGACGACGACCTCGCCGGCGAGTGGTGCGGAGCGCTCGACGACGGCGTGCACGGACACGGCGAGGGGCTCTGTCAGCGCGGCCGCTCGGAGGCCCACCCCCGGTGGCAGTGCGTGCACGGCGCGTTCGGGCATCGCGATGCGGTCCGCCAGTGCGCCGTCGGTCGTCGTGCCGATGCCCGTGCGCCTCGAGCAGCGGTTGTACTGCTCGGACCTGCAGTAGGTGCACTGCATGCAGAGCACGGCATCCGTCTCGAAGGTGACCGGAGTGCCGATCTGCAGGTCGGCACGCACGACCCCGTCGCCGAGGGCGGCGATGGTGCCGGATGCTTCATGGCCCAGGATGCGCGGGGTGTGCTGGTCGCCGACGCTGTCGATCGCGTGCCGGTCGGTGCCGCAGACGGCGCCGAAGGCCACGTCGATGAGCACGGCATCGTCGGCGATGCTCGGCTCCTTCACGTCGCGCAGTTCGACAGCCCCGGCTGCTGGCGAGAACTTGAGGAGAGCTTTCATGCTCCGATCCTGGCAAGGACCGGCGGAAAGTACAAGCATGTACAAGACTGTGCATGGCTAGACAAGTTCGGTCAGGTGTATTACTGTCACGAGCGATAGGCCAGCACTGGCACCTCAACGGAGAGGAACACCCCCAATGACCTCGTACCTTCTCGGCATCGACGCGGGAACATCCGTCATCAAGGCCGCCGTCTTCGACGAACGCGGCACGGAGCTCAGCAGAGGCGCCGCGAATGTGCCCATCTCGAACCCCAAGTCCTACGAGGCCGAGGAAGACATGGAGACCGTCTGGATCGCCGCCACCACGGCCATCCGCGACGCCATCACCGGCAGCGCGGTGCGGCCCCGCGAGATCATCGCGATCTCCGTCACCGGCCAAGGCGACGGCAGCTGGCTCATCGACAAGAACGGCAAGCCGGCCGGTCCTGCCATCCTCTGGACGGACGGCCGCACGGGCAGCATCATCGACGAGTGGTACACCGACGGCACCGTCACGAAGCAGTTCGACATCAGCGGCACCGGCCCATACGCCGGCACCGCCTCCGCCATCCTCCGCTGGCGCCGCGACAACCAGCGCGAGCTCCTCGAAGGCGCCACGCAGCTGTGGTGCAAGGACTGGATCGAGTACCGCCTCACCGGCGACATCTCCACCGATGCCTCCGACGCCAGCCTCTCCGGCATCGACGCACGCACCCGCCAATGGTCAGACGAGGTCCTGCGCACGTGGGGCATCGAAGACATCAAGCACGTCCTGCCCAAGATCAAGTCCTCCACCGACCTCGCTGGCGAGATCACCGAGGAGGCTGCTGGCGTCACCGGACTCATCGCGGGTACCCCCGTCTACAAGGGCCAGATGGACATCACCGCGTCCTCGCTCGGCGTCGGCGTCGCCCGCCCAGGCGACTGCATGGCCGTGATCGGCACCGCCGGCATCGTCACCGTCGCGACCGACACGCTCGAGCACGGCTTCGAGCCCGCAGACTCCGGCTGGGTCATCCCGCACAGCCCCGACACGTGGATTCGCGCCATGGGCATGAACTTCTGCACGCCCAACCTCGACTGGTTCCTCGCCGAGCTCGGCGCCGCCTTCTCGCTCGAAGCCCGCGGCAAGAACATCGACATCTTCGACTACCTCGACGAGGTCGTCACCGAGACCCCCGTCGGAGCCGAGGGCGTGCTGTACCACGGCTACCTCGCGCCGGGCGGCGAACGCGCGCCCTTCGTGAAGCCCAGCGCCCGCGGCTCCTTCAATGGCATCACTGGCTCCCACACGCGCCGCCACATGCTGCGCGCCGTCTACGAGGGTGTCGCCTACGGCATCCGTGACTGCCTCGACTCCATCCCGACCGAGGTCAAGACCGTGCGCATGGCCGGGGGCGGTGCGAACAGCGCCGTCTGGTGCCAGATCTTCGCGGACGTGCTCGGTCGGACGATCATCGTCCCGGCGGGCACCGAGTTCGGCGCCAAGGGCGCCGCCATCGTCGCGGGCGTCGGAGCCGGCGTCTTCGCGTCCTACGCCCAGGGCGCCGACGCGACCGTCAACATCGTCCGCACGTACGAGCCCAACCGCGACAACACGAAGATCTACGACCGCTTCTTCCCCGTCTACCGCAGCATCCGCACCGCGATGCTGCCCATCTGGGACGAGCTGCAGGCGGCGACCAGGGCCGACGAGCAGTGAGAGCCGACGTCCCAGACGCGTACCTCTTCGACCTCGATGGCACGATCTACCTCGGCGGTGGTCTGCTCCCCGGGGCCCGAGACACCGTCATCGAGCTCCGGGAGGCGGGAGCCACGGTGCTGTTCTGCAGCAACAACCCCACCAAGACGCCGGGCGACTACGCAGAGAAGCTCACCGCCCTCGGCATCCCCACCGACGAGCGCGACGTGTACACGAGCCTCGTGGCCACCGTCGAATGGATCACCCGTCACCGGCCGGGCGCGACGGTGTTCCCCATCGGCGAGCAGTCGCTCCTCGGCGCGCTCATCGCTGCGGGCATCACCGTGAGCGAGGACCCGGAGGCGATCGACCTCGTGGTCGCCTCCTACGATCGCCACTTCGACTACCGAAAGCTGCAGATCGCGTTCGACGCCATCTGGATGCACAAGCGCGCGGAGCTCGTGGCCACCAACCCCGACCGGTACTGCCCGTTCCCGGGCGGCAGAGGGGAGCCGGACGCGGCCTGCGTGACGGCGGCCATCGAGGCCGGCACGGGCACCCGCTGCGTCGCGGTCTTCGGGAAGCCGAGCGTCGACTTCTTCGACGTCATCGCGGGCGCTCGTGGGCTCGACCCGCAGCGCACCGTGATGGTCGGCGACCGACTCGCGACCGACATGGCGTTCGGCAGGGCCTGGGGTGCCGGCACGGCGCTCGTGCTCACCGGCGAGGCGCAGCCCGGCGATGCCGAGCTCGCGCCGGGAGCCGAACGGCCGCACGTGGTGCTGTCCGGCATCGACCAACTCGTGGACCTGCACCGCTCAGGTGCCTGGAGCAGGCTCGAACGCGACCTGACCACAACCGAACGGGAGGCCGCCGCATGACGGCAGCGCTGCAGGCATACGCATTCGAGGCCTCCGGCGGCAAGCTCCGGGTGCTGCGCTACGAAGCGGATGTGCGCCTCGCGGTCGGTCGCGTGCTGCGAGACCTCGGCGTGCCCGACGGTGCCGACGTCGCGCTGCTCGCGGACAGCGCGCAGAAGCTCACCTCGACGGGCGAGCTCGGGGAGGAGGTCACGGCCGCGCTCGCCGCGGGGGGATACCTCGTGCGCCGCCCGGCCCTGGAGATCGGCGGGCACGGGCTGGTCCTCGACGAGGCGACCGTCGCGAGCGCAGCGTCCGCAGTCGATGGAGCGCGGGCGGTGGTCACCGTCGGCTCCGGCACCGTCACCGATCTCGGCAAGGCGGTCGCCCCGGCTGGGGTGCTGCTCGTCGCGGTGCAGAGCGCGCCCTCCGTCAACGGCTTCGCCGACTCGCTCAGCGTGCTCGTGCGCGGCGGGGCGAAGTCCACGACGCCCACGAGGTGGCCGGACGCGCTCCTCATCGACGCGGATGCCCTCGACCGTTCACCGGCCCGCCTCGTGGCCGCCGGTGTCGGCGACGCGGTTGCCATCGGCTGCTCCGGCGCCGACTGGCTACTCGCGTCCGCCCTGCAGGGCACGCAGGCAGACGCGGCGGCGCTCGTGCCGATCCGTGACGCCGTCGCTCGCCTCGCCGCTGGGGCGCACGCCCCCGGCGCCATGCCCGCGCTGGTCGACGCGCTCACCGTCGGCGGCCTCATCATCGGAGCACTCGGCACGACCGCGCCGCTCTCGGGCAACGAGCATCTCCTCAGCCACATCCTCGACATGTCCGCCATGGCACAGGACCAGCCGCACGACCTGCACGGCGCGCAGGTCGGGGTCGCGACGGTGCTCAGCGCGGCGCTGTGGGATGTCGCGCTGAGCGAGGGGCTCGTGCGCCTCGCACCCGGCTCCGCGTATCCCGACGACCTCGAGGAGCGGGTGAGCGAGGTCTGGTCGCGGGTCGATGCGAGCGGCCGCCTGGGCGCCACGTGCGCCGCCAACGTCGAGCGCAAGCGCGCGCTCTGGCAGGGCGGCGACGGGCTCGCACCAGGCGTGCTCGCCGAGGTGCGGGCGCAGCTCGTCACGCCGGAGGCGGTCGTCGGCACGCTGCGCGCATGGGGTGCGCCGACTCGCCTCCGCGAGCTGACGCCGCCCGTCGACGCCGAGACGGCGAGGTGGGCGCTGTCCGCGCTGCCGTTCATGCGCGATCGGCTGACGCTGGCAGACCTCCTCGTCGTCGGCGGAGCCTGGACCGACGAGTTCCTGGACAAGGTCATCGCCAGGGCAGACGCGGCTGGCGGCGGGCTGTAGAGACTCCGCGCCGACTTTCTCGAGGGAAAGGGCCACGCGGCGCGTAGGGACGAAGGGCCGGACATTCCACGGTGTCCGGCCCTTCTTCGCGCCCGGGTGGCACATCCCGGGCATCAGCCTGCCGCTCGGGTGAGGTCCAGGGTGAGCTCGATCAACGCTGACCAACATCGGTGCACGAACACGGCGTCGGGCGCAGCGGAGGCTCGGCAGGCACGATTCGTGCACTCATGTTGGTCAGAAGATCGCTGGGTGCTGGCGAGGGGGAGGGGCGCTGAGCGTCGAAGGCGGCGGGGCGGGTCGACAGGACCCGTCGCCCACGAGGGTGCGCGCACAGCAGGAGGGGCGGACACCGCGTGGTGTCCGCCCCTCCTGTTCGGCCGGTTCCCTGGCGGGGTGTGGCCTCGCCCGGGGAAGGAGCCCCGGGCTAGATGAGGAGACCCAGCGGCTTCTCGATGAGCTCGCGGAGCCTGGCCAGCCATCTAGCGGCGATGATGCCGTCGACGGGCCTGTGGTCGACGGACAGCGTCACGGTGACGACGGTGCCGACTCCGAGCGTGTCGTCGTCGAGCACAACCGGCACCTTGCGCGCCGCGCCCACGGCGAGGATCGCGGAGTGCGGCGGATTGATGATGGCCGAGAACGCGTCGACGCCGAACATGCCGAGGTTGGTCACCGAGATGGCGCCGCCTTGCAGCTCGCTCTGCTGGAGCCGGCCCTCGTTGGCGCGCGCCACCGCGTCCTTCACCTTCGCCGCGAGGGCCCCGATGCTGAGCGCCCCGGCGTTCGCGATGACGGGCGTCACGAGGCCGCGCTCGCTGGCCACCGCGACCGCCACATCCTGGGTCGCGAAGGACACCACGGCGTCCGGCGTCCAGATCACGTTGAGCTCGGGCACGTCCCGGAGTGCGAGGGCGGCGGCCTTCACGAAGAGGTCGTTGACGGAGATTCGGACCTCGCTCGCCTCGTTGAGCTGTGTGCGCAGGGCAAGCAGCTCGTCGACGCGCAGCGTCGCCTCGAGGTAGAAGTGCGGGGCGTCGCGCTTCGAGGTCTGGAGGCGGTTCGCGATGAGCCTGCGCAGCTTGCTGTGCGGCGTCGCCTCCCCTCCCTCCGGGAGGTCGACGTCGGCAGCCGGGGTGGGTGCCGGCTGTGCGGCAGCGGGCTGGAGTGCGGGAGCGGCTGCGGCCGGGGTGGCGGCGGACGCGCGTGCCCGCTCGACGTCGTCGCGCACGATCCGCCCGTTCGGCCCCGTGCCGTCGAGGTCCTCGATCGACAGCCCGTACTCCTTCGCGAGGCGACGAGCGAGGGGGCTCGCGAAGATGCGACCGCCCTTCGGCCCCGGGTCGCACGACCTGCCGGTCGAGCCGGTGGCGCACGACGCGTCGGCGGTTGAGCCCGTGGAGGCATCGTCCTGCGCCGCCTCGGCCGACACCGGCTCCGGGTTCACGGGGGCGGCCTCGTCTTCGGCGACGGACGCAGACGCTGCGGTTGCAGCCGGCGCGCTCGGCACGACCTCGGCGCTGGCCGGGGTTCCGCTGAGCTGGGCGGCGAGCTCGGCGGCTGCCGAGGGGTCTTCGCCGACGGCGAGCACGATCGCGATGGGGTCCCCGACGGGAACCATGTCGCCGACCTCGGCGAGGAGCGTGTGCACGACGCCGTCGAGCTCTGCGACGATGTCGACGACCGCCTTCTCCGTCTCCACGGCGGCGACGGCTTCGCCCTTCTTGACCGAGGCGCCGGCTGCGACGAGCCAGTTCTCGAGTGCGGCCTCATCGGAGTCGGCGGAGACTCCGGGCATCCTGAGGAATGTTGCCATGTCAGGTTCTCTCTCTCGCTCAGAAGGCTTTGAGGGCCGCGACGATGTCGGCCGTCGTGGCGTTCGCGGCCTCTTCGAGCGCCTTGGAAATGCTCGGGGATGCCTCGCCGCCGTGGACTCGCGCGACGGGGGCGTCGAGCCAGTCGAAGAGGCGCTGCTGGATGGCGTCTGCGAGCCAAGCGCCGTAGGAGGTGCCCTGCGCGCCCTGCTCGACGATGACGACGCGGTTCGTCTTCTTGATGGAGGCCTCGAGCGTGTCCCAGTCGATGCTGGCGCGGTCGAGCCAGCGGAGGTCGATGACCTCGCCGTCGACGCCGGACTCCTCGACGGCGTCCAGTGCGCGCTTCACCATCGAGAGGTACGAGATGACCGTCACGCCGGAACCCTCGCGCCGCACAGCGGCCTTGCCGAGGGGGAGCTCGTAGTCGAGATCCTTCGGCGCGAGGCCCTCCGTCTTGTACAGGTCGGCGTCGTGCTCGAGCACGGCGACCGGGTCCTTCGTGCGCATGGCCGTGTTCAGGAGGCCGACGTAGTCGACGGCCGTGGATGGGGCGATGATGCGCCAGCCGACGGAAGTGGCGAGGATGCCCGCCGGGTCCATGGAGTGCTGCGAGCCGTATCCGGTCGACGTGCCGATCTTGATTCGCAGGATGAGCGGCATGTCGTGCTCGCCGCCGAACATGTGGCGGGCCTTGCCGATCTGGTTGAAGAGCTGGTCTGCGGCCACCCAGAGGAAGTCGGCGTACATGAGCTCGATGACGGGGTAGTAGCGGCCGTCGAGCGCGATGCCCCCGCCGAGGCCAGTGAACGCGGCCTCGCTGATCGGGGTGCCGAGCACGCGGCCCGGGTACTTCTCCGCGAGCCCCTTCGTGGCGCCGCGGGAACCGCCGCTGAGCTTGTGCACGTCCTCGCCGAGCACGATGACGCTGTCGTCCGTCTCCATGCGGCGATCCATGACGGCCGCGACGACGTCGACGAACTTGCGCTTCTCGAGCTCGTCATCGGCGAAGTCGCCCCACTCCTTGACGTCGCCCGTGAACTCCGGGGCCTCGCCGCGGATGCCGATGTCGATGAAGTCCGTCGACGGCCACAGGCTCTGCTTGATCTGCAGCTTGCCCGGGCGCCCGGAGGCGTCGGGTTCGACGATGCGCGAGCCCACCTCGGTCATGACCTCCTTGATGCGGCCGGCCAGGCTGTCGAGCTGTTCACGCGTCGCGATGCCCCGCCGCTCGAGGTGCGCCTCGACGAGCGCGATGGGGTCGCGGTCGCGCCAGCCCTGCTCCTCGTCTTTCGAGCGGTAGCCGAACGCGCTGCCCGGGAATGGGCCGTTCTGGTGGAAGTACCGGTAGGTGTCCGCTTCGATGATCGCGGGGCCCTCGCCTGCTCGCATGTGCTCGAGGGCCTGCTGCGTGGCGAGGTAGACGGCGAGCGTGTCCTGTCCGTCGACGCGCCAGCTGCGGATGCCGAACCCCTGGCCGCGGCCGGAGAGTCTGGATTCGCCTGTCGCTTCCTCGACGGTCGTCGAGACCGCGTACTGGTTGTTCTCGATGAAGAAGAGCGTCGGCAGCTTCCAGGCGGCGGCGAGGTTGAACGCCTCCAGCACTGAGCCGATGTTCGCCGCGCCGTCGCCGAAGTACGTGACAGCGGCCGCGTCGGTTCCGGCGTGCTTGTCGGCCCACGCGAAGCCGGTCGCGAAGGGCACCGCGCCGCCGACGATGGCGTTCGTGCCCATAGCGCCGGCTTCCTTCCACTGCAGGTGCATGGAGCCACCGCGGCCCTTGCAGTAGCCGTCCTTGAGGCCGGCGATCTCCGCGAGGCTGCGGTAGAGCACGTCGACCACTTCGGGGCTCAGCTCGTCGTCGACGGAGAAGCCCGTCGGCTGCACGTACCCGAAGACCTTGGCGAGGAACTGGTGGTGGCCTCGGTGCGAGCCGTTGACCTGGTCGGCGGGGGTGAGGGGGACGCAGGAGCCGACGGCGCCGCCTTCCTGGCCGATCGAGGAGTGGGCGGGGCCGTTGATGAGCTTCTGGCCGGCGAGGTTGAGGACTTCCTCCTCGAAGGCCCGCACGAGGTGCAGCTGCACCGCGAAGTTCTGCAGGAGCTCCGGGGCTGCGTCGTCCCAGTCCTCCTGGGTGGTCTCCAGCTGGACCCAACTCACGTTCGGCTTGAGGTTCTTGATGGTAGACATCGAGTGTGTGATCCTCCGCTCGTGAGCTCCCTGGTGAGGAGCTCATCTGTCTGGGCGACAGCGCTGCACTGCGCTTCCCAGTTGTCTGTACATGCACGGTCCTGGCTTCACATAGGATTGGCCGGGCGAGCCATGAACAGAGCCTACTGTACATGGCTAGACATGTATATGCATCTAAGGACGTTGGTGAAACCGTGGCCGATCAAGGACTCAGCGGAGAGACGCTCGACAGAAATGCGGCAGTCCCGCTCTACGTGCAGCTCGCTGACGTGCTGCGCTCGAAGATCCAGAGCGGAGAATGGAAGCCTGATCAGCGCATTCCCTCCGAGAACGAGCTGAACCAGATCTACGGCATCAGCCGGATGACGGCGCGCAACGTGCTCTCCAAGCTCGTCGACGAGGGGCTCCTGTTCAGGGTCCACGGCAAGGGCACGTTCGTCGCCCACCAGAAGATCAGCACGAAGTCGCCGTCGTATCAGGGCATCCGCGAGCAGCTCGAGCAGCAGGGATTCGCGACCCGCACCGAGATGCTCGAGCTCGAGCGCATCGCTGGGGGAGGCCGCATCGGCCAGATCCTCGGCATCGGCGAGACCGAGAGCCTCTTCATGGTGCGCAGGCTCCGATACGCGGAAGACGAGCCCATCAGCATCCACGAGTCGTACGTGCCAGAGCGACTCGCGCCCAAGCTGCTCGAAGCCGACCTCGTCACTCGCCAGCTGTGCACGGTGCTGGAGGAGAATCACCAGCTGCGGATGGCGAACGTCATCGAGACCCTCGAGTCGTCGGTGCCGTCGAAGTCCACACTCACGACCCTCAAGGCGCGAACCGGCACCCCGGTGCTCCTGCTCGAGCAGCGCATCTCGAACGACGACGGCACGCCCTTCGAATTCACGCGCATCCTGTTCCGCGGCGACAAGGTCCGGCTGGAGTTCTCCTACTCGCTCTGACGCAGCGGATGCGGCAGCCGCGAGCGACACGAACGGGCCCCGACCGGGGAGGAGCATCCATCCTCGGTCGGGGCCCGTTCTTCTTCGTGCGGGTCTCTGCGGGCACCGCCTGTCGGAGAGTCAGGTCTCGTGCACCTCGCACGGCATCACGCCGCCAGCGCTGCCTCCAGCGAGGCGACGGTGATGGTTCCATCAGCGCGAGTGAGGTCAGCGCCGCGCAGCGTGGTCGACGGGGCGCCGGCCTCGCCGAGATGGGAGACGACACTCGTCGCGGCGGGGAAGTCGTCGTCCGCCGTGAAGTGGCTGACCGTGACGATGTGCGCCAGGCCCGCAGCGGCGGCAGCCTGCGCGCCGCCCCACGAGTCCTCGATGACGACCGCCTCGTCCTTCGCGAGCCCGAGCGTGTCGAGCGTGAGGAGGTAGATGTCCGGGGCCGGCTTCTTTGCGGGCACGACGTCGCCGGCGAAGACTCCGGCAAGACGGGACCGCAGGTCCGCACCGATCACGGTGTCGAGCACGGCCTCCACGCTGCCGAGTGCCGACGTGGACGCGACGGCGACGACCCAGCCGGCGTCCAGCGCCTCCGCGATGAGGCGGCGAACGCCGGGGCGGCCAGGCACCCTGCCTGAGCCCATGATCTCCACGTACGCCGCCGACTTCCGCTGGTGCACGTCCGCGACGAGTGCGTCCAGCTCGGCCGAATCGGCGGGGGCGAACTCGGGATGCTCACCCAGGTAGGCCTTGAAGCGCTCCTTGCCCCCACCCACCCGCAGCAGCTCGCCGTACTCGTCGGCGCTCCACTGGAAGCCCAGCCCGAGCTCGTCGAAGACCCGGTTGAAGGCGACGAGGTGACCGTCGAGCTCCGTGTCGGCCAGGACTCCATCGCAGTCGAGGATCAGTGCGCGCGTCATGCCGCTGCCCCGTTCGCAGTGTCGCGGCTTCCGAAGAGGTCGATGTGCTCGGTGACGGTCGCCGTGACCGCCTCGACCTGTTCCGCGAAGAGCTTCACCGGCTCCCATTTCCCGCTTGCCTCTGCGGCGACGAGGTGGCGGTGCGCCGAGTGCAGGTAGGCGAGCTTGAGCGCCGTGGAGATGTTGATCTTCGAGGTGCCGGAGGCGATGAAGCGCGCGAAGTCCTCTGCCGAGAGGCCGGTGCCGCCGTGCAGGACGATCGGGATATCGGTGCGGCTCGAGAACTCGGCCGCCCGGTCGAAGAGCAGCGTCGGGTTCGCGGTGTAGAGGCCGTGCGCCGTGCCCAGCTGCGGGGCCAACAGGTCCGTGCCCGTGTCGTTCGCCACCTCGAGCAGGGTGTCGACCGAGTAGGCGTGCGTGGCCTCGTCCGAGCCGACGCCGTCTTCCACGCCGACGATGTTCTCGATCTCCGACTCGACGTCGACTCCTGCTGCGTGCGCCTCCTGGACGACCTCGCGGGTCTCTGCCCACGCCTGGTCGAGACCCCGGTCGGAGGCGTCGAAGAGCACGGAGCTCCAGC
Organism: Pseudoclavibacter sp. AY1H1; assembly: GCF_002931055.1. Lineage (GTDB taxonomy): Bacteria > Actinomycetota > Actinomycetes > Actinomycetales > Microbacteriaceae > Pseudoclavibacter. The sequence goes on along the minus strand of NZ_PSXX01000005.1, from coordinate 99,343 downwards.
CCTGCGCGATCGCCTCGGTGATGACGGCACGGTCGGGGCAGTGGTCGAGGTGCAGTGCGACCGGCACGTCGACGGCATCAGCGGCGATGCGCGCGGCGGCGGCGAGCTGCGCGGCGCCGACGACCTTGAGGGTCTTGACGGACGTCTGCAGGATGATCGGCGAGTTCGCGGCCTGCGCCGCGGCGACGGTGGCCTGCAGTGACAGCTGGTCGACGATGTTGACGGCGGGGATCGCATACCCGCCAGCCCGGGCGGCGGCAGCGAGCCGCCGCGTGCTTGCGAAGGTCATGGTGTTCTCCTACGTGGTTGGGTCGGCGCGTGAGGCCGCTGGGTTCGGTCGTGGAGCGGGTGGATGCGGAAGGTCACGGGTGAGGGGCCTGCGTTGGTCCGTCACTCGTCAGCTCCTGGATGCCGCCGTGCTGGCGGCGGTCGCGAGGATGATCGCCGTGGACTGGGCGCCGGGGTCTCGGTGCCCTCGCGAGCGCTCGCCCAGGTAGCTGGCACGTCCCTTCGTCGCGATGAGCGGCTCCGTGGCGACCGCGCCTGCTGCGGCTGCCTCCGCGGCGGCCGCCAGCGTCTCCGCCGGGCCCGCACCTGCGGCGGCGGCCGCCTTCGCCGCCTCGACCGCCGGGGTCCAGGCGTCCACCATCGTCTTCTCGCCGGCGTGCGCCTTGCCGCGTTTCATGAGGCTCTCGAGCGCGCTCTCGAGCATCGTCGCGACCCCGGCGCCGTCGAGTGGGAGCGTCGAGCACTTCGCCGCTCCGATGAAGACCGAGCCGTACAGGGGGCCGGATGCGCCGCCGACCGTCGACATGAGCGTCTTGGCGGTGACGGCGAACACCTCCTTGACGCTGATGGGGGTGCCTTCCCCGACGGCTGTCGCCGCGGCTGCGAGACCCCGACTCAGATTCTCGCCGTGGTCGCCGTCGCCGATGGCCCTGTCGAGCTCGATGAGCTCCGTGCGTGCCGTCAGGACGTCGGCGGCCGCTGCCTGCACCCAGGCGATCGCCCAGCCGGTGTCGAGTTCGTCGGTCATGCGCCCGCCCGCCATCCGCTCGTGTGGACGGGGGCATCGAACAGCTCGGTGAGTTCGTCGTCGAGGCGCAGGAGGGTGATGGAGGCGCCCTTCATCTCGAGCGAGGTGAAGTAGTTGCCCACCAGGCTGCGCTCGATGGTCACCCCAAGGTCGTCGAGGACATCGGCGGCGTGGTTGAAGAGGATGAACTGCTCTGAGAGGGGGGTCCCGCCGAGGCCGTTCACGAACAGCAGGACCCGGTCTCCCGAGGTGATCTCGAGGTCGCCGATCACACGCTCGAGGAGGATGTCGGTGATCTCGTCGGCCGTCGTCATCTCGCCGCGTCGAACCCCGGGCTCACCGTGCACGCCGATGCCGATCTCGATCTCGTTGGGCCCGAGATCGAACGAAGGCCTGCCGACGGTGGGGACGGTGCATGCTTCGAGCGCGAGGCCCATCGTGCCCATGTTCGTGTTGGCCTTCTTGGCGATGCGGACCACATCGGCGAGGTCGTCACCGCGTTCGGCTGCGGCCCCGGCCAGCTTCATCGTGACGATCGTGCCGGCGACGCCGCGGCGCCCTGCCGTGTAGGTCGAGTCCTCGACCGCGACGTCATCGTCGAGCACGACCGTCTCGACCTCGATGCCCTCGAGGTCGGCGAGCTCTGCCGCGGCCTCGAAGTTGAGGATGTCACCCGTGTAGTTGAGGACGAGGTGGACGACGCCGCGGCCCTGATCGGCGGAGCTCGTCGCCGCGAGGATCTGGTCGGGGGTGGGGGAGCTGAAGAACGCTCCGGGTGCGGCTGCGTCGAGCATCCCGGCGCCGACGTAGCCTCCGCCGAGCGGCTCGTGCCCGGAACCGCCGCCCGAGATGACGCCCACCTTGGGGGAGGCGGCGGGCGCCGCCCTCGAGAAGTGCACGGGATCGGTGTGCAGCGTGACGAGCGACGAGTTGGCACGCGCGAACCCGCGCATGAACTCGTCGAGGACGGTCGCGGGTGTGTTGATCAGTTTCTTCACCGAATGCTCCTTTGCATCGTGGCGTACAGCTCGATCGTGACTACAAGTACATACAAGCATATTCAAGTATGTACATGTTGTTGATCTCACCGGATCACGAGATCAGTATACATGTCTATACAAGTATGTCCAACTCGTGCCCGGAAGCACGCGCACGCGGTGCGCCGGAGGGTGTCGGCTACTCTGCGCGATGCCTCAGCTCACGCCCCCGAACGACGTCCTTCTCGATCTGCTCCAGGCGCTTGGCGCTGGCCTTGGTGTCGCGCGGAGGCAGCTGGATGCTCTGCTCCGCCGCGATGCCGCCCCGCAGCTGCCGGACACGCTCGATCTCCGCATCGCACTGCGCACCGAAGAGCAGAGCGAGGTTCACGATCCACAGCCACAGGAGCCCGACGATGACACCGGCAACGCTGCCGTAGAGACGCTCGTAGCTGCTGAAGTTCGCCACGTAGAAGAAGAAGCCAGCGCTCGCGATGCCCGTCACGAAGAGTGCGATGAACGCGCCGAGCGTCATCCACTTGAACTTCGGCAGCTTGACGTTCGGCGTGCCGTAGAACAGGACGGCGATCATCACGATCACCACGAGCAGCACGATCGGCCACCTCGCGAAGCTCCATACGGTCAGCGACGCGTCGCCCAGACCGATGATGCCGCCGATGGCCGAGGCCACCGGTCCCGAGAGGGCGAGGATGGCGAAGATCACCAGCATGAGCAGCAGGAGCACGATCGTCCACAGCATCATGGTGGGGCGCAGCTTCCAGAACGGCCGCCCCTCGTCGATCTCGTACACCGTGTTCATCGCGTGCGAGAAGCAGTTCACGTAGCCCGACGCAGACCACAGTGCGCCGAGCAGACCGACGATGAACGCCGTGCCTGCGCCCTGCGACTCGCCCAGCTGCAGCACCGTGCTCCGCAGCGTCTCCGCGAACGTCGGGTCGGCGAGGTGCGTCGACATCTCGTCGATGAAGGACACCGCCGTGTCGGTCAGCCCGAACAGGCCGATGACCGACATCAGCGCCAGGAGCGCGGGGAACAGACCGAGCAGCATGAAGAAGGTGAGCGCCGCGGCCAGGACCGTGCAGCGGTCGCGGAGGAACTCCCGGATGGCGCGCATGAGGATGTACCGCCAGGCCGGGCCGACCACGTTCCTCAGCCCGTCTGGCTTACGGGGGTCTCGCGCATCCGGAGCCGTCCGTTCCTTGACGACGCTGGTCTCATGGGCTGCCCCGGGGGTGGTCATAGAGGCAGGCTAGGCGCGCGCGGTGCCCTCGGCGGGGAGGGCGCGCGCTCGGCCACCACCTCCACGCGAGAAAGGGAGCAGCCGAGTACGGCTGCTCCCTTTCGCTGGTGCTCACGTCGTGGCTAGACGCGGCCCTTCAGCATTGCCTGCTTGACCTCGGCGATCGCCTTCGTCACCTGGATGCCACGCGGGCAGGCCTCGGTGCAGTTGAAGGTCGTGCGGCAGCGCCAGACGCCCTCGCGGTCGTTGAGGATGTCGAGGCGGACCTTCGCGTCCTCGTCACGGGAGTCGAAGATGAAGCGGTGCGCGTTCACGATGGCAGCAGGTCCGAAGTACTGGCCGTCGGTCCAGAACACGGGGCACGACGTGGTGCACGCGGCGCACAGGATGCACTTGGTGGTGTCGTCGAAGCGCTCGCGGTCGGCGATCGACTGGAAGCGCTCCTTGCCCTTCTCCGGCTCGGCCTGAGCCTTCAGGAAGGGCTGCACCTCGCGGTACGCCTCGAAGAACGGCTCCATGTCGACGATGAGGTCCTTCTCGAGGGGGAGCCCCTTGATGGCCTCGACGTAGATGGGCTTCGAGATGTCGAGGTCCTTGACCAGCGTCTTGCATGCGAGGCGGTTGCGGCCGTTGATGCGCATCGCATCGGAGCCGCAGATGCCGTGTGCGCAGGAGCGACGGAACGCGAGCGAGCCGTCCTGGTCCCACTTGATGCGGTGCAGGGCGTCGAGGATGCGGTCGGTCGGGTACATCTCGACATCGAACGCCTCCCAGTACGGCTCGGTGTCCGTCTCGGGGCTGTAGCGGCGCACGTTGAGCGTCACCGTGAACGGCTTGGGAGCCTCGATGGGCGCCTCGGGTGCTTCAGTCGTTGCAGCAGTCATTCTGTGAAGCCCTTCCTAGTACTTGCGCTCGGTCGGCTCGTAGCGCGTCACGCGCACGGGCTTCTTGTCGAGACGGATGTGGTCTGCGGGGTCGGGAGACTTCCGGTCGCCCGTGAGGTACGCCATGGTGTGGTGCATCCAGTTGACGTCGTCGCGCTTCGGGAAGTCGTCGCGCATGTGGCCGCCGCGGCTCTCCTCGCGGTTGAGGGCGCAGTACACGAGCACCTCGGCGAGGTCGAGCAGGAAGCCGAGCTCGATGCCCTCGAGCAGTTCCGTGTTGTAGCGCTTGCCCTTGTCGAAGACCGAGATCTCGGTGTACCGCTCGCGGAGGGAGTGGATGACCTTCGTCGCCTCGGTCAGCGTCTCCGAGGTGCGGAAGACCTGGGCGTTCTTGTCCATCGTCTCCTGGAGCTCACGACGCAGGCCGGCGACCGACTCGGTGCCGGTCGATGCCTGCAGGTCGTCGACCATGCCCTTGACGAACGCCGCTGCGTCGTCGGGCAGGGGAGCGAACTCGGCGGTCTTGACGTACTCGACGGCGTTGCGGCCGCTGCGCTTGCCGAAGACGTTGATGTCGAGCAGCGAGTTGGTGCCGAGACGGTTCGAGCCGTGCACCGAGACGCAGGCGCACTCGCCGGCCGCGTAGAGGCCGGGGATGACGGTCTCGTTGTCGGAGAGCACCTCGCCGGCGTTGTTCGTCGGGATGCCGCCCATCGCGTAGTGCGCGGTCGGGTACACGGGCACCGGCTCGGTGACGGGGTCGACGCCGAGGTAGGTGCGCGCGAACTCGGTGATGTCGGGCAGCTTCGTCTCGAGCACCTCGGCACCGAGGTGGGTGCAGTCGAGGTACACGTAGTCCTTGTGCGGGCCGGCGCCGCGGCCGTCGAGCACTTCCTGCACCATGGAACGAGCCACGATGTCGCGGGGCGCGAGGTCCTTGATGGTCGGCGCGTAGCGCTCCATGAAGCGCTCGCCCGAGGCGTTGCGGAGGATGGCGCCCTCGCCGCGCGCACCCTCGGTGAGGAGGATGCCGAGGCCGGCCAGGCCGGTGGGGTGGAACTGGTAGAACTCCATGTCCTCGAGCGGGAGGCCACGGCGCCAGACGATGCCCATGCCGTCACCCGTGAGGGTGTGCGCGTTCGAGGTCGTCTTGAAGACCTTGCCGAAGCCGCCGGTCGCGAAGATGAAGGCCTTGCCCTGGAAGACGTGCAGCTCGCCCGTCTTGAGCTCGAGTGCCACGATGGCCGCAGGGACCTCCTGGCCGTCGACCTCGGTCATGACGATGTCGAGCGCGTAGAACTCGTTGAAGAACTTGACGTTGTGCTTGACGCAGTTCTGGTAGAGCGTCTGGAGGATCATGTGACCCGTGCGGTCAGCCGCGTAGCAGGCGCGGCGAACCGGCGCCTTGCCGTGGTCGCGCGTGTGGCCGCCGAAGCGACGCTGGTCGATCTTGCCCTCCGGGGTGCGGTTGAAGGGCAGGCCCATGTTCTCGAGGTCGATGACCGCCTCGATGGCCTCCTTCGCGAGGATCTCGGCAGAGTCCTGGTCGACGATGTAGTCGCCGCCCTTGACGGTGTCGTACGTGTGCCACTCCCAGTTGTCGTCCTCGACGTTCGCGAGAGCCGCCGCCATGCCGCCCTGCGCCGCACCGGTGTGCGAGCGAGTCGGGTAGAGCTTCGTGACGACAGCCGTGTCAGCGCCCTGCGCGGCCTCGATGGCCGCGCGCATCCCGGCGCCGCCGGCGCCCACGATGACGATCTCGTGCTGGTGGTAGTGGACGCCGTCGACGGTGCGCGTCGGAGCGAGCTTCTCTGCCATATGTCTGTGGCTCTTCTTTCTGAGGTGGTGGAAGTCGTGTGGCCGAGCGGGTCGGCTAGGCCGGGCAGAAGCTCGGCAGGTTCTCGGCTGCGCCGTTCGCGGGGCACGGGTCGAACGTGTAGATCACGAGGAGGCCGAGGACGATGAGCACCGTCGTGACGAGGAACAGCGTGACCTGCAGTGCGCGACGCGTGCTCGCCTTCGACACGTAGTCGTTGATGATCGTGCGCATGCCGTTGGCGCCGTGGATGAACGCGAGGACCAGCATGAGCGTGTCCCAGACCACCCAGAAGGGGTCTGCCATCTTGCCGGCGACGAACGCGAAGTCGATGGCGGCGACGCCCTGGCCGACCATGAGGTTCGTGAAGAGGTGGCCGAAGATGAGGATGACCAGCAGCACACCGGACACGCGCATGAACGCCCAGCCGATGCGCTCCCAGTTGGTGCTGTTCTTGGCGGCAGCTGCTGAACGGGGGTACTCGATGGTTTCGATAGTCATGGCAGCTCCCTCCTAGTGGCTGAACACGTTGATGAGGTGGCGGGGCGTGAAGCCGATCATCGTGACGACGCAGAGGCCGATGACGATCCAGAACATGAGCTTCTGGTACTTCGCGCCGCCGGGCAGGAAGTCGATGAGGATGATGCGGATTCCGTTGAACGCGTGGTAGCAGATGGCTGCCACGAGTCCGACCTCGCCGATGCCCATGATGGGCGTCTGGTAGGTGTGGATGGCCGCGTTGTAGGCCTCAGGACTGACGCGCACGAGCGACGTGTCGAGCACGTGCACGATCAGGAAGAAGAAGATGGAGACGCCGGTGATGCGGTGGAGGACCCAGGACCACATGCCCTCGTTCCCCCGGTACAGCGTGCCGCCGCGTCGCGGCTTCTTCGCTGTGTTCTTTGGGGCTGTCGAGCCCGCCGGAGCTGGTGTCTGTACGGCTGACACGGGATTGCCCTTCTGTCGCGTTGCGTTCTTCCGCTCAGGACTCTTGCGCCGAGAAGGTGAAGACTGAGCGGCAGCTCCCAACCACACTGCGTTGGGCATGTTGATACCCGCCTAGACTACGCCTCCCGCCGTTTCCGGCTGGCAAGGTTAACCTTCCTTGGCGGCCTTGTCTGCGTGAGGCCGAGGCATGGACCGGGCCGTTCAGGCGAGCGGCAGCGTGACGGGGCGCCGCGCCTCGGCCAACACGTCGGCATAGTGGCTGAGCAGCTCGTCGCAGACGCTCTCCCACGAGCGCGAGAGCACTCGGCGGCGGCCGGCCTCGCCCATCCTGGCACGCAGCTCGGGAGCGTCGACGAGCTTCTCGAGCATGACCCGCAGATCGAGGTCGCCTGCTCGGTCGGGGTCGAAGTGGAATCCGTCGACGCCGTGTTCGATGAGGTCGATGGGCCCGCCCGCGTAGGGGGCGACGACGGGCAGGCCACTGGCGTGGGCCTCCTGGATCGTCTGCCCGAAGGTCTCCTCCGTCCCCGTGTGCACGAAGACGTCGAAGCTCGCGTAGGCCATGGCCAGGTCTCGGCCGCCGAGTCGCCCGGCGAAATGAACCGGGACCCCCTTGAGGGCCTTCCGGATGCTCGGCTCCGACGGCCCATCGCCCACGACGACCAGCTGCACGTCGTCGAGCCCCCTGAGCGAGGCGAGGCGCTCGACCTGCTTCTCGGGCGCGAGCCTGCCCACGTAGCCGATGATGGTGCGCGAGTCGGCGCCCAGGCGCTTGCGGCTGCTGCGCACGCTCTGCTCCTGCTTGTTGCGCGGATGGTAGGTCTCGAGGTCGACGCCTCGGCCCCAGCGGGTGGCGTTCGTGATCTTGGCGCGCCGCAGGTCGCCGAGCGCCGCGCTCGACGGCGCCAGCGTCAGGTCTGCGTTGTTGTGCAGCCAGCGGATGAACCACCAGGCGAAGCCCTCCATGGCGCTCAGCTTGTTGCGCTTCGTGTACCCGGCGACGTCGGTCTGGAAGACGGCCACGCTCGGTATGCCGCGTCGTTTCGCGGCTGCGATCGCCTGCGATCCCAGAAAGAGTGGACTCGCGGCGTGTACGACGTCTGGCGCGAACTCGGCGAGGAGCCGATCGACCCTGGGGGAGGGGAGTCCGACGGGGAACTGGCGGTAGTCGAGAGCAGGCACCTCGACGACGCGGAACCCCCTGTAGTCCTTCGGCGAGCCGGCTGCCGGAGTGACGACGATGGCCTCGTGTCCGCGCAGTGCGAGGTGGTCGAGCACCTTGCAGACGCTGTTCGTCACGCCGTTGACGGTGGGGAGGAAGCTCTCGGTGACGACCGCGATGCGCATAGGGCGAACGTAGGTGCTGGGAGTGGCACGGAGGTGAACTCGCGGCGACGCCCGCACGACGACTTCTCCACAGCTTCGTCCCGCCGAAACCAGCGCGTGACAGTGTTCCCCTAGGGTGTTGCGCATGGCAGATGCGATCGATCGGTTCTATGGCGTGATTCCAGCGGGAGGCGTCGGCTCCCGACTGTGGCCCCTCTCGCGGGCCGAAGCCCCGAAATTCCTCCACGACGTCGTCGGGAACGGCTCGACCCTCCTGCGGGCGACCTGGGACCGCCTCGCGCCGCTGTGCGCGGAGGACCGGCTCCTCGTCGTGACGGGAGAGGCGCACGCCAAGGAGGTGCGCGCGCAGCTCCCAGAGCTCATCGAGGAGAACATCGTCCTCGAGAGCGAGGGTCGCGAGTCGACGGCGGCCATCGGCCTCGCCGCGGCCATCCTGCAGCGGCGTGTGCCCGACGCCATCATCGGCTCGTTCGCCGCTGACCACCTCATCGGTGCGACCGACCGCTTCGCAGCGGCGGTGCGCGAAGCCGTCGAGGCGGCCGACGCCGGAGCCATCGTCACGATCGGCATCCAGCCCATCGAGCCGTCCACCGCCTTCGGCTACATCCGAGCGGGCAAGCCGCTGAAGATCCCCGCCGCCCCGAGTGCGCGGAAGGTCGACGCGTTCGTCGAGAAGCCCAAGGAGGCGACAGCTCGCCGCTACCTCGCCTCCGGCGAGTACCTCTGGAACGCCGGCATGTTCTTCGCCCGCGTCGACCGCCTCATGGAGGCGCTGGCCGAGTCGAACCCGCCACTGGCCGCTGGCATCAACGAGATCGCGGATGCCTGGGGTACCGATCAGCAGGCGGAGGTCACCGCTCGCGTCTGGCCGAACCTCGAGAAGATCGCCATCGACTACACCGTCGCCGAGCCGGCGGCCGCCCGCGGCGAGCTGGCCGTCATCCCCGGCTACTTCCAGTGGGACGACGTGGGGGACTTCGCGGCCGTGAGCCGGCTCCGAAAGAGCACCAACGGGAACGGCGTGACCGTGCACGGCGATGAGAGCAACGTCGTGGTCGTCGACGGCTCCGGCCTCATCGTCAACCACACCGACCGCGTCGTCGCGATCGCCGGCATCAAGGACATCGTCGTGGTCGACACCCCGGATGCGCTGCTCGTCACGACCGCGGCGAACGCGCAGAAGGTCAAGCAGCTCGTCGCCGAGATCAAGGCGTCGAAGCGGCCGGAAGTCCTCTAGCCCGCCTTCCACTCATCTGCGCGCGTGCACGGTCACAACGATCCGTGCACGCGCGTAGCGGTCTGCACCCGGCTCCCACTACTCTTCCGGCATGTCACGCTCTCGTATTCCAGGCGCCGTCGGCGCGCTCGCTGTCGCTGCCCTCGCTCTCACGGCCTGCCAGGCGCCGCCAGAGGCGCCGGGGTCGACGGGCGCAGCGGCTGCGGGAAGCGACTACCTGGCGTGCATGGTCGCGAACAGCGGCAACATCCAGGACCGCTCCTTCAACCAGGCCGTCTTCGAGTCGCTCGAGGCGGCCAAGGCGGAGTACGGCGTCGACATGCGCGAGACGGTCTCGCAGTCGCAGGCTGACTACGAGACGAACCTCGAGACCATGGTCGGCGAGGGCTGCGACTACATCGTCACGGTCGGCTGGGAGCTGGCCGACGCGACCCGCGCTTCCGCGGAGGCGAACCCGGACATCACGTACTCGATCGTCGACGAGGTCGTGGATGGTCCCAACGTCGCGTCCATCGTGCACGACACGGCCCAGGCGGCGTTCCTCGCCGGCTACCTGGCGGCGGGGGTCAGCAAGACCGGGGTCGTCGGGACGTTCGGCGGCGGCAACCAGCCGCCCGTGACGGTCTTCATGGACGGCTTCGCGGCGGGGGTCGAGCAGTACAACACGACGAAGGGCGCCTCGGTGCGGGTCGTCGGCTGGGACCCGGAGTCGCAGCAGGGGTCCTTCACCGACGACTTCACGAACACGAACGCCGCGCAGACCACGGCGCAGGGGCTCATCTCGCAGGGGGCCGACATCATCATGCCCGTCGCGGCTCAGGCGGGCGAGGGTGCTGCTGCGGCGGCACTGGCCGCGGGCGATGTCGGCATCATCTGGGTCGACTCCGACGGGTACGAGCTTCTGGGCGAGGAGTACCGGCCGCTCCTGGTCACGACGGTAGAGAAGCGGATGGAGCCGGCCATCCTCGGCGTCATCGGCTCCGACATCGCGGGAACCTTCGAGGCGGGCAACAACGTCGGCACGCTCGAGAACGACGGCGTCGGGCTCTCGTCCTTCCACGACTGGGATGCGAAGATCCCCGCCGAGCTGAAGGCGGAGGTCGAGGCGCTCAAGGCCAAGATCATCTCCGGCGAGATCGTCGTCGAGTCGCCGTCATCGCCGACGGGAGCGAACTGACGGACCCCCGGAGCGGGCATCCACACGTCCGCACCGACCGATCGGCCTGCGACGATGCGGTGCCGTGAGCGTCGCCGGGCGACGCGCCGAGAAACACACTCGTAACTGTGCAACGGTCGGGTTTCGATTCCGATTTCGGCCGAATTGTGACGCAGCGCTACGGCTATGCTCGGGCAATCACCAGCTTCGTCGTGTTCGCGTTCTGCGGCCCGACGGACATCCAACTCAGGAGGATCGAGAGTGGCTATCTCTTCGAAGCAGCGTTTCGCTGCACTTGGCACGGTGGGCGTTGCAGCCCTCGTGCTCGCCGGTTGTGCCCCCGCGCCAGAAGCAGGCGATGGGGCCGCTGAAGGCGCATCCGACTTCACCGCGTGCATGGTGTCTGACGAGGGCGGGTTCGACGACCGCTCCTTCAACCAGCTTGCGCACACGGGGCTCGAGAACGCGGAGTCCGAGCTCGGAGTCAACGTGCTCGAGGCGGAGTCGGCAACACCGGACGACTACGCGGCAAACCTGACGACCATGGTCGACCAGGGCTGCAAGATCATCGTTCCCGTCGGCTTCAAGCTAGCAGACGCGACGGCCGCAGCGGCCGAGGCGAACCCAGACGTCGACTTCGCGATCGTCGACATCGAGGGCCTCGGCATCCCGAACGTGCTCGAGCTCAACTACGACACGGCGCAGGCCGCGTTCCTCGCGGGCTACGCCTCGGCTGCGTACTCCAAGACGGGCACCGTCGCCACCTACGGCGGCGCCGCCATCCCGACCGTCACGATCTTCATGGACGGCTTCGCCAACGGCGTCAAGCACTTCAACGAGGTCAAGGGCAAGGACGTCAAGGTCATCGGCTGGGACGTCGACTCGCAGCAGGGCTCGTTCGTGGACGACTTCACGAACGTCTCCCGCGCCAAGGAGATCTCCACCGGCTTCCTCAGCCAGGGTGCAGACGTCATCCTCCCCGTCGGCGGCCCCCTCTACCAGGGTGCAGCTGAGGCGATCCGCGAAGGCGGCCAGGACGCCGTCATCCTCGGCGTCGACTCCGACCTCGCGGTCGCAGACGAGCAGTACGCGGACATCATCCTCGTGTCGATCATGAAGGGCCTCGACGTCACGGTTCTCGACGCGATCTCCCAGAGCGTCGACGGCACCTTCGAGGGTGGCACGACCTACACGGGCGTCCTCGAGAACGAGGGCGTCGGCCTCTCCGGCTTCGGCGCCTTCGAGTCCGAGCTGCCCTCCGGCACGCTCGACGAGATCGACACCCTGAAGCAGGAAGTCATCGACGGCAAGTACCCGGAACTGTCGCCTTCCTCACCCAAGGTCTGATCCTCTGCTGTCCAGATTGACGTCTGGGCACAACATGATGCGGGGCCGTCGCGCAAACTCGCGGCGGCCCCGTAGCATGCCTACGCATGCATCTCGAGCTGGCGGCGGTCACCACCGCGACCGGCTCGCTTATCACCGGCCCACCAGGCCGTATTCCGCACTACTGCACAGCGAAGTGGACCGCTATGAAACTCGAGCTTCGAGGCATCACCAAGCGATTTGGTGCCTTCACGGCCAACGACAACATCAACCTCACGATCGAGGAGGGCGAGATCCATGCGCTCCTCGGCGAGAACGGTGCTGGCAAGTCGACCCTGATGAACGTGCTCTACGGCCTCTACCAGGCCGATGAGGGCGAGATCCTGCTGGACGACGACGTCCGGCACTTCTCCGGTCCTGGCGATGCCATGGCCGCCGGCATCGGAATGGTCCACCAGCACTTCATGCTCATCCCCGTCTTCACCGTGGCGGAGAACCTCATGCTCGGGCACGAGCCGGCCAGTGGGCTCGGCGTGCTCGACATCGACAGCGCGCGCCAGAAGGTGCGCGACCTGTCGGCGCAGTTCGGCTTCAACATCGACCCCGATGCGCTGGTCGAGCACCTGCCCGTCGGCGCGCAGCAGCGCGTCGAGATCATCAAGGCCCTCTCGCGCGACGCGAAGATCCTGGTCCTGGACGAGCCCACCGCCGTGCTCACGCCCCAGGAGACCGACGAGCTCATCGTCATCATGGATCAGCTGCGCAAGGCCGGCACCTCCATCGTCTTCATCACGCACAAGCTGCGAGAGGTCCGCAAGGTGGCGGACCGCATCACGGTCATCCGGCGAGGCAAGGTCGTCGGCACGGCGCTCCCGAGCGAGTCCAACGAAGAGCTCGCGGCGAAGATGGTGGGCCGAGCGGTCGACCTCGACGTCGACAAGGAGGCCCCGAAGCTGGGCGAGACGACGTTCGTCGTCTCCGAGCTGACGGTCTTCGACGAAGTCGGCGCCAAGCAGGTCGACGAGCTGAGCTTCGAGGTGCGCGAGGGCGAGATCCTCGTGATCGCCGGCGTGCAGGGCAACGGCCAGACCGAGCTCACGGAGGCCATCCTCGGCCTCCATAAGAAGGCGCTCGGCTCGATCAGCCTCGACGGCAACGAGCTCATCGGGCAGTCGGTCAAGAAGACGCTGGATGCGGGACTCGGCTTCGTGCCGGAAGACCGCACCGAAGACGGCATCGTCGGCGACTTCACGATCGCGGAGAACCTCGTGCTCGACCGGGCGGACCGCCCGCCGTTCTCGAACGGCATCGCGCTCAACCTGCGGGAGATCACCGCCTTCGCGGAGAAGAACGTCAAGGACTTCGACGTCCGGGCACCGTCCATCGAGACGGCCGTGGGTCGTCTCTCCGGCGGAAACCAGCAGAAGGTCGTCCTCGCGCGCGAGCTCGGCCGCGACCTGCGGATGTTCATCGCCTCGCAGCCGACCCGAGGTCTCGACGTCGGATCGATCGAGTTCGTGCACGAGCAGATCGTGCGCGTCCGCGACTCGGGCATCCCGGTCATCATCGTGTCGACGGAGCTCGACGAAGTCGTCCAGCTGGCAGATCGGATCATGGTCATGTACCAGGGCAAGAGCATGGGAATCGTTGGACCGGAGACGTCGCGAGACGTGCTCGGCCAGATGATGGCGGGGGTAGAGGTATGAGCCAGCTGCAGAACGTGACGGCGGAGACCCCGCCGCCACCCGGCACCCAGGTGCCGGCCGCCGCGAGCGAGCAGTCGCCGTGGCACGGCCTCTGGCGCGACATCCTCGGCGGAGGGCCGCTGCGCTCGATCCTCGCGATCGTGCTGGCGCTGCTCATCGGCTCCCTCCTCGTCGTCTTCACGAGCGACGACGTGCTCGAGACCACCGGCTACTTCTTCTCGCGGCCGATGGACCTCTTCACGGCGGCGGGCGGCGTCATCGGCGGTGCGTTCCGCGCGCTGTGGGAAGGCGCGATCTACTCGCCCCGCAACGGCTTCGTGCCGCTGACCAACACGCTCATGTGGGCGACCCCGCTCATCACGGCGGGCCTCGGCGTCGCGTTCGCGTTCCGTGCCGGCCTCTTCAACATCGGTGGTCAGGGCCAGATCCTCATCGCCGCGCTCTTCACGGGCTTCATCGGCGCGAGCCTGCAGCTGCCGTTCGTCGTGCACGTCCTCGTGGCGGCGTTCGCCGGCATCGTCGGCGGCTCGCTCTGGGCCGGCATCGCCGGCTGGCTGAAGGCGCAGACCGGCGCCCACGAGGTGATCGTCACGATCATGCTCAACTGGATCGCCTTCTGGGGCATCACCTACCTGCTGAAGACCCCGGTCTTCCAGGCCGAGGGTGCTGGCGGCAACGCCAAGGCCAAGCCCATCGTCGAGTCCGCGCAGCTGCCTGACCTCGTCGGTGCCGCCGACTGGGGCTTCATCCTCGCCATCGCCGCCGCATTCGTCTACTGGTGGATCATGGAGCGCACCACGGTCGGCTTCAAGGTGCGCGCGGTCGGCCTCAACCCGAGCGCCGCTCGAACGGCCGGCATCAACGTCGCCTTCATCACCTTCCTCACGATGGCCATCGCCGGCGCCTTCATCGGCCTCGCCGGTGCCACGCAGGTGCTCGGTCGCGCGACAGCGGGCTACGACCCCGGAGTGCACGCGGGTATCGGCTTCGATGCCATCACCGTCGCGCTGCTCGGTGCCGGCCACCCGGTCGGCATCATCCTCGCCGGCCTCCTCTTCGGAGCGCTCAAGGCGGGCTCCTTCCCCATGCAGGTCGTCGAGGGCATCCCCATCGACATCGTCGCCGTCATCCAGGGCCTCATCGTGCTCTTCATCGCAGCGCCGCCGCTCATCCGGGCGATCTTCCGCCTCCCGCGGCCGTCCGGCATCCGCCTCCTCGACCGCATCCGCGCGTCGCGCGAGGGCCGGGAAGACAGCAGCGACAAGGGCAGCAACGGCAAGAAGAACGAGGTGAACGCATGACCGCAGTGACGCCGAGCACCGAGGAGCAGATCCCGGTAGGGGCAAGCACCAAGGCCGAGGTCCGCTCGACCCGCAGCTGGAAGGCGCCGATCGCGTACGCGTTCTTCAGCGCGCTCGTCCTCATCGTCTTCGGGCTGCTCGCACCTGCGGGCGCCTCGAGCACGATCGACCTGAACTCGGATGGCGTCCCCATCAAGTTCGCCCCCCTGGTCCTGCCGACCATGATGACGAACCTCATCATCGGCGTGATCCTCGCCGGAATCACCGTCGTCGCCTTCCTCCGCACAGCGGCGGGCGAGAAGCTGCCCATGTGGGTCATGGTCGTCTTCGGCATCCTCTGGGTGTGGGCGCTCATCGTCTTCATCGGCGCCAACGCCAACGTCCCGCTCACCTGGCTCCTCACCGGAACGCTCGCCATCTCGACCCCGCTGATCTTCGGATCCATGGCGGGACTCGTCTCGGAGCGCGTCGGCGTCGTGAACATCGCCATCGAGGGCCAGCTCCTCGCCGGCGCGTTCACCTCGGCGCTCATCGGCTCCATGACGGGCAACCCGTTCCTCGGCCTCCTCGGCGCGATCCTCGCGGGCATGCTGGTCTCGCTCATCCTCGCGGTCTTCTCGATCCGCTACCTCGTCGAGCAGGTGGTCGTCGGCGTGGTCATCAACATGCTGGTCATCGGCCTGACGAACTTCCTCTACTCGGGCGTCATGACCCGCGACAGCGGGTTCCTCAACACGATCGCGCAGAACGAGAAGTACCCGCGCTTCGCGATCCCACTGCTGAGCGACATCCCCGTCATCGGGCCGCTGCTCTTCGACAACACCTTCATCGTGTACCTCATGTTCCTCACGGTGCCGGCGCTCACCTTCGCGCTCTTCAAGACCCGCTGGGGCCTGCGCCTCCGCGCCGTCGGCGAGCACCCGAAGGCTGCCGACACGGTCGGGATCAAGGTCAACAAGACCCGGTTCTGGAACGTCCTCCTCTCGGGTGCCATCGCCGGCGCGGGCGGGAGCTTCTTCACGCTCGGCAGCGTCGGCTCGTTCAGCCAGGAGATGACAAGCGGCCAGGGCTACATCGCCCTCGCCGCACTGATCTTCGGGCGCTGGCACCCCGTCTACGCCACCCTCGCGGCGCTGCTCTTCGGCTTCGCCTCGAACCTGAAGACCCTCGTGAGCCAGGTCGGCGCGAACATCCCACCCGAGTTCATGGCGATGATCCCCTACATCGTCACGATCCTCGCCGTGGCCGGATTCGTCGGCCAGTCGCGCGGACCCGCCGCGGCGGGCAAACCCTACGTGAAGGCATAGCGATGACAGCACCGGACACCGAAGCGCTCGCACCCGACTGGGAAGCCCTGCGTCAGGCCGCACGCGACATCATGGCGAAGGCCTACGCGCCGTACTCGAACTACTCGGTCGGCGCCGCCGCGCTCGTCGACGACGGACGCATCGTCGTCGGCTGCAACGTCGAGAACGCCAGCTACGGAGTCGGCCTGTGCGCCGAGTGCGGGCTCGTGTCGGCGCTCCAGGCGAGCGGCGGCGGCAAGCTCGTCGCGTTCTCCTGCTGCAACGGCGCCGGCGACATCATCATGCCGTGCGGCCGCTGCCGTCAGCTGCTGTACGAGTTCTCAGCACCAGGGATGCTCCTCGACACCGTCTCGGGCATCCGCACCATCGACCAGGTACTGCCGGATGCGTTCGGCCCCAGAGATCTCGAAGGGATCGCATGAGCTCCACCCCCGCCCTCTCCGCAATCGAGGCGTTCGACGCCGTCGACCTCATCAAGGCGAAGCGCGACGGGCGATCCCTGTCGACGCCGGAGATCGACTGGCTCATATCGCGGTACGCGAACGGCTTCGTGGGCGACGAGCAGATGGCCGCGATGGCGATGGCGATCTTCCTCAACGGCATGGAGCGCACCGAGATCCGCGACATGACCCTCGCGATGATCGCATCCGGTGAGCGGATGAACTTCGACG
Organism: Pseudoclavibacter sp. AY1H1; assembly: GCF_002931055.1. Lineage (GTDB taxonomy): Bacteria > Actinomycetota > Actinomycetes > Actinomycetales > Microbacteriaceae > Pseudoclavibacter. The sequence continues at coordinate 82,370 of NZ_PSXX01000005.1, read as the reverse complement.
GGCTCGGCAAGGTCACGGTCGACAAGCACTCCACCGGGGGCGTCGGCGACAAGATCACGCTTCCGCTCATGCCGCTCGTCGCCTCCTTCGGTGTCGCGGTGCCGCAGCTCTCCGGCCGCGGGCTCGGCCACACGGGAGGAACCCTCGACAAGCTCGAGGCCATCCCCGGCTGGCGGGCCGACCTCAGCAACGAGGAGATGTTCCGCCTCCTCAAGGAGATCGGCGGCGTCATCTGCGCCGCTGGAGCCGGCCTGGCGCCAGCCGACAAGAAGCTGTACGCGCTCCGCGACATCACCGGCACGGTCGAGTGCATCCCGCTCATCGCGTCGAGCATCATGTCGAAGAAGATCGCGGAGGGCACCGACTCGCTTGTGCTCGACGTGAAGTTCGGCTCCGGTTCCTTCATGGGCGACATCGAGCGCTCCCGCGCGCTCGCCGAGACCATGGTGGCGCTCGGCGAAGACGCCGGCGTGCGCACGTCGGCGCTGCTCACGAACATGAACGTCCCGCTCGGGCTCGCGATCGGCAACGCCAACGAGGTTCGCGAGTCGGTCGAGGTGCTCGCTGGTGGGGGGCCTGCCGACGTCGTCGAGCTCACGGTCGAGCTCGCCCGCGAGATGCTCCGTCTGGCGGGCCAGCCGGACGCCGACGTCGAGGGTGCGCTGAAGAACGGCGCGGCTATGGACGTGTGGCGGCGCTGGGTCGCGGCGCAGGACGGAGACCCGGACGGCGCGCTGCCTGTGGCGAACGAGACGCACGAGGTGCGGGCAGACCGCGACGGCGTGCTCACCCGCCAGGAGGCGCTGCCCTTCGGCATCGCCGCGTGGCGCCTCGGAGCTGGGCGCGCGCGCAAGCAGGATCCGGTCATCCACGCAGCCGGGATCGACCTGGTTGCGAAGCCGGGCGACACCGTCAGGAAGGGCGACGTGCTCTTCACGCTCTCTGCCGAAGACGACGCTCGTTTCCCGCGTGCGCTCGAGGCGCTCGAGAGTGCGTACGAGGTCGGGGACGCCGGGTCCGAGGTTCTCACCGGCGGTCCGCTCATCGCAGGACGCATCGGGGCCGAATAGTGCAGGCAGGCGGTGTCGAGAAGGGAAACCTTCTCCACACCGCCGCGCCGCCTCGCGCGCCGGTTGTCTCCGCCCGATAGAATCAGGGCTCTGGACGGCCGCACTTGTTGGTTCGCGGCCACATTCGAAGGGGAACACCGTGTCTGTGCAGAGCTCCGCGCCATACGACGAGGGCGATTTCACGCTACGAGACGGCACCAGCATCCGAGCGCTGCCGAAGGTGTCGCTGCATGACCACCTCGACGGTGGGCTGCGGGCCCAGACCATCATCGAGCTCGCCGACGAGATCGGTCTGGAACTCCCCGCGACGAGCGCGCCCGAGCTGTCGAACTGGTTCTCCGACCAGTCCGACTCCGGCTCGCTCGTCGAGTACCTCAAGACCTTCGACGTCACCACGGCCGTCATGCAGACCACACACGGTCTCCGGCGCGTGGCTCGCGACTTCGTCAACGACCTCGGCGCCGACGGGGTCGTCTACGGCGAAGTCCGCTGGGCGCCAGAGCAGCACCTCAAGCGTGGCCTGAGCCTCGACGACGCCGTGAACGCGGTCCAGGCCGGCATCAATGAGGGCATCGACGACGTCCGATCCCACGGCAAGCGCATCCGCGTCGGCCAGCTCGTGAGCGCCATGCGCCACGCTGGCAACGGACTCGAGATCGCGAAGCTCGCCGTGCGCCACCGCGAGGCTGGCGTCGTCGGCTTCGACATCGCCGGCCCGGAAGACGGGTTCCCGCCCACGAACCTCCAGGAAGCCTTCGACTACCTCATGTCGGAACGGTTCCCCGCCACGGTCCACGCCGGGGAAGCCGCAGGCCTCGACTCCATCGAGAGCGCCCTCTTCGACGCCCACGCGCTGCGCCTCGGCCACGGCGTGCGCATCGCAGAAGACATCGACCTCGAGGGCGAAGACGACGACGGCACCTACGTGTCGCTCGGCCGGCTGGCCCAGTGGGTGCGCGACCGCCGCATCCCGCTCGAGCTCAGCCCATCCTCGAACCTGCAGACCGGCGCCATCGCCGCCTGGGGAGACAGCATCGAAGACCATCCCTTCGATCTGCTCTACCAGCTCGGCTTCACGGTGACCGTCAACACCGACAACCGCCTCATGAGCGCGACCAGCATCTCCCGAGAGCTGACGCTGCTCGCCGACGCCTTCGACTACGACCTCGCCGACCTGGAGACGTTCCAGCTGAACGCCGCCGAGGGCGCGTTCCTGCCGATCGAAGACCGGGAAGAGCTGGCTGAGATCGTGAGCGAAGGGTTCGACGAGGCAGGAGCATGAACGCGCAGGCCACACCTGAGCTTCAGTTCGACGCAAGCAGCGTGCGCCTCGCCGAGCAGGCGCTCGACTGGCGGCAGGCCGTCGGTCAGATGGGCGAGCTGCTCGCCGAGCGCGGCTACGCGAAGCGCGGCTACACCAGCAACATGGTCCGCGTCATCGAACGTTTCGGGCCGTATGTCGTCGTCGGTCCGGGCGTCGCGCTCGTGCACGCGCGTCCCGGTGAGGAGACCATCGAGAACGGTCTGGCCGTCATCACCTACCCGGAAGGCGTCGGCTTCGGCCATGCTCGCTACGACCCCGTGCGCATCGTCGTCGGCATGACGGCGACCAGCGCGTCGGAGCACCTCAAGCTCATCGCCGCGCTGGCGAAGACGTTCGACAACGACGCGGTGCTCGGCGAGCTCGTCGCCGCAGCCACGCCGGAGAAGTTCGTCGAGCTCCTCAAGCCGAGGCTCGTCGCAGCGGGGCTGCTCATCGCCTGACCGGGCTTCTCGTCTCATCGGCACGACACTGCGCAGGAGCGCGCCGCCGCTCGGTGCGCAGAAAGTACCGCAGGGCGGGGGATCACCCCACCGTCGTGTCCGATTTCCGCGAGCTCTGGCGGGGTCAACCTGCCAGACTCGTCGCATGGCAAGCATCACCCTCACCGGCGACGAGCGGTACCGCGCGATCCTCGCCAAGGATCGACGCTTCGACGGGCAGTTCATCACCGCCGTAGGGTCTACCGGCATCTACTGCAGACCGAGCTGCCCCGCCCGCACACCCAAGCGGGAGAACGTCACGTTCTACCCGACGAGCGCCGCCGCCCACGAGGCCGGGTACCGGGCCTGCAAGCGCTGCCTGCCGGACGCGGCACCCGGTGACCCAGCCTGGAACCTCCGCGGCGACGTCGCCGGCAGGGCCATGCGGCTCATCAGCGACGGGGTTGTGGAACGTGAAGGGGTCCCTGGCCTCGCTGCCCGACTCGGCTACTCATCCAGGCACCTCGCGAGGGTACTCACCGCAGAACTGGGCGCGGGCCCGCTTGCGCTTGCACGTGCGCAGCGGGCACGCACGGCGGCGACGCTGCTCGGCGCCACGGACCTGCCCTTCGGCGAGGTGGCCTTCGCGGCCGGCTTCGCGAGTGTCAGAGCGTTCAACGAGACCATCCAGGAGGTCTTCCAACTGACGCCGACCCTCGTGCGCGAGCGATCGCGAAGACGAGCCGTGGCGGCCGCGTCGCGAGTCACGGACGGGGGTCTCGGGAGCTCCGGCGCTGGCCTGGCGCTCAGCACCGGAGCCGCCCCGCTGACGCTGTCGCTCGCGTACCGGGAGCCGTACGACGCCGTGGGCGTCTTCGCCTGGCTCCGGGAGCGCGCCATCGACGGGGTCGAGGTCGCGACCGACGATCGGTACGAGCGCAGTCTCCTCCTCCCGGGAGGCCCCGCATGGTTCGGCGTGGACGCTGGCGGCCTGCAGCCCGCGTCGCTGCGACTCCGCGCGCGCCTCACCGACCTCAGCGACCTGCAGGCCCTCGTCACGCGTGTGCGCCGGCTCTTCGACCTGGATGCGGACCCGGCGGCCGTCGACGGAGCCCTCTCCGTGCATCCGGCGATCGCGGAGCGGGTGCGCCTTCGCCCGGGTCGCCGCCTGCCCGGCGCCGTGGACCCCGACGAGATGCTCTTTCGCGCGATCATCGGTCAGCAGATCACCGTCTCGGCGGCACGGACGGCTCTCGGTCGCCTCGCCGCGCGGGCGGGGGCCTCGCTCGAGCAGAACGGCGACAACGAGGAACACGCGGCCGAGCTCGGCGTGAACCGCCTCTTCCCGAGCGCAGCCGCCATCGCGGAGCTCGGCGAGGAGTCCTTCGCCGGCCCCAGGGCACGGTCGGCGACCATCACACGCGTCGCCGAGGCGATCGCGGACGGCCGACTGCGGCTCTCGCCGGGTGACGACATCGCCGAGCAGCACGAGGCGCTGACGGCGTTCAAGGGCATCGGCGACTGGACGGCCGGCTACGTGAGCATGCGGGTGCTTGGCAACCCAGACGTGCTGCTCACGGGAGACGTCGCCCTGCGAAGCGGAGCCAGAGCGCTCGGCCTTCCACCTGAGCCCAGAGCCCTCACGGACGTCGCGGAGCAGTTCAGGCCGTGGCGAAGCTACCTGTCCCTCCACCTCTGGGGAGCTGTCCCGCCCAGGGCACGACCCGGCACCAAGATCCGCGCCACCGCGCAGACACCGCCCACCACCACGGAGACACCAGCATGAGCACGCAGACCAGCAGTGAAGCTCGGGCCGTCATCGAGACGCTCGACACCCCAGACGGGCCGTTCACGATCATCGCCCGCGACCGTGACGGGGCGGTGCTCGCCTCAGGCTGGAGCGACGACGAGCGGCGTGTCCTGGAGCGCATCACGGCGCAGGCCAGGCCGAACGCCGTCGCGCGGGGTCGCGCTGCCGCCTCCGATGCCGTGCGTGCGTACTACGACGGTGATCTCCGCGCCATCGACGACGTGCTGGTCGCCCAGTTCGGCGCGACGTTCCGGATGCAGGGGTGGCTCGGTCTGCGGGCCATCGAGGCAGGGCATCCGCTCACCTACACGGAGTTCGCGACGGCTCTCGGACGGCCGACGGCCGTGCGCGCGGCAGCGAGCATCTGCGCCAGCAACGCGCCTGCGCTCTTCGTGCCCTGCCACCGGGTACTGCGCTCGGACGGCACGCTCGGCGGATTCGCGTGGGGTATCGACGTCAAGCGCTCCCTCCTGCAGCGCGAGCTCGCCCACGCCGGCTGACGAGCCGGGCGACCTCGTCTGCCGTCTCGCGATGGGTTCGGCGCTTGCGGATGGCTTGCAAGCCATCGCGAGGCGTGCAAGCCATCCCGAAGCCGGGGGTGGATCCTGAAGCGGGCGTGGATCGCGTGGCGGGCATGGATCCTGAAGCGGGCGTGGATCGCGTGGCCGGGGTGATCGCGAAGCGGGCGTGCGAGTCATCCCGAGACAGGAACGTCTGCCGCTCGTCTGTTTTGGGGTGGGTTTGGCGCTTGCGGATGGGTTGCAAGCCATCGCGAGGCGTGCAAGCCATCCCGAAGTCGGGGTGGATCCTGAAGCGGGCGTGGATCGCGAGGCCGGGGTGGATCCTGAAGCGGGCGTGGATCGCGAGGCCGGGGTGATCGCGAAGCGGGCGTGCGAGTCATCCCGAGACAGGAACGTCTGCCGTTCGTCTGTCTCGGGATGGGTTCGGCGCTTGCGGATGGGTTGCAAGCCATCGCGAGGCGTGCAAGCCATCCCGAAGTCGGGGTGGATCCTGAAGCGGGCGTGGATCGCGAGGCCGGGGTGGATC
>NZ_PSXX01000005.1:0-76694 GCF_002931055.1 Pseudoclavibacter sp. AY1H1 | reverse complement strand
CGGGCGCTTGCGGATGGGTTGCAAGCCATCGCGAGGCGTGCAAGCCATCCCGAAGTCGGGGTGGATCCTGAAGCGGGCGTGGATCGCGAGGCCGGGGTGGATCCTGAAGCGGGCGTGGATCGCGTGGCCGGGGTGATCGCGAAGCGGTCGTGGATCGCGAGGCTGGGGTGATCGCGAAGCGGGCGAGGAAGCCATCCCGAGACAGGAACGTCTGCCGCTCGTCTTTCGGGGTGGGTTTGGCGCTAGCGGATGGCTTGCAAGCCATCGCGAGGCGTGCAAGCCATCCCGAAACCTTGGCAGATCGCGAAGCCGGGGTGCAGCGCGAAGCCAGCGCGGAACGTGGTGCTGCGACGAGAGCCTCCCCTGAGCGGACGCTGGTCCGTCAGGAGAGGCTCTCGTGTGGAGTCCTCCGCCTACGCGGTGGTGAGGGTGACTCGCAGGGCCTCGCCGGCCCTGGCTGCCTTCGCCTCGGCGTCTGCCGCGCGCTCGGCTGGTGTGCCGTCCTCGCTGGATGCGTCGACGTACACCTTGATCTTCGGCTCCGTGCCCGAGGGCCGAACCATGACGCGTGTGCCGTCGGCGAGCTGGTAGCGCAGCAGGTCGATGGGCACCTCGTCGCCGGACAGGTCGCCGGTCTCGAGCACTGCGACGCCGCCGACCTCGGTGGGCGTGTGGCCGCGCAGGACCGCCATTACGCGGGGGATCTGGGCGATGTCGTCGAAGCGCACCGAGACCTGCGTCGACACGAACGTGCCGAAGCGCTCGGCGAAGGCGTCGTCGTGGTCGATGAGCGTGCGCCCCTCGGCCTGGAGCCCCATGATGAGCTCGAGGATCGCGACCGACGCGGAGATGCCGTCCTTGTCGTGCACCGTCTCCGGGTTGACGAGGTAGCCGAGAGCCTCCTCGTAGCCGTAGAGGATGTTCGGGGCGCGGGAGATCCACTTGAATCCCGTGGGCGTCTCGGCGTAGTCGAGCCCGTACTCGTGGGCGATGCGCCCGAGGGCTGGGGCGGAGACGACGGAGGTCGCGAGCGTGCCGTGCACGCCGTCGGCCTTCGCCTGCTCTGCGGCGCGCCAGCCGAGGATCTTCCCGATGTCGTTGCCGCCGAAGCGCCGCCAGCCGGACGCGCCCTTGACGGCGACGGCGAGTCGGTCGGCGTCGGGATCGTGCGCGATGACGAGGTCGATTCCCGCAGCATCCGCCGTCTCGTAGGCGAGGTCGAGTGCGCCCGGCTCCTCGGGGTTCGGGAAGTCGAGCGTCGGGAACGCGCCGTCCGGCTCGACCTGCTGCGCGACGACGACCGGCTCGGCGATGCCGAGCTCTGCGACGACAGCGCGGAACGTCTCCCAGCCGACACCGTGCAGGGGCGTGTAGACGAAGCGCACGTCGCTCGGCGTTCCGCGCAGGAGGGCCGCGGTCGCGGACACGTAGTCGGTGACGATGGACTCGTCGGCCGTCGCGTACTCCGCGGATCGTGGGAGCTCCGGCACCTTCCGGCCGGCCGCGACCTTGCCGATCGCCTCGGCGATCTCGGCATCGACGGGCGCGACGATCTGCGAGCCGTCGTCGGCCCCGCCGAGGTACACCTTGTAGCCGTTGTCCCACTTTGGGTTGTGCGAGGCGGTGACCATGACGCCAGCGGATGCGCCGAGTCGGCGGACGGCGAATGCGAGCACGGGCGTCGGGAGCTGCCTCGGCAGGATCGTGGCGGCGACGCCCGCGGCCTGCATGATCTCCGCAGTGTCCTGCGCGAAGCGCTGCGAGTTGTTGCGGGCGTCGTAGCCGATGACGATCGACGGGGACTCCTCTCGCGCGAGCAGGAAGTCGGCGAAGCCTCGAGCGGCTTGGGCGACGAGGACCCGGTTCATGCGGTTCGGGCCAGCGCCGAGGCGGCCGCGGAGGCCGGCGGTTCCGAACGCGAGGCGGGCGCAGAAGCGGTCCTGCAGCTCGCGCCAGGCCGCGGCGCGCTCGCTGGTGTCAGCGTCTTCGATGATGGCGAGCTCGGGCGACACGTCGCCGGCGGCGTCGAGCAGCTGCTGCAGCTCGGCGCGCGTCACCTCGTCGGGGTCCTGCTCGAGCCAGGACACCGCGTTGTGCCGGAGCGCGACCTGCAGCGACCGTGCGATGCCGCTCATCAGAGCTTGACCACGATCTGGGAGAGCAGCTCGGCGAGATCGGCTTCCGCCGCCTTGCCTGCCTCGAGGACCTCCGCGTGGCTCAGCGGGTTGGGCGAGACGCCGGCCGCCGGGTTCGTGATGAGTGACATGCCGAGCACCTCCATGCCGGCCTCGCGAGCCGCGATGGCTTCGAGCGCCGTCGACATGCCGACGATGTCGCCGCCGATCGTGCGCGCCATCCTGACCTCGGCGGGGGTCTCGTAGTGCGGGCCGCGGAACTGCACGTACACGCCTTCGTCGAGGTCGCGCACTGTCAGCGCGAGCTCGCGCAGGCGTGCCGAGTACAGGTCGGTGAGGTCGATGAAGGTCGCTCCCTCGAGGGGCGAGTCGGCCGTGAGGTTGATGTGGTCCGAGATCAGCACGGGCGTGCCAGGGCCCCACTCGGGGCGCACGCCGCCGGCGCCGTTGGTGAGGATCATGACCGAGGCGCCGGCCGCCGCGGCGGTGCGCACGGAGTGCACGACGCGGCGCACACCCTTGCCCTCGTAGTAGTGCGTGCGCGCTGCGATGACCAGCGCGTGCTTGCCGTTCGCGAGGCGAATCGAGCGCAGCGTCCCGGAGTGGCCTGGGATGTCGGACTTCGCGAATCCGGGCACCTCGTCGGCTGGGATGGTCGCGATCGTCTCGCCGAGCAGCTCGGCCGTCTGCCCCCATCCGCTGCCGAGCGTGAGCGCGATGTCGTGGCGTTCGACACCCGTCTTCTCGGCGATGACCGCGGCAGCTGCCTGCGCGAACTCGAAGGGTGAGGTGGCTGGATCGTCGATCGACTCTGACTCGTGCGTTGACATGCACCCCAGCGTAGCGACCGGGGCGGGACCTGCGTGGAGCACAAGCGGATGATGTCCCGCCCCGTCTCGGAACGGCGCGGAAACCTCTCCGGTTTGGCGGGTTCATACGGGAGGAGGACAATAGCGGGTATGGCCACGCCCTTTGATCGCAAGCACCGCATCGTCGTCGTCGGCGGGGGGCCAGGCGGGTACGAAGCCGCACTCTCGGCCGCCCGCCTCGGCGCAGAAGTCACCCTCATCGAACGCGTCGGCGTCGGCGGCTCCGCCGTCCTCACCGACGTGGTTCCCTCCAAGACCCTCATCGCCAGTGCAGAGGCGGCGACGGCGATCCGCGAGTCCGGCGAACTCGGCGTGCAGTTCTTCGCGAAGGGCGACACGGGGAAGCCGCTGAAGCCCGAGGTCGCGGTGAATCTCTCGAAGCTGAACAAGCGGCTGCTGCGCCTCGCGCAGAACCAGTCGGACGACATGCAGCGCACGCTCGAGGCTGCCGGGGTCAACGTCATCCAGGGCGAGGGCAAGCTCGACGGCAACTCGGCCGTCACGGTCGGCACCGGCTCGGGTGGGCAGGACTTCGACCGCATCGAGTTCGACTCGGCGGTGATCTCGGTCGGTGCTCGTCCTCGCACGCTCGACTCGTGCAAGCCCGACGGGGAGCGCATCCTCACCTGGACCCAGCTCTACAACCTCAAGGAGATGCCGAGCCACCTCATCGTCGTCGGCTCTGGCGTGACCGGGGCCGAGTTCGCGTCGGCCTACTCGGCGCTCGGCTCGAAGGTCACGCTCGTCTCGAGCCGCGACCGCGTGCTCCCGAACGAGGACGCGGACGCCGCGGATGTCATCGAGGACGTCTTCAAGCGCGGCGGCATGACCGTGCTGTCGAAGTCCCGTGCGGCGACCGTGGTCCGCGACGGCAACGAGGTCGTGGCGACCCTCGACGACGGGCGCGAGGTGCGTGGCTCGCACTGCCTCATCGCGGTCGGCTCGATCCCGAACACCTCCGGCATCGGGCTCGAGGAGGCCGGTGTCGAGGTCTCGCCGTCCGGGCACATCCGCGTCAACCGCGTCGCGCGCACCTCGGTGCCGAACATCTACGCGGCCGGCGACTGCACGGAGTTCTTCCCGCTCGCATCCGTCGCCTCCACGCAGGGGCGCACGGCGGTGTTCCACGCGCTCGGCGACGAGGTGCGGCCTATCAACCTGCGCAATGTCGCCTCGAACATCTTCACGTACCCGGAGATTGCGACGGTCGGCTGGCAGCAGCGTTCCATCGAGGACGGCACCCGCGAGGGTCGCGTCTACAAGCTGCCGCTCGGCGAGAACCCGCGTGCCAAGATGCAGGGCGTGCGCGACGGCTTCGTGAAGCTCATCGCCGGCAACGACCTGGGCACCGTCATCGGCGGCGTGATCGTCGCACCTCGTGCCTCGGAGCTCGTGCTGCCGCTGTCGATCGCCATCGAGCAGCGCCTCACGGTCGACCAGGTCGCGCGTGCCTGGGCGGTCTACCCGTCGCTCGCGAGCAGCATCTCGGATGCCGCCCGTGCCATGCACATGCCGTACGAGGAGCAGACGAAGGCCTAGCTGCAGTGCATCGGGGCGCCGTGACCGGCTGACTCGGACGAGGAAACCTCCGTGCAGGATGTGAGTTGCCTTACTCACCATCCCTGGCACGGAGGATTTTTCGTGCCCCTGGAGGCACGACCCCGTGTGAGTGCGTTCGCAACCGCACGGGGCAGTGCACCGATCTGGGACGGGTCTCACTGAGTGCGAAGCCTTGGTCGGACTTACCGCGGGTAGGCGGTCGCCAAGGAACAGGTGGATCGTGCCCAGCAGGTTCGACGCGAACCGGGGCGCCATGGGGCGGCGGTTGGGTGCCGCATCCGAGTGCATGCCGGTTCACTTCCAGAATACGAAAAAAGCGCGCCAAATTGCGCGTGACCCCCGCTTTTGGTTGAGAAACGAGGGAAGAGTTGAGATGCTTTTTGGACCGGTTCGGACGACAGTTCACGAAGCGGTGATATGCCGGGGGGCTCTGAGTTGCATTCGATGGGGGATCTTCGGGCTGAGGGGTGCAATTCCGCGCGCTTTGGCGTGATGCTCGACTTCGGTTCACGCGTCCGTTTGGCGTCGATGCTGAAAGATCAACTCCCCGGGATTTGCGGCGCGCTCTGTCGTTGACTCGTTCTCGAGTCCTAGTGATGAAGTGCCGGTAAGCCGTTTTGAGGGCTGTCCATGGGCAAATCCAGCAGAAGATTGGAAGACTATGTCTCAGGAAAACCAGAGAAAAGCGATTGATCGAAGGGCGGTTGTGAATGCAGCCGCTTGGACTGTTCCCGTCATCGCGTTTGGCGCGACCGCGCCGTTCGCCTCTGCAAGCTGCCAGGGAGGTGGGGCCTTCACGGCCCCCCTCCCGCAGTCCGGGGACGTCGGCCCGGCGGGCACGAGGGTCACGTTCACGGTGCCGCGCGGAATCACGTGGATCACCTTCGACGTCGTCGGTGGGGCGGGTGGGGGTTCATCGAACCGGCCCTACGCAGCCGGGCGCCGAGTGCAGGGTGCCGTCACGGTCACTCCCGGTGAGGTGCTCACGTTTGTGACGGGGCAGGGCGGTTACTACGACGGAAATTCGTATTCGACCGGTGGACAGGGATACGGGAATGGCGGGGACGTGCCGATCCCGTCTGGAAACCTGACGGGCTTTCTGATTGGAGGGTCCGGGGGTGGCGGATCCGCCATTCTGCGCGGAAGCACCCCGCTCGTTGTTGCTGGAGGTGGCGCTGGGCGCGGACACCACTTAGGACGCATCGTCGAACCGGATCCGAGCTTCAGTGGCGATGGCTCCACGGAGACGGAGAACGCTACGCGCCAAGGGGCTTCGCAGCGATTCGTAGAAGCAGGGCACGGGTTGCCCGCGTCCGGAGCGACTGCAGGTGCTGGCGGGGCTTACTGGTCTCAGGAGGGCAGTGTCATTGTCGGCTCGGGTGTTGTCGTCGGCAACGGCGGCGGGAGTGCGGCGGGCGGCGCAAATGGTGGCAACGGCGTCTCCACGACAGTTCAGAGAACCGGGTCGTTGCCGACCGGTGCCTATGGGACCGCCTCGGGTGGTGGCGGGGGTGGATATCGCGGCGGTGGTTCCGGAGCGGCCGTGCGCATTAGCTGGGATGCGGCGGGCACGTTCAGTGGCGCGATGATGGCGATCGCGGGTGCCGGTGGCAATGGTTCGAGTTTTGCGGCTACCTCGACGAGCAACGTGGTCCACTCGACTGGAGGAAACGCCAACGGGGGGACAGCCAATCGAGCCCCGGGGCTTGTGAGAGTGACCTGGTCCTGCTGACAGTTGCCCGGTGACGGAGGGGGATTTCGTCGAGAGGATATCGTTTTCTCTCGTTTCCTTTCCGCGACGTGGGGCCCCTCATTGGTTGCGGTCCTTCTGTTCGACAGAAGGGCAACTCTTTCCAGCCGCATTCCGATTCTCGTTCGGGGTTGGAGGGTGCGGGGGTCCCGACGGTGACGCCTTGCAATGTGTGAATCTGAAGACACATCGCGAGTGGCTGCAGTGCCTCGGGTATTGTGACCGGCTGATGTCAACGAAAACCTCCGTGCAGGATGTGGGTTTCCACCCTCGCCATCCGGGTCGCGGAGGTTTTCGTGATCCAGGAAACGCGCCGTGGACAGACTGGCCACGAACCTCGCCACTCGACGAGGGCGATAGCGCCACGCTGGCGGGGACCAGCCAGATGGACCGCGCCCGACCGATTCAATGCCGACTGCGGTGTCTCGGGGTTGTGGCTGCGCACTGCAGCTCAAGCAGATGAAGCGACGAATCCAAAATACGCAGAACACATGCCAAATTGCGCAGAAACCCCGCGGTCGGTTGGCGAACAAAGGCAGGCTCGAGATACTTCTCGGACCAGTTCCGATAACGATTCGCGGAACGGCGATCTGCCTGGGGGGCTGATTTGGATTCTGTGGGGAATTTTGAATTCGAGAGATGCAATTCCGCGCGCTTTCGCGTGATGTCCGCTCCCGGCTGAACTGTCTGCGTGGCGTCGACGCCTAAAGATCAGGTTCCTTGAATGCGCGGCGCCTTCTGTTATCGACTCGTCCGTGAGCTCGATTGACGAGGTGTCGGCAGATCATTTGCGACTGGCCACGAGCGCATGTGGCAACAAGAAGATTGGAAAATCATGACCCAGGAAGACCTGCAAAAGTCGGTTGATCGTAGGACGGTCGTGAATACCGCGGCTTGGGCTGTTCCGGTGATCGCGGTTGGCGTTGCTGCGCCGTTCGCCTCTGCAAGCTGCCAGGGGGGTGGGACCTTCACAGCCCCTGTACCGCAGTCGGGGAATGTCGGGTCAGAGAGCACGAGAGTCAGCTTCACGGTGCCGCGCGGAGTTCGGCGGATCAGCTTCGACGTGCTCGGTGGAGCAGGCGGTGGCACATCATCGGGGCGGCCTTACGGAGATGGGCGCCGAGTGCAGGGCAACCTCACGGTCACACCCGGCGAGGTACTCACGTTCGTGACGGGACAGGGCGGGATCTTCACCGGGAATTCTTCCGCCATCGGCGGGCAGGGATACGGGAATGGGGGCGACGTGACGATCCCGTCTGCAGGCTTGGCGGGCTTTCAGTTTGGAGGGTCCGGGGGAGGAGGATCGGCGATCCTGCGAGGGAGTGCGCCGCTCGTCGTTGCCGGAGGCGGCGGGGGCCGAGGGGCCTCCAAATCGCAGTTCCCCCAGGCGGATCCGGCCTTCAGCGACCTCTCTACAGCAACTGAGAACGCTGGTCGCCAGGGCACTTCCGCACGCTTCGTGGAAGTAGGCCACGGCTCGCCTGCGTCCGGAGCGACCGCAGGTGCTGGGGCTACCTACTGGTCTCGCGAAGGAAACGTCCTCGTCGACTCGGGTCTCGTCGTCGGCAATAGCGGTGGGAGTGCGGCGGGCGGCGCGAATGGTGGCGCTGGTGTCTTCAAGACGATTCAGAGAGATGGTGCCGTCTTCGCAGCATCCTCGGGCGGTGGCGGTGGCGGGTATCGTGGCGGTGGCTCCGGGGCAGCGGCGGGATATAGGTGGGATCCGTCAGGCACATTCGGCTACGCGGTGATGGCGATGGCGGGTGCTGGTGGAAACGCTTCGAGTTTTGCGGCCACCTCGACGAGCAACGTCAACTTCTCGACTGGAGAAAACGCCAACGGGGGAACAGACAACCGCGCACCGGGACGTGTGCGAGTGACCTGGTCTTGCTGACGGTTGCTCGGTCACGCGGGGGCGAAGGGGCTTCCCTTGTTTGATCGGCTGTGAATTCTCCAGTCGTCGTGGCACGAGCCACCGCGGAGAAAGGGGCAGGCCGGTCCGCCGCGATGAAGCCAGGGTCGCTCCCTGCGGCACCTGGCTTCATCGCTGCAATCACCGCCGGACCCAAGCCGGATTTCAGGGACGCAGTCCCCATCAGGAGGCCTTTGCGACGTCACTGGGCAGTCCACCCAGCTCGTGTCCGATGAGAATGCCCCTGGCGAAGTGGGCCTTCCCGGCACTGGGACCGGGAGCCTTCCCGGGTGGTGATCGGCGTCGTGAGGGCGATCAGCTCGCGACGTACTCGTTCCAGATGTCGATGGCGAGCTTGATGAAGAGCACGCTGACGACGATGAGGAAGACCCAGCGGATGAGCTTGCTCCCGCCGCGGATGGCGGTGCGGGCGCCGAGGTAGCCGCCGGCGACGTTGGAGACGGCGAGCACGGCGCCGAGCCCCCAGAGCACGTAGCCCTGCGGGGCGAAGAAGAGGAGCGCGCCGAGGTTGGTGCCGAGGTTCACGATCTTGGCTTTCGCGCTGGCCTGCAGGAACGAGTAGCCGAGCAGGGACACGAGGGCGATGACGAGGAAGGACCCGGTCCCCGGCCCGAGGAGGCCGTCGTAGACGCCGATCGCGAAGCCGATGAGGCCCGCGACGACGTGGTGCTTGCGTCCCTCGTACTTGAGCTTGTCGAGCTGCCCGACGCTCGGTTTGAAGGCGGTGAAGATGCCGATGCCGAGGATCGCGATGGCGATGATGGGCTTGAAGGCTGCGGCGGGGATGCTGGAGGCGAGGATCGCGCCGCCGTAGGCGCCGAAGAGCGCGATGGCGGCCATGGGCAGCGCGGTTCGCAGGTCGGGTTTGACGCGTCGGAAGTAGGTGATGGAGCTGGTCGCGGTGCCGGCGATGCTGCCGAACTTGTTGGTCGCGAGTGCCTGCACGGGCGAGACGCCCGGCAGCGTGAGCAGCATCGTGAGCTGGATCAGCCCGCCGCCGCCGACGACCGCATCCACCCAGCCGGCCGCGAAGCCGCCCACGATGACGAGCGCGAGCAGCCAGCCGTTGAATCCCTCGAGCCCCGTGAACGACTCGAGCCAGCTCGCGTCGCTCGTCGGGAGCGCGGCGTCGAGGGGCGACGAGAGCAGCGTGGAGGTCAGGAGCGAGGCGTCGATCACCTACCGAGGCTACTCGGCGTCGGCGAGCTCGAGCAGCTTCGTGCCGCTCGAGACGGTCTCGCCGGCGGCACCGGAGATGGATGCGACGATGCCGTCGCGGGGAGCCTGGATGGGCTGCTCCATCTTCATGGCCTCGAGGACGACGAGGAGGTCGCCCTTGACGACCTTCTGCCCCTCCTCGACGGCGAACTTCACGATCGTCGCCTGCATGGGGGCGATGACGTCACCGCTCGAGTGGGTCTCCACGTTGGTGTGCGAGCGGCGCTTCGGGGCGTGTCCCGCCATGGTCCGACCCGCACCGCCGTGGCCGACACCGGTGGCGGCGAGCAGGCGCTCGGGGAGCGACACCTCGAGGCGCTTGTCGTTGACCTCGACGACCACGTTGCGGCGCGCGATCGGCTCGTTGACGTCGCCGGCCTCGCCACCCCACGGCTCGATCGTGTTGCTGTATTCGGTCTCGATCCAGCTCGTGTAGACCCCGAACTCGCCGTTCTCGGCGGTGAAGGCGGGGTCGCGGACGACGGAGCGATGGAAGGGCAGGACGGTCGGCATGCCGTTCAGCTCGAAGTCCTCGAGGGCGCGGCGGGAGCGCTCGAGCGCCTCCTCGCGCGTGGCGCCCGTGACGATGAGCTTCGCGAGCAGTGAGTCGAAGGCGCCGGAGACGACGTCGCCCTCGCGGACGCCGGAGTCGACGCGCACGCCGGGGCCTCCAGGAACGCGGAAGGTCGTGACGGTGCCAGGGGCTGGGAAGAATCCGCGGCCCGGGTCCTCGCCGTTGATGCGGAACTCGAACGAGTGGCCGGTGACCGTCGGGTCGTCGTAGCCGAGCGCCTCACCCTGGGCGATGCGGAACTGCTCGCGGACGAGGTCGATGCCGGTGACCTCCTCGGAGACCGGGTGCTCGACCTGGAGGCGCGTGTTGACCTCGAGGAACGCGATCGTGCCGTCGGCGGCGAGCAGGAACTCGCAGGTTCCAGCGCCGACGTAGCCGACCTCCTTGAGGATCGCCTTGGATGCGCGACGCATCTCGGCTTCCTGCTCGGCGGTGATGAAGGGCGCTGGCGCCTCCTCGACGAGCTTCTGGTGGCGTCGCTGCAGCGAGCAGTCGCGCGTGGAGACGACGACGACGTTGCCGTGGGAGTCGGCGAGGCACTGCGTCTCGACGTGGCGGGGCTTGTCGAGGTACTTCTCGACGAAGCACTCGCCGCGTCCGAACGCGGTGATGGCCTCGCGGGTCGCGGACTCGAACAGCTCGGCGACCTCTTCGCGCTCGCGTGCGACCTTGAGGCCGCGCCCGCCGCCGCCGAACGCGGCCTTGATGGCGACCGGTAGTCCGTGGATGTCGATGAAGTCGAGGACCTCGCTCGGGCCTTCGACGGGGTTGAGCGTGCCCGGGGCAAGCGGTGCGCCGACCTTCTCGGCGACGTGGCGCGCCGTGACCTTGTCGCCGAGCGCCTCGATGGCCTCGGGGGACGGGCCGATCCAGATGAGTCCCTGGCGGATGACGGCGCGTGCGAACTCGGCGTTCTCGGCGAGGAAGCCGTATCCCGGGTGCACGGCGTCGGCGCCGGAGCGGCGGGCGATGGAGAGCAGCTTGTCGATCACGAGGTACGTCTCGGCGCTCGTGGAGCCTCGCAGCGCGTACGCCTCATCGGCGAGGCGGACGTGGGGTGCGTCACGGTCCTGGTCTGCGTACACGGCGACGGAGGTGATACCCGCGTCTCGAGCCGCTCGTGCGATGCGTACGGCGATTTCGCCACGGTTGGCGATGAGGAGCTTCGAGATTCGCGACATGGTTCCTAAGCCTATTGAGGTCGGTGCGGCCGGATTTGGCTCGATTCGACAAACTTATCGGGAGAAGGTTGTCAGATGCGCTCGGTTGGAGGTTCTCACCACGCCGAGCGTGTGGCAGTTGGGCGACATTGGCCGCGTTGCACATTCCCACGGAGTGGGAAGGGTGTTGCGTCATGTGTTACGTCGTGTTTAGCTACAGGGCTGAGCTTTCGCTCAGTTCGTCCTGCCAGTCGGTCAGCAATGACTGCACGACCAGCAATGGTCCGGTGTGCCAGGTCCAGTCCGGGCCCGCCGAATTGCCGTCCACTCCGCGTCCCCAGCGACGCGCATCCACCACGCTAGCGGATGCGCAATGCGAGACGCCTCGTCGTTCCGGAGAATCGATGCTCGGTAAGCTCCTCGCCCGCTATCTCAGGAAGTACTGGCCGCTCCTCGCGGGCGTGCTGGTCTTCCAATTCCTTCAAGCGCTCGCGTCGCTGTACCTGCCGCGACTCAACGCCGACATCATCGACAAGGGCGTCGCCAACGCCGACACCGACTACATCTGGTCGACGGGCGCCGTCATGCTCGCGATCTCGCTCGGGCAGATCACGTGCTCGATCATCGCGACCGTCTTCGCCGCGCGCGCCGCCATGGCGCTCGGCCGTGACATCCGCGCCGACGTCTTCGCGCGAGTGAGCGGCTTCTCCGAGCGCGAGGTCTCGCGCTTCGGGGCGGGCTCGCTCATCACGCGCAACACGAACGACGTGCAGCAGGTGCAGATGCTCGCCATGATGGGCTCCACCATGCTCGTCTCGGCTCCCATGCTCGCGATCGGCGGCATCATCATGGCCCTGCAGCAGGATGTGGGCCTCTCCTGGATCATCGGCGTCGCGGCCCCCGTGCTGCTCCTGCTGGTCGGCATCATCATCAGCCGGATGGTGCCGCTGTTCCGCCAGTTCCAGGTGAAGCTCGACAACATCAACCGGATCCTGCGCGAGCAGCTCACCGGTGTGCGCGTCGTGCGCGCGTTCGTGCGCGAGCCGATCGAGGAGCAGCGGTTCGAGGTCGCGAACAACGACCTCTTCCTCCTCGGCAAGCGAGTCGGCGATCTCTTCGTCACGCTCTTCCCGCTCGCGATGCTCGTGCTGAACATCACCGTCGTCGGCGTCATCTGGTTCGGCGGAATCCAGGTCGACCAGGGCACGGTCGAGATCGGGACGCTCTTCGCGTTCATGGCCTACGTCATGCAGATCCTGATGGGCGTGCTCATGGCGAGCTTCATGACGATCATGATCCCGCGCGCGGCCGTCAGCGCCGACCGCATCTCCGAGGTGCTCGACACCGAGTCGACGCTCATCATGCCGGCCGACCCCGTCTCCGACTTCCCGGAGCCGGGCGTCATCGAGTTCGACGACGTCGAGTTCACGTACCCGGGTGCAGAGGAGCCGGTGCTCACGGGCATCTCCTTCCGCGCCGCCCCCGGTGAGACGGTCGCCGTCGTCGGCTCCACGGGAGCGGGCAAGACGACGCTCGTCTCGCTCATCCCTCGTCTCTTCGACGCGACGGGCGGTTCCGTGCGCGTCAACGGCGTCGACGTCCGCGAGGCCGACGCCGAGCTGCTGTGGGACGGCATCGGCCTGGTCCCGCAGCGTCCGTTCCTCTTCACCGGAACGATCGCCTCGAACCTGCGCTACGGCCGTGAGGCCGCGACCGACGACGACCTCTGGAAGGCCCTCGAGATCGCGCAGGCCACGGCCTTCGTGCAGGAGAAGGACAAGCAGCTCGAAGCGCGCATCGCGCAGGGCGGCACGAACGTCTCCGGCGGGCAGCGCCAGCGGCTCGCGATCGCGCGCGCGATCGTGCACGAACCGCAGGTGTTCGTCTTCGACGACTCCTTCTCCGCGCTCGACCTCACGACCGACGCCAGGCTGCGGCGGGCGCTGTGGGAGCAGCTGCCCGGCGTGACCAAGATCGTGGTCGCGCAGCGCATCTCGACGATCGTCGACGCCGACCGCATCGTCGTCCTCGACGACGGTCGCATGGTCGGTCTCGGAACGCACGACGAGCTGCTCGAGAGCTGCACGACGTACAAGGAGATCGTGGATTCCCAGCTCGCAGTGGAGGCGCAGTCATGAGCCGTGACGCAGACAACCAGAACCAGGACGCCAAGGGCGCCCGTCGGGGCAAGCGCAGGCCGAAGGAGGTCGTCGAGAAGGTCCTGACCGAGGAGGAGCAGCTCGAGCTGGAGCTCGCCGAGCAGGCGAGGCAGTCGTCCGGCGACTGGGACAGCGTCGCTCCCGGCAAGGCGAAGAACTTCGGGCAGAGCTTCGGCAGGCTGCTCGGCAGGCTCCGGCCCTACCGCGCCGCGCTCATCATCGTGTCGTTCCTCGGCGCCGTCGGCGTCGTGCTCTCCGTCATCGCGCCACGAGTGCTCGGGCAGGCGACCAACCTCATCTTCGAGGGCGTCGTCTCCAGCCAGCTGCCGGCGGGCGCCTCCAAGGACCAGGTCGTCGCGGGGCTCCGCGACTCCGGCCAGACGCAGTTCGCCGACATGGTCGCCGCCATGGACATCACGCCTGGCGAGGGAGTCGACTTCGAGCGCCTCGGCATGGTGCTCCTGTCGGTGCTCGCGCTCTACGTGTTCTCGGCGCTGCTCATGTGGCTGCAGGGGTACGTCATCAACATCATCATGATGAAGGCGATGTACAAGCTGCGCGAGGACGTCGAGCGCAAGATCAACGCGCTGCCGTTGAGCTACTTCGACCGCGTGCAGCGCGGCGAGCTGCTGAGCCGCGTCACGAACGACATCGACAACATCACGCAGACGATGCAGCAGTCGCTGTCGCAGGTCGTCACGAGCGTTCTGACGGTCGTCGGAGTGCTCGTCATGATGTTCTCGATCTCCTGGCAGCTCGCGCTCGTCGCGCTCGTCACTCTGCCGCTCATGGGCGTCATCTTCGGCGTCATCGGACCGAAGTCGCAGCGGAACTTCGCCGAGCAGTGGAAGAAGACGGGACGCCTCAACGCGCGCGTCGAGGAGTCGTTCTCCGGTCACGCCCTCGTTCGCGTGTTCGGCCGCGAGAAGGATGCACGCGAGCAGTTCCAGGTCGACAACGAGCAGCTCTTCCAGGCGGCCTTCAAGGCCCAGTTCTGGGCGGGCGTCATGATGCCGGCGATGATGTTCATCGGAAACCTGTCCTACGTGGGCATCGCGGTGCTCGGCGGCCTCATGGTCGCGGGCGGCAACCTGCGCCTCGGCGACGTGCAGGCGTTCATCCAGTACTCGCAGCAGTTCACGCAGCCGCTCGCCGAGCTCGGCGGGATGGCTGCCGTGCTGCAGTCGGGTACGGCCTCGGCCGAGCGCGTGTTCGAGCTGCTCGACGAGGACGAGCAGGAGCCCGACGCGAGCGACGCGCCCAAGCCGGCGAACGGTGCGGGCGAGATCGTCTTCGACGACGTCACCTTCTCGTACACGCCGGAGCAGAAGCTCATCGAGAACCTCAATTTCTCGGTCGAGCCTGGCCAGACGGTCGCGATCGTCGGGCCGACCGGTGCCGGCAAGTCGACCCTCGTGAACCTCATCATGCGCTTCTACGAGCTCGACGGCGGGCGCATCCTGCTCGACGGGCAGGACATCGCCGAGCTCAGGCGCGAGGACGTCCGCAGTCGAACCGGCATGGTGCTGCAGGATCCGTGGCTGTTCGCGGGGTCCATCCGCGAGAACATCCGCTACGGGCGTCAGGACGCGACCGACGAGGAGGTGCTCGCCGCTGCGACCGCCTGCTACGTCGACCGCTTCGTGCACTCACTGCCTGAGGGGTACGACACGGTGCTCGACGAGGACGCGTCGAACGTCTCCGCCGGCGAGCGTCAGCTCATCACCATCGCGCGCGCCTTCGTCTCCGACCCGCAGGTGCTCATCCTGGATGAGGCCACGAGCTCGGTCGACACGCGCACGGAGCTGCTCCTGCAGCAGGCGATGGCGGCACTTCGCCAGGGCCGCACGAGCTTCGTCATCGCGCACCGTCTCTCGACGATCCGCGACGCCGACCTGATCCTCGTCATGGAGCACGGCTCCATCGTCGAGCAGGGGACGCACGATGAGCTCGTGAAGCAGGGCGGCGCGTACGCGAGGCTGTACAACTCGCAGTTCGAGCAGGCCGTCAGCGACCTGGATGCCGAGCAGAGTCAGCTCACGTCCTAGGTCCGGGCCCCTGATCGGGCGCATCTCGTGATCCGGCTCGGCCGGGTGCATCCGCTGCTGTGCGGAGGCACCCGGCCGTTTCCGTTGTGTCCCGAGCAATCGCGCGCCGGCCGCGCGCGGTCTCGAGGTGGCTTCCTCGCTTCCGGATGGGTTCTTTCCCATCCCGAAGCGAGGAAGCCATCCGGGGAACACAGAGGGGTCGGCAGGGTGGTGGCGCCGACGAGGGTGGCCAAGGCCCGGGTGAGGGCCGGAACCGGCGCGGACCCTACGCGAGCATCTCGTAGACGCCGGAGCCGATGAAGATCAACGCGATCACGACGAGGCCGATCCAGAAGAACTTGCGTGTGCGCGTGACGGGTTTACTCATGGGGGAAGCCTACGCGGCGGACCAGCCTCCGTCCGAGGGGAGGATGACGCCGTTGATGTTGACGCCGTCGTCGCTGAGCAGGAAGGTGATGGATGCGGCGAGCGCGGTTCCCGTGGTCGGCGTCGGCAGCAGCGCCATCGCCTGACGGACGCGCTGCCCGCCGAGCTCGGAGTCGAAGCGGGCCTCGATGTTGGTGGCGACGGGTCCCGGGGCGACGGCGTTGATGCGGAGTCCACTCGGGCCGTACATGAACGCACTCGACTTGGTGAGCCCGGCGACGGCGTGCTTCGACGCGGTGTAGGCGGCGCCTGCGGCCGACCCGCGGAGTGCGGCCTCGGAGGCGACGTTGACGATCGCGCCCGTGCCGACGGCGAGCATCGCGGGCACGACGGCGCGCATGAGCTTCATCGTGCCGGTCACGTTGACGGCGAAGACGCGGTTCCAGACCTCATCGCTGACCTCGCCGACCGGCGTCATGTTGTCCATGATGCCGGCGATGTTCGCGAGGCCGTCGATGCGGGAGCCGGCCGCCTCGAGGATCCGAGCGACACCGGCGTCGTCGGTGATGTCGGCGGTGAGGGTGACGATGTCGGCGCCGTCGTGCTCGCTGACGAGCGCGGCGAGGCGCTCTGCGGAGACGTCGACGGCGATGACGCGCCCGCCTTCGCGCGCGATGCGCGACGCGGTCGCCTTGCCGATACCGGAGCCGGCACCCGTGACGATGACGGTCTTGCCGTCGAAGCGGCCGCCCGTGGTGGCTTCGACCCAGGCCGCCGCCCGCGGCGCGCGAGGGGCGTCGTGGTCGACGACGGGGCCGAACTCACCGGGCTGTGCTGGGGTGACCTCGCCGCTGTTCGCTCG
The DNA here is from genome assembly GCF_002931055.1 of Pseudoclavibacter sp. AY1H1. GTDB lineage: Bacteria > Actinomycetota > Actinomycetes > Actinomycetales > Microbacteriaceae > Pseudoclavibacter. The sequence continues at coordinate 60,060 of NZ_PSXX01000005.1, read as the reverse complement.
CGCGATCATCGCATCCACCATCTCCTGGGGGAACTTTCCCTGGCTCAGCTCGACGAGCTGCGACAGGGGGAGGCCCGCGACGGGGGTGAGGGAGGAGGCGTCCTGGCCGCCCTGGGCGAGGATCTCGCGGATGCCGACGCCTCCCGTCGGGTCGGTGAGCCATTCGCCGATCGTGGTGTCACCGGTGAGGGGGTGTGCGCTCGAGGTCATAGTGGTGCCAGCTTTCTGCTCGGTCCGCCGAGCCCGCGCTCGCGGCGAGCGTGGGCTGGGGTGGCGACAGTGTCGGATCGAACGAACCGGACAACACTGTCCGGATTATGCTATCCCGGTGTCGACTCCAGCGAAAGCCAACCGAGGGCCAAGTGCTGGCCCCGAGAACCGACGTGCCCTCATCGCGGCCGCGCGGGAGGTCTTCGGCGAGGGGGGAGTGGATGCCCCGCTCAGCGCCGTCGCCAAGCGCGCTGGCGTCGGCCAGGGCAGTCTCTACCGGCATTTCCCGGATCGGGCGTCGCTTGCGCTCGCGGTGTTCGGCGACGCCATCGTCGAGCTCGAAGACCTCGCAGCCTCGCCCGAGGCTGATCTGGCAGGGCTGCTCGAGCTCATCGCCCGGCAGATGCTCGTGTCGGTCGGACTCATCCAGCTCACCCTGACCGACACCGCCGACGCGCAGGGGGCGAGTGTTCGAGACCGGATGCTCGCGGTGCTCGGCGACGTTCTCGAGCGCGAATGGGCGAGCGGTCGGGTCGACCGGGAGATCAGCGCGGGCGACCTGCTCCTGCTGCTGTCGATGCTCGCCGGCGTTCTGCCGCGCACGCCCTTCGTCGAGCGCGAGGCCGTCGTGCGGCGCGCGCTCGAGCTGTTCTGGCGGTCGTTCGCCTCCTGAGGGCTCAGCTGCCCTCGGTGAGCTGACGGAGCACTCGGCGGATGCCCTGGAATCCGATGACGAGCCCCTGCAGCTCCTCGTCGCTCAGGTGTGCGGCGAACTCGTCGGTGTCGGTCCGGAGTCCGAGGAAGCGCTCGTGGAGTCGGATGGCCTTGCGGGTCGCCGTGAGGTGGCGGATGCGCCGGTCGGGCTTCCCCTCCGTGCGGGTCACGAGCCCGTGCTCGACGAGCTTGTCGATGCTGGCGGATGCGGTCGGCACCGCGACGCCGAGGTGTTCGGCGGCCTGCGAGACGGTCGTGACCGTGCCGGTGGTCACGAGGAAGACGGTCTTCAGCTGCTGGGCGGTGATGTCGAGCTCGAGGAACGGGGCCATGTGCCTCGCGGCGAGGCCCCTCGTGAGTTCGTTCCTGACGTCATTCAGCTGGGTGAGGAGTGCTTCGCGCGATTCGCCCTGCTCCATGTGAACCCCCTGAGATCGTCGAGCTTCTCACTAATAGTGAGGATATGACTAAGTATAGTTCGAGGTGGGCACCAGAGCGGATGCCGGGACAGGGACGGAGTCGACCATGACCGATCAGATCTGGTGCATCGCAGGTGGCGAGGATGGAGCAGACCGGCGGCTTGCCGACGCCCTGCTCCGTGGCGGCAGCACGGTCGCGATCGTGGGCCGCGACGTCGCGCCGTTCGCGCTGCTCGTCGACGACTACGCCGACGCGATCATGCCCGTCGAGCTCACGGCGACGACCTCCGAGGCGCTGGCCGAGGTGCGCGAGAGCATCGAGCTGAACCTCGGCGAGGTCACGCACTTCGGGGTGCTGCTCGGCGAGATCGGCGAGGGGAGTGCCGAACAGGTCGCGGGTCGCCTCCTCCACAAGCTCGACGGCGCGGCCGCGCGCAACCGGGCCGGTCGCGGCGACGGCGAGCCTGCAGACCGCTGGCCAGTCGGGGCGCAGCTGGTGCTCGTCCGCGGCGTGGTCGGCAGCTCGAATCAGGTCTCGATCGAGGATCGGGGCGCTCAGAACTCCGACATCGAGGCGCGCATCCGGCTCGCTGGAGCGCAGTCGGCGCGGCCCATGCCCACCGTGCGGGTCCGCGAGCTTGACGATCTCCTCCACGACGCATCCGCTGACGCGGTCCGCTGACGCGACGCGGGGACGCCTGGTCGCGCTCAGCCGCCGAAACCGGCCGCCCCGCAGAAGCCAGCTACACCTCGCTGGGCGCGGGCGCCTTCGTCACCGCCTCGAGGATCGGCGTGCCGACCTTGCCGCTGCCGAGCCCGACCGCCTCGACCGACGCGAACGACCCCGCGTTCAGCACGATGACGGGCGTGATGAGCGAGAAGCCCGCGGCCTCCACGATGTCGCGGTCGAACTCGACGAGCACCGTGTCCGGCGTGACCTTGTCGCCTGCCTTCACCTTGACGTCGAAGCCCTTGCCATCGAGCTCGACCGTGTCGATGCCGACGTGGATGAGCACCTCGAGCCCGTTGTCGAGCTGCAGGCCGAACGCGTGCCCGGTCGCCTGGGCGACGGCGACCGTGCCCGTTCCCGGAGCGTAGACGACGGCGCCGCTCGGCCTGATGGCGGCGCCCGGGCCCATGATGCCCTGGCTGAAGACGGCGTCGGGGACCTCCGACAGCGGGACGATCTCGCCCTCCAGCGGGGACAGGACCTCGACGGTGCGGGGAGCCGACTCGCCCTCGCGGGCGGCGGAGGCGGCGATCACGTCCTCCGTGCTCTCTCCCTTCTTCGCCGTCTCCAGGTCGGCGACCGGAACCCGGGCCGCCTCGAATGCTGCCTGCTGCTCGGGGCTGCGGTAGCCGGAGAAGATGACGAGGAACATCGAGACGAGGAACGCCGCACCGACCGCGCCTGCGTAGAGCGGGATGTTGTCGAACGCCGGGATGGTGAGCAGTGACGTGAAGACGAACGCGCTCGTCTTCACGCCGCCGCCGATGCCGATGATGACCCCGCCGACGAGACAGCCCACGAGCATCCGCCCGTAGATGCGCTTGAAGCGCAGGTGGATGCCGTACAGCGACGGCTCTGAGATGCCGCCGAGCAGGCCGGCCGCGAGGGCGCCCGTCGAAGTCTGACGCATCTGGGCGTCCTTCTCGCGGATGGTGAGGTACAGCACGCCGGCGGTCGCACCGAAGCATGCGAAGTTCCATGCGCCCATCGGCCCCTGGATGTAGTCGTAGCCGAGCGTCTGGATGTTGAGCAGCATGATCGCGTTGATCGGCCAGTGCAGGCCGAGCGGCACCATGAAGGGGTAGGCGAGCGGGATCACGATGGCGAAGATGAGCGGCGAGAAGTCGTTGATGCCGCGGAGCAGGTTGGCGAGGCCGGCGCCCGTGTAGACGCCGATGGGGCCGATGAGGAACGCCGTGAGCGGGATCATGATCAGCATGCTCAGGAAGGGCACGAAGATGAGGTGCAGGTCTTCGGGGATGAGCTTCTTGAGGCCCTTGTACAGGGGGCCGAGCAGCGCGGCCATCAGCAGCGGCGGGAACACCTGCGAGCTGTAGTCGAAGACCGTGAGCGGGAGGCCGAAGATCGGCACGACGGAGACCTCGGAGCCGAAGACCTCGATGGGGTCGATGCCGTCGGCGAGCTTCGTGAAGCCGGGCAGCATGACGACGCCCATGATGGCGAAGCCGATCCACGGGTCGGCCCCCACGCGCTTCGACGCGTTGTAGGCGATGTACAGGGGCAGGAAGACGAAGACCGCCTGCCAGCAGAGGTTGAGGAAGCGCCACGACGGCGGGAGGTCGGTGCGCGGGTCGGCCCAGTTGGGGATGACGCCGAGCGTGCTCATGAGCGCCATGAACGTGATGAAGAGGGACGCACCCAGCAAGGCGCCGAGGATCGGCCGGAACGAGTCGGACAGGAACTCGAAGACGCTGTCGAGCCATGCGAACTTGCCACGCGGGCCTTTCGCGCGGGCCGCGGCCTTGATCGAGGCCGCGTCTTCCGGGTCGGCGGGGGCGCCACCGCCCGACATCGAGGGGAGCGCCTGGATGTCGTTGTAGACGTTCTGCACTCCGCCGCCGATGACGACCTGGTAGCGGTCACCCGATTGCGGCACGACCCCCATGACGCCTGGGATCGCCTCGACCGCCGCCTGGTCGATACCGGATGCGTCGTGCAGCTGGAAGCGCAGCCGTGTCGCGCAGTGGGTGAGGTTCTCGATGTTCCCCGCGCCGCCGAGCTGGCTGACGATCTGGGCTGCTGGCCCCGAGTCTCCTGACGAATGTGCGGGCATGGTCGGACCTCCCTCGCGAGGCGTCCTCGTTGACGCCTGGATCGCGACGTTACGCCCGACCGTCGGCATTCACCAGATGCGAGCTGGCACCGTGTTCAATTCGTAGCCGGGCGCCGCTTCTGGCCTGCTGCTGAGGCCGCCGAGGGGCGCATCAGGCGCGGTTCCACAGCTCGGGCCACCCCACTCCGAAGCCGCGCACGAGTCGGCGCAGGGCGGGAAGCGAGAGTCCCACGACCGTCGACGGGTCGCCTTCGATGCGGTCGATGAAGGGAGCCCCGAGCGAGTCGATCGTGAACGCGCCGGCGACGTGCAGGGGCTCACCCGAGGCGACGTAGGCGTCGATCTCGGCGTCGTCGAGATCGTCGGCGAAGGTCACGCTGGCGCTCGCGGTGCTGCCGACGCCGTCCCCGGAAGCATCCGAGCCACCACGGCGGTCGACGAGCCAGTGCCCAGACCACAGCGTGCCCGTCTGGCCCCGCTGCGCGAGCCAGCGCTCGCGCGCGACGTGCGGCTCGTGGGGCTTGCCGAGCATCCGGCCGCCGATCTCGAACATCGAGTCGCCCCCGAGGACGAGGCCGTCGAGCGGCTCCCCGGTTCGCGGGTCAGGCGCATCCGCGACCGCGAGTGCCTTGGCCCGAGCGAGCAGCTGCACGTACTCGCTCGGTTCGAGAGGACCCTCGGCGAGACGCGCCTCGATCACGGCGTCCTCGTCGACGCTCGACGGGATGACGACGGGCTCGATGCCCGCCTGGCGCAGCAGCATGAGGCGGGCGGGCGACGTCGAGGCGAGGTACAGGCGCATGAGGCGAGGGTACCGGGACGGTGCCCTCGCTGCGCGGAGCAGGCCTTCCGGGGCGGTGGGGCCGCTACGGTCAGGGCGCGGTCAGCCAACGCGCGACCTCCTGCCAGAGTGCGCCAAGGCCGTTTGCATACGATCTCTCGCATGCTCATCAGGCTCCACAGTTCGGCCCAGCGCCCAGATTCCGAAGGGGAGGGCGTCGGGTGACCCGCATCGAGTCGAGGTACCGCGCGCCGAAGCAGACCAGGTTCTCCCGCTCGTCTGTGGTGTGGGATGCGCCGGGCGTCGAAGCCGTCTCGGCCCCCTCCGCACTCGCGTGGGTCGCCGAGGCGAGCGGTGACGTCGAGGCGGCGAGCGTCGTCGAGGACGCGGTCGGCGCGATCACCGCGAACTCGCGCATCTCCGCGCCGGTCTCGGCCGAGCAGGGCGAGGGCGGGGGCCCACACCTCGAGTACCTGCTCGAGACCGACCCGGTCCTGCGGACGAGGCTCGTCTCGCTGCGCCGCCCGAAGACCGGTGAGCACCTCACCGTCACCTCCAACGGCCGCGGCGACTGGCGCGTCGGCGACCGCCCAGCCCCCGAGCTCAGCGGTGCGCTCGACGTGGACATCCGGGCGACTCCCCTCACCAACACGCTTCCCATGCGCAGGCTGGGACTCGAGGTCGGCGAAGAACGCGAGATCGAGGTCGCCTACATCGACACGGAGACGTTCGCCGTGTTCCTCGACCGTCAGCGGTACCGCCGCCTGAGCCGCACCCGCTACCTCTTCCAGGCGGCCGACGGCTCGTTCGAACGCGAGATCGCGACCGACGAGCAGAGCTTCGTGCTCAGCTACCCCGGCCTCTTCACGCGGCTCTGAGCCGAGGCCGCCAGGCTCGGTGGGCGCGCACGGCTAGGCTCGAGCGCATGACCCACGACGGCACGACCCCAGACCTTTCAGCGGAGATCACTCCAGGAGACGTGATCGAGCTCGAGGTCGGCGACATCGCGCACGGCGGCATCTTCGTCGCCCGTCACCAGGGCAGAGTCGTGTTCGTCGCGGATGCCGTGCCCGGCGAGCTCGTACAGGCTCGGGTGACCGAGGTGCGGAAGTCCTTCGCGCGTGCCGTCGCCACCGACGTGCTCCGCGCATCCGACGACCGCCAGGCGCACGTGTGGCAGGAAGCCGGAATCGAGCGGACGCCGGAGGAACGCGCCGGGGGAGCCGAGCTCGGACACATCCGCCTGGCCCGACAGCGTGAGCTGAAGGCCCAGGTCCTGCGAGAATCCATGGCGCGCTTCGCTGGCCACGACTGGCAGGGTGTCGTCGAGCCCCTTCTCGGCGACGACGAGAACGGCGGAACGCGCTGGCGCACCCGCGTCACGCTCCACGTCGACAAGGAAGGGCGCGTCGGCCCGTACGCGGCACGCTCGCACCGCGTCATCGAGACCGAGACCCTGCCGCTCGCGCACGGCGACATCGAGGAGCTCGCTCCGCTCGGTCAACGCCTCGCCGGTTCCGGGCGCATCGAGCTCGTGGCACCCGCGGAGCTCGACACCCGCATGCGGACCATCCTCGACGGCACCCACGGGCGCAAGCCGGCCGTGGTCACCGAGGTCGTCAACGGGCGCGAGTACCGGGTTGACGAGGACGGGTTCTGGCAAGTGCACAGGCTCGCCGCCGAGACGCTCTCGAATGCCGTCGCCGACGCCCTCGATCCCGCCCTCGTCGACGCCGAGGCCGTCAACCTCGACCTGTACGGCGGAGTCGGCCTGCTCGCGGCGGCGTTCGCGCAGGAAGCCGGACCAGGGGCCTTCATCGAGACCGTCGAGTCGAACGCGGCTGCAACCGGCCACGCCACCGCGAACCTCGCGGAGTGGCGCGGCGCGAGCGCCGTCACGGCACGCGTCGACCAGTACCTCGCGAACCTCGAGCGCGATGCGAGGCACCTCGACCGCGATGGGATCCGCCGCGGAAGCGTCATCCTCGACCCGCCGCGCTCCGGCGCCGGCAAGGACGTCATCGACCGTCTCGCGGGCTTCGGGCCGGCTCAGCTCGTCTACGTCGCCTGCGACCCGGTCGCGCTCGCCCGCGACACCGGTCTCCTCCTCGGCCACGGCTACACGCTCGACTGGATGCGCGCCTACGACCTCTTCCCGAACACGCACCACTTCGAGACGGTCGCCCGCTTCGTGCGCGCCTGACCGGAACGACCGCCTCGGACGCGACGAACGCCGGGCACTCGCAGGAGCGAGGGGCCCGGCGTTCGTCGCACGGTCTCCGTCGAGCAGAGAGACCAGGGCGTCCTAGCGAGCGGCGCCGGCGAGGCTGCCCGTCGTCTGCGCAGCATCGTCGATGATGATGCACTGGATGAGACGGTCATCGGCGCCATCCCAGCTCTGCTGGGTGGGAGTGAGGTAGCTGAAGTTCAGCGAGCTCTCCTCGTAGGAAAGCCCGACGAAGGTCGCGAACTGCGCCGTGCAGTCGGTGTCCGCCTGCGCGCTGATGGCTTCGTCGCCGGGGTACTCGCCCCCGGGCATCTCGACCTCGAAGTACACCTCGTAGTCGTGTGGGTCGGAGCACGGCACGACCGGGATCTCGCTGACCGTGGTGCTGCCGGCGTCGTTGAAGCAGTCACCCACGGCGAGCTTGAAGACGTCGAGGTCACCCGACTCGGTGACCTCCTGCGTCTCGCCGTCGCGGACCTCGCTCTCGCCGCCGGACATCTCGCCCTCGACCGATTCCGCGATCTCCTGGGCAGCGGAGCAGCCGGTGAGGCCGAACCCGAGGAGCACGAGGGCTCCGATCGCGAACGCTGATGTGACGCTGGTCTTCGCCATGATCTCTCCTGGAAGTTCGGTGGTTTTCGCTCACTGTAGCGACAAAGTGGGCGATTCAGGACCGCTTCTCGAGCAGCAGCGCGACGGCGCGCTCCTTGCGATCGACCGGGCAGTCTGCGAAATACGCTGAGCTGGCGATGAGCGCCTGCGTGTAGCACTCAGCATGCCCCTCGACCGCGGGGACCGCGTTGCCGTCCCAGCCGGAGAACTGCCCGTAGCCCTCCTCTTCCAGCACGCGGACCATCTCGTCCGGGTTCGGGAAGACGTAGGCCTGCTGCGCGTGGCCCAGCTCGTGGATCAGGACCGACGCGCCCGCATCGGTGATCGTCGGGAACAGCGTCGCATCATCCGCCCGCAGATGGATGCTGGCGGTCGGCGGCTCGACCGGGCAACCGCCGCCCTCGCACCAGGACTGCTTCGTGCAGGCCTGCGCGTCCTCCGGGCAGGCCGTCTGGCCGTCGGCAGCCCAGGTCGCAGGAACACCGGATGCCGCGATGAAGGCGTCGATGCCAGCCTCTCCCTCTGGCCACGGGCCGATGGGGGCCGTGACGAGTGGCGAGTAGCTCAGCGAGGCGCTCTGCGCATCCTCCGGCGGGACGACGACCGGCTCGAAACGGCTCTGCGTGCCGAAGACGTTGACCTCGAACCACTCGCGGACGCCGTCAGCGCTCCACGGCTCTGCCGCAGGCGCGCCACCCTCGTCGTTCGAGGGCACACCAGCGGGGGTCGCGAACACCAGCGCCACTGCAAGCAGGGCGACGAGGGCGAACATGAACCCGCCAGAGGATCGCTCGGTTCGCATGCGGCTGCGATCAGCTCCGGTAGGAGCCGCCGAACGGATCGCTCGCGGAGCCGCCGCCGCGCATGCTGCGCTGCGAGAGCTGCCACGCCGTGCGGCGCTTGACGATGTCGCGGGGCCGGTCGAGGTCCTGCGCTGACTCGATCATCGAGGCGAGCACAAGCGTGGCCGCCGCGAGCTCGTCCTCGGTGGGGTTGCCGCTGACGGTGCGCACGATGTGCTCGAGGCCGACGTGCGAGGGGATCTGCTCCTGGCTCACAGTGGGATGTTCCCGTGCTTCTTGGGGGGCAGCGATGCGCGCTTCGTGCGCAGCGTGCGCAGCGCCTTCGCGACGATGACTCGGGTCGACGCGGGCTCGATGACCGAGTCGAGCTCGCCGCGCTCGGCAGCCAGGAAGGGAGACGCGACGTTGTACGTGTACTCGTTCGCGAGGCGCGTGCGCACGGCGGCGACGTCCTCGCCCGCCTCCTCGGCCCGCTTGATCTCGCCCCGGTACAGGATGTTCACGGCACCCTGGCCGCCCATGACGGCGATCTCGGCGGTCGGCCACGCGAAGTTCAGGTCGGCGCCGAGCTGCTTCGAGCCCATGACGATGTACGCGCCGCCGTACGCCTTGCGCAGGATGACGGTCACGAGCGGCACTGTCGCCTCCGCGTACGCGTACAGCAGCTTCGCGCCGCGGCGGATGACCCCGGACCACTCCTGGTCGGTGCCGGGCAGGTAGCCAGGCACGTCCACGAGCGTGAGGATCGGGATCGAGAACGCGTCGCAGAAGCGCACGAAGCGGGACGCCTTCTCGCCGGCCTCGATGTTCAACGTGCCCGCCATCGCGCTCGGCTGGTTCGCGACGATGCCGACGGAGGTGCCGTCGACGCGCGCGAAGCCGATGATGATGTTGGGGGCGAAGAGCGGCTGGACCTCGAGGAAGTCGCCGTCGTCGACGATGAGCTCGATGACCTGCTTCACGTCGTACGGCTGGTTCGGGGAGTCGGGGATGACCGTGTTGAGCTTCTTGTCGAGATCCGTGATCTCGAGCTCCGTCTCGATGTCGTAGCTCGGCAGCTCGGCCTGGTTGTTGTCCGGCAGGAACGAGAGGAGCTGGCGCGCGTAGTCGAGGGCGTCGTCCTCATCCGCGGCCAGGTAGTGGGAGACGCCAGAGGTGCGGTTGTGCGCGAGCGCGCCGCCGAGCTCCTCGAAGCCCACCTCCTCGCCGGTGACCGTCTTGATGACGTCAGGTCCCGTCACGAACATGTGGCTCGTCTTGTCGACCATGATGACGAAGTCGGTGAGCGCAGGGGAGTACACGGCGCCGCCGGCTGCGGGGCCCATGACGATGGAGATCTGCGGGATCACACCGGAGGCCTGCGTGTTGCGTCGGAAGATCTCGCCGTACTTCCCGAGCGCGACGACACCCTCCTGGATGCGCGCGCCGCCCGAGTCGAGCATGCCGATGATCGGCACCCCAACCTTCATGGCGTGGTCCATGATCTTGATGATCTTCTCGCCCGCGACCTCGCCGAGCGAGCCGCCGAACGTCGTGAAGTCCTGCGAGTAGACGGCGACACCGCGGCCGTGGATCGTGCCCGTTCCCGTGATGACCGCGTCGCCGTACGGGCGGCGGGCATCCATGCCGAATGCCGTCGTCCGGTGCCGGACGTACTCGTCGAGCTCCACGAAGGAGCCCGGGTCGAGCAGCTCGAGGATGCGCTCCCGTGCGGTCTTCTTGCCCTTCGCGTGCTGCTTCTTCGCAGACACCTCCTCCGCCTGCGTCACTGCTTCCGCATGGCGGGCCCTGAGGTCGGCGATCTTGTCAGCCGTGCTCGTAGGGGTCGGACCGGACGCTGAGGAGTCAAGTGGTGCGGAGTTCACCCGCGTCACTTTACCGGGCGGCGGCTCATATTCGGCCGCACGGGTTAGCCTGATTCCCCGGTGAAGTGCAAGAGAGACGCACGACGCACGACATTTGAGAGGTTGGCGGCATGACTCAGGGGACTGGCGCACCGAACGGGGCCGCGCCCAGGGCAGGCGCCGAGGTCGTACCGCTGGCACCGGATACCCAGGCGCAGCAGTGCCTGCTGCCGTCGAGCGCGCCCATGGCGCCGTACGACGCGAGCATCCGAGGCGAGGCGGGCACCGCGCCCGAACTCTCGCGACGGAGTATCTGGGGCAGGTGGGCGCTCGGCGTCGCCGCGCTCTCCCTCGTCCTCGCGTTCATTCCGGTCCCCGTGCTCAACATCGCGCTCGCGCTCTCCATCGCGGCCGTCGCCTTCGTGCTCGCGATCGTCGCGCTCTGGCAGAAGCGTCGCTCGAAGGTGCTCGCGATCATCGCCCTCGTCACCCTCTTCGTCGCCGTCCTCGCCTCGGTCGTGATGACCTTCGTGTACCTGTCGTTCATCGGCTCGGCGATCGCGGGCGCCCAGTGAGCACCCCTGCCATCACCCAGCTCCTCCTCGGAGGGCGTGCCGCTGGCACCGAGCTGCGCCTCATCTCCGTCCCGGAGGCGACCTCGACCAACGACGTGCTCGCCGACATCTGGGAGCGCACCGGGGGAGAGGCCAGCCAGAACCCGGCCCTCAGCACCCTCGTCACCTACGCCCAGACCGCCGGCGTCGGCCGTCACGGCCGTGAATGGATCTCCCCGCGCGGAAAATGCCTCGCAGCCTCGACCCTCGTGCGCCTCGCCGACGACGAGGCAGCCCCCCGCATCCTGGGCTGGCTGCCCCTCATCGCGGGACTCGCACTCCGCAGTGCCATCCTCGAGCTGTCACCACCGGCCCCCGGCTTCCGACCGGACGAGCACTCCGGTCGCGTCGAGATCAAGTGGCCGAACGATGTCCAGATCGACGGACGCAAGGTCGCCGGCATCCTGGGGCGTGTCCTCGGAACGCGCGACGGTGAGCTGTCCTGCGTCGTCGGCACCGGCGTCAACATCACCCTGCAGGCCGAAGAGCTGCCCACACCTCACGCCACCTCGCTCGCGCTGGCGGGAATGCTCCCGCCGCACCCGGCGGAGCTCCTCCCCGCGTACCTCTCCGAGTTCGTGGCGAGGCTCGAAGCGCTGCGCGAGACTCGCGGCGATGCCATCGCGAGCGGAGCCCACGGCGAGCTGAGCGACGTCTGCTCGACCTTCCGCGCCCGCGTCGCAGCCACGCTGCCGTCTGGCGAGATCCTGCACGGCTTCGCGACCGAGCTCACGCCGGAAGGGCACCTCGTGATCAGAGGCGATGACGGGGAGACCAGGTCCGTCGCGGCCGGGGACGTCGAGCGGGTCCGCCCAGAGAACGGGGCCTGATGCGCGGCCGCCCACCGCATCCGAGCGAGCAGTCCTGGGACCAGATCTTCGGCGCTCCCGACGCGCAGCAGTCCGGTGCGCAGCAGTACGGCGCACCGCCCCAGGGTGCGCAGCATGCCGTCAACCACGCGCCTCGACAGCAGGCGGCACCGCCGCACCACGAGTACGCGCAGGTCCAGCAGCGAGCCGCGCCAGACCGGCACCACTACCACTCCGGACAGCAGTACGGTCAGCAGTTCCCCGCTCAGCCGGAAAGCCCCCAGCAGCGGCACTACGAGCCGCTCGGCATGCGGCTGCCGGAGCGGACGATCATGCGAGTGCGCAGGCACGGACGCCGTCTGATGCTGCCGTCGATCGTCCTCATCATCGGCTTCGCGGCCGCCGGCTACAACCTCGGTGCCCTGCAGGAGACGACGATCGGGGCCCGCCACGCGTGGCTGCTCATCTCGCTCGCCGCGATCGTCCTCCTCGGCATCGTGCCCATCGTGGTCTGGCTCCAGGCACGCAACAGGATCACCACGCACCGCATCGTGCTCTCGCAGGGCACCCTGACGAGCGAGACCCGCGAGATCTACATGAACGCGATCGTCGACGTCACGGTCCGGCGCAACCTCTGGCAGGCGATGTTCCGCTCGGGGACGATCGTCATCACCTCGGTCTCCGGCCACCGCCTCAGACTCATCGACGTGCCGAGCGCCAACACCGTTGCCGCGTGCATCCGGGAGCTCAGCGGGCCGTAGCCGCCCGAGCGCCGGGACCCGTCGCTCCTCCCCGACACGGGCTCGCAGAGGGCCGCAGACGCGAAGAGCCGCGGGCAGGAGTGCCCGCGGCTCTTGGCAGCCCGCCGATCGCTCGGCAGACGAGGTCAGCTGGCCTCTACTGCGGTGCCGTCCTTCTGCTGCATCTCCGCGACGCGCTTGGGGGAGAACACCCAGAAGCGGTACAGGATGAAGCGGAAGATCGCGCCGAGGCCGATTCCGACGAGGTTCGCGATGTTGTAGGCGATCCACGAGTGGTTGTCGAGCACGGCATTCGTGAACCAGATCGGGAGCAGGCCGATGCCGAGCCCCACGAGGCTCACGCCGAAGAACTCGATCGCCTCCCGGAAGTTGTCCTGGCGCTTGTGCTGGCGGAACGTCCAGATGCGGTTGCCGATCCAGTTCGTCACGATCGCCGCGCACGTCGAGATGACCTTCGCCCACAGCGCGCCATGCGCGACCTCGGTGGGGTTGAGCACCGTCAGCATGAGGATGTTGAACAGGCCGGTGTCGACGACGAAGCCGACCCCGCCGACGAGGCCGAAGTTGATGAGCTGCGCCATCATGCCCTTCGACGCCGCGATGCGTCGGAACACGTTGACGATGCGGCCCCAGAGGCTCCGCGAGGTCCGCTGCGCAGGCAGATCGAACTCGGCAGTCTCCGCGGCGACGAAGCCGACGAAATCCTCAGGCTCAGAGTGATGCGGCTCTGCGTGCTTGCGGGAGCGATTGGTCAAGCGCTCGACCTCCATCGTGGGGCACTTGCGTGGATGATGCCGCCGCAAGCAGGATAAACTGTTGGGGAGTTGTGACCCTCGTCGGAGTATAGACACGTCAGAGCAAAAGGCACGTCACTGCCACTGCAACGCAGGCGGGGAGAACTCCCCGGCCGTCGAATTCGATGCGAGCGCACAGACTCCCTCACGGCAGGACTGCCAGCAGCACTCTCGAACGGAGCGAACCATGGGTCAGGTCGTCGGCGTCATCGGAGCCGGGCAGCTCGCACGAATGATGCTCCCACCCGCCATCGAGCTCGACGTCGACTTGCGGGTCTTCGCGGCAGGCCGCGGCGAGAGCGCAGACCGCGCCGTCACCGCCGTCGGCGACATGCACGTCCTCGCTGAGGTGCTCGACTTCGCGCGCGGAGTGGATGTGGTCACCTTCGACCACGAGCACGTTCCGCAGGACGTGCTCAGGGGCCTCGTCGACGCCGGCGTCGCCGTGCGCCCAGGGCCGCACGCGCTGCAGTACGCCCAGGACAAGCTCCTCATGCGCCGCCGCCTCGCGGAGCTCGGCATCCCGATTCCCAACTGGGCCGAAGTGCGCGACGAGGCGGAGCTGCAGGCCTTCATCGACGCCAACGGCGGCGTCGCCGTGCTCAAGACGCCACGAGGCGGCTACGACGGCAAGGGCGTCCGCATCGTCCGCGCCGGCGCCGACGGCGCCGACTGGTTCGCTGCGGGGGAGCCCCTGCTCGTCGAGGAGCGCGTCGACTTCCGCCGCGAGCTCGCGCAGCTCGTCGCTCGTCGCCCCTCCGGTGAGATCGCCCTCTGGCCGATCGTCGAGACCGTGCAGCGCGACGGCGTCTGCGCCGAGGTGCTCGCCCCCGCCCCCGGCGCCGAAGGAGCGGACGACCGCCTCGGCTACGTCGCCGCCACCATCGCCCAGTCGGTCGCCCTCGGGCTCGACGTCACCGGCGTGCTGGCCGTCGAGCTCTTCGAGACCACCGATCAGCGCATCCTCGTCAACGAGCTCGCGATGCGCCCGCACAACTCCGGGCACTGGACCATCGACGGCTCCACCACGAGCCAGTTCGAGCAGCACCTCCGCGCCGTCCTCGACCTCCCCCTCGGCGACACCGGCATGACGGCACCCCACGCCGTCATGGTCAACGTGCTCGGCGGCCCGCAGGAGGGCAGCTACGGCGACCGGTACGAGAAGGCCATGCACGCGCATCCCGACGCGAAGATCCACAGCTACGGCAAGTCCGCGCGCCCCGGGCGGAAGGTGGGGCACGTGACCGTCGCCGGGCCAGAGCTCGACGAGGTCGCCTACCGGGCCAGGGCTGCGGCAGCCGCGTTCGACGACGACGCCGCATCCTGACGCGAGGCCGTGAGGCTGCGCTCGGCCTGAGGCGAGCCGTCACCGGCCAGCCTCAGCGGAGCCGCGCGCACCCGCGTCTACGCTTGCACGCATGAGCGACCACCCCACCGCATCGTCCGCGCCCGCAGACGACACCCCGCAGCAGGCTCCCCTCGTCGGCATCATCATGGGAAGCGACAGCGACTGGCGTGTCATGCACGAAGCTCGCGACGTGCTCGCCGAGTTCGGCATCCCCACCGAGGTCGAGGTCGTCTCCGCCCACCGCACCCCCGAGAAGCTCGTCAGCTACAGCCGCGGAGCGAGCGAACGCGGCATCCGCGTCATCATCGCCGGAGCGGGAGGCGCGGCCCACCTCCCCGGCATGGTCGCCTCGCTCACGACGCTCCCCGTCGTCGGCGTGCCGGTCCCGCTCAAGTACCTCGACGGCATGGACTCCCTGCTCTCGATCGTGCAGATGCCTGCAGGCATCCCCGTCGCGACGGTCTCCATCGGCGGAGCCAAGAACGCCGGAATCCTCGCCGCCCGCATCCTCGGCACAGCTGACGAAGCGCTGGCAGCCAGACTCGCCGACTACAGTGACGGACTGCGCGACGCCGTAGAAGCCAAGAACGACGCCCTCAAGCAGTCGCTCTAGCCCACCCCCTCGGCCGCCGTCGCCGCCCCTTGCTCCTCGACCGCAGGACCACATGACACTCACCCTCCCGCTCCGGTACCCGGACGCCAGCTCGCCGCAGCTCATGACCAGGCGCGCCTGGTGGCTGCTCCTCGCGAACTTCTTCCTCCCGGGAACCGCGCAGATCCTCGCCGGGAATCGGAAGTTCGGGCGCTTCATGCTCTCGATCTGGCTCGGCGGCATCGCGGCCGTGCTCGTGGTCCTGCTCATGGCGCTCGTGCTGCGCGGGCCACTGCTGTTCGTGTTCTCCACCACGCTCGGCATCACCGCGGTGCACCTCGTGCTCATGCTCTACGTGGCCATGTGGGTCGTGAGCGGACTGGATGCGCTCCGCCTCGTGCGCATCATCAAGCTCGAGCAGGTCGCTCGGCCGCTCATCGCCATCGTCGGCGTCGTCCTCGTCACCGTGCCGCTCGTCTTCGCCGCCGTCACGTCGCAGGTCGCGAACCAGGGGAAGTCCGCCATCGAGGGGCTCTTCGGCGGCGCGTCGAACGGCCTGCAGCTGCCGGCCGACGGCCAGATCAACATCATGATGCTCGGCGGCGACCGCGGCGCCGACCGCGAGGGCCTCCGCCCCGACTCGATCAGTGTCATGAGCTTCAACGCCTTCACTGGCAAGCTCACCACGATCGGCCTCCCGCGGGCGATGGAGAGCTTCCCCTTCTCCGAGGGGCACATGCACGACCTGTACCCGGACCTCTACGAGGGCTGCGCGGTCGACGTCTGCTACCTCAACTCCGTCTACACCGAGGCGACGATCGCCGAGGACGGCGGCTACGCCGACGCCGCCGAGCATGGCTCGGAGCCCGGCATCGAGGCGATGCGGGACGCGGTCGAGGGCATCACGGGGCTGAGCATCCAGTACTACGTGCTCGTCGACATGGCCGGCTTCACGGAGCTCATCGACGCCCTCGGAGGCGTCGACATCAACGTCACCGAGCGCGTGGGCATCGGCATCAACAACGACGGGTCACCAGGCTGGGCGCCCGCCACCGAGTTCATCGAGGTCGGGCAGCAGCACATGGACGGCTCGACGGCCCTCTGGTACGCCCGCTCCCGCTACGAGACGACCGACTTCGCCCGCATGGAGCGCCAGCGGCAGCTCCAGGAGGCGATGGTGGCGACGATGACACCCACCAACCTGCTCGGCAAGATCGGGCCGGTGACGGATGCGCTCGAGAAGGTCGTGCAGACCGACATCCCGGAGGGCATGATCGGCTACGTGGGCGATCTTCTCCTGAAGTCGCGCAGCGGCAACAGCGTGCGACTCGACATCGTGCCGCCCAACTTCGACCAGGGCAACCCCGACATCCCCGCGATCCACGCCGCCGTCCAGGACGCGATCGCCTCGGATCCGCCCGAGGCGACGCCTCCACCCGAGGAGAACGCACCCACCGAGTAGCGCCGGCCTTCTCGGCCTTGTGCTCGTGCTTGCCTTCGCCGCGCTCTCGGGCTCGTGCTTGCCTTCGCCGCGCTCTCGGGATGGCTTTCGCGCTTGCGGATGGTGTGCATCCCATCCGGAAGTGCGCGTCCCATCTGGAGTCCGTGGGTGTTCTGCGGGCGCCGTGTGGTTGTTTCGGGATGGCTTTCGCGCTTCCGGATGCTTCGGGATGGCTTTCGCGCTTGCGGATGGTGTGCATCCCATCCGGAAGCGCGAAGGCCATCTGGAGTCGACGCTGGGAACGACTCAACGGGATGCAGCGAGATCGATCGTGGTGCCCCTCGAGCGTGTGCCGCGACGGAGCGCCGCGCGCAGCTGCGACAAGAAGGCCGTCGGCGCCGCGAGATCCCGATTCGTGACCCGGATCACGACCCACCCGGCTTCCTGGAGGCGGTTGATCCTGCGCAGGTCGTTCATCGCCTGCTTCTTCTCCCAGTGGTACTCGCCGTCGTACTCGACGGCGACCTTCGAGTCTGGATAGGCAAGATCGACGCGCCCCACGAAGGTTCCCCGGCTGAGCACTCGGTGCCCCACGAGCGGTTCGTCGAACCCTGCGTCGAGCAGCAAGAGCCGGGTGAGGGACTCCATAGGGGATTCGACGCCGGGGCGGATCACGGCGAGGGCGGCGCGCATCCGCGTTGCGCCTACTGTGCGCCCCCAGGAATCCGTGAGGGCTTGGAGCTCTGACAGCTCCGCGAGTGCGGGAACAGGAGCACGGGGATCCTCGGAGACCGATGGATCGGATGGGCGGTTGATCCCAGGGTAGCTCCGGGAGGTCGTGACGAGAGCATCTCCAAGAGTGATCAGCTCTCTGGACGTCAGGACGCGTGCGGCGAGTGCCCAGGTGAGGGTGGGTGTCGCGAGGGAGACGCCGAACTCCAGCGTTCGCGTCCAGTTCGACGGCTGGATGCTCCTCGCCCGGATACCCGATCCCCGTGGCTTGTTTCTGCCAGACGGGACGACGATGTGCACGGTCTTCTCGGAATCGAATCGCCGGGGAACCGGAAGGCCCCAGAAGCGGGCCGCGGTGAGGTCTCCCAGGGCGTGCCAGTCGCGCATCCTCGGCGCGAAGGCACGAGCGTAGTCGACTGGGGTTTCGACCGGATGCGTCGTGAACACGCCTCGGTGTGGCCGGCCATAATCGCCGCCGTACAGTTCGCGAGCACTGATGCCCTCGAGCTGAGCTTGGCGTGTGGAGAAGGCACGGGCGGGGCTTTCGAAGAACTGCGATTCCATGTTCGCGAGAGTAGGGTCCCGTCGCGTTTCGCTTTCCGTCTCTCCACAGGCCGGGACCTCGGGGCGATGTCGCCCGACCGCTTCCTGCCGGCGGCGATCGCGTCGCGCGCGCGATCGCCGGTCGTCGCCGCTGCAGACTCAGGATGTGTTTGACGCCTCCCGATGGTTTGCAAGCCATCCGCGGGCGTGAAACCCATCCCGAGACGTTGCTGTGCCGAGATGCTGGCGCGCGCGATCGCCGGTCGTCGCCGTTGCAGGCTCGGGATGTGTTTGACGCCTCCCGATGGCTTGCAAGCCATCCGCGGGTGTGAAACCCATCCCGAGACGTTGTCATCCGGAGACGTTGGCGGGCGCGAGGTTGCGGGCGCGAGAGACCTACCGTGCCGAGGGAGCGGCGTCGCGCCTAGAGGTCGGCGTGGAAGTTCCAGACCTGGTCGGCGGCGATCTCCCACGAGAACATCCCGCCGCGGTCCTTGCCGGCGAGGCGGAGTCGTCGTTCGAGGTCGCTGTCGCCGAGCACTCCCGCGATGGCACCGGCGAGGCGCTCGGGGTAGCCGCCGTCAGCGAGTCCGTCGCCGCGTTCCACGACGAGGGTGGCGTCGAGGCCGACCTCGACGAGTGCTGGGTCGTCGGAGGTGATGACGGGGGTGCCGAACTTGAAGGCCTCGATGATTGGCAGTCCGAACCCTGCGCTGAGACTGGGCACGACCAGTGCGCTGGCGCGCTGGAGGGCGACGGCGAGCTGCTCGTCGCTGATGACGCCGACGGAGACGACGCGCTCGCGGGCGACGCCGGAGGCGCTGACGAGGCCGTCGAGCGTGACCTCTCCGCGCTCTGTCGGACCGACGACGACAAGCGTGACGCCGGCGAGTTCCTTGTCGTCCAGGGCCTTGATGAGCTGGGCGAGGCCGTGGCGCTTGTGCAGCGATGCCAGGGTCAGCACGTACTCGTCCGGCAATCCGAGCGTGTCGGCGATCGCGTCCCCAGCTCCCTCGGACTCGGGGAGGCGGATGCTCGCAGCTGCGGCCGGGCTCATGACGCGCACGCGGTCACCGAAGTCGAAGTGCTCGATGACCTGGTCGGCGACGGCGTTCGTCGGCACGACGATGCCGCTGGCGTAGCGGAACGCACGACGCAGGAGCGCCTTGTGGTGCTTCACGGTGTGCGAGCTGATGAGCTCCGGATGGGTGAACGCGGTCATGTCGTGCCAGGTGACGACCGTCTGGTCGATGCCCTGGCTGAGCGAGATGTCGCGCATGGGCGCGAGGGGAGTGAAGCTGTGGATGAAGCCGCCGCCGACGGTGTTCGTCAGGAGCCCGCGTGACCAGGAGGACTCGAGGCGTTCCGGGCGCAGAGGGGCCTGGACGACGCTCGTCAGGCCGGGGACCCGCTCCTCGAGGAGCGCGACCTCGTCGCGGGTGCGCCGGGGAATGATCGCCTCGACGTCGCAGCCGCGGGGCGCACGCGTGATGAGCTGGCGTCCGAGCTCTTCGCTGTAGCGGCGGGTGCCGCCTGGACGCTCATCGGCGGCGCGGTCGAGGAGAACACGAAGGGTAACCATCAGGCTCTGAGGACTCCTTGCGCGGCAGCGTCCTCGAGCGCGTCGAGCCAGGGCCGCATGGGTGGAACTCCCGCGTTCGCCCAGGCGTCATGGCCGAGGACGGAGTACGCGGGGCGAGGGGCGGGACGGACGAACGCGCTGCTGTCCGTCTCCTTGACGTTCTCGGGGTCGAAGCCCGCGAGGCGGAAGATCTCCTTCGCGAAGTCGTACCAGGAGGCGATGCCGGCGTTTGTCCCGTGGTAGGTGCCGGCAGGAGCGCTCGAGTCGACGAGCGCGACGATCTGCGCCGCGAGGTCCGCCGAGTAGGTGGGCTGTCCGAGCTGGTCGGAGACGACGGAGACCTCGGGCTTGGTCGCCGCGAGGCGGGCCATCGTCTTCGCGAAGTTCGGGCCGTCTGCCCCGTAGAGCCAGGCCGTGCGCACGATGTAGGAGGCGTCCGGCAGTGCGTCGCGGACGGCCTTCTCGCCGGCGGCCTTGGTGCGACCGTAGGCGGAGATCGGGTCGTGTTCGGCGCCTTCCGCATACGGGGACGCGGCGTCGCCGCGGAAGACGTAGTCGGTGGAGACGTGCACGAGCCGCGCGCCGTGCTTCGCGGCGGCAGCCGCGAGCACACCGGGGCCCGTCGCGTTGACCGCGAAGGCGGTCGCCTCGTCGGTCTCCGCTCCGTCCACGTTCGTGTAGGCGGCGGCGTTGATGACGACGTCATGCCCCGCCACAGCGGCCTCGACCGCTGCGGGGTCGGTGATGTCGAGCGCGGCGCGATCCAGAGCCGTGACCTCGCGGCCCGCGAGGGCGCGCTGGAGGTCACGGCCGAGCATCCCGGATGCACCCGTGATCAGGAACCGTGCGGCAACCGCAGGTGCGGATGCCGTGGCGGGGACAGACGTCGAATCGGTCACAGGGCAGCGCGCTCCTTCAGCGGCTCCCACCAGGTGCGGTTGTCGCGGTACCACTGCACCACGTCAGCCAGGCCCTGCTCGAACGGAACCTTGGGCTCGTAACCCAGCTCGCGCTGGATCTTGGAGATGTCGACCGAGTAGCGCAGGTCGTGGCCGAGGCGGTCCTGCACGCGGTCCACGTAGGACCAGTCCTTGCCGGTCGCGTCGAGGAGGAGCTGCGTGAGCTCCTTGTTGGTGAGCTCGGTGCCGCCGCCGATGTTGTAGATCTCGCCGGCCTTTCCGCCGACGAGCACCATCGCGATACCGCGGCAGTGGTCGTCCACGTGCAGCCAGTCGCGGATGTTGTTGCCCTCGCCGTAGAGGGGAACATGCTTGTCGTCGATGAGGTTCGTGACGAAGAGCGGGATGACCTTCTCGGGGAAGTGGTACGGGCCGTAGTTGTTCGAGCACCGCGTGATCGACACGTTCAGGCCGTGCGTGCGGTGGTACGAGCGCGCGATGAGGTCGGAGGACGCCTTCGATGCCGAGTAGGGCGAGTTGGGTTCGAGCGGGAACGTCTCGCTCCAGCTTCCCTCTTCGATGGAGCCGTAGACCTCGTCGGTGGAGACGTGCACGAAGCGGGGCAGCTCGTGGCGCAGGGCCGCGTCGAGCAGCTTCTGCGTGCCGACGACGTTGGTCTCGATGAACACGGAGGCGTCGCGCACGGAGCGGTCGACGTGCGACTCTGCGGCGAAGTGGACAACCGCATCCACCTTCGGGATCCACTCGTCGAGCACGACGTCGTCGGTGATGTCGCCCTCGACGAACGTGAACCGCTCGGAGTCGGAGACGGGTGCGAGATTCTCGAGGTTGCCGGAGTAGGTCAGCTTGTCCAGCACGACGACCTCGACACCCTCCAGACCCTCGTACTGGTCCTGCAGCGCGCGGCGCACGAAGTTCGAGCCGATGAAGCCGGCCCCGCCGGTCACGAGAAGTTTCATACCTGTCCTGTTCAATCGTCGGCCGGGCTGTGCCGATGGAAATTTGCCGATGGTTGTGCGGTTCGACTGGCGCAGTGCGACCCGCGCGCAGTCGGAGCTACTCTAGCGCGGCCCTTCGTCGAGCTACCACAGTCCCGTCGTGATGAGGGTGGCGAGTGCCGCGCGGTCCCGTGGCCGGCGTCGCAGCTGCCGCCAGCGTCGCACGAGCCGCAGCGCGTCCCGATACGTGAACTCGGCAAGGATCTCGTGCAGCCACTGCAGTCTCGGCAGCTCCTCGGGGGAGGCGACGTGGATGCACGCCTCGACGGTCAGCTGCACCTGCCCGCGGTGCCAGCGGTTCGAGGTGAGTCTGAGGCGCTTCCACGCCTGCGAGAGGCCGGTGTTGGCGCCGACCGCGTTGGCGACGTGCTGGCGGTAGTCGACGGTCGACTCGCCGTCGATGATCCAGCGGAGCCCGGCCGATCGGGCGAGCGCGTAGATGAGCCAGTCGTGGGCGAAGGCCGTGCGTGCTGGGGAGTCCGCGTTGTCGAGCTGGTCTGCGACGAGCCGCGCGAATCGCTCGGTGAGGAGGAACGTCGATCCGGGGCCGGGCGTCTCGAAGAGGTGGTCCGCGAGGCGCTGCGGGTAGTCCTTCTTGATGAGGATGCGCGTGCCGTCTTCGGTGAACGCGGTGACGTTGGAGGAGATGCCGTCCGCGCGGCCCTCGCCGAGGAGCCGGATGTGCCGCTCGAGCTTGGCGGGCATCCACACGTCGTCCTGGTCCGCGAAGCCGACGTAGTCGTACTCCTCGATGGGGATCGTGGTGAGCAGGCGGAAGAAGTTGGGTGCGGGGGCGCCGAAGGTCTCGGGGGAGAGGATCGTGATGCGGGGGTCGGCGGCGGCGCGCTCGGCGAGGAGCTCGAGGGTGCCGTCCGTCGATCCGTCGTCGGACACGTACACGTGGAGGTCGGCGCCGGCCTGGTCGAGGATCGAGTCGAGCTGCTCGTCGAGGTAGGGCTTCCCCATGTGGGTCGCGAGGAGGACGGCGACGCGCGGCGGCGTGCGCGGCTCGGCGTTGGTGTGCATCCCGTATTCCTCTTCTCTATACGCGTTCTACCGCGGCGGTTCTCCAGCGTTCAAGTATGGCCGAGTGGGTTGGCGAGCATTCGCATTCCGTGCCGCACTAGACTCCTCGGCATGGAGATTCGCGAACTCAGCATCCCAGACAGCTACGAGATCACGCCGAAGCAGTTCGGCGACGACCGCGGCGTGTTCCTGGAGTGGTACCGCTTCGACAAGCTCGCAGAAGCTGTCGGGCACTCGATCGACCTCAAGCAGGCGAACACCTCGGTGTCGACGCGGGGTGTGGTCCGTGGCATCCACTTCGCGGACATTCCGCCGAGCCAGTCCAAGTACGTGACGTGCACGCGCGGAGCCGTGCTCGACTTCGTCATCGACATCCGCACGGGCTCGCCGAAGTTCGGCGAGTGGGACTCGGTGCGTCTCGACGACGTCGACCGCAAGGCCATCTACCTGTCCGAGGGTCTCGGCCACGCGTTCGTGGCACTCACGGATGACGCGACGGTCAGCTACCTCGTCACCGACACCTACCACGCGGAGCGCGAGCACGGCATCAACCCGCTCGACAAGGACGTCGACCTCCGCTTCCCGGAGGAGGCCGGCGAGCTGCTGCTCTCCCCGAAGGACACGGATGCCCCCTCGCTTGCCGAGGCGGCTGCGTCCGGTCTCCTCCCCAGCTGGGAAGAGGCCCGCGCCTACTACGCGGAGCTCAGCGCGAAGGCGGGTGCGTAGCCATGAAGGGAATCATCCTGGCCGGCGGCTCCGGCACGCGTCTGTGGCCGATCACCAAGGGCATCTCGAAGCAGCTCATGCCCATCTACGACAAGCCGATGATCTACTACCCGCTGTCGACGCTCATGATGGCGGACATCCGCGAGGTGCTGATCATCACGACGCCCGAGTACAACGAGCAGTTCCGCGCCCTGCTGGGTGACGGCTCGCAGCTCGGGATGCGCATCGAGTACGCCGTGCAGCCGTCGCCGGATGGGCTCGCGCAGGCGTTCATCATCGGCGAGGAGTTCATCGGCGACGACTCGGTCGCGCTGGTGCTCGGCGACAACATCTTCCACGGCTCTGGGCTCGGCTCGTCGCTGCGCGGCAACAACGTGCTCGACGGCGGCTTGATCTTCGCCTATCACGTGTCGAACCCGGTCGCGTATGGCGTCGTCGAGTTCGATGAGCACAACAAGGCCGTGTCGATCGAGGAGAAGCCGGAGGTGCCGAAGTCGAACTACGCGGTGCCCGGCCTCTACTTCTACGACAACGACGTTGTCGAGATCGCGAAGAACGTGGAGCCTTCCGCGCGGGGCGAGCTCGAGATCTCGAGCGTCAACTCGGCGTACCTGGATGCGGGCAAGTTGCAGGTGCAGGTGCTCGACCGTGGCACGGCGTGGCTGGACACCGGCACGTTCGAGTCGATGATGCAGGCGAGCGAGTACGTTCGCGTGATCGAGGACCGTCAGGGCTTCAAGATCGGCTGCATCGAGGAGATCGCGTGGCGCGCCGGGTGGATCGACGACGCGGAGTTCGCGGAGCTCGCGAAGCCGCTGCAGAAGAGCGGATACGGACGTTACATGCAGGGGCTCCTCGCGTAGCGAGCCCCGCTTGCCGGTGAAGGCCGTGGCCCCTCGGGGTCACGGCCTTCGTCGTTGGCGCCACGCTCGGCATTTGCGCGACGCTCGCGGTCAGCGCTCGTCGCGCTCCCGCAACGACTGGAAGAGGTCGCGGGCGATGTCGTAGCTCCCGCGCGAGTAGTTCGCGTAGCGACCCCGCAGGGTCCACCTGAGGACGCGGGGGAGCCGACGGATGCGCGAAGCCGGCAGCTCGAGCCGCTGTCGTTCGTGCGCGACCTTGCGCCGCACGTGGGCCTCCTGCTCCGGGGTGCCGCCGAGCTCGCTGACGCGACGCAGCAGCGCCACGGCGCGGCGGTAGCGGCGCAGCTGGTCGGCGGAGCCGTCCTTGGTGGCCTGCGAGATCTTCACCCGCAGGGTGGGTGCGGTCTGCCCGATCTGGTTGCCGGTGTGCTGCCGGTAGTCGATGAGGGGCTCTCGCACGACGCGGAGTCCGTTCACGAGCGCTGCCGTCGTCGCGAGCCACTCGTCGTGGATCCACGGCTCTGGCGCGTTGCCGGCTCGGAAGACGAGGGATGCGCGCAGCATCATGGTGGCGCCGGTCACGAAATTGCGGGCGGTGAGCGCCTCGAGCTGCCGCCCGTTCTCGTAGTCGCGCCATTCGGCGTCGGTGATCTCCAGCGATTCGAGGAGAGTGCCGCCGATGGGCTCGCCGTCCTCGTCGACGAGGAGTGCGTCGGAGTGCGCGAGCAGGGCCTGGTCGTCGCCGACGAGGGCGGCGAGGAGGTGCTCGACCTTCTTGGGGTGCCACACGTCGTCCTGGTCGCTGGTGGCGAGGTACTCGGTGCGGGCCTCGCCGAGCGCGAATGCGAAGTTCGCACTCACCCGCAGCGGCTCGTCGCGGGTGTAGATGCGGAATGCGCGGTCGGAGGCTTCCAGCACGCGGCGCGCGAGCTCGAGCGTTCCGTCGCTCGAGGCGTCGTCGGAGACGATGACCTCGGCGACGGGGTGGCTCTGCGAGAGGATGCTCTGCAGCTGCTGCTCGAGGAACTGCTCGCCGTTGTGGGTGCACACGACCGCGGTGACGGGGGCGTCTCCGAGTCGCTGCTCGCGGGCATCCTCCTGGCGGCGTTCGGCGACGAGTCGCGAAGCTGGCATCTGCTCTCCTCTGTCTCGGTGCGCTGTGGTGCTAGCTTGGCACGAGTCTGCACGCGCTCAGGGGAGGAGTCGGCCGCAGCGGCCGCCCGAGACTATGAATCGACTTGTCATCTACCTGCTCTTCGACCGGGCTGGTCTCGCCGACGCCGGTGTGCTCCGGGCGCTGCGGGGCCTGCGCGGGCACGCCAGCGAGCTCTTCGTCGTCGTGAACGGCTCGGTGACCGACGCTTCGCGCGAGTCGCTGGCCTCCGTCGCCGACAGGGTCTTCGAGCGGCCGAACGAGGGCTTCGATGTCGGCGGCTATCGCGCTGCGCTCGAGGAGATCGGTCTGGAGCGGCTCGCGGCGTTCGACGAAGTCGTGCTCGCGAACTACACCTTCTTCGGGCCCGTCGTCGACTTCGCCGAGACGTTCGCGTGGGCGGATGCCGCGGGGCACGACGTGTGGGGTGTGACGGAGCACGGGGAGCTCAGCCCGGACCCGTACACGCGACGCGGCACCCTGCCATCGCACCTGCAGTCCCATTGGATCGCCGTGCGGAGGGACGTCGTGGTGAGCGACGCGTGGGCCGAGTACTGGGCGTCGATGCCCGAGATCCGGTCGTACGACGACTCGGTGCGGCACCACGAGGCGCGCTTCTCCCCGTTCTTCGCGGAGCGCGGCTTCTCGGTCGGCGCGCAGTTCCCGGCAGGCAACTTCCGGGTGGACGGGACACCCGTCGCCAACGCCAGCCTCGAGACCCCGCTGCTGCTGCTCGAGGCGGGGGCGCCCCTCGTGAAGCGCCGCGTGTTCTTCCACGACCCCGTCGAGCTCGACCACCGCGGGGTCTCGGCTCGGGACGTCGCCCTCGATCTCGAGCGACGGGGCTTCCCCGTCGACGTGCTCGTCGAGGGGACGGCGCGGTTCGCGCCGAGTCGGGTGCTCGCCGGCGGCGTCGGGGCTGGCCCTCGGGTGCTGCGGCGCGCATCGACCGCGCTCACGCACGAGTGGCTTCGAGACGCGGCGAGCGGCGACGAGTCGGCGACGATCTCGGGTCTGCACGTGCGCATCGTCCGCGGCGACTTCTGGCGCAGGCTCGCCGGCGGCGACGAGCGGCTGCTGGACGCCGACCTGCTGCTGGTCGAGTCGGCGGCCGCGGACTCGGTGCGCTCGGCTCCGGCGAGCGCCTCGATGCTGGCCCGCCAGCGGGGCAGGAGGGTCATCTTCGAGCGAGCGGAACCGCTCGCGTGGGAGTTCGCCGACCATGCCAGCCTGGGGATGGTGGTGCCGGTGGCGCCGCCCATCGGGACCGGACTGCTCGGTGACGGCTGGCGCGGCACCCGCACGAGGGCCGCTCTGCTCGCCGCGACGCTCGGTGCGGATGCACCGCTCGATCCGAACGCTCCGATCGCTCCGTACGCGGGGTTCGCGGCGTATCGGGTGGATGCGCTCCGACCGCTCGCGGGAGCCCTCGGCTCGCTCGGCTACGCGCCGCTCGAGGCGCGCTTCCCGGAGGGGGAGCTCGCGACGCTCCTCGACCTGGTCGCGAGCCGCCTCGTGTTCGACGCCGGGTTCGCGGTCTCCGAGGCTGAGACCGCCGATGGCCTCGCGAGCGACTACGCGCTGCTCGCCGCGAAGTACGAGGATCTCGTGGCCGAGTTCGGCTCGGACGTGCGAGCACCGCACCGTCTTGCGCGCGCTCGCCGGCCCGGCGGCAGCGGCCTCACGCGGGTCGCCGCAGCCGTGATCCGTCGTCTGCCCGCGCTCGAGGAGCCGCTCCGGCGTCTCGCCGCTGACGCCGAGGGTCTGCTGGCGCGCCTGCGCTGACCGCGCCCCGCGGCGCGGCATCAGGAGGCCCCGGCCTCCGGCGGGGTACCGTGTCTGCGACTGGAGGTGGCAGATGAGCAACGGCGAGACGCCGCTCGGCGGGCAGTACGACCCTGACGAGCTCGAAGAGCTGGAGAGCCAGGCCGAGCGCCGTGGCACCGGGCGAGGGCTGATCATCGGCCTCCTCATCGCGGCGGCCGTGGCGATCGCCGCGATCGTGTTCGTGCTCATGAACCCGCTCGGGCAGCAGGCCCCACCAGACAACACGGCCCCGGTCACGACGTTGCCCCAGGCGACCGAGGTGGCGGTCCCGGAGACGCTCATCGTCACGGCCACCCCTGGACCGACGGTCACGGTGACCGAGACCGCGGCCCCAGACCCGGACGCCGAGGCGTCCGCGGTTCAGGTGTCGCTGAGTCGTGCCTACTGGGTCCCGGACCAGCGCGTGATCTCAGCTGCAGCGCTCGTGTCCGCCACGGAACCGGGCGGGACCTGCACGCTCGTCTTGAAGAACGGGCCGGTGACGTTCGTCGCGACGGCGTCGGCGGCCGCTCCGACCTCGGCCGGCACCGATGCCTCGAGCTGCATCGTGAACCTCCGCGACGAGTCGATCACCCCCGGTGATTGGGAAGCGGTCATGCAGTACGAGGGTCCAGCTGGGAGTGGCGTGAGCGCTCCGATGACGGTCACCGTCACCTGACCCCGAGCTCGTGGTGCGGCGGGCTCCCGGTCGGCCATCGGATCGGCGAGCTGCAGCTAATCTGATCGGTGGCCGCTACCAAAGGGGAATGCTCATGACAGCTCGCGTCACCGTCGCCACCCGCACGAAGAACCGTCCGCTCCTGCTGCGTCGGGCCCTCGACAGCGTGCTCTCGCAGACGTTCGCTGACTTCGAGCTCGTCGTCGTCAACGATGCCGGCGATGCTGAGGCGCTCGATGCGCTGCTCGAGCCGTTCCTGGAGCGCGCGGCGGGACGTCTTCGCGTGGTCACCAACGTCGTCTCGAACGGTCGCGAGGCGGCCATGAACGACGGGTTCCGGGACTCGGATGCCGACTACCTGGTGCTGCACGACGACGACGACAGCTGGGCTCCCGACTTCCTGCAGAAGACGGTGGACTACCTCGACGCGCACGCCGAGGACGCCGGAGTCGCGACGCGCACTGAGGTCGTCTTCGAGCGTGTCGAGGGCGACACGGTCATCGAGGAGTCGCGCGAGGTGCTCGCCGACGACGCTCACGCGGTCACGCTCATCGGCACCATGCGACGCAGCACGGTGCCGCCGATCTCGTTCCTGTTCCGGAGGAGCGCCTACCTCGAGGTCGGCGAGTTCGACGGTTCGCTGCCCGTGCTCGCGGACTGGGATTTCCTGCTCAGGCTTCTGACCAGGCACACCGTCGGCTTCATCAGCGGCGAGCCGCTCGCGTTCTGGCATCAGCGGCTCGCGTCGCTCGGCCCTGACGGGAACAGCGTCGTCATCGCTGCCGACGAGCACTCCGACTACGGCACGATCATCCGAGACCGCTACCTGCGCAAGGCGCTCGACGGGGGCGGGGGGATCGGCCCTTCGCTGCTCGTGACGAGCCTCTTCGAGGACATGGAGCGCTCGTCTGCGGAGTCGAGGCGACAGGCGAGCGAGTTCTCGCAGGTCTCTCAACTCAAGCAGGCCGAGGCACTGGAGGTGACGAAGGTCGCTCTCCTCCTCGAGATCGCGAAGCTCGAGCAGCAGCAGCGGGACGTGCTCCAGTCCCTCGACGTGCTGCACACGGTCGCCGAGGTCGCGCTGCCCGTCGTCAATGGTGCGCGGCGAGCAGCGCGCCCAGTCGCCAAGACCGTCCGCGCCGGGAAGAAGGTCGCCTCGGGCATCGGCTCCCTCGTGAGGGCCGGCGCAAGGGTCGCGCTCAAGAGTCGTCGGGGCGCAGGCGCAGGCGCCGGGGACGGGGCAGCCGTGCACGAGGCTGGGGTTGTCAGCATTCGTCCGGAGATCGTGAACACGCCCATGCCGCTCGTCGCCGCCGGTCGGCCTCGCGAAGATGCGCGGCTGAAGGGCAAGACGCCGAGGCGCGTGGCGTTCTACCTCTTCTTCGACCCGGAGGGGCAGGTCGATGACTACGTCCTCCACAAGCTGACGGCGCTTCGTGAGCACGTCGAGCACATCTTCGTCGTCTCGAACTCGCCCATCTCGGATGAGGGCAAGGCGCGGCTCGCCACGGTCGCGGACACGGTTCTCGAGCGTGAGAACAAGGGCTTCGACGTGTGGGGGTACAAGGAGGCGCAGGAGCACTTCGGATGGGATCGACTCGCGGAGTACGACGAGCTCATCCTCCTCAACTACACGTTCTTCGGGCCCATCTTCCCGTTCGGTGAGATGTTCGACCGAATGGATGCCCAGGACGTCGACTTCTGGGGTATCACGAGCCACGAGGCCGTGACCCCCCACCCGCACCACGGCGTCGGCAGCATGGCCGGGCACATCCAGTCGCACTGGATCGCCGTGCGACGAGACATGTTCCTGTCGGACGAGTACCGCGAGTACTGGGCGGACATGCCGATGATCACGTCGTACTTCGACTCCATCGACCGTCACGAGGGCCGGTTCACGAGCTATTTCGCGAGCCTGGGCTTCGTCTACGAGCTGGCCTTCCCCTCGGAGGACTACCCGTCTCAGCACCCGATCTTCGACAACATCTCGCTCATGCTCGACGACCGTCTGCCGATCCTGAAGCGACGCATCTTCTTCCACGACCCGGACTACCTGGACAGGCAGGCGATCATCGGTCGCGACGTCACGGATCGTCTGGAGCGCGCGGGTTTCCCGATGGACCTCATCTGGTCGAACGTGGTGCGCAGCGCGAAGCCGCGCGTGCTGCACACGAACTTCTCCCTGCTTGAGATCCTCCCCGATCTGGAGGAGCGCGACGCCACGGGGCGGGAGCTCCTCGAGCGCACGCAGCTCGGGCGGACCGCCGTGGTCGCGCACCTCTACTACGACGAGCTCATCGACGAGATCGTCGATCACGCCGCTCGTGTGCCCGGGGAGGTCGACCTGTACGTGACGACCACGGACGAGACGAAGCGGGCCGCCATCCGCGAGGCCGTCGCGCGTCGCGGCTGGGGGGACCGGAGCGACGTCCGCCTCGTCGAGTCGAACCGGGGCCGCGACATCTCGGCGTTCTTCGTCGGCTGCGCGGATGTGCTGCGCGACGAGCGGTACGAGTTCATCGTCAAGATCCACGGCAAGAAGAGCGTCCAGGACGGATGGAATGCCGGGCAGTGGTTCAAGCGCCACCTGCTGGAGAACCTCCTTCCGAGCGAGGGCTACGCTGCGAACCTCTTCGCGCTGTTCCAGAAGCACGGCACGCTCGGAATGGTCTTCCCCCCGGTCATCCACATGGGCTATCCGACGCTCGGACACGCCTGGTTCCTCAACAAGGGCCCCGCCGGGAAGCTGCTCAGGCAGTTGGGCGTCTCGACGCCACTCGACGACTCCACCCCCGTCTCGCCGTACGGCTCGATGTTCATCGCGCGCCGAGAAGCACTGCGGCCCATCGTGGACGCGGGCTTCACCTGGGATGACTTCCCCGGTGAGAGCGGGTACCAGGACGGCACCCTCGCGCATGTGCTCGAGCGCATCGTGAGCTACGCCGCGCACGGTGAGGGCTTCCACACGCGGACCGTCATGAACACCAGGATGGCGGCCATCAGCCACACGTTCCTCGAGTACAAGCTGCAGGAGCTCGCGTCGTTCGTGCCGTACGGTCACGCGATCGAGCAGGTCCCGTATCTTGCTGACGTGCTCGGTGGCGGTCCAGGTGTCGCGCCCTCTCCGCTCGGCGCGTTGAAGCGGTACGTGGCTGAGCAGAACCCGGCTTCGGCGCGAGCGCTGCGCCCTGCGTACGCTGTGGCCCGGAAGGTGTACGCGCAGGTGCGCTCGGCGGGCGGTGGACGCCCCTCCTGATGCGGTGCTGGTTGGTGCCGTCCAGAATGCGGGCCAGCTACTATCAATGTCATCATCCGTAGCACCCGTCCTGGGATCTGACCTCGAAAGCACTTATGCCGCTCACGCTTCAACAGGCGTTCGACCCGCGCGCGAACAGCATCGGCTTCCTCCGTTGGTTCCTGGCCTTCGCCGTCATCTTCGCTCACGCTGGTCCCCTGGGGGGCTTCTACGGTGGTCACGACCTCGGGTCCCAGCTCTCCACAGAGCAGTCGCTGGGTGGTGTGGCTGTCGCGGGTTTCTTCTTCTTCTCCGGATTCCTGATCACGAAGAGCCGTCAGGGAAAGTCGACGATCTTCCGCTTCTTCTGGCGCCGCGTCCTGCGCATCTTCCCCGCCTTCTGGCTCGCCCTGCTGACGACGGCGTTCATTCTCGCCCCGATCGCGTGGCACCGGGAGACCGGGAGCATGGCCGGCTTCTGGGACGCATCGACGGAGTCGCCGTTCACGTACTTCATCAACAACATGTGGTTGAACCTCGGTCAGCGCAACATCGCGGAAATGGGTGGAAGCCTGCCGTTCGCGACGCTCGGGGGCTACGACTGGAACGGGTCGGCGTGGACCCTCATGTACGAATTCCGGGCGTACATCATGATCGGCTTCCTCGGCCTGTTCGGGGTCCTGTCGAACCGCATCGTCGGCGGGCTGATCGCCCTGGCCCTCATCCTCGTGAACGCGCTGACCTGGAGCGGGTGGGTCGACATGCTGTCGATCAGCCCGTTCATGACGAACCCCTTCAACGCGATGTTCTTCGCGCCGTTCGCCTTCGGGATGCTCTTCGCCTTCTTCGGCGACAAGATCGTGATCGACGATCGGCTCGCGGTCTTCGCGATCGGAGTCGCGTTCTTCGCCTACAACTACGGCGGGTGGAACATGTGGGGGCAGTACTTCCTCATGTACTTCCTCATGTGGTTCGCGATCCGCACCCCGAAGCTCAACAACTGGGAGAAGCACGGCGACTTCTCGTACGGGATCTACATCTTCGCCTGGCCGCTCATGCAGTTCGGCGCCTACTTCGGCCTGCAGAATGCGGGCTGGCTCGTCTATCACCTCGTCATCGCGATCGGCGCCCACGTCTGCGCGTACATCTCCTGGCACGTCATCGAGAGCCCGGCGATGAGCCTCAAGAACTGGACTCCTCGCTGGCTCACGTGGGTCATGGATCGTTGCAGGCCCCCGCTCGACCGGGTCAAGGCGCGACTCGTGAACGTCGACTACTCGTCGAGCAACTTCGCCAAGCGCGTGCGCGCTGAGCGCGCAGAGCAGATCAGGAGCGAAGCATGACGAGCACGGGGCCCGGGAGTCTGAGGCCGGAGAGCGGCTTCGAGGAGCCGCCGTCGAAGCAGGGGCGCGTCACCTGGGCCCAGCGGTGGCACAGGGTTCGGCTGATTCCCTTCATCCTCCTCCTCGTCTGCGCGTTGATCGCCGTCATCAGCGGACGCATCACCCAGCAGACGCTTGCTGCGGCGGATGCCCTGCCGCCCGAGCAGGGGCCGGCGTCGGCCGCGTTCGCGCTGCCCCAGGAGACCTGCGCGCCCACCCTGGCGAACCCCGTCACGGGGGATCCATGGTCTGCGGAGAACGCGGATGCGAGCGAGGCGGCATTCGAAGAGAACATGGGCGCCCTGCCGGCCGGCGGTCACTCCTATGTCGAGGGCAACGACGATTGGGTGTTCTGGGGAGACGAGCAGGCCAACAACTTCTCCCAGGCTCTCGGGCGCAGCTACCTGGGGCAGGAGGAGGCCGAGGAGTGGGCGAGCTACTTCCGGACCGTGCAGGCTCAGCTGGCCCAGCAGGGAACGGACCTCATCATCCAGGTCGTGCCAGCTGACTGGGCCGTCCTGCCGGAGGAGCTGCCGGGCTGGGCGCAAGAGCTGCGCGGCCCGACGAACCTCGACCACCTGCATGACGCCTACCCCGATCTGCCGATCATGGACACGCGTCAGCCGCTACGGGACGCGGCCGTCGATGGAGACGTCTACGCGAAGCGCAACAGCCACTGGACCCCGTTCGGCGGCGCCGTCGGGTGGGCGACGCTCGCCGACTGCCTCGGCTCCGTGGACGCCAAGTACGAGCCGCTTGCGCCTCTCGACTTCTCCGAGCTCGAGCCAGTGGTCGTCTCGAGCGAATTCGAGGCGTTCGGTCTTCCCTCGCTCGACGTGCCGACGATGATCCCGTCGCTCGAGGCCTCTGCCTCTCCCATGAGCGTGTCGTTCGCCGATGGCTCGACCGAGGAGATGACGACGAATGTGGGGCTCGATATGCTCCTGCTTCCGGCCACCACGGTGACGGAGAGTCCACAGAGCGATCTGAAGGCCCTCGTGCTCAGGGACAGTCAGGGGAGCAACATCGCTGCCGGCTGGCAGGCGGGGTTCGCGAGCACGAAGCAGATCCGCCATTCCTTCGACGACCCGAACGCGAGAGTCGACGTGCTCGGCGAGGCGGCTGAGTTCCAACCCGACGTGGTCATCTACGAGATCACGGAGCGGCACCTGAACTTCGTTCCCGTGCTTCCCGAGTAGGCGGTCCGCTCAGGGCGGGGCGCGGCCCTGTCGTTATCCTTGGTCCCGGACTGCGGCCAGCTAGGCTGGCGCTTCAGCGACAGAAAGAGACGTGAAAATGGGCACTTGCCTGGTCACGGGAGGTGCAGGCTTCATCGGCACGGCGCTCTCGGCGCTCCTGCCGGCGCACTTCGAGCGCGTGATCGCGGTCGACAGCCTCCACCCGCAGGTGCATCCGCACCCGACTCGTCCCGCCGCACTCGACGAACGGGTCGAGTTCGTGCACGGGGATGTCACGGACGCCGCGATGTGGGATGCGCTCCTCGCAGACGCGGCACCCGACGTGGTCATCCACCTCGCCGCCGAGACCGGCACGGGCCAGTCCCTCACCGAGGCGACAAGGCACGCGGCGACGAACGTCGTCGGCACCACGGAGATGCTCGACGCGTTCGTTCGCGCCGACAAGCTCCCCGAGCGAATCGTCCTCACCTCCAGTCGCGCCGTATACGGAGAAGGCGCGTGGAGCGACGCGGCAGGTGAGATCTCCTACCCCGGGCAGCGCAGCGACGCGATGCTCGCCGCCGGTCAGTGGGACTTCCCGGGGCTCACGCCGCTTCCGTTCGTCTCGTCTCGGGTGACGCCGAACCCGACCAGCGTCTATGGGGCGACAAAGCTGGCGCAGGAGCACATCCTGACCTCGTGGTGCCTTGCCATGGGGGTCGCTCCGGTGCTCTTCCGCCTGCAGAACGTCTACGGTCCGGGGCAGTCGCTCATCAACCCGTACACCGGCATCGTCTCGTTCTTCGCGCAGCGCGCGAAGGCGCACGAGGTGATCCCCGTGTATGAGGACGGTGAGATCGTCAGGGACTTCGTGTTCATCGACGACGTGGCGAGCGCGCTCGTGCGTGGCGTCCTCGTGCCCGCCGAGCAGGCGAGCGCCTCGGCTTCGGCGCCGTACGACATCGGGTCGGGGGAGGGCACGTCGATCCTGCGCCTCGCCGAGCTCATCGCAGCGCACTACGGAGCCCCCTCTCCTGTCATCAACGGCAGGTACCGGAACGGGGACGTGCGGCACGCGTCGTGCGAGATCGACTCGGCGAAGGCCGCCCTCGACTGGGCGCCGTCGACCATGGTGGATGCTGGAGTTGTCGAGTTATGTCAGTGGATCGATCAAGAGGTGCAGAAATAGCAGAGACCCAGCTCAGAGAGCGACCGAACCTGGTCGCTCGCTTCGGCGCAAGGTACCCCACTATGGGGCTGCTGCTGAACCTCACCCTGCGCGAGATCCGCTCGCAGTACAACCGGACGGCGCTCGGGCGCATCTGGTCGCTGGTGAACCCGCTCGCGCAGATCGCGATCTTCTCTGTCGTGTTCGGGTTGCTCTTCGTCGCCGAGCCGCACGTCGGGACCAACTCCGGCCTGCAGAACTACGCGCTCTGGGTGGCCTGCGGCATCATCCCGTGGACCTTCATCTCGGGCGGCATCATGGGCGCGATGAGCGCGCTCATGGCCAACATCGGGCTGCTCACCAAGGTCTACTTCCCGCGGCACGTGCTCGTCACCTCGAGCGTGCTCTCGCTCACGACGACGTTCGCGATCGAACTCCTGGTGCTTGCACTGCTGATGGGCATCGCGGGTGGCCCGAAGCTGCTCATCGTCGTGCTCCTGCTCATCCCCATCGTGGCGCTCACGGCCATGTTCGTGCTGGGCATCGGCCTGATGCTGTCCGTCGCGGTCGTCTACTTCCGCGACGTGCAGTACCTCTGGACGATCTTCAACCAGGTGTGGTTCTACGCAAGCGGTGTCGTCTTCCCGGCGTCGCTGGTCCAGCAGGCGCAGGACAAGCTCACGACAGATGGCTGGAACATCTTCGGGCAGCCGGTCCCGCTCATGGCGGTCTTCGAGCTCAACCCGGCCCACCAGTTCCTCGAGGCGTATCGCTCCGTGCTGTACGACTTCGCGGTGCCGTCTGTCGGCACATGGCTGACCATCACCGCATGGGCGGCGATCATGCTGCTCGCGGGCATCTTCGTCTTCCGAGCGAAGCAGAACCGAATCGTGGAGGAGCTCTGATGACCGGACTTCCGGCAGTGCGCGTCGACAACGTCTCGAAGACGTTCCGCGTGCATCACGACCGCAACCAGTCGCTCAAGGCCACCGTGCTGCAGGGCTACCGTTCCAAGTACGAGGACTTCTGGGCTCTGCGCGATGTCTCACTCGAGATTCCCGAAGGCAAGACCTTCGGGCTGCTCGGGAACAACGGCTCAGGCAAGTCGACGCTGCTGAAGTGCATCGCCAAGATCCTCGCGCCGAACCAGGGCAAGATCGAGACGCGCGGCCGTCTCGCTGCGATGCTCGAGGTGGGGTCTGGATTCCACCCGGAGCTCTCCGGACGCGAGAACGTGTATCTGAACGGATCGATCCTCGGCATGAACAAGCAGGAGATCGATCGGAAGTTCGATTCCATCGTCGACTTCTCCGGGGTCGAGCAGTTCATCGATCAGCCGGTGAAGAACTACTCCTCCGGCATGTACGTGCGTCTCGGCTTCGCCGTCTCGATCCACGTCGAGCCGGATGTGCTGCTCGTGGACGAGGTGCTCGCCGTCGGCGACATGCAGTTCCAGGAGAAGTGCATGGAGAAGTTCGCGGAGCTCAAGCGCGAGGGACGCACGGTTGTCGTCGTCTCGCACGGGCTCGAGCAGATGCGCACGTTCTGTGACGAGGCCGCCTGGCTGAGCCATGGCGAGTTGCAGGCGGTCGGGGTCGCGCGCGACATCATCGACGAGTACTCGAACCGCGAGCACGGGGCCGTCGACGTCGAGCAGGGCGGCACTCGCTTCGGGACGGGTGAGGCGCAGATCACGAAGATGGAGATGCTGTCGGACGATCGGGGTGACACTCGGAGCTTCCGCACGGGTGACCGGGCGGTGATCCGCCTGCACTACAAGGCCGAGGAGCGCATCCCCCGGCCAGTGTTCGGAGCTTCCATCGACCACGTCGAGGGCGTCTTCGTCTGGGGCAACCACGGCCTCGACGGCGGCTTCGTGCCTGACTCGATCGGGCCTGGCACCGGGTCGATCGATATCGAGATCCCACGCATCACGATGAGGCCTGGTGCCTTTCAGCTGAGTGCATCCATTCAGGACTACGACTGCGTGCAGACCTTCGACGCGTGGCAGCGTGCGGTCACGTTCAACGTCGGGCCCGGGACCCCGTTCGAATCCGGTGGGCTGATGACGCTCGACTCGAAGTTCGGCGCGCATGTGGTCGACTCCGGCGAGGTCTCCGGACCCCCCGAAACGCTCGCCGCGCATCGTGTGGCGGACGACCGGACGTAGGTCGAAGCCCGGGTGCTCGGACGCGGCCCCGCTTGCTCGGATTCATCCGGGGGAGCGGGGCCGCGTCTCGCTGTTCGGTCCTGTCGGCCTTCGGGGAAGGCCGCCATAGTGCATGTTGCAGAAATTGCCCGGATTTCTTATTCGGCGTGTCGCCGCGGGCGTGGCGACCTCATGCGCGGCGAGTTCCGCGGATTGCCGGGCTTCGCGTCCTGTTTTCCTGGGTCAGGTGTGACATATGTGACTCATGTGAAAGGAGCGACGGCTGTGGTCTTTTGTGGCCCATGTGTGCATACTTGGAAACTGCTGAGCGTGTCGTCTCACTACGACCCGACCGGCTCCTCGGTTTTCGACGCGTAGGGAACTCATGTTTCGCAGAACAATTGCCATTGTGGCCACGGCGGCAGCAGCCGCTGCGGGCCTGCTTGCCTTCCAAGCGGTAGCACCTCAGGAGTTCGGCGCTGAGACGGCGTCCGCCGCTGGGTCGTCGTTCGACCCCGGCAACATCATCAGCGATGAGAACTTCTACGACGGTTCCGCGATGACCGCAGCCGAGGTGCAGCAGTTCCTCGTCTCGAAGAACGGCTCGAGCTCCTCGACCGCCCTGCGCAACTACACGCAGTCGACGCCGTCGATGCCAGCCACCTCCTACTGCAGCGCGTACCCGGGCGCCCCCGGGGGAGAGTCGGCGGCGAACATCATCGCCAAGGTCGGCCAGGCGTGCAACTTCAGCGCCAAGGCCATGCTCGTCCTCCTGGAGAAGGAGCAGAGCCTGGTCTCGATGTCGAGCCCGACGCTGGGGCGCCTCGCGGCTGCCACAGGCTTCGGCTGCCCGGACACGGCGCCGTGCGACGCCAGCTACGGCGGGTTCTTCTACCAGGTCTACAACGCGGCACGACAGTTCCAGTACTACAAGGCCAACCCGTACAGCTTCAACCACATCCCGTTCGCCACGAACAATGTGCTCTACAACCCCAACTTCGCGTGTGGCTCGTCCGCCGTCTACATCTCCAACTACGCGACGGCCGGCCTCTACAACTACACGCCGTACCAGCCGAACCAGGCAGCGCTCTCGAACATGTACGGCGAGGGCGATGGATGCTCCGCGTACGGCAACCGCAACTTCTGGCGCATGTACACCGACTGGTTCGGAGACGCCCAGGGCACCGCGGAGCGGCCATCGCTGATCCAGGCTGAGGGGACGAGCGACGTCTACTTCCTCTCCGACGGAACCCGGTACCACCTGACGGCCGACCGTGTGGCGGGCTTCACCGAGGCGCTCGGCGCAGTCGAGACGATTCCTGCCCAGGAGATGTCCTGGATCCCGTGGGGAACCTGGGTCGGCGAGATCCTCGAGGGCCCAGACGGCCCGGTCTACATCAGTGACGGCAAGTGGTGGAAGCTCCGCGGCTGGGCGACCGCTGCCAGCTACGGCTTCCAGCAGGGCCAGGTTGCCAAGATCACCAAGGAGCAGCTCGAGAAGTTCGAGGGCGGCTGGACGCTCGAGTCGTTCGTGAAGACCGACAACGGCCAGGTGTTCCTCGTGCAGAACCAGACCAAGCGCGAGGTCTCGAGCCTCACAGCGCTGCGCGACTTCGGTCTGTACACCGCCGTGACCAACCTCAAGGACGGCGCGCTCGACTTCCTCCCCACCGGTGAGCCGGTCCTCTCCCGTGGCGCCGTCGTGACGCCGCTTGACGGGTCGCAGACCATGCTCCTCGGCGACGAGGGCCGCGGCTACGCGGTGTCGTCTGAGCTCCGCAAGCTCAGCGAATTCAACGTGACGGGCAAGCTCGGCGACGCCTTCGCGCAGGTGACGAACTCGGGTTCCCTCGACTCGTCGCTCGTCTCGGACGGCAGCAAGTCCTACCTGATCACGGACGCTGGCCTCTTGCAGGTCGCGACGTCGGCCTACGGCGTCGGTCGATTCACGCCGGTCCCAGCGGATGCCCTCTCCGGTCTCAGCAAGCTCGGCTCGACGCCGGGGGCGCACCTGGTCAAGGAAGTCGACGGATCCAAGGTCAACCTGGTCGTCGGCGGCGAGCGTGTCGAGTTCGGCAGCGAGGACGACGCGAAGAAGGAAGCCGCGAGGCGTGGAAGCGACGAGGTCGTCTACACCGTCGCGAACGGGACCCTCTCGGACATCCCGACCGGGAACGGCATCACCAACGGCGCACTGCTCAAGACGCCGAGCAGTGACGACCTCTACGTGCTCGACGGCGCTCACCTGGTCAAGATCGCGAATGCGCAGCTCGCTGAGGCCTATGGCTTCGGTGGCACCGCGCAGGTCATGACGCAGGCGTCGTTCGACGGCATCCCCAAGCGCGACTACACCATCGACAGCGCCCAGTTCGTCTGCAACGATCAGACGCTGCTCGCCGCCGAGGGACAGGCGCATCCCTACCGCAGCGCTGAGCTCCAGGCCGCCTATGGTCTCGAGAGCGAGACCTTGAGCCCGCAGCTGTGCGGTGTCATCCCGATCTCGCAGCAGCCTGCAACCGAGTTCATCACGACGGCCAAGGGTGCCTGGTACGCCATCATCAACGGCGAGAAGCGCCTCATCGGCTGGCCTGAGATCGGCGTGGCCATGGGCATGCCCGAGCGCGGCTCGCTTCAGGTCGTCGACAGCGTCGCGGACTCGTTCCCGACGGGATCGACCCTCCTCGGGGCTCCGGCCGGCTGGCCTCTGCCCGACGACACCGCGACGCCCGAGCCCACGGCGACACCCGAGCCGACCGCAACGCCCGAGCCGACCGAGTCGGCGACGCCGGAGCCCACGGCGACGGTCACGCCTCAGCCGAGCGGGACCGCCACACCTGAGCCGACCGCGACATCGACCTCCGCGCCGACCGAGACGCCGTCAGCGACGGCCACGGCGACGCCGAGCGAGACCGCGACTCCGACGCCCACGGAGACCGCAGAGCCTGCGGTTCCACTCGAGTCCGGTGATGTCATCACCAACAAGGCGGGCACCGGCGTGTGGATCGTCAACGGTGAGAAGCTGCTGCAGCTCGGCTCACGCGATGTCGCAGCTCAGATCGGCCTCGACATCGAGAACGCACAGGTCGTCCCAGCCGCGAACTTCGATGCCTTCACCGGCGCCACAGCTCCGCTGTACACGTCTGCGGTTCTGCTCGGAGACGTTCCCTACATCGGCGTCGACGGACAGCTCGTGCCGTTCGCGAGCCCTGCCGATGCGGAGGCCTTCGGCCTCGTGTTCACACCCCTCGCGCCGGAAGTCGGGGTGAAGCTGAGCGTGGCAACCGACGCTGAGCCCATCGGCTCGGTGGTGCAGGGTCCTGACGACAGCTTCTACCGCGTGATCGACGGCAAGCTCTCGCTCATCGACCCGAGTCTCGCGGAGCCGACGGCTACGCCGTCCGAGACGGCGCCAGCCGAGACCACCCCGGCCGAGGCAACCGAGACCGCGACCACGGACCCGGACGCAACACCGACGGAGACGGCGACGGCTGCCCCGACCGAGTCTGCAGCGCCGACCGAGACGGCTTCGGAGGCGCCGGCCGCTGAGTCGCCCGCTCCGACCGTCGACGAGGCGCCGACCACGGAGGGCACGCCGGAGGCCACACCGCCGACGACGTTCCGCCTCTCGGTCGAGTTGTTCTCGATCATGGGCCTCGGAGCACCAGTCGCCGAGTAGCCCAGGGCGCGCGCGTCCGAGAGCCCGCTCCTCCACCCCAACCGGGTGAGGGGGCGGGCTCTTCGCCTTTCCCCCGAGCGCCGAGTCGGACGAGGACGAGCTGAGGCCTCGGCTAGACTGGCCGTTCTTGTGAAGGGACGAAGATGACGCAAAGCGAACGGGTTCTCGTGACCGGGGCCGGTGGTTACATCGGCAGGCACGTGGTCGACGCACTGGTTGCACGGGGCCAAGAGGTGACCGCCGTTGTCCGTCCAGGGAGCGCCGCCACGATCAACAGCGAGGCTCGAGTCGTCGAGTTCGATCTGCTGGCACCATCCGCAGATTTCTCCGTCCTGCTCGAGCCAGCTCCGACGGCCGTCGTGCACCTTGCCTGGGAAGCGGGATTCGCGCACAACGCCCCGGTCCACATGCAGAAGCTCTCCGACCACTTCAGGTTCCTGGAAGCGGCGACCGAGGCTGGCGTGCAGCGGCTTGCGGTCCTCGGGTCCATGCACGAGATCGGCTTCTACGAGGGCATGGTCTCGGCTGAGACGCCCACGAACCCGCTCTCGCTGTACGGCATCGCGAAGGACGCGCTCCGGAAGTCCTCGACCCTCGCTTTCGGCGACCGGGTGGCCCTGCAGTGGCTGCGTGCGTACTACATCTTCGGAGACGACCGCAACAACAAGTCGATCTTCACGAAGCTTCTCGAAGCCGCCGCAGATGGCAAGAGAGAGTTCCCCTTCACCTCGGGGGCAGCGCGCTTCGACTTCATCCATGTCGCCGAACTCGGGCGCCAGATCGCAGCCGTCGCCTCGCAGGAAGAGGTCACGGGGATCATCAACGTGGGCTCTGGAACGTCCGTGTCGCTTGGCGAGCAGGTCGAGCAGTTCATCCGAGACAATGATCTCGGCATCGCACTGCAGTACGGCGCTTTCCCCGACCGACCGTACGACTCTCGCGAGATCTACGGTGACGCCACGGTGATTCGGGAGCTCATGGCCAAGGACGCTGCCGGAGTCCAGGGCACAGATCAGCGCTGACAGGCTCTCCGGGCCCTGACGGGCTCTCCGGGCTGACGGGGCTCGAACCCGCTGCCCGCACTGACGTGATCCTGCCGCGCGCGGCGGGGACGCGTGCGCTGCGTGCACACGCGCTCCATTCGTCCAGAGCGGAGTGCGCACGTGCCCCGGCACGTCCTCGTGAGTGCGGCCACGCGCACCAGTAGGCTCGGTGCTCGAACGGGCCTGCCGTCGGACGGGTGCGCGCGATAATTGGGGGGTCCGTTGGCTGTAGAGACAGTAGAGGCTGTGAAGCTGAGCAGGGTCGAGCAGGGGCTGAGTCGCCTACCGAGCTGGACCAGGAACGAGCTGCTCTGGACCGCCGTCGTCTTCGTCGTCGTCACCATCACGACCTGGCTTCGCATCGCCCCGGCCGAGCAGCAGGCGCTGTGGGCCGAGGACGGACCGGTCTTCCTGCGGCAGCAGCTCGAGAACGGGACGTTCGCGTCCCTCCTGCAGCCCTACGCCGGCTACCAGCACTTCCTGCCGCGCCTCTTCGCGGCGGGCCTCGTCGAATTCGTGCCGATCGAGCACTTCGACAGGGGCGTCTTCATCCTCTGCGTGCTGTTCGCCGGCTTCGTGGGCGCCGCCACCTTCCGGCTCACGCGCGGGATCCTGCGCTGGCTGCCGGCGAGATTCCTCATGGCGATCGTCCCGGTGATGGTCCCCCTCCTGAGCCGCGAGATCATCGGCGACCTCGCGAACATCCACACCTACTGCCTCTGGCTCGTCGCGTGGATCGCGGTAACCCAGATCAACTCGAGGCGCGAGGGCATCTTCTGGGCCGTCATCGCGCTAACGTGCGCGCTGTCGGAGTTCCAGGCGGTCGTCGTGGTGCCCTTCATGCTGCTGAGGCTCATCTGGAACAGGACGTTCTCCCACGTCATCGTCTCCGTGGGCGCCCTCGTGGGCGCCGGCGCGCAGGTCTTCACCTGGCTGAACTACCCGAGAGGGACAGAGTCTGACGAGGTCGTGGAGATCGCGGACGTCATCATCGGCTGGCTCGCCAACGCGATTCTCCCCATCTGGAACGGGGACGTCGAGGCCAACGCCGTGTACCTCGCAGAGAACGGCACCTGGTTCCTGTGGCTCGGGCTCATCCCCTTCGCGCTCGCAGCGGTCATCGCCCTGGTGTGCGGCAAGAATCCGGAGCGCTTCGCGCTGGTCACGCTCCTGCTGGTCTCCGGCGCGACGTTCGGCGGGTCCCTGATCGTCAACCCGTTCTGGTTCTTCAGGTTCGCGGACATCGAAGGGGAGGTCTGGCTCCTGGTGCTGCTCAACCTCCGCTACGGCGCATCAGCCGGCATGTTCGCGCTTGCGTGCCTTCCCTTCGCAGCCTCGGCGTTCGTCTCGAGAGTGAGTCCGAAGCTGCCCGTCTTCAGTCGCGTCGCAGCCCTCGGGGTCACCCTGCTGTTCTTCGCCTACATCGCCATGCAGTGGCCGGAGGTCGACAACGCTCGCGACGAAGGCGCGGCGTGGACCCCGCAATGGCGCCAGGCGCTCACCGTCTGCGAGGCGAACCCGGCCGCGATCTACCAGTTCGAGACGGCGCCCGAGTTCCGCAAATTCGATATCCGCTGCTCCGACGTTCTGCAGCAGCCAGGCACCTAGGAGCTGCTGGTCACCCTGGCCTGCTGAGCAGGTGTGGTGCTGCGAAGCTTCGGGAAGACGAAGAACGCATCGAAGAGTCGGAAGCGGCGCAGCCAGCAGGCGAGGTAGCTCATCCCGAGCGCGCCGAGCGTGCACGCCCAGAAGGTCGTGTTCGAGTCGACGACGCCGGCCTCACCCATTCGGAAGGTGATCCAGATCTGCGTCGGGTAGTGGACGACGTAGAACACCACGGAGTTGCGGCCGATGTACTGCAGCCACTTGGCGGCGTCAGCGCCGCGCCCCTCGAGAGCACCCGTGACGCGGCGAACCCACATGATGATGCCAGCGATGCCCGCGAGGACGACCGGGATCCACAGCACGGAAAGCCGATCGATCACGGTGCCGTTGTCGGCGCCTGCGACCTCGCCGGTCGGGTTGTCTATGGTGGGGCCGTCGAGCGCGTCGACGAGCTCGCCAGGGCCCCCAGGGGAGACGCCGAGGTGGCTGCCGAGGCCGAAGTAGTAGGCGTGGTCCTGAGCC
Organism: Pseudoclavibacter sp. AY1H1; assembly: GCF_002931055.1. GTDB lineage: Bacteria > Actinomycetota > Actinomycetes > Actinomycetales > Microbacteriaceae > Pseudoclavibacter. The sequence goes on along the minus strand of NZ_PSXX01000005.1, from coordinate 16,301 downwards.
ACGAGCAGCAGGCTGAAGGTCACGGCGATGGCGAGGAGGCCGAGCATCCACGGAATCGTCTCGAATCGCGTGAAGGTGGCCCGCCACGTCGCGACGAAGTGCCCCGCGAAGAAGAACCCGCCGTAGTAGGCGAGGTTCGTCAGGTCCCCGTCGGGGAGCAGCACGCTCAAGCTCCACAGCACGACGGGGACGACCGCGAACAGGGGCCCGCGGACGCGTGCGAGGAGGGGAGCTGCCGCGTAGTAGATCGCAAGGAAGAACAGGAACCAGAGCCAGCTCGTCGCGATCCAGGCGCTCGGATCCATCCACTCTTCCTGCCCGGAGACAAGCCAGTAGATCACGGCCCACACGAGGTACGGCCACACGATGGTCCGCACCTTGCTGACGTAGTAGACGCCTGCCGGCTTCGAGAGCGACCGCCCGAGCAGCATGCCGGAGAGCACGAGCAGCATGCTCATGCGGTACGGGCCGAAGAACGTGTTGAGGTCGGCGACGAACTCAGTGGGCGGCACGAAGATCAGGATCACCGGCAGCGCCGAGGCGTGGAACAGGATCACGAGCAGGATCGCAGACCCCCGCAGGAGGTCCATCCACGTCTTGCGTCCGCGCATGGGTTCCGTCGTGTGGTGAAGAGAAGTCACAGCGTCAGTCAATGCCCTCGAGTCGATTGCGTTCGATGATCGGCAGCGGCCCGGTCTTGGTCGAGATGGTGCGCCTCGGCAGCGCCGGGAGGTCCTGGATGCGCAGCTTCGAGTAGATCGCCAGATAGCAGAGCAGCAGCCAGTTGCCCTCGACGAGCAGCCTCGACTCGGTCAGCGACTGCACGGTGAGCGCCACCATGAGGAGGAACGCGAGCATGGCCGTCGGCGGGAAGTCGCGCGGGCCGCTTGCGTCGGTCTGCGGCCGATCGACGGCGAGCCACCAGGTGCGGATGAGGGTCGAGAGCACGATGCCGACGAAGAAGAACGCTCCGATGAGGCCCGTCTGCATCCAGACGTCGAGGTAGGCGTTATGGGCTTGCAGGAAGTGCACTCCGTCGACGACGAGGAGCCCCTTGAAGGGTTCGACCCATGGTGCCCAGTAGCTGATCCAGCCCATGCCCGTCAGCCAATGCTCGCTGCCGAGGCGTCCGACCTCCGCCCAGATGTCGCCACGTCCCGACATGTCGCTCGAGCGGTTGATGAGGCCGAACAGCTGCGTGTTGAACTGCAGCACGACCCAGCCGATGATGAGCATGATCGCGAAGACGGCGCCGTACATGCCCCACCGCTGCGCGTTGCTCAGCGGTCTCGCCACGAAGACGAGCGCGACGGCGAGCAGCACGACGGCGCAGCCGACGAAGACGGTCGCCGATTTGCACAGCAGGATGGCGATGAGGCCGAGGGCGATCCAGGTGAGGGCGGGCCAGCGCCGCATCTGCTTCGCGTACCACTGCACGGCGACGGCGATGACGCAGAGGAGGGCGGCCATGGCGAGCAGGTTGCGATTGCCGAGGATGCCCTGGATGGCGCTTCCGGCGAAGATGTGGCCCTGGCTCCAGAGGAAGGCGGCCGGGACGGTCTCGGCGGTTGCCCCCGGGATGCCGGTCACGCGTTCGAGCTCGCCGGGGATGAGCAGCGCCAGGGGGAGCACCCCGCCGGGGAAGAAGAGGGCGACGACGACCTCGAAGGCCAGGGAGAGGCCGAGGATCCACCGCATCGCCGCGCTGAACGCCCGCAGGAACTGCGGCTTCGTGAGGGAGACGGCCATGGCAAGTGCCACGATGACGGTCACGAGCTGGATGCCGAAGCCGAGGAGCGACTCGGGGCGGTAGATCGACCAGATGATGGACAGCGCGCACCAGGCGACGAAGGCGATGAGCGCCGAGGGCAAGTGCATGATCTTCGGCAGCGGCTTCTTGCTCGCGAGCAGCCAGATGGAGATTCCGATGATGACGAGGACGATGACCCCGAAGCCGTACCAGGTCACGAGGTTCCGCCAGAAGTCACCCGCGAACGCTGTGAAGAACGTGAAGGTCGCGAACGCGGTGAGGCCGGGGCTGCCCGGGACCTGCGCGAAGAATCGGCGCCAGGGGGCGCGCTCAGTCGCGGCAGATTCAGCGGGGGTTCGGGTGGAGCTCACCGGCCTATTCTCGCGCACTTGCGGACGCCCCGGGTCCTCTGCCCCGCATGCAGCCCCCGATGCGTGCAGGAGGGGTGCTCACACGAAGGCTGCGTGGCCGGTGATCGACCTGCCCACGATGAGGGTGTTCATCTCCCTGGTCCCCTCGTACGAGTAGATGGCTTCAGCATCGGCGAAGAACCGGCCGACCCCGTAGTCGGCGACGATGCCGTTGCCGCCGCACACCTCGCGGGCCAGGGCGACGACCTTGCGCATGTTGCCCGTCGCGACGGCCTTCGCGAGCGCCGAGTGCTCGTCCTTCTGCGCGTCGGCATCGCCGAGCTGCGAGATGCGCACGCAGAGCGTGATGCTGGACGTGATGAGGCCGAGCGCGTCGACGAGTCGCTCTTGGATGAGCTGCCTGGCGGCGATGGGAGCGCCGAACTGGATCCGCTCCTTCGCGTACGCGAGCGCGGCCTCGTAGGCGCCGACCGCGATGCCGGTCGCGAGCCAGGCGACCTCGGCCCGGGTCTGACGCAGCACGGTGGCGGTGTCCTTGAACGAGTTGGCGTGCTCCAGCTTCGCGTCGGCCGGGACCCGGACGCCGTCGAGCGTGATGTCGGCGTTCTGCACGATGCGCAGCGACACCTTGCGCTCGATCTTGGTGGCGGTGAACCCGGGGAGCGAGGTGTCGACGACGAAGCCCTTGACCTGACCGTCTGCGACGTCCTTGGCCCAGATGACGACGATGTCGGCGAACGTCGCGTTCCCGATCCATCGCTTCGCGCCGTTCAGCACCCACTCGTCGCCGACTCGCTCCGCCGTGGTGGTGAGGCCCCTGGCCGAGTCGCTGCCTGAGCCCGGCTCGGTCAGGCCGAAGGCTCCGATGAGCTCGCCGGAGGCGAGTGCCGGAAGCCATCGCTCACGCTGGGCGTCGGAACCGCACAGTCCGATGGCCCCGAGCGCGAGGCCGTTCTGCACGCCAACATAGGTGGCGACGCTGGCGTCGACCCGGGCGAGCTCGAGGGCCGTCCACCCGCGGAAGACGGCGGAGTTCGGGAACGGGCGCGTCTCCTCGAAGGCGAGGCCGACCACGCCGGCCTCAGCGAGACCCTTGACGATCTCGGTGGGGAACGTCGCGGCCTCCCAGTGCTCGTCGATGACGGGTCGCACGTCACGCTCGAGGTACTCGCGAAGCTTGGCGATGAGACCCCTCTCCTCGGCCGAGAGCTCGGCCTCGAGCCCCGTGAAGTCGCCAGGCAGAAGTTGCAGTTCGTTGTCGTCCATGACCGTCCTGTTCCGAGTCGCGCGGGTGGAAGGCGCTCCGCGATCGTCGGACCGGCGGCACCGGCTGCGGCGGCGAAGCGAGCGCTCCGCGAGCCTACGAAGCGTCACCATGCTCACGCCAGCGCCTTGGCGGAATCCGCGAAGTCGGTCGCGATTCGGGGCCGGGCTCTTGTGTCTGCCCTGCAGTTCGCCGCACCGCTCCCACAGAGGCGGTGAGATTCGGTAGCCTTCGCGTGATGTTTCTGCCACTGAAGAATGCCCCCCGTGATTACGCCTGGGGTGCGCCAGGATCGATCTCGCAGCTGCTCGGCACGACCGGCGCCTGCACCCTCGACGACGCCGATTGGGAGGGAGTGCCCCAGGCCGAGCTGTGGTTGGGGGCCCATCCCGGTGCCCCGAGCCGAATCGTCGACCCCGAGCTCGCGGGCGGCGCCGCCACCCTCGACGCCTGGATCGAGCAGGCTCCGGTGGCCGCGCTCGGCCGCTACGCCATGGGGCTGCGCGAGGGTGACGGCCCACGGTTGCCGTACCTCTTGAAAGTGCTCTCTGCCGCGACCCCGCTCTCGCTGCAGGTGCACCCGACGCTCACGGACGCGCGTCTCGGGTTCGAGCGCGAGAACCAGGCCGGCATTCCCCTCAGCGCGCCGGAGCGCAACTACAAGGATCCGCTGCACAAGCCCGAGATGCTCCTCGCACTCAGCGAGACGATGGATGCGCTTGCCGGGTTCCGCGACTTCGCCGAGGTCGCCGCGGTTGTCGGCGACTTCGCGCGCCGCGCGGAGTCGGACGCCGAGCAGCCGCCCGCAGGACGCGCCGCGCTCGCGGACTTCGAGGCTCGGGTCGTGTCGCTCTCCACGGGGGAGGAGCTGCAGTCCCTCGTGACCTGGCTCCTCGAGGGTGGCGACGCCGTCGGCGATCTCGTGGCGGCGGTCTCCGGAGTAGCGCTCGCGGGCGACGAGTCCGGAGACCAGTCCGAGCGCTTCGCTCGGGAGCGGGGCATCATCGCCACGCTGGCGCGCATGTACCCGCGTGACCCCGGCATCGCGCTGGCGCTGCTGCTCAACCACATCACGATCAGGAGGGGAGAGGCGATCTTCCTCCCCGCCGGCAACATGCACGCCTACGTCCGGGGCCTCGGCATCGAGATCATGGCGGCGTCCGACAACGTGCTGCGTGGCGGGCTCACGCCGAAGCACATCGACATCCCGGAGCTGCTCGCGCGGCTCGACTTCGCCCCGGTGCCGCCGCCGTACATCGCCGCGACGCGCATCCAGGAGGGCGTCGAGGAGTACCGGCCCGAGATTCCCGACTTCCGGCTCGTTCGGGTCGTTCCCGGCCCGGATGAAGCGGTGAAGACCATCCACCTCGACGGCCCGACGATGCTCTTGTGCCTCGAGGGGGAGGCCCGTCTCGAGGGAGCGAAGTCCACGGCGAAGATCAGCGCTGGCGAGTCCGTGTTCGTGACGCCCGATGAGCTGCCCGTGCGCGTCATCGGCTCCGTCGACCTCTTCGCGGCCGGGCCGGGGCTCGACCGTCGCGACACGGTGCCGATGCGACACGCCGACTAGCTGAGAATCTTCGTCGCGGGGGTCTGCGAGCCCCCGGGGTGGTCCAGCCCGCCACCTCGCGGGGGATCCTCGGCGACACGCCGCCGCGAATCGCGCGCGGCTTCTCCGAAAAGTCTCAAGACCGGGCTTAGTGTTGAGGGCTTTCGACTTGACGCGGGGTGAATTACAACGATGTAATGATTCCGACGCGCGGGCAGGTGCCCGCAAGTAACGTGGGGAGAACGTGATATGGCAATTCCAGGGAGGAACCCCTCGGTTCCGGAGGACTGGTATGTCGACCCGGTCAACCTCGGCGTCCCAGGAGTTCGAAGGAATGTCGGCGACGACAACCCGCTCGCATGGCAGGCCGACGCGCTGTGCGCGCAGGTCGACCCAGAGGCCTTCTTCCCGGAGAAGGGTGGGTCGACGCGTGACGCGAAGCGGATCTGCGACTCCTGCGAGGTCCGGAGCGACTGCCTCGAGTACGCGCTGTCCAACGACGAGCGCTTCGGCATCTGGGGTGGGCTGAGCGAGCGCGAGCGGCGCAAGCTGCGCAAGCTCGCGTAACCGCCGAGAGCTCGGTCCGCGTGACCGAGCAGGCCACGTTGATGGGCCCCGTGACGACTTCGGTCGTGCGGGGCCCTTCGTGCGTCCGCTGGCGGTGACACCGGGGTGCGCGTGTTCGCGGCTTGCCGCTCGCAATGCGGCATCGCTCGGGGGAGCCGAATACCATTCGTTCAATGCGTCCCGGAGTCACCGCAATCCTTGTCGCGCGAGATGCGTCGCGCTCGCTCGAGCGCACCATCGCCGCGCTCGAGGGATCGTCGCGCATCCCGGACCGCGTCGTGATGGTGAATCTCGCGTCGACGGACTCGACGCTCGAGGTCATGCGCGCGGCCGAACCCGACATCCTGCTGACGCTGGAGACCGAGACGACGTTCGGTGCCGCGCTCGCCGAGGCGGTGGCCGTCCTCGAGGAGCAGGGGCTGCAGTCGGAGGGCGACTGGCTCTGGCTGCTCAGCGCCGACAACGCTCCAGAGCACGACGCGCTCGAGCAGCTCCTCGACACCGCCGAGCGGAACCCCTCGCTCGAGGTGACCGGCCCGAAGCTCGTCCGCAGTGACGACGCCGCGACGCTCGTCGAGTTCGGCCAGTCGATGCTGCAGAACGGCGAGAGCCTGCGACTCCGCGAAGACGAGCTGGACCAGGGGCAGTTCGACCAGGACTCCGACGTCCTCGGCGTCGCGGCCGGCGGCATGCTGGTTCGTCGCGAGCCGTGGCTCGCGCTCGAGGGCTTCGATCCTGGCCTTCCCGCCGTCGATGACGCGCTCGACTTCTGCACGCGGGTGTGGCTTGCCGGCGGCCGCGTGCTGCTGACCCCCTCAGCGCGAGTCGCCTGCGACCCCGAAGCGCCGGGGACGGCCGCGATGAACCCCGGGATGAGCGCCTCGGCGGTGGAAGCTGCCAGAGACACCGCCAGGGTGCACCGCAGTCTGACGAAGACCCCAGCAGCGGCGTTCGGCGTCCTGCGGCTGGTGCTCATCCCGATCGCTCTGCTCAAGGGCATCTGGCACCTCGTGCGGAAGCGTCCGCGCCGTATCCTCGCCGAGCTCCGCTCCGCGTCGCGCGTGACGTTCGGCAAGACCGGGGCCGCCCGCTCGAGGGCGCAGTTCGCGAAGACGCGCACCGAGCCGTGGACCGTCATCGAGCCGCTGCTCGTGAGCGCCGAGGAGAACCAGAAGACGCTCGGTCTGCAGCGCGAGGAGCTGCGTGCCCTCACGCACGAGGAGCGTGAGCGGTACTCGCTCGTCGGCTCCGGAGGACTCTGGGTGCTGCTCGTCTCGACCGTCCTGGGCCTGGGCCTGGGTCTGTCCCTCATCGGCCAGTCGACGCTCTCCGGCGGTGGCCTCCTGCCGCTGGCCGATTCCATCGGCACGCTCTGGGGGCGCACCGGGTACGGGGTCCGAGATGTCGGGGACGGCGCGTTCGGCGTCGCCGATCCCTTCACCTACGTGCTCGCGGTGCTCGGCACCCTCACCTTCTGGCACCCGAGCCTCAGCATCGTGCTGCTGTGGCTGTTCGCGCTCCCGCTCGCCGCGATGGGGGCATGGCTCCTCGTGGCGCGCCTCACCAACCGGGCCGGGCTGCGGGCGTTCGCCGCCTTCGCCTGGATGCTCGCGCCACCGCTCGTCGTCGCGCTCGCGGAAGGGCGCATCGCCGCCGTCATCGCGCACCTCGTGCTCCCATGGCTCATCTTCTCCGCGCTGAGCGCGTCGAGGAACTGGTCGCGCGCGGCTGCGACGGGGCTGCTCGCGGCGATCGCGATCGCGGCCGCCCCGATCCTGGCACTGCCCATCGCCATCGTGTGGCTCGTATGGCTCGTCATCGGCGGGCGGGGCTTCGTCCAGCGCCTGCTGACCGCGGTGCCGACCCTGGTGCTGTTCGCGCCACTCGCCGTCGCGCAGTGGAACCGGGGGCGCCCGCTCGCGCTGTTCGCGGACCCTGGAGTCCCGCTCGCGAGCACTGCTCCTGATGCGTGGCAGATGCTCCTCGGCTTCCCCGGGTCCCTGCTCGAGGACCCGAGCTGGGCTGGCGGGCTGCTCGAGGGTTCCCCTGCGGTCCCCACCGTCGCCGCGGCCCTGGTGGCTCCGCTCTTCCTCCTGGCGCTGCTCGCCCCCGGCAGCCGAAACTGGCGCGCGTCGCTCTTCGGCCTGCAGCTGCTGCTGCTCGGCTTCGTGACCGCGGCGGCGGCGAGCCGCTTCGGCTTCTCGCACGTCGGGGTCGAGAGCATCTCGCTGTGGCCCGGCAGCGCGCAGTCGCTCATGTGGCTGGGTGCCCTGATCTCGGCCGCGGCAACGCTCGGCGCGCTCCGCCCCCGGCTTTCGCAGGTCTTCGCGGGTGTCGCGCTGGTCGGCATCGTGCTCCTGGCTGCTCTTCCCGCGACGGCACTGCTGCGCGGCGACGCGCTGGTCGGTGCCGGCGACGGCCGATCGCTGCCCGCCATCGTGGATGCTCAGGGCCGTGCCTCTGACGAGGTCGGCACCCTCGTGATCGCGCCGCTCGCGAGCGGCGCCGTCGAGGTGCGTCTCGAGCGCGGCACCGGCGACAGCCTGGACTCGCAGTCGACGCTGCGCACCACGAGCGTCGGCTTCTCCGCGGGCGACCAGCGCCTGGCGGAGCTGGCCGTGAACTTCGCCTCGGATTCCTCGTACCGCCCGACCGAGGAGCTGCACGCGCTCGGCATCAGCTACCTGCTCGTCCCGGAGGGCGGGAGCGACGCCGCGACCATGGAGGGGCGCCTCGTCTCCTCCCTCGACGCGAACTTCGGGCTGCGCCCGGCCGGGGCAACGGAGTTCGGCACCCTCTGGCAGGTCGTCGGCCCCACGCTGGAGCCGACCGACCCGAGTGTCTCCGGTCCGCTCGATACCGCGAACACCGGAACCACGCTCGGTCGGTCGATGCTCATCGTGCAGGGTGTGCTCCTTGCCCTGACGCTCCTCGCCGCCCTCCCGACCGGAGGGCTCAGCGCCCGCGCCGCCGATGTGCGCCGCCGGGAGAAGACCAGCGGGCGCCCGTGGTACGACCTCGACGGTGACACGGACGGCGACGAGCGGATGCTGCGGCGCGATGTCACCGCGCTGACGGTCGACGACTTCGACGACGACGATGACGTGCTCGGCACAGGTGCACGGGGAGGCGACCATGACGCTCGATGAGTCGAAGGTGATCGCCGAGGCGCGTGCCGCAGACGACGCAGCCCGCAAGGCGCCCGGAAAGCGGCACGCACGGCGGCCGGTCTGGCGCGCCCTGAGCGTCGGCGCCGCCATCGTCGCGGTCGGGGGCGTCGTCGCGGCCGTGCAGCTCGCGCCGGAGGGCGTCGTCGTCGCCTCCGCGAACTCCGTCCTCGTGAGCCCTGTCGCGAGCGCGCAGGATCGCGTGTGCCCCGGCCCCCTCACGCTGCTCGGGCTCGCGACCGACGACCCGACGCTCCCCGCGACGCTCGGCACCACGAGCATCCGACTCGCGGGCGACGAAGGCGGGCTCGAGGTCGAGCCGGTCGTCGCCTCCACGCCTGCGGCCGACCAGCAGCAGGCGCTCGCGCCCGTGCGCTTCACGGTGCCCGGCCTGACCGAGGACGGGTCGCCGACGGCGTTCGCTGCGGCCCAGACGCTCGAGCTCGCGCAGCCCTCAGCCGGGGGCTTCGCAGCCACGGCCTGCCGGATGCCATCCGCAGAGCAGTGGCTGGTCGGTGGCAGCACGGCGGAGGGCAGCAGCACGCAGCTCGTGATGGTGAACTCCGCAGACCAGGCCGCCGACGTGCGCGTCACGGTCTCGACGGCAGACGGCGTCGTGCAGGCTCCGACGATCCGCGAGATCGTCGTGCCCGCGAGCAGCAGGGAGGTCGTGAGCCTCGAGGGGGTCGCGCCCGATCGAGGCGATCTGGTCGTGCACGTGGAAGCCGTCTCCGGAAGCATGATCTCGACGCTGCACCAGACCCGCACCTCAGGCGCGACGCCGAGCGGCATCGAGATCATCGGGGCCCAGGATGCGCCGAGCACCTCGCTCGCGATCGTCGGCGTCCCCTCGACGAGCACTGCGTCGGAAGCCGAGGGCACGCTGGTGCTCGAGCGCGGCGCGACGCTGCGAGTCCTCGCGCCCGGAGACGAGCAGACGGAGCTCACCGTCGACGTGCGCGACGCGGCCGGCACCGCCCTGGAGCCGATCTCGCTCACCATCGAGGGCGGACGGACCACGGAGATCCCGCTGACGGGGTATCCGATCGGCCAGTACACGCTCGGGATCGAAGCGAGCAACCCCGTCGTCGCCGCCGTGCAGACCACCGCCACCGCCACAGCATCGGACCTGGCCTGGTACCTGCCGGTCCCCGTCCTGAGCGACAGCCAGGTCGTCGCCGTGCCGAACGGCCCGTCTCCCAAGCTGCAGCTCGCCGACGCCGACGGGGTCGAGAAGACCGCGACGCTCATCGCGGAGGACGGCACGGAGACAGCCGTCACGATCCCGGCCAACGGCACCACGTCCATCGACGTCGAGGCCTCGCGCGAGTACCGGCTCGAGGGGCTCGACCGGGTCTCGGTCCAGCTCGCCTACGCGGGCGACGGTCAGCTCGCGGCCATCCCGAGCTACGCGGGAAACCCGCTCGCCGAGGTCATCACCGTCTACCGCTGAGGCAGGCAGGCGGCGGGGAGCTACTCGTCGCCGAAGCGCTCCGGCGCGATGTCCCACGGGTCGGAGCCGAGCAGCTCGGCGACGGCCTGCAGCACGCACCGCTCCACGAGCATCCGGTAGTGGACCGGGTCCTCGCAGTGCAGTCGTGCGAGGCGATCTATCGCGACCCGGTACAGGATGATGCGGTTCGGCGACTCGACGTGCCAACGATCCATGCCATCCGCATGCTGCAGCGTCTTCGGCACGTTCGCGATGTCCACCTGCACATTCGCGAGCCGCTCGGGGTTGGCTGCGCGCAGGTAGTTCATCGCATCGGCCACGTGGTTCTCGAACCGGACCACCCGACCCGTGAGCATCGGCAGGTACGGTCCGGCGACACTCGAGCGGATGCCCCTGCCGTGCCTGCCGCGGGCAAGGCCCCGCTCAGGGCGGGCCTGCCTCCTGGCGTTCTCGGACTTCTTCTCCCGGCGGCGACGTGGCATGCCTGCGAGTTTACGCCCGGCGTAGACTTGCGCCGATGTCCAATCGACCATGCTCACGAGTCGCGTGCACCCGCAAGGCGGAGTACACGCTGACCTTCGACTACGAGGACAAGCTCGCCGTCATCGGCCCGCTTGCGCTCGCCGCCGAACCCCACAGCTACGACCTGTGCGCGCGCCACGCGGAGCGCTCGACGCCACCGCAGGGCTGGAGCATGATGCGTCCGGTAGTTTTGGGTTCATGACTTCTGTGGCAATCGCACCCGCGTCGAGTGACGAGCGGGGTTCTCTCTCTGGTGTCGTGAAGAGCTACGACGTTCGGGGGCTCGTCGGCAGCGAGCTCACCGAGACGCTCGTGACGGCGCTCGGCGCCGGCTTCGTCGACGAATTCGCGCTGTCCGGCCAGACGGTCGTCGTCGGCCACGACATGCGCGACTCCTCTCCGGGCTTCGCGACGGCCTTCGCTCGCGGCGCGACCGCGAGGGGCGCGAACGTCACGCATATCGGGCTCTGCTCGACCGACGAGGACTACTTCGCGTCCGGCCGGTACGACGCGGCCGCCGCGATGTTCACCGCCAGCCACAACCCTGCCGCCTACAACGGCATCAAGCTGTCGCTCGCCGGCGCGAAGGCGCTGAGCTTCGACACGGGCCTCTCCGCGATCCGCGATCGCGCGGCAGCCTTCCTCGATGAGGGCATCGCCGCCGTCGAGCAGCCGGGCGAGGAGCAGCGCATCGACGTGCTCGCCGACTACGCGGCCTACCTGCGCGAACTGGTCGACCTCTCGGGCATCCGCCAGCTCAAGATCGTCGTCGACGCCGGCAACGGGATGGGCGGCCTCACGGTCCCCGCCGTGCTCGGCGAGGCGGCCGGCCTCGGAGCCCTGCCACTCGAGATCATCCCCATGTACTTCGAGCTCGACGGCACGTTCCCGAACCACGAGGCCAACCCGCTCGACCCCAAGAACCTCGTCGACCTGCAGGCGGCCGTCATCGAGCATGGCGCCGATCTCGGCCTCGCCTTCGACGGCGATGCGGACCGCTGCTTCCTCATCGATGAGCTGGGTGAGCCCGTCTCGCCGAGCGCCGTGACCGCCATCGTCGCGCGCCGCGAGATCGCGCGTGTCCGTGCAGCCGGCGAGACCGAGCCGACCATCCTGCACAACCTCATCGTCTCGCGTCACGTTCCGGAGGCAATCAGGCAGGAGGGCGCGAAGGCCGTCCAGACGAAGGTCGGCCACTCGCTCATCAAGGCGCAGATGGCTGCCACGAATGCGGTCTTCGGCGGAGAGCACTCCGCGCACTACTACTTCCGCGACTTCTGGAGTGCCGACAACGGCATGCTCGCGGCGATGCACGTGCTCGCAGCCGTGGGCGGCTCCGACAAGCAGCTCTCGGAGATCGGCGGGCTCGAGAACCCCTACTTCGCCTCCGGTGAGATCAACTCGACGGTCGCCGACGTGCCTGCGGCGCTCGCGCGCATCGTCGACACCTTCGCGAGCACCGCGGAGTTCGAGGAATTCGACGGCCTCACGGTCCGCGGCTCCGACGAGACCGGCTTCTGGTGGTTCAACGTGCGAGCCTCCAACACCGAGCCGCTCCTGCGCCTGAACGCCGAGGCGAAGGACGAGGCGCGCCTGCAGTCGCTGCGCGACCAGGTGCTCGGCCTCATCCGGGCCGAGTAGCAGGCCCGCAGCATCCACCACACCCGTAGCAAGGAAGCAGCAGTCATGGCACCAACGTCAGGTATCGAGCTCTCCACCGAACGTCCGTTCGTCGTCGCAGATCTGGCGCTCGCGCCGGCGGGGCGCCACCAGATCCGTCTGGCAGAGATCGAGATGCCTGGGCTCATGGCGCTGCGGGCCCAGTACGCGGGACAGAACCCGCTCGCCGGCGCACGCATCGCCGGCTCGCTGCACATGACGGTGCAGACCGCGGTGCTCATCGAGACCCTCACCGACCTCGGTGCCGAGGTGCGCTGGGCCAGCTGCAACATCTTCTCCACGCAGGATGAAGCCGCTGCTGCCGTCGCTGTCGGACCCGACGGCACGGTCGAGGAGCCGAAGGGCATCCCCGTGTTCGCCTGGAAGGGCGAGACGCTCGAGGAGTACTGGTGGTGCACCTCGCGCATCTTCGACTGGAGCGCCGAGGGCGCCGTCGGCCCCAACCTCATCCTCGATGACGGCGGCGACGCGACGATGCTCGTGCACCTCGGCCGGGAGGCCGAGATCGCGGGAGCCGTCCGTGACGCGAGCGACGCCGACAGCGTCGAGATGCGGGTTGTCCTCGACACCATCCGTGCCTCGCTCGCCGTCGACGCCGGCCACTTCAGCCGCATCGCGGACGAGGTGCGCGGCGTCACGGAGGAGACGACGACGGGCGTGCACCGCCTGTACGAGCTCGCCGAGCGGGGCGAGCTGCAGTTCACGGCCATCAACGTCAACGACTCGGTGACGAAGTCGAAGTTCGACAACACGTACGGCATCCGCCACTCGCTGCCCGACGGGCTGAACCGCGCGACCGATGTCCTCATCGGCGGCAAGACCGCCTTCGTGGTCGGCTACGGGGATGTCGGCAAGGGTGCGGCCGAAGCCCTTCGCGGCCAGGGCGCTCGGGTCATCGTCAGCGAGGTCGACCCGATCTGCGCGTGGCAGGCCGCGATGGACGGCTTCCAGGTCGCCAAGGTCGAGGACGTCCTCGACCAGGTGGACATCTGGATCACGTGCACGGGCAACAAGAGCGTGCTGACGCTCGAGCACATGCTCGGCATGAAGCACATGGCGATCGTCGGCAACGTCGGACACTTCGACAACGAGATCGACATGGCCGGGCTCGAGGGCCTCGCCGGTGCGACTCGCGTGGAGATCAAGGCGCAGGTGCACGAGTGGCGCCTCCCGAACTCGCGCTCGCTGCTGGTGCTGTCCGAGGGGCGGCTGCTGAACCTCGGCAACGCGACCGGTCACCCCTCCTTCGTCATGAGCAGTTCCTTCACGAACCAGGTGCTGGCGCAGCTCGAGCTCTGGCAGCGCCTCGACGCCTACCCGCTCGGTGTTCACGTGCTGCCGAAGCACCTGGACGAGCAGGTCGCGCGTCTTCACCTGGATGCCCTCGGCGTGAAGCTCACCGAGCTGACCCCCGAGCAGGCCGACTACATCGGCGTCGCCGTCGACGGCCCGTACAAGGTCGACCACTACCGGTACTGAATCTCGCCCGCCGCGCATCGGCAGGCACGCGACAATCCGCAGCCCGACAGGGGAGAACCCTGGCGGGCTGCGGCTGTTCGCGCTGCAGTGCGCCGTCGGGTCCCGACACGGCCCGCCCGGGAACCGAGCTCTGACCCGCGGCTCAGCCTCGGTCCGGGAACGAGTGGGGCATGCCGTTGAGCGTCGGGGCCAGCGCCGTCTCCCGCCGGCCGATGGCGGAGAGCGCGGCGAGCTCTCGATCGCGGCGCAGCACGGCGAGGCCTCGCAGGTAGGTGTCGGCGTCGACGTCGGGGATCGGGTGCACGTGAGGGAGTGTCTCGCGCGCGATCTCGCCGGCGGCTCGGTCCCGGTGCGCGGGCGTGAGGTGCTCAGCCTGGTCGAGGTAGTCCAGGATGCGGCGAGCGGTTCGGTCCGGCAGCCTCCCGGCGTCGGCGATCCCGGCCCAGGCGATGAGCTGCTGGGGCATCGGCCCGAGGTGGCTTCTGAGCTTCGGGGCACGTTCGCGCTGGCAGGTGGTGCCCGCCAGGATGTCGCCGAGCCGCTTGGCCCTGCCGTTGACGAGGCCGGTGATGATGGCGATGCCGCCGAAGGTGCCGTACAGCTCGATGAATCCGAGCAGGGAGCGGATGAGCGCCTGCCGGAACCCTGACGCGCCCCCGTCGTCGCGAACGATGCGCAGCCCGGTGGCGAGCTTCCCCACCGATCGGCCGTGCGAGAGGGTCTCGACGACGCACGGAGCGATGACGAGGCAGACGACGAGAAGCGAGAGGGCGATGGCGCTCATGAGCGCCTCGTCGATGGCGAACGGGAAGTCGTCGCTCGAGAGGACCGTCATGGTCAGGATGAGGAGGCCGACGTATCCGACCATGTAGACCAGCGCATCGAGGGCGGCCGATGCCGCGCGGAGCGCGAACCCCGCTGGCCGGACGTCGAGATGCACGCCTTCGCCGGCGACAAGCTGTTCGTCGCTGACGCTCAGGCGTTCCCGTGGTCTCGTCTGAGTGGCCATGGCAGTATTGAAACAGATGGATCTTGAAGCTCTCACAACCGCCCGTTCGGCGGATTGGCGGCGCCTGGGGGCGCTGGCTCGGCACCGGAATCTGACCGGCGCCGAGATCGACGAGCTCATCACGCGATACCAGGACTCATCGACCGAGCTCTCGGCCCTCCGAACGAGCTACGGCGAGACCCGCGAGGGAGAGTTCCTCTCCGTGCAGCTGTCGCGGGCGCGCGGCAGGTTCACTGGGGCAGGGCGCAACATCCTGCTGGTCCTCGGCACGTTCTTCACTCTTGCCCTGCCCGCTGCGCTCTACCGCGTTCGCTGGTGGACGCTCGGTGCAGCGGTATTCACGTTGCTCGTGGGCGTGCTCAGCTACTGGTGGATCACGGCGAACCCGGAGATCCTCGGATTCCTCGGCTCCGAGGCCGCGCTGGAGCAGTACGCGGAAGAGGACTTCGTCGGCTACTACTCGCAGTTCTCGGAATCCAGCTTCGCGGCGAGGGTCTTCACGAACAACGCTTGGATCGCCGCGCAGTGCATCGCATTCGGCATCACCGGCCTGTGGGTGCCGGTCGTTCTCGTGCAGAATGCGCTCGGGCTCGGCCAGAGCGCCGCGGTGCTCGGCGCGCACGGGCACCTCGATGTGTTCTTCCTCTGGATCGCGCCTCACGGACTGCTTGAACTGACGATGGTGTTCGTCGCGGCGGGCGCTGGGCTTCGCATCTTCTGGGCGTGGGTCGCCCCTGGCGCGAAGACGCGCATGCAGTCTCTGGCTGACGATGGACGTGCGCTCGTCGTCGTGGCGATCGGCACGACGATCTTCCTGTTCATCTCCGGCTTGGTCGAGGGGTTCGTGACGAGGCAGGACTGGCCGTGGCCGGTGAAGATCGGGATCGGGGCTGCCGCGCTTGCGCTCTACCTCGTCTACGCGCTCTGGCTCGGCGGTCGCGCGGTCCGGGCCGGCGAGACAGGCGCACTCGAGAAGTTCGACGGCGGCGCGCGGCGGGTCTACGCAGGGTGACGCCAGTGCCGGTGGCCCGCCAGGCAGCGGGCCGGAGAGGTCGACACGCCCGGGATGTACCCCGAGTTGTGTGCCGCCGGGTCTCTGCGTAATGTAATCACTCGTCAGGCCAACGGAGCGAAACGCGAGAGCGGGTCGCACGGGCCGGACAGTCCGAAAGAAAGATCAGCATCTGCCACTTGTTCTTGCAAGTTGGAGCAACATGATCTACACTCGGAACTCCTGCCTCACCGGGTAGCAAGATCGTCAGCCTCTGGTTCTTCCAGTTGGTTGTGCGGAGGATGAGCTTCATGCTCACGGTCCGTGGTTCTTGTCCGGGGTTTGCAGTGCAAGCGATTGCTCCTTAGAGATGGCCGTGAGGCTTGAAGAGGGAAGCGCTCGATTCTTGAGAACTCAACAGCGTGCACTATGTCAAATGCCAATTTGATCCCGTGCCTCTTCCTTTGGAGGGGGTAAGGATTCCTTTTGGAAACATATT
>NZ_PSXX01000004.1 GCF_002931055.1 Pseudoclavibacter sp. AY1H1 | reverse complement strand
AAGTCAGCCCTGGGCGCCGGAGGGGGCAGCGAGGGCCAGCGCGAGGGCCAGCGCGAGCGCGAGGGCGGGTGAGGCGTCGAGTCGGTCGCGGGTCGGGAGGCGCGGGTCGGGAGGTCGGATTCGGGGTTCGCTAGCTGGGGATCGGAATCGGGATCGGGATTCCGGATTCGGGGTTCGCGAGACGGGATTCGGGAACGCGGGTCGGGACTCGGGAGACTGCAGCGGTATGGCCGTGGACGCAGGCGGTCGGGCCGTCGAAGATCGGGGTCTGCCGTGTCGAAGCTCTGGGGTCAGCCGCGCCGAAGCTCAGGCGTCTGCTGCGCGGAAGATCAGGCGTCTGCCGCGTCGAGGCCGTCGAGGTAGGCGTCGGTGGTGCGTTTCTGCGCGGCGCGAGCGTCTGCCTCGTCCGAGCCGGCAGCGATGGAGGCATCCGCCCACGATTCGGCGCTCAGCATGAGGAAGCTCCGCGCGTCGTCGCCCCGCACCCACGAGGTTGTCTCGAGGGGAACGGTCGCGCCAGCCTCGAGGTGGTGGGCGAGGCTCGCGAAGCTCAGGTCCCAGCCGACTCCGGTCGCGCCGACGCCGAACTTGGGCCACGTCTCCTCGTCGGTCGGGGAGTGGTGTTCGAGGGTGAGCGTGGCGTGGGCCTCGTCGACCTTCGTGAAGTGGGCCTCGATGTGCGTGTGCTCGCCGTCGTACTCCCAGGTCAGCGTGAACGAGTCCGGGGCGTGGCAGCCGGTGATGTGCCCGTGCGCGTTGTCCTGGATCTGGTAGGTGCCGCCCTGGCGCAGGCTGCCGTCGACGGGCGCGAACCACTGGGCGAGGCGGGCGATCTCGGTGGCCGCCGACCACAGCGAGCTGCGCTTCGCGGCGAACGTCTGCGTGAGGGTGATGACGAAGCCGTCGTGGCCGTCGAGTTCCTGCATCCGCACCGAACGGGTGACGGCGGCCAGCTGGGTGGCGCTGTCGAAGGTCGATGTGCTGGTAGAGGTGGGCGCCTTCGTCATGTGCCCTCCTTCTGTGTCGGTGCTGGGTTGGGATGCGGTGCTGGGGCAGCGTGCCGGTGCCGCGTGCGTGGGGCGGCGTGTGCGCGCGTTCCTAGCGTCGCACTTCGGCGTTCACCTTGGCAGGCCCCGCGCGGGGTTGCCTGTGACGATTACGTGAAGTTGCGGTTGCGGACGTGCGACGACGCTGCGCGTTGGCGGGTCAGGGGACGCGAACCGCCTGGGTGGCGGCGGTCTCACCCTTCCAGGGGAGCAGGAAGAGGGCGAGGAGCCCGGCGATGATGGTGAGGCCACCGACCATCCAGATGACGCCCGGCCAGTCGAAGTGCTGGAAGAAGACGCCGCCGAGGAACCCGAAGAGGCTTGAACCGCCGTAGTAGCCGAGGTTGTAGAGCGCGGTTGCTTGGGCGCGGCCGCGGGTCGGGTAGGCGCCTGCCCAGCCGACGGCGACGGAGTGCGCGCCGAAGAAGGCGGCCGTGAAGATCGCGAGGCCGGTGATGACGAGCCACAGCTGCGGCGCGAGGGTGAGCGCGAGGCCGCCGAGGGAGACGGCCGTGGATGCGAGGAGCACGACCTTGCGTCCGTGACGGCCGGCGAGGCGAGCGATGAAGGGCGAGGAGAACGAGCCGGCGAGGTAGGTGACGAAGACGAGCGACACGAGCCAGACGGGGAGAAAGTAGGGCGACTGGGTGAGGTGGAAGCCGAGGAAGTTGTAGACGGCGACGAATCCGCCCATGAGGAAGAAGCCCTGCGCGAAGAGGCCGAGCATCCTGGTGCTGGAGAGGTGCGCGGCGATGGCCTTCCATGCGCGGCCGATGCTCGCGCCGAGGGTTCCGCCCGCGTGCTTGGCGAGCGGGGCGAACCCGCGCGGCTTGGGGATGAGCCAGATGAAGAGCACCGCCATGGCGACGGAGATGAGGGACACGGTGAGGAGGCCCAGCCGCCAGTCGAGGAGCTCGGCGACGGGGGTCGGCACGATGCGGCCACCGAGTCCACCGAGGGTGTTGCCGGCGACGAAGGTGCCGGCTGCTCCTGCAGCGGCAGTGGGGTGCAGCTCCTCGTTGAGGTAGGCGATGGCGCAGGCGGGGACGCCGCCGAGCGCGAGCCCCTCGAGAAGGCGCAGCGCGAGCGCCAGCTCGAAGCTCGGCATGAGGATCATGAGCAGACCGAGCACGGTGGCGCTCGAGATGGAGATCGTGATGGCGCGAACGCGCCCCATCCGGTCGGCTGCTATCGACCAGGGCAGGACGGAGATGGCGACGCCGAGGGTGCCCATCGACACCATGAGCGCCGCCGTCGCGGGGTCGATCGCGAAGGTCGTCGAGATCTCGGGCAGCAGCGCCTGTGGGGCGTAGAGCTGCGCGAACGTCGCGAACCCCGCGCAGAGCATCGCGAGTTGAATGCGTCGGTAGTCGCGGGACCCGCCGAGGTGTCCGAGCCAGGGGTTGCCGGTGGATGGGGGCTTCGGGGTGCTGGCGCGGTCAGGGGTCACTCGTTCGAGGGTACTCCGGGGGTTTCGTCCGAGCATTGTGCGTCTGCATGGGCGCGCGCGGATCGTTCGTGGTCTTGCCCGAAATGGCGGGCGACCCGCCGGGTTTGCGGTGCGCCAGGGTCGTGTGTAAGCTATCCCCTGGTCAATCGCGCAAGCGAAAGACTGGGCGCCCGTAGCTCAACGGATAGAGCATCTGACTACGGATCAGAAGGTTAGGGGTTCGAATCCCTTCGGGCGCACGGTACCAGAGCTTCCAAGCTCAGTACGAAGCTCTGTGTTGAGACAGATGCAGGAAAGGCTCGCGAAAGCGGGCCTTTTTTGTTTGCCGTCGTGGGGCCGTCTCAGTCGCTCGAGGACGGAGAGCGTCGTGCGGCCCGGTTGGCTGACGCGTCCGTGCGTGCGATGCGCACGAGGGCGATCAGGCCAAGGACAAGCAGCACGAGCGCGCTCGCGGGCACCAGCATGAGGCCGGCGTAGCCGAGGCCCACGAGGAACTCGGCAGTGCCCGGGCCGGCCGTGTCCGGGTGGGCAGCCGCGAGGGCGCCGGCAGGACCGAAGGCGGCGGCAGCCGCGAGGGCGGCGAGGCTGAGCCCCAGCACGACGGTGACGATGGCGAGCGCACGCTTCATGCTCTCGAGCCTCCCACACGAGCGTCCCGAGCGAGCCTTCCGCTCGAGCCGGAGGAGGTGTCCGAGTACTTCCCGTGGTGCCCCGGATTCGGTAGCGTTCCCTCATGATCATCGTGACGACCAATGACGTTCCCGGCACATCCATCTCGAGCGTCATCGGCGAGGTCTCGGGCCTCACCGTGCGCTCGCGGAACATCGGTGCGCAGTTCGCGGCCGGTTTCAAGTCGCTCGGCGGCGGTGAGCTGAAGGGCCTCACGACGCAGCTCGAGCAGGCCCGGGCGGAAGCCGTCGCTCGCCTCAAGGCGGCAGCGGAGGCGGCCGGAGCGAACGCCGTCGTCGCGATGCGCTACGACTCGAACGAGATCGACCAGAACTACCAGGAGATCGTCGCCTACGGCACGGCCGTCGTCATCGCCTGAGCCTGAGTGAAACCCGGCCAGCACCTCTCGCGAATCGCCTCACGCTACGCGCGGCCCTTGAGGATGAGGTTCCAGTAGACCCACGGCAGCACGCGTCGGTCGAAGACCCAGGTGAGCCGACGCTCGCGCGCGAGTCCCTTCCAGAAGGGGATACTCGGGCGCTGCTGCCCGTCGGCGTCGAACTCCGCGAAGACCACGCTCGAGCGCGAGACGGTGAACGGGGCGACGGTGTAGCCGTCGTACTCGCTCCGCGCGCCCTTTCCGCCGAGCACGCCGACGAGGTTCTCGGCGAGGGCCTTCGTCTGCTTCCGCAGTGCCCCGCCGGAGCGCTGGCTCCCCGAGACGGCGGCGTCGCCGAGCGACCACACGTTCGGGTAGCGCCGGTGCTGCAGGGTGCGCCCGTCCACATCGACGAATCCAGCCTCGCTGTCGGTCAGGGGCGCCGCCGCGGCGAGACCCGCCTCGGCGATCCAGGCGGGAGCCCGCTGCGGGGGTTCCACGACGAGGGCGTCGTAGTGGATGCGCTCGGACTCGCCTTCGACGTCGGCCGTGGTACCGACAGTCGCCTTGCCGATGACCGCGGTGCTGCTGTCGGCGATCACCTCGCTGAGCCGCGATTCGCGGCGCACCTCGATGCCGTATTCGGCGACCTTGCGCTCGAGTTCCGCGTCGATCTCCGGCACGCCGAGCGGCGTCGCGTCCGGCAGCACCAGCACGACCCGAATGCGGTCGAGCACGCCCCGTGCGCGCCAGTAGTCGCACGCCAGGTACATGGGCTTCTGGATGGCACCGGCGAACGAGGCAGGCTCGGGGGCCTGCACGAACACGGCGGTGCCGTCCCGCAGGTCGCGGAGAAGGTGCGATGTCTTGTCGGCGAGCCTGATCTCATAGCTGGATGCGACGCGCGGCGACTGCAGGGCTGCGCGCAGGCCGGGGATCGCATCCCAGTCCTGCACGATGCCCGGGCAGACGATGAGGTGCTCGTAGCCGACTCGTCGGCCGGATTCGAGGACCAGCGATGAGGTCTCGGGGTCGACGGAGGCGACGGCGTCGCGGAGGAGCGTCACTCCCGTTGGCATGACGTCGGCCTGCGGTCGAGTCGCCTGGCTCGCCTTCGCGGTGCCGCCGGCGACGTGCGAGAGCATGGGCTGGTAGACGTGGTTGACGCGCGGCTCGATGACGGTGATGTCGGGGATGCCGGCTCGCTGCAGTCGGCCCGCGACGGAGAGGCCCGCGTTTCCGCCGCCGATGACGAGCACGCGGTACGTGGTGAGCGTGGGCTGCTGTGTCGGCTGCTGTGCAGCCTGTTTCGCTGCCTGCTGCGCAGACTGCTTCGTTGGCTGGGCGTCGCCGTTCGAGGTGGTGGTCATCAGAGCGACGCTAGCCGCCGGACGGCGTCGCGGACCCGTGACCGGGGCATGGTCACGCAACTCCCAGCCTGCTGCCACGCTCAGGAAACAGCGTCGTCAAAACATGCGGGTCGCTGCCGGGCGCCGGCCGCCGGCCCACCCCGGCCACTCCAGGCCTACGCCCGGCCGAGCCACCAATCGGGGGAGGCAGCGATGATCGTGCGGGCTGCCGCATCCACGTCGTCGACCTCCCCGGACCGGAGCCACTCCTCGATGGCGCTGACGGTGCCTCCGCCGGCGTAGGCGATGAGGAGGCGCGCGTGGCGTTCGCGGTCGATGCCGGGCTGGGCTGTCGGCGCGATCTCGGGGTGGCGGTCGAGGTGCGTGCGGAGGCCGGTCTCGATGCGGTCGACGAGGGTGTCGCGGACGGCCCCGGTGAGTCGCGGCGACATGGCGTTGCGGTAGATCTTCGCGTGGCGAGCAACGTGCCGCAGGAGCTCGCGCTCCGGTTCGTCGAAGACGCTGAGCTCGCTGCCGCTGCTGGCCGGCAGTGATTCGAGGGGTGCCATGAGGGTGTCGATCTCCTCGCCAAGGAACGCCGCGAGGAGGTGCTCTGGCGTCGCCGCGTGCCGGTAGAAGGTGTCGCGGGTGATGCTGGCGGCTCTGGCGACTTGCGCCACGGTGACATCGGCGATGGGCTGCGCGGCCGCGAGCTCGTAGATCGCCGCGCGGAGGGCGGCGCGTGTTCGTGCCTGACGCGGATCCATCCGCCCACCCTATGGGCTGAAGGGTGGGTCCACAGCAAACTATCTGACAGGTGCCTGATAACCGGCGTACGCTGGAAACGCACGCCAACGACGGCGGGCAGAACGGAGTGAGCAATGTCGCAAGCAGCAGACAGGACGGCAACCGGCGCGGGCCGATTCGCCGGCAAGGTCGCGATCGTCACGGGAGGTGTCTCGGGCATCGGGGCGAAGATCACGGAGCGCCTCGTCGCCGAAGGCGCCAGCGTCGTCGTCGCCGACATCAACGCCGAGCTCGTCGCCGCAGCAGGCGAGACCTTCGGCGGCGATGTCATCGGCCGCCGCACCGACGTGACCGACGAGGACGACTTCGCAGGTCTGATCGCCGAGACGGTCGAGAAATTCGGCACGCTGGACGCGCTCTTCAACGTCGCGGGAGGCTCCCGCTCGGGCACGCTCACCGACATCTCGTTCGCCGACTGGGACTTCACGGTCCGCCTCAACCTCTACAGCGCCTTCAACGGCACCCGCCTCGCGGCCCGCCAGTTCCTCGCCGAGGGCAAGCCTGGGGCGATCGTCAACGTCGCCTCCCTCAACTCGCTCGTGCCGATGCACTTCGGTGTCGGCTACACGGCTTCCAAGGCCGCGGCCGTCATGCTCACGAAGCAGGCGGCGCTCGAGCTCGGCGAGCACGGCATCCGCGTGAACGCCGTCTCGCCCGGCCTCGTCGCGACCCCGCTCACGAAGGGCCTCACCGACATTCCCGGCGTGCAGGAGGCGTACGACGAGCGCATCCCCTTCCGCCGCGCGGCGCAGCCGGAGGAGATCGCGTCGGCCGCGCTGTTCCTCGCGAGCGACGATGCTTCCTACATCTCCGGCGACAACCTGGTCGTCGACGGCGCCTGGTCGACGACCGGCTACCCCGACCTGCGGAAGTTCCTCGCATGAAGGCCGCGGTGTTCCACGGCAAGGAGGACGTGCGCGTCGAGGAGGTCGCCGAACCCACGCCGGGCCCGGGCCAGGTGAAGCTGCGCAACGCGTACGCCGGCATCTGCGGCTCCGATCTGCACGTCTACTACGCGCCGGAGAGCTCGGGCCTCGACTTCGAGCATCCGCACCCCGTCACGGGTTCGCTGCCGCCGCAGATCCTGGGCCACGAGTTCTCCGGAACCGTCGTCGAGCTCGGCGAGGGCGTCGACTCGGTGCAGCTCGGCGACCGCGTCGCGGTGTGGCCGATCTACGCGTGCGGCGAGTGCGCGGCCTGCCGTCGCGGCAAGCCGAACGTGTGCACGAAGATCGGCTTCCACGGCCTCTCCTCGCACGGTGGGGGCATGGCCGAATTCACGACGGTGGATGCGAGCAAGCTGCACGTGCTGCCCGAGAACGTCGACCTGCGCCTGGGGGCGCTCGTCGAGCCGATGGCGGTCGCATGGCACGCGGTCGAGCAGAGCGGCGTGCAGGCTGGGCAGACGGCGCTCATCTCGGGTGCCGGCCCGATCGGCATCGGCGTGTGGTTCGCGTTGCGCGCCAAGGGCGTCGAGACGGTCATTGTGTCCGAGCCGAGCGAGGGTCGCCGGTCTGCGATCGCCGGGGTCGGAGCGGCGAACCTCGTCGACCCGACGACGGAGGACCTCTCGGCTCGGGTTGCTGAGATCACTGGCGGGGATGGCGTGGATGTCGCCTTCGACGCTGCCGGAGTCGGGCCAGCTGTCGCGGCCTCGCTCGCGAACCTGACTCCCGGTGGGCGCGTCGTGGTCGTCGCCATCCACGAGCGGCCCATGGATTTCCTGCCGACGCAGCTCGTCATGGGCGAGACGGCGATCGTGGGCACCCTCGCCTACCTGCAGAGCGACTTCGACGCGGTCATCGCCGCGATGGCGGCTGGCGGATACACGGCTGACGGCTGGGTCGACGACGTCGCCGTCGACGACGTGGTCGGGGCGATCGAGAGCCTCCGCGCGGGCAAGGGCATGAAGGTGCTCGTGCGGGCTTAGCGTTCGTGCGGGCCTGATCTTCGTGTGGGCCTGGCCGGAGCGTCCCGAGCCGCGTCGCTACCCGCCGTGCACCCGAACGGTGCTCGGCGGGTTCGCGGCGAGCTTCGAGGCCGGGCGCACGGGGCGACGCTCGAGGTTGCCGCCGCAGTTCGGGCACGCCCGACTCTCGAACGTGGCCACGCAGTCGCCGCACCACGTGCACTCGAAGGTGCAGATGTAGGCCTCAGCGTGCGGGGGCAGGTCGATGTCGCAGCGTTCGCAGTTCGGGCGGAGCTCCAGGGCCATCAGGCGAGTCCGTTCTTCTCGGCGAACGGGTCCCAGCTCGCGTCCGTGTGCACGTCGAGTTCGGCGGCGTCGCTGACCCTCGCCGCGACGTCAGCGCCGTGGATCGAGGCGATGATGGCGGCGGTCATGTCCATCCCCGCGGCCACCCCGGAGGATGTCCACCGGTTTCCGTCCTCGACCCAACGCGCCTGCGGGATCCACTCGACCGAGGTGCCGTGCGACGCCGCCCAGGCGAACGCCCGCTTGTTGGAGGTGGCCCGGAACCCGTCGAGCAGACCGGCCGCCGCGAGCAGCGCGGAACCCGTGCAGACGGACGTCACGAGGCGCGCATCCGCCGCCCACTCAGCGAGCCAGCCGAGGAACCCGGCGTCGACGGCGAGGGCGCGCGTGCCCTGCCCACCGGGGACGAGCACGATGTCGGGCCGCGTGGCGTCGGCGAAGCCGCTGGTTGCGATGACCTCGGGTCCCTGCGAGCTGCGCACCGGCCCAGCGTGCGGTGCGATCAGCTCGACGTCGAAGAGCGACGGGTCGAGCCGGAACAGCTCCACCGGGCCGAACACGTCGAGGAGCTCGAACCCCTCGAACAGGACAACGGAGATGCGACGCTTCGCTTCAGGCATGTCCGCATTCTCGCAGGAGGACGATCGTTCTGCGCTGGATTGCGGCGTTCGGCGACGGTTGCCCTGTGACGAGCCGCCTGCGAGGGAAACGTCCGAGTCGGGATATCTCCGAGACGGGGCCTCCGAGCAGGTTCGTCTCTGAGCAGGTTCGTCTCTGAGCAGGTTCGTCTACGAGCCGGTTCGTCTACGAGAAGAGCGGTGACGCTGGGCTTTCGCTGACACTCGCGACGAAGCTGGTGAGCAGCTCGCGGTCGCTCGCTGCGCTGCGATTCGCGTGGTCCGCCCCGAAGAGCAGATGCAGGGTGCGCACCTCGCGTCCCG
This sequence comes from Pseudoclavibacter sp. AY1H1, assembly GCF_002931055.1. Lineage (GTDB taxonomy): Bacteria > Actinomycetota > Actinomycetes > Actinomycetales > Microbacteriaceae > Pseudoclavibacter. Next base: position 271,090 of record NZ_PSXX01000004.1, on the reverse strand, counting down.
TCTGCTCGTCGAACTTGATCTCGTCGACCGCTTCCCGCACGGACCAGCTCGTGGACCGCGCCGACATGTGGCCCGCGCGGCCGAACGTGTACGCGGCCGCGAGGTTCGCGAAGAACAGCCAGTCGTCGCCGGCCACCTTCACCGCGTACCCGCGCTCACGCGTCCACGTGTCGCCGGACCTCGGCCTCGGCAGAGAGTCGGCCTCCACGATGTGGTCGTAGTCGGCTTCGGATGTGCGGCTTCCGCCTGCAACTCGGCACATGGGACCCCCCCGGAATCGATGTCGATGCCGTGGACTCTATGCTCCTCGCGAGCCTTCCGGAACGTGCTGCCGGGTCTCTCCCGCATAGCCTGCGCAACAACGCGAAAGCGGCCAGGCCCGGTGCCCGCGTGCCTCCCCCTCCACGCCCCGCTCGCCGAGTCGCCTCACGCCCCGCTCGCCGAGTCGAGAAGTGAGTTGTGGTCGTCAATCGATGGCCTGAGCGACCACAAGTCGGCCCTGGGCATCTCGGCGGACGCTCAAGTGCTTCCGCCAGCATGGCCCGCATGAGCGATTCCACCAAGACCCAGCCCGCCGGCGACCTGCCCAGCGAGGCGATCGACTTCGCCGACCTCAACTTCAAGCTCGCCGTCATCCAGGAGCTGATGTACGAGCAGGAGCTGCTGACCCCGCAGTTCGTGCTCGCGGATTTCCTCGAAGAGCACGTCGACCGCGAGATCGACCTCTCGCAGGAGATCACCGAGCCGATCCCCGAGGTGCTCGAGTACTTCCGCTCGCTGCCGGTGCCCAGCGAATACGCGCCGAGCGTCGAGGAGCTCTTCCAGGATGGCGGGAACGACATCTACCTGGAGATCGCCCCGCAGTGGGGCGGCGACGACTCGACCTTCGATATCGCCGACTTCACCGACACGCGCCACTTCCCGAACCTCACGTCGATGACCCTGCTCGGGGTCGACGACGAGGTCATCGAGGGGCTCCGTCGGAAAGGCATCGACGCGCAGCTGCTCTGAGGGGCAGGCGGTGCGCGCCGGTGGATGAGCGCAGGCCTGCGCGCACCGGTGGATGAGCGTCGGTCGGCAGGTGTCCGCCAGTGCGCGTCTGCCGCTTTGCATCGGTCGATGAGGGGCGGCCGATGCGCACGGGCGGACCAGCCTCGGGTCCTGCGCGCCGGTCAGCGCACGGCGAGGAGGATCTTGCCGATGTGCTCGCCGGACTCCATGCGCTGGTGTGCTCGATGCGTGAAGTCGAGGGTCTCGGCGGTGTCGAGGAGGGGGCGCACCTTGCCGGCCTCGACGAGCGGCCACACGTGCTCGCGCACCTGCGCGACGATCGCACGCCGCTCTTCCAGGGGGCGGGCTCGCAGGGTCGTGCCCCAGATGCGGCCCCGCTTCTGCATGAGGCGGCCGACGTTGATGGTCGCTTCGTTGCCGCCCTGCGCCGCGATGACCATGATCCGGCCGCCGGTCGCGAGCGCGTTGACGTCGCGGGCGAGGTAGTCGCCGCCGATCATGTCGAGCACGACGTCGACGCCGCGGCCTCCCGTGGCTTGCGCGATGACGTCGACGAAGTCCTCGTCGCGGTAGTTGATGCCTCGGGTCGCGCCGAGCTGCTCCGTCATGGCGACCTTCTCTGGCGTGCCGGCGGTGGCGTAGACGGTCACTCCGAGGGCGGTTGCGAGCTGGATGGCGATAGTGCCGACCCCGCTCGTGCCGCCGTGCACGAGGAGCGTCTCGCCAGCTTCGAGGCCAGCGCTCATGAAGAGGTTCGACCAGACGGTCGCGACGGCTTCCGGGAGCCCGGCGGCTTCGACGAGGTCGACTCGCCGCGGCTTGGGGAGCACGAGGCCCTCGTCGACCGCGACCCGGTCGGCGTAGCCGCCGCCGGGGAGGAGCGCGACGACGTAGTCTCCGACCTTCCAGGCGGTCACGGATGCTCCGATCTCGACGACGGTTCCGCTCACCTCGAGACCTGGCCAGGCCGGGGCGCCATCGGGGGAGGGGTACTTGCCTTCGCGTTGCGCGACGTCGGCGCGATTCACGCCGGCAGCTGCCACGTCGATGATGACCTCGAACGGCCCGGGGGTCGGCTCGTCGACGTCGGAGAGGACGAGGGCGTCTGGCCCGCCGGGGGTAGGAACCGTGATTGCACGCATGCTGGTCAGTGTTTCACGCGGACGTGTACCCTCCGTCTCATGTCAGGGCCAGTGCACGATCCAGAGCGGCTCCGGGGCGTGACGCGCCCGGAGCTGAGCGTGCTCGCCCGCGTGCGCGCCGCATCCGCCGCCCTCGGCCCGAGTGAGCGCAAGGTCGCGCAGATGGTGCTCGCCAGGCCGGACGAGATCGTGGAGTGGTCGACGGCGGAGCTCGCGGACGCCGCGGGTACGTCGACGGCCACGGTCATCCGCGCCTGCCAGAGCCTCGGGTTCCGCGGCTTCCAGCATCTCCGCCTCGACCTCGCGCGATCGGCGCCGCTCGCCCCGCGGGAACAGGGGACCGTGCGAGAGGCGAGCACGTTCGACGATGCGATCGACGCGGTCCGGCTCGCGCAGGAGAGCGTCGACCCTGAGCGCATCGTCGCCGCTGTCGCGGCGCTCCGGGGCGCCCGCCGCGTCGTGCTCGTCGGCAGCGGCTTCTCGGGGCCCCCGCTGCAGGACTTCGCGATGCGCCTGAGCACGCTCGGTCACTCCGTCGAGGCTCCTGTGGATGCGCTCGCGCAGCAGTTCGCGGTGCGCTCGCTCTCGAGCGGCGACGTGTGCCTCGCCCTCAGCTACTCCGGTGCGAACGTGCAGTCGCTGCGGGCAGCCGAGGCTGCGAGTGCGCAGGGCGCCACCGTGGTGCTGGTCACGAGCTACGCGCGCTCGCCGCTCGGACGGGTCGCCGACGTGGTCGTGACGACCGGACCCGCGGGCACCGCCCACGACATCGATCCGTTCCTCGCGCGGCTCGGCCACACGATCGTGCTCCACGCGTTCCACTCTGCGCTGTCGGAGCTCATCGGCGGCGACGAGGTCGTCGGCATGCGGCACGTCGTGGCCGACGCGCTCTCGGAAGACTGACCTCCGAGGGGTGGCCTGCGAGTCCTGGCCTGCGAGGCCTGACGTGCGAGTCCTGGCCCGCGACAACTGGCCTCCGAGGACGGATCTGCGAAGGCTGATCTCCGACGACTGGTCTGCGAGGACTTACCTGCGGGGCTGACCTCCGAGGTGCGCTCGCACCCGCAATCCCGGCGCATGCCAGCCCTCTCGCGTCGCCGTCTCCTGCGCCGCGTCGTGCCGGCTGGGTCGTGGCGGCCGGGTCCCAAGGGGTGGAGTCGATGCGTGGAGTGGATGCGTGGCGTCAAGCTGTGGAGTCGATGCGTGGAGTCGCTTCGTGCGGGGTTTTCACAGCCGTGATGGGTTCTGCGGAGGTGCGTGCGGGGTTTCGGTGACCGGTGATGGGTAAAAACCCATCACGGATGCGAAAAGCCCGCACGGCCCGGGTGGCGGGGACGAGGACGCAGGCGGGGACGGGCCGTAGAGCGGGACGGGACGGGGATCAGGCCGCGCCGCGCCGGGTCACGCCGGCTGGGTCATGGCGGCTGGGTCCCGAGGGGTGGAGCGGCTGCGTGGAGTCGCTTCGTGCGGGGTTTTCGCCACCGTGATGGGTTCTGCGGAGGTGCGTGCGGGGTTTCGGTGACCGGTGATGGGTAAAAACCCATCACGGTTGCGAAAAGCCCGCACATCCCATTGGACGTGGACGTGGACGCAGACGGAAGCGGGGACGCGGACATGGACCTAGGCGGGGAGCAGCCCACGCCGCGCCGCCTGAAGCTGTGGAACCACGCCACGCCGCGCCGCGCCCGCATCGCGCCGCGCCCGCATCGCGCCGCGCCCGCATCGCGCCGCGCCCGCATCGCGCCGTCCCGCACCGCACCGCACCGAACCGCGCGCAACCTGACCGTTCTCTCACGCTTCCGCAGTCCAGCACCTGCACGCGCGGCGATCTGGCTGGTCATCCTCCGCCCCTCAGTCCCTTGCGCGCACTCGTCTCCCGGAGTTCATCCGCGCGCTCGACGCTCGTCACCGCGCGTTCACTCTCGCTCGTCACACTCCCGATGTAACAACGTTCCAGGCCCTGCGGAATCAATGTAACGGGCCGGATTCCACGCAACGGGAGGTGCTCGTGAGGGCAATCGAGATCGACGGGCTGTTCAACGCCCGCGCAGCCAGCACGACGTCACCCTGGATCGTTCGCGCCGGATCACCGGACGCGCTCGCCGCCGACGGCGAGGCCGCGCTGCGTGCGCTGGGCGTCTCGCTCATCCTCGACCTCCGCGAGCGCGCCGAGTCCGGCGAGCGCGAGCACGGCGTCCCGGTGCGACAAGTGCCGCTGTACGGCAGTGAGCCGCCCGTCGCGGGACGCCTCGAGGAGATCTACGAGACGCTCCTCCGGGGGCGGGGAGGTGCGCTCGCCGAAGCCGTCGCCGTGCTCGCCAACGCGGAACGCGGTGTGCTCGTCCACTGCACTGCCGGCAAGGACCGCACCGGGCTCGTCGTCGCCCTGGCCCAGCTCGTGGGCGGTGCGAGCGAGGCCGACGTGGTGGCCGACTACGTGCTCTCCGGTGTCGAGGTTCGCTCCGTGCGCGAGCCGTACGCGCTCGCCGTCGCCGCCGCCTATCCCGCAGCCCAGCGGGACGAGATCCTCCGCCTGCACCTCGACAGCCCGCCGGAAGCCCTCGAGCATGCGCTCACCATCATCCGCGAGCTCGGTGGCGCCGAAGCGTACCTGCGCCGCCACGGACTCACCGACGAGCAGGTGCTCGCCCTGCGCAGCAAGGCCGCCCAGGCAGCCTCGGTTCGGTCGTGAGCGCTGACGTGCACGCGAGCACTGCGGCGAACGTGAACACCGACGTGAACGCAGGCACCGCGACGAACGCAGGCGCAGGTGCCGAGGCGACCGCCGCGGCACCGAACCGCACCACGGTGCTCCACCTGAGCGACGTCCACGCCACGGTCGGCGCACCCCTCTACGGGGCGGTCGACGGCATTCGACGGATGCACGCGGCCAGCGATTACGCGCAAGCGGCAGGCGTCACCCCGGAGGTCATCGTGATCAGCGGGGACCTCATCGAACGGCGCAACGAGGGCGCCTACCCGGCGCTTCGCGAGGCGCTCCTCGAGCTCGAAGCGGCGTGGGGCGTGCCTGTGCTCACGGTGCTCGGCAACCACGACGACCGGGACGCGGCGCGCATCCTGCCCGGGCATGCCCTGCCCGACGACACCCTGCCCGACGGCACCCTGCCCGACGGCACCCTGCCCAGAACGGCCATGCCGCGGGCCGTGCACGTCGGCGAGTGGCGCTTCGTGCTGCTCGACTCGTCTCCCGGGCGCCTGGGCTCGGAGCAGCTCGCGTGGCTCGACGCGGAGCTCGCGCAGCCGTTCGGCTCCGGCTCGATCGTCGTCATGCACCACCCGCCGCTCGGGTCCCCGCTGCCGATGCTCGCCCGCGCCGGGCTCGGCGACGCAGCAGACTTCCTCGACATCGTCGAGGGCACCGACGTCCGGATGATCCTGTCCGGTCACTTCCACCATCCGCTCGCCGCCACGATGCGGGGCGTGCACGTCTCTGTCGGGCCTGCGCTCGCCTACCACCAGGTGATGGACGCAGAACCCGGCACGGTCAGCGGCTTCGACCGCTCGATGTTCTCGCTCGTGCACCTCACGCCGGACGGCGTCAGCGCCTCCAGCGTCACCGTCGAGCATCCCTCCCCGCTCTTCACCCTCAGCCCTTCCCCCGCAGACCCGCTCTCCCCTCGAACAGTTAGGTCATCATGAACTCCCTCCGCACCCCAGCCGCGCTCGCGGCCTTCGGCCTCGCCGGCGTCCTCCTCGCCGGCTGCGCGAGCTCCCCGAGCACCGCGGCGAGCGGCGACGCCAGCCCCTCGGCGGCATCCGCGCTCGAAGCCGCCACCATCACCCTCTACACGTCCGAGCCGCAGGAGAAGGCGGATGCGCTCGTCGCGGCGTTCGCCGAGATCCACCCGGAGGTCACGGTGGAGGTGTTCCGTGCCGGCACGGGCGACCTCACGACGCGTGTCGCGACCGAGCAGGCCTCGGGTGGTGTGCAGGCGGACGTGTTCCTCGCCGCCGACGCGGGCACCTTCGAGGACTACGCCGCCGACGAGCTGCTGCTGCAGTACTCGCCGACCGACGTCGAGTCGCTCAACCAGGACGTCGTCGACCCCGAGGGCTACTACACGGGCACGCGCATCATCCCGACCGTCATCGCCTACAACACGGGCCTCGTCACCGAGCCGCCGACGTCGTGGGCTGAGCTCACCGACGCCGAGTACGCGAACAAGCTCGTCATGCCGAACCCCGACGTGTCGGGCGCGGCCGCGTACAACGCCGCCGTGTGGCTCGACGAGCCGGCGCTCGGCGAGCAGTGGCTGACGGACCTCGCCGTGAACGAGCCCGTGATCGCCGACAGCAACGGCCCCGTCTCCCAGGCCATCGCGACGGGCGCGCAGCCCGTCGGGATCGTCGTCGACTACCTGGCCCGCGAGCTCGCCGCCCAGGGCTCGCCCATCGCTGTCTCCTACCCGACGGAGGGCGTGCCGTACGTGTCGCAGCCCGTCGGCATCTTCGCAAACACCGAGGAGGAGGCCGCCTCGAAGGCGTTCGTCGACTTCCTCGTGAGCGCGGAGGGCCAGGAGGTCGCCGTCAGCCAGTCGTACCTGCCGGTGCGCGCCGACGTCGGTACCCCGGAGGGTGCCCCGGCGATGGATGAGATCACGATCCTCTCCCCGGAGCTCGAGACCATCCGCGCCAGCCAGGACGCCGCGGTCGAGAAGTTCCGCACGCTGTTCCTGTAGCGAGCACGCTGTCCCTCTCATGAGCACACTCGCAACAACACCCGGGAGCGGTGCCGCTGTCAGCAGCGGCACCGCCTCCGCGGCGCCCCGCAACTCGGGCCGGGCCACGCTCGACGGGGTGCACGGGCTGTCGCTGGCGCTCTGGGTCGCCGTCGCCGCGGTTGTCCTCGTGCCCATCGGCGCGATCCTCGTGCTCGCGGCCGGCGGCTCCCAGCTGCACGTCCTCTGGCAGGCCGACGTCGTCGAGGCCGCGACGAACAGCCTCGTCTCGGCGGGCGCATCCGCGCTCGGTGCCGTCGCGGTCGGCACGGCGCTCGCGGTGCTGCTCGATCGCACCGACCTCGCCGGTCGCCGCGGCCTGCGTCTCCTCGCGCTCACGCCGCTGCTCGTGCCGCCGTTCGTGGGCGCGATCGCGTGGCTCGGCATCGCGGGCCCGACGAGCCCCGTGAACCTGTGGTGGACGCAGGCGTTCGGCGGCCCGCTCTGGTCGATCTACGGCGCCGACGGAGTCATCCTGCTCCTCACGGTGCACAGCTACCCGATCGCGATGCTCATCGTCTCGGCTGCCCTGCGCCGGGTGCCGTCCGACCTCGAGCAGGCGGCGCGCATCGCCGGGGCCAGCCCGGCACGCAGCGTCTTCACGATCACGGTGCCGCTCCTGCGGCCCGCACTGCTGTCGTCGTTCGTGCTCATCGCCGTCGGCAACCTCGCCGACTTCGGGATCCCCTCCATCATCGGCCTCCCCGAGCAGTACACGACCCTCGCGACGCTCGTCTACCGCTACCTGCAGTCGGGCACCGTGGATGAGCCGCTCGCGGTCGTCGCGACCATCGGGGTCGTCCTGCTGGTGCTCGCCCTCGCGGCGCTTGTCGTCGACTTCGTCATCGGCAGGAGTCGCTGGGAGCTCGACTCGTCCTCGTCGGCGCCGCAGCTCCTGCCGCTCGGGCGGGGGCGCGTCCCCATTTCCGTGGTGACGTGGGTGCTTGTGCTCACCGTCACGGTGCTGCCGCTGCTCGCCCTGCTGCAGCAGTCGCTGCTCCGAGCGCCCGGCCTCGCCTTCACCCCGGAGAACCTGACGCTCGACAACGTCGTGAAGGCTGTGACTTCGGCCAACGCGGTCAAGGGGGCCACGAACTCGGTGATGCTGGCGGTGCTCGCGGGCCTCGTCTGCGGGCTCCTCGGCCTCGGCATCGCGGTGCTCGCCACCCGAACGCGGATGCGCGGCAGCGGCCCGCTTCGGGCGCTCGCCATGCTGCCGCAGGCGGTTCCCGGCATCGTCATCGCCGTCGCGTGGCTTGTCCTCGCACCGCACCTCGGCCTGTTCAACACGCCGTGGCTCATCCTGTGCGCCTACATCACGTCGTTCACGGCGCTGGTCGTGCAGGCCGTGGCGGCGCCGCTCGCGAGCACCCCGGCGAGTGCCGAGGAGGCCGCGAGGATCGGCGGAGCCGGGCGGATGCGCGCCCTCTTCGACATCTCGAGCCGCATGGCGGCGCCCGCCGCGATCTCCGGGGCGGTGCTCGTCGCCGTGACCGCGGTGCGCGAGCTGACGCTCTCCGTGCTGCTCCTCTCACCGGGGTCGCAGACCCTCGGCGTCGCGATCTTCAACCTGCAGCAGGCCGGGGCATTCAACACGGCGGCCGCGCTGTCGCTCATCGTGGCGCTCCTCGGTGTCGCCGTCATCGGCATCGCCACGCGGGCGCCGAAGTAGCACCGCTCGGTCTCGCTGACTCCTGCCTCGATCGCGCCTGACTCGCTGACCCCTGCCTCGCTCATCCCTCGCTCCAGTCCGTGCCGGCTGCGCTCCCAGCGCCAGCCGCGCTCCCGTCCCGTTCGATCTCCCAGAAGGGCACCCCGTGGCATCCGTCACCCTCGACTCAGTCTCCGTCCGCTTCCCGAGCGGCACCGTCGGCCTCGACGACATCGACCTCGCGCTGCGTGACGGCGAGTTCCTCGCGCTCGTCGGGCCCTCGGGGTCGGGCAAGACGACGCTCCTGCGCACGATCGCGGGGTTCCAGGCGCCCACCACGGGGCAGGTGAGCATCGGCGATCGGGTGGTTGCGGGGTCCGGGGCGACGGTGCCGCCGGAGGCCCGCGAGCTCGGCATGGTGTTCCAGCAGCACGCCGTGTGGCCGCACTGGAACGTCGGACGCAACGTCGACTATCCGCTGCGCCGCGCGCGAGTCGAGAAGGCGGAGCGCATCCGCCGCGTCGACGAGGTGCTCGACATGGTGGGGCTCACGGGGTTCGCGAAGCGCAACCCGGCGACGCTCTCCGGCGGGCAGCGGCAGCGTGTGGCGATCGCGCGCGCACTCGTGGCGCGACCGCGGGTGCTGCTGCTCGACGAGGCGCTGTCCGCGCTGGACGAGCCGCTGCGGGACAGTCTCCGGCTCGAGCTGCACACCCTCACGCGTGAGCTCGGCCTGACGGTGGTGCACGTCACCCACGACCGCTCCGAGGCCCTCGCCCTCGCCGACCGGGTGGCCGTGCTCGACGGTGGGCGCATCCAGCAGCTCGGCACGCCGGAGGAGCTCGTCACGCGGCCCGCCTCGCCGTTCATCGCGAAGTTCCTCTCCGACGCGACGATCGTCGACGGCGCGATGGTCTCTGGTGCGGCCGGGTTCGCTGCGGATGCACACCCGCTGCGCGTGGAACAGGCTCGGCTCGACTTCGGGGAGCGGGGCAGTGAGAGTGCGGTGCAGGCGGCCATCCTCCCGAGCGATGTCGAGGTAGAGGTGCAGGTCGAGGTCCAGGGGGCCGAGGCCGGCCGAGACGATGCTGCCCTCGCGACGGTCAGGTCGGCGCTCTTCACCACGGAAGGCAGCGACCTCGTGCTCGACTGGGCCGGCCTGCGGCTGCGTGCGCGGACGCGCGGAGTTCGCCCCAGGGTCGGCGACCTGGTCGTCGTGCGTATCGCGCGGGCCCGCGTCTACGGCGTAGGCCCGGAGCCTGCTGCCGCCGACCCCGGCGCCAGCACGGACGCTCGCTCGGATGTTCGAACTTCCGCCGCCGGCACGCTCGCCGGCACGTTCGCGCGGACCTCAGCGTGACGCTCGCACTCGTGCGGCATGGCCGCACCGCCTGGAACCTGGAGCGTCGGCTGCAGGGGCGCAGCGACATCGAGCTCGACGCGCATGGCGAACTGCAGGCGCACGCCGCCGGTCGGCTCCTGGCGCGGGCGCGGTGGGGGAGCGTGATCACGTCTCCGCTGACGCGCGCGGCGCAGACGGCGGCGATCGTCGGCTCGCACCTCGGCGTTCCCGAACCCGCGGTCGAGCCCGGACTGCTCGAGCGCGACTTCGGTCGGGCTGAGGGGATGCGGGTGGCTGAGGCCGCCGAGCGCTGGCCGGGCGGGGACTACCCCGGTTCGGAGACGGCGGCGCAGCTCGCGGAACGGGCGGGCGAGGCCCTCACTGCCCTGCTCGGGGCTCCCGGCACTGCGGTTGTCGTGAGCCACGGCGTCTTCCTCCGGGCAGGGATCGAAGCTGTCACCGGGGCGACGTGCCCGCGCATCCTGAACGGGCAGGTGGTGCTGCTCGAGCCGACGGCCGGTCGGCCGACGGCGCGCTTCCTCGGGGAATAGCTCGAACCTCGGCGACCGCTCGCCCCCGCCGCCCTGACGATCGGGTCGCGGCGCCCTGGTTACAGTGGATTCCGTGGCCCACGACTCTGCAGCGACCTCCGCCCGCAATCACATGCGGAAGCGCGTCGATGTCCGGTACATCCGCCACGGCGAGGTCCGCGCGCGCGTCTCGACGATCGGCGCCGACGGCGACCGCGCCTTCGTGCTCATCGCGGGCATCGGCGTCGCCTCGAACTACTACGAGAACCTCGCTCCCGGCCTCGGCGAGTTCGGGCCAGTCCACGCCCTCGACCTGCCGGGGTTCGCGGGCGTCCCGTACCCGAAGCGGCCCATGAGCATCCAGCGGTACGCGGCCGTGGTCGGCACCGTCATCGACGAGCTCGGACTCGAGGACCCCGTGCTCGTCGGCCACTCGATGGGAACGCAGGTGGTGTCCGAGCTGGCCTCGCAGCGGCCCGAGCTGAGCACGGTCGTGCTCATCGGGCCCGTCACGAACCCGCGCGAGCGGTCGCTCCCCAAGCTCGTGTTCCGCTTCCTCGAGTCGTCCGCGCGCGAGCCGTTCCGTGTGGCGATACTCGCCACGGGCGCGTACCTGCTGTGCGGGTTCCGCTGGTTCTCCGCCGTGCTGCCGCGGATGATGCGCTACCGGATCGAGGACGTCCTGCCGCGCATCCAAGCCCACACGCTGCTCATCCGGGGCGAGCACGACTCGCTCGTGCCGCGCCAGTGGCTGCGCGACATGGAACGCCTCCTGCCTCACGCCTCCACGTGGGAGATCGAGGGTGCCGCGCACTCCGTCATGTACGACCACGCGAAGGGCGTCGCTGAGCTCTGCGTCGACCATGCCAGGGACCCCTTCGACACCCGCGGAGCCGATGGGGCGGGGCGAAGCGGGACGGCTGCGCCCGCCGGTGAGGGTGACGCCGGTTCCGTCGTCGACGCCGAGGACGCCGCAGCGGCGGCCGCCGGCGAACTCGTGCAGCTTGCCGACGAGGATGCCCGCAACCGTCGAGTGCACGTCACCCCGCGCCTCGTGCTGCAGGTGCTGCGCTCGCGGTGGAACGAGTTCTTCGCGAGCGCGGACAACCGCCCGCGGGACATCGCGGAAGCCAAGACCGAGCACTTCCGGGCGCAGGTGGAAGCGTTCCGCGACGCCGAGCTGCGCGAGGTGCGCGACGAGCGCGAGACTGGCCAGCCGACGCGTTGACCCGCGTTCCGGCCGGCGCCGGGCCTGGGGCTGGGTCTGGGCCGGGGGCTACGCGAGCGTCAGGCCCCGGTGCGCCCCGTTGGCTGGGCGGGTCCGAGCACGGCGTCCAGGAGTCGCTGGATGCTGGCCTCGCTCGACTCGGTCCTGCTCAGAGCTCGGAGCAGGAGCGCGCCGATGATGGCTTCGCCGATCTCCTCGAGGCGCGCATCCGGTGCCAGCTGGCCGTGCGCGATGGCGATCTGGAAGCGTTCCGTGAGGGATCGGCTGGCGCCGAGGCTCTCGTGGAGTCGCCTGCCGATGTCCTCGTTCTCGACGGATGCGGCGATGAGCGAGCGCACGAGCAGCTCGCCCTGTGGTTGGCCGAGGAGCGCGAGGACTGCGCCGAGCCAGGCGGTGAGGTCGTCCCGAAGCTCGCCCGTGTTGGGCACGGTGAAGCGGTTGGGGAAGAGCTGCCCCTGGAGGAGGCAGTCGGAGACGAGGGCTCCCTTGGAGGGCCACCAGCGGTAGATGGTCTGCTTCGAGACGCCGGCCTCCGAGGCGACTCCCTCCATGGTGAGGCGCTCGTAGCCGCGTTCGGCGAAGAGCTTCGACGTGGCTTCGAGTACCGCGACGCGGGCGGCCTCGCTGCGCACCGGGCCCTGCTTATGGCCGGTGGTCGCGCGTTCCTCGACACCGGCGTCTCGCTCTGACATGACGGCCATCATATTCACAAACTGAGTAGACGAGACGTTGCGTATGATCTAGGGCGGCGCCCCTCGAGCAGTCGGGTCGGTTCGGGCGCCGCAACGAGCGTGCGCGCATGATCCTGCGCGTCGAGAGGATGCTGATGGCCGAACTGCTGTACCGCCTGGGGACCTTCGCGACCCGCCGTGTGTGGGTTGTCGTGGGGGCGTGGCTGGTGATCCTGGGGCTCGCCGTCGGCGGGTTCCTCATCGGCTTCAAGGGGCTCTCGTCGAGCTTCGACGTGCCTGGCACGGCCTCGGGCGAGGTCATCTCGGAACTCGAGGAGCAGCTGCCGGCGTTCGCAGGCGCATCCGGCACCGTCGTGTACTCCACGGAGGACGGGTCGGCGCTGACGGAGGCGCAGCGGGCTGACATCAGCTCCGTGATCGCCGACCGTGGCGACCTCACCGACGTGGCCGATGTCATCGACCCGTTCTCGGCGACGGCCGAGCTGGAGGGCCAGGCGGCGCAGGTCGAGAGCGGCCGCACGCAGATCGCCGACGGGCAGGCGCAGCTCGACGCGGGCCAGGCGCAGCTCGACGGCGGCAAGGCGCAGCTCGACGCGGCCCAGGCGCAGCTGGATGCGGCGAAGCAGCAGCTCGAGGCGGCCGGGAACCCGGCGGCGCAGCTCGAGGCGCTCGAGGCTCAGCAGGCGCAGCTCGACACGCAGGTGCAGGCGATCGCCGATCAGCAGGCCACTCTGGATGCGTCGCAGGCTGAGATCGACACGCAGCTGCAGCAGCTGGAGAACGGCGCGAAGCTCGTCGATCTCTCGGATGGCATCAGCCTCGTCTCGGAGGATGGCTCGACGGCGATCGTGAACGTCTCGTTCACGGAGCCTCGCCTCGAGTTGAGCGAGGACGCCAAGCAGGGCGTCATCGAGTACTTCGAAGCGCACCCCGTCGACGGGGTGAACGTGGCGTTCTCGACGGATATCGCGCAGAGTGTCCCGCAGATCTTCGGCATCGGCGAGGCGATCGGCCTCGTGTTCGCGGCCATCGTGCTGCTCGTGCTGCTCGGGTCGGCGCTCGCCGCATCCCTGCCGATCCTGACGGCGCTCGTGGGCGTCGCGATCGGCGTCGTCAGCGTGCTCGCGTTCTCCGGCGTCGTGCAGATGGCGTCGGTCACCCCTGTCCTGGGCATCATGCTGGGGCTCGCGGTCGGCATCGACTACTCGCTGTTCATCGTGAACCGGCACCGCAAGCAGCTCATGCAGGGCATGGACGTGCGCGAGTCGATCGGGCTCGCGAACGGCACCGCCGGCAACGCGGTCGTGTTCGCCGGTGCGACGGTCATCGTGGCCCTCCTCGCCTTGAACGTGACGGGCATCCCCTTCCTCGGCCTCATGGGCACGGCTGGCGCGGTGTGCGTCCTGATCGCGGTGCTCATCGCCGTCACCCTCACGCCGGCGCTGCTGGGAAAGCTCGGGATGCGGGTGCTGAACAAGCGCAGGCGGGCGCACATCCGCAAGCTGCACGGCACCGGCCCGGAAGGGGCGGCGACCGGCGGTGTCGGCGTCGTGACGGGTCAGGTGCGGGCAGCTCACGCTCAACCGTTGAAGGCCATGCCGACGTGGCGGGCCATCGTGACGGTGCTCGCCGGGGTTGCGGTGCTGCTGACGGTCGCGATTCCCGCGCTGTCGATGCGGGTCGGCCTGCCCGACGGTTCGTCGGAGCCTGAGGAGTCGGCGTCGTACCAGGCGTTCACGATCACCGAGGAGCAGTTCGGGGCCGGCGCGACCGGTCCGCTGCTGGTCACGGCCACGCTTCCCGAGGGGCTCGACGATGCGGGTGTGCTCGACAAGCAGGTGCTCGTCGGCGAGAAGCTCGCCTCGCTCGACGACGTCACCGCGGTCGCCCCGATCGGCGTCTCGGACAACAAGAGCCTCACGGCGTTCCAGGTGATCCCGGCGGAGGGGCCGAACAGCGTCTCCACCGAGCAGCTCGTCGGCGAGCTCCGCGCTCTGCCCGAGATCGAAGACGGCATCACGCTCGGCGTCGCCGGGCAGGCGGCCATCAACATCGACATCTCCGAGGGACTCAACTCGGTGCTGCCCCTCTACATCGCGCTCGTCGTGGGCCTGTCGCTGCTCATCATGATTCTCGTGTTCCGGTCGATCCTCGTGCCGCTCATCGCGACGGGCGGGTTCATCCTGTCGCTGTTCGCGACCTACGGGGCCGTGGTCGCGGTCTTCCAGTGGGGGTGGTTCGCGGACCTCATCGGCTTGCACGCGACGGGGCCGATCCTGAGCTTCCTGCCGGTCATCCTCGTCGGCATCCTCTTCGGACTCGCCATGGACTACCAGCTGTTCCTCGCCTCCGGGATGCGTGAGGCGTACGTGCACGGGGCTGAGGCGCGGGTCGCTGTCGTGCAGGGCTTCCGGGCCGGCCGAGCCGTCGTGGTCGCCGCGGCGCTCATCATGGTGTCCGTGTTCGGCGGGTTCGTGTTCGCCGAATCGACCATGATCCGGTCCATCGGGTTCGGGCTCGCGTTCGGTGTGCTCCTCGACGCGTTCATCGTGCGCATGCTCATCATGCCGTCGCTCATGCACCTCCTCGGGAAGTCAGCCTGGTGGCTGCCGAAGTGGCTCGACAAGATCATGCCGAACGTCGATGTCGAAGGCGCCGCGCTGGAACGCAAGCACCCCGCGCACTAGCGGGACAGGCGTGGCCCGCTCAGATCCATCAGCCAGCGTCGGGCGGCTCCATTCCGAATGGGGTCGCCCGGGTGATTGAGAAATCGCACGGGTATATCTGAGCGGGGCAAGACAACTACTATCTCCTTCAATCCCGAAGGAGTGAGATGGACTTCAACGAGCGACTCAGTGCGCTCGCGCTCAAGGTTTTCAACCAGCGCGAGGCAATCCAGACCGAAGAGGCCACGAAGAACGCATTTATCATGCCGTTCATCTCGACGATCCTCGGCTACGACGTCTTCAATCCTCTTGAGGTCGTGCCCGAATTCACTGCCGATGTGGGAGTGAAGAAGGGTGAGAAGATCGACTACGCCATCATGCGTGACGGCGAAGTCCAGATGCTCATCGAGTGCAAGAGCTCAACTGGGGCACTCAAGATCGAGCATGCCTCTCAGCTCTTTCGCTACTTCGCGGTCACGAACGCGCGCATCGCCGTTCTGACGAATGGTGAGGTCTACAACTTCTTCACTGACCTGGATGCGCCGAACAGGATGGACGAGAAGCCCTTCCTGGTTCTCGACCTCAGTGACATCGATGAGACCCTGATCCCGGAGCTCAAGAAGCTCACCAAGGAGGTCTTCGACCTCGACTCGATCATCAACGCGGCCGAGGAGCTCAAGTATGTCGGAGCGCTGAAGCGTGAGATAGCTGCGCAGTTCAGGGAACCCTCCGATGAGTGGATCAAGTTCTTCACGAGTCGTGTCTACGACGGTTCCTTTACGCAGAAGGTGCGCGAGCAATTCAGCCTGCTCGTCCCGAACGCCACCAAGCAGTTCCTCACCGAGCAGGTCAACGACCGACTCAAGACCGCCTTGGGTGCGTCAGCGCTGCCTGTTGCTGCACCTGCCGAGGCGCAGCATGAACTCGAAAGCCAGGCCGTGGCTGCTGATGACCTTGACCGTGATACCGAAATTGACACCACCCTGGAAGAGCTCGAGGGCTACCAGGTCGTGAAGGCAATTGCGTGTGCCCATGTCAAGCCGCAACGGGTGACGCATCGAGATGCGAAGTCCTACTTCGCTGTACTCATCGACGACAACAACCGGAAGCCCATCGCGCGCCTCTGGTTCAACGGCAAGAAACAGAAGTACCTGGGCGTCTTCGACGAAGCCAAGAACGAAACCAAGATTCCCATCGAAGAGATCCAAGACATCTACGAGCACGCCGATCTCATTCGAGCCTCAACAGCACGCTACGAGTAGTAGTCAATACGCGGTCACTGCTCCAGGGGCTCGACCCCACGCCGAGAGCGGTGGGCGTGGGTATCAGCGCTCGCGCAGTGCCTCGTCCATGTCGGCCGTCTCAACGGGGCTGCCCGGGCCGTACTTGAGCAGCACGCATCCGCGCCCCGATGCGACGGGCGGTTCGAGGAGGCTCAGCCCGAGAGGTGGTCCATCGTCCGGGAAGAGTCGCTTTCCTGCGCCCAGGACCACCGGATACACCCACAGGTTCAGCACGTCGAAGAGCCCCTCCCGCACCAGCGTCTGGGCGAAGTCGACGCTCCCGATCACGTGGATGCTGTTGTGGCGGTCCCGGAGGGCGGACACCTCCGCCGCAAGATCGGCGCCCACACGATGCGATGCCGCCCAGGGCAAATCGGGGGTGCCGCGGGACGCCACGTACTTCGGGATCCTGTTGAAGACCGCGGCGATGCCATCGGACGGGCCATCCGCGTAGCGCGGCCAGTACGCCGCGAAGATGTCGTACGTCTTGCGGCCCAGCAGCAGCGCATCCATGGTCCGCACACCACTCTCGACCTGCTCGCCCTCCGCCTCGTCCATGAGCGGCGCCTGCCAACCTCCGAACCTGAACCCGCCCTCCGGATCCTCCTCCGGCCCGCCCGGCGCCTGCTGCACCCCGTCCAGGGTCGTGAAGAGGTCGATGATGATCTGGCCGGCCATGGCGTCTCCTTTGATCGCAGGTGTGGTCGTCCTGAATTCGCTGAAGCCGTTGAGTTGGCTCAGCCCAGTGAGTTGGCTCAGCCCAGTGAGTTGACTGAGCTCAGTGAGTTGACTGAGCCGTCTCCTTCGTCAACATCGTCAGCCTGCTCGATCTTGCGGACGTTGGAGAAGCCGCGGGTGTCATCGCGCTCGTTTCTCCCTCAATGTACGACGAGCTCCAAAGCTCCTCCATGCGAGCCAGGTGGGAATCCGAGGGGCGCTCAGGGACAACAGATGGGATGGGCGCCTGGCTCGGTCACGAGGGATCGTCGGGTCTCAGGCGAGCCAGCCGGGCTCAGAAGGGCGGCGGATCGTCCGACGAGTCCGAACGTTCTCCACGAGAGCTCTCGGCGCGCAGCTGGTCGCCACCTCCCTCGTCGCCCCGTTGCCCGGTTGGACGAAATTCAGGTTGCCACCGACTCGTTGCCCCCGACTCGATGGCCGCCTTCTTCGCCGCGCGCTCCCTCCTGAACTCCTCGAGGAAGCCAAGTTTCGGGAACCGCGACCGCAGGTCGTCCTCGTCCTCGCGCCTGGCCTTGTCCTCGTCCTCGTGCCTGGCCTTGTCCTCGTCCTCGTCCTCGTCCCTGTCTTCGCGCTCGCACTCGTGTTCCCCTGGGCAGTGCTGGTGGCGAGCGTGGATCGGGTCGCGAACGTCGCTGACGTCGCCCACTTGTGCTGCGTCGCCCGCGTCCTCAAGGTCGCCGCCACCACCACCAACCTCCTCAAGGTCGCCGCCACCGACCGCGCGCTGAGCAGCGGCGGTGTCGTCGGCGCGGCCAGAGCTGCGTGAGTCGCCGAGGCCCGGAGCGGTCGACGGGAGGGCGACTTGGCCGCCGCTGTCGGTACTGGGTTGGGTGGCGCTCGACTGCTCGCCGCGGTCAGGGTTCGAAAGTGCGGTGAGCCGGCCGAACTGCACTGGGGCGTCGCGGAAGACGAAACCGCTAGGAGATCGCCA
The DNA here is from genome assembly GCF_002931055.1 of Pseudoclavibacter sp. AY1H1. Classification (GTDB taxonomy): domain Bacteria; phylum Actinomycetota; class Actinomycetes; order Actinomycetales; family Microbacteriaceae; genus Pseudoclavibacter. The sequence goes on along the minus strand of NZ_PSXX01000004.1, from coordinate 253,134 downwards.
CTCGTAGACGCCATCGGGCAGCTGTCGTACCTCCCAATCACCGTGGTGCTTGCCCGTGTGGTGGCCTCCACAGAGGTGGCCGAGGTTCGCAAGACTCGTCGGGCCGCCCTCCTCCCAGGCCTTCGTGTGGTCGATATCGCAGCGGCTCGCCGGCATCATGCATCCCACGAAACGGCAGCGACCATCGCGGACAGCGATTCGGCGGCGCATCGCACTCGTCGGCCGGTACGTATCGACCTCGACCAGCGTGCCCTTGAGGGGATCCGTGAAGATGCGCTCGAACTCGGGCGCCGCGTCGATGAGGCGCCGCACCTCCGCAGTCGGAACAGGGGTGTAGCCGTTCAGAAGGGCAGGACCGGGGCTCCCCCGGCGTGCAGCATCTCCGCGGTCTCCGCGGTCGGGGCTGCCTGGGCTGCCTGTCCGGGCTGCGCCGGCTGTGCCGTGGATGCCGACTGTGCCGGCGGTGCCACCGGTGCCGACCGTGCCGTCTGCGCCGTCCGTGCTGGCTGCGGCGTCTCTACCGACTCTGTACCCGGTGGGTGCGAGCAGCGTCTCAGCCGGAATGACGATCGAGATCTTTGCCTTGATCGGAGCCCTGCCCCGCAACTCCTCCGGCGTCGTGCGAAGGAAGCTGTCGGAGAGCACATCCGCGCGCACCTCGTCCAGCGAACGGGGCTCAAAATGCGGATCGTCGCCTCTGCTCCCGGCGTCCAGCGCACTGGCTGGCTCACTATCGCAACCATCGGCGTGGCCGTTGGCAGGACCTTGGGGGTCTCCGTTGGCTCGCGCCTCGCCTTGACCGTCGGCGTCGTTGCCGGTCGGGTGCGCGTCGGCGCGTTCCTTTGCGGCCCGTCGCTCGCCGTCGCTGATGACGAGCGCCTGCCTTGTCGTCCGGTCGAAGATCGCCACGAGCTTCGCGTAGGAGTCGATGACCGACAGCTCGCCGAGGCCGTCCTCGAGCTGCGAGAGCGTCACCCGTCGGGTACGGCGGGCCCTCTCGAAGCGCTCATCGAGTGACTCCTCGGTCAATTCCTCGGCGACCCGCTCCGCGAAGGACTTGATTCGACCGGGGGTCGTCGAGACGGCCTTCTCGAGCACCACGCGCGCAAAGTGCTCTCGGCGACGCTCGAGCTCAGCAGGGTCGGGATGCGTGATGCGAAGACCCGCGTCGACGATCACCAGTGCATGCGCGCGGCTGATGACCCCGGCCTTCATCGCCTCCTGAACGGGCTCGAAACGATTGGCGATCGCATCCGCTCGACCGAATTCGATCTGCACCGACCGCTGCGACCTGCCCGACACTGCCGCGATCTCGGACGCGAGCGACCGCACCTCCAGGGCGGGACTCGAGGTGCCGGCCAGCTCGTCGCCCCGGAGCCCCAGCTCGAGCGCCCGAGCGTGCAGCTCTGTTTGCTCGCCGTGGAGCCGATTCAGGTGCCGCTGGTTGTCGGCGAGGGCGAGCACAAGCAGCGCTCGCCGCGCGCCGCGCGTGCGATCTTCGGCGCGCTGGCAGGCGTCGTCGACGACGCCCTGCTCGACACCGAGCCCGGCCGCGAGACGCCGGCGCATCTCACGAAGCCGAGCCGCGCGACCAGGCGCCGCGGCCCGCGGAGCCTCGTTGTCGATCGGTTCGTTCTGCATACCTGCATCGTCTCCCGAACCACCGACATTCTGTGATTGGCGTGTCACTTCTTTCGCCGCGCACCGCAGCGCACCGCAACGCTCACTGCGCATCCCGCGGCGCCGTCCGCGACGAGCCGCGGCCAGAGCCGGCCCGCCGCGGCGCCGAACACAGCCTCCGTACGCTCGCTCCGGTTAGCGTTGCCGCATGACAACACCGGCGACGGCCCCGACGCTCGAGATCCAGCGGACGCTCTGGGTGTGGTGCGGCGTCTACGTGTCCGCCTGGATCAGCGGGTTGCTCGTCGGCGCCCCAGACATCACTCCGGCCGACAGCTCAGCCGCCGTCGCCGAGGCCTACGCGACCTCGCCGAGCGTGCTCGTCAACGCCACCCTCGTGCACGGCCTCGCAGCCGTCGCCCTCTACGGCATGTCCACGCTGCTCGGCAGCCAGCGGCTGCGCAGGGCCACGCGAGGCGCGGGCCTCGCAACCCTCGTGCTCTCGCTCATCCAGCTCGCCGGCGAAGCACTCCTCACCTTCGGGCTCGCCTCCGACGGCTCCTCACCGCTGCTCGGGCTCGACTCCGGGCAGGTCTGGGCCACCATCCAGGTCGTCGACGGCATCAAGATGCTCGCTCTCGCCGCGCTCGTGCTGGTCGTCCTGCTCGGCCAGGTCCGCCGCCCCGTCTGGGCGACGCTCGTCAGCGGAGCGACCATCGTCGCGCTCCTCGCCTCAGCCGCCGGCTTCCTCACCCTGAGCGCACCGCTCATGACCGCTACCTACGTCGCGCTGCCGCTCCTCCTCATCTGGGCCGTCGTCGCCGCGCTCCGCTTCGGGACGCCCGCAGCCGTGCCAGGCGACGCGCAGCTGGTCTAACGACTGCCGGCACTTCACCCCAAGCCCGACGCCAGGTCAGAGCTGGAGCAAGGGCCCACGACACGAGGGCCCGACGCAGCGCCCTACGACCGGATCGCGTCGATCACGTTGCTGCGCGTCGCAATGACCGCCGGGATGAACCCCGCGAGCAGGCCGACTCCGACGCTCACGACGATGCCGAGCACTGCCGCATCCACCGGGAACGGCACCGAATCGGTGAGACCCAGCCCGCCCGTGATCGCCCCCTGCACAAGCGGGTTCTGCAACGTCACGATCGCGCACCCGATGCCCACGATCCCCGCGAGCAGCGTGCCCACGACGCTCTCCAGCAGGATCGAGAAGAACACGCGGCCACCGGTGGCGCCGAACGACCTCCGGATGCCGATCTCCCGCACCCGCTGCTTCACCGTCACGATCGACAGGTTCACGAATCCGATCGTGCCGACAAGCAGCACGATGCCGCCGACCGCGGTCACGAGGATCTGCACGGCAAGGAACGGGTCCTCACCCCAGGCCAGGTAGTCGGTGCGCTGCGCGTCGACCGCGCCTCCCTCTCCAAGCGCCGCCTTCAGGTCGCGCACGATCTGGCTCGACAGCTCCTCGTGGTTCTCGAGCGGCAGCCACAGCTCGTAGGTCGGGAACGTCGCGGTGGCCCCCTCGTCGCCGTCCATCGACGGCGGGGCGTAGGCGCCGCCCATCATCATCCCGCCCATCATGCCGCCGCCCGCGCTGGCCCCGAGGAGATGCTGGGCGTCGCTCAGCACGTACATCTGCTCTGGGTAGTCCGGGTAGATGTTGGCGGAGACGCCGACGACCACGGCCGTCGTCGGCGCAGCTCCCGCGACCTGCAGCGTCGGATGCTCGGCCACAGACGGGTTGCCCAACCGGTTCCACATGGTCTCGTTGATGACGACCGCGGGAGCCAATCGGTCAGCGTCGTCCGACGTCAGCCACGACCCCTCGATGAGCTTCACCCGGTGCATCTCGCCGTACGCCGGATCGACGATCGTGGACTCGACGTCCGCGACACCGTCGACGAACTGGATGCGCGTCATGGCGGACCCCGATGTCGACTGGTAGGTGATGCCGTACCGCTCGATCGCAGCCTTGTAGGCCGCCTCGTAGATAGCGACCTTGTCGTCGGTCGCCGCACTGCTCACCATCAGCTGGTAGCTCGCGGGGCGCCCGCTGGATCGTTCGGAGATCTCGATCGACGACTGCCGTGTGATCGACCCGAGCCCGGTGACCGCGACGATCGCGAACACGGCGATGCCGATGCCGACCAGCGCGAGCGTCACCCGAACGCGGTGCACTCGCAGCTCGTCCCACGCTTCGATGAAGGCACCGGCGATCTGCGTGAACCAGCTCATGCGGGTGCTCCTTCCGCGGGCACGACGGCCGGTTTCGAGGGTGCGAGCAGGCCAGCGTCGAGGCGCAGCATCCGGTCGGCCCTGGCCGCGACGCTCTCATCGTGCGTGATCGTGACGAGCGCGGCCCCGGTCTCCTTGGAGATGTCGGCGAGCAACGTCATGACGCGGGCGCCGGTCTCGACGTCGAGCGCACCGGTCGGCTCGTCGGCGAGGATCACCCGCGGGCGCCGGACGATGGCGCGCGCGATCGCGACGCGCTGCTGCTCCCCGCCGGACAGCCGAGTCGGCAGCGAGTCGAGACGATGGTCGAGTCCCACATCGGTGAGCGCTTCCCTGGCGAGAGCGTCACGCCGCCAGAAGGAGCTGTCGCGCGCGTAGAGGAGGGGCATGGCCACGTTCTCCGTCGCCGTGCGCCCCTCGAGCAGGTTGAACTGCTGGAACACGAAGCCGATCTGAGCACCCCGCATCCGGTCGCGCGCCCGCAGGCGCAGGGCGGCGGTGGGTTTGCCGTCGAAGAGGAGCTCCCCGCTCGTCGGCGCGTCCAGCAGGCCCAGGATGTTCAGCAGCGTCGACTTGCCCGACCCGGACCGCCCGACGATCGAGAGGTGCTCGCCCTCCTCGATCTGCAGGTTCACGCCGCGCAGGATGTGGAGTTCGCTGTCGTCGGCGGCCCGCACCGACTTCGAGATTTCGCGGAGCTCGATGAACGCCACGTCAGCCGCCCAGCATCCCGCAGATCTCTGCGCCGCTCATCGGGTCGATGTAGCACTCTTCCGGGCTCGCCTGGTCGGCGCCGGGCACGAACTCGAGCACGATGTCGGTCTCGGTGACGCCTTCAGCGATCTGCACGAGCGTGCCGTCGGTGAGGCCGAGCTTCACGGGCCGCTCCTCGATCGCACCGTCAGCGCCCTGCACGAAGACGACCCCGGTCTCCGCCTGCCCCTTCACCGCCGTGATCGGCAGGGTGAGCACGTTCTCGGCGACGCCGCCGTGCAGCACGACGTTCGCTTCGAGCCCGGGGAACACCGTGACCTCGGCGGGGACCTTGCACGTGACCGTCGTCGTGTCGGTCGTCTCAGCTGCACCGGATGCGCCGCTCGGGTCCTCCGCGGCGCTGCTGCTCTTCGCCGCGGCGCCAGAGGCGATGCGGAGCTCGGTGCACGTGAAGGGGGCTGGGCCCGCCGTGATCGTGACCTGCGCATCCGCTGGCGTCGTCGCCAGACGGTACAGCTGGGCCGGTGGGATGGTGCCCTTCACGATGAAGCTCGCCGGGGTGATCGAGACGGGAGCCTCGCCCACCGTCACCTGCTGCTGCTCGATGAGGTTGAGCTTCGTGATGGTGCCGGCCGTCGGGGCGACGATCTCGTTCCACTCGTACTCGGGCTCGACCGCGGGAGCCGCCTGCGGCTCGCCGCTCGCCTCCGGTGACGACGGTGCTGCTGCCGTCGGGGTCTTCTCGTTGCGGATGGCGGCGATCACATCGCCCGCCTCGACTCGCGCGCCCTGCGTCACGTACACCGTGTCGATCGTGCCCATCATGGGCACCTTCGCGTCGACGGCCGGCGACTCCTGCACGTTCGCCGTCAACGTGACGTCGTTCGTGATCGTGCCGAGCACGGGACTGATGACGGGTTCGACGACCTGACCCGTGGGCAGCGCCGCCGACTCCTCGGGGGCCGAGCTGAAGAACGCGATCTTGACGAGTGCGACGGCGATCACAGCCACGAGCGCGATCTTGATGCCGGGCCAGATCCATGACTTCCACACGCGCACGCCGATCCCCATTCTGTCCACGCCACCGATTCGCGACGAGTTCTCCGAGATAAGGGTCGCCTTTCCCATGGCCGCCCCAGCGCACAACGTAGCAGGAGCCAACGACATCGCCGGCCCCCGTCCTGGACCCGGACCCGGCCCCCCTGCCACAATGAGACGTGACCACTTCACCCCAAGACCTCGGCCTGCTCCTCGACGTGGACGGCCCCATCGCGAGCCCCGTGACCCGCACGATCGCGATCCAGAGCATCCTCGACGACCTCGTCACCCTCGCCGCGGCGGGGGTTCCCATCGCGTTCATCACGGGACGCTCCGAGGAGTTCATCCGCGACCGCGTCATCGAGCCGCTCTTCGAGAACGGCCTCGCCGACGCGCTGCGTCAGCCGGGAGCCCGCATGTTCGGGGTCTACGAGAAGGGTGGAACGTGGTCGGCGATTTCACCCGAAGGGATGAGCGAGCTGCAGATCGACGAGTCGGTCGTGCCGCCTTCCGCGTACATCGCCGCGATCCGCGAACTCGGCGAGGGCGAGTTCAGCGATGTCCTCTTCTTCGACGAGACGAAGAAGGCCATGATCTCTGTCGAGCAGCGCACCGATGTCAGCTCCGCCGCGTACCTCGAGCGGCAGAAGGCCTTCGACGATGTGGCGTTCGAACTCGCCGTGCAGCAGGGCGTCGGCATGCGCCACGGCGACCGTGAGGCGCCGGATGCGCAGGGCCTCGTTCCGTTCCGCATCGACCCGACGATCATCTCCACCGACATCGAGTCCGTGAACCTCGACAAGGACCACGGTGCGCGGCGAGCGCTCGCCGAGTTCGCGGCGGCCGGTGCGCTGCCCAAGCGCTGGCGTTCGGTCGGCGACTCCCGCAGCGACTACAAGATGGCCGACGAGCTGCACGCGACGGGCTACGACACGGCGCACGTCGATGTCCGGCCCGCTGACGGGATCCTCGAGAAGGAGTACGACGTCGTGACGTTCGGCGACCTCATTCACGACGACGCCGGGGCAGCGTTCCTGCGCGAGTGCGTGCGCGAGCTGGGACTCGACGGCTAGGCAGCTCAGAGCGCGTGCGCGGGCGCACGCAGGCCTGGGCCTGGATCTGCCAGGGTGAGCGGATGCAGAATCTGGGAGAGCGAAAGGGCATTCGTCAAGCGGTCGCCGTGATCGGTGCGAGTGTCGTCCTGCTCGTCGTGACGACCGTCCTGCTCGTGCCGCACGAGGGGTGGGGCGTGTGCTTGGGCTCCGAGTCCGACGCCAGCTTCGACCTCGGTTCGCTCATCGGCTTCGGCGTGCAGCTCGGCAGCTGCTCGACGGCCTGGACGTCGCCCGTCGGCATCCCCACCGGCTACGTGCTCTGGGGTGGCGTGCAGCTCGTGATCATCGCCGCGGCCCTCGCGGTGCAGGCGTCGCTGCTGAGTCGCCGGCGCTGAGCTGAGCACTCAGCTCAGCGTGATCCTCAGTGCCGCCGCGGCTTCCCGAGCCCGCTCTCGGGCCTGGTCGACGTCGGCGCCGCGTGCGAGAGCGACCGCCACCCGGCGCTTGCCCGCGACGTTCGGCTTCCCGAAGAGGCGCAGCTGCGATGTCGGGACCGCGAGCGCAGCATCCACGCCAGAGATCGTCGGCACACCGGTACCCTCGGCGAGCACCGCGCACGATGCGGCAGCCGACTCCCCAGAACCAGCCCCGATCCGCAGCGGCTCCGACACCGGCAGGCCGAGGACGGCCCGGGCGTGCAGCGCGAACTCCGACACATCCTGCGACACCAGCGTGACGAGGCCCGTGTCGTGGGGGCGCGGAGACACCTCGGAGAAGAGCACGTCGTCGCCGACGATGAACAGCTCCACACCGAACAGTCCGAAGCCGCCGAGCGCATCCGTCACCGTCTTCGCGACGACCTTCGCCTTCTCCAGCGCCGCCACGGGGAGTGCCGCCGGCTGCCACGACTCGCGGTAGTCGCCGTCGACCTGCGTGTGCCCGACCGGCTCGCAGAAGACGGTGCCGCCGACGTGACGCACCGTCAGCAGCGTGATCTCCGAATCGAACGGCACGAAGCCCTCGACGATGACGCGGCCGCGGCCCGTGCGACCACCCTCCTGCGCGTAGTCCCACGAGGCCTGGACATCGTCCGGCTCCCGGATCACCGACTGCCCCTTCCCCGACGAGGACATGACCGGCTTCACCACGCAGGGCAGGCCCACCGCCTCGATGGCCGCCGCGAACTCGGAGAACGTGTCCGCGAATCGGTACGGGGAGGTCGACAGGCCGAGCTCCTCGGCGGCAAGCCGGCGGATGCCCTCACGGTCCATCGTGAGCTGCGTCGCCCGGGCGGTCGGCACGACGCGGGTGCGTCCCTCCGCTTCGATCTCGGCGAGCACCTGCGTCGCGATCGCCTCCACCTCGGGGATCACGATGTCGGGCTGCTCCTGCGCCAGCACGGCGCGCAGGGCCACCGGGTCGAGCATGTCGACCACGTGACTGCGGTGCGCGAGCTGCATCGCCGGGGCGTTCGCGTAGCGGTCGACGGCGATGACCTCGACGCCGAGGCGCTGCAGCTCGAGCGCGACCTCCTTGCCGAGCTCGCCCGCGCCGAGGAGGAGCGCGCGCGTCGAAGCGGGGGTGAGCGGGGTGCCGAGGGTGCCATCCGTCATGCAGGCATTCTCGCACCGTCGCGTTTCGGGCGGGCAGCGGGAGCAGTGTCAGCTCTCGCGCAGAGGTCAGCGAGATGCAGGCGCGCAGCGCCGGGAGCCTGCGTCTTGCGCACTCTCTACTCCTGCTGCGTCTGCCTCACTCCGGCTGCGGGGGAGCAGGGAGGGCGGCTGGGGCAGGGGCTTCCGCCGCTGCGCTCTCCCATGCGCCCCACAGGCGGGCGTACTCGCCGCGCCGGCGGAGCAGCTCGCCGTGACTGCCCTGCTCCACGATGCGTCCACGCTGCATGACGACGATGCGGTCGGCGACGCGGGCCTGCGACAGCCGATGCGCGACGACCACCGAGGTGCGCCCGCGGGTCGCGGCCGTCAGGGCCGCGTCGAGGCCGAGCGGGTCGTCGCCTCCGCCCTCAGCCGTCGCCTCGTCGAGCACGACGATGGCCGGGTCGCGCAGCAGCACCCGCGCGAGCGCGAGCTGCTGCGCGGCGGCGCCATCGAGGGCGAGACCGGATGCACCCACCCGCGTGTCGAGCCCCGCTTCCAGGTTGAGCAACCAGTCGGCCCCCACCGCCCGCACCGCCGACTCGAGGTCCTCAGCGCTCGCCGATGGCGCCCCGAGCCGCAGGTTCTCAGCGATCGTCGCCGCGAACACGTGGATCTCCTGCGTGACGAGCACGACGTCCGTGTCCCGCTCGCGTGACGCCGCGGGCCGCCCATGCACCGTCACGCTGCCGCCCGTCGGATCGAACGCCCCGACGATGAGCTGCGCGAGGGTGCTCTTCCCCGATCCGCTCTCCCCGACCAGCGCCACCCGTTCGCCCGGCGCGATCCGCAGGCTCACGTCAGCGAGCTGCATCCGCTGCCCGTCGTAGCTGAAATCGACCGATTCGACGACGATCGCGGGGGAGTCCGCGGCGACGCCCGCGCCGTCTTCGTCTTCGTCTTCAGCCGCCCCGTCTTCACCCGCTTCGTCTCCGCCTCCGCGGAGCGCCCCCGATTCATCCCGTCCGTCGTGGTCGCGCGCGCCGACGACCCCGACGAGCCTCGCGAGGCCGACCCCGGCGAGCTGTAGCTCGTCGATGCTCGAGAGCAGCGAGCCGATGGGGCCGAACAGGGCGAGGAAGTAGAGGGCCGCCGCCGTCGCGCCGCCGATGGACACCACGCCCGCGTGCACGAGCCAGAAGCTCACGGTCAGGATCGCCGCGACGCCCAGGTACTCGCCCGTGTTGAGGTGGGCGAAGAACGTCGTGCGGATGCGCGCCGCCTCGTACTGCAGGTCGATGGAACGCAGGCTGCGCGCATCCACCTCGGCGAGCTGGCGGCGTTGCCTGCGGTGGGCGCGGATCGTGTCCGCCCCGCTGACCCCCTCGATGATGACCTGCCCGCGCTCCGCCTCGGCGACCCGCATCTCCGTGTACACGGGGCGGGAGCGGCGGATGAACGACCTCGTCGCGAGTACCTGCACGGGCACGGCGACGAGCGCCGCGAGACCGAGCCACGGGTTGATCGCGGCGATCCCGGCGAGCGACAGCACGATCATGAACGACGACTGCGTCACCGCTGGCAGCACGCCGGAGGCGGCCTCGGTGACCGACTCGACGTCGCCGGTCACGCGCGAGACGATGTCCGACGAGTCGGAGCTCTCGGCCTGACCGGCCCGCATGCCCAGGACGACGCTCATCGCGTCCTCGCGAAGCCCGCTCACGAGCTCCTGCACGAGCGCCACGAGGAGGCGGATGCCCGCGTAGGCGAGCAGCGCAGAGACGGACGTCACGACGAGCAGCAGGACTCCGGGCAGCACCAGCGCCTGCACACCCGCGCTGCCGGTCACGAGGTCGACGAGCCAGCCCAGGAGCCGCGGGACGAGGAGCGTCGACGAGGAACCGCCGAGCAGCAGCAGGATCACGGCGAAGATCCGAGGACGGGATGCGCGCAGCCGGTCGGCGGTGGCGCGCGCCGTCTCGCGGCCCGACGCGATGGGGAGGAGCGTTGCTGTTGCTGTTGCTGTTGCTGTTGCTGCTTGCGGTGCGTCGTGGCTCATCGGCGTGCCAGCTCCTCGTCGGGGCTCGTGGCTGGGGTGTCGGGGTCGGTGTCGCGCTGGGCCTGCGCCTTGGGCTGTGTCGGGGTCTCGGGCTGTGTCTGGCGCTGGGCCTGTGTCTCGTTCTGAGTCTCGGGCCGGGTCTGCGTGACCGCACCTGCGGCGGTGGATGCGTTCGGCGTTTCGGGCCGTCGAGTTTCGGCCGGTCGAGCGTCGCCCGTGCCGCAGGGCGAGTGCGCCTCGACGTCGATGACGCGGTCGCAGGCAGCGAGCAGGAGGGGGCTGCGAGTGACGAGCACGGTAGTCGTGGGGTGCGCGCGGAGGGAGGCCGCGATGCGCGCCTCGGTTGCCGGGTCGAGCGCGGAGGCCGGCTCGTCGAGTACCAGGACCCGCGCCTCGCTTGCGAACGCGCGGGCCAGGAGGACACGCTGACGCTGTCCGCCGGAGAGACGCCTGCCGCGCTCGCCGAGCTGGCGGTGCCAGCCGAGCACGGTGACCTCGGTGAGGGCGGACCGTTCCGCGGCCGACTCGAGATCCGGGTCGATTCCGGGGCCTGCTCCGGCGCCAGCTCCTGTATCCGCACCCGCACCCGCACCCGCTCCGTCGACGCCATCCGCATCCGAATCCACGAGCAGGTTCTCGTGGAGCGTCGCCGAGAAGACCGTCGCGTCGTGGGGAGGCGCGAAGACGAGGTGTCGGTAGGCGTCCGGTCCGATGGTGTGGGCGTCCAGCCCGGCCACGGTCACCTCGCCGGCCTCGAGGGGAACTCGGTAGGCGAGCGTGGCGGCGAGCGCGCGGGCGGCTGCCGGGGTTGCCGGGCGGAGACCGACGAGCGTGCCAGGGGCCACGTCGATGTCGGTGCCGTCGGGCGCCCGCCACGTGAAGGCCGCGGGGGCATCGTGGGTGGAACGGACGGCCTCGGCCAGGCCCACGCCGCCGACGTGCGTGTCCTCGACGGGCACCGCGTGCTCCTCGCTGAGCACCGCGACGATGCGTACCGCGGATGCGCGCTTGTGCAGCCAGTTCGACGCGAACGTGCCGACGTGCGCGAGGGAGCCCTGCAGGTACTGGCCGAGCCCGACGACGGCGACGAGCTCGCCGAGCGTGATCTGCCCGAGGGCGGCGAGAGATGCGGCCGAGAAGGCGAGAGCGGCCAGGAACGCGCCAGACGCGATGCCGCTCACGGCGAGGTAGCGCTGGATGCCGCGGTTGGACGCGATCGCACCGGTCTTCGCTTCGGCGCTCGCGTCGAGGTACCGGCGGGTGGCTTGCGGCTGGGCGCGGATGCCGCGGATGATGCGCAGTCCCGCGACGAGGTCGGTCGCCACGTCGCTTGCCGCGCTCGCGGACGCCTGCTCGCGGGCGCCGCGGGCCTCGATGGGCTTCGAGGCCGCGTGCATCCCGACGAGGATCAGCACGGAGGCCGCGAGGACGCCGACGCCCAGAGGCACCGAGATCGCGAGCAGCGCCGCCGACGAGACGAGGATCGCGGCGGTGCTCGCGCCCTGCTGCACGACCGACCAGGAGACGCCCGCGACCCGATAGCTGTCCGAGGTCGTGATCTGCAGCAGCTCGCCGGGACTGCGGCGGCTCGTCACGCCGTTCGGGTGCAGGACGCGGGTCAGGAGCGAGCGCCGCAGCTCGAGCTCGCCGTGCCCGTAGACGCGCACCATGAGCCTCGCCGCCCAGCGGTACGAGAAGGAGAGCACGAGGAAGTTCGCGAGGAGGATGCCCAGCCAGAGTGCGAGCTGGGCGGCGTCGTTCGTGACGATGGCCCGGTCGATGATGACGCCCACGAGGACGGGGACAAGCGCTTCCGCGGCCTCGTGCACGATGTAGCCGAGCGTCGCGAGGGTGAGCTTCCAGCTGCGCCCTGACGCGAAGAGCGCGTCCCGCATGACGGATGCGGGGGTCGGGGTTCTGGGGTTCTCACGGGGCATCAGTCGATAGTAAGGTTCACCTAAGTCCCGTTAGTGATGCGTTCGGCCAACTTCTGTTGCGTTCCGGACAACCAGGAGATGCACCGTGTTCCAGGCGCTCGAGCTCAGCCCCGCACCATCGACCCTCGAGGTCCGTCCGGTCGGCATTCCCACACCCTTCCTCCTCACCACGGCCGTGCTAGACGGCCCGAACCTCGGAGACCGGGTGCCGCACGTGCACCCGGAGGGCATGATCATGTGGCCATCGCGGGGGAGCGTTGTGGTGCTCGTCGAGGGTGCCCTGCGCACGCTCGCCGTCGGCCAGGGCATCTGGGTGCCGCCCTTCACGCCCCACACCATGGAGGTCGACGCGTCGTCGGTCGGGTGCTGCACGTACTTCACGAGCGAGGTCGCCCCCGACTGGTACGCCGTCGGCACCGTGCAGCTGGGCGCCGCGTTCCGCGAGCTGCTGCTGCACCTCGCCGAGTCACCCATGGAGACCGATCAGCGTCTCCGCGCGCAGGCCGTCGTCATCGAGCTCCTGCCCGCGGCGACGAGCTACGTCGAGACCGTTCCCGTGCCCCGCGATGAGCGCCTCGAGCCGCTCGTGCGCCGAGTCCTCAGCGACCCCGCCGACGATCGAGGCGTCGAAGCGTGGGCGTGGCAGCTGTCGCTCAGCGTGCGCACGATCGCCCGCATCTTCGCGGCAGAGGTCGGCATGACGTTCTCGCACTGGCGCACCATGGTGCGCATGGCGGCGGCGGCGCGGATGCTCGCCGACGACCTGCCCGTCGGCACCGTCGCCGGGCGCGTCGGCTACGCCACGACCAGTGCGTTCAGCGCAGCCTTCCGGCGCGCGATGGGGTCGAAGCCCAGCGACTGGCGGCCGTAGCTCGCCCGGCCCGTCCGGGCACTGCGTCTCGCCCAGGCTCCAGGTCTCGGGATGGGTTGCTCGCCTCGGGATGGGTTGCAACCCATCCGCAGGCGTGGAAGCCATCTCGAAACGGACCCCAGGTTCGGAGACGCGGCGTTCCGGCGTTCCGGCGTTCCGGCGTTCCGGCGCTGCTGCGCTGCTCTGCGTTTCGCTCTAGCCCCAGGTTTCCGCTCGATTCTGCGCGGTATCTCGCCCAAACTCCGGTTCTCGGGATGGGTTGCTCGCCTCGGGATGGGTTGCAACCCATCCGCAGGCGTGGAAGCCATCCCGAAACGGAAGAGTGGCGGGGCGGGGCGGACGTGCGGCGGGGCGAGGCGAGCGCCAGGAGTGGCCCGGCTCGACGTCAGTCTTCGGTGTCGCGGCGCAGGGGGCCCGGCAGGAAGTGCATCTGCTCGAGTCGGCCGTACTTGACGACAAGCGCCTCGACGAGGTCGCGCTGGTCTTCGTCGTCGATGCGGATCTGCGTGTGCCCGTTGTACAGGAGCAGGTCGTGGGCGTTGGAGAAGATGAGGCGCTCCCAGCGGCTCGACCAGAGCCTGCGCCCCCGCTCGTCGAACGCGACGACGTCGTCCGCGGTGAGGGTCATCATCGCGACGCCATCGCTGCCGCGCACGATGAGGCCGACGGGGAACTCGCTCTTCTCGTAGTCCTCGAAGTAGGCGTTGAAGCCCACCAGGGCCAGCGGATACACGGAGCGAAGCTCACGGGAGACCCTGGAGACCCGCAGCTGACGCGTCTCTGCTTGCTCTGCTGGCTTGGCTGGCGAACCGTCGGCCCCGGTCTCGTCCCCGCTATCGGTGTCGCCCTCGGCGGGGACGGTGGCCGGGGCTGGCGCCTGCTCCTCGACGGGAACGGCGACGAGCTTCCCGGGCTTGTGGCTCTCGACCCACAGCTCCCAGAGGCGCTGCTCGTTCGCCGGGAACGACCCACTCGAGGTGACGAACGGCTGGTCCCTGCCGATGACGCGGTGCGTGTACTGCCAGAGCGGGAGGCGCTTCGGGCGGGGGCGGATGCTGAGATCGCCGAACACGACGATCGCACCGATCGCGATGGCCGCGAGCACGAAGATGGCGAGCAGCCCCCCGAACAGCTCGTCTTGATTCACCTTCGAAGAGTAGCGCGGCGAGAGGGCACCCGCGCGACGCCCGAGGTGGCAGGAATGCGATGCCGAGTGACCGCGAAGCGATACGCCGCCTCCGTAAGCTCGGTGTGTTCTGAGGTAAGCCTTACCTCTAGCGTCTGCACTTCTGTCGAATGGAGCCACCTTGACCTCGGCTGTCACCCGTCGCTTGTCCACCTCATCCCGTCTCGCGCCGCGACGCTCGGCGCACGGCCGCTGGACCGGAGCGCTCGCCGCGGCCACCGTCGCGGTCCTCGCGCTCGCGGGCTGCGCATCCGGTGACGCCGAAGCGGCTGACGGAGTGACAGCGACGGCGGCCGAGGAGGGTGCCCTGCCCGTCACGATGACCCACGCCTTCGGCGAGACCACGATCTCGGAAGCACCAGAGCGGGTCGTGACGATCGGCTGGGCGACGCAGGACGTCGTCGCCGCGTTCGGCACTGTGCCCGTCGGGATTCCCGAGACGTGGGGCGGCGACGAGGGAGGCTATTCGCCGTGGTTCCGCGCGGAGGTCGAGGAGCTGGGCGGCACCATGCCGGAGATCCTCAACTACAACGACGCGAACGAGCTCGACTTCGAGCAGATCCTCACGCTCGAGCCCGACGTGATCCTGGCCCCGCACTCCGGGCTCACCGAGGTCGAGTACAACCGCCTCACGGAGATCGCCCCGACGGTCGCGTACCCCGAGAAGCCGTGGGCCTCCGAGTCGTGGCAGTCGCTCGTCGAGATCGTCGGCGACAGCCTCGGCCAGCCCGCGAAGGCCGACGAGATCATCGCCGAGACGCAGAGCCAGCTCGACACCGTCAAGGAGGAGAACCCGCGGTTCGCCGACACGACGTTCGCGTACGGGCTCACCCTCAGCGATGGGGCGACGGAGGCCGGCATCTACATCCCGAGCGACCTGCGGGTGCAGTTCCTCACCGACCTCGGCCTGAAGAACACCCCGGCCATGGACACGGTGCTCGGCACCGTCGAGGGCGACAACTGGTACGGCGCCGTGAGCCTCGAGGAGCTCGACACCATCCCCGCCGACATCTTCGTCGCCTGGTCGAACAGCAAGGAAGAGCTCGACTACACGCTCAACCACCCCACGTTCAAGCTGTGGGAGCCCATTGCCACCGGCCACTACCTGTTCCTCGAGAGCGAGCCGCTCGCCATGGCGACCAACGCACCCACGCCCCTCTCCATCCCGTGGGCCATCGACGAGTTCGTTCCCATGCTGAACTCCGCCATCGACGGCAACGGAGTCGGAGGCGCGGAATGACCGCCCTCACCGAAGCCGGAACCGAATCTGAGACAGCAGGAAGCGGCTACGTCGAGCGCATCCACCGCGCCGTCGTGACGGGCGTGCGGCAGCTTGGTCCCGGGATGCTGCGGGTCACGTTCGGCGGCGACGACCTGCTCGACTACCCCACGACGGGGATCGGCGACGAGTACGTGCGCCTCTTCTTCCCCGACGAGGCGCACCTCGAGCCGCGCCTGCCGTTCGTCTCGGGCCGCGGCTGGGACTACGAGGAGGGTGTCGAGCCATCGCAGATGCGCACGTACACGATCCGCGACCACCGGCCTGGTGAGATCGACATCGACTTCGTCGTGCACGAGGGCGGGATCGCGAGCACGTGGGTGCTCGGCGCGAAGCCCGGCTACGTACTCGGCATCAACCCGCCGCGCGACCTGTACGCGCTGCCCGAGGGTGTCACCAAGCAGGTGCTCATCTGCGACGAGCCGGCCCTGCCTGCCGCACTGCGCATCGCCGAGCTGACGCCACACGTCGAGACGGAGATCGTCTGCGAGATCCGGGATGCGGGCTACGAGCTGCTCCCGTCGGTCGAGCTCAAGGCGGCGCACTGGGTGCGCGGCTCCGGCAACGGCCACCGGCCGAGCCGCCTCGTCGAGGCCGTGCGCCGCCTCGACATCCCGAACGACGGCAGCGTCTACGTGTGGGTGGCCGGCGAGACGCGCGTCACACGAGAGGTGCGCAGCCACCTCCGCCACACCCTCGGCCTCCCCGGCTCCGCGTACAAGGTCGTCGGCTACTGGACCTACGAGGTCGAGGCCTGGTCGGCCAAGTGGGAGGCGCTCGACGAGTCGATCAAGCAGCAGATCATGGACCTCTACGGCGAGACCGGCGACGGCGAACCGGAGATGGATGAGGAGACCCGCATGGACGAGGTCTTCCGCATCTACGCCTCGGTCGGCCTCTAGCAGCGCCGTGGCGACGATCAGCACGGCGGGTCCGAGCGTCGGGGCGGCTCGCTCGAACCCCCGGGACCCGAGCGGGAGCGGCCTGGCGAGCAGCAACGCCAAGCGCACCCTCGCGCTTGTCATCGCCCTCGCGGTGCTCGTCGGCACGGTCGTGCTGAGCATCTTCGTCGGCGCGCGAGCCATCTCGCCCGAGGTGGTCTGGGAGGGCCTGCTCGGCTCGCGCGCCACCGAAGAGCACGTCATGGTGCTCGACCTGCGCATCCCGCGGACCCTCGTGGGGCTTGTCGTCGGGCCCGCGCTCGGGCTGTGCGGCGCCCTCATCCAGGCGTTCACCCGCAACCCGCTCGCCGACCCCGGCATCCTCGGCGTCAATGCCGGCGCGAGCTTCGTCGTGACGCTCGCGGTCGGCCTCTTCGGCTTCACCGCCCCCGGCCAGTACGTGTGGTTCGCGCTCATCGGGGCGTTCCTCGCGACCATGCTCGTCTACGCCATGGGCTCGGTCGGCGGCGGCAAGGCGACGCCCCTCACCCTCACGCTCGCGGGCGTTGCGATCAGCGCCGTGCTCGGCGGCTTCACCTCGGCCATCGTGCTGAAGAACATCGACGCCCTCAACGTGACCCGGTTCTGGGGGGTCGGGTCCATCGGCGGGAGGTCGATGGACGTGGTGCTCACGTGCCTGCCCCTCATCATCGTCGGGGTGGTGCTCGCGCTGTTCTGCGCCCGCTCCCTCAACGCGCTGTCGCTGGGTGACGAGCTCGCAGCCTCGCTCGGGGTGCGCATCCGCTCGACCCGAGTGCTCGTGGTCATCGCCGTGACGCTGCTCGCTGGCACCGCCGTCGCGATCGCCGGCCCGATCGGCTTCGTCGGCCTCATGGTGCCGCACGTCGTGCGCTGGTTCGTCGGGCCCGACCAGCGCTGGATCATCGTCATGTCGATCGTCATATCGCCCATCCTGCTGCTGGCCGCCGACATTCTCGGCCGCATCGTGCTGCCGTCCGGAGAGCTGCGGGTGGGGCTCGTGACCGCGATCATCGGAGCCCCCGTGCTCATCGGCCTCGTGCGCCGCAAGAAGGTGAGCGGACTATGACCGCGACACGTGAGAGAACCGCCGTCGCCGCAACTGCTGCCCGCGGCATCGACTTCGGCGACCGCACCTACGCCGTGCGCTTCGGCCGCTTCTCCAACCTCCACCGCCGCCGCGCGGTCGTCGTGTGCGGCGCGATCGTCGTCGCCGTGCTGGCGCTCGGCGTCGTCTCGCTCGGCTACGGCACGCTCGCCCTCTCGCCCTGGGAGGTGCTGACGGCGCTCTTCGATTCGGATGCATCGAGGGCGCATCGGCTCGTCGTGTTCGAGTGGCGCCTCCCGCGGTTCCTGTTCGCCGTGCTGGCCGGCCTCGCGCTCGGCGCAAGCGGCGCGATCTTCCAGTCGATCACCCGCAACCCGCTCGGCTCGCCTGACATCATCGGCTTCTCGACGGGCTCCTACACGGGCGCGATCATCGTGATGCTCTGGATCGGCTCGACCTCGTACTACGCCATCGGAGCGGGGGCCCTGCTCGGCGGGGCCGTCGTCGCGGCGGCCGTCTACCTGCTCGCCTACCGGAAGGGACTCCGTCCGTTCCGGCTCATCATCGTGGGCATCGGCGCGAGCGCCATGCTCGCGTCTCTCAACGCGCTCATGATGATGCGGGTCAGCCAGGAGCAGGCGATGCTCGCCGCCGTCTGGGGCTCCGGCTCGCTGAGCGCGCTCGGCTACGCGCAGCTGCTGCCGGCGACGCTCATCTTCGCCGCGCTGGTGGTGGGATGCGGGTTCCTCGGGCGTCCGCTCGCGGCGCTCGAGGTGGGTGACGACGCGGCGCTGTCGCTCGGTGTGCACGCGAACCGCACGCGCGCCTTCTCGACCCTCGTCGGGGTCGCGCTGACGGCGCTCGTCACGGCAGCGGCCGGACCCATCTCGTTCATCTCGCTCGCCGCCCCGCAGATCGCGCGCCGGCTGACCAAGGGTGCAAGCCTGCAGCTCCTGCCGTCGGCGCTCGTGGGCGCGCTCCTCCTCGTCTCCGCCGACCTCGTCGCGCAGCTCGTCGACCTCCCAGTCGGCGTGCTCACCGTCTGCGTCGGCGGCATCTACCTCGCCTGGCTGCTCGTGCACGAGCAGACCACGAAGAAGGGACGTCAGTGATGACGATCGAAGCGGATACAGCGAGCCTGGCGGGCCCTGCGACGGGCCTGGTCGCGGCTGAGCTCAAGGCCACCTCCGTGCACGTCGGCTACGACGCGCAGCCCATCATCGAGGGCCTCGACTTCGAGGTGCCGGCGCATTCGTTCACCGTCATCATCGGGCCGAACGCGTGCGGCAAGTCGACGCTGCTGAAGGCCCTCGCCCGGCTCCTCAAACCGAGCGACGGCAGTGTGCTGCTCGATGGCAGCGACATCTTCACACTCAAGACGAAGGACGTCGCGAAGCGCCTCGGCTTGCTGCCACAGACGTCGCTCGCCCCTGAGGGCATCCGGGTCGCCGACCTCGTCGCGCGGGGCCGGTTCCCGCACCAGGGCATGTTCGACCGCTGGTCGGAGGCCGACGAGCGCGCCGTCACCGACGCGATGGCCGCGACGCGGGTGGATGCGCTGTCGTCGCGGTTCGTGGACGAGCTGTCCGGCGGTCAGCGGCAGCGCGTGTGGGTCGCGATGGCGCTCGCGCAGGAAGCACCCGTGCTGCTGCTCGACGAGCCCACGACGTTCCTCGACATCTCCCACCAGTACGAGCTGCTCGAGCTGTTCCGGCGGCTCCGCGGCGAGGGGCGCACGCTGGTCGCCGTGCTGCACGACCTCAACCAGGCGGCCCGTTTCGCGACGCACCTCGTGGTCATGCGCGACGGCGAGATCGTCGCCCAGGGCAAACCGGGCGAGGTGCTCACCGCAGAGCTCGTCGAGGACGTCTTCTCACTGCCCTGCCGCATCATCGACGACCCGGAGACCGGCACGCCGCTCGTGATTCCGCGCGAAGGGGTGTGGACGGAGTAAGGGGAGCGGTTCGGCAGGGCAGTGCGCTCGACAGCGATGATGGACTGCGGAACGACCTGATGGCGCGCACGCTCGACCTGGGCTGCGCGTGCCGCCCCGAACCGAACCGAGCCGAGCTGAACGGAGTCGATGATGACGGAACTGAACGCGACGAGCATCCCGTGGGGTGACGGTCACTGGACCAACGAGCCGGTTGCCGCGGAGGCGAGCGAGGACGGGCTCCGCGTCACCGCCGTCGAGGGCAGCGACGCGTGGCGCACCACGTCCTACGGGTTCATCCACGACACCGAGCACGCGCTGCTGCGTCCGTTCGAGCAGGATTCCGCCGTCGAGGTGGAGTTCATCGTGGACTTCACCGAGCAGTTCGACCAGGCTGGGATCTTCCTCAGGGTCGACGACGAGACCTGGATCAAGGCCGGCATCGAGCTGAGCGACGGGCAGGAGCAGCTGGGGGCCGTGGTCACCAGGTCCGAGTCGGATTGGTCGCTGGCTCCAGTGCCCGAGTGGGGTGGCCGCCGTGTCGCGGTGCGCGCGAGCCGGGAGGGCAACGCCGTCACCATCCGCGCCCGGGTGGACGCCGAGCCGTGGCGCCTCGTTCGAGTGGCACCGCTGGCTGCCGATGCGCGCGTCGCGGCCGGCCCGTTCTGCTGCGCGCCGTCGCGGAGCGGCCTGGTGGTGCACTTCACCTCGTGGCGGACGACGCGGGCGGACGACTCGCTGCACCCGTGAGGCAACGGCCCGCTGGCGCTCCCGTCTCGGGATGCGGCAGCGGGCCGTGCTCTGTTGCGGGCCGTGTTCTTCTGTGGGCAGAGCTACCCGACCGCGTTGGGGACGATGACGAGGATCAGCCAGCAGAGCAGCGGGGCGATCGCGACGACGGCCACCGCGTTGAGCAGCAGATGCTTGTAGAAGACGCGGCGGTCGATGCCCTGCGCGTTCGCGAGCACCAGCGCGCCGTTCGTGGAGAACGGTGAGACGTCGACGACGGTGGCCGAGATGGAGAGGGCCGCGACGACTCCCACGATGGGGAGCGCGCCCATCTCCAGCAGCGGCATCGCCAGGGGGATGATCGCCGTCAGGAGGGCAGTTGAGGAGGCGAAGGCGGACGTCAGGCCGATCACGTAGCAGAGCACCAGCGCGACCACGATCGGAGCTCCGATGAGGAGGGCCATGTCGGCGAGGTGGTCGATCGTGCCGAGCTCCTGGAGGATCGACACGTAGGTGATCATGCCGGAGACCAGGAGCACGGTGGACCAGCTGATGCCGGCGATCGCGTCGCTCTGCTTCTTCAGATCGGTGAAGGCCAGCACGACGCCCGCCGCGATGGCGATGAAGCTGATCGGCAGGTGGAAGACCAGGACAAGGACCAGGATCACGGCGATCAGCGCGAGCGTGAGCGCCTGGACGCGGTTCGCCTTCGAAGGGCCTTCGTCGTCGATGTCGTGGGCGCCGGCGGTGGTGATGGAGCCGGTCGCCGTGTACTCGAGTGTGCGCACTCGGCTCGCGACGGCGTAGACCACGACGGTCAGGATCGACAGGAGGGTGTTGATGCCGTAGCTGGCGAAGAAGAGCGACCAGGGCTCGATGGCGAGTCCGTTGCCCTCGACGAGGTCGCGCACGATGATCCCGGAGACCGAGATCGGCGAGAACGCCCCGGCGTGGGCGCCGTTGATGGTCATGATGCCCATCACCAGCGGGCTCATCCGGCTGCGGGCTGCGAACGTCATCGCGGCGGGTGCGATCAGGGCCACGGCGGCCGGGCTGAACGTGCCGAGCGCGGTCAGGAACGATGCGACCGCGAAGAAGACCCAGGGGATGAGGGAGACGCGGCCCCGCACTGCGCGGATGCACACGTTGACCAAGAGGTCGATCGTGCCGTTCTTCTTGGCCATGCCGAAGAAGTACGTGACGCCCACGATCGTGAGCACGATCGAGCCGGGGAACGCGGACAGGATCTCCTTGTCGTCGAAGCCGAGGTAGATGGCTCCGACGGCGAAGGCTCCGACGAACCCGAGGAAGCCGATGTTGATGGGGAAGATCGTGGCGATCACGAACATCGCGATCAGTGCGATGAGAGGAAGGATTTCAGTGGACGACATTGTCACGCTTTCGGATCAGGATGGAGAATATGCCAGTGGGGGCGTGCTCACCGCACGTAGAGCTGCGAGTCGGCGAGCCGGCGGGCAGCGCGTCGCAGGAGGACGCGTGAGCCGTCCGCGGAGATCTCGACCTCGCAGCGGAGGGTGCCGCCGAGCGTGCCGATGGTGATCACCCGGACGTCGAGGGCCGAAGTGGAGGACGCAGCATCCGCCGGCTGGCCGACTGGTCCGAGGACCGAGTCGGTGGCGGTCGTCGCGAGGGCGATGGCCACCGCGCTGGTCAGGCCGATGGTCGGATGCGGGTTGTTCATCGAGAGCATGCGGACCGAGACGTCGTAGTCGTTGGCGCTGACCGGCTCCCCGAGCGACGTCACGTAGTCGACGGGCGGGCCGACGATGCCGACCTTCGGGATCGCGTCGAAGGCCTCGTCGATGGAGGGTGCGATGCCCATCGCCACGGCGGTGCGGGCGCGGATCTTGCGCAGCATCGGAACGTACTGGCGCACCTGCTCCTCGGTCGCGGCGGCCGAGACGCCGAGCGAGTCTGCCTCGACAAGCGCGACCGGGGCTCCGGCATCCGCCATCGAGACCGCCACGGTGAGTCCGTCGACGGTGAGCTCGTCTCGGTGGTTGCCTGTGGGCCAGAGGCTTCCCGTGGTCGAGCCGACCGGGTTGATGAAGGCGAGGTCGACGGCGGTGCCGGCTCCCCGGACGCCGGGGACGCTCACGGTCGCCTCGTGCTCCTCGGTGTCCACCCGAGCGGTCACCTCTGCGCCCGTGTTGAGGTTGCGCATCCGCACCTCCGTGCTCGGCGCCCCGTGTGCGAGGTCGAAGGTGTCGACGGCCCAGAGCGCGACCGCGGTGGCGCAGTTCCCGCAGTTGCTGCCCCACTCGACGACGGATTCGCCGACGGCGACCTGCGCGAAGAGGTAGTCGATGTCGAAGGCGGGGTCGGCGCTCCTCGACACGATGGCGGCCTTCGAGGTGACGGAGGTGCCGCCGCCGACGCCGTCGAGCTGCCGCGGGTCCTCTGCGCCGAACGTGTCGACGAGCAGTGCGGTGAGCGCCGCTCGGTCCGCAGGGACATCTCGGGAATCGAAGATCCAGCACTTGCTGGTGCCGCCTCGCATGAGGGTTGCTGGGGTTTGCATCGTGGAGCCTTTCGTCTGACTCCCTCCAAGCTAGGAAGCGAAAGGCTTCACGTAAATTGAATGTTGCTACGCTCGGCTTTAGCCAAACTGAAAGGTGAGTCATGTCGGACCTCTTCGACGCCGCAACGCTGTCCCTGCTCTTGGACGTCGTGGATGCTGGCAGCATCACCTCGGGAGCCGAGCGCGCGAACATGACGGTGTCCGCCGCCTCGCAGCGCATCACCAAGCTCGAGAAGTCGATCGGCCAGCCCGTCCTCGTCCGCCTCCCCCGGGGTGTGCAGGTGACGGAGGCGGGGGCCGTGTTGGTCGAGCGCGCGAGACTCTTCCGGCGAGAGATGCGGGCCGCGAGGGGCGACCTCGAGGCGCTTCGAGGCCTCGAGCGCGGCACCGTACGCCTCGGCTCGTTCCCCACCGTGAGCGCGTCACTGCTCTCCGACGCGCTCAAGAGCTTCCATCACTCGCAGCCGAGCATCACCGTGCAGGTGCGGTCAGCGCTTCGGCCGCGGCTCGTCGAGATGCTGCACAGCAGCGAGGTGGAGCTCGCGCTCATGTGGAGCTACGCCTGGACGGAGGCGGCCGAGCAGTCGCTGTCGCTCGTGCCGGTCGCCACGGATCGGACGGTGCTCCTGGTCGCGGCCGACTCCGAGATCGAGGACAACGTGACCGTGAGGTCCCTGCGTTCCGCCCAGTGGATCATCCGCAACGACCGGCATCCTGCCTCGGAGGTGCTGTTCCGAGCCTGCGCGACGGCGAGGTTCGAGCCGCGAGTCGTCTACGAGGCGCACGACTATCAGGAGATCGAGGCGATGGTGGCGGCCGGTGTGGGGATCGCGATGGTGCCGGAGCTCGCGATCGCGCACCACCGGCCGGACGTGCGGATGGTCCGCTTCGCCGGTCGCGACGAGGTGCCGTCCCGTTCCATCACGATCGCGTCGCTCGCGCGGCGGCAGTACACGCCGGCGATGTACGCCATCTCGCGGGCGATCCACGACGCGGCGCGGAGTATCGCGCAGCGGGGCCAGGTCCAACGGGTGTGACCGCGGCGCGGCATGCCGAGGAGAGGTGCCACGGGGTGGCGCCGTTGGCCCTCTCCGAACAAGAGCGGCGCCACCTCGTGGTCGTCGTTCGGTGCCGCCGCGAAGAGCCGCGGCGGCACCGAGGTCGGTCGAGAACCGCCGGGTCTACAGCCCCTGCGCGAGGCGGTAGTAGGCCTGGTTCCAGCGCACTTCCTTGCTGAACTCGCGCAGGGTGGTGTCGGCGTCGATGCGCAGCAGCTCGGTCTTCGCGATGGTCGCGAAGTCCTCGAACACGTCGATGCCGACGGCGGTCGACATGACCGTGTGGTGCGCGGCGCCGGCGGTGAGCCAGGCTGCGGCCGACACCTCGAACGAGGGCTCCGGCTTCCAGACGGCGCGGCCGACGGGCAGCTTCGGCAGGGGAGCGGTGGGCTCCACGACCTCGACGACGTTCGCGACGAGGCGGAACCGGTCGCGCATGTCGCTGAGCGCGACGACGACCGCGGGGCCCGGGTCGGCGGTGAAGACGAGGCGCACGGGGTCCTCCTTGCCGCCGATGCCGAGCGGGTGCACCTCGAGGCTCGGCTTGGCGGTGGTGAGGGAGGGGCTCACCTCGAGCATGTGCGCGCCCAGGATGAGCTCGCTGCCCTCGGTGAGGTCGTACGTGTAGTCCTCCATGAGGCTCGCCCCGCCGGGCAGGCCGGCGCCCATGACGTTCGCGGCCCGCACGAGGATGGCCGTCTTCCAGTCGCCCTCGGCGCCGAAGCCGTAGCCCTCGGCCATGAGGCGCTGCACGGCGAGCCCCGGGAGCTGCTTGAGCGCCCCGAGGTCCTCGAAGCTCGTCGTGAACGCGCTGAAGCCGCCGGCCTCGAGGAAGGAGCGCAGGCCGAGCTCGATGGCCGCGCCGTCGCGCAGCGACTGGTGGCGCTCGGCGCCGCGCCGCAGCTCGGGGGCGACGTCGTACAGCTCCTCGTACTCGGCGACCAGCGCATCCACCGCCCCGTCGTCGACCGCGGCGACGGCCTCGGCGAGCTCGTTGACGCCCCACGTGTTGACCTGCACGCCGAAGCGCAGCTCGGCCTCCGTCTTATCGCCCTCGGTGACGGCGACGAAGCGCATGTTGTCGCCGAAGCGGGCGAGCTTCATGGTGCGCACGGCCTGCCAGGCGGCCGCGGCGCGCGACCAGCTGTCGATCTGCCGCGTCACGCTCGCGCTCGACGCGTGGCCGACGACCGTCTTGCGAGGGATGCCGAGGCGGGTCTGGATGTACCCGAACTCGCGGTCGCCGTGCGCCGCCTGGTTGAGGTTCATGAAGTCGAAGTCGATGTCCGCCCACGGCAGCTCCACGTTGGCCTGCGTGTGCAGGTGCAGGAGCGGCTTCGCGAGTGTGTCGAGGCCCTGGACCCACATCTTCGCGGGGCTGAAGGTGTGCATCCACGCGACGATGCCGATGACATTGTCGTTCGAGTTGACCTCGAGGGCCGCACGGCGGATGGCGTCGGAGTCGGTGAGCACCGGCTTCCAGACGATCTTCACGGGCGTGTTCGGCGACTCGTTGAGGGTGTCGACGATGGCCTGGGACTGCTCGGCGACCTGGCGCAGCGTCTCCTCGCCGTAGAGGCCCTGGCTGCCGGTGAAGAACCAGATCTCGGCGGCGTCGAAGGAAGTGGTGAGTGCGCTCAACTGAGGGCTCCTGTCGGGTCTTGTCCGTAGACGTTCTGATAGCGGTCGAACAGCGAGTCGACGGCCTGCTGGGGGATGGAGTTCGGAGTGCCGAGCTGCCGGGAGATGTGCACGGTGCGGGCGACGTCCTCGACCATGACGGCCGCCTTCACGGCGTCGCGGGCGTCCTTGCCGATCGTGAACGGCCCGTGGTTCTTCATGAGCACGGCCCGCGAGCGGTGCCCGCGCAGCGTCTCGACGATGCCGCGGCCGATCGAGTCGTCGCCGATGATCGCGAACGGGCCCACGGGGATCTCCCCGCCGAACTCATCCGCCATCGCCGTGATGACGCACGGGATGGGCTCGCCCCGCGCCGCCCACGCCACGGCGTAGTCGGAGTGCGTGTGCACGACCCCGCCCACCTCTGGCATGTTGCGGTACACGTAGGCGTGCGCCGCGGTATCGCTCGAGGGGGAGCGATCTGAGCCTGGAGTGCCGGGCACGACCTCGCCGTCGAGGGTGCAGAGGATCATGTTGTCGGCGCTCAGCTCGTCGTAGCTGACGCCGGACGGCTTGATGACGAACAGCTCCGTGCCCGGCACGCGGCCGGAGATGTTGCCGCCCGTCCAGACCACGAGTCCGTAGCGGACGAGCTCGTCGTGCAGCGAGGCGACCTCGGCGCGGACCCTGTCGATGCTCGTCTGAGTTTCAGGCGTGATGACGGGCGTGGTGCCGGAGGTCTGGATGCTCACGCGTTGACCTCCTCGCGGGTTGCCGGGGCCGGGGCAGCGGATGCGCCGGCGAGCGCCTCGCGGCGGCGTCGCTTGAGGCGCTTCATGACCTGGTTCGCGCCCCGCCCGAAGTGGTCGTGGAGCTCGTCGTACTCGGCGTAGAGCTCGTCGTACGCGGCGACCGCCTCGGGATTCGGCACGTACTTGGCTCGGGTCACGCGCCCCATGGCGGCGGCCGCGGCGCGCGCATCCGGGTACGCTCCTGCGGCGATCGCCGCGTGGATGGCGGAGCCGAGCGCCGGACCCTGCGCGCTGTCGATCGTGGAGATCGGCAGGCCGAGGATGTCGCTGTAGGTCTGCATGAGGAACGCGTTCTTGAGCAGTCCGCCGGCCGCGATGAACTCCGTCACGGGAACCCCGGAGGCGTTGAACGTCTCGACGATCTTGCGCGTGCCGAAGGCCGTCGACTCGAGCAGCGCACGATAGACGTCCTCCGCCTTCGTCGCGAGCGTCGCACCGACGAGCAGGCCGGAGAGCTCGTGGTCGACGAGCACGGAGCGGTTGCCGCTATGCCAGTCGAGCGCGATGAGGCCGTGCGCCCCGACGGGCTGCGCTGCCGCGAGGTTGGTGAGGTGCTCGTGCACGGAGATGCCGAGTTCGGCCGCGGCCCGCTCGTAGCGGGCGGGCACCTGGTTCTCGACGTACCAGGCGAAGATGTCGCCGACGCCCGACTGGCCGGCCTCGTAGCCGTAGAGGCCCGCGACGATGCCGCCGTCCACGACCCCGCACATCCCCGGCACCTCGGCGAGGGTGCCGGAGCTCATGACGTGGCAGGTGGAGGTGCCCATGATGGCGACCATCTGGCCCGGCTCGGTCGCGGCCGCAGCAGGGGCGGTGACGTGCGCGTCGACGTTGCCGACCGCGACCGCGATGCCCTCTGGCAGTCCCGTCCACGCCGCGGCTTCCGCCGAGAGCGTGCCTGCTGCGTCGCCGAGCTGGCCGATCTCGTGGGCCAGCTTGGCCTCGGCGAAGTCGGCGAACTCGGGGTTGAGGGCGGCGAGGAACTCGCGGCTGGGGTACTCGCCGTCCTGCAGGATGCCCTTGTAGCCGGCGGTGCAGGCGTTGCGGATGTACGTGCCCGTGAGCTGCCAGACGATCCAGTCGGCCGCCTCCACCCAGTGGTCCATCGCGCCGTACACCTCGGGGTCCTCCTCGAGGAGCTGGAGGCCCTTCGCGAACTCCCATTCGCTCGAGATGAGGCCGCCGTACCGGGGCAGCCACTTCTCACCTCTCAGCTCGGCGAGGTCGTTGATGCGGTCGGCGTGCGGCTGCGCTGCGTGGTGCTTCCAGAGCTTCACGTAGGCGTGGGGGCGCGTCTCGAAGCCGGCGACCTCGTTGAGCGGGGTGCCGTCGGCGAGCGTCGGCACCATGGTGCAGGCCGTGAAGTCGGTGCCGATGCCGATGACATCCGCCGCGTCGATGCCAGCGTCTGCGATGGCGGCGGGCACGGCGACCTTGAGGACGTCGACGTAGTCGCTCGGCACCTGCAACGCCCACTCGGGCGGGAGCTGCTCACCCGTCGCCGGGAGCCGCTCGTCGACCACGGCGTGCGGGTATGCCAGCTCGCCGACGCCGAGCTCGGCGCCGTCACGCACCCGGACGACGACCGCCCGGCCGGAGAGGGTGCCGTAGTCGACGCCGATGACGTAGCGATCCGCGGTGTCTGCCCTCGTGCGATCAGCGTCCTGCATGCGCGATTCCGAGTTCGTCGAATGACTCATCCTGGCGGTCTCCTTTGGCTCGACCGGATGTAATGTGATCGATCACACCACGCAGACGCCGTGAGCGCAAGCCCAGAGTTGTGGACGCGACCCGGCTAGCTCTCGAGGGTCATCCGACGAGTCGAGGCGCGGCTGATCAGCTTCGGCAGCACGTTCGGGATGCCCTCGTCGCCGTCGAGGAGTCGCGCGACGCACTGGGCCCCCGCGGCGGCGAAATGCTGCCGAACGGTGGTCAGTGGCGGCCAGAAGTGCGCGGCCTCCGGGATGTCGTCGAAGCCCACGACACTCAGGTCGTCCGGCACGGAGACGCCGGCATCATGCGCCGCGTGGAGCACGCCGAGGGCGGTCTGGTCGTTCGCGCAGAACACAGCCGTCGCGTTCGACTCGAAGATCTGGGCCGCGGCCAGATAGCCAGCGCCGGGGGACCAGTCCCTGGCGTCGATGTGTCGCGCGTCCAGGCCCCGCGACTCCATCTCGAGACGGAAGCCCCGGAGGCGGGAGGTGGCGTCGATCCAATCGCTGGGGCCGGCGAGGTGCACCACGTTGATGTGCCCCAGGTCGAGCAGGTGGGCCGTCGCCACGCGGGCGCCCTCGAGCTGATCCTGAGCAAGGTCGGCCCCTCCCTCGGTGGCCCATGCCTGCAGCGTGACGAACGGGATGCCCGACTTCATGCTGCTCAGCGCCTCGAGGAGGGGGGTCTGCGGCGCGACCGCGACGATGCCCTCGACGTTGAGGCTCGCCAGGTTCCCGAGGGCCTGCTCGATCGACGCGACATCGAAGCCGTCCGTCTGTTCGACGATCGTCGTGTAGCCCCGTGCGCGCGCGGCTTCCGTGATGGCGATGATGCTCGACGACGGGCCGTACTCGCCGTTCGCGGTCGAGAGGACCCCCAGTGTTCGGCTCCGCTTCGAGGAGAGTGCCCTCGCGGCGAGGTTCGGGCGGTAGTCGAGCTCGCCCATCGCATCCAGCACCTTCTGCCGAGTGGCCGGGCGGACGCTCGAATGGTCGTTGAGGACCCTCGAGACGGTCTGGTGGGAAACCCCGGCGGCACGCGCGACGTCGAACACGCTTGCGGCCCGCTTGGGCTTCATCGCATCCACAGGTCCGTTCGTCATTCCGCAATTATGCCCACAGCCAGCGAGTGGCGGTGCCCGAATAACGATTGAGATTGGCGGTTGCGCTCCCCGGATGTGATCGATAACATTTCGGCAGATGCGAGGAAGCATCCCACGGCGCAGCATCACGACGGCCCAGGCACGAGTGAACTGCTCTCAACGAGGAGAGACAAGCGTGAACAAGTCAACGATCAAGACCATCGCCGGGATCGCGATGGCAGGAGCACTCACTCTGAGCATGGCGGCCTGCTCCGGAGGTTCAGGAGACACGGCCGCAGGCAGCGACGGAGAGCTCATCACCGTCGGCTTCGTCGCCGTCGGACCAGAAGGCGGCTGGCGCACCGCGAACGAGCAGAACATCCAGGACTCGTTCTCCACCGAGAACGGCTTCGAGCTCAAGTATGCACCCGCGACCAACGGGGACCAGAACTCGCAGATCACCGCATTCACCTCGTTCATCGACGAGGGCGTCGACGCCATCCTGCTCTCCGCCACGGAAGCCACCGGCTGGGAGAGCGTCCTCGAACGAGCCCAGGAAGCCGAGATCCCCGTCATCCTCCTAGACCGCGGCATCGAGCCGAACGACGAAGCCCTCTACACGAGCCACATCGCCCCTGACAACGTGGGGATCAGCTCAGCCGCAGCCGAGTGGGCGAACGGGCAGTTCGCAGACGGAGGCAACTACGTCGTCCTCGAAGGTCCCCCCGGACTCTCCGTCGTCAACGACCGCAACAAGGGCTGGGACGAGAGCATCGACTCGAAGCTGACGAAGCTCGAGAGCCAGTCGGCGAACTGGTCGACCGAAGAGGCCAAGAGCGTCTTCGAGACGATCCTCAAGTCGAACAGCAACGACGTGCAGCTCGTCTTCGCACAGAACGACGAGATGGGACTCGGCGCAGCCCTCGCCGTCGAGGAGGCCGGACTCAAGCCGGGCACCGACGTGAAGATCATCACGATCGACGGCACCAAGGCCGCCCTCGAAGCGCTCGCAGCTGGCCGCCTGTCCTTCGTCGCCGAATACAACCCGCTGTTCGGTGACGTCGCCGTCGACGTCGTGAAGTCCGCGGTCGCCGGCGAGAGCGTCGAGAAGAACATCGTCGTCGAGAGCGTGACCTTCGACTCGCCGGAGGCCGCGACCACCGCCCTCCCCGACCGCAAGTACTGACAGCGCTCGTGCCCCGGCGCGCCGCCGCTCTCTCGGCGGCGCACCGGGCGCACCCACCCCACACACTCGACGCCGGCCCACCGGCAGAACGCTAGGCGATCATGGCAGCGAACCAGCCAATCGTTGAGATGAGCGGCATCTCAATCGAGTTCCCCGGAGTGAAAGCACTCCAAGACGTGAACTTCCGGCTCTTCCCCGGCGAAGTGCACACCCTCATGGGCGAGAACGGCGCGGGGAAGTCCACCCTCATCAAGGCACTCACCGGCGTCTACAAGATCGATGCAGGCGCCATCCTGATCGGCGGCGAGGAGCGGCAGCTCAGGGGCACGGCAGACGCCCAAGCCGCTGGCATCTCCACGGTCTATCAAGAGGTGAACCTCTGCGACAACCTCTCCATCGGGGAGAACGTGATGCTCGGGCACGAAGTGCGTGGGCCCCTCGGAATCAACTGGCGCAAGACGAACGCGGCAGCGCGCGACGCACTCGCGGCACTCGGACTCGACCACCTCGACCCGAAGCGCTCCCTCTCGAGCATCTCGCTCGCGATGCAGCAGCTCGTCGCGATCAGCCGAGCGATGGTCATCAGATCGAAGGTCCTCATCCTCGACGAGCCGACGTCGAGCCTCGACGCGCAGGAAGTGGATGGGCTCTTCGCCGTCATCCGCCAGCTTCGCGAGCAGGGGGTCGCGATCCTGTTCGTCTCCCACTTCCTCGACCAGGTGTACGCGATCAGCGACCGGCTGACCGTGCTCCGCAACGGCCAGTTCGTCGGCGAGTACGCCACCGCCGAGCTCAGCAGAAGCGATCTCATCTCGAAGATGATCGGCAAGGAGTTCTCGACCCTCGAGTCGCTGGGCGCCAACCGACGGGTCGACGCTCGCGACGGCGACGACGTCCCCCTCTACCGCGCTCAGGGCATCGGCCGAAAAGGCTCCATCGATCCCGTCGACATCGAGGTCCACCGCGGAGAGGTCGTCGGTCTCGCCGGACTGCTCGGATCGGGGCGCACCGAGCTCGGGCGCCTGATCTACGGGGCAGACAAGCCAGACGCCGGAACGGCACACCTGAACGGAGCGCCTGTCGAGGTGCATTCGCCCGCCGCCGCGCTTGGCAAGCACATCGCCTTCTCGACCGAGAACCGTCGAGACGAGGGCATCGTGGGCGACCTCACCGTTCGCGAGAACCTGATCCTCGCCGTCCAGGCCAGACGAGGCTGGGCCCGCCCGCTGTCCAGAAGAGAGCAGAACGAGCTCTGCGCCAAGTACCTGACCGAGCTCAACGTCCGCCCCGCCGACCCGGAGCGCGCCATCCGCAACCTCTCCGGAGGCAACCAGCAGAAGGTGCTCCTCGGGCGCTGGCTCGCCACGAAGCCCGAGCTGCTCATCCTGGACGAGCCGACCCGCGGCATCGACGTGGGAGCCAAGGCCGAGATCCAGGAGACCATCGCGCAGCTCGCCGAAGACGGCATGTCGGTCATCTTCATCTCGTCGGAGCTCGACGAGGTGGTCAGGCTCAGCGAGCGGATCGTCGTCCTCAAGGACCACAGGAAGATCGCGGAGATCGCCAACGGCCCCGACGTCACCGCGGACCTCATCGTCCAGACCATCGCCGCCGACGGAGTCGACGCGCAGCTGCCGGACACCCCGTCCACCCCACCCGCATCCACTGACGTCGAGGGAGCCCACGCATGAGCCAGACCACGGCCCCGCTCGGCACACCGACCACCGATGGCCCCGCCGAACCGCCCCGACGCCGACGAGACACCGAACACCCGGTGCGCGGCGCGCTGCGGCAGCCCTACATCTGGGCGGTCGTCGCACTCGTGCTGCTCATCATCATCAACCTGCTCAAGGACCCGGGCTACCTGGGCATCTCGGTCAACCAGGCGACCGGTGACCTCAACGGCAACATCATCGACATCCTCCGCGCAAGCGCACCCGTCATGATGATCGCCGTCGGCATGACCCTCGTGATCGCCACGCGCGGCATCGACCTGTCCGTCGGCTCCGTCATGGCCGTGGCGGGTGCCGTCTCGATGGAATTCATGGCGTCCGCGCAGAACTCCTTCGGCTCTGCACTGACCGCCATCGGCCTTGCGCTGCTCATCAGCGCGCTCCTCGGCACCGTCAACGGACTCCTCGTCTCGGTGGTCGGCCTGCAGCCCTTCATCACCACGCTCATCATGATGCTCGCCGGTCGCGGGCTCGCGAAGGTCATCACCGCCGGCCAGAACACGTCGGCGAGCAACGACTCGTTCCGCTGGATCGCCAACGGCACGATCGGCGGGTTCCCCGTGATCTTCCTGCTGGCCGTCGGCATCGTCGTCCTCGTCGCGCTGCTCGTGCGACGCACCGCGCTCGGCCTCATGATCGAGTCCATCGGCATCAACCCCAAGGCCTCCCGCATGGCGGGCATCCGCCCCATCGGGCTGCTCTTCTTCGTCTACATCTCGAGCGCGATCCTCGCTGGCGTCGCGGGCATCCTCAGCACCGCCACCGTCATGACGGTCGAAGTCGCCAAGACAGGATCGGCGTCGGAGATGGATGCGATCCTCGCCGTCGTCATCGGCGGCACGTCGCTCGCCGGGGGCAAGTTCTCGCTCACGGGCAGCGTCATCGGCGCCCTGCTCATCGCGACGCTGGACAAGACCGTCGTGTTCCTCTCCATCCCATCCTCAGCCACGCCCGCGTTCAAGGCGATCGTGATCGTCCTCGTCTGCCTCCTGCAGTCGCAGCGCGTCCGCGACTTCTTCAAACGGCGACGAGCCAAGACCCCCACCGGACCCGCGAGTTCCGCACCAGCCCAGAAGGCGGTTGCCGCATGACCACCATCGTCGAACAGACCAGCGAGGTCACCAGGCTCGCGAAGTTCAAGCCGAACCTCGACTCCCTCCCGACGCTCGCCGCCGTGGTCATCTTCGTCGGGATGCTCGCATACGGGGAACTCGCGTACGGCGGGATCCTGCAGTTCAGCACCCTCTCCAACCTCCTCATCAACAACGCCTACCTGATCGTCCTCGCCATCGGACTGACCTTCGTCATCCTGACGGGCGGCATCGACCTCTCCGTCGGCGCGGTCATCGCCGTCAGCAGCCTGATCGGGGTCATGCTCTCCAGCGCAGGTCTCCCCGCGATCCTCGTGATCGTGCTGATGATCGGCGTCGGCTCGCTCTTCGGCCTCGCCTCCGGAATCCTCATCCACTCCTTCCGAGTGCAGCCGTTCATCGCGACCCTCGCGATGATGTTCCTCGCCCGCGGGCTCGCCTCGATGCTCAGCACCGAGCCCCAGCGACTCGCGGACGACTCGCCCATCCGCGGCCTCTCCACCGAGATCAAGATCATCGACGGGCCGAAGATCAACGACCTCGTCGTCACCCCCGCCGTCGTCATCGCGGTTCTCCTCGTCGGTGTCGCCTTCTTCATCCTGCACCGCACCCGCTTCGGGCGGACCGTCTACGCCATGGGAGGCTCGGAGCAGTCCGCGCTGCTCATGGGGCTCCCCGTCGCTCGGACGAAGATCATGATCTACGTCATCAGCGGCACCCTCGCGGGCATCGCGGCAGTGCTCTACACCTCGAAGCTCGGGATCGCGCAGAACATCACGGGCGTCGGATGGGAACTCGACGCGATCGCGGCGGTCATCATCGGCGGCACGCTGCTGACCGGCGGCGGTGGGTTCGTGCTCGGCTCAGTGGTCGGCGCACTCGTGCTGGGTCTCATGAACGTCCTCATCACCCGCGACGGCAGCATCCCTCCCGAGGCGACGACGATCATCACCGGCGGCATCCTGCTCGTGTTCGTGCTGCTGCAGCGGGCCGTCACCTCCCGGAAGCGACGAACGCAATAGCGGCGGGCGCTGTGCCTGGCGAGCCTCCCTGCGCGAGCCTAAACTCAGCCCATGACCGGCATCACCGCACGGGGAGCGCGCGTGTGCGCGGCGGTCCTCGCGGCGGCTGCGCTCGCGTCGCTGAGCGCCTGCTCGGCGAGCCCGGCCCTCACGATCGGGGCGGATGCGCCTCCCGCGGTCACCGAGACCCCATCAGCCGCCGCACCTCCGGCGGCGAGCGGCGAGCAGTTCACGCCCGTCGTCGTCTCCGCCCTCGCTGCGCCCATTCCCGTGCTTGGAACGGACAAGCGCATCCACCTCGCCTACGAGCTGCAGCTCACCAACGGGTCGCCGTCGAAGGTGAAGATCCAGGCAGTCGAGGCGAGCAGCGGCGGAACGGTGCTGCAGGAGCTCGAGGGCGACGACCTCGACGACGTGATGCGCGTCGCCGGTGCCACCGATGGTGGAGGGCTCGAGCTCGGGCCTGGGCAGAACGCGACGGTGTGGATGGACGCGACCGTCGCATCCGGCACCGACGTGCCCGACCTCATCGACCACACCGTCACCGTCGAGATGCCCAAGGCGCAACCGCCGCTGTACGAGAAGACCATCGCCGAGACCACGCAGGCCGTCGGCGTCGACAAACGCGAGGTCGCCGTCATCGGCCCGCCCCTCACCGGCAGCGGATGGCTCGACGCCAACGGCTGCTGCGGCCTCACCGCCCACCGCGGCGCCGTCAGCCCCATCAACGGCGCCTACTGGGCGCCGGAACGCTGGGCCATCGACTACGTCAAGCTCACCCCCACCATGCGGCTCTACGAAGACTCCCGCGACAACGCGCGCAGCTACCCCGGCTTCGGCGAGAACGTCATCGCCGTCGCCGACGGCCCCATCGTCGCCATCACGAGCGACCGTGCCGAGCAGGAAGCAGGCACAGCCCCCGGCCCGACCCTCACCCTCGACGAATACGGCGGCAACTACGTCGTGCAGGACATCGGCGGCGGCAACTATGCGTTCTACGCCCACCTCAAGACCGGCAACCCCTTCGAGCTCCAGGTCGGTCAGCAGCTCGCCCGCGGCGACCGCCTCGGGCTGCTCGGCAACAGCGGGAACAGCGACGCCCCGCACCTCCACTTCCACATCATGGACTCCCCGAACCCGCTCGCCTCCAACGGGCTGCCGTTCGTCTTCGACACGTTCGCGCTCGACGGCCAGGTCACCTCGCAGGCCGCGCTCGACGCCGGCGAACAGGGCAAGGCCTACAAGGTCGACAAGGCAAACGCCGGAGCGCGCACCAACCAGGTGCCGCTCACCGGCGACCTCATGACCTACCCCGCCGCGTAGCCCTGCCCCGCCGCCGCTCCTCCTGCCCCGGGGATCGCTGCCCGGCGTTTCGCCCTCCGGCGCCTCGCGTCGAGGGGGGGCTTTGTCGGGCCGTGATGGGCTCCGATTCGCCCGGACTTCTGCGAGGGCGGCGACTCGCGGGGGCTCTCAGGATGCGGGGCGTACGGTCGTGCCGTGAGCGTGCACATCCGCAGCATCGGCACTGCCGTCCCCCCGACCGAGCTGCCCCAGACGAAGGCCCGTGACCTCTTCGCGGCCCAGCCCGGCATCAACCGCCTCGGCGCGCGCCTCATCGGCGCGGCCTTCGACGGCTCCGCGATCGAGACGAGGCACACGGTCGTGGATGCGCTCGCCGGCGGCACCGACTCGGCGCTCGTCGCCGAAGGCCTGGTGCTGGACGCCTCCACCGGCGCCCGCAATGCGGTCTACGCCGAGCGCGTGCCCGAGCTGCTGCTCGGCGCCGCGCGTGCCGCGCTCGAGGGCAGCGGCCTCGAGACCGGTGACATCACGCACGTCGTCACCGTCTCCTGCACGGGCTTCTACGCGCCCGGCCCCGACTACGAGCTCGTGCGCGGCCTCGGCCTGTCGCCTCGCGTGCAGCGCTTCCACCTCGGTTTCATGGGCTGCTACGGCGCCTTCCCGGCACTGCGTGCAGCGGATGCCTTCGCCAGGGCCGACCCGAACGCGGTCGTGCTCATCGTGTGCGTCGAGCTGTGCACCATCCACTTGACGAGCTCGAACGACCCGGAGCAGATCGTCGCCACCTCGGTCTTCGCCGACGGGGCCGCGGCAGCCCTCGTGACGGCACGCCCCGCCCCGGCCGGCACGCGCATCCTGACCATCGACGCCCTCGCGAGCACCATCACCGACGAGGGCGAGTCGGAGATGGCGTGGACCATCGGCGACAGCGGGTTCCGGATGCGCCTCTCGGGGTATGTGCCGAGCATCATCGGGGCGTCGATCGAAGACGTCGTCGCTCCTCTGCTCGCGCCGACCGTGCCCGCCGCGACGCCGCTGTGGGCGATCCACCCGGGTGGGCGCAGCATCCTCGACAAGGTCGAGCAGGCCCTCGGGCTCACCGAGGAGCAGCTCGCACCGTCGCGAGGCGTGCTGCGCGACCACGGCAACATGTCGAGTGCGACGGTGCTGTTCATCCTCGAACGGCTGCTCAGCGAGAACGCCAGCGACTCGAGGCGCGGCATCAGCGGCGGCGAGTCGAGCATCGACGGGCCGGGCGCTGACGGCCCAGGCGTCGGCGACTCGAGCGTCGGCAGTCCGACTATCGAGAACCCCAGCGACCGCGGGGAGGCGCTCTGCGCGATGGCGTTCGGTCCCGGACTCACGGTCGAGGTCGGACGATTCACGCGGACGCGCGCGTGAGCGCACTCCGCGCGGTCGCCTCGGCGGCCGCCGTCCCGCGCGATACGACGTCGCTCGAGCTCATGGACGACCCCGATTGCGACCGCGATCGCCTCTTCGCGACGTACCGGCAGTTCCGCGCCGTCAACGCGCTGGTCGCGGGCTGGCGTCGCGTGTACCTCCGCGACGTGCGGCCCGTGCTCGACCGGACGCGCGCATCCAGACTGCTGGACATCGGCTTCGGGGGCGGCGACATCCCACTGGCACTCGCCCGGTGGGCCGCGCACGACGGGCTGCGCCTCGAGGTGACCGCCATCGACCCCGACGAGCGAGCGCACGAGTTCGTCGAGACGCGCGGCCTCACGGCGAGCGGCGTCGGCTTCCGGGCAGCCTCGAGCAGCGAGCTCGTCGCCGCGGGGGAGTCCTACGACATCGTCACGTCCAATCACCTCCTGCACCACCTCGACGCGGATGCGCTCACCGGCCTCCTCGCCGACAGCGCGGCCCTCGCCCCGCTCACCCTGCACAGCGACATCGAGCGCGGACGCCTCGCGCTCGCCGCGTTCGGCGTCGCGACGAAGCCCCTCGACCGCGGGTCGTTCGTGCACTTCGACGGGACGCTCTCCATCCGTCGCAGCTACACGGCGACCGAGCTTCGAGCGGTCGCGCCGCAGGGATGGACGGTGCGGCGTGAGTTCCCATACCGCCTGCTGCTGATCCGAGACCAGACGCTCACGCCGCAGGGCTCGCCTCAGCCCGCCGGTGTACCGTCGGCGACGTGAACGTGCCCCCGCTGCTGGTCGCCGCGACGACCAGCTACGCCGCGAACTGCGCCCTCGGCGTGAGCGTCGCGACGGGCGTCGTGCGCACCGGCCGCTGGCATTGGATCCACCACGCCCTCTACATCTGCACGTCGGCGCTCACGCTCGCCGCCGGCGTGACGCTGCTCACGAGCGGCGACGAGCACCGCCGCCGCGCGGGCACGCTGCTGCTGCCGACCGCGCTCCCGCTCGCCGCGATCCCGTACGCAGGCACCCACTCCCGACGGCACCCCGCCATCGCGCTCGCGGCCGCACCCTTCTACGCGCTCGCGGTGCGAGCATCCGTCCGCCGCTGAGAAGCCCTGCCCTGCCTGCTCTGCCTGCCAGCGCCCCGACCGGTCAATCGCTGCCAGTCGAATTGCCTTCCAGGATGAGCGCTGGATGGGTATTCGACTGGCAGCGATCCTGCGGGCGCGGGCGCGGGCGCGGGCTCAGGTGCGGGTGACTGCGATGTAGGTGGGGCCGCCAGACCGCGCGGCGGCACATCCGGCGCCGAAGCGCCTCAGCCTTCGCCGTTGTAGTACGGCCATGGGTTGATGCGGCGGTCGCCGCGGCGGTCCGGTCCGGTGAGCGTCACCTCGCCGGTCGCTGCCCACTCGACGCCGCGCGGGAACATGCGGATGAACTCGATGCGGCGGAACGTGTCGATGTCGTGCCCGATCGTGATCGTGAACGAGCGGCCAGTGCCGTACTCGTTGATCCAGGCGAGGGGCTGGTCGGTGTTGATTCCGGGCAGCGCGGCGATGCCCTCGGGCGGGATCGCGACGGG
Organism: Pseudoclavibacter sp. AY1H1; assembly: GCF_002931055.1. Classification (GTDB taxonomy): domain Bacteria; phylum Actinomycetota; class Actinomycetes; order Actinomycetales; family Microbacteriaceae; genus Pseudoclavibacter. The sequence continues at coordinate 214,776 of NZ_PSXX01000004.1, read as the reverse complement.
GTAGTGCGGCATGGGCCACATGGGCGCCTTCTCGTAGGACTCGAGGTCATCGAAGGTCGTGAGCAGCACCTTCGCGCCCTCGTACAGCTCGACGCCGACGAGGATGTCGTCGCCCGTGACGGTCCAGGTGTCGTTGATGCCGTCGGTGATGGCGTGGCGGGGTTCGGTCGTGCGCAGCTGCGCCTCACCCCAGGGGCGGGGACGGATGCCCGTCGGCACGCTGAGCTTCGAGCCGCGCATCGCGTTGTACTCCTCCGGGTACCCCCAGTCGTCTTCCTGCACGGCAGAGCCGTGGAACCAGACGATGCCCTTGCCGTCGTCGTGCACGAACTTCAGGATCGCCGCGTCCGTCTCCGGACCGAATCCGGTGCCCTGGTCGTGGTAGCCGTCGCGACCTTCGAAGACGATGAGCAGCACGTCGTACTTGTCGATGATCTCGGAGGTGAGACCGCGGGGGTCCTCGGTGACGCGCACCTTGAACCGACCCGTGTCTTCGAGGAGCGTCGTCAGCCACTGGTTGTGCTGGCGGAAGCTGCGGAACTCGTTGTCATGCTCGGACGTCATGTGTCCCGAGAGGATGAGCACGTTGAGGGGCTTGGTCACTGGTTCTCCTTTGAGCCGGGTGGTCAGTCCAGGCTTCCACCCTTCTGTCGAAATCGCACATAAGGAGTTCGGATCACCGGCATCAGGCTGAGGGGCTGGACTTTCGGCCCCCGAGGTCCACCCGCAGGCTCGGGCATACGTTTCAGGCGGATGCGCCAGACTCAGCGCATGGAATTCCTCGACGTCCTGCGGCGCCGCAAGACCACCAACGGCCCGTTCCTCCCAGACCCCGTCAGCGAGGAGCATCAGCGCCTCCTCATGGAGGTCGCCGGCCGTGCCCCATCGCAGCTCAACAGCCAGCCGTGGCGGTTCGTGGTCGTCGAGGCGCGCGAGACGATCGAGGAGATCGCCAGCATCAGCGGCGACAGCATGACGACGGCCATGAGCAACGGCACGTTCTTCGAGCGGTACAAGCCGTACTTCCGCTTCAGCAAGCAGGAGATGGAGGAGCGGCGAGACGGGATGCTGTTCGACAAGCTCCCCGCGCCCCTCCGGCCCTTCACGAGCCAGGTGTTCACGAAGCGCGGGCAGTTCCTCATGAACTCGCTGCGCGTCCCCCACACGCTCGGCGAGGAGAACCGCAAGCTCGTCGCGGGCTCGCCGCTGCTGCTCGGCGTGATGCTCGACCGCGCCGAGTATCGGCCGGGGGAGCTGTCCTCGTTCTACTCGGTGTTCAGCATGGGGGCGGCGATGGAGAACATCTGGCTCACCACGGGTGAGATCGGGATGGGCATCCAGTTCGTGTCGTTCCCCATGGAGGTGCCGGGGCAGTGGGACAAGATCGTCGATCTCCTCAAGGTGCCGGACGAGTTCGAGCTCATGGCCGTGTACCGCCTCGGCTACCTCCCCAAGGAGCAGCGCCGCCCCGCCATCGACTGGTCGTCGCACCAGCGCAAGCTGCCCTCGCAGTACGTGTTCCGCGACACCTGCGAGACGCCGCAGCAAGGATGGGACGAGCCCGAGCCGACGACGTAGCCTTTGCGCCGACTCTCGGGATGGAAAAGTCACTTCGTGCTGGAGAACTTCCCCGAACGAAGTGACTTTTCCATCCCGAGAATTTGGATGAGCGGATGAGCGGGTCAGGCGGCGGTGGAGTTCGCTAGGGCTGTCCGCGCCACCTCTCCCGCGAGCACGAGCTCGGCGACGGCTTCCATCTCGGGGCTCAGGAAACGGTCGGGACCGGCCCCCTCGGAGACGGCGGAGACGAGGCCGAGGACGGCGCCGGTGGCCCGGCCTGGCTCGAGCGGAGCGCGGAGCTGGAGCGCGCGGGATCCTGTGAGCACCTCGATGGCGAGCACCCGCCCGAGCCCGTCGACGGCGCGGCGCAGCTTGCGCGCTGCAGCCCAGCCCATCGAGACGTGGTCCTCCTGCATGGCCGATGACGGGATCGAATCGACGGACGCGGGCACCGCGAGCCGCTTGAGCTCCGAGACGATGCCCGCGGCCGCGTACTGCGCGATCATCAGGCCCGAGTCGACGCCGACCTCGTGCGCGAGGAACGGCGGGAGCCCACGGTTGCGGGACGGGTCGAGGGCGCGGTCGGTGCGGCGCTCGGAGATGCTGGCCACGTCGGCGACCGCGATGGCCAGGAAGTCGAGGACGTAGGCCACGGGTGCCCCGTGGAAGTTCCCGTTCGACGCGACCCGACCATCCAGCGTCACGACCGGATTGTCGACGGTGGATGCGAGCTCCCGCCCGGCGATCAGCGCGGCGTGCGCCACCGTGTCGCGGGCGGCCCCGTGCACCTGGGGCGAGCAGCGCAGCGAGTAGGCGTCCTGCACGCGGCCGTCCTCGGGCCCGCGGTGGCTGGCGACGATGGGGGATCCGGCGAGGAATCGGCGCAGGTTCGCGGCGGACTCGCCCTGGCCAAGCTGCGGGCGCAGCGCCTGCAGCTCGGCGGCGAAGACGGCATCGGTCGCGAACTGGCTCTCCACCGACATCGCGGCGGCCAGGTCGGCCGTCGTGAGCAGCATCCGGATGTCGTGGATCGCGAGCAGCAGCATCCCGAGCATCCCGTCTGTGCCGTTGATGAGCGCGAGGCCCTCCTTCTCGCGCAGGACAAGCGGCTCGATGCCGGCGGCCGCAAGTGCCGCACCCGCATCCACTTCGGTGCCGATCGCATCGCGCACGGTGCCCTCGCCGGTCGCGGCGAGGGCGAGGTGCGAGAGCGGGGCGAGGTCACCCGAGCAGCCGAGCGAGCCGTACTCGCGCACGATCGGGGTGATGCCCGCGTTGAGCATGGCGGCATACGTCTCGACGACCACGGGCCGCACGCCGGTTCGCCCCGTCGCGAGGGTCTGCAGGCGCAGCAGCTGCAGCGCTCTGACCACCTCACGTTCAACCTCCGGCCCGGTACCAGCCGCGTGCGAGCGGACGAGGCTCGCCTGCAGTTGCACGCGCCGCTCGGGTGCGATGAACTTCGTCGCGAGCGCGCCGAAGCCCGTCGAGATGCCGTAGTGCGGGTTCGGGTCGTCGGCGAGGCGTTCGATGAGGTCGCGGGTGCGCGCCACCTCGGCGAGCGCGGCCGGTGCGACGTCGACGCGCGCGCCGTGCCTCGCGACAGCGACGACTTCCGAGGGCTCAAGCGGGCGAAGGCCGAGGGTGACGGGCGCGAGCGGCGCTGCCTGTCCCGAGCCGGGCTCGGCGGAGCTGGACGAGGGGCGGCCGGCGGCGGATGCGGGTGTGCTCATGACCTCGATTCCACCCCACCCGTTGCGCATCGTCAGCGCCGGGAGGAGACTTGGTGTCTGTGATCCCAGACAGAATGCCCGCGCTGGCGGGCCAGCTCGCGCGTGCGCTGCCGACGGTCGACCCGGTGTCCAACATTCGTGAGATAACCGCCACTCGGGACCCCGTAGCGCGGGTCGGGCCGCTTTCATCACTGATGTTGGTCACGCGCGCCCGGGAGCCGGACCCGGCGGAGCCGTCGGCCGCGGCGGACACGGCGGACGCGACGGGCCCGGCGGGGTCGCCCGCGCGCCTGACCAACTTGCGTGAGATACCCGCCACTAGAGGCCGTTTGCTGCGGTTCGGGTCGCTCTTGTCACTCATGTTGGTCACGGCTGCCCGGGAGCCGTGCCCGGCGGACGCGGCGGGCCCGGCGGAGTCGCCCGCGCGCCTGACCAACTTGCGTGCAATATCTGCCGTCCGAGGGGGTTCGGCGCGGTTCGGGCCGGTTTTTGCACTGATGTTGGTCACGCACGCGGCCAGGTCGAGGTCGCTCGAGGGCATTGCCGAGATGAGCCCGTGACGGCAGCCGGCGGCAAGGCTGCCGGTCGCGCCCAGGTGCCGGCGGCCGACCAGACGCTCGCGATCCTCAGCTTCCTGAGTCGCCAGCGGGGGCCGGTTGCGGCGAGCACGATCGCGACGCAGCTCGGCATCCCGCGCTCGAGCGTCTACCACCTGCTGACGACGCTGCTCGAGCACCGCTTCGTCGTGCATCTGCGCGGCGAGCGTCGCTGGGGTCTCGGCACGGCCGTGTTCGAGTTGGCTGGCGGATACGCGCGGCAGGAGCCGCTCGCGCGGGTCGGCCATCAGGTGGTCGCCGACCTCGTCGACCAGGTGGGGGAGAGCGCGCACCTCGCGGTGATGAGCGGCCGGGATGTGCTCTACATCGTCGACGAGCGCGCACCACGTCGGCCGGTTCTGGTCGCCGACGTGGGGGTGCGTCTGCCTGCGCACCTCACCGCGTCCGGTCGTGCGATGCTCGCGGCCCTGCCGCAGAAGCAGGTGCGTGCGCTGTTCCCGGATGCGTCTTCGTTCGCGGATCGCACGGGTCGCGGCCCGAGGACTCCGCGCGAGCTGCGGGCGGTGCTCGACGGGGTCCGCAGCGGGTCGCTGGCGTCGGAGAACGGCGAGGTGTCGGTGGGGATGCGCTCGGTGGGGATGCCAGTGCTCGACCACACTGGGTGGCCGGCGGCTGCGATCGCGGTCACCTGGTCGGAGGATCGCCCTCAGGATGAGCCGCGCCTGCGGCTGCTCCTCGAGAGGTCCGCTGCCGAGATCACCCGCCGCATCTTCGGCGGGTAGCCCGGCCGCGGGGACTCAGGTGAGGTGCGGCGGGTTGCTCGTGTCCGGCTCGTAGTCCTTGGTCCCGAGCGGGTGCCGTCGGCGCTGTCGCGCGCTCTTGATGATCGTGATCAGGCCGTAGCCGCCGGCGAATCCGCCGACCCAGGATAGGGCGTGCAGGTAGGCGGGTCCGCCCATGAGGTCTGCGATGACGGCGATCACGCCGAGCGCGAGTCCCGCGATGAGGTATCCGAGGGCGAGAACTTCTTGTCGTGTCATGTTCGTCTCTTCAGGCCAGGGAAGCGAATGGGGGGTCACGGCGACCGGGTCGACCGCGTCAGTTTCCAGTGAATATACCTCCTGCGCCGGGCCCCGACGGAGTATGAGCGCGCTGAGCGGTCGGGGTGTGAGGATGGGGCGATGACACGCATCCTCATCACCGGTTCCACCGACGGCCTCGGATACGCGACTGCGGAGTCGCTCCTCGGTCAGGGGCACGAGGTCATCGTGCACGCGCGGAGTGCGGCTCGGGCGGAGGCCGTGTCGGCGCTCATCGACCGCGGCGCGGACCTGGTGATCGCCGACCTCGCCGACCGCGGGGCAGTGCTCGACGCGATGGACGAACTCAACGAGGGGCGGGCCATTGACGCGGTCATCCACAACGCCGGTGTGCTGACGGGGCCGAGCCTGCTGCCCGTCAACGTGGTCGCGCCGTATCTCTGCACGGCTCTCCTGACGACTCCGAGCCGGCATGTCTACCTCAGCAGCAGCATGCACCGAGACGGCAAGGCACAGCTCGCGGGGCTCGACTGGTCGGGCGGTTCCGTTACGGCGAGCTATTCCGATACGAAGCTGCTCGTCGCGGCCTTCTCGGCGGGCGTCGCCGAGCTGTGGGCTCCGCGCGTGCTCGCCAACTCCGTCGACCCGGGCTGGGTGGCGACGAAGATGGGCGGGTCAGGGGCGCCAGATGACTTCGATCTCGGCCATGAGACGCAGGAGCGTCTGGCGGTCGACCCGAGTCTGCAGGTCACGGGCGGCTACTGGCACCACGGCGCCGAGCAGCAGCCGGCGGTCGGTGTGCGTGACGCGGACTTCCGGTCGCGCCTCATCGCGGAGCTGGCCGAGGTCACCGGGGTCGCCCTGCCGACGCGCTGACGCGCTGACGCGCGCACGCACAGATGAGTGCTCGCACTGACGCGGGCCCGCGCATCCGGAACCAGGAAAGGAGGAACCTGGTGGATGCGGGGGCCCGCGCGGATCGTGCGAGTGCCGTGCTCAGCTCGCCGGTGGAGCAGCCGACGAGCTGGGCACTGCCCGGAGCGGAGTGACCTAACCGCGGCCCTGCACTGCGTACGGGTTGAGGATGGCTTCTTCGGTTCCGGGGAGGATGCCCTCCTCGGTCGCGGTGGGGCGTCCGGCGTCCGGCGGGAACGACTCGGTCATCGAGATCGGCATGGCGCCGTTGCGGTAGAGGTTGTTGGAGCCGGTGGAGGGCTTCCAGTCGTTGGGCTCCCAGTCGGGCACGTAGTTGCGGTAGCCGCCCGTGTTGACCTCGATGCGCATGCCGCTGGGGTCGCGGAGGTAGAGGAAGCTCTGCTCGCCGATGCCGTGGATGGAGGGGCCGTACTCGATGGGAATGTTGTTCTCCATGAGCACGTCGGCGCCCTGGAGGAGCTCCTCGCGGGTGTCGACCCAGTACGCGTAGTGGTTGATGCGGCCGGGGCGCGACGAGCTGTCGAGGACGACGCCGAGGTCGTGCGACTTCTCGTTGGTGGTGAGGACGGAGAAGACCGTGACGGGGTGGTCGTCGAGCACCGTGTAGGCCATGATGCGGAAGCCGAGGACCTCGTTGTACCACTTCGCGAAGCCGCGAACGTCGGAGGCGGCGACGGTGACGTGGTCGAGCTGGCGGGGGCCGACGGCGTGCTTCGAGCGCTTCTCGGGGCGGTCGGGGAAGACGGAGGCGTGCTCGGCGTCTGCCTGGTACTTCTCAACGTCCCAGTAGAGCTCCATCGTGTGACCGTACGGCCCGGTGAAGGTGTACGACTTGCCGTGGCCGACGCTGCGGTCTGCCCATTCGCCGTGCACGCCGGCGGCTTCGATGCGCTTGGCCGCCTCGTCGAGTGCCTCGGCGCTGGAGGTGCGCCAGCCCATGACGTTGAGGGCGGCCTCTGGGCCTTCGGCGATGACGAGGCTGTACGTGTAGTAGTCGCCCCACGAGCGGAGGTAGACCTTGCCGTCTTCGCGTGCGACGACGCGCAGGCCGAATTCGTTCTCGTAGAACGTGACCGAGGCTTCGACGTCTGGCGTCGCGATCTCGATGTGCGAGAGGTGGGAGAGCAGTTTGATCATCGTCGATCCTTTTCGTCTGGTGCGGTGCGTCTGTGGCGGTTCTCGGCCGCGGCTTGCATGTGCCGTCTCGGGCACAACACCACTTTCGTCCGGAACCCACATATCAGGGAAGCTGAAGTTCATGATGGCGAGCATCATCGATGTGGATGGTTCTCTCGCGGCTACCATTGCGGCATGTCCGGTGGCGGTGGTGATGAGCGCAGTGTGGCGCAGAAGCTGTTCGCGATCGTCGACGCGTTCGCGGCTCGTGAGGAGCTGACGCTCACGCAGGTCGCGGCGGCGGCGAACCTGCCGGTGTCGACGGCGCACCGCATGCTCGCGTCCTGGACCGAGTGGGGTGGGCTCGAGCGTACGGAGTCGGGCACCTACCGGGTCGGCATCAAGCTGTGGCGCCTCGGGGCGCGGCGGACGACGGTCGAGCGCTTGCGCGCCATCGCGCGGCCATATCTCGAGGATCTCCTGGAGGCAACGGAGGAGAACGTGCACATCGCGGTGCGGGACGGCCTCGGCGCGGTCTACCTCGAGCGCATCTCGAGCCCGAACGCGGTGCGGGTCATCTCGGATGTCGGCACGCGGCTGCCCCTGCACGCGACGGGTGTCGGGCTGGTGCTGCTCGCGCATTCGCCCATCGAGGTCTTCGACGAGGTCGTCGCGTCGAAGCCGCGGCAGTACCTGCCGAACACGATCACCGAGGAGAAGGCACTTCGGCGCCGGCTCGCGGAGATCCGGGCGACGGGCCTCTCCAGGTCGGTCGAGGAGATGACGCCTGGTGCGTTCTCGATGGCCGCTCCGGTGGTGGATGCGCACGGCGAGGTCGTCGCGGCGGTGTCGATCATCGCGCACGTCGAGCGCCTCGCCGAGCCGCAGTTCGCACTCGGGGTGCGGATGGCGGCGCGTGGGATCTCGGGTGCGCTCGGGCGTTAGGGACAGCCCCGACGGGAGCTTTGTGGTGCACATGCTGAGGCACGACGGGGCGTGCACCACAAAGCAGACCGGGAGTCAGAACGCCGTCAAGACGTTCTTGAGATGCTCGACACGAGGCGGTTCGGCGAGGTGTTCGCCCACGAGGGCTCGCCATTCCTGGAATTCGGGAGACTCCCGGAAGATGACCATGTGGTGGTCGACGGACTCCCATCGCACGATGAGCCGGTACTCGGTGGCGTCCTCTGCGACAGACTCGAGCGCGAAGGTGCGCGCACCGGCAGTTCGCTGGAACAAGGGGGCTGCTCTTGCGACGGCGCGCTCGAACGCCGCCTGGTGTCCGTCATGGACTCTCAAGGTCGCGACTTCGGTGACAGAGTCGAGACCGGAGGGGCCAGCGCTGTCGGCCGATTCCCCGTCGATTCGCCCGTGCTCACCGCTGTCGATGAGCGTGCGTGTGGAATCGATCGATCCGTAGATCCAGAGGATTCTCATGGGCTCGGTGGCCGAGATGTTCTCGAAGTGGTGGGGAATGTTCGCGGGCACGAAGGTGGTGTCAAAGGTGTTGAGCTCCGAGCGTTCGCCGTCGATGTCGACGATGGCGCGACCTTCGATGACGATGACGGATTCGGCCACATTGTGGGTGTGGTGGCCGATCTGGGCGCCGGGGTCGAAGATCGTCATGCCGTTGAGGTAGGAAGTCGCGCCTCGGCCGTAGGTGACGAGGGGGATGGTGCGTGCACCACCGCCGCGATTCTTTGAGGGCAGCTCTTCCGGTCGAAAGACATGGGGCTGGTAGGAGCTGATGGGGCTCATTCGCTGACCGGTCCGATCCAGATCGTCTTGACGTTCACGAACTCGCGGATGCCGTATCCGGAGAGCTCGCGCCCGTAGCCGGATCGCTTGATGCCGCCGAAGGGCAGGCGCGGGTCGGAGGCGACCTGGCCGTTGATGAACACGGCTCCCGAGTCAACTCGTCGTGCGGTGGCTCGAGCAGCGTCGACGTCGCGAGAGAAGATCGTCGCCCCGAGCCCGTATTCACTGGAGTTTGCGAGCTCGACGGCCTCATCGATGTTGGCGACGCGAGTGACGGAAGCGACGGGGCCGAAGGTCTCTTCGTCGAACGCGGCACTGCCCGGCTTGACGTGGTCGAGGATCGTTGGCGGGTAGAAGTAGCCAGGGCCGTCCGGGATCGCGCCTCCGATGAGCGCCGTTGCCCCGGACTCGAGCGTGCGCTCGACCTGCTCGTGCAGAGCGTCTCGGAGGTTGCCACGTGCCATGGGGCCGATCTGCGTTTCCTCGCGGCGAGGGTCTCCAACGACCAGAGCAGCAGCTTTCTCGGTGAAGAGTCTCACGAACTCGTCCGCGATGCTCTCGTCCACGAGGAAGCGCTTCGCGTTGACGCAGGACTGCCCGGTGGTGTTGAAGCGGGAGCTGACGGCAACAGTGGATGCGGCCTCGAGGTCTGCATCTGCTGCCACGATGAAGGGGTCGGAGCCGCCAAGCTCGAGGACCTGCTTCTTGAGGACGCTGCCCGCCTGCGCGGCGACGAGTGCGCCGACTTCGGTAGAGCCGGTGAGGGTGACCGCGGCGATGCGCTCGTCCTCGATGATGCCCTTGACCTCGGACGCGTTGATGATGAGCGTCGAGAAGAGTCCGGCTGGGGTGCCGGCCTCGTCCATGATCTTCTGGATGACGAGAGCACTGCCGGGGACGTTGTTGGCGTGCTTGAGAATCGCGCCGTTGCCAGCAGCGAGGGCGGGCGCTGCGAAGCGGAAGAACTGCCAGAACGGGTAGTTCCAGGGCATGATCGCCAGGACCACGCCGAGCGGATCGAACTCCACGCCGGAGGTTGTGGCGTTCGACTCGATCTCCTCGAATGCAAGGTACGACGCCGCGTGCTCGGCGTAGTAGTCGAGGGTCTTGGCGGACTTGAGGATCTCGCCGCGCGCCTCAGCGATGGGCTTTCCCATCTCATCGGTGATGAGCGCCGCGTATTCGTCGACACCGCTGCGAAGTGTCGCGGCGATGCGAGTGAGCAGCTGCGTGCGCTCTTCGAGGGGTGTCGTCCGCCACGTCCGCTGCGCGGTGACCGCTGCGGTTAGAGCGCGGTCAACGTCCTCAGGGGTGTGCAGCGGGTAGTCGGCAATGTTCTGGCCGGTTGTCGGGTTGATAGCGGTAGGCATTGTTCTCTTCCGTTCTTCTTTGAAGTGAGTTAGCTGCGGTGGGGGAGCGCGATGCGCGCTTCGCTCGCGAGTTCCGCCAGGTCGTCCCAGGTGTTCGCGGGGAGGATGATGCCGCCAGCAGCGGCGTTCGCTGCTGCCGATTCGTCCTCGATCTCGCCGGGGTAGTAGATGCGTTCATGCCCCTGCGCGAGCGGGGTGTCGTGGACCTCGTCGATCATCTGCTGGACCCTGGATTGGAACTCGTCCGGGGAGCCCAGGGTTGCGACGTCGATGGCGAGGAAGAGGTGCCCAGCCCCGGAGGGCTTGTCCGCCTCGTACGGCCCGTGGACGCTCCGGCCAACTTTGCTCCCCGTGAGCGCGCCGGAAAGCACGTCCATCATGAAGCTGATGGCGTATCCCTTGTGGCCAGCCATAGGCAAGATCACGCCGTGTACGGCTTCGCCAGCGTCAGTGGTCGGAGCACCGTCCGGCGTGAGCGCCCAAGTGGAGGGAATCGGCTCTTCCCGCTGGCGGGCAAGGTAGATCTTCCCGCGCGCCACGGCGGTGTTCGCGATATCGAGCGAGATCACACCGTCGCCATTCGGTGCCGCGATCGACCATGGGTTGGTGCCCACACGCTTCTCGCGGCCACCCCACGGCGCCATCGCCGGGGACGCATTGGTGGTCAGGATGGAGACGCAACCGTCGTGCGCCGCGCGGCGGGTGAAGTACATGGCCGTCCCGAAGTGGTTCGAATTGCGAACGCCGACGGCGCCGATGCCATGCACGCGAGCCCGAGTCACGGCCTCCTTGCGTGCACGCTCAGTCAGGACCTGTCCAACTCCATCGTGCCCATCGATCAGGAGGAGACTGCCCGTGTCCACGAGCGTCGTGGGGGTTGCGGAGGCCTGCATCGCTCCGGTTCTCAGGCGAGCCACGTACCAGGGAAGGCGCAGCAGCCCATGCGACTGATGCCCCCACATATCGGCCTGCACCAAGCTGTCCGCGACCAGATCAGCGTCGGCTTCCTTCAAGTGGTGGAACTGGAGCACGCTCGACGCGAAAACACGCCACACCGCGGCTTCAACGCGAACTCCCTGGGGGCTTATCGTCTGCATTCTTCGACCTCTCGGAACCAGCACCATCGTTGGTGCATGAGTTAGGGTACACCTTCAGGTATACCTAGCAAGAGGGAGAGTACATGTTCAGCGTCTGGGTCACGGTTGAAGTGCAGGAACAATACGTCAGCGAATTCCTGGCAGCGATCACGGAGAACGCGGAGTCCTCCGTGCGCGACGAGGTCGGCTGCCTGAGTTTCGATGTCATCGAGATCGACCGAGAGGCTCGTCAGTACGGGTTCTACGAGATCTACCGCGACGAGGTCGCCTTCACCCTCGAGCACCGTCGTGCGGCGCACTATGCGACCTGGAAGGATGTGGCGGCTCGAGCCCTCGTCCCCGGCTCGCAGGTCATCACGACTGGCGACCGCTTCGTTGCGATCACGAGTCGCTGACGGCGATCAGCCGTCGATGTCCACCATCGCGTCAGGGCGGGTGGAGTCGAGCAAGGCGGTGAAAATCGCCTGATCCACGTGGAAGAGGTGGTTCATGCAGGCGGCCGCGGCTTTGTCTCCGTCGCCCTGCGCGATGGCGCGGCACATCTCGATGTGCTCTCGTACGGACTCCGCGAGACGGCCGACGTCGGCATGGGCAATTCTCCGCAGGCGGGAAGCGTGCGGTCGAAGCTCCGTGATCGCTCGAGCGAGGTAGTCGTTCGAGGTGAGCGACACCACGGTGTCATCGAACTTGCGGGTCAACTCGGCGAAACGGGCTGCGAACTCCGGGGAGTATGGCTCGTCCACGAGCTCAGCGAATGCCGCTTCAAGGTCGAGAAATCGCACGCTCAGCGCCGGGTCTTTCACTTGCCGTGCAGCAATCGCCTTCATCGCTGCCGGCTCAAGAATGCGTCGATAGTCGAACAGTGCTCGGGCGCTTCGCAACGAGAGCCGCGTCACCGTCGGGGCGCGTCGGGGCTCGATCTCGACGAGCTGATCCACTGCCAGCCGACGGAGTGCTTCACGGACCGGCGTGCGTGAAGCGCCGGTGTGCTCCACAAGCATCGCCTCGGGCAACGCCTGCCCAGGGGTGAATGTCCCGTTCTCGATGTCCTCACGCAGGTGGCGATACACGCGCTCGGTCTTCGCAAGCTGCTCCGGCACCGCACCGGCAGATGAATCAGCTGAACGGGGTTGCGCGATTTCGACCATGGGTACATATTAGGTTCTCAATAGGTATACCTGTGTGTATATACTCCGTGTACCTAGCCTGGCTGGGTTGTGCTGCGCAACCGCAGGCGACCTAGAGTCCCCGTATCGACAATGAGGAGCAACGATGCTCGTAGTCCTCGGCTTTCTGATGATCGCCGTCTTCATGTACCTCGTGATGAGCAAGAGGGCGACCCCCATCGCCACGCTCATCCTCGTCCCCCTGATCTTCGGGGCGTTCACTGGGGCTGGCCTCGGCATGGGTGACATGGTGATCGAGTCTTTGCTCAAGCTCGCACCAACCGCGGCACTGCTGTTCTTCGCAATCATCTTCTTTGGGACGATGATCGACGTCGGCCTCTTTGACCCACTGATCCGACTCATCCTGCGCTTCGTGAAGGACGATCCGGTGCGTCTGGTCATCGGGACCGCGCTGCTGACGAGCATCGTCTCGCTCGATGGGGATGGCTCCACTACCTTCATCATCGTCACCTCGGCGTTTCTGCCTCTCTACCTGCGTCTTGGGCTCAGCCCTGTCGTGCTCACCGTCGTCGCGGCACTTTCCAACGGTGTCCTCAACACAGTGCCGTGGGGCGGTTCGACTGCTCGCGCCGCGGCGGCCCTTGGGGTGTCGCCGATCGACATCTTCGTCCCCATGGCCCCTGCGATCTTCGCGGGCGTCGTCACCGTGCTGGTCCTCGCATACTTCCTGGGCCGTTCCGAGCGCAAGCGCATCGGCAGGCTGTCCCTGCCCGGCGAAGGCGGCGGCGTGTCACCCTCAGTCGACAAGAACTCCAGCCGGCAGCTCGTGCACAGCATCGCCGCCGCAGAGGGAATGCCCAAGACGGGCTCATCGGTGGTCATCGAGAACGACTTCGCTCGTGAGGTCACGGAGACCGGCACCATCCAGACCCGCCCCAACGCACGTCCGAGGCTGATCTGGTTCAACCTCGTCCTCACCCTGGCCGTCATGACGCTGCTTGTCATGGATGTCGTCGAGCCGGCCGTTATCTTCATGGCCGCCGCCGGTATCGCCCTTGTCGTGAACTTCCCGAAGATCAAGGAACAGTCCGCGCAGATCAAAGCTCACGCCGACAGTGTGATCAGCGTCGTCGGCATGGTCTTCGCCGCATCCGTCCTCACCGGCATCATGAACGGCACCGGCATGATCACCGAGATGGCCGCGTGGCTCGTCTCGATCATCCCGGACTGGATGGGATCGTTCATGCCCGTCATCGCGGGGCTGCTCAGCATCCCGCTCACGTTCATCATGACCAACGACGCGTTCTACTTCGGAGTGCTTCCGATCCTCGCGGAGACGGCGAGCCACTACGGGATCGCTCCCGTCGAGATGGCGCGCGCTGGGCTCGTTGGACAGGCGCTGCATCAGTCCAGCCCACTCGTGGCTTCCTTCTTGCTGCTTATCGGGCTTGCGAACGTCAACCTCGGAGACCACTTCAAGAAGGTCATCGTGCGGGGCATCCTCGTGGCGCTCGTGATGCTCATCGTGGGCGGCCTGATCGGTGCGTACCAGCTCTTCTGAAGACTGCTGCGGAAGCGAGCCACCGGTGCTTGACGCGCCGGTGGCTCGTTCTGGTTCGAGCTGCAGTTCGCACTCGGGGTGGGGAGTTCTCACCTTGTTGCCCTCCGTGAACGTAGCTAGGCTAACTACATGACTTCCCTCGCTCCCACCTCCGCCTCTGAGAAGTCAGCCAAGCGCTCCACTTCGGACCGCTACTGGGACGCCTACCAGCGACGCACGCTCCCGAAGGAGTTTCTCGCCCTGTCCGTCATCGGTGCGACGCTCAGCGTCGGCTGCATCGCCGCCGTCTCCGCGTTCCTCTGATCGGGTCGGTGACCACAGCTCATGACTGACGTCTCAAGGAACCGCGAACAGAACTCGACGACCCGTGAGCGCCCCTCCGCGACTCCAGGGGACGAGGCCTCTGAGGCCGTCGACGAGCTGCGCCGAGCGGAGGCGCGCCTCGGGCGGCGCCGCCAGGCGACCGGTGAGCTGAGCGAGACCCACCGGTCCGCGATGCGGTTCATCCTCGAGCGAACCGGTGAGGGGAAGCGAACGAGCCCTGGCGAGCTGGCCGACTGGCTCGACGTCACGAGCGCGTCGGCGACGATGCTCGTGCAGCGCCTCACCGAATCGGGCCTCGTGCGAACGGCGCCGGACCCGGATGACCGTCGACGCAAGATGATCGTTCCGGTCGACACCGACCTCGACGCCGACGAGATCGACCCCGTCTCCGGCCAGATCCGCAGCCTCTCCGAGGATCTCTCCCCGCAGGAGGCGAAGCTCGTCTCGCTGTACCTCGACCGCGTCACCGCGGTCGTCGATGGGGAGTCGTCGAACAGCTGACGCTGGAGGCTGACCTTCGGCGCACGACCTCGGCATTCGGTGGCACGGCGCGGCAGCAGGTGACGGCGGAAACCACGACGCCGCCCGAGGCTGTCGCGATGACAGCTTCGGGCGGCGTCGTGGTTTCCGACGTCGATACCTACGCTTCGACGTCGCCGCGGATCGGGAAGGAGACGCGAACGAGGCCTTCGACGGCACCGTCTGCGCGCACGAGCGTCACCGTGTCACCGTCAACGCGGGAGGTCGCGCCGACGACCTCCGCCCCCGCGAGGTCGAGCCGATCGGACAGTGCCTCGAGGATGACGGTCTCGCCGACAGGCAGATCCACGAAGGCGTTCGCGATGCCACCCGTGCGCGTCCAACGCACCCACGGAGTGCCGCTCTCTGCGCCGAGTATCGAATCCAGCGGACGTGAGCCGAAGACGGCCTCTCCGTGCACCGCGTTCCAGGCCCCGAGCACCTCGAGCGTGTGCCGCTGCAGCTCTGGCACCTCGCCTGAGGCCGTGAGCCCGATGTTCAGGAGGAAGTTGCCGCCACGGGACACGATGTCGACGAAGTTCCGAATCGCGTCGACGCCGCTGAGCGAGTTCGACTCGTCCTCCAGCGTGTTGTGCCCGAACGAGAACCCGACGCCGCGGCAGTTCTCCCAGGCGCCGTCACCTTCCTGGGCGCGTCCCTGCTCGTACTCGCTGGTCCGGAAGTCCCAGTGGGTCTCGCCCCACCGGTCGTTCGAGACCCCATCCGGACGGCTCGCGTAGAACTTCTCAAAGATGTTGACCAGGCTCTTCTCGCCTGGCGCCTTGCCAGCGTCCGGCCACTCGATGTCGCCCCACAGCACCTCAGGCTGATACTTCTCGATGAGGTCCACGACGTGGTCGTGCGCGTAGTCGGCGTACTCCTTGTCGACGGGGCGTCGGTCTCCCTCGATGGGGCCATCGATGACGGCAGCGTCGGTGAAGTGCCAGTCGAGTCCGCCCGAGTAGTAGACGCCGAACCTCACGCCGCGAGCCTCGGCGGCGTCCTTGAACTCCGCGACGAGATCGCGGTGGGGGCCGCGCTGCACGGTGTTGCGGTCGCCGGTTCCCGGAGCGTCCCACAGCGCCACGCCGTCATGGTGCTTCGTGGTGGGGACGAAGTAGCGAGCCCCGGTCGACTTCACGAGGTCCATGACCGCCCCCGCATCGAAGTTCTCCGCCTTCCACAGGTCGATGAACGCGTCATACGGGGCACCGTCGAACACCTCCTGCTGATGCTGGTGCGCCGTGCTGCCCTCGATGCGAACCGTGTTGTAGTACCACTCGGCGTAGGGGTTGTGCCGGAACCAGTACTCCTCGTCGAACGTCCCGAGCGGACCGATCGGCTCGGCCCAGGCCGGCACCGAGTACGGTCCCCAGTGCACGAAGATGCCGAGCTTCGCATCCTGGTACCACTCGGGTGTCTCGCGTTCGAACTTCTTGTAGGCCTCTGGGCGGACGGGCTCTGACTTGAACATTGCCATGGGAAGCGGCTTCCTCTCTGAAGCGGTTGCTGTTGCCTGGTTGGGGTGGGGGAGGGCCGTCGGTGGGTGACGGGAGTCGCAGTCAGCGGCCGCCCATGCCGGACGTGACGACACCTCGGACGAGGTGCTTCTGCAGCGCCACGAGCAGGACGCTCGTCGGGAGCATCGAGATGACGGACGCCGCCATGAGCAGATGCCACTGGGTACCCTGCTGGCCGAAGAACTGCTGGAGTCCGAGCGGGATCGTCCCGAGGGCGCTCACATCGTTGACGATGATGAGTGGCCACAGGAACGAGTTCCAATACGTGATGAAGGTGAAGACCGCGAGCACGGCGAGCGTGGACCGGGAGAGGGGCAGCATGATGCGGAAGAAGATCGTCACCGTTCCGGCGCCATCGAGGCGGGCTGCGTCTTCGAGCTCCTGCGGCACCGTCATGTAGAACTGGCGGAGCAGGAAGGCACCGAGCGCGGTGAACGCCCAGGGGATGATGAGCGCCTCGTACGAGTTCACCCACCCCAGCGAGCGCATGAGCACGAATGCCGGCACGATGATGACCTCCTGCGGGAGCATCATGGTCGCCAGGAACACGGCGAACGTGGCGCCGCGACCCTTCCACTTGAGCCGAGAGAACGCGTAGCCGGAGAGCGCGGCGACCGCGAGCGTGAGCGCGGTCCCGAGCACGGCGACGATCATGCCGTTCATCAGGTACTGGCCGAAGGGGGCGTACTCGAAGACCTCGACGAAGTTGCCCCATTCGAGGGTCGAGCCGAAGAGGCTCGGGGGAGTGGAGAAGATCTCGTTCGGCTTCTTGAGAGATGACCCGATCATCACGAGAAGCGGCGAGATGAAGATGAGCGTGACGATCCCGAGCAGCACGTAGCCGATGGCGGAACGGATGCGCTGACCTGCTCGACTCGGAACTGCGGCCCTGCGTCGGACCTGGGTGGTGCCGCTACTCATAGTGCACCCACTTCTTCTGGCCGATGAACTGCACGGCGGTGATGACCAGGATCATGATGAACAGCACCCAGCCGGCTGCGGCGGCGAGCCCGAGCTGCTGGAACGTGAAGCCCTGGTTGTAGATGAACTGCACGAGCGTCAGCGTCGAGGTTCCGGGCCCTCCCTTGGTGAGGATGTAGGGCTGGATGAAGACCTGGAACGACGTGATGAGCGTCATGATCGTGGCGAAGAACACCGACGGCGAGATCAAGGGCAACTGGATGCGCCAGAAGATCGTCCAGGGGTTGGCGCCGTCGAGCTGTGCGGCTTCGATCTGGTTCTCGGGCACCGAGTCGAGGGCAGCCGAGAACACCAGCATGTTGTAGCCGAACCCCTGCCACACACTCATGACGACGATCGCGGCCATGGCCCAGTTGGGATCGGCCAGGAAGTTCGGCAGCTCGATCCCGAAGAGCGTCTGCGACGTCGCGTCGAGCGTGCCGCCGGGCTCGTAGATGAGACGCCAGACGACCGCGTTGGCGACGATCGGCGTGACGGTCGGCAGGAAGAACAGCACCCTGAAGAACTGGCGTCCCTTGATGCGCGGTGACAGCCATGCGGCCATGCCCATCGAGACGATGAGGTTCAGCGGAAGGTAGAGGACGACGAAGAGGAGCGTGTTGCCGAACGCGGCCCTGAAGGTCTCGTCAGCGAACAGGCGCTGGAAGTTGTCCATGCCGGTGAACGTCGGGCTGCCGATCATCGGCCAGTCGTGGAAGCTCATGACGAGCGCGATGACGATGGGGGTCAAGGTGAAGAGCCCGAGCCCGATCGCGTGGGGGGCAGCGAATGCCGGCCCCCACAGGTTCGGGCGCTGCCTGCGCGGCGGCGCCGGCTCTCGCTTCGCCTCGGTGGTCAAGGGAACCGCGGGCGTCGTCGCCTCCGGTTCAGTGGTGAGCGTCATGATCCGAGCTGCGTCGCGATCTCGGGCAGGACTTCATCCGCCGGCTTGTCGCCGTTCACCATCTGCGGCCCGTACTGGACGAGCAGCTGGTTGAACTGGTCGCCCTTCGCGGAACCCGGGAGAGGGATCGCCGTCTCGAGCGCCGCATCCATGGCCTCCTGGAGGCCGTCGATGCCGGCGTTGTCGAACCACACCTGCTGCGCGGCGGTGCGTGCCGGGAAGGCGCGGCCCTGCTCAGCGAGCGAGGTCAGCACCTCCTCGGAGGTCATGCCTGCGATGGCAGAGAGGGCGGCTTCCGGGTCTGCGCACTCCGAGGAGATGCCGAAGCCGCTGCCGGCCGAGAAGGTGCCTCCGCCGTTCGGGCCGGCGGGCAGCGTCGCGACGCCGATCTCGAAGTCCGTCTTCGCGTTGAAGTCGAGCAGCAGCCACGGGCCTCCGACGACGGAGGCGGCTGAGCCGTTCACGAAGGCGTTGTCGTCCGCGGTGTTGTCCGGTCCGTTGGCGACTGTCGCGCGGCCGTCCTGGACGGCTTCCGCGATCCATTCGACTCCCTCGCCGAAGGCTGAGTCGTCGAAGGTGAACTCGCCGTTCTCATCGAGGACGCGGCCTCCGTTGTAGGCGAGCACGCTGCTCTCGAGGAAGAGGTCCTCGACCGTCGATGCGAAGCCCACCTGGCCGGCGTCCTTGAGCTTCGCGGTGGCCGCATCGAACTCGTCTGCGGTCCAGCCGGGAGCCGGGTCGGCGACGCCCGCCGCGGCGAAGGCGTCCTTGTTGTAGAAGAGCACCATGGGGCCTGTGTCGTAGGGAATCGCGTACTGCTGGCCGTCGACCTGCATCGCGTCGAGCGCGCCCTGGTCGAATTCGGCGAGGTCGATGTCGGAGCCGGCGATGAGGTCGTCGAGCGGCAGGAGGCCGCTGTTGAACTGGTTGATGCGGAGGCTCTGCATCGAGACGATGCACGGGGCGGCGGAGGTGCCGAGCTGCGTGGACAGCTTCGTCCAGTAGTCGGCGAATGGTGCTCCCTGCAAGGTCACGTTCACCCCTGAGGCGGCGGCTCCTGCTTCGCCGACGGCCTGCCAGGCTGTCTGGTCTTCCGTGGATCCGATCCACATCGACCAGACGAGCCCGTCAGCGGATTCGGCAGAGTCTCCCGACGCGCATCCTGCGAGGGCCAGCGACCCGATTGCCAGGACGGCGGCGGCAGTCTTCGTGCGTCTCTTCATCGTTATCTCCTTTGATGTTGCGATGTTGGGGCGTGCGGCCCCGAAGCTTCGCCTGAGGCGATCTAATCATCCGATGTTTAGATGGTCAAGAGTGAGTTTGAGTCAATTCAATGGATGGAATGCGGGTAAACATCGGTTCAACTCGCAGCAGGCGACACGCGGAGTCCGGCCATCCCGCCGTCGACCGCGAGGCTCGTGCCCGTTGTCGAACGTGCGGCCGGACTCGCGAGGTAGGCCACGGCCTCGGCGACCTCGTCGGCGTCCACCAATCTGCCCTGTGGCTGCCTCGCCTCGAGCGCGGCGCGCGCCGCGTCGGGATCGGCGGAGTCGGCGAGCAGCCGCTGAACCCACGGTGTGTCCGCGGTGCCCGGGTTCACTGCGTTCACGCGTACCCCGTCGGCGAGGTGATCCGCGGCCATCTGCAGCGTCAGTGCCAGGAGCGCTCCCTTCGTCGCTCCGTAGACCGCGCGCTGTGGGAGACCTGCAGTCGATGCGATCGAGCAGGTGTTCACCACCGCTGCGCTGGGCGAGCGACGCAGATGTGGCAACGCGGCTCGCGTGACCCTCACAGCCCCGAGCACGTTGATGTCGAACGCGCGGTGCCACTCTTCGTCGGAGTTGGTCTCGATCGTCCCGACCGTGCTGATGCCGGCATTGTTGACGACGATGTCGACCCGCCCGTGCTGTTCGACGACCCACTCCACGCCCGCCCGCACAGCCGCGTCGTCGCCGATGTCGACGACGGCGCCTCCCTCGCTCGGCGCGAGATCGAACGGCACGGCGATCGCCCCAGCTTCCTGGAGTCGCGTCACGATCGCGGCGCCGATCCCAGAGGCGCCGCCGGTCACGATCGCGACAAGCCCCTGCATGGATCCGCTCACACGATCACCTGCCGCTGCGTTCCGAGGCCATCGATGCTGAGCTCGACCACGTCGCCGACCTGCAGATACGGGAACCGTCCGGAAAGAGCGACCCCTTCCGGAGTGCCCGTGAGGACGACATCGCCCGGCTCGAGCGTGAGGTATTGGCTCAGTGTCCAGATGATGTGCGGGACATCGAAGATCATGTCGGCTGTCGAGGAGTCCTGCCTCGGCTCGCCGTTGACGAAGCTGCGAAGGCGCAGTGCTCGGAAGTCGACTTCGTCCGGAGTCACCAGCTCAGGCCCGAGCGGCGAGAACCGAGGGGCCGACTTGCCCTTGCTCCATTGCCCACCCGGGGCTTCGAGCTGCCAGGCCCGCTCGGAGAGGTCGTTGCCGATGAGGAAGCCGGCGACCGCATCCAGTGCTTCGTCGCTGCTCTCGAGGTAGCTGACGCGCTTCGAGATGACGACGCCGAGCTCGACCTCCCAGTCCGACTTCTTTGAGCCCCGCGGCAGGGGCACGTCGTCGAACGGCCCGGAGGCCGTGTTGGGTGTCTTGAGGAACATGACGACGTCGCTCGGGGGTGCGGCGCCTGACTCTGCGGCGTGGGCTGCGTAGTTCATCCCGACGCAGATGATCGCCGATGGGCGCGCGACGGGAGTGCCCACGCGGAGTGCTTCTGCTCCGTCGAGCTCGGGGAGCTCCCCGGCCTCGTGCGCCGCTCGGACGCGAGCGATGCCACCGTGCTCGAAGAACCCGCCGTCGAGGTCTTCGGTGACCCCTCGCAGGTCGAAGTCCGTGCCGGCCGCGCGAAGGACGGGGATCTCTGCCCCCTCGTCACCCAATCGAAGAAAACGCATACATACGCTCCAAACATCTGAAGATTACGACCTCTGAGGGCCTACGACGCGGCTACTGTAACACTTGACGCGGTATTGATCCGATGTTTACAGTTCTCGGCAAGGAGGAACAATGAGCAAAGTTCAGTCACTGACGACTGTCGACGTCCGGTTCCCGACGTCTCTGACCGCTGACGGCACCGACGCGATGAATCTCGACCCCGACTACTCGGCGGCGTATGCGGTGATCGAGACCGACGCCGCAGACGGCCTCGCGGGCCACGCGTTCGCCTTCACGATCGGCCGCGGCAACGACGTGCAGGTGGCCGCCATCCGGTCGCTCGAGCAGTACCTCATCGGGCGGGACGTCGAAGAGCTGCTCGCCGATATGGGCGCCACCTACCGAGGGTTCGTGTACGACTCCCAGCTGCGCTGGCTCGGCCCCGAGAAGGGCGTCATGCACATGGCCATCGGCGCCGTCGTCAACGCCCTGTGGGATCTCAAGGCCAAGCGCGCCGGTGAGCCGCTCTGGCGGCTCCTGTCGCGCATGTCGCCAGAAGAGCTCGTGCAGCTGGTCGATTTCCGCTACCTGTCCGACGCGTTGACCCGCGAGGATGCGCTGCAGATCCTTCGAGCCTCCGAACCGGGAAGAGCAGAGCGGGAGGCGACCCTCCTGCGCACGGGCTACCCGGCCTACACGACGACCCCCGGATGGCTCGGCTACTCCGATGAGAAGCTTGCGCGACTCTGCAGGGAGGCGCTCGACGACGGCTTCCCGCAGATCAAGCTCAAGGTGGGCGGAGACCTGGATGACGACATCCGGCGGATGCGCATCGCCCGCGAGATCTGCGGCCCCGACTTTCCCATCGCGATCGACGCGAACCAGCGTTGGGACACGCGGGATGCCATCGAGTGGATCACCGCGCTCGTTCCCTACGGGATCGCCTGGGTGGAGGAGCCGACCAGCCCGGACGACGTCCTCGCGCACGCCGCCATCTCCCGCGCCATCGCACCCATCCCCGTCGCCACCGGCGAGCACGCGCACAGCCGGGTCATGTTCAAGCAGTTCCTGCAGGCCGATGGCATGCAGGTCATGCAGATCGACGCGAGCCGTGTCGGAGGCGTCAACGAGAACATCGCGAACCTCCTGCTCGCCGCGAAGTTCGGCGTGCGTGTCTGCCCGCACGCGGGCGGAGTGGGGCTCTGCGAGGCTGTGCAGCACCTCTCTATGTTCGACTTCGTCGCCGTGAGCGGCACGATGGAGAATCGGATGATCGAGTTCGTCGATCACCTGCACGAGCACTTCGTGAGCCCGACTGTCCTCGAAGACGGGCACTACGTCACCCCGCTCGCCCCCGGCGCCGGAACGGAGATGCTCTCGCAGACCCTCATCGACTACGCGTTCTCCTCAGAGCCGGTCGTGGTCGCGTGATCGACCGGCTGGGCTTCGGGGCCGCCTCTCTCGGCAATCTCTACCGGGAGGTCAGCGACGAGCAGGCCCGTGCGGCTCTCGCGGCGGCATGGGACGAAGGCGTTCGGGTCTACGACACGGCGCCGCACTACGGGCTCGGGTTGTCCGAGCGAAGGCTCGGGGCGTTCCTGTCCGGCCTTCCTGCGGACGAGTACGTGCTCTCCACGAAAGTGGGGCGTCTACTGGTGCCCAACCCGGATTTCGATGGCGGGACAGACGAAGCCGATGGGTTCGCTGTGCCCGCCGACCGCATCCGCCGGTTCGACCCGTCGAGGTCGGGCGTCGAGCGAAGTCTCCATGAGTCGCTCGAGCGGATGGGCGTCGACCGGGTCGATGTGGCCTACCTCCACGACCCCGACGTCTATGACCTCGACGCCGGCATCTCCCAAGGGCTGCCTGCTCTTGTGGAGCTGCGCGAGCAGGGTGTCGTCGCGGAGGTCGGCATCGGCGTCAACGACGTCGGTGCGGCGCTCCGGGCCGTCGAAGAGAGCGACATCGACGTGGTCATGATCGCCGGCCGCTACACGTTGCTCGAGCAGCCAGCAGCCAGCGAGCTGCTGCCTCGTTGCCTCGCGCGTGGCGTGAGGGTGGTGACGGCTGCGGTCTTCAACTCCGGACTGCTTGCGACGGCGACCCGCGCGGCTGATGCGCACTACAACTATGGGGCTGTGCCAGAGGAGGTCGCCGCACGCGTCGACCTGCTCGCGCAGGTCTGCGAGAGGTACGAGGTGACGCTTCCCCAGGCCGCCATCCAGTTCCCCCTCCGCCACCCTGCAGTCTCGACGGTGGTCGTCGGCACCTCGCGGGCTGCCGCCGTGCGCGAGAACGCACGCCACCTGCGAGCATCCATCCCCGAAGAGCTGTGGCTCGAGCTCGAGCGGCTCGGCCTCATTCCTGCTCCAGCATTCGAGCGCTGACGCCGATGACCTGATGGCGGTGCCGGCTGGCACCGCCATCAGGTCATCGCCGCAGTCGATAGGCCCGCGCCGCCGTCTCCGTCCCGACCTGCAGCCACTCGGCGTCCGACAATCGCGCGCGTACGAACTCCAGCCACTCGGCTGTCGTGAGTCCGGCGGCGCCGACGGCACTCACCGGCCAGTCGCTCCCGAACATGCAGCGGTCTGGGCCGAAGACAGCCAGTGCTGTATCGACGACTCGTCCGACCCGAGCGGCGAAGCTCGCCTGCGAGCTCGGGCCAGCCTCGGCAGACAAGCCGCTCAGCTTGACGGAGACGTTCGGCAGGGCGCCGAGCCTGCGCAGGCCGCGCTCCCAGGACGCCCAGCTCGCGTCGCGCTCGTCGTCGGCGAGCGGGGGCTTGCCGACGTGGTCGAGAATCACCGGCAGCGAAGCGGCGCGGGACACCGCGTCCGCCAACTCCTCGAGCTGCCACCAGCGCACGCAGGCATCGAAGCTCGCACCGCGCCGGGCGAGCACGCCAAGGCCCGAGACGAGTGCGTCTGACGCCACGGCGCCACGGGGGAGGTCCTGCAGCAGGTGACGAACGCCGCGATAGAGCTCGAGCTGCTCGAGGGCGTCGAGGTGTGCCTCGAGTGCGGGGACGCCGCGCAGGAGGTCGGCGTCCGCGACGATGCCGGAGAGCGCCGGCCACTTCGGCGCAAGCGACTGCACCCAGCTGGCCTCCGTCAGTGCGTCTTCTGGGGCGGCGCCAGCCTGCACGAAGACGGCCGCGTGCACGTCGCCTCGCTGAGCGTCGTACTCCGCGGGCAGTCGCGACGCGGAGAGGTCCGGCAGTGCGTCGAGCCAGTCGAACCGCACCCGCGCCCGGTCCCAGACGTGCACGTGCGCATCCACCGGCCCTGAACCGCGGACTCCGCTCATGTCAGCTGCGCCGCTTCTGAGCCTCGAGATCCCACATCAATTCGAGCGGCGAGTACCCGTCTTCGCCGTCGGGGCCTCGGAACAGTTCGACGAAGCGTCCGATGTCTTCCTGCCAGCGCGCGTTCGCGGCATCTCCGTCGAGTGCTGCGTTCGCCGCTTCCCAGTCGTCGCAGATCACGTCGTGGAACAGCCGATGCCCTGAGCGGTAGATGGTCCAGCTGCGGATTCCGACGCGGTCGAACGTCGCAACGAGCTCGGTGGGAATCACCGCATGGCTTTCGCGATACCGCTCGATGGCGCCCGGCTTGATCTCCGAGTGCAGCGCGACCCTCATCGAGCGTCTCGCAGCCAGCGCTCGACACCGGACACGTGGGCGAGCGTGAGTGCCGCAGTGAGCTCCGCGTCTCCTGAGCGGAGCGCGTCCAGAATGGCCCGATGCTCGTCGATCGTCCGTGCAACTGCTCCAGCCTGAGTGATGCCGCGCCAGACGCGGGCCCGCACGGTCCGGCTGGACAGCGAGTCGATGAGGCTCGTCAGGTACTTGTTCCCGGTGCTCTCGACGATGTGGCGATGGAACTTCAGGTCGTGCTCGATGAGCCCCTCGACCTCGGTGTCGTCACCGATCTCACGGAGAATCTCCTCGAGGTTCTCGAGCTGCTCGGGCGAGGCCTCCCGCGCGGCCACGGCCGCAGCCTGAGGCTCGAGCATGCGTCGCACTGCGAGGATCTCGAGCACGCTGTCATCCTGGTGCAGGTCGACGACGAAGTTCATCGCCTCGAGCAGCAGGCGTGGCTCGAGACTCGTGACGTACGTGCCGTCGCCCCTCCGCACATCCAGGACCCGGATGACTTCGAGCGCCTTGACGGCCTCGCGAAGCGAGCTGCGCGACAACCCGAGTCGATCGCTCAGCTCCTTCTCTGGGGGGAGTTTGGACCCAGGCACGAGATCGCCGGAGACGATCATCTCCTTGATCTGCAGGATAGCTCCGTCGGTGACTGCCATGATCGGAGTGTAGCCGCATTCATCCGATGTCTGCTAGCTCGACGTGGGCGCGGTGTCCAGTGGCGCGAGGTGGCGCCCCGCGTGATCCGTCTCGGGGTGCGGATGAGAGGAGCGCCCCTCCGCAGACCAGCGGAGGGGCGCTCTTGAGTGATGACTTCAGGTGTTGTCGGCGGGCTCAGGCGTTCTTTCTCCGAGCCAGGAGTCCCGCACCGAGCAGGAGCAGCGCACCGGCGGCCCCGAAGGCGAGCCACGGCAGGTCGGCGCCGGTGGTTGCGAGCTCGGAACCGCTGTCGGCCTCGGCGGGGCCCGGCGCGGATGGAGTCGTGCCTGGCCCCTGGCCCCCGGTCCCGGTCGTCTCCGTCGGCTGGACTGAGATCGGCGGCAGCGCGGTGGCGGTTGCCGTCGCCGTGGGCTGCGAAGTGGCCGTGGGGTCGATCGTCTCCGGCGGAGTCTCCGACGCTGCTCGGAGCAGCAGCACGGAGAGCGTCGATCCACCTTCTGGCCATTCGTCCCGCGGCAGGTCGCGGTTCTGACCGAGGCTCTCCCACCGGAGGACGTATCGGCCATTGTCCGTGTTGCCGCCTCGGTCCTGCTGCACGTTCACCTGCAGTCCCGGATACGTGCCGGCGAGCTCTGCGACCTGCGCCGGGTACGGCGGGGTCGACACCTGGGTCACCGGCTGCTGATCTCTGTCGATGATGATGCTCATCGGCTCGCCTGAGCACAGGTAGTTGACCTGCACGTCGCCGTCGGACAGCACCTCGGAGCCCAGCATCTGCACCTCGAAGACGAGGCTGCCGCCGCCACCGAAGCTCCATCGCCCCTCCCAGTCGGACACCTGGTCGATCTTCCAGGCTGGGTCGGAGGAGGTGCGGTCTGGCGTGGCCGTGAAGACCTGCGAGTTCCCCGCTTCGTCGTACTTGTGGTAGCTGATCAGCACTTCATCGTCGGCAGTGAAGCCGATACGCGCGTTGCCGTTGAGGAGCCCTGCGTAGTCTGGAATCGGGTCGACGACGTCGCCGGCTCCATACGTGAATGGGGTGGTGAGCGGTTCGCCCTTGCTGTCCTGCCAGGTCACGAGGTCGTCGCTGCTCGCGTAGCTGAGCATGCTGTTCGTGGCGGCGTCCGGGGTGTCTCGCCAGACCCAGAGCAGGTGGAACTTTCCGTCGGGGCCCAACGTGGGGCCCTGATAGTAGGAGTTCCAGGTGCCTTCCGGGTTCTCGGTCGTACCGGCGCCGTCGAAGAGGGGCTGGTCGATCAGGCGCGACCATGACTGCGTCGTCTCGTCGAACAGGTTGAAGTAGGTGACACCCGAGCCCGAGCCGCCGTTTCGGTGGCTGAACACGAGGCTGCCGTCCTTGCGGTTGACGAACTCCGGGTAGGTCACGGAGTCTTCTGTCGCTGGGTCGACCATGGTCGGGACCGCGGTCAGGGTCGTCACGTCACCGGATGCATCGGTGCGGTAGTAGTTCAGCGCGACATCGTGCATGTTGCCGGCGACGTGGAGCGCACCGTCGCGGTCGAGGCCCAGCGAGATGTAGTTGTGGCTGTCCCATTCGAGCGTCTCTGGGAGGGGCTGGTAGATCCAATCGCCTGCGCTGGTCCCGTCGGTGCGGAGGGCGCGCTGGGCGATGACCATCTCGCGGTCGTCGGTGTAGAAGCCGACGTATTGGCGATCGTCCTGGGTCAGGAGGTCCTGGAGGACGTACATGCCCGCCCAGGTGAGGCCGAGCTCCGATTCCTCGATGACGGTCTCGGAGGTATCGGCGAAGTCGTACGGTGCGCCCCGGTCGTCGCAGACGAGCGGGCCGGGTGTTGGGGAAGTCGTCGCGGACGCGCTCGCCGATGGCAGTGGGGAGGCGCTTGCGGTGGGGGTCGGGGTCGCAGTGGGTTGTGCGGTGGAGGAAGCCGCGGGTGGTGGGGTGTCGATCGGGCTGGTTGTCGCCTGCGCGGGCGCGGCGAGCAACGGCAGGCCGATGAAGGCGGCAGTGAGAACACTGGCGCTCGATAGCAGTGGGAGGCGGCGTGTGCGTTCAGCCATAGGGGCGGGACTCCTTCGTCTCGTGGTCCGTTGACTGTATCGTTTCAATCAACGCGGGGAAAGGCCCAAACCCCCTAAATGCCCCGATTCATCCGATGATTAACCGAAATTTACAGTGTTTGTCGCGGAAAGCACGCGAATATTGTCCGCTGCTCGCACTCAGGTCCGACCTCTCGCGGTTGAGGTGTTGGGGTCGGCGCAGCGCACAGAAAGAGCCCGCGGAGTCGGCTCGGACGTCCAGATCGAAGCCGATCCCGCGGGCGGGTCGGCCGCTCGCAGAAGCGGCCGAGTCGTGAATTCTGTGGTGGCTAGCGGGTCTTTCCGAGCACGTGGATGGCCCCCGTCGTGACGCCGGCCTCGAGCTTCTCGAGGGTCACCCCGCGGGTCTCGGGAACCTGCGTGATCGTGAAGAGCAACGCGAGCGCCCCGATACCGGCGAACAGGAAGAACACCCCGCTGATGCCCATCCCGGCGATCAGGCTCGGGAAGTAGAGCGCCAGGAAGCCGTTGGTCATCCAGCCGAAGAACACGGACACGCCGATGCCGAGGCCGCGCATGTGCAGCGGGAAGATCTCCGCGAGGTACACCCAGACGGCGACGTTCAAGAAGGTCTGCATCGACGCGACGAATGCGACGACGAGGATGAGGATCACGAACGGGCGGGCCGGGTTGCCGACCGGGAGCAGCAGGGAAGCGGCGCCGATGAGCAGGTGGCAGGTCGTCGTCAGTGTGAGGCCGATCGCAAACGTCTTTCTGCGGTCGACGCGGTCCATCATGTACAGCGCGATGAACCCGCCGATGACGGCGACCACACCGGGCGCGATGTTCGCGATGAGGGCCGCATCCGCCTCGAAGCCCGACTCGATGAGCACCACCTGGCCGTAGTACATGATCGAGTTGATGCCCGTCAGCTGCTGCATCATGGAGACGCCGATGCCGATGAGCAGGATGCGGATGAGCCACTTGTTCGTGAGTACCGCGCCGAGGCCGACCTTCGCTTCGGTCTGCTCCTCCTTCGCGACCTGCTCGACCTCGCCGAGCTCGGCGATCGCGCGCTCCTCGGAGCGCACCGTCTTGAGCACGGTGAGTGCGTCCGCGTGGCGGCCCTTCTCGACCAGCCAGCGCGGCGACTCGGGCATGCGCAGCATCCCGAAGAAGAGGGCGATGGCGGGGATCGCGCAGACGGCGAACATGATGCGCCACACTCCGTCGATGTGGCTGAGCGTGTTGCCGAGGATGGCGTTGATGACAAAAGCGGAGAGCTGGCCCGTGACGATCGCGACCTCGTTGCGGCCCGTGATCGAACCGCGGATCTCGAACGGCGCCAGCTCTGCCAGGTAGACGGGTACGACGGTGGATGCGCCGCCGACGGCGAGCCCCAGCATGACGCGCCCCACGACGAGCAGCGCGAAGTTCGGCGACGCGACGACGACGACCGTGCCGAGGAAGAACAGCACGGCGAGGATGATGATCGTGCGGCGGCGGCCGATGGCGTCCGAGATGCGTCCTCCGAAGAGCGCGCCGAAGGCGGCGGCGAACACGAGGGAGCTGGTGACGACGCCCTCCGTGAAGGCATCGAGGCCGATCTCCGCGGCCATGGGGCGCAGCGCGCCGTTGATGACACCCGTGTCGTAGCCGAAGAGCAGTCCGCCGAAGCAGGCGACGATCGAGATGAGTCCGAGCCGCTTGCGGTACGGGCCTGGCGTGAGTTTGGGCAGGGTCGTCTCTGACACTGATGCCCCATGCGTGGAAGTGATGAGAACTCCTTTGTCTCCGCGGTTCGTCGCGCTCCTGGGTGATTTCTGCGCGATTCTGGCCGGGTCTCCCGGCCGATTGGAGGCAACCTTATACGTACTAGACGCAGAGCGCTAGTACGTAATAGTCTGTGCGTGCTGGGCGCACCCAGCAGCACAGTGTCGTGTCGGCACCGCCGTCCTCAGGAGAAGCACCATGTCCAAGACCCCCCTCATTCGTGTCGCGCTCATCGGCGCCGGCCGCATCGGCAGCAACCACGCCGCGCTCATCGCCCGCGACATCCCGAACGCCGAGCTCATCGCCATCGCCGACCCCGTCGAGGGCGCCGCGGCGAAGCTCGCCGAGACGCTCGGCGTCGAGCAGTCGTACACGGACATCGCCGAGCTGCTCGCCCGTCCAGACCTCGACGCGGTCGTCATCACGGCCCCGCCCCGCTTCCACACGGCGCTCGTGGAGCAGGCGGCCGCGGCAGGCAAGGCCATCTTCTGCGAGAAGCCGACGGGTGTCTCGCTCGAGGAGCTTCGCCGCGTCGAGGCCGCCGTCGAGCGCCACGACGTGATCTTCCAGGTCGGCTTCAACCGCCGCTACGCCAACGGGTTCCCTGAGCTGCGCTCCGCCCTCGACGCGGGAGCCCTCGGCACACCGCAGCTGCTGCGCTCGGTGACCCGCGACCCGGGCCTCGCGAACCCCGCGGCGATCCCGCCGTTCACGATCTTCCTCGAGACCCTCATCCACGACTTCGACACCCTCAACTTCTTCAACCCGGGCGCCCGCGCCACCCGGGTCTACGCGGTCGCGGATGCGCTCGTCGCGCCGGACTTCAAGGACAAGGGCCTCCTCGACACCGCTGTCGTCACGATCCGCTACGACAACGGCGCCATCGCCACCGCGGAGGCGAACTTCTCGGCCGCCTACGGTTACGACACCCGTGCTGAGGTCTTCGGCAGCGCCGGCATGGCGACCGCGGGTGAGCTGGCGGCGTCGAGCCTGCGCCTCTATGGCGCGGCGGGCGCGTCCTTCGACACGGTGCGTGCCGACACGCAGCTCATGCGCGCCGCCTACACGGGCGAGCTGCAGGCGTTCGTCGACGCCGTCGCCGGCGTCGAGAGCCCCCGCCCCGGCACGGAGGCCGCGCTCGAGGCCATGGTCATCGCGCTCGCCTGCATCGAGTCGGTCAAGACCGGCGCACCCGTCGAGGTCGTCCGATGAGCGGGGCCGTCGCCGGCGCTGGCTCGGGCGCTGGTTCGGGCGCCGCCGAGTCGCCGTTCGTGCTCGCCGCCTGCGCGGAGATGCTGTTCCTCGACCTCCCGTTCGAGGAGCGGGTGCGGCGCATCGATGAGGCCGGCTTCGAGGTCGAGATCTGGCGGTGGTGGGAGAAGGACCTGGATGCGCTCGTCGCGACCGGCGCGACGTTCGGCTCCATGTCTGGGTACATTCGCGGAGAGCTCATCGACCCGGACGGGGCCGACGCGATCGTCGCCACGGCGCGCGAGTCGCTCGAGGCGGCCCAGGTGCTGGACGTGCCGCGACTCGTGATCCACGGGACGGGCCTCGACGCCAACGGCCTGCCCGTGCGTCCGAGCGCGCACACCACTCCGGCTGATTGGCTCGCGGCCCTGCGCACGCTGGAGCGCCTCGCGAAGCTCGGCGAGGAGTACGGCAAGGTGTTCACCCTCGAGAACCTCAACCACGCCGTCGACCACCCCGGCGTGCCGTTCAACCGGGCGAGCGACACGATCGCACTCGTCGCTGCGGTCGACAGCCCGCACCTCCGGCTCAACCTCGACCTTTACCACGCGCAGGTCGGCGAGGGTGACCTCGTCGACCTGTGTGGGCGCGCGCTGCCCTACATCGGCGAGATCCAGGTCGCGGATGTGCCAGGGCGCTGCGAGCCGGGAACGGGCGAGATCCACTACCCGCGGGTCGCTCGGGAACTCGACGAGCTCGGCTACCGCGGGGTCGTCGCGATGGAGGCCTTCGCGTCCGGTGACTCCGACCTCGCGCTCCGCAGGTTCCGGGAGGCCTTTAGCATCGAGGTATGAGCGACGTTGACGCACGAGACGCCCGCCGCCCGGCGAGACCGGGCGGCGGCAAGCGCGTCACGATGCGCGACGTCGCCGACGCGGCTGGCGTCTCGCAGCCGCTCGTGTCGATTGTCATGCGTGACGTGCCCGGCGCGAGCCCGGAGTCTCGCGCGCATGTCCTCGAGGTCGCGGCCCGTCTCGGGTACCGGCGAGACGAGCGGGCGAGGATGCTCAAGCAGGGCCGTTCGCGCCTCGTCGGCATCGTCTTCCACGCGGCGCAGCCGTTCCACGGCGAGCTCATCGACGAGCTCCAGCTCGCGGCCCGGTCTGCTGGGTACAACGTGTCGCTCGCCGCGGTCACGAAGCGGCGGGGCGAGGCGGATGCGATCGAGGCGCTGCTGGGGGAGCGGGTCGAGGGGCTCGTCCTGCTCGGAGCGTCGCTGCCCGAGGAGCAGCTCGAACGCATCGCCGAGGAGGTCCCCGTCGTCACGGTCGCCAGCCAGTACTCGTCGGCGTCGTTCGACAGCGTGTCCATGGACGACGCGCGCGGCATGGAGCTGGCGGTGCGGCACCTGCACGAGCGCGGGCACTCGCGCATCCTGTACCTCGGGGCGCCTGGCGTCTCGGGTGATGAGGTGCGCACGACTACGTTCCTCACCGCCACGGCTGCTGCCGGGCTCGGCGACCAGGTCGCGATCGTCGCGGGCGGAGCTTCCGAGGCCGCCGGCGCGAAGGTGATCGAGGAGGCGCTGGCGCGCTACCCGGACGCCACCGCGGTTGTCGCCTTCAACGACCGGAGCGCGCAGGGCGTCGTCGCTCAGGCGCGCCTCCTCGGCAAACGTGTTCCCGAGGACCTGGCCGTGGTCGGCTTCGACGACTCCGAGCAGGCCGAGCTGCCGTACCTGCAGCTCACAAGCCTCGCGCAGGACCCGGCGCAGCTCGCATCCGCGGCCGTCGAGATGGTGGTGGGGCGCGTCGACGCGAGCGCCGAAGGCGAGCAGCCGCGGAGCGGGGAGCACCGCATCCTGCCGACGAGGCTCGTCGTGCGCAGCAGCACCAGCAATGGCAACTCGGTCGGGCGCTCGAGGTGACGGATCGTCGGACGCCGGGCTTCGACGGGGCGAGTCCGTCCCGACCCAGCGGTTCGCTGCCCGGGCTGCGCGACGCGGCCCGCCGCCAGTACTTCTCGCTCGGCACCGGCGAGCTGGCGTCGGTCCTGACCTTCACGATGCTGGGCGTGTGGGCCGTGCCACCCATCTTGCCGTCGGGCAGTGACGTGGCCGCGTTCTGGTCGGCGCTCGCACCCCTGCTGCTTGTGCTCCTGCACGGTGGTTCGTACTGGCTGCTCGCCCGCCGCTGGGTCGGCACCTCAAGGATGCCCGTCGGGCTCGCGCGCACGTTCTGGGTGCTGAAGTGGCTGAACCTCGCGGTGCTCGTCGGCGGCCTCGTCGGCATCGTGGCCTGGTGGCCCAGCTCCTGGCTGGTCGCGGTGCTCGTCCTGTTCACATGGGCATTTGGGACCGTCGAGTACCTCAACTACTTCGTCGTGCGGCTGAGCTACCCGGCCCGGGCCTGGCTGCCAGAGGTGCGACGCTTTCGGACTCCGCGCTTGGTGAGGGATATCAGGCAAGCCACGCATCGGTAGGCTTCCCGGATGCCACTCGGTCGCGGATTTCGTGTGCTCTGGAGCGCGAACGCCCTGTCGAACCTGGCAGACGGCATCGCGTTCGTGTCGATGCCGCTGCTGGCCGCCTCGGTCACCGACGACCCGCGCCTCGTCGCGGGCTTGGCGACGCTCTACGCCCTGGTCCGCCTCCTGGTCGCGCTGCCCATCGGCGTCTGGGTCGATCGGGTCGACCGCCGGACCCTGATCGTCGCGGCGAACGTGCTGCGCGGCTGCGCCCTGCTGGGGCTCGCCCTGGCGATCCAGCTCGGCTTCTCCTCCCTCATGGTTCTGTATGCAGCGATGGGGGTGGTCGCGACGTTGGAGAGCGCGGCGGACAACGCCGCATCGGCCATGCTGCCGTCGCTTGTCGACCGAGAGCGACTCGATTCCGCGAACGGGAGGGTCGCGGCGGCGCAGCTCGTCGCGGACGAGTTCGCTGGTCCTCCCCTCGGGGGATTGCTGTTCGCCCTCGCCGCAGCGGCCCCTGTCTTCGCGATGGGTGGGCTGTGGGCTGTCGCGGGCCTCGTCGCCCTCGCGCTGCCGATTCGGCGACTGTCGAGGCCAGGATCGGATGCGCGCGACGCACGACGTTCGGTCTCCGTCGAGGTGCGTGAGGGCATCGCCTGGCTGGCACGCCACCGTGTGGTCGGGAGCCTTGCGCTCATCGGAGCGCTCGCGAGCATCGGCTACATGCTGCCCTTCTCGATTCTCGTGCTGTTCGCCGAGGAGCGCCTCGGCCTGGACAGCACCGGATACGGCTTGCTGCTCGCCGCGTCGGCCCTCGGCGGCTTGCTCGGCTCCTTCCTCGCAGCCCGGCTTCGCACGTGGCTCGGATACCGATGGACGATCGTGGCAAGTCTGGCGCTGGGGGCGCTGACGCTCGGTGGACTGTGCCTCACGACGAACCCGATCGTCGCCGGCGTGCTCTTGGCGCTCTACATCCTGCACGCGACGGTCTGGAACATCTGCTCGCAGTCCCTCCGCCAGCGCCTCATCCCGGACGAGCTGCTCGGACGCGTGGGCGCCAGCACGCGCGTGCTCGGTCTCCTGGGGCTTGCCATCGGGGCGACGATGGGCGGGCTCCTGGGGGAGGTCGACCTCGCGATACCGGTCGCCACCGGGGCCGGAGTGTTCGTGGTCTGCAGCTTGGTTGCTGCTGGCGCGCTGCGGGGCGGCGTATCCGGTCGGTCAGGCTCCGACGTCAGGCCTTGACGCTGCGCCCCGCAGGCACGACGAGGGGAGAACCCGAGTAAGGATCGCTGAGGATCGTCGACTCGACGCCGAAGACCTCCTGCACGAACTCGGCCGACACGACCTCACGGGGGTTGCCCTCGGCGACCAGCGATCCGTCCTTCAAGGCGATGAGGTGGGTTGCGTAGCGGGCCGCGTGGTTGAGATCGTGCAGCACTGCCACAAGCGTGCGCCCCCGGCGGTTCAACGCAGCGCACAGTTCCAGCACGTCGATCTGATGCGCGATGTCGAGATACGTGGTGGGTTCGTCGAGCAGCAGGTACGGGGTCTCCTGGGCCAGTGCCATGGCGATCCACGCGCGTTGTCGTTGCCCACCCGAGAGCTCGTCGACGAACCGGTCCGCAAGAGCGGCGGTCTCCGTCAGCTCCAACGCCTCATCCACTGCAGCCGCGTCTGCCGCACTCCACTGCTTCAGCATTCGCTGGTGCGGGTAGCGGCCGTGGGCGACGAGGTCGGCGACCGTGATGCCGTCCGGAGCAACCGATGTCTGCGGGAGCAACCCGATGGTCTTCGCGACCTCGCGCGTGGGAAGAGACAGGATGTTGCGCCCGTCGAGGACGACTGCCCCCTCGGTCGTGGGTAGCAGGCGGGCGAGGGCCCTCAGGAGCGTTGACTTGCCGCACGCGTTCGCGCCCACGATGACGGTGAACGACCCGTCCGGGATAGCGACGGTGAGATGCTCGCTGACAACCTTGCCGCCGTAGCTGAGTCGAGCTCCGTCAGCGGCGAGCCGTGGTGTGGTCATCGCGCGTGCCTCCATTCGTTGATGAGCAGCCAGATGAAGTAGCTCCCGCCGAGCACGAGCGTGGCGATGCTCACGGGCAGGCTCGACGTGGTGGGGGCGACGAGGACGGCCACGTCCGCGCCCAGCAGGACGAGTGAACCCATGAGCGCGGCGGGCAGCACGGCGAGCGGTCCGACCCGGGTCAGCTGGCGTGCCAGGTGTGGAGCGGTGAGCGCAACGAACGCGATCGGCCCGGCCACCGCCACCGGCACGGCGACCAGCGCCACGCCGATGGCGAGAAGGGCGAGTCGGACGGGGCGGACGCTGACCCCGAACGCCGCGGCCGCATCGTTGTGGAGCTCGAGCATTCGACCGGGTCGGGCTGCCAGAACGGCCAGCACGAGGAGCACGGCGATGACGCAGGTCGCTGGCACCAGGCGCTCCCAGCCGATCGAAGCGAGGCTCCCGAGCGTCCACGAGCTTGCGCGCATCGCTTCCTCGAGCTCGGCGCGCTGGATGAGCAGTTGGTTGATCGCGAGCAACATGGCGCTCATGCCGATGCCGACGACGATCAGGCGGATGCTGCCGCTCCCAGATGACAGGCCGAATGCCGCTACGACCACGGCCGTGGCGAGACCGCCGACGAGGGCGCCGATGGTGAGGCCGGTCTGCCCCGCGCCGAGCACCAGAGTCGCGACGAGGGCCCCGGTGACCGCCCCGGCATCGAAGCCGAGGACGTCGGGGCTGCCGAGGGGGTTCCTCGTCAGCGATTGGAAGAGCGCGCCGCTTGCGCCGAGGGCCGCGCCGAACACGACGGCAGCCAGAACCCTGGGGAGCCGCCATTCCATCACCACGAGCTGGCTGCGGCTGTCGCCCTGCCCGAGGAGGGCAGCGAGGACCTCGCCGGGTGAGAGGACGAGGCTGCCGACGCAGAGGGCAGTGACGCCGAGAAGGACGATCGCGGCGACCAGGCATGCGCCGACGATAAGGGTGCGGATGCGGACGCGGATGCTGAGGGCCGCCCGCCGCAGGACCAGCGTGCCCGTGGGCGTGGTCTCGGGCCTGGAGCCGCCGCCCTCGTTCACAGCGAGATCACCCGGCGCCTGGCCATCATCGCGATCAGCACGGGCGCGCCGATGATCGCCATCATGAACGCGACGGGGTATTCGCCTGGCTGCGCGACGACCCGGCCGAGGATGTCTGCGGCGAGCAGCACCGCCGGTCCGTAGATGAGTGACGAGGCGAGGATCCAGGGCTGGCTCGGCCCCGTGAACCTCCGTACGACGTGCGGGATCATGAGTCCGATGAACGCAACCGGCCCGATGAGCGCCGTGGCGCATCCCGCGAGCAGCGTCACCGACACGAGCGCGGCCCCGCGGACGAGCCGCACCCGCGTTCCGAGCGCGCGCGCATGATCGTCGCCGAGCGAGAGCGCTCCCAGACCGCGACTGATGCAGACCGCGACGATGAGGCCGACCACGATGACGGGCAGAACTGGCATGGCACCGAGCAGGTCGTGCCCGACCAGCGACCCGACGGTCCAGGCGCGGTAGCCCGCGAAGACAAGGGGAAAGAGCATGGTGAGGGCCATGCTGATGCCGGAGAAGACCGCGGCTAGGGCGACGCCCGCGAGGACGAGCCGAGCGGGGGAGGCGCCGTATCTTCCCGTGCGGCCGATGGCTAGCACCACGAGCGTCGCAACGACGGCGCCCACGAACGAGAAAACGCTGTACTCGCTCGGCGTCGTGATGCC
Organism: Pseudoclavibacter sp. AY1H1; assembly: GCF_002931055.1. Lineage (GTDB taxonomy): Bacteria > Actinomycetota > Actinomycetes > Actinomycetales > Microbacteriaceae > Pseudoclavibacter. The sequence goes on along the minus strand of NZ_PSXX01000004.1, from coordinate 178,246 downwards.
GACAAGCGCTATGCCGAGCGCGACGGCGAGCGCGGCACCGGCGTTGACGCCGAGCAGCCCGGGGTCAGCCAGGGGATTGCGCGTGAGCGCCTGCATCAGAGCGCCCGACACGGCAAGCGCCATGCCCGCGAAGATGCCGACCACGGTTCGTGGAATGCGCAAGGTGAAGAGGATCTCGGAGGCCTCTGAGCCGTCTGGGTTCGCCAGCGCCGAGATCATGTCCGGGATCGGGAGCGGCTTCGCGCCGATGAGGACCGAGAGCACGACCGTCACGAGGAGCAGCGCGACCCCGATTGCGAGACCGAGCATCCGCATCCGGCGTCGCGCGCCCGCAGCGGAAGGGGCAGCGCCCGTCAGCGCCGCCCCTTGCGTGTCGGTGAGCTCAGCTGGCAAGGGCTGCCTCGAAGGTCGGAGTCACCTCGTCGAGCATGTACGTGATGCTGAGCGGGCCGGGCACGTTGGTGGCAACGGCGAGGGCATAGTCGAGCCAGACGACCTTGCCGCTCTGCACGGCGGGCAGTGCCTGGAAGCGCGCATCCGCTTCGAGGGCGGCCTTGTCTGCGTCGGTCATCGCCCAGATGCTGAGCACATCAGAGTCGAAGTCACTCACATTCTCGAGCGAGATGACGGTGAACTCCTCGTGGCTGTTGTCCTGGCCGTCGGCGGGGGCGAGCCCGAAGTCCTCGAGCCATGTCCCGTTTCCGTACCAGAAGCCGCCCTGCTCGACTGAATAGCCGAGGTACGAGTAGCTTTCGCCATCGAGTGCGGAGAGCCCCTCGGTTGCTGTCGTGATGGAGGCTTCCGTCTCAGAGATCACACGCTCGCCCTGGTCGGCGACTCCGAGCGCGTCCGCGAGGAAGGTCGTGCGTTCCTGCCAGCTCTGCGCGGCTTCGACGTCACTGGTGAGGGTCGGCGCGATGGCGCTGAGGCGGTCGTAGGCCTCTCCCTCCGCTGCCGTCCAGTAGTCGACGACAATCAGATCGGGGTCCGTTGCCAGGATGGCTTCGAAGTCGAGTGAGCCGTCGGCGCCGATGAGACCAGGTTCGAAGGAGCCCGTCAGGGCCCCGTCGAGCCAGGGCAGCGTCTCGAGGCTGTCGCTCGTGCCGATGTCGTAGGCAACCGGTTCGACACCGAGGGCAGCGGCGACGTCGGCGCTCTGAGAATCGAGGACGACGATGCGCTCCGGCTTCTCCGTCAGTTCGACATCGCCTTGGATCGTCGTCACGGTTCGGGGGAACTCGCCTGAGAGTGCCGAACTGTCGTTGCCCGCGGCAGGGCTGGACTCCGTTGGTGCCGAGCAGGCCGCGAGGGAGAGGGCGGTCAAGGCCGCGAGACTGACAGCGGCGATGCGCGCAATGGGAAGCGTCATTGGGGGGAGGGCTTTCTCTGATGCGGGACAGTACGGCTGTCACGGAGGCTTATGTAAGGGAATGCTAACCTAAGTGCAGTGTCGTGGGAGTGCGTCCTGTCCGGCGCCTCTCATCCCCAGACGAAGGCCTTCATGGCAACGATCCGTGACCGCATCCGGGAGCTCTCCCAGGGGCGAGCGATCCTGATCGACGACTTCGTCGAGGTGGTCGCGAGCCGTCGTCTCACTCCGGGGTTCCAACGGGTCACGCTCGGGGGCGCGTGCCTTGCGGACTACACGGAGCCGCTGCCTGCAGATGCCTTCAAGATTGATATCGGCTCGGAGGCGAACCCGCTTATCCGGGGCTTCACGGTCCGTGATTTCCGGGCAGAGCGCTTGCAGTTCGACTTCGACGTCGCCCTGCATGAGGCGGGTCGTGCCAGCGACTGGTCGCAGACGGTCGCGGTCGGTCAACGGGTGCGCTTCCTCGGCTTCCGGCGAGATTTCGCCGTCGGTGACGGGGTCACAGAGCACGTGTTCATCGCCGACGCCAGCGCTCTCCCCGCAACCGCCGCCATCCTCGAGTCGCTTCCCACTGGTCACCGAGTGGCTCTGCTGGCGGAGACGGGCAACCCAGAAGATCGTGCGCTTCTCTCCGCGGCGATCGAGTCGCTGGGTGACCGACTGCGTGTCGTCTGGCTCACCGGGAGGTCGTCCCAGGGGTTGGAGAGCGCCCTCGTGAGCGCCGCCCGCAACCTGACCGTACCCCCGCATGCGCAGGTGTGGCTGGCCGCCGAGTCGGCGACCGTTCGCAGCATCCGCCGCCACCTCATCGAGGGTCTCGGGGTGCCTCGGGGGAATCTGCACGCCACGGCGTACTGGATCTCGGGGCTCACGAGCAGCCAGAGGGATGACAGGGAAGCGGTCGTCTACGGGGAAGCTGTCGACGCGGGCCTCGATGTCATGGATCCCGTCGTCTACGACCGGCTGGAGTTCGAGGGCGCCTGAGCCCGTGCTCCCGTTCAGGTCCAACGGGCAGGGGCCGAGAGGCTCCTGCCGGGGCTGCGACGAGCAGATGCGTCGGTAGGGTCGCTCTATGTGGGAGACGGATACCGAGGACTTCGCGGACATCAAGAGCGCTGAACTCGCGCTGCTCTCGTCGGCCGTGCGAGCCGACTCCGCCCAGACGTCCGCGTTCCTATCTGAGGACTTCGCAGAGATCGGGCGCTCCGGGCGTCGCTGGACGTACGCGGAGTCGGTGGCGGCCCTGGCCGGCGAGGAGGAGCGCCCTCTTCCGCGCACATCGGAGTGGCTCTTCAACCGGGTGAGTGCGGAGCTCGTGCTCGTGAACTACGTGCTCCATGAGCCCGGCCGGGACAGCAGGCATGCGTCGCTGTGGGACACGCGAGGCCCAACCCTCCGATACCACCAGGGGACGATCATCCCCAGCTCGCCGACTGAGCTGTAGTTCACGAACCTCGTTCGGGGTGCCCACTGCCGCGAAGGCGCCACGCCCGAGCGGGATTCGTCGTGAACATCGCTGTGGCGACGGCGTCGCCGACGTGCGAGGCGATCGTCCGCCTCGTCTGGCTGAGGAGGCCGCGCATCCCGGCCCCGCCGTTGGCTGCCGTCGCCGAGCGCGTCGTGGTGTCGCCGCCGATGAGGAGCGAGCCGGCATGCCCCGTGTCCACGATCCGGCTGATGACGGACAGAAGGGCGGAGTCCGTGCGGGCGTGGTTGGGCGAGGGGCCGTGGACGCAAAGGTACGCGCCGGTGGCGCTGACTTCGGCGATGTACTCGAGGTCGGGGTTGCGGCCCAGGTGTCCCAGGACGACGGCTTCAGGGGCCACCTCGAGCTCCCGGAGCAGGCCGACGACCGCGAGGGCGCACCTTCCTCCTTCCAGGTGGACGGCGATGGGCGCACCGGTCGCGTGATGCGCGGCCGCGGCCGCATCCAAGCTGGTCCGCTCGAACGGCGTCGCGCCCGCCGGTCCGGTCCCGACCTTGATCAGGCCGCACCGCCGATCGATCACGTCGTCGACGAAGGCCGCCGCGAGTTCGACGGCACTGGCGTCGAGCAGTGGATGCCCGGGCCGATAGACCTCCCGGCGGTGCCGGCCGGTCGCGGCGACGATGTGGACTCGAGACGCATGCCCGAGTTCCTGCAGTGCGGCCAGCTGCCGACCGAGGCCGCGCGGAGTCCACTGCACGATCGTGGTTCCGCCGGCCTCGCGGAAGAGGTCAGCCTCGAGCACCGCGGCCCCGAAGTCGGCGAGCTCCTGGCCTGGCAGGGCCGGCGTGGAGAGGAAGAGATGGTCGTGCGAATCCACGACGCCGAGGCTCGCCGCGTCGAGGTCGCCGGCAGTCGTTCGGACGACCTCCCCGGTCACGCTGTCGCGCTGTTCGGGGAGACCGTGTCGAGTGCGCGCAGGGCCGCCATGGTGCGGGGCAGGCCGACGTAGGCGACGAGGTGAACGAAGGCCTCGGCGACCTCCTCCCGCGACATGCCGATCCTGATCGAGGATGCGATCTGTCCCTGCAGTTGAGGATCCACGCCGCCCAGTGCCGCGAGGGCTCCGAGGTTGAGGAGCTGCCGATCGCGGGGGCTGAGCCCGGGGCGCTGGTAGGTGCCGCCGAAGACCGCACCGACGATCCACTCGTCGAAACCGGGCGCCGTCGCGTCGACGGTCGTGCGCCATCCCTGCGTCGTCTCGGGTTCCTGCAACGCGGCGAGCGTATCGAGGCCCGCCTCTGGGTCGTACTGCCTGTCCATGGCGACTCCATTCTGTAACGGTTCACACGTTACACTTGTCGAGTGGCCGACAAGACAGCATTCAGGACAGATGGTGGAGCGGCGTGGCTCAATCTCCTCGCCACTCGGGGGCAGACATTCGGTGCGCATCCCATCGAGCGCCTTCGCGCCCCTGAAGACCTCCAGCGGTGGCTCACGTTGATGGGCCTGCGACCCCTCGAGGCGCCGAGTGGAGGCGACCTGAAGGAGACGGTGCGGCTCCGTGAGACCCTTCGTGGGCTCGCTATGGCAGCCGTGGAGCCCTCGTCACCCAGGGAGCTGAGCATGGATGCGCTCCTCGAGTTCTCCACGAAGGGGAACCCGGCTCTAGCCGGGGCGCCGCTCGGCGATGTCGCATCCGCGCTGTCAGCGCTCGCCATCCAGGCGACCCTCACGCTGCGTGGGCCCGACCGAGCGCTCCTCCGCCAGTGCGACGAGGTCGACTGCCGCTGGGTCTTTCTGGATTCATCCGGCCGCAGGCGGTGGTGCCCGGCGGCTGCGTGTGCATCCCGCGGACGTGTGCGCGCGCACCGCGCGGCGGCGGCAGCATCGTCCGTTTCTTGAGCACGGTGTTCAGCACAGCGTTCGAGGCGGCGCTCGACTCGGCTAGCTTGGCGGCCGGTCCTGTTCCGAATGGTGCCGTTCTCGCCAGGAGGGGTCGGCGATGCCGGTCAGGACGCTGAGCACCGTGCGCTCGGCGAGCTTCGCGTCGATCGGCTGGTGGCCGAAGAACGCTCGGTAGTAGAGCGGTGCCGCGAGGAGGTCGAGGGTGAGCTCCATGTCGAGTCCCGCCCGCAGATCTCCTCGCTCGATGGCGTGCTCGAGGACTGTCCTGCTCGTCGCGCGGCGAGCCTCGAAGTACTCGCGGAGGAACAGCTCGCGGAGCTCCGGGTCGGCCTCCAGGTCGGCGAGGAGTCCCGGGAGTGCGCGGGTGATGGGGGAGTTGCCGAACCCGTCGGCGATGTTCGAGATGCCGCTGACGAGGTCGCAGTGCACGCAGCCGGTATCTGGTGTCGGCGTCGTTCCGAGCACCGAGATGAGCGTGTGCACGACGATGCCGGGCAGACTCTTCCAGCGCCGTCGAAGCGCTGGCTTGCTCGTGCCGGCGGCTGCCGCGACATTCTCCATCGTGAGCGAGCGGTACTGGCCGGTCTTGAGGAGGCCGATGACCGCCTCGGTCGCCCTGGCGTCGATCGTCGCGTCGCGGGGGCGGCCGTGCGGCAGTGATCGGGTCCGGGGTGCAGCGTGCGGCTCTGGTTGCGGCATTGCCTCACCGTACCCTACATTCATTACGTTCCGGTGTGGAATGTAATGAATGGGAGTGCGCATGCAGCAGGATGAATCGCGTTCGACGGCGGAGGCGACGACACCCTCAGAGGTAGAGGCCGGAGGTGTCTTCTCGCCCCGTCTGCGCGGGTCCACGATCGGGATCCTCGTGAGCGTCGGGGCGGTGGCCTTCGAATCGCTGGGGGTCGCGACCGTCCTCCCGACCGTCGCCGAGGAGCTGGGCGGCCTGCGCGGATACGGCTGGGGGCTCTCGGCGCTCATGCTCGCCAGCATCGTCGGCACCGTCGTCGCCGGGAGCGACATCGACCGGAGGGGGCCCGCCCGGGCAGTGGTGGTCGGAAGCCTGGTCTTCGCGTTCGGCTGCCTGCTCGCTGGCCTCGCCCCCGGGTGGGGAGTGTTCGTGGCCGCGCGAGCGCTCCAGGGGTTCGGGGTCGGAGCGATCATGGCGTACGCCTACAGCCTGGTCGGCCTCGCGTATCCGCCTCGGCTCCAGGCCGTCATGTTCGCGTTCCTGTCGTCTGCGTGGACGATCCCGTCGCTCCTGGGCCCGGTCTTCGCCGGGGTGCTCACGACGGTGCTCGACTGGCGCGTCGTGTTCTGGACCATCGCGCCGATCACGATCCTCCTCCTCCCGCTCGTCTTGCCGGGTGCACGCCGGGTCTCGGCAGGCCCAAGGGTGCGGAGTGGCCGGTTGTTCTCCGCGCCCGTCTGGTTCTCGGTGCTCCTGGCGGCCGGGACGGGGGCCGTGCTCTTCGGCCTCGAGGTGGATGCGCTCCCGCTGATGCTCGCGCTGCTTGTCGTGGGCCTGGTGGCTGCAGCCGTCGGCTTGCGCAGCACCCTGCCCGTGGGATCTTTCCGTGCGCGCCGTGGTGCGCCGGCCGGGGTCGTCGTGCGCTTCATCCTGTGCGGCGTGTATTTCGGGTCGGAGGCGTTCCTGCCCCTCGGGCTCACGAGCATCCACGGCCTCGACGTCACGATCGCAGGGCTGGGCCTCGCGGCCGGCGCGCTCGCCTGGACGGCCGGGTCGTTCGTGCAGGCGCGGATCGACGCAGCCCGGCCCGGACAGCGCGCTCGCTCGACGAGGGTCGGGATGCTCGTCCTGCTGGGTGGCCAGCTGCTCATGGGGGCGGCTGTCGCGCTTCCGGCGGTCTGGCCGGGCTGGGCCGTCGTCGGCTGGGGCATCGCGGGAATCGGGATGGGGATCGCGTTCAACGCGTCGACGGCGGCGACCATGTCGGCCACGCCGACCTCGGCTGCGGGGAGCATCAGCGCGAGCCTGCAGCTCGCGCAGACCCTCGCGACGGCGGTCATCGCCGGCCTCGGTGGGGCGGCCGTCGCACGGCTCGACGCCACGACGCCCGCGTTCCTCGCGGTCTTCGGGTCCACCGCCGCACTCGCCCTGGTCGGTGTGTGGGTCGCGGGTCGCCTCCGGGGTCAGGCGGCCGAAGCCGGGGATCGACGCCGGTAGGAGGGATGGGGTGCCGCGTTCATCTCTACTCCGGCGAGGCGCGCGCGATGTGCACCGCGAGGAAGGCCACTTCCTCGTCGGGAAGCTCCACGCCGTGCGTCTCGCGGATGAACGTGCGCACGCGTTCCGCGGTCGCGATCGCACGAGGGGCGCGCTCGCTGAGGTTCCGGAACAGGAAGTCGTCGCCGCCCAGCAGCTGGCCTGCGAAGAATCGCTCCGCGAAGAACTGCAGGTGCGTGAGGAACCGCGAGGCGTGGAGGTCCTTCCTGGAGACCCGGACGGCGGAGGTCATCGTCACGATGCTCGTGACCTTCGCGACAAGGTCGACGACGCGCATCGAGTCGACGCCGAGCTTGCCCGTGTCGGCGTTGACGAGGTGGAAGGCGACGTTGGCTGCCTCCTCCTCGCCGAGCCGCACGCCGAGGCGTCGTTCGACGTCGTCGAGGGCGCGGACGCTCACGGCGTGGTGGTCCGGGTAGACGGTGCGCACCTCCCACGCGAGCCGGTTCGTGAGGGCGATGCCCTTCCGGTATCGCTCCACCGCGAAGTGGAGGTGGTCGGTGAGGGTGAGGTACACGTGCGGGTCGAGGGTGAGTCCCGCTCGACCCGCATCCGCGACGATCTCGCGGGTCAGCTCGACGTACTCTGCCGGGATCTGCGCGAGCAGCTCGACGAGGTTCCGGTGATCCGAGTCAGGGAGGGAGATGAACTCCTGGTCCGTGATCGTCGCCGAAACCTCGTCGCCCGGCTTCTGGCCGTACCCGATGCCCTTGCCCAGCAGGACGCGCTCGACGCCGCGGTCGTCGACGACGAGCACCACACTGGAATTGAGGACCTTCTTGATGGCGGGCACGGTGGTCTCCTTTGACGCCGCTTGGAGGGGAGGGGGTTAGCTGAGGTCTGCGCCGTTGGACTCGATGACCTGGCGGTACCAGTGGAACGAGTCCTTGCGTCGGCGCTCCAGTGTGCCATTCCCGAGGTCGTCGAGGTCGACGTGGATGAACCCGTACCGCTTGCTCATCTGCGACGTCGACGAGCTGACGAGGTCGATGGGCCCCCAGCTGGTGTAGCCGAGCAGGTCGACGCCCTCGTCCACGGCCTGGATCATCTGCTCGAAGTGCGCTCGGAAGTACTCGACGCGGTAGTCGTCGCGGATCCGTCCGTCCTCGTCGACCGTGTCGCGCATCCCGAGCCCGTTCTCCACGATGAAGAGGGGCTTGCGGTAGCGGTCGTACAGGTCGAGGAGGGAGATGCGCAGCCCGATCGGGTCGATCTGCCAGCCCCACTCGGACGAGCCGAGGTAGGGATTCTTGACGCCGAGGACCGTGTTGCCCGGCGTGCGCTCGGCGTCGGGGTCGACGGATTCGGTCATCGACATGTAGTAGCTGAACGACACGAAGTCGGCCGTGTGCTCGCGCAGGAGCTCCACGTCGCCGTCCTCGAACGGCACGGTGACGCCCATCTCCTCGAGCTGGCGGAGCACGATCGGCGAGTACGACCCGCCGGCCTGCACATCCGAGCACATGTAGAGGAGGCGTTCCTTCGCGCGCGTCGCGGCGACGTCGTTCGGGTGGCAGGTGCGCGGGTAGGTCGTGAGCATGGTGATCATGCAGCCCATCTGCGCGTCCGGGTGCAGCTCTCGCAGCATGCGGGTGACGGATGCGCCTGCGATGAACTGGTGGTGCAGGGCCGTGTAGCAGGCCTGCGTGATCGAGGTCCCCGTGACGGTCTCCTCGATGATGCCGCCCGAGGTGAACGGGTGGCGTTCCATGCCGTCGATCTCGTTGAACGAGATCCACCGCTTCACGATGTGCCCGAACCGTTCGAAGCAGGTGCGGGCGAAACGCTCGAAGAGGCCGATCGTGGCCCGGTCGAGCCAGCCGTTGCGGGTGACCGCGAGCTCGAGGGGCGCGTCGAAGTGCGACAGGGTCACGAGGGGCTGGATGCCGTGGCTCTGCATCTCCTCGAACAGGTCGAGGTAGTAGGCGATCCCGTCCTGGTTGGGCTCGAGCTCCTCGCCGGTCGGGTAGAGCCGCGACCAGAGGATCGACACCCGCAGCACGCTGAAGCCCATCTCGGCGAACAGGGCGAGGTCTTCCTTGTAGCGGTGCACGAAGTCGATGGCGCGCCGCTTCGGGAAGTACGTGGGGTCCGGGTCGCGCTTGGCCTCTGCGATGCTCTCGAGGGTGACGGCGTGCAGCGCGGCGAAATCGTCGTTGTTGGCGTTCGGGTGGCGGCGGAGCACGTCGGTGACGACCCAGCCTCGGCCATCCTCGCCCCAGCCGCCTTCGGCTTGGTTCGCGGCGATTGCGCCGCCCCAGAGGAAGTGATCAGACAGTGCCATGTGCGGTCTCCTTGATGTTGGTGAGTGAGATGAGGGATGCGCCCCGGTTGACGTGCTGGCCGGTGTCGAACTGCGCGTCGCCCCCGGCCGTGTTGACGACGACGATGGGGGTGATCGTGTCGAGGCCGGCCGCGGCGATGGCGTCGAGGTCCGCGTCGATGACGGGCTGGCCCGCCTCGACCCGGTCGCCCTGCGCGACGTGCGTCGTGAAGGGGGCGCCTTCGAGGACGACGGTGTCCATGCCGACGTGCACGAGCACCTCGACGCCGTCGTCAGTGCGGATGCCGATCGCGTGCTGCGAGTCGAGGAGGGACGTGACGGTGCCCGACACGGGGGCAACCACGCGTCCATCCGTGGGGCGGATCGCGACGCCGTCACCGAGCACACCCGTCGAGAAGACCCCGTCGCCGAGCGAGGCGAGCTCGACGACCTCACCCTGCATGGGGGAGACGATCGTGAGCGCGCGAGGCTGTGCCGAGACCGCGGCGGCATCCGCCCCCGCGTCCGCGCTCGCATCCGCGTGCTCGTCGGTCTTGCCGAGCACGCGCAGGGTGCCGGAGTCGGAGTCCTTCCAGAGCACGACGCCGACGATGAACGACACGGCCGCGCCGATCACGAGGCCGATGAGGGCGTGGATGAGGTTCCACGGGTCGAGGGCGTCGATGAACATGGAGAAGCTCGCGAGGCCGGGGCTGACGATCGCAAAGGTGTCGACGAGCGTGATGCCGAGGTACGCGCCCGAGGTGATGGCGCCGGCGAGCACCGCGATGAGTGCGCGTCGGTTCTGGAGGGTGACGCCGTAGAGGGCCGGCTCGGTAACGCCGAACAGCGCCGAGAAGCCTGCGGAGACGGCCGTGGCGCGGAGCACCTGGTTGCGGGTGCGGACAGCGACGGCGAAGCTCGCGCCGGCTTCGGCGATGTTGTGCGCCAGGGAGGCGGTCAGGTAGAAGCTCTCCTTGCCGTACGTGGCCATCGTCGTGATCGTCGGCGGCAGGAGCGGCTTGTGCATGCCGACCGAGATGAGGAACGGCAGGATGGCGGCGAGGAGCGCGACGGCGATCCACCCGAAGGTGTTGTGGAAGTTGAAGAGCAGGCCTGCGAAGAGGTCGCCGATCTCGAAGCCGAACGGACCGATGAGGAACACCGTGGCGGGCGCGACCACGAGGTAGCACATGAGGGGCACGTAGAAGGTGCGGATGGGCGGCCACGAGAACTTCGTGAAGAAGCGCTCTGCACCCCAGAGGAGCAGCACGGCGAGGATCGCGGGGAACACCTGCGCGTTGTAGTTGACGACGGGCACGGGGATCCCGAAGAGCGCCGCGCCGCCATCCTGGCTCACGAGGCTCGTGAACCCGGGGAAGAGGAGCAGCGCGACGGAGCCGAGGGCCACCGGCCGGTTCACGTCGAGCTTCTTCGCGGTGGTGTAGGCGACAAGCAGCGGCAGGAACGCGAACACGGCGTCGGGGACGGCGGCGATGAGCGCGTACGAGTCGCTCTCCCGGTCGATCCAGCCGAGCGCGGCCGCGAGGACGAGGAGCGACTTGAAGATTCCCGCGCCCGCGATGGCGGGGATGATGGGCACGAAGACGCTGACGACGAAGTCCAGCACCTTGGAGCCGACCCGCTTGACGGTCCACGGGGTCCGGGGCTTCTCGGTCGCGGCGGCGGTCGGTGACCCGGAGCGGAGCTTCTCGACCGCTCGGTAGTACTCGAGAACTCGTCCTCCCACGATGACCTGCGTCTGGGGTCCGCGGACCACGCCGAGCACGCCGGGGATGGACTTGAGTGCCGCCTCGTCGACGGGGCTGTCGTCGCTGAGGGTAAACCTCAGGCGGGTCGAGCAGTGCTGCAGGGCAGACACATTGCTGCTCCCGCCGACGTGCTCGAGGATCTCTGCCGCCTCTGAGCTGATGTTCATGTTGTGCTCCTCCATTGGAACTCGGGGGACAGCTTCCGGGCAACAAAAAAGGACCCGACCGTAGCTCTGTAGAGCAACAATCGGATCCTGCCTGCATGACCAGTCACATGTCCGTTGCATGAACTTACACGGATCCTGGGGCGGTGTCCACCGGCGGTTCGGAGGTACACTCGGGCTCAGCAGGGTGCGCGCGTGGCACCCGCGCGCCAGGTGACCTTCGGGGCCTTCGCGATCCGATCGGTGAGCGATATCTGGAGTCCCCTTGACGAACATCCGCCCCAGGGAGCGTGCGCTGGCTGCGTTCGCGGCCATCGCCTTCGGCTTCGTGATCGCCGGCGCCAACAGCATCAACCCGCTGCTGCCCATGCTCCGGGTCGAGGTGCCCCTGAGCCCGCTCGGTGTGTCGCTGACGTTCGTGGTCTACGTGTCAGCAGCGGTTGCCACCCTCCTGGTCGTCGGATTCTCCCGGCTGCGAGTGACACCCGGTTCGGCCGTGGTCGCGGCCCTGCTCATCGCGGCGCTCGCGAACCTGCTCCTCGCGTCCTCGAACGAGGTGCAGCTGCTCGTCGGGCGGGCGGCGACCGGGGTCGCGGTCGGGCTCGCGACGGGCGGCGCGGCCGGTCTGGTGGTGGATGCGCTCAAAGGGCGTGGGCGGGGACTGGCCGCGACGGGGAACCTCGTCGGCGCTGTCGTCGGCACCGCGATCGCCCAGGGGGTTGCGGCGCTCGAGACCATCGCCGGGGCGATGTCCATGTACGTCGCTGGCGCCGCGATAGCGCTCCTGCTCGCACTGGCCCTTGTCCTGTTGCTTCCCCGAAGCGTGCCACGGGCTGCGCGCAAGCGCGGAGTCGGGGCTCCGACCTCCCGTCGGCTGACGCGCGCCGACGTCCGGACGATCGCGCGCGCCGCGGTGGTCTGGACGGGGCTCAGCGCTGGCGTCGTCTACGCGCCGACGGTGTTCTCCGATGCCGCGATGCCGCTGGCGCAGTTCGGCGGCAGCGTCACCATGCTGGTTGCCGCGGCCGTCGCTCAGCTCGCGAGCGTGCCGCTCGGTCGACTGCTCCCCGCAGCCAGCGGTCACCTCGCGTTCGCCGTCGGCTGTGCGCTCGCGGTCACGTCGGTGCTGCTCTCGAACAACCCGCTCGCGTTGCTCGCGATGGCGCTGCTCGGTGCGGGAGGGGCTGTGGCCTACCGGACGTCGCTGGTGCATCTGACGCGCGGAGCGGCCGCGAGCCAGCAGAGCTCGCTCGCGTCGAAGTTCGCCGTCGCCACCTACGCCGCATCCGCGTCGACGGTGCTGGCGATCGGAGTCCTCGGGAGCGTGGTGCGGACCGAGGTCGTACTCGCGGTGTTCGCGACGCTGCTGAGCGTCGCGGCCTTCTGCATGCATCTGGGCGCGCCCCGGTTCAGGGACCTCGCCGAGGGACCCACCGGCAACGGAGCGCTCTGAGTCCTGGCGACGTCGGCTGCCGCGCGCCCGGTGTGCTCAGCGCTCGCTGGCGACGACGAGGGAGCGGATCGCGCTGACGAAGGCGGCGGGTGCTTCGATCGGGAGGAGGTGTCCGCTTCCGACGACGGGGTGCAGGCTGACGCGGCTGAAGTGATCGTCGAGCCGGTCGGCCCACTCGATCGGGAACAGGGGATCCTCCGTCGGCCAGAGCATGACGGTCGGGGTCTCGATCGGTGGCAGTTCGCCCGCGTACCCGCGATTCGCGAGGTACCACTGGATGCTCGCGGCGAACGCTCCCGGCCGGGAGTAGGCCGCGATGAGCTCCTCGCGCTGCGGGTGACGCTGGGGTGCGGCGGCTCCGCTCCAGGTGCGCCAGAGGTAGTCGAGGTAGCTGGCGACCGCGTCGGGTCTGCCATCGATCAGCTCGGCAGCGACCGGCTCGCGTTGGAAGTGCTGGTACCAGAATGTCGGTGCGAGGGACGGCGCCGTCGCGCGGTCGCCGATGCCCGGATACGCGGGGGTGAGGACGGCCCCGTCGAACCGCGACGGGTCGAGGCGAAGCGCTGCCTGAGCGATTCGGCTGCCGATGTCGTAGCCGGCGATGATGGTGCGGCCGCCGCTGGCAGGGTCCGCAAGTCCATCGAGGAGACGGCGGGCGTGCGCTTCCGCTGTGGCCTCAGCGAGCGGGAGCTCGCCCGCGAACGCTGCTCCGAATCCGCGGAGGTCGGGCACGATCGTCGTCGCAGGCTGGAGGGCGTCTCGCACCGCGTCGTAGTCCGACGGGAGTCCCGGCCACCCATGGACGAGGATCACCCGGTCGTCGGCGCTCAGCTCCGACATCCGCTGTCCTTCTTCGTCGCCAGTCCGATCAGCTGGGCGTACGTCGCGATCGCCTCGGCCTCCGTGATCGCCCCCTTGAGGGTCGAGGCCGACAGGGACTCGCCCGCGCCGACAAGGGCGATGCAGAGGCGGTGGAGGTCCGGGTCGGGCATGCGGACGTGCGGCCGAAGGATCGCCTCGAACATCTGCACGCCCGTCTCCTCGAGCTCGCGGTAGATGCTGGCACGTTCTTCGTTGCCCGTCATCGCAGCCCCGACGGCGAAGAACTCGCTGCTGGCATCCGTCGCGCACCGGATGTACGTCTCGGAGAGGGCGTCGATCGTGGGCTCGTGGGCGAGACCGTCCTGGGCCATCCCCTCTTGGAACGCCCGCTTCCGCTCCGCGTCGATCCACCGGTACAGGGCCGTCAGCAGCGACGAGCGCGACTCGAAGTGATCGTAGACGACGGGCTTCGACACGCCCCCGTGCTGGGCGAGGGTGCCCAGCGTCAGGGCGTCCACCCCGTCCTGCCGCACGATGGCCAGCGCCTTCTCCAGCAGATCCTGGTGGCGAGCATCCCAGGGGAGGCGACGCTTCCGTGGTTCTTCGGGGGGCGGTGTTGCTTGGGCCGTCATTAAGCTACCTTCAGTAGGTTACTGTTGCTACAGAAAGTAGCTTATCGAGTCGAAGGCACCGATGGGGCGTTTCTGCGCCCAACCGCTTCGGCTCGGCCACGCAAGAGAGAAGGGGGACCACCGTTGAACCGAGGAGAAGGAAACAGGCCGCCGTTGCGCGAGCGGCAGATCGACGTGAACGGCCACCCGTTCCGAGTGCTCGATCAAGGAGATGGGCCCACTGTCCTGTTCGCCCACGGGTTCCCTGACGTGGGGGAGACCTGGCTCGGTCAGATGGCCGGAGTCGCCGAGGCGGGATACAGGGCTGTGGCTCTCGACATGCGAGGGTTCGGAGCCAGCTACTCCCCAAGCAGCGTCGAGCTCTACAGCGCTCTCCACACGGTGGGGGACCTTGTCGGGGTTCTGGACGCGCTGGAGATCTCCGAGGCCGTGCTCGTCGGCCACGACTGGGGTGCGGACGTGGCGCAGCGCGCGATGGTGCTCCGTCCAGACCTGTTCCGCGGACTTGTCAGCTTGAGCATCCCGTTTCTGCCCCGCGGGGAAGCGAGCCTGTGGAGCCAGCTGAAGAAGGACGGGTTGGGCGACAGCTACTACGCGTTCGAGATGATGAAGCCTGACGGGCATCTCGCCTTCGAGCCCGCGGCTGCATCCATTCCGAGTGCGCTGTACTGGCTTTCTGGAAGCCCCGCCGTCGGGGAAGGGTGGGATCCCGTCGACTCCTCCCGAGGCATGCTCCGACCTGCGCCAGTCGGCGTCCCCGCTTGGGCCGACCCCACGTATGTCTCGCGCTCCATCGCCGCCTTCCAAGGGAGCGGCTTCGCGACGGGTCTGAACTACTACCGCGCATCCGACATCACCTTCGAGCAGATGTCGGCGTTCAAGGGGGTGCCGATCCGGCAGCCCGCGCTGTACATATGGGGCGCTGAAGATGGCCTCTGCCAGCTCTTCCACCCCGAACCGCCGACCGTCGAGCAGTTGCGCGTATCCGCCCCTGGGCTGGTAGACGTCGTCCGTCTCGAAGGGGTCGGGCACTGGCCGCAGCACGAAGCGGCCGAACGGGTGACGGCGGAGATCTTGGCATTCCTTGCCGGTATCGAATGGCAATGCACCAGTGACATGGGTGCTGAAAGTGAGAGCAAACGATGATGAACCTCGACCAAGCTGTCCGAGCGGAAGACCTGTCCAGGGTCGCTGACCTTCTTCGCACGGGAACAGACGCCAGCCAGCCCCTGCCAGACGGCCTCACGCCCCTGATGGTCGCCGCCGCCTTCGGGAACGCGCAACTCGTCGACCTGCTGCTGACCGCAGGAGCCGACCCGCTGACAGTGGAACGTCACATGGGGGCCACAGCTCTGCACAAGGCAGCGCAGGGCGGCAACGGCGATGTGGTGTCGCTGCTCCTCGATCACGGCGCGTTCATCGATCAGCAGTCACCGTCTCTCGGCAACACCGCGCTCATGGACGCTGTCCTGCAGAAGCAGCCGGAAGCCGTCCAGGTTCTCCTGAACCGAGGAGCTCGAACCGACGTGATGAACCACTGGCACCAGACGGCAGTCCAGCTCGCCCGCGAGGATGGCTTGGGTACCATCGAAGCGCTCATCCTGGACCATGACAGTGCCAACGAGCGGCATGTGGCTTCCCTTGCGCTGTTCGCCGCCGCGAGCGCGGGGGATCTCTCCGCGGTTGAGCAGCTCATCGCAGGCGGCGCCGCGCTCGACGAGCGCCACCCGATCGTCGGTGGCTTCGACGACGACTACACGCCGTTGGGTGTGGCCGCTCGCGAAGGTCACGTCGATGTCGCAGATCGTCTCCTCGATGCCGGCGCAGACCCGCGCCTCACGATCGGCCTGATGAAGGGCACCGCGGTTCACGATGCCGCCTACTTCGGACATGCCGACGTGCTCCGCTGCCTGCTTGCGCCACGCCAGACAGGCCTGTCGGCAGACCTTGACGCCCAGGGGTTGTACAACGGCCTCACTGCGCTGCACGACGCGGTCTGGCACGGCCACGTCGACTCGGCTCGGGTGCTCCTCGAGGCGGGGGCCTCACTGGTGCTGCGAACACACGCAGGGCTCACGCCGAAGGATCTCGCCCGTCTCTACGGATACGAGGAGCTCGTGAACCTGCTGGCAGCAGAAGAGGTTCGCCGATGAAAGGGAGCATCATCATTTCGAAGCCCATCCACTCAGCTCCCACTTCTGCGGATGAGCAGTCGAGCTCAGCGCCGAAGCGGGCGGTGCCTCCTCGCGTCTTCATCTTCGGCATCTCAGGCAGGGTCGGTCGGCTGCTCGCGGCCCGCCTCCAAGGTCAGGGCGTGCCCGTTTCCGGTCTCGTTCGGACGCGGCGGCAGGCCGCAGCGCTCGAGCGGGCCGAGGTGTCGCCGCTGCTCGGGGACCTCGGAGCCTCCACCGCAGACGAGCTCGGGGCGATGATCCGGGACTGCGATGTCGTCGTGTACGCCGCTGGCTCGAATGCTGGCCCCCAGCGCGTGACGGACGACATCGACCTCGCCGCTCTCGGTCGCGTGGCGGAGGCGGTCGAGCGCGTCCGAGGGGTGCGGCTCATTCTGCTCTCCGTGCTTCCCGAAGCGTGGCGTGAACGAGCGCTGAGCGACGACGAGGAACACTACTTCGCGGTCAAGAAGCGGGCAGAGGTGAGCCTGACCCGACAGGATGTCGATTGGGTGATCCTCCGCCCATCGCTCTTGACGGATGACGCTGGAACCGGGGAGGTCTCCCTCGGGCCCGCAGAGGAGCACGGCGAGATACCCCGCGAGGATGTGGCCGCTGTCCTCGAGGCGCTGGTGCTCGAGCCGTCCGTCAGCCGGCAGATCCTGGAGTTGAACGAGGGGCAGACGCCGGTCGCCGAGGCTGTTCGCGGGTTCGCGCGCGAGCTCTGAGCTCTGGGCTCATCGAGGCAAGTGGGCGTGGTCGCCTATCGGCGCCGGAAGTCGCCGGCGACGGGGCAGTCGAACGGGTCGCGAGCGTGCAGCCCCACCCGGTTGAGGTACTCGACCACGATGCGGTACGACTCCAGGAGCGAGGTCTCCGCGTACGGCACGTCCTGCTCTTCGCAGTAGGCGCGCACGATCTCGCGAGCACGGGCGAGGTGCGGCCTCGGCATGCTCGGGAAGAGGTGGTGCTCGATCTGGTAGTTGAGTCCGCCCATGAGCGCACTGGCCCACCAGCCGCCCCGCACGTTGCGCGAGGTGAGGACCTGCCTGCTGAAGAAGTCGAGCTTCACGTCGGCGGGGATGAGCGGCATGCCCTTGTGGTTGGGCGCGAACGACGCCCCCATGTAGACCCCGAACACGGCCATCTGCACGGCGACGAAGGCGAACGCCATGCCGAGCGGGAGCATCCAGAAGATCGCG
Organism: Pseudoclavibacter sp. AY1H1; assembly: GCF_002931055.1. GTDB lineage: Bacteria > Actinomycetota > Actinomycetes > Actinomycetales > Microbacteriaceae > Pseudoclavibacter. Next base: position 160,813 of record NZ_PSXX01000004.1, on the reverse strand, counting down.
CCGAGGTAGATCGCGAAGCGGACCGCGATCATCGTCAGCTCCACCCACCGACCCGTGATCTTCTCCCTGGCGAAGAGCGACTTGATGGACCGGAAGTGGAGGTTGTAGCCCTCGAACGTCAGCAGCGGGAAGAACAGGTACCCCTGCTTGCGGGTGATCAGCGCCAGCAGGCCCCGTTGCTCGCTCGCCGACTCCTCCGTGAAGGAGATCGTGTCGAAGTCGATGTCGGGATCCTTCCCCTTCTTGTTGGGGTTGGCGTGGTGACGCGTGTGCTTCGTCATCCACCAGCTGTAGCTCATCCCGACGATGCCGGCCGCGAGGAAACGACCGAGCCGGTCGTTCGCCCGCCCCGAGGTCAGGACCTGGCGGTGGGAGGCTTCGTGAGCGAGGAACGCGAACTGCGTGAAGATGACCCCGAGTGCCGCCGCGATGAGCAGCTGGAACCAGCTGTCCCCGAGCAGGATGAACCCCGTGATCGCGGCGGCGAGCGCGACCAGAAGGCCTGCTGCGAGAGCGCCGTAGAACCCGAGCGTGCGTTCGAGGAGTCCCTCCCCACGGATCGCCTTCGAGACTGCGCCATAGCTCTGCGTGATCCGGGGAGTCTTCTCTCCCTTGGTCGTCCGGCGAACCGCGCCGTAGCTGCTTGGGGTGAGTTTTGACGCGGGCGACTGCACGGCCGGCTCCTTGCTCGGTCGGCACGAGGCATCAGGCGAACCTCGTGACATGGCTAGCAATTCCGAGCAAGGATCTTAGTAGAACGGTGATGGCGGAGCTAACCGGTCACTCCGCGTTGGCGACTTCCGGCACGGACAGGGCCCACGCGTTCATGGCGTCGAGGACCGTCCGCAGCTGCTCACCGACCTCGGTCAGCTCGTAGACGACCCTCGGCGGGATCTCCGGGTAGGACGTCCGTGTGACGAGCCCGTTGGCCTCGAAGCGCCGCAGCCGGTTCGTGAGCGTGTGCGCACTGATGCCGGGGAGGCGGTCTTTGATCTCGGTGAATCGGAGGGGGCCGTGGAGCAGTTCCCGCACGATCAGGGTGGCCCATGGCCCTTCGAGGAGTACGAGGAATCGGGCGACACCGCACTCGGGGAGATCGTCGCATCGTGGCATGAGTTTGAGCGTATCCCTTTAGTGCAGTTGACGTAACCGATGCATCCTGTGCACTAATGGACGCATGACCTACTTGATTCATGGCGCCACTGGTGCCCAGGGCGCCCCCGTCATCGCAGCCCTCGCCCAGGCCGACCTCGATGTCACTGCCGCGGTTCGCACACCGAGCTCCTATGCCGGCCCGGGAACGGCAGTTGCCGTCGACTTCACCGACGCCGCCTCGCTGGCCGACGCGTATCGCAGAGTTCAGGGGATCTTCGTCCACCTGCCGATCGGATCGCCTGCCGACCAGCTGTCGGCAGCGAACGCGGTCGCCGACGCCGCCGAGGCGTCGACTCCGGCCCGAGTCGTGGTCTCCACGAGCGGGTACACGCTGGAGGACCCAGAGAGCGCGCTCGCCGTGCTGGTGCGCAGGCTCGAGGAAGCCGAGATCTCGACCGCCATCGTGCAGCCCCGCCTCTACCTCGAGAACCTCCTGCTGCCGTTCGTCGTCGAGTCGGTGCAGGAGCGTGGCGTTCTCAGCTACCCCATCCGTGCGGACTATGCGGTCTCTTGGAGCTCCCACCTCGACGTCGCTGACGTCGTCGTCGGACTGCTGCAGGACGATGCGATCACCGGAATCGTCGGCGTCGGCGCCCTCCCCGGTCTGCTCGGCGACGATCTGGCGCAGAGTTTCGCAGCGCACCTTGGTCGTCCGGTCAGCTTCGAGAGTCGTGATCCGGATGCGTTCGGAGAGGACCTCGCGCGTGTCATCGGTCCCGGTGCTGCGCCCGTCGTCGACTCCTACAAGTGGCGAGCCACGCAGGCCCACGAGGTCATCGAGGAGGCGATGAGCGCGCAGCGGCGCCTCGGCATCACGCCTCGCTCCGTCGCAGAGTGGCTGGGGCAGCTGGGCGTCTAGTCCAGGCGTCGCCTCCAGGTCGGGCGGCTGGCCCCGCGTATCCGTCGCTGAGGCCAGCCGCCCCAGGTCCTTCTCGGTCAGCGCTTCTTCGGCATGACTAAGACAGGGGCTTTGTGTGTCGGAGTTCGACGAGCGCGCGTGCGCTGCCCTCATCCGCGATCTTGCTGGCGCCGTCCGCACGCCAGCCCTGTCGCTCGTAGAAGCCGATCGCCCGCTCGTTGCCCGTCAGCACCCACACGTAGGCGTCCGAGTGGCCGGCCGTGCGGAGTTCTTGTTCGGCGCGACGGATGAGCGAAGCGCCGACCCCCGTCGACCAGTGGTCTGGATGCACGTATAGGCCACCGAGCTCCCCTCGGTGCCCATCGTCGGGGTCTCTCCCGGGCCCGAATGCGGCCCAGCCGACGATGCGTTCCCCGTCCTCGGCGACGAGCAGCCGATGCGGGCGCACGGCGTCGAGGTCCGTCGCATCGCCGCGCAGGGAGGCGGCGATCCACCGTGTCCAGCCGGCGGTGCGCTGCTCGACGCTCAGGGCGGCCAGCACCTCCGAGGGGATGAGGCCCGCGTAGGCCGCTCGCCACGAGTCGACGTGCACGATGGCGACTGCCCGCGCATCAGCTTCGGTCGCCCAACGCAGAGTGCCGCCTGTCATGCGATCACGCTATCGCTGATCGGGTCACCGGTTCCGAGGGGACGCTCTGCGAGCGTGCTCGGCGAGATAGGTGTGGCCCACCCAGGAAATCCTGCGCAAACGACCCACTGCGGACGGTGCGCTTCTCAGGCCCTCCAGACGCCGACATCGCGCCAATCGCCGGGAAACCCCATCTCACTGACAACCCGCCCGGGCAGCGCCGCGAACCCGCGCTCGACTTCCGACGCGACCTTGAGTGCCCAATTCGAGTCGGGCGCGGCAGCTGTCAAGATCTGCGCGATGACCGCGAGCGCTCCTTAGAGATCTTCGCTCTGTCCAGGAGGAAGGCTCTCCAACTCTTCGATGGTCCTCATTGCCCCTGTCGCAGCCGGGACGAGGGAGCGGTTCCAAAGGCGTCCATGATGGGCAGAGATATTGCGAACGACCGTCAGCTGCTCGCGCCACCGGGCGAACGGATGATGCTTGACGGCTTTGCCGCGTTGCCTGTGCGATAACCGGTCAAGTCGGAGACGAATACCCATGCCTTCAGCCACATCGAACTGGTCTGTTGCGCGCATTCCGTCGTAGAGCATCGATACGTCCGAGAAGTCGAGGACGTCGACGAGCACCCAGATCGGAATCACCCCAGCGTGATTCTGCATGTGATGGTTGATGAACATCGATCTGCGGGCCGCCCGCTTCACCCGTTCGTGCGTCTTGTCGACCCACGACGAGTGGTTGAAGGCATCCCGAAACAGGGACTTGTCCTCGTAGGACAAGGGGCCGTAGCGCCCGAGGACGTAGCTGACCTGACTGCGGAGCGCTACTTCGACCCGCTCGAGCCCGACGTGTACAAGAGAGCGAAGTTTGCGGTCAAGCTCGTACAGTGCCGCAACCTCTGAGAACTTGGTCCCCGGTTGGAACTGATCGGATCGTGAGGGCGCGCCCTCAGCGGTTGTCTCGAATCGACGCGACGTGTACCAGTACCCGCTCAACCGGTAGTAGTTGATCGACTTCAGCCACTGCTCGGGGTTGCCGTCGAGCTCCATGCCCCGGCTCTCGAGGAGCTGAGCCTGCTCTCCGATCGTGAGGTACTTCTTCGGTGAAGGTGACACTCTCGGCATCCTCTCGGACAAAAAAATCCAGCCCACACCGGTGGACCGGGCGGGCTGAACGATTGCCCCTAACTTAGCAGGGTTCGGCAGGGAGGCGTTAGCGCCCAGATACGCGAGACCCGTGGGTTCCGAATCGTCTCGGTGGCGGGATGCTCAGCGCAGCACTCCGCAGGCGGTGACCACGCGAAGCAGGACCTGTCCTTCGGTTCCAGCCGGGTAGCTCAGGAGGTACGACCCGGTCTCGTCTTCGATCAAGGTGTGCGAGCCAGTCGCAGGCCATGTGGAGCCGTCGGCATACTCGACCGTCTCACTCGCGGTGCCCGTGGAGGTCACGGCGTCGCCATACTCCTCTTGGAGTTTCGTGACGGTGTTCACGAGGTCGGTGGACGAGAACGTCGTCGCCCACACCCAACGACCGATTCTGGGTTCCTCGCCGGCGCAGGCTGAGACGTTGGGATCGGCTTCGATGAGCCCCGTTGCTTCCGGGAACTCCGCGACCATCCCCTCGGCCACCTCCCGCGATGCGTCGCGTACCTCGTTGAGGGAGAGCTTGAACTTCGGCGGCTCCGGTTCCGTGGGCGCAGTGGGCGAGCATCCAACGAGTGCTGCGAGCACGAGGGGGACGAGCAGCACTGGAGTGAATCGACGGAGGCGCATACCGACATTCTCCTCCAGAGTTCGGGTCATCGGTCATCGGTCATCGGCAGAGCTGTCGAGCTGGGCCAGATCGGGCCGGGTGTGCGTCGGATCTAGTGCTGGCCGGGCAGTGCCCAGCGGCGGCGGAGGTAGTCGGCGACGAAGATGTTGCCGAGGAGCGGCAGCACGGCGAAGATGATCACGCCGACGACCCACGCGTCTGTCCCGCGGAACGCGAAGATGCCGATGGTCGAGACGGCGATCACGGCGACAGACGCGAGGATGCCGTTCCTGCGCACTCGCGACGACCAGTGCTGGCTCGAGCCGATCATGATGAGTCCGGCCACCCAGCCGAGCACCGGCACCAGGTACCAGCCGGCGATGAGGGCGATGGACATGATGATCGGGTACGCGCGGCTCGGCCCGGTCCCTTCGGGCGAGGGCGTCTCCGCCATGGCGTCGGCTGCGATCGTGCTCGGTGCCCCGAGCTCTCGGATGCGGACTCGAGTCTCGTCGGCATCGAGGCCGCGGAGCGTGTCCGCGATGTCGTTGAGCACCTCGTCCCGGACCTGGGGCACCCCATCACGAAGCGCTGCTTGGAGCTCCTTCAGGTAGCTGCCTGCGATTTCGTTCTGCGATTCGAAAGGCTTCATCGGTCTCCTGCTTCCGTCTGGTCGCGTGAGCGGATGCTGTCGCTCGCGGTCGTGGTGGTGGTCGTTCGTGATTGCGTGACTTCCTCCACGGCGGAGGCGAACGGCGCCCACTGGGACCTGAACTGCTCCAACTCGGCGTGTCCCTGACTGGTGATGGCGTAGTACTTCCGGGGTCGCGCCGAATCGGAGTCGTCGGCGTGCGCGGCGATCAGCTCGCGCTCGCGCAGTCGAGTCATCAACGGGTAGAGCGTTCCGATGCTGCCGATGAGCCCGAGGGAGACCAGTCGTTCTGAGATCAGCCACCCGTACATGGGCCCCTGTTGAAGGAGTCCGAGGACGCAGTACTCTACGACGCCCTTGCGGAGTTGCGCACCGACTGAGGTTGTCATGCATTGCACTTTACTTTGTAATGCAAGGTATTGCAATGCATGCTGTTCGATGCGGGTCGCCAGGAATGCGGGAGTGGCGGAGTGCGGGAATGCGGTCAGCGCAGTTCGCGCGCCCGGTAGAAACGTGCAGCGAGACCGGTGCCCACGGTGATGCCGATGATGCCGATGGCGGCGCACGCCGCGACGATGCCCTCGAGGGGCAGGGCCGAGAACGTGTCGTCGCCGAGGACGCCGGTGGCCTGGCCCACCCAGGCTCCGCCCGCGATGACGATCACCGGGGCGTAGACCATGAAGCGTCCACGGGTGTAGCCGACGCGGAAGAGCACGGGGAGCTGCACGCCGACCGCCAGGCCGATGATCGCGAACGCCGCCGCGTAGTTCACGAGAAGCAGTTCGGGCGCGAGCTCGCGGTTGCGCACCCACGCCATGACGAACGTCACTGCTGTCGCGACGGCCACCGCGGCGAGGCCGTAGAGGAGCACCGAGATCGCGCGCCCGACGACAACTGCGCCCCGCGAGATCGGGAGCACTCCGTAGAGCGTGTCGAGTCGATCGCGTTCGTCTCCCAGGAAAGGGGCGGACAAGATCAGGGATGTGACGAGGGCGGATGCGGCGATGGCCATCCCCGGTAGCGGGAGCACGATGCCGACCAGGGCGATGAACGCGAGCAGCAGCAGCGTCTGCTTCTTGACGGCCCAGGACATCAGGTCGAAGCGAGTGAATGCGAGCGTCATGCTGTTGCCTCCTCGTGTGCGGCGGCCAGGTGGATGATGATGTCGTCGATGGTCGCCTCGTCGATCACGACCTCGGGCCCGTACTGCGGGGAGTCGTCGACGCGGATGAGCGCGGACCATCCCTGGCCCGTGTGCTGGGGGCCGAGTGCGCTCGCGGGCACGGTGCCTGTGCCGCGCGCGATGGCGTAGCTCCCCTTGACGTCGGGGAGTGGGCCTCGGCGCGCGATGCGCCCGCCCACGAGCACGATGAGGTCATCGGCGAGCTCGTCGAGGTCGGTCGTGATGTGCGTCGAGAACAGCACCGCGTGCCGCGCGTCGACCATGAACTCGCGGATCACGTCCGTGATCTCCCGGCGCGATGCCGGATCGAGTCCGCTCGAGGGCTCGTCGAGGATGAGGAGCTCCGGCTGCTGCGCGAGGGCGCACGAGAGCGCGAGCTTCACGCCCTGTCCGCGGGAGAGCTCACCGACTCGCCGCTTCTCGGGGATGCTGAACCGGTCGAGCAGCTGCGCGAAGCGGGCGTGATCCCACCTCGGGTAGAACGGGGCGAGCCTTCGGCCGAGCGACGTTACGCGCCAGTCCTCGGCGGCTGTCGGCCGGTCGAGGACGATGCCCGTCTTCGCGAGGGCCGTGCTCGCTCCAGCTGGGCCGCCGAAGACCTCGATGCGTCCCGCGTCGGGGGTGATCAGGCCAAGCAGGGAGCGGATGATCGTGGTCTTCCCGGCGCCGTTCGGGCCGACGAGTCCAACCACGGAACCGCGCGGGATGCTGAATGAGATGTCCTCGACCGTGAAGTCGGGTCGAGTGATGCGCAGGTCTGCGATCTGCGCTGCGTCGTCAGTCATTGTTCCTCCAAGCCTCATCAAGGCGTCGGTGCATTTCGTCGATGTCGATGTGGGCGCTTCGAGCTGCGATGAGCAGCTCGTGCAGTGCGGCGGCGACTCGTTCCTCCAGGGCTCCGGAGGCGATCGTGGGGTCGACCTCCAGCACGACGAATCCGCGGCCGTGCTCGTTGCGGACCAGGCCTTCGTGGACGAGGTCGTTGTACGCGCGAGTCACGGTGATGACACTCACTCGGAGGTCTGCCGCCAACTGGCGCAATGAAGGCAACGTCTCGCCTGCCGCGGCATCTCCGGACAGGATCGCCGACCGTACCTGCGTCTTGATCTGTTCGTAGATGGGCAACGAGGCGCTCGTTGAAATCAGTACTTTCCGCATGCGAACTCCACTGTACATAAACACCATAACACCAGAACAGTTCTCATTCTAGACCCCGCCGTCTCCGGCTCGGATCGACTGCGGACTTGCACCTTCCGCAGCGTCATGTGGTGCAGTGGATGCATCCAGCCACCCCCGAGGAAGGCCCCACATGCTGTCGTCGTTCATCCCGCCCCGCCAGGTCACGATCGGCGGAGCCGCCGAATTCGTCGGGACCACGCCCCGCGCGATTCGCCATTACCACCAGCTGGGGCTGATCCCGGAGCCGGCGCGGGGGAGCGACGACCGCCGCCGCTACGGCTACGACGAGATGATCCAGCTGCTGTGGATCCGTCGGATGGCCGACGCCGGCATCGCGCTCGACGACATCCGCGATGCCTTCGCGGACGCGAACGTGGCCGACTCAGCCGGCAGCGGCGGCGATGTCGCGCGCATCCTCGAGCGGCTGGAGGAGTCCCTCGTCGCGCGGCAGGCCGAACTCGAGCGGCAGCGGACGGCGGTGCAGCGCATGCGCGCGCAGGGCAGCAGGTTGGGTTTGCTCTCCGATGTCGTGAGCGACCGCCTGGCAGAGCTGCCAGAGGGGGCCCTGCGGCAGGAAGACCTGGACACCCTCCTCGTGACCGAGCGGATCTTCGGCGCACTCGGTGCTTCCGTCCAGGCATCCCGGTTCATCGCCCTGGCCACCCACCCGGAGCTGCGGGAGGAGGCCGACCGCATCGATGCCGCCGAGGAGGCGCTCGACGATACGGTCGCCGTCGACGACCCCCGCGTGGCTGAGGTGGCCGCTGAACGGGCCGCCTTCGAGGCCACCCTCAACGGGGTCATCGAGAGCTCCGGCCTCGCGCAGGCCGACAACGACCGCTTCGACGCCTGGGAGGAGTCACATCCTGCTCCTGCTCCTGCCGATGACCACGAGGGCGCGGAGGACGCCGCCGAAGATGCCGAAGACGCCCGTGCGGCGCGCGGAACGAGCCTCGCCGAGGCCGTCCAGATGATGCCGTACGACTTCTCCCCAGCGCGCTGGCGGAGCATGGAACTCGCCCAGGAACTGGCGCTCGAGCTCTACTGACCCACCACGACGCGAGTCAGCGTCGCGAACCCTGCCTCTGCGCAGGTCGAGGTGTGGTGAGGTATCTGAGAGCTGCAACGAGGAGAAGACCATGAGCAGTCCCCGAACTCCGCGCGATTCCCGGACACCGAAGGTCGGCGCCAAATGGTGGGTGCCGCTTGCGCTGGTCTCGGCCCTCGGCGGGGTTCTGGTCTGGCTCAACCAGGGGCTCTGGTGGGCCTGGCTGCTGGTGGGCGCCAGCGTGCTGCTCGTCGCGCTCGCGGCGCACACGTGGGGCTCTCGCCGGTGGTTCGTGCAGGTGCCGGCATGGCTGGTGTCCGCCTCCCTGGTCGCAGCGATTGCCATCGCGGCTGGTCCGCCGATCGTGACCCGGACCATCGATGGTCCGCACACCGCCACCGTGGCGACCGAGCAGGGAGCGGTGGTCGGGGTGCGCGACGAGGAAGCCGGGGTCGAGGCGTTCGCCGGCATACCGTACGCGGCCCCTCCCGTCGGCGACTTGCGGTGGGCGGCGCCGCAGCCCGCGCTTCCTCGCGCTGAGACCCTGATCGCGGACGATTTCGGCCCTTCTGCTGTGCAATCCGAGCCGTCGTTCTTCGTTCGCGCGGCGACGCAGGCAATGGATGTGCCGCTCGAGAACACCCTGCTCGGCGGCTACGCCACGGACGAGGATGCGCTGCGGCTCAACATCTGGCGCAGCAGTTCGGCGCAGCCCGAACAGCGGCTCCCGGTGCTGGTGTTCGTGCACGGTGGCTCATTCACCGGTGGGTCTGGGGCGCTTCCCGCCTACGACGGTGCCGCGCTGGCTGCTCGCGGCGAGGCAATCGTCATCACCATCAACTACCGTCTCGGCGTGTTCGGCTTCTTGGCGGATGAGGAGCTGGGGGACGAGGGCGGCAACCAGGGTCTGCGCGATCAGATCGCCGCGCTGCACTGGGTGCAGGACAACATCGCCGCGTTCGGGGGCGATCCCGGCCGGGTCACCGTGGCGGGGGAGTCGGCGGGCTCCGGCAGCGCCTGCATCCTCGGCGTCTCCCCGCTTGCTGCGGGGCTCGTCCACGGCCTCATCGGCGAGAGCGGCAGCTGTCTCGGAACGGCCGGCGACAGAGACGCCGGCGACCTGTACGACACCGCCGAGAACGCCCGCGCGGCCGCAGCCTCGTTGCAGGAAGCGCTCGGGGTCGCGAGTCTGGCCGAGCTGCGCGCACTGCCCTCCGAGGCGATCCAGGAAGCTGCGGCTTCGCTGTCGGCGCACTGGTGGCCGCACATCGACGGTGCGCTGCTCCCCGCCTCGCCCACCGAGATCTACGCCGCCGGCGCGCAGAATGACGTCCCGCTGCTCTTGGGCAGCAACGCGGACGAAGCCTCCCTGTCGTTGCTGGGGAGCCTGGACACGGACCCGGGCGCCTACGAGCAGGAAGCCCGCGAGACCTACGGCGCGGAGGCGGATGCCTACCTGCAGCTGTACCCGGGCGAGACCGCGGAGCAGGTGCTCGACTCGCGCGTGCGGGCGGAGACCGACAGGTCCATGATCAGCCCGACCCACGAGTGGGGCGTGAGCGCGGCGGCGACGGGTACCGGGAGCGTCTATCCGTACTTCTTCACGCGGGTGCCACCTGACCCCGCACTCGAGCGATTCGGCGCGTACCACGGGGCCGAGGTCATGTACGCGTACGGCAATCTGGGGGCCGATGGCGACGTCGCCTACGAGGCGATCGATCATCGTCTCGAGGCCGAGATGACCGGCTACTGGCTGGCCTTCGTCAGGACCGGCGACCCGAACGGCGATGCGCGGCCTGCCTGGCCCACGCTCCAGGCATCTCCCGATCACGTCCTCGAGCTCGGCGATGAGACCAGGGTCGTTCCGAGGCCGCGCCAGCAGGAGGTCGACTTCTGGCTGGCTCAGGGCTGATCCCGCTGCACGCGGAACCCGTCACTGTGGTCTGAGCGGAGGCAGCGACACCTCGAACCGGCTGCCCTCGCCGAGAGTGCTCCGCGCCTGGATCGTGCCGCCGAGCGCTTCGGCGAGGCTGCGGGCGATCGAGAGGCCGAGGCCGGTGCTCTGCCCTGCGCGGACTCGAGAAGGCTCCCCGCGCCAGAGGCGATCGAAGACGCGGGGGAGGTCGGCTGGGGCGATGCCCGTCCCGGTGTCGATCACGGCGATGCGCACCGTGCCGTCTGCTGTCGCCGCCTCGACGTCGACGCGTCCGCCGGACGGCGTGTGCCGGAGCGCGTTCGAGAGGAGGTTGTCGAGGATCTGCCGCAATCTGGCGGGATCGGTGGTGAGCGGCAGCTGCTCGGGGGTCGTGACGTTCAGCTCGACGCCTGCGGTGGCCGCGCGGGCTCGGTACGCCTCGGCGAGCTCCTGCACGACGGCGGCCGCATCGCACCGCGTGCGCTCCAGCACGAGGTCGCCGGACTCCGCGAGCGCGAGGAGCTGGAGGTCGCCGGTGATGCGTTCCATGCGACTGGCCTCGTCGAGCACCAGCCGCCGGAGCGCCGCATGTTCGAGGCCGAGTCCATCGTCCGCAGCCTCGACCCATCCGCGGATGTTCGTGAGCGGGCTGCGCAGCTCGTGAGCGATATCGCCGAGCAGGCGCCGGCGGGACGCTTCGTGTCCGGCGATCTCGCTGGACATGCGGTCGAATGCCGCACCGATCCCGGCGAGATCGTCGCGGGCATGCAGCCCCGTGCGAGCGTCGCGGTCACCGGTGCTGAAGCGATCGACGGCGGTCTCGAGTCGGCGCGCGCTCCGCAGGGTCGGCCCGATGATGAGCGCGGCGGCTGCCGACAGGAGCGCGAGCAGCACCACGATGAAGACTCCGAAGCGGGCGATCGATCCTGGGCTCGCGTCGAGCGGACCCTGCGGGCCGCCACGCTCGTCGGTGAGGACCACGTGCACCGCGGGCGCGGTCGTCGCCTCGGACTGGTCGATGCGCGCCTGCAGGAGGCACTCGTCTGCGGTATCGCCGCTCGCCGGGACGGTGCGCAGCGCGAGATGCGCGGAGTCGCTCGACGGGGGCAGGTCGAGCTCGACGTCGGCGACGAGAGGTGCATCTGCGGCGAGCATGCACGCGTTCGTGCGATCGCGGAGCTCGTCGAGGGCGGTCCGCTCGCTCGGCAGTGGCGTGTTCAGGGCCGCACGGCCGCAGTCTGGGGCGTCTTCTCCGCCGGCGACCACTGGGCGACCGCTCGCCCACACCGTCGTGTCGACGAGCGCGTCACCCAGGCACTCCACCACCGCGCTCGCCTGCCCTGTGAGCTGGTCGCGCTGCGTCTGATCGAGCAGGAAGGGCCCGGTGATTCCCTCGTGCAGCTGCGGCTCGAGCGTCACCGGGTCGGAGAGCGGCTCGAGCGGGTCGAGCAGCCGAGTGGAGCTCGCTGGGCGGGGCAGATCGGGCGCCGTGTCGGCGATGACCGTCCCCGCAGCGTCGATGACGGCGATGCGGCGCCCTGTCTCGTTGCCCAGGAGCAGCAGCGTTGGCCCGACGGTGCTCCAGTCGGTGTGGCTCCCAGCCCAGTTCGTGAGCTCGTCGATCACCTGCTCGTCCCGCATGAGCGCGGCGCCGGACGCCTGCTCGTCGTAGCGGTACTCGGAGGTCTCCGCGAGCCAGATCGTGCCGCCCGCCGACGCGATGACGAGCAGTACTCCAGCCGCGAGGTAGCGGGCGAGCAGCCGGGGCACACGTCGGGCGCCCGCGGCCCCGGCTCTTTTGCTTCTGCTCATGTCGTCTGCCATGCTCTCATCGCTGTTCGCCCGGAATGGTATCCGCGCACGGTCGACGCCCTGCCTGCTCACGTCGCGGCGAGGGCCGCCGTCGGCGACTGTCGCGCGGCGCGGATCGAGGGGGCGAGTCCGGCGACTGCGCCTGTCGCAAGCGCCGCTGTCATACCTGCCACGATCGTCTCCACCGGAACGACCAGCGGCCACCCCTGCACGACGCTCCAAGCTGCGGTGCCGAGCAGCCCGAGCGGCACTCCGGATGCGCCGCCCAGCGCGCAGAGCAGGATCGCCTCCAGGAGGAACTGGGCCCGGATCTGCCCGCGGTGTGCGCCGAGCGCGCGTCGCAGGCCGATCTCCCGGCGACGCTCGAGCACGGAGACGAACATCGTGTTCGCGATGCCGATGCCGCCGATCACGAGCGCGACCGCGGCGAGCGCGAGGAACAGCCCATCGAAGTTGGAACGGGCGGCGTCCTTCGCGGCGAGGACGGCCGAGGGCTGACTCACCTGCACGAGCCCGCTCGCCCCCGGGGAGAGGGTCGCGGCGACGACCGGACGCAGCGCCTCGATCGACGCCTCGTCTCCGGTGACGTAGGCGACCGTCGGTGCGCCATCGAAGCCGAGCCAGCGCTGCGCCGCAGCATCGTCGACGAGGACCGCTGACTGCAGGTCGCCGGAGAGCGGCGTCGCGGAAAGCACTCCGATGACGGTGAACGCGACGCCGCCGACGTCGATCGTGACGGGACGGTCGGGGAGCTGGGACAGGCCGAGCCGCTCAGCGGCGTCGATGCCGAGCACCGCTGTGGGCAGGTCGCTCTCTGCCAGCCAGCGACCGGAGGTCACCTCCGCCCTGAGCACCGCGGGGAGGTCACCGCGAACGGCGAGCGTCGTCAGCCCGGTCTCCGGGTACTCGCGGAGCTCGTTGCTGCGAATGGGGGCGTGGGCATTGCCGACCGTCGCGGCATCGGTCACGGCCCCGATGCGCTGCAGCATGCCGAGCGCCTCGGCCGGAAGCGGGACGGGGTCTCCGTCGGCACCTGCACGTGGGTCGGCGCGCAGCAGGTCCGCGCCGAGCGCGGTGAGCTGTTCGTCGAGCGCGGCCTGCGAGGACGCGGGCACCGCGGTGACGGTCACCAGCGTGGCGATGCCGATGGCGATGCCGATGGTGGAGAGCACGGCGCGCAGCGGCCGAGTGCGAAGCCCGACCGTGCCCACCTCGAGCAGGTCTCGGAGGCCGAGGCGTCTGCGGCGCTCACGCATGCTCCACCGCCTCGGTACCGGCGTCGGTGGTGGTGGCGGTGTTCGTGTCGGCGACGATGCGGCCGTCGCTCAGCTCGACACGGCGCGGCAGTCGCGTGGCGAGCTCGACGTCGTGGGTGATGACGACGACGGTGGTGCCCTCGTCGTGCAGCCGCTCGAGCAGGCTGAGCACACGTTCGCCGTTCGCGGTGTCGAGGGCGCCGGTCGGTTCGTCGGCGAGGACGACGAGCGGATCGGTCACGATCGCCCTGGCGATGGCGACTCGCTGCCGTTCGCCGCCGGAGAGCTCCTGCGCCGCGTGCCCCATGCGGTGCTCGAGCCCCACGCGCTCGAGCGCCGCGCGTGCGAGATCGCGGCGCGCTCGCCTCGGAACGCCGCTGTAGAGGAGCGCCATCATGACGTTCTGCTCGGCGGTCACGCCGTCGCTCAGGTGGAAGCCCTGGAAGACGAACCCGATCGTGCTGCCCCGCAGGGTGGAGAGCGCACGATCCGTGAGATTTCGGGTGTCGGTCCCGCCGATGCGAACCGCACCGCTCGTGGGGCGGTCGAGCGTGCCGAGCACGTTGAGCAGCGTTGACTTGCCGGCGCCGGAGCGTCCGACGATCGCGGTGAGCTCACCGGGGTCGATCTGCAGCGAGACGTCGTCGAGGGCGACGACTCCACCGGGGTGGATGCGGCTGACTCGCTCGAGCTCGAGTGCAGGCGTCGTCGTCATCGTGCCGACACCACCGTCATGCCGGCGTCGATTCCCTCGCCGCTGACCTCGACGCGGTCGTCCGCGATCAGACCGATCTCGACGCCGTGCAGTCCGCCCCGGTCGTCCTGCAGGGCGTACCCGCCTTCGGCGAGGGCGACAAGCGAGGCCACGGGGACGATCAGCACGTCCTGCACCGATCTGGTGACGATGCGGATGGTCACGGCGGCAGCGTCGACGCCGTCGAGGGCGGCCTGATCGTCGATCGCGACGATTGCGTCGACCTTCGCCTCGGCCCCCTCGCCGGTCGTGTTCACGCTGTCGATGGAACCGTCGACGACGCGTCCATCCGGCAGCTCGATCGTGGCTCGTGCACCGGCGCCGATCACCCCCGCGTCCTGCGCCGGGACGGACGCCTCGACGACGCGCCTCGTGAGCGTCACCGTGTATGGCTGGCCAGCCGCAGTGTCGCCGAGGCGGGCGCTCACGGCGGCGACGCGACTCGACGCGCTCAGGACGACCACGTCGGCGGGTCCGAGGATGCCGGTGCGCTCGACGCCGAGCGACTCCTGCCAGTCCCGCACTGCCTGCTTGAAGTGCTTCCCCGTCTCGAACGTGTCGATGTCGCTGGGATACAGGTAGCCGAGGTCCATCAGGTTCGACGCGACCATGCTGACATCGGCCCCCTCCATCTTCGGCTTGTCGATCGCGCGGTAGAGCGGAACCTCGCCGATGAGCACGGGCACCGGGCGCTCGTTCGCGCGCAGGGCCACCGACCCCCGATCAAGGACTTCGCCCGCCTCGGGCAGCCAGGTGATGATGCCATCCGCCTTCGTCGTCACGGGGGCCGCGGCGCCGAAGCCGACGGCACCGTCGAGGCGAGCGGTCTGCACGAGCTCGCCACGCTCGACGACCGTGGTGGACGGCGCGGCTGTCTCCTCCACGGGGGCTGCCTCATTCGCGGGCCGGAGCACCAGGGCGGCACCGCCGGCGCCCGCGGCGAGCGCGGAGCAGACCGCGAGCGCGACGATGAGCGCGGTGCGGCGACGACCTCTCGTCATGCAGCGCTCCCATCCGATTCGGAGGCCACACAGGCATCCACGTACTGCATGCCAAGCGAGATCGAGGTGGCATCGTTCGTCTCACCGCCGAAGGCGATATTGATCCGGCCGAACTGGTCCGCCTCCGCGATCTCGACCTCGCGGACGCCGCGATCGTGCAGGCAGTCCACCACGCCCTGCGCGAACCGCAGCGCATCCGGGTTCTGCACGTCGAGCTCCCACGGAGGCAGCGGCGCCACGCGCAGGCAGAGAGCCTCGGCCTCGGCGGCCTTCACCGGATCCCCACCGTCGCTGGCGCTGACCGAGTCTCCGCCGCCGCCCACGGGGGCGTCCTGCGGTGCATCGGTGTGGTCTTCGAGGCAGCGATCCCGCGCCTTCCAGGCGTCCGCCTCCTCTTCGTCCGACATGTCGAGACGCAGGCGCACCGGCTCGCCGTACTCCGCGATGAGCGCATCGGCTGCCTCGGTCGGGGCCGGAGCGGCCGTCTCCAACGTCGCGATGCCGGTGTCACCCTCAGGGCTCTGGTCGGCTGAGGGTGCGGAGCACGCGGCGAGCACTCCGACGAGCGCGATGGCGCCTGCTGCGGCGGTCAGGGATCGGTGGGTGATGCGGAGCATGAGTCCTCCTCGTGTCGTGAGCGGCCGTGACCCACGCTCGTCCTCGGATGTGAGGGACTTGTGAGCGTTCAGTGCAGAGCCAGACCGCATGGCGGACGCGTGCTTAGGGTTGGGTCGTGACCAGAGTCTTGATCGTCGAGGACGATGCGCTGCAGTCCGAGCTCGTCCGCCGTTACCTCGAACGCGAGGGGCATGACGTGACGGTGCTGGCCGACGGCGCCGAAGCGCTCTCCGAGGTGCGTCGCTCTGCGCCCGACCTGCTTGTCCTCGACGTGATGCTCCCCGGGGCCGACGGCCTCACCGTCTGCCGCACGCTGCGCGAGGAGCAGTTCGAGCTCCCGATACTCCTGCTCACCGCACGCTCCACGGAGAACGATCTGCTCCTCGGGCTCGAGCTCGGCGCCGATGACTACCTCGCCAAGCCGTACAGCCCGCGCGAGCTCGTCGCCCGAGTCCGCGCGCTTCTGCGGCGAGTCCACCGCACGGCGCCGGCCACGAGGGTCGTCGCCGTCGGCGACCTGGAGATCGACCCGGAGCGGCGTCGAGCCACCCTCTCCGATCGGCTCCTCGACCTCACCCGCGCGGAGTTCGACCTGCTCGAGGAGTTCGCCCTGCACCCCGGTATCGTCCTCAGCCGCGCCCGCCTGCTCGACCGCCTGCATGGCACAGATCGCTGGATCGGAGGCCGCACGATCGACACCCACGTGAAGAACCTCCGGGCCAAGATCGAGGCCGATCCGCAGACGCCGTCGAGGCTCCTCACCGTCTACGGGGTCGGGTACACGCTCCACGAGGGCTGAGCCGGACACACATCACGACCACACCCAACCGCGCTTCAACCAAAGGAACACTGCATGCGACTTCTCGGAACGATTCTTCTTGCCATCGGATTCATCGCGCTCGCCTCGGCGGTCCTCATCACCGACCCGACGGCACTCGATGCGAACATCGGTGCCGGGATACTCCAGATGGCGGGGTTCGTCGCCGGAGGCGCAGGTCTCGCCGTTCTCCTCATCACTCTGCTCGTTCCGAAGCGCACATCTCGCTGAGGACTTCGCGGACGGAGACCGCCGTCGGTCTAGGTGAGCGAGCCGAAGGCCAGCTCTCCTTCGAACAGGACCGCCGACGGGCTCACCTGTCCGAGCTGGTCGAGCTCCACGTCGAAGAGGTCCCGGTCGAGGACGACGAGGTTCGCGTCCTTCCCGACCTCGAGGGACCCGACTCTGTCATCGATCCGGAGCTGTCGAGCCGCTTCGATGGTGTGCCCGCGCAGGAGCGCGGTGACCTCGAAGCGCGATTCGCGGCTCGGCCGGATGCTCCCCGGGTAGCGGTCGGGGTCGAGGGGCAGCTCAGGGTCGACCCGCGTCGCGGCCACCTGCATGCCGAAGAACGGGTTTCCCCGGTGGAGCTCGAAGTTCGTCACGACGTCGCTCGCGAAGGTCATCGAGGTGCCGGCCTGCAGGACGCCCCGGAAGTCGTACATCCGATTCCATCGCTCGTCCCCGAGGTAGCTCTTCGCTTCTTCACCGAAGTACCCCGCCGACCAGTGGTTCGTCCAGTTCACGATGATGCCGAGCTCGGCCGGCCGGTGCATGTCGGCCGGGTCGATGAGCTCGCAGTGCGCGAACGTCACCTGCGTCCGCCAGGCACCGCCTGTCCCGGCGAGCGACTCCTTGGTGGCCGCGACGGCATCGCATCCAGCCCGGAAGGCGCGGTCGCCGACCATGTGGATGTGCACGTCGATCTCCGCCTCGTTCGCCAGCAGCAGGCAGCTCACAAGCTCGTCGGTCTCGATCTGCATCTCGCCGAGACTGCCGGAGTCGTCGTGGACCAGCGGAGCGAGGACCGCGCTGTTCCCGCTCTCGTTCGTGCCGTCGAGGAAGAGCTTGAGCGTTCGCACGCGGATGTGATCCGTGCCGTGCTCGCGGTCGAGGCGCTGGGCTCGCTCGATCGCGTCGGGAAGGTCGGCGAGGGTCCGGAACCGAACCGCGCCTTCGTACCTGGTGTGCAGCTCCCCGCGTCGGTGGAGCTCGCGGAGTGCGGGGAGCACATCCTCGTCCTCGATGAGCGCCTCGAAGAGGGACGTGACACCGTGCCGGGTCATGAACTCGAAGAACGGCTTCAGGCTCTCGGCGGTCAGCTCCTCTGGTGGGCGCCACCCGATGGAGTCGTACAGGCGGTCGATGAAGCGGAGGTGCGCGAACTCGAGGATGTGACCAGTCGGCACGCCGTGTGCGTCACGGACGAACATCTCGAGGCCAGGCACGGGGTCTGGCGTGTGCTCGTCGACCTCGAGCAGCTCGAGCATCTTCGAGTTGACCCAGTGCGCGTGGTCGCTGAAGTCCTGGCAGAGCACGGGGCGGTCGCTGATCGCCGAGTCGAGGAGCTCCTTCGTCGGGGCGCTTCCCGCGAACAGCGTGCTCGGGTAGTACTCGAAGAACAGGTAGGGCGCCTCCTCCTTGGGGTGCCGCTCGCCGTGTTCGCGGATGAAGGCGAGGATCGCGTCCACGTCGTCCGTCTGCGGGAGGGAAACGTGCCAGGCGCTCTTCGCGACGCCGCTGGGATGCGTGTGGGCGTCGATCAGGCCGGGCAGCACGAGTCGTCCGCCCAGGTCGTAGCTGGGAAGCCCCTCGGCTGGGAGGGCCAGCGAGTCCTCCTCCCTGAGCATCTGCGCGATCCGGCCGTCACGGATGACCGCTCCGTTCGCCCACGGAGCGGCCTCGTCGGCGGTGAAGAATCTGCCGTTCGTCAGGATCAGGTCCACGATGAGCGCTCCTTGCGGGTAGAGACGTAACAACTTGGAAATGCAGTCTGGCATAAATTAGCAATGTTGGTAATCTATTCGCCAGAGGGCACGATTCGTGCCCCACTCCACGCGACAGTGCAGTCGACGGAGACCCCCAGAGGAGCACCCGTGAGTCAAGCCACCCAGTTCGTTCGATCACTCAAGCTGCGTCACCTCCTGGCGTTCGGGCTTGCCTACCTCGCCCCGACGGCCATCTTCAACTTCTACGGCATCGCCACCGAGCTCAGCGGGGGCATGATGGCCCTCGCGTACCTCGTGACGCTGGTCGTCATGTTCTTCACCGCGTACTCGTATGCGCAGATGGTGAAGGCCTTCCCGGTCGCCGGGTCCGCGTATACCTACGTGCAGAAGAGCGTGCATCCCTACCTCGGCTTCGCGACCGGCTGGGTGTTCCTACTCGACTACATGCTGCTCCCGATGATCTGCTACCTGCTGTTCGGGATCTACATGGAGGAGTACGTTCCCGCCATTCCGACCGCCATCTGGGTGCTGCTCGCGGCCGGTTTCGGCGCGTTCATGAACATCCTCGGAGCACGGGTCTCCGGCCGACTCAACATCGCCGTCGTCTCCGCGCAGATCATCTTCGCGGTTGTGCTCATCGGCCTCATCACGAGCTACGTCCTGCAGGGCGGCGGAGCTGGCGGCCTCTTCGTGCCGGAGGCGATCTACAACCCCGAGACGTTCAACTTCGGCAACGTGATGTGGGCGGCTTCGATCCTCGCCGTCTCCTTCCTCGGCTTCGACGCCGTCTCCACGCTCGCGGAGGAGACCCACGCGCCGACCGTCACGATCCCGCGAGCGATCCTGATCATGTGCATCGGCGCGGGCCTCGGCTTCGCGACGATCGCCTACTTCCTGCAGATCGCCTGGCCCACCGGGTACGCGGAGTTCGAGGATCCGGATACCGGCATCTTCGAGCTCCTGCCCCGGATCGGGGGAGAAGCACTGAACATCACGTTCTTCGTCGCCGATCAGGCCGCGAGCATCCTCTGCGCGATGGCGGCCGTCGCCGCCGTCTCCCGCGTGCTCTACGGCATGGGGCGCGACGGTCTGCTCCCGAAGCGGTTCTTCGGCAAGCTCTCGCCGCGGTTCGGAACCCCGGTCAACAACATCGTGCTCGTCTCCGTCGCGGCGCTCGGTGCCGTGTTCTTCACCGACAACCTCCTCGGCGCGACCTCGCTCACGAGCTTCGGCGCCATCACCGGCTTCATCATGGTCAACATCGCCGTGATCAACCACTACTTCGTTCGCCAGCGCCGGCGTTCGGGGATGGATGTGGTGCGCTACCTCGTCCTCCCGCTGATCGGCGTCGCCACCAATGTCGCCCTCTGGGTGAGCATCGATTCCTCAGCGAAGATGCTCGGCATCACCTGGCTGATCATCGGGGTGATCTACCTCGGCTTCCTGACGAAGGGCTTCCGCCGTCTGCCCGCGCAGATCCGCGCGGAGGACGAGGTCGGCGACGACGAGAGCACCCGCAGTCTCGAGGTGCCGAGCGCCGACCGCAGCTGAGCCGCGATCGAGCGGCGGCGCTCAGGCAGCCGCCGCCGCTTGGATCATCGACGCCGCCAAGTCGCGAAGCGGACTGGTCTGCGCGTCCGGGAACTGGAGAACGCTCATGCTCGAGGACCCGATGGTGAGGCACAGCATGGCATAGCCGAGCGCCTCGCTCCGTGCGACGTCCATCTCCCGGTGCGTCGCCCTGATCGCCGCGGCGACCTCGGTGACCACGGTCGCGTAGCTGTCGAGCAGGCGCCGCCTGACCTGCTCGTCGTGCTGGGACCAGGCCAGGAATGCATCGAACACGGCATCGTCTGGACTCGCTTCGACACCGGTGCCGAAGAGGAAGTCGAGCACCCCCTCGAGCCCCTGGCCGGAGCGCGCGGCCTGCACCCGTTCGTGCATCTCCTGCGCGTACGGGTCCATCGTCGAGTTCCAGACGAGCTGGATGAGCTCGTCGCGGTTGCCGACGTAGTGACGGATGTGCGCCCGGCTCAGCTGAGCTTCGGAGGCGATGCGCTCCTGGGTCGCGCCCTCGACTCCGTACTTCCCGATGACTCGCTTCGCGGCCGCGACGATCTGCGGGCGCCGCTCATGCACAAGACTCGGTCGGCCCATGTGGTCCCTCCTTCAGCTTCCCACCTGGAGTGGGCGTCGCCCGGGCTCTCCGGTTTCGAGCGACGGTCCCACCACAGTACGAGATCGCCGCCCGGGAAGCCGGACCGCCAACACCGGGTCGGGGTCGCGGGGGTGCGACCGTCCCCGCGACCGCGATTCCAGTCGCTCAGGCGATGATGTGCATGGGCTGTTCGAGGAGCCCCGTCAGCGTGGCGAGGAACTCCGCGGCAAGGGCTCCGTCGATGATGCGGTGGTCGGCGGAGAGGGTGTATCGCAGGCGGTGACGCACCTCGACTGCCCCGTTGACGGCGACGGGTTCTGGCCTCGCCGCGCCGACCGCGAGGATCGCCCCCTCCGGCGGGTTGATGATGGCGGTGAACTGCTCGACGCCGTACATGCCGAGGTTGCTGATGGTGAACGTGCCGCCCGCCATGTCCGAGGCTCCGAGCTTGCGTTCCGTCGCGAGTCCGGCCAGTCGCCGAGACTCGCGCGCGATCTGCGACGCCGGCCTCAGGTCTGCGTCGTCGATCACCGGCACGACGAGCCCGGTCGGGGAGGCGATGGCGATGCCGATGTTGACGCGCCCGTGGAGCAGGGTCTCTCCGCGGCCCTCCGGGGAGTAGGAGGCGTTGACTCCCGGATGCTCGCGAAGCGCGATGGCGCAGGCGCGCACGAGGAGATCGTTGACGCTGATCTTGGGGCGCCCCGTCGATTCGAGGCTGCCGTTCAGCTCGGCGCGGAGCGCCAGGAGGGCCTCGACGTCGGCCGCAGCCGTGACGAAGAAGTGCGGCACCGTGCTGCTGCTCTCGCTGAGGCGTCGAGCGATCACTTCGCGGGTCTTGTCGAACGGGACGACCGTTGGCTGTCGCGCATCAGGAGTGTTGGTGGTGTTGGTGTTGGTGTTGGTGCTGGTGCTGGTGCCACCGGTGGTCTGGCCCGCCGTCGCGCGCGACGTGCACCGAGCGGGCGACGCGATGGCCGTGTCCTCGGGGGAGGCCTGACGTGCGCGTGCATCCTCGATATCGGCGCGGACGATCCGGCCGCCGGGGCCGGATCCCAGGACGCCCGACAGGTCGATCTCGTGCTCGCGGGCGAGTCGGCGCGCGAGCGGCGTCGCGAATAGCCGCTGTCCTGCTGTGCGCTGGGAAGCGACCTCCCGAGCGGCGGCGCTCGCGTCCGCTGCGCCCATCGCGCCAGCCGCATCCGCATCCGCAGCCGCTGGCGCGACAGCGTCGGATGCGCTCGCTGGTGCGTCGTCGTTCGCTTCGTCGTTGCCGTCATCGAGGCGCGCGATGACCGTGCCGATGGTCGCCACCTCGCCTTCGGCGACCAGGATGTCGCGCAGGACGCCGGCGTCGTAGGCCTCGTATTCCATGGTGGCCTTGTCGGTCTCGACCTCGACGAGCAGGTCGCCAACGGCGACGGCATCGCCTGGCTGCTTGTGCCACGCGGCGATGGCGCCCTCCTGCATGGTGTCGGAGAGGCGGGGCATGAGGATATCGATCATGGGGTGTCCTTAGATGCGGCGGGAGACCGCGGCGAGGGTCTGCCGGATGGCGGTGGCGGCGTCGTCCGCGGAGGGGAGCGCGGCGGTCTCGAGCGGCTTGGAGTAGGGCATGGGCACCTCGGCCATCGCGACCCGGCGCACGGGTGCGTCCAGCCAGTCGAAGGCGCCGTCCGAGATGGTCGCGGCGATCTCGGCGCCGATGCCGTAGGTGAGCCAGTCGTCTTCCAGGACGACGGCGCAGTGGGTCTTCTTCACGGATGCGATGACGGTGTCGCGGTCGAGCGGGCGCAGGCTGCGGAGGTCGACGACCTCCACGTCGATGCCCTCGGTCTCGGCGAGCCGCTCGGCCACTTCGAGGGCGACGGCCGCCATGCGCGAGTAGGCGACCACGGTGATGTCGGCACCCTCGCGGGTCACGGCGGCCCGGCCGATCTCGGCGGGGGTGTCGTCGTCCGGCACCTCGCCCTTGGTGTTGTAGAGCGCCAGGTTCTCGAGGAACAGCACGGGGTCGTCGTCGCGGATCGCGGCCAGCAGCAGCGCCTTCGCGTCAGCGGGGCTGGACGGGGCGACGACCTTCATTCCGGGCACGAACGCGTAGTACAGCTCGATGTTCTGCGAGTGCGTGGCGCCGAGCTGCTGCCCGCCTCCGCCCGGGGTGCGGATGACGAGGGGGACCCGGGCCTGACCGCCGAACATGCCATAGATCTTCGCGGCGTGGTTCACGATCTGGTCCAGGGCCAGCAGCGAGAAGTTGATGGTCATGATCTCCACGACCGGGCGCAGTCCGAGCATCGCGGCGCCGATGGCGGCTCCCGTGAACCCCTCCTCGGCGATGGGGGTGTCTCGCACGCGCTTCTCGCCGAACTCCGCGAGCATGCCGGCGGTGATCTTGTACGAGCCCTCGAAGACGCCGATCTCCTCGCCGATGAGCAGCACGTTCTCGTCTCGCAGCATCTCGGCGCGGAGGGTGTCGTGGAGCGCCTGACGGTAGGTCATCATGCTCATGCGGATGCTCCGATCGTGGGTGAGGGGGATGGTTCGAAGAGTGGCTGGCCGGGCAGCCTGCGGGAATCGTTGGGAACCGGTGTGGCGTAGGTGTAGTCGAA
This sequence comes from Pseudoclavibacter sp. AY1H1, assembly GCF_002931055.1. Lineage (GTDB taxonomy): Bacteria > Actinomycetota > Actinomycetes > Actinomycetales > Microbacteriaceae > Pseudoclavibacter. The sequence continues at coordinate 137,465 of NZ_PSXX01000004.1, read as the reverse complement.
GAGCGTGTCGACCGACGGGTGCGGGCTCGCCTCGGCGAACGCGACGGCCTCGGCGACGGCGGCCATGGCGGCAGCGTCGATGTCGGCGATTGCCTCGTCCGTCAGGAGTCCCTGCTCGGCGAGGCGAACCGCGAACGCGGCGATGGGGTCGCCGGCCTTGAGAGCCTCAGCCTCCTCGCGGGTGCGGTACTTCGCGGGGTCGACGACCGAGTGGCCCTTCAACCGCTCGCTCACCGTCTCCAGCAGGAACGGCTTGCCGGCCCGGGCGCTCGCGAGCGCGCTGGCCGCAGCGTCCCGGACGGCGACGGGATCGTTCCCGTCGACGCGGGCGGATGCCATCCGGTACGAGGATGCCCGCTTGTGCAGCTCGGGCTCGCCGGAGGCGCGCTCGACCGTGGTGCCCATCCCGAGGCCGTTGTTGACGACCACGTAGACGACCGGCAGGTCCCACAGGGCAGCGATGTTCAGCGACTCGTGAAACGCCCCGATGTTCGTGGTGCCGTCTCCCATGACGCAGACCACGGCCTCTTGGCCGCTGCGGTAGTCGATCGCGAGGGCCGCACCGGTGGCGAGCGGCACCTGCCCGCCGACGATGCCGTACCCGCCGAGCAGGCGCGACTCCAGGTCGAAGAGGTGCATCGACCCGCCCCACCCCTTCGACACGCCGCCGCTGCGCCCGTAGAGCTCTGCCATGATCCGCCCTGGCGCGATGCCTCGCCCGAGCGCGTATCCGTGCTCCCGGTAGTTCGTGAAGAGGTAGTCGGTCGACTCCATCGCCGCCATCAGGCCGACCACCGTCGCCTCCTCACCGAGGTTCAGGTGGCAGTAGCCACCGATCTCCGCCTGCGTGTACGAGCGGGCGGCGCGCTCCTCGAACCGCCGGATCAGCACCATCTGGCGGTAGAACTCGACGAGTCCCTCACTGTCGAGGGACGTGGTGTGCGCTGGGGGTGGATTCGACGCTGTCTTCCGCGGGGTTGCGGATCTGCGTGCAGCCATTGGGAGCTCCTCTCGCCTGACCCTTCTGGGGCTCGGCGCGATCGACCGCGAGGGATGACCACGCGTGTAATGAAACGAATACGTCTCATTATAGGATGGTTGTCGTCGAGGGTCGACAGGCGAAGCACGAGGTGGGGAGCACTGCGGATGAGCGAGACCGTGTCGAGCACGAGCCGCAAGCGGGGCCGTCCGACCGCGGAGGAGCGGGAGGAGCGCCGAGACCAGATCCTGGACGTCGCCGTCGCGCTGTTCGTGTCGAATGGCTACGGCCAGGTCACCGTCGATGAGATCGCAGCAGCCGCACGGGTCACCAAGCGCACGATCTACACCTACTTCGGTGACAAGGCGGAGGTGTTCACCGCGGCGATCGAGCGGTTCCGCGCTCGCGACCTCGCGAACCACGGGGTTACCGCCGAGTCGCTGCTCGAGACCGCAGCGCGGCTCGTCTTCGTCCTGCACTCGGACAACGCCGTCGGCCTGCACCGACTCATGATCGGAGAAGCGGCGCAGTTCCCGGAGCTCGCGTCGGGCTTCTACTCCAGCGGCCCACGGGGCTACGTCGCCCTGCTTGCGCAGTGCGTCTCTCCTGCGAGCGGGCTCGTGCAGGTGAAGACGGACGCGGAGGTGCTGGCGCTGGCGGAGGCGCTGTTCGGGCTGCTCCTCGGTGAGCCGCACCGTCGCCGCCTGCTCGGGCTGGCGCCCGCACCGAGCGCGGCGGCTGCGCGCGCGCACGCCGAGCAGGTCATCGCCCTCCTCGGGCTGACGGAACGCCCGCGCGACGACGGCTGACGCGGCCCTTCTCGCGGATGCCTGCGGGAGTCGTCAGAGGGGACCCGTCACTCGGTGTCGTCGGCCCCTTCGGCGTCATCGTCGTCGAAGATGCTCTCGATCGGGCATTCGAAGACGCGCGCGAGTCGGAACGCGAGGGGCAGCGAGGGGTCGAAGCGGCCGCGCTCGATGGAGATGACCGTCTGGCGGGAGACGCCGAGCTCCTCCGCGAGGCGCTGCTGCGACCACCCGCGTTGCTTGCGAAGCGCCGGGAGCTCGTTCTTCACCGACTAGCCTCGCCTTCGCTCGAGGCCATACCGGATGCTCACCGATCCCATCGCGACGATGATCACGGCGACCAGGGCAAGGAGCGCGGGAATGTCGAGGTTCCCGACCGCGATGACTGCGGTGCCGAGACCGGTCACGAGCAGGGTGTCGCCGAACGCGCCACTCGTCGCGCGTTCGATCCACGCCGACTCCACCGACTGCTCGGGACGCGGGGTGGCCCCTCGAAGGCTGTCCCGGTCGACGGACAGCGCCCACACGAGACCGGCACAGGCCCAGAACGACACCAGCACCGTCGCGAACCACCCGACGAGCGGGTGCGGGCCGGCGGACCCGGTCAGCACCAGAATCGTTGCGATGGCACAGGCGAGGAGCAGGCCGGAGGGGATCGCCAGCCAGAGTGCCGACCAGCGCCCGCCGAACTTCACTCGGCCCCATCGGCTTCGAGTGTCCGCTGTGTACGAAGAACGCTCGGTGTCCATGTTGCACTCCCATGTGTAAAGCTAGCTTGACTGTCGAGACAGTTATACACGTCAAGCACGCTTGACACAAGGGTGAGGCCAGCGGTCCGTTCAAGCGGGCTCAAGTGGGTCGGCAGATGGCAGCATCGGCGACCTTGAACGCCGACCGGCGAAGGTCAGAACGCGATCGGCCGCACGTAGTGCGTCCCCCGCCGCGACCTGCCGGATGCTGACACCGTGAAGCGCACGATGTCGCTCCGGTAGCGGTCGTCGGAGACCTCGAAGACGCGGCCATCGTTGTCTCGCGTCACCCGGCGCAGGCGCAGGACGGGGGAGCCTTCCTCGATCTCCAGCAGCCTGGCGTCCAGTGCATTGGCGGCCTTCGCGTCGATCTCGTGGTCGATGTCGGTGTAGCCGTAGCCGCGGCTGTCGAGGAACTCGGTGATGGACACGGTGTTCAGGTCGACCTCGAAGAGGTGGCGTCCGACTTCCTCCGTGAATGTGAGCCGCTCGAGCATCGTCGGCCGGCCATCGAGGCTGCGGAGTCGAAGGACGTGCACAACAAGCTGGGACGGGTCGATCCCGAAGATCTCAGCCTGCGCCGGGTCTGGACGCCGCAGGCTCACCTCCTGCGTCTCGGCGCCAGGAACGGTGCCGATTTCCTTGGCCCACTTCGTGAACGGGATGGACACGTCGACGGCCTGGTGGGCCTTGCGCTCGACGACCCGTGCCGGTCGACCGCGGCCGGTCTCGATGAGGCCCTCGCCGCGCAGGGCCGCGAGCGCGTTGCGGACCGGGCCCCGGGAGGTGCTCCAGCGTTCGGCGAGCTCTCCTTCGGATGGGACGTCATCGCCGGGTGCGAGTTGACCGCTGGCGATGCGTCGTCGGAGGTCGTCAGCGATCTGCTTGTACATAACGTCGGTCACATAGGCATACTACTTGCTCACGCCCGCCTGAGCGCTGCTGAAGTGTGAAGCCGCTTGTTTGGAGGCCTGTTCTCGCGAAGCCTGGTTGCCGAGGGTCTCAACATAGGTGAACAACTCGTGAATTGTGCAAAGATAGGCATACAGGTTGGTGGTGTCTCTGGCAGTCTCTTCACGTCCCGCTCCGAGACCCCGCCCGAAAGGCACAGCACATGACCCGCGCTCTCAAGCCCGCGATCGCCCTCGCAGGCGCCGGCATCCTCGCACTCAGCCTCGCCGCCTGCTCCACGCCCGCAGCAGACGCCTCCGGATCCACCGACTCCTCCGGCTTCGCCGTCGACTCGAACACCCTCGTCTTCGGCGTCGTCCCCGACTCCGTCGACACCGAGACCAACTACCAGCCGCTCATGGACTACATCGCGCTCGAGACGGGCAAGACCGTCGAGTACCACGAGTCCACGGACTACGCGGCGCTCATCGAAGCCGCGATCGCCGGCAAGGTCGACGTGGCCTCCTTCTCCGGGTTCACCTACGTCACCGCCACGAACAACGGCGCCGAGCTCACCCCGATCTCCTCCATCGTGACGTCCGAGGGCCAGGAGCCCGGCTACTACTCGCAGGCCATCGTGCCCGTCGACAGCGACATCGCATCGATCGAAGACCTCGCGGGCAAGAAGGTCTGCTTCGTCGACCCCTCCTCCACCTCCGGCTACCTGTTCCCGAGCTACAACCTCCTCGAAGCAGGCATCGACCCCGAAGCGGACATCACCCCCGTCATGGCGGGCAAGCACGACGTCAGCGTGCAGAAGGTCGGCGAAGGCGTCGAATGCGAGGCAGGATTCGCCGAAGACAGCGAGGTCGAGAAATCCGACAAGGTGAAGGTCATCGCGGAGACCATGGTCCCCGGTGCCCCCATCGTCGAGTCGGACAAGCTGCCGGACGACCTGAAGCAGCAGCTCCGCGACATCCTCTCCGAGGTCACGATCGACGACATCATCGCCGCCGGCGTGGAGAGCGCCGACAGCGATGGCTTCCGCAGCGTCTTCTTCGAGACCAAGCCGGTCGACGACCAGTACTACGACACGGTTCGCGACATCTGCGAGGCGACCAACGCCACGCAGTGCCAGAGCTGACCCACGCCTGACCCCGTCTGATCAGCCGAGACCCGAGATGAGCACCGACATGAGCACCACCGCTGACACCACGTCCCCAGTGATCTCGCTTGCCGACGTCACCAAGCGCTTCGGCGAGACCACCGCGCTCGATGGCGTGAGCCTCGAGGTCGCTCGCGGCGAGATGGTCGTGCTGCTCGGCCTCTCCGGGTCCGGCAAGTCCACCCTGCTGCGCCACCTGAACGCGCTCGAGCAGCCCACGTCGGGAGACGTGAACGTCCTCGGCGACCAGGTGTCGCGACTGCGCGGCCGCCCACTCCGGCGGCTGCGCAGCAGGGTGGGGTTCATCTTCCAGCAGTTCGAGCTCGTGCCGTCGCTCACGGTGCTCGAGAACGTGCTGACCGGGGCGCTCGCCACCATCCGCGGCCCGCGCCTCGGACTGTTCGGCTACTCCAAGGCGAGGAAGCTGGAGGCGCTCGGCCACCTCGACCGGGTCGGCCTGCTCGACCGCGCCTACCAGCGCGCTGACACGCTCTCCGGCGGCCAGCAGCAGCGCGTCGCCATCGCGCGCGCCCTGATGCAGCGCCCGGACATCCTCCTCGCCGACGAGCCCGTCGCCTCCCTCGACCCCGAGTCGAGCGAGCAGGTCATGCGCCTCATCCGCGAGATCGCCGCCGCCGACGGCCTGACCGTGGTCTGCAGCCTCCACCAGGTCGACCTCGCCATCTCCTGGGCGGACCGCATCGTCGGGCTCCGCCACGGGGCAGTCGTGCTGGACACCCCCGTCGAAGGCCTCACCAAGGCCGAGGTCATGGAGATCTACGGCCGGGTCGCCACCAGCACCGCCGAGCTCGAGGCCGTGCAGAACGAACTCCTCGCGGCGGAGGCGGCACGATGACCGCGACCGTCGCGCCCCCGCCCCCGCGCACATCCGCCCCTCACCAGACGGACCTCGAGGCGCGCGCTCCTCGCCAGCGCCGAACCCCAGAGCGCATCGCCGCCGTCCTCACCCTCCTCGCGCTCGCGGGCATCGCGGTCGCCGCGCTCATCGAGATCGACATCTCCGTGCCGGCGATGCTCGAGAGCTGGTCCAACGCCGAGCGCTTCTTCACCCGCGTCGGCGGACTCGCCTTCCCGGAGTGGCCCGAGCTGCTCGAGCTCACGGGCCTCACTCTGGGGCTCGTGCTGTGCGGCACGCTCTTCGCCGCCGTCGTCTCGATCCCAGTCGCGTACCTGGCTGCGGCCAACACGACCCCAGGCCGTTCCTGGCGCGCCTCCGCCCGCTTCCTCGGCGTCTTCACCCGCGCGCTTCCCGACGTGGTCCTCGCCATGGTGTTCGTGCTCATGTTCTCCCTCGGGTCGCTCCCTGGAATTCTGGCGATCGGCATCCATTCGATCGGCATGATCTCGAAGATGTTCGCCGACGCGATCGAGCAGATCGACGAGGGGCCGCGCCTCGCGATCCGCGCGGCCGGTGGCTCCAAGCTGCAGGAGTTCACGTCGGGAGTGCTGCCCCAGGTGCTGCCCTCGTGGGTCGCGACGGTGCTCCACCGCAACGACATCAACCTTCGCGGCTCCGTGATCCTCGGCTACGTCGGCGTCGCGGGGCTCGGCTTCGAGATGTCGACCGCCTTCAAGTCGCTCGACTACTCGCTGGGCCTCGGTATCGCGCTTGTGATCTTCGTTCTCTGCGTCGCGATGGAGGTGGTCTCGAGCCTGGTGCGCGCCGCGATGCTCGGCGGTCACGAAGGCAGCCGCAACCCCATCGACCGGCTCGTCGACCGGATGCGCGGCTCGCGAGGCACCACGCGAAGCGGCCAGCTCGGCGGCGCACGGCGCTTCCGGTCGCCGGCGGAGGCGATCCGCCGCCCCTGGAACGCGACCCGCGTGAGCCACGTCGTCTGGGGGTGGGTGGCAGCGCTCGTCGTGGTCGCCGCCGTCGCGTTCGCCGACATCAACTGGCTCGACTTCCTCACGTTCTGGGCCCGCATCCCCGAGATCGCCGCGCAGTTCTGGCCGCCCTCGTTCGGCGTCTACGACCTCGCGACCATGTTCGAGGCGATGCGCGACACGATCGCCATCGCGTTCGCGGCCACGCTCCTCACCTTCCTGGTCTCCCTCGTCATCGGCTCCCTCGCCGCCAGGAACGTCGCGCCGAACCGCACCGTCCAGGGAGGGACGCGTCTGCTGCTGGTCGGCATCCGCGGCATCCCCGAGGTGATCCTCGCGATCGTGCTCATCATCATCACGGGGCTCGGCACGCAGGCGGGCACGATCGCACTGGCGATCGGCGGCATCGGCCTGCTCGGCAAGCTCATCGCCGACTCCTTCGAGGAGGTGCGCCGCGGCCCCGAGACGGCCCTCCGAGCGACCGGAGCGACCCGCCTGCAGACCTATGCCAGCGCGACACTGCCGCAGGGCACGCCCGCCCTCATCGGCCACACCTTCTACCTGCTCGACACGAACATCCGCGCGGCGACGCTGCTCGGCATCGTCGGGGGCGGTGGCGTCGGCTACTACCTCCTCAACGCCGGACAGGGCTCGAACTACCCGCTCGTGACGGCCATCGTGCTCATGATCCTGGTCACCGTGCTCCTGGTCGAGGGCCTCGCGATGTGGATGAGGCGGGTGTTCCGATGAGCCGCGGCTTCGACGTCACCGTCGTCGGCTCCGGCATCGTCGGTCTCGGTGCCGCATACGCTGCAGCCAAGCGAGGCCTGTCGGTTGTCGTCGTCGACCGCACGAGCGAGCCGATCGGTGCGAGCATCCGCAACTTCGGGCACCTGTGCTTCACGCCGCAGACGGGCGACGCCCGAAGGTACGGCGTGCTGGCCCGGGAACTCTGGCTGCAACTCGCGACCGATGCCGGGTTCTGGCTTCGGGAGACGGGCACCGTCGTCGTCGCTCGGCACGACGATGAGCTGGCGCTGCTCGACGCTGCCAGGCGCTCTCCGCTCGGTGAAGCCGACCGACTCCCCGTCGGGGAGGAGATCCGGATGCTCGATGCGGCCGAGGTCGCCGATCGCACCCCGGTGAGACACGGCGTCGCGGCCGGTGGCGCGTTCCTGGCGGCAGACCTGCAGACTGATCCGCGTTCCGCGGTCGCCGCGATCATCCGCCGCCTGCAGAGCATCGGCGTCGAGTTCCGGATGCGCACGGCCGTCGGCCGCGTCCGCAGCGGCGTCGTCGAGACGAGCCGGGGTGATATCGCCACGGGGCTCGTGGTCGTCGCCGTCAACCACGACATCGACCAGCTCCTCCCGGATGCCGCCGAGGAGAACGCCGTCGAACGGTGCGCGCTCGACATGCTGCGAGTGGATGCTCCGCTCCCGAGGCCGCTCGGCGCCCCGCTGCTCACCGGCTGGTCGCTCATCCGCTACCGGGGGTTTGCCGGGCTCTCGGAGGCTTCGGCGGTCCGCGAACGCCTCCACGGTGAACGCCCGGATCTCGCGGCCATCGATCTCAACCAGATGTTCACGCAGCTCCCAGACGGCTCGCTGCTGGTCGGCGACACGCACTGGCGTGGCGTGACGGTGTCGCCCTTCCAATCCGAGGCAGCCGTGAACCTCATGCTCGCCGAAGCCGAACGGCTCCTCGACGTCGGGCCGCTGCGCGTTCGGGAGCGCTGGCAGGGCGTGTACGCAGCCGCACCGAACGAGTTCCTCGTCGAACGCCCGCAGCCGGGCGTGCTCGCCATTGCGGCGACCACGGGCATCGGCATGACCACCGGGCTCGGCCTCGCCGAGCACCACCTTGCTCTCGAGCTGGACGCCGTGTCCGCTCGAACACCTTCGAAAGGCCTGAGATGACGACCCTCACCACTTCCGCGCAGGCGCAGGCACAGACACAGGCGCAGACCGCCGCGTCCGTTCGCGTGCCCCTCGAGCTCGTCGTGCTCGACATGGCAGGAACGACCGTGCTCGACGACGGCGTCGTGGAGCGCGCGTTCGAGCGTGCCGCGAACCGCACGGGGGTCGCCGCGCACCTCCCATGGCCCGAGGCCCTCGCCTACGTCCGCGAGACGATGGGCCAATCGAAGCTCGACGTCTTCACGCACCTCGCGGACGGAGACACCGCGGCCGCAGCGGAGGCGACCGCCGCATTCGAGCTTGCCTACGCCGAGCTCGTCGAGGAAGAGGGGGTCGAGGAGATCCCTGGGGCGAGGGAGACGATCGAGTCCCTGCGAGACGCCGGTCTCTCGGTCGTGCTGACGACAGGCTTCGCGCCGGTCACGCGCGACGCGATCCTCCGAGCCCTCGGCTGGGAGGAGCTCGTCGATCTCGCGCTGTCGCCCGCAGACGTCGGCCGTGGCCGTCCCGCCCCCGACCTCGTGCTGAGCGCCGTGCTGCGCACCGGAACCTCGAGCGTCGCGGCCGTCGCCGTGGTGGGGGACACCGCGAGCGACGTGCAGTCGGGACTTCGCGCGGGGGCCGGCCTCGCAGTCGGCGTGCTCAGCGGCGCCCACGACCAGGAGACGCTCGAAGCGAGCGGCGCCCACGCCGTCATCGACAGCGTCGCCGCGCTCCGCGAGCTGCCCGCGTTCCAGCGGCCCGCATCGTGAGGTCGGCCGCGGCGCCGAGAGTCGAAGAGCCGTCTGCGCTTCGCATCCACCTGCAGCCCGCCGCGACGGCCATGGTGTGGCTCGGCGTCGAGAGGCCGCTGGAGGCTGTCGCCGTGCCCGACGTCGTGCTCGGGCCGGGCGAGGTGCTCGTGGCCCTCGAGTTCGCAACGATCTGCGGCTCCGACGTGCACACAATGCTCGGCCACCGGCAGTCCCCGGCGCCGGGAGTGCTCGGCCACGAGTACGTGGGCAGGGTCGTCGCAACCGGTGACGGCGGCGCCCGCACCATCGACGGGGAGGCCCTCGAGCACGGTGCCCGGATCGTCTGGTCGGTGCTGGCCAGCTGCGGCGAATGCGACCGCTGCACGCGAGGGCTGACACAGAAGTGCCGGAGCCTGCTCAAGTACGGGCACGAGCGCCTCACCACCAGGTGGGAGTTGAGCGGCGGCTTCGCGACCCACATGCATCTGCGGTCGGGAACGGGCATCGTCGCCGTCGACGAGACGACGCCGGCTGCTGCCCTCGCCCCCGTCACCTGCGGCACGGCGACCGCGGTCGCCGCGATGCGCGCCGCGCTCCGTGTCCTCGAGCTCGACTCGCCCGCGGTGCTGGTCTCCGGGGCCGGGCTCATCGGCCTTACCGTCGCCGCGCTCGCGCGCGACCGCGGGTGCACGGTCGTCGTCGCTGACCCAGACGGCAAACGGCGGGACCTCGCCGCGCGCTTCGGCGCGCACGCGGCCATCGATCCCGGTGATCCCGGCGCCGCGGCCGAGGCCTGGTCGGGGCTTGGCCTGCTTGGCCCGGACATCGTGATCGAGGCCTCCGGGTCGCGAGCCGCCGTATCCGCCGCGCTCGACGCTGTCGAGGTCGGCGGTGCCGTCGTCCTCGTCGGCAGCGTCTTCCCCACTGAGCCCGTCGCCCTCGACCCGGAATCCCTCGTCCGGGGTCTCGTGACCGTCCGCGGCGTCCACAACTACACTTCGGCCGACCTGGCGGCGGCTCTCGAGTTCGTCGAAGGCAGCGCCGACCGGTGGCCGTTCGCGGAACTCGTCGAGGCCACCTTCCCCCTCGAGCGTCTCGGAGACGGCGTCGCGCTGGCTGCCACCGGGGGCCCCATACGCGTCGGCATAGACCTGTCGACATCGTGCGGCGCGGGGACTGCCCCGCGTGGCCAGCGGCGCACCCGTGAGGTCGAGGCGGCGGTCACCCCCAGATGACCGCCTCGGCTGCCACGTCTCCTCAGCGCTCGGGAGCACAGAAGACGCGGTGGCGTCCGGATCCGGTGCTGGTCACCCTCTGCGTGACGCAGCTCATCAGCTGGGGCACGCTCTACTACGTCCTCCCCGCGGTCGCCGCCGAGATCGTCGCCGACACCGGGTGGAGTCTCGTCAGCGTCATGGCCGCCTTCTCCGCGGGTCTTCTCGTCTCGGCCGGCGTCGGTGTCGGCTTCGGGGGTCTGCTCGACCGCTTCGGGGGCCGCGTCGTCATGGCGTGGTCATCGGCACTCGCCACTGCCGGTGTCGCGCTTGTGGCCGCAGCCAGCACCTTCCCCATGTTCGTCGTCGCCTGGGTGGTGGTCGGCGTCGCGCAGGCGGGCGTGCTCTACCAGGCCGCCTTCACGGTCATCGGCCTCCGCTACGGAGCCGCCGCCGGAAGACCTCTCCTGGTGGTCACCCTCGTTGCCGGCCTCGCCTCGACGCTGTACGTGCCGGGCGCGACACTGCTCGCGGAGGTTGTCGGCTGGCGTGGCACCTACCTCGTGCTCGGTGCTCTCCTCGCCGTCGTCACGATCCCGCTGCACGCGCTCCTGCTGCCGAGACGCGACCCCACGCCCCGACGGGTGCCGAACGGGGAGCGGATGGGGCATCCGGTCGTCGTCAGGAGCAGTCGCTTCATCAGACTCTGCCTTGGCGTGACGCTCCTCTCGTTCAGCGTCTACGCCGTGTCCCTCAACCTCATCCCGCTGCTCTCCGAGCGGGGCATCGACGCGAGAGCGGCGGCCCTGCTGCTCGGGCTCGTGGGCGTGGGGCAGGTCGTGGGCCGCGCGCTCTTCACCGTCCTCAACCGCGTCGTTCCGCTGCCGCTGCGCGCACTGCTCGTGGGCGCTGTCGCGAGCCTCACGCTCGTGGCGTTCGCGCTCATCTCGGGTCCGTTCGCCGTGCTCGTTCTCCTCGCGCTGCTCGCCGGGGCGGCCCGCGGTGCGTTGACGCTCGTGCAGGCCACCGCCGTCGTCGAGCGCTGGGGCACCGAACGGCTCGGCACGCTCAACGGGGTGTTCAGCGCCCCGATCACGGCGTCGATCGCGCTCGCCCCGGTTGCGGGGGTCGCTCTCGCGGCTGCGGTGGGCTCGTTCCCGCTCGCGGTCGCGCTCCTGGCCGGCGTCGCGGCGATCGGGGCGCTCCTCGTCTTCGAGCGGCCTCGACGAGGTGCTCACCTCACGGAAGAGGGGCGCAGGGCACAGGGACATCGAGGGCCCTGCGCAGATCGCGGTGGCGAAGGCTGGCAAGAACAAGCGCTCCGCTGACCGGCGGGCGATCGAGCACGAGCAGCTCCAACGGCTCCTCGATCGCTGTGAGCGCAGCCCGTATCGCGCTCTGGAGTCGGGGCTGGTTGGTGATGACCCCACCCGCCGCCACGATGCGTTCGCCGACTGCACCCCGTTGCCGCAACGCGTGCACGACGGCGGCGATGTAGTCGGCCGCGTCAGCGATCACCCTGATGGCACTGGGGGAGCCCAGATCTGCGGCTTGGAAGATGAGTGGCGCGTGGCTTCCCCACTCGGTCAGGCTGGCCCGGTCGGATATCGCGAGCGTGAGCTCGGTGAGGTTCCTTGCTCCGTATGCCGCTTGCAGCACCTCAGCGAGAGGGTCTGGGACGGTGGTCGTGTGATCAGCGAGGCGGTGCAGCTCACGAAGCGCTTCACGGACGAGCGCTGGAGCGCTGCCGAAGTCGTTGAACCGCCAGCCGTAACCCATCGCGCGCAGTGGAGCGCCGGACTGGTCACGTCCTACCAGGACGGTTCCAGTTCCCACGATCAGCTGCAGGGACGGCTCGGGACCCAGGGCATGACCCAGGAGTTCCGCGTCGTTTGAGACGGTGATGAGCGCCGTGCCGAGTGCGCTGGAGAGTTCGCACTCGGCACGGCGGGCTTGTTCGGAAGTGTCGACACCGTTCAGGCCAGCTGCGACGCTGGTCTCGGCGTCCACGACCCCGTGGTCGTGGACGATGCCAGCAAGGCGCTCGAGGTTGCCCGTGTCGGAGAACAGCGAGCCCCGTCGCCACTCCGTGGAAGAGACGACAACCTCCCCGCGCAGCCCTGAGGTGTCCTCGAAAGCAACGTGGGTCTTCGTGCCGCCGACATCGAGGCCGACGGAGCGCAGAGTCGGCGCGGTCACCGGGCTTGGTCTTCGATGCGGACGAGCTCGCGGGAGCGGAGCGTGTAGATGGCACCGTGCTTGTCCGCCGCGAGGTGCGGTCCGCTGTACCAGCCGCCATTGATGCCGGCGACGACGACCGTGATCGCGAACGTCTGCGGGTCGATGCGGAACAGAGTCGTGTCCGTGACGACGTAGACGCTGCCGCCGGCATTGGTCATCGCCGCGAAGCCCGGGGTGAGGGATCGCTGGTCGGACGTGTGCACGATCGCACGCTCGGTGCGATCGATGACGATCAGCGTGCCCTTGATGGTGATCGCGAACAGGTGCTCGCCCTGGACGGCGAGCGCGGCGATGCCATTGGCCTGGTTCGTCTCCACCCGCCAGAGCTCGCTCTGCAGCGTGGGGTCCCAGGCGACGATGGTGCCGCGCGGCCCGGTCTTCTGGGCGTTGTCCCCGCCGAGGTACGCGACACCGTCTGCGGTCGCGACGGCACGCACGAGCTGGATGTCGTCGATCGGGTTGACCGCGATGCTCGCGACCCCTGTGGCGGGCTTGTAGGTCCACAGGGAGCCACCGCCCTCGGTGTCCGCCTGCGCGGCGACGAGGAGCAGCTCGTTGCAGGCATCCCAGGTGGTGTCCAGGGGGCGATTCTGAGCTTCCGGGAAGCTGGCGACGCGCCGGGTCGTGGTGCCGCTTCGAGGGTCGTGCGCCCAGATGCCCTGGCCGCTGTACTGGCCCGTGTAGAGGACACCGTCGATGACCTCGGCGTCTTTCGCCTCGCCAGGGATCGTGAGGTTGAAGACGTCCCCCGTCCTGAGGTTGTGCCGGGCGACACCGCCATTGCCGCCGACGTAGGCGTATCCAGCGCCGACGGCGATGCCCATGCAGGTCTGCGGTCCGATGGGGGCGCCCGCCTCACCGAGGTCGATGACGCGCGTGGCTGCCTCGGGAAGCGTGACCACGGCGACGATCGCGTATCCGGAGGTCGCGACGAGGGCCCCGTCGAGAGCGTCCAAGCCCCAGATCTCCCCGAGATCCAGCCCCTTGAGATCGAGCTGTCGCACGGTCGTTCCTGAGGGGTCCCAGGAGAGGATGCCCGTCTCGTTGGCGCAGTAGACGGTGTCGTCGAGGACAGCGAAGTTCTTGGCGACCTTGCCGATGGAGGCCGCCAGCGAATAGGAAGTGGGATCCGCGAGCTCGAGACGGGCGATCTTGCTCGATTCTGCGGCGCCGGCAGTGGAGACGAGCAGCTGCTCGTCGATGACGGCGAGATCACGAATGCTCGGGTCGTTCGTCATCTCCGCTGGGGTGATGTTCGAGAACTGAGCTGCGGCTCGATCGAAGGCGTATAGGGCGGCGCGGCTGGTGCTGCCGCCGCCACCGAGGGTGCTCCCGGCGCCGAAGTAGACAGTCCGGTCGGTCGCGGCCACCGTCCGTGCCAGGGTGACCTTCGCATCCGGCACGCCGAGACTCACGAGGCCTCCGACCGCGGGGTCGTGTTGCCAGAGCGCGGGGGCCGTCGCCCCACCCCCGCCGACAGCGAAGAGCACCCCGTCTGGCGCGACCGCGAGGGCACGCACATCGCGATCGCCGATGGCACCGATCGCGGTCGCTGGACTGTTCGGGCTGTCCAGGTCCCACCGGAACACATTGGGTTGGCTGCCGGCCGACTTCTGCAGAACTCCGATGTAGAGCAAGCGCCGAATCGGGTCGAGCCCGAGCGCTTGGATGCTGTGCCCGTTGCCGACCGTGGTGGAGGCGATGACCTTTCCTGACGCGATGTCGAGCGCGATGACGCCGGTGGTCTCCAGGTTCCGGGATCCGATGTAGGCGACGCCGTCCAGCAGCACGCTGCTCATCAACGCGTACTGCTCGATGGCGGGGCCGAGCGAGGTGATCCTCGGCGCGCGAGGAGCGGCGTCCTCAGCGTAGGAGGGGGTCGCGAAGGCGGCCAACGCGGCGGTTGTGCCGAGAGCGGTGAGGACGGTGCGGCGAGAGATCTGCGACATGGGGGTACTCCCTGAATGAGAACGTCGGGGACAAGAGGGCGCCCCGCGGGGCGTTGCTGGGGTTGGGGTTCAGGCGGTGACCGCGAACCGTGCGGCCGTGAGCCCGTGTGCGAGATCGTCACCGCTGGAGAGGCGCGCCAGCTCTTCCCGGACGGACTCGGCGAGACGACCGAGTTCAGTGCCGTACGAGCCGGCGATGTGGGGGGTGAGCAGGGCACGCTCCGCCACGTAGAGGGGGTGCTCGGCCTCGAGGATCCAGGGGACGGTGACATCCAGGATCGCGTACAGCTCGCCGGCCACGACGCGAGCGGTCAGGGCATCTTGGTCGATGATCTCGCCCCGCGCGGTGTTGATGAGGGTCGCATCCACGCGCATCAGGTTGATGCCGCGGGCGTCGATGAGATTGTGCGTGCTGGGGAGGGACGGGGCGTGGACCGAGACGACGTCGCTTGTGGCGAGCAGCTCATCCAGCCCGACGCTCTCGACCGCAAGGTGCGCCGCGTCGTCGTCGCTGAGATACGGGTCGTAGACGACGACCTCGAAGCGGTAGGCGCGCAGGAGCTCGATCACGAGACGGCCGATCGTGGACGCGCCGACGATTCCGACGCGCTTCTCGAACGCCCCCAGCTGGGGGTAGCTGCTCTCGACGTCGAACGCTCGTCGAGCGTCCCGGTAGTGACGCGCCATGGGCAGGACGCGTTTCGCGGCCAAGACGATCATCGCGACGGTGTACTCGGCGACGGGCACGGCGTTCGCCGCCGCCGCAGTGCTCACCCTGATCCCGCTATGAACGACAGCTTCGCTCACGTAGGGCTTGATGGTGCCGGCAGAGTGCAGGATCGCCTCCAGGTTCGGGGCGGCGGCGAGGACGCGGGTGTCGACGCGAGGAGAGCCCCAGCCGGTGATCAGCACCTCCACGTCCGCGAGGATGCCCCGAGCCCGGTCGGACTCGAACTCGACGATGTGCCCGAGGACGTCGGCGGTCTCAGCGATCGCATCGATCTGCCGGGGTGGGAAGACGCGGTTCAACGCGGCCGTGGTCATCGCGAAGGCGACGCGTTTGCGGGGACTCACTTCACACTCCCGGCGCTGAGGCCAGCGCGCCAGAAGCGCTGCAGCATCACGAACGCGACCACGAGGGGCACGATGGAGAGGAAGGAGCCGGCGATGACCAGGGTGGAGAAGTCCGGGTTCTGCTGCACCTGGCTCTGCCAGAGCGCGATGCCGACGCTGGAGGGGAAGAGGCTTCGGTCCTGCAGCATGATCAGCGGCAGCATGAAGTTGTTCCACACGCCGACGAACTGGAACAGGGCGATGGTCACGAAACCTGGGAGCAGCATCGGGAACCCGATCTGCAGGAAGGTGCGAATGGGGCCAGCCCCGTCCACCCGGGCCGCCTCGAGGACTTCATTGGGGAGGTAGCCGGCGCTGAAGACGCGGGCGAGGTACACGCTGAACGGGTTGCAGAAGGCGGGGATGAGCACAGCCCAGATCGTGTTCGTCGCACCGACGGACGCGGCGAGGAGATAGAGCGGGATGACGGTTGCCGTGTTGGGGATGAGGACACCGACGAGGACCAGGGCGTAGAGGGGCTTGCTGCCCTTGAAGATGAACTTGTCGAACGCGTAGCCGGCCATCAGAGCGACGAATCCTCCGATGATCGCCCCCGCACCGGCGTAGAGGATGCTGTTCGCGAGCCACCGCAGGAAGATGCCGTCGTCCTGCGTGAGGAGTCGCGACATGTTCGCGAAGAAGTCGCTCCCGATGGAGAACGCGTCTCCGGAGTACAGGCCGGAGGCGTCCTTGGTGACCGCGAAGACGAGCCAGAACAGGGGCAGCACCATGTAGGCGGTGCCGACGATCAGCAGGCCGTTGACCGTGAGTGCGGCGCCACCGGAACGGCGCCGCGCGCGACGGCGACGTGGCGGAGCCGTGGACGGCTCGGTTGAGACGGTCGGGGCGTCAACGGTGTCGAGCGTCGCGGTCATGATGTGGGCTCCTTCGAGGTGAATCGGGTCACGGCCCAGGACAGGACTCCAGCGAGCGCTGCGAGCACGATGGAGGCCGCGGCCGCCTCCGGCAGGTTGTTGCGGTTGAAGGCCGCGTCGTAGGCCCACATGTTGGGCACCCAGGTGCTGGTCACTGCCGTCGTGGCGGAGGAGAGGATGCGGGGCTCGGTGAAGAGCTGCAGTGAGCCGATGACGGTGAACAGCAGCGCAACTCCCAGGGCTGGGGCGATGAGGGGTGTCTTGATGGAGATGGCGGTGCGGATCCCGCCGGCGCCGTCGATGCGGGCTGCCTCGAGCACTTCGCGGGACACGGCCTGCAGAGCCGTGAAGAGGATGATGACGTTGTATCCGGCCCATTCCCACACGGCGATGTTGACCATGGACGGCAGGACCAACTCGACCGAGAGGAAGTTGATCTCGATCCCGCCGGAGGCGAGCGCCTTCACGATCGGGCTGACACCGGGGGTGTAGAGGTAGGCCCAGATGAGTGCGGCGATCACGCCGGGAACCGCGTGAGGCAGGAACAGGAGGAGCTGGAAGGTGCGCTTCGCATAGGTGACGCCCGCGTCCAGCAGCAGTGCCAGCGTCAGCGCGACCAGCAGCAGGACGGGAACGTAGAGCACGCAGTAGATGGCCAGCCGGCCGAACCCTTCGATGAAGCTCTGGTCCGAGAGCACGGAGATGTAGTTCCCGAGTCCCACGAACTCTGTCGTCGTCTCACCGAAGCCCAGGCCGGATCGGGACTCGGCGAACAGGCTCATGCCGATCGCGTAGACGACCGGGGCGATCATGGTGACCAGGAAGAGGGCGAAGAACGGGACCAGGAAGATCGCGGCGGTGCGCCCGCCCGTGCCCGACACTCCGGTGCGGCGCGGCGCCCTGGGGTGAACGCGCTTGAGGAGTGTCATTCGGTCACGTCCAGCCCGAGCCCCTCGAGACCTTCGACGGTTCCCGTTTGCGTGCTCCTGAGCGCGTCGGCGAGGGTTGGGGCGCTGGTGACGCCTTCCTTCAGCTCAGTGCTGGTGATGTCGTAGCTGGGGCCCCAGGCCCACGGGGCGAGGTTCGCGGACGCGTCGTCGAAGACCTGGTAGATGTCGTTGCCGTAGTAGTCGACGGGGGCGACGGATTCGGCGACCTCGTTCAAGCCGGGGTAGGCGAGGTACGCCGTTCCCACGGCACCACGGGCCTGCACGGCTTCCTCGGTTGTCGCCAGCCACTTGAGGAACACTGCAGCGGCCGCGGTGTTCTCGCTCGTCTCTGCGAGCGCGAAGCCGGTTCCCCCGTTGAGCGCGCCGGTCGGTTCGCCGTCCCACGTCGGTGGTGCCGCGGCGATCCACTTGCCTGCCTGCCCGGCGGCCTCGGTGCGGGTCTTCAACCCGGATGCGCTCCATGAGCCGCCGATCCAGCCGTTCACGGTGCCGTTGCCGAGGTCCGCGGTCCATTCATCGCTGTAGCCGAGCTGCTTCTTGATCAGGTCCTCATCGATCAGTCGCTGCCAGAAGTCGGCCACCTTCACCGACGCTGCGTCGTCGACGGCGACGTTCCAGTGGTCGTCCTCCGCGGAGAACCACTTGCCGCCTGCCTGCCAGGACAAGGGGGCGAGCGGTGGCTCGTTCGTGAAGAAGCTCGCGAGGTACGCGTCGGGGTTCCACGCCTTCACGGCACGAGCCGCCGCCTCGAACTCCTCCCAGGTCGTCGGCACGGCAACTCCGGCGGCGTCGAGAACGTCCTGGCGGTACCAGTTCACGAGGGGCGGCGCGTCGTACGGGAGGGCGTAGCTGTCGTCGCCGAACGTGACCAGGTTCTCCACCTGGTCGTCGTAGGCGGAGCGCGTCTCCTCATCGACGAGGTCCGTCAGCGGGAGCACCTGGCCGGAAGCGACGAACCCGGGCAGGCGGTCGTACTCGATGCCGACGACATCCGGGCCCGTGCCGGAGGTGATCGCTGCCGCGAGCTTCGTGTACCCGCCGTTCGCGCCATTGGGGATCTCTTCGAACGAGACGGTGATGTCGTCCTGGCTCGCGTTGAAGGCGGCCGCGACGTCCGCCATGCCGCTCAGCGAGGACCAGAACGTGACCTCGCCGGTGGCCGGACCGGCCGGTGGGGCAGCGGGCGCGGAACCGGTCGGCGCGCAGCCGGTGAGAGCGATCGCCGTGACCAGGATGGCAGCGGGGATCGGGAGACGACGCAGACGCATGAGGGACTCCTCTGAGACAACAACGGTGGTGTGGATCGATCATCGATGCTCCCCCCCCACGCGCCAAGCGTTCGCGCCTCAAACGCTCACAAACGCACAGAATCTCCGGTGCGACGCGTCGACTCCCGGACGATGAGACTCGGCAAGAGGATCATGCGCACAACAGAACGCGCTCGCTCATCGCCCAGGCGAAGGCGGTCCATGACCAGGCGGAGCGCCGTATGGCCGAGTTCGTGCTTGGGCGGCGCAACCGCCGTCAGCGGTACCGCCGCGAGGGCCGAGATCTCGTCGTCGTAGGCGATCACCCCGAAGTCTTCGGGCACACGCAGGCCTCGTTCGATGACGAGGTCCGTGAACGCCATCGAATCCGCGTCGCCGAGAATGATCGCCGCGGTCACGCCCTGGGCGAGGCAATCGTCCAGCAGCTGCGTGAGCTCGGAGATGAGCACGTTCTGGCCGGCCGGGGGATGGGGGAGCTCCCGCCGCATCCGGCCAGCCTTGTTCCCTGTTGCGCGCATCGCCCGCTGGTACCCGATGTTCAGTCCGGTGGCCGTGGCAACGGGGCGCGCGGCGAGGGCAATCCGTTCGTGTCCTTCATCCACGAGGTGCCGCACGGCGATCTCCGCACCATAGCTGTGGTCTGAGCGCACCCACTCCAATCGGCCAGCCATCGCCTCGTCGATCGAGCGCTCCACGACCACGATCGGGACCGGCGCGCGCTCCAGTAGCTCAAGCAGAGGCGAGTCCTCGTGGATCGTGTCGTGCGGCGTGATCAGGAGGGCGTCCACGCCTCGATCGATGAGGCGCTGCGCCTGGCGCAGCTCCTCCGCCTCGGAATAACTTGTCGCGCCCACCACCAGTCGACAGTTCAGCTCACGGGCGGCTTGGCTCGCCCCTCTGATCACTTCCGGGAAGTAGTACGCGCTCGTTGGCACGATCATCCCGATGGTCGCCACGGGGCGTTCGCTCGCCCGTGATGCGAGCGGGTCGGCGCGCTCCTGCTGGACCGCGACTCCCGGCGACAGCGCTCCGCCGTGTACCCGCACCAGTAACCCATTCGATTCCAGCGCGATCAGATCGCGTCGCAAGGTCATCTGCGAGACGCCGAGCCTCGCCGCCAATGCGGCGTTCATGATGGAACCGCGCAGCTCCAGTTCACGCAGAATGACATCCCTACGGGCGGCGGCAACCATGGCGTACTCCAAACGGACTCATTCGAACAAGAACACCCGAATGCAAACACACCTCGGCCCCTCCGCGCGAGCGTCACCTACACTCCGGGACATGCCCGCCCCACTCACCGCCCTCGTCCTCAGCGGCGTCGGACGCTACGCAGACCCCTGGCATCCCTTCGCGGAAACCACCGCTCAGCTCGTGCGACTCCTCGAGGATGAGGGATTCGCAACAACTGTCGCCACCGATGTCGATTCCGTTCTGAGCTCGGATCCGCCCGCGCCCGACCTGCTCGTCGTGAACCTCGGTCTTCCCCGTGACGGCGAGGAGGTACCCGCCGCCAGCGCTCGAGAGGGGTTGCGTCGACTCCTCGGGAGCGGCACCCCGCTGCTGGCCCTGCATGTCTCCTCGACCAGCTTCACCGAGTCACCCGAATGGGAAGAAGCGCTCGGCGGGCGGTGGGTTCGAGGGGTTTCCATGCACCCGGAGCAGGACGAGACCCAGGTGCAGGTCGTCGCAGACCCGATCACCGTCGGCATCGAGGACTTCACGATCAACGATGAGCGCTACAGCCACCTGCGCGTGGCCGACGCCGTGCGGACGTTGCTGGCCCACGCCCACGATGGCTCGACGCACCCGCTCATCTGGACGCGCGACGAGACGGCCGAGTACGGCCGGGCTGCCTACGATGCGCTCGGGCACGACGCTCGATCCTTCGAAGCTCCGGAGCACCGAGAGCTCCTCCGGCGACTCATCCGCTGGTTGCGTCCCTAGCGCGACGGCGAGCTGGCCCCGTCGTCGGAGTGATACCGGAGGGCACCGCACGTCGATGAGCGCGGTACGGCGAACTGGCTGAGACGATCAACGTATGAGGTTCGACCAGCACGCGAAACCTGCCCGCGCGAAGATCGCGGCCGGTCGACGCCACTCTGCCGGTGTGATGGCAGGCGGGGCTGTATGCACCGCTGGTCGAGCGCGCTCGGAGGAGCGACGGGTGGACAGCTGGTCCGAGGTCATCTCGGTCGCTGTCGGTGGGGTGCATACCGCAGCGAACACGGGCCGATCTCACACAGTCGGGTTGCGCGCGGACGGCACCGTACTCGCCACCGGTTGGAACAACGAGGGGCAGTGCAACGTCGGTGACTGGACGCAGGTCGTGGCTGTTGCTGCCGGCTGGCGGCGCACTCTCGCCGTCTCCGCGGACGGGCGAGCCCTGGCCGCGGGGAGGCGGAACGAGGGAGCGAATGACGTCGAAGGGTGGAGCGAGCTTGTCGCCGTCGCCGCGGGAGACTGGCACACGGTGGGGCTTCGCGCAGACGGCACGGCGGTCGCTGCGGGCAACGATCGGAGGGGGCAATCCTCCGTGGCGGACTGGCGCGGCGTGAGCGCGGTGGCTGCGGGCTACTTCCACACTGTCGGTCTGACTCGAGAAGGTCGGGTGGTTGTCGCTGGCGATCGGGCGGCGGGCCTCGTGGATGCGCTGGAGTGGCGCGACGTGGTGGCCCTCTCAGCCGGGAGCCGCCACACGGTTGCTGTCCTCGGGAACGGTCGGGTGCGCGCATCCGGCGACAACGGGCGTGGGCAATGCGAGGTCGCAACGTGGCGGGACGTCGTGGCGGTGGCCGCGGGGTCAGCGCACACGCTCGGCCTGCGCGCAGACGGAACAGTGCTTGCATCCGGCAACAACGACGACGGGCAGTGCGACGTCGCCGAGTGGAAAATCGAACTCGCCTGAAGGGCTGGGCCGAAGCATCCCTCCTGCGATGCCACCCGCCGTTCAGCCAGGCTCAAGCGAGTCGGCAGACGACGGCGCCGTGTGGTCTGTGGGTTCTGCTCGTTCGCCGATGGGATTCGAGCACCTCGAATCCGGATGCTTCCAGGGTTTGCTCGAACTCGCTCGCCGGCCACCGGTACGCGGTTGTGATGGCGTGATCGAACGCTTCGCACGCGGGACCTTCGAAGTACCCGAGGACAAGCAGGCCGCCTGGGCGCAGGACCCGAGCGAACTCGGTGAGGGGTTCGGAGATGCGAGACGGGTCGTGGTGGATCGTCGAGTACCAGGACAGGACGCCCCCGAGGGAGTCGTCGGGCTCGTCGATCTCGTCGATGCTCCCCACATCGAATCGCACGCCGGAATACGAGGATCGCGCACGCTCGATGAAGGCCGGGACCAGGTCGATGCCCCGGACCTCGAGCCCCCTCCTGGCGAGATAGTCCGTCCAGTGCCCGGGCCCGCAACCTGCGTCCAGCCCCCGACCTTCAACTGCCGCTACCCAGCTGTCGATGAGCTGGCGGTCGGAGTCGTGCACCGACTCCATCGAACCTAGGAGGCTGCTGTATTCGTCCGCTCGGAGGGAGTAGGCGTCCGTGGTCTTCGACATTCAGCCGATGCTAGCGAAGTGCGCGAGCCTCGAGGTGCTGCTGTCGTCAGGCGGTCCAGGCGGCGGCGATGCTGCGGTCGACGACTCGTCGCCATCCTGCGGGGGCTGAGGGGTCGTGGCTTGCGGTTCCTGCCATCCACAGCACTGTCATGAGGTCGTCGGCGGTGAAGTCTCGGGAGAGGGCGCCAGAGGCGTGGGCGTCGTCGATCAGATCCTGACCGAGCGCGGTCGAGCGATCGCAGGTCTCGATGAGCGAGGTCGCGTTCGGGAAGCGACGGAGCATGGCATCGCTCAGCGCCGGATCGTCGACCTGTAGGTCGATCATCCCTGCGATGAACGCCTCCAGCCGTGCACGAGGCGATGGTTGGCTCAGCGATCGCTCCTTGAGCGCCAGTAGCTTTTCGCCGGCGATTGCAGGGATCACGGCGTCGATGAGTGCTTCACGGGACCCGACCCGGTTGTAGAGGGTGCCGATGCTCACGCCCGCCTCGCGGGCGATCTCGTCCAGCGGAGCCGCGAGCCCGCGGCGCGCGAATACCGTCCGTGCGGCTGCGTGGAGCCTCTCGACGTTGGCTTGGGCATCTCGGCGGAGGCCGTTGATGGGCGTCATGACGATTCCGGTAGATATTGAGGGTGGCCTCAACATATGATGCTGAGGAACTTGAGGGCAACCTCAATCTAACCCACCCCTGCGGTATCTGCGCTGCGCGGGACACGAAAGGACGCCTCATGCCTCTTCTCACCATCATCGGGGCCGGCCCCGGACTCGGACTCGAGATCGCCCGTGCCTTCGGACGTCGAGGGTTCGACGTCGCTCTCGTGGCACGCACCCAGGCCAGGCTCGACTCCCTCGTCGAGACTCTCGTGGGCGAAGGCATCGCAGCCCACGCGTTCGCTGCCGACATCAGCCGCCCAGGCTCCGTCACGGAAGCTCTTCGTGCGATCAGGGACACCCTTGGCCCGATCGACGTGCTCGAGTTCTCGCCAGCGGACCGGTCCCTGGCCACCGTCGACGTCCTCGATGTGACGATGGAGAACCTGCAGCCCCAGATCGACTTCTATCTCGGGGGCGCACTCACCGCCGTCGGTGCTGTGCTGCCGGACATGATCGCGGCCGGCGAGGGCACGGTTCTCGTCGTCACCGGCGGTGGTTCCCTCAACCCCCGGCCTTCCCTCGCCAACGTGAACATCGCCGCAGCCGGACTCCGCAACTGGGCCCTCAATCTGCACAACGCACTGCAGCCGAAGGGCGTCTATGTCGCGCACATGGGCATCACCGCGCTCATCGGAGGCGGCCACCCCGACGCCGAGCCCGAGGTCATCGCCGAGGCGCTGGCGCGACTGCACGACGAGCGTCGGCAGCCCGAGCTGCATTACGTCGCCTACAACGGCTAACACGCAGACCACGTTTCAGACGCCCGATGAGACTGATCATCTCCACGTCGGCACGCTCAGCAGCTCGAGTCGATCACGCTCGTGTTCGTTCCGTCGGAGAGGAGGGCCTGGTCGTCGGCGAGGGGGAGCAGCGGGTAGTCAGCTCCGTACGTGTCCAGCGTCGTGCGAATCAGGTCCGGCGGGTAGGGCGGCAACTGCCCATCCGCATGCGGGATGATCGTCTGCTCGACCAGCCCGAGGCCGACGAGATCAGTGAGCAGAGGCCCATCTGCAGGGTCGTCCATCAGGGAGGCGGGCGTGACATCGGGCCCCGCGATGATCGATCCGGCGCTGGACCCGACGTAGGGGAGTCCCGCTCGCACGTGCCTGACCAGCGGAACGTCGCAGCCAGACACGCGCAGCGCCTCAAGAAGCGCGAAGGTGCTCCCGCTCGCCACGTACAACGCATCCAGCCCTCCGAGCACGCGCTCGAACTCGGCGACGCTCAGGCCCCGAACGGTGATGCCGACGACCTCGTGGCCCAGCTCCTCCACAGAGTCGCGTTCTGCTCGCACGAACGGAGCCTCCGAGAACGCCACCTGGGCGTCGTCGAGGTAGCCGAGGCGGATCGGGCCTTCGCGATCTGTCGACTCCGCGAGGAAAGACGCGAGCGCACCCGGACAGCGAGAGAGCAGGAGGATCTTCACGCCGGGCACGGTATCAGCCACCGCCGACAGCTTGATCGAACCCGGACGGCTGCTGTGCTCTTCCGCTCGAAGCTCGTTGCGTCCAGACGTCAGAGCCAGTCGCGCTCGTGGGCCACCCGGGCTGCGTCATGGCGCGTGCCAGCACTCGTCTTCTGCATCGCGCTGGAGAGATAGTTGCGGACTGTTCCCGGGGCGAGGTGGAGCCTCCGTGCGATGTCGCGGACGGAGTACCCCTCGCGCGTCTCGCGCAGGACGTCGACCTCTCGGGCGGTGAGCGGCGAATCATCAGCCATGGCGGCCTCGAGGACATCATGGGCGATCCACCGCTGCCCAGCGTGAACGCGCTCGACGGCGTCCGCGATGTCTTCCGGGTCGGAGGCCTTGCTCATGAAGCCGAGCACCCCGAGGTCAAGGGCTCGCCGGAGGACGCCGGGCCGTGCGTGTCGAGTGAGCATGAGGACGCGTTGGGCGGGCCGCTCGGCCAGGATCCGTGCAACGGCCTGCAGCCCGTCTGTCCCGGGCATCTCAAGATCGATGACAAGCACGTCAGGCTCGTGCTCGAGCGTGGAAGCGACGGCTTCGTCCCCGTTGCTCGCCTGGCCGACGACCTGGATCAGGCCATCGAGGGGGAGGAGCGCCGAGAGGGCGGTGCGCAGGAGGAGTTCGTCGTCCGCGAGGACCACGCGGACAGGGCCGCGGCCGCTGCTCACGACGCACTCCGCGCCGGAGTGTCGACCGGCGGCGAGCTGATGTGAGCTGAGACGGTGAACGTGGGCGGGGTGTGCTGCACGGACAGCGTCCCACGATTCGCCTCGAGACGTTCGCGGAGTCGTGCGAGGCCACGGAGCGGAGCGCCCTCCGCGCCTACTCCGTCGTTGGTGATCTCGATGCGGTCTGGGGTCGCGATGATGGTCACGCGCTCGGGGCTGGCGTGACGCAGCAAGTTCGTGGTCGCTTCGCGGAGCACCTGCGCGAGCAGCTCATGCGGGCTCGCCTCTGTCCCATCCGCGACCTCCGTGCTGACCTGGATGCCCACCGCCTGGCATAGCTTCGTGGCGTTCTCGAGCTCGGCCAGAAGGTTGAGCCGATGCCGGGCGTAGGCGAGCGTCCGGGTCTCCGCGATGGTGTCACTCGTGAGCTGGCGAATGTCATCGAGTTCGCTGATCGCACGGCCTGGGTCTGTCGCGACGAGACGACGGGCGAGAGCGGCTTTGAGCTTGATGACGTGCATCGTGTGGCCCTGGATGTCATGCAGGTCTCCGGCGAAGCGCATCCGCTCGTTCGCGACGGCCAGCTCCGCCTCCGTCCTGGCGGCCACTTTCAGGCGCCGGACGACGAGCCAGACATGCTCGCTGAAGACGATCACCCCGGTGATGAACAACGTTCCCAGGGCGGGAGAGACCAGGTAGAGAGTGACGACCTCCCACGTCACCGGGTGGAAGATGAGCGCACTGGCACCCACGCCGGCGACGCCGGCCGCGAACACGACGAACCACAGCGTCCGCCTCCGCGACCTGGCCAGGAGCATGGCCCCGATCAGTGACAGCGGCACGAAGCTGATGGGGCTCGATGCGGTGAGCGAGCCGACACCCCAGCCCACCGCCGTGAAGATCAGCGCGAACATGGCCCTCCGCGGGTACCGATCCAGGCTCCACTCGCGGAGCACCCCGAGGGCCAGGAGGTAGCCGATGGCGGCCGTCGCGCCTTCCCACCAGGATGCGGCGGTGACCGCAACGCCCAGCAGGCTGGGCGGGGCGATCGCCACGACGGCCGTGACCATCGCCAGCTGGCGCATCCGCCGCTCGGACGGGACGTCGTCTCGTCCCACTATGTCGATGGTCACCTCCGAGTCTCAGCGTCCCGCGTCTTGATCCTGCGTCCGACGGGCACCTTGGCGATCATCGCAGCAACGAGCATTCCGAGCGCAATGTACTGCAGGGCGGCATTGTCGAGAAAGAAGCCGGTGATGTCCGGCGGCAGGGTGGTGAAGATGCCGAAGTCCCACAAATGGAAACCGAGGTACGCGAGGAATACCGTCACCGTCACGGCGATCACGGCATTGAGTGTCAGATCGATTGCCTTCATAGTGCTCCAACTCTGGCCAGTTCCTCGCCCTCCGGGTAGTGACGCTGTGTCACCTTCCTCGGTGACGTGACGTCACTACCGACGACGCCCCTCTGCCGGTGAGGTGGAACCATGACCTCAGCAGCTCGAACGAACCACCACTCACGACCACGCAGGTGGCGGCGCTCGTTCCGCCTCATCCGCGACAACGCGCGCGCCTACGCCTGGCTCAACGTGGGCGCCTACGGCGTCACCGCTGTCGGCTTCGTGCTGGGAATCGTCTTCCCGGACCTCAACGCAGCTCGAGCGGATGCCCTCGAGAGCGACGGCACGGCGGGGCTGGTCCAGGAGCTCGTACTCACACCGCCCTTGTTCGCCCTCGTGATCCTCGCCGTCAATATCGGCAAGGTCGGACTGGGCTTCATCTTCCTGCCGTCCCTCATCGTGCCCTTCGCTGGCCTGGGCCTTTTCGCCTACTTCGCGGTGGAAACCGGCATCACCCTCGCTCCCACCTCGCCCGTCGCGTGGGTGCAGCTCATCCCGCACTCGCTGACGCTGATCATCGAGCTGCAGGCCTACATCCTCCTGCTGCTGGGCGCGTGGCTCCTCGGGCGACACTGGCTCTTCCCGCGAACCATCGGCGCCCCCACTCGGCGACGCGGATACCTCCGTGGCCTGCAGTGCATGGGAATGCTCGCCGTGCCTGCGCTTTCCCTCCTCGTCATCGGGGCCATCTGGGAGGCGATCTCGCTCCGCTACTTCATCCACCCGCTCGCCGAGTGGCTGCTGTAGTCGCGTCGAGGCCACACACCTGGCATAGGGGCAAATCGAGGTACGCAGCTCATGAATCCCGGGCCGAGTCAAGCGCTCCGGGCGGATTGCGTAGGCTGGCCATGATTGCCTGATGCGTGCTTGATCGCGCCCACCGAGACCACCTCAACGCGCCACCCTTCTGGAGAGACCATGTCGAACGCGCATACCCCAGCCGATCCGAGCCGTCGAACAGTGCTGACCGCGCTGAGCTGGTCGGCGCCCGTCCTCGCTCTGTCGGCTTCCGTTCCGGCCGCAGTCGCAAGCACGACGGCAACCGGCGGCACGCTCACGCTGAATGGAGGTTCAAGTGCCGGTGAAGGAATCTTCTTCGCCGGGTCGAACTACGACGGTTCCAGCGCGAGCGGCCCGTACACCGCCCAGCAGCTCCAGGTCATCGTCACGGTTCCCACGGGGGTGCCCTTCACCACGTCGGCAGCACCTGCTGGATTCGACGTCAGCGTCGATGGCAACGTCGTCACTCTCACGAACACCACCCCTCTTCCTGCGGGTGAACAGACGCCGGTCCTCGGCGACTTCTTCATCAGCGGCAGCTTCGCTGTCGGCACCAGCTACACCGTCCGTGTCGCGCCGACCACGATCACGACCACCTTCACCGGGCTCGCCGCCGACGGCACCTTCTGAGCGGTCGGCCCCACGCTCCGACCCTCTTGCCCGGCGGGAGCGAACCGAAACGGACGGCGCTGCTCGTCGCACTCGACACGCACGAACACGGAGGTCGGAGCGCTTCCACAGAACGGACCCCCGCATGACGGCAACCACACTCGTGACTGGCCCGCGCAAGTCCGGGGTCCTGACAGCTCTCGCGGCTGTCGTCGTGTATGTCGCGCTCGCCGCCGGCCTCGGCAACCTCTTGAGCAGCTTGGTCAGCGACGACCAGGAAGTGGCCCAGTTCGCGCTCGGGCATCTCATCCCGCTTCCCATCGGCATTGCGCTCCTGCTTCTCTACGTCCGCTGGACTGGCAACGCTGAACAGGTGTGGCGCGAACGCCCCACGCCCACGCTCACACCTCGGCGCTGGTACCTGGTCTCCATTCCGATCCTCATGACCGCGTCGTCCCTCGCGGTCCTCACGGAGGTCGCCTGGGCCGAGCAGGCCTTTGCGTTGATCGCCGTGATCACCCTCGGAACGCTGCTCGTGGGATTCGGGGAGGAGCTCGCCATCCGAGGCGTGCTTCTGACCGCCGTCCGACAACGACACGGTGAACTCGCGGTCCTCCTCATCACGTCCCTAGTCTTCGCGCTCGCGCACATTCCCGGGAGCATCATCGCCGGGGCGCCTCCCGCGGTCATCGCCTTCCAGCTGGGCGGCCTCATCATCGCTGGCGCAAGCTACTACTGGATCAGGCGTGTAACCGGGCGCCTCTGGGTCGGCGCGCTGATCCACGCCTTCAGCGATTGGAGCCTCTACCTTGCCGCGGACGCGGGTACTCAGGCTGCCAGCGTGCCGAACAGTCACGAGGCCCCTGCCGATCCGTTCATCGGAACCCTCGGGGTGGTGCTCTGGATCATCCTCGCCGTCGGCGTCGTGAGCGTCATCAGGGAGGACCGGCGGAACAAGAGACAAGACGCCAGCAGTCTCTGATCGCCCACGCCGCACCGGCACGCTGCAGTTGTGTTGACGTCTCAGCGTGCGGGGGTGCGCGCCGGGCCGGTTCTGCGCGTCATCCACCAGATGACGACGGTGATGAGGATGAGCGTCGCGCTCGGCATGAGGGTGGCAAACGAACCGGATGCTGCTTCGCGGCTGTTGAGCGCGCCGCCGAGATCGACGTGCAGCGTGGTTCCGAGCACCAGGGCCGTGACGTTGTAGACGACGTGGAGAACGACGGCGGTCTCGAGTCCGCCGGTGCGCCACGTGACGACCGCCAGCGAGCCGAACAGCACGAGGTAGGACGTGAGGATGTACGGGTCCAGTGAGCCATGGAAGAGCGAGAAGAGGACGGTCGGGATGATGATGCCGATCGCGGCACCGACGCGCGTACCGCGGGTCCACCCGCCGACCACGCGGAACATGAACCCGCGGAATCCGTATTCTTCGCCGGCGGCCGCCAGCGGTGTCAGCAGCATCCCGATCACGAAGTAGGCGACGAGGTCGAAGGTGGTCCAGGGAACCTGCTCGGCGGGGGCGAGGAGGAAACCGGAGGCGACGACAACAAGCAGTATCGGGCCGAAAGCGAGCAGTGCCCGGCCGAAGACGCCGAATCGAAAGCGCCCGGCTACGGAGTGCAGCGACCGGAAGGGGACTCCGTAGAGCAGGCGCTGCAGCAGCATGCTGTAGGGGATGAGCATGCCGAGCGAGAGTGCTCCTGCGGCTTGCTGGAGCGGCGTGAAGCCGGTGCGCCCGAGAATCTGCGAGTCGATGATCGCCGCACCGAACAGGAACAGCTGCGCGAAGCCGACGAGTCCGACGAACAGGAGGATGATCGCGAGGACGCCGCGGAGGATCCGACGCTTCTCGCCCGCGTAGACGCGGTGGTATTCCACGGCCGCGGGAACGCGGGGAGTCGGTACGGGGTGGTCGTACTGGAGAAGCCAATTCGTAGTGGTGTTCGACATAGTTGTTCCCTTTCGTGGGTCAGCTGGCGAGTTCATCGATCCAGCTCGACCTCATCCGCAGCGCTCGCTCCGTGCTGCCGATGACGGCGGCGAGTCCGATGAGCAGGTTGGCCTGAAGCGGCAGTTGCACGGGAGAGGTCAAGGTCCCGATCGAGTCGGCGATGGGGGGAATCTGCGAGAGAGCTGCCATGATCTGCGGCACTTCGACGCCCAGGCCGATGACGACGAGCAGGGTCGAGATGATGCCGATGAGACGGCTGACGTTGGGATGCCTGTGGTGCAGTCGGGCGCGGCGGCCTTCGCCCGATGCCGGATCGGGTGTCAGCTGCACCTCGCTGCCGTCCGCGCGCACGTAGTGGCAGCGCTTGAGTCCGAAGCCGGTGATGGCAACTTCGATGTGACCGCCTGGGACCGGGAATCGGGTCGGCATTCTCGCGAACGACTGAAGTGCCCCGTCCACATACAGGCGGGCACGGATCTCGCCGTCCGTCATATCGCCACCGTGCCGGACATCGACCGTGTAGGTGGATGCGGTGCCGTCGGCGGAGCGCAGCGTGATCGCGCGGAGCGACCTGCTCAACATCTGCCACCACCGGTAGCGGCGAAGTGGCTCGCCGGATCCTGCACGCACGCGCCGGGTGCGCCATTTCTTGAGCCCCATTCCGTCCTCGATCCGAATTAGTACAGCGTGATAGTCAACGAGGCGTTAAGCTAGCACACCGTAATAGAGTGTTGTCGCGAGGAGGGCAGACATGACTGAGGTACCTAAGGGGCCGGGCACGCGCGACAAGATCCTGATCGCCGCGGCGACGATGCTCGGCGAGAACCCGACCGCGCGCTTGAGTGTGAGGGCGGTTGCCGCCCGTGCGCAGGTGAGCACCGGCTCGCTCCGCCATTTCTTTCCAACCCAGCGCGATCTCATCGACACCGTTGTCGCGGGCCTCTACGACCTCGATATCCCCGACGATCCCATCACCGATCGCTCCATGTCACCGGCCGAGCGTCTGATCTCCTGCTTGCGCCTGTTCCTCGCGCAAGTGGGTGTCGGCGATCGCGCCCGGGAGCAATGGGGTGCCCTGTACGACGCATACGTGGCATCCCCGCCGTCCGAAGACGAAGCGGCGACCTACTTCGCGCTCGAACGGATGGGGCGCCACCGTATCGAGCGATGGCTGACCACGCTCATCGAGGAGGGGGACGTGCCCGCGGGCGACGTCGAGCGGCGGGCACGGTTCCTCGCGACCGTGCTCAGTGGCCTCATGACCGAGCGCGCTCTGCCCGCCGAGGCGGTGCGGATGGAGGCCGAGACGGACACGCTCCGCCTCGCCGTGCACGCCGTCACGACCGCGTGGAGGGTCGTATGAACACGCTCCTCTACGAGGCCGCGCTGCAGGTCGTTCCGCTGCTGCTCATCGCCCTCTTCCTCGACCGACGCGTGACAGGTGACGAGACGACGGCGCGTGCCCGGCGATGGCACCGCTGGTCGAGCAAGTTCTCGCTGCTCCTGAACGGGATCGCGTTCATGCTGTCGCTGTTCGTCGTCGCGGGGGTGATACCTGCCGGCTCGCTCACCATGGCGATCGTCATCTCCGCCATCGCAGGGTCGATCGGACTGCTTTGCGGACAGATCTGGCAACGGATCGACGAGGGAGGAAAGCCCGCAGAAGGGTGACTCGTCCGTGCGGCGACGTCATCCTCCGATTCGTCTCGCCCGCAGTCGGAGCCGACCAATGCTGGGCCACTTCCATCACGTGCGCGCACACCTTCTCGACCAACCCGCGTTGGGGTGATCGTTCTGGAGCCGATCCCTGAGACGATCGATGCGTGAGCGAGGAGACCAAGGCCAAGTGGGCCAACCCTGAGCCGGCGATCCATCGCGCGATCGCCCTGTGGGCGGCGAGCTGCGCGGAGCGCGCCCTGCCCATCTTCGAGGCACAGCGACCGGGTGATGACCGCCCGCACGCAGCGATCGCAGCAGTTCGCGCGTGGGAACGCGGCGAACTCCCGATGACGACGTGTCGCACTGCTGCGTTTGCAGCTCACGCGGCCGCGCGCGACGCGACCGATGCAGGGGCGGCGGCCGTCGCCGCCGCTCGTGCCGCCGGTCAGGCGTGCGCAGTGGCCCACATGTTCGATCACTCGCCGCACGCTGCGAGCTACGCGGCGAAAGCCGTCGGCCTTCACAGCGGCGGCGAGGCTGCTCGAGAAGCTGAGCGCGCCTGGCAATGGGAGAAGCTCGCCCCAGGGTTGCGGGCTATCGGCTTCCCGAAAGGCCTCTAGCAGCGATCAGCTACGCCTTCGCGGGAAGGAGCTCGGCGATGAGCGCTTCGACGCGCTGCTTGATGTCGTCGCGGATGGGGCGAACAGCCTCGATGCCCTGGCCTGCGGGGTCGTCGAGCTTCCAGTCCTCGTAGCGCTTGCCGGGGAAGAAGGGGCAGGCGTCGCCGCAACCCATGGTGATGACGACGTCGGAGGCCTGGACGGCTTCGGTGGTGAGCACCTTCGGGGTGTTGCTGGCGATGTCGATGCCTTCTTCGGCCATGGCCTCGACGGCGACGGGGTTGATCTGGGCTTTCGGCTCGCTCCCTGCGGAGAGCACCTCGATACGTCCGCCTGCGAGCGCGGTGAGGTAGCCGGCGGCCATCTGGGAGCGGCCGGCGTTGTGGACGCAGACGAACAGCACGGAAGGTTTCGTGGACATCAGGGGCCTTTCACAGAGGTGGGTGGAGCGGGGTCAACGAGGGAGGTGGAGAGGGTTCAGACGAGGGTGGACGACGACGCAGCGGGTGTCGGGGTGGCTGCTGCAGCGGGGAAGAGCCGGGGGCGCAGCCAGAGCGCAACGTAGACGAGGGCGACGAGCACGGGCACCTCGATCAGTGGGCCGACGATGCCCGCGAGGGCCTGCCCGCTGGTCGCGCCGAAGGTGCCGATGGCGACGGCGATCGCGAGCTCGAAGTTGTTGCCTGCCGCGGTGAACGCGAGCGTCGTGGTGCGCTCGTAGCCGAGCCCCACGAGTTTCCCGAGCCCGAAGCCGAGGAGGAAGGTGACGGCGAAGTAGATGAGCAGCGGCAGAGCGATGCGTGCGACGTCCCAGGGGCGGTCGATGACCTGCTGCCCCTGGAGGGCGAAGAGCATGACGATCGTGAACAGCAGCCCGCAGAGCGCGAATGGGCCCACCTTAGGGAGGAACCTGGACTCGTACCAGTCGCGGCCCTTCGTCGACTCCCCGATGCGGCGGGAGAGGTAGCCGGCGAGCAGCGGGATGCCGAGGAACACGAGCACGCTGATCGTGATGGCCCAGAAGGAGAAGTCCGCACTGGTCGTGGGCAGGCCCAGCCAGGACGGGAGTAGCTGGAGGTAGAACCAGCCGAGCGCCCCGAACATGATGACCTGGAACACGGAGTTCAGCGCCACGAGGAACGCGGCCGCTTCCCGGTCCCCGCAGGCGAGGTCGTTCCAGATCAGCACCATCGCGATGCAGCGAGCAAGCCCCACGATGATGAGCCCGGTCCGGTATTCGGGCAGATCTGGCAGAAGTAGCCATGCAAGGGCGAACATGAGGGCGGGTCCCACAAGCCAGTTCATGACGAGCGAGGAGATCAGCAGCTTCCGGTCACCGGCGACGGCCCGTGCATCCGAATAGCGGACCTTCGCGAGCACCGGATACATCATCACCAGCAGCCCGATGGCGATCGGAACGCTCACCGAGCCGATCTCGAACGCGTGCAGCGCTTCCCCGACGACGGGAACGAACACTGCGAGAGCGAGGCCGAGGGCCATGGCCGCGATGATCCAGACCGGCAGGAACCGATCTGTGATGCCGAGCTTGACGGGCGGGGTGACAGCAGTCATGCAGCTCCAGAGAGATATTGATCTCGGTCGATATTGATGCGGATCGATACGAGTATGGCTAGGGTATCGATGACTGTCAATTTCCATGGAGGACGTTCAGATGTCGTTCACGCAACTCCTGCCGCTCACCGACGTGACCGCGTGCTGCGAGCCCCTCACTGACGAGGCGATCTCCGCGGAGAACGCCGAGAAGCTGGCCAGAACCCTCAAGGTCATCGCGGACCCAGCCCGGCTGCGGCTCATCTCGATGATCGCGGCGCAGGAGAAGGCGGAGGCGTGCGCCTGCGACCTCACGGAGCCGCTCGGACTCGGGCAGCCCACCGTCTCCCACCACCTGAAGATCTTGGTCGAGGCGGGCATCCTCGCCCGCGAGAAGCGCGGCTCGTGGGCCTACTTCAGTCTCGTACCCGGCGCGCTCGACTCGCTCGCCGCCCTCCTCACCAGCAACGCACTCGCCGGAGCGACCCGATGACCGCCAGTCCCCGCAGCGTCGTCTTCGTCTGCCAGAAGAACGCCGATAAGTCTCAGATGGGCGCAGTGCAGCGCATGCGCCTCGTTCGGGACGACATCAGAGCGCGCGGTGAAGCGTTGGGCCATCGCCTTCGTGAAGGACACTGATCGCCGAATCTGGCGAGCGACACCGGCCCTCGCCTACAGTCTCGACCTCAGTTCAGGGCGGTCAATCGATCGACGAACTCGTCTGCGGCAGTGACCTGCTTGCGGAGCTTCGCCTGCCGCTCGAGCGCTTCGCTTCGGATCTCCTCGAGACGAGCGCGGTTTCCGGCGTTCTCGGGATGCGCAGCCAGCTCGTCGACGACGTCGAGCAGCTCTCGCATCTGCTCCAGGCTGTAGCCCAGCGGCTTCATGCGTCGGATGAGCAGCAAGCGTTCTTCGTCTTCAGTGGTATAGAGGCGGAACCCGCCCTCGGTGCGGGCCGAGGGCACAAGCAACCCGATCTCGTCGTAGTGACGCAGCGACCGGATCGACATGCCGGTGCGGTCGGCGAGCTTGCCGATCTGCATCGTTTCCTCGGTCATCTCGTGCCCCTCTTGGCTCAACCCTCACGTTGCGGTAGGTTTGTGTGAGGTTGCGGTTCTCCGCGATCCTCTCACTCTTTTCGAGACGCCTCAGGCTCTCGTGGTGCGCAACGGCGCGTGCTCCCTCGTCCTATTCCTGCACCCACCGAGGAGCTCCCGTGACCATCGTCACCCCTACTTCCGATCCCTCATCCCGGTACCGCATCGAGCCGACCGTCCTACAGGCGCTGCGGAGCCCCCGCATCCTGACTCGCGAGGTGCTCGCTGGTCTGGTCGTGGCGATCGCGCTCATCCCCGAAGCCATCGCATTCTCGATCATCGCCGGCGTCGACCCTCGCGTCGGCCTCTTCTCCTCGTTCGTGATGGCCGTTGCCATCGCGTTCCTCGGCGGCCGACCCGCGATGATCACGGCCGCGACCGGCGCGATCGCGCTTGTCATCGC
This sequence comes from Pseudoclavibacter sp. AY1H1, assembly GCF_002931055.1. Taxonomy (GTDB): domain Bacteria; phylum Actinomycetota; class Actinomycetes; order Actinomycetales; family Microbacteriaceae; genus Pseudoclavibacter. Next base: position 102,344 of record NZ_PSXX01000004.1, on the reverse strand, counting down.
GCCCGTCGCCCGCGACTACGGCATGGACTACTTCATCGCCACCGTCATCCTCGGCGGCCTCATCCAGATCGTCCTCGCCCTGCTCGGGGTCGCGAAGCTCATGCGCTTCATCCCGCGCAGCGTCATGGTCGGGTTCGTGAACGCCCTCGCGATCCTCATCTTCATCTCGCAGGTGCCGCAGCTGCTCGGCGTGCCCTGGCTCGTCTACCCGCTCGTGGGCGCGGGCCTCCTCATCATGTACCTGCTGCCGAGGCTGACGAAGGTCGTACCAGCGCCGCTTGTCGCGATCGTGCTGCTGACCGGCGCCGCCGTGGTCTTCGGCCTGAACGTGCCCACCGTTGGGGATCAGGGAGAGCTGCCGCGCAGTCTGCCCGAGCTGTTCATCCCGAACGTGCCCCTCAACCTGGAGACGCTGCAGATCATCGCTCCGTTCGCCATCGCGATGGCCGTGGTGGGCATCCTCGAGTCGCTGATGACCGCGAAGCTCGTCGACGAGATCACCGACACCCACTCCCGCAAGACCCGCGAGACCTGGGCGCAGGGCGTCGCCAACATGCTCTCCGGCATCTTCGGCGGCATGGGCGGATGCGCGATGATCGGCCAGACCATGATCAACGTGAAAGCGTCCGGTGCCCGCACACGGATCTCGACGTTCCTCGCCGGCGTCTTCCTGCTGGTTCTCGTCCTCGCACTTGGAGACGTGGTCGCGGTCATTCCCATGGCAGCCCTCGTCGCCGTCATGATCGTCGTCTCCATCGCGACCTTCGACTGGCACAGCATCACCCCGGCCACGCTGAAGCGCATGCCGAAGAGCGAGCTCGCGGTCATGCTCATCAGCGTCGTCGCGACCGTCTGGACCCGCAACCTCGCTATCGGCGTCGTGCTCGGCGTGCTCGTCGCCATGGTCCTCTTCGCCCGCCGCGTCGCGCACTTCACCAGCGTCACCCGCCGCATCGACGGCGGCACCGCCCACTACGACGTGGAGGGGGAGCTGTTCTTCGCCTCCAGCAACGACCTCACGACGCAGTTCGAGTACACGACAGACCCGGACCGCATCGTCATCGAAATGTCCCGCTCCCACATCTGGGACGCCTCGACCGTCGCGGCCCTCGACGCCGTCGTCACGAAATATGAAGCCCACGGCAAGAGCGTGCACATCGAGGGCATGAACGACGCGACCACCGCCTTCCACCAGCGACTCAGCGGAGGGGTGGCCTCGAGCCACTAGGCCTCGCAGACCTGGGATGCTGGGGGTGTGGCTCTCTACGACACGACGCTCTCGCGGACTCCCGGCCTCGTCTCTCGGCGTTCGCTGCCGCGCACGATCGTGGCGACGGGCGCGCTCCTGCTGTGCATGGCAGCGGTGGTGTTCGCGGTGGTGAACTTCGCCGGGTTGATGGAGTACTCGAAGGAGAGCGCACAGGAAGCGTCGCGCCCGCGCTATCAGGCGCTGCGGGGGCTGGGGATTCTTCCCATCGCGATCATCATCCTCGCCGTGACCTTCGGAGTCCTCGCTATCGGTGCGATCGCGGGGTCCTGGTCGCGAGTGTGGGTCCGTGAGCAGACAGGCACACCGCTCCGGAAGCGTTTCGAGGGCTACCACGCGTTCAGCCCGGACGCGTTCGAGCGCCTCCACGCGGCGTTCGCATCCGGAGACCCGACCCGGTACGTGCCACTGCCGGAGCAGAGCCGCGGAGGTGACGGCGTCGTCTTCATCTGGACCGCCGACGCCGACCAGCTCGCATTCGTCGGAATGACCTGGGGGAGCAAGCGGAAGGCCACTCGCAACGCACCCCTCATCGTGCTCAGCGGTCGTCCGTTCGGCGACCTCGATCGTGCCCTCCGCGTGGGTCTCACCGCTCCGTGGGTCGCCGGCTAGGGAGCTGACGAGTGGACGGGCCCACCAAGACGTTTAGCCGGCAGTCGGATGCGGACGCTGCGAAGCTGAGTCGACGGCGATCAGTGCCAGGCCTGTGAGCTGTGCACGGCGCCGACGGTGAACGGGCGATCCGTGACGATCGTCGACCATCGCAGCGCGCGGTGAATGCTGTGCCAGAGGATCGAATCGCGACCCGCCCCGAGAGGTCGCCCCGCCACATCCACCGTGCTCGCGACGTATCCCAGTGGTTGACGTTCACCAGGCCAGAGGCGCGCAACGCGACCACCCATGACGACCGCGCGCTTCTCGAGCAGCGTCAGGCTGGTGTACCCCATGGGTACGTTCTCGAACAGGATGTCTTGCCTGAAGTCGTCCGCCGTTCCACACCGGGAGACTCCGCTTCCGGTCTCGGCGAAGAGGAGCGTCTCGTCGTGATCTGTGTCGAAGACCGACGGATGGCCCCGCAGCCAGGTCGCGGGCCCGGCAAGTTCGTGATCGATCTTGGGTACCTCGACCCCCTCGTCCCACCATGAGCTGGAATCGACGATCATCGGAACGTTCACGCTCTTCACGAGGCGTGATCATACGGGCTCAGCTCTTGCACTGGCAGAGGAAGCTCAACTCCCGGCGCCCGCGGCGGGTTCCCGGTCAGTCAGAGTCTGCGAGGCCGTCGCCGTGATGCTCCGACTAGGCAGTTGCCCGCGGAAGGCGGCCGTGTCGACTGAGATAGTCCTCGACGAGCTCCTCTTCGGTGACTCGCCCGCCAGCCTGCAGTCGCCGAAGGTATGGGACCAGCCAGCTCCCTTCGGCCTTCACGATGTGCGCGAGTGAGCGCGTTTGGAGGGCCTCTTCAACGCTGACGACACGTCCGGCAGCCCCGTGCCCCACCCCCTCGCTCAGACCGATGGTCCACAACCCGCCCTCGTTCAGCACGAAGTCGACGTCGTAGGGCCATGCCGGCGAGTCCGCATCTCCCTGCCGCGGCGAGCTGGAGGCCAGGCGCAGAATGCGCTTCTTCGGTTCGCTGCTCACCATCACAACATCATGACCGAGAAACCCCGTCATCGCCGCCGCCTCGCAAAACCCCTGTGCTGCTGAGCCCCGAGGTGACCAGCAGCGCGTTCCAGTCAGTGCTCCGGCTGGCGGGCGGTGTCGAGGGTGAGCTTGAATCCGGTGTGCGAGGGCCGGAAACCGAGGCGGTCGTAGAAGCGGTGGGCGTCGGCGCGGGCACTGTCGGACGTCAGCTGCACGAGCGTGGCGCCGAGTGCCGGCGCAGCCACGCTGACCGTCCAGTTCATGAGAGCCGTGCCGATCCCGGACGAACGGTGGTGGGCCGCAACTCGTACCGCCTCGATCTGGAGCCGCCAGGCTCCTCGGCGGGCCATCCCGGGGATGAGGGTGAGCTGCAGAGTGCCGACGGGGGCTCCGGCCAAGTCGGTCGCCAGAATGACCTCGTTGCCCGGATCGGCGATGATGCCCTCGAGCGCCCTGCGGTACAGCCTCTCGTCAGCGTGATCGGCAACGTCGCCCCGAGACGCGCTGATCGGGTCATCGGAGAGCAGCCCCATGAGCGCGGGCGGATCTCCGAGCGTCGCTCGCCGGATCGCGATGGGCTCGGCTGCCGTCGGAAGTTCGGCCGGAAGCGTCAGCAGATTGAGCATGGCCTCATGCTCGCACTGTGAGATCCACCCAGCACTCGGAGGCCGCTGGCCGTGCTCGGAATGCTCTAGGCGCAGGTCCCCGAAACTTCTCAGTCCCCGATGGCTGCGGAGCGCTGCGCGTGCGGGGAGACTGGGGAGATGGGTGCCGGAGACTTTGAGTAGGTTCGGAGTCGAATCGCCGAGTCGAGTTCGCTCACGAGTTGTGCCACCCGTGAACTGCCGGACGGTGCCGATGAGTATCGCCGAAGTATCTCCCGAGAGTGGTCAGCGTGTGACACTGCGGGCGGCCTGCTCGGCAGGGGCGATGGCCGCAACGGCCACGGTTGTAGGATCCCGGAATGAGACGAGCTCGCATTGTTGCTGTCATCGCCTGGGGGCTGGCCGCGGTAGCAGCCTGCGTCGTGATTCTCGCCCTCACGCTTCCCGCGTCCGTCGTCGTGTCCACGCAAGATCCCGTCAAGGTCGTCTGCACCCCCGTCCTCGGCGCTGACCCGGATTACCGACTCGGTGTTCGCGACACGGGTGGGAACGGGATGCAGGAAGCGATCGGTGCCTGCGCGGCGTCACGCGACCGCAGCTTGGGGACCGCATTGGTGCTGGGAGTGGCGATCACGGGATTGACGGCCGTTGGCCTGGGTTCCCGCCGTCGCAGCGAGGCCTGACGGGCCCACAATCTGCAGTCGCCTGTCCCGACCAGAGTGATCGCTTGGGGGCTGCGCTCGCGGGCAGCTTGGCTCAGACCTTGGAGCGGCGTGCGTGCGTGCGCGCCTTCATCCGGTTGCCGCAGACCGCCATCGAGCACCACTTCGCGGTGCCAGGGCGACTGTGGTCGACGAGGAACTGGGTGCATTCGTCATTCGCGCAGGCGCGGAGGCGTCCGGGGAACTCCGTGATCACGCTCGACCACGCCAGCACGGCCCCTGCCGCAAGGCGGTCGTCGTCGGGAGTCTGAAGCTCCCAGGTCACGCCATCCGGGGTGACGCGCGGCGTCTGCACGGCATCGTCGAGGATGCCCGTGAGCTCTCCGATCGCCCCTCCGTCGTCTCCACGGACGACGGCCTGCAGCGCCTGTCGTACGCGTCGGAGGCGCGCCAGCTCGTTCGCGGATCCTGTCCCGCCCCAGCTACGAGCGACGTCTTGTCCCGTCTCGCCCTGAAGTCGGTCGGTCGGGGTGCCCTCGATGACCGGTGCGCTGTTCAGCAGGCTCAGCAGCAGTTCCTCGTTGCGAAGCACCTCTCCTCGCTTTCCCGCACTGTCTGGTGCGACGAATCCATGCTACCGTCCTGCTAACCAGTAAAACAAGCCAAAGGGGTTAGCCATGGTCACCGTCCACCACCGCACCGTCTCCGTCGATGGGCTCGACGTCTTCTACCGCGAAGCCGGCCCCGCCGACGCTCCCGTGCTCCTGCTCCTGCACGGGTACCCGAGCAGCTCCCACATGTTCCGGCACCTCATCCCCGCGCTCGCCGACCGGTACCGCGTCATCGCCCCGGACCACATCGGCTTCGGACGTTCCGCTGCGCCTTCCGTCGACGAGTTCGAATACACCTTTGCGGCCCTCGCGCAGGTGACGGGTCGGTTCCTCTCGACCATCGGGGTCACGCAGTACACGATGTATGTCCAGGACTACGGCGCCCCGGTTGGCTGGCGCCTCGCTCTCGCCGACCCCGCAGCGGTCGTCGGGGTCATCTCCCAGAACGGCAACGCGTACGAAGAGGGCTTCGTGCCCGGCTTCTGGGACCCGATCTGGGCCGACGCCGCCGAGCGGACCACCGAGACGCGCGACGCGCTCCGTCCCGCCCTCGGCCGGGAGGCCGTCGAATGGCAGTACACCCACGGCGTGCCCGACATGACGACCGTCGACCCCGACGCGTGGGAGCACGACCTCGCGCTCCTCGCCCGGCCGGGACAGGATGACGTGCAGCTGACGCTCTTCCGCGACTACACCACCAACCGTGACCTGTACCCAGCCGTGCACGCCTGGCTCCGTACCTCGCAGGTGCCGGTCCTCGTTGTCTGGGGGCGCAACGATGAGATCTTCGACGCAGCCGGCGCCGAGGCGTTCACTCGCGACGCTCCGCACGCTCGCGTCGACCTCATCGATGGCGGACACTTCTTGCTCGAATCTCACCTGGATGAGGTCGCTGACGCTATCAAGGGCTGGCTCCAGACCAGCGAGCGAAGCGCATAGAACGTCGGGTGGTGCGATGCCTGCTCCGGCTCGACCTCTATCCCGGTCGTCAGTGCCAAAATCGTGCTAGGTGCCTGACCGTGCGGTCGCTATATTTTTCACCATGACCGCACCCGAACCTGAGGCTGTCTCGCGTCGCACCGTGATCGGTCTCGCGTGGGCCACTCCAGTTCTTGCTCTCGGCGTCGCCGCGCCTGCCATGGCAGCGAGCCCAGCGCAGCCGGTCACCCTCTCTGCGAACACGAGTGACTCCACGCGGTTCCCGATCTCCCTCACGACGACGGAGAGCCTGACGGCAGGCACGACCTTCGACGTGGACATCGACGGCACTGCGAATCAGTGGGCCCTCAACTCCTCGGGAACGACTCCCGGCACGTGGGGTTGGTCTCGATTGGGTAGTCGCGGCGCGCGCTTCACCTCGACGGGAGCAGTTCCCGGTACGTACGAGTTCGTTCTGGGTCTCGCAGGCATCGCTTCCTACTCAGGCACGATCCTCACGGTCACCACCCCGGAAGGGCAGGAGCTCACAAGGGTCGTTCTCTGATTCCTCGCACTGGATGACTTGCCACGTTCGCAACTCACTGGATAGAGTTGCGAGCATGGCAAGTGACTTCGAGGATCAGACACCGGATAGCCGGGCTAAGTCGCCCAGCCGGGATCAGGCACAGGCTGCGCTCGACGACCTCGGGCACGACAGTCAGGGGTTGGCCGCTCGCATCGTCACGCCGTGGTGGTATCACCCAGCCCTCGGGGTGATCACCGCGATCTTCGCGGGTGCGCATGCGCTTCCCGGGGCATGGCCAATGGTGCTGTTGGTGCTCGGGATCGTCGCGATTCCGATCCTGACCACGACCTACTCCCAACGCTTCGGGGTTGTCGTGACGAAGCCGGCCGGCCCGCGAAGCAAGCGCCTGCTCCTGGCAACGCTTGGTGTGCTCGTCGCCGCGATGATGTCGAGTCTGGCCTTCAAGTTCCTGAGCATCGATCCGTGGTGGGCGCTCATCCCTGCTGGGGTCACCTTCATGGCCACCGTCATCCTCGGCCGCCGCTATGACGAGGCTCTCCGCCAGGGGGTCGCCGCTCCGAAGGTGGCGGGAGCGTGACGGCCGGTCGCGCTCCCGTGTTCAACGAGGTGATCCATGCCCCGCTGCGGCTGCGGATCTGCGGACTGCTCCGGAGCGTCGACGAGCTGGAGTTCTCCGTCGTTCGCGACGCGCTCGCCATCGATGATGCCAAGCTCTCGAAGCACATCAAAGTGCTGACCGACGCCGGTTTCGTGTCGCTCCGTAAGGAGAGGTCAGCCAGTCGAGCCGACTCAAGGCGTCTCACCTGGGTCAAGCTCACACCGGTCGGGTCCACCGCGGTGGAGGCTCACCTCGCCGCATTGACCGCTATCGCCAATGGCGCCGACTTCGACGCCCTTCCGGGGCAGGCGTAGTCCCCAAGTCATGGCGGCCCGGCGCTCGTGACCGGGAAGCGGCTCCCGAGCTCGAAGTCCCGGGTTGTTGTCCTTAGGTGGGGTGGTTGATCGCCGGGCTTCGTTGTCATCTCCCCGGTGGGCAGCGGTCTCGCCCATCTCCACTTCGTCGTCCGGCGGCGTTCTTGTGAGCACCACGACCCTCTTAGCGAGGAGGCGGATTAGGGTGACTTCATGAGTTCAGTGACCGTCATTCCGAGTGTGTGCGAGGCGGTCAGCGACCCACGGATCCTTCTCTTCGGCCGACTCCTTGGGGCCGCCAATGGGTGGGAGCATCTCCTCGCCAAGGCGCTCCAGGACGAGACGGGTCTTGAGCACACCCTGTTCGAGCTCCTGGTCGTCGTCGGGAGGGCTGGCCCAGACGGCATCGCGGTCCGAGATATCGCTCAGGCGCGCGTGCTCACGTCGGGAGGTGCGACTCGGCTCGTGCAGCGCGGCGTGCAGCGCGGCTTCGTCACGCGCAAACCCTCGACGGAGGATGCGCGCGTCCAGCTGGTCAACCTCACCGAGGAGGGGGAGCGGATGCTGTTGCACTCGAGTGCTGTGCACGCTGCCAACATCGAGCGGACGCTGCTCGCGGTGCTTCCGGAAGAGCACCGCGCGGCATTCGCTGCCTCGGTCGAGGCGCTCAGCAAGGAAGCTGCGCGGGCGCTGCCCATCATGCCCTGACCGGGGCGGAGTCATGCCGCGAAAGTTCCGGGAATAGCTGACTGCTCAGCTAAGTTGCTTCTTGTGTGCGGCAGACGCTGCACAGCCAAAGAAAGCGATCACCGACCATGACACTCTCCTTCGAAGTCTTCGATCTCAACTTCCCCGTCGGCTCCCTCAACAAGTCCGCCGTGCTCGTCACCGGGCCAACAGAGGCGGTCCTCGTCGACGCTGGCTTCACTCGAGCTGACGGGCACCGGCTTGTGGCTGCGATCCTCGACTCCGGCAAGACCCTCACGACCGTGTTCGTCAGTCACGCGGACCCGGACTTCTACTTCGGCCTTGAAGTCATCGCCGAGGCGTTCCCCGAGGCAATCGTCACGGCGACCCCGATCGTCATCGAACACATCTCGGCCTCCTTCGAGGGCAAGCTCAAGGCCTGGGCCACGCTCGGCACGAACCTGCCGACACGCTTCCCCGAGATCTCACCGCTCACCTCCGACACCATCACGGTCGACGGCGAAGAGCTCGAGCTCCGTGGCGGCTCCGAGCTCCTCCCCGACCGCCACTACCTCTGGCACCCCGCGCAGCGCGTCATCCTCGGCGGTGTTCTCGTGTTCCAGCAGGAGCACGTCTGGACCGCAGACACCGCCACGCCCGAACTGCGCTCGGCCTGGGTCGACCAGCTCGACGCGATGTCGGCCCTCGACCCGATCACCGTCATCCCAGGTCATCGCCTGCCCGACACGGCGAACGACGCGAGCGCACTTCGGTACACCCGCACCTACCTCGACACGTTCGAGAAGGTACTGGCTGAAACCACGGACGGCGCTGCCGCCACTGCACTGCTGAACCAGAAGTACCCCGACTCCGGGATGGGCATCGCAGCTCAGATCGGGACCAAAGTTGCCAAGGGAGAGATGACATGGGGCTGAACCAGAGCACAAACGACGACGAAAACGAGACGACGAGCGCTGCACCGCGGGATGTGGTCCGCCGTCAGTACCTCGCCTCAGCGGCGGGCGACCTCGACGCGCTCCGGGCCACCCTGGCCCCCGACGTCGAGTGGACCGAAATGGCAGGGTTCCCACTCGCAGGGACGTACCGAACGCCCCGAGGGGTGACCTCGAACGTCATGGAAGTCCTCGGCCGCGACTGGGAGGACTGGACTGCCCACGACGATTCCTACATCGTCGAGGGGGAGAATGTGGTCGTGCTTGCGCGGTACACCGCAACCCACCGAACCACGGGCAAGGCGCTGAACGCACGGGTTGCCCACCATTTCGTGGTTCGCGGCGGACTCATCGTGCGGTTCGAGCAGTTCGTCGACACTGCCCTGGTCGCGGAGGCGGCAGCAGGTTAACTCGGCGCAACGGTCGACGTGAGCTGGGGCGTCTTGTGCTGTGCACGAGGCGCCCTGGCCTCGGGGTCGGGTCCCTAGAATCACCCCATGACGCAGCCGACCTTGCCGCAGTCACCTCGCGACGTGGCAGAGCCGAGGCGGGCTCATGGGTGGGAGCCACGCACGTCCTCCCTCTTGGGCATCCGATGTGAGCGGCGTCACTCGCTGATGCACTCGCGCATGTCGTCCCAGACCGACGTCACGCACTCCTCGAGCGGGCGATCCGTGGGTCCCGCAAGCCATCGGTCCATCGCGAGGTCGAAACAGGTCACGGCAAGAGCGGCCAACGTGCGCGACCAGCGAGGGGTGGTGCCACGCTGCTTCAGTGACTCCTCGATCGCGAGGGCGAGGTGGTGGCTCTGCAGGAGCTCGCGCTCGTGCAGTGCTGGCTCGCTGCGGACGATCAGGCGCCGACGAGCGATCGACGCTCGCCAGTCCTGAATCCCGCGGGATGCCGCAACGAGCCCCGCGCGTACCGTGGTGGCCCCGGTGGCGTCGGGTGGGACCGAGCTCATGAAGTCGCTGACGGCTTGGGGGAACTCGCGATCTCGGAGGAAGAGGACATCGCGTTTGTCGGCGAAGTGGCGGAAGAACGTCCGAGTGGTCAGATCCGCGGCTGCGGCGATCTGGGGCACCGTCGTTGCGGCGAAGCCCTGTTGTTCGAACAGGACGATCGCCGCACGTTCGAGCCGAAGTGCGGCGTCGGGGGACCATCGAGGCATAGCAACATGATGGCACGAGGTGTCATCAGGTGTACAGTGACGGCACGAGATGTCATCACTTGTGGAGAGCGGACGGTCATGAGAGAAAACACTGCGGCGTGGATCGATGCCCCATACGCCGACCTGACGATCCGAGACGCACCCGCACCCAAGCCAGGCCCGGGGCAGCTGCTGGTTGCAGTGCGCGCACTGGCAGTGAACCCCTTGGATGCGATCATCCAGTCCAACGGACGGCTGATGTACGGGTGGCTGCAGTACCCGGTGATCCTCGGCGAGGACGTCGCGGGTGTCGTCGTCGAGGTCGGAGAGGACGTGGGCGCCTTCGAGGTCGGCGATCGCGTCACGGCGTACGCGATCGGTCTGGAGAAGGGCCGCGATGCTGTCTCCGAGAGTGGTTTCCAGGCATACGTCGCCGTCGACGCGAACCTCGCCGCCGCTCTGCCGGACACCATGGCGTTCGAGGAGGCCGCCGTCCTCCCACTCGCGCTGTCCACTGCTGCAGCCGGCCTCTTCGAAACCGCGCAGCTGGGGTTGGACTACTCCGGCCTCGGGGACTCAGGATCTCGCGACGAGGTCGTCGTGGTGTGGGGTGGCGCGACGGCCGTGGGAGGCAACGCGATTCAACTCGCCCGAGCGGCCGGCTATCGAGTCGTCACGACTGCCTCTGCTCGCAATCACGAACAGATGAAGCGGTTGGGAGCTGAGGCTGCCTTCGACTACCGCGATGCGGACGTTGTCGACCGGATCATCGAGGCTGTCGACGGTTCCGTCGTTGCGGGTGTCCTGGCCATCGCCGTGGGGTCAGCCGAACCGTGCCTGAAGATCGCTCGGGCGACCGGCGCGACGAAGATCGCGATGGCGAGCCCGCCCGTGTCGTTCTACGAGCAGCCCCGTCGAGGTGGCCTCTCCCTCGCCCGGATCCGCCTGCTCCTGCGCTTGGGAACACGGAGCGCGCTGCTGCAAGTACGCAGCCGTGCCCGCAACATCAGGGCCTCGTTCATCTGGGGAAGCGCCATCTCGACCTCTCCCGTTGGTGCTGCCATCTGGGGGAGCTACCTCCCCGAAGCTCTCGCATCGGGCCGGCATCGCGCCTACCCGAATGCCCACGTTGTCGGAGACGGCCTTTCTGCTCTCCAAGGAGCGATCGACACGCTCCGCGGTGGCGTGTCCGCTCAGAAGCTGGTCGTCACACTGCACGACGCTGCGTCGGGGGACTCCTGATCACCCGCAGCCTACGAGGCCGCCGGACCTCACGCGGCATTGCGCGGTGCTCTGCGTGCTGCGCACTGTAGGGGAGTGCCACATGCTCGATAGTGTCTGCCCGCGCCGTCCGTCAGGTGGCTGCGGTCTCGCAGGAATTCTCGTGCTCTTCAGAAGCGATCCGGTTCTCCAAGATCTGCCACAAGAACTCGATGTCCCAATCGCCTCTCGGGCAAAGTGTGGAGTGGGATGAGCTGGGCTCAGCTGCAGAGGCGCGCCAGACGCGCTCTCAGGCCCGTCAGCATCGCGTCGAGGCCTGCCTCGAACGACGCTAGGGCAGGGTCCTCTCCCCATGCGGAGCGCCGGCTTGCAGCGGTTACCCGGCTCAAGGTCGGCGCGTCGTCTGGGCTGCGGAGCTCGAACATGTCGTCGGCGGCGACGGCGTCCAAGGCGGCACCGAGAATGAAGTCCTCCAGCGCTACGAGCGCTGTCATAACGTCCTCTTCTGGCCACCCCGCGCTCAGGAAGGCCCCGACTACCCGCTCATACATCTCTGTCGTTCGACCGGCGCCGTCCAGTGCTGTGGTGGCGAAGACCGCGATCGTCGCGGGGTGACGCGCGAAGGCATCACGGTAGGACCGCGCCCAGACTCCCAGCGCTTCGAAGAAGGGGGTCGAGTCGAAGATCTTGACGTCGATCCGGTCGCTGACCAGCTCGCGGACACGAGCGAGCACTTCCTCTTTGCCGGTGACGTGGTTGTAGAGCGCCGAAGCGCCGACACCCAAGTGGCGCGCTAGCTGCGTCATCGTGAAGTCGCCGTCATCATCGAGCAGTTCGATGGCGCCCTCGGCGATGCCGTCCGCGGTGATGAGTGGTTTGACGGGGCGACCCGCGCGTCGGGCGGGTCGCGGAGGTGCTCGTCTCTCGCCCGCAGCTTCGGGAATCTCGGGAGTCATTGAGGCCTCATCGTACTCTCCGCCTGGTTCCCTCGTTCGCCAGCTGAAGAACGAACCCCGCCTCCGCCTGAAATGAATGTCCTTCATTTTACTGCGGCCCCTGCAGCGGGTGCAGCTGGAAACAAGCCCGTAATGAGCCCGTAATCCGTCCAAAAGTTCTTGTTGTGCGGGCTAGGTAGGCGGGTCTACTATCAACCCACAACAAATGAAACGCTTTCATTTGCTGGATCCCGGCGGTGCTTCGAAGACGTCTCATCCCGGGCTGCCCCACTCGGACCACGCCTCACTCACTGCCACGCTGACGCTCCTCCCGTTCCATGTCAGTCGACTCACATCCGTTCCTGTCCAGAAGGTCTGCACATGCGCACATCCACCCGTTTCACGCCCGTCATCGTCCCGGCATGGTCGCTCCGGGTCGCCGCGTCCCCCTCCCTCGCGCCTCCCCCTGACACAGCACTCGACACCGCCGCGGGCGCGAGCTGACGCCGACCACCGATTCCCGGCTGGCGCAGAGTGCGCCAGCGCTTACCGCAAGAAACCGCCCAAGAGGGCAGCAGGAGGTTCCTATGACTGTCACCGTGTTCCGTGACGGCACCATCCGTGTTGACGGCTCATCGCCGGACGCCGATCAGCTCATCATCGTCGACGGCGTCGTCGCGCCCGAGGGCAGCGCTGTACCCGACGACGCCGAATACGTCGATCTCGAGGGTGGGCTCCTGCTGCCCGCCTTCGGCGAGGGCCACGCTCATCCACTCCTCGCCGGGCGCGAGCGCGTCGGCCCTGAGCTGCGAGACGCCAGGACCGTCGAGACGATCGCCGCCCGCGTGCAGGCGTGGGCCGCCGTCTCGGATGCTCCATGGCTGGTAGGGGGGAGCTATGACGCCACGATCGTGGAAGGCGGGATGTTCGACGCCCGCTGGCTCGACGGGGTCGACCGGCCCGTCGTGCTGCATGCGTGGGATTACCACACCGTCTGGGTCAACAGCGCCGCGCTCCGCGCCGCCGGGGTCGATGCGACGACCCCGGACCCGGAGCTGGGCCGCATCGCACGTCGCCCCGACGGCTCGCCCCTGGGAACGCTCATCGAGCGCCCGGCGATCGACCTCGTGCTTGCTCACGCGCCGCAGCCCGCGATCGCCGCCGACGTCGATGCTCTGACATGGGCGGGCGAGCACCTCGCGGCACACGGGGTGACCTGGGTGCAGGAGGCCTGGTGCGAGGTCGAAGACGTTCCTGCCTGGCTCGCGGCCGCCGCATCCGGCCAACTCGTCGTCGACGCCGACCTCGCCCTGCGCGCCGACCCGATCCGCTGGCCCGCTCAGCTCGACGAGCTGCGACGCATCGCCGACGAGATCGATGGCACCCCGGGTCTGACGTGCCGCACCGTGAAGTTCTTCGTCGACGGCATCCTCGAGAATCACACGGCGCACCTCCTCGAGTGCTACCACGACGCTCGCACCCGCGGCCTGCCCAACTGGTCGCCAGAGCGGCTCGTCGACGCCGTGGCGGCGTGCGACGCCGCCGGATTCGACGTCCACCTGCACGCCATCGGCGACGGCGCAATGCGCGCAGCCCTCGACGCCGCAGAGGGCATCCGCGAGAGCCTCCGCCGCGGCCGGCGCCTCACGATCGCGCACGCGCAGGTCATCGACCCCGCCGATCTGCCGCGCCTCGCCGACCTCGACGTGACGATCTGCTTCCAGCCCCAGTGGGCGCTCGAAGACGCCGTCATGACCGATCTCACGCTGCCACGCCTCGGCCCGCAGCGCGAACTGCAGTACCGCATGCACTCCGCTCAAAAAGCCGGTGCGCGCCTCAGCTTCGGCAGCGACTGGCCCGTCGCAGCCCCCGACATGCTCGCTGGTATCCGTACTGCGGTCACCCGTCAGGATGTGGGCGGCCACCCCTCTGGGGGATGGCAGCCGCAGGAGCGACTCACCGTGGACGAAGCCATCGACGCCGCCACAAGCGGCGTCGCGTGGCAGGGCGGCGATCAGGACCGTCGCGGAGCTCTCCGCCCCGGGATGCCCGCCGACCTCGTCTGGCTCACCGACGATCTCCGCTCGATCGAGCCCGCTGCCATTGCCAACGTCCGCGTCCGCGGTACGTGGCGGCGCGGCATCCGCACCTTCACAGAGACGACCTCCGTGGTCGCCGCACGCTGACCCGAACAGGACTGCCATGAAATCCACCGACACCTCACTCAAGCGGGTGATGGGAATCCCCTCCCTCGTCATCTTCGGCCTCGCCTATATGGTGCCCCTAGCCGTGTTCACCACCTACGGCCTGGTCGCCGTCACCACGAACGGGCACGTTGCGACCGCCTATCTCGTGACCCTCGTCGCGATGCTCTTCACCGCCCTGAGCTACGCCGCGCTCGTACCCGCCTTCCCTCGTGCGGGCAGCGCCTACACGTACGCCCGTAAGACATTCGGCGGCCACGTCGGCTTCCTGACCGGTTGGGCGCTCATGCTCGACTACCTCCTGCTCCCGCTCATCAACTACGTGCTGATCGGCATCTACCTCAACGCGCAGCTGCCCGCCGTCCCGCCGTGGCTGTTCGCGCTCTTCAGCGTCGTGCTGATCACAGCCCTCAACGTCGTCGGCGTCGCCGTGGTGCGCAACGCCAACCTCGTTCTCGTCGGGTTGCAGTTGATCTTCGCCGCCGTCTTCGTCGTCTGCGCGATCAGCTACGCGATTCAGAACCCCACCGCCTCGCTGCTTCAGCCGCTGTACGACGCCGGACTCACCTTCCCCGGACTGCTCGCCGGCGGGGCCATCCTCGCGCTGTCGTTCCTCGGGTTCGACGCCATTTCGACGATGTCGGAGGAGGCGCGCGACCCAGGTCGGACCGTGCCGCGGGCGATCATCATCACCACGATTCTCGGCGGGCTCATCTTCACCGTCATCGCCTATGTCTCCACGCTCGTGATCCCGTCGGTCGCGGACATCGACAACCCTGACGCGGCGGCGAACCAGATCATGGAGGTCGCCGCAGGCAAATGGCTCGAGATCTTCTTCCTGGTCACCTACATCGCAGGGTGCTACGCCGCGGCGCTCGCCTCCCAGGCCTCCGTCGCCCGCATCCTGTTCGCGATGGGTCGCGACGGCGTGCTGCCGCGCCGCCTCTTCGGCTGGGTCAGTCCGCGCTGGCAGACACCGATCGGCGCCGCGCTGTTCGTCGGTGTGGTGTCACTCGCTGCCGTTGTCGCCGATCTCAACACCGTCGCTTCGGTGATCAGCTTCGGCGCGTTGACCGCATTCTCACTCGTCAACTTGGCGGTGATCAAGCACTTCCTCATCGACCAACGCCGCCGTGGGGCCGCGGCAGTGCTCCGCTTCGGCGTGCTGCCGACGCTGGGGTTCCTGCTCACCGCGTGGCTCTGGCTCAGCCTCTCGGGTCTTGCGCTCGTCGTCGGGCTCATCTGGGTCGCTCTCGGTGTCGTCTGGCTCGCCGTCATCACCCACGGCTTCCGTCGCCGACCGCCGGAGGTCGAGTTCGACGAGACTGACGCCGTCCCCGTCCCCGTCGCCGACTCCGGTGTACGCGTGATCGCCTGAGCCACCCGGGATAGGACGAGGACCTCCGTGGTCGATGTGGGTCATCACACCCACTCGATCCACGGAGGTCCTCGTGTCACACGTCAGTCAAGCCGTTCGCCGGCGCGGTTCAGTCGCCGTTGCGCAAGTCCACGACTGTCCGACGCTCGAACGCGATGTCGGCGAAGGAGACTCGGCATCCGTCCCCGGTCGGGCTCTGCACCTCGAAGCCCACCGACAACTCGGTCGCTACTCGCGGCAGTGAGAACGCGCGGATGAAACGCCATGCAGACCCGTCGTGCGCGTGGAATGCCAGCACCCTGCCCACTCGCGCGAGACGGAGGCGCACATCGGGAGCATTCACGATGAACCCGTTGGCGTCGTCCGAAAGCCCTCTCGTGACGACCGAGACGACCATCAGCGCTCCCGCCGGAGAACGTTCGAAGCACAGCTTCGCCCAGTTGGTGTCGTCAACCCACGCGAGCAGAACCCCTGCGTCGAACGTCGCCCGAAGCTCGGGTGTCACCTCGGCAGCGAACGTGAAGTCACCTTCTGGTGGGGTCCCCAGGAGGGTGTGGGCATTGAGCAATGTCTCCGCGGCGACACCGCTCTCCCCACTGGGATCGACGAAGAGGTCCGTCCCGGCGGGGGCGGCTCCTTCGAGACCTGAGGTCGTGACGGCCCAGACTGAGCCCTCCGAGGGGAGGAGGTCGAACGGAAGGGTGGGAATGCGCATAGCGGTCTGCCTAACGAGAGTGAGATTCGGGCTTCGGGATGCAGCGACCTCGTGGCGTCGAGACCTGCCTCTCCGATGAGTGGGTCGGGTCAGAATCCGGTGGTGAGCACGCGGTCGAGGGCGTCGACGAAGACGTCGACCGAGGCTCGCGTGACGACCAGTGGAGGTTTGACTTTGAGGACGTTCTGGTAGTCGCCGGTGGGCTGCATGATGACTCCCAGCTGAAGGAGGCGGTCGCAGATCGCCGCGGTCTCGGCGGTGGCGGGCTCGAGCGTCTCGTGATCACGCACGAACTCGACGCCGAGGTAGAGGCCGGAACCGTGCACGGTGCCGATGAGGTCGTGCTTCTCGCCGAGCTCCTCGAGGCGTCGCTTGAGGTGGCCTCCGACGACGCGCGCGTTCTCTTGCAAGCCCTCCTGCTCGATGACGTCCAGCACGGCAGTGCCGATGACAGCGGAGACCGGGGAGCCTCCGGTCGAGGAGAAGAAGTACCCTCCGCTGCGGTAGCGGTCCGCGATCTCGCGGCGCGTGATGACGGCGCCGAGAGGCTGCCCGCCACCGATGGACTTGGCGACGGCCACGATGTCGGGCACCGCGTCCTGCTGCTGGAAGCCCCAGAACCACTCGCCGAGTCGGCCGTACCCGACTTGCACCTCGTCGGCGATCGCGAGACCCCCATGGCGGCGGATCGCCGCGTAGACCTCCCGCAAGTACCCCTCCGGGAGTGCGATGCCGCCGGCATTGCCGAAGTACGTCTCAGTGATCAAGCCGCCAGCGGGGCGACCGGCGGCGGCGAGCTCGTCGATCACCGCGACGGCTTCCGGCGCGTAGTTCACGGCATCCGCCCCTCGGTACTTTCCGCGGTAGGAGTTCGCCGCGTCCACGGTGTGGACCCAGTCGGGGCGCGTGGCGAGGGCGTTCGGGTTGTCCGCGATGGATGTGGACACAGCGTCGCTGGCGTAGGTCCACCCGTGGTAGGCCTCGCGCATTGCGACGATGTCGGGGCGACCCGTCGCTGCCATCGCGAGGCGGATGGCGAGGTCTGTGGCCTCGGAGCCGGAATTCACCAGGAAGACAGTGTCGAGCGCCTCGGGCAAGGTCGCCGCGATCCGCTCGGCGTAGTCGGTGATCGCGCGGTAGTGGAAGCGCGAGTTGGTGTTCAGCAGGTGCATCTGCCGCGAGCCCGCCGCGACGACGTGCGGGTGGGCGTGGCCCACTGAGGCGACGTTGTTCACCATGTCGAGGTAGACGCGACCGTCCACGTCGATCAGATGCTCGCGCCAGCCTCGCTCGATTCGCGGTGGTACGGCGTAATAGTGCTCCTGAACCTCAGCGAGCACCTCATGGCGACGCGCGAGCGAGTCGTCGTCGGCCGCCGTCGCCGAAGGCAGGCCGATCGCGACTCCTGGGTCGCCTGTTACCTTGCGCCAGGCTGCGGCGAGGGCGGGTGTGACTCGCTCCGGCGGCATCATCCCGTCGATACCGCGCCGCAGGGTCAGGCGGGCGCGCGCGGGCAGAACAGCCGATGCCAGGTCTTCGGAGGCGCCAGAGATCGTGAGGATCTCCTCGCCGGACCTCCATGTGAGCGTTCCCCCCGCCACGACGGTCTCGCCGTCGATGCGCGTCGGGGTGGCCAGCCACAGCAGAAGGTCGGTCGGGATCGTGTCGGTCGCCGAGGGCAGCGGGTCGGTCTCGCCCGTGAGGCGCGCAGACCATGCAGGCGCGGTCACGATACCGGCGCCAGCATCGAGTGCGTGCTGCGCTGCTCGGTCGAGGGTCGTCGTGTCGAGCCACGCTCCGCCGTCGTTCAGCGGCGACTCGGTGGCGGTGTCGAGCGCGACGTGCCGCCCGGGCGAGAGGAGGCTCGAGCCCGCCCATGCACGTTCGGGCGCGCTAGGGCGGCCCAGGGCGGTGCGTGTCGCCGCAGTCAGCACGGGGATCGGGACCGATATCGCCTGCTCGAGGATCTGGAATTCGCGCTCGAGTGCGACGGTGGCGTACTCGTTCTCCTCGTCGACGCGTACCTGAGCGCGGCCGCTCAGCACTAGCACGGCGCCGCGCAGGATGACGAGGGGCCACAGTGCGGTCAGCTCGTCATCGGTGAGGTTGCGCAGGCGATCGAAGGCGCGAATGGCAGGGAAGGCGCTCTCCGGGGACGCGCCATCGTGATGCAGCACGGAGGAGACGGTGACGGCGATGTCACCCACTCGCCACGACGCGCACGTGTCGCCGAAGTCGATGACCGCGTCGGGCACGGTGGCGCCGCAGGCGCGCAGCACGTTGTCGTCGGTGACATCGAAGTGCCCGGTCTGGATCGGCAGGGAGGCCTTCACCGGGGCGAGGGCGGCGCGGGCGGTGTCGGCGGCGCGCTGCACGATGCCGCGCATGTCGGCATCCGGTTCGAGGGGCAGGAGCGTATCGATGACACGCTCGGCATGACGCAGATCCCATTGGAGGACACGGCTCGTTGCGGGGTGCGTGAAGTCCGCGAGGGCGGCGCTCACCGCGCCCGAGAGCGCGCCGAGCCCCTCCACCACGGCGGGCGAGAGGTAGGACGACCCCATGAGCGTCCGGCCAGAGACGTTCTCGATGACGCGGGCGTGAATGGGCCCCTGGGACGAATTCCACCACGCCGACATAGCGCCGCGGGGTCCGTGGACGATGCGGGGGACACGCACCTGCGGACTGCGCTGCGCGACCGTTGTCGCCGCGGCATCCTGCATGTCGATCTCCGCTTCGCTGAAGACGGGGTTGCTCAGCTTGAGGACACCGAGCGGCTGCGTCGACCCCCGCTCGAAGACGCGGACGTTCTGATCCTGCTGGCTGCCGAGCGCCTGCACGTCGATCTCGATCCCGAACACTTCCACGAACAGTCGCTGCACCTCCTCGTCGGAGAGCGTCGGGGTGGGGAGATCAACTTGTGTGAAGTAGTCGAAGACGTCGGTCATGGCTTTTCCTTGGGTGCTGTGTGAAGTGGAAGTGTGAGGTCAGGTCGCTGCGCTCTGGTCATCCCATGCCACGCTCCTCGTCGATCGAATTGCCTCCGTCGACCAGCAGCAGTTGCCCCGTGATGTATGAGGCTCCGGCTCCTGCGAGGGAGCAGATGGCAGACGCGACTTCCTCGGCCGAACCTGAGCGGCCCATCGGGGTGGCCCGCCCCATGGAGCGCTCGTGATCGCTGGACGAGGACGTCGAGATCCACCCGGGTGCGACGGCATTCACCGTGATGCCAGATGCCGCCACGTCGATCGCGGTTCCGCGCGTCAGGCCGATCATCCCCGCCTTGGCGGTGTGATAGCCGATGTCTCCCCGGTAGGCCATCACCGGCCCGGAGAGAGAGGCGACGTTCACGATGCGCCCGTAACCGGCTTCCCGCATGTGCGGGATGACGGCGCGCGTCATCCGCAAGGCTGTGGTGAGGTTCCGATCCAGCGCGCTCCGCCACTGCTCGATGGAGATGTCATCGATCGCGGCGGTGGGCTCGGCGCGCGAGACGGAAGTGAGACCTGCGTTGTTGATGAGGACGGTCGGGACGCCGTACCTCTCACGCGCCGCAGTGAGAACAGCATCCACCCCTCGCTGTTCCGTGAGGTCTGCCACGACTCCGCTGGCGTCGATATCGGCTCGATGCAGGTCGGATACTCGCTCGTGGATGCGGTCTGTCGTTGAGGTGACGACGACCTTCATGCCGGCCCGACCGAGCATCATCGCGACGGCGGCTCCGATTCCCTCGGCGCTGCCCGCTCCGGTGATGATCGCTACGCGGCTTGGGGTATCCAATAGCTTCCCACTTTCTGGACGATCGGTGTGTCTCGAGATCCACTCGGGGTCTTGGTGCGCGGACGGGGCGCGGCCACGCTCGCACTTCTTCATGGTCGTTAGACCGCGTGGAGGAGCGCCTCTGCGGTCTCGAGAGAACCGCGTCGACGGTGCGCGGCGTAGTCGCCCCGGGCGGTGCCCAGGCGTGACATCCATACCGTGGCGTTGGCGAGCAGCCGTGCGGCCGCGAGCGGCAGCACGACCGCAGCTTCGTCCGATGTGACGGGGACAGACGCAGACCATCCGGTCATGACCTCGTCCACGGCCGACATGGGATCGGCGCAGTGACGCGCAGCGTAGGCGCCGGCAATCACGGGTTCCGAGATGCGGATGCTGCGGGCCATATCGCCGAAGTCGAGGATGCCGGTGATCGTCGTGTGGTCGGTCCCGGGCCCCACCAGGAGGTTGGAGTCGTGAAGGTCGTGATGCACAACGGTGGTTGGGAGTCTGCTCAACCGAGGCGCCACGCTCTCCGCCAGGAGGGTGAAGACGGTGTCGGCTGCGCGCTCGAGCCGCGCAACTTCCTTCGCGGTCCCCGGGAGCTGCCCCTGGTCCGTGAGGATCGCAATGCGCTTGAGGGCACGCTCGATCGTCGTCCTGGACTCGGTGATCTGCCACGGGTGCTCTCCGTGTCCGGCCGGTGCGCTCTCCAGTCGGAGACACTGGTGAAGTCGCGCCGCGACATGGCCGATCTCGCGGAGCAGTTCCTTCCGCATCGGCACTCGTTCCAGTGGTGTTCCGCTCAGCCAGTCTGACACCTGAACGAGCAGCGCCCTCTTGCCCGTCTCGGCCTCGACGGTGAGCTCTCCGGCAGTGGATCGTCGCGGCTGGGCGACCGGGAGCCCCGCTTCCGCGACCCTCTGGACGACTTCCTGGTGCCACCGAAGGGGGGCGCTCGAGGATGCGTCGGCCCAGAAGACCTTGACGGCGAATGCCGTGTCTCGGTCATCGACTGCGCGGAACACGGCGGCGCTCTCGGCCCCGACGGCTTGAACGGCCGACGCGTGGATCTCGAACCGCGTCCGCAGGATCTCGATGATCTCGGCGTCGGCGACGTTGACCTCGTCGACCGCGGCAGCAGATGCGTGCGCTGAGGCCGAATCGGCGTCGGTTGTGATGTTCATGCGAGTAGGGTATCAATATTGGTGACCAATAGTCGAGTTGGTGACCAAAGGAGGCGACATGGGTTTTCCCGGTCAGATGCACATGGTGAACAGCTACGACCCCGCCTCTGGCGTGGAAGTAGGGCGCAGGGCGGCTGAGCTGATCGAGCGGCGGCAGAGAGTGCTTGGCGCGCCTTATCGGCTCTTCTACGAGCGCCCCGTTGAGGTAGCTCGCGGAGACGGCGCCCTCCTGTTCGACCCCGACGGCGTCGACTACCTCGACGCGTACAACAACGTGCCGGCCGTCGGGCACGCGAACCCGCGAGTGCGGGCGGCCGTCGACGAGCAGCTCGGGAAAGTCAACACGCACACCCGGTACCTCACGGATCAGATCGTCGACTACAGCGAACGACTGGTCTCCCTGTTTCCCGACTACCTGGAACAGGTGGTGTACGCGTGCACCGGCAGCGAGGCGGTGGATCTCGCGCTCCGAATGGCACGGCATATCACCGGCGGGACCGGTGTCGTCATCACCTCGAATGCGTATCACGGGACCACGCAAGCCAGTGCAGCCATCTCGCCCAGCCTCGGGCCGAACAACACGCTCCCAGCCCACGTCGTGACCGTGCCCGCGCCCGACCCATTGCGAGACCCGTCGGACGAGGGGGCGTCGGCCGCGCTCTTCGCGCAGCGCGTCGAAGACGCGATCACCCTCCTCGAGCGGAGGGGCGTGAGATTCTCCGCCCTCATCATCGACTCGGTTCTCTCCAGCGATGGTCTCGTGACGCATCCACAGGGAGTTCTGCGGCCTGCGGTCGATGTCGCTCGCAATCGCGGTGGCCTCTACATCGCCGATGAGGTCCAGCCGGGCTTCGGTCGGCTGGGATCCGCGTGGTGGGGCTTCCTTCGGCACTGCGTCGAACCCGATCTCGTCGTCCTCGGAAAACCTATGGGCAATGGCCTCCCCATCTCCGCGGTAGTAGGCAGACGCGAGCACATGGATGCCTTCGGGCGCGACGTCCGGTACTTCAACACCTTCGCAGGAACCCCGGTGAGTATCGCCGCGGCGAACGCCGTCCTCAATGAGATCGAGGATCGTGAGCTTCTTCCGAGCGCGGCAGCCGTCGGAGCTGTCCTCATGGACGGACTGAGCGAACTTGCACGCCAGGATCCGCGTCTCGGTCAGGTTCGCGGCGAGGGTCTCTTCCTCGCCGTCGAGTTCGTCCGGAGTGGCATCCACCCCTTCGGCACCCCCGACCCCGGTCTGGCGAACCGGGTCGTCAACGGGCTGCGAGCGAAACGAGTGCTGGTCAGCGCGTCCGGCCGTCACGAGAACGTCCTCAAGATCCGACCTCCGATGGTCTTCGAGTCACAGCACGCAGACCGGCTGCTCACGGCACTCAGCGAGGTGCTCTCGGAAACCGAGAACGAAGATTCCGTCACTGCTGAGGAGAGAGACCAGATGCCGTCCTAGGCACTGACAAATCCAGCCACGGGCCCCATCGCCCGTCGTGCGATCCGCCTGGCGGGCGTGCGACGGACGGCGCTGACCCCGTGGGTACACTGGCGACGACCACGACACCTGGTCACATCTGATGCGGCCGCTTCTGGCGGCCCGGAGGCAAATATGGTTGCACCCTCGCTGATCGCCGACCATCTGCGCGACGACATCCTCGCGTTGCGGTTCGAGCAGGGCGAGCCTCTGCGGGAGATCTCGATCTCCGACCGGTTCGGCGCCTCACGACGATCCGTCAGAGAAGCCCTTCTGATGCTCGCGCAAGAGGGCGTGGTCACCCACGAGAAGCACCGGGGCGCCCGCGTCCGCCAGTTCAAGACCGACGACGTCACGGACCTCTACGCTGCCCGCGCTGTCCTCGAGGGCACAGGTGCCCGCGCCTGCGCCGATGCGCCGGACTCCGCACTCGACACCGTGATGGTCTCGCTAGCTGATCTCCGGCGGGCGGCCGCGGAGGGGCAGAACTCATCGCGTCACGCGACGGCGGACGTGCAATTCCACGCCTCGGTCATCGCCCTTGCCGGCAGTCCTCTCCTTGATCAGTTCTTCGCCTCTATTCGCAGTCAGATGACCTTCGCGATCAGGCTCCTCCAGCGCCGGGAGGTGGTGGTCGGATGGCACCACGAAGACGCACTCCGGGAACACGTGCTCATTGCCGAAGCACTTCTCAGACGCGACGCCGAGACCGCTCACGCGGCCGTCCTGGAGCACATACGAGCGAATGAGCAGGTTCTCCGGAGCATCGCCTCGGCGGGAGCGTGACACGTGTGTCGTACAGATCTCCAGACGCGGCCGGCGATTTCCCGGGGCTTGCCGACGAGCCGCAGAACCGCGCTGCGGGACCGCCCGATGTGCGGATCCCGGCCCCGATGCGAGTTGTGGCCTCCGTGATTCTGCAAACGGGTATTCGCACTGCCGCACGCCGATCCGAGCCTCATGCCGCCCTCAGAATTCCACCCATATCCCCCTACCTTTCAGACAGAGGAGCACACCAGTGAGCGATTACGCCGTTGTCAATCCCGCGACCGGAGAGACTCTCCGCGAATACCCGACGATCACGGACGAGGAGCTGCAGCGGGCGATCACCGCCGCGTCCGCCGCCCACGAGGAGTGGTCGCGGCGCGTCGCCGTCGCCGACCGTGCCGCGCTTGTCGCGCGCGTCGCCGCTCTCCACACGGAACGCCGCGAACAGCTGGCCGAGATCGCCGTCCGCGAGATGGGCAAGACCTACGAGCAGGCGCTCGACGAGGTCGACTTCGCCGCGGTGATCTACCAGTACTACGCCGACAACGGCGAGGCGTTCTCTGCAGACGAGGCCATCGAACTGTCCGACGGCACGGGCTCCGCATTCATCCGACGCGCGTCGCTCGGTGTGCTGCTCGGCATCATGCCCTGGAACTTCCCGTACTACCAGGTGGCGCGGTTCGCTGGTCCGAATGTGGTCAACGGCAACACGATCCTCCTCAAGCACGCCCCGCAGTGCCCCGAGTCGGCGCTGGCGATCGCGCAGATCTTCGACGACGCCGAAGCCGAACTCGGCGCCCACCATTCCGTGTACGTGAACATCTTCGCCACGAACGATCAGATCGCGACGGTCATCGCCGACCCCCGCGTGCAGGGCGTCTCGGTCACCGGTTCGGAGCGTGCCGGTTCCGCCGTCGCAGAGCTGGCGGGCAGGCACCTCAAGAAGGTCGTGCTCGAGCTCGGTGGGTCCGACCCGTTCATCCTGCTGTCAACCGACAACATGGATGCCGTCGTCATGGACGCCGTCAACGCCCGCATCGACAACAACGGGCAGTCCTGCAATGCCGCCAAGCGGTTCATCGTCATCGACGAGCTGTTCGATGAGTTCGCGGAGAAGTTCACCGAGGCCCTCACCTCGAACGCGCCCGCTGACCCGATGGTGGAGAGCACTCAACTCGGGCCTCTGTCGTCCGCCGCCGCGACCGAGCGTCTCGGCGAACAGCTGGGCCGCGCGAAGGCACAGGGCGCGACGATCCTGGCATCGGGTGAGCCGACGGGCAACTTCTTCCCACCGGCCGTCCTCACCGACCTGACACCTGCGATGAACGCGTTCCACGAAGAGTTCTTCGGGCCCGTCGCGTCGCTCTACCGGGTCGCGTCCGAGGAGGAGGCCGTGCGCCTCGCGAACGACACCCCGTTCGGCCTTGGCTCGTACGTGTACACGACCGACCAGGAGCAGGCGCTGCGGGTCGCGGACGGGATCGACGCCGGCATGGTGTGGATCAACCTCGTCCTCGGCGACGCCGCGGAGCTGCCCTTCGGTGGCGTGAAGCGCTCCGGTACCGGCCGCGAGATGGGCAAGCCCGCGATGGACGAGTTCGTCAACAAGAAGCTCATCCGAATCGCGTAGGCGCTGAGGCGTCGATCACCGGGCTTGTCGATGCGCCTCCGCGCGCGCCTCGACAAGCCCGGTAGCGGACGTCGAGATCTGGAGGCGACGCCACCTGTTTCTGCGCCTCGCGTTTGAGGCCCGCGACGCCGCTCCGAGGAGTTTCCGCCTAGACGCGCGCCGTCGCGGTCGCGTGTGCCAGGGTCCCGTCGACGTAGGTGGCGATGACCGGCGTCTCGGCGAGTGTCGCCGGGGTGATGCTCAGCGGATCGGCTGCGAAGACCGTCAGCTGCGCACGGGCCCCAGGCGCGATGCTCCCTTCTTCGTGGTCGAGCCCGACGGCTCGGGCGGCGTGGGATGTGTACCCCTCGAGCGCCTGGAGTGCGGTGAGCCCCTGCTCCGGCTGGACTGGGGCGGTGCCGGGCTTG
Organism: Pseudoclavibacter sp. AY1H1; assembly: GCF_002931055.1. Taxonomy (GTDB): domain Bacteria; phylum Actinomycetota; class Actinomycetes; order Actinomycetales; family Microbacteriaceae; genus Pseudoclavibacter. The sequence continues at coordinate 76,713 of NZ_PSXX01000004.1, read as the reverse complement.
GCGACCGGGTAGCGGAGGATGCTGTCGGCCATCATCGCTCGAGGGTCGAACGGCGTCACGGGCCAGTCGCTTCCTAGTGCGAGCGTGGCACCGGTCTCGCGGATGTCGCGGCAGCGCCAGCCGTGCGAGGCCCGTTGCTCCCCGAGCCGTACCGACCAGTTGTCGCTTCGGTCGGCCTTCGTGTGGTGTGTGCCGTGGATGGGCTGCATGCTCGCGGCGACTCCGAGCTCCGCGAATCGGCCAACGGTCGAGTCTGGGATCGTCTCGATGTGCTCGATGCGGTGCGGTGCGAGGTGCCTGACCTCGCCGAGCTCTTCGATCGCATCCAGGACGAAGTCGACGCCGCGGTCGCCGATGGCGTGGGTCGCGGTCGCGATGCCTCGCTCGGCGAAGAAGCGGAGAGCGGCGCGGTACGCGTCGGGGTCGGTCCAGATGGAGTCGGTGCCCTGCCCGTAGGTGTCGGGCTGGTGGAGCCACGCGGTGCCGTTGTCGACGGTGCCGTCGATGAAGAACTTCACTCCCTCGATGCGCCAGCGCCGCCCGCCCTCGCCTTGCAGAGCCGCGAGGCGTTCGAAGTCATCGTGGTCGGATCCTGGCATGACGAAAGGGGAGATGCGGAGGCGCAGAGGGAGCTCGCTGTGCTCCTCGGCGGCCGTCAGGATCTCCTGGCTCCCCTCGTGGAGGTCGAGGACGTGCGTCGAGGTCAACCCGACCTCGGACATGCCGGCGAGGACTTCCCTGACCTGCCGCACGCGGTCGTCGAACGACTGCTCCGGGGCGTGCGCCATGACGAGGTTCATGGCGGACAGCTCGAGCACGTAGCCAGTGACGGCTCCGTCTCGGTCGACGTCGATGCGCGATTCGTCCGGGAACGTCTCTGCCCCCGTGAGCTCGGCCCGTGCGATCGTTGCCGAGTTCACGACCGCGGAATGCGCGTCCCGCATGCGCAGGAACAGCGGCACGTGCCCGGTAATGTCGTCGAAGATGCGCCCGTCGAAGCCCTCGCCGAAGATGTTCGGGTCGACTCCCCATCCGAAGAGCCACTCGCCTTCAGGGGTGTGGCGGGCGGCGGCTTCGAGCTGCTCGCGCACCTCGGCGAGTGTGAGGTCGGTGAGGTTGAGGCCGCGCGAGAGCTCGGCGCCCCAGACGATGTGCGTGTGGCTGTCGATGAGCCCCGGCGTGATGGTCGCCTCTGGGTAGCGGTGGATGCTCGTGTCCGGCCCGGCGAGCTCGTCGAGGACTTCGTCGCCTCCGGCGGCGATGATGCGCCCGTCGCGGATGGCGACGGTCGTGGTGTGCTCTCCATCCTCGGTCAAGGTGTGGATGCGGCCTGCGGTGATGATCAGGTCCGCGGGTGCTGCAGGGGTCACGGTGGTCTCCTCGAGTGCGTGCGGTTGTCGGCTGTAGTGCGGGTCAGCGGCGAGCTGGTTCGGCGCCCGTCGAGACGGGGATCGCGGTCGTGTTGCCGTCCTCGAACTTGCGGCTCGCTCGAGCGATCTTGAAGAGCACGAGGCCGAACGTGATGCTGGGCACGGTCACGATGACCGCGTAGATGAGCGGGGTGACGGCCACGATGAGCTGGCCGCCGAGCAACGGGCCGAGCGCGATGCCGGTGAGGTACACGCCCATGACGACGACCCCCGTGCGGCCCGTGACATCCATGACGGCGGCGAGGCCGAGCAGGAGAACGAGGACTGCGCCGTACATGACACCCCAGATGCTGATGGCGAGGCCGTAGACGAGTGGGTCGGTGGAGGTGATCATTGCGAACTTGGCGGCGGTGCTGACGACGACGATGATCAGCAGCGATGTGCTGCGACCGAGACGCTTGAGGGCGACCGGGGCCAGGAGCGCTCCGATGAGGCCGCCGAAGACCTTGCCGGACAGCAGCCACCCTGCGACGTTCGGGGCGATGCCGGCGCGATCCGCGAGGACGCTGGTCATGGAGTAGACCATGTCCTCGGTGACCGACCAGAGGCCGGTCGCGACGGCGAGGACGATGCCGAGGGTCGTGATGCTCTGCAGTCGTGTCGGCCCGGTCTTGGTGGCCGGCTCTTTCATGCCAAGGCTGGGCAAGGCGCCGGCGACCACGAGGCCGAGCACGCCGAGGCAGCCGATGGTGATGAGCACGGCCCGAAGGTCGCCTTGGAAGAGTGGCGCGATCGCGAGCAGGGAGGTCGCGCCGATGCGGTTGATGATCATGACGGTGGTCACTGTGCGGTCCGGGTTGACGGTCGACGACTGCGCCGCGGTGCCGCAGGCCAGGACGATGCCGATGCCGAGGCCGCCGACGATGAGGCCGGTGGCGACCCCGGCGACGTTCATGAGTGCCGCTGCGAGGAAGTACCCGCCAGCAAGGAGCACGAGGCCCACACGCGAGATCGCGGCGCGGTTGCCGCGGGCGACGAAGCCATTGGTGATGAGCATCGCGAACACAGACGCGAGGCTCATGCAGGTGGCGAGCAGGCCTGCGGTGCTGATGTCGATGTCGAGGTGGGTGACCATACCGGCGATGAGAACCGGCACGAGGTTCGCGGCCATGAAGGCGATGACGAGCGTGCCGACGAAGCTGAGGACGACTCGGGGAGTGAGTGCACTGAGGGTGGCGGTGGCAGTCGCCTGCGTGGATGGGTGGGTCATGTGGACTCCAGTGATCGGGACGGCGCCCGCTTGGGAAGGTGCGCGCCGGTGTGCGAGAGAGTGTGAGCTGAAGCATGCTCCGGAGCATTTGCGGCAACGTTGCCGCAGTGTTGCGGTGACGTTACCGCACCTGGAAGTCCTGGGCAAGAGCGGTGCCGAAATCGCGAGTAGATTGGTCCGGTGAGTACCGGACCTGTCACGATCCTCGACCTGGCACGAGAGCTCGGGCTCTCGCCGACCACCGTGTCCTCCGCCCTCCACGGCCGTGGTCGCGTCTCCGAGCGCACTCGTGAGCTGGTGATGAAGCAGGCGCAAGCCATGGGGTACGTCTCGAATCGCGCCGCTCAGGCGCTCCGTGGTGGGAAGCACAACGCGATCGGCCTGCATCTGATCTCCTCGGCCGAATCTCTCGCCTTCTACATGGAGTTCGTCTTCGGCGTCACCGAGGTTGCCGCAGCCGAGGGCAACGACCTGGTCCTCTTCACCGAGGGGGGAACGCGTGCCGCCTCGCGCAGTCTGAACGTCGATGGTCTCATCGCTCTCGACTCGCTCCCGGGCGATGCCTTCGTCGCGGATGCCCTCCGGAGGAAGGTCCCCGTGGTTGCGGTCGGGCCTTACCGCGGTGAGGCGAGCGGCCAGGTCATGGCGACGATCGCCGCCGCGCAGGGCGCGCTGACCGGACGTGTCATGGATGCGCTCGCCAGCATCGGTGGGCGTCGGCCCGCCCTCGTCAGCATCGACTCTGCCGTCGCACCCCAGTGGTCGCTGGAGGTCGACGAGGCCTATCGGCGTCGCTGCGAGAACGACGGGAATGAGCCCCTGGTCTTCGGACTTGGCGTGCATCCGGTCCGCGAAGAGCTGATCGACGTGCTCAATCGGATCGACGCCACTGACGGCATCGACAGCATCCTGGTCATCCAGGAGGGTGTCGCCCCGCGTCTCAAGCTCCTGCGAGCTGCGCGGGGGCAGGCGACGCTGCCAATCGCCACGATGAGCGGCGACCCGAGGACGGAGTCCGGCCTGGACGACTTCGTGAGCGTCGACCTGCGTCCCCGCGCGTACGGCCGCGCGGCCGGCGAGTTGATGTTCGAGGTGCTGAGGGGCGAAGCGGTCGCGAAGAACGTGCTTCACGACGTCGTCGTCCGCGTGCCTTGACGCCGGCGAGTACCCCGTCATCGAACCCAGCGCGTTTACCCGCCGGTGGGCGTTTCAAAGCCCATGGGCTCTTTGGAACGTCTCGCACGCCATCATCACGCTCGTGTCTGACTGTGCGGATGCTGAGACCGTCAACGAGGCGACACCGACCCCTCCGCCGGCCGAGTCGACCTCCGCTCCTGCGATCCCGACTGCGGGTCCCGCTGAGCAAGGGATCCCAGCTCCTGAAGTCGGCAGCCCCGGAGCAATCAGCGTCTGCGGTGAACGTCATGTGGCAGACGGAGCTGCTTGATCTGGCACACCCCGCCTCTCCAGCGCACGCAAGAGCGCCTGGGCTCACCTCGCCACTGGAGAAAACGAACCTGAGCGCACTGACGTGCTCGCCGCGTTCGCACTCGTCCACGGCATCGTGCACCTCGCGCTCAGTAACACCCAACCTGCCCTTCCCCACGACGACGCCGCCCTGCGGGACCTCCTGAGCAGACTCTCCTGAACAACCGCTTCCGGACCGCGAATCGAACTCGTTCCGCAACAGAGGCGGCATCGGGAGACCCTTGGGTTTCGCGGCGTCTCACGACGGCATCTCAGACGCCGACGCTGACGCCGACGTCGTCGCGGAGGCGTGACCACTGGGAAAAGCTAGGCGATCCCTTCTCGGACTCAGCGCACCATCAAGAGCACGTCGCGAACGAGTCGCCGCGCATACTCCTCGTCGACAGGAAGGGCGAAGACGACATGGTGATAGAGCGGTGCGACGATGTGGTCAAGGATCTGCCCGACGGTCGGCGCTGCTTGTCCCCGCCCTGATGCCCGACGCACCATCTCCGCCGCCTGGTCGCGCCGCCGCTCCATCACGGGGCAACTCGAGACGGTCTCAGTGCGCGCTGCCACCATCGCTCGCAGATACCGTGTGCGGTGTGGCCGCGCGATGTCCTTGGTGATAATGAGTGCCCATTCCGTGAGATCCGTCTCAAGGGCGCCTGTGTCGGGAATCTGGTCACCCTCTCGCGTCAGCGCCGCGACGGAGACCTCTTCGAGCAGAGCGTCGACGTCGTCCCATCGGCGATACAGCGTGGTCGGGTTGACTCCGGCGCGCTCGGCGATGAGCGGAAAGGTGACCCTCTCTGTTCCTTCGCCGACGAGCTCGCCGACGGCGGTGTAGATCGCGTTCAGAACTCTTGCGCTCCGGCCACCGGGCCGGGTCGACGCTGCAGCAGATGACATGATCAGATTATCGCAAAGAAATTTGCTATAACCAACACCGACGCCTATGTTTAAAGCAAAGATCATTGCTTTACGACGGAGGTATCGTGCTCTCGCGCCCCATCTCATTTACGCTCGCTGGCCTCGCCGGTGCGGCGACGCTGACCGCAGCATCGGCTCCGTCTCCGCTCTACCCCGTCTACCAGCAGCTCTGGGGCTTCTCATCGTTCACCTTGACGGTCATCTTCGCGGCCTACGTCGTCGCGTTGCTCGTCGCTCTGCTCACGGTCGGTTCGCTGAGCGACCGGATCGGGCGCCGCCCCGTGGCATCGGCCTCTCTGGTTCTGCTGACCCTCGGCATGGTTCTCTTCGCAACGGCCGACAGTACGGGCGCTCTGGTAGCGGCGCGACTCGTGCAGGGTTTCGCGGTCGGCGCCGCCACCGGCACCTTCACGGCGATGATCATCGACAAAGCGCCGAGCGCCCGCTCCGGTTCGCTGGTCAGCAGCGCGGTCCCGTCATTGGGAATCGCGTTCGGAGCAGTGCTCGCCGGCGCGCTGGTCGAATTCGCGCCCTTCCCCCGGCAGCTGGTGTTCTGGATCCTGGCTGTCGGTTATCTGGTCATCGCCGCTCTCATCTGGCTGGTTCCAGAGCACGTCCGGCCAGACAGCCGCACAGCCCGCTCGATCTGGCGGTCGCTCCTGCCGAGCATCGGGCTTCCTCCCGCCGCAAGAAGCATCTTCTTCGCCCTTGTCCCGTCGATCGCCGCGACCTGGGCCCTGGGCGGCCTCTACCTGTCACTCGGGTCGTCGATCCTCGGCACCGTACTCGGCGTGCAGAGCCACTTCACCATCGGCCTCGTGCTCGGGGTCTTCTTCATCGCCGGTACGGTCGGCACAGCTGTCTCGGCATTTCTCCCCCCGCGCCTGGGTACGCTGTTCGGCTACGGAACACTGATTCTCGGGGTGCTGATCACGATCGCGGCACTCGTCATGGCCGGTACGCCGCTGTATATCGTCGGTTCGGCGATCGCGGGTCTCGGTTTCGGTGCGACCTTCCGCCTCGCCGTCGGCGCGCTGGGTGAGGCAGCTCCGGATGCGGAGCGTGGACAAGTTTTCTCGACGATGTACATCGTCAGCTATATCGCTTTCAGCGTCCCCGCGCTGGTGGCGGGCCTCGCCGTCGAGCGCTTCGGTCTCGAACCCACCGCGGTCGTGTACGGGGCGCTGGATGTCGCTCTGGTTGTGATCGCGATCGCGGCTGGTCTCGTCAGGGCCCGTCGCCAGGCTGCGGGGGTTCCGGATGGTGCCAGCGCCTCCCAGTCACAGCCCGTTTCGCGCTAACCGATCAGTGGTTCACCAAGCCACGCCACACGACGCACGTGCCCGCAGGACGCTCAACGTCTTGTCGAAATGGGTGCTCACTGTCCCATGCTCTCGCCCGACCTAGCCACGGGCGGACACGGCCAGGCGGCGTGTCCACGACGAAGTGCGGGAGGTGGGCGCGGGAACACATACTTATGGGGCTCACCTTCATTCTCACAACCCACGGGTTTTGCGATGTCTCACTTGGCCAGACTGGGGGAGCGAGACACTCCGAACTCGTCTCCACCATCCCGGGCTGCGCCCGATGTCGATCAGCCGGCCGTACGCGAACAGCACGCGCGCCGTTCGGCCTACGCTCGTCAGATGAGTCCGTTCCTCCCTGGTGCCCGCGGAATGCAGCCCTGCCCGAACTGCGGCACCCAAGTCGTCCAGTCCGATCGGTACCCCGAATACTTGTGCCTCGAATGCGAAGCTCGCGCAGTAGATGCGAACGGTGCACGCGTGGCTGGATCGAACGCGTCGTTCGGCGGCGGGTTCGTGTTGCACTGGCCGAACGGCGAGCACGAATCGCTGCCCTGCATCTCGGCGCGGGTGTGGGTTGATGGACGCGAGTGGGACTACTCCGAGGCGCGATTCGGCGGAGTCCTGATCACTCCAGTGCGAGAGCGCTAACCAACGTCACGCCTGTGAGATTTCCCGCTACGAGCAATTGACCGCACGTCTTCCGACCGGTCTGGATCGACAGCGTTGCATTCAGACCTTGAACGATGGGTTTTGAGGTGTCTCACGCGGCAGGGCACGAGATCGACACGTCTCGGCGTGCGAAGGCAACACGACGACTGCTCACCGCGTCTCGCAACATTTGTGCATGCCCTCAGGTGCAGAGTATGCAAGCTGGTGTCATGCCATCAAACGAGGACAGAAAGATGCTCACGCTGCTTGTGAGCCTAGGAGCAGCGGTCATGCTGGTATGGTTCGTGCTGACCAGCGGCATTTTGGGTCTCGTCTTCGACCCAGGGTAGGGCGACTCGCTGCGAGAGTATGCTCGCGAAACCCATGAGTTTTGCGACAAATAGGTTATGAGACACACCTCCGGGGGCGAGGTCGACTCAGGAGCAGCTCGCGTAGACCTCGCCCACCCGGTTGGCGGTCGCGCCACAGGGGAACATGCAAGGTCGGATCGAAGAATGCAGTTGAGGATACTCGCCGTCCCCAGCGCCGGCTGCTAGCAAATTCCGTTACCCGCTGCCGCCATCCGGATCTCCGAACCGGATGAATATCTGATTCTGACCACCACGGAGCAGTTAGGTTGGACCAATGACCTACTCAAACAGCTCGGATGTCAACGAATCGGGTTTCACAGCGCGAGTTACGGCCTCCACCGAGGCGCCGAGCGCTGACCGTCACGGGGATCACGCAACCTACACGATCGCTCTGGACGCGGACTCTTCGGTCCTAACTCCCGGTGCTCCTGGTTTCACCTGGAGTTTCGCAGGCGAGATCGAGCGCACGCTGGTCGTGAAGTCCCTTCGCGAGTTGGCTGCGCGCTTGGAAGAGCTCTGATGGCTACGAAGTTCGTTCTGGAGCCGCAATCAGACGGAACGTTGCTTGTTGTCACAGCCGGAGAGTTCACACGATACGAAGTCGCAACCCTCCAGAAGGCTGGGGAAAGTTGGATCATCGACCCGCGACCAGAGACGCTGTGGCAGTCGCCCGCAGAGTCTTCGATTTTCCTCGCGAAATACGCGTCAGCAGATGAGGCATTGCGTGCGATACGCGACTGGGGCGGCGACGAGTAGAGGACCTCGGCTTGTAGCTCGGAGCCGAACGGCAAGGCGTTGGCACTACCGGTGACCTGGACGCGCCTGTGCGGTCGTGATGAGTCACTTGTATCGACCGCTGCGTGGCGGCAAGTCCCGACTGAGCCAATAAGGCTCGCTGAAGCCGACTTGATTGACACAGTCGGTGGCCAGGTCAACGGCTGCGCCAACAAATTCTTCTGCGGATACTGAAGGATTTACCGTGACCGTGATTGGGCGGAAGGCTGCACCAAGCGGCGAAGAGGCGACTGAGCCCTCAGAGCGTCCCTCGTGAATAAACACCAGACCTGGTTGCTTACTCCCCGCCGGTGACCATTCCACACCCACACGGACGTCGACATCTCCGGCGAAGTGGACGTCTGCCGATGCGTGCACGAGAGCGAGGAGCGTAGCCACAAATGTCTCCAGCGCCTCGACCGGAACTTCCCAGGGGGAGAGGTACTCACCCTGAGCGCCGTATCTATGGCCACCAGCAACCCAGGCGAGACTGGTCGATCCGTCATCGAATACGGCCGCACGAGCGCTACGCCACTCTGGTCCACTTGGTGGAGCCACCCAGCTACGCAAGCCTGCACGACTGTCGTACGGTTGCACGTCGTGCAGCGGGTGGTACCCGAACTTATTCGCGAGCCACCAGTCCGTTAGATTATGCGCATTGGTCATTACCAGAGCGGCGTCAGCTCTGTCGCGGCGCTTGGGTGAGACGTCCGGGCTTCGAGGGCGGGCGGCACCGACGAGCACCGCGGATTGGCTCGTGTTGAACGACCGCGCCATGTCGTCGTAGTGGTTTTCGAGTTCCACCTGCGACTGTCGGGCCGCGTCGAACCGTGCGCGATACGCCTTCTCGAGATCACGCTCTTTCATCCAGTGTGTGTCGGCGTCGACACGAAGCGGGGCTGCGAACTGTTCGTTCCTGTAGATCAAGTGGGGGCCATCGGTACTCCGCGGCACGACTAAGGCCACAGCTCGGTTTGGCTCTCCACCGATTCGGTATGCGCGAACGCCGAAAATCGGCGGCGTAATCGCTGACATGCAAAGTTGCTGGATCGTGCGCTCGTAGTTTTCCGAGAACTCGCCGGCGTCAGTGCGCTCGACAGCCAGCTTCTCCTCGTCCCGAACGCCGAAAACAAGCATCCCGCCGCTGGCGTTCGCGAAGGCCGCAATATCCTTGACGTGATCTGAGCGTTTGAACTCTCCCTGTGCAGGCAACGCTGTCTTCCAATCCAATTCGTCGGACTCTGCGATGCCCTGCTCGACTGCGTCGTCGAGCATGGCATCAGTCATCGCTCCCGGTGGCAGACCAAGGAGCCGGTGGAGAGGAGTGTGCAGCATGTCGCAATCCTACGAACGTAAGGTTCCCTCAGTTCACAGTTCGGATGGATCGTTGCCGTTGACCTGTAACGCTTGAACCGAGTTGTGCCCGAGAGGCGGCAAATCGTTGTCTCATTCTCAATGAGAGTTGCAGGAGAAGGGTGTGCGGGGCAGTGGAGGTGCACCCTCCGCCGCCCCGCCGAGTTGTTACCGCGGACCGGCACTGGGCTCGACCCACGGCCGCCACCTTGCAACCACTCACTGAAGCTACCCGAACCTGACAAGCTAGGAGCGTCCTCGATTCGAGGGGTGAATCTGCGCTTCGTGCACGCGCGTCAGCTCCTCCGAACTCAGCAGATAGTTGTCTGGGTGATACCTCTGCTCACGGCCAGCCATAATCCGTCGATACTCGGTCAGCATGCGCTGATACACCTCGAGCATCGGCATGTGCGAGTTTCCGTCGTTAGTCTCTTCGATCTGGGGGATAAGTTCACTCCAATGACGACCGTCGGCCATCAAGAACCGCACGTATCCAGCCATGTGGCCTTCGAGTGAGTCGTTGTGATCGAATCCGCGGAAGCGCAGTCGACGCTCCAACTCAGGCTCGACCGGCGTTCCTGCTTCCTCGAGCTGCCGAACGCTGAAGGTGATGATGCGGTGCATGTCGAGGATGTCGACGACTCTGCCACTGTCCCGCTTGGATAGTTCAGTCTCGAATCCAGCCACCTCGAGCCAGTACTGTCCTGTGTACCCGGACTCTAGGATCTCCGCCTTCTTGAGCTGGTACTCCTCGTCACCGTCAGCGCCGTTCGCGTCCTCAGGGAGGACCCGAGCGAGGATGCGGTGCAGCAACGACAAGACGAGTCGATCCCGCAGCGCAAAGCTCTCCGGAGCCTTCTGGTCACCGTGCTCGTCCGAGCGCCCTGTGATCGGAATTATTGCGTCACGCAAAAGATCACGCACGTAGTCGCTCACCGTGACACCTTCGGCCTCCGCGAGTTCCCTCAGTCGATCGTGGTCATGATCGTCAACCCTGACATTCAAAACACCCATGTGTGTTACTCCTTTCGCGTATGACGTAGGTGTCATACTGTGTGACAGTCTACCAGTGGAACACCGCGATCAACAGTCACTGCAGGCTGGGGCGCCGACCGTTGCGGCTGGTCGCTAAACCCTAGGGTTTCGCGACGTCTCACCCTCAGAACGGACCTCGGTCAGCTTCCCTCTTGGGGTCGCCATGCGTGATTCTCAAAACCAGGTGTCACAACTCCCTCAGCGGAGACGTGTATCCGCCGTCGGTTTTGCGACAGTGCTGACCTGTCACGAGCGGCGCTTCATTCCCGCCGTCCTCGGTGCCCGGTAGCTTCCCGAAACCTTCCACCCAGCGGAAACCTCCGCCCACCGCATCCACCCGCCCCGCACACTCGTCTCATCCTTCCCAACGACGAGAGGCGTTCGATGACGAGCGACGAGAGCCACGGCCAGAGCGCCGAGGCAGGCGAGAGCACCGCGACGGGCGTACGCCAGTCCACGCAGGTGGCGATCATCGGAGCCGGGCCGGCTGGCCTGCTGCTCGGCCACATCCTCGGCCAGGCGGGAATCGACTACCGGATTCTCGAGGCGCGCGACAAGGACTACGTGCTCGGGCGCATCCGCGCTGGCGTGCTCGAACAGGACTCCGTCGACCTCCTCGGCAAGTACGGCCTCGACGCCGACCTCAAGACCAACGGCCTCACCCACCACGGCATCTACCTGCAGCACGAGGGCGAACGCCACCACATCGACTTCGCCGAGCTGACCGGCCGCACCGTCACCGTCTACGGCCAGCAGGCGCTCGTCCACCACCTCGTCGCCGAACACGAGCGGCTCGGCTCGCAGCTCGTCTTCGAAGCCACCGACGTTCAGCCGACCAACATTGAATCGGCGCAGATCGACGGGGAGCGCGCATCCGTCGCCTACACGGCCCCGAACGGCGAGCGCATCACCCTCGACTGCGACTACATCATCGGCGCCGACGGCTACCACGGCGTCTGCCGCCAGGCTTTCCCCGAGGGCACCCTCGAGGTCGCCGAGCGCGTCTACGACTTCGCGTGGCTCGGTATCCTCGCCGACGTCGCCCCCTCCACCGACGACCTCATCTACGCGCTCCACCGCGACGGCTTCGCCATGCACTCCATGCGCTCCACCACCGTCTCGCGCCTCTACCTGCAGGTCAGCCCCGACGACGACATCGCCAACTGGAGCGACGAGCGCATCTGGGAAGCCCTCCAGACGCGCCTCGGCACCGAGGGCTGGACCCTCACCGAAGGCCCCATCACCGAGAAGTCGATCCTGCCCATGCGCAGCTTCGTCGTCTCCACCCTCAACTACGGGCGCCTCTACCTCGTCGGCGACGCCGGCCACATCGTGCCCCCGACCGGCGCGAAGGGCCTCAACTCGGCCATCGCCGACGTCGCCCTCCTCGCCGAAGCCCTCCAAGCCCACTACGCCGGCGACGACACGGGCCTCGAGCAGTACAGCGACAAAGCGCTCGACCGGCAGTGGAAGGTGCAGCACTTCTCGCAGTGGATGACCGACATGCTCCACGTGCACCCCGCCGACGGATCCGCCGAGCAGAGCGCCTTCGACTTCCAACGCCAGCTCGGGCAGATCCGCTACGTCACCTCCTCGCACGCCGCCCAGGTCAGCCTCGCCGAGCAGTACGCCGGCCTCCCGTTCGTGGATGCACGATGAGCGCCCCGCAGGAACAGCCGGAGCAGCTCGACGGCCCCGTCGACTCGCTGGTCACCCAGACGCACATCTCGCAGCAGATCGCCGACATGCACACCGCGCACGCCGACGACACCCGCAGCCACCCGCTGCGCGACTTCGCGCCCTACCGATCCGTCGCGCTGCGCCACCCCACACACGAGCTCGTGCGCGCCGACCCCGAGGAGATCGAACTCGTCTCCCCCGCGTTCGGGCACACCGACGTTGCCGCCGAGGAATCCGACCTCACGATCCAGCACAACGGCGAACCCATCGGCGAGCGCATCATCGTCTCCGGCCGCATCCTCGACGGCGAAGGCCGCCCCGTGCGCGGCCAGCTCGTCGAGATCTGGCAGGCCAACGCCGCCGGACGCTACGTGCACAAGCGCGACCAGCACCCCGCCCCGCTCGACCCGAACTTCACGGGCGTCGGCCGCATCATCACGGGCGACGACGGCGAGTACCGGCTCACCACCATCAAGCCCGGCGCGTACCCGTGGAAGAACCACCGCAACGCGTGGCGCCCCGCGCACATCCACTTCTCGCTGTTCGGCACGCAGTTCACGCAGCGCCTCATCACGCAGATGTACTTCCCCGGCGACCCGCTCTTCGCGCTCGACCCCATCTACCAGTCCATCGTCGACCCAGCCGCACGCGCAAGACTCGTCGCGAACTACGACCACGACGTCAGCGAGCACGAGTGGGCGATCGGCTACAAGTGGGACATCGTGCTCACCGGCTCGAAGTCCACGTGGATGGAACCGGAGGACACCGACCATGCCTGAACCCACCACCACCGAGGCGGCACCGCTCGGCCAGACGCCGTCGCAGACCGTCGGCCCCTTCTACGGCTACGCCCTGCCCTACGAGCGCGGCGGCGAGATCGCCGCCCCCTGGCGGCCCGACGCGATCCGCCTCCACGGCACCGTCACCGACGGTGCGGGCGAGACGGTTCCGGATGCCATTCTCGAGCTGTGGGGGCTCGACGCCGACGGCCAGCCGGTCGCGCAGCGTGGCAGCCTCGAACGAGACGGCTACACGTTCACGGGCTTCGGCCGCGCACCGGCCGACCGCGACGGCCACTACTCGTTCACGACCATCAAGCCAGGGCGACGGGATGCGGGAGCCGCCCCCTACCTGCTCGTCACGATCTTCGCGCGGGGCCTCCTCCACCACCTCTTCACGCGCGCCTACTTCGGCGACCAGCCCGGCGAGAACGAGACGGACCCCGTGCTCGCCGGCCTGACCCCCGAGCGCCGCGCCACCCTCATCGCGACCCCGGATGCGCCCGGCAGCTACCGCTTCGACATCCGCCTCCAGGGCGACGGCGAGACGGTCTTCTTCGACTTCGGCCAGGAGGTGTGACCGTGCGCCGGGAAGGTGGGGACGAGCAGGGCTCGCCCGTGCGCGGCATGCTGCGCGTCGAGGCCGAGCTGCTGCTCGCGTGGGCGGCGCTCGAGACGAAGGACGCCACCGCATCCGCACGTGCCGTCGAGACCGCCGACCTCGATGCCGACGCGCTGCGCGACGGCCTCGAGTCGGACGGCGTGATGGTTCCGGAGCTCGTGCGCCAGCTGCGCGCCTCGCTCGCCACCGCCGGCGTCGAGGCCCCGCGCCTGCACGCGGGTGCGACGAGCCAGGACATCGTCGACTCCGCCAGCATGCTGCACGCGCGCGACGCGCTCGCCGCCGTGCGGGCCGACCTCGCCGCGACCGGCACCCGCCTCCAGGGCCTCGCCGACGCCGAACGCCGCTCACCCCGCGTCGCCTACACGCTCGGCCGGCAGGCCGCCGCGAGCACACTCGGCGTGCAGTTCGCGGGCTGGCTCGACGGCGTCACCTCCGCCATCGCGGCCATCGACGCCCTCGACTACCCCGTGCAGTTCGGCGGCGCCGTCGGCACCGGCGAGGCAGCCGACCGGCTCGGGTCCGGCGCGCAGACCACGAGCATCCTGCGGGCGCACCTCGCGGCCGGCCTCGGCCTCGACGACCCCCGCCGCTCCTGGCACGCCGAGCGCACCCCGGTGCTCGCCGTCGCGAGCGCCGCGACGGCCGTGTGCACAGCCCTCGGGCGCATCGGACGCGACCTCGTCACCTCCTCCGGCGAACGCGTCGGCGAACTGTCGCTCGCCGGCGGCGGCGCCTCCTCGGCGATGCCCCACAAGCAAAACCCCGTCGCCCCCATCGTGGTCGTCTCGAACGCCCTCCAGGCGCCCGGCCTCCTCGCGACCATCGCCTCCGCCGCCATCTCCCAGGACGAACGGCCGGCCGGCGAATGGCACGCCGAATGGGATGCGCTGCGCCGGCTCCTCGAACTCGCTAGCGTGTCTGCGCGACGCCTCGCCGCTTCCCTCGACCGCGTCACCGTCGAGCGCGAGACGGCGCGGCACCACCTCGCCGACTCCGCCGTCGCGGGCGCCGACCAGGTCACGCTGCAGGCCGCGAACCGCGTCGTCAACGCCGCCATCAGCCGGTTCCTCTACCAGGACGCCAGCCAGGAGCGGGATACGGACAGCGACGTGGACAGCGACGCGGACAGCGACAGCGACAGCCACAGCCACGCGGACGACAGCACGAACAGCGAGGAGACGGCATGACGATCCCACGGCTCAGGGGCGCCTTCGCCCCCGGCACGCAGCCCGCAGCCCAGAACGAGCTGCTGGTGCTGCTCCCATCGCTCGGCACCACCATGGCGCTCTGGGACGGCACCGTCGAAGCTCTGCGCGCCTCGACACCCGGCAGCACGCTCCGCATCCTGCGCGTCGACCTCCCCGGCCACGGCTCCAGCCCCGCCGTCACCGAGCCGTTCACGATCGCCGAGCTCGCGGATGCGGTCCTCGGGGTCGTCGAGGAAGCCGGCGGCGGCGCATTCCACCTCGCGGGGCTCTCCCTCGGCGGCGCCATCGCCCTCGAGCTGGCCCTCGCGCACCCCGAGCGCGTCAAGAGCCTCGCGCTCTTCTGCACCGACTCGAAGATCGGCACCACCGAGGGATGGGAGCAGCGGGCCGCCGCGGTGCGCGCATCCGGAACCGCGTCGCTCGTCACGGGCAGCGCCCAACGTTGGTTCGCGCCCGGCTTCCTCGAACAGCACCCGCTCTCTCCCGCCGCGCGATCCCTCTCGACGCTCATCGACATCGACGACGAGTCCTACGCCCGCTGCAACGAGGCGCTCGCCGTCTTCGACCGCACCGCATCGCTCGGCTCGCTGCGCGCACCCGTGCTCGTCGTGAGCGGCGAACACGACGCCGTCACGACACCGGAAGCCATGCAGACGCTCACCGAGCGCATCCCGAACGGCTACCACTCCACCATCGCCGGCACCGCCCACCTGGCCGCGCTCGAAGACCCGGACGCCGCGGCCCGCCTCCTCACGACGCACCTGCGCGCATCCGCGTTGCCGGCGCAGCCCGGCGCGACGAACGCGCACGAGCAGGGCATGCAAGTGCGCCGCGAGGTGCTCGGCGACGCGCACGTCGACCGCGCCGTTGCCGGAACGACCGCAGAGACCGCGCCGTTCCAGGACTTCATCACCCGCTACGCGTGGGGCGAGATCTGGGCGCGCGACGAGCTGTCCCGCCGCGAGCGGTCCATCGCGACGCTCGCGAGCCTCGTCACCGGATCGCACGAGGCAGAGATCCGGATGCACGTGCGCGCCGCCCTCACCAACGGCCTCACGCGTGCCGAGATCGCCGAAGTCATCCTGCACACCGCGCTCTACGCCGGGCTGCCTCCCGCCAACGCAGCCCTCGGCATCGCCAAGGAGGTCTTCGCGGACCTCGACGCCGCCAGTGCCGACGGCACCGCAGACACAGCAGAGTCCAGCCCCAACGAAGGAGCAGAACGTGGATAAGACCTACGCCTCGGCGGCCGACGCCGTCGCCGACATCCCGGCGGGCGCATCGCTCGCGGTCGGAGGATTCGGCCTCTCCGGCGTGCCCATCACCCTCATCCGCGCCATCCAAGTGCTCGGCGTCGACGGCCTCGAGGTCGTCTCCAACAACTGCGGCGTCGACGGCTGGGGCCTCGGCGAGCTGCTCTCCAAAGGGCGCATCCGCCGCGTCATCGCGAGTTACATCGGCGAGAACAAGGAGTTCGCGCGCCAGTACCTGTCCGGCGAGATCGAGGTCGAGCTCACCCCGCAGGGCACCCTCGCCGAGCGCCTGCGCGCTGGCGGCGTCGGGGTCCCGGCCTTCTACACGGCGACCGGGGCCGGCACCATGGTCTCCGAGGGTGGGATGCCCATCCGCTACAACTCCGACGGCACCGTCGGCCTCGTGAGCGACCCCAAGGAGCAGCGCCCCTTCGACGTGTTCGGGGCCGCGAAGGAGTACGTGCTCGAGACCGCCATCAGCACCGACTTCGGGCTCGTGCGCGCCGCTGTCGGCGACCGCCACGGCAACCTGCGCTTCGAGAAGTCGACCCGCAACTTCAACCCCCTCGCCGGCATGGCCGGGCGCATCACGATCGCCGAGGTCGACCGACTCGTCGAGCCAGGCGAGCTCGACCCCGACGAGATCCACCTGCCCGGCATCTACGTCGACCGGGTGGTTGTGCTCACATCGGAGCAGTCCGGTGAGCTGCCCATCGAGAAGACCACCGTCCGGCCGCGCGAAACCGCCGGAACGACCGCATCCACCGACTCGAGGGGACACGCCTGATGCCGCTGACCAGGAACGAGATGGCCGCCCGCGCCGCCAAGGAGCTCAAGGACGGCTCGTACGTGAACCTCGGCATCGGACTGCCGACGCTCATCCCGAACTACATCGACGACGGCATCGAAGTGGTGCTGCACTCCGAGAACGGCATCCTCGGCGTCGGCCCGTACCCGTGGGAGGGCGAGGCAGACCCGAAGCTCATCAACGCCGGCAAGGAGACCGTCACCGTGCTGCCCGGCGCGTCCTTCTTCGACTCGGCAGCGAGCTTCGGCATGATCCGCGGCGGCCGCGTCACCAACGCCGTCCTCGGCGCCATGCAGGTCTCCGCTCAGGGCGACATCGCCAACTGGGCCGTGCCCGGCAAGATGGTCAAGGGCATGGGCGGAGCGATGGACCTCGTCAACGGCGCCGAGCACGTGCTCGTCGTCATGGAGCACGTCGCGAAGGACGGCTCGCCGAAGATCGTCGAGCAGTGCACCCTGCCCCTCACCGGCAAGGGCTGCATCGACCGCATCATCACCGACCTGGCCGTCCTCGACGTGACGGACTCCGGGCTCGTGCTCGTCGAGCTCGCGCCCGGCGTGACGGTCGACGAGGTTCGGGACGCAACCGGGGCCGCCTTCACGGTCGCCGAGTCCCTGCAGGAGGTCTCGGCATGACCGAGCTCCGCGAGGTCGTCATCTGCTCACCGCTCCGCACGCCCGTCGGGCGGCTCGGCGGATCGCTCGCGCCGCTCTCGGCTCGAGCGCTCGGCGTCGCCGTGCTCCAGGCGCTCGTCGCGCGCAGCGGGCTCGACGTCACCGCCGTCGACTCCGTCATCGGCGCGCAGGGGTACCCCTCCATGGAGTCTCCGGCCTTCGGGCGGGTCGCGGCACTGGATGCGGGCTTCCCCATCACCACGACGGGGTACCAGCTCGACCGCCGGTGCGGCTCGGGACTGCAGGCCGTCATGAATGCGGCGATGGAGGTGCAGACGGGGGTCGCCGACGTGGTCGTCGCCCTCGGCGCCGAATCGATGTCGAACGCTCCCCTCTATACGGAGCAGGGACGCCGCGGCACCCCGCCCGCCGGACTCATGCTCCACGACGCCCTGGCCCGCGGCCGGGAGACCGTCGGCGGCGTCAACTACCCGAGCCCCGACGGCAACGTGGGAAGCGCCGAGCTGCTGCGTTCCGAGTACGGCATCAGCCGTGAGGCGCAGGACCGCTTCGCCCTGCAGTCGCACCAACGCGCCGTCGCCGCGCAGGAATCCGGCGCGTTCGACGCCGAGCTCGTGCCCGTCACCGTGCCTGGCCGGAAGGGCGACGTGCTCGTCGACCGGGACGAGCATCCGCGCGCCGACTCGTCGCTCGAGGCCCTCGCCCGACTGCGGCCGATCCTCGGGAAGAAGGACCCGGCATCCACCGTCACGGCCGGTAACTCGAGCGGACAGAACGACGCGGCCGCAGCCTGCATCGTGACGACCCCAGAGCGGGCGGCTGCGCTTGGCCTCACGGCTTCCGTTCGGCTGGTTTCGTGGGCGGTAGCGGGCAACGACCCGCGCCTCTTCGGTGTCGCGCCGGTGCCGGCGACGTCGCTTGCGCTCGCGCGCGCAGGCATCGGCCTGGCGGACCTCGACGTGATCGAGCTCAACGAGGCCTTCGCCGTGCAGGTGCTCGCGTGCCTCGCCGACTGGGGCATCGACGCCGAAGACCCGCGCCTCAACCCGCGCGGCTCCGGCATCTCCATCGGCCACCCCATCGGCGCCACCGGAATCCGCATGCTCGCGACCCTCGCGAACGAGCTGCCGGCCCTCGACGCCAGCCTCGCCCTCGAGACCATGTGCATCGGCGGAGGCCAGGCGCTCGCCGCCGTCTTCGAGCGCGTGTAGGGCGCGCGGCGGTGCGGCGGTGCGGCGGGGCCGCGCTGCCCACCCACTTTCGTTTCGGGATGGGTTTCGCGCTTGCGGATGGGTTGCAACCCATCCCGAGGCGTGTAACCCATCTCGAGAAGCTGGGGTGGGGCGCGTTGTCTGGCTGCGTCCGTTTCGGGATGGATTCCTCGTCTGTCTTCCCACCCCCACCTTCGTTTCGCTGCCTGCCCACTGCGGTTTCGGGATGGGTTTCGCGCTTGTGGATGGGTTGCATCCCATCCCGAGGCGTGTAACCCATCTCGAGAAGCTGGGGTGGGGCGCGTTGTCTGGCTGCGTCCGTTTCGGGATGGATTCCTCGTCTGCTTTCCCAGCCCCACCTTCGTCTCGCTGCCTGCCCCCTGCGGTTTCGGGATGGGTTCCTCGCTTGTGGATGGGTTGCATCCCACCCCGAGGCGTGTAACCCATCTCGAGAAGCTGGGGTGGGGCGCGTTGTCTGGCTGCGTCCGTTTCGGGATGGATTCCTCGTCTGTCTTCCCAGCCCCACCTTCGTCTCGCTGCCTGCCCCCTGCGGTTTCGGGATGGGTTCCTGGCTTGCGGATGGGTTGCAACCCATCCCCAGGCGTGTAACCCATCTCGAATCGGGGCTGGCCGTGGTCGTCGCCGTCGCATCCAGGGAGCGGATGGGCCGGATCAGCGATTGCCGCTGTCCGCCTGCCGCGCTCCCTGCTTGAGTTGAGGTGGATGCGCAGAGCCGCACGCCGAGAGGAGCCCCGTGCCTGAGACCACCAGTGCGTTCGCCGCAGCCGTCGTCGTGACGGGGGCCGCTTCCGGTATCGGCGCGGCCGTCGTGGAGCGGCTCATCGAGGGCGACGTCCCGGTCATTGCCGCCGACCTGGCATGGCCCGCGGATGCCGCCCAGCCGTCGGGCGTGCGACGCGTTGTCCTCGATGTGCGCGACCCGGAGGGCTGGGCGTCGCTCGCCGAGCTCGCCGCGACCACCGGCGCGCTCGCGGGTCTCGTGAACGCGGCCGGCATCACGAGGCGTGCCCGGCTCGAGGCAGCGAGCGCGGAGGACTTCGAGGTGGCCTTCGCGGTCAACGCGACGGGCCCAGCGCTCGGAATCCAGGCGCTCGCCCCGCTCATGGCGAGCGGCGCATCCATCGTCAACGTGGGTTCCGCGGCGGCGGTCACGGCCCACTACGCGGTGGCGTATGCGGCGAGCAAATGGGCGCTGCGCGGCATCACGAAGACCGCGGCGATGGAGCTGGGGCCGCGGGGGATCCGCGTGAACATCGTGCATCCCGGGTACATCGAGACGCCAATGACGGCGAGCGCCTCGGCGGTGTTCCGCGACATCAACGTCGAGCTGACACCGCTCGGCCGGACGGGATCGCCGGGTGAGGTCGCCGACGTCATCGCGAGCCTGCTCTCGCCCGAGACCTCATTCGTGACGGGCGCCGAGCTCTCGATCGACGGCGGCCTGACCTCGCACGGCGTCGGCCTCCCGATCGCTCGCGCGATCAGTTGAGGCGGACAGCTCGCCCGTGCGCTGAACGGCCAGGGACGCCCGGGAGCTCGCGACGCCGAACCCGAGCTCGAGCAGCGCGACGACAGCGAGGCCGCCGATGATGACCGGCCAGCCGATGCCCGCTCCGGCAAGCAGGCCGGACAGCAGGGGGCCGGCCGCCGCGGCCCCATAGCCGATGCCCTGGACCACTGCCGAGAACGCGGCAGTGGATGCGCCGCTCGGTGCCGTGAGCACGATGAGCGCGACGGAGATCCCGAACGCCGAGCTCAAGGCGACGCCGAGCACCGCGACGACCACGGTCATCGCCGCGAGGGGTGCGATCGCGAGACCAAGCAGGCTCGCGGCGCCGAGCAGCGCGGTGACGACGAGCATCGGCGTGCGCCAGCCGGCTCGCGATGCAAGCATCGGCGCGAACAGGGCCGCCGGGAGCCCGGCGACGCTCATCCACGCGAGCAGCAGTCCGGCCGCCGCCGGGGTGGCCCCGCGGTCCATCGCGATCGTGGGGAGCCACGCGGTCATGGCGAAGTAGAGGAGCGCCTGGCAGGCGAAGAAACCCGTCACCGGCCAGAGCCCGCGGGCGCGCAGGATCGGCTGGCGCTCGCCAGCCGAGGTCGGCCGTGGCCCAGCGCCGCGGGTCTCGATGCGGCGACCGAAGGCGAGGGCGAACGCGAGAGCGATGAGGAGGGGGACTCCCCACGCTGCGAGCGCCGGCCCGACCTCATCGCCCAGGGCGTGGAAGAGCGGCACCGAGAATGCTGCGCCGGTCGCGGCGCTGACGCCGAACGATGCCGTGTAGACGCCCGTCCAGAACCCGCCGCGCGTGGCGAGCGCGCTCCGGATGATCTGCGGGGCGAGGATACCGAGGATCGCGATGGAGGCGCCGATGAGGACGGTCGACACGAACAGCGGCGCGGGTCCGAGGGGTCGCAGCAGGGTCGCGCCCGCGAGCACCGCGAGGAGCAGCGCGATCGATCTGGGCAGTCCGAGCCGGCCGACGATCAGCGGGGCGAGGGGCGCGGCGAGCGCGAAGAGGAGCACCGGAATCGAGCTGAGGACGGCGAGCGCCGACGGCGAGAGCGAGTAGCCGGTCCCGATCTCACCGAGCAGCGCGGAGGGGTTCGTGATCGGGAACCTGACGCTCAGCCCGACGGCGATGACGAGGATGCCGGCCGCGACGCCCTGTCGGCGCTGAGCGTTCACCGCAGCACCCGGCCGTCGTGGAGCACCCGGCCGTCGCGGAGGACGCGAAGGGGAGCCGGTCGGTCGACGACGAGCTGAGCGAGATTCTCGGCAGCGAACTCGAGTCGGGTGCCACTGCGCTCGTCCCACTCCGCGACGCTCGCGAGGCCCATCATCTCGCCGCCCGAGATGGAGGCGATGCGGAACGCCCGCTCCAGCTCTTCGTCGGTCATCGCACCGGTTCGGTAGGCGAGGAGGTGGGCGCGGTCGACCATGCTGCCCGTGCCGAACGGGCTCCACGCATCCCGAACCCCATCGGAGCCGGCAACCGCCCGCACGCCGTGGGCTTCGAAGCGGTCGAGGTCGGGCACCGGGTCGGGGCCGAGCGCGCACACCGCGATCCAGAGGCCCGCCTCGGCGACGAGATCGAGTGTCTCGCCGAGCGACGCGAGTGTGGGATCGCAGAGCGCGAAGGCGTGGCCGATGGTCACGCCGCCCTGCCGGCCGCCGGCGATCGTGCGCCGCGCGATCTCCCGGATCTGCGCCAGGCCCTCCTCGCCGCCGTCGTGCAGGTGGATGTCCAGCTCGCGTCCGGCGCGATCGGCGAGCCCGAAGATCGCGTCGAGATGCCCGTGCAGGTCGCCTTCCAGCCCCGAGGGGTCGATGCCCCCGACGAGGTCCGCGCCCGACTGCAGCGATGCCGCCATCGCCTCCAGGGTGCCCGGGTTCGAGAGGAGCCCGAACTGGGGGAACGCGACGATCTGCACGGTCAGGTCGCCGGCGAGGCGCTCGGCCGCGGCACGAACCCCTTCCACGTTCCCGATGCCCAGCTCCGAGGAGACGTCGACGTGGGCGCGCATCCCGAACGTGCCGTTCGCGAGCGCCTGCGAGAACAGGCTGAACGCGCGCTCCTCGACGCTCGTGTCGTAGGCCGTCTGCGTCGCGCGGTCGTTCTCGATCAGCTCGGCGAGCGTGGCCGCTCCTCGACGCGACTGCCAGGGCCGACCCCACGAGGTCTTGTCTGGATGGATGTGCGCGTCGACGAGCCCGGGCGTGCGCAGCGTCTGCGTGGGCGTGGAATCGGTCATGGTGCTGCTTTCCCCGGGATGGTCGTGAGCTCCCGGACTGCCCTGGCCTGCTGGCGGCCGGGTCACTGCTGGTAGGGGATCGTGGGCATGGCCTCCGTCGATGAGCCGTCGAGCCGGAGCGCGAGGGGTCCACCCCGGCGCTTGCGGCGAACGAGGTACACCATGACGCCGATGAGGAGCCACGCCGTGCCCAGCACGAAGGTGAACGGGGCCAGCGAGGTCCACAGCCAGGCGACGGAGACGAACCCGATGATCGGCATGATGAGGTGCCGCAGCATCCCCCATCCGCTGCGCAGGCGGAGGTCGAAGAAGAGCACCTTGGCGGTGGCGAGATTCACCATGGCAAACGCCACGAGTGCGCCGAAGTTGATCATGTAGACGGCCTGGTCAAGCGTGACGAAGAGCGCGACCAGGGCGATGACGGAGACGACGATGGCAGCAACGTATGGGGTGCGGAAGCGTCGGTGCAGCTTCGCGAGCACCGGGGGCAGGATGCCGTCACGGCCCATCGCGAACAGCACCCGGCTCACGCTCATCTGCGCCGCCGTGCCGCAGAGCACGATGCCGACGGTGTTCACGATCACGAACACGACCATCAGCACGTCACCGCCAGCCTGCTGCATGAGCTCCGTGCCGGCCGCGTCGAGGTTGTCGAGCTGGGTCCAGTCGGGGGCGATGAGACTGCCGGCGATCGAGAAGGCCAGGTAGCCGAGGCCCGCGAACAGCGTCGCGAGCACGATGCCCTTCGGCACCTTGCGACGCGGATCGTGCGTCTCCTCGGCAAGCGTCGAGACCCCGTCGAACCCGAGGAAGGCGAACGCCACGATCGCCGCCGCCGCGAGGATCGGCGCGAGCCCGCCTTCGCCGATCGAGAGCGGACCGGTCAGCGAAGCCAAGGTCAGATCTGGGGCGTTGAGCACCGCCAGGACGAGGAAGACGACGATCACGAGCACCGATGCGATGATCACGACGAAGTTCATGCGCTTGAACCACTTGACGCCGATGATGCTGAACAGGGCGACGACCAGGATGCACACGAGCGTGCCGACCCAGGCCGGCACCGCGGTGAAGAGGCTGTTGAAGTAGAGGCCGAAGAGCAGGAAGTTCACCATCGGCAGGAACAGGTAGTCGAGCAGCATCACCCAGCCGGTGACGAAGCCGACCGCAGGTCCGAAGCCGCGCGTCACGTAGGCGTAGGCGCCACCCGTGATCGGCACGTGCGCGGCCATGCGTCCGTAGCTGTGGGCAGTGAACAGCATGATGATGATCGCCGCGACGTACGCGGCGGGGAGGTGCCCGTCGCTGAGCTCGGTGGCCGGGCCGTAGACGGAGACGACCGAGAGCACGCCCATGGAGGCGAGTCCGTACCCGATGAGGGCGGGCAGCCCGAGGGCGCGCTTGAGGGTGCGCGGCCGCGCTTCCTCGACTGGTGTGACGGTATCGGTCATGCTCAGGCTCCTTTGCGTGGGGGATGCACCGATGTCGGGCTGAACCCGAACACGTGTGATGGTATGCCAAAGCTTGGAGAACGGGAAGTTGTTTCCATTCTTTTCGAGGCTCTGGCGACCCTGGTTCAAGTTTTGGCATACTAAAATGTGGAGATGCGGTACTCGTCGGATCGGCCGCGGATGCACGAGCATCCCCGCCTCTGTGGGGTGCGTAACGTAGCCAGTCAGTGGATCGAGGAGGGGTGTTCGTGGCGATGACGAGTCCGAACGTGACGGAGGAGCCCTCGGGGGCCTCGGTCTCTCATGGCGAGCGGGTGTACGAGTGGGTGCGCGATCGCATCATCGACGGCCGATTCCCCACGGGCAGTCGGGTGCGTGAGCGCGAGGTCGCCGAGGCCCTCGGCGTCTCGCGCATCCCGATCCGAGAGGCGCTGCCCAGGCTCGAGGCCGAGGGGTACATTCGCACGCTGCCGCGTCGCGGTGCCGTGGTGGCCCCAATGGAGCTCGCCGACGTGATCGAGCTGTTCGACGTCCGCGCGTCCCTCGAGGTGCTCGCTGCGCGCCTCGCCGCCGCACGATGCGCCGACGGGGAGTCGGGGGAGGGGCTCATGGTGGCCCTTGCAGCCGCAGACGCTGCCGTCGACTCCTCGGATGAGTCGAGGATCGCCGACGCCACCTCTGACTTCCACGATGCCGTCGTCGCGCTCGCGGGCAGTCGTCTCCTTCGGGACCTGCTCCTCCCCGTGCAGGGGCGAGTCAAGCGGCTCTTCCACATCGCCAGCGAACGCGACGACGACGACGTCCACCGTGAGCATCGCGACCTCTGCGACGCGATCGTGCGCGGCCAAGTCGAACGAGCGGCCGCGCTCGCGCTCGCACACGTCGAGCGCAGTCGGGCGGAGACCCTGCCGCTGCTCGCCGCGCCGGTCCTGCCTGCCTAGCGGGCTCGAGGCTCGAGCTTCGGGCACCTGCTCGGTTGCCAGGCGTCAGCGGACGTGCGCGTCCGAGTGCGAGGCGTCTGGTGACGAGGTGGTGCACGATTCCGTGCGGGCTCGTCCCCCTACCCTCTACCCACCAATCGCACGTGAAATAAGTCAGAATCTCTCGAAATAGGGGATATAGGACTTGCGTGAGTTCGGCTGCGGCTGTGCCAGAAGTGTTCCTCAATTGAGTCGGGAGATTTCTGAGGTGATTTTGTCTGCTAAGTTGCTCTTCGCTGCGTTCCGCGGCGGCGACGAAATTAGGGAGAATGTTGCATTGGAATACGGCTTTCACCCCTCGCGGATTCCTGTCGCGACGGGTCGGAGGTGCCCTCGTCTCGGCTCTTGTTCCCGAGGTGCCCACAAGTCGTGTAGCGGACGTGGCTTCAGTCGTGGGCTGCCTCGGCGAGCGTGGTCACGGCCGGGCTCGTGGCGTTTCCGGCGCCTACATCCATGCTGAAGCATCGTTGTCAGTTCGGGTCCAATTCACGAGGTTCGAGTCGAAGCTCTCAGAAAGGAATCTCAAGGGTGATCGATTTTCTCTCGAGTAATGCCGCCGCCTACATCGGCGTACTCCTTGCCGCCGTTGGGCTTGGTCTGATGGTGAATGTAGAAGAACGACTCTCGACAGTCGGTTTCATTGCTGCCAATATCTCGTTCGGGTTCCTCTACGACAATTTGGGTCTTGATGTGCCGTTGGTGATTCCGATTCTGGTGACCGTGAGCGTGCTCGTCGGTTCCATCCGGAATATTTGGGGATATAGGGACAGCCCCCTGCTGGCCGGGGAGTCTCCGGCTCGAAAGATCCTCATCTCAATCGGGCATCCGGCACGTGTTCGTGCGGCGGCGCTTGATCGACGAGCGCAGGCTGATGTCTAAGGTCACAGATTGACGAGTCGTCGAATCCTGTTTCGAAGTTCAACGCGAGACGGCGTTCGGGGCGGATTCCCGAGCTAGCGTGGATCGGTATGGCTGACATGAGCGCGTCCGCAGGGCTGGTGACTGGCGGCAGGTTCCGTGCGCGTGGGTGGCTCGTGGTCGACCCGGTGCGCGCAGCGTCGTATCTGACTCCGTTTCGTCCATCGGAGGTGTTCGTCTGGGATGAGCGTCTCCTGCCGCTCCGGCTCGACGAGGCGGCGAGGGTCGGGCTGTCCCTCTTTGAGGGGAGTGTGGAAGTAGAGGGCTCTTGGGACGGAGAAGCCCTGCTGGTTTCCCGCTGGAATAAGAACGCTGCCGTCGATCCGGCCGTGGCCTCCCTCCGAGTCCTTGCGCAGCGGGTCCGGGAGGCTTACACGCCCACGCACGCAGAGCATCCAGACTTCGAGGCATTCGCCGCCAGGTTGGGTCGGCATCCGTCTGTGCTCGCCATGACTCACGTAGCCCTGGCCGAGCACGGGCGGGTCTACGTTTTCTCCTCACCCGAGCCGGAGCGAGTCGAGGCGCTTGTGGCGCAGGGGCCGGCGGGCCCCGTCGTCGTCTTCCCCAGCCGGTGGAATGAGGCGCAGCTCGAAGACGCGCGAGCCCTCGTCGACTCGGTGCCGGATGATCAGGTGCTGAAGATCGGGGAGGGAACGACCGACCGAGGCGAACGCTACGCACACGCTCTGGTGACCCAGCTGCCAGACGGTTTCGCATCCGCCAGAGCCCTGTTGCCGGAGGGGATCGTCGACGTTCGCCCCTGGATCGAGAGCGTGAGCGGCCCCATCACCAGCCCTGATGCCCTGGATAACGGATCCCCGCTTGGCTGATGGCGCCGAACACGGTTGACTTATGTCACGAACGCACCGAAGCGTCGTGAATTGGAGACCAACCGTGACATCGTCGTCCGAAGGCCTGACCGCCGACTTCGCTCTTGCCCGCTTCAGCGTGGGGGAGGGGAAGCCGCAGCTCGGACTCGTCGCGGCCGGCCGCATCCGCCCGCTGAGCAGCGAGGAGCTCGGCGCAGACTCCCTCAACGACTTCCTCGCCGAAGCGCCCGCCTCCTGGGACCGCCTCGCGCAGCTCGCAGCAGCGGGTGACGTCGCCGACTGGCTCGCCCTCGACGACGTCACCCTCGAAGCGCCCGTCGAGCCACGCCAGGTGCTGCAGACGGGCGCCAACTACCGCACGCACGTCATCGACCTCGTCGCTGCCGGCCGGGCGAAGAACGACCCGCGCCCCATCGAGGAGCTGCGCGAGTGGGCGGCCGAGATGATGGATGCACGCGCCAGGGACGGCGAGCCGTACTTCTTCATCGGCCTCCCCACGGCCGTCGCCGGTGTCGACGCCGAGCTCGAGCTGCCCGGCTACAGCGACCAGCACGACTGGGAGCTGGAGCTCGCCGTGGTCATCGGCAAGCGCGCACACCGCGTCTCCCGCGAGGATGCTCTCGACCACGTCGCCGGGTACACGATCGTGAACGACATCTCGACGCGCGACCTCATCTTCCGGAAGGACATGAAGGAGATCGGCACGGATTGGTACCGAGGCAAGAACGCGCCGGGCTTCCTCCCGACGGGACCCTTCCTCGTGCCAGCGCAGTTCGTGACCGACCCGCACTCGCTCACGCTGAAGCTCACGCTCAACGGCGACACCATGCAGGACGCCGTCAGCGACGACCTCCTCTTCGACATCCCCGCGCTCATCTCGGCCGCATCCGAGACCATGCCGCTCCTCCCCGGAGACCTGCTCCTCACCGGCAGCCCGGCCGGCAACGGCATCGTGCACGGCCGCCTCCTCCGTGATGGCGACGTCATGGTGAGCGTCATCGAGGGTCTCGGGACGCAGACGACGCGGGTGCGCGCAGAAGCGGTCTCCTCGTGACCTCCCTCACCGACACCGCCGACAACACGGACACCGGCGACACCAGGGGCACCGCCAACGCTGGGGGAGCCCCTGAAGTCACGGGAGCTCCAACCGCGAACCCTGCCGAGCTCGACCGCACCGACCCCACCACCGAGGTCGCCCGCGCGGCGAAGGCCTTCCGCAACTGGGGCCGTTGGGGCGACGACGACCGCATCGGCACGCTCAACTTCATCGACGACGCCAAGCGCGCCGCCGCGGCGAAGCTCGTGCGCGCGGGCCGCAGCTTCTCGCTCTCGCAGCCCTTCGACATGAACGGCCCCCAGATGGGGTGGCGGCGCCGCACGAACCCCGTGCACACGATGCTCGACACGGGCACGGATGCGCAGCTCGCGAACCAGGGGTTCCCGCACGGTCTCGGCGGGGCCGACGACGTCATCGCCATGCCGCTGCAGTGCTCGACCCAGTGGGACGGCCTCGGCCACATTTTCGACCACGGCTACGCGTGGAACGGCCGCCGCTCGGGCGAGGTCGTGACGAGCGAGGGCGACCTCGTGACGGGCATCGAGCACACGGCGGCCGAGATCGTGAGCCGCGGCGTCCTCCTCGACCTCGGCAGGCACCTACGTGACAGCGGGGAGCTCGAGGACGGCTACGCGATCACGACCGCTGACCTCGAAGCGTGCATCCACGCGCAGGGCGCCACGGCGGCGGTCGGCCGCGGCGACATCGTGCTCGTCCGCACTGGCCGCTACGCCCGCGCGCAACGCGACGGCTGGAACGGCTACGCCGGCGGGCCAAGCGCCGGGCTGTCGTTCACGACGGCCGGCTGGCTGCACCGCTCCGAGATCGCGGCCATCGCAACCGACACGTGGGGCTTCGAGGTGCGCCCCAACGAGTTCGACGAGGCCTTCCAGCCCCTCCACCAGGTGGTCATCCCCAACATGGGACTCACCATCGGCGAGATGTGGGACCTCGAAGCCCTCGCATCCGCGTGCCAGGCCGACGGCGTGTACGAGTTCCTGCTCGTCGCACCGCCGCTGCCCATCACGGGTGCCGTCGGCTCGCCCGTCAACCCGATCGCCATCCGCTGAGCACCCACTCGTCCACCCCAGAGGCAGCCCCGCCGCCGCTGACCCAGACACCTTCATCGTCAACGCAGACGCAGAAAGCAGGACCATCATGAGTGCAGTTTCCAAGGTCGCCATCGTCGGAGGCGGAGTCGCGGGCATGGTCTCCGCGATCATCCTCGCCGACGGCGGCGTCGAGGTCGACGTCTACGAGGCGAAGTCCGAGATCACGGCCCTCGGCTCCGGCATCACCCTGCAGGGCAACGCCCTGCGCGTCTTCGACCAGGTCGGCGTCTGGGAACGCATCCAGGAGCAGTCCTACTCGTTCGACGACGTCAGCATGCGCGCCCCCGACCCGGCTGGCACGGTCATCGCGAGCCTCACCGAGACCCGCACCGGCGGCCCCGAGTACCCCGCGACGGCTGGCATGTACCGCCCGGACCTGGCCAAGATCCTCGCCGAGCGCGCCCTCGAAGTCGGTGCGCGCATCCACTACGGCACCACGGTCACGGGCCTCGAGCAGGACGCCGACGGCGTGACCCTCACGACGGATGCAGGCGACACGTCGCGCGTCGACCTCGTCATCGGCGCCGACGGCCTCAACTCGCCGACCCGCTCGCTCATCGGCATCGAGACGAAGCCGGAGCGCACCGGCATGGGCATCTGGCGCGCCTTCGTGGCCCGCCCCGCCGAGGTCACCCACACCGACCTCTACTACGGCGGCCGCTGCTTCATCGCCGGCTACTGCCCGACAGGCGAGAACAGCATCTACGCGTACCTCGTCGAGAAGGCACAGGACCGCAGCGGCCTCACGCCCGCCGAGAGCGTCGAGATCATGCGCGACCTCGCCGGCAGCTACGGCGGACCGTGGCAGGAGATCCGGGACTCGCTCACCGAGTCGGCCCGCGTGCACTACACGCTCTTCACCTCGCACGTCGTGCCGGATGCGTGGAACCGCGGCCGAGTCGTCGTCATCGGCGACGCCGCCCACAGCTGCCCTCCCACGATCGCGCAGGGCGCGGCCCAGGCCGCCGAGGACGGGCTCGTGCTCGCCACGATGCTGCTCGAGCGCGAGCAGCTCGACCAGCCGTTCTGGGACGACTTCCACGCCCGCCGTCTCCCTCGCGCGGCCCACGTCGTCGAGGCGTCCACGACCCTCGGCCAGTGGCAGCTCGACGGCAAACGCGACGGCAACGTGCCCGCCCTCATGGGCGGCGTCGCGCAGCTCGTGGCAGTGCCGGCATGACCGCCGCGACCGTTCCCGGCCGTGCTTCCGGCGCTGCCGGCCAGATCGTCGACGTGCACGCGCACCTCCTCCTCCCCGCGCTCCAGGGCGCCGTTCAGGGACGCGACCCGGAGGGCTTCGCCGCCGCCGGCGAGCTCGAAGCCAAGCGCAACGGGCCAGAGAGCCTCGCCGCCTCCGGCGCCATGATCAAGTCGAGCTTCCCGAAGCTCATCTCGCTCGAGGAGCGCCTCGCGGTCATGGATGCGCAGGGCGTGGACATGCAGCTCGTGTCCCCCTCACCGAGCCACTACTACCCGTGGGCGGGCGAAGAGCTCGCCGTCTGGGCGGCGAAGGAGGCTAACGTGGCCATCGCCGCGCACGTCGCAGGTGCTCCCGACCGCCTCCGCGGGCTCGGCCTCGTGCCGCTCCAGCATCCGCACCGCCTCGTCGAGCTACTCGAGGATGCCGTGCTCGCCAACGGCCTGGCCGGCGTCGAGCTGTCGTCGTTCGCGGGCGATGTCGAGCTGAGCGACGCGCGCCTCGACGACTTCTGGCGCCGCGCCGAGGAGCTCGAGGCCATCGTGTTCCTCCACCCGTTCGGGTGCAGCCTCGACGAGCGCCTCGACCGCTTCTACCTCTCCAACACCGTGGGCCAGCCCGCCGAGAACGCGGCCGCGATCTCGCACCTCATCTTCGGTGGCGTGCTCGACCGCTTCCCGAACCTCGTGCTCATCGCGGCCCACGGCGGCGGCTACCTGCCGACGTTCATCGGCCGCTCCGACCACGCCTGGGAGGTGCGGCCCGAAGCGCGCACGTGCCTGCGCGCGCCGTCCACGTACCTGAGGCAGCTGAGCTTCGACTCGCTCGTGCACACGCCGACCGCGCTGCGGAACCTCATCGCCGCCGTGGGCGCCGACCGGGTGCTCCTCGGCTCCGACTACCCGTTCGACATGGGCGTCGAGAACCCCGTCGAGCGTGTGCACGACGCGGAGCTCGGCCTCGACGACGAAGCGCAGGTCCTGTTCGGCAACGCCGCGCGACTGCCGCGCCTGTGGAACTCCGTGGAGGCGGCCCGGTGAGATACGCCAGGTGGATGCACGACGGCAGCGCACACGACGGGGTTGTCGTCGCGCACGAGGGCGGCGACCGGCTGCTCGCCTTCGCCGATGGGCTCACCGTGCTCGGGGCGACCCGGCTCGGGCTCGAGCGCGCCAACGCGGCCGCGACCTCGCTCATCGAGCGGGCCTGGGCGGATGGCTCGCTCGGCCTCGCGCCGTCGGTGTCCGACGTCGAACTCCTCGCGCCCATCGAGGCGCCGAGCGTGCGCGACTTCGTGGCGTTCGAGGAGCACGTCGAGGGCGTCGTGAAGTCCATCGACGGCGACTCGGGAGTCGTCGCCGAGTGGTACGACGCGCCAACCTTCTACTTCACGAACCCGCACTCGCTCGTGGGCAGCGGGGCGAGCATCCGCCCGCCGGTGACGCAGCGGCTCGACTTCGAGCTCGAGGTAGCCGTCATCGTGGGCGCGGTCGACGTCAGCGACGGGGCGAACCTCGACGAGGCCAGCGCCGCCGGGCACGTCTTCGGCTACAGCGTCTTCAACGACTGGTCGGCCAGGGACATCCAGTCGCGCGAGATGAAGGTGCGCCTCGGTCCCTGCAAGGGCAAGGACTTCGCCGCGACGCTCGGCCCGTGGATCGTCACCGCAGACGAGCTCTCGGACGCGCACGACGCCGACGGCTTCCTCGAACTCGAGCTGCAGGTGCTGGTCAACGGCGAGCTGATCGGCAGCGACCTGCTCTCGAACATGGGCTGGTCCTTCCCTCAGCTTCTGGTCTACGCGTCCCGCAATTCAAGGGTCGTGCCGGGCGATGTGCTCGGCTCCGGCACCGCCGGCAACGGCGGGTGCCTCGCCGAGCTGTGGGGCCGCGCGGGCTCCCTCACACCGCCCCCGCTCGCCGAGGGCGACGTCGTCGAGCTGCGCGTCGAGCGCATCGGCGAAGTCAGCAATGTCATCGGCGCGGCCGTGGAAGCCGTGCCGGTTCCCCGCGCCCGGGCGGCGTCGCGGGCACGAACGAGAGGACGCGTCAGCGCATGAGCAGCACGAACCGCGACGACGGACTCGACGCAGGCGGCTCCCTCCGGAGCGGTGCGATCGGCGGCGAAGCCGGCGGCTCCGTCGACATCGCGGGCGGTCCTTCCGCTGGTGGAATGGCGAGCGTCCCGAGTCCGAGTGACATCGTCATCGTCGCCGCCGCGCGCACCCCGCAGGGCAAGCTCAATGGGCAGCTCTCGACGCTGACCGCTCCGCAGCTCGGTGCCGCCGCGATCAGCGGCGCGCTCGAGCAGGCCGGCATCGGCACCTCGCTAGTCGACGCCGTCCTCATCGGGCACGTGCTGTCCGCCGGCGTCGGGCAGAACGCGGGACGTCAGGCGGCGCTCGCCGCGGGCATCCCGGCCTCGGCGCACGTCGCTTCCATCAACAAGGTGTGCCTCTCGGGCCTGACGGCAGTCATCGACGCCGCTCGCCTGCTGAAGACGGGCGACGCGCAGCTCGTCGTCGCAGCCGGCATGGAGTCGATGAGCCAGGCGCCGCACCTCCTCGCCGGTTCCCGCAAGGGCTGGGCCTACGGCTCTGTCGAGGCGCTCGACCACATGGCCCATGACGGGCTGACGGATGCGGCCTCCGGCCAGAGCATGGGCTTGCTCACCGAGCAGCACAACACGAGCCTCGGCATCACGCGCGAGGCACAGGATGCCGTCGCCGCGCGCTCCCATCAGCGTGCCGCCGCGGCCGTGGATGCTGGCCTCTTCGACGCCGAGATCGTCGCCGTCGACGTGCCAGTGCGCCGCGGCGAGCCCGTGCGAGTGACGCGCGATGAGGGCATCCGCCCCTCGACCACGGCTGAGTCGCTTGCCGGGCTGCGCGCCGCCTTCGCCGCGGACGGCACCATCACAGCTGGCAACGCCTCGCCTATCTCCGACGGCGCTTCGGCGGTTGTCCTCACTACCCGCGCCTTCGCGGACGCGCACGGCTACGACGTGCTCGCCGTCGTCGGCGCGGCCGGCCAGGTCGCCGGCCCCGACGCGTCGCTGCAGTCGCAGCCGTCGCGCGCCATCGCCCACGCCTGCGAGAAGCAGGGGATCGCGGCTTCCACGCTCGATCACATCGAGATCAACGAGGCCTTCGCCGCGGTTGTCGTCCAGTCGCAGGCCGAACTCGGTGTGTCCGACGAGGTGGTTAACCCGCACGGCGGCGCGATCGCTCTCGGCCACCCGATCGGAGCATCCGGTGCCCGACTCGTCGTGCACGCCGTGCACGAGCTCGCCCGCCGAGGCGGCGGAACCGCGGCCGTCGCCCTCTGCGGCGGAGGCGGCCAGGGCGACGCCCTCATCCTGACCCGCTGACCCGCCGATCCGCCGATCCGCCGATCCGCCGACCCGCCGATCCGCTGACTACTCCTGTTTCGGGATGGGTTTGGCGCTTCGTGCGGGTGGCCTTCTTGCGTCGAGGTGAGGATCCCATGCCGAGGAGTTTCCGCGCGGTGTTGACGTTGGCGAGCGAATCTCGGGATGGTTTTCGCGCTTGGGGATGGCTTGCAAGTCATCTGCGTGCGTGGAAGCCATCCCGAAATTGCGGGCGGGTGCTGGCGGAATGGCTGAGCAAGTCTCGGGATGGGTTTGGCGCTTCGTGCGGGTGGCCTTCTTGCGCCGAGGTGAGGATCCCATCCCGAGGAGTTTTCGCGCGGTGTTGACGTTGGCGAGCGAATCTCGGGATGGGTTTCGCGCTTGGGGATGGCTTGCAAGTCATCTGCGTGCGTGGAAGCCATCCCGAGACAGGGGGCGGGTGCTGGCGGAGTGGCTGAGCGATTCTCGGGATGGGTTTGGCGCTTCGTGCGGGTGGCCTTTTGCGCCGAGGTGAGGATCCCATCCCGAGGAGTTTCCGCGCGGTGTTGATGTTGGCGAGCGAATCTCGGGATGGGTTTCGCGCTTGGGGATGGCTTGCAAGCGATCTGCAAGCGTGAAACCCATCCCGAAACCAGTGGATTCGAGGAAGCGCCGCGCCGGCCTGCCGCCTACGCCGCGCCGACCTCCGCCTGCATGGCCTCGCCGGCTTGCGCGAAGAGGCGGCGCATCCACGCGTGCTCTGGGTCGCTGTTGTGGGTGGGATGCCACCAGAGGGCGGCCGAGATGGGGGTCGCGTCGAAGGGCGGCTCGAGCACGCGGAATCCCTCGCTCGGGATGAGCACGTCGGTGAGCCGCTTCTGCATGAGGGCGAGCCGGTTGGTGCCTTCGACGAAGTGGGGGAGCACGTGGAAGCCCTCGACGACGGCGGCCACGGTCGGCTCGATGCCGAGTTCGCGGATCTGCCTGCTCGCCGAGGTGAACGCCGACCGGGAGAGGTAGTTGAACACCCACGGCAGCTCGGCGATGTTCTCCATCGTGATCTGCTCGCCGACGTGCGGGTTGTCGTCGGTGCAGATGATGCGCCACTCGTCGGTGAAGAGGTCGTTGTATGGGAGGTCGCTGAGGAAGCCGTGGGGGATCATCATGGCGTCGACCGAGCGGAGCTGCGCGATGGCGTCCTCAACGATGGACGGGTTGTGCATCCGGAACCGGAAGCGCACGCCCGGGGCGGTCTCGGCGGCGAGCTTGGAGACGGCGGCGCCGATGGTCGCGAAGCCGTAGTCGGAGCCGAGCACCGTGAACTCGCGGGTCGACTGCGTCGGGTTCCATTCGGCTTGGCTGTCGAAGACGCGCCTGGCCGAGTCGAGGGCTGTGGCGGTGAGCTCGCTGAGGCGCACGGCGAGGGGTGTCAGCTCGTACGTGTTGCCGGTGCGGGCGAGGATCTTGTCGTTGAAGTGCGTGCGAAGACGACCGAGGGATGCGCTGAGCGCGGGTTGGCTGAGGTGCAGTCGCTCTGCCGCTCTGGTGACGCTGCGTTCCGTGAGGAGGGCGTCGAGTGAGACGAGCAGGTTGAGGTCGAGCCTGGAGAGCGGTGTTTCTGTGGTCACGTCGTTGTGCCTCCGGATCGGGGGTGTGGCGCCAGCATATCCGTCTCGGTGATGCGCTCGGCGGGTTCCGGGCCGTGAGTTATGCGGAGCATCGCAACTACTTATGTGTGTTTTGCGCACAAGCCTGCCAGACTGAACCCAGCTCCGGTACGGCCGGAGGATCTTCGACAACGCTGTCAAGAAAGGCAAAAAATGTCTCACTCCCGTAACCAGCGGATGCGCCTCAGCGCAGCACTCGCCCTCCCGGTTGCCGGTGTCCTCGCTCTCTCCGGTTGCGCAAGCGGCGGCGGCGGCGACACCGCAGGCGGCGGCGCCACCGAGTTCTCCCTCACCTACGCAACCTCGAACAACCTCGAGAACCCGTACGAGGCGCTCGCCAACGCGTACATGGAAGCCAACCCGGACGTGACGATCACGCTCAACCCGCAGCCGAACGACCGCTACGGCGAGACGCTCCGCACGCAGCTCCAGGCGGGCAACGCCCCGGACGTCATCCAGACGGCCCCCGGATCGGGCCAGGGCCAGGCGGTCCTCAGCCTCGGCGAGGCGGGCTTCCTCGCACCCCTCGGCGAGACCGCATCCGGTGTCATCCCCGACGGCAGCGAGGCGCTCTACACCTACGAGGACCAGGTGCTCGCGCAGCCCGTCGACTTCACCGTCGCAGGCTTCGTCTACAGCAACTCCTCGGCGGAGGCCGCTGGCGTGACCAGCTACCCCGCGGACACGGCCGAGCTCATCGGCAAGTGCGGCGACCTCACCTCGCAGGGCAAGTCGATGATCGTCATCGCCGGTGCCGCAGGCCCCAACACGGGGATGACCGCCATGTCGATCTCGGCCACCCGCGTCTACGCGGAGACTCCCGACTGGAACGAGCAGCGCGAAGCCGGCGACGTCACCTTCGCCGACTCGCAGGGCTGGAAGGACACGCTCGAGACGATCATCGACCTCAAGGATGCGGGCTGCTTCCAGCCTGGTGCCGAGGGTGCTGGCTTCGACGTCATCACGAACAACATCACGCAGGGCACGTCGCTCGGTGGTTTCCTCCCCGGTTCCTCCGCCAACGAGCTGGCCGAGGCCAACCCGGACCTCGACTTCTCCATCGAGCCCTTCCCGTCCGCTGACGGCGGCAAGCCGTACGTGCTCGCCAGCTCCAACTACTCGCTCTCCATCAACGCGGCAAGCGACAAGCAGGAGGCCGCCCAGGCGTTCCTCGACTGGGTCGCGGGTGACGAGGGCGCGAAGCTCTTCTCCGACGTGTCCGGTGCGCTCCCCGTCTCCGGCATCGAGAACTACCAATTCGAAGGCTCCGCGTACGCGAGCGTCGAGCAGGTCCTCACCGACGGCTCCTACACGCCGCTGCCGAACAGCCTCTGGCCGAACCAGGCCGTCTACGACGAGCTGCAGAAGGGCGTCCAGGGCCTCTTCACCGGTCAGACCACGGTCGACGGCGTCCTCTCGGCAATGGATGCGGCCTGGGACAGCTGACCTCCAAGGTCAGGCACCCACCGCATCCACACGTAGCAAAGGAGCCAGTTCATGACTGCGACACTGCACAGCGACGGCAAGACCGAGTCAGCTGCTGAAGACCAGTCGCCCACGGGGGAGGGTGGCAAGAAAGCCGCCCTCCCCCGCAAGGGGCGTCCCCTTCTCCAATTCGGTCACTGGTGGTGGGTGCTGCCCGGCCTCGTGCTCGTGGCGTTCATCCACTACGCCGCGACCGCCGCCGGAGGCTTCTTCGCGTTCACGAACTGGTCTGGCATCGGCTCGTTCACGTTCGTCGGGTTCGACAACTTCGCCGACATCTTCGCCGACCCGAGCAAGATCGGCGCCGTCGGCAACACGCTGTTCCTCGCGTTCGGCTCGGTCATCCTCACCAACATCGCCGGCCTCATCCTGGCCCTCGCACTCAACCGCGGGCTCAAGACGCGCTACATCCTCCGCACCCTGTTCTTCATGCCGGTGGTGCTCAGCCCGCTCGCGGTCGCCTACATCTGGAAGTTCATCTTCGAGTTCAACGGCCCGCTCAACGCGTTCCTCGGGATGCTCGGCTTCGCCGAATACCAGAAGGCCTGGCTGGCAGACCCGCAGTGGTCGATCTGGGCGGTCCTCATCGTCATCGTCTGGCAGAACACGGGCTTCACGATGGTCATCTACATCGCCGGCCTCGCCAGCGTGCCCGTCGAGATCGAAGAGGCCGCCGCCATCGACGGCGCCAGCATGCTCCAGCGCTTCTGGTACATCACGCTCCCCTCGATCCGCTCGGCCGTCGCCATCGCGACGACGCTCGGACTCGTCAACGGGCTGCGCATCTTCGACCAGGTCATGGCCCTCACGGGCGGAGGGCCGGCAGGCGCCACGGAGACGCTCGCGACGGAGGTCTACAAGCAGACCTTCTCGCTCGGCAACTTCGGCTACGGAGCGGCGCTCGCGCTCATCCTCACCGTCATCATCCTCATCTTCGCCGTCCTCCAGCAGAAGCTCACGGCCGAACGCCCCGAGAAGGGACGCTGACATGTTCAGGTACACCAAGCTCACGCTGATCAGGGAAGTCGCGGTCTGGCTCGTCGCCATCGTGTTCCTGCTGCCGTTCTACTTCCTCGTCATCACTGCGTTCAAGAGCGACCAGGAGGTCTTCTCAACCTCTGCCACCGAGCTCCCCGCAACGTGGACGGTCGAGAACTTCGCCAACGTCATGACGGCGACGGGGCAGTCGAACGTGCTCATCGGCCTGCTCAACAGCATCATCATCACGGGCGGCACGATCCTCTGCATGGTGATCCTCGGGGCGCTCGCGGGCTACGTCATCACGCGCAGCACCCGCCGCTGGACCCAGGTGTCGTACTACATCTTCCTCATCGCGATCATCCTGCCAACGCAGCTCGGCACCGTTCCCCTGTACATGGGGGCCCGCGCGCTCGGCCTGACCGGTTCGCTGTGGGGCATGATCGTGCTCTACACGGGGATGCTCCTCCCGCTCGCGATCTTCCTGTACGCCAACTTCTTCCGCGGACTCGGCACCGACTACGAGGAGGCTGCGGCCCTCGACGGGGCGAGCCCCACGCAGGTGTTCTTCCAGATCATCCTCCCCCTCATGGCGCCGGCCACCGGAACGGTCGCGATCCTCGCCGGCCTCATCGTGTGGAACGACTTCTTCACGTCGCTCATCTTCCTCGGCGGCTCCGACTTCCAGACGTTGCCCGTGGCGATGTACTACTACGTCGGCGCGCTCGTCTCGCAGTGGAACCAGATCTTCTCCATCGTCATCATCTCGATGGTGCCGATCCTCATCTTCTACCTCGTCGCCCAGAAGCAGTTCATGCAGGGCTTCGCAGGCGGACTCAAGCACTAGGAATCGAGACCCCACATGGCAACGCAAGACACCCTGCTCAGCGAGCAGAGCCTCTTCCCCCACCCGGATGGCGCAGCGCTCAGCCTGCAGCTGCCCTGGTACCGCAGCGTTTGGCTCTCCTCGGTCACGGGCCTCGCCCTTGAGATCGACGGCGCCGCGATCGACGCCTCGAAGCTGCGCCTCGAGCACCGTGGCGAGAGCTACCGCCTCGACGAGATCGCCGAGCAGTCGGAGGTGCTGTGGTTCCTGCAGGACCGCCCGCGCCTCGTCGTCGAACTCGACGAGCCGATCGCGGATGGCAGCGAGCACGAGGTCCGCCTCGTCGCCGACCTGCGACTGCCGTACATGCAGATCAAGCCGGGCAGCGAGACCGAGCCGGGCCTCTACGTCCCGAACCACGTCGACGTGACCCGCACGCTCGTCGCGAGCGAGGCCGTCGAGGCTGCGACCACCCCGTACTTCGAGGCGTCGGCGGCGGATGCACTCGGCGAGTTCGCCGAGCCCCGCGACAGCGACCCCTTCAAGCTCGGCCTCACCCTCTACTCGGCAACGGCCGAGTTCGCGGCGGGCTGGTACGACTTCGACTCCCTTCTGGCGCGCGTCGCCGAGCTCGGCATCGGGCCCGGCATCGAGATCGTCGCCTCCCAGATGGTGCCCACGTACCCGCACGTCTCCGACGAGTTCGTCGCGAAGTGGCGCAGCGCGTTCGACAAGTACGGCTTCGACGCCAGCTCGTTCGGCGCGAACCTCGACATGGGCCGCAACCGGTCGCGCGACATGAGCCTCGACGAGGAGTTCGAGTTCACCGAGACGCTGCTGCAGTCGGCGAAGAAGCTCGACTTCCCGCTCGTGCGCATCCAGAGCGCGAAGCCGGAGCTGCTGCGGCGCATCCTGCCCATCGCGGAGCGCTTGAACCTCAAGCTCGGCTACGAGATCCACGCGCCCCTCGGGCCGAACGCCGAGCCCATCGTGAAGGTGCGCGAGGTCTTCGAGGAGTTCGACTCCCCGCTGCTCGGCTTCGTCGCCGACTTCTCGTCGACGATGCACAGCATGGCGCCGACGCTGCTGCGCTCGGTGAAGAAGCGCGGCCTCGACGACGCCGCGGTGGAGAAGCTCCAGGAGATCTGGCGCACCGATGTGCCCATGCGCGAGCGCCAGCAGGCGTTCATCGCGTACCTCGAGGGGCGTGGCATCAACCCGGGCATCCTCGGCTCGCTCGCGCACCTGTCCTTCAACATGCAGGGCCGCGTGGATGTGCGCGAGTGGTCGGACATCATGCCGCAGATCCTGCACGTGCACGCCAAGTTCTACGACATCGACGAGCACGGCGACGAGCCGGCGATTGACTACCGCGCGATCACCGAGGAGTTCGTGCGCGGCGGCTTCTCCGGCTACATGTCGAGCGAGTGGGAGGGCCACGCCTTCGCTGACCTCGGCGAGGTCGACCCGCTTGTGCTCGTGCAGCGCCAGCACGCGCTCATCCGCCGCAGCATGCGGGAGGTGCAGGCGCTGGCCTGAGCCGCCAGCCGCACTCTGAGCTGAGCAGATGTGGGGGTTGCGTACGTGAATCCGGTGATTCACATGCGCAACCCCCACATCTGCGCTTGGAGGGAGTGGGCGGAGGCGCGGGCGGAGATGCCGGGAGTGGGTGGAGGTGCAGGTATGTGTGGTCTCGGGCGTCGCGCAGACCTGGGGGTTGTGCAGGCTGTGGGGCTCCCGGAGGTGCGCAAGGCCCAGGTCTGCCGGGCGCGTGTGCGCGCGGGCAGGGATCTGCGGAGACCTGGGGGTTGCGCAGGCTGTGGGGCTCCGGTAAGTGCGCAAGGCCAAGGTCTGTGGGCGTGTGGGCGCGGGGAGGCGCGCGCGTGGGCGGGGTTCTGCGGAGACCTGAGGGTTGTGCAGGCTGTGGGGCGCTCCCGGAGGTGCGCGTGGCCCAGGTCTGTGGGCGCGTGGGCGGGGTGCTGCGCAGACCTGGGGGTTGTGCAGGCTGTGGGGCGCTCCCGGAGGTGCGCGTGGCCCAGGTCTGCTGGGCGCGTGGGCGCGCGGGCAGGGATCTGCGTAGACCTGGGTGTTGTGCAGGCTGTGGCGCTCCCGGAGGTGCGCGTGGCCCAGGTCTGCTGGGCGCGTGGGCGCGCGGGCAGGGATCTGCGTAGACCTGGGCGTTGTGCAGGCTGTGGGGCTCCCGAAGGTGCGCAGGGCCCAGGTCTGTGGGCGCGTGGATGGGGTTCTGCGCAGACCTGGGGGTTGCGCAGGCTGTGGGGCTCCCGAAGGTGCGCATGGCCCAGGTCTGTGGGCGCGTGGACGGGGTTCTGCGTAGACCTGGGGGTTGTGGAGGCGGAGGGGTGCCCGCAGGTGCGGAAGGCACAGGTCTGTGAGCGCGTGGGCGGGGTGCTGCGCAGGCCTGGGGGTTGCGCAGGCGAAAGGGCGCCCGCAGGTGCACAAGCCGCAGGTGCACAAGCCCCAGGTGTGCGGACCGACTGAGGCGAGGGCGGCCGGGCGGCGGCCGTGCGGCGGCGGATTCCGGATGCTCGGGCGCCGCTCTTGCGGCCGGCCCGCCCGCATCCGCAGCACCTAAGGCGCGCATCAGTCTTTCTTATGACTGAAACCGACATAAGTGCGTAGAGTGGACGCACAGACACAGAGAGTGAGCAACGATGCTTCTCGAGAGAGACCTCATCCAGTCCGTCGGCTTCCGCAACGTGCGCGAGGGCGACACGGTCACCGGGTTCCAATTCCAGCTCCGCATGCCGTCGTACCGCGGCATGGCGGCCTCGCTCATCGACGGGGTCGGCGTTGAGATCCCCGGCGTCGTCGACGTGGACCCGACCGTCCCGCTCTGGACGCTCCAGGGGAACACGTACACGCTCGAGGAGCTGTGGGTGTCGAAGGATGTGCGCTGGCAGCTCGACGAACCCGCCA
The DNA here is from genome assembly GCF_002931055.1 of Pseudoclavibacter sp. AY1H1. Taxonomy (GTDB): domain Bacteria; phylum Actinomycetota; class Actinomycetes; order Actinomycetales; family Microbacteriaceae; genus Pseudoclavibacter. Next base: position 35,425 of record NZ_PSXX01000004.1, on the reverse strand, counting down.
CCGTCACCGTCCCCCTCGAGGGTGGCCTGCCGGACGGCGTGCACGAGCTCTCGGTCGACCTGCGCCTGCGGATGTCGTACATCCCGCTCGAGCACCAGCCGAGCCGCTACCAGGTGACGAAGCACGTCACCCTCACGCCCGAGGCAGAAGGCGCCCAGTTCGCATACGGCGTCTCCCTTTACAGCTACATGGGCGACTACGGCACCGTCATGGACCTCGAGACCGCGCTGCGCTCGATCGCCGACCTCGGCGCCACCGGCGTCGAGATCCTCGGCGAGGGGCACATCCCCAACTACCCCAACCCGAGCGACGACTGGGTCGACGAGTGGTTCGCGCTGCTCGACAAGTACTCGCTCGAGCCGACGAACTACGGCTCCTGGATCGACACGCGGCTCTTCTCGAGCGGAGCGCAGGCGCGCGACCTCACCGCGGCGGAGGGCGCCGAGATCCTGCAGCGCGACCTGCGCCTCGCCAAGCGGCTCGGCTTCAGGTTCGTGCGCCCGAAGATCGGGGTCGTCACGAGCGACCTCGTGCCGCACCACAGCTGGACGGAAGCCGTCGAGCTGAGCCTTCCCCTCGCCGAGGAACTCGACGTCATCATCTGCCCGGAGATCCACTCGCCGACGCCCATCAAGCACGAGGTCGTGGATGACTACATCGCGCTCATCACGCGCACCGGCACGAAGCACTTCGGGCTGCTCCTCGACACCGGCATCTTCCAGGACAGGCCGATACCGCTGCGTCCGGGCGAGCTGCCGGGCAAGCGCCCCGACTTCCTCGACGGCATCGGCGTCGACCCGGCCGACATCGCCGGAATCATCGAGCACGTCGTGTTCATCCAGGCCAAGTTCCACGACATCGACGAGCGCCTCGAGGACCAGCAGATCCCCTGGGAGCCGGTGCTCAAGGCCCTCAAGGACGCCGGGTACACGGGCTACCTCTCGAGCGAATACGAGGGCGAGCGCGAACCGTGGCGCTCCATCGAGCAGGTCCGCCGCCAGCACTCCCTCATCCGTCAGCTCGCAGACCGCCTCTAGCGCATCGCCCGCCTCGGGCTTCGACCTCCACGCGTCGACCCCTCACTCTTCGAACCCCGCAAAGGACCAGCCATGTACCAGCTCGCACCGAACATCGAACTCCTCTTCACCGAAGCCGGCGACTACCACGACCGAGTCCGCGCTGCCTCGGCAGCCGGCTTCGACGCCGTCGAGATGTGGGGGCCGACGGGCAAGGATGCACCCGCCAAGCCCAAGGACCTCCCCGCGCTCAAGGCGGCTCTGGAGGAGACGGGCACGCAGCTCACGGCGCAGCTCGCCGAGCCGCGCACGCAGTTCATGATCCCGCCGAAGGACCACTCCTTCTTCTACCAGTGCCTGGACGAGGGCGTCGCCATCGCGCAGGACCTCGGCTGCCCGCGCATCGTCGTCGGCAGCGGCACGGGCTTCGGCGGCTCGAAGCGTCAGACGCAGCTCGACGAGCTCATCGCCATCTACGAGAAGGCGATCGCCCAGATCGAGGGCTCCGGCATCACGCTGGTGCTCGAGCCGGTCAACGTCCGCGTCGACCACCCCGGCTCGCTCCTCGACCGCACCTCGGAGGCCGTCTACGTCGCCCGCGGCGTCGACTCCCCGAACTTCGGCGTGCTCTACGACATCTACCACTCTGCCGTCGAGGGCGAGGACATGGCGGCCGAGCTCGCCAACGCCGGAGACATCGTCAAGTACGTGCAGTTGGCGGATGCGCCGGGCCGCGGCGAGCCCGGCAGCGGCTCGCTCGACTGGGCCGAGAAGTTCTCCGTGCTGCGCGCATCCGGCTACGACGGCCCCATCGGCCTCGAGTACTACCCGACCACGGAGTCGGCTGCATCGGTGGCCTTCGTGAAGGAAGCCGCGGCGTCGGCATGAGCCGCTACCCGGAGCGCGTCGACGTCGCCATCGTCGGCAGCGGACCAGCCGGCGCGAGCTACGCGCGCATCCTGAGCGAGACGGCACCCGAGCTGCGCATCGCGATGTTCGAGGTCGGGCCGACCGTCTCGAACCCGCCGGGCGCGCACGTCAAGAACATCGAGGACCTCGAAGCTCGGAGCTCCGCCCAGCGGCGCTCCGAGGGGCCGGGCGAAGCGGCCTCCAAGCTCAACAGTCCCGTCGCCCTCGCGCAGGGGAAGCGGCAGTCGCGCCCGGGCACGTACATCCTTCCCGACGACGACTTCTCGGTCGACGGCGGTGACGGGATGCCCGTCGCGGCCATGTCGAGCAACGTGGGCGGCATGTCCGCCCACTGGACGGGCGCCTGCCCGCGCCCGGGCGAGAGCGAGCGCATCAGCTTCCTCGACGCGACGGGCGAGCTCGACGAACTCCTCGGTGAGGCCGAGCGCCTGCTCGGCGTCACGACCGACGCGTTCGAGGGTGCCCCCTTCAGCCAGCTCATCCGCGACCGGCTCTCGCCGGTGGTCGACGGGGGCCGCGAGCCTGCCGCCCGCGTGCAGCGGATGCCGCTCGCCGTGCGGCGCCGTGACGACGGGCGCCTCGTCTGGTCGGGCTCCGACGTCGTCCTCGGCGGCGTGACACGCGAGAACCCCAACTTCGAGCTCTTCGATGAGTCCCTCGTCACCCGGACCGTGCTCGGCGACGACGGCGCGGTCGCGGGAGTCGAGGTGCGCGACCTCAGCGAGGCCGGCGCAGCGCAGCTCAGCGTGGTCGCGGCCGGAGTGGTCGTCGTGGCCGCCGACGCGCTCCGCACCCCGCAGGTCCTGTGGGCCTCCGGGATCCGACCCGATGCGCTCGGCCGCTACCTCAACGACCAGTCGCAGGTCGTCTTCGCCGCCCGGATCACGGGCATCGAAGCGCCGGAGGTATCTGCGGACACGGTGCAGGACAAGGCCGCTGGCGCCATCAGCGAGACGAGTGGCGTCAGCTGGGTGCCGTACACCGACGCGAAGCCGTTCCACGGGCAGGTCATGCAGCTCGACGCGTCCCCCGTGCCGGTCGCGGTCGACGACGCCGTCATCCCCGGCTCCATCGTGGGGCTCGGCATGTTCTGCGCGAAGGAGCTGCAGCGCGACGACCGCGTGCTCTTCACCGAAGGGCACCTCGACAGCTACGGGATGCCCGCCGTGCGCATCCACTACACCGCCACCGACAAGGACCGAGCGGTGATGGATGCGGCGGAGGCCGAGCTGCGCGTGCTCGGCGACGCCGTCGGCGAACCCCTCGACGAGCGCGTCATCCGCCTCCCCTTCGGCGCATCCCTGCACTACCAGGGCACAACCCGCATGGGCGAGACCGACGACGGCGAGAGCGTCTGCTCGCCGACGAGCGAGGTCTGGGGCGTGCCGGGGCTCTACGTCGCCGGCAACGGCGTCATCCCGACCTCGACCGCCTGCAACCCCACCCTCACGAGCGTCGCGCTCGCCGTGAAGGGCGCCCGCGACGTCGCGGCGAGGCTCACCACCGCACCAGCGCTCGCGTCGCAGACGACCGAGCACTGACCATGACTGACAACTGGCTAGGAGGCCACCATGATTCCTGATCGGATCATCGAGCAGGACACGCTCAAGACGAACGGCACACGCACCTCGGTGGAGGTGCGCCTGCCCTGGTACCGCTCGCTCCCCGCATCATGCATCTCCGAGTTCGGCCTCTCGGTCGACGGCATCGCCGCCCCACTCGAGTCGCTGCGCTGGACCATGAACGGCAGGACCTACGCACCGGATGAGCTCGCCAGCGACACGAGCGAGTGGTGGTTCCCGACCGACTCCGTCGTGGTCGAAGGCGACATCCCCATCACAGCGGGCGACGGAGACCACACCGTCGACGTCGACCTGAAGCTCTACATCCCGTACATCATCACCGACCACGGGGTGCTCCGCATCGAAGAACACAACTCCAAGACGATGAAGGCGGTCTCCGCATGAGCAGCGAGCTCGGCACCCCCATCCAGGGGGTCACCCTCTACAGCTTCACCCGCGCGTTCCACGGGCGCGAGTACGACCTCGAAGGGCTCATCCGCAAGGTCGCGGCCGAGGGCTTCGGACCCGGCCTCGAGCTCATCGGGTTCTCGAGCATCCGAGGCTTCCCGAACATCACCGACGAGTTCGCCGGCTGGTTCTCCGACCTCGTCGAGGAGCTCGACCTGGTCCGCACCTCGCTCGCGGTCAACGCCGACATCGGCATCCACCGCGACCGCCTGCTTTCGCAGGACGAGCTCGTCGAGTACATGACGCGGCAGATCGAGGCGGCCGCCAAGCTCGGCTTCCCCGTCGCCCGCGTGCAGATCTCCATCACGCCGGACTCGATGGAGCAGCTCGCGCCGATCGCCGAGAAGCACGGCGTGACGCTGGCCCTCGAGGTGCACGCCGACCAGTACGCCTCGCACCCCCGCATCCTCGCGCTCCGCGACCGCTTCGAGCAGGTCGGCTCCCCGTACCTCGGCTTCACCGCCGATTGGGGCGCCACCACCAAGGCGTTCGCCCCGTCCGCCGTCGAGGCCTACCGCCGCCGCGGCGCCTCGGAGGAGCTGCTCACCGAGCTCGTCGAGCTGTGGGACGGCTACTACGCCGAGGGCCCGCCGGCCGACCAGGGCGTGCACGGCAAGCGCTTCGGCTCGTTCATCGGCCTCGCCGCCAAGCACGGCCGTCCAGACTTCGGCATCGACTTCGCCATCAACGGCACCGGCCTCTTCGGCCCGGCCCGCGTCGAGGACTGGCTCGAGATCATGCCGTGGGTCAAGCACGTGCACGGCAAGTTCTTCGGCATCGACGAGCACGGCGAGGAGCCCTCGGTTCCCGTGCGCGAGCTCATCGCGCTGCTTGTCGAGCAGGGCTACTCGGGCGCCGTCTCGAGCGAGTACGAGGGCTGGCACTGGAACCACTGGCAGAGCCCGTTCGACATCATCCGCGCCGAACACGCCGTGCAGCGCTCCGCTGCAGCGGATGCGGGATCGCGCATGATCACCGACCCCGCCGAGGCGCGCCGCATCCTCGCCGCCCACCATGCGCTGCCCGTACGCAGCTGACCGCCGGGACCAGAAGGAGAACACCATGACAGATGGAATCGCAGGAACGGGCATCAAGCTCGGCATCACCCTCTACTCGCTGACCTCGGAGTTCGCGGCCGGCCTCTACACGCCGGAGACGCTTGTCGAGGCGGTGCACAAGGAGGGCCTCGGCACTGGCGTCGAGTTCAACATCGCGCAGCTGCTGCGCACCTACCCGGACACCGACAAGGAGTTCGTGAAGTTCTGGCGCGACACCCTCGAGCGCGACGGCCTCGAGCCCAGCGCCGTCGGCACCAACCTCGACATGGGGCGCCGCAAGGACCGCGACATGACGCCGGACGAGGAGTACGAGTTCTTCGCGCGCCAGCTCGCGACGGCCAACGACTTCGGGTTCCGCACCGTCGTCATCCGCTCAGCAGGCAAGGAGCTGCTCGCGCGGCTCCTGCCGCTCGCAGAGAAGTACGACCAGCGTCTCGGTTACGAGATCCACGCCCCCTCCGGCCCGAACGCCCCGCAGATCCACGCGATCCGCGAGATGTACGAGGACCTCGGCAGCGACCGCCTCGGCTTCACCGCCGACTTCAGCTCGACGATGCACAGCCTCTCGCCGCGGCTGCTGCGCACCCTGAGCAGCATGGGCATGCCGGAGGAGTACTTCCCCGTCATGGACGAGATCTGGCGCCGCCCGCAGCCGATGCACGTGCGCAACCAGGCCTTCGAGGACTTCCTCACGGAGGAGAAGTTCGACTTCGCCCGCCTCGGCCCGTTCACGCGCCTGGCCTTCAACATGCACGGCCTCGTCGAGCCGGAGGAATGGCTCGACATCATGCCGCAGATGTTCCACGTGCACGCGAAGTTCTACGACATCGACGAGCACGGCGAGGAGCCGGCCATGGACACGGCGCGCATCGTGCGCCAGTTCGTCAAGGGCGGCTACCAGGGCTACCTCTCCAGCGAGTGGGAGGGCCACGCGTTCGCCGACCTCGGCGAGAGCGACCCGGTCGAGCAGGTGCGCCAGCAGCACGCGCTCATGCGCCGTGCCATCGAAGAGACCGCGGCCGAGGCGAACAGCCTCACGGTCGCCTGAGGCTAGGGAACAGACACATGGCAACACACAATTCGCTCTTCGCCGAGAAGGACGTCACCCGGCGCGAGGACGGCATCAGCGTCTCCGTGCAGATCCCCTGGTACCGCAGCCTCTGGCTGTCGGCCGTCGACAACGTCGAAGTCAACGTCAACGGGGTGTCCGTCCCGAAGGACAAGCTGCGCTTCGATCTCGTCGGGCGCTCATACACGATCGACGAGCTGCCCGAGCAGTCGGAGACCCTCTGGTTCCTCTCCGACCGGCCCGACATCGTCATCCAGCTAGATGAGGTGCCGGCCGCCGGCGACAAGCTCACGGTCGAGGTCGTGCTCACGATGCGACTCCTCTACATGCAGATCGCGCCGGGCCGCTATGTCACCAACCGCGTCCCCGTCGAGCGCGAAGTGGTTCTCGCATGACCCGGCCGTTGCGCGTGGCCATGATCGGCTACGGCTTCATGGGAGCCGCTCACTCGGTCGGCTGGCGGCAGGCGCCTCGCGTCTTCGGCCTGCCAGCCGAGGTCGAGATGGCGGTTGTGGTCGGGCGCAACGGCAACGCGGTCGCGGATGCCGCGAAGCAGTGGGGCTGGCAGGAGTCGGCCACCGACTGGCGTGAGGTCATCGGGCGAGACGACATCGACATCGTCGACATCGTCACGCCCGGTGACTCGCATGCCGAGATCGCCATCGCGGCGCTCGAGGCGGGCAAGCACGTCATCGTCGAGAAGCCGCTCTCCAACACGGTCGCCGAGGGCGAGGCGATGGCGGATGCGGCTGCGCGCGCAGCAGAGCGCGGCGTGAGGTCGATGGTCGGCTTCACCTACCGCCGCGTGCCGGCCGTGACCCTGCTCCGCGACCTCATCGCCGAGGGCAGGATCGGGCGCATCCACCGGGTGCGTGCGTCCTACCAGCAGGACTGGCTGGTCGACCCGGATGCACCGCTCTCGTGGCGCCTGCAGAAGGAGCTCGCGGGTTCGGGCGCGCTCGGCGACATCGGGGCGCACGCCATCGACCTCACGCAGTTCGTCACGGGCCAGAGCGTCGACCGGGTCTCCGGCACGATCGACACGATCATCGCCGAGCGTCCGCTCGCCGACGGCTCTGGCACTGGGGCGGTGACCGTCGACGACATCGCGATCTTCACCGGACGGCTCTCGGGCGGGGCGCTCGCCTCGTTCGACGCGAGCCGCTTCGCCACGGGCCGCAAGAACGCGCTCGCCATCGAGGTCTCCGGCGAGTTCGGCGCCCTCGCCTGGAACTTCGAGGACCTCAACTCGCTGCAGTACTACGACCGCACGGCGGACAGCCGGGCGCAGGGGTTCGCGCAGGTCCTCGTGACCGAGCCCGAGCATCCGTACGTCTCAGCCTGGTGGCCGGCCGGTCACATGCTCGGCTACGAGCACGGCTTCACTCACCAGGTCGTCGACCTCGTCACCGCCATCGCAGACGGCACCCCGCTGCACTCGAGCTTCGAAGAGGGGCTCAGCGTGCAGCGTGTGCTCGACGCCGTCGAGCGCAGCTCGGCAGCGGAGAGCGCGTGGGTCGAGACCCGCTCCGCCGTCGGCGTCTGAGCAGCGCGGCCCAAGCATTCGAGAACGTTAGTTCAGCATTCGAGAACGTTAGTTCAGCATTCGAGAACGTTAGTTAAGAGGAGAAGCATGTCTCGTCCTGTCACGTTGTTCACCGGTCAGTGGGCCGATCTGCCGTTCGAGGAGGTTGCGCGTCTTGCGGGGGAGTGGGGGTATGACGGCTTGGAGATCGCCTGCTGGGGTGATCACCTCGATCCGTGGCGGTGGGATGACGCCGAGTACGTCCAGGGCAAGCTCGACGTCCTTGAGCGCAATGGTCTCAAAGTGTGGACGATCTCGAACCATCTCAAGGGGCAGGTGGTGTGTGACGACCCGATCGATCAGCGGCACCGGGACATCGTGTCCGACCGGGTGTGGGGCGACGGTGAGCCGGAAGGGGTGCGGCAGCGTGCTGCGGAGGAGCTGAAGAACACGGCCCGCCTCGCGGCGGCGCTGGGCGTGAAGACCGTCACGGGTTTCACGGGCTCGAGCATCTGGAAGTACGTGGCGATGTTCCCTCCCGCGACGGAGGCGATGGTGGATGCGGGGTATCAGGACTTCGCGGATCGGTGGAACCCGATCTTGGATGTGTTCGAGGAAGTCGGGGTCCGGTTCGCGCACGAGGTGCACCCGTCGGAGATCGCGTATGACTACTGGACCACGAAGCGTGCGTTGGAGGCGATCGGGCACAGGGAGTCGTTCGGCCTGAACTGGGATCCGTCGCACATGGTGTGGCAGGACATCGACCCGGTGGGGTTCTTGTGGGACTTCCAGGACCGCATCTATCACGTGCATTGCAAGGACACGAAGAAGCGCCTCAGCAACGGCCGCAACGGGCGGTTGTCGTCGCATCTGCCGTGGGCGGATCCGCGCCGGGGGTGGGACTTCATCTCGACCGGGCACGGGGACGTGCCGTGGGAGGACTGCTTCCGCATGCTGAACGCGATCGGCTACGAGGGTCCGCTGTCGGTGGAGTGGGAGGACGCGGGTATGGACCGTCTCGTGGGTGCTCCGGAGGCGTTGGGGTTCGTGCGCAAGCTGTCGACGTATCGTCCGTCGGAGGCGGCGTTCGACTCGGCGTTCTCCACGAAGCAGGACTAGGCAGCCCCTGCCCGGCCACAAGAGTGCGGCAGATGCATGCTCCCGGGAACGGGAGCCTGCATCTGCCGCACTTCTCTGCGTGGGCTGGGCAGCTCAGGCAGGCGCCGGCGCGGAGGCGCCTTCCGAGATGGCCTCGCGGGCGAGGGCCAGGTGGGCGCGGGTTGCCTGCTCCGGCGTGAGCGAGTCGATCCACTCGTGGCCGCCCCACTCGCTGCAGAGCGTGCCCGTGAAGCCGACGGCGGCAAGCTCGGCGGAGGTCTCGCGGATGGGGTTCGAGATGCGGCCACCGGTGTCGTCGAGGTCCCAGAACTTCAGGTGCACGCCGCCGACGAGGGGCAGGATCTCCCGCAGCTCGCGCGCGTCCGACCGCCCAAATCGGATGACGAGGTTCATGAACAGGGTGTGCACCTGCGGCGGCACGGTCCCGCCGCGGAGCGAGGCCTGGACGGCGTCGAGCGTCGCCGGGCTCCGCCAGTCGTGCTCGAGCGCGTCCACGAGTGACGCATCCACCCCGCCCGCGCGCAGCCTCGCGAGGTAGCTGGGCGGCAGCGACGGCATGAGCATGCTGATGTCGAGGAGCAGGCGGATGCTCGTGTCGTCCATCGCCGCGACGGCCTCGACGGCAGCCGCGTTCTGCGGCTTGTCGAGCGACTGCTGGCCCTGCAGCTCCTCGTAGAGCGTGAGGCCGTGCTCGTGCAGGCGGGGGAGGAGGCGCTCGAGGAGGGCAGGGCCCGCCTGTCCCAGCGGAAGCCGGATGCCCTCCGCGCCGAGCCGCTCCGCTGCCCGAAGCTGGGGGAGCAGGAACTCGTAGCGCTCATCCTCCGAGCGGCGTGTGGTGGCCGTGAGCCAGTCGTCGAGGCTCGCGCCGACGATGCTCACCGAGGTGTCCGTGGCGTCGAGGGCGGAGCGGATGCTGGAGGTCTCCGCATCCGTCGGATCAGGGAACGTGCGCCACGTCTGGGCGGCCTCGAGCTCGATGACGTTCGCGACGCCGGATGCCCCGATGGAGGCCGCGATCTCGGGGGAGGTGCGGTCGGCGACCATGAGCTCGGGCGACCAGTTGAACGCCGAGGCGGCGAGCGTCCACCCCTCGGGCAGCTGCGTGCTCACGCGGGGTTCCCGACGGCTTCGAGCGGCAGGTCGCGGGATGCGCGCGGCGCGGCCAGCGGCGCGTCCAGCTCCAGGCGACGGGCGGCGGCGAAGGGCAGGATGAGCGGCTGGTTCGGGCCTGCGCCCATATTGGGGATGAGGAGCTTGAAGCCCACGAGCACCTCGTGCTGGCCGGGCTCGAGCCGCACGTTCGAGTGCACGACGATGCGGTCCTGCACGAACCACCACGTGGGGCTCGGCGCCAGCTCGGGGAGCGGGGCGCTCTGTCCGTCGATCGTGACGCGCAGCTCGTGGAGGCTGGCGAGGGGGAGGGATCGGATCCAGGGCAGGGAGACGCGCAGCGAGAAGCCGTCGCCATCGCTGCGGAGGGCGTCGTCGAGCAGGATCGCGAGGCTCACGGGCGTGCTCCCCGGCGGTCGGGGCTGCACGGGTCGATTCTGGGCATGACACTCCTTTGTGACGGCCGATACCGGCTTTAGGAGTGAACCTACAGGCTTATGTCGAAAATCGGAAGAAGTGCCGAATGTGCCCGGCTGTGTACCGGTGTCAGCGGCCGAGGGCGAGCCCCGCGATCGTGGGGCGCCCATCCGCGAACCAGCGCGTGAACGTCTCCTCGAAGAGCTGCTCGCGCACCATCGCGGCACCCCCGCGCAGTGGCTCGCGGACGTCGTTCGCTGAGACCACGATGTTGAGGTCGCGGGTCGCGAGTGGGAGCGAGTGCTCGTAGACGCGCTGCCGGACCTCGGCGAGGAAGATCTCGCCGGCCGAGGCGAGGGCGCCGCCGACGACGATGACCTTCGGGTTGAACATGTTGACGAGCGCGGAGATCGACTCGCCGATGATCTTCGCCGAGCGCTGCGCGAGCTGGATCGCCAGCGCGTCGCCGTCTTCGGCGCACAGTGCGATGAGCTCCGGGTTGAGCTCCTCGCCCTCCTTTGAGCGTCGCGCGAGGAGCCCGTCGTCACCGGCTTCGATCGCGAGTTGGGCATCCCGAACGAGGGCCCATCCGCCAGCCTCCGCCTCGAGGCAGCCGATCTTCCCGCAACGGCACTGCGAGGTCGACCCGAACACCTTCACGTGCCCGATGTCTCCCGCCGCGCCGTTCGCGCCACGGTGGATGCGCCCCCGCGAGACGAGGCCGGCGCCGATTCCCGAGCCGACCTTGACGTAGATGAGATCGACCGACGGGACCTGGCGGTTGGTGCGTTCGTTGAGCGCAAGCAGGTTGGCGTCGTTGTCCACCCAGACGGGCGCGTCGAAGCGCTGCTCGAAGCGGCGGCGGATGTCGAAGCCGTTCCACCCGGGCATGATGGGTGGTGCAACGGGCCTGCCGGACTCGAAGTCGACGGGGCCAGGGACACCGACTGCGATGCCCCAGACGGGGAGCTCGCTGCCTCGGCTCTGGGTGTCTGCGGCGAGGAGCTCTTCGACGAGCTCGAGAGCCGCGTCGAGGGTTGCGGCTGGCCCGCGCGAGATCTCCCAGTCGAGGTGCGCTTGTGCGATGACATCGCCTTCGAGCTGTGCGAGGCCGACGTGGATGTGGAGCGCGCCGAGGGCGCAGACGACGATGAGTCCGTTCTCTCCTCGGAAGCGCAGTGTGCGTGGGGCTCGCCCTCCTGAGGAGGGGCCGACGTCGCCCTCTTCCAGGTAGCCCATGCTGATGGCCTGCTCGACGCGCTGGGTGACGACGCCACGGCCGAGGCCGGTGACGGTGCCGATCTGCGGGCGGGTCAGTGCCTCGCCCATGCGCACGAGGTTGACGACTCGGAGAAGGCTCGTGACCTCATCGGTCTGGGCACCGAAGCGCAACGTTGACTCTCTCATGGCCGAACTGTACCCAATATGTCGACCTTGCGCCGCAGGGAACGCCCAGATACGTTCGTGCACAGCAAACTTTTGCATCAAACATACAAAAGCGCACAAGGAAGTGGTCGCATGTGGTCAGTCGGCGTCATCGGGGCCGGGCCGGGCGTCTCCGCGCTCCACCTCCCCACGCTCGCGCGTCTCCCCGAGCTGTTCCGGGTTGTCCACATCGCGGACTCGGGGAGCGGCCGTGCGGACGAGCTCGCTCGGCGCATCGGCGCGCGCAGCAGCTCCGGCGTCGGCGAGGTGTTCCAGGACGAACGGGTGCAGCTGGCCCTGATCTGCTCGCCGCCGGCCGAGCACGCGAGTCACGTGCGTGCCGCGCTCGATGCGGGGGTCGCTGGCATCCTGTGCGAGAAGCCGCTCGCGACGACCGTCGCCGAGGCCGAAGCACTGGTCGTCGCCTGCCGGGATCGGGGAGTGGCGCTGCTCATCGGCACCAACCACCTCTACGACACCGGCTGGGTACAGGCGCGACGACTCATCGGCGAGCTGCGGGCTCCCGTCGACAGCGTGCGGGTCACGCTGTCGCTCCCGCCGAACAGGCGGTACCACCGGCTCGTCACCGAGTTCGCCGAGGGTGGCGGGTCTCCAGTTCGACATCCCCCGTCTGGACTGCCCGCACACGTGCAGGCCGGCATCGTGCGGCAGCTCGTCGCCGGCCTCGCGGTGCATGACCTGCCCGCCATCCGCGATCTCGTGCCGGGGTTCGATGGCGTCGACTTCGCTCGCTTCGTCGCACCGCTCGGCTATGCCGTCGGGTACCGAGCGGGCCGCGCCCGAGTGCAACTCGGTGCCGTCATGCGCGCAGAGGGGGCGGATGCTCGCTGGCGTCTCACGGTCTCGGCGGGGGAGTCGCGCGTCGACGTCGACTTCCCGCCGGCGTTTGTGCACGACGGTGCGGCGAGTGTCAGTGTTCGCGGGCCGGAAGGCGGGGTGGCGGTGCCCCCGAGGTCACAGCTCGACGGCTACGAGGCGGAGTGGCTGGCGCTTGCCGAGCTGCTCTCGGGGGAGGCGCCGCTCGAGTACGAGGAGCAGCTCGAGGACACGCGCTACGCCATCGTGCTCGCCGAGGCAGTCGCCGCCCACATCGAGGGGGCTTCGTCGTGAGTCTTCGAATTCCCGTCCTGGTGTCGAGTGTGCCGGGCCCGCGAGGGGTGGATAGTGACCGGCTGGCGTCCTATCGCGTCGCGGTTGCCGAGCTGCCGCTGAGTGCGCAGCTCGCCTCGAGCGCGACCGGCGCGACCGGCGCGGTCGTCGTGATCGACGCTCGCAGTTCCGGGGGCTGGCTGTCCGCGGTCGAGGCGGCGCTGGCCGACGGCGCCCGAGGTGTGGTCGTCGACGAGGCCGTCGTGCCTGATGTCGGTCGCCGCGATCGACTGCCAGCAGGTGCCGCGCCCGTTCTGGCCGCGCGGCGCTTCCTCCCGAGGGATCTCGTGGAAGCGGCTCGGGCGTTCGTGGCCCCGCCCGGGGCGGAGGGTGTCCTCGTCACGGTCGAGGCCGGCGGTCCATCCTCGAGCGGGGTGCTGCGGGACGCGCTGGGCTGGGCGCGTGTGCTGACCGGTGGGGGCGAGCTCAGGCTGGGAGTCGCGCATCCGGAGAACGAGAGTGCCCCGACCGTGTCCCATCTGCTCGAATCGCACGACGGCATCCCCGTCCTCTTCTCCTGGGTCCCGGTCGCGGGGGTGCCGTGGCTGCGGGTCTCGGCGTTCGGCGCGGTCGAGGTCGAGGTCGCCATCGATCCCGGGGCCGGGGTCGCACGCATCACGAGTCGCTCCGCGGAGGGGGAGCGAGTTATTCGGCAGGGGTTCGAGGGCCGTGCCCGTCTGGAGCTGCGGTGTGCCATCAAGGCGCCGCGTGCATCCGAGTGGCCCGACGAGCTGTCGCCCCTGCTCGAGGATCTCGAGCTGAGTTGGCAGATCGAACGCGGGTGCTCGTCGGCGTGACGCCCGCAATTGCCGCTCCTGCGCACTCTTTAGTTGATTTCAGACATAAGCCTGGGTAGGCTGACCTCGACGCAGGGGTTCCACGAACCCGTCACCGGCCGCGACGCAGCGACCGGAGGCACACCATGTCGCGTAGATCGTCCGATCGTTCGGGCCCTTTTATGCCACTCTCACCGGCGAGACTCCGCCTTCTTGTTGCTTCCCTCCTCACCGTCTCCTTCCTGGGCGCGCTCGACCACACGGTCGTGTCGACATCGCTCGCGACCATCGCCGGCGACCTCGGCGCGCTCGAGCAGATGGGCTGGGTCGTCGTCAGCTACACCCTCGCCAGCACCGTGCTCCTGCCCGTGCTCGGCAAGCTCGGCGACATCGTCGGCCCCCGAGCGGTGTTCCTGACCTCCCTCGTGCTCTTCCTGCTCGCCTCGCTCGCCTGCGGCTTCGCGCCGAACATGGGCCTGCTCATCGTCGCCCGCGTCTTCCAGGGGATGAGCTCGGCCGGCCTGCAGCTCATGTCGCAGACGATCATCGCCCAGGTCACGAGCCCGAGGGCTCGGCCCAAGTACATGGCCGTCATCGGAGCGGCGTTCCCCGTCGCCATCCTCATCGGCCCGTTGCTCGGCGGCCTCATCGCCGACAACTGGGGCTGGCAGTGGGTGTTCTGGGTGAACCTCCCCGTCGGCGTCGCCGCGCTGATCTTCGCGCTCGTCGCGATCCCGAGCATCCCCCGCACGTCCGCCCCGCGCTTCGACGTGCTCGGCTCGCTCGCCTTCACGATCGCGCTCGTCACGCTCGTGCTCGGCGTGAGCTGGGTCTCCGACGCCGAGCTCCTCACATCAGCGCTCGCGGCCTTCGGCATCGCCCTGGCATCGTTCGCGCTCTTCTCCTGGGCGGAGGTGCGCGCCGAGAACCCGGTCGTGCCCCTGCACATCTTCAAGAACCGCACCGTCGCGGCCGGCACGGCACTCTCCGCCATCATCGGCGTCGGCCTCTTCTCCATCACCGCCTACCTGCCCACCTACGTGCAGATGGCCTACAGCACCACGGCGACCGTCTCCGGGCTCGTGCCCATCGCGACCGTCATGGGGATGCTCGTGAGCAACCTCCTCACGGGCTTCCTCGCCAGCCGATCGGGTCGTTACCGCGTCTACCCGATCGTCGGCACCGCCCTCGGGGCGGTGGGCCTGCTCATCATGGCCACGCTCCCCGTCGGGCTCCCGCTCTGGGTGCCCATGGTCGTCATGTTCGGCGTCGGACTCGGCACGGGCTCCTTCATGAGCCTCATCGTCGCCGTCGTGCAGAGCGCTGCCCCCAAGAACGCGACGGGCGCCGTCACCGCGAGCGTCAACATCGTCCGCCAGGTCGGCTCCACCGTGACGACCGCCATTATCGGCGGCGTCATCGGCGCGGGTGTCGCGGCGCTGCTCCCCATCGGCTTCGACGCCGCCAACCTCACCCCGCAGCTCGTGCACGCGAGCGACCCCGCCTTCCAGGCGACCGTCGCGGAGATCTACCGCGACGTGTTCGCGCCCATCTTCATCGGCCTCTCGATCGCCTACGCCATCGGCTTCGTCGCGGCGCTGCTGCTGCCGCCCGGCCGCCTGTCCAACGAGACGGGGAGCATCCCCGTCGTCGAACCGCAGAGCCTCCCGGCGTCGCGCGCCTGACCGCGTCCGCCGCATCCACTCACCAGCCGCTCTTCCAAGGAGGAAGCACATGACCACCAATCCAGTCGTCGCGATCGTCGGCAGCGGACCCATCGGGGCCGCCTACGCGCGGACCCTCCTCGAGCAGAACCCGGACGTGCGCGTCACCATGTTCGAGGCGGGCCCACAGCTCACCGACATCCCGGGCGAGAGCGTGCGCAACATCGCCGACCCCGACGAGAAGGAGCGCGCCCGCGAGCGGTCGCAGGGGCCGCAGGCCGGCGACTTCCGCGACTCACTGGGCATTCCGAGATCGGCCGTTGTGGAGGGGATGTTCACGGCCCGCCAGGGCACGCACCTCCTCGACTTCGGCGGCGAGGGGTCGGCCCACACGGACACGTTCCCCGCGGCGGCCGCGTCGACCAACGTCGGCGGCATGGGCGCGCACTGGACCTGCGCGACCCCGGCCCCCGAGTTCAGCGAACGCGTCGACTTCATCGAGAGCGGCGAGTGGGATGACCTGCTCGCGAACGCAGAGCTGCTGCTGCACGTGCAGTCCGCCGCGTTCGCCGACTCCGGCGTCGGCGGCGCCATCCGCTCGATCCTCTCCGAGGAGTTCGCCGCCGAGCTGCCGGAGGGCTTCGGCCCGGGCACGCTCCCCGTGGCGGGAGACGCGCAGCCCGACGGCACTGTCCGCTGGGCCGGCGCCGACGTCGTCTTCGGGCCGCTCGTCGAAGCGGGCAACCCTCTCGCCGAGCGCTTCGAGCTGCGCGACCTCCACCTCGTGCGCCGCGTCGAGCGCGACGGCGACGGAGCCGACGCCCGCGTCACGGGCGTCACCGTCGAAGACCTCCGCACCGGAGCGACGAGCTTCTTCCCCGCGGACGCCGTGGTCGTCGCGGCCGACGCGTTCCGATCCCCGCAGCTCCTCTGGGCATCCGGCATTCGCCCGGCAGCTCTCGGCCGCTACCTCACCGAGCACCCCGTCGTCATCTCGACGGTCGCCCTCGACCCCGCCGGCATGAGCCGCTTCGCCACCGACGCCGACCTCGAGGAGGAGCTCGCCCGCCGAGCCCTCAACCCGGCCGACCCGGTGGGTGCCGTCAACCGCATCCCCTTCTCCGAGCCAGACCACCCCTTCTCCCTGCAGGTCATGTACGCCGAGAACCCGCCATTCCCGCTCGACCCCGCGCACCCCCACGCCGGCAACCGCTGGGGCTACGTCAACATGGGGTACGGCATGCGCAAGCACCCGCGCGTCGAAGACGGCATCACGTTCCACGACGACGAGCTCGACTACCGCGGCTTCCCCAACATGACCGTCGAGTACGCGCTCACCGACGTCGAGAAGGCGGAGATCGCCGACGGCGAGGCGCACCTGAGACGGGCCGGGGAGGCGCTCGGCACGTTCATCGCCGAGCCGCGCCTCCTCCCCAACGGCTCGAGCCTCCACTACCAGGGCACGATGCGCGCCGGCGCGAACGACGACGGCACCACCGTCGCCGACCCGTACTCGCGCGTCTGGGGCATCGACAACCTCTACGTCGGCGGCAACGCCCTCATCCCCACCGCGACGACCATGAACCCCACCCTCATGAGCGTCGCCATCGCGGTCCGCGGAGCCAGGAAGCTCGCGGAAGAACTGGCGTAGCGCGAAACTCCACGGGAGGCTCGGAATGGGCTTCTCGGTTCCGGATGGGTTCTTCCTCATCCCGAACCGAGAAGCCCATTTTCGTTGGGAGCGGATGCTCCTCTGGAGGCAGGGCCGGCTCGCGGCCTAGCCAGCGAGCTCGGCCTCGCCGGTGGCGGCGTCGTGGCGAGCGTGGCGTCGCGAAGCGTAGAGATCTGCTGCGGTGACGAGGAGTCGCGGTGTGACCTGCAGATCGACGCACCACTGCCCCGGATCAGGCGACTGAGCGGCGACGGCCCGGAAGTCCTCGATGCTGATGAGCCTCCGAGCCGCCCACCGGTCCGCCTGCCGTTCTGCCTTCGGGGTCGAGGAGTCGTGGCCGAGCACGGCGTGAGCGATCTCGTGCGCGAGAACAGAGCGCTCGATGAAGAACGGCAGTGAGTCGAGGATCAGGATCGTGGTCTGCTTCGGGTACCAGCGCCCGAGGTCCCCACCGAGCTCACGGCAGAACTGAACGCTGATTCCCAGATCACGTGCGCACTCGAATGGCTCCCAGTTGGTCATGTGTCCATCGTGCGACGGGCCACCGACATTCAGACCAGGTCGTCGTCGAGGTCTCCGCCGATGTCGGTGCTGTGCGCCGCGAATGGCTGTGCTGAGACGGGTTCGCTGCCCGCGCGTTTCGTGCGCCGCGCAGACGCCTCGGCCAGGGGGGTGACTGTGGCTGTAGGGGCGCCCATGGCTGCGGTGAGTCGTCGGTGGGCGTTCTCGACGAGTTGCGCTGGGTCGACGCCGACGATCTCGCTGGCTTCGTAGAGCACCGCGAGGGGAATGGCCACGTGGCCGTTGAGCCACCGGCTGAAGGCCGCAGGGGAGCGCTTCATGGTGGTCGCAACGTGCGTTGCGCTCATTCCTCGCTCGACGATGGCGCCCTTGAGTGCGAGTCCCACATAGGTCGTGAACGTCTCCGCTCGCTGCTGCATGTTCATAAGGGCAGTCTATGTCCCCGAATCAGCAACAGCAATGCTCGATCCGATAACACCCGTGGCTTGTGCATGTTCGTTTGGGTATGTAGATTGTTCATATGAGCAACGACGGACCGAGGGGGTGTGCAGTGAGAGTCAAGAAGACGATCGACCAGACCGGTCGATCCAGGAGATTCGTGGCCGAGCAGGTTGGGATCCCGTACTCGACCATCAACAGGAAACTCGCGTTCGGCGCCCACTTCGGTCTTCGGGAGCTCCTGCTCCTCGCGGAAGCACTCGGCATCTCGCCCAGTCAGTTCATGACCGATGACGACCCGGTCAGTCCGATGCTGACTCCGCACCACAGCGGCGCCGGCCGAAGCTCCACCGGGTAGCTCGAGCACCAGCGACGCGGAGAGCCCCAGCGGTGTGCGAGTCACCGCCGTCGCACTGATCCTCATGGATCACGTCCACGCAGAGCAGGGTGAAGCGTCACCTCTCGCGTGCATCCGTTCGCATTCTGCGAACTGATTCCGGGCACTCGTGCCCGTCCCGTCGATCGACCGAACGGGCTGATCGGCCTACCCGTCTATTCCCATGCCCAAAGGAGGCATCAATGGATATTTCCACCCTCGTCAGTGTCGAGGGGCACCTGTTCACCAGAGATCTCGCACGCCGAGTCCGCTGGGTCGCAGCACAGGTCCGCTCGAGGGGGTTCACCCTCAAGATCACCGAGGGCTACCGCCCCGTCGGTGTCCCAGCTGACCAATACGTCCTCGTCGAGTCCAAGACCTCGACGGGCGGCTCCAACCAGTGGTTCCAGTGGGGTCGCATGAACCGCGGGGAGACGCCGGAAGCGGCGTACCCCGGCACTTCACCACACGGTCGCGGCGAAGCCGTCGACTGGGACACCAACAACATGGCCGTCCGCTCCGAGTACATGCGCCTCGCCGGACTCGGCCAGACCATCGCATCCGAATCATGGCATGCCGCAATCGTCGGCCCGCCTCTCGTCAACATTCCCGAAGAAGGGGGATTCCTCATGGCACTTACCGATGCCGAACAGAACAAGCTCAAGTCCGACGTGGTCGCGATCAAGAAGATCACCGGGTTCCGACTCCTGCGCAACGAGCAGACCGGGGAGACCTACGCGGTCAATCCGATCGCGGGAGGCTACTGGCACATCCCGAGTCCCGCCGCCCTCAGCTCGCTGAACATGCTCGGGATCATCCCCGGAGCGGAGGCGATCGAGACGGTCCACAAGGACAACCTCGCCTGGATGTTCTCCGTCTACCGCGAACTCGGCACCCCCGAGTGACCCGCAGCTACCAGCGGGCGCACCGCTCGCGGAAGAGAGAGGAGCGTCGCGTATGACCTTCTCGAAGCTCACGACCTCGACTTCCGGCAACGGCAACCAGTTCAACGCCCGCTCGCGGGCCGTCGACCACTTCGTCGTGCACCATGCGGCCGACTCATCGCTCGCCAACGTGCTCGCGATGATGTCGTCCGGCTCGCGACAGGTCAGCGCGAACTACGTCGTGAAAGACGCCCAGATCGTCGGTGTCGTTCCCGAGGAGCACCGGGCCTGGTCGCTGGGCAGCGATGAGTGGGATGGGCGCTCGATCACCGTCGAGACCTGCAACTCGGCAACCGGGGACGCATCCGGCTGGCCGATCTCGGAGGCCTCGTATCAATCACTCGCACGACTGATCGCCGACTGCGCGACCAGGTACGGGTTCCCCATCAACCGCAACACCGTCATCGGGCACAAGGAGGTGTACACGCGCCACGGCGCCTCGTACGCCACCGCGTGCCCCGGTGGCATCAACCTCGACCGACTCGTCAACCTGGCGATCGGCATCCAGCAGAACAACAACGGAGGATTCCTCATGGCACTGACCGATGCAGAACAGAACAAGCTCAAGGCCGATGTGGCCGCGATCAAGAAGATCACGGGGTTCCGGCTCCTGAAGAACGAGCAGACCGGTGCTATCTACGCGGTCAACCCGATCGCGGGAGGCTACTGGCACGTTCCGAGCCCGGCAGCTCTCAACTCGCTCAACATCCTCGGGATCATCCCAGGGCAGGACGCGATCGAGACCGTCCACAAGGACAACCTCGCGTGGATGTTCTCCGTCTACCGCGAGCTCGGCACCGCTGAGTAGTTCGACGGAACTCGTGGGGGCCGGGGCGCCGCAATCGCCCCGGCCCCCACGGGCCTTCGCCCGCGTCACTGGGCAGAGCCCAACGATCGAGAGCGTTCAATGACCTTCTCAGAACTCACCACGAATAGCTCACCGCACGCCGATCAGCTCGGCCCCAGACGCGTGCAGGTCGACCGGTTCGTCGTGCACCACGCTGCAACCGAGTCACTTTCCGCTGTGCTCAGCATGATGGGCACCAGATCGCGCGAAGTGAGCTCGAACTACGTGATCAAAGATCAGCAGATCGTCGGCGTCGTGCCCGAAGAATTCCGCGCGTGGTCGCTGGCGAGCCCTGAGTGGGATGCCAGGGCAATCACCGTGGAGGTGTGCAACGAACGCACGGGGGACGCGAGTGGCTGGCCGATCTCTGAGGCGAGCTACACGTCGTTGGCATCGCTGGTCGCGGACTGCGCGCAGCGCTTCGGCTTCCCCATCGATCGTGTCGCTGTGCTCGGCCATCGAGAAGTCTTCCAGAGGCACGGCGGCTCCTACGCGACTGTCTGCCCCGGAGGTATCGACCTCGATCGAGTTGTGGAGCTCGCGAAGATGCATGCCGCGGGGGGATCAAATGAGAGCGAAGGGGGCGGAGGCAACGCAGAACAGGACAAGGAAATGTGGATAGCAGAAGTGCCCGAACTCGGGCGCCAGTACATCGTCACCGCGAACTTCGTGAGGTGGACGGGGAGCCCCGAGGCCGTATCCGGCATCGTCAAGCTGACCGGCCGTCCGATCGTGAGGTTGGGATTCGCTGAGTTCTTCGCGATGTGGCAGGAGATCAACGCAGGCAATGCCGACGACAGTGCGCTGAGCGGCGAGCGCGAACTGCTCGAGCTCGCGGCGCAGATCCGAGGGATCCGATGATCGGCTGGGTTGGGCCGGAGGCTGCGATCGCCATAGCGGCGGGCTTCACTGCGGTCGGTGCCATCTTCGGGCATGCGACGGCCGGGCGGTCAGCGCGCAGGGCGGACGCCCAGGACCTCGTCGACCAACTTCAGGAAGAGCTCGCCAGCTACCGCGAGCAGCAGGCCGCCATCCGTGCATCCGATGTCGAGCGCCTCAACAGGCTCGATACCTACGTGGACGGGTACCGCACGCACGCTCATGAGCTGCGCGCCCACATTTGGGACGGCAAGGAGCCGCCCCCTCCGGTGTGGCCGTCTCAGCTGCCGAAGTGAGCCGAGGCCACCTCTGCCGGGGCCGCAACATCTCAAAGATCTAAAGGGAGCATCATGTTGAAATATTGGTCCATCACTTTCCTGGACTACGCCGGAGAACGCGCGCTGAAGACGATCATCCAAGCGTTGTTCGCCGCTGGGGTCCTCGGGGAATCGTTCCTCGGCCTTGACTGGGCAGCGGTCGCGTCCATAAGTGCAGGAATGTTCGTCGCCTCTGTCCTGACCAGCGTCCTGTTCTATCGGGGCGATGGTTCGGACAACCCGGACGACACGAGCGTTGGCCCGGCGAGTCACGACCGCGCTGCATGATTCACGGATGCTGGGCTCCGCGCGCCGCCGGCGAGGGTGATCCGCTCGGTGGAACCGGCAGGAGATAAACGTACACCGTTCGTTTTATGGCGCTAGAGTAGGAAAACGCAGGATCCGGGCTGCGGAACGAATCCGTTCTGCGAGCTCTCGGCGTGAGCGGCAGCAGCGAGTCCCGGAACAGGCCGCTGAGCCTCGACGCAGCGAAAGGCGGAGACATGGGGCGACCCACAACGAGCATCCTGACGAGAGACGGCATCGTCGACGCTGCCGTGCGCCTCATCGACCGGGAGGGCTCCGAGGCAGTGAGCATGCGCCGCATCGCGTCGCACTTCGGCGTCGCCCCCTCGTCGCTCTACAACCACATCGGCTCGCGCCTCGAGCTCATCGAGGAGGTGCGCACGCGCATCTGCGGCCGCATCGACGGCGAGGCGTTCGACCGGCTGCCGTGGGAGGACGCCGTCCTCGTCTGGGCGCACTCCTACCGCGACGCGTTCGCCGCGCATCCGCGCAGCATTCCCCTTCTCATGTCGTCGCAGGTGCGCTCTCCCGCGATACTCCGCGTGCACGAGAGCTTCACGAAGGGCGCGCTCGCCGCGGGCTGGCCCGAGGAGGAGATCGTGCGGATGCTCACGGCCTACGAGTCGTTCATCCTCGGCTCGGTGCTCGACATGTCTGGCCCGAGCGTGCTCTTCGACCCGAGCGGTCAGGAGACCGAGGTGCCCGCCTTCGCCTCCGCCGTCGCGCGCGTGACCAAGGAGGGGCTCGACGACCCCGTCGCCGGCCCGGCCTTCGAGCTCGGGCTCGCCGCACTCGTGCGCGGCCTGGCGCGGTGAAGACCTCCGTCACGCGCGGCGGCGCCCGCATCCATCCACTCGCACTGCACTGATCTGACCGCTCGCCGGTCGCCGACTCGAAGAGGAGTAGCCATGCTCGAATCCCACGTAGGTCCTTCATCGTTCTCTGAGGGCCTGCCGCGCCCGAACATCGCCATCGACGAGGTTCGGCGCCTCGCAGCTGAGCTCTACGGGGTCTCCGGTGAGGTGCGCGAGCTCGGCAGTCAGCAGGACCGCAACTTCCTCTTCACCGAGCCAGCCTCGCCCGCCCAGCCCGCCGGCCGTCGGGTGCTCTTCAAAGTCAGCAACCGCGCGGTGCGCCGCGACGAGATCGAGGCGCAGAACGAGGCCATGCGGCGCATGCACGCCGCGGGCCACCCGTCGCCAGCCCCCGTCGCCAGCCTCGCCGGCCTCGACATCGAGACGGCCGACGTCGACGGCGCGCCCCACAGCATCCGCCTGCTGACCTTCGTCGACGGCACGCCGCTCATCGATTTCGAGCACTTCTCGGCGGCGACCATCCGAGCCATGGGCACGCTCGTCGGCCAGGTCGTCCAGGCGCTCGACGGTTTCGAGCATCCCGGCCTCGAGCGCGAGCTCCAGTGGGACCTTCGCGTCGGCGAGCGGCTGGTCGACGAGCTCATCGGCCACGTGACCGACCCTGAGCGGCAGGCGCTTGTCCTCGCCGCGCTCGAGGCGACCGCCGCGGCGCTGGCTCCGCTGAAGGGCCACCTGCCAGTGCAGGCCATCCACGGAGACCTCACCGACGACAACCTCGTCGCGACCTCCGGCGCGCTCGGCCGCCCCGAGCTCTCCGGCATCATCGACTTCGGCGATGTCGGCACCGGATGGCGCGTCGCCGAGCTGGCCGTGGCCTGCACGGCCGTGTTCCACCACGACCCCGCGCGACCACTCGCTGTGCTGCCGCTCATCCGCGCGTTCGACGCGGTCGTGCCCCTCACCGACGCCGAGATCGACGCGCTCTGGCCGCTCATCGTGCTCCGCGGAGCGACGCTCGTCGTCAGCGGGCTGCAGCAGGTCTCCATCGACGAGGGCAACGACTACGCCGAGGCGGCCCTCGAACGGGAATGGACGATCTTCGCCGTCCCTGCGGCCCTGGATGCGCGGGTCGCGACGGCCGCCATCCGCCGCGCCCTCGGCCGCGAGGCCGCAGCCGGCCCCATCTCCTCGCCTGACGGCGGCGCCGCGCTCCTCGACGCGGACCTCGCCCGCCGCGCGCGCGTCATCACCCTCGACCACACGAGCACGGCGCTGCGCGACGGCTCCTGGCTCGGTGAAGAAGGGGCCGAGGCGGAAGCGCAGCTGCTCCTGCTCGCCGCCCGCAGCGGCGGAGTCGCAGCGACCCGCTTCGGGGAAGCCCGCCTCACGCGCTCGCTCGGCGTCTCCCACGATGCGCCCGTCAACGTCGCGGCCGGGGTGGAGCTGTACAGCGCGAGCGACCTCGCGCTCACGGCGCCCTTCAGCGGGCTCGTCTCCGCGGCGGAGGGCCACGTCACCATCTCCGACGGCGCGCGCACTCTCGTCATCGCGGGAGCCCGCGGGCTCACGGAAGCGCGAACGCTGGACGGCGAGAGCGCCTCCGCGCCCACTCGACTCGAGTCCGGCGAGCCGCTCGCCGAGATCGCGGGCTGGGCGCAGGTCACGCTCCAGGCGGGCGAGATCTCCGCTCTGGATGCCGCTGCCGCGCCCCTGCCACGCTTCGTGACGGCCGAGGAGTTCCCGGCCTGGCTCGCCGTCCTCGGCGACCCGAGCGAACTCATCGGGCTCGCTCCGAGCAGCGTCGGCGGGGCCGGGGCCGACGAGACGCTCCGCGCGCGACTCGACGCCTACGCGCCGCTGCAGGGCCACTACTACGCGCATCCGCCGCAGATCGAGCGCGGCTGGCGCGAGATGCTCATCGATACCGACGGCCGCCACTACCTC
Organism: Pseudoclavibacter sp. AY1H1; assembly: GCF_002931055.1. Lineage (GTDB taxonomy): Bacteria > Actinomycetota > Actinomycetes > Actinomycetales > Microbacteriaceae > Pseudoclavibacter. Next base: position 11,056 of record NZ_PSXX01000004.1, on the reverse strand, counting down.
GACATGGTCAACAACGTGACGGCGCTCGGTCACGGGCACCCCGTGCTCGCCGACAGGGTGGCCCAGCAGTGGCGCATGCTCAACACCAACTCGCGGTTCAACTACGCGTCGGTCGCCGAGTTCAGCGAGCGCCTCCTCGAGACGCTCCCGGACAGCTTCGACACCGTGCTGCTCGTCAACAGCGGCACCGAGGCCGTCGACCTCGCGCTGCGGCTGACGAAGGCCTACACGGGCCGCGACGACGTGGCCTGCGTCGAGGAGTCGTACCACGGCTGGTCCTACGCCTCGGATGCGGTCTCGACCTCCACCTCCGACAACCCCCTCGCGGCCGAGCTCCGCGCCCCCTGGGTGCACGCCTTCGACGCCCCGAACGCGTACCGCGGCACCCACCGCGGAGCGGACGCCGGCGAGCGCTATGCGGCCGACGCGATCGCGGAGATCGAGCGCCTCGCCGCGGCCGGCACCCCCATCGGCACGTTCATCGCCGAGCCCCGCAACGGCAACGCTGGCGCCATCGAGGTGCCCGCCGGCTACCTCGCCGCGGTCTACGACGCCGTGCGCGCCGGCGGGGGCGCCGTCATCGCCGACGAGGTCCAGGTCGGCTATGGACGCCAGGGCGACGTGTTCTGGGGCTTCGAGCAGCACGCGGGGCCGGGCGGCGATCCGATCATTCCCGACGTCGTGACCGTCGCGAAGGCCATGGGCAACGGGCATCCGCTCGGTGCCGTCATCACGCGCTCCGAGATCGCGCAGGCCCTCGCCGACCAGGGCACCTTCTTCTCGTCGGCCGGCGGTTCGACGCTGAGCGCGAGGCTCGGCGTGACCGTGCTCGACATCATGCGCGACGACCGCCTGCAGGAGAACGCGCACGAGGTCGGCGGCTACCTCCGGGAGCAGCTGGTGGCGCTCGCCGAACGGCAGCCGCTCATCGGCGCGCTGCATGGGCGAGGGCTCTACCAGGGCATCGAGCTCGTGCGCGACCGCGAGACCCTCGAGCCCGCCACGTCCGAGACGCAGGCGCTCTGCGACCGGATGCTCGCGCTCGGCGTCATCGTGCAGCCAACGGGCGACCGCGGGAACGTGCTCAAGGTGAAGCCCCCGCTCTGCTTCACGAAGGAGAGCGCGGACAGGTTCGTGGCGACGCTCGACGAGGTCCTCACGCGCGGCCTCTAGCCGCGGCGACTGCCCCGCCAGGGCGATCACTGCCCGCCGAAGTGCCCTCCACGCCGCCTTCGGAGCGGCACTTCGGCTGGCAGCGATTCCGGCGAGGTGTTCCGGAGCGGCGCTTCGGCAGGCGGCGCTTCGGCAGGCGGCGCTTGGCGGTAGGATCTACTCTCGGTGTGCCGGGAAGTCTGGTCGGCGGCCGAGTCGGGATTCGCCGGCCGGTCTCAGACGTCAGGAGAACCATGACTGCACCCGCCACACGACCGACAGGCTTCGCGCGACTGAACGCGTGGATCATGCGCGAGACCACTGGGGGAGCGCTTCTCCTCTTCGCCGCCGCAATCGCCCTCATCTGGGCCAACTCGCCGTGGCGCGGTGGCTACGAGGCGCTCAGCGCGATCACGATCGGGCCCGCCGCCATTCACCTCGACCTGTCGCTCGCCACGTGGGCGGCCGACGGCCTGCTCGCGGTCTTCTTCTTCACCGTGGGCGTGGAGCTCAAGCACGAGTTCGTCTCGGGCAGTCTCCGCAAGCCGAAGGAAGCAGCTGTCCCCGTTCTCGGCGCTGTCGCGGGAATGGCGATGCCGGCCATCTTCTACGTGATCGCGGTGTCCGTCCTCGGCGACACCTCTGCGCTCCACGGTTGGGCGATCCCGACGGCGACGGACATCGCCTTCGCACTCGGAGTCCTCGCCATCTTCGGGCGAGGACTTCCACGGGGAGTGCGCACCTTCCTCTTGACACTCGCGGTCGTCGACGACCTGCTCGCGATCGTCATCATCGCCATCTTCTACACGGCGGGCATCAACCTGCTCGCGCTGCTCGGATCGCTCGTCGCCGTCGCCGTCTTCCTGCTGGTCGTCCGCTCCAAGCGGCCTTCCTGGTGGCTGCTGCTGCCGATCGCCCTTGTCGCCTGGGTGCTCATGCACGAAGCAGGCGTGCACGCGACCATCGCGGGAGTGCTCCTGGGCTTCTGCGTGCCGTCCAAGAAGATCCACGGTGAAGCCGATTCGCGCACGCACCGGTTCGGCGACAAGATCGGCCCGTTCTCCTCGGGATTCGCACTGCCCGTCTTCGCGTTCTTCGCCGCCGGAGTGAACATCGTGGATGGAGATGGGCTCGGGGCGGTGCTCTCCCAGCCCGTGTTCGTGGCGATCGCAGCGGCGCTCGTGCTCGGAAAGCTCATCGGCGTGCTCGGCATGACCGCACTCGTCGTGAAGCTCACACCGCTCCGCCTCCCCGACGCGATCGGCGTCAGAGACCTGCTCCCAGTGGGCTTCCTCACCGGAATCGGCTTCACGGTCTCCCTGCTCATCGCCGAGCTGTCGTTCCCCGACTCGGAGCACACGGCGGCTGCGAAGCTCGCGGTGCTCGGCGGCAGCCTCCTCGCGGCGGTGCTGGCCGCGATCACCCTCCGCCACGACGCGAAGCGCGCTCGCAACGACGACATGAACGAGGACGGCGTCCCCGACATCGACCGGACGCCGATCGGAAGCGAAGCCGACGAGGCTGCCATCGACGCGCAGGTCGACGGGCGTGACGCGCAACCGCACACCAGGGAGAGCTGACCGCCGAGCTCCGAGCAGAGACAGGCCGGGCCCGCATCCACGTGACAGTGGATGCGGGCCCGGCCTCGTGACCAACGACTCTCGGGATGGGTTTCGCGCTTCGGGATGGGAAGCTACCCATCCCGAAGCGCGAAACCCATCCCGAGAAGTCGTGCGGGCCGGGCGCGGAGGCGTTGGCCTCCGCGCCCGGCGGTCGTGGACTAGTGCGCCATCTCGCCCTGGAGCGATGCGGCGACCGGTACGTCGGCGTCGACGGGCGCCTTGCGCACCCACTTCTTGAGGGCAACGACGGTGAGGGCCGAGATGACCATGCCGATGATGATGGCGAGGACGAACCAGAGCAGGTTGCCGATGGCGAAGAACACGAAGATTCCGCCGTGGGGTGCCTGCGAGGTGACGCCCATGGCCATGGTGATGGCGCCGGTTGCCGCGCCGCCGAGCATGCTCGCGGGGATCACACGCAGCGGGTCGGCTGCGGCGAACGGGATGGCGCCTTCGGAGATGAAGGCGGCACCGAGCAGCCAGGCCGCGCGACCGTTCTCCTTCTCCACGGGGGAGAAGAGGCGGGGCGCGATGGACGTCGCGAGTGCCATGGCGAGCGGCGGGACCATGCCGGCTGCCATGACGGTTGCCATGATCATCCACGGTGCCTGGTTGTCGAACGAACCCGCACCGAGGCCGGCGACGGCGAACGCGTAGGCGACCTTGTTGACGGGGCCTCCGAGGTCGAAGCACATCATGGTGCCGAGGATGATGCCGAGGAGGACCGCGCTTGCGCCGGTGAGGCCCGTGAGCCAGCTGTTGAGGCCGTTGGTGAGGGCTGCGATGGGTCCGCCGAGGAGGATGACCATGAGTCCGGAGGCGATGATGGAGGCGATCAGCGGGATGATGACGACCGGCATGAGGCCGCGCATCCACCGCGGTACGTTCCACGAGCCGATCCAGTAGGCCGCGCCACCTGCGATGAGGCCACCGACGATGCCGCCGATGAAGCCGGCGCCCATGATGCCTGCGACGGCACCGGCGACGAATCCGGGTGCGATACCTGGTCGGTCCGCGATGGCGTAGGCGATGTAGCCGGCGAGGGCTGGCACGAGGAAGCCCATCGAGGCCTGCCCGATGGCGGATGCGACGGCGCCGAGGTAGACGAGGAGGCCCGAGCGGGTTGCCTCGTCCGGGGGCAGGTTGAAGAGGGAGTTCTGCAGGATGATGTCCGTGTTGCGGCCATCGCTGACGATGTCGTAGCCGCCGAGGAGGAATCCGAGGGCGATGAGGAGGCCGCCACCTGCGACGAACGGGATCATGTAGCTGACGCCGGTCAGCAGCCAGCGCTTGATGCGGGCGCCGACGCTCTCGTTTGCGGTGTTCTGGGAGGCTTCGCTGGAGTCCGCTGCGGGGACGCGCTTCGCGTTCGGGTCCTTGGCGGCGGCGACGGCCTCGTTGAGCAGCTCGTCCGGGTGGTCGATGCCGCGCTTCACGGGCGACTGCACGACGGGCTTGCCGGCGAATCGGCCGCGGTCGCGCACGTCGACGTCGTTGGCGAAGATGACGGCGTCGGCGCGCTTGATGATGGCGGGGTCGAGCGGCGTGACCTTCGAGGAACCCTGCGGCTCGACGTAGAACTCGATGCCCATCTCCTTGGCCTTCGCCGTGAGCGCATCCGCGGACATGAAGGTGTGGGCGATGCCGGTGGCGCAGGAGGTGACGGCGACGATGACGGGGCCGGTGGATGCGCCGCCCGCGGCGGGGGCTGCCTCTGCGGCTGCCGCTGCTGGCTTCTCTTCCTCCGGCTCGAGGGCCTTCTCGACGATCGCGACGATCTCTTCCGGGGTGGTCGCGGCGCGGAGCGAGTCGTTGAACTCGGGGACCATGAGGGAGCGGGCGAGCTTCGAGAGCATCTGGAGGTGCTCGTCGTGGGCGCCGTCCGGGGCAGCGATGAAGAAGACAAGGTCGCTCGGGCCGTCGTGAGCGCCGAAGTCGACGCCTGGCGTGAGGCGCGACATGGCGAGGGTGGCCTCGGTGACGGCGCCGGAGCGGCAGTGGGGGATGGCGATACCGCCGGGGACGCCCGTGGCGCCCTGCTCTTCGCGGGCGAGGGCGTCGGCGGCGAGCGCTGCTGCGTCGGTCGCGCGGCCTTGCGAGACGACGCGTTCGGCCAGGTTGCGGATGACATCGGTCTTGTCCGCACCCAGGTCGACGTCGAGGGCGACGAGCCCTGGCGTGATGTAGGTGGTCATGATGCGTTCTCCTTGGTGCTGCTTGCGAGGTGGGTGATGCGGACGAGGTCCGGTCGTGTCTGTTCTGGGGAGGGGACTCCGCTGCCCGGCAGGGAAGCGGCGGCGCTTCCGTGGGCGACGGCTTGGGCGAGGGCGCGTTCGGGGGGTGCCCCGGTGACGCTCGCGAGCAGGTAGCCGGCGAGCGACGAGTCGCCCGCTCCGACGGTGCTGCGCACGCGAGTGGGTGGCGGGGCGGCGAAGAGGCTGGTCGTGGCGTCGCGGTAGATGGCGCCTGCCCCGCCGAGGGTGGCGAGGACGGCGTCGGCTCCGTTCTCGAGGGCCCAGCCTGCCGCGTCGGCGGCGAGCTGCGGGTCAGCTTCGAGGGCGTCTCCGTCGGCGATGCCGCTCAGCTCGGCGAGCTCGAAGGCATTCGGCTTGATGAGCTGCACGCGGGTGCCGGATGCGAGGAGCGCCTTGAGCGGTGCGTCGGAGCTGTCGACGGCGACGCGTGGTGCGGCCTCGCCGAGCTCTGCGCGGACGGCCTCGATGAGGGCTGCGTAGAAGGAGGAGTCGAGGCCACGTGGCAGCGAGCCTGCGAGGACAAGCCATTCGGCGTCGCGGGATGCTGCGATGACAGCTGCGACGAGGGCGTCTGCTTCGTCTGCGCTGAGGTGGGGCCCTGGCTCGTTGAGCTTGGTGGTGGTTCCGTCGCTCTCGGTGATGGCGAAGTTGGTGCGCACTCTGCCTTCGATGGGCACGGGCAGCATCCGCAGGCCTTCGGCTTCGACGAGGTTCGTGAAGTCGTCGTCGGCGGAGGCCGGGAAGACGGCGAGGTTGTCGAGCTTGGAGGCGCGGAGCGCGCGGGACACGTTGATGCCCTTGCCGCCTGCCTGCGATTCGCTTCCGGTGAGGCGCTGGACGTCCCCACGAGCGAGCTCGTGGGGGAGGGCGAGGGTTCTGTCGATTGCCGGGTTGGCGGTGACGGTGACGATCATGCGAGCACTGCTTCCACGTCGTTCTCGGTGAGCGCGGCGGCGAGTGCCGTTCGCGGGGGCTGGTCCGTGACCAGTGCATCGACGCTGGAGAGCGCTGCGATGTGGGTGAGGGCGTCTTGGTCGAACTTGGAGGCGTCGACGGCGACGACGACGCGTCTGGCGCCCCGGCACATGGCGGATTTCACGGCTGCTTCGTCGGGGTCCGGGGTGCTGAGCCCGAATTCGGCGCTGATGCCGTTGGTGCCGATGAAGGCGAGGTCCGGGCGGAGCGCGGCGAGTTGCGTGAGGGCACTGGGGCCGACAGCAGCGCTGGTGAGGCCTCGCACGCGGCCGCCGATGGCGATCGTGGTGAGTTCGCTGCGTGCTGCGAGGAGCGCGAGGATGGGGAGCGAGTTGCTGATGACCTGCAGCTTGGCGAGTTCGTCGGCGGGGCGTCGGACGAGGGCGGCGGCGATCTCGGCGGTCGTCGTTCCGGCATCGATGAGGATGGATCCGTTGAATCCGCGGGGGATGAGCCGCTCTGCGGCTTCGCCGATGCGGACCTTGGCGTCGTGGTTGAGGGGCTGGCGTTCGGCGACTGCGGTCTCGGCGAGGCTGCCGAGGGAGTTGCCGACGGCGCCGCCGTGGACTCGCCTGACGAGGCTCTCGAGCTCGAGCTGGTCGAGGTCTCGGCGGATGGTCTCGGGGGTGACGTCGAGGTCGCTCGCGAGTTCTCGCACGGCGACTTTCCCGTGCTGCGTGATGCGTTCGAGGATGAGCGCGTGCCGCTCCGTTGCGTACATGGATGCTCCTGTGCGATCCGGGTGTTGGTTCTGGTGGAGAGCGTACGCGGCAAACGGACGTAAAACAAGAGAAGCAAAGATAAACACAGAAATGGGACGGGAGGCAGGCATTGCTACGCTCCAGGGCGTGCCAGAACTCGACGATGCTCAGACCGTTCACGACGCCGACCAGTTCACTCCCGAAGAGCTCCGAGGGCTCCTCGACATCGCGGTGACGGTGGCGACGGAGGCCGCCGAGCTCGTCGCTGCTCGCCGTCGGGAGGGAGTGGCCGTCGCCGACACGAAGTCGTCGTCGGTCGACATCGTCACCGCCTCCGACAGGGAGTCCGAGGCGCACATCCGTCGTCGTCTCGAGGGGCTGCGCCCCGGCGACGGGTTCTTCGGCGAGGAGTCGGACGCGTCTGCGAGCACGACGGGGCTCACCTGGGTGGTCGACCCCATCGATGGCACCGTCAATTACTTATACGGGTACCCCAACTACGCGGTGAGCGTCGCCGTGGTCGTCGGCGACCCGGGGTCGGAGCCCTCGAGCTTCACGACCCTCGCCGCGGCCGTCGTGAATCCTGAGGGGCGCGAAGCCTTCACAGCAGTGCGAGGTCAGGGTGCGTGGTGCAACGGCGAGCGGCTGCACGTGGATGCTGCCCCTCCTCTCGAGCTCGCGCTTGTCGGCACGGGGTTCAGCTACTCCGCCAAGCGCCGGGTGCAGCAGGCGGAGCAGTGGATGACGCTGGCTGGGCGCGTGCGCGACCTGCGCCGCGTGGGGGCCGCCTCCCTCGATCTGTGCAACATCGCGATCAACCGGCTGGATGCGTACTACGAGTCGGGGCTGAACCCCTGGGATCACGCCGGAGCTGCTCTGGTCGCCCGTGAGGCTGGAGCGGTCGTCGTGGGTGAGGGGCTCGGGCGCGAAGGGCGTCGGCTGATCATCGCCGCGAGGCCGGGGCTGGAGCAGGAGCTCATGCGCTACGTCTCGGTCCTGGCGGACGAGTAGCTCTCCCTCTCCCACGTGGCTCCTGACGGCTCGGCGTGGTTGGTAACGGCCCAGACTGAACTCGGCTCGCCCGGGTACGGGGTGAATTCGGACGAGATCCGGTGAGTCCCGTCCTGCCCCTCTCCCGCGTGATTCCGGGCGAGGCGGCCCAGGGGGCAGTCGCCTAGGTCGGCCATGACCGCGTAGGATTCCCTGGAGACCTTGAAGTTTCCGTGACCTGCGCGTTACTATTTACCAGTTCGTTATAAACCGCGGTAAGGATATGAATCGTTGACTTCCCTTCTCACATCGGGCCAGGAGCAGGCTCTGCCGGCGCCCATGACCCGTCGAGAACTCCGCGAAGCAGAGCGTCTCGCATCGCTCGCGACCATCGCACCGGCGGCAACTCCAGAGGCCTTCAGCTCGCGCCGCGCTCGGCGTGAGGCGGAGCGCACGACGGCTCCCGTCGCGTCGGCCCCAGTCATCACGGCAGCGCTCGCGCCGAAGATCGTCTCGGCCGGCCAGGCCGAGACTGCTCCGGTCGTCTCCGCACCCGCTCCGGCCCCGGCGTCCATCTCCACGCCGAGCATCGCCGAGGTTGCCCAGATCCGTTCGGACGACACCGAGTCGACGGCACGCATCGAGCGGGCTTCGGTCGCGGTGCTCGAGGTTCCGCTGAGCTTCGCTCGCAACGAAGAGGCGCTCCGCCCCGAGGTCGACAGCAAGACAGGCCGTCGCGGACTCGTCCGTGTCAAGAACTCGGAGAAGTCGCACAAGAAGCGCGGCGCGCTCCTCCGCGGTGCAGCTGGCGTCACGGCGCTCGGCTTCGCCGCAACCATCGCCGTCGTCTCGACGATGCCCGCGAACGCCACCTCCACGCAGGAAGACCAGGTCGCAGGCGACAGCTCTGCAGCGCTCGCCGACGCCGTCTCCTCGGTCCCCGGCCAGACCCTCACGGTCGCCGGCGGCGAAGCCACCACGGTCGAGCGCGAAGACGCCTACGCCGTCACGACCATGGGGTCGGCCACGGCGGCCAACCTCATGAGCCTCGTCGACCGCGGCACCTACAAGAACGACCTGTCCGCGACGGTCCAGTGGCCCTTCCCGGTCGGCGTCGCCATCACCGACGACTTCGGTCCTCGCGTCTCGCCCGGCGGCATCGGCAGCACGAACCACATGGGCATCGACTTCGCACCTGCGCAGGGCACGCCGATCGGCGCGATCGCCGGCGGCACGGTCACGAGCGTCACCCCGACCGACAACGGCGGCCTCGGCGTGCACGTCATCGTGCAGCACGTCATCAACGGACAGAGCTACGAGAGCGTCTACGGTCACATGCTGACCGGCTCCATCGGGGTCAAGGTCGGCGACGTCGTCAAGGTCGGCGACGAGCTCGGCAAGGTCGGGAACACGGGCGCATCCACTGGCCCCCACCTGCACCTCGAGGTGCACACGGCGGATGGCAACAAGATCGACCCGATTGCCTTCCTCACGCAGTTCAACAACGTTTCCACGGTCGTCACGATGCCCGGCGAAAGCGCCGGCGCGTAACACGCGGCACACCACGAGGGTGGTGTACTCACGGGGTTCCGTGAGGTGCTATCCTCATCTGGTGCCATTCCGAGCCACAAGCTCGATTGGCATCTTGCCCCGATAGCTCAGTGGTAGAGCACTTCCATGGTAAGGAAGGGGTCGTCGGTTCAAACCCGACTCGGGGCTCTGATCGTGGGTGCGAAAGCATCCTCGACACCCATGGCTGGGTAGCTCAGTTGGTGAGAGCGCACGACTCATAATCGTGAGGTCGAGAGTTCGAATCTCTCTCCAGCTACAGATCAAGACCCGGTTGCCCTTCTGGCCACCGGGTCTTCTGCATTCCCGGGTCTTCTGCATTCCCGGTGCCTTTCTGCACTCGTCGCCTTCCTGCATTCAGACCGCACTTCCGCATTCCGACATGGTGCGTCGCGTTCCGGTACGCTCCTCGGCATTCCGGCCGGGTCCTCTGCGTTCCGGGCGGCATAGGCTTGTGTGGCCGAGTCCCCTCTCCGCTGAATCATCGTGAGGTCACATGCCAGAACGCTCGTCCACTCCCAAGATCGCCTTCCTCGATGTCGACGGCACGATCCTCGACCACGGTCGCCGGATCGCGCCTTCCACCGTTCGAGCGATTCGGGAGGCTCGTGCCGCCGGCCATCTCGTCTACCTGTGCACGGGGCGAGCAGCGGGCCACATCCCTGAGTCGGTTCTCGAGATCGGCTTCGACGGTGCCGTGACGAACGGGGGTGCGTTCGCCATGGTGGGTGACGTGCTCGTACACGGAGAGACCATGCCGAGGGAAGAGCTCGACGCGCTGCTCGCCCACTTCGAGGAGCACGAGCTCCACTACCTCCTGCAGACCAACCGGCGGGTGTACGCCTCGGCCCGTACTCGAGGTGCAATCCAGGAGCACCTCGCGGCTGCCCCTGCCGACAAGCCGGAGCCGCAGACGTCGCCGCAGGCCGGCTTCTCTGCAGAGCCGATCGAGGACGCCCCGCTCGACGAGATCGCGAAGGCCGTCTTCTTCACCGAGGAAGCCGGTGCTGTGGAGCGCGCGCGGCAGGAGTTCGGCGAGCGGTTCCACATCGTGCGTGGGAGCATGCCCCTGCCTGGTGGTTCGGATGGCGAGATCGGGTTGCGCGGAACGACGAAGGGCGCCGCAATCGAGAAGGTGCTCGAGCACCTCGGACTCGACCGTGCTGATGCCATCGGCATCGGCGACAGCTGGAACGACGTCGAGATGTTCGAGGTGTGCGGCGTCGGTGTCGCGATGGGCAACGCTGCTCCTGAGCTGCAGGAGCTCGCGGATGAAGTCACGTCAACGGTGCTGGAGAACGGCATCTTCGACGCATTTGCGCGCCACGGTCTCGTGAGGGCGGATGCGTCTTCTCGGGGCTGACTCGCTCTCCGTCATGCGGGCATCGTCTGCTGGCTCGGCGTTCCTGCTCGGCACTCAACGGCCGAGCCCGTGACTCGTGTGGTGCGCGACACGCCCGGGGTGTGGCCTGGTTTGACCCCAGGATCGGCGCGAGGGTAAGTTACACAGGTTGCTTCCGAGCGGCCGGGAAATCGGCTTGAAGGAGCACAACGAAACTGAACATCAGGAACTGGAATGTCCAGTGGCAATTGCGAATCTCGCACAGCCCAAGTTGACAAGGTTCCAAACCTGATGTAGGTTAGAGAGGTTGCTCTCGGGAGATGGTCGAATAGGCCGGAAACGAGAAGCGTCCGATTCTTGAGAACTCAACAGCGTGCACTATGTCAAATGCCAATTTGATCCCGTGCCTCTTCCTTTGGAGGGGGTAAGGATTCCTTTTGGAAACATATT
>NZ_PSXX01000003.1 GCF_002931055.1 Pseudoclavibacter sp. AY1H1 | reverse complement strand
GCCCAGCGTCGCCCGCCTGGACGACGCGAGCATCGAGGTGACCTACACGTACACGCTGCCCGGCGAGGCGAACGCCGAATCGAGCGGGCGGGTCCGGCTAGGCTGGGGTGGATGGACGACTCCCTGGTGCTCAGAAGCGTACTTTCGCTCGTGATGATCGGATCCGGACTCCTCGTGGTCTGGATGGCGAGCGCGGCAGCCTCCGGTCAGCTGCAGCGGAACTCGCTCGCCGGCATCCGCACGCCGAGCACGATGGCGAGCGATGTGGCGTGGGTCGCGGCCCACGTGCGGGCGAAGCGCCCAACGACGATCGCCGGATACCTTGCGCTGGCGACGGGCCTTGTTGTCCTCATCCCGATGCCGGAGTGGGGGATCGCGGTGGTCGTGCTCGGCGGATGCGGGGCGCTGCTCGGGTTCGTGCTCTACGGCGCTCGCGTGGGTGTCCAGGCCGCGAAAGCGGTGCTGAGAGCTCCCGGCGCCAAGCCTGCAGACGAGCCTGACGCCTAGTCCGTGGGTGGCACGTCGCCGTCCATGACCACAGACTGCGTGTCCTCATCCCACGTGAAGGTCGCCTGGACCCGCCCGCTCGATTCGGCGTTCGCCTCGCCGGGCAGCGTGTACGTGTAGGTCACCTCGATGCTCGCGTCGTCCAGGCGGGCGACGCTGGGCAGGAAGCCGTACGCGTCCGCGGTCGCGGTGCCCAGGTAGCGGCCCTGGTTGAAGAGCATGATGTGGCACGGCGTGGAGACGGTGCCGCCAGACAGCGTCACCACGACGTAGGAGAGTTCCGCGCACTCGTCGTACGTTGCCGCGTCTGGCGTGGCGGCGACCCACTCGTTCGACTCGAGGCCCGGGAACGGGGCGATGGAGCCGATCGACGCCGAGACGGCTTCCTCTTGCGTGAGTCCGGAGCACGCAGGCACCTCCGGCGTGGCGGTTGCCGTCTCCGCCGGAGTGGCCGGCGGTGCCGACGCCGGAACGGTCTGCGTGACCGTGACGGTCGGGGCGGCGGGTTCGGGGGCCGCCGACGGCGAGCATCCGGTCAGCGCGACCAGCGTCAACGCCGCACACGCGACGACAGGTGGTGTCAGGAAGCGGGGAGCCATGCCCGCAACCTAGCACCGCGACTCAGGCGGATGGCCCGGCTTTTGCTTCGATTTCCACGAACGTGAACGGTTCGTCGCGGTCGTTGACGAGGTTGTGGTGGGCTCCGGGCTCTCGGCTGTAGCTGACACCCGCCGTGCACTCCATGGCGAACGGGTCCGCCGACGTCGTCTCGACCGTCAGGCTGCCGGTGGTCTGCGGCACCACCACGTAGGGCAGCTCGTGGGTGTGCCAGCCGGTCTCCGCTCCGGGCGCGAACCGCCACTCGGTCACGCGGAAGCGATCGTCGTCGACCTGGACGGTTGGGGTGGCGCTGGGGCGGGTCATGTCTCGACGCTAGCGGCTGCGGTGCGTGGCACGCGTGCGCCTAGTTCTGCTCCTCTGCCGGGTCCTCGTCTTCCTGCTTCGTCTCCTCGGTGCGGTCGCGCAGCTTGTCGGCCATCGCGGCTGCACCCTCGCGTCCGTGCTCGCTCTCGACCTGTTCGATGATGTCGCGCAGGTTCTCGCCGCCGGTCGAGTCGTCGGATGCGGGGGACGCGTTCTGTGAGGTGGTCATGCCGCGACCGTACGCACCGAGGCTGGGCGGCCGCACATCACCGCCGGACTGCGGGCTCCCGTGGGTCCGCGGGGCGCTCGCGCCGCTGGAGCCCCAGCTTCTCGATCGCCCGCACCGCGTCGCGTCCCGCCCGGTTGGCGCCGACCGTCGACTGCGACGGGCCGAAGCCGATGAGGTGGATGCGCGGCTCGTCGGCGACCTGCGTGCCGCGCATCGTGATGCCGCCTCGGGCGTTGCGCAGCCCGAGCCCGTCGAGGTGCGCGAGGTCGGCGCGGAACCCCGTGGCCCACAGGATCGCGTCGACCGGAGTGAAGGACCCGTCGGCCTCGCGCACGCCGTCCGGCTCGATGGCGGTGAACATGGGCCGCCGCTCGAGTGCGCCCCGATCCCGGGCGGCCACCGCGTAGGGCGACCAGCCGAGGCCCGTGTACGAGACGACGCTGCTCGACGGCTCGCCCGCCTCGACGTCGGCCGTCACCTTCGCGATGGTGCTGCGCCCCTCCACCTCCGGGTTGAAGCCGTTCTCGAGGAAGACCGGCTCGCGTCGCGTGTACCAGAACGTCTGCGCCCCGCGCGAGATCTCCTCGAGCTGCTGCACCGCCGAGATGCCGCCGCCGACGACCGCGACCCGCTGGCCTTCGAAGGCCGACGCCGACACGTAGTCGCGCGTGTGCAGCTGCGTGCCGCGGAACGCATCCTGGCCCGGGATGCTCGGCAGCAGCGGGTTGTTCCACGTTCCGGTCGCGTTGATGATCGCGTCGGCGCGCCACCCTCCGGCGCCGTCGGTCGCGACGAGGAGCGCTCCCTGCGGGTCGTCATCGACGCGCGACACCTCGAGCACCTTGACCGGGCGCAGGATGGGCAGGGGCTTCGCGCGCTCGAACTCGGCGAAGTACCGGGGCACCGCGTCGCGACTCGGCTCGTCCTCGCTGCCAGGGGTGCGCGCGAACGTGGGCAGGTCGAAGATGCCGTTCACGGTCGCCATCGTCAGGGACTCCCAGCGGTGCTGCCATGCGCCGCCGGGCTTGGGGTTCGCATCCAGCAGCACGAAGGTGCGCTCGGCGTCCGGCTCGTCGAGGGCGCTCGCGAAGCCGCGCCGCGATAGGTGGAAGCCAGCCGAGAGGCCCGCCTGGCCGGCGCCGATGACGACGACCGTCGCGGAGCGTGGTGCCTCAGGCACGGTCGGCGCCGCCCTCCGCCTCGTCGAGCCCCAGGTGCTCGCGCAGGGCCTCCGTGATCGACGCCACCTGGGTCAGCTGCTCGGGCGACAGGGCGTCGAGGAAGAGTTCCTGGATGGCCTTGAGGTGGGGCACCGAGCCGCGCCGGAACGCGGCGGCGCCCTCCTCGGTGAGGCTCACCACCGAACCCCGAGTATCGTCGCTGCAGGGGTCGCGGCGCAGGAGGCCGCGCTTCTCCATGCGGCCGAGCTGATGCGAGAGGCGACTGCGCTCCCAGCCGATCGTCGCCGCGAGCTCCGACGAGCGCAGGGATCGGCTGGGTGCCTCGCGCAGTGCGAGCAGGACGCCGTAGTCGCCCGTCGACAGCGCTGACTCGCTCTGCATGCGGCTCGCGAGGCGCGAGTTCAGCACGCTCGTGGTCTCGATGAACCCGCGCCAGACGCGCAGCTCCTCGGCGCTGATCTGCGTTCGCTTCTGCGTGCCCATGGGTCCTCCGTCGCTCGTGTCGCCCCCATCATGCCACGTAGTTGACATATCAACTACCCGGATGCATGATTGACACGTCAACTACCTGGAGGACCCATGAGCACGCAGAAGGGCACGCAGATGAGCGCAGTGGATGCAGCCCAGTTCGGATTCGAGATCGGCCTCAACTCGTTCGGCGACGTGCCGAACGTCGACGGCCGTCCCATGTCCGACGCCGAGACGGTGCGCCTGCTCGTCGACGAGGCGCGCCTCGCCGAGCGAGTCGGCCTCGACGTCTTCAGCATCGGCGAGCACTACCGGGAGGGCTTCGTCGACTCCGCGACCCCCGTCATCCTCGCGGGCATCGCCACGGCGACGGAGCGCATCGGGCTCGGCTCTGCCGTCACCGTGCTCAGCACGAACGATCCCGTGCGCCTCTACAACGAGTTCTCGACCCTCGACGCGCTCTCGAACGGGCGCGCGCAGATGGTCGTGGGGCGCGCATCCCAGACACAGTCGTTCCCGCTCTTCGGCTGCGACATCGCCGACTACGAGCAGCTCTTCGAGGAGAAGCTCGACCTCTTCATGCAGCTGCAGCGCAACTCCTCGGTGACCTGGTCGGGCACGGTCCGCGCGCCGCTCGTCGACCAGACCCTGCACCCGACGATGCGCCCCGGTGGCATCCCCACGTGGGTCGGCGTCGGCGGCAGCCCCGACTCGGTCGTGCGGGCGGCCCGCTACGGTCTGCCGCTCATGCTCGCAATCATCGGCGGCCAGCCCGAGCGATTCGCCGGCCACGTCGACCTCTACCATCGCGCGCTCGAGAAGTTCGGGATGCCAGCGAATCGCGTCGGCCAGCACGCGCTCGGCCTCGTGGCCGAGACCGACGAGGAAGCGGCCGAGACCTGGTGGGAGTCGTGGAAGCCCATGGTCGAGATGATGGGCAGGGAGCGCGGCTTCTACCCGCCCACGAAGGACCGCTACCTCCAGGAGCTCGAGACGGGCGCCCTCTTCGTCGGCTCCCCGGACACGGTCGCGAAGAAGATCGTGCGCATGGTCGAGGCGCTGCGCATCAGCCGCTTCGACCTCAAGTACGACGTCATCGGCCTGCCGGTGGGTGCACGCTCGCAGACCATCACCCTGCTCGGCACCGAGGTCGCACCCCGCGTGCGCGCCCTGCTCGCGAAGGAGTCCATCGATGTCTGACGCTCAGCCCACCCCGGGCCGGACGGCAGCGAGCCTGCCCACGATCGGCATCCTGGGGGCCGGCAAGGTCGGCACGGTACTCGCTCGCCTCCTCATCGCGAGCGGCTACCGGGTGCTCATCGCGGGTTCCGGCTCCCCGAGCAAGATCGAGCTCATCATCGACGTGCTCGTGCCCGGCGCGACCACGGGCACCAGCGCCGAGGTGGCCCGGCAGGCCGACGTCGTCATCCTCGCGCTGCCGCTCGGGAAGGCCCTGCCGCTCGATGGGCACGAGGCGATTCCCCGCGACGAGCTGCGCGGGAAGCTCGTCATCGACGCCATGAACTACTGGTGGGAGATCGACGGCGTGCGCGATGACCTCAACGACCCGTTCGCGGCAACAAGCGAGCTCGTCCAGGAGCTGCTCTCCGAGTCGCGAGTCGTCAAGGCCTTCAACCACATGGGCTACCACGACCTCGACGAGGGGCCGAAGCCCGCTGGCGCCGTCGGCAGGAGGGGGATCGGCATCGCGGGCGACGACCCCGCGGACATCGCCGACGCCTCGCTGCTCGTGGATGCCGCCGGCTTCGACCCCGTGCTCGTCGGCACCCTGCACGACAGCTTCTCCCTGCAGCCGGGCAGCGAGCTCTTCGGTGCGAACTTCGCCGCAGCGGAGGTGCGCTCGACCGCCGCGCGCTTCCCGAGCACCGAGCGGGGCCTCGAACTCGAGGCCCTCCGCGAGGAACGGATGGGCACGGTACCAGCCGGGCAACCGCGATCCTGAGTCGCGCCAAGCTGCCGCACACCGCGCATCCACGTGCGGATGCTGGACTCGTCGCATGGCGCAATTGCGCCGAACCGACGAAGTGAAGGAGACCGAATGGTATTCGAGAACATCGGCGACAAGGCAGCGCAGGCGGCGAACAGCGAGCAGGGTGAGCAGTTCACCGACCACGCGTTCGACGCGGCCGGAGATCACGCGGACACCGCGATCGGCAACCAGCACGACGAGCACATCCAGAAGATGCGCGACGGCGCCGACGCGGCAGTCGGCACCGAGTAGCACCGCCGTCGCGGCGCTGCCGCAGACCACGAAGGCCCGCCCAGGTGGCGGGCCTTCGGCGTCTGCTGGCGGGCTGGCGCTGGCGGGACGGCGTCAGCGGATGCGGGTGCGCAGCTCCTCGGTCGACGTCACGCCGTCGTCGATCACGGCTCGGGCCGCGTCGCGGAGCGCTTCGCTCTCGCCGACGTCCCAGAGCAGCACGCCGACGGGTGCCCCCGACTTGTCGCGGAAGTAGCTGACTCGGCTCTGGTCGGACTCGCCGGACTCGGGGAGAGCCGAGTCCAGCACGTCGAGCTCGGGGTCGAGGGTGCCGACCGCTTCCCACCGCGTGCCGAACACCATCGAGTAGAAGTACGGGGTGTGCGAGTACGGTTCGGCGGCACCCGCCATCGAACGGCCCGCGGCCGCCCCCATCTCGGTGGCGTTGTCGACGTGTTCGACGCGCGTCTGGCCGAGCACCGGGTCCGGGTAGACGGCGATGTCGCCGGCCGCCCAGATGGACGGGTCGATGGTGCGGAGCTGCTCGTCGACGACCACGCCTCCGTCGTCGACCACGAGGCCGGAGTCCTCCGCCAGGTCGACGACGGGCTTCGCTCCGAGGCCGAACACGACGAAGTCGGCCTCCGTCTCCGCTCCGTTGTCGAACACGACGGTCACACCATCCGGGTTGGTCGCGGGGGAGGGGGCGCCAGTCGCGGTCTCCACGGTCTCCACGGTCTCGGCTGCCTCCGCGGTCGCCTCGTCGTAGGGTGCCCGCACCTCGGCGAGCACGCGCTCGACGCGGCGCCCGGGCACGAGCCCAACGCCGTGCTCCACGAACAGCTCCTGGAATCGTTCGGCGAGCGACGGCGGGAACGTGGATGCGCCGAGCACCTCCTCGGGGAAGACCAGGTCGACCTCCACGTGATTCTGCGCGAGGGCCGCCGCGATCTCCGTGCCGATGTATCCGCCGCCGACGACGACCGCGTGGGCGTTTCCCTCGCTGAGCTCGCGCAGGCGCCGGTAGTCGCTCGCCGAGCGGAAGAAGAGGATGCGCGTGCTCTCGGGCACGTCGATCTCGACGGGCTTCGAGCCCGTCGAGAGCAGCAGCTTGCCGTAGCTGACGGTCTCGCCGGTGTCGGTCGTGACGGTCTTCGCCTCGCGGTCGATGCCCGTCACGAGCGTGCCGAGCGTGATCTGGGCGCCCGTCGCGTCGCTCGTGCCGAGCGGCGTCTGCTCCCACGTGAAGTCGGGGTCGACCCAGAGCTTCTTCGAGAGGGCAGGCCGTGCGTAGGGTTCGTCGACGTCTGCGCTCAGGATGCCGATGGTGCCCGTCTCGTCTCGTTCGCGGATGCCGCGGGCGGCCGCATCCGCGACCATTCCTCCGCCGATGATCAAGTAGTCGTAAGCGCTCATGTGCTCCACGCTACGAACCGAGCTCGGGTGGCGCCTGGGAGCGGGGGCGGGGAGTTGCCCGCTGCTCGGGCTCGCGCGTGCGGCGAATCGGAAAGCGCTCCCTGGATCACTGACGGTTGTCTCGCGGATCATTCCACGTTATGTTGGAGCAATCGGGAAAGCGGTTACCCACCGTGAGAGCTCAACCGGGTGCCGCGTTCGACCGAGTCCCCTCTTACAACGCTGTAAGGAGCTCCGCATGACGAGCGCAACCACCAACACCCCAGTCATCGGCTCGCCGACTGACGCAACGCCCCCACCCGTGAAGCGACGCTCCATCGCCAAGGGACTCTCCGGCTACACCTACCCGGCCATCTTCCTCATCGTCGCGTTCGCGGCCTGGTGGGCGGTGACGGAGACCGGAACCGTCGCCTCCTACATCCTGCCCTCGCCCGCCGACACTCTCGCGGCGTTCACCGACAACCCGCAGTACCTGTGGGACAACACGTGGGTGACCACCGTCGAGACCGTCATCGGCTTCGCCCTCTCCGTGGTCCTCGGCGTCGCGGTCGCCGTGATCATGGTCTACTCCCGCACCCTCGAGCGCACCTTCTACCCGCTGATCCTGTTCGCGCAGGTCATCCCGAAGATCGCCATCGCGCCGCTCTTCATCGTGTGGATGGGGTTCGGTCCCGAACCGAAGATCCTCGTCGCCGTGCTCATGGCCTTCTTCCCCATCGTCATCGCCGGCATCAGCGGTCTCCGCACGATCGACCCCGAGATCCTGGAGCTCACGAGCACCATGGGCGCCTCACGATGGAAGACGTTCGTGAAGGTGCGCTTCCCCGCCGCGCTGCCGGAGCTGCTCTCCGGCATGAAGGTCGCCGCGACGCTCGCCGTCACGGGAGCCGTCGTCGGCGAGTTCGTCGGCGCCAACGCCGGCCTCGGCTACGTCATCCTGCAGGCCAACGGCAACGTCGACACCGCCATGCTGTTCGCCGCCCTCATCATCATGTCCCTCCTCGGCATCCTCCTCTTCGCCGTCATCCTCGTCGCCGAGCGCTTCCTCGTGCCCTGGCACGCGTCGCGTCGCAACCTCGAGAGCTGACAGCAGCCATCTCCCACCATTTCGACCCCCACCGCCTCGACCCACAACTGGAAAGGCCCCTCATGTCAAAGAAGACAATCCGCAACGGGCTCGTCACCGCCGTCGCCGCCAGCGCGCTCCTCCTCACCGCGTGCTCCGGCAACGCATCCCCCGAACCGGGAGCCGCCGGAGCCGACGGCGAAGCCGGCCTCACCGACGTGACGCTCATGCTCAACTGGTACCCGTACGGCGAGCACGCCCCCTTCTACTACGGGGTCGAACAGGGCATCTTCGAAGAGCACGGCATCAACCTCACGATCCAGGCGGGCCAGGGGTCGACGAAGACCGCCCAGGCCGTCGGCCAAGGGCAGGTGGACTTCGGCTGGGCAGACACCCCGGCCGTGCTCGCCAACATCGACAAGGGCGTGAGCATCCGCAGCGTCGGGGTCTTCCTGCAGACCACTCCGTCGGCCGTGCAGGTCTTCACCGACTCCGGCATCTCGACGCCCGCCGACCTCAAGGGCAAGACCATCGCGACGTCCGCGGGAGACGCGCCGACGACGACGTTCCCGCTCTACCTGGAAGCCGCCGGCCTGGAAGAGGGGGATGTCACGCAGCAGAACCTCGACGCCGCCGGCAAGATGGCCGCGATGATCAACGAGCAGGTCGACGGGCTCATCGGCTTCGCCCACGACCAGGGCCCGACGATCGCCGCGCAGAGCGGCAAGGACGTCACCTACCTGAAGTACTCCGACGTCGGACTGAACTTCTTCAGCAACGGCCTCATCGCCAACACCGATCTCATCGAGAGCAACCCGGACCTCGTCGAGAACATGGTCGCCGCGACCTCCGAGGCGTACGCGGCAGCCACCGAGGCGCCTGAGGATGCCGTCGCCGCCATGGACGGCAAGGACCCGCAGATGCCCGCGGCCGAAGTGCTCATCGAGCAGTGGAACAACACCATCCCGCTCCTCACGTCCCCCGAGAGCGACGGCAACGCCCCCGGCGTGAACACGACCGGAGACTGGGAAGCGACCATCGAGGTGCTCTCCACGGCCGGGCTCATCGAGGAGGCGAAGCCCGTCGAGGACTACTTCGACGCGAGCTTCGAGCCGAGCGGAGCGGCAGAATGAGCATGACGGTCAACGAGCGCACGGCGCCCTCCTCGGCGGGCGGCCACCAGGACTACCTGCTCGGCATCGACGACGTCGGCATCCGCTTCGAGACGAAGCGACGCAGCGTGCAGGCGCTGCGCGACGTCGACCTGCACGTCCGCAAAGGGGAGTTCGTCTCCATCGTGGGGCCGTCGGGATGCGGGAAGTCGACCCTGCTGCGGGCGGTCGCCGGCCTCACCGTGCCGACCGAGGGAACCATCGAGCTGCGCGGCTCCCGAGTCATCTCGCCGCGGCAGGACGTCGGGTTCGTCTTCCAGCGACCGGCCCTGCTGCCGTGGCGAGACGTGCGCGGCAACATCCTGCTGCAGGCCGAGATGCGAGGCCTCGACAAGGCGGCAGCGTCGAAACGGTGCGACGAGCTCCTCGAGCTCACGAGCCTCACCGACTTCGCGAAGGCCCTCCCGCACGAGCTGTCCGGCGGCATGCAGCAGCGCGTCTCGCTGTGCCGGGCCCTCCTGCATGACCCCGATGTCCTCCTCATGGACGAGCCGTTCGGGGCCCTGGATGCGCTCACGAGGGAGCACCTCAACGTCGAGCTCCAACGCCTCTGGGCGCAGACCGACCTGACCGTGCTCCTCGTGACGCACTCCGTGCCCGAGGCTGTCTACCTGGCGAGCAGGGTGGTGCTCATGGGGCCGCGCCCCGGCACGATCATCCAGGAGTTCGACGTCGACCTGCCGCGCGAACGCGAATACGAGCCGACGCTCGAGGACCCGCGCTTCCACAAGGTCGCCGGGCGCATCCGCGAACTCCTCGGCAGCCCTCTCGGCGGCGACTGAACGCCCCGCCGAACCGCGACCATCGAAGCACCTGGCCCGCTCGCCGCAAGGTGGGCGGGCCTCTTCGTGCGCCGGCAGGTCCGCCCCGGGTCCCGGCAGAGCAGCGCGGGCACTGCGCCTCGGCACTGTGCGCCGGCAGGCCCGCCCCGGGCCCCGGCAGAACAGCGCGGGCACACAGCAGAGCGCCTGCCCCGGATCGGGGCAGGCGCTCTGCTCGCTCGTGCGGGTCTGGCCTCAGCCGCGCACCGGCAGCGCGAGGTGGGTGCCGACGTGCGTTCCGAATGCCTCGACCGTGTCGGCGAGCGCCTCGTCGAAGTCCTTCGCCCACAGCTCGGCGTTGAACACCTCGACCTCGACGTCGCCCGTGTAGCCAGCATCGGTCACCCAGCTCGTGAGTTCGGCGAAGTCGATGATCCCGGCGCCGGGGAGGTGGCGGCTCAGCAGCACGTCGGCGGGGAGGGGAGTTGCCCAATCGCACACCTGGTACGAGGCGATTCGGCCGTCTCTCCCGGCCCGGGCGATCTGCTCCTCGGCATCCGGATCCCACCAGACGTGGAACGAGTCGATCACTACGCCGACGGCGGGGCTCCCGACACGATCGGCGAGGTCGAGCGCCTGCTTGAGGGTCGAGAGCACCGCCCGGTCGGACGCGTACATGGGGTGCAGGGGCTCGAGCACAAGCGTGACGCCCGCCGCCTGCGCCTCGGGCGTGAGCTCGGCGATGGCCTCCTCGAGGCGGCCGCGGGCCCCCGCGAGGTCGCGGCTTCCCTCCGGGATGCCTCCCGCGACGATGATGAGCGACGCCGACGACCCGGGAGCGCCGGCCGCGGCAAGCGTCGCCGCCTCCTCGATGGCCCTGCGGTTGTCGTCGATGGCCGCCCGACGCTCAGCGCCCTCCGGCATCGTCACGAACCCGCCGCGGCAGTGGCTGGAGAACCGCAGCCCGGAGTCGGCGAGCATGCGCGCCGACTCCGCGAGGCCGACGTCCGCGACCGGCTCCCGCCACAGCCCGATGCTCTGCACGCCCTGACGCACGGTCGCATCGACGGCCTGCCGCAGCGAGGCGTGCTTGATCGTCGCCTGATTGATCGACAGGCGGGGGTGCGCGCTCATGCGAGCACCCCCGAGGTGGCGTCGACGCCGTTGAGGCGCAGCATCGCGTGCCAGCGGTCGGTCGCGAGCTCGGGCCGCTCGAGCGCCCCGGACGTGTTCGCGAGCTCCACGATGCGCGAGAGGTGCGGGAGGCTGCGGGCCGCGTGCAGCCCGCCCACCATCTGGAACGCATCCTGGTGGCCGTTCAGCCAGCTGAGGAACGCGACGCCCGTCTTGTAGTAGAAGGTGGGTGCGGCGAAGACCTGCCGCGACAGCTCCTGCGTCGGCTCGAGGATGCGCCGGAACTCAGCGGGGTCGCCCGCGTCGAGGGCCTGCACGGCGGCGGATGCGCTCGGCGCGAGCACGCTGAACGCGCCGAGGAGGGCGTCGGAGTGGATGCCGTCCGCGTCGTCCTCGATCAGCTCGACGTAGTTGAAGTCGTCGCCCGTGAACATCGTGATGCCCTCGGGGAGGCGTGCGCGAACGGCCCGTTCGGCGTCCGCATCCAGGAGGCTCATCTTGATGCCGCTGACCTTGTCGGCGTGCTCCTCGATGAGGGTGATGACAAGGTCGGACGCCTGCTGCCAGGCGTCGGCGCCGAAGTAGCCGCGCAGAGCAGGGTCGAACGCGGTGCCGAGCCAGTGCAGCACCGCCTTCGACGAGACGGCGCCGAGCACGCGCGTGTAGACGCGGGCGTAGTCGGCGGGGGACTGCGCCGCGCGGGCCAGGTGTCGGCTCGCCATGATGACGGGAAGCGCGCCTTGCTCCTCCGCGAACTTCAGCTGCTCGAGGTAGGCGTGCTCGATCTCGTCGAGGGTCAGCACCTCCTCCGTGCGGGAGTCGGTGTTGACGCCGACGGCGATACTGCCGCCCTCCTCGCGCGCGGCCGCGGAGCTGCGGGCGATGAGCTCGCGCGTCGCACGAGCGTCGAGTCCCATGTTGCGCTGAGCCGTGTCCATGGCATCGGCGACGCCGAGCCCCCACGACCAGAGCTGCCGCCGGTAGCCGAGCGTCGCATCCCAGTCGATGTCGGCAGGCGCGCCAGGCACGTTGTCGGCCGTCGCGCGGGGGATGACGTGCGCCGCCGCGTACAGCTCGCGGGAGCGGAGCCCGCCCGTCGGGCGCTGGAAGGCGGGGGCCTCGAGCAGCTCGACCCGCGACGACTCGCCAGCGGGGGAGAGCAGGGCGAGCCGAGTGCCGGTCGCCGTCCGCGTGCTGTCGATCACCTGCGTCGCCGTCACTTCGCACCCGCCTGATCTGCCAGCGACACGCGGCGGCCAGACGCATTCGACTCGAGTGCGGCCTCGGCGAGCAGCATGCCCTTGGCCCCCGAGCGGAAGTCGTAGTCGTGGGTGCCGTCCTCGAGCACGTAGCGGAGGAACTCGATCCACTGCAGCTTGAAGCCGTTGTCGACGGCGTCGTTCTGCGGCACCTCGATCCAGTCCGCGGAGTAGTCGTGCTCGTCGCGCAGGTCCGGGTTCCAGGTGGGCTTCGGGGTGACGTTGCGGGGCTGCACCTTGGCGCCGAAGAGGCCGACGACGGCGCTCCCGTGCGTGCCGTCGACGTGGATCTCGACGAGCTCGTCGCGGTTGACGCGCACGGTCCAGCTCGAGTTGAACTGCACGATCGGTCCGTCGGCGAGGTCGAAGATCGCGTACGCCGCGTCGTCGGCGGTCGCCGTGTAGCGCTTTCCCGCCTCGTCGACGCGCTCGGGGATGTGGGTGCGCGTCTCGGCGTAGACGGAGGAGATCTCGCCGAAGAGGTTCTCGATGACGTAGTTCCAGTGCGGGAACATGTCGACGACGATGCCGCCGCCGTCCTCGGAGCGGTAGTTCCAGCTCGGTCGCTGCGACGGCTGCCAGTCGCCTTCGAAGACCCAGTAGCCGAACTCGCCGCGCACGGAGAGGATCTCGCCGAAGAAGCCGCTCTCGATGAGGCGGCGCAGCTTGATGAGGCCCGGCAGGTAGAGCTTGTCGTGGACGACGCCGTTCTTGACGCCGGCCGCCTCCGCCTCCTCGGCGAGGGCCAGTGCGTCGGCGTAGCTCTCGGCCGTGGGCTTCTCTGTGTAGATGGCCTTGCCGGCGGCGATGGCCTTGCGGATCGCCGGGACGCGCAGCCGCGTGATGAGCGCGTCGAAGTAGACGGGGAAGTCTTCGTCGGCGAGGGCGACGTCGAGGTCGGTCGTGTACTTGTCGATGCCGTGCTTCGCGGCCAGCTCGCGGAGGCGTTCCTCGTTGCGGGCGACGAGGTAGAGCTCGATCGGGCGACGCGTGCCGTCCGACAGCGGGATGCCGCCCTCGTCGCGGAGGGCGAGCAGTGAGCGGACGAGGTGCTGGCGGTAGCCCATGCGCCCCGTCGCGCCGTTGACGATGATCCCGAGCTTGTCCGTGGTCATATCCATCCTCTCGTCTGAGTCTCGGCGTTGAGACTTCGACCAGCGTATTGGAAAGCGCTTACCGAAACAAGCGCGAGATCGAAGCGGGGTGCCTGGGCCTGGTCTGCTGGCCTAGTCGCGGGAGGTCTCGCGGGGAGTTTCGCGGGAGATCTCGCGGGTGGTGTCACCGGTGGCGTCGCGGACGCTCTGGCGAACGGGTCAGCCGCGGCGCGGAGTGCTCTCGCGGATGACGACGGCCGTGTTCACGGGCAGCACGACGGGGCCGTCCGTGCCGCGCTCCGCGAGGGCGAGGCGCACGGCGCGGTAGCCCATGTCGCTCAGGGGTGCGACGACGGTCGTGAGGGGAGGGGTCACGTCGCGCACGAGCGCGATGTCGTCGAAGCCGGCGACGGACACGTCGCGGCCGGGTTCCTTGCCGAGGTCCCGGAGGGCGGTGAGGACGCCCGTGGCCATGAGGTCGCTGGTCGCGAAGATGGTGTCGGTGTCCGGGAAGCGGGAGAGGAGCGTGCGCAGCGCCTCGTAGCCGCCGTCGCGGGTAAAGGAGGTGGAGATGACGGCGTCGTCGTCGATGCCGAGGTCCGACTCCGCGAGCCCCTCGGTGAAGCCATCCACTCGGTCTCGGTTGGTGAGCAGCTCCAGGGGCCCCGTGATGATCCCGAACCTCCGGCCGCCCTGGTTCACGAGCTGACGAGCGAGCTCCTGCGCGCCGTCGCGGTTGCGGAGCTCGACGACGTCGAAGGGGGAAGGGGCCTGGGCGACGAGCACGACTCGCCCGCCGGAGGCGTCGTACGCGAGCAGCTGCTCTTCGAGGGCCGCCTGCTGCGGGTCGTCGATGCGCCGGGACCCGGTGAGGATGATGGCGCGGGGGCGCTGCCCGCGCAGGGTGCGCACGATCTCGAGCTCGTTCGTGACGCTCCGCTCTGCCGCGGCGATGGTCACGATGAGGTTGGCTTCCTCGGCGCCGCGCATGACGCCCGCCGCGATGGCGCTGAAGTACGGGTCGGCGATGTCGCTCACGACCACGGCGATGGTCGAGGAAGCGCCCCTCGCGACGGCCTGCGCGCTCAGGTTGGGTGAGTAGCCGAGCCGGTCGGCGGTCTCCTGGACGCGCTTCTTGATCTCCTCGTTCACGCGCCTGCCAGCGCTGCCGTTGATGGCGCGCGAGGCGGTTGCGATCGAGACGCCGGCCGCCTGCGCGACCTCGCCGAGCGTGACGTGGTTTCCGTGTCGACTCACGTGTCTCCTCCCCGGCGCGCGACGGTGCGCGCCGCCCTGAATATCTGGAGCCTAGCGGGAAACGCTTTCCTCGGGCGCGTTCCGGTCGGTAGGTTGGGGGCATGCAGCGCCGCACCGTCATCGCACCGGATTCGTTCAAGGGCACCGCTTCGGCGGCCGAGGTCGCCGCGGCGATCAGGCGGGGCTGGCTTCGCGCCAGACCCGGGGACGAGTGCGTCGAGGTGCCGATGGCCGATGGCGGCGAGGGGACGACCGCGGCCATCGCCGGCTCGGTTCCAGGCGCGCGAGTGGCATCGGTGCGCGTCGAGGGGCCGCTCGGTGCCCCCGTTGACGCTGAGCTCGTGGAGCTCCCGGACGGCACCTGGGTCGTCGAGCTGGCGGAGACGAGCGGCATCGCGCTGCTCGACGGGGTGGACCGCGAGTCGTGCGCCCGAGCGTCGACCATCGGGCTCGGTCAGGCGATCAGGTTCGCGGCGGAGCACGGCGCGAGGCGAGTGCTCGTGGGGCTGGGGAGCAGCGCGTCGACCGACGGCGGCGCGGGGATGCTGTCGGCGCTCGGCGTGCGGTTCCTCGACGCCGCTGGCGCTGACATCCCGCTCGGGAATCGCGGACTGCACTCGCTCGAGAGCGTCGATATCTCCGGGCTCGTCCGGCTCCCCGCCGACGGCCTCGTCGCGCTGACCGATGTCGTGAATCCGCTCTTCGGGGTGCTCGGGGCCGCCGCCGTGTTCGGGCCGCAGAAGGGCGCATCCGCCGACGATGTTCCCCTGCTCGAGGCCGGGCTCACGCGGCTCGCGCAGGTGCTCGACGGGGCGCCGGAGGCGAGCGGCGATGTCCTCGCGCTCGCGGCGCATCCGGGTGCCGGTGCGGCGGGCGGCACGGGATTCGGCCTGCTCGCGGTCGGCGCGGAAGTCTCGGCGGGCGCCGTGGCGGTCGCCGAGGCGGTCGGCCTGCGCGAGCTGCTGCGCGGGGCCGACCTCGTCATCACCGGGGAGGGCAGCTTCGACGCGCAGTCCGAGGCAGGCAAGGTCCCCTCGCTCGTGCGCAGGCTCGCGCAGGAGGAAGGCGCACGCTTCGGGGTGATCGCTGGCCGTGTGGGCCTTGGCGCCGAGGAGCGGGCGGTGCTTGCGCGGGACGGGGTCAGCATCGTGTCCTTGTCGGAGCTCGCCGGCTCCGGCCAGCGCGCCATGGACGAGACGCTCGATTGGGTCGAGGTCGCGGGAGAGCGGATGGCGGGCACGGTCGAGTTCTCGGTGCGCGAGCTTCCGGCTTAACGCCCGCCGTTTCCCCACCTTCCCATGTCAGGCGTCAGGCGGTGCGATCGCGAAGCTCGCGCTCCACTCGGGCGAGGATCTCGGGGTCGCGCACGACGATGCGCGCTTCCTCGACCTGCGACCCCGAGCCCGAGATGGTGTCGATGGCGGCGGCGATCGCGTCCTCGAGCGGCCAGGCGTAGATGCCGGCGCTCACGAGAGGGAACGCGACCGAGGTGGCGCCGAGCTCGTCGGCGACCTCGAGCGAGCGCCGGTAGCAGGAGGTGAGGAGCGCGCGGTCGCGCTGGCCCGATCCGTAGTCGGGGCCGACGGTGTGGATGACCCATCGTGCTGGCAGCTCGCCGGCGGTCGTGTATCCCGCCTCCCCGGTCGCAAGGCCGTCGGGGAACCTGGCTACGCAGTCACGGAGCACCGCGGGGCCGCCCGCACGGTGGATGGCGCCGTCGACCCCACCGCCCCCGCGCATCCCGTTGTTGGCCGCGTTCACGACCGCGTCGACGGCCTGCTCAGTGATGTCTCCGAGAACTGCCACGATTCGCGTCATGAGAGCAGTCTGTCGCAGCGGCGCCGAGCGAAACGGCGGATGCGGTGACAGCTCAGCGCGGGGCGCGGCGAATCCGGCGAACGCAGAGGCCGGGGCCGAGGCGGCGGCAGCAGATCGGGCGGCACTTCGCCGGTGAAACGCTCGCCCCCCCGAGACCCATGCCCGCTACTGTGACGAGCAGAGCTCAGCGCACGCTCCCCAGCGCTCTCGAGCTCACGATGGACGGAGCTTCTCATGTGGATGCAGGACATCGACCCGTTCGGAAATCCCTGGTTGTCGGCGCTCGTCGCCGTGATCCCGATCGCCATCTTCTTCATCTGCCTCACGGCGCTCAAGATGAAGGGCATCCTCGCCGCCAGCATCGCCGTCGTCGCCGAGATCCTCGTGGCGCTCGTCGCGTTCGGGATGCCGGGGACCGCCGTCGCAGGGTCGGGGCTCCTCGGCGTCCTCACCGCCATCTGGCCCATCGCGTACATCATCGTCATGGCCGTCTGGCTGTATCGCCTCGCCGTCGCGAGCGGACGCTTCGACGTGATCCGCGCCTCCATCTCGGGCATCTCGCCGGACCAGCGCATCCAGGTGCTGCTCATCAGCTTCGCGTTCGGCGCGTTCCTCGAGGGCGCGGCGGGCTTCGGGGTGCCGATCGCGATCTGCGCGGCCCTCCTCGTGCAGCTCGGCTTCAAGCCGGTGAAGGCCGCCATGCTGTCCCTCGTCGCGAACGTCGCGGCGGGAGCATACGGCGCGATCGGCATCCCCGTGATCGTCGGCGCGCAGGTGGCCGGCGTCGAGGTGCTCGAAATGTCCCGCATGATGATGCTGCTCCTGCAGCCCCTCACATTCCTCGTGCCGTTCCTGCTCGTCATGATCCTCGACGGCTGGCGCGGCCTCCGCGAGACCTGGCCGGCGACCCTCGTCGTGAGCGTCGTCTTCAGCGGCGTGCAGGCGTCCGTGCTGTGGTTCCTCGGGCCGGAACTCGCCGACCTCGGGTCGGGCCTCGCGGCGATGCTCGCGCTCTTCGTGTTCGGCCGCGTCTGGCAGCCGAAACGCATCTTCCGCGAAGGCGGAGGGGAGGCGCCGGCCGTGGAACGTCACAGCGTGCGCGAGATCGCGGTCGCCTGGAGCCCCTTCTACATCCTCACGGGCCTCATCCTCGTGTGGAGCATCCCCGCGTTCAAGCAGCTCTTCGCCGTCGACGGGCCGCTTGCCGCCGCGGTCATCAAGTTCCCGATTCCGGGCCTCACCGGCGAGATCGCGCTCTCGAGCGGTGACCCCGTCGCGACCACCTGGGACTTCGCCCCTATCAGCGCCACCGGCACCGCCATCCTGCTCGCCGTCATCGTGTCGTTCCTCACGACGCCGAGCCTCAAGGCCGCAGACCTGTGGGGGCAGCTCGCCGCCACGTTCCGCGAGCTCTGGCAGGCGCTGGTGCTCATCGCGCTCATCCTCGTGCTCGCGAACATCGCGAACTACTCGGGCGGCTCCGCGAGCATCGGCAGCGCGCTCGCCGCCGTCGGCCCCGTCTTCCCGCTCCTCGCGCCCATCATCGGGTGGCTCGGCGTGTTCCTCACCGGATCGGTCGTCAACAACAACACGCTCTTCGGGCCCCTGCAGGTCGCGACGGCCGGACGCATCGGCGTCGCGCCCTCGCTGCTCGTCGCCGCCAACACGGCAGGCGGCACGACGGCGAAGGTCATCTCGCCGCAGTCGATCGCCATCGCCGCGGGCGCCGTCGGTCTCTCGGGCCGCGAGGGAGAGATCCTCCGCAGCTCCATCGGGTACAGCCTCGGGATGCTCGCCTTCATCTGCGTCTGGAGCCTCACCCTCTCGATGCTGCTGCCCTCCTGAGTGCGCTGGCGCCCGCTGGTGCAAGCCGGGACGCGCCGGGACGCGCGCAGGGTTGTGGCTTGGTGCGGTCGCGGAGCCCCCAAGGAGCGTTTTGCCACAACTCTGCGGTGCCACTGGGTGAGCGGGGTGAGCGGGTGTGGCGTCCGGTCTGGTGCGCGACCGCGCGGGGTGAGCCGGCCTCGGCGCCTGGTCCGATGCCTGGTCCGGTGCGTGTCGGTCGGCGCGTGCCGGGACGTACACAGTGTTGTGGCTTGGTGCGGTCGCGGAGCCCCCAAGGAGCACTTCCCCACAACTCTGCGATGGCGCCGGGGCGCGGCGGTGCGGGCACGCGTTGGGCGGGCGAGTGCGTGTCCCCGTGCGCAGGGTTGTGGCTTGGTGCTGTTGCGGTGCTTGCGAGGAGCGTTTGCCCACAATTCTGCGGTGGTGTCCGGCGCGCAGTGGTGCAGGAGGTGTGCAGGGTTGTGGCTGGGTGCGGTTGCGGAGCTCCCAAGGAGCGTTTTGCCACAACTTTGGGGGCGGCGCGGGGTGAGTCGGCTTCGATGCCTGCTCGGGCGCGCGTTGCGCGGGCGAGTGCGTGTCCCCGCGCGCAGGGTTGTGGCTTGGTGCGGCTGCGGTGCTTGCGAGGAGCATCTCCCCACAACTCTGCGGTGGTGCCCGGCGCGCAGTGGTGCAGGATGCTCGCAGCGTTGTGGCTGGGTGCGGTTGCGGTGCTCAGCAGGTGCACCAAGCCACAACTCTGTGCGGGGGAGCTGTGGCCGGAGGCGCTAGCGCGGCACCTACTTCGAGACGAAGAACTCCAGCGCGATCTGATCGGGGTCCTTGAAGCTCAGCGCGTAGCCATACGCCGCCTCGACGATGCCGCTGTGCTCGATACCGTGCTCGCTCAGGTGGCTTGCCCACGCCTCGAGCTCATCGCGGCTCTCGACGGTGAGCCCGATGTGATCGAGTCCCGGCGAGAACGGCGAGAACCCTCCGCCACTCGCCCCGTCGGTGCCGCCGTCGTGCTGCGTGAGTCCGAGGTTCGTGCCGCCCGGCAGCGCGAACAGCTTGCGGTGCAGCGATTCGTCGTCGATCTCGGTCGCCGGGGCGAAGCCGAAGACCTGCTCGTAGAAGGCGACGCTCGTCTCGAGGTCGCGGACGGTCACCGCGAGGTGATGGATGTTCGTGAAGGTGGGCATCGTCGCTCATTCCTGCGCGCGTCGGGGCTGCGCGCTCCGCCATCCATCTAACGCCGGTCCCGCTGGGAAGAACCGGGATGCTGCGGGCTCCGAGCGGCACGGGAACCCGAGCGGCCGGCTTTGACAGCAGCGGTGTGGCCAAGTGCGGTTGCGGTGCTTCGCGAGCGCACTTACCCACAACTTTGGCGCCGGGACAGTGGGGGAGCGCGAAAGGAAGCGAGAGGAAGGCCGACAGCGCGAGAGGAAGGCCGACAGCGCGAGAGAGCCCGAGGAGCGCGGGGGCGCCCGCAGACGCAGGCGCCCGCAGACGCAGGTGCCCGCAGACACAGCTGTGGCGAACCGGCACCCAGGAGTCCGCGGGTGCGGTTCGCCACAGCGTCCGACCGGGCAGGCAGCGCAGTCTGCCCGCCCGGTCTCCCCAGTTGTCAGCGCAGCGCCGACACCCCACGGAAGCGGAGCGTGACCAGCTGGAACGGGCGCACCGACAGGGCCAGGGCCCCCTCGGCATCCACGATCGCCGTCTGGTCGACGTCACGTTCGAGCAGGTCGGTCTCAGCGACCGACTCGAACGCGAACCCGGGCGTCACCGTCGCCCGAGCCTTCGCACCGCGAGCCTCATACAGGCGGACGACGACGTCGCCGCTCTGGTCCTCCGCCAGCTTCACGGCCTCCACCACGACGGCCGGGTCGTCGACCGTCAGCAGCGGCTCGATCGCAGCGGCTCCGGTCACGGCGCGCGGTGCGACGTTGAGCCGGTAGCCCTCGGCGGCCGCGTCCAGCACATCCGCACCCACTCGCACCGAGGTGCGGAGCACGTGCCGGCCCTGGTCGGCGTGCGGGTCCGGGAAGGTGGGAGCCCGCAGCAGCGACTCCCGCACGAGGGTGGTCGTGCCACCGGATTCGCGGGTCGTGCGGGTCACGTCGTGCCCGTACGTCGAGTCATTCGCGACGGCGACCCCGTAGCCGGTCTCCCCGACGTGCACCCAACGGTGTGCGCTCGTCTCGAACCGTGCGACGTCCCACGACGTGTTGCGGTGGATGGGGCGGTTGACGTGCCCGAACTGGATCTCGGACGACGACCGCTCCGCGTGCACATCCAGTGGGAACGCCAGCTTGAGGAGCTTCTGGCGCTCGTGCCAGTCGACATCCGTCGTCAGGTCGAGCGTCGGACGCCCGGCGCTCAGCGACAGCTCCTGCACGAAGGTGCTCGAGCCGTGCGAGCGAGACACTCGCACGACGACCCGGTCGGCGTCCTCCGAGACGACCTCGATCGAGTCGACCGAGCGGATCGGGCGGCCGTGGCGCTGGTAGTGCACGTCGATGTCCCACGCATCCCACTGGGCGGGGGTGTCGCGGTAGATCCACAGCTCGGCGGCGCGCTCGCCGGCCGGAACCAGCTCGCGATCAGCGGCGACGTCGAAGAGCGACGACACGAGACCGTCCGCGTCGATCGTGACGCGCACCAGCGAGTTGTCGAGCACGAGGGTGTCGCCGGAGCGCGTGAGCGTCACCGGGGCGCCGTGCGGCGCGGCACCTGAGTTGGCACCGGAGGCGGCACCGGATGCGCCACCACCGAGCGCGGGCACGCCATCCACCGCGTACGGTCCGGCGTTCGCGAGCAGCGCCGTCTCTCCGGCGCCCGTCAGCGAGCCGAGCGCCGACGAGATGAGCGTCTCGAGCTCACCCGCGACCCGCTCGTAGTGCTCCTCGGCGACCTGGTGCACCCAGGCGATGGAGGAGCCGGGAAGGATGTCGTGGAACTGCTGCAGGAGCACCGTCTGCCAGGCCGACTCGAGCTCCGCGTACGGGTACGCGGCGCCCGTGCGGATCGTCGCCGCACTCGCCCACAGCTCCGCCTCGCGCAGCAGGTGCTCGCTGCGGCGGTTGCCGCGCTTCGTGCGCGCCTGCGACGTGTAGGTGCCACGGTGGAACTCGAGGTAGATCTCGCCGGACCAGACGGGCGGCTGCTCGAGCTCGGCCTCGGCCTGCTCGAAGAACGCCTGCGGGCTCGTCATCTCGACCGTCGGCGAGCCTTCGAGGTCGCGGGTGCGCTCCGCGGCCGCGATCATCTCGCGGGTCGGTCCGCCGCCGCCGTTGCCGTAGCCGAACGGCACGAGCGAGGAGTTGGCTTCGCCCTTCTCCTTGTAGTCGCGCTGCGCCTTGTGCAGCTCCTCCTGCGAGAGCACCGAGTTGTAGGTGGCGACGGGCGGGAAGTGCGTGAACACCTGCGAGCCGTCGATGCCCTCCCAGTTGAAGGTGTGGTGCGGCATGACGTTCGTCTCGTTCCACGACGGCTTCTGCGTGAGGAAGTACTTCGAGCCGGCGGCCTTGACGATCTGGGGGAGCGCGGCCGAGTATCCGAAGGAGTCGGGCAGCCACACCTCGGGCGGCTCGATGCCGAACTCGCGGATGAAGAAGCCCTTGCCCGCCACGAACTGGCGGGCCATGGCCTCGCCGCCCGGCAGGTTCGTGTCCGACTCCACCCACATGCCGCCGACGGGCACGAAGCGCCCCTCGAGGACTCGCACCTTGATGCGCTCGAACAGGTCCGGGTAGTGCTCCTTCATCCACGCGAACTGCTGCGCCGACGAGCAGGCGAAGAGGAAGTCGTCGTTCTCGTCCATGAGCGAGAGCACGTTGGAGAAGGTGCGCGCGCACTTGCGGATCGTCTCGCGCACCGGCCACAGCCAGGCCGAGTCGATGTGCGCGTGGCCGACGGCGACCACGTGGTGGGCGCTCGCGTAGGCGGGGGAGGCGAGCAGGGGAGCGAGCACCTTGCGGCCGGCCTTCGCCGTGCTGGAGATGTCGTCGGGGTCGAGGGTGTCGATGAGACGCTCGAGCCCGCGGAGGATCTCCGCACGCCTGGGTGTCTCCTCGCCGAGCTCGCGCCACAGGCCGTCGAGGGTCCACACGTCCTGCGCCAGCTCCCACACGGGCACGTCGCGCAGGCCGATGTCGAGCACCCGAGTGCGGTAGATGGGGGCGTCACCGGAGGTGGCGAGGTCGCCCATGGGGGTGGGTGCGTAGACCGACTCGCCCTGCACGTCCGGGTTCGACGCCGCCTCGATGTAGAGGTCGATGCTGTCGCCTGGGCCGATCTTCAGCGGCACCGCCGTGTTGCGGGGCTCGATGGCCTTCAGGATGTGGCCTTCCGGGGTCCAGACGAGGCCCTCGGCTTGGAAGCCCGGGTGGCCGCTCACGAAGCCGAGGTCGACGAGCACCTCGACGCGTGCATCCGTCATCTCCCAGTCGGCTGGGACGGTGCCGGTGATGTGGAACCACGTGGTTCCCCACGGGCGGCTCCACTCGTCACCGACCCGGAAGGGCGTGAACTGCTGGGTGACCGCCTCGGCGAACGGCACGGGCTCGCCCGGAACGTCCCAGGAGGTGACGGTGAGCTGTTCGCGCTCGCGGTAGATGGCTGGGGTGAGTCGTTCGGACACGAACCGGCGGATGCGGAGGTCGACGAACTGCGTGGGATCAGGCATGAAGCGCCTTTCTGCGTTGAAGGAGACGTTGGAAGTCGTGGATCAGCCCTTGACGGCGCCGGCGAGCGCGAACGAGCCGCCGCCGAGGCGGGACACGAGCACGTACAGGGCCAGGACCGGCAGGGAGTAGAGGAGTGAGAACGCGGCGAGCTGGCCGTAGGCGACCGCGCCGTACTGGCCGAAGAACGAGAAGATGCTCACCGCGGCGGGCAGCTTGTCGGGGCTCAGCAGCAGGATGAAGGGGATGAAGAAGTTCCCCCACGTCTGGATGAACACGAAGATGAACACGACGGCGATGCCGGGTCGCATGAGCGGCACGACGATGAGCCGCAGGGTCGCCATGGCCGAGGCACCGTCCGTCCAGGCCGCCTCCTCGAGGGAGACGGGCACCGAGTCCATGAAGTTCTTCATCATCCAGATCGCCATGGGCAGCGAGGTCGCGGCGAGGAACAGGATGGTGCCGAACATGTTGTCGATGAGGTTGAACGCCACGAACAGGGCGTAGACGGGCACCATCATCGCGGTGATCGGCAGGCAGGTCCCGAACAGCACCCCGTACAGGAACGGCTTGTTGATGCGCGACTTGTAGCGGGAGAGCGGATAGGCGGCGAGGATCGCCGCGAGCACCGTCACGATCGCGCATCCGCCGGACAGCACGAGGCTGTTCCAGAGCGGGATGAGGGAGATCTCCGGGGTGAGGACGGCGAGGAAGTTGTCGAGCGACGGTGCTTCGGGCCACTTCACGGACAGGCTCGCGGTCGAGTCGAACGATGCCAGGAGGAGCCAGACGAGGGGGAGCAGGAAGATGATGCCGATGACGCTGAGCACGATGTTCGCGAACCAGCGCATCGCGCGACCCCGAGGGGCCGCCATGCTCGTCTCGACGTGGTGGCCGCCCGTCGCGATGGACCTGGTCGTGACGGCGGGGTCAGCCGCGGCCACGGACGTGTTGGTTGACATGATCAGTCCACCTCCGGTTTGAGCGCCCTGATGTAGGCGACCGAGAACAGCGCGCCGACAAGCAGCAGCATGGTGGCGATGGCGGTGCCAAAGCCGAGCTGGCCGAAGCGGAACGCCTCCTGGTAGGCGAGCAGCGGCAGGGTCGTGCTGTCGGTGCCCGGTCCGCCGTTGGTCATCACGAAGATGAGCGCGAAGACCGAGAGCGTCTGCAGGGTCGTGAGCATGAGGTTCGTCGAGATGCTGCGGCGGATCATGGGCAGCGTGATGAGCGTGAAGCGCTGCCAGCCTCTCGCGCCGTCGACCTCGGCCGCCTCGGTGATCTCCGGCGGCACGTCGTTGAGAGCTGCCCGGTAGACGAGCATCGAGAAGGCGGTGCCGCGCCACGTGTTGGCGAGGATCACGCTCAGCAGGGGGAGCGTGTAGAGCCAGTTGGGGCCGGTGATGCCGATCGCGGCGAGCATCGTGTTGAGCGTGCCCGCATCGCTGAAGAACGCGTAGGCCGCGAACGCGGCGACGATCTCCGGCAGCACCCAGGCGGTCACGACGATGGTGCTCACGGTGCTGCGGACGAACTTGTTCGACGACTGCATGAGCACGGCGAGGCCGAGACCGAGCACGTTCTGCCCCAGGATCGCGGAGGCGACGAGGAAGATGAGCGTGATGAGCACGGACTTCGGGAAGTCGGGACTCGCGAAGAGGTCGAGGTAGTTCTGGAACCCGACGAACTCCGCGCTCGAGGCGCCGACGCCGCTCAGCGTGGAGTTGGTGAACGAGCCGTAGAACGACGAGATGACGGGCCCGAGGAGGAAGACGGCGAGGAGGCCGACCGCTGGGATCAGCGGCACACCGCGGGTGACCCGCTGCAGCGCCTTCCGCTTCCTGGGGGCGGGCCGCCCCGTCTCGGGAGCGCGGGGCGCTCCCGAGACGGGGGAGAGGGTGGCGGTCATCAGCTCGACGCCGACGTCGTGTTCTCTTCGCCGACGATGCCGATGACGGCCTTGTCGTAGGCGGCGGCGGCTTCCTCTGGTGTCTGCTGACCCGTCATGACGGCTTCCATGGCGACCGTGATCGCGGCGGAGACCTGCGAGTAGTCGGAGTTCGCTGGGCGGAAGTTCGTGTCGGGCACGAGGTCCGCGAAGAAGCCGAACGTCGGGTTGGCGTCCGTGTACTCGGGGGCTTCGGCGACGTCGGTGCGCACCGGCACCTGGCTTGCTGCCACGTCGTAGCTCAGCGCGTTCTCCTGGTTGAGGGCGAGGCTGATGAAGTCCCAGGCCGCGTCCGGGTTCTTGGTCCCGGCGCCCATGGCGAGGGTCCATCCACCGGACATGCTCGTGACGCCCGGGTCCTGGCCGTCCTGCGTCGGCATCGGCGTGACCTGCATGACGTCCGACCATTCCGGCCACGGCTTCGAGCCGGAGTCGAGCCAGGTGCCGCTCACCCAGGAGCCGTCGAGGCTCATCGCGAGCTGCCCGTTCGGGATCCATTCGGTGTTGATGCTGGTGCCGACGTTCTTGTCGAGCGCCTCCTGCGGGGTCGGTCCGAGGCCGCCCTGGTAGATGTCGCCGACGAAGGAGAGCGAGTCGATGAAGCCCTGCGAGCCCGTGACCCACTTCTGCTCGTCGGTGTTGAAGAGCTCGTCCTCCGTGCCGGTGAGGAGCATCTGGAAGCCCTGCATCGAGGCGCCTTCTGACATGGCCTTGCCCGAGTAGATGTTGAAGGGGCGGATGTTGGGGTCGTGCGCCTTCACGGCTTCCGCGGCCGCGATGATGTCGTCCCAGGTCTTCGGCTCCCACGGCACCTGCACGCCGGCGGCCTTCAGGATGTCCTGGTTGTACCAGAGGGCGCGCGTGTCGGTGCCCATCGGGATGCCGTACACCTTGCCGTCGTCGCCGAGTCCGGCCTGGCGGGCGTTCTCGGGGAACTGCTCCCAGTCGGCCCAGTTCGCGACGTAGTCGTCGAGCGGGGCGAGGTAGCCGGCCTCGACGTCGGTCTTGACCATGAACGTGTCCTCGTACATGACGTCCGGCGCGGTGGCGGGGGAGCGGTTCATGAGGGCGAGCTTCGCGAAGTAGTCGGCTTCCTGTGCCTCGATCGGGATGAGCTCGACGGTCATTCCCTCGTTGGCCGCTTCGTACTCGGCCTTGACCTTCTGCATGTGATCGTCCATCTGGGTGAACTGCCCGAACTTCTGGTAGGCGACCTTGATGGTGTTCGAGTCGCCTCCGCCCGAGTCGCCGCCCGCGCAGGCGGACAGTGCGAGCACAGAGGCGGCGGCGAGTGCCACGACCCCGAGTGTGCGATTTTTCATGGTGCTCCCTTGCTCCACGACCGTTCTCCGTGCGGCTCGACATCGGTGTCGCGCCTTCGGCCTGCCATAAGTAAACCGATTGGACTAACTCATGTCAAGAGCTTCTTGCCACCACGCGGCGGCCGGGGCTGGGAGGGTTCACGGCAGGGTTGACGGCAGGCTGGCGGCAGGCTAACCGCACGGACGACGGCACGGGTGAAGGGCCTCGGGACGTGCGGCCGGTGCGTGAGCTGGACGTGCGAGCGGAGTGCGACCCGGCAGCGCTCAGCGCGAGATCAGGAGCGCCGACGTGTGGGGCGCGAGGGTCTGGTCGAGCACGAGGCAGCCGGCGCCGACGGCGGCGACGTCCTCGCCGATCGTGGAGTTCGGGACGAAGATCGGGTGGTGGGGGATGAGGGCCGCGTCAGCGTTGACGAGCTCCTCGATGCGCGAGCGCAGCGCTGGCTCGATGCGGCGCCAGAACGGCCCGCCGCAGACGACGGTGTCGATGTCGAGCAGGTTGATGAGGCTCACGAGGGCGCGCGCGATCTGCGTCGCCGCGGCCTCGATGACCTCCATCGAGCGCGCCTCGCCGCGGACGGCGGCCGCCGCGAATTCAGTGAAGAGTCGGTCGACCTCGTCGAAGTCGGACCGGTCGACGCTCTCCTCGCCCGGGAGCGCGCCGATGCGGATGGCGTGCTTCACGAGGCGGTGCGGGACGACGAGCTCGCCGACGCAGCCGCGGCGACCGCACGAGCAGACGGGGCCATCCGCCTGCACCATGATGTGTCCGAGGTCGCCGGCGTTGTCGCTCGCGCCGCGGAGCACCTCGTGGTTGACGACGAGCCCGATGCCGATGCCGGTGCCGTAGTAGAGGAACGCGAAGTTGTCGCGGCGGGGGCCGGAGTCGAGCCAGAGCTCGGCGACGGCCGCGGCGGTGACGTCCTTCTCGAGCACCACGGGGAACCCGGTGGCCTCGCTGAGGGCGTCGCGCAGCGGCACCGACTCCCAGCCGTCGAGCATGGGCGGGTCGAGCACCACGCCGCGCGCCGAGTCGAGCGGGCCGGGGGCCGCGATGCCCACGCCGAGCACCCGGTCGCGGGGGATCCCGGCGCGCTCGAGGATCGCGGCGATCTCCCTCGTCATGTCGGCGATGACGACGCCGGGG
This sequence comes from Pseudoclavibacter sp. AY1H1, assembly GCF_002931055.1. Classification (GTDB taxonomy): domain Bacteria; phylum Actinomycetota; class Actinomycetes; order Actinomycetales; family Microbacteriaceae; genus Pseudoclavibacter. Next base: position 271,244 of record NZ_PSXX01000003.1, on the reverse strand, counting down.
TCCGGCTCGGTGGGGGTGCGCGTGCGGTGGTCGACGACGACGGCGCCCGCGAGGTCGAGGACCGCGTAGGTGATGACGGTCGGGTCGAGGTGCACGCCGACGGCGTAGCGGCTCGTCGCGTCGAGGCGCAGCCTGGTGCGGGGTTTGCCCGGCCCGGTGATGAGGCGCTCGCCCTCCCGGACGAGGCCCCCGTCGATGAGGCGGCGGGTGACGTTCGACACGGTCTGGGCCGAGAGGCCGCTGGCCTGGGCGACCTCGACGCGGCTCACCCCGTCCGGGGCCCGGCGGATGAAGTCGAGGATGACGGCCTGGTTGTAGTCGCCGACGGCCAGCAGGTTGTGTCCTCGTCGCATGCGCCACCTCCCATCAACCCTGATCTTGGGAACTGACGTTCTCACATTTTCCGGCCGGCCGCGGACGTTCGCGATCGAATCCGCTGTGGCGCGTCGACTCCGGGCGTCCCAGTCGGCGCAGAGGGACGTCTCGGGGGTGAGTACGCTTGGACGGCGCCGCGCCCTTGAACGGGGCACGCGCATCCGGCACCGGATGCGCGTCGGCAGTCACAGGTTTCAGCACGAAGGAGCAACGATGACGGCAGCAAGAGTCACTCCCCAGGAAGCGTGGGACGACCTCGTCCAGGGCAACGAGCGCTTCATCAAGGGCGATCTCCTCCACCCGCAGCAGAGCGCGGCGCGCCGCACCGAGATCTCGGGCAGCCAGGCGCCGAACGCCGCGTTCCTCGGCTGCTCCGACTCGCGTGTCGCCGCCGAGATCCTCTTCGACTGCGGCCTCGGTGACCTCTTCGTCGCCCGCAACATGGGGCAGATCGCGAACGAGAACACGACCGCGACCATGGAGTTCGCCGTCGCCGAGCTCGGCGTGGCCCTCATCGTGGTGCTCGCGCACGGCTCCTGCGGCGCGGTGAAGGCCGCCATCAACCAGACCACGGCGCACCCGCGCGACGTGACGCCCGCCATCAAGGACGAGCTCGCGCGCATCCAGCCCTCCGTGCAGGAGGAGTGGTTCACGAGCGACCAGTCGACCCCGTACGTCGACGAGGCGCAGATCGACGTGGAAGCCGTCGGCCGCCGCCACCTGTACTCGACCATCAACTCGCTCGTGCGCAGCTCGCGTGTCATCAGCGACGCCGTCGCGAGCGGCGCGCTGAGCATCGTCGGCTGCCAGTACGAGCTGTCCGACGGCCGCGTCGCCCCCGTGACCGCGATCGGCCAGCTCGCCATCACCCGCTGAGCGCCGCGTCGCTGCGCCGACACGACTCGGCGCTTACATCGAGGTGCGCCGAAGTGCCTCGATGAGCGTCGATGAGCGCCGATGAGACCGTCCGGGCCTCCGCTCGTCGCGCTCGCGAGGACACGGCTCCGCTCGTCGCGCTCGCGAGGACACGGACCTGCTCGGCAGGGTCTTCGAAGGCACGCACGCACGCCGCGATCGTCGCCGAATGGGTCACTTTCACCCCGTAACGGCCGCCGAAATGGGGTGAAAGTGCCCCATTCGGCGGCGGTGGCGCTATCGGCGGTGGCGGCTGCGGGGCGGATGCGTCAGCCGGCCGAGCCCGACGTGCTCGCGGGGTCGCGCAGCGAGTGCACGAACGCGAGCTTCTCGACGACTTTGTCCGGCAGGACGAACGGGTAGAGGTCGCGCTGCCCGAGCGAGCGGTTGACGACGTTCATGGCGGTCGCGAACGGCATCCAGCTGTCGGCGACCACGTCGCGGGCGGACGCGCCCGCCTCCGGCGCGGGCAGCAGCTCGAACGCGACGGCCGTCTCGAGGGTGTCCTGGATGTGCAGGTAGTGCGCCCAGGTCTCCGCGAAGTCCTCGTACGGGTGCATCGTCGCGTAGCTGCTGAGGTAGTCGCTGCGCCAGTTCTCCGGCGGGCCCTCCTCGTAGTGGCGGTCGATCTCGGCCTGGTAGTCGGCGCGCTCGTCGCCGAACAGCTCCCTGGCCTCGTCGATGCGGGACGTCTGCTCGACGAGCTGCCACTCGTAGTAGTGGCCGCTCTCGTGGCGGAAGTGCCCCAGCATGGTGCGGTACGGCTCGGCGAGGCGCTGCCGGACCTGCTCGCGGTAGCTGTCGTCGCCCTCCGCGAGGTCGATCGTGATGACGCCGTTGGCGTGGCCGATCGTGACGCTCTCCGACACGCTCGACAGCAGGTCGAAGACGGGCGTCTGGCCGACCGTGGCGGGCTCGCCGCTCTCCTTGGGGCGCGTCGCGAACCCGAGGCGGGTGAGGTCGCGTACCAGGTGCCGCTTCGACTCCTCCGCGATCGGGAAGAGGCGCAGGCCCTTCGCGTCGGCGTCGCTGGGGCGGGTGCGCGTGAGCTGGCAGCTCTCGCAGAGCCCGCCGGCCTGCGCGGTCAACCACGTGCATCCGGCGAGCTCGGCGTTGCTGCACCGCCGCAGGCCGGCATCCGTCGCGGATGTGCCCCCTTCGACGAGCACGTCGTCGAGGCTGAGCACGTAGCCGAGCTTGGACGAGCATCGCTCGCAGGACACCGAGTCGAAGAAGACCTCGTTCTCGCACACATCACAGTCGAACCGTCGCACGGGGGGAGCCTCTCTTCTGCCGCGGCTCAGGGGTGCCGCGGCGACCGACGGATCACTGTACGCGGGCGCACATGGGAGGCCGCGACGCTTGACAAGACCCTTCCCGGGCAGTCGGCGGCGCACCGGGTCAGACGGGGAGGCCCTTCTGGCGCAGGAGCGCGTTGAACCGCTCTGGGTCGGAGGTGCCGTCCTCGTTGTGCTTGCGGATGCGGGCTTCCCGCTCCAGGTGCCGACGCGCGTCGTGCAGCAGCGACTCCGCCCGCTGCGCCGGGACGGCGAGCACCCCGTCGAGGTCGCCGAGGATGAGGTCGCCCGGGTTCACGACGAGGCCCGCGATCGAGACGGGCACGTTGATCTGGCCGGGGCCGTCCTTCGTGGGGCCGCGGTGCGTGTGCCCGAGTGCGTAGGCTGGCATGCCGCCTTCCCGCCACTCGGCGACGTCGCGCAGGGCTCCGTCGAGGACGAAGCCGCCGAGACCCTTCGCGAGCGCTGTCGTGCGGATGAGCCCGCCGATGACCGCCTGGCTGAGGTCGCCGCCGCCCTCGATCACGATGACATCGCCGGGGTGGGCGTCCATCGTGGCCTTGTGGATCATGAGGTTGTCGCCCGGTCGGATCTTGACGGTCACGGCCTGTCCCGAGAGGGGGGCGTCGCCGTGGTAGGCGGTGAGGCCGAGCGCTCCCACGGAGCGTCCGAGGCAGTCGCCGGCGACGGCGACCGGGATGGCGCGGAACGCGTCGATCAGCGCAGCCGGCAGCTCTGGCGCGCGCTCGCCGATGAAGTAGCCGGTCGGCCAGGCGGGTGCTTCGGTGGGATCCTGCTGGGTCATGCGGTGCTCCGTTCGGGCGAGAGGGTGGTGGGGTTCGCGCAGGAGCGCGCGTCCGGGATGGCGCCGTCGAGGTAGCCGAGCACGTTGTGGGCGGCCGCCAGCGCCATCGCCTCGAGTGCCGCAGGCGTCGAGCCGCCGACATGCGGCGTGATGACGACGTTCGGGCAGGCGAGCAGCGGGTTGTCCTGCTCGATGGGCTCAGCCCAGGTGGTGTCGAGGCCCGCGGCGAAGAGCCGTCCGCTGCGGAGCGCGTCGACGAGGGCTGGCTCGTCGACGATCTCGCCCCGCGCCGTGTTCAGCACGATGGCGTCTGCCGGCAGCAGGGCGAGCTGGGCGGCCCCGATGAGGCCGCGCGTGTGCTCGTTGAGTGGCACGTGGAGGCTCAGCACGTCAGCCTGGCCGAGCAGTTCCTCGAGGGTGCCGACCATCGTGAGCTCGGGGATGGGGGCGTCGAGGCTGAGCCCGGGATCGAAGGCCAGCACTCGCATGCCGGTCGCCGCCGCGGTGCGGGCGACCCGCTGCCCGATCTGTCCTGCCCCGACGAGGCCGAGCGTTGCGCCGGCCAGCTGCCGCCCATCCTGCGCTCGGCTCCAGCGGCCCTGCCGGATCTCCGCGTCCATCCAGGACACTCTGCGGGCGGCGGTGAACATGAGTGCGATCGTGAGCTCGGCGACGGACTGGGCGTTCGCCCCCGGTGTGGTGAGCACCGGGATGCCGCGCCGAGTCGCGGCTTCGACGTCGATGTTGCCGACGCCGACGCCGTGCTTCGTGATGACTCGAAGTGACGGGCACGACTCGATCGCCTCGGCCGACAGCTCGACGGTGCGGGAGATCACGGCGTCGACCGCTTCGCGCGCCAGGATCTCCTCGACCTCAGCCCGCCCGCCACCTTCCGGCAGGTAGATCACCCTGCTGCCGGACTCGGCGAGGGCATGCACCCCCGACTCGCCGAGGCGAGGGGCCGTCACGAACACCGTTGCGCTCATCGCACCGTCTCCTTCGTCGGTTCACAGTCCTGCTCGAGGTCCTGCTCTTGCTCTCGGTCCTGGTCCTGGTCCTGGTCCTGGTTCTGCTCTGCTCGGGGCGCTGGTCGTGTTCGGCCGCGCCCCCTCTTCACTCGAGTGCCGGGGGCAGCCCGGTGCGCGGCACGTCGCGCACGCAGGCGCGCAGCGCGTCGACGAACTCGGGGATGCGCGTGTCGACGAATCTCGCTGTAGGCCCGCCGAGCACGACGACGACGGGCTGCAGGTGCGGTCGCTCGGGATTCTCGGGGACGAGCATCGCCAGGCCGCTGTTGCCGGACTCCCGCTCGCCGTGGCTGAGCCCCCAGCCCTGCTCGCGGATCTCGTCGACCCGGTGTCGGAGGGCAGCGGTGTCGACGTCGATCGCCGGGTCTGCGTCGAGCTTCACGAGCACGGCGTCGAGCATCTCCGGGCGTTCGCCGCTGAGGAGCGTCGTGGATGCGGCGCCGCGCCAGATCGGGAGCTCGTCGCCGACCTGGACCACGTGGCGGATGGTGTGTCGCCCGGGGGCCTGGGCGATGGCGACGCGCTTGAGGTCGCGGCGGACGTAGAGGCTCACCGTCTCGCCCGTCTGCTCGGCGAGCTCGCGGAGGCGCTCAAGTGTGGGGGCCGGCGCCGACCAGGCTGCCTTCGCGAATGCTCCCCAGCGGATCATGCGGGGGCCCACGCTCACGCGTCCGTCGGGGAGGAGCTGCAGCATCCGCTCGCCCACCAGGGTGTCGACGAGGCGCAGCACGGTCGTTCGCGGGAGCTCGCAGCGGCGGACGATGTCGGCGATGGCGAGCGACTGGCCCTCGTTCTCGAAGCAGTCGAGGACATCGAGGGCTCGGCTCACGGCGCGGATGCCGCCCGGTTCTGACCGCTGGGCTGGTGCGTCGTCGGCGCTTGTCATGGGGTCTCCGGCTTCGGATCGTTTGCTTGCCCGGTCACACTAGCGTACCATCTGGTGGACAGATATGTCCGCTGTGTGGACAGTCAATCACAAGGGAGTGATCGTGACAGCAAAACGGAAGCTCATGGGCGCGGTGGGCATCGCCGCGACCATGGTGCTCGTCGGAGTGGCCGCGTTCGACGCGAGCCAATCGACGACGGGGACCGACCCCAGCACCAAACTGACCTTCATGTCGCCCTCCGCCCCGGGCGGCGGCTGGGATCTCGCGGCCAGGGAATCGCAGCAGGCGCTCCGGGCCGGCGGCATCGTGAACAACGTGCAGGTCGTCAACGTGCCAGGAGCTGGCGGCACGATCGGCCTCTCCCAGTTCGTCGGCCTCGGCGCCGACCCGACCAACCTCATGATGACCGGCACGGTCATGATGGGCGCCATCAACGTCAACAAGTCAACCGTCGACCTGTCGGACACGACCCCCATCGCACGCCTCGCCGAGGACTACGAGGTCTTCATCGTCCCCGCGAACTCGCCGTACGAGACGCTCGACGACTTCATCGCCGACTGGAAGCAGAACCCGCACTCCGTCGCGATCGGCGGGGGAGGCGTCGGCGGGACCGACCACCTCCTCGCCGGACTCGTCGCCGAGGAAGCCGGCATCGACCCGGGCGACATCAACTACGTCTCCTACGCGGGCGGCGGAGAGGTGCTCACGTCGCTGCTCTCCAACACCGTCGCGATCGGGGTCAGCGGCTACAACGAGTTCAGCGACCAGATCGAGGCGGGCAACCTCCGTGCCCTCGCCGTCTCCGCTGAGGAGCCGATCGACGGCATCGACGTCCCGACGCTCATCGACCAGGGCGTGGACGTGCACCTCCCGAACTGGCGAGGCATCGTCGCGCCTCCCGGCATCACGGAGGCCGAACGGGACCAGCTCGTCGCCATCTTCGAGGAGATGGCCGCGACGCCGGAGTGGCAGGACACCCTCGAGCGCAACAGCTGGGAGCCGGCCCTCCTCACGGGAGACGATTTCGCCGCGTTCATCGAGGAAGACCAGGCGAGAGTCGACCAGATCATCGAGGAGCTCGGACTATGACCGGCGTCATCCCCACCTCCGCGTGGACGCAGCACGACACCACCTCCAGGCCAGGCTGGTGGCGTCGCCGAACGGGCCTCGTCGTGCCCGGCATCCTCACGCTGACCGGCATCGGCCTCACCATCGGCACGATCACCATGGACGTTCCCGGCAACGTCTCGCAGCCAGGGCCGCAGGTCTTCCCGGCCATCGTCACGGTCGCGGTCTTCGTGATCGCGGTGCTGCTGGCCATCGACGTGATCCGCAACCCAGAGCCGGAGCGCGTCGCCGAACCCGACCAGGCCGAGCTGCGCGGAGAGCGGCGAGTGATCGAGGAGGATCCCGACTACGACCTCGACGAGCTCGCCGTCGCCCAGGACCGCGAGCTGCAGGCCGAGCACATCCGCCCCCGCACCAACGTGCGCTCGCTCCTCGGCGCCCTCGGCACGACCATCGTGTTCATCGCGGCGCTCACCCCGCTCGGCTGGCTGCTCTCCGGAGCCTTCCTCTTCTGGGGCATCTCCCGGGCGCTCGGAAGCCGGCGTCCGTTCTTCGACATCTTCCTCGCCCTCGCGATGTCCTCCATCGTGCAGATCGCGTTCTCGATCGGGCTGGGCCTCAACCTGCCCCCCGGCATCTTCGTAGGAGTCCTCTGATGGATACGCTCGCCAATCTCGGGGAGGGGTTCCTGACGGTCCTCACCCCCATCAACATGCTGTGGGTGCTCATCGGCGCCGTGCTCGGCACCGCCGTCGGCGTCCTCCCCGGCCTCGGGTCCGCGATGGCCGTCGCCCTCCTGCTCCCCGTCACCTTCTCCCTCGACCCCATCGGCGCGTTCATCATGTTCGCGGGTGTCCTCTTCGGCGGGCTCTTCGGCGACTCCATCGCCGGCATCCTCATGAACACCCCGGGCAACAGCACGGCCATCGCGGGCTCCATCGAGGGCCACATCATGGCCAAGAACGGTCGAGCGGCGCAGGCACTGGCGACGTCGGCCATCGGCGCGTTCATCGGCGGCATCCTGGCGTCGATCCTCGTGGTCTTCTTCGCGCCCCGCCTCGCCGAGCTCGCGACCCTGTTCGGCCCCGCCGAGTACCTCGCGCTCGCCGTGTTCGCCTTCATCGCCATCTCCGCCGTCGTGACGCAGTCGATCATCCGCGGCCTCGCCGCCCTCGTGCTCGGCCTCGCGATCTCGGTCGTCGGCATCGACTCCATCTCGGGCGCCTCTCGCTACACGGCCGGCATCCCTGAGCTGTTCGACGGCATCGACATCGTCGTCATCACCGTCGGTCTGCTGGCCCTCGGCGAGGTCTTCGCGGTCGCCGGCCGACGCGGCTACTCCGACGACACGGGGCTCATCCAGTCGAAGGGGCGCCTCTGGCTGTCCCTCCGCGAGCTTCGCCAGGCGATGCCCGCATGGCTCCGCGGCACCGCGATCGGGATTCCGTTCGGCATCATCCCCGTCGGTGGCGCCGAGGTGCCAACGTTCCTCGCCTACGGGACCGAGCGCAGGCTCGACAAGCGCCGGAAGAAGCCCATGTTCGGCCTCGGCGCCATCCAGGGCGTCGCGGGCCCGGAGGCCGCTGGCAACGCGACCGCCGGAACCGCGATGGGCGCGCTGCTCGCGCTCGGACTGCCGACCTCGGCGACCGCCGCGATCCTGCTCGCCGCCTTCCGGCAGTACGGCCTGCAGCCAGGGCCGCTGCTCTTCGAGCGGTCGAGCGAGCTCGTCTGGGCGCTCCTCGCGAGCTTCTTCATCGGCATGGTCGTGCTCCTCATCCTGAACCTGCCCTTCGCTCCGCTCTGGGCGAAGCTGCTCAAGATCCCGCGTCACTACCTCTACGCGAGCATCACGCTCTTCGCGATGCTCGGCGTCTACGCCACGAGCGGCAAGATCCTCGACCTCGTGCTCGTCGTCGTCATCGGCCTCATCGGCTTCACGATGCGGCGCTACGGGCTGCCGGTCGCCCCGATGCTCATCGCGATCATCCTCGGGCCGCTCGCCGAGACGGAGTTCCGCCGCGCGATGGCGGTCAGCGAGGGCGACCCGAGCGTGCTGATCGACAGCCCCATCACCATCACCCTCTACTCCGTTCTCGCGATCACCGTGGCGTTCGTCATCGTGCGCGTCATCCGCGCGAAGCTCGCCACCAGGAAGGAAGTCACGGTTTGACGGACAAGACATCGGGACCCCTCGCGGGGGTGCGCGTGCTCGACATGACCAACGTCCTCGCCGGGCCGTACGCGTGCTACCAGCTGGCCCTCATGGGGGCCGAGGTCATCAAGGTCGAGGTGCCGAAGGGGGGAGACCTCGCACGGAGCCTCGGGTCCGACTCGGAGCTGAACAGCGAGCTGATGGGGGTCTCGTTCCTGGCGCAGAACGCCCAGAAGCGATCGATCACCCTCGACCTGAAGTCGGACGGGGGCAAGGAGGTCATGCGCCGCCTGGTCGCCGAGGCCGACGTGCTGTGCGAGAACTTCCGACCGGGGGTGCTCGCGCGTCTCGGCTTCGGCTGGGAAGAGCTGCGCGCCATCAACCCACGCCTCGTGTACTGCGCGATCTCCGGATTCGGGCAGACGGGGCCGCTCCGATCCAAGCCCGCGTACGACCAGATCATCCAGGGCGGCTCGGGCATGATGAGCGTCACCGGCACGCCGGAGACCTCCCCGCTCCGAGCCGGCTACCCCATCGCCGACACGCTCGGCGGGCTCGCGGCCGCGTTCGCCATCACCTCGGCACTGCACGGGCGCGAGCGCACGGGCGAGGGATCCAGCATCGACGTGTCGATGCTGGAGACCGCCGTGACCGCCATGGGCTGGGTCGTCTCCAACCACCTCGTGGCCGGCCAGGTGCCCCGAGCGCTCGGCAACGACAACGGCACTGCCGCGCCGTCCGGCACCTTCCAGACGGCGACCGGGGCGCTCAACATCGCCGCGAACAAGCAGGAGCAGTTCGAAGCCCTGACGCGGGTCATCGGGCGCCCGGAGCTGGCGGCGGATGCCCGCTTCCGCGACCGGGAGGACCGCAAGCGATTCAGGGCCGAGCTCACGAGCGAGATCGAAGCGGCCCTCGGCGCCGAGGACACGGCCTACTGGGAGGAGCGGCTCTCGGCGGCGGGAGTGCCGGCGGCGGCGGTGCTCACGGTTCCCGAGATGCTCGAGAGCCCGCAGATCGTCGACCGTGAGCTTGTGCACGACCTCCCGTTCCCGGGACGAGAGGGGGAGACGCTGCGGGTGCTTGGCAACGGCATCCGCCTCGACGACCGCCCGAGCGCACCGACCATGCCGCCTCCGGGGCTCGGGCAGCACACCGACGAGATCCTGCGCGAGCTCGGCTACGACGCCGCGCAGATCCGAGCATTCCACGAGGAGCGAGCCGTATGACCAGCAGCGCCAGTCCCGCCGACCAGCCCACCGTCGCCGACACCACGGCGTGGTGGAGCACAAGCGTGACCCGGATCGCCCCGGGGGAGATCGAGCTCCGGGGGTATCCGATCGAGCAGGTCATCGGCAACGTCGGCTTCGTGAGCACGATCTGGCTGCTCACGACGGGGAGCCTGCCGAGCGCGACGGTCTCGAACCTCCTCGAGGCGACCCTCGTCGCGAGCGTCGATCACGGCCCGCAGGCGCCCTCCATCGCGAGCGCACGCATGGCCGCCACGTGCGGCGTCGGTCTCAACTCAGCCGTCGCCAACGGCGTGAACGTCCTCGGGGACACGCACGGTGGCGCGGGCCAGCAGTGCGTGCAGCTGCTGAACGAGCTCGTCGAACGCCACGAGACCGAGGGCGTCCCGCTGGATCAGCTCGCCCGCGAGGCGATCGCCGACCACAAGAGCCGGGGCGTGTTCGTGCCGGGCTTCGGGCACCGCTTCCACCCCCGCGACCCGCGGCGGGACCCGCTCCTGACGCTCGTTGAGGACGCGCTCGCCGCGGGAGATATCTCCGGGAGGCACCTTGCCGCCGGGCTCGCGGTGGAGCGGGCCCTGGAACGGGGGGAGCGGCGCATCCCCATGAACATCGACGGCATCTCCGCGATCGTCTACGCGGAACTCGGCGTCGAGCCGGAGCTCGCGAGGGGCCTGTTCGTGCTCTCCCGCTCCGTGGGGATCCTCGCCCATGCGTGGGAGGAGAAGCAGGCGGGCCAGCGCATCAAGGGGCCACTGCCCCCGCCCCTCCTCGCCGACTACACCGGCGAGCCGACTCGGGACGTGCCAGGCGCGCGCCGCCCAGCTACTCCCTGACCGCCCCCTCGAGCATCCCCTGGATGAAGTGCCGCTGCAGGAAGATGTAGAGCACGACGACGGGCAGCGCGACCATGATGGCGCCCGCCGCGAGCAGCGCGGTGCCCTGCGTGTACTGCCCCTGGAAGAAGGCCAGGCCCAGTGGCGCGGTGCGCACGCTGCCGTTCGGCGACATCACGAGGGGGATGAGGAACTCGTTCCAGGTCCACATGAACGTCAGCAGCACGAGCGTCAGGATGGCGGGCCGGCCGATGGGGACGAGCACCTGCCACAGGATGCGCATGGAGCCAGCCCCATCGAGCCTGGCCGCGTCGATGAGCGCCTGGCTGGAGGAGCGGAAGTAGGTGCGCATCCAGAACGTGCCGAACGCGATCGACATGGCGATCTGCGGGAACGCGACGCCCCACACCGTGTTCGTGAGGCCGACGGTGCGCAGGTCGAAGTAGAGGGGCACGATGAACGCCTCGGTCGGCACCATGATGCCGAGCAGGAACAGGTAGAAGATGGGCGTCGCGCCGCGGAACTTCATGGTGCCGAGCGCGTAGCCCGCGAGGATCGACGCGAGCACTGCGACCACGACCACGATGACGGCGACGACGACCGAGGTCAGCATGTACTGCCCGAACCGCGCGACCTCCCACGCCGTGGGGAAGTTCTCCCAGTGGAAGACGCGCCCTTCCTGCGCGACGCTCGCGTTCTCTGGACCGAACGCGAGCGTGACGATGACGCTGATCGGGCCGAGGATGACCAGCCCGAAGACGCCGAGGATCAGGTAGTTCGCGACCTTCTCGAACACGGAGACGTTCATGCGCGGTCCCCGATCCGGTTCACGACGAAGTTGATGGCGAACACGATGAGGGTGAGCACGGCGCCCACGGCCGTCGCGGCCCCGACCTCGCCGAGCTCGAACGCGCGCCGGTACACCTCGAAGCTCGGCACCGTCGTGGACGTGCCAGGACCGCCGCTCGTGGTGACGTAGATGAGGTCGAAGGTCTTGAGCGCCGCGACGATCGTGAGCGTCAGCGCCACCGTGATCTCGCCCCGCACCGAGGGCAGCGTGATCGAGAAGAACTCGCGCACCGGGCCCGCGCCGTCGAGCCTGGCCGCCTCGTAGAGCTCCTTCGGCACGCGGCTCATCCCGGCCATGAGCAGCACGGTCACGAGCCCGAGCGACACCCACGAGCCGATGAGGCCGACGGCCGGCAGCGTGAAGGTGTAGTCGCCGAGCCACGCCCGCGTCCAGCTCTCCAGCCCGACGAGGCGCAGCAGCCCGTTGAGGGGCCCGTCCGGCGCGTAGATCTGCCGCCACGTGACCGCGACGACGACCATCGCGATGACCTGCGGCAGGAAGATGAGCGTGCGGAAGAAGCCGAGGCCCCGCACCCGCGCCCGCGTGAGGATCGCCGCGAGCATGAGGCCCACCGCGAGGGGCAGGATCGAGTAGAAGAAGATCAGCACGAACGCGTGCCCGAACGCCTCCCGCAGCCGCTCGTCCTGCACGATCTGCACGTAGTTGTCGAACCCGACGAAGGTGGATGCGCCCAGCCCGTCCCACTCGAAGAACGAGAACTGCACGGCCCGGCCGAGCGGGAACAGCAGGAACGTGCCGTAGAGGAGGAACGCGGGCGCGAGGTACGCGAACGGCACCCAGGCGGGGGTGCCGCGGCGGGCGCCCTTCGCCGGGCGGCGTTCGCGCGCCGTCGCGCTCGAGCTCGTCATTCGGGGCGTCGCTCGGGCTGCGCGGGCGCCACCGGGCGCAGGCTACTCATTCGCCGCGATGAAGTCGGCGTAGTCGGTCTCGAGGGTCTCGGTGAACTGCTCCGGCGTGAGCTGCCCGTCGATGAGCCCCTGCAGGGACTGGCCGATGGTGTCGCCGAAGGTCGGCGTCGCGTAGTCCAGGTAGGGGAGCACGCTGCCCGACTCGGTGACCTCGCCGAACGCCCCGTAGATGTCGGCGAAGACGCCGGACTCCGGCGCGAGCTCAGCCGAGTTGTTGACGGGCAGGTTGCCGGTGTCGGCCAGGATCTGCATGGCCTCGTCGCTCGTCAGGAAGTCGATGTAGGCGGCCGCGACGTCCGTGTTGTCTGCCGCGGAGGTCATCGCGAACGGGAGTCCGGTGCCTCCGGTCGTCGCGAGCGCCCCGTCGCTCGTCTTCGGGACGAAGAAGCCGAGGTCGTCGCCCATGCTCGCCTCGAGATCGGCCGCGAGCCACGAGCCGCCGATGAGGAACACGCCGTTGCCCTCGGCGAGCGCCTGCCAGGCCGCGTCGTAGTCGGTGCCGTTCACGCCCGTGTTGAAGTAGCCGTCGTCGACCCAGCCCTTGAGCGCGGTCGCCGCCTCCACGTTCTCCGGAGTGGTCCAGCTCGCGCCGGGGTTGCCGAGCCCGAGGTTCGTGATGGTCTCCGCATCCACGTACTCGCCCTGGAGCGGGCCGAACACGTGGCCCGCCGGCCACTGCTCGATGTTGCCGAGCTGCATGGGCGTCTCGCCTGCGGCCTTCGCCGTCGCGAGCGCCGCCTCGAACTCGGGCCACGTTCCCGGCACCTCGACGCCGAGCGACGCGAGCTTCGCCTTCGAGTAGAAGATGCCGACGACCTCGCCGACCTGCGGCAGGCCGTAGAGGTTGCCGTCTCCGAAGACCTTCGCGTCCTCGCTGTACGTCGAGTACTGCAGGATCGACTCCTGGTAGCGGTCGAACCAGCCGTAGGCCTCCGCGTAGTCGTCGAGCGCGCGCAGCTGCCCGGCCTCGACGAACGCCCCCATCGTGTTGCGGCCGTTGTTGGCCTGCACGACGTCCGGCGCGTTCTCGTCGGTCAGGGCGAGGCGCAGCGTCGTCGCGAGGTCGTCGAAGGCCTGCGAGTTCCGCTCGATGGTGACGTTCGGGTACTTCTCCTCGAACGCCGCGTTCAGCTGCTCGATCTGCTCGTTCTGCCCGCCGCGCACCTCCTGGTCCCAGACGGTCAGCGTGACGTCGCCGACCTGCGAGATGTCGGTGCTGATCTCCGCCGTGGAGGCATCGGGGGCGGCCTGCTGGCCCGTGCCGGGCGCGCATCCTGCGAGGGCGAGCGCGAGTGCCAACCCGCCGGCGACCGCCGCGGTTCTCCGATGCTTCTCGTTCATGTTCGGCTTCCTTCTTTCGCTGAGGGTGCGTTTCGTGCGATGGGGACCAGCGGTCAATTGTCGCGGATGCGGTGCCGACAGCCCGGCTGGGTCGGCTCTGGCGCGCCGGTCAGACTCCGGGGAAGTGGTCGACGAGGCGGAACGTGGCCTCCGCGCGGCGGACCGCGCCTGGGCGCTCCGACGGCAGCACGTCCTGCAGGAAGCCGTAGCGCTCCGTGAGCTCGGTGTCTCCCGAGGCGCGCGTCGCATCCCACCAGTCGGCGATGTCGCCCCAGCCTGGGGCCGCGAGCGATCCGCCGAACTGCTGCACGGCGAGGGCCGAGCAGAGCGCCGAGAACTGGAGGCGCTGCTCGAGCGGCCAGTCGCGCAGCGAGCCGAGCACGAAGGATGCGCCGAACACGTCCCCGGCGCCGGTCGCGTCGAGGGCGCGGACGGGCACGGCGGGAACCCGGACCTCTTCACCCGTCGCGGAGTCGATGCCGATGGCACCGTCTTTGCCGCAGGTCACGACGACGATGGGCACGTGCTCGGCGAGGGCGCGGGCCGCGGCGAGGGGCGAGCTGGCGCGCGTGTACTCGACGGCCTCCCGCTCGTTCGGCATGAAGGCGTAGCAGGACGACAGGGGCTCGAGCACGGCTCGGTCCCACACGCCCGTGTCGTCCCAGCCCACGTCGGCGAAGATCCGGGTGCCGTCGGCCGCCGCGCGCAGCCACCACGGCTCCTGCTCGAGGCTCGTCATGGCGCCGAGCTCGGCGAGCGCGGTGCGGCTCGAGACGCCGTCGCTGAGGAGCGCGTCGCTCGAGATGGGGCTCGGGTGCCCGTGCGTGATCATGCTGCGGTCGCCGTCCTGCGCCACGGAGACCGTGACCGCGGTGTGCCAGTTCTCGAAGCGCCGCGAACGGCTGAGGTCGATGCCCTCGTGCTCCTCCAGCAGCTCCCAGCACCAGCGCCCGTAGACGTCGTCGCCGAAGACGGAGGCGAGCGAGGTGGTGAGCCCGAGGCGGCTGGCCGCGACGGCGAGGTTGGCGATGCCGCCCGGCGTCGACCCCATGCCCTCTGCCCACACCTCCGTGCCCGCGCTCGGCGAGCCGTGGAGGTCGGTGAAGACGATGTCGAAGAAGACGGAGCCCGCGAGGACCACATCGAATCGCGCACCATCGACCGAGTCGGTCGGGGGTGTGTCGTGATGGGCCGAAGCCATCGCGGCTCCTCTCGGTAGCAACAGCGGTGTTGCTCACACATCCTGCGCGGTGATCGTTCGTGCGTCAAGTCCCGCTCGTTCGTGCTTGCGACGTGCTCGTTGGTGACTGCTACGATGCCTCGCATGCTCACCACGACGCGTCAGGCTCGCATCCTGCAGTCGCTGCGCGCGGACGGTCAGGTCACGGTCGAGGAGCTCGCCGTCGAGTTCGGGGTGTCGCCGTCGACGGTCCGGCGGGACCTCAACGCCCTCAGCGCCGAGGGGCTGCTTCGCCGCGTCCGAGGTGGTGGCGGCGTCGAGCCCGACCGGGTGCCGTTCGCCGAGGTCGCGACCCACCAGAGCGCGCAGAAGACCGCCATCGCGGCGCGGGCCGCCACGCTCGTCCGGGACGGCGACGTCGTCCTCATCGACATCGGCACCACGACGGCGCTGCTCGCCAGGCAGCTGCGGGGGCGACGCATCACCGTCATCACCTCGAGCCTCGCCGTGGTGGACGCGCTCCGCGACGACGACGCCGTCGAGCTCATCGTGCTCGGCGGGGTCGTGCGGAAGAACTACAGCTCGATGGTCGGGGTGCTGACCGAGCAGGCGCTCGCGCAGATCCGCGCGACCGTGTGCTTCCTCGGCACGAGCGGCATCAGAGCAGACGGCACGATCTCCGATACGACCGGCACCGAGGTGCCCGTGAAGCTCGCGATGATCGCCTCCTCGCAGCGCACGGTCGTGCTGGCGGATGCCACGAAGTTCCCTGGAGTCGGTCTGCTGAGCGTGTGCGGCGCATCCGCCATCTCCGCGATCGTCACGGAAGACCATGCGGACCCGGCGACGCTCGCCGTGCTGCGGACAGCGAAAGTCGAGGTGATGTTCTCGTGAAGCTCACGATCATCGGAGGCGGAGGGTTCCGCGTCCCCCAGGTGTTCGAGGCGGTGGCCTCCGACGAGGCGCCCGTGCGCATCGACGAGCTGAGCCTCTACGACGTCTCGCCGGAGCGGCTGGCGATCATCCGCGTCATCGTCGAGCGCATCGCGAGCGAGAAGCGCTTCGCGCCGCGCATCAGCGTCACGACCGACCTCGAGGAGGCGCTGCGCGAGACGGACTTCGTGTTCAGCGCCGTCCGCGTGGGCGGCACGGCCGGCAGGGTCGCGGATGAGCGCATCGCCCTCGAGCTGGGGGTGCTCGGCCAGGAGACGGTCGGGCCTGGCGGGCTCGCGTATGCGCTGCGCACGATCCCGTTCATGGTCTCGCTCGCCGAGACCATCAAGCGAGTCGCTCCCGATGCCTGGGTGATCAACTTCACGAACCCCGCCGGAATCGTCACCGAGGCGATGCGGGGCGTGCTCGGCGACCGTGTCGTCGGCATCTGCGACACTCCGATCGGGCTCATGCGCCGAGCGGCGGCGGTTGCGGGGGCCCACGTCTCCGCCGGCCCCGAGGGTCGGGGAGAGCCCTCGGATATCGCCTTCGACTACGTCGGCTTGAACCACCTCGGCTGGCTGCGCTCGCTGCGGGTCGACGGCGTCGAGCGCCTGCCGGAGCTGCTCGCGTCCGACACGTCCCTGCAGCGCATCGAGGAGGCGCGCCTGCTCGGCTTCGACTGGGTGCGGGCGCTCGGCGCCCTGCCCAACGAGTACCTGTACTACTACTCGTTCACGCGTGAGGCCAACGCCAGCATCCGCGCCGCGGACGCGACCAGGGGCGAGTACCTCGACGCGCAGCAGGGCGAGTTCTTCGCGAACCCCGGCGCCGACCCCTTCGAGTCGTGGATGCGCACCCGCCACGAGCGCGAGGCGAGCTACATGGCCGAGAGTCGCGAGGAGGGGGAGGAGCGCGAGGTCGAGGATGTCGCGGGCGGCGGCTACGAGAGCGTCGCGCTCGACCTCATGGCGGCTCTCTCCTCAGGGCGGCCAGCCACCATGATCCTGAACGTGCGCAACGGCTCCCTCGTGCCCGCGCTCCCCGACGACGCGGTTGTCGAGGTCGGCTGCGTCGTCGACGCCGATGGCGTGCATCCGTGGCCGGTCGCGCCCGTCGAGGGCGAGATGCTCGGGCTGATGGTGCAGGTGAAGTCCGCCGAGCGGCTGGTCATCGAGGCCGCGACGCGCGGCTCCCGCGAGCTCGCCTGGCGCGGCTTCGCGGCGCATCCGCTCGTCGACTCGGTCGGGGTGGCCCGGAAGCTCGTCGACAGGTACAGCCAGCACTTCGCCGGGATCGGTGCGCTGCTGCGCTAAGCCGAGCGCGGGGCGTTCCGTCAGCGGGAGCGCGAGGCCCGACTCATGGCGCGCAGCAGCAGCTTCCGCGGGACGAGCTTCGAGGCGATCGTCAGGGACGTGTTGATCGGGCCGGGGACGACGGAGGGTCCAGGGTTCGGCTTCTTGAGTTCGCGGAGCGTCAGGCCGACGACCTTGCGGGCCGTCATCTTCGGCAGGCCGGAGCCGATATCCTCGCCGGCGACCTCGAAGAACTCGGTTGCTGTGGGGCCGGGGGAGAGCGCGAGAACGCGCAGCCCGGTGCCTGCCGACTCGGCCCACAGCGCCTCGGTGAAGCTGCGGACGAACGCCTTGGTCGCGCCGTAGACGGCGAAGCCCGGCGTGGGCTGGTAGCCGGCGACGCTCGCGACGTTGACGAGGAAGCCGTCGCCCGCGCGCAGCTGCGCGATGAAGGTGTGCGTGAGGTCGACGAGCGCCGCGACGTTGAGCGCGATCTCGGCGCGCACCCGCTCGGGGTCCTCCTCGTGGAAGCCGCCGCTCGTGCCGAACCCCGCGTTGTTGATGAGGCTCGTCACGCTCACTCCGCGGCCCTCGAGCTCGGTCCCGAGTGCGGACGCGGCGCCCGGCTCACAGAGGTCGGCGGCGATCGTCGTCACCGTCACGCCGAACCGGTCGCGCAGCTCGGCGGCGAGGCTCTCCAGCTTCGATTCGCGCCGGGCCACGAGCACCAGGTCGCTGCCGCGAGAGGCGAGCTGGCGGGCGAACTCCGCCCCGAGCCCAGAGCTCGCGCCCGTGATGAGCACTGTCTGGGATCCGAAACGAAGGGGGAGCATCCGGGAAGTCATGCCGTCAATGTACGGGTGCGTGACAGTGGAAGCCTGCGCGTGGGCCCTGCCGTCCCCGCAGCTGCCGGGACGCGGTTCGGGGGCTGCCCGCCCGGGCACGCCCCGCTCCGCCTCCGTTCCACCTCGGCCGCGGCGCGGCCAGTTCTCCGCCGTCGCGCAGCCAGACGAGGAATGCAGGCCCGTCCGGAAACGAGCCTGCATTCGCTGTGGGGATGCGTTCCGCCTCAGCGGCGTTCAGCGACGGACTGCGGGGGCAGCGGAGTCAGCGCGGGTCAGCGTGCGCCGGCGGTCTGACGCGCCTCGCGCTTCTCGTCCCGATCCGTGTCCCTCGCCCGCATCGCCTTCTCGTCGTCGAGCCAGTTCGCGCCCTTGTTGTGGAGGAAGAAGACGTAGACGACGAGCGACGCGGCGATCGCGATGGTGACGTAGACGATGAACAGCGGCACCTGCTGCGCTTCGCCGGCGGCCGTGTAGAGGAGCGGCGCCGTGCCGCCGAAGATGGAGTTCGCCATGGCGTAGCCGAAGCCGACGCCGAGGGCGCGGATGTGCGTCGGGAACAGCTCGGCCTTCACGACGGCGTTGATCGACGTGTAGCCGGTGAGGATCACGAAGCCGCCCACGAGGATGCCGAACGCCGCGAACTCGTTGGTCTGCTGCGGCAGGTAGGTGAGCAGGAACCACGTGTAGAGCACGCCGCCTGCGCCGAAGAACACGAGCAGCGTCTTGCGGCCCACGATGTCGGACAGCCAGCCGCCGATGGGCTGCAGCAGCATGAGCACGGTGAGCGCGATGAGGTTCAGGATCGTGCCGGACACGACGTCGTCGCCCGCGAATGCCTTCTTCACGATGCCGGGGCCCGTGACCGAGTACGTGTAGAAGGCGACGGTGCCGCCCATCGTGATGAGGAAGCAGAGCAGCAGCGGGCGCCACTGGTGCAGGATGAGCTCCTTCATCGAGCCGGAGGAGCGCGACTTGCCGTCCTTGACCGACTCGAGCGCCGACTCGCTGAGCGACTCGTCCATGGTGCGTCGCAGGTAGAAGACGACGATCGCGGCGACGCCGCCGATCGCGAACGCGATGCGCCAGCCCCACTCTGAGATCGCCTCGGTCGGCATGGCCAGCACCATGATGAGGAGGGTCGCCTGCGCGAGCACGTGGCCGCCGACGAGGGTCACGTAGTGGAACGACGAGAGGAAGCCGCGGCGGCCGCGGATGGCCGCCTCCGACATGTAGGTCGCGCTCGTGCCGTACTCGCCGCCCGTCGCGAAGCCCTGCACGAGGCGGCAGACGATGAGGATGATGGCTGCTCCGGCGCCGATGACGGCAGCGGAGGGGGTGAGGGCGATGACAAACGAGCATCCGGCCATGATCGACACCGACACGGTGAGCGCGAGGCGACGCCCGTGGCGGTCCGCGAAGCGTCCGAAGAACCAGGCCCCGATGGGGCGCATGAGGAACGTGACGGCGAAGATCGCCCAGATGTAGATCTGCGAGTTCTTGTCCTCGGAGTCGAAGAACTGGAACTCGAAGTACGAGGCGAAGACCGAGTAGACGTAGACGTCGTACCACTCGACGAGGTTGCCTGCCGAGCCCTTCAGGGTGTTGGAAACCGAGCGGCGCAGGCTGCCCGGCACTTGTGTCGTCGTCATTGACTTCTCCATCGTCGTCGATCTTCATCTGCCAGCAGGCGGAGCCCTGGCCCCACCTCGGTGTGGGTGTACTGGACAACTCTCTGCACCGGGCAAGGGGCGCGAGCGGATCCTTACATTCCCTTTACGTGGACCTCGCATCTCTGCCCGCGCCTACCATTGGGGGTATGCGTGTGCTCGTCGCCGAGGATGACGCGTCCGTCTCCGCCGCCCTCGCGGCCGTGCTCGGCCGCGCCGATCACGCCTGCGTGCAGGTCGCCCGCGGCAGCGACGTGCTGCTCCAGCACCGAGACGCCGAGCTCGTGCTCCTCGACCTGGGACTCGAGGACATGGACGGCCTGGAGGTGCTCAGGCGGCTCCGCCAGGTGAGCCAGGTGCCCGTCATCGTCGTCACGGCCCGCGGCGACGAGCGCTCGACGGTGCGAGCGCTCGGCCTCGGCGCCGACGACTACCTCGTCAAGCCCGTTCGCATGCACGAGCTGCTCGCCCGCATCGACGCCGTCGCCAGGCGTCGCGCGCCCGCGGCCGAGCCCGAGGTGGTGCAGCTCGGCGACGCGAGGATCGAGCTGCTCTCGCGGCGAGTCGTCGTCGGCGGCGCCGAGGTCTCGCTCACGCCGACCGAGTTCGAGCTGCTCGCGATTCTCGCGAAACGGCTCGGCAGGGCCGTGAGCAGGCAGGAGCTCCTCGACCAGGTGTGGGGCGACGCCTACGCCGCCACCTCGCGCTCCTTCGACGTGCACCTCGCGCAGCTGCGCCAGAAGCTGCCCGCCGTCGCCATCACCACGATCCGCGGCTTCGGCTACCGGCTCGAGACGAAGCCGGCGCGATGAAGCTGCAGGTGCTGCTGCCTCTCATGCTCTTCGGACTGCTCACGGTCATCGCCATCATCGTCCCGGCGAGCGAGGGCATCGCCGTGAACCGCACCCAGCAGCTCACCCTGCAGCGCGCCACCTCGATGGACCAGATCGTGCAGCGCGCGGAGACGGCGGTGGCCGCCGACGACGCGTCCGGGCTCGAGCGCTACCTCGAGCGCTTCGCCGAGACGTACGGCGAAGCGGCGATGGTCGTCGACAGCGAGGGCAAGGTCGTGTCCTCCGTCGGCGGCCTCGAGCTGGACCCGCAGGTCGCGTCGCTCGTGCTCGCCGCGTCGCGCACGGTGCCGCAGCGCTCCATCTCGACGATCTACCCGTGGAGCGACGACACCCACCTCGTGGCCGAGCCGTTCGCGAACGGCGCGAGCGCCGCATCCGGGGCGGTCGTCCTCGAGGTGAACCAGACGGAGGCGAAAGCGCAGATCACCGGCTGGTGGGCGCTCGTCGCGCTCGCGGGCCTGCTGCTCCTGCTGCTGCTCTTCGCCGCGTCGCAGTTCTGGACCAGCTGGGTGCTGCGTCCCGTTCGTGCCCTGGACGCGGCCGCGAACGCCCTCGCCGAGCAGCGGGAGCCCGACCTCGCGGCCGCGACCGGGCCCCTCGAGCTCAGGCGCCTCTCCTCCTCGTTCGCGCGCATGTCGAGGGGAGTCGAGGACGCGCTCGAGCAGCAGCGGGGGTTCGTCGCCGAGGCGTCGCATCAGCTGCGCAACCCGCTCGCCGCGATCCGCCTGCGCATCGACGCCCTCCCGCGCGACGAGGCGGAGGAGGCGGCGCTTGAGGCCGTCGGCGGCGACCTCGACCGTCTCGAGCACGTCGTCGACCGGATGCTGGTGCTCGCCGATGCCGAGCACCGCGCCACGGCAGAGGCGAGCGGCAGGCGCACGGGCTTCGCCGACGGCGCCGCGCGAGAGCACCTCACCTCGGCGGCCATGCTCACGGCGCCCCACGAGGAGCGCTTCCGCGAGGAGGGCATGCGTCTGCGGTTCGACGGCGGCGAGGAGATCAGGGTCGCGTGCCGCAAGAGCGACCTGGAGGAGATCGTCGAGACCATGCTCGACAACGCGCGGAAGTACGCGGGCGAGGGGGCGAGCGTCACGATCCGGTTCGCCGCGGCGCCCAGCTCCGGGTGGTCCGGGGCGGTGCCGGGCGAAGGAGAGCCTGACGGCGCGCTCGACGGCCGCAGCCAACCGCCTGAGGCGTTCGAGGCGTTCGCAGCGTTCGAGATCGACGGTCCACGCGCGGTGCTCGAGATCAGCGATGACGGACCAGGCGTCGACGAGGATGAGCTCGCCCAGCTCGGCACGCGGTTCTGGCGCTCGCCGAGCCACCGATCCCTGCCGGGGACCGGGCTCGGCCTCGCGATCGTCGGGGAGCTGGCACGCGCCAACCGCGCCACCGTCGACTACGACCGCGCCCCAGAAGGAGGGCTCCGCGCCCGCATCAGCTTGGTGCGGACGTGGTGATCCTCACGAGGCGGGGCCTGCTGTTCGGCGCCGGTGCGGCCTCGGCCGCCGCCGCGACCTTCGCGCTCGCCGGATGCTCTCTCGGGCAGCCGTCCCCGCGCATCCGCATGGCCTGCGGCGAGCAGGGCGGCACCTACGTGCAGTTCGGCGAGCTGCTCCGCGAAGCGCTCCGCCGAGACGGCACGACGGGGCTCGACGTGGTCACGACGGGTGGCAGCGTCGAGAACCTGGCCATGCTGCAGGCCCGCGACGCCGAGCTCGCCATCGTGCTCGCCGACGCGGCGGCGACCGACGCGCAGAACAAGGTCGCGATCGGGCGCGTCTACCAGAACTACCTGCAGTGCTTCGTGCGCTCAGACGGGCCCGTCAGCGCCATCGGCGACCTCGCCGGGCGGCGTGTCTCGGTCGGGGCGCCCCAATCAGGCGCGGCGCTCACCGCCAGGCGGCTCCTCGGCACGCTTGGCCTCCTCGAGGGCGCGGGCGCGAGCGTCATCTCCGAGCTGTACCTCGACGAGGCCGTCTCCGCCCTCGAGGCCGGCACCGTCGACGCGATCTTCTGGTCGGGCGGACTGCCGCTCCCCGCCGTGCAGGACCTCGACACCGCGGTGGAGCTCGTCGACCTCACCGATGCGCTCCCGGCCCTCGAGCTCGAGCATCCCGGCGTCTACACGCTCACGGCGGTTCCTGCCAGCACCTACGGGAGCGCCGAAGCGGTGCCCGCGATCGGGGTCTCCAACTACCTGCTCGCCAGGCCCGACCTCCCGGACCAGGTGGCGAGGGCGCTCGTCGACGTCCTCATCCGAGACGCCGCGCAGCTCGTGCCGGAAGGGTCGCTCGGCGTGCAGTACCTGACCGCGTCGAACCTCATCGACACCCTCCCTATCGCGCTGCACCCCGCCGCCCAGAGACGCTACCGGGAGCTCTACGGCTGACCGCCCTCGAGACCGTGCGGGATGCGGGGTGCGGGACGCGGGACGCGGGATGCGGGTGCGAGATGCTGGCCGCGGGACCTCAGCCGAGGAAGGCGTGGGCGACCGTGAAGATCGTCACGCCCGCGAGGGCGCCCACGATCGTGCCGTTCAGGCGGATGTACTGCAGGTCGCGGCCCACCATGAGCTCGATCTTCTCGCTCGTCTCATCGGCGTCCCAGCTGGCGACGGTGTCCGAGATGATCGACGAGATCTCGTGCCGATACCGGTCGACGAGGAACACCGCCGCGTCGATGACCCACGTGTTCACCCGCTGCTGGAGCTGCGCATCCGTCGTCAGTCGCTGACCGATGTCGACGAGCGCCGCCGTGGCGCGGGTGCGGAGCGCGCTCTCCGGGTCGGCGAGCGAACGCAGGAGGCCCGTCTTCGCGGCGTTCCAGGCCTCCGCGGCGAGCTCGCGCATGCGGGGGCTGTCGAAGATGTTGCCCTTGGCGCCCTCGAAGCGGGCGATGAGCTCCGGGTCGTGCTGCAGCTGGTCCGAGAGGCGAGCCAGGTAGCCGTCGATGGCGGCCCTGGCGGGATGCGCGTCGTCCGCTCGCACCGCCGCGACGAACTTGACCGCCTCGTTGTACGCGGTGTTGTCGACGAGCTTGGTCGCGACCGACGGAACCCACGAGGGGAGACGCCTCGACACGAGGCCATCGAAGGCGCTCTGGTTGGCGGCGAGCCACGCGGCGGCGCTGTCGGCGGCCAGGTCCACGGCGCCCCGATGCGCGCCGGTCGCGACGACGCGCGACATCCACTCGCCCAACGGGGGAGCCCACTTCGGCTCCACGAGGTGCTCGCGAGCCAGGTCTTCGATGAGGCCCTGGACGTCGTCGTCGCTGAGCGCCTCGAGCACCCCCGTCGCCATGATGGACGCCTCAGAGGCGATTCGCTCCGCGTGCTCCGGCTGCTCGATCCATTCGCCGAGGCGGGCCGCGATCGACGTGGCCTGCAGCTTCGTCCGCACCACGTCGCCGCGCAGGAACTCGGTCTCCACGAACTCGCCGAGCGTGCGGCCGATCTCGTCCTTCCGCTTCGGGATGATCGCCGTGTGCGGGATCGGGATGCCCAGCGGGTGCCGGAAGAGGGCCGTCACGGCGAACCAGTCGGCGAGGGCGCCGACCATGCCGCCCTCCGCGGCTGCGCGAACGTACGCGAACGCCGGCACATCTCGTTGCAGCGCGAACGCGACCACGAACACCACCGCCATGAAGAGGAGGGCCCCCAACGCCACCGCCTTCATGACTCGCAGGCTGCGCCGGCGCTCCTGGTCTGCGGGGCTCAGAAGCTCGGTCGGGGTGCGCGACATGCGGTCATCTTTGCACGCCTGAGCCGGACGGCGACTGCGGGGTGCCCCAGGTCTGCCTCGGGTCTCCGGGGATTCCCCGACGGGCCGAGATCGACAGACTGGACGCATGACTTCGCACTCCAGGGGCTCGTTCCGGTCGGCGGCCGACGGGTCGTCCACGACCTCGTTCATGTGGTGGATGGTGTTCGTGCTCGTCGGCGCGCTCAGCGGAGTCGTGTCATCGCTGGCGTCCGCCCAGCTCACGGTCGGCACCCAGCAGCAGGAGGCGCTCACGATGATCTTCTGGGTGTCCCTCGTCGTGAGCGGCATCTGCGCGATCGGTGCCCTGGTCGCCTTCATCCGCACGATCTACGTGCTGCTCGACCGCAGCGACCGGCGCTGGAGCGGGGAGTAGGGGCAGGGGCAGGGGCACAGGCACAGCGCACGGGTAGGGGACAAGGGCAGGGGCCGCGGGACGGGCAGACGCGCAGGCACGGCCCGGCGGTCGGCGTCCGCGATCTCCGTCGCGCAGCCGATGCGCCGGCTGGGGCGGATCTCGTACCGTGGGCCGCATGGATATCTCGTCGATGATCATGGGAGCGGCAGTGGCATCCGTCATGTGGATCGGATTCGTCCCGTGGGCGCGACTCAAGCGCCTCCGCGAGCTCGAGGCGCGGTACGCCGCAGGCCGGCCCGAGTCAGGGGGAGCCGGCGAGGGGCCGACCCCAGCTCTCTAGCGCCGCCGGTCGCTGCCTCCTACCCGCTGCCGACTGTCCGTCGCGCGTTGCTGGCTGCCCGACGCGGCTACCTGTTGCTTGCTGCCGCTGGTCGTTGCCGGCTACCCGCCCCGCGCTACCAGGGTCTGCCCCGGAGGTCGACCACACCAGGAGGCCAGGAATCGACGCTCTGCCGGATCGGCGAGATGAGCACCGGAGACCCCGCTTCGACGACTGCCTCGACGCTCGCCTCCGCTCGCATCACTGTCTCGGGTGGCATCATCGTCTCGGGTGGGAGCGAGCGCGGTGTGCTTCGCTCGACGACGCGGATGCGATGCCAGCCGGTCCGCTCGTAGAAGGGCACGACGTCTTCCCGGCATCCCAGATAGCCGTACTCGAGGTCGGGGGTGGCTCGCATCGCACCTCGAGCGAGCGACATCGCGAGCTCGCCAAGGCCTTGGCCTCGGAGCCCGTCATCGACGAGCACGCCACCCGTGCCGGCCACGACGACCTGGGCGCGGCCGACCGTGATCTCACGTCGCTGGAACCCGACGTGCGCCAAGGCCGAACCTGCTGCGTCGAAGACGATCGCGTGCGTGGAGGCCGGGGCGTAGCCGTAGGGCTGCTCGGGATCCCACTCGCCGTGCACTGAGCGGTACTCGCGATCGAAGAGTGCACGCAGGGCCGTGAGCTCGGCCGGTGTGAGGGCCGAGTGCTCGACCACTCGGGGGAGGTAGGTCATCACGTCAGCGTAGGACGCTGCTGTGCTCCTCCTCGCTCGGCAGCGGCGCGGCTCCTGCTCGCTCGGGCGGGGCCCGTGGCGAAGTGCGGGTGGATTTCCTCTGCTCACCTGGGGTATTCCGGGACAGATCTTCCGTTCGAAGCTAGCTCCTATTTTCTTGAAGAAAACCTGGTCCTGATATAGATTTTGGTGCGGTCCAGTGCTAGTCTGATGGTGATCTTGGGGGAGGTTGTCGTGGCATCGCAGGCGGAGCAAGAATCGGGTCGACAGTCGTCGGCGCAGCCAGGACAGTCATCGGCGCGGTCGTCAATGGAGACGGCTGTCGTGGACGCGCTTCTCGAGGCGCGGTGCCAGCTGGCAAGCCTTCCGGACGCGGAGATCGTCGTTGTGCTCCGTGAGCTCGCTGCTCGCCGACGCGTGCTGGATGCCGCGCTCGTTGAGGTAGCTGGCGAACTCTTGCGCCGTGAAGACGAGTCTCCGCGAGCGGAGACGGTCGCTCGGAAGTCCGGGTTTCGGAACCTTGCGGCGATGGTCGAGCAGGTGCTCGCGGTGAAGCCCTTCGAGGCGAAGACCCTCGTGCAGCTTGCAGAGGCGACGAGGGAGCGGATGAGCGCTACAGGCGAGTCGATCCCGCCGAAATACACGGAGGTGTCGAAGGCGGTGGGCTCCGGGGTCATGTCGGTGGCGCAGGCGACCGCGATCACGAAGGGCCTCGACCGCACCGGCAACCGCGTGGACGTCGACGAGCTCGCCCGCGCCGAGGGTGAGCTCGTGGCGTCCGCGTGCGGCCTGAATCCAGAAGATGAACAGCCCGCGGTACCGAAGGTCCTTGAGGTGCAGGCCGCGACCTGGGTTTCCTACCTCGATCCCGACGGCGACGAGCCGCGCGCCGACAAGATCGCCGAGCAGCGCGGCCTGTGGTTTACGCGGCGTACGGACGGTGCCGTCACCGGCAAGTTCGTCGCGACGCCCGAGCAAGGCGAGCAGCTGCTCTCAGTCTTCGACGCCCTCCTCTCCCCGCGCCGAGCCGTGGAGTTCCCGGCCGCGTCCGAGTGCGGGGAACCACTCGCTCCAGCACTCGGACCAGATGAACTCCCGTCCGGTGCCGGCCGCGCCGACGGTGACGACGACGGTGACGTCGGTGAGGACGAGATCGTCGACGTCCCACTGGTTGACCCGCGGTCGATCGAGCAGCAGCGCATCGACGCGCTCACGATGATC
The DNA here is from genome assembly GCF_002931055.1 of Pseudoclavibacter sp. AY1H1. GTDB lineage: Bacteria > Actinomycetota > Actinomycetes > Actinomycetales > Microbacteriaceae > Pseudoclavibacter. Next base: position 244,332 of record NZ_PSXX01000003.1, on the reverse strand, counting down.
GTCCGCGCCTACGCCGAGTCACCCGACGCGCCCCGCACCGGCGGCGAGGCACCAACGGTCATCATCGTCACCACCACCGCCGGACAAGACGGCACCGCCACCCGACCCGAAGACCTGCCCCACCTCGAGCGCACCGGAGAGCCAGTCCCACCGTCGGTCGCAGCCCAGGTCGTCTGCGACGGGTTCATCCGCATCGCGATTACCGACACCAACGGCGAGATCCTCGACCTCGGCCGCAAGCAACGCCTCTTCACCACAGCCCAACGCCGGGCGGTCGCAACCCGCGACCGACAATGCCGCGCACCCGGATGCAGCGCACCAGTGCGCTGGTGCGAAGTGCACCACGCCCTCCCCTGGAGCGAAGGCGGACCAACCGACGCGAAAGACGGCATCCTGCTGTGCTCCTTCCACCACCACGAAGTCCACCGCGAAAGACTCACCCTCACTCGCAGCAGCAACGGACGCTGGCACGTCGTACCCGCGCTCGGGCGGCACGTCCCGCCCAGAGCCAGCCGCCGCCGCGGATATCCGCCACCGGCAGCCAACTCCCGGGCAGCCAACTCCCGGGCTGCCAACTCGCGCACCGCCAACTCCCCGGCGGCCACCCGCCCACAGGTCAACCGAAGACCGTGAGGCCGCCACGACGGCCTGGCCCGGAGAGGCACCGTTTGGCCCGGAGAGGCGCAGTCTGGGTCGGGGAGGCACCGCCTGGCCCAGAGAGGCACAGTCTGAATCAGGAAGACACCGCCTGGCGCGGAGAGGAGCGGCGCGGCTCAGAGGGCCCCGCTAGGGCGCGCAAACGCGAAAGTGCCGCCGTGGTCACGAAGACCAGGGCGGCACCGTTTGCTCACCAAGACCCTCCCAAGCCCTCTCAATCGAGAGAGCGCAGCAGCGCGATGAAGTGCTGCGATGAGTGCTGCGAGGAGAGCTGCGACGAGAGCTGCTGTTAGAGCTGCGGCTGACGAGTGTTGTAGCCGAAGCGCGTGGGGCGCTGCGCGTACCCATCCTTGCGGACGGCGCGAACAGTCTCCGCCGCGAAGGCGACAACCGCCACAACCCCGATACCAAGAGCGAGAAGTTCCATGAGTCCACCTCCGTGATCTGCCGGCAAACACCGGATACTGCAATCCAATCGGAGACGCCCGGGCGTGTCGCGGTCCACCCGAAGGTCAGTGGACTGGTCGCGCCAGGTCAACCCGCGCTTCCGGCGAGCCAATCTTCGAGGAACACCGCGACACCGTCATCGGTGTTGCTCGGAATCACCGACTCCACCACCGCGAGCGCCTCCGGGCGGGCGTTCGCAACGGCGATCGGGTGGCCGACGACCTCGAAGGCCGGCAGGTCGTTGAAGTTGTCGCCGAAGTAGTAGAGGTCCTCCCGCGCCACCCCCAGCAGGTCAGCGACCGCGAGCAGGCCCGTGCCCTTCGAGCACGCTGCGTTCGCGATCTCCAGGTACGTGTCCTTCGACCGGTACGTCACGACGCCCGAACGGTCCGCGAGGGCCGCCTCCAGCGCATCGACCAGGGCAGGGTCACCCATGCACATCACCTTGTGCGGCGGCGTCACATCCACGCCGCCAGAGGCGACGAACTCCAACGTCGAGGCGGGCTCCGGGAACACCCACGTGTGGGTGCGCTCCCGGTCCGTCCACTCGTCCTCACCCCACGCATACCAGTGCTCGCCGGCGAAGAAGCTCGCGTGCAAGCCGCTCGCCTCGCAGTGATCGGCGATGAAGCGCGCATCAGCGGCCGAGATGGCAACGTCGTGCCGCACCTCGCCGTCGCCGGACAGCACCAGCCCGCCGTTGAAGGCAACGAGCGGCGAGCCGATGCCGCCGTACAGGCGCTCGAGCACCCGCATCGACTCCGGGGGCCGGGACGAGCTCAGCACGAAGTGATGGCCGGCCGCTCGCACCGCCTCGATCGCCGCGATCGTCCGTGGAGAGAGCGTGCGCTGAGCGCTGAGCAGCGTGCCGTCGATGTCGCTGAGGAAGAGAACCATGGACTACACCATCTCAGGCAGACGCGTATCCGCCATCGATCGCACGTCGCGCGCCGAGAGTTGCGCCCAGGATTCGGCGAGGATCCGCGTGCCAGCTTCGAGATCGGCGACGGGTGCCGTGAACGGGACCCGAAGGAACCGCTCGAGGCTTCCGTCGATGGAGAACTTCGGACCAGCGACCAGGGCCAGGCCGCGCGCCTCCGACAGGGACGTCATCGCGGAGCTCGCCGGCTGCGCCAAGTGCACCCACATCGACAGTCCACCGTCTGGCCACGGCACGTGCCACTCCGGCAGGTGGAGGCTCAACGCGGCGTGCAGGGCGTCACGGTGCAGGCGCATCTGCTCGCGCCGCCGGGGCAGCAGCTCCGGAAGCGCCCGCACGACACGCTCCGCGAGGAGCTGCTCGATCTGCGGCGTCCCCAGATCGCCGGCCGGACGGGCCTGCACGAAGCGGCGGATCAGGGCGGCATCGGCGCGGATCCACCCGATGCGCAGGCCGGCCCAGGCCGCCTTGCTCAGAGAGCCGACCGTCACGACCCCCGAGCCGGAGAACGGGGACGCGCCGCGCGCGTGACGAGCGAACGGGCCGTCGTCCCACGGCCGGTCGATCGACAGGTCCGCGGTCGTCTCGTCCACGACGAGGATCGTGCCGGCCGCCCGAGCCGCCTCCGTCACGCGCACCCGGTCTTCCGGCCGCATCGACGCGCCCGTCGGGTTGTGGAAATCGGGGATGAGGTACGCGAGCGCGGGGCGCATCCGCTCGATCGTCTCGATGACGTGCTCGATCTCCCAGCCGCCAGTGGTCACCGGCGTCGCGATGAGTCGAGCGCCCGCGCGGCGCATCGCCTCGTAGGCGTGCGGATACGTGGGCGACTCCACCAGGACGAGATCCGAGCGCGTGAGGAGCGTGTGGGCCGTCAGCGAGATCGCGTGCTGGGCGCCCATCGTCACGATGATCTGCTCGGGCGTCGTCGGCAGCCCGCGCGCCGTGTAGCGCTCGGCGATCGCCGAGCGCAGCGACAGGGTGCCGAGGAGGTCGAAACCGGGGGCGCCGAGCGCAAGCGGCATCGAGCTCGCGGCGTCCGCGATGATCTCGGCCAGCCCCTCGACGGGCGGCGGCACCGCGCGAGCGAAATCGACCCCGAAGTTCTCTCCCTCGCCGCTCGGGCGGTAATCCTGCCTGCCGAGGCGGGGGAGCGTCACCCGGCTCCCGGAACCCTGCCGGCTCAGCACATGCCCGCTGTCGCGCAGCGACTGGTAGGCGGCCACGATCGTCGTGCGACTGCGCCCGGACTGCACAGCCAGCTCGCGCTCCGAGGGCAGGCGCGTCCCCACCGGGATGCGCCCATCGACGATCAACAGGCGGATGCGCTCGGCGAGGGCCTCGTAGGCGGACGAGTCGTCACGAAGCTCGCCCGCCAAGGAGAGCAGCGTGCGTGCGGATATGCGAGAACCAGATGTCGACTCCATGGGTCCAGTATGCGCCAAGTGGACCGCGACGGCCAGGCCAATGTGGCGATTGGATGTGCCTATCTGCAGTACTCGTCGACCGTCACGGAGGTGGCCCCATGGAACTCATCACGCTCATCATCACAGGAATCGTCGTCGCCGCCATCGCCGTTGCCGGAGTGACCGCGACCCTCGTCGTCATGCTGCGCGACGGCTACGGGCACCGCGCATTCCAGTCCAGTTACGACACTCGCCAGCCGAGGTAGCGAGCGACGCCCTCGGAGTGCCCGCTGGACCCGGGCTCGGAAAAACGGGAAGCGCCCGGAAAAACGGGAAGCGCCCGGGAAACTGGAAGAGGTTAGAAGAGGTTAGAAGAGGTTGACGAGCACGACGAAGGTCGCCGTGCCGAGTCCGACGCTGAGCAGCGTCCTGCGCCCCAAGCCCAGGTGCACGCCCACCGTCACGGCCAGCGCGAGCGCCGCCCAGAGTGCCGTGCGCGGCTCGCTCGCGAAGTCGCTGAAGGTGACGGCGGCGAGGATCGCGAGGATTCCCGCGGGCATCCAGACCGAGAGTCGCTGGACCGTCTTGGAGTCGCGAAGCGGCTTGAGCGCGACGAACGGCAGGGCGCGGAGCCCGAACGTGATGCCGCCGCACACCGCGAGTGCGACAACGAACCACCAGGCGTCAAACATCGCTCACCGGTGCCTCCGTGCGGTCTCGTCTCGCGGCGAAGAGCGCGCGCACCGCGAGCGCGACGGCGAAGAGGATGAGCGCCGCGAAGAGGGGCGCCCCTGGCACGAAGAGCAGCCCGAAAGAGACGCTCAGGCCGGCGATGAGGAGCGACGGCACGTCGTCACGGGAGCGGATCGCGTCGAGGGCGAGCACCGTGAAGAGCGCGCACAGCGAGAACTCGAGGCCCTTGATCTCGCCGGGGAGGACGCTCGCGAGTGCCACCCCGAGCAGGCCCCCGCCGACCCAGTACGTCTGCAGGGCGAGCTGCAGGGTGAGCAGTCGCGTCGCGGACCGCTGCTCGCGGGGGATGGGCGTGACGATCGCGTAGGCCTCGTCGGTCATCGCCCAGATCGAGTAGAGGCGCGCGAGCCGGCCCCGAACGAGGTGCAGGGGGAACGAGAACGCGTAGAACACGTGGCGGAAGTTGACGAAGAACGTGGTGAGGGCCATCGTCGCGATGGGCGTGCCCGCGGCGATGAGCCCGACGAGCAGCAGCTCGATCGAACCCGCGTACACGAACACCGACAGGGACGGGGCGACCCACCAGGGCAGGCCTGCCTGCAGGACCAGCACGCCGAACGCCACGCCGAGCGGCACCACTCCGAGTCCCGCGGCGAGCGAGTCGCGCAGTCCGGCCCGGATGCGCTCCCCGCGAGTCGCCGGGATCTCGGCGGGTGGCCCCAAGAGCGCTCCCGCGGTTGGATCCGCGGCAGGGTCCGTCTGGGGCGCCGCGGATCCCGGCGGGCGGGCGCCGCGCGCTCCTGGATCTGCGGTGGTCATGCGGAGATCTTGGCACGGAAGCCGCGCATTCCGAGAGCGGATGCGTGCCTCCAGGCGCCACATTCGGCAATAATCAAGTGTGGACACCATCGATCGCGCAATCGTTCGCGAACTGCAGGGAAACGCCAGACTGACGAACGCTGAACTCGCGCAGCGCGTGGGGCTCACCCCGGCGCCCTGCCTGCGCCGAGTTCGCCGCCTCGAGGAGGACGGGGTCCTTCTCGGCTACCACGCCGAGGTGAACCCCGACAGGGTCGGACGCGCCTTCAAGGTGCTCATCGACGTCGACCTCACGAGCCAGGCGCACACCACGGTGGAGGCGTTCGAGTCGCAGGCCGTCGAGCTCGACGAGGTCACCGAGGTTCGCCGCATGTTCGGCTCGCCCGACTACGCGATCCGCGTCGAGGTGGCCGACCTCGAGAGCTTCGAGAAGCTGCTCCGCGAGAAGATGTGGCGCCTCCCCGGCGTCCACCGGGTGACCTCGCACTTCACGATGAAGGTGCTCAAGGGATGACCCAGCCGACGGCGGCGTCTGCCGCGCGCGGCAAGCGCTCGTGGCTCGCCGCCGCGCCGGCCGTGCTCATGATGGCGTGGGGTGGCAACCAGTTCACCCCGCTCCTGCTGCTCTACCGGAAGGTCGAGGGCTACTCCGCCCTGCAGGTCGACCTCTTCTTCGGCGCGTACATCATCGGGCTGATTCCCGGGTTCCTCATCGCCGGCTCCCTCTCCGACCGCTTCGGGCGGAAGCCCCTCATGGCGGTCTCCGTGGTCCTGAGCGTGGCCGCCGCGGTCGTGCTCGCGCTCGGCAGCGCGAGCCCCACAGCCATGATGATCGGGCGCCTCCTCTCCGGCCTCTCCGTGGCCGTCGCGATGGTCGTCGGAACCACGTGGATCCGCGAGCTCTCGACCGGCACCGTGCCGCCAGCCGTCACCGCCAGACGCGCATCCCTCACCATCACGGCGGGCTTCCTGCTCGGCGCGGTCGCCGCCGGAGTGCTCGCCCAGTGGGCCCCGTGGCCGACCATCACGCCCTACGTCGTGCAGCTCGTCCTGACGAGCGCCGCAGCCGTCGCGCTGGCTCGCGGCATCGAGACCGCCGGCGATCGATCTGGCCCGAAGGGAAGGGGACGTGAGCGTCGCCCGCTCGTGGACGTGGTCATCGCGCCCGAGCATCGTCGGCGCTTCTTCACCGTCGTGGTGCCCATGGCGCCGTGGGTATTCGCCGCCCCGGCGCTGGCCTTCGCCGTGTCGCCCGCCATCGTCGTCGAGCGGCTCGGGGGCCTCGAGATCGCCTTCGCGGCCCTCCTCACGCTCGTGTCGCTCACCGTCGGCTTCCTCATCCAGCCGAGCGTGCCGCGCATCGCCGCCCGCGTCGGCGGAGCCTCCGGTTCGGTGGGGCTCGGGCTCCTGGCCGTCGGGACCCTCCTCGTCGCCGCCAACGTCGCCGTCCAGTCTCCGCTCGTCGCCTGCGCCGCCGGGGTGCTCCTCGGCGGCTCCTACGGCGTCTGCATGCTCACGGGGCTCGTCGAGGTGCAGGCGATGGCCGGCGGCCGCAACCTCGCGGGACTCACCGGCCTCTACTACGCGCTCACCTACATCGGCTTCGCGCTGCCCGCCATCCTCTCCGCCCTCGCCCCGACCTTCGGCATGCTCCCGCTGCTCGTCGCGGTTGCGGTCCTGGCAAGCGGATGCGCGGCGATCGTCGCGTTCGGGGTGCGGCGCACGCGGTAGCCGCGCGGGAAGGTCGGGGCGCGTGCCGCGCAAGAAGCTGGGAGCGCATGCACCCGCTGGTCAGTGAATGCCCACGTTCGGTCCCTAGCGTTGATTCGGTCCCGGCCGGGGGCGCACCTCGTCACGAGAGCCTCCCGCCAGTCACGACGCACGACCGACCCCACGGAGGCGCACGATGACCGCACTCACCGACCCCCGCTCCCTGTTCCGCGAGAGCGGATTCCCCGGCCAGGGGCAGCAGCAGCCCGGGCTCACGGGCGAGACCACCCCGGCCCCCGATCACGGCGAGCGGAGCTACACCGGCCACGGCAGGCTCAAGGGCCGCCGCGCGCTCATCACCGGGGGAGACTCCGGCATCGGCCGCGCCGTCGCCATCGCCTACGCCCGAGAGGGCGCCAAGGTCGCGATCTCGTACCTGCCAGAGGAGGAAGCCGATGCGCAGGAGACGGCGCGCCTCATCAACGAGGCGGGTGAGACCGGGCTGCTCCTGCCGGGCGACCTGCGCAACGAGCAGTACTGCGCCGAGATCGTCCACGCGACCGTCGCCGCCTTCGGGGGCCTCGACCTGCTGGTCCTCAACGCCGCATACCAGCGAGACCGCACGAGCATCGGCGACACCCCGACCGACGAGATCAGGCGCGTGATCGCGACGAACCTCGAGGCGCCCATCTACACGCTCCGAGCAGCGGAGTCGCACCTCCCGCCCGGCGCATCCGTCATCTTCTCCTCGTCGGTGCAGGGCTACGAGCCGAGTGATGGGCTCTTCGACTACGCCATGACGAAGGCGGCCCTCGTCTCGCTCACCGAGTCCATGGCGAAGGAGTTCGGGCCGAAGGGCGTGCGCGTGAACGCCGTCGCCCCCGGCCCTGTCTGGACGCCGCTCATCCCCGCCACTGGGTGGGACGAGGAGAAGCTCGCGAGCTTCGGGCAGGACACGCCACTCGGGCGCGCCGGCCAGCCCGCCGAGATCGCTGGCGCCTACGTCTACCTCGCGTCCGACGACGCCAGCTACACGACGGGCGCCATCATCGCCGTCACGGGCGGCAAGAACCTCTGAGCGGGCACCGCGAGCGAGCGGGCACGAGCACAGGGCGAGCGTCAGCTCACGAGCGAGAGGAGCAGTCGATGGCCAAGAAGAAGTCCGGCGCCGACAACCAGCCGAGCCTGAAGGACGAAGAGCTCTACGAGAAGCTGCGCGACGAGGGCAACTCGAAGGAGAAAGCCGCCAGGATCTCGAACGCCGCCGCCCGGAAGGGGCGAAGCGAGGTCGGCAAGAAGGGCGGGGAAGCCGGCTCCTACGAGGATTGGACCGTCGATGAGCTGCGGAAGCGGGCCAAGGAGCTTGAGCTGACCGGATACTCCGGCAAGCGCAAGAGCGAGCTCATCGACCTGCTCCGCGATCACTGACGCCGGGCCGACCGGTGCGGGCCGGAGAGCATCAGCTCATCGGGCCGGGCGTCAGTCGAGCTCGAGCGTCTCGAAGGGCTGCAGGTCGATGAGGTTCGCGCCGACCCGGTCCGCGGATTCCCGCAGACGCGTGACCGCGAGCGTCTTGCCGACCTTGGCCAGCAGCATCTCGTGCACGGGCAGCACTCGCTTGGGGCGCACCCGCTCGACGTAGTCCATGGACTCGGCGAGGCGCATCCACGGCGCGTTCGCGCAGACCGCGAGCACGTCGATGTCGACCCCCTCCGGCGCGACGTAGGCATCGCCGCCGTAGTAGAGCGCGCCGCGTTCCACGAGCACGCCGATGTTCTCGATGCGGAGGATCGAGCTGTGGATGAGGGCGTGCTCGCCGCCGAAGAACTGCAGGTCGAAGCCCCCGACCAGCACCGATTTCCCGGCAGCGACGTCGATGACCTCGCCGATGTCGGGGAGGTCTGCAGCGATGATCTTTTCCGCCGCGGACGGCGTGGTGAAGATGGGCGTCCTCGGATTCCGGGACAGGATGCGCGTCAGCTGCTCCGGCGTCCAGTGGTCGTCGTGCTCGTGCGTGATGACGATGGCGACCGTCCCGGCCGCCTCAGTGATCGGGGTCGTGAACTTGCCCGGGTCGATGAAGAGACGCGAGCCGCTCTTCTCGATCGAGAGTGCGGCGTGCTCGAGCTTGGTGAGGCGCATGTTCCCCCTTGGTGGCGGCGGCCCCGTGCAGGCCCAGACGAAGTGCAACGCTAGCAACTCGTGACTGACGGACTCCTCGACGGGTGGCCCGTTCCACGGATCATGGACCGGCAGGACGGCCTGCAGCGCGGCTGGCGCGTGGCGCGAGTCGTGGCCCGGAATGGCGGGCGACGCGCCGACTCCGAAAACCCGATTTGCTTTGCCGTTCCCCGGTGTGCCAGAATATCCGAGTTGCCAAAACGGTCCCATCGTTTAGCGGCCTAGGACACCGCCCTCTCACGGCGGCAGCGCGGGTTCGAATCCCGCTGGGATCACCAACACAAGCCCGGTTCGAGAATTCTCTCGCACCGGGCTTCGTGCATTCCGGCTGGGCTCTGTGTGCTGCGCCGGGCTCTGTCTGCTGCGCCGGGCTCTGTCTGCTGCGCCGGGCTCTGTGCTTCACCGGGTCTGTGCGCCCCGGCTGTGCTCTCGGGAACTCGAACGGTTCTCGGGGTCCGGTGCTAAAATCTTTGCGTTCTTGTTCCCGAAGATCGGCAGGCCGGTGAAGACTCTCGACGCCCCCGCACCGCACGCTGTGCGCTGACGCCCGTCGAACCCACCTCCTGAGGCTCCCGGTGTCAGTGCGCGCACTGAACCTTCAGGGAGCACCGTGTCTCAGACGACACCGAAGAACAACCACCCACTCTCGTTCGACCGCCTCAGCCTGAGCTGGCCGGACGGGTCCCCGGCCATCGACGCGCTCACCGGGGCTTTCCCGCCCGGTCGAACCGGCCTCGTGGGCCGAAACGGCAGCGGCAAGTCGACGCTGCTGCGCCTGCTCGCAGGAGAGCTGGCGCCGACGGGAGGCGCGGTCAGAGCTGACGCGGACGTGGCCTACCTGCCGCAGCAGCTGACCCTCGACACGGAGCTTCCCGTCGCCGCGCTCCTCGGCGTCGATCGCAAGATCACCGCCCTCCGCGCCATCGAGGGCGGCTCCGTCGACCCCGCCGACTACGACGTGCTCGGCGACGACTGGGACATCGAGACGCTCGCCGCGGCCGAGCTGCGCGCCATAGGGCTCGACGAGGAGATGCTCACGCGCACCCTCGGCGGCCTCTCCGGCGGCGAGGCGATGCTCGTCGCCATCGCCGGGCTCCGCCTCGGCAGGGCGCCCATCGTGCTGCTGGACGAGCCGAGCAACAATCTCGACCGGGATGCGCGACACCGCCTCGCGGCGCTCGTCGAATCGTGGCGAGGCACGCTGGTCATCGCGAGCCACGACGAGGAGCTGCTCGAGCACGTCGACCAGATCGCCGAGGTGAGGGGCGGTGAGCTGGCGGTGACCGGCGGCGGGTACAGCGCGTACCTGCTGCAGCTCGAGCGCGAGCAGGCGGCGGCCGCGCAGGCCCTCCGATCCGCGGAGAGCGCCCTGAGGTCAGAGCAGCGCGATCGGCGCGAAGCCGAGGCGAAGATCGCGAGCAGCCTGCGCGCGGGGAAGAAGGCGCAGGCCAACAAGCGCGCGCCCAAGATCCTCCTCAACGGGCAGAAGGCGCGAGCGCAGGTCTCCGCCGGCAGGCTCCGGAGCCAGCACGACTCCCGCCTCGCGGGGGCCGAGGCGGCGGTGGAGCTCGCCGAGGGGCGAGTTCGGGACGACGCGAGCATCCGCATCCACCTCCCGGACCCGGATGTCGCGACCTCCCGCCGCCTCGTGACGCTCGAGCTGGCAGCGGCACGCGCTGACCCCGCGCGCGCCGAACCGACGCAGCCCGGCCCGGCGCACCCTGATCCTGCCCGGCCCGAGCCTGCGCGGCCCGAGGCCGCCGGGCGGCTGGTCATCATGGGCCCGGAGCGCATCGCGCTGACGGGTCCGAACGGCTCCGGCAAGACCACGCTCCTCGACGCGATCGCCGCGTCGGCGCAGTCGCTCGGCGTGGAGGGTGCCGGTGCCGGTGCCGCTGCCGGCGGCGAGCGCATCGAGACCCGAGGGGGAGCCTGGGTCACGGCGTCCACGAGCCGAGTCGGATACCTGCGCCAGCGCCTCGACGGGCTGGACGACGACGCGAGCGTCCTCGAGAACGTGCAGCGCTCCGCCCCCGAGACCGCCGCCCAGGAGCTCCGCGCCCAGCTCGCGCGGTTCCTGCTGCGAGGCGCCGTCCTCGAGCGGCCCGTCTCCTCGCTCTCGGGCGGCGAGCGCTTCCGGGTCTCCCTCGTGCGTCTGCTGCTCGCCACCCCGCCCGCGCAGCTCCTGCTGTTCGACGAGCCCACGAACAACCTCGACCGGGAGTCGACGGCGCAGCTCGTCGACGCGCTGCGCGACTACCGTGGCGCGCTGCTCGTCGTGAGCCACGATGAGCGCTTCCTGGGACGGCTCGGCGTGACGCGCCGCATCCGCCTCGACCGGCTCGGCACGATCCTGGACGGGGTGTGAGAGTCCGACGGTGTCGCGGGCCGGTCTCGCAGCAGCGCCGCCGCAATGCCACAATGGACGCAGGCGCGATCTACGCGTACAAGGTGTGCCTTCGGGGCAGGCCACCCGGGCAGAGTTCCAGAGGTGCTATTTGTGAATACTGAACTGGCTTCGTCGTACGCACGCGCGGAGGAAGCCGTCGCGCTGCGCGTGAGCGCCGCCAGCGACGTCGGAAGCGTGCGCCAGGTGAACGAGGACTCCGTGCTGGCGCGCATGCCCGTCTTCTTCGTCGCAGATGGAATGGGCGGTCACGCCTACGGCGACCGCGCGAGCCAGACCGTCGTCGCGACCTTCGACGAGGAGTTCCAGGTCGAGGAGCCGGCAACCCCGGACCGCGTGCTGCGCACCATCGACCGCGCCAACCGTGCCGTGCAGGACCTCGTGACCGAAGCCGACGGGCCAGGCGCCGTGGCGGGAACCACGCTGTCCGGCATCGCCCTCGTCGACCTCGCCGACCTCGGCGCCGAGCTGCTGCACTGGATGATCTTCAACGTCGGCGACTCCCGCGTGTACGGCTGGAACGGTCGCGCGCTCGTGCAGGTGACCGTCGACCACTCCGCCGTGCAGGAGATGGTGGCCATGGGCCTCATCTCGGCAGCGGATGCGCTCATCCACCCCGACCGGAACGTCATCACGCGGGCGGTCGGCTCCGAGAGCGACGTCGAGGCCGACATCTGGCTCATGCCCGTGCACGGCCATCAGGTCTTCCTCGTCTGCTCCGACGGACTCACGAAGGAGCTCAGCGACGAGCAGATCTCGCAGGTCATGCTCGAGTACCACTCCGATCCGGAACCGGAGCTGACCCTCGCGGAGACGCTCGTGCAGACGGCCGTCGAGGTCGGCGGACGAGATAACGTGAGCGTCGTCGTCATCGACTCCGAGTACGCGAACGCCGACCAGGCATCGGCGAGCCCGCCCGTCACGACGGGGCCGATCGCAGCCCCGGCCGCAGACGACACCTTCGAAGACACGACGCCGAGGTAACCATGACCGAGGCACCCCACGAGGTCGAGGCAGAAGCTCCGGTGGTCTTCCGCCAGCGTCGGCATGCCCTTCTTCTGGTGCGCCCGTCTGCCCCGTCGCATCCTGCCCCATCGCAATCTGCCCCGTCGCATCCTGCGGAGTCGACCCCCGCGGAGTCGAGCCCCGAGTCTCGTGACGCCCGCGAGGGGACCGGGACCATCGGGGCCGCACGCCTCGCGTTCGCCGACGGTGCCGTCTCGCTCGACAAGGTCTTCGCCGCCATCATCGGCACAGGACCGCTCAGCGAGGTCGCCCCATTCGTCTACCTGACGCGCGAGGGCAACGGGCTGCGTGTCTTCGCGCGGGGCCCCCTCCGCGTCGAGGAGCTGCCGAGCGCACCGCACGTCGGCATCCGACCGGCCGTCATCAGCGCGGGGGAGGCATCGACGTGGGTCGAGGTGCTCCTGCCGTCGGCGCGAGGCGTCGAGGTCACGGTGGAGAACGATCGGCGGGGACTCGACCAGGTCCCGATCCAGCTGCTCTTCGCCGCCTGCGACGAGGAGATCTCCGAGACGCGCGCCCCCGTGGGCGTGGGACCGGAGACGGTCGTCGCCCCGGACCCGGATCTCGACACGCCGAACCTGCACTCGCGGGCCCTCGAGTCGCGCGGCACCCACGGTCCGGACGCGGACCCGGCTTCAGGTCCAGACGGCGAAGAGAGCAGGCACATCGGCGACAGCGGGCATAGCAGCGACGCCATCTCCGAGGCGACCATCCTCGACCTGCCGCCCGAGGCCACGACGACACCCGGCTCCGACTCCGACTCCGGCTCCGGCTCCGACGACGGCGTCGATGCGCCGCGACTCGACCGCGACGAGCTGCCGATCCTCGACCAGTCACCGATCCGTGACGTCCAGACCTTCCCCGTGCCGATCCTCGACCCGGAGGTCACTGCGGATCAGGTCGGGGAGCACGACGGTCGCACGATCCTGAGCGCCGAGGCGAGCCGCATCCGCCAGGAGGCCTCAGCGCGCAGCGCCGCCCGCCAGGAGTTCCGGGACGGCAGCGCCCAGCAGCCTGTGGCCCACGCGACCCCTCCGGCCTCCGAGGCGCTCGAGGTCCCGGCGGCGCTCGACGAGGTCGGGGAGCACGACGGCCTCACGATCGTCGGCGGCTCCCTCCGAGACCTCCGCGTCGACGACGCCCACCGCCACGAGTCCGCCCCGCGTGGCGGAGACCTCGCCGACACCGTGCTCGTCCAGGCGCTCTCCTCCGAGACGCGCCCGGAGGTGGACCTCGCCTCCCTCACCGCCCACGCCGCCGATCAGCGGCGGCAGCAGCGCGCCGTCGACGTCTCACCGGACTCGTCAGCTGAGCAGAACCCGCCTGAGCAGAACCCGCCTGCGCAGAACCCGCCAGAGCAGCGCGCCGGCGGGGGAGAGGCGTCGTACATCGTCGAGCTGTCCACGGGAGCCACCGTCGATCTGGCGGGTCCGCTCGTGCTCGGAAGGGCGCCCAGCATGGGCGCGGAGCAGACGGGCGGCGTCCTGCCTCGCCACGTCAAGCTGACCGGCGCCACTGACATCTCACGCAACCACGTGCTCCTCACCGTCGAGGGCGGCGTCATCGTCGTCACCGACCTCCACTCCCGCAACGGCACCGACGTCGTCATGCCCGGACGCGGCCCGCAGCGCCTGCGAGCGGGGGAGCCGACCGCGGTCATGCCGGACACGGTCATCGACCTCGGAAGCGGGGTGTTCCTCACCGTGCGGAACCTCGCCATGACGGCGAGGCGCTAGCCATGGCAGGGCAGCGACGATCCCCAGCCGAGCCGCCCCAGATCCCTGGCTACCTCTACCGAAAGCACTTAGGTTCCGGCGGGTTCTCCGACGTCTTCCTGTATGAGCAGCAGTTCCCGAGGCGCCTCGTCGCCGTGAAGGTGCTCCTCGGCGGCGACGACCTCGGCGAGACCAGCAGGCAGGCGTTCATCGGCGAGGCCAACCTGATGGCGCAGATGTCGTCGCACCCGTACATCGTCACGATCTTCCAGGCGGATGTGGCCGGCGACGGGCGTCCCTACTTCGTCATGGAGTACGCGTCCGGGCTCAGCCTCTCGGATCGATACAAGCGCGAGCAGATCCCCGTCGAGGAGGCGCTGCGCACGGGCGTGCGCATCTCCAGCGCCGTCGCGACGGCGCACACCGTCGGCATCCTGCACCGTGACGTGAAGCCGGCGAACATCCTCACGAACGACTTCGGCTGGCCCGCTCTCACCGATTTCGGCATCTCGTCCGCCGTCGACGACGAGCTCGCAGAGGCGGACGACCTCGTCGAGGCGCCCCCCACTGGTGGTGGCGGCCTGTCCGTACCATGGTCGCCGCCGGAGATGTTCGAGGACGAGCCCAAGCCCGACGTGCGCAGCGAGGTGTTCTCGCTGGGCGCGACCGTCTACTCGCTCGTCGCCGGCCACACTCCCTTCGAGCGCCCCGGTGAGCGCAACACGACGCTCGACCTCATCTCCCGCATCGAGCGCGGCGCCATCTCGCCGATCCTCCGCGGCGACGTGCCCCGGTCGCTCGTGAGCGTGCTCCACAAGGCCATGGCCCGCAACCCAGCCCACCGGTACCAGAGCGCGGTCGAGTTCGCCTACGCGCTGCAGCGCGTCGAGCTGGAGCTCAACTACGCCCCGACGGCGATCGACGTGCCCAACATGACGATCTCGGCCACGGCCGCGACCGGCGGCGGCGATGCGGACGCCACGAGCCTGCGGCCCGTCTCCCTCATCAACGCCCAGGTGCACGAGGGGGCCCGCGCCAGCAAGGCCGAGCTGACCTCGGCGCGCGCCGTGGTCAGGGTCGCGGCTCAGCAGTCCCGGGGCGGGTTCGCCGCGAGGTACGAGACGGCCAGCGGACCCCGAACCGGCAGGCGGCCCCGCGGGACGGAGCACACCGGGGGAGCACCGAGCGACGACTCGGGTCCGACGACGGCTCGCCCCATCACGACCCCCGCTCGTGCGGACGCCGTGGCCGCCGCGCCCGCTCGCACGTTCGGAGAGGCATCCGGGAGCAAGATCGACGCGCCCGCATCGAGGGCAGACGAGCTGGCGCGCGAGCGCGCGGCGAGCGCCGCCGCCTCGTCGAGGAAGCTCTCCAGGAACGGGCTCGTCGGCGTCATCGCCGGAGGGCTCGTGCTCGCGATCGGCATCGTCGCGGCGATCTCCTGGATGCTCGCCCCTGCAGACGAGGAGATCGGCCGTGCGACGACGACCCCCGTCTCCATCCAGTCCGGCGGCTTCCCCCCGGTGCTCGTCGCCCCCGTCGCAGTCCGGAGCCCCGACGGATCCGTCACCTTCTCCTGGTCGAACCCCGACCCGCAGCCGGGCGACGTCTACTACTGGAGGCTCGGCGAGGGCGGCAAGGAAGGGGCGACGACAAGTGAGACCTCGGTCGTCATCCCCAACGTGCAGGACGGCGCCGTGACGTGCATCGAGGTCGAGATCCGCCGTGGAGGGAAGGTCAGCTCCGAGCCGCTCGAAGTCTGCTATCCGCAATGACCTCGCCGATCCGCCATGATGGTGTCATGAGTGAGAGCAAGTACACCTCGGCCGCGGAAGCGAACGAGGCTCCGGAAGAGTCCATCGAGATTCCGGATTCCGATGAGCGAATCGTGAGCCAGGTGCCCCCGCTCGGGCCGCTCCGCGTCGAGTTCGTCGGCGAGTGGTACGAGCTGAACCCGGCTGAGCCCTTCACGATCGGCCGAGACGCCGACCTCGTGATCGACGAGAACCCGTACCTGCACCGCCAGTTCCTGGTGCTGCAGGCGGAGTTCGGCATGTGGTGGCTCTCGAACGTCGGCTCCGTGCTCTCCGCGACGGTCACGGACGACTCCGGCCAGGTGCAGTCGTGGCTCTCGCCTGGCGCCAAGCTCCCGGTCGTGTTCCAGCACATGCAGGTCATGTTCACGGCGGGATCGACGACCTACGATTTCGCGATCCACTCCGCGTCCGACTTCTACAACACTTCCCACGTGAACATGTCGCCGTCCGGCAACACGACGCAGGCGGTCATCCACCTCACCGAGTCGCAGCGCGAGCTGATCCTCGCCCTCGCGGAAGACGTCCTGCGCAACGCCGTCCCGGGTCGCGGGGTCATCCCGAGCTCGGCGGATGCTGCGGCTCGCCTCGGCTGGACGCTCCCGACGTTCAACCGCAAGCTCGACAACGTGTGCGACAAGCTCGACAAGTTCGGCGTCTCGGGGCTGCGCGGCGGCCGCAGCAAGCTCGCCTCGAACCGGCGAGCACGTCTCGTCGAGTACGCCATCTCGACTCGCCTGGTGACGCCGGACGACCTGGACACGCTCGACCGCCGCTGACGGCACTCGGCGGACAGGCGCACGGCGCCGCACTCGCCGGGCCACGGGCAGCACTCGCTGTCGCGCTGGCATCGGGTCCTCGTGCACAATGAAGTCTCGTGCGCTCCGAGGTGAGGCACTGACGAGCTCTGCTGGGGGTGGGTACGCATGCGCCGAACAGCGCCGACCCCGCGAAGCCGCCGACAGCTGGCGATGGCGTTGGTCATGGCGCTCCTCATCGGCACGCCCCTGCTCTTCGCCCTCCTGCACGAGGGATTTCCCGCGGCCGAGGTCGAACTGGAGAGCAGCGACGTCTGGGTGTCGAACAGCTCGGACCTCCGAGCGGGCCGCCTCAACGCGCAGATCCAGGAGCTCGACGCGAGCGTGAGCCTCGTGACGGCGGATGTCGGCATCCTGCAGGACGGCGACACCGTCTTCCTGCACGACCAGACCAGCGGCTCGCTCGGCCGCGTCGACCCCGCGCTCACCGACCTGCGCGAGAGCATCCTGACGCCCGCGGGCAGTCGGAGCTCCTACGGCGGCGGCGTCCTGGCGCTCCTCGACCCGGCGACGGGACGGCTCTGGCTCGTCGACGCCACGCAGCCGCTCGCGTTCGACGCCGCGACCGCGGAGCCCGTGGCGGAGCTCGGCGCCGACGCCCAGGTCCTCGTGACCTCGCTCGGCACGGTGCTCGCCGTCGCACCGGAGCAGCAGCAGATCCTGCGGATGGAGGGCATCGGCGGCGAGCAGCTCTGGGAGCCGCTCGCGGGAGCCCCCGCCGACTACGAGTTCACTGCCGTCGGCGAGCAGCCGGTGGTGTTCGACACCGCCGCACGTGCGCTCCTCGTCGACGGGCAGGCCCGTGAGGTGCCGGAGAGCGCGCTGCGCGTGCAGCTCCAGGGCGCGGCATCCCCCGATGTGGTGTTCGCGTCCGGCGACGGGATCCTGCGCGTGCCGCTCGGCGGTGGCGAGGCCGTTGCGCTCCCGGCGGGCATCGACGGCTCGCTGGCGACCGACCAGGGCGCGGCGCGCCCCGCCGTGGTCGCGGGCTGCGCGCACGCCGCCTGGGCGCAGGCGGCCGTCACGATGGTCGCGTGCGGTGACGAGCAGCCGAGCGTGCAGTCCATGTCGGCGCCGCCCCTCGGCGAGCTCCTCTACCGCGTCAACCGCAACGTCGTCGCGCTCAACGACGTCGCCACGGGCCAGGTGTGGCTGCCGCAGGAGAACATGCGCCTGGTCGAGAACTGGAACGAGCTCGTCCCGCCGGAGGACACCGACGGCACGGAGGGCGAGAACGAGGCCACCGAGGAATCGTTCGAGGCGACCCTCGCCGAGCGAGGCGAGGAGAACACCCCGCCGGAGCTCGTCGACGACTCCTACGGGGTCCGTGCCGGATCGACCGCCTACCTCACGGTCCTCGACAACGACTCGGACGTCGACGGCGACATCCTCACGATCACCGGCCTCTCCGCCGACCCGCCGCCATCGTTCGGCGAGCTGCGCGTCATCGACGACGGCCGGGCCCTGCAGTTCCGCGCCACGGAGGGCGCGTCCGGCGAGCAGACGCTCACGTACACGGCCTCGGACGGCAGGCCCGGCGGCGTGGCGGAGGCACGGGTCACGATCCGCATCCAGCCGGCCGACGCGGAGAACCAGGCCCCGACGACGAACCGCGCGAGCGCCGTGGCGGTCGAAGCTGGCCAGAAGATCTCCTACAACGTGATGCCCGACTGGACGGACCCGGAGGGCGACCCCGTCTTCCTCCAGGGGGCCACCGCTCCCGTGGGCGACACCGTCAGCTTCACACCGGACGGACGCCTCACCTTCACCGCCGTCAGCGCGGAGCTGGGGGAGCGGGTCGTGCCGTACCTCGTCTCGGACGGCACCGCGCAGGTGGCCGGTGAGCTGCGCATCCGCGTCGAGGCGCCCGGCACGCTCGGGCCGATCGGCACGCCGGACTTCGCGCGCGGAGTCATCGGCGACTCCATCACGGCACAGCCGCTCGTGAACGACCTCTCGCCCAACGGTCAGGCGCTCGAGCTCGTCGAGATCGCCGAGCTCGGCACCAGCACGGGAGGCGCGAGCTTCAACCCGGACCTCGGCACCGTCACCTTCACCTCGGCGAGCGCCATGACCGCGTACGTGCAGTACACGGTCTCAGCAGGGGCGGCCACGTCGGTCGGCATCATCCGCTTCGACGTCGAGGAGCCCGTCGAGGGCGTGGCGCAGGTGACCGCGGTGCGCGACCTCGCCTACCTCCGCCCTGGCCAGTCGAACGTCGTGGACGTGCTCGGCAACGACGTGTCCACCGGAACGGGCGTGCTGTCCGTGCAGAGCGTGGAGACCACCGACGAGGCCCGCACGGCAGGCCTCGCCGTCGAGCTCATCGACAACACGATCGTGCGCCTCTCCTCGCAGTCCGCGATCCAGCAGACCATCGAGCTCCCGTACACGATCACCGACGGCGCATCGACGTCGGTCGGCTACATCGTCGTCGTCCCGGTCGAGCCCGCCGTGACGCACGAGCCGCCCGTCGCCGTCGACGACACGAGGCGCGTGCGCGCCGGCGACTACACGAGCGTCTCCGTGCTCGAGAACGACTCCCACCCGGACGAGGCGCAGATGTCCCTCTCGCCCGCCCTCAGCACCGTGCAGGTCGGAGACGGCTACGCCTTCGTCTCCGGCGACGACGTCCGCCTCCAGGCCCCGTCCGAGCCCGGCACCTACTCGCTCGGCTACACCGTCGTCGACGAGCACGGCGAGCAGGCGGGGGCGACCGTGTCCTTCCAGGTGACGGCGCCCGACGAGTCGAGCAACCGGCCCCCGGCCCCCGGCGTCGACACCGCCAGGGTCTTCGAGGGCGCGAGCGTGCGCATCGAGGTGCCGCTCGACGGCATCGACCCGGACGGCGACTCGGTCGAGCTCACGCAGCTCGTCGACGTTCCGACGCTCGGCTCCGTGAGCGAGCTCACGCAGACCTCCTTCGTCTACGAGGCGTTCCCTGGAGCCACGGGCACCGACGTGCTGCGGTACGAGGTCGTCGACGGGTACGGCCAGCGCGCCGAGGGCACGATCAGGGTCGGCGTCGTCGCCCGTCCCGCCGCGACAGCGCCCCCGATCGCGGTCGACGACAACGTGCGCGCCAAGCCGGGCCTGCGCATCGCGGTCCCCGTGCTGAAGAACGACTCCGATCCGAACGGCTACACGCTCGAGGTCGTGCCAGAGCTCGTCGGCGTCGACCCGAGCCTCGAGGCCGAGGTCGACGGCGACTCGGTCATCATCACGGTGCCGAGCGATGGCGAGTTCATCTCCGTGCCGTACACGATCATCAACGGCCAGGGTGGGCAGGATGCCGCGTTCATCCACGTCACGATCAATGCGGATGCGCCCACGCTTCCCCCGACTGCGGTCGACCACGTGGTGCGCCTCGACGACTTCGCCGGCGCAGAGACGCTCAGCATCAACGTGCGAGACGGCGCCACCAACCCTGGCGGGAGGGTCAGCGAGCTCGCGGTCGATCTGGCGGGGGCCGGCGCGGGAGCCGCGACGGTCGAGGAGGACGGACGGGTCACGGTCTCCCTCAGCGACGCCAGGCAGATCGTCGTCTACCGGCTCACCGCCGAGGACACGGGGCTCACCGCGGCGGGCTTCATCATGGTGCCAGCCCTCATCACGGAGGAGTCCAAGCGCCAGTCCCCGTTCCTCATCCCTGACCTCCCCGCCCAGAATGCGAAGGTCGGGGAGTCGATCTCGTGGGACGTCAACGACCTCGTGCGCGCCCCGTCCGGCAACCGCGTCTCGCTCATCAACCCCGAGCAGGTGTGGGCCGAGCAGGCCGACGGCAGCCCGCTCGTGGAGAGCGACACCAGGCTGAAGTTCACCCCGAAGCCCGGCTTCCGCGGGCCGGCATCCATCACCTTCCAGGTGAGCGATGCGGAGAGCGCCGACGATCAGAACGCAGGCATCGCGACCATCCGCGTCCCGATCACGGTGGGCGACCCCGACTTCTACGACGTCGCACCGACCTTCGTCGCGCCCCAGCTCACCGTCGAGCAGGGCACTGAGCAGAGCTTCGACCTCCGCACCGCCACCGGCCACCCGAACAAGGACGTCGTCCCCCAGGTGGAGTTCTCGAAGCTCACCGGCGGCACGGGGGAGCTGCAGTCGAGTCTCGACGGCAGCACCGTCAAGGTCGCCGCTGGGGTGGACACGAAGGTCGGCACCGTCGTCAAGTACACGGTCACCTACACCTTCCGCGACTTCGTGCAGACCGGAACCGTCACGGTGACCGTCGTCTCCACCTCCAAGCCGCTGCCGCGCGCCGTGCCGGATGAGCAGCTGGCCCGCCGCAACGGGCCCGTCCTGGTCGACGTCACCGCCAACGACTTCAACCCGTTCCCCGAGTCCCCGCTCACGCTCATCTCCGCGAGCGAGGTCGCGGGCTCCGCCACCGGATCGGCTGTCTCCCTCGTCGACGGGCAGGTGCGAGTGGTGCCGGCGACGAACTTCATCGGCACCATCACCATCAGCTACCGCATCGGAGACCAGACGGGCGACCCGCTGCGCGAGACGACCGGGCTCGCGACCGTCGAGGTCCAGGACGTCCCAGGCGCCCCGGGCGACGTGTCGCTCGAGAAGGGCGGCGCCCTGGGGACGCTCGCCGTGAACTGGTCTGGCGCCGTCTCCAACGGGCCGGAGATCACCGAATACGAGGTGACGCTCGCGGGCGGCGGTGCGGTCTTCACCAAGACGACGGCCGGCGACGTCTACAGCGTCACGTTCACGGAAGACGACGGCCTCGTCCCTGGCAATGACTACACGGCGACGGTCCGGGCCCTGAACTCCCTCGGCTACGGGCTCCCCGCGAGCTCGACCAGCGCCAAGCCCATCACCCTCCCGCAGGCCCCCCAGAATCTGAAGGTCGCCGACGGCCAGACTCCGCCGGGGGAGCTCACCGGCACCCTCACGGCGGAGTGGTCGGCACCGACCGCGAGCGGTGGCGGTCTCAGCGGCTACGACGTGACCGTGCAGGTCGGCACGGAGGCGCCGACCACCACGAGCGTGCCCGCGACGCAGCTCTCGTTCGCCATCACGGGCATCCAGGTGCCGAAGTCCTCCTCCACGCCCGTGAAGGTCTCGGTCGCCGCGAAGAACGAGGCCGGCGTCTCCACCTCGACAGACCAGGTCACCGGCTACCTGCACTACACGGCGCGCATGAGCGTCGAGGTCACCGGCGGCAAGAAGGTGCCTGGCAAGCCCGACGAGGTCCGCAGCTTCGTCATCAAGGGCCAGGACTTCTCCGACGTGCCCTACACCGTCGAGTGCTACAGCACGGCGAAGTCCGGCGAGGACAAGCTCGTCGGCACGCAGACGAACGTGAGCGGGGCCGCGATCAACGGCGAGTCGGGCACCGTGCTCGAGAAGTGCCGGGGCAGCCTCGGCGGGTACACGGTGGTCGTGTACCTGAACGGTGCGGAAGTCGCCAGAAGCCAGAAGCCCCTCGACTCGTGGTAGCAACGATGTCGGTGGTCGAGCAGACAATCGAGAGAACCGGCGCGCACGAGCGCCGTGAAGAGGAGCCAGCATGACCGTGACCGAAGAGCAGGCCGCCTGGTTCAAGGACGCCTTCGAGCGCCTGACGACCAACATCGAGCAGGCCGTCGTCGGCAAGCGGCACGTCGTCGAGCTCACGCTCACGACCCTCTTCAGCCAGGGCCACCTCCTCCTCGAGGACGTGCCTGGCACCGGCAAGACGGTGCTCGCCAAGGCGCTCGCGAAGACCATCGACGGCAGCAACAGCCGCGTGCAGTTCACCCCCGACCTGCTGCCCTCCGACGTCACGGGCGTCACGATCTTCGATCAGGGCACGCGCGCCTTCGAGTTCCACCCCGGCCCCATCTTCGCCTCGATCGTGCTCGCCGACGAGATCAACCGCGCCTCGCCGAAGACCCAGTCCGCCCTCCTCGAGGTCATGGAGGAGGGGCGGGTCACGGTCGACGGCACCCCGCATCCCGTTCCCGTGCCGTTCCTCGTCATCGCCACGCAGAACCCCGTCGAGCAGGCGGGCACCTACAAGCTCCCAGAGGCGCAGCTCGACCGCTTCCTGATGAAGACGTCCCTCGGCTACCCCGACCACGCGAGCACCGTGCGGCTGCTCATGGATGCGGGCAACCGGCAGCGCGCCGACAGCGTGCCCGCAATACTCCACGCCGAGAACGTCGTCGTCATGCAGGAGCTCGCCGCCGAGGTGCACGTCGACGAGTCGATCATGGCGTACGTCTCTGAGATCGTCACCGCCACGCGCGCCGACCGCGACGTGCTCGTCGGCGTCTCCGTCCGCGGCGCGCTTGCGCTCGCGCGCGCCGTCAAGGCCTGGGCGCTCGCACACGGTCGCCGCTACGTCGTGCCCGACGACGTGCGCGACCTCGCGCACCCCGTGCTCGCGCACCGGCTCATCCTCGACCCCGAGGCGGAGTTCTCCGGCACGACTCCGGATCAGGTCATCGACCGCTGCCTCATCGAGGTCGAGCCTCCCCAGCACCGAGCCGCCTGATGACCGAGGGGCACGTCTCCACCGAAGCTGAGGCCGAGTCCGCCGAGCGCGACCGCCTCACGATCAGCGACGCCATCAGGTGCGTCACGCCTCTCGGGTGGATCGTGCTCGTCGCCGGCGTCGTGCTCCTCGTCGCCGGAACCGCCTTCGGCTGGCTCGAGCTGATCGGCATCGGGGGCGTCCTCGTCGGGGTCTTCGCCGCCGCGGTGCCCTTCACGATCGGACGCGAGAGCTTCGGCGTGCAGGTCGAGCTCGAGCCCAGGCGAGTGCGCGTCGGCGACCGGGCCCTCGGCCGGCTGCAGGTCACGAACCTCGGCGAGCGCCGCGTGCTGCCCACCCGCCTCGCGCTGCCGGTCGGGCACGCGACGGCCGAGTTCAGCATCCCGCAGCTCGCGCCCGACGAGACGCACGAGGACCTCTTCGCCGTGCCGACCAGCCGCAGGGCCGTCATCGAGGCCGGACCTGCCAGGTCGCTGCGCGGAGACCCGCTCGGGCTCCTCGAGCGGTCGACCAGGTGGACCGGGGTGCTCGAGCTGTTCGTGCATCCCCGGACGGTTCGCCTCACCGCCCAGGTCGCCGGGCTGCTCCGCGACCTCGAGGGCGTGACGGGGGAGCGCATCACCGACGACGACCTCGCGTTCCACGCGCTGCGGCCCTACGAGTCCGGCGACGACCGGAGGAACATCCACTGGCGGACCAGCGCACGCACGGGTCTCCTCATGGTCCGGCAGTTCCAGGAGACGCGTCGCTCGCAGGCCAACGTGCTGCAGACCCTCGAGGCCGCCGCCTACGCCTCGGAAGACGAGTTCGAACTCGGCGTCGAGGTGCTCGCGTCCCTGACGCAGGAGCTCATCCGCTCGGGCGTCGCCGTGAGCGCCCTCACGCAGAGCGGTCGTCTGCCCACCCGAGCGGTCTCGTCGATGCTCGACGGGAGCAGCAGGCTCGAGGCGTGGACGGCGAGCTCACCCTCCCTCCGCGACTTCATCGCGCTCAGCGTCAGGCGCCTCCCGCAGGCGAGCATCGTGTTCCTCGTCTGCGGAAGTGCCACGACGGACGCCCAGCTCGGGCAGCTGCAGTCCGTGTACGCGGCGGACGTGACCCTCGTCGTCTTCCGCTGCGCCATCGGGCACCCCGCGAGTCGCACGCGGCTGCGCGAGACCGTCGTCTGCACGGTGCCGGAGCTCGATGACCTGCCGCGCCTGGTCCGCGAGACGCGGGTGCGCACGTGACGGCGGCCGCGGCAGACGGGACCCTGGACGGGGAGACCGGTCCACGGCCGGCCGAACGGGGCAGGACGCGGCCGGGCAGGACGCGGCCTGGCAGGCCACGGCCGGGCCGGGCAGGACGCGCCAAGGAGGCACGTGGACACCTCCGCCCTGGCCTGGACTCGCGGACCCTCATCGACGCCGTGGTCATCGCGGTCCTGACGCTGCTCGCCTCGCTCGGCTTCGCTCCGGCCTTCGGCGGCGCCTGGTTCCTGCTCGCGGTCGCGGGCGGCCTGATCGTCGGCATCGGATCAGCGGTCCTCGCGCGCTGGCTCGACCTGACACGGCTCAACGCCCTCCTCGTCGCCACCGCTGCCTACTTCCTGCTCGGCACCGCCTTCGCGTTGCCGCAGGCGGCCTTCGCGGGAGTGCTGCCGAGTTTCTCGACCCTCGCCGACCTCGCCCGCGCCCCGGTCTTCGCCTGGCGCGACGCCGTGACGCTCTCCACCCCGCTCCTCGCCCCCGCGTACCTCGCGGTGCTCCCGTACTTCGCGGCGGCCCTCACCTCCCTCGTCGCCATGCTGCTGCTGCTGTGGGTCGCCCCGAAGCGGCCCGGGGCGATCTGGCCTCCGAGCCTCGCGCTCCTCGGCCCCCTGGCGGTCCTCGCGAGCGCCATCTTCGTCGGCACCGAGGACAGCGTCGCCGGCGTGCTGCGCGGCGGTGCCTTCGCCGTCGTCGCGCTCGTCTGGCTCAGCTGGCGCCGCGGCCTCGGCAACATCGCGTCGACCGAGGCGAGGCGGGCCCTCGCGCGCTCCCGTGCGCTCGGCACCGCCGTGATCGTCCTCGTCGCCGCCGTCATCACGACCGCGGGCGGCTACGTCGCCTCCGCGACCATCGCCGAGCAGCGCGTGGTGGCGCGCGAGCAGGTGACGCCGCCGTTCGATCCGCTCTCGCACACGAGCCCGCTCGCCGGATTCCGCGAGTACTCGAAGCTCAGACCTGACTCGACGCTGTTCGACGTGACCGGCCTCGAAGGGGGAGACCGGCTGCGCCTCGCGACGCTCGAGAGCTACTCGGGCAAGTCCTGGCAGATCGCCGACCCCGCCGCGACGCTCGCCTCGACCGGCAGCTACAACCTCTCCGGTCGAGTCGTCCCGAGCGACCCCCTGGTGACCTCATCCTCCGAGCGATCGATCGACGTCACGATCCGCGACTACTCCGACATCTGGCTGCCGAGCGTCGGCGTCCCCACCGACGTGAACCTCGCAGGCGGCAGCCTGCCGGACCGCAGCGGCGACTTCCGCTACAACGCCAGAACCGGGGGAGGGCTCATCACCTCGGGGCTCCGCGAGGGTGACAGCTACCAGGTCTCCGCGCTCGTCCAGGACCTCCCCATCGAGGGGCAGCTCGACAATGCGGCAGTCCTCGACCTCGACTATCCCGCGATGCCGTCGCCGCCCGCCGCCCTCGTCGAGCGGATGCAGAGCTACATCGCGGGAGAGACCTCCCCGTACCTGCAGCTCAAGGCCATCGAGAACGCGCTCATCGCCGAGGGCTTCTTCAGCCACGGCACGGCGAGCGACTCCGTGCCATCGCGCGCCGGGCACGGGCTCGACCGCATGCAGGAGCTCTTCGACCTCCGCTACCTCGTGGGCGACCAGGAGCAGTACGCGTCCGCGATGGCGATCATGGCGCGCCAGCTCGGGTTCCCCGCCCGGGTGGTCATGGGCTACGCGCCGGAGCAGATCTCGGCAGACGGCACCACCGAGGTGCGCGGGTCCGATGTCACCGCCTGGGTCGAGGTGCCGTTCGAGGGCTTCGGCTGGGTCGCGTTCGACCCGACGCCGGAGCAGACCGACGTGCCCGTCAACACGACCACCGACCCGCAGTCCAAGCCGAAGGCGCAGGTCCGTCAGCCCCCGCAGACGCAGGAGAAGCCAGACGAGCTCCTCACGAGCGCCGACGAGCGACGACAGGAGGAGGAACCCGACGACGATGAGACGTGGCCGGCTTGGGCGCTCACGCTCGGGATCTCCCTCGCGGTCCCGCTCGCGCTGTTCCTCGTCCCGCTGCTCGCCGTCGCCCTCCTCAAGCGCAGGCGGCGGAGCCGGCGGCTGCGCGAGGGCAGCCCCGACCAGCGGGCGGCGGGGGCGTGGAGCGACAGCATCGACCGCTTCGCCGAGCTCGGCTACCCGATTCCGCGCCGAGCGACCCGGGTCCAGACCGCTGGTGCCGTGCATCCCTCGCTCGTCCCGCTCGCCGACCGAAGCGACCGGGCCGTGTTCGGGGGCGACCCCGTGAGCGACGCGGACCTGGCCTCGCTGTGGGCTGACGCGGACGCCGCCGTCGCCGAGGCGAGGGGCTCCGTCGGCTTCTGGCGCCGTCTGCGTGGACGATTCACGTTCCGCCGCGCCCCGCGCCCCGTATCATGGCCCCGTGGAACATTCTGGGTTCATCGGGGTGCCGCCCGGGCTGATCGGGCAGGGCGCGATCGTGCCTGAGGCAGCGAACACGTCGGGGCGGCCCGAATGGTCGCCGCCGTCGGCAGCGAACGGCGGGGCGCAGGAAGCCCCAGCCGGCGACTGGCTGCGCGCTGAGCTCGACGACGAGTACCCGCTTCCTCCGATGCCGGCGCCACGGCCGAGGCTCTCCCCGCAGCAGCCCTCGCTTCCCGACCACGGGCGAGCGGCGCATCTGCCAGCAGCGCCGTCGACGAGCGACGAGCTCGCGGTGCCGTCCGCGGCCCCCAGCGCGGCCCCGTTCGGCGGCACCCCGCAGCCGGGTCTCTCGCCCGAGTCGCCGGCCGGGCTCACCGGCGCGGCGCATGCTTCCGAGGCGAGGCTCGAGCAGCCGGGCCACGACGCCCCTGGTGCCAGCGCCGAGCAGCCTCTGCCCGAGTGGGTGGTCGTCCTCGCCGACGGCGTCAGCGTCCCCATCTACGGGCCCGTCGTCATCGGTCGAAACCCCTCGCAGGATCGATTCCCCGACGCCTCCGTCTCCGCGGTCCCCGACATCACGCAGACCATGTCGAAGACGCACGCGCGCTTCTGGGCCGACGGCGAGCGCCTCTACGTCGACGACCTCAACTCCACGAACGGCGTCGCCCTCTTCCCCGGCGGGAATGCGCACGGCGCGCTCGCGGTTGAGCCTGGAGTCCCAGCGGAACTCCGCTCAGGCGACGTCGTGCAGCTGGGCGAGTACCGGCTCTCGATACGCCGGAGCTAGCTGCCGCCTCGCCTTCGCCCAGTCAGGAGCCGCGTGCCCGAACGGATGCAGCTCACGGCCCAGAACCCGCTGAAAGGCGCAGTGTTAGCATGGTTCGCATGTCTGCCGGTCTGCTTCTCCTTTGCTGCCGCGACGGGGCCTAACTTCGCAGGTGCATCCCGTCGCGGTGTCGATGGCGCCTGAGCAGATGCGAGGAGACGCAAGCAACATGAAGACGGAAGACAGCACGAACGAGGCACAGTCGCAGCCGAGGACCTTGGCCCAGAAGGTCTGGGAAGACCACCTCGTCGCCAAGGGTGAAGACGGCTCGCCCGACCTCATCTACATCGACCTGCACATCATGCACGAGGTCACCAGCCCGCAGGCCTTCGACGGTCTCCGAGTCGCGGGCCGCCCGGTGCGGCGCCCCGACCTCACCATCGCGACGGAAGACCACAACACGCCGACGGTCGACATCCTCAACCGCATCGCGGACACGACGAGCCGCACCCAGATCGAGACGCTGCGCCGCAACGCCAAGGAGTTCGGCATCCGGCTCCACCCCCTGGGCGACGCCGAGCAGGGCATCGTGCACGTCGTCGGGCCGCAGCTCGGGCTGACGCAGCCGGGCATCACGGTCGTCTGCGGCGACTCCCACACGTCGACGCACGGCGCCTTCGGAGCCATCGCGTTCGGCATCGGCACGAGCGAGGTCGAGCATGTGCTGGCCACGCAGACGCTCGCCATCAAGCCGTTCAAGACGATGGCCATCAACGTCGACGGCACGCTCAAGGAGGGCGTCACGGCGAAGGACATCATCCTCGCCGTCATCGCCAAGATCGGCACGGGCGGCGGAGCCGGCTACGTGCTCGAGTACCGCGGCTCGGCCATCGAGGCGCTCTCCATGGAGGGCCGCATGACCGTCTGCAACATGTCCATCGAGGCGGGCGCTCGCGCCGGCATGGTGGCCCCGGACGACAAGACCTTCGCCTACCTGGAAGGCCGCGACCACGCCCCGGTCGGCGACGACTGGGACGCTGCCGTCGACTACTGGCGCACCCTCAGGACCGACGACGACGCGAGCTTCGACGCCGAGGTCTTCATCGACGCCGACACCCTCGAGCCGTTCGTCACGTGGGGAACCAACCCGGGCCAGGGCATCTCCCTCAGCGGGGTCGTCCCGGAGCCGTCCGACTTCGCGGACCCCAACGACCGCCAGGCCGCCGAGCGGGCGCTCGAGTACATGGCGCTCGAGGCCGGACGACCCATGAAGAGCATCCCCGTGGACGTCGTCTTCATGGGCTCCTGCACCAACAGCCGCATCGAGGACCTCCGTGCCTTCACCTCCGTCATCCGCGGCCGCCAGAAGGCCGACGGCGTCCGCGTCATGGTCGTGCCAGGCTCGGCACGCGTGCGCCTTGAGGCGGAAGCCGAGGGCCTCGACAAGATCATCACCGAGTTCGGCGCAGAATGGCGCTTCGCCGGCTGCTCGATGTGCCTCGGCATGAACCCGGACCAGCTCGAGCCCGGGCAGCGCTGCGCGTCCACCTCCAACCGCAACTTCGAAGGCAGGCAGGGCAAGGGCGGACGCACGCACCTCGTGTCGCCCCTCGTCGCCGCTGCGACCGCGGTTCGGGGTACGCTCTCCAGTCCGTCTGATCTCGACGAGCCCGCCGCGCCCGCCGCGAGCACCGACACCCGAACGCCGCAGGAGGTGGCCGTCTGATGGAGAAGATCACCCGCATCGAGGGAGCCGCCGTGCCGCTGCGCCGCTCCAACGTCGACACCGACCAGATCCTGCCCGCCGTCTACCTCAAGCGCGTCACGAAGACGGGCTACGAGGACGCGCTGTTCAACGGCTGGCGGCAGGACCCTGACTTCGTGCTCAACCGGCCCGAGTACCAGGACGACCCGCGCATCCTGCTCGTCGGACCGGACTTCGGCACCGGCTCCTCCCGGGAGCACGCCGTGTGGGCGCTCAAGGACTACGGCTTCCGCGCCGTCATCGGATCCCGCTTCGGCGACATCTTCCTCGGCAACGCCGGCAAGCAAGGACTGCTTGTCGCCACGCTGGCCGAGCACCTCGTAGAACAGCTCTGGGACGCCGCCGAGGCGGCCCCGGGTGCGACTGCGGTCGTTGATCTCACCACGAACACCGTTACTGTCGGAGACATGACGGCGACGTTCGAGATCGACGACTACACGAGATGGCGTCTGCTCGAGGGGCTCGACGACATCTCGTTGACGTTGCGTGACGAACACGCGATCTCCACCTTTGAGTCACGCCGAGAGGCGTGGCGTCCGCGGACTCTTCCGATCCGCAGGTCCACCACCGCAGGGAGTGCAACTCAGTGAACACGATCACCAACGACTCGGCTCGCGCCGGCGCATCAGTCGGTCTGACCGGCGACACCATCGTCTTCAACGGCGGACGCCCGCTCTCGGGTCGCATCGAGGTGCGTGGCGCGAAGAACCTCGTCACCAAGGCCATGGTCGCGGCGCTGCTCGGCGAGGAGGTCAGCGTCCTCCGCGACGTGCCGGACATCTCCGACGTGCGCGTCGTCGCCGGTCTCCTCACGCTGCACGGCGTGAAGATCGACCGCAACGAGGTCTCCGGCGACCTTCGCCTCGACCCGACGAACGTCGAGACGGCCCACATGGCCGAGATCAACGCGCACGCCGGCTCCAGCCGCATCCCGATCCTCTTCTGCGGCCCGCTGCTGCACCGCCTCGGCGAGGCCTTCATCCCCGACCTCGGCGGCTGCCGCATCGGCGACCGGCCCATCGACTTCCACCTCGAGGTGCTCCGCAACTTCGGCGCCGTCATCGAGAAGCTCCCGAGCGGCATCCGCATGAGCGCCCCCGAGGGCCTCCACGGTGCCAAGGTCACGCTCCCGTACCCCTCGGTGGGCGCCACCGAGCAGGTCCTGCTCACCGCCGTCCGCGCGGACGGCCGCACGGAGCTGCGCAACGCGGCCATCGAGCCCGAGATCATGGACCTCATCAACATCCTGCAGAAGATGGGCGCCATCATCTCGGTGGATGCCGACCGCGTCATCCGCATCGAGGGTGTCGAGCGTCTCGGCGGCTACAGCCACAAGGCGCTCTTCGACCGCAACGAGGCAGCCAGCTGGGCCTCCGCGGCACTCGTCACGCACGGCGACATCTTCGTCGGCGGCGCCAAGCAGCCCGAGATGCTCACGTTCCTCAACGTGTTCCGCAAGGCAGGCGGAGCGTTCGAGATCCACGACGACGGCATCCGCTTCTACCACCCGGGCGGCGAGCTGCGCCCCGTCGTCATCGAGACCGACGTGCACCCCGGCTTCATGACCGACTGGCAGCAGCCGCTCGTCGTGGCCCTGACGCAGGCGCACGGCGTCTCGATCGTGCACGAGACGGTGTACGAGCAGCGCTTCGGCTTCGTCGACGCGCTCGTCGAGATGGGCAGCGACATCCAGCTGCACCGCGAGTGCCTCGGCAGCCAGGAGTGCCGCTTCGGCCAGCGCAACTTCCAGCACTCGGCTGTGATCTCCGGCCCGACGAAGCTCAAGGCCGCCGACATCGAGGTCCCCGACCTCCGCGGCGGCTTCAGCCACCTCATCGCGGCGCTCGCGGCGGAGGGCACCTCGCGGGTCTCGAACGTCGGCATCATCGCGCGCGGCTACGAGAACTTCATCGCGAAGCTCGAGACCCTCGGAGCCGACTTCACGGTTGAGGCGTAGGAGTGTCCGCTGGGAAGCGCGGATCGCCTGAGAAGACCAAGCCCTCGATCTTCTGGTTCCTCGCGGCGATCGCCTTTCCGCTGAGCTGGCCGATCATGCGCTGGGAGATCAAGGGCACGCTGCCGGAGCGGGGCGCGTTCATCGTCGCCCCGAACCACACCAGCGAGGTCGATCCGCTCCTCATGGGGATGGCTGTGTGGAAGCTCGGCCGCGCGCCGCGCTTCATGGCCGCCGACCGGCTCTTCCGCGTCAAGGGACTCGGCTGGATCCTCCGCAAGAGCGGGCAGATCCCCGTCTCGCGCGACGCGCGCGGCGCCAACCAGGCCGCGATCGCGTCCGCCCAGCAGCTCGCGAGGCTCGGGCAGGGTGTCATCATCTACCCGGAGGGCACCCTCACCCGCGAGCCGAACCTGTGGCCGATGCGCGGCAAGAACGGCGCGGCGAGGGTCGCGCTGAGCGCCGACATCCCCGTCTACCCGACCGCGATCTGGGGTGCGCAGAACATCCTGCCGCGGTACGCGAAGAAGCCGACGCTCGGATGGCGGACGAAGATCACGGTGCACGTCGGCGAACCGGTGAGCCTCACGGAGTTCACCGGACGTATGCACAGCGCGAGCGCCATGAAGGGCGCCACGGAGCTCGTCATGCACGACGTGACCCGTCTCCTCGAGGGCATCAGAGGTGAAGAGGCTCCGGCTGAGCTGTACGACCCCGCGAAGCACGGCCAGAGCGAGCACGGCAAGTTCCCCCAGGACCGGGGCGGCTCGTCCCGAGAGGCGGGGGGAGCGTGAGCTCGGCGCAGCGTGCCGTCGTCCTCGGCAGCGGCAGCTGGGGCAC
Organism: Pseudoclavibacter sp. AY1H1; assembly: GCF_002931055.1. Classification (GTDB taxonomy): domain Bacteria; phylum Actinomycetota; class Actinomycetes; order Actinomycetales; family Microbacteriaceae; genus Pseudoclavibacter. The sequence goes on along the minus strand of NZ_PSXX01000003.1, from coordinate 212,238 downwards.
GACGTTCGCGAAGGTGCTCGCGGATGCGGGCCACGACGTGACCCTCTGGGCGCGCCGAACCGAGGTCGCGAACGAGATCAACGAGTCGCACCGGAACACGGGCTACCTCCCCGGCATCGACCTGCCGAGGAACCTGCACGCGACGCCCGACCTGGTCGAGGCGGTCCGCGGGCAGCAGTTCGTCTTCGTGTCGGTGCCGGCGCAGACCGCCCGTGAGCTCTCCGCCCAGCTGGCCCCCCACATCGAGGGCGACGCGGTCGTCGTGAGCCTCATGAAGGGCGTCGAGCGGGCGAGTGGGCTTCGCATGAGCGAGGTGCTCGAGGGCGTCCTGCAGATCCCGGCCGAACGGGTGGCTGTCGCGAGCGGGCCCAACATCGCGCTCGAGATCGCGAAAGAGCAGCCCACGGCGATCGTCGTGGCATCGGCGAGCGAGGCCACCGCCGTCAGCGTCGCGAAGCTCGCGCGCAACGACTACCTCCGGTCGTTCGTCAACGTGGACGTCGTCGGCACCGAGTTCGGTGGGGTCCTCAAGAACCTCATCGCCATCGCCGTCGGCATCGTCGACGGCGTCGGCTACGGCGAGAACACGAAGGCGTCCGTGATGACGCGCGGGCTCGCCGAGATCTCCGACTTCGCCGTCGCGATGGGTGCGCAGGCGTCCACCATGATCGGCTTGGCGGGCCTGGGAGACCTCATCGCGACCTGCGAGTCGCCCCTGTCCCGCAACTTCACGGCCGGGCGCCTCCTCGGGCAGGGCTACGTCTACGACGACGTCGTCGCCCAGATGCAGCAGACCGCCGAGGGGCTTCGCTCCGTCGGCGCGATCCTCGAGCTGGCCGAGCGCCACGGCGTGGAGATGCCCATCGCGACGCAGATCGACGACGTGCTCCACGGCCGGATGAGCCCCGCCGATCTCGCCCCCCACCTCGCGACCGACGAGGGCCCGAGCGGCGAGTAGCGCCCGGTGCGGCTTGGGCGACCCCGTACCCTTGTGCGGTGAGCGAAGAGTCGCTCGTGGAAGGAAACCTCATGTCGACAGCTCAGCTGAACGCCTCCGCCAGCTCAACCCCCGCTGGGGATGCGCGGCCGCTCATCGCCGTCGTCTTCGGCGGCCGTTCGAGCGAGCACGCCATCTCGTGCGCGACGGCGAGCGGTGTCCTCGGAGCTATCGACCGTGAGAAGTACCGGGTGCTGCCCATCGGCATCACGCGCGACGGCGCCTGGGTGCTCGAGGACGACGACGCCGACAAGTTCGCGCTCGACCCCGAGAACCTGCCGGAGGTCGTCGACAACGGCACGCGCATCCACCTGCCCGATTCGGCCAAGCACCGCGAGGTGACGGTCTCGCGTGTCGAGGGCGACGCTCACGGTGCCGAAGCGGGAGCCGAGCGAACCGAGCGCACGTCGCTCGGCGAGGTCGACCTGGTGTTCCCGATCCTCCACGGCCCCTTCGGCGAGGACGGCACCGTGCAGGGCATGCTCGAGCTCGTCGGCCTGCCGTTCGTCGGCTCGTCGGTGCTCGCCGCGAGCGTCGGCATGGACAAGCACTACACGAAGATCGTGCTCAGGGACGCGGGCCTGCAGGTCGCCGACGGCGTCACGATCTCGCAGCACCAGTGGGACACGCGGGGTGCGTCGCTGGCCGCAGAGACCGTCGACCGGCTCGGGCTGCCGGTGTTCGTCAAGCCCGCCCGCGCTGGCTCGAGCGTCGGCGTCAGCAAGGTCGCCGCGCTCGACGAGTTCGCAGCCGCCATGACGACGGCCCTCGCGGAGGACGACCACGTGCTCGTCGAGGCGGCGGTCGTGGGCCGCGAGGTCGAGATCGCCGTGCTCGAGTCGCGGCCGGGGGAGCGGGCTCGCGCCTCGGTCGCCGGCGAGATCGTCATGACGAAGGCGGAATTCTACGACTTCGAGGCGAAGTACCTCGATGACTCCGGGGTGGAGCTGCGGTGCCCCGCCGAGCTGAGCGACGAGCTGCTCGCGGAGATGGCGGAGCTCGGGGTGCGTGCCTTCGAGGCGCTCGGCGCCTCCGGCCTGGCCCGCGTCGACTTCTTCCTGACGGACGACGGGTTCGTCGTGAACGAGATCAACACGATGCCGGGCTTCACGCCCATCTCGATGTTCCCGAAGTGCTGGCAGGCGAGCGGCATGAGCTACCCGCAGCTCATCACCGAGCTCATCGAGGTCGCGAGCGCGCACGCCGCAGCCCGTGAGGCGCGCCTCACGCGCTAGGAGGCCCGCCGTGCGGGAGCTGGTCGTGCTCCGGGGCACTGGGGCCGCAGTCAGCTCGGCGGCGCTCTCCGGGGTGGTGCTAGCCGAGGACGTCGTCGGCGCCGACGCAGGCACCGGTCTTCGGCAGCCTCGAGACGGCATCGTCGAGGTCGACGAGCACGGTGGTGCCCGATGCGACGTCCGAATCGACGACGACCTCGACGGCGGGTGTGCGGCCGTAGCTCGTGAACCGGTAGGTGGGCGCCTGGCTGTCGTCGACGATCCAGTCGATACCGCTCAGGCTGACGCACTGCTCGGAGGTCGGCCCCGGTGTCGGAACGCCGCAGCGGAGCAGCACGCCGGCCGGGGTGCCCCAGGCTCCCGTCGCCTGCGCGTTGGTGAGGCGCAGCTCGAGCCCGTCGACCGTCGAGGGCAGGCGGACCGAGACCTCGGCGCACTCCGGGGCGGCCGCGTCGGGAGCCGGTTCCATGGGAACGCTCGCGCTGTTGCAGGCGGTGAGCAGGACGACGGATGCGGCGGTCGCGATCACGGCGGAGCCGATGCGCGAGGCGGAGCGGAAGGTTCGAGACATTTGCTCCCAGGCTATCGTGAGCGGGTGCCTGCTCTTCCCGACGACGCCATCCGCCGAACCCCCGCTGACGTGCTCACGGTCGGCGCGTGCGGCGAGGCCGATCTGCTCCAGCGCATCCTCGCGCGGGTCCCGGCAGCCGATGACGCGGTGCTCGGGGCTGGCGATGACGCCGCGGTGCTGGCGGCGGGCGATGGGCGGGTCGTCATCACGACGGATCTCATGATCGAGGGCCCCGACTTCCGCTCGGCCTGGTCGACGGCGCGCGATGTGGCGCGCAAGGCGTGCGCATCCAACCTCGCGGATGTCGCCGCGATGGGCGCTGCCCCGACGGCGATCACGGTGGCGCTCGCGCTGCCCTCCTCGACGCCGGTCTCCTGGGTCGAGGAGCTCGCGGACGGCTTCGCGGCGGCCCTCGCCGACATGGCCCCTGGCTGCGGCGTGGTCGGCGGCGACCTGTCGACGAGCGAGCAGCTGACGATCGCGATCACCGCCTTCGGCGACCTGCGCGGGGGCGACCCGGTGCGGCGATCGGGTGCCAAGGCGGGCGACGTGCTGGCGCTCAGCGGCCCCGCGGGGCGCAGCGGTGCGGGCCTCTCCCTGCTCTACTCCCTCGCGAGGGACGCGCGCGGGGAGGCGCTCGCCGAGGGAATCGAGGCCCTGCGGTCGAGGGGCGACGCCGTGCGCTCAGTCGTCGACTGGCACCTCGCGCCGACGATCGACGCCTCCCTCGGCCTCGCCGCGCGAGCTGCCGGGGCGACGGCCATGATGGATGTGTCCGACGGCCTGCTCCTCGACGCCTCGCGCCTGGCGAGGGCCAGCGGCGTCCGAGTCGAGGTCGAGACGTCGTCCCTCGCCGTCGACATCGCCGCGGTCGAGGCGGCGCTGCGAGCCGCCCTGCCCGGGGTCGGGACCGCCGAGCTGCACGCACGAGCCGTGGACCTCGTGGTGGTCGGCGGGGAGGATCACGGCCAGCTCGCCACCTTCCCGGCTGGGACTCCGCTGCCGGAGGGGTTCCGGGCGATCGGCCGCGTGCACCCGCATGAGGACGGGCCGGTTCCCCCCGTGCTCGTCGACGGCGCTGGCCGGGCCGCCCGCGGGTGGGACCCCTACGCCTGGGACTTCTCGGCCCCCGGCTCGTCGACGGGGCTCACCTCGTAGCTGAAGACGATGGTCTCGCCGTAGGGCTTCCGGCGCAGCAGCTCGAAGGACTCTGGCACCGTGGGGGCTGGCGAGCGCGACCCCCGCTCGACGACGACAACCGCTTCCGGTGCCAGGTGCGGCACCAGGGCCTCGAGCGCCCCGGTGAGCTCCGCTTCGCCGAGCTCGTACGGCGGGTCGACGAACACGAGCTCGAAGGGCTGACCTGGGGCTGTCCGCAGGAAGCTGTCGACGGAGTTCTGCGCGACGCGGGAGGCAACGGCCCGGCGACCCTGCTCTCGGGTCACGCGCGCCAGCAGCTCGGCGTTGGCGCGCAGCACGTTGGCGGCCGACTTGGACTGCTCGACGAGCACGGCGCTGGATGCACCCCGGCTGAGCGCCTCGAACGCGAGCGCGCCCGAGCCCGCGTAGAGGTCGAGCACGGCGATGCCGCCGAGGTCGAGCAGCGATTCGAGCGAGGAGAACATGGCCTCGCGGACTCGGTCGCTCGTCGGACGCGTGCCGCTCTTCGGGACGGCGAGCGAGTGGCCCTTGGCGGCTCCGGCGATGATGCGTGTCACGCTGCGATCGTAGCCGCGACTGCGTCGACCCATCCACCGCGTGGAGAAGCTGGCCGAACTTGTCGGGGGTGCGTGGAATGATGGGCACTTGAATTCGGAGGTGGCCATGGAATACGGCAACGGCGCGGAAACCGCGGCGGCGAGGGCTCTGCCCGCAGAGCCGGCTGGGCGCGAGCGCGCATCGAGCACGGCGGTCGCACTGCAGGACGGCGCGCGGCAGATCCGCGAGAGCGTCGCATCGGTCATCTCAGGCAAAGACGAGCAGGTGCACCTCGCGGTCGTCGTGCTCCTCGCCGGCGGTCACCTCCTGGTGGAGGATGTCCCCGGGGTCGGCAAGACGGTCCTCGCCAAGACGCTGGCGGCGGCCATGGACTCGAGCGTGAGCCGCATCCAGTTCACGCCGGACCTCCTGCCCTCGGATGTCACGGGCGTCGCGATCTACGACCAGGTCGAGCGGCGCTTCGAGTTCCAGCAGGGCCCGGTGTTCGCGAACGTCGTCATCGGCGATGAGATCAACCGCGCCTCCCCGAAGACGCAGTCGGCGCTGCTGGAGTGCATGGAGGAGGGGCAGGTCACGGTCGACGGCGTCACGCACCGACTGCCAGTGCCCTTCACCGTCTTCGCGACCCAGAACCCCTCCGAGATGGAGGGCACGTACGCGCTGCCGGAGGCGCAGCGCGACCGTTTCATGGCGCGCATGTCGATGGGGTACCCGGAGCGCGACGACGAGCTCGCGATGGTCGACCGGCGCGACTCGAGCGACCCCTTGTCGAGCGTCCGCGCCTCGCTCAGCGCGAGCGACGTCTCCAGCATGATCGAGCAGACCGCGCGCATCTACGTCGCGCCCGCCATCAAGCAGTACATCGTCGACCTCGCCCGTGCCACCCGCGAGCACGCCGACGTCCGTGTCGGCGTGAGCCCGCGCGCGACCCTGCACCTCGTGCGTGCCTCGAGGGCGGCCGCCGCGGTCGCCGGTCGCGACTTCGTGGTGCCGGACGACGTCTCGAAGCTCGTCGGCCCGGTCTTCGCGCACCGGCTCGTGCTCAGTGCCCGCGGCTCTCGGGGAACGGCGGCGTCGGCGTCGGCCGCCCGCATCATCGACCAGATCTGCCAGCAGATCGCCGTCCCAACGAGCGCGGCGACCGCGTAGCGCGTGGCGACGAGGCGCATCGAGAGGCGGCTGCGACCCACCAGCCGAGCCATCGGCCTGGTGGTGGTCGGCGTGCTGCTGGCCGCAGCCGCCGTGGTGTTCGGCCGGGGTGAGCTGCTCGCGCTCGGCGGGTTCCTCATCGCCCTGCCGCTCGTCGCCTTCGTGCTGCGCCTCATCTGGCGACCTCGGCTCGACGCGGTGCGCACGATCTACCCGACCACCCTTGCCGTCGGCGACCGGATGCGGGTCGTCACCGAGGTGCGCAACCGTTCGCTCATCGCGCTCGAGCCGAGCTCCTACCTCGATCTCCTGCCCGGTGCGGAGCCGTCCAGCATCGGCGGGGTGCTGCCCGCTATCGGCTCGCGACTCCACCGCAACGAGGACAAGCGCCGACGTCGCGTCGCCTACGGCGTCGACTCGATGCGCCGTGGCGTCCACGAAGTCGGCCCGCTCTTCTTCGACAATGCCGACGGGCTCGGTCTCACGAGGCGAGTCCTCAAGATCGGCGAGGCCACCGAGGTCGAGGTCTGGCCTCGAGTGGCAGAGCTGCCCGCCATGTCCGTGCCGAGCGGCAAGAGCGGGGGCGAAGTCGAGGCCGGGGTCGCGCAATCCGGGGACTCCGACGACGTCCTCACCCGCGACTACCGTCGCGGCGACCCGCTCAGGCGCATCCACTGGCGTGCGACGGCGCACGCGGGCGAGCTGCGCGTGCGACAGGAAGAGCACCACGCGGAAGACACCTCGGTGGTCATCCTCGACACGAGCGCGACGGCCGCCGCCGAGGAGCCGAAGGCGCCGCTGACCCTCGTCGACCTCATGAACGAGCAGTCGGCACCGGCGACGGCCATCGACGCGGAGTTCGAGCTCGCCGTCTCGCTCGCCGCCTCCGTGCTCGCTCGCTTCCACCGCTTCGGCTACGAGACCGAGCTGTTCGAGACGCACGCGGGCCTCGACGGCGACACGGAGAGCACACGCACCCCCTCCGAGGAAGCGCTCGAGTCGGTCATGCGCAGGCTCATGCTGACGCAACCCGACTCGGCGGCGGGGGAGCGGCGAGAGGCCTGCGCCGAGGTCGTCGACGACATCTCGCGTGTGGCGCGCACGCCGGTCGTGTACGTGCATCGGAACCTGGCCGGCGACGGGCTGACCGCGATCCGCTCGCTGTCGGCGGTGGCCGCCCCGGCCCTCGCACTCATCGTCTCCGCGAAGCCGGTGCCGCGCGCCACCCTGACATCGTTCACCGATGCGGGCTGGAACGTCGCCGTCTACTCGCCCGCCAGAGCCAAGCCCTTCACGCCGCTGCTCGAACTGGAGGCCACCGCATGAGCTCGCACGCGACCACGACCGCGCAGATGCGTCGTCGGCAGGGCTGGAAGGGCACTCCGGGAGCCAACGGCTCCTGGGTCGTCACCGTCTCCCTCGCGGTCCTGATCTTCAGTGCGACGAACCTCCTCTGGCCGATCTTCGACACGAACACGTGGTCGGCGAAGGCGATCGTGCTCGTCACGATCATGCTCGGGGTCGCCGCCCTCGTGCGCACCTTCACGGGCTCGCAGCTGTGGGCGCTCGTCGCCTCGATGGTGGGCGGCGCGGTTGTCCTCGTCGGATTCACCGGGCGGGGCTCGCCGCGCGCCACGGTCGAAGGGTGGGGAGTGCTTGCCGAGCAGCTCGTCGAGCAGCTCCGCTCGGACGCCGCCCCGCTGCGCGAGACCGACGCGATGACCATGCTCGTGCTCATCGGCGTCGCCGTGATCGTCGTGCTCTGCGACTTCTTCGTGTTCGGCATCAGGGGCCGCTCGCTCGCGACGCTGCCCCTGCTCGCCTTCCCGCTCATCCCGATGGCGCTCGGCATCGACGCCTTCAACGGCTGGTCGTACGTCTTCGCGGCGCTGGCGCTCGCGGTGTTCCTCTACGCCGTCTCGAGCTGGCACCAGCGCGTGCACGACGAGGAGCTCTCCTACCAGGGGTTCCTGGTCGACAGTCGAGGCGTGGCCGGCCTCGGCGGGGCCCTCGCGGTCACCGCCGTGTCCCTCGTCGCCGTGCTCGTGGCCTCCACGGTCGTTCCAGCGCCGACCGGCATCGACGCCATCCGGCAGACCTCGACCTCCGGCCTCTCCACCAACCGCGCGAACCCCATCATCGACCTGGGCGAGGACCTGCGGCGCAACAACCCGGTCGAGGTGCTGCGCTACGCCACGACCACCGACCAGGGCTCGCTCCCGTACCTCACGCTCCAGACCCTCAGCGACCTCAGCGGCGAGGACGACTGGATGCCCGGCGACTTCGACGGCAATCTGAGCGTCGACGGCGGCGACCTGCCGCTGCCCGACGGCGTCTCGGCCGGGGCTGAGTCGAGCGAGTTCACGACGCGCATCGTGCTCAACGACGGCGTCAGCTCCTTCCTCCCGCGCCCGGGGTTCGCGGCCAACATCATCGACCTGCAGGGAGACTTCCTCCTCGACGAGCAGACGGGCGACGTCCGCAGCGCCGGTGACGAGGCGCTCGCGCAGAACTACGAGATCCAGACCGTGGTGCCGACCCCCAGCTTCGAGGCGATCTCGCAGCTCGACGCCGAGGTGCCGGCGGGTCTCGAGGCCCTCACCGAGGTGCCGGAGGGGCCGAGCACCGACCGCATCCGCGACGTGGTCGGCGAGATCGTCGACGAGGACGCGCCCGCCGGGACACAGGCCCTGCAGCTCCAGTCGTTCTTCGCCGACGGGTTCGCCTACTCGGAGACCGCGCCCGTCCAGCAGGGGTACGACGGCACGAGCCTCGACGTCATTGCCCAATTCCTGGAAGCGCGGGCCGGCTACTGCGTGCACTACGCATCGTCGATGGCCGTCATGGCGCGCATGATCGGCATCCCGTCCCGGATCGGGGTCGGCTTCACGCCCGGCTCCGCCGGCGAGCTCAACGCGGAGGGCCAGCCCGTCTACACCGTGACGAGCAACCAGCTCCACGCGTGGGCCGAGCTCTACCTGCCCGGCCACGGCTGGGTCATGTTCGAGACGACGCCGGCCGGCGCGCTCGGCAACCTCGTCGCCCCCGGCCCCGGCGAGACGACGGCGCCGACGATGACGCCTGAGGTCGCCCCCTCGGCCTCGCCGTCGCCGGTCGAGACCGAGAGCAGCGCCGCCCCGACCGTGCCGCCTGAGACCGAGACGCCGACCCCGACGCCGACACAGGGCGCCGAAGGGGCAGGCGAGCAGGATGGCGAGAGCGGAGCCGTCGACCTCACGGCCCTCTTCATCACCCTCGCCGTCATCGGCGGCGTGCTCGCCCTGGTCGCGCTCCTGCTCATCCCCGCCTTCCTGCGGGGCGCCAGGCGCCGCGCGCGTCGCGTCGCGGTCCTGGCAGGCTCGCCGCCTCAACATCCGAGTCCAGGCAACGCCGCCTGGCAGGAGGTGTCCGAGAGCGCCGTCGACTACGGGGTGCCGCTCGGCACCGGCCTCACGCCGGCAGCCGTCGTCGTGGCCATCGCCGCCGGCTTCGAAGCCCCCGAGCGCGCGACGGGCGACGGCGCCGGGGTCTCCGCCGCCACCGCCCAGCGCGTCGCTGACGCGCGGAGCGCGCTCGAGCGCCTCCGGATCGAGCACGAGCACGCCGCATTCTCGGACCCCGGCGCGTCGCACGCGCTGAGCCAGCACGAGCGGGAAGGCATCTGGAACGACGTCCTCCTGGTCCGGTCCGCGCTTCGCGCATCCGCCTCGTCCGCAGCGCGACGCCGGGCGGTGCTCGCGCCCGCATCCCTGTCAGGAAGGCGCTGATGGACGACATCGGTCTCGATACCCCGCTCGAGGACGTCCTCGGCAAGCGCGACGCGCAGCAGCTCGCGAAGCAGCTCGACGTGACGACCGTCGCGGGCATGCTCGAGCACTACCCCCGCCGCTACGCGCGTCGAGGCGAGATGACCGCCATCGAGTCGCTGCCGCTCGGCGAGCACGTCACGCTCGTTGCGCGGGTGCTGCGCGTCAACGAGCGGCAGATGCGCGCACGACGAGGCTCGATCGTCGAAGTGGAGATCACCGACGAGAAGGGCATCGTCTCGCTGACGTTCTTCAACCAGAGCTGGCGTGCCAAGCAGCTGCAGCCGGGCGTGACCGGCATCTTCTCTGGCAAGGCCTCCGCGTACCGGGGAGCCATCCAGCTCGCCCACCCCGAGTACGAGCTCTTCGAGAACGCGCCACTCGAGGCCCTCTCGGAACGACGCGACCAGTGGCTCAAGGAGCCCATCCCGATCTACCCGGCCACCGCCAGCCTGCCGACCTGGAAGGTCGCGGCGGCCGTCCAGGCGGTCCTCGACGCCGTGCCGTTCCTCCGCGACCCAGTGCCGGTGGAGACGCGCGCCATGTTCGGGATGTACAGCTACGACGAGGCGATGCGCGCCATCCACCAGCCCGAGACGTTCAAGCTGCTCGAGCGGGCGCGGGAATCGCTGCGCTTCACCGAGGCGTACGTGCTCCAGGCGGCGCTCCTCCAGCGCCGGGCGATCTCCGAGCTCGTCGCGGCGAGAGCGAGGACCGACACGGTCGGGCCGATGCTCGAGGCCTTCGACCGACTCGTGCCGTTCGAGCTCACGCCCGACCAGAAGACGGTCGGGCGGCAGATCGCGAAGGACCTCGCCCGCGGCGTGCCCATGCACCGTCTCGTCCAGGGCGAGGTCGGCTCGGGCAAGACCCTCGTGGCGCTGCGCGCGATGCTGCAGGTCGCCGATGCAGGCGGGCAGTCGGCCATGCTCGCGCCGACCGAGGTCCTCGCCTCCCAGCACCACCGCTCGATCATCGACTCCCTCGGTCCGGAGCTCTCCGCGAAGCTCATTCCGACCCTCATCACCGGCAGCATGACGAAGACGGAGCGCAAGCGCGCAGCGCTGCGCGTCGTCGCCGGCGAGGCCAAGATCGTGGTGGGCACCCACGCGCTTCTGAGCGACGACGTGATGTTCGACGACCTCGGCCTCGTCATCGTCGACGAGCAGCACCGCTTCGGGGTGGAGCAGCGCGAGTCGCTGCGCGCGAAGGGCGCTCAGCCTCCGCACCTGCTGGTCCTGACGGCCACTCCCATTCCGCGCACGGTCGCCATGACGGTCTTCGGCGACCTCGACATCTCGAGCATCGTGACCATGCCGAAGGGGCGGCAGAAGATCGAGACGTTCGTCGTCGCCACCCGCGAGCATCCGCACTGGCTGGAGCGTGCCTGGCAGCGCGTCGCGGAGGAAGTCGACCGGGGGCGGCAGGCGTTTGTCGTGTGCCCCGCCATCGAGCCAGCCGAACCCGCAGAGCCGGTCGATGGCGAGGAGCCGGCCCAGCCCGTGACCGCCGTCATGGAGCTCGCGCCGACGCTCGCCGTGCATCCGCTCTTCGCGGGCAAGCGCGTGGCCGCCGTGCACGGGGCGATGCCGAGCGATGAGAAGGATGCCGCCATGCGGGCCTTCGCCGAGGGCAAGATCGATGTGCTGGTCGCGACGACCGTCATCGAGGTCGGCGTGAACGTGCCGAACGCCTCGGTCATGATCGTCATGGATGCCGACCGGTTCGGGGTCTCCCAGCTCCACCAGCTGCGGGGCCGCGTCGGACGAGGAGAGCACGCAGGACTCTGTCTGCTCGTCTCGAACACCGAGGAGGAGTCCACCGCTCGGGAGCGGATCAACGCGGTCGCCGAGACGCTCGACGGGTTCGAGCTCGCCGAACGCGACCTCGAGCTGCGACGCGAGGGTGACGTGCTCGGCACGGCGCAGTCGGGAGGACGCACGTCCCTCAAGCTCCTGCGCGTCATCGAGGACACCGACCTGATCCGCTCCGCCAGGGACGAGGCGGCGCTGCTCATCAACGACGACTGGAGCCTCAAGCGGTGGCCCGACCTCAAGGCGGCCATCGGCCGGCACAGCTTCGAGGAGCGGGAGTTCCTCGGCAAGTCCTGACGGCTCGAGCTCCTCGGCCGGCGAGCGTGCCCTGGCCTACGATGGGCGGGTGACCTCTTCCTCCTCCGCACACGCGCTCCGCATCGCCTCCCGCCTCATGCTGGCCGCCATGCTGGCGTTCCTGGCCCTCGCGCTCGGTCTCGGCTCGCAGTTCGCTTCCGCGCACGACCAGCTGATCGAGTCGAGCCCGGCCGCCGACGAGTCGGTCGACGTGGCTCCGGAGAGCGCGACCCTGACGTTCTCCGCGGAGGTGCAGTCGGAAGGCACGCTCGGCCCGCAGGTCGAGCTGTTCGCGGTGACCGCCGTGGAGCAGACAGCGGTCGAGCTGGAGTCGGCGGCCACGGCCGACGGTTCGGTCGTGACGCAGGCGCTCCCGCAGCTCGCTGCGGGGGACTACGCCCTGAACTGGCAGGTCGTCTCCTCTGACGGCCACCCGATCTCCGGCACGATCCCGTTCACGGTGTCGGTCGGCGTGGCGCCGGCTGAGGACGCCGCACCGTCCGCGTCCGCCTCTGCTGGGTTCGGTGCCGCCGAGAACACCGAGGGGGCCGCGATCACGAACAGCGACGCGGGAACGTCGGATGAGGCGTCCCAGTCGACGGCCGCTGCCTCCGGGATCCCGCCGTGGGCCTGGGTGCTCATGGGGCTCGCCGGTGTGGCCGTGGTCTTCGTCTCGTTCATCCTCTTCCGGCGCAAGGCCGCGGACCTCGAGGCGAGCAGCACGCCGAAGCCCGAGGAGCCGCTGGCCGATGGGGACGACGACACGCCCACCCGCGTCTAGCTCGCATCTGACCCTGCCACGCCTGCTCCACGCGTCCCGATCACGCGATGAGCGCTCCATGGGCGCGACGTGCAGGGACCGCCCCGTAGTCTTGTGGGCATGAGCAGAATCGCTGTCGTTCCCGGCTCGTTCGATCCGGTTACCCTTGGCCACCTCGACGTCATCCAGCGTGCCGCAACGGTCTTCGAGGAAGTGCACGTCGTGGTTGTGCACAATCCCGACAAGCACGCGCTCCTGCCCATCTCGCGCCGCGTCGAGCTCATCGAGCAGGCGGTCTCGGCGACCGGCATCCGCGGCAACGTTCGCGTCGCGTCGTGGAGCGTGGGCCTGCTCGTCGACTACTGCACCGACGTCGGCGCGAAGGTCATCGTGAAGGGCATCCGGTCACAGGCCGATGTGACCTACGAGACGCCGATGGCGATCGTGAATCGCAACCTCGCCCGAGTCGAGACGATGTTCATGCTGCCAGACCCGAGCCACGCGCACGTCTCGAGCTCGCTGGTCCGTCAGGTCGCCTCGCTCGGTGGAGACGTGTCGCCGTACGTGCCTCGTGTCGTCTACGAGTACCTGCAGGGCGACACCGACACCTCCATCGAGTAGGTGGCTCGGGATGCACTCCGCGACGAGGGCGTACAATCTCCCGGTGACTTCCTCTCCGTACTTCGTGAACATTGCGACCATCGTGGGCAAGCCCGGCACGATGCGCGAGCTCGAACTCGACTTCGATGCGCCTGAGCGCATCGGCGAGGGGCTCGGCTACATCGAGAAGGGCACGCCGGTCGAACTCGACGTTCGTCTCGAGGTGCTGCATGACGGCATCCTCGCGACGGTCGGCCTCGAATCGAGGATGGCCGGGGAGTGCAGCAGGTGCCTGACACCGCTGGACGAGCCGCTCCGGGTCGATTTCGCAGAGCTTTTCGCGTATGCTCGCGACGAAGCCCTCGAGTACGAGGTTCACGACGACATTGTCGACCTTGAACCGCCCGTTCGCGATGCGGTAGTGCTCGCACTGCCATTCCAGCCGGTTTGTCGGCCGGACTGCCTCGGCCTAGATCCTGAAACCGGCGAGAAGCTGGTGGAGCCGCTCGAAGAGCAGGCACCAGCGGTTGACCCGCGTTGGGCGGCGTTGGCAGGGTTTGGCGCTTCAACAGAAGCACCCGAGGAACCAGCAACGGGTTCCGAGGAAGCCGCGGGTCCTCGTGAGACAGAATCTCCTGAGGATGCGCGCAACCATGATTACAAGGGGGAGCCGGGCCAGTACTGAGCCCGCCTCCCTGCACGATGAAAGATGAAAGGTAGACGCCGATGGCTCTCCCCAAGCGCAAGATGAGCCGCTCGAACACGCGTTCGCGCCGTTCGCAGTGGAAGGCCTCCGTGCCGACCCTCGTCAAGACCGTCGAGAACGGCAAGGTCACCTACAGCCTCCCGCACCGCGCGAAGGTTGTCGAGGACGCAGCCGGCACTCCGCTGTTCTTCGAGTACAAGGGCCGCAAGGTCGCAGACGTCTGATCCTCGCGTCATGCACGACGTGAAGATCATCGACCCCGACGCCGCACCGTCAGCTGAGCTGGCACGCGGCCTCGGGGTCGACTTCGTTCCCTCGCTCCTCGAGCTCGCGTTGACCCACCGGTCGTACGCGGTCGAGAACGGTGGCATCCCCGACAATCAGCGCCTCGAGTTCCTCGGCGACTCGATCCTCGGGCAGGCCGTCACCGTCATGCTGTACCGGACGTACCCCGATTACTCGGAGGGGCAGCTGTCGCGTCTGCGCGCATCCCTCGTCTCGACGGTGGCGTTGGCGGAGATCGCGCGGGGCCTCGGCCTCGGCGCCTACCTGCACCTCGGTCGCGGCGAGCACCTGACGGGCGGCAACAAGAAGGATTCCGTCCTGGCGGACACGGTGGAGGCGGTCATCGGCGCCGCGTACCTCTCCGCCGGGGTCGAGGTCGCGACGGAGCTCGTCCTGCGCCTCGTCGAGCCGAAGCTGGCTGTGGTGTGGCGTCTCGGGGCCGAGCAGGACCCGAAGACCGCACTGCAGGAGCTTGCGGACACGCGGGGCGCCGAGCCGCCGCGCTACGAGGTGGAGGGGTCTGGCCTCGAGCACGACCGCAGCTTCACGGCGACGGTCACGGTGCTGAAGAAGAAGCGCATCCTCGCGCAGGCGCAGGGCGTCGGCACGAGCAAGAAGCAGGCGGAGGTCGCTGGCGCGCTTGCCGCATGGCATCAGCTGAACGACGGCGGCGACGGCGCCCCTGCGGGCTCCTAGCCGTGCCGGAGCTGCCTGAAGTCGAGGTCGTGCGCCTCGGCCTTGAACCCGCGGTCACGGGTGCCGTCGTGTCGGCCGTCGAGGTGCTCGACGAGCGCTCGCTGCGTCGACACGCTGGCGACTCGGCCGAGTTCGTCGGTGCGCTCGAAGGGGCGAGGATCTCGAGCGTGTCGCGGCGCGGGAAGTTCCTGTGGCTGCCGCTCGCGGGCCGCGAAGAGGCGCTGACGGCGCACCTCGGCATGAGCGGTCAGATGCTGCTCCGCACGTCGGACGCGCCCGACGACCGGCACCTGCGAGCGCGCATCCGCGTCGATGGTCCCGCCGGCGATCTTGTCGTCGCCTTCGCTGACCAGCGCGTCTTCGGCTCGCTGGCCGTCGATCGCCTCGTGCCGACGGCGGACGTCGAGGGCGAGCGTGTGCCGTCGCAGGTGGCGCACATCGCACGCGACCCGCTCGATCCGAACTTCGATGACGACGCGTGGGTGGCGGCGCTGCTGCGCCGGAGGACGGGCGTGAAGTCGGCGCTCCTCGACCAGACGCTCATCTCGGGCATCGGCAACATCTACGCCGACGAAGCGTTGTGGCGGGCGCGGCTGCACTACGGGCGCGTGACCTCCGGGCTGTCGCCGTCGAAGGCGAGGGAGCTGCTGCTGCACGTGCGGGAGGTGTTCGCGAAGGCGCTCGCCGAGGGTGGCACTTCCTTCGATGCGCAGTACGTGAACGTCAACGGGCAGGCCGGCTACTTTGCGCATTCGCTCAACGTGTACGGGCGCCAGGGGAAGCCGTGCCCGAGATGCGGGCGGCCGATCGTTCGCGAGAAGTTCCAGAACCGGGGCTCGCACTTCTGCGAGAAGTGCCAGCGAGAGCGGTAGGCCACAGGGCCAGCGTCGCCCTGCGCTGTGCTCCGTGGCGACGAGCGGTGAGCTCAGTGAGTGCTGCTGGAGGCCGACTCGACCGCCGCGACCGCCGCAGCCACTCCTGAGCTCCAGGGCGCTCCGTGTCCTGGCAGCACCCACTTCGCCTTCGTGTCGACGATGGCGCGGAGCGACGTCATGGCCTGCGCTGGCTCGTCGGTGAACGGGGCCGCTTGCGGGCCCTCCTGCCCGGTGAGCACGTGGCGGGTCGTGAGCGCATCCCCGACGAAGACGGCGTCGGCGGCGGGGACGAAGACCGCGATGCTGCCCGGCGAGTGGCCGGGCATGCCGATGATCTGCGGCGAGCCCGGGAGGTCGAGCGTCGCTCCGTGCTGCACCTCGATGACCTCGGTGAGCCACGTGGTTCGCGCTCCGCCCTTGCGCAGCGTGTAGGCGGCGAAGGTGAGGAGGGGACCGAGCTTCATCGACTGCTTGGAGTTCGAGGGCTTCGGCCCGCCCTTCGCGCGGGCCGCGTCTTCCGCATGCACATAGACCGGGACGCCGTGGTCGCGTCGCAGTCGCTCGGCGAAGCCGACGTGATCGGAGTCGCCGTGGGTGAGGATCACGCCCTTGATGTCGTCGACCGAGCGTCCGATGGATGCGAGCTCGGCGACGAGCTCGCGCCAGTGGCCGGCGAGGCCGGCGTCGATGACGGTCACGCCCTCCGGGGTGGTGACGAGGTAGGCCGCGACGATGTCGTTGCCGATGCGGTGGAGGGAAGCGTCGAGTCTCATGAAGGCTATGGTACGTAGCCATCATGGCTACTGTCAATAGCTATAGTGGGGGGCATGCCTACTCCGGACAGGACCTCCCTCGACGCGATCGTGCTCGCCGCCCGCGACCTCCTCGAGAGCGAGGGGCTCCCCAGGCTGAGCATGCAGGCGGTCGCCGTCCGGGTGGGAGTCCGTGCGCCGTCGCTCTACAAGCGGGTCGCGAATCGTGAGGAACTCATCCAGCTCGTTGCCGAGGCGACCCTCGTCGAGCTCGGAGAGCAGCTGGACGCCGCGGGCGATCTCGAGCAGCTCGCTGATGCGTTCCGGGCGTTCGGGCACGAGCGCCCGGCCGCGTTCCAGCTCGTGATGACGCCGGGGGCCGGAACGCCCGTAGCACGGCCGGAATTCGGTGCGGACGCGAGCGCGAGGATCCTGCGCCTCGCGGGCGAGCTCGCCGGTCAGGAGCGAGCGCTCGAGGCGGCCCGCACCCTGACCGCGTGGGCTGCCGGCTTCGTCAGCATGGAGCTGAACCGAGGCTTCAACCTCGGCGGAGACATCGACAAGGCCTGGCGCTACGGACTCGCGGGCATCGTCCGCGCGATCGGCGCGCGCGGCTAGGGTCGTTGTCATGGGCTACTCGCTGAACTTCATGCGCATCGAGGGTGGCGAGCACGTCGATGCGGACCGGCACGAACTCGCGGCGTTCCTCGCCGCCCGGGGGCTGCACGTCGTCCCCGACGAGAGCACGGGGGCACTCTTCGACGCCGGAGGGCAGCCGCTCGCCTTCGACGGGAACTGGTCCGATCTCTACCTCGACCCGCCCGAGCAGGAGGCACCGCTCGCCGGCGGCATCTTCCACGCCACGCTCTCAGAGGCTGAGCTTGGCTTCATCTTCGAGCTCTGCGTCGCGGCAGGCTTCCTCATCGTCAACCCGCAGGGAAGTCCGACGTACATCGTCCCCGCGGAGAACCACCCGCCACAGGCGCTCGATGACCCCGAGGACACGGCCTGGGTCGGCGACGCCGCCGAGCTCAGGCAGGCCCTCTCCGGCAGCTTCTCCGACTTCGTCCGGTTCCGCGACCTCGTCCTGTCGCGCCCGGTGTCGGAGACGCTCGCCGCGCGGGAGCGCAGCCGGCAGCGTGCCGAGCAGCCCAGCCCGCGGGAGCTCGCAACCCTGTCGCTGCTCGCGCAGCAGTACCGCGAGCATCCGGCGGACTCCGCGGCCTTCCACGGCTACTGGGCACGAGCCATGGTGCGCGGCACCTGGGTGGTGGCGCTCGACCCCAGCACGTCCCGGCTCGCGATCTCCGAGGACGACGGAGTGTCGACCCTGTTCGCGTTCACGACGTCCAGGCGAGCCTCGCTCGGCACGCCCGGACCGGCGCCGCGCTTCGTCACGGCGACGCTCCAGCAGGTAGCCGACGAGATCGATCACGGGGGAGTGCGTCGGGTGGTGCTCGACCGTGGGCTCGACGACGCGAGTCTCGACGCCGCCTGGCTGCGAGGCCTGGTCGAGACCTATGCCGAGCAGCCTCACCTCTCGACGAGACCGGTGGTGCTGCCGCGCGCCGCAGAGGGAACGGTCGCCGACAAGCTCAGGACCACGCAGCAGGAGATACTGCAGCTGGTCGCGGCGGGCCTCGACCTCGAGGAGACCGAGACGGCCAGCCGCTTCACGGTGCTCGGCAACCACGCCCGCGTCGGTCACCCGATCGCCGTCATCCTGGGCCTCGGCGCCGACCCCGAGCGCACCGACAGCAAGGGCTACCGGCCGCTCCACCACGCGGCAAACGGCCTCCACGTCGAGAACGTCCGCCTCCTCCTGCGGTCCGGCGCGGAGGTGAGCGCGCAGCGTGTGCTGCCCGGTGCCCGCACCGGTTCGGCGGGCACCGGCACGAGCCAGGCGCCGACGCCGCTGCTGGCGCTCGAGCTGGCCGCAAGCCGAGGCGTCGTCGGCGACGGCCTCGACGATCTCCTCACCCTCACGCAGCTCGTCGAGCTCCTCGTCGCGGCAGGCTCTCCCGTCACCGATGCGGTGCGCGCCGACATCACGCTCGCGGCGCGTTCGAGCGAGGCGAGGCGCATCCTGCTCTCGGAGGAAGACGCCGCGACTCAGGACGCCGCGCTTGCACGCCTCTCCGAGCTCACGGGCGCGCAGCCAGCCGAGCGGATCACCGCGCCGAGCGCCTCCCTGGCCCGCGCGATCGGGGACACGGACGCGGAGCGCTTCGCGAACCTGCGTGGCCAGCTGGTTCCCGAGGTCGGCCGAGCAGCGACCGTGCAGGGTGAGGTCGTCCGCATCGTCGACGTCATCCTCGCCGAGATCCGCGGCAACGACGGCCTGGACTTCACCGAGGCGCACGTCGATCTCGCACGCGCCTGGCACGGCTACCTCGAGACCGGACTCGACAACGGCATCAGCGGCCCTGGGTGGGACTGCGTCCTCGAGATCCAGGAGCATCTCGCCACGCGTCGCGGGTTCGAGGACGCCTCGTGGGATGAGCTGATGCGGTCAGTGGCCGTCACCTGGGTGGCGCAGAACCCGCAGCTCATCCCGCTCGGCGACGTCGCCTATCGCCTCTGACCGAGCGTCGCTCGCTGTACTGCTAGCCACGACCCAGCGCCTGGTCGACGCCCTTGTTCGCGAGCATGTCGGCGCGCTCGTTGCCGACATCACCCGAGTGGCCCTTCACCCACCGCCACTCGATGGTGTGTCCGCTGTCCTCGACGAGCGCGTCGAGCTCCTTCCAGAGCTCCGCGTTCTTGACGGGCTGCTTCGAGGCGGTCTTCCACCCCTTCGCCTTCCACCCCGTGATCCACTCCGTGATGCCCTTGCGAACATACTGGCTGTCCAGGTAGAGGGCGACGCTGCAGGGCTTCTTGAGCGCGCTGAGCCCCTCGATGACGGCCTTGAGCTCCATGCGGTTGTTGGTGGTGTTCAGCTCGCCGCCGAACAGCTCCCGCTCGTGGTCGCCCGACCGCAGCCAGACTCCCCAGCCGCCGGGGCCGGGGTTGCCCTTGCAGGCGCCATCCGTGTACATCACAACATCATTCACGTGCGTCCCTCATCTCCGTCGCCGACCACGCAAGAGTAGTCGGGTGCCGAGGCTCAGCCCATTCGGCGTAGGAGCACCACGCTGTCCTCGAGCGTGCCGGGAGCGCCTTCTGGGGAGGCGACGTCGCGGGTCCGCGACTCGGCGATCACCGTCTCCCACTCCCCGGCGGGCAGCGCCAGCTCGGCGATCTCCCGGTCCGGCTGCACGAAGAGGTGCGCGGGATGCTCCGAGTCCTGCACCCACGACGGCACTCCGGCGTGCGCGACGGTCAGGAGGTGTCCGCCGGGTGCGAGCATGAGGGCGGCCCTGCGCAGGATCTCCGCCCGAGGCAGGTGGACGGGCGACTGGAAGAAGCTCGCCGTGATGAGATCGAGCTCATCGTCCGGGGACCAGGTCTCGAGGTCGCCCGTCGCGAAGTCGAGCAGCGCGGCGTCGACGCCAGCGTCGATGGCTGCGGCGCGTGCGCGCTCGATGGCGACGGTCGAGATGTCGATGCCGGTGACCCGCCAGCCCTGCTGGGCGAGCCAGATCGCGTCGCCACCCTCGCCGCATCCGAGGTCGAGGGCACGGCCCGGTGTGAGCGTGCCGGCGACACTCGCGAGGTTCGCGTTCACGCGACCGGACCAGACGGCGGGCTTCGCCTTGTAGAGCTCGTCCCAGAACTCGAGCGGCGGCTGGGCGGTCGCTCCGGCGCCAGGCTCGTCGGGGCTCGAGCTCGTGGTGGCGTGGTGGTTGTGCGAGGTCATGCGCTCAGCATGCGCACCAGATCGAACATCTGCAACCTGGTTTGCGAGAACCGCAAGCGCCAGGTGTTCGGCTCCTGGGGTTTCGTCTCTCACGCAGCCACGCAGCCACGCAGCCAGGCAGCCTCACAGCCGCTTCTGCCAGCCGCCTTCCGGCGCGAGGGGAACGAAGCCGAGCGCCTCGTTGACCCGCAGCATGTGGGCGTTCTCTTCAGCGTTCCACGTGAACACTCCGGTGCACTCCGGGTAGCGCTCGGCGAGCTGCACGAGGTTCGCGGCCTTCACGAGCATCCCGAGTCGCCTGCCGCGGTGCGTCGACGTGACCAGCGTGTTGTCCTGCTGCGCCGGCCGCGTCGTGTCGTCGAGGTCGAGCTGCAGCATGGACTGGGCCACGAGGGTGCCGCTCGGGATATGCAGCACGGCGGCGTTGAGGAACGTGGAGCCGGCGGCGAGCACTCGACGCTCCATCTGCGAGACGCGCTCGGCGTCCCAGTGCTCCTCATCGGCCTCGAGGTCGCCAGCCGGTGCGTCGATCGACATATCGCCGTTGAGCCGCGCCAGGTCGTCGAGGTACTCGGGGTCGCTCTCCCCCTCCCAGGTCAGCAGGCGGTAGGCCGCACCAGCCCGGGCCACCGCGGCTTCGACGTGCGCACGCAGACGTCCCGCCGGCACGGGCAGGCGCAGCTCGCTGATGCGCTCGACCTGCCCCAGCTCCCACCCGTGCATCCAGAGGAATCGCGCCGCCGGGTCCGCCGCCGAGACGCTGCCATGTCCCGTCGGCGCAGGCACCCGTTCCCCGCCGACCGCTGGATGCTCCACCCAGGCCTGCAGGGAGGTGCGCCCGTCGGCCCGAGCGAGGTCTTCGAGGTGGGCCGCGACGAAGGTGCCGATACCGCGTCGCCGGTGGGGTGCATCCACAACGACGTGAGGATAGGCCAGCGAGGGGGAGTCGCGGGGCGAGACCATGAGCTTCGCAGCGGCGACGGGACGCTCGGCCTCGAGGTCGCTCGCGCCGCGCTGGAACGCGAGGAAGAGGCGCGTGGTGACCGGTCCTGGCATGGTCCAGTCGGCGAGGACCCGCTGGCTCGTCTCGAGCAACCGCCCCTCACCGTAGGTGCCCGCAGAGCCGCGGTTGACGATGTCGGCGAAGCGCTCGAGCAGGCCCCAGGCCTCAGCGTCTCGGTCCGACGCTGGATCTGGAGGCGTGAGCTCCCGAATGAAGTAGTCCACTCCGGTACCGTAGCTGTCAGGTCAAGGCGTCGACAGCCCCGCCAGCGCGACGATCCAAGGCGCACTCGCGCCGGAGTGAGCGACCAGCCCATCCCGCCCGACCAGCCCATCCCGACCGACGCAGCCAACCCCGACCACCACCTCAGCCAGACCGACCCACGAGCGATGTCCGACCACCAGCGAGAGGCCAGCGAGCGCGCATGCATCTGAAGAGCCTCACGATGAAGGGCTTCAAGTCGTTCGCGCAGCCGACGACGCTCGCGCTCGAGCCCGGGGTCACGTGCGTCGTCGGGCCGAACGGCTCAGGCAAGTCGAACGTCGTGGATGCGCTCGCCTGGGTGATGGGCGAGCAGGGCGCGAAGAGCCTCCGCGGCGGCAAGATGGAGGACGTCATCTTCGCCGGAACCGCGACCCGCGGGCCGCTGGGCCGCGCCGAGGTGACGCTCACGATCGACAACGCCGACGGGATGCTCCCCATCGAGTACAGCGAGGTGACGATCCGTCGCACCCTGTTCCGCAACGGCGGTTCCGAGTACGCCATCAACGGCGACGGCGTTCGGCTGCTCGACGTGCAGGAGCTGCTGAGCGACACCGGTCTCGGCAAGGAGATGCACGTCATCGTCGGGCAGGGACGCCTCGACGCCGTGCTCCGCGCGACGCCGGAGGAGCGCCGAGGTTTCATCGAGGAGGCAGCCGGGATCCTCAAGCATCGCCGCCGCAAGGAGAAGACGGTGCGCAAGCTCGAGGCCATGGAGGCCAACCTCACGCGCCTGCGTGACCTCACGAACGAGGTCCGCCGGCAGCTGAAGCCCCTCTCCCGGCAGGCCGACATCGCGAGGCGAGCGCAGGGCATCCAGGCCATCGCCCGCGACGCGAAGGCTCGCCTGCTCGCCGACGACGTCGTGCAGCTGCGCGCGGCCCTGCGGCTCGCGACCGGCATCGAGCAGGAGCGCTCCGAGGAGCGGGTCGTGCTGCAGGAGAAGCTCACGGCCGCCCTCAACCGGGCCGAGCTGCTCGCCGCCGAGAACCGCGGAGACGCTGCCGACGGTGCGCGCCGCGTCGTGTTCGACCTCGAGAGCGTGCGCGAACGCATCCAGAACCTCAACGCGCTCGCCTCGCAGCGCAAGGGGCTCCTCGTCTCGCGCCTCGAGTCGCCGGCGTTCGTGCCGACCGTGACCCTCGAGGCGGTGGACGCAGCGCGCCGGGAGACGGAGGCGCTCGCGGGGCGTGCCGCCGAGGCCGAGGCGCTCTGGGAGGCGACGAAGCTCGCCACGCAGGATGCGCGTGCCGCCCTCGACCGCATCGACGTCGAGATCCAGGCCCAGGCGACCCGGATCTCCGCCTACGACCTCAGCCGCAGCGAGCTGCGCGGCGCCGCCGACACTGCCGCCTCGAAGCTGGCGTCCGTGCGGGGCGAGGTGCTCAGGCAGCGCAACGCGCGCGATGCTGCGAGCGACCGCCTCGCGCAGGCGACGAAGGCGAAGGAGGAGCTCGACGCGACCGCAGTCCAGAGCGCCTCCGACTCGAGCGAGCTCGACACCGCCTACAAGCGCGCCGAGGCGGCACAGCGTGAAGCAGAGCAGGCTCTCGACGCCGGACGCACCCGCGCCCACGAGCTCGAGCGAGAGCGCGACGCCCTCCAGGCGCGCGTGCAGGCGCTCACCCTCGCGACAGCCGCGAAAGACGGCACCGCCGCGCTCCTCGCCGCACGCCTCGAGGGGGTCGAAGGTCCCGTTGCCGAGCACCTCCGCATCGACGAGGGCTACGAGGCCGCCATCGCCGCCGCCCTCGGCTCGACGGCCGATGCGGTCCTCGCGAGCGACGCCGATGCCGCGTTCCGAGTGCTCGCGCACGCCACGGGGGAGAAGCTCGGGCTCGTCGAGATCGTCGCCGAACTCGGCGAGGGCGGGCCCGTCCATGCGGGCTCCACGAACCCGCCGCTGCCAGAGGGGCTCCGCCCCGCGGCGGCTCTGGTGCAGGGGCCACCCGCCATCACCGCCCTGCTCGCCCACGTGCACGTCAGCGAGACGCTCGACGAGGCACGCGCGGCGATGGCCGCGCTGGGGTCCTCGGGAGGCGCGGCCCCCGCAGGCGCGGGGCTTACCGTCGTCACCAGAGCAGGCGAGGTCGTCACGAGCACCTCACTCCGCGGCGGGTTCGCGGAGGAGGGCACCAGCCGCCTCGAGCTGCTCGCCGCCCGCGACCGAGCATCCGCACGCCTCACCGTGGTCACGGACGAACTCGACCAGGCCGCGCTCGCGCTCGCCGAGCACCGGGCCGCGTCGCAGGCGGCGAAGGCCGAGGCGAAGCGCACGCTCGACGCCCTCCGCGCCTTCGACGGCGCCCTCGCCGCCGAACGAGAGCAGCTCAACCGGGCCAGCGCGCGAGTGGATGCGGGCATCGCCGAGCTCGCGCGCGCCGCGAAGGCCTTCGACCTCGCCTCGAGCGGCGTCGAAGCCGCAGAGCAGGCGGCGCTCGCCGCGAAGGCGGCGCTCGCCGAGCACGAAGCCCTCCCTCGCCCCGAGCTCGACTCCTCAGCGCGTGTCGACGCCAACGCCGCCGTCGAACGTGCCCGCGAAGCCGAGGTCGAGGCCCGGCTGCAGCTCGAGACCCTGCGCGAGCGGTCCCGAAGCGAGCGGCTCCGCGCCGAATCCCTCGTGCGTCAGCTCGAAGCCGACCGCCAGGCTGCCGACAAGGCCGCCAGGGAGACGGTCGTGCGCCGCGCCGAACTCGCCCAGACCGAGCGCGTGCTCGCCGCCATCCCGAGCCTCACCGCCGCCGTCCAGGCGTCGCTCGCCGAAGCCCAGCAGCAGCTCGCCGAAGCCGAGCGCGAGCGCGCCGCCCAGCACGAGGAGCTCGGCCAGCTCCGCCAGACGGAGCAGCAGCTGCGAGCGCGCCTCAGCGAGATCACCGAGGACGTGCACTCGATCGAGCTGCAGATCTACGAGAAGAAGAGCTCCCTGCGCTCCACCCTCGAGCGGGCAGCGAGCGAGCTGCGCCTCGCAGAGGCGGTCCTCGTCGCCGAGTACGGTCCCGACCAGCTCGTGCCGGCGGACGACGACGCGCTCCGCGCCAAGGCCGAGCGCATCGCCTCCGCGCTCGCCGAGCAGCGAGCCAGGCACGAGGTTGCGGGCGAGGGCGAGGCGGCCGCAGGAGCCGAGGACTCGGCGGCGGCGAGCGGCGTAGTCGAGGCCGTGGGTGAGGGCGAGGCGGCTGACGCGGCCGGCCAGCCGAGTGCGTCCAGGGCCGCCAGCGCCGCAGACACCGCAGCCGACAGTGACAGCGCCGAGCACTCCGACGCCACCGCGGAGCACGTCGACAGCAGCGCCGACGTCAGCACCGCTGCCCAGGCCGCGGCAGCGATCTCGGCCGGGGCCGTCCCCGCGCTCGCCGAGCAGCTCGACGACGACCTCGCCGCGACTCTCGAGGGGGACGCCGAGGAGGAGTTCGTGGGCGTGCCGTTCGTTCGCGCGGAGCAGCAGGCGCGTCTCGCCGCGGCAGAGCGCAAGATGTCCACACTCGGCCGCATCAACCCGCTGGCGCTCGAGGAGTTCGCGGCGCTCGAGCAGCGGCACGCGTTCCTCGCCGACCAGCTCGACGACCTCGCCGCGACGAAGGCCGACCTGCTGCGCATCGTGGGCGACATCGACGAGCGCATGCGCACCGTCTTCGAGGCCGCCTTCGAAGACACCCGAGCCGCGTTCCACACGGTCTTCCCGATCCTCTTCCCCGGCGGCTCCGGCGACATCACGCTCACCGCCCCCGACGACATGCTCACGACGGGCATCGAGGTCTCGGTGCGGCCGGCCGGCAAGAAGATCGAGCGCCTCTCGCTGCTCTCCGGCGGCGAGCGCTCGCTCGCGGCGGTCGCGATCCTCGTGTCCATCTTCAAGGCCAGGCCCAGCCCGTTCTACATCATGGATGAGGTCGAGGCCGCCCTCGACGACGCCAACCTCGGTCGACTCCTCGCGGTCTTCGAGGAGCTCCGCGCGTCCAGCCAGCTCATCGTCATCACCCACCAGAAGCGCACGATGGAGATCGCCGACGCCCTCTACGGCGTCTCGATGCGGCAGGACGGCGTGTCTGCCGTCGTGGGCCAGCGCATCCACCGCAGCGAGGACCAGCCCGCCGCCTGAGCGCCGCCCCGCGGCCGCGGCCTGCCTGCCTGCCTGCCTGCCTGCCTGCCTGCCTGCCTGCCTGCCTGCCTGCCTGCCTCTCGCCGCCCGCGCCCGACCCCGCAGCCCGCGGCGCGCCCGGCGTGGGACGATGGAGGCAATGACTTCCGTCGACGGCACCTCCGCCCCAGCCCCCGCCATCCCCGAGCCCAAGCTGGGCCTCGTGACGCTCCTGCCCGACCCGTACGACGCGGACTCCATGTTCGAGGCGTTCGAGCTGTGGACGACGAGCCGCGGCATCACGATGTACCCGGCGCAGGAGGAAGCCGTCATGGAGCTGGTCTCCGAGGCGCACGTGATCCTCTCGACGCCGACGGGCACGGGCAAGTCGCTGGTCGCGATCGCGGCCCATGCCGCCTGCCTCGCGCAGGGTGGTCGCAGCTACTACACGGCGCCGATCAAGGCGCTCGTGAGCGAGAAGTTCTTCGCCCTCGTCGAGATCTTCGGCGCCGCGAACGTGGGCATGGTCACGGGCGACAGCTCCGTGAACCCGGACGCGCCCATCATCTGCTGCACCGCCGAGATCCTCGCGAACCTCGCCCTGCGCCAGGGCTCCGACGCCGACGTCGACCAGGTCGTCATGGACGAGTTCCACTACTACGGCGACCCCGACCGCGGGTGGGCGTGGCAGCTGCCGCTGCTCATGCTGCCCGACGTGCAGTTCCTGCTCATGTCGGCGACCCTCGGCGATGTCACCGAGATCGTCGAGGACCTCGAACGGCGCACGCAGCGCGACGTGTCCCTCGTGACGGGCGTCGAGCGCCCCGTCCCGCTCGACTTCTCGTACGTGGTCGCGCCGACGCACGAGACCGTCGAGAAGCTCGTGGAGGAGCGCAAGACGCCCATCTACATCGTGCACTTCTCGCAGGCGGCCGCCATCGAGCGCGCGCAGGCGCTGTCGAGCCTGAAGGTCGTCGACCGGGCCGGGCGCGATGCCATCGCCGATGCGATCGGCGGCTTCCGCTTCACGACCGCGTTCGGCAAGGTGCTGTCCCGGTACGTGCGCGCCGGCATCGGCGTGCATCACGCCGGCATGCTGCCCCGCTACCGACGCCTCGTCGAGACGCTCGCGCAGAAGGGCCTCCTGCGGGTCATCTGCGGAACCGACACCCTCGGTGTCGGCATCAACGTGCCCATCCGCACGGTGCTCATCACGGCGCTCGCGAAGTTCGACGGGCAGCGGATGCGGCACCTCTCGGCGCGCGAGTTCCACCAGATCGCGGGGCGTGCCGGACGCGCGGGTTACGACACGGCAGGCACGGTCGTCGTCGAGGCGCCCGAGCACGAGATCGAGAACGCCGCAGCCGTGCGCAAGGCCGGAGACGACGAGAAGAAGCGCAAGCGCATCGTCAAGAAGAAGGCGCCCCAGGGCTTCGTCTCGTGGGGTGAGAAGTCGTTCGAGAAGCTCGTGTCTGCCGAGCCTGAGCCGCTCACCTCGCACATGCACATCACGGCGTCGATGATCATCAACGTCATCGCTCGTGGGGGAGACGTCTTCGGCAACGCCAAGAGACTCGTCTACGACAACCACGAGAAGCCTGCCCGTCAGCGGGAGCTGGCGTTGCGCGCGATCGGCATCTTCCGCACGCTCGTGACCGCCGGCATCGTCGAGATCGGCCGGCAGGGTCGCATCACGCTGACCGTCGACCTGCAGGCGAACTTCGCCCTCAACCAGCCCCTGTCGCCGTTTGCGCTCGCCGCCATCGAGCTGCTCGACCCGGAGGCGGAGGCTGCCCCCGGCGACCGCGGCTCCGAGGAGAACACGAGCGGCGAGGGCGCCGTCGGATCCGGCCACTATGCGCTCGACGTGGTCAGCATCATCGAGGCCACCCTCGACGACCCGCGCCCCGTGCTCTCGCAGCAGCAGTTCAAGGCGCGAGGCGAGGCGGTCGCACAGATGAAGGCCGACGGCATCGAGTACGACGAGCGCATGGAGCGACTCGAGGAGATCACGCACCCGAAGCCGCTCGAGGGCCTGCTCGCCCAGTCGTTCGAGCTGTTCGCGCAGCACGAGCCGTGGGTGCGCGACTTCGAGCTCTCGCCGAAGTCCGTGGTGCGCGACATGTTCGAGCGGGCCATGAGCTTCGCGGAGTACGTGAACTTCTACCAGCTCATGCGCAGCGAGGGGCTCGTGCTCCGCTACCTGAGCGACGCGTACAAGGCGATCCGCCAGACGGTGCCGGACGAGGCGAAGACAGAGGAGCTGCTCGACATCATCGAGTGGCTCGGCGAGCTCGTCCGCCAGGTCGACTCGAGCCTCATCGACGAGTGGGCCTCCCTCGTCGACCCGGAGCAGCAGGCCGCGAGCGACGAACCGGTCGTGCCTCCCGCGCCCCCCAGTGTCGTCGGCAACCGCCGCGCCTTCACGGTGCTCGTGCGCAACGAGATGTTCCGCCGCGTGCAGCTCGCGGCCCTCGAGCGAGACGAGGCGCTCAGCGAGCTCGACCCCGACGTCGACTGGTCGAAGGCCCTCGACGACTACTTCGCCGACCACGACACGATGGGGGTGGATGCGGCCGCCAGGTCGCCGAAGCTCCTCACGATCGACGACTCCGAGGGGCGCCAGTCCGGCGGGCTCTGGAGCGGCGTGTGGCGTGTGGAGCAGATCATCGACGACCCGGCGGGCGACCACGACTGGCGCATCCGCGCCGAGGTGGACCTCGCCGAGTCGCACGAGGCGGGCGAGGCCATCGTGCGTGTCACCGAGGTCACGCGGCTCTAGACCGCGCGCCGGGCGCTGCCTGCTGGGCGCTGCCTGCTGGGCGCTGCCCACCAAGCGCGGCGGCACTCCGGCCACACGCCAGGGGTGTCCTCCGGGACGTTCCGCAGACCTGGGGCTTGTGCACCCGCTTGACCGAGCTCCGGTGCGTGCGTCACAGGTCTGTGCCAGTGCGTCCGCAGGCCTGGGGCTTGCGCAGGCTTCCGGTCTGCGTCAGGTGCCTGTGCCACAGGTCTGTGCCGGCGCGTCTGCAGACCGGGGGCTTGCGCACGCGCCTGGCCGAGCTCGGGTGCGTGTGCCACAGGTCTGTGCTCGCGCGTCCGCAGGCCTGGGGCTTGCGCACGCGCCTGGCCGGGGCCCGGTGCATGTGCCACAGGTCTGTGCCGGCGCGTCTGCAGACCGAGGGCTTGCGCACGCGCCTGGCCGAGCTCGGGTGCTTGTGCCACAGGTCTGTGCTCGCGCGTCTGCAGGCCTGGGGCTTGCGCGCGCGCCTGGCTGAGCTCAGGTGCGTGTGCCACAGGTCTCTGCCAGTGCATCCGCAGACCTGGGGCTTGCGCAGACTTCCGGTCTGCGTCAGGTGCCTGTGCCACAGGTCTGTGCCAGTGCGTCCGCAGGCCTGGGGCTTGCGCACGCGCCTGGCTGAGCTCCGGTGCGTGTGCCACAGGTCTGTGCTGGCGCGTCTGCAGACCGGGGGCTTGCGCAGGCGGCTGGCCGAGTCCAGGTGCTTGTGCCACAGGTTTGTGCCAGTGCGTCCGCAGACCTGGGGGTCACGCACCCACAGCGAGGCACGCGGATGCGCGGACCCCAGGTCTGCAGCGGGGCACCGGAGGGCGCACAGGTCCCCGGTCTCGCGGCTCCCTCGCTCCCTTCAGCACAGACCGCTCCCATCAGCACAGACGTCCCCTCAGCACAGACGACGAAACCGGATGCGCGCGACTGGCGCGTGCATCCGGTTTCGGCGTTGCTGGTGTCTGTCGGGCCCCGACTAGCGGCGGTCGGGCTCGCTGCTCGCGACGGGGGCCGCGTCCGTGGCCTCCGCAGCGTCCGGCGTGGTGCCCTCGACGCCTGCAGCAGCGGCCTCCGGGCCGCCAGCCGCCGAGCCGACGGTGCTCGGTGCGTCGTCGCCCTTGGCGCGGGTGTAGATGATGCTCGCGATCGTGGCGACGATGAGCACGCCGAAGATGAACGTGAGCGACAGCCAGATCGGAATTTCGGGGATCCAGAGGAGCGGCTCTCCGCCGTTGATGAACGGCAGCTCGTTCTCGTGGAGGGCGTGGAACATGAGCTTCACGCCGATGAAGCCGAGGATGAACGCGAGGCCGAGGTCGAGGAAGACCAGACGCTCGAGGAGTCCGCCGATGAGGAAGTACAGCTGGCGAAGGCCCATGAGCGCGAACGCGTTCGCCATGAAGACGAGGTAGGGCTCCTGCGTGATGCCGAAGATGGCGGGGATGGAGTCGAGCGCGAAGAGCAGGTCGGTGAAGCCGAGGGCCACGATGACCAGGATGAGCGGCGTCCAGACCTTCTTGCCGTTCTCGAGGATCTTCCACTTGTCGCCGTCGTAGTGCTCGCTTGCGGGGATGATCTTGCGCACGAGGCCGACCCACTTGGGCATCTCGGGCTCTTCGTCCTTGAAGGAGTCGATGGCCTGCTTGACGGCCATGTAGAGCAGCCAGGCGGCGAAGATGTAGAAGACGGAGACCCAGGCTTCGAGGATCGCGGCGCCCGCGATGATGAAGGCGAAGCGCATGACGAGCGCGATGGCGATGCCGATGAGCAGCGCCTTCTGCTGCGCGATCTTCGGCACCTTGAAGCTCGTCATGATGATGAGGAAGATGAAGAGGTTGTCGACGGACAGCGCCTTCTCAGTGGTGTAGCCGGCGATGAACTCGCCCGCGTGCTGCCAGTCCCACACGAAGCCGAGCGCGACCATGAAGACGACGGCGAGCGCGATGTAGAAGATCGACCACCAGCCGGCTTCCTTGAGGCTCGGTTCGTGCGGCGTCTTCACGTGCGTGAAGAAGTCGAATACGAAGAAGCCGATGACCACGGCAATGGTCACCGCCCAGATCCAAATGGGAACGTCCACGGGTCCTCCGGAGGGGTGAGTTCGGCGAATCGGCCGAAGGTCTCTTCCGTCGGCAGAAACCGACCGACGCGCCCGGGTGACTGATGACAGTCGCCGTGATGACGAGCGCGCCGCAGGAGGAATACTCCCCTTCAACGAAGCTCATAGTACACCGCGAGAGGGGCGGCACCAGGGGCGGGATCGAAGCTGTGAGCGAAGGCGAGGGGCGGCTACGGGGTCGGGACGAGTGGGTAGCCGTTCAGGAGGGTGATGACGAGGGCCC
This sequence comes from Pseudoclavibacter sp. AY1H1, assembly GCF_002931055.1. Lineage (GTDB taxonomy): Bacteria > Actinomycetota > Actinomycetes > Actinomycetales > Microbacteriaceae > Pseudoclavibacter. Next base: position 181,702 of record NZ_PSXX01000003.1, on the reverse strand, counting down.
CATCGGCGCCTGGGCGCAGGATGCTGAGGGCGAGGTTTCCGATGTGGGGAGCCTGGGCACCGAGGATCGAGGTGAGCACGAGGCGGATGACGCTGCCGTGGCAGACGATGAGCGAGTCCTCGTCGGGGTGCGCTGCGGCGACTTGCGCGATGGCGGCCAGCGACCGCTCGACGACGACGCCGGTCGGCTCGATGCTCGGGTGATCGAGCGGACGACGCGTGCCGTCCGGCATCCAGTACTTCTGCCCCTCGAGCTCCCCGAAGCTGCGCTCGATGATGCCGGGCAGCAGCGTGGGGGCTCCGAGGCCAGTGCCCTGGCCGATGATCTCGGCCGTGGTTCGCGCACGCGACAGCGGGGAGCTGTAGAGGTGGCTCCAGCCCTGGCCGACGAGCAGCCCAGCCGCGTCGTTCGCCTGGTCGAGGCCCCGGGAGTTCAGCGGGATGTCGGTGGCTCCCTGCAGGAGTCCGGTCGCGTTCCAGTCGGTTTCGCCGTGGCGGATGAGGCCGATGCGCATAGTGCTCCGTTCGAGGATTCCGCCCGCTGCCTGTTCAGGATTCTGCCGTTGGCTGAGGGGCGAACTCCCATGGTGTCAGAGCGCTGACTACGCTTGGCACATGGCTGAACGCACTCCCTGGTCACTGTCCGGCGCTCTGCGCGGCATGTTCGGCAGGCAGAAGATCGATGAGACGACGTGGGACGACCTCGAGGAGGCGCTGATCACGGCCGATTTCGGGCCCGACATCACCGACGAGATCGTCGAGCAGCTGCGCGACCAGGTCGATCGGTTCCACACGGAGGACCCCAAGGACCTCAAGCGGATGCTCCGCGAGCTCATCGAGGAGCGTCTGTCGAAGTTCGACACGACGCTGAACCTCCGGGAGCGTCCCGCGGTGACGCTCGTGGTCGGGGTGAACGGCGTCGGCAAGACGACGACGATCGGCAAGTTCGCGAACTTCCTGCGCATCAACGGCCGCACGGTGGTCGTCGCGGCGGCCGACACGTTCCGCGCGGCCGCCGTGGACCAGCTCGCGACGTGGGCGCAGCGCGCCGGCGCGGGCATCGTGCGCCCGCAGCAGCACGGCCAGGATCCGGCCTCCGTCGCCTATCAGGCGGTGGAGATCGCCATGCGAGAGGGGCTCGAGATGGTGGTCATCGATACGGCTGGCCGCCTGCAGACGAAGAGCGGCCTCATGGACGAGCTGTCGAAGATCCGCCGCGTGGTCGAGAAGCTCGCCCCCATCTCGGAGGTCCTGCTCGTCCTGGACGCGACGACGGGGCAGAACGGTGTCGCGCAGGCCGAGGCGTTCATCCAGCATGCCGGCGTGACGGGCCTCGTCGTGACGAAGCTCGACGGATCCGCCAAGGGCGGCTTCGTGCTGGCCGTGCAGGAGCGCACGGGCCTGCCCATCAAGCTCATCGGCCAGGGTGAGGGCATCAACGACCTCGCCGGCTTCACGCCTCACGTGTTCGCGGAGAAGCTCGTCGGCTGACCGTCGCTGATCGATGAGGGGAGGGAGTCTGGTGGACTCCCTCCGCGGAGGAGAAGGAGGAGCCTGCTGTGGAACCCGACGGAATGATCGCTGTCCTCTCGTCCGCGCTCGCGGTGGCCCTCGCGGGAGCCGGCGGGGTCCTGCTCGGAGTCGGCGGGGTGCCGGTCCGGTCGTGGCTGGTGACGGTGATCGCGATGGCGAGCCTGCTCGGCGGGGTGCTGCTGATCTTGTCCGACCTGGGTTCGCCGCCGTGGATCGGCGTGGTCTTCGCGCTGGTCGTCGTCGGCGCGAACGCGGTGACAAGCGCGCTCCGGTGGCGGAGGCTCCCGCAGCTCAGCGGGGCCCGGCTGCCTGAGCTGTTCCGACTTGTCCTGCTGCGCCCGGACATCCTGCGGCGGATGGCCGCGGATGCGGTGCAGCTGGAGGACGACCGGCGCCGCAGGCAGGGCGGGCGCGGCGCCGCCCCCGGCGCCAGGCGACAGCGGGGTCCGAGGCGCTAGCGCAGGTCCGCGTCCGCGCCGTGCCTCACCCCGAGCTGCCCGTCGGAGACGCTCACCGGCTTGTCGGCGTCCCGGAGTACGCTTCAGGCCACGTGCCGAGGAGGTCGCTCATGATGACGGATGGGCTGTTCGTGTTCCTTGCCTACGCGCTCGCGGTGGTGCTCGCGGGCGGCGGCGGTGTGTTCCTCGCGCTCGGGAGGGTGCCCGTGACCTCGTGGCCGGTGACCGCGTTCGCCATGGCGAGTCTCATCGGTGCTGGGCTCCTGGTGTGCTTCGCCTTCCCGTCGTTCACGTGGATTGGCGCCATCTACGTCGTCGTCGCGGTCGCGGCCAACGCCGTCGCCAGCGCACTGCGGTGGAAGAGCCTCCCGGTGTTCCGCGACGAGCCCTTGCCGGAGCTGCTGCGCTTCGAGCTGCTGCGGCCGTCGATCCTGCGCCGTATGGCAGCGGATGCACAGCGGGGCTCAGACGGTGCGGGGCATCCCGAAGACGCCCGAAGCGTGTAGCGCGCTCGGTTTTCCCATGCCGCGAGACAAATCCTCGAATTCGCGGGATCGCGGAAGGAATGGCGGCCGCGACGGGTTGCCTGCCTCGTGACCCGCCAGCAGCGCCAGATCCTCGTCATCGCGATCCTCTCGTCCTTCGTCGCCTTCCTCGACGGGTCGGTGACGAACGTCGCACTGCCCGCGATGGTCTCGGAGCTCGGCGGCGGCCTCGGCACGCAGCAGTGGATCGTGGACGCGTACCTCATCACCCTCGGCTCGCTCATCCTCCTCGCGGGCTCGCTGTCCGACGTGTTCGGGCGCATCTCGGTCCTGCGGTTCGGGCTCATCGGCTTCGGGGTGACGAGCGTCGCCATCGCGCTGTCGCCGACTCCCGAGTTCGTCATCGTCGCGCGGGCGCTGCAGGGGGTCGCGGGTGCGCTGCTCGTTCCGAGCTCGCTGGCGCTCATCATCTCGGCATTCCGGGACGCGGCCCAGGCGAAGGCGATCGGCACCTGGACGGCGTGGACGGGCGCGGCCTTCCTCGCCGGCCCGTTCCTGGGTGGCCTCGCCGCCGACTACCTGACGTGGCGGCTCGTGTTCGGCATCAACGTCATCCCGATCCTCGTGACGCTGTGGATGCTCACCCGCCTCGGCGCCGGCTTCGATGCGCCTTCGGGTGGCCGCATCGACGTGCTCGGCGCGGTCCTCGGGTTCCTGGGCCTCGGTGGGCCGGTGTTCGCGCTCATCGAGCAGGGCAACTACGGGTGGGGGAGTCCCGTGGTGCTCCTGCCGCTGGTCCTCGGCGTGCTGAGCTTCACCGCGTTCCTCGTCTGGCAGGCCCGCGCGCCCCATCCGATGCTGCCGCTCGGGCTGTTCCGCATCCGCAACTTCTGGGCCGGCAACATCGCCACGGTCTTCGTCTACGCGGCACTGTCGCTCGGCGGGTTCGTGCTCGCCATCTTCCTGCAGCAGGTCGCCGGGTTCAGCGCGACCTTCGCGGCGCTGGCGACGCTGCCGACCTCGATCGCGAACGTCGCCCTTTCGTCGTGGTTCGGCTCGCTGAGCGGGCGCTTCGGGCCGCGCCTCTTCATGACGCTCGGGCCGATCCTGGCGGGTGTCGGCACCCTCCTGTACTCGGGGCTCGGCGCCGAGGTGAACTACTGGACTCAGGTGCTGCCCGGCGTGCTCGTCTTCTCCCTCGGCCTCTCGATGACGGTTGCGCCGCTCACGTCCGCCATCCTCGGCTCCGTGCCGACGGCGCAGTCGGGCATCGGCTCGGCGACGAACAACGCCATCTCCCGCGTGGCCGGGCTCGTCGCGATCGCCATGATCGGCGTCATCGCCGGGGGCACGATCGACGTGGACAGCTTCCAGCCGCTCATGTTCGTCACGGCGGGTCTGCTGTTCGCCGGCGCGCTCAGCTCGTGGCTCGGCGTGCGCAACCCGAAGGCGGGGCCAGCGCCCGCAGCGAACTGAGCGTGTCTCCGGCGCGGAGCGGGTCAGGATGCGTCGAGCGTGAACTCCAGGAGCGTGTCGTCACCGTCGCGCGGTGACCCGCGCCCGTCGGTGTTGTTCGTGAGCACGAGCAGGCTCCCGGAGGAGGTCACGACCGCGTCGCGGAGCCGGCCGAACTCGTCGACGTAGAGCGCTTCGTCGCTCGCCTCCGACGCCTCCGGGATGGCGATCTTCCAGAGCCGCTCGCCGCCGAGCCCCGCCATGAAGAGGGTGTCGCGCGAGTAGGCGAGGCCGCTCGGGCTTGCCTCGTTCGTCGACCACTGCAGCACGGGGTTCACGAACGTGGCGTCGTCGCCCTGCCCCTCGACGATGGGCCAGCCGTAGTTGCCGCCCGCCGTGATCCTGTTCAGCTCGTCCCAGGTGTTCTGCCCGAACTCGCTCGCCCACAGCGCCCCGGAGCCATCGAACGCGAGGCCCTGCGGGTTGCGGTGGCCCATCGAGTAGACGCGGTTGCCGAAGGGGTTGTCGGCGACGGGGGAGCCGTCGAGCTCCATGCGCAGGATCTTGCCGTTGAGCGAGTTCTGGTCCTGCGCCAGTTCGGTCTGGGATGCGTCGCCGGTCGCCGCGTACAGGTAGCCGTCCGGCCCGATGGCCAGCCTGCCCCCGTTGTGGTTGCCAGCCTTCGCGATGCCGTCCACGACGACCTCAGGGCTGCCGACGCCGACGCCGCCTTCCCAGGTGATGGGAAAGCGCACGATGCGGTTGTCTGAGGCCGCCGTGTAGAACGCGTACAGCCACTGCGCCTCGTCGTCGCTCGTGCCGGCGATGGCGAGGCCGAGCAGGCCGCCCTCGCCGCCGGGCTCGACGTCGGCGATGGTCGTGACGACGCGGTTGGGGTTCGAGCCGTCGGCGGACACTTCGACGATCTGCCCCGTGTCGCGCTCGCTCACGAGGAAGTCGCCGGTCTCGAGCTCGACGACAGACCAGGGCGCCTGGAGCCCGGTCGTGACCACTCGGGGGTCGCCGACGGGGGCGACGGGGCCGGCCTCTTCCCCGGCCGCCTCGGGTGTCGTTGGCGGCGCCTGGGTCGTGGATGCTGGCGGCGGGCTCGCCGACGCGGAGGCGCTCGGCTCGGCTTGCTCCGGCGTCGGCGCGCATCCGGCGAGCGTCAGCGCTGCGACGGCGGCGAGGGCGAGCAGGGGAGCGGTGCGCTTGGTCATGACGGTGGCCAATCGGTCGACGAGGGATGCCACCAGTCAAGCCGAGCAGCCTGTGCTGGCGCTCCGTGCCCGTCGGGCCTCGGTCCGCGAGCGGCGACGCGGGTCAGCGGTGTCCGGTCTCCGCTCGCCTCGTCAGTTCGTCAGTTCGTCAGCAGGAGGATGCCGAGCAGTGCCTGGGCGATGCCGATGACAAGAGCCGCGAGCACCAGGACGGCGTGGACCGTGAGGAATCGCGTCGGGCGTCCGTTCTCGTCGCGTGCCCGCGGGTCGTTCGAGACTCGCCGGTAGAACGAGGGCCAGACGACGACGTTGAAGACGGCGCCGACGAGCAGCGCGATGCTTGCGAGGAAGACCATGCCCCCAGCCTATTGGCGCGTCGGCGTCTCCTCACCGCCACGCGCCTCGCCGAGCGTCACGGCCGCGCTCGCGGGGCTCTGGCGCTTCGCGAGGGCGACGTAGCCGGCGGCGTGCGGGATGAACGCCTGGCTCTCCTCCGGTGTGAGCTCGCGTCGCACCTTCGCGGGCACGCCGGCGGCGAGCACGCGGTCGGGGATGCTCGCACCCTCGAGGACGACGGCGCCGGCAGCAACGAGCGCCCCGGTGCCGATCACCGAGCGGGACAGGCACGCCGCCTTCATGCCGATGAGGGATCCGTTCGCGATCGTCGTGCCGTGGAGGAGCGCCTGGTGGCCCGCCGTCACGTCGTCCCCGATGATCGTGTCGACGTCGTGCTCGACGTGCACCACCGTGCCGTCCTGCAGGTTCGAGCGTGCGCCGATGACGATGCGGCCGCCCACATCCGCTCGCAGGACGCAGCCGTACCAGACCGAGGACTCGGGGCCGATCTCGACGTCGCCGATGATGACGGCGCCAGGCGCGATCCAGGCGGTCTCGTGGATGCGGGGGGTCTTGCCCTCGAAGGGGAGGATCAGGGGAGCAGCGCTGGTCATGCTCCGATGATCCCAGTTGTGCTTCTCTCAGGCCACCCCGCACACCAGACTCCCCGGCCTCAGCTAAAATGGGCGGACTATGGCCATTTTCGGGAACCTCTCTGACCGGCTGACGCAGACGCTCGCCGGCCTCCGCTCCAAGGGCAAGCTCACGCCCGCCGACGTCGACGGCACCGTGCGCGAGATCCGTCGCGCCCTGCTCGAAGCCGACGTCGCGCTTCCCGTGGTCAAGGACTTCGCCGCGCACGTGCGCGAGCGCGCCCTCGGCGACGAGGTCAATCGCGCCCTCAACCCCGCGCAGCAGGTCGTGCAGATCGTCAACGAGGAGCTCGTGCGCATCCTCGGCGGCGACACCCGCCAGATCGAGTACGCGAAGCAGCCGCCGACGGTCATCATGCTCGCCGGTCTGCAGGGTGCGGGCAAGACGACGCTCGCGGGCAAGCTCGCGAAGCGACTCGCGGGCGAGAAGCACACGCCGCTGCTCGTCGCCGCCGACCTGCAGCGCCCGAACGCCGTCACGCAGCTGCAGGTCGTCGGCCAGCAGGCCGGCGTGCAGGTCTACGCACCCGAGCCGGGCAACGGCGTCGGCGACCCGGTTCGCGTCGCGACGGATGCCGTCCGCTTCGCGAAGGACAAGCTGCACGACGTCGTCATCATCGACACGGCCGGACGCCTCGGCGTCGACCAGGAGCTCATGAAGCAGGCGGCCGATATCCGCCGCGCCACGAGCCCCGACGAAGTGCTCTTCGTCATCGACGCCATGATCGGCCAGGACGCCGTCGCCACGGCCAAGGCCTTCCAGGAGGGCGTCGACTTCACGGGTGTCGTGCTCTCGAAGCTCGACGGCGACGCCCGCGGTGGTGCCGCCCTTTCGGTTGCGCAGCTCACTGGGCGCCCCATCATGTACGCGTCGACCGGTGAGGGGCTCGACGACTTCGAGGTCTTCCACCCCGACCGCATGGCGAAGCGCATCCTCGACATGGGTGACATCCTCAGCCTCATCGAGCAGGCCCAGAAGGCGTTCGACGAGGACGAGGCGATGGAGATCGCCGGGAAGCTCGCGACCGAGAACTTCACGCTCGACGACTTCCTGAAGCAGATGCAGCAGCTGCGCAAGGCCGGCAACTTCAAGAAGATGATGGGCATGCTCCCGGGCATGGGCCAGATGAAGGAGGCGCTCGAGAACTTCGACGAGCGCGAGCTGGTCCGCACCGAGGCGATCATCCAGTCGATGACCAAGGCCGAGCGCCAGACCCCGAAGCTGCTGAACGGCTCGCGCCGCGCTCGCATCGCCCGCGGTTCCGGCCGCACGGTCACCGACGTCAACGAGCTCGTCAAGCGCTTCGAGCAGGCGGCGAAGATGATGAAGACCGTCGCCCGCGGCGGCACCCCGCAGATCCCGGGCATGGGTCCCATTCCGGGCCAGCACGGCGGACGCAAGGCTCCCGCGAAGGGCGGGAAGAAGAAGCAGCAGGGCAAGCGCAGCGGCAACCCGGCAAAGCGCGCCCAGCAGGCCATCGAGGAGGCGTCGGCTCCGAAGCGTCCCGGCGGCGCGTTCGGTGGAGCGGGCTTCGGGCGCCAGGCGGCCGGTGATGGTCAGCCGAACGAGGCCGAGCTCGAGCAGCTCCAGAAGTACCTGGGGCGCGGCTAGCGACAAGCTCTCGGGGCGGCGTGTCCGCCTCGCCGCGGGCGACGGAGAGAACTCTCCGTCGCCCGAGTAGCATTGTCACGTCATCAAGTCGTCCGAGGAGTGCGTCATTGAGCAATGAAGCTGCAGCAACAGGCGAGGCCCGACTGCCACTCGGGCTGTTCGTCGGCATCGACCGTTCGAGCCCTGTGCCCCTGTACCACCAGGTGTCGGAGCGCATCGAGAAGGCCATCAGGGACGACACGCTTCCGGCCGGATCCAAGCTCGAGAACGAGATCTCGCTCGGGCATCGCCTCGGTCTCTCCCGCCCGACCGTCCGGCGCGCCATCCAGGAACTCGTCGACAAGGGCCTGCTCGTCCGCCGCCGGGGCGTCGGCACGCAGGTCGTGCACGGCCCCGTGACCCGCAACGTCGAGCTGACGAGCCTCTTCGAGGACCTCGAGCGCTCGGCGCAGAAGCCCACCACGACGCTCCTCTCGCGGCGGGTGGAGGACGCGACCCCAGAGCTCGCCGAGACCCTCGGCATCGAGGTGGGGAGCCCGACGCTGCACATCTCGCGCCTTCGGAGCGCGGATGGGGTCCCGCTGGCGATCCTCGACAACGTGCTGCCGGAGCCGTTCGTCGAGCTGACGGAGGACGAACTCGTCCAGCATGGGCTCTACCAGCTCCTCCGGGCCCGCGGCGTAACGATGCGCATCGCCAAGCAGCGCATCGGTGCGCGCACGGCTTCGCGTGAAGAGGAGCGCCTGCTGGACCTCTCCGGCGGTGCCGCGGTGCTCACCATGTCGCGCGTCGCCTTCGACGCAACGGGCCGCGCGGTCGAGTACGGCCGCCACTGCTATCGTCCAGACCTCTACACGTTCGAGATCACGCTCGTCGAGCGCTGACCCGACTCTGCTGCACGAAGAACGCCCACGGCTGAGCCGTGGGCGTTCTGCGTTGAGCCTCGGGGGAGAGCGCTATGCGCGGTTGGGCACCGCGAGCTCGCCCGTGAGGTACTGGGCGCGGCCGAAGCCGAAGGTCCAGTCCTCCGGCCCGTTCTCGACGTAGCCGATGAAGACGTCGTTGCCTTCGACGCCGCGCTCGCCGAGCGCCTCGGCGATGCGGGCGTAGAGCGACTGCTTCGCCTCGGGCGTGCGTCCGCGCTGCGTGAAGATCTGGATCATGACGACACCTGACGAGCGCTCGAAGCCGAGGCCGGCATCCTGGGCGATGATCTGCCCGTTCTGGTGCTCGGTGATGATCTGGAACCGGTCGCGAGCGGGAATCCCGTACTCGGCGACGATGGCGTCGTGGATGGCGTCGGCGATGGACGAGATCTGCTCGGGGCTGCGGCCGGCGTTGACGTCGATGCGTACGAGAGGCATGGTGCGGTGTCCTTGAGGTCGAGGGGAAGGTGACGTGTGTTGTCTGCGCTCCGATTCTAGTGGCAAAAGTCCTAATGTCCTAACAAATGACGGATGGGCACCGAGGCCACGAAGGGCCACATCCATGCGGATGCGGCCCTTGTGGTCAGGCGCGGGGCTCTCGCAGAAGAGTCGCACCCGAGTCTGAGGTGAGAGCGGGGTCAGAGTGGGGTCAGAGCGAGGCCTCGAGGGCTGCATCCGCGTCGGTGAGCACCTTCGCGGCGACCTCGAGGCCCTCGATGCGGCCGAGCGAGGTGTCCTCGTGCTCGATGTTGACCCACATCTCCGGGTCGACCTCGTGCAGCGCGCGAAGGAACTCCGTCCAGAACGCCGTGTCGTGGCCGCGCCCGAGCGCGACGAAGTCCCACGCGGAGTTCTTCGGCCACTCGTTCGCCCACTCGTCGCCGCCCAGATTGGTGCGCGGCTCGTCCGCCGAGAGCTTGCGGAACTGGTTGTCGAGTACGCCGTAGATCGCAGCCGCCGGGTTGACGCGCACGTCCTTCGCTGCCGCATGGAAGACCCACTCGCCGAGGTCGCGGACGACTGCCACCGGGTCCATCTGCTGCCAGAAGAGGTGCGAGGCGTCGAGCTCGACGCCGATGTTCGTCGTGCCAGCGCGCTTGATCAGCTCGCGGAAGTTCGCGGGGTTGAACACCACGTTCTGCGGGTGCAGCTCAAGCGCGACCTTCACGCCGTGCTCGCGAGCGAGCTCGTCGATCTCAGTCCAGAACTCCGCCGCCACGTCCAGCTGGTAGTCGATGACGTCGAGCGCCGCCGAGTTCCAGGCGTTGACGACCCAGTTCACGGTGGTCGCGCTGGGCTCGCCGCCGGGCAGTCCCGACATCGTGACGACCCGGTCCTGTCCGAGGCGAGCGGCGAGGCGGATCGAGCGTCGGATGTCCTCGGCGTGCTGCTCGCCGATCGCACGGTCAGGGTGCAGCGGGTTGCCGTTGCAGTTGAGGCCGGCGATCGAGACGCCGGTGCCCTCGAACTGCGCGAGGAACGCGTCCCTGGCCTCGTCGCTCTCAAGGATCTCGTCGAAGTTCGGGATGTGCGTGGCGGGAAGGAACCCGCCGGAGTTGAGCTCAATGCCGGTGAGGCCCAGCTCGGAGACGACCTGGATCGCCTCGGGGAGCGAGCGGTCGTGGAGGATCGCGTTGTAGACGCCGAGACGCATGTCAGGCTCCGTTCTTCTGTGCCCTGGTGGGGGAGATGCGGACGGCTGCGCCGTCCGCCGCGGCCGACTCGGCGACGGCGTGGAGGAGCTCCATGTTGTGGATTCCCTCCTCGAAGCTCGCGCAGCGGGGGAGCGAGTCCTCTTCCGAGATCCCCGCCACCTCCTCGAGGAAGGAGCGGGCCTGGTAGGAGAAGGCCTCGTTCTGGCCGAAGCCGACGCTGGGGGCATCCATCGCGAGACCGCCGGCGATGTAGGGGTGCTCCGGGCCGAGGATGATCTGGCGGTACCCGTTCTGGGCGGATGGGGCGTCGTTGAGGAAGAGCTCGATCTCGGAGGGGCGGCGCTGGTCGTAGCGGGCGGCGCCGTTTTCGCAGAACACCTCGAAGATGAGGCTGTTCGCGTGGCCTCTGGCGACTCGGGAGACCTCGATGGCTCCTGCGCCCTGGGCGAACTCGAGCGAGAACGCCGCGTAGTCGTCGTTCTCGACGGGTTCGAACGTGTCGCTGACCGCTGCGTGGTCGTGCCCGAGCACCGCGCCGAGCGGGAGTGGCCGCTCGTGGATGACCGTGCTGAGGGTGCCTCCGCTGACTTCCTGGATCTCGCCGCCGAGGAACTCCGCGATGTAGGTCATGTGGCTTCCGACGTCGGCGAGGGCGCCGCTGCCGGGGCCGCCCTTGAAGCGCCAGCTCATGGGGGCCGTCGGGCTGCACGCGTAGTCGGTCCAGTAGCGACCGCTGAAGTGCAGGAGCTTGCCGAGTGTTCCGTCCTGGATGAGCTGGCGGATGTACGCGATGCCGGGGGAGCGGCGGTAGGTGAAGCCGACGCGGGCGATGGAGTCCGCGCGCTCGGCGGCATCCGCCATGGCGTGGGCGTCCTCGATCGAGTCGCTGAGCGGCTTCTCGCAGAGCACGTGCTTGCCGGCGGCGAGGAGGCCCTCGACGACCTCGCGGTGCAGCGAGTTCGCGATGACGACGCTGACGACGTCGATGTCGTCGGCCGCCGCGATGGCCTGCCAGGAGGAGTCGGTGCGCTCATAGCCGAAGCGCTTGGCGGCGAGTGCGCCGAACTCCGGGTTGACGTCTCCGATCGAGACGAGGCGGATCTCGGGCAGCGTGGGGCTGTAGAGGGTGGATGCGACGCGGTAGGCGGCGGCGTGCGCGCGGCCGGCCATGCCTGCGCCGATGACGGCGACGCCGAGTGGCTTTGTCATTGGTTCTCCTGTGTTTCTGCGAGAGCTGTGTTGGGTGAGCGCAGGCGACCGACGACGGTGTTGGAGCGCTACACTGGAAGGTAGGTCATGAAACAATGTCCTGTCAAACAATCGTCGTCCGGAGTGTCGAATGCCCCCTTCCCCGCGTCAGAAGCGTCCGACGATCTATGACGTCGCCGAACGCGCCGGGGTCTCGAAATCCCTCGTCTCGCTCGTGCTGCAGAACTCGACCCGCGTCAGCGACGAGAAGCGGGCAGCGGTGCGCGCGGCCATCCAGGAGCTCGGGTACCTGCCGAGCCGGGCCGCCACGGCGCTCGCCGGAAACCGCACGCGCGCCATCGGCGTCATGATCGACGACTTCCGGAACCCCTGGTTCGTCGACCTGCTCGAGGGGATGCAGGCGGTGCTCAACGCGCCGGGCTTCCACGTCACCGTCGCCGACGCGAATCTCAACGCGCACCTCGAGCAGTCGCCCATCAGCGGCTTCCTGGCAGCGGGCGTCGAGGGGCTCGTCATCGGCGGCGACGTCGACGCGGTCCCTGCCGAGGGGTTCCCCGTGCCGACGGTCGTCGCCGGCAACCGTGCGATCGTGCCGGCGGGCGCCGACCTCGTCGCGAACGACGACGAGGCCGGCGCGCGGCTCGCGGTCGAGCATCTCCGCGACCTCGGGCACACGCAGATCGGCCATGTCACGGGAACCGGCCGCGCCGGCGAGCTCCGGCGGCGCTCCTACGAGCGCGCCATGCGCGACGCGGGGCTCGAGCCGCGTGTCATCGGCGGCTCGGGAGCAACCGACCAGAGCGAGGGGCGTCGCGCATCACGAGACCTCTTCGAGCGTTGGCCGGCCACGACCGCCGTCTTCGCGGCGAACGACGTCATGGCGCTCGGCGTGCTGGGAACGCTCGATGAGCTCGGCTTGCGCGTTCCCGCGGACGTGTCGATCGTGGGCTACGACGACTCGCACCTCGCGGGCTTCGACCACCTCTCGCTCACCTCGGTCGATGACCGAAGCGCCGAGGTCGGTCGCGCCGCGGCCGAGCTTCTCCTCGCCCGCATCGAGGGGGTGCGGGCGGCGGCCCGCGACGGGGCGGCAGGGGTTCCGTCCGGAGCGACGCGGAGGGTCATCCAGCCAACGCTCACCGTGCGCGGCTCGACGGCGACCGCGGCGAACGCCACGACCGCCTGAGGCCGCCACCGGTTCTCCAGGGACAGGCCAGCACGGGTGCCAGTCGACTGCGGCTCAGCGGTCGCGCCGCGCCCCAGCAGCGGGTTCGAAGGCCAGCACGAGCGGCTCTTCCCACCCCTGCTCGGCGTACGCCCCGAGGACGCTCTCGCGCAGCTCGTCGAACTTGTCTGCGGGATGCATGACGAACACCGAGCCGCCGAGGCCCGTGCCGGTCATGCGGGCGCTCGCCGCGCCCAGATAGGTGGCCAGCTCGACCGTGAAGTCGATGCGCGCCGTCGAGACTTCGAAGTCCTCACGCAGCGACACCTGCGACTCCGCCAGGAGATGGTTCCGGGATTCGGGCGCCTCTCCGGTGCGCATGAGCTTCGTGAACTCGAGCGTGCGGGCTATCTCGGAGACCACGTGCCGTGCGCGCCTGAACACGGTGTCGTCGAGCCGCTCGGCCGCTGCGTCCAGCTCCGCCGGCCGCACCTCGCGAAGCGTCTGGAAGCCGAGGGTCTCGGCCGCCCGGGCGCAGTCATCGGCCCGCTGCGCGAACTCGGCAGACCAGTTGCGGTGGGCTTCCTTGGTGTCGATGAGCACGCGCACGAAGCCGGAATCGGCGGAGCTCGGCGCAGGCAGGATCGAGACGTCGGAGCCGCGAGCATCGAAGAACACGTCCTCGTTGCTCCGCGCGGCGTGCACGGTGATGTGGTCGCTCAGGCCGCTGGGCGCGCCGACGATCTCCGCCTCCGTCTGGCGCCCGATCTCGGCGAGCTCCTCGACGTTCATCCCGAGGCCCCAGAAGTCGTTGAGCGCCGTGCTGATGGTCGCGCAGACGGATGCCGAGGAGGCGAGCCCGGCGCCGACCGGCACGTCCGTCGTGAGAAAGATGTCGAGGCCCGTTCCCAGGAAGAACGGGACTCCAGGGTCGGTCTCGTCGCCGTCGCCGCGCGTGCCCTCCGGCGGGTTCTCGCGAGCGAAGCGGAGCATGCTCGCGACCGCGCCGAGCGGGTAGGCACGCCAGTCGCGTGCGGGGATCTCCGAGGCGATCGACCGCAGGTCGGTCACCGCCTCGTCGGGGGAGAGGTCGGTGACGATGCGGATGCGCCCGTCGTCGCGGGGCGCGATCGCGGCGCTGGAGCGCAGGGGGATCGCGCAGGCGTATCCGACGCCATCCTGCAGATCGGTGTGGTCGCCCATGATGCTGACCCGGCCGGGTGCCGACCAGACTCCGAGGGGCTCTCGCTCGAACGCGGCTCGGAAGCCGTCGCACACGATCGTCGTCAGGTCTCTGCTCATCTCGTCACCGTTTCTCAGGCATGGGCGAATGGGCGTCCGCCCCTGTGCATGCGCACGGTGATTCTAATAAATGCGTCCTGGACGAGCGCCGAAACCCCCGTGCGTGGGCCGTCCCCCTGGTCGGGAGGCGTTCGGCGTGCTAGGGTCGACAGCTTGTGGGTCCCATTTCCCACGATCGTCGTACCGTTTGTTGTTCGAGGGCACTCTTTCTGCCTCGGCACGATTTCACGAGTTGCGGCGAACGGGCACATTCGCCCGCATCATCGCCGCAAGAGCGCAGCACACGAGTGTTGTGCGTTCTCTGCGTGCCGATTGAAAGGCATGACCTCCATATGACGGAAACCACCTCAACTTTCGCCGAACTCGGCGTCCCCAAGTCGCTCGTGACCGTGCTCGACGCAGCCGGCAAGCACGAAGCCTTCCCCATCCAGCAGTCGACGCTTCCGAGCACCCTCGCGGGTCGCGACGTCCTCGGCCGTGGAAAGACGGGCTCCGGCAAGACGCTCGCGTTCGCCATCCCGCTCGTCGCGCGCCTCGCCGGTGCCGTCTCCGGTGGCAAGCGCCGCCCGGGCCGCCCGCTCGGCCTCGTGCTGCTCCCGACCCGCGAGCTCGCAACCCAGGTCGCCGCGGTCATCGAGCCGCTCGCGAAGGCTGCCGGCCTCACCGTGACGACCGTCTTCGGTGGCGTTTCACAGCGCCCCCAGGAGACCGCGTTCCGCAACGGCGTCGACATCGTCGTGGCCTGCCCCGGCCGCCTCGACGACCTCATGAAGCAGCGCATCGTGAACCTCGACGCCGTCGAGGTCACCGTGCTCGACGAGGCCGACCACATGGCCGACCTCGGCTTCCTGCCCGTCGTCACCCGCATCATGAACGCGACGCCGCAGTCCGGCCAGCGTCTCCTCTTCTCCGCCACGCTCGACAACGGCGTGGACAAGCTCGTGAAGAAGTTCCTGAGCGACCCGATCCTCCACTCGGTCGACGAGTCGAACTCGCACGTCGCGGCCATGACGCACCACGTGTACGAGGCGGAGACGCCCGAGGCGAAGACCGCCCTCGTCCACGCGCTGGCGAGCGGCAAGGGCCGTCGCATCATGTTCATGCGCACCAAGCACCAGGCGAAGAAGCTCGCCAAGCAGCTGACCGCGTCCGGCATCCCCGCCGTCGACCTGCACGGCAACCTGTCGCAGAACGCCCGCGACCGCAACCTCGCGGCCTTCTCCGGTGGCGAGGTCAACGTGCTCGTCGCAACCGACGTCGCCGCCCGCGGTGTGCACGTCGACGCCATCGAGCTCGTCGTCCACGTCGACCCGCCCGCCGAGCACAAGGCGTACCTGCACCGCTCCGGACGCACCGCCCGCGCGGGCTCCGAGGGTGACGTCGTCACGCTCATGCTCCCGAGCCAGCGCAAGGACACCGAGATGCTGCTGCGTCGCGCCAAGATCGGCGTCACCCCGCAGCGTGCGAACGTCAACTCGCCGTTCGTGAACGAGCTCATCGGCGAAGTCGCCCCGACCGTGCGCCCCGTTCCGGGCGGACCGGGATCCGGCAACGTCGAGGTCAGCCAGGGCCGTGGCACGTCGCAGGGCGCGAACGCTCGTCGCAAGCGCGACGCTGCACCGGCTCGCGGCGGCGCAGCTCGTGGCGGCTCCGGCAACGGCGGCGGCCGCGGTCGTGCAGCCTCGTCCTCCTCGCAGGGCTCGTCCGCGTCGCGTCCGGCGCGCGGACAGGCAGGCGAAGGCGCAGCTCAGGGCCAGCGTCGCGGAGAGTCTCGTCCGCGTCGTGCTGGTACCTCCTCGCCGGCCGCGCCATCGCGCGGTGGCGAGCGCGGCGGTTCGCGTCGCGCCAGCTGGTCCTCCGGCCAGTAGTCAGCGCCTCACACGCAGCATCCCCGAACGGGCGGTCCGAGCAATCGGCCCGCCCGTTCGGCGTCTCTCGCGGGCGTCCCCCGTGTGCATCCCGCGCGCCTTCACGTGGGGATGCGGCGCTGGAGGGAGCCTCAGGTGGGGGAGCCAGCAAGCAGGTGTGCCGTGAGGGCGTCGAGGTGGGCGCGCACCGCCGCCGCGCCATCGTGCTCGAGCAGGGTGAGGTAGCGCTCGTGATCCTCGGCCAGCCCCTCGGCGCCGTAGTGCTCGTGCGCTCCCGCCAGCAGGAGCCTCACCTCGCTCTCGAGCGAGCGTGCAGTCTCGCTGATCCGGGGGCTCCCGGCCGCGTCGATGATCGCCTGGTGCACGGCCGCGTGAGCTGCTTCAAGCTGCCGCCACGAATGTGCGTCGGTCACCTCGAGCTCCCGCAGCCGGGCGATCTGAGCCAGGATCGGCGCCCGCACCTCGTCCGGCCAGCCGTCCGGGTGCCGGGAGTTCAGGATGCGCACAGCCTCGGATTCGAGCGCACAGCGCAGATCCTGCATGGCGCGGATCTCGGCGTCGTCGAGGTTCGTGACCTCGACCCCCTTGTAGGGAGCTGCGTGGACGAGGCGCTCGGACGCGAGGGTGGCCAGCGCCGTCCGCACCGTGTGCCGCGAGAGCCCGAACTCGGCGGCGAGGTGCTCCTCGCGCAGCGACTGGCCGCGGACGTAGCTCCCCTCGAGGATCCGGTCGCGGAGGGTTGCCGCGAGCTTCGCCGACGCGGTCGGCCGGGGCGTGAGCGCGGCGGGCTCGGGGCGGGGCTTCTGGTGGATCATCGCGCGCCTCGGCCCGCCGGGGCCTGGCTCGCGTCCGCTGCGCGTGCGGTGAGCGGCCTGCCGCTGCGCGTGCGAGCACGAGTCGCGCCGAGCACGAGGACCACGATCCCCGCCGCGAGCACGATGAGGCCGAGGGCCTCGAGGCCAGCGAGCTGCTCTCGCAGCACGACCAGCCCGAGGATGCTCGCGGTCAGCGGTTCCGCGAGCGTCAGCGTCGAGACGGTCGCGGCCTGCAGCTTCGCGAGCCCGGCGCCGAAGCAGAGGTAGGCGACGGTGGTGGTGATGACGCCCAGCCACGCCGCGGTCGCGAGGCCGGCCGGCGTGAGCATCCACTCGGCACCGCTCGCGAGGAGCAG
The DNA here is from genome assembly GCF_002931055.1 of Pseudoclavibacter sp. AY1H1. Lineage (GTDB taxonomy): Bacteria > Actinomycetota > Actinomycetes > Actinomycetales > Microbacteriaceae > Pseudoclavibacter. The sequence continues at coordinate 164,655 of NZ_PSXX01000003.1, read as the reverse complement.
GGGGATGCTCAGCACGCCAGCGGCGCCGAAGACGATGCCCATGGTGCCGTCGGCACTCCAGCCGCGGTTCATGAGGGCCTTCGCCGAGAGGGTGTAGATGCTGTAGCTCGCGCCGGCGCCGACCGACGCCGCGATGCCGCCGAGGTTCGCGCCGCCGGCATCGCCTGCCCCGGCGGCCGCGATGAGGGCGACGCCGAGGATGGCGATCGCGGTCGCGACGCCCCAGCTCAGGCCGGGGAAGCGGCGCTCGAGCCCCCACTGCAGGAGGCCGGTGATGACCGGGGCCGATCCGAGCGCGAGGACGGTGCCGACGGCGACGCCGCTGCCCGCCGTCCCAGCGAAGAACAGCGGCTGGTAGAGGAGCACGCCGAGCGCGCCTAGGGCGATGAGGCCGAGATGGGCACGATTCGTTTGGTGGATCCGGGCGGAATTGGGCCGGAGCTGCAGGGAGCCTGCGAGGGCAGCTCGGCGGCGCAACCCGGCGAACAGCGCCCAGGCGCCGAGGAGCGTGCCGCCGAGCGCGAGGCGAGCGGAGCCCAGCGAGAACGCGCTCACCTCGGGCGCGCCGAGTGCCTGCGCCGTCCCGGTCGTGCCGAAGCAGACCGCGGCGAAGAGGACGAGCAAGAGCGGTGTCATGGGCTGATTGTTACACAATCCGCGGTCCTGCGTCACCCGCGACGAGACGAGCGATGGGCCCGGCCGAATCGGCCGAGCCCATCGCTCGCTGGTGCAGCGGGAGCGCTACTTCTTGGCGGTCGGGAGGAAGATCGCGCCAGTCGTGACGTCCTCATCCAGTGCCTCGAGCGTGCGTCCACGAGTCTCGGGGATCTGTGTCGCGACGAAGAGCAGCGCGAGCACGCCGACTCCCGCGAACACGAAGAACGTGCCCGTGATGCCGAGCGCATCCACCACCGAGGGGAAGTACAGCGAGATGAAGCCGTTCGCGACCCAGAGGGCGAAGATCGAGACGCCCATGCCGATGCCGCGCATGTGCAGCGGGAAGACCTCGGAGAGGTAGACCCAGACGGCCACGTTGAGGAACGTCTGCATCGAGCCGACAAACGCGACGACGAGGAACAGGATGACCCAGGGCCGCAGTGGGTTGCCCGGCTCGAGGATCATGGACGAGAAGCCGATGAGCAGGTGGCAGGCCGTCGTGAGCGAGAAGCCTATGACGAACGTCTTGCGGCGGTCGAACTTGTCCATGTAGGAGAGGGCGATGAAGGCACCGACGACGGCGATGATGCCGGGGGCGATGTTGGCGATGAGCGCCGCGCTCGAGTCGAAGCCCGACTCGATGAGCACGATCTGGCCGTAGTACATGATCGAGTTGATGCCCGTGAGCTGCTGCGCGACACCAAGCCCGATGCCGACGAGCAGGATGCGGCGGAGCCACTTGTTGCCGAGGATGGCCTTGAATCCGACCTGCTTCTCCTGGCCCTCTTCGAGGGCGACCTTCTCGACCTGAGCGAGCTCAGCCTCTGCGCGCTCGGGGGAGCGGACGGTCTTGAGGACCTCGAGGGCCTCGGCGTCGCGGCCCTTCTCGACGAGCCAGCGCGGCGACTCCGGCATGCGCAGCATGCCGAAGAACAGGCAGATCGCCGGGATGGCGCAGATGGCGAACATGATGCGCCAGACGCCGTCGAGGTGCCCGAGGGTGTTGCCGAGGATGGCGTTGATGACGAACGCGGAGAGCTGGCCGATGACGATGGCGGCTTCGTTGCGACCTGAGATGGACCCGCGGATCTCGTACGGGGCGAGTTCGGCGAGGAAGACCGGCACGACCGTCGAGGCGCCGCCGACGGCGAGGCCGAGGAGGATGCGGCCGACGACGAGCACTTCGAAGTTCGGGGTGAAGACGACGACGACGGTGCCGAGGAAGAAGAGCACGGCGAGCATGATGATCGTCTTGCGGCGGCCCCAGCCATCGGAGAGGCGGCCGCAGAAGATGGCGCCGATGGCGGCTGCGAAGACCAGGGAGCTGGTGACGACGCCCTCGGTGAGCGGCGTGAGGCCGAGCTCCTCGGTCATCGGGTTCAGTGCGCCGTTGATGACACCCGTGTCGTAGCCGAAGAGGAGACCGCCGAAGCACGCGACGATCGAGATCAGCCCGAGCCGCGAACGGTGCGGCCCAGCTGTGAGGGGCGGAAGTGATTTCTCGGCGGTGTGGCCCGCCGGGTGCGATGAGGCCATTTGGACGTCCTTGTCATGGATGCTGCGAGGTGGAGCGAGGTTGTGCGTGGTGCTGCGGGGTGCGTTTTCTGCGAACGCGTGTCTTGATGGTAACCGAAGAATGACGTGATGTGAATATGTCCTGACAAATATTCCAGGAGAGCGTGTGGCCCCGCAGCTCAGAGCTGCGGGGCCACACGGTGTCAGGAGGAGGCGACAAGCTCCCGGATCTTCTCGAGCTGGAACTTCGAGACCTCGTCGGCCCGTTCGTCTTCCGCGAAGACGTTCGAGACGATGAGCGCGTCCTCACGGTCGAGGTAGCCGATCTGCTTGAGCGTCGTGAACAGCTCCGCGAAGTCGACATCGCCGTCGCCGATGCGCAGGTGCTGGTGGATGCGCGCCTCGTTGCCCGGAGGGTTCGAGATGTAGCGCAGCCCGTGCGAGCGGTGATGGTCGAACGTGTCCGCCGTGTAGACGGCGCCCAGGCGCTCGCCCAGCTCGGGGAGCAGCGTCGTCGCGCGGTCGCCGTAGTGGAAGGTATGCGAGGCGACGTACACGAAGCCCACGTTCTTGCTGTTGAGCCCGCGGATGATGCGCCACCCCTCGAGCCCGTCCTCGACGAAGTCGTTGGGGTGCGGGTCGATGTTGAGCTGGATGCCCTCGCGCTCGAGGATCGGCAGGAGCGTCTCCATCGAACGATGGAAGGCGTCCTCCGACTCGGTGAACTGTGCAGGCTCACCGCTGAACTCCGTGTTGATCACGGGGATCTCCAGCATCGAGGCGAGCTCGATGACGCGAGTGAAGTTGCGGACGGCGGCGAGGCGACCCGCCTCTTCTGGGCCCGAGATGCGCTGGACCGGGAGGATGGCGGGGATCGTGACGCCGGCATCCGCTGCGCGCTTCTTGAACTTCAGCGCGTACTCGTCGTCGGCCGACGGGTGGCGGAAGAACCACGAGAAGTCGGGGTGCGGTGTGATCTGCAGGTACTCGTAGCCCAGGCGGGCCGCGATATCCGGGAAGTCGAGGAAGCCGGCGTCGTGGTGGAACGGCGTCGGGTCCAGGGCGATGCGAACCATGGTGCCTCCTTATGCCTTGTCGTAGAACGCGGGGCGCTCGACCTGCTGGACCTCGACGATGCCCCCGTCGAACGCCTTGACGCCCGCCTCGCAGGCCAGGGCCACGCGGTAGCCGTGGAACGCGTCAGGGCCGTCGATGGTGCCGCGGGCGACCGCGTCCACCCAGCGCTGGATCTGCACGTCGTAGGCCGCAGCGAAGCGGGTCACGAACGAGCGGTGCTCCTCCTTCGCGAACGCACCGTCCGACCAGGTCTGCACGCCGTTGGCCTGGCCGATGCGCGCGAGGCCGTTCGAGAAGACGGCTTCGGTCGCGACCTGGTAGCCGAACTTGATGCTCACGTTCATCTCGACGTCGACGAGGATGCCGTTCTCGAGCTCCAGGAGCACGAGGATCGGCTCTCGCAGTCGCTCCGGCGAGTTCGGGTTGCGGCGCATGTACTTGATCTCGATGCTGCGGATCTCGCTGCCGGCGAGCCACGGGATGACGTCGAGCTCGTGCACCACCGAGTCGTTGATGAGCATGTCCTGCGTGTACGACTCGGGCACGTCGGGGTTGCGGTGCACCGCGCGGAGGGCGAGGAGCTCGCCGGCCTCGCCAGAGGCGATGATCTCGCGCAGGCGGGCGTACTCGGCGTCGAATCGGCGCATGAAGCCGAGCTGGATGAGGGGCCGGTCGGATGCGGCCATCTCGGCCTCGACGACCCGGAGCGAGGACGCGGAGTCGGCGGTCAGGGGCTTCTCGCACAGGATGGGGAGCTTCGCCGCGAGGGCGGGCAGGAGGACGGGCTCGTGGAACTTGCCCGGCGTCGCGATGACGACGGCGTCGACGGCGTTCGCCGCGATGGCGTCCTCGATGCTCGTGAACCACTGCGCACCCGGGGCGTTCTCGAGGGCTGCGGTGCCGCGTCCCTCGTCGGGCTCGATGACGGCGGAGACGATCGCGCCGCTGATGCGCTTCGTGATGCGGGCGATGTGGTCGGCGCCCATGAGGCCGGCGCCGACGACGCCGACGCGGAGGTCAGTTGAAGTCATGGTGATGGTTCCTCTTCTTCAGGTGCTACTTGGCGCGGGCCGCGGGCGTGGAGCCGCAGATGTGCTTGAGCGTGCGCTCGGCGATCGGGTACGGGCGGTCGGCCGAGCAGCCGAACATGTCCTGCTCGACGATGCCGAAGATGTTCGGGTCGATCTCGGCGGCGCGGGCGACGATGGGTCCGAGCTCCGGGATGCCGTTCGGGGGCTCGACCATGATCATGTCGGCGGCCGCTTCCGCCCACGACACGTCGTTCTTGAGCACGTCGAAGAGCTTGTCCGGGTCGACCTGCTTCAGGTGCAGGTAGCCGATGCGCTCGGGGTACGCGTTCATGAGGCGGAGGCTGTCGCCGCCGTAGTAGGAGAAGTGGCCCGTGTCGAGGCACAGGTTCGTGTACCTGGCGTCGGTCTCGGTCAGGAGCCGCTCGACCTCGCGGTACGTGCCCACGTGGCTGTCCGCGTGCGAGTGGAACTGCTGCTTGACGCCGTATTCCTCGAGGAGCGCCTTGCCGAGGCGGTCGTGCCCGGCCGCGAGGCGCTTCCACTGCTCGGCGTCGAGCGTGCGTGCCTCCTTGGCCTGGCCCGTGATGTCGTCGCGCCACATGTCGGGGATCGTCACGAGGTGCTCGGCGCCGAGCTTCGACGCGAGGCCCGCGACGGCGATGGCCTGGTCCCAGGCCCGCTGCCACTGGCTCTCGTCCTCGTTGTGGAAGCCCGTGAAGACGGTTCCCGCGGAGAGCTTGAGGCCGCGCGACTCGAGCTCGTCGGAGAGCTGGTCGGGGTCGGTGGGGAGGTAGCCGTACGGGCCGAGCTCGATCCACGTGTAGCCGGCCTTGACGACCTCGTCGAGGAACGTCTGCCACGGGATCTGGCCGGGGTGGTCGGGGAGCCAGATGCCCCAGGAGTCAGGTGCGGTACCGATTCGGATGCTCTGCGACATCGTCGTCTGCTTTCTGTAGAGGGTCGTTCGTGTGCGGTTGGAGGAGTGCTTGCGGCGGGTCGGTCAGCCGAGCAGCGGCCGCTGTGCGGCCTTCTGCTCCAGGTAGTCCTCACGCGCGCTCTTCGTGGAGTCGAGCGTGGAGGTCTCGGCGACCGGCACGTCCCACCATCCCTCGCCGTCGGGGGCGTAGAGGAGGGGGTCGCTGTTGATGTGGATGAGCGTGGAGGTGTCGGACGCCTTGGCCTTCGCCATAGCCTCGCGCAGCTCGCCGATGGCGTTCGTGCTCGGCTCGATCTCGATCGTGTCGATCCCGTAGCTGCGGGCGTTCGCCGCGAGGTCGACCGGGAGGATCTGCTCGCCCTGGAAGTTGGAGCCCGCCTCGTCGAAGGCGCGGTACCAGGTGCCGAAGCGCTCGGAGCCGACCGTCTCGGAGAGGTGTCCGATGGAGGCGTAGCCGTGGTTCTGGATGAGCACGACGATGATCTTGATGCCCTCGGCGACTGCGGTGACGAGCTCCGTGTGGAGCATGAGGTACGAGCCGTCGCCGACCATGACGATGACGTCGCGGTCGGGGGCAGCGCGCCGCACGCCCATGCCTCCCGCGATCTCGTATCCCATGCAGGAGAACGCGTATTCGACGTGGTAGCCGAGCGGGTCGCGCACACGCCACAGCTTGTGGAGGTCGCCCGGCAGCGATCCTGCCGCCTGGACGATGACATCGCGGGGGTCGCTGGACTCCTGCACGGCGCCGATGATCTCGGACTGGCCGGGCAGCTCGAGGCCGCTCGGCTCGAACGCCAGGTCGACGGCCGCGTCCCACTCGGTCTTCTGGGCCGCGATCTGCCGCGAGTAGTCATCGCTCACGCGGAAGCCGGAGAGTGCCCCGATGAGCTTCACGAGCGTCTCGCGCGCATCCGCGACGACGGGCAGCTGCGAGCCGTGCTTGTAGGCGTCGAACGCGGCGACGTTGATGTTGACGAAGCGCACGCCGTCGTTCTGGAAGACCGTGCGGCTGGCCGTCGTGAAGTCGCTGTAGCGCGTGCCGATGCCGATGACGACGTCGGCCTGCGCGGCGAGGCGGTTCGCGGCGGTCGTTCCGGTCGCGCCGATGCCGCCCAGGTACTGCGGGTGGTCCCAGTCGAGGGCACCGCCGCCGGCCTGGCTCGTGCCGACGGGGATGCCGGTGGCCTCGACGAAGGCGCGCAGTTCGTTCTCGGCACCCGAGTAGATGACGCCTCCGCCGGCGACGATGATCGGGTTCTTCGCGTTCCTGATCGCCTCGACGGCGCGCGCGAGCGGGCCGGCTTCCGGGAGGGGGCGACGGATGTGCCACTCGCGCTCCTCGAGGAAGGCGAGCGGCACGTCGATGAGCTCCGCCTGCACGTCCTCGGGCAGCGCGATCGTCACGGCGCCGGTCTCGGCGGGGTCCGTGAGGACGCGCATGGCGGCGAGCGCGATCGAGTACAGCTGCTCGGGGCGCTGCACGCGGTCGAAGAAGCGGGAGAGGGGACGGAACGCATCCGTCACCTGGATGCCCGTGTCGTGCGGGAACTCGAGCTGCTGCAGGACGGGGTCGGCGACGCGCGTCGCGAACGTGTCGCTCGGCAGGAGCAGCGCGGGCAGGCGGTTCGCGGTGGCGAGTGCGGCGCCCGTGAGCATGTTGGCGGCGCCCGGTCCGACGGATGCGGCGCTCGCGTACGTCGCGCGGCGCCGGCGCATGCGCGCGTAGCCCACCGACTGGTGCACCATCGCCTGCTCGTTGCGCGCCTGGAAGTACGGCATGAGGCTCGGGTCCTCGACGTTGGCCTGCTTGAGCGCCTGGCCGATGCCGGCGACATTGCCGTGGCCGAAGATTCCGAACATGCCCGGGATCGTGCGCTCGCGCACGTCGCCGTCGACGGTGTACTGCTTGCCGAGGAACTCGACGAGGGCCTGGCCGACGGTCATTCGCTTGGTTGACATCTGCGTCATTTCCTTTTGGTGGAGCTGGTTGCTTGGAGAAGGCTGGCGGATTACTCGGTGCCGTACGGCAGGCGGGAGTCGAACTCCTGGGAGGCCCACTGCTCGCGCACCCAGCCGTGGGCGGGGTCGTCGCTGATGAGCCATTCGCGTGCCTCGTCGGGGCCCGCCATGACGTTCAGGTAGTACAGGTCGTACCCGGGGGCCGCGACGGCGGGGCCGTGGTAGCCGAAGGGGACGAGGGCGATGTCTCCGGTGCGCACGATCTCGTTGATCGAGATCTCGCCGGCCGGCGACGTGTAGGTCGCGAACATGCCGAAGGCGTCAGCGCCCTCTGGCACGGTGGCGTTCTTCGTGGGCTCGCTCTCGAAGTAGTAGATCTCCTCGAGGCGGCTCTCGTGGCCAGGGTGGTGCTCGTCGTGCTTGTGGGGCGGGTACGACGACCAGTTCTCGGCCGGTGTGATGACCTCGCACACGATGAGCTTGGCAGCCTGCAGGGAGCCGGGGATGCCGAAGTTCTGCACCTGGCGGCTCGAACGACCGGCACCGCGGAGCTCCACCGGCACGTCGCTCTTGCGGAGCACCTGGAACGGGAAGACCTGGGTTGTCGGCGCCTCTGCGACGGCGACCCTGCCGTGTCCCGTGACCACGGCGCTGGTGCCGACGGGGAGGTAGGCGACGTCCGCCGGCCCGTCGAAGACCGAGGCACGGCCCTCGAGCTCGACGGATGCGGGCGCATCCGCGCCGTCGAGCTCGAGGGACGCGTCTCCGCGGAGGGGGATGACCATTCGCTCAATGTCGCCTGCGGGCAGCTCGAGGCGCACACCATCGGAGAGGTCTGCGACTCGGATGCCTGTGTGTTCCCAGCCGGGGAGCGTCGCATCGACAACGCTCTCCCAGCCGTCTCGCGAGAGGGCTCCGCGGGCCCTGAACCAGGTGTTCTCCGCAGCGTCCCGAGAGGGTGCTGATGTGTGTGAGGACATTGCTCGTGAGTCTTTCTGGTGAATGGTCGTGGTGGGGCGGCTCGTCGTGCTGAGCCGGGCAGCCGTGCTGCGCTGCCTCGTGGTGCTGTGTCGGCTAGTCGTTTTCGGGGAAGCCGAGGTTGATGCCGCCGTGCTTGGCGGGGTCGAGCCAGCGGCTGGTGACGGCTTTCTCGCGGGTGTAGAAGTGGAAGCCCTGGAGGCCGTAGGCCTTGGAGTCGCCGAACGCGGAGTCTTTCCAGCCGCCGAAGGAGTAGTAGGCGACGGGCACGGGGATGGGGACGTTGATGCCGATCATGCCGACCTGGATCTCGTTCTGGAAGCGGCGGGCGGCGCCGCCGTCGTTGGTGAAGATCGCGGTGCCGTTGCCGAACTGGCCGGTGTTGATGAGCTCCACGCCTTCCTCGAAGCTCTTCACGCGCACGATGCCGAGGACGGGGCCGAAGATCTCTTCCGTGTAGGCGCGGCTGGTGGTGGGGAGGTTGTCGATGAGGGTCGGGCCGAGCCAGAATCCGCCCTCGGCGCCTTCTGCCGTGATCTCGCGCCCGTCGACGAGCACGTCGGCGCCGTCGTCGTGGGCGATCTGGATGTAGGAGGCGATCTTGTCGCGGTGCACTTCCGACACGATGGGGCCCATGTCGGGTTCTGCGTGCGTGTCGGTGGGGGTGCCGTCACCGATACGGAGCCCCGCGATGCGCTCCTTGACCTTCTCGATGAGCTGGTCCGCGACGGGCTCGATCGCGAGGACGATGCTGATGGCCATGCAGCGCTCGCCCGCGGACCCGTAGCCGGCGTTGATGGCCTGGTCGGCGACGAGGTCGAGGTCGGCGTCGGGGAGCACGAGCATGTGGTTCTTCGCGCCGCCGAGGGCCTGCACCCTCTTGCCGTTCTTGGAAGCGGTCTCGTAGATGTACTGCGCGATCGGGGTCGAGCCCACGAAGCTGATCGCGGCGACGTCGTCGTGGTTGAGGAGGCCGTCGACGGCCTGCTTGTCGCCGTTCAGGACGTTGAAGACGCCGTCGGGCAGGCCCGCTTCCTTCCAGAGTTCCGCGAGCCAGATCGCGGCGGAGGGGTCCTTCTCGCTCGGCTTGAGCACGACGGTGTTGCCGACCGCGATCGCGATGGGGAAGAACCACATCGGGACCATCGCGGGGAAGTTGAACGGGCTGATGATGCCGACCACGCCGAGGGCCTGCTTGATGGAGAACACGTCCACGCCGGTCGAGGCGTTCTCGGTGAAGTCGCCCTTCATGATGTGGGGGAACCCGGTCGCGAGCTCCACGACCTCGAGGCCCCGCTGGATCTCGCCAGCGGCGTCGGAGACGACCTTGCCGTGCTCGGAGGTGATGATGCGCGCGAGCTCGAGCTTCCGCTCGTTCAACAGCTCACGGAACTTGAAGATGATGTTCTGGCGCTTCGCGATCGAGGTGTTCGACCAGCCGGGGAATGCGGCCTTCGCGGCGGCGATCGCTGCGTTGATCTCCGCGTCGTCGGCGAGAGCGACGTTGCTCGTCGCGGTGCCGAGGGCGGGGTTGAAGACCGGCGAGGTGCGCGAGGGCGTCGAGGTCGAGGAGGCGCCGTTGATCCAGTGCTGGATCGTGGGCAGAGCAGTGTCAGTCATGGATCTTCCTTCGCTGTGGTGCGCCGGCCAGGAGCGGCGCTGGTGGATGCGGCAGCTGCCGCGACGAGAGGGTGTTGGGGGTCCGAGCTCAGCTCGGGGTGTGCACGAGGCTCGCGGCCGTGTCGACGGCGGCAGCGACGTCGCCATCGGCGGGGTACAGGAGCGTGCGGCCGACGACGAGCCCGCGGACACCGGGGAGGGCGAGGGCGTCGGCCCACTTGGCGTACACCGCCTCCTGGTCGCCGTTCGGCTCTCCGCCGAGCAGCAGCGTCGGGAGTGTCGTCGCCGCCATGACGCGTTCCATCTCGGGGACGACGGGCAGCTTCATCCAGGTCGAGCCCGAGCTGTTGCCGAGGCCGGAGGTGATGGCGATCGAGTTGATGACGGCGTCGGGGGAGAGGTCGTTGACGATCCGGCCGTCCTTCCACTCGCTCATGAACGGCTCGAGCATGATCGGGAGGGATGCCGCCGCTGCATCGTCGACGGCGCGGGCGTTGGCCTCGAGCGTCGAGACGGTGCCCGCATCCGCGAGATTCACGCGGACGAGCGTCTTCGCGAAGTCGATGCCGTCGCGAACCATCGAGTCGACGTCGTATCCCGTGAAGCGGTCGTCCATCTCGAAGCTCGCGCCGCGGAGTCCGCCACGGTTCATGGAGCCGACGATGAGCTTGTCATCGAGCACGCCGAGCAGGGCGAGGTCGTCGATGATGTCGGGTGTGCCGAGCACGCCGTCCACGCCGGGGCGGGACAGGGCGAGCGCGAGGCGGTCGAGCAGGTCGTAGCGGTCGGCCATCGCCATGGCGTCGTCGCGGACGCCGAGTGCGCCACGTGCCGGGTGGTCGGCGGCGACGAAGAACAGTCGGCGATCCTCGGGGAGCAGCGACGAGCGCCGGACGCGATTGGCGAGGGCCGCCCGCAGCGCGGAGGGGCCGTCGGCTCGAGCGTCACGGAGCCGCTCGAAGGCCGCGTCGTCGAGGATCCGGTAGTGCTCAGGCAAGGGAGTTCTCCTTCAGGATCTCGTCGACCTCCGCCGTCGAGGGCATCGCGGTCGAGCATTCGAGTCGCGACGCCACGATGGCTCCCGCGACGTTCGCGAAGCGCAGGATGTGCTCGAGGTCCCACCCGGCGATGAGCCCCTTGCAGAAGGCCCCGCCGAAGCTGTCGCCGGCTCCGAGGCCGTTGACGACGTCGACGAAGTGCGTCGGCACCTCGATGGAGCCCTCTCGGGTCTTCGCCAGCACGCCGCGGGGGCCCTGCTTGACGACCGCGATGTCGACGCCTCGCTCGAGGAGCGCATCAGCGGCGCGCTGCGGCTCGGTCTCGCCGACCGCGACCTCGCACTCCTCCTTGTTGCCGATGGCGATGGTCGACTGCGCGAGGATGGGCTCGATGGCGGCCGTGGCGGTGGCCGCGTCCGGCCAGAACATGGCGCGGTAGTCGAGGTCGAGGATGGTGTGGTCCCGGCGAGCGCGAGCTGCGAACGCCGCGTGGTGGGCCGCGCGGCTCGGCTCCTCGGAGAGGCCGGTCACGGTCGCCCAGAAGATCTTGGCGTCACGGATCGCGTCGAGATCGAGCGTCTCGGTCTCGATGTTGAGGTCAGGAGCCTTCGGCTGGCGGTAGAAGTACAGGGGGAAGTCGTCAGGGGGGAAGATCTCGCAGAACGTGACCGGGGTCGCAAGCGAGTCGTCGCGGGTGACGAAGTCGCTCCTGACGCCGAGGCGCTCGAGCTCGCGGACGATGTACCGACCGAAGGGGTCGTCTCCCGTGCGGGTGATGACCGCCGAGCTCAGTCCGTGCTTGGCTCCGGCGACGGCGACGTTGGTCGCGCTGCCACCGAGGAACTTCCCGAAGGTCGAGACGTCCTCGAGCCCGACTCCGGTCTGGAGGGGGTAGATGTCGACGCCGACACGACCGAGCGTGATGAGGTCGAGGGGCGACGTAGCTGTTGTAGTGGTCATACGGCTCTGTACAACTTTCAGTCCGATGGTGAACGAGGACGAGAGTCAGCATACACCTAATGTCCTGACAAAGTAACAAAGTCTGGCGGAGAGACTTCGAGACGCGCCGAGGGCCGCGTCAGGCCTTGAGCTCGGCGATGAGGGAGTCGACGACGGGCACAAGCGCGCCGTCGTGCTCCTCGGCGACGCGGCGCTGGCGGTCGCTCGACGAGCCGCTCTCGATGATGTCCGCGATCGCTGCGAGCTCGTCAGCGCAGCCCAGATCCTCGGCGACTCGCAGGTAGTCGCCCTGGATGCGCTCGGCGAGCACCTCGGTCACGGGGCGCTCGTTGCCCTCCGCATCCTCGATGATGATCGCGTCGAGCCCGTAGCGCGCGGCGCGCCACTTGTTCTCACGGACGAACCACGAGGGGAGCCGATCCGTGTCGTGCCCCGCGTCGAGCTGGCGAGACGCGTGCTCCACGATCACGTGGTTGAGCGCGACCATGGCCCCGAGCTCGCGGAGGTTGGTCGCCCCATCCGAGATGCGGATCTCCACCGTGCCCCACTGTGCTGACGGGCGCACATCCCAGCGCAGCTCCTGCACCTCGTCGACGATGCCCGTGCGCAGCACATCGTGCGCGACGCGCTCGTAGTCCTCCCATGTCTCCATCTCCGGCGGGAGGCCGCCGGTCGGGAGCTGCTGGAAGATCATCGTGCGGTGGGAGCTGAACGTCGTGTCCTCGCCCTGCCAGTACGGGCTCGACGCGGAGAGGGCGAGCATGAGCGGGTAGTTCGCCAACGCGGCTCGCATGATCGCCGGGACCTTCCGGCAGTCCTCGACCCCGACGTGGGTGTGCACGCCCCAGATCGCGAGCTGCCCTCCCCAGCGGCCGGATCGCTCCGCGACCATGCGGTAGCGCTCGCCGGGCGAGCGCTGCTGCTCGCGCCACTTTGAGAACGGATGCGTGCCGGAGCCGATCACACCGGCGCCGGCGGCATCCGCGGCGCCCAGCAGCTCGTCCCTGAGTCCCCGGAGCTCGCCGACCGCCGACCCCGCCGAGCGGTGCACGCCCGTCACGAGTTCGACGGTGTTCGTGAGGAACTCCTTCGTGAACCGCTCATCGTCGAGACGAGAGATCAGTTCATGGCCGATGCCGGTCAGCTCGCGCGACGCAGCGTCGACGATACCGAGCTCCCATTCGACACCGAGTGTCGAACGCTCTGATGAGGCGAAACGCATGGTTGAAGCGTAGACGCACCAGGGCCCGCGGCGTGTCTGCATTGCGGCCCGATCCGCATTCGCCGCAGGATAGAGGGAGGAGTCGGGCGACGGCACGCGCCGCCCGAGATCGGAGGCCCCATGCGCTACTCGGATGCCCTCGCAGAACTCGCCACGACCGGGGCCCAGGACTTCGTGCCCTACGTCGTCGGCGCCGTTCTCCTCGTCCTCGTGGGTGGGATCATCCTCTTCTTCGTGCAGCGCAGACAGCGCCGAGCGGAGCGCGCGAATGAGGCTTCGATCGACCCGCAGAGTCGTTCGGGGTCCGGCGACGATTCTGCGGTTGGCTAACTGGCCGAGAATCTGCCAAACTAGGCAGTTGAGCCTCGTGGGCTCGACCCTCTAATCCGGCCCACGGTTCACCATTGAGCTCTGCCGAGTGTGCCCCACGCCCTCCGGCTGTCGTTCGCCGATACACACACCATCAGGAGACACGTGGCTGTCAAAATTCGTCTGAAGCGCCTTGGAAAGATCCGGGCACCCTACTACCGCATCGTCGTCGCCGACTCGCGCACCAAGCGCGACGGTCGCGTCATCGAGGAGATCGGCAAGTACCACCCCACCGAGAACCCCTCGTTCATCGAGGTCGACTCGGAGCGTGCACAGTACTGGCTGAGCGTCGGCGCACAGGCTTCCGAGGCCGTCGTTGTCCTGCTCAAGCTCACGGGCGACTGGGGCAAGTTCACGGGCGAAGGCTCGACCGAGAACCAGGTCAAGGCACCCGAGGCCAAGGCTCCGTTCGTGGCAGACGCCGGCAAGAAGCCGGTCCTCCGCCCGAAGGCTGAGCCGAAGGCAGCTCCGGCCGCCGAGGTCACCGAAGAAGCAGCGACCGAAGAGGTCGAGGCCTAGTCATGCTCGCTTCCGCGCTGGAACATCTCGTCAAGGGAATCGTCGATCACCCCGACGATGTCCGCGTGGACCGCAGCACGGCTGCACGCGGCGAGGTCCTCGAAGTGCGTGTGCACTCCGAGGACCTCGGCCGCGTCATCGGTCGCTCCGGCCGCACCGCCAAGGCGCTGCGTACCGTCGTGACCGCCCTTGCCGATGGCCGCCGAGTCCGCGTCGACGTAGTTGACGACTGAGGTGGCAGGCAAGAAGAAGGGCATCACCGAGCTCCGAGTGGGGCGGCTCACCAAGGCCCACGGCCTCAAGGGTGCCGTCAAGCTCGAGCTCTTCACCGACGAGCCAGCCCGGCGCTTCGTTCCCGGCGCCAGCTTCAGCCTGCAGGTGCCCGCCGAGAGCGAGTGGCACGGCAAGAGCCTGGAGCTCCAGGAGCTCCGTTGGTACAACGGCCACCCGGTCGGATTCTTCGTCGGGGTCTCCGACCGCACAGCGGCCGAGAGTCTTGCCAAGGCGATCCTCTGGGTCGACTCCAACGACGCTGAGGAGCTCGAAGACGACGCCTGGTACGACCACCAGCTCGTCGGACTCGACGTCCAGCGCGAGGGCGTCTCCGTCGGCCAGGTCGTCCGCGTCGAGCACTTCCCTGCACAGGACCTGCTCGTCGTGAAGACCGCAGACGCGGAAGTGCTCGTCCCGCTCGTGAAGGCCATCGTCGCCGACGTCGACCTCGAGGCCGGCATCGTCAGCGTCACGCCCCCAGGAGGCCTCTTCGAGGAGATCGAAGAGTCACCCGCCGAGGCACCGGCCGAGGCTGCTGCCGACAAGGCCGAGCCCGTCGCTGCCGAGGCCGAGCCCGTCGCTGCCAAGGCCGAGACCAAGACCGAGGCCGAGTAACCGAGCCTCCACCATCCTCACGTCTGCGCGCCCGCGATCAACCGCGGGCGCGCATCCGCTTAAGCTGGAGCCCATGCGCGTCGACATCGTCACCATCTTTCCCGAGTTCTTCCAGGTGCTCGATGTGTCCCTGCTCGGCAGGGCCAGGCAGGACGGCATCATCGACGTCCGAGTGCACGACCTGCGCGACGCGACGACCGACCGGCACCGCACGGTGGACGACACCCCCTACGGCGGTGGCGCCGGCATGGTCATGAAGCCAGAGCCCTGGGGGCAGACGATCGACAGGATCCTCGACGAGGCCGCCGACGCCGAGACGGCTGCTGGCACCAACGCCGCAGCCCAGGAGGCGGGCGATGGCGACACCAGGCCCCTCGTCGTCTTCCCATCACCCGCCGGAACGGTCTTCACGCAGGCGACCGCTCGGCGCTACGCGCTCGAGAAGCACATCGTGTTCGGCTGCGGGCGGTACGAGGGCATCGACCAGCGTGTCTTCGACGACACCGCGCAGCGCGCCAGAGTCGAGCTCGTGAGCCTCGGTGACTACGTGCTCAACGGGGGAGAAGTGGCCGTCACGGCCATGATCGAGGCCTTCGGTCGCCTGGTTCCCGGGGTCGTCGGCAACCCGGAGTCGCTCGTCGAGGAGTCGCACGAGGACGGCCTGCTCGAGTACCCGAGCTACACGAAGCCCGCCGTGTGGCGCGGCCGCGAGGTGCCAGAGGTGCTCCTGAGCGGGCACCACGCGAAGATCGCCACCTGGCGCCACGAGCAGCAGATCGAACGCACGCGACGCGTCCGCCCCGAGCTGCTGCCGCCCGAGGCCCGCTAGCAGCTCGGCGCGCTAGCTGCGCGCCGTCAGGACGATCGGGTCGCCATCGGTGATCACGACGGTGTGCTCGCTGTGCGCGCCGCGCGAGCCGTCTGCGCTGCGCAGCGTCCAGCCGTCCGCGTCCTGGACCAGCTTGTCCGTCGTCTCGAGGAACCACGGCTCGATGGCCAGCACGAGGCCCGGCTTGAGCGGCATGCCCCGGTTGGCGCGCCCGCGGTTCGGGACGCTCGGCTCCTGGTGCATGGTGCGGCCGACTCCGTGGCCGCCGAACTCGACGTTCACGGGGTAGCCGGCGTTCTTCGCGACCTGGCCGATGGCGTGGGAGATGTCGCCGAGCTTGTTGCCGGCGCGCGCGGCCTCGATGGCCGCATCCAGTGCCACCTCCGTCGTCGCCACGAGGCGCAGGTCCGCCTCGCGGGGCGTGCCGACCGCGACGGTGATGGCCGAGTCGCTGACCCAGCCGTCGACCGCGACCGCGAAGTCGAGCGTCAGCAGGTCGCCGTCCTTGAGGGCGTAGTCGTGGGGAAGGCCGTGCAGGACGGCGTCGTTGACCGACGTGCAGATGACCTTGCCGAACGGCGAGTTGCCGAAGGAGGGGTGGTAGTCGATGTAGCAGCTCTTCGCGCCGCGCTTGGTGATCAGCTCGTGCGCTCGAGCATCGAGCTCGAGGAGGTTCGTGCCGACTGCGGCGCTCTGCGACAGCTCGCTCAGCACCTCGGCGACGAAGCGCCCCGCGGGTCGCATCTCTTCGATTTCCTTCTGGGTGCGCAGCTCGATCATCCGACAATCGTACCGGCGCTCGTGCCGTGAGCGAACGATCTGCCTCCGCTCGGGAACCTCCCGTAGCGTTGGCACATGGGCATCGGCCGACTCATCTACCGCGCACTCCTCCCCGCGGCGCTCTTCCTCGCCGCCTGGCAGTTCGTGGGGTGGCTCATCCTCGGCGCCCCGGTCGGGCGATTGTTCGTCTTCGGATTCGCGGGTCTCGCGGCCGTCGCCGGGCTCCTCATCCTCTCCGCGAACTTCTGGCTCAGGCCCGACATCCGCGAGTCCAAGGCCCTGCAGCTGCGCGATGTCCCCCTCATCGTCGTGCCCTGGCTGCTCTGGGCGGTCGGAGCCGTGGTTCCCGACGCTCCAGGGCTGTGGGTGCTCGCCGCCGCGTTCCTGTCCATGGTCGTCGCGGGCTCCGTCGCGCGCAGGCGACTGACGGCTGTCGTCCAGGAGCGGCTGGCAGCTGCGCAGACCGCGGGTCCGCAGGCGAATCCGTTCGGCCTGTTCGGCGGCATGCCCGGCATGCCGACCCCTGGGATGCCCGGGGCGTCGGGGCGGGGAGGGCCGCCCGCGGGAGGTGGGGGAGCATCCGGACCAGATGCCGGAAAGGTCATCACCCTCGACCCCGACCCGGAAGAGCGCAGCTGAGCGTGCGTTCCGCTCGGCGCTCGCATTGCGGGCGTCTGTCGGGCGTGGTTTACTAGATCCTTGTGCCGCGGCTCGACTCTGCCACAGGGGACGAGAGCACTTCGCGATGCACGCCAACCTCTTCACTGACCTTCGCAGCCGACCTGTGGCGACTGCAGAGAGCGAAATCATGACCAACGTTATCGACGTCATCGACGCAGCATCGCTGCGTAGCGATGTCCCAGACTTCCGCCCCGGCGACACCGTCAAGGTGCACGTGAACATCGTCGAAGGCACGCGCTCGCGCGTCCAGGTCTTCCAGGGTGTTGTCATCGCTCGTCAGGGCGCTGGCGTCCGCGAGACCTTCACGGTCCGCAAGGTCAGCTTCCAGGTGGGCGTGGAGCGCACGTTCCCCGTGCACACCCCGGTCATCGAGAAGATCGAGATCGTCTCCCGCGGCGCCGTGCGTCGCGCGAAGCTCTACTACCTCCGTGGTCGTCGTGGCAAGGCTGCGAAGATCCGCGAGAAGCGCGACAACTAGGCTTCAGCAGTAGGCGAATGGCTCCCCATAGCGGGAGCCATTCGTGTCGATCCGGACGAAACATCACAACCGCCACGGCGGACCGAGCTTGAGGGGGCGCCATGGTCGACGCGAGTGCGCGCGATCGCCGCGCTCCGTCTCACGGACGAGCGCCGCACGAGGGCAGGCACCGCCTCGGTCGCACCGATCGCCCTGCGGGACTGGGCGCGTCCGAGATCGCCGACGCGCCCATCCACGCGACGGGCCTCATCGCCGCTGATGAGCCCGCGCCGGAGCGCACCGGCCGTCTCGGCAAGGCGATGCTCTCGTTCGCGCGCGACCTCGTCATCGTCGCGGTCCTCGCGATCGTCATGTCGATGCTCATCAAGACCTTCCTGCTGCGGCCCTTCTACATCCCCTCCGCGTCGATGAACGACACGCTCGTCGTCGAGGACCGCGTCCTCGTCAACCTCCTCGTTCCGGACATGATCGGCATCGAGCGCGGCGACATCGTCGTGTTCGAGGATCCGGGCGGATGGCTCCCGGTCGTCGCGCCGACGGAGAAGACCGCGTCGCAGGCCGCGGTCGACGGCGCCCTCGAGTTCGTGGGCCTCAAGCCGGAAGAGACGAGCAACCACCTCATCAAGCGGGTCATCGGGCTGCCTGGCGATACGGTCTCGTGCTGCAACGAGTACGGCCAGGTGCTCATCAACGGGCTGCCGATCGGCGAGCCGTACCTGCTGCTCCCGGACGGGCAGGCGGCCTCGGGGCTGCCGTTCGACGTGACCGTCCCGGAGGGGCACCTCTGGGTCATGGGCGACAACCGCTACAACTCGGAGGACTCCCGGTACCACCAGGACGAGCCGGGAGGCGGCTTCGTGCCCGTCGACGACGTCGTCGGCAAGGCGTTCCTGCTGAACTGGCCGCTCGATCGCTTCACCTTCCTCGGCAACTACCCCGAGGTCTTCGACCGCGTCCCGGAGCGGACGGACCAGGAGTGACACCACCCGTCGACCCCACGCTCGACGTCGAGCGAGAGCTGCTGCTCACCGCCCCCGTCGTCATCGGCGTCGACGAGGTCGGGCGCGGAGCCATCGCAGGGCCCGTCGCTGTCGGAGCCTGCGCGATCGACGCCGCCAGGATCGAGCTCGGGGCCCCGGCGGGCGTCCGCGACTCGAAGCTGCTGAGCGCGAAGCGCCGGCTCGAAGCACGCGCGGGCATCGAGGCGTGGGCGATGAGCGTCGGCGTCGGGTACGCGAGTGCCATCGAGATCGACGAGCGCGGCATCACCGCCTGCCTCGGGGCCGCCGCCAAGCGGGCGCTCGCCGAACTCCACGCGAGCGGGGTCCCGGTCGCGGATGCCGTCGTGCTGCTCGACGGCTCGCACGACTGGCTCTCGCCGTGCCTGTCGACGCCGCTCCGCGTCGTGGTGCGCCCGAAGGCCGACCGGGACTGCACCTCGGTCGCTGCAGCGTCCGTGATCGCGAAGCTGGAACGCGATGCCCTCATGGTCTCGGCGGGTGAGGCGCATCCCGAATACCTCTGGGAATCGAACAAGGGATACGGCAGCGCGGCCCACCTCGCGGCGATCGCCGCGGCGGGCCCGAGCGAGCTCCACCGGCACACCTGGCTTCGCGCCGCGACCCCGTAGACTGGGCGGATCATGGACGACGAGAATTTCGACGATTACGAGCGCGAGCAGGAGCTTTCCCTGTTTCGCGAGTACCGCGACGTCGCGGGGCAGTTCAAATACGTGATCGAGACCGAGCGCCGCTTCTACCTTGCGAACAGCGTGGACCTGGTGCGGCGCGACACCGAGCACGATTTCTACTTCGAGCTCACGATGAAAGACGTGTGGGTGTGGGACATCTACCGTTCCGACCGCTTCGTCAAGCAGGTTCGCGTGCTGACGTTCAAGGACGTCAACGTCGAGGAGACGGGCTCAAAGGAGTTCGAGCTTCCCAAGGAACTCGCACTCGACGAATAGCGGGCGCGCGGCGACGCGCCGAGTGGACGCTGATGTCGGTGGTCCGTGGGAGCCTCGTGGAGTGACAGAGACGATGATTCCCGACGCCACCGCATCCGCAGCCACTCAGATCCTGAGGGCGCTTGTCGGCAGAGACGACGCGGTCTTCCACGACGGACAGCTCGAGGCGATCTCGGCGATCGTCGACGAGCGCCGACGAGTCCTCGTCGTGCAGCGCACCGGCTGGGGCAAGTCGGCCGTGTACTTCATCTCGAGCCTCATGCTGCGTGCCCGCGGCGCCGGGCCGACGATCCTCATCTCGCCGCTGCTCGCCCTCATGCGCGACCAGGTCGAGGCCGCGAGTCGCGCCGGCGTGCGCGCGGTGTCCATGTCGTCGGCGAACGCGCACGAGTGGGCGAGCATCCGAGAGCAGCTCGCCGCCGACGAGATCGATGTCCTGCTCGTGTCGCCCGAGCGTCTCAACAACCCGGAGTTCCGCGACACGCAGCTGCCGGAGCTCCTCAACCGCACGGGTCTTGTCGTGGTCGACGAGGCGCACTGCATCTCCGACTGGGGTCACGACTTCCGGCCCGACTACCGTCGCATCGCGTCCCTCATCTCCGGGCTCGGCACCGACATCCCCGTCCTCGCGACGACGGCGACCGCGAACGAGCGCGTCGTCCACGACATCGAGGAGCAGCTCGGCCGCAGCGGCATCCTCACGATCCGCGGCCCGCTCGCGCGAGCCAGCCTCCGACTCGGCGTGCTCCGACTCGGCAACGCTCGTGAGCGGCTGGCGTGGCTCCTGCAGCACCTCGATGAGCTACCGGGATCCGGCATCATCTACACCCTCACGGTCGCGGGGGCCGAAGATACGTCAGCGGCCCTCCGGGAAGCCGGAATCCACGCGCCCGCGTACACGGGCAAGACCGACCCAGACGAGCGCGAGCGCCTCGAGGGCGCACTGAAGCGCAACGAGGTCAAGGCACTGGTCGCCACAAGCGCCCTCGGCATGGGGTTCGACAAGCCCGACCTCGGGTTCGTCGTGCACCTCGGGGCGCCGTCGTCGCCCGTGGCGTACTACCAGCAGGTCGGCCGAGCCGGTCGTTCGAGCGCGTCGGCCGACGTGCTGCTGCTGCCGGGCGAGGAGGACCGCGCCATCTGGGAGTACTTCGCGACGGTCTCTATGCCGGACGAGGAGCGCGCGCAGGCTGTCCTCGGCGCGCTTGGCGGCTCACCGCGGTCGACGGTCGCGCTCGAATCGGCGGTCGACCTCCGACGCTCTCGCCTCGAGCTGCTGCTCAAGGTGCTCGACGTCGACGGCGCTGTACGGCGCGAGCAGGGCGGCTGGGTCTCGACCGGCCAGCCGTGGAGCTACGACGGCGAGCGCTACGCCCGTATCGCCTCGGCCCGATCGGCGGAGGCGCAGTCGATGATCGACTACGAGCGCACCGACGGCTGTCGCATGGAGTTCCTGCAACGTCAGCTCGACGACTCGACCGCGGCGCCGTGCGGGCGCTGCGACAACTGCGCGGGCGTCTGGTTCGACTCGACGACGGATGCGGCGGTGCAGGCGAGAGCGGGGGCCGCGCTCGATCGTGTCGGCGCCGACATCGCGCCGAGGCGCCAATGGCCGAGCGGCATGGCGAGCCTGGGTGTCGACCTGAAGGGGCGCATCCCCAAGGAGGAGCAGGCGTCAGAGGGCCGGGTGCTCGCGCGCCTCAGCGACCTCGGCTGGGGAGGTCCGCTGCGTGAGCTGTTCGACTCGGCCGGGCCGGAGACGACCGTGACGGGGCCGTTGCTGCAGGCGTGCATCCGCATCCTGTCCGAGTGGAAGTGGGCGGCGCGGCCGCAGGGAGTCGTGTTCGTTCCCTCGCGCTCGAGGCCCCGCCTGAGCGCTTCGCTTGCCGAGGGCATCGCCGGTGCGGGGCGTCTGCCGCTCCTGGGGTCGCTTGATCTCGTTCGCGGCGGGCCGGCGGGCCAGCCGGGTGGCAACAGTGCGTTCCGGCTCTCCAGCGTCGAGGGACGATTCTCGGCGGGGTCGCTCGATATCCCGGCGGGGCCCGTGCTCCTCATCGACGACTTCGTCGACAGCGGTTGGACCATGACGGTCTGCTCGCGTGAGCTCCGCCGTGCGGGTGCGAGCGCCGTGCTGCCGCTGGCCCTCGCGCAGCGCGGCTGACGCGCAGCCAGGCCGGCGGGCACCCGCGTTCCGGACCGCGTTCCGGGCCGCGGTGCGTCCGGCGTCGGTCGGCGACTCTGCTGACGCTCGTCCTGTGGACGCCCGGCGCTCCACAGAGGCTGGCCTCGACGTGAGCGAGCGGTGCGTGGCGGTCCAGACTCCCGGCAAGGGAGGTGGTGCGGATGCGTGCCAAGGATCAGCTGGGGCGGCTCGGAGAGAATCTCGCGACCGCGTATCTCGAGGAGCGCGGCCACGATGTGCTCGAGCGGAACTGGCGGTGCCGCGAGGGGGAGATCGATGTCGTCTCGCGTCGGGGCGGGTTCATCGTGTTCACGGAGGTGAAGGCGCGGCGGTCGACGGCGGCGGGGCATCCGCTTGAGGCGATCACGCCGACGAAGCTGGCCCGTATGCGGCGGCTGGCGGGGCTCTGGATGCTCGCGCACCCGGACGAGCGCGGTGCGATGCGGCTCGACGTGATCGCGGTGATCGCCCCGAGCGATCGCACGCCGACGGTGCAGCACGTCGTGGGGGTGGGCGCGTGACGCAGGGCACGGTCGGCCACTCTGTGGCGATCGCGCTCGAGGGGCTCGGCGGGGAGCTCGTCGAGGTGGAGACGCAGATCAGCCCGGGCCTGCCGTTCTTCAAGCTCGTCGGGCTGCCGGACACCTCGCTGGGGGAGGCGCGCGAGCAGGTCAGGGCGGCGCTGCAGAGCTCGGGATGCCCGCTGCCGGCGAGCCGCGTCGTCACGAACATGTATCCCGCCTCGCTGCGCAAGCACGGGGCCGGCTTCGACCTCGCGATCGCGGTGTCGTTCCTCGCCGCTGCCGGGATCATCTCGGCCGAGTCGCCGACGCGCGCGGTGCACATCGGCGAGCTCTCCCTCACCGGGCAGGTACGGGCCGTCGTCGGTGTCCTGCCTGCCGTGGCCGCCGCTCGCGCCGCGGGCTTCGATACCGTCGTCGTGCCTGCGGACTCGAAGGCGGAGGCGGAGCTCGTGGAGGACATCCGAGTCGTCGCCGTCACCTCGCTGCGGGCCGTGGCACTGCACTACGGGGCCGATGCGAACGAGCTCACCGAGGAACTCGAGTATCCCTCGAGCTCGGCAGGGCGGTCCGTCGCGGTGCGGGAGCGCGAGCGCAGCGAGGACCCGACCGGGGCGCTCAGCGCGGGGTCGGCGCTGGATCTGTCCGACGTGGTCGGCAGCGACGCCGCCGTCCGGACCCTCATCATCGCTGCCGCAGGCGGCCACCATCTGCTCATGCTGGGACCGCCGGGCGCGGGCAAGACCATGCTCGCGGAGCGACTGCCCGGCATCCTCCCCGACCTCGAGCCGGAGGCCGCCGTGACCCTGGCCGCGGTGCGCTCGCTCAGAGGGATGCCGCTCGCCGCGCGCCTCGACCGCAGGCCGCCATTCGAAGCGCCCCACCACACCGCTTCGGCCGTCGCGCTGCTTGGCGGTGGAAGCGGCCTGATCAGGCCAGGTGCCATCTCGCTCGCGACGGGCGGGGTGCTCTTCCTCGACGAGGCGCCCGAGTTCGCGCGCCACACGCTTGACTCGATGCGCCAGCCGCTCGAGAACGGCGTCATCGAGATCCATCGCGCCCAGGGTCGGGCGGCCTACCCCGCCGAGATGCAGCTCGTGCTCGCCGCGAACCCCTGCCCCTGCGGAAACCACGGCGACCCCGACGCGGAGTGCCGCTGCGATGCCTCAGCCCCACGACGCTATCTCGCTCGCCTCTCCGGTCCGCTGCTCGACCGAATCGACCTCCAGCTGCGGGTCGAACGCGTCTCGGCCGCCCGGGCCCGACTCGTGGACCACGAGGCGCAGCTGGGCCACGCCGGGCAGGAAGCCGCGCATCCGAGCATCAGCACAGCCACGGCGCGCGGGCTGGTCGAAGAAGCTCGCGGACGCGCCAGGAGGCGACTCGAGTCGACGCCGTGGACGATCAACGCCCGAATCGTCTCGCGATGGCTGCGCGCCCCAGAGCACCGCCCGAGGCGCGACGCCTACGCACCCCTCGCAATCGCGCTCGAACGCGGGCAGGTCACGATGCGCGGACACGATCGTGTCCTCCGGGTCGCCTGGACCATCGCCGACCTCGACGGAGCATCGCGCCCGGAAGTCCACCACGTGCACGAAGCGCTGTCCTATCGAATCAGACTGGGGTAGGTGGAGATGTCAGCACAGGAACCGCAGGGCGGCGCGCACGATCGCGGTACCGATCACGTCCGTCGAGCAGACGGCCAGGCACGCGAGTCGTGGCCCGATTCGGTCGCATTGCGAGACGCGCTGGCCGGGGTGAGCGGAGGGCAGGTCGATGATCTCGGCGATGCAGCTGTGCAGGCGCGCATCGCGCAGCTGGCCTGGTCCTGCACGGTCGAGCCGGGCGACGCCACAGCTGGGCTGCTGATCGGGGCACTCGGCCCCGTCGAGGCCCTGGAAGCGGTCGTTTCGGGGGCTCTGCTCCGGCGGGCCAGGGAGCGCGGTTCGGGCGCTGGAATTCCGTTCGACGAGCTCGCGACGGCAGTCGAACGGTGGCACCACCGCCTCGACCTCGAGCGCACCGCGGCCATCCTGCGCAGCTCGGCGCGACTCGGAGTGCGCGCCGTTCTCCCCGGAGACCGCGAATGGCCGACGCAGCTCGCCGACCTCGGCCCACATGCGCCGTGCGCGCTCTGGGTTCGCGGCTCCCTCGACACGCTCCGCCAGCTCACGCGGTCCGTCGCGCTCGTGGGGGCCCGGGCATCCACCAGCTACGGCGAGGAGGTCACGGTGCGCCTCGCGAGCGGACTCGCCAACCGCGGCTTCGGACTCGTCTCCGGGGGCGCGTACGGCATCGACGCCGTCGCGCACCGGGTGGCCCTCGCCGAGGGGGCGCCAACGGTGGCGGTGCTCGCCGGCGGTCCTGATCGGCTCTACCCGCAGGGCAACCGCGCCCTCCTGGAACGGATCATCGCGCACGGCGCACTCGTCAGCGAGCTCCCGATCGGGCAAGCGCCCACGCGATGGAGGTTCCTGCAGCGCAACCGCATCATCAGCGCCCTTGCCTCGGCGACCGTCGTCGTCGAGGCAGGGCGCAGGTCCGGAGCCGCGAACACCGCTGCCCACGCGCTGACGCTCGGTCGGCCACTGGGTGCCGTGCCCGGCCCCGTCACGAGTGCGGCCTCGGTCGGCTGCCACCGGCTGCTGCGAGAGTCCGATGCGTCGCTCATCACCTCGGTCGACGACATCGTCGAGCTCCTCGGCGATCACCGGGGAAGCGAGCTCGAACTGCCGGACGGAGCCGCATGGCCAGGCGAAGGCGGCCGCGAGCTAGCTGACGGTGATCGCCCTTCATCCAACGCGGTGCGAGCGAGGGACGCCCTCCGAGTCGGCCGGCCTCAGCGCAGCGCTGAGATCGCGTCGGCGGCGGGGCTCACGGTCGCCGAGACGGCGGCGGGTCTGGCGGAGCTCGAACTCAACGGCCTTGCCCGAGAGGGCGCCGCAGGGTGGACCAAGACCACCCAGGCGAGACGCTGAGGAACGGGGGAAGGCGCGGGTGGTGCGCATCGTCCGGGTCAGCTCGGAGGCTGAAGGTGCTCCCGGTAGCTCGCGACGACCCCCTCCAGGTAGCGCACGATGACCGCGCGTTCAGCCTCGTCGAAGTCCTGGGCGACCGAGTCGATGTCCATGATCATCGGCGCCAGCAGGCCGCGGGCCTTCGCCGTCGAATCCTCTTCCGGGAAGACGAGCACACCGCGGCGATCGCTCGGGTTCGGCTCGCGACGCACGTGCCCAGCCTTCACGAGCCGATCCACCACGACCGTCACCGCCGCCGTCGTTATGCCGAGGCGGCGCGCGATATCGGACGGGGTGAGGTGACCCGAGGAGATCAGGTGCTGCATCGCCACGAGGTCGGTGTGATTGACCTCGAGCTCCTTCGCCACGACGACCTCGTACTCGTCGGAGATCGTGAGGATCTCGCGCAGCAGCGCGGTCGACTCATGCACGCGCGGAAACGCGCGACCCCGTTCATCCCCGGATTGCATGGAACACATCCTAGCGCTAGGTTAGCTAAGCAAATTGATTACTAGTGCATTTAGGTGGTTCGTCCATGCGTGGCATCATCCGATTCATCACCGGCAAGGCAAGCGGCGCGATCGTCATCGCCGTCTTCGTCGTCTTGAGCGGGCTCGCGTTCTTCTGGGGTTCGGGTGAGGGCGGCGACGTCGCGCCGGCCGGAGACCTCCCCGCCTCCGCCGAGTCCGCCAAGGTCGAGGAAGCGCTCGCCACGTTCGAGACCGAGGACAGCAGCGCCGCGCTCTTCGTGTTCCACCGCGACGGCGAAGCGCTCACTCCCAACGATCTGGCGGCCGTCTCCGCGGCCAGCTCGGGCATCGCCGACGCCGCGGGCGTCGACGCGTTGCCGCCGGCCTTCCCAGCCGAAGACGGCGAGGCCATGATCCTCACGGTGCCGCTCGACGCGACCACCGACGTCGATGCGCAGTCCGCGCGCGCCGAAGCCATGCGAGCCGCCGCGGCCGACGGGCTGCCAGACGGGCTCATCCCGGTCATGACGGGCCCCGAGGGCTTCGCGGTCGACATCGCCGCAGTCTTCGAGGGCGCCAACTTCACGCTGCTCACGGTCACCGTCCTCGTCGTCGCCTTCCTCCTCATCGTCACCTACCGCAGCCCCGTCCTCTGGCTCATCCCGCTCTCCGTCGTCGGGCTCGCCGACGGCGTCGCCGGCATCGTCGCCACCCGGATCGTCGGCGCGTTCGGCTTGACCATGGATGCGTCGATCAAGGGCATCCTCTCCGTCCTGGTATTCGGCGCGGGCACGAACTACGCGCTGCTCCTCATCGCCAGGTATCGAGACGAACTCCGTGTCTCGGCCGACAGGCGCGAGGCCATGGCAACCGCCCTGCGCGGCGCGGGCCCCGCCATCATCGCGAGCGGTGGGACCGTGGCCCTGAGCCTCGCGACGCTGCTGTTCGCCTCGCTCGGCGGAAACGTCGTCCTCGGCCTCGCCTGCGCGATCGGCGTCGTCATCGCCATGGTGTTCGCGCTCGTGCTCCTGCCGGCCACCCTCGTGCTCTTCCCTCGCGGTATCTTCTGGCCGGTCGTGCCACGCGTCGGCGACGATCAGCACGGCAAGGGCTTCTGGTTCAAGCTCGGAACCGGCGTCTCGAAGCGTCCAGCCATCGTCGCGGGCGCCGGCATCGTCGTGCTCATCGCGCTCGCCGCCGTCGCGCCCAGCATCAAGGTGGGGCTCGCTCAGACGGAGCGGTTCACGTCCACGCCGGAGGCGGTCGTCGGGCAGGAGCTGCTCAACGAGCATTTCCCCGACCTGGCAGGCGCACCGGCGGTCGTCGTCGCGAATTCCGGTGCGGCGCAGGCGGTGGCCGATCGTGCCGCCGAGATCGAGGGTGTCGCCTCAGCGTCGGTGGGCGACTCCAGCGGCGAGATCACGCGCATCGATGTCGGGCTCTCCTCTCCTGCGGAGACGGAGGAGGCACTCGCCACCGTCGAGCGCCTCCGCGCGGAACTGTCCCAGGTCGACGGCGCCGACGCGATCGTCGGCGGCCTGGACGCTCAGGCCCTCGACGAGCAGGCCGCCCAGGTCCGGGACCAGCTGCTGCTGTTCCCCCTCATCCTCGCGGTCGTGTTCGTCGTGCTCCTGCTCCTCCTGCGGTCGCTGGTCGCCCCGATCCTGCTGCTCCTCACCGTCGTCGGCTCGTTCTTCGCGTCGGTGGGTGCCAGCTGGCTGCTGTTCGAGAACGTGTTCGGCTTCCCAGCTCTGGACACCTCGGTGCTGCTGTTCAGCTTCCTCTTCCTCGTCGCGCTCGGCGTCGACTACAACATCTTCCTCGTCACGAGGGCTCGCGAGGAGGCGGTGAAGCACGGAACGAAGGACGGGATGATCCGCTCGCTCTCGGCGACGGGAGGCGTGATCACGAGCGCTGGGATACTGCTCGCCGCCGTGTTCGCGGCGCTCGGTGTCCTGCCGCTCATCACGCTCACGCAGATCGGCATCATCGTGTGCGTCGGCGTGCTCCTCGACACCCTTCTGGTGCGAACGGTGATCGTGCCGGCGCTCGCCTTCCTCACCGGTGACCGCTTCTGGTGGCCGAGCAAGGGCATCCTGGAAGACCCGAGGCCAGCGCACGCCGAATCGGCTCATCCTGGCCAGGTGGGCGGGGGCTCGCACCACGCGAAGCCTGCGCACGCGAAGCCGGCCCACGCCAAGTCGTAGGCTGCCTGGTCACGCCGCGGCCGTGGTGCCTGGGTTGCGACCTACGATGGTCGGCATGCAGGAGCTCTCGGTCGCGGTCGACGCCTACCTGCGCTCGCTGCGCTCCGAGCGTGGGCTGTCGCCGCGGACTGCGCAGGCCTATGCGGCCGATCTCGGCATCCTGCTCGACTCCTGCGAGCGCGCTGGGGTCGATGGGCCGGGTGCGCTCAGCTTGGAGGTCTTCAGGGATCTGCTGTGGCAGCAGACGCAGGCGGGCAAGGCCTCGTCGAGCATCGCCCGCATGGCGGCTTCGTTTCGCGGGTTCACGTCGTGGCTCGAGGAGACCGGCCGCGGCCCGGATTCGGCGCGGCGCCTGAAGAGCCCGAAGGCGGGGTCGACGTTGCCGCGGGTGGTGTCGGCTGACGGAATGCGGGGGATCCTGGACGCGCTCGCCGAGCGAGCGTCCTCGGGCGATCCGGTGGAGCAGCGCGATGTCGCGATCATCGAGCTGCTGTATGCGTCGGGCATTCGTGTCTCGGAGTGCTGTTCGCTCGATGTCGGGGCAGTCGATCTGGGGCGGCGCGTGGTGAGGGTCGTCGGCAAGGGCGATAAGGAGCGAGTGGTGCCGTTCGGGGCGCACGCTGCGAAGGCGGTCGAGCGGTGGCTCGAGGTCGGCAGGCCGGTGCTCGAGCAGCCGCGTTCTGGGCAGGCGCTGTTCCTCGGTGCTCGCGGCGGGCGGTTGGATGCCCGCACCGTGTACGCGCTCTCCCGTGAGGTGCTTGGAGCTGCGCCCGGCGGTGGCCCTTCGGGGCCGCACACGTTCCGCCATACTGCGGCGACGCACCTGCTGGATGGGGGAGCGGACCTTCGCGCCGTCCAGGAGATCCTGGGCCACTCCGACCTGGGTACGACGCAGATCTACACCCACGTCTCCGCGGAGCGCCTGAAGGCGTCGTACCTGCAGGCGCATCCCCGAGCCTGAAGCCGGGGTCGATCTGGCTGGACCCCGGACGGCCGGACTCTGGACGCTGGACTCTGGTCGATGCAGGCCGGCATGCCAGCAGGCCGGCAGGCCGGCAGGCCGGCAGGCCGGCAGGCCGGCACGCCTCGACGGCCGGGTCTGGCCGCCGAGGCGTGCGTGCGTCCTCGCGGGTCTGGCTCCGCTGCGTGGAGGCGGGTCAGGCCTGGCGTCGGCGACTCAGCAGTCCCCAGGCGAGCGCGCCGATGCCGATGACAAGCGCTCCGGCGCCCAGGAGCAGGGGCCAGCCGATACCTGCGGCCCCGGTCTGGGCAAGGGCGTCTGGCGAGCTCGACGGCGATGATTCTGCGGCTGCCGAGCTGGCGGCCGGCGGTGACGCGGGCGCCGTGCTCGGCGCTGGAGTGCCCGCCTTCGCGCTGGGTGCCGGCGTCGTGGACGCCGGCGGCGACGCGGTGGCACTCTGCGTTGCCGTGGGCGTCGTGCTTGGCCTGGAGATCTCCGGAGGGTTCGAGCTCTCCGGAGGGTTCGAGTTCTCAGGTGGGTTCGTGTTCCCCGGAGGCGTCGTCATCGCGGGAGCCGAGGGCGGCGCGGCGCTGACGGGCGGGCTCGTCGGGGCAGAGCTCGCAGGGATCGGAGGAGCGCTCGGGGTCACGCTCGGTACGGGTGTGGCCGTGGCTGTCGGCGTGGCCGTTGGTGTGCGGGTTGCCATTGGTGTGGGCGGAGTCGTTGGGGTGTGCGTTGCCGTTGCCGTTGCCGTTGCCGTTGCCGTTGCCGTCGGCGTGGGCTTGGGTGTTGAGGTCGGCGTGGCTGTCGGCGTCGCCGTCGGGGCCGGTGTGGGTGTTGGGGTCGGCGTCGCGACGGGCACCCGAGGCGCTCGGTCCTGGCCGACGGCCGTGAACTCTCCGGGCAGGGTGCCGCCGCTTCCGCCGAGCAGCTGAGCGCCTGGCGTGTGCAGGACGAGGATCTTCGCGGCCCAGGGCACAGACGGAGAGGTGACGCTCGCGGTGCCGCTCACCGTGACGGGCCCGCGGTCGAGGGCCGCGGGGCTGACCACGATCGGAGCCGATTCTCCGCCTCGAATCGTCGAGGTCTCGGCGCCGGTGGCGACGAAGGTGGCGCCGCTCAGCACCACTGTTCCCGTGGCTCCGGGTACCTCCGTTGCCAGGGTGACGGTGCCCGTTCTCGCATCTGCCCCGTCGGTCGTGAACGCAAGGCTGCCCTTGAGGTCGACCGGCGCGCTGGCGCCGACCTTCGCCGCATCCGCGCGAATGGCCGCGAGGGTGCTGCCGACGTCTGCCCGCTTCTCCTCGGGCACACGTCCGAGGTAGTGCTCGTCTCCGCTCACCGCATGGCCCGAGTAGCTTTCGGGGGCCGCGAGCGACCAGACGAACATGGCGACGGCGCTGGTCACCGTCGGGTCCGCGGACTGCCCGTGGGTCGAGATGGCCCAGTTCACGCGGGCTGTGTCGTCGTCGCTCATCTGGAACTGCTCGCCATCGACGACGCTTCCTTTCGTCGTCTCATCGAGCGGGCGGGGCAGCCAGGGCTGCAGGCAGTAGACGTTGCGTCCCTCGAAGCTGTAGGCCCCGATCCGTCCCTGTCCGCCGTTCTGGGCGTCGTCGAAGCCGGGGCCGTAGCCGGCTGCGCTCGCGGTCTGCGCTCCGGAGAACAGCAGGAACGACGCGGTCATGGCGAGCATGACGAGGCCAGCTGCGGCGCGAGGAAGTCGAGTGGTCCAGCGCGATGGCGAGTGCGCGGTGCGATGGGCAGTCCCGGCGGGCGAGGGCGGTCGCTGCTGGTGGAGAGGAGACATGTGGTGCCTTTCTGGTGTGGGTCGTGGCGAGCGTCGGCTGCTCATCGGTAGAGAGGAAGCAAGACGGCCGCAGGAGGTCGCAGCACCTCGAACAGCGGGGCGGGGTCGAGGTAGGCGCCGTCGCGTCGAACCCCGAGGTGCAGGTTCCCTTCGGGCGTGTGGCGATGCCCGATGCTCAGCTCTCCGATGCGCTGACCGGTGGAGACGACGTCTCCCGGTCTCAGCTGTGTGACGACCGGCTCGTAGCTGGCGAGCAGGCCGTCGGCATGCTGGATCGAGAGCACCGGTCGGTCGACGACGAAGCCCGCGAACGTGACGGTTCCCGGGGCGGGGGAGCGGACGTCGTCGCCCGGTGCCGCGGAGATGTCGACGCCGCGGTGGCCGGCCCCGTACCGGGCGGCGAGGTCGAATCCACGAGCGACGTTCGGAGGCGCTTCCACGGGCCAGCTCCACGTGCTCGAAGCCCCGGCCGCGTGCGGAGCGCCACCCAGAGTCGCGCTGGCCACGAGCAGGAGGGGAATGAGCGTCGCGAGACCGCGCCGGGGGCGGACGAGGGACGCTGGGGACTCCGGGGTGCGGTGCATGGTGTCATCGTGGTGCCCGGTGAGCGGGCCCCTGCGGCAGACGACCACGAGGTGTGGAGGACGCCTGTCCACAGGCTCGGCTGCAACTGAGTCCGTGCACCGGTTCCCTGCGCCACCGCTCCTGTGTAGACTGACGCCAGCAGCCCGCCATGCGGGCTGACTTCGCGTGCCCATCGAGGCGTGCATCCATCGGTCTCCAGCACTTCGGTGCGAGAGCGGATGCGCGCTGGGCACCAGGCTGTGCGGCCGCCGGTCGCAGAGAACAACCGCGCGCAGGAATGCGCATTCGAATAGGGAGAACGACCATGGCAGTCGTCACCATCCGCCAGCTGCTCGACAGCGGCGTGCACTTCGGGCACCAGACCCGTCGCTGGAACCCGAAGATGAAGCGATTCATCTTCACCGAGCGGTCCGGCATCTACATCATCGACCTCCAGCAGTCGCTGGGCTACATCGATGCTGCTTTCGACTTCGTCAAGGAGACCGTCGCACACGGCGGCACCATCCTCTTCGTCGGCACCAAGAAGCAGGCTCAGGAGTCCATCTCCGAGCAGGCGACCCGCGTGGGCCAGCCCTACGTGAACCAGCGCTGGCTCGGTGGCCTCCTCACGAACTTCGGCACCGTCCAGAAGCGCCTCAACCGTCTCAAGGAGCTCGACCTCGTCGACTTCGACGACACGACGCGCGGCTTCACGAAGAAGGAACTCCTCATCCAGCGTCGCGAGCGTGACAAGCTCGAGAAGTCGCTCGGTGGTATCCGCAACCTCTCGAAGACGCCTTCGGCGCTCTGGGTTGTCGAC
This sequence comes from Pseudoclavibacter sp. AY1H1, assembly GCF_002931055.1. Classification (GTDB taxonomy): domain Bacteria; phylum Actinomycetota; class Actinomycetes; order Actinomycetales; family Microbacteriaceae; genus Pseudoclavibacter. Next base: position 132,636 of record NZ_PSXX01000003.1, on the reverse strand, counting down.
ACCAAGAAGGAGCACCTCGCGATCGACGAGGCCAAGAAGCTCGGCATCCCGGTCATCGCGATCCTCGACACGAACTGCGACCCGGACGACGTCAACTACCCGATCCCGGGCAACGACGACGCCATCCGCTCCGTTGCGCTGCTGACGCGCATCATCGCCGACGCAGCAGCTGAGGGCCTGATCCAGCGCCACCAGAAGCCGACCGAAGGCCAGGCCGAGGTCGAGCCGCTGGCTGAGTGGGAGAACGACCTGCTGCAGGGCGACGCTCCTGCCGCTGAGGCCGTCGTCGAGGCTCCTGCTGAGACCGAGGCTCCTGCCGAGGCCGAGGCTGTCGAGGCAGCTGAGCCTGCCGAGGCCGCCGAGCCTGCTGAAGCAGCCGAGGCTGTCGAAGCCGTCGAAGAGTCCAAGTAACTTCAAGCACTAGGGAGAACCCCACACATGGCTAACTTCACCCTCGCTGATGTCAAGGAGCTGCGTGAGCAGCTCGGTACTGGCATGGTCGACACGAAGAAGGCGCTCGAAGAGGCCGACGGCGACAAGGAAAAGGCCGTCGAGATCCTCCGCCTCAAGGGTGCGAAGGGCAACGCGAAGCGCGCTGACCGTTCCACCAGCGAAGGCCTCGTCGCCGCGAAGGACAACGGAAACGGCACCGCGACGCTCATCGAGCTCGCAACCGAGACCGACTTCGTTGCCAAGGGCGACAAGTTCATCGCACTCTCCGAGAAGGTGCTCGATGCTGTGGCCGCCGCTGGCGCGTCGAACGTCGACGAGGCGCTTGCCGCCCCCGTCGACGGCACGACCGTCAAGGAGACCATCGATGGCGTCGCCGCGATCCTGGGCGAGAAGATGGAACTCCGCAAGGTGAGCCTCCTCAAGGGCGCCAACTTCGAGATCTACCTGCACCGCACCTCGCAGGACCTGCCACCGCAGGTCGGCGTCGTCGTGGCGTACGAGGGCGACGACGCGGCTACGGCTCGCGGCATCGCTCAGCACATCGCGATGTTCGACCCGCAGTACCTCACCCGTGAGGACGTTCCTGCCGAGGCAATCGACAAGGAGCGGGTCATCGTCGAGGAGATCTCTCGGAGCGAGGGCAAGCCAGAGGCAGCCCTTCCGAAGATCATCGAGGGACGCCTGACCGGCTTCTTCAAGCAGATCGTGCTCCTCGAGCAGGACTACGCTCGCGACAACAAGCAGACCGTGAAGAAGATCGCTGACGCCGCAGGCGTCAACGTCGTCGACTTCGGTCGCATCCGCGTCGGCGCCTAACGCCAGACGCACACGAATTCGGGGCCGGATGCGCAAGCATCCGGCCCCGTTTCGTGTCCCCGGAGCCCGCTCGAGGAGGTCCGCTGAGACTCGTGCGCGCTCCGCACAAGGTAGGCTCGTGGACGATCAGCGATCCCACAAGGAGCACAAATGTCACCACAGGCCCCGCGCAGACGCGTTCTCCTCAAACTCTCTGGCGAAGCGTTCGGTGCAGGCAAGATGGGTGTCGATCCCGAGGTGCTCACGAGCATCTCCAAGGAGATCGCCGCTGCTGCACGCGACGTGGAAGTCGCCATCGTCGTCGGCGGAGGGAACTTCTTCCGCGGCGCTCAGCTCGCGAACGCCGGCATGGACCGCGCGCGAGCCGACTACATGGGCATGCTCGGCACCGTCATGAACGCCCTCGCGCTGCAGGACTTCATCGAGCAGGCGGGCACCCCCGCCCGTGTGCAGTCCGCCATCGAGATGCGCCAGGTCGCCGAGCCGTACATTCCGCTCCGCTCCAAGCGCCACATGGAGAAGGGCCGCGTCGTCATCTTCGGCGCAGGCGCCGGCCTGCCGTACTTCTCGACCGACACGGTCGCCGCACAGCGTGCGCTCGAAGTCGGAGCAGACGTGGTGCTCGTCGCGAAGAACGGTGTCGACGGTGTCTACACCGCCGACCCGCGCCAAGACCCCAGCGCCGAGCTGCTGCATTCGGTCACCTACCAGGACGCGCTCCAGCGTGGCCTCAAGGTCGTCGACTCGACCGCCTTCAGCCTCTGCATGGACAACGGCATGGACATGCGCGTGTTCGGCATGAGTCCAGAGGGCAACATCGCCCGCGCCATCCTCGGCGAGGACATCGGGACGCTCGTCACGTCGAGCCTCGACTAGTCGAGAGCCCCACCGCAAGCGCCACCCCGCGACAATTTTCGTCAGTGCGCCGCGCCCTCGAGCGTGGCGTGCGCATCCGACCATCTCGGTAGGATGATGCAGAACGCCCTGGAAAGGACACCCCGTGATCAACGACGTGCTCACCGAGACCAAAGACAAGATGGCGAAGGCCGTCGACCACGCGAAGGAAGACTTCTCGACGGTGCGAACGGGGCGGGCGAACCCCCAGCTCTTCACGAAGATCCCCGTCGACTACTACGGCACCGCGACGCCGCTCGAGCAGCTCGCGTCGATCGCCGTCCCCGAAGCTCGTGTTCTCGTGATCACGCCCTACGACAAGTCGGCGCTCAAGGAGATCGAGAAGGCCATCGTGTCGCGGCCGAACCTCGGGGTCACGCCGAGCAACGACGGCAACCTCATTCGCGTGGTCATGCCGGAGCTCACGGCCGACCGCCGCAAGGAGTACGTCAAGCTCGTGCAGACGAAGGCGGAGGAGGCGCGCGTCGCCGTCCGCAACATCCGTCGCAAGGCGAAGACCGACCTCGAAGCGCTGAAGGACGAAGTGGGCGAGGACGACATCGCTCGCGGCGAGAAGGAACTCGAGACCTTCACGAAGGCGCACATCGACCGCATCGACGAGGCTTCCAAGCACAAGGAAGCCGAGCTCCTCGAGGTCTAGTCGCTCGTGTCCACGACTGGGAGTGACGGGGCAGACCCCGGCGAGCGCCTGGACCGCGAGGTCCGGGAGACAGAGGCGGAGTCCGAGGCGCGCGAGACGCCGAGCGCCTTCGGTCCCGCCGCCAGCGAGGGCGGCGGCGCACCAGCGGCCGGAGCCCCCGCGGCTGCTGACGATCTCCCGGTCATGGGCGACGGCGCTCCTGCGCCGCCCCTGACCCCGCTCCGCCCATCGCGGCTTGGTGACACCGGCACGAACATTCTTCACGACTTGGAATCGCGCGCGCAGCAGGCGCGGACCCAGGTGCGGGAGCAGCGCGACAAGCTGCGGGCACGCAACGACGCGATCAACGCCCGCAGTGGGCGCAACCTGTCCTTCGCGATCTTCTTCGGCGTCGTGCTCGGGGCGCTTCTCATCTCGAGCCTCATCTTCATCAAGCAGCTCTTCATCCCGTTCGCGGTCGCGATGGTCATCTTCGCGACGATCGAGCTCGCGAGCGCAATGCGCGGTGCCGGGCGCGACGTGCCACGCATCCCGCTAGTCGTCGCAGCCGTCGCCATCCAACCTGTCGCCTACTACTTCGACGTCGTCGGGCAGTGGCTCGCGCTGCTGATCGGCGTCTTCGTCGTCACGGTGTGGCGGCTAGTGGAAGCCTCGGTGTCCACCGATCGGCCACCGCGGAAAGCGGTCTGGGCCGACTTCCTGGCCGCCGCGCTCATCCTCATCTACGTCTCGTACCTCGGCTCGTTCACGGTGCTCCTCACCTCGCAGGAGGACGGCCAGTGGTGGGTGCTCGGCTTCCTCATCATCGTCGTGGCCGTGGACGTGGGCGCCTACGTCTTCGGCCTCAACTTCGGCAAGCACAAGCTCGCGCCGAAGATCAGCCCGGGCAAGACCTGGGAGGGGTTCGCGGGAGCCGGCCTCACGTCGATCGTCGTGGGCATCCTCGTCAGCATCTTCCTCCTCGATCAGGACTGGTGGTTCGGCCTGATCATGGGGCCCCTGCTGCTCATCACCGCCACGGCCGGCGACCTGACCGAGTCGATGATCAAGCGCGACCTCAAGATCAAGGACATGAGCTCCTGGCTGCCCGGGCACGGTGGGTTCTTCGACCGCATCGACTCGATCCTGCCGTCGGGAGCGATGGCCTTCGCGCTGTACTTCTGGAGCGCAGACTCGACGCTCTGGTGATGCCCCACCGGGGAGCCGTGCGACATGTTCGCTCGTGATGCGGCAGAATGGACCGCGTGAGCAGCACTTCATTCCCTCTGGCATCTCGTGGCACCCTCGGCTACGACGCCGAAGAGGTCGACCGTGCATTCCGCGTCGCCCGGCAGCGTTACGACAACTTCGACAACGGCACGCAGGGCAAGCGCCTCTCGACGAGCAGCATCCGCCACACGGCGTTCACGATGCGCAAGGGCGGGTACTCCGCCCCGCACGTCGATGCGGCGCTCGAGCGCCTCGAGGACGCCGTCGCCATCCGCGAACGCGACGAGCACATCGACCGGGTCGGCCGTGATGTCTTCCTGCGCGAGACGAAGACGACGGCTCGGGCGGTCCTCGCTCGGCTCCGTCGCGAAGACGGCGAGCGCTTCGATCGCGTCTCCGTCCTGCAGCGTGGATACGACGTCAAGGAGGTCGACGAGTTCTCCAGCAGGCTCGCTGACTTCCTGCGCGGTGGAACCGCCATGTCGCTCCGCGAGGTCCGCGGGGTCGCGTTCACGCCGAAGCGCCACGGCTACAAGGAGACGCAGGTCGACCTGCTCATCGACGCCGTGATCGACGTCATGCTCGCCATTCGTTAGGTACACCTGCCACCTCAGCTGAGCCTGAGCGTTGTCAAATCGTGACCTCCCCGTTACGATTGCGTGGTCCCCTCGGCCCATCGGTTGGAGCTCCATGCCGGAAACCACTGCAACTCGCGGAGAGCGTGCACGCCAGCGTCGCAAGACTCGCGCCAAGCGCCGCGCCGCGATCTTCGGCTCATCGGCGCTCGGCGTCGTCGCAGCCGGGGCCATCGCAGTGACCACCCTCACGGGTGCCGGGGCCACAGCCTCGGCCGACGCGTCGCTGAGCCCGAGCATCCAGGAGCTGTCGCAGGAGCAGGCGCAGGCCTACGCGGTCCTCGCCGTCTCGGGGGAGAGCTCGCAGGGGACCACCATCGACGACCGGGGCTCGAGCGTCAGCATCGACGTGGTGCCGACCGACCCTGCCTCGCTCAAGAAGATCACCGAGGAGATGGTCAAGACCCAGTACGGCTGGGGTGCCGACCAGATGTCCTGCCTCGACAAGCTGTGGATGAAGGAATCCGGCTGGAACTACCTGGCCGAGAACGCCGATTCCGGTGCGTACGGCATCCCGCAGTCGTGGCCCGCTGAGAAGCTCGCCACGATGGGCGCCGACTGGAAGACGAACCCGCTGACGCAGATCAAGTGGGGGATCGACTACATCGACCGAGCGTGGGGCACCCCGTGCGCCGCCTGGAACCAGCACAACGGCTCCTATTGACCTCGGACCCGCTGCCCACGACCGCAGCGTCACCTTCGGCTGAAGACCTCGCCACCGCGAACCACCTGGGAGTACCCGCATGACCACCACCGCCATCCGCACCGGCTCGACGCGGGCCTCACGGCCCGCAGGCCTCCGCCGACGTGCGGGAGCCCGCGTGATCGTTCCGACCCTGGCCGGAGTGGCGATCGCTGCTCTCGCGGTCACTGCGACCGTCCAGCTGGGGGTCCAGGGGCAGGGCGAGAGCGAAGTCGTCTCCGTCGCGTCCGTGGATGAGTTGACCGCCGCGGGTGCGCAGGGCTACGCCGTGAGCCTCGTCTCCGCAGTGGATGCGGCACCGGCGGACACGAGCCGCACGAGTGACATCGCCAGCATCGTCGTGGTCACGCCGACGCCGACCCCGACGCCCGAGCCGGAGCCCGAGCCGGCACCCTCGCAGTCGAGCAAGAACTCCTCATCCGGGGGGTCCTCGTACAAGGAGGCCGACGTCTCCTCGGACCCGAGCATCGACGCCACGCTGGCCCGCATCGCGCAGTGCGAGTCCGGTGGCAACCCTTCGATCAATACTGGGAACGGCTACTACGGCATGTACCAGTTCTCGCTTCCCACGTGGCAGTCCGTCGGCGGGACGGGCCTGCCCTCCGACGCATCGCTGGAAGAGCAGACAATGCGCGCCAAGATGCTGCAGGCGAAGGCCGGCTGGGGGCAGTGGAGCTGCTACTGACCGGGAAACCGGCCAGAATTCCTGGGCCAAGAGCTGCGGCAGTCGGCTGGCGACTGATGCCGTTTTCGTTGCCATTCCGTGACCATTCCGTTATCCTCGGGGAGTCCCTAGTTCCAACCCCGGGAGATCAATGACCACGTTGCAGCGCACAGGCTCGACGCGAGCAGCGCGTCCGACGGCCGCACGACGCTCACGGGCGAAGATCATCGTCCCCATCGCCGCGAGCACCGCTGTCGGTGCCCTTGCGCTCACGGCCGTCCTGCAGGCGGGTGTCGCCGGCGGCGCCTCCCCAGCTCTTGCGATCGCGCCGAGCGTCGCGGACCTGACTGCCGCGGGGGCCCAGGGATACGAGGTCAGCCTGGTCTCCGCCGTCGAGGCGAGTGGCGAGGCAACGGTCGAAGATGAGGGCACTGCCGCCCCGACTGCGACTCCGCGAGACAACGATCTGGCCGGCATCGTCGTGACGACGCCGACCCCGACGCCGACCCCCACTCCGACACCGACCGAGAAGGAGTCGAGTTCCTCCTCCTCGTCGTCGTCGAACAGCAGCCCCGACTACGTCGCGCCCGACCCGGGCACGTCGAAGGCGGTTGCCGCCGACGTCGTCGCGTCCATGGGCTGGGGTACCGGCGAGTTCGCCTGCCTCGAGAAGCTCTGGCAGCGCGAGTCAGGCTGGAACGCGGCGGCCGAGAACCCCTCGTCAGGCGCCTACGGCATCCCACAGTCGCTTCCCGGCAGCAAGATGGCCACGCACGGCTCTGACTGGCGCACGAACCCCGAGACGCAGATCCGCTGGGGCATCGACTACATCAAGGGCCGCTACGGCACTCCGTGCGGCGCGTGGGCGCACTCGGAAGCCAACAACTGGTACTGATCCACTTCTCCTCGAGCCCGCTGGGCTCAGCCTCACGACGCCGCGTGACCTCAGGGTCACGCGGCGTCGTCTGTCAGCTCGGTTCCCACGAGCTTCCTAGAATGGTTGTCATGCCCCGCTCGAACCGATCCCGCCGTCCAAGCGGTGATCCGTCCCCGAGGACGAAGGGCGGTCGCGCGGCGAAGCGGCAGCAGGCTGCCGCCGACCGCGCTGGCGACCAGGCCGACGAGCTCGAGCGTCTCCGCGAGGGCTGGCGCCGCACGGAGGTGCGCCGCGGCGTCTCCTACACCGTGCAGCCGATCTCGGCGGTCCGGGCGGTCAAGGACTACGTGTGTCCTGGCTGCCCCAACGCCGTCGAGGCGGGAGTCGCGCACGTCGTCGTCTGGCGGGCCGAGGGCATCCTCGGAGACGAGCACGCCTTGGCGGCCCGCCGCCACTGGCACAACCACTGTTGGAGGATGGCATGACCGACGCATCGACGGCCGGAGAAGCTGGCGAGTCCATCGAGATCCGGAGCGGAACGGAGCTGCCAGCTCGCCGCGAGGAGATCGAGCTGCACACGAGCGATGGCCTGACCCTCGTCGGGGAGCTGGCGCTGCCCCTCCGCCGTGAGCCGGTCGCGACACTGGTCACCCTGCACCCCCTGCCCACCGCGGGCGGGTTCATGGACTCGCACGTGCTGCGCAAGGCATCATTGCGTCTGCCCGCGCAGGCGGACCTGGCTGTGCTTCGCTTCAACACGCGAGGCACGAGCTCTCCGCGAGGCACGAGCGACGGCGAGTTCGGTGACGGAGAGACCGAGCGCGCCGATGTCGAAGCCGCCATGGCGTTCGTCCGCGAACGCAGGCTGCCGAACCCGTGGCTGGTCGGCTGGTCGTTCGGCACCGAGCTCGCGCTCAAGCACGGCCACGAGCACGCGGACGTCAAGGGCCTCATCCTGCTGTCCCCGCCCCTGCGGCGCACGAGCCAAGCCGAGCTCGACCGCTGGGCGGACGCGCGCATCCCGGTCGTCATGGTCGTGCCAGAGCACGACGACTTCCTCAAGCCCGACGAGGCGGCGCAGCGTATCGCGCACCTCCCGAACCTCGAGCTCGTGCCCGTCGACGACGGTCGGCACCTGTGGGTGGGGGAGAAGCAGACGAAGCGAGTGCTGACGGAGATCGTGCAGCGCACGAACCCGGCGGCGCTTCCGCTCAGCTCGTCGTGGCCGAGCGGCGAGTGATCCGCGTCACGATCCGGTGCATGAAGCCGAGCTTCACCTCGGTTGGAGCGTTCAGCACGAACGGATAGAGGTCGTTCTGGCCCATCGCTCTGCTCAAGCGGTTCAGGAGCAGCGAGACCTCGTGCCAGTCGGCGAGCACCCGCTCGATGGGCTCCTCCGTGTAGTCGAGGAGCGGGGTCGTCTCCGGCTGCAGCACCACGTTCGAGGCGGCGGCCGTCCAGAGCGATCCGAGGATGTGCAGGTAGTGCGCGAAGGTCTCGGCGAAGTCCTCCCAGGGGTGCATCGTCGCGTACTCGGAGATGTACGACGCCGACCAGCCCTCGGGGGCGCCCAGGCGGTAGTGGCGTTCGAGCGCCTCCCGGTAGCTCGCGCGCTCGTCCCCGAACAGCTCTCGGCACTCGTCGAGGAGCGTCTCGTCGTCGAGCAGGATCGCCTGGTAGTAGTGGCCGATCTCGTGCCTGAAATGACCGAGGAGGGTACGGTACGGCTCGCCCAGACGCACTCTGAGCGCTTCGCGGTGCGCATCCAGGGTCTCGGCCAGGTCGATCGTGATGATGCCGTTCGCGTGGCCGATCGACACTCGCTGGCCTGAGCTCCGGCTCGAGAGCAGGTCGAACCCGAGACCCCCGTCACGTTCCGCGTAGCTCTCGATGGGGAGGCGCAGGTGCAGGCACTGCGCGAGCAGGCGCCGCCTGTCCGCGTTCGCCTCTGCGAGCTTCTCGAGCGCGAGGGTGTCGTCGGACTCAGGGCGCTTGCGAACGAGCCTGCAGGAGAGACATGACGAGGTCGCGATGCCGTCCTCCACGAGCCAGTTGCACCGCCAGCTCCGGTTCCCGCATTCCCGCCACAGCCTGCCCTCGAGGAGGACGGCTCCGCCGCTGACGTCGACGAAGACCTGCGTCTCGTCGTGGAAGGCGATCGGCGTCGCGCAGGCGTCGCACGACAGCGACTCGAGCATGACGAGCGACGCGCAACGGGGGCACTGGATGCTCTGCACGCCTCGAATCATAGGTGGAGAACGGTTCGTGCAACGCTCGGCCTGCGCCGCCGTGAGGCTAGCGCTCGTTCTGCGCCGGTATCCAGACTTCCTTGACGATGAGGAGGATGGCCGCCGCGATCGGGATCGCGACGAGAGCGCCGAGGAGCCCGAGGAGCGTGCCTCCCGTGAGCGCGGCGATGACGACGATGGCGCCGGGTACCTGCACGGCCGAGCTCATGATGCGAGGGCTGATGACGTAGGCCTCGACCTGCATGTAGACGACGTAGTAGATGGCGGCCATCCACCACACGCTGCTGTCGACGGGCATGAGCGCCAGCTGCAGCACGACGATGATGACCGACGCCGACAGCGTTCCCACGAGGGGGATGAGCGAGCCGAGGAAGGCGATGATCGCGAACACGGCGGGCATCGACGCGCCGATGATGGAGAGGAACGTGAAGGACAGGATCCCGTTTGCGAGGCCGAGCGCCAGCTGCCCGAGGACGAACTTCCCGACGGACGCCGTGATCTGCTCGGTCAGCTCGGCCGTGCGGGCCCGGCGGGAGGCCGGCAGGAGCTGGTAGAAGCCGCGCTTGATGCTGTTCATGCTCGAGACGAAGTAGAGCATGAGGATGAAGACGATGAGCACCCCGAAGAAGGCGTTCACGATGCCGAAGCCGACTTCGAGCACGCCACCGCCGATGGCGGCGAGGTTGTTGCGCAGCCACTCGAGCGCGTCGGTCACGAACTCCTGGGCCTGGAGATCCGGGAAGCGCTCGTCGACCCACTCGATGACGTTCGAGCCCGCGAGGTCGTTCACGATCGACGTGTAGCGCGCCGAGAGCTGCTCGACCTGGCTCGAGATGCTCGGGATGAGCGCCCACACGACAAGACCGAGGGCGAGCGCGGCTCCTCCCAGCGAGGAGATGATCGCCGCCCACCTGGGCCAGCGGTGGCGCTCCAGGAACGCGATGATCGGCTCGAAGCCGAGCGCCAGGAACAGTGCCGCACCGATGTAGGTGAGGATCGTGCTCAGCGAGGCGATCATGCCACCGAGGACAAGAGCTACGAGCACGCCGACCGTCGCGACGAAGCCCAGCCTGAACGGATTCTCGATGCGCATGCGGTGTTCCCCCTGATCGGATCCCGGCCGATGGCCGGGATCCGAGTCTAGACGCGCGGGAGGGGTCGAGATCGCACGCTGGGCCTACCGCTGGCGCGGACCTCCGCGCTTCTGGCTCGGGTTCTGTCCGCCGCCCTGGCCCGCGGCCTGAGCAGGGACCGGCTCGTCCTTCGAGGTGCTCTCGTCAGCGGGCTCGCTTGATGTCTCGGACGTCGCACTCACGTCGTCGGCTGCAGTCTCCTGCTCCTGCTGGGAGCCACCGCTCGAGAGCGCGAAGGCGTGCGCCTCGGCTGCGTCGGTGCCCGAAGCCGCCGCCTCGGTGTCGTCAGCGGCGGGCCGCTTCGTGATCTGCTCGTCGGCCTCGGGAAGGCTGAAGTCGGTACGCGAGAAGGCTCGCTTGAGCTGGTCGAGGTAGCTCTGCACCTGGTCGCGCTCCTCGCGGAGCTCCGAGAGGCGCTGCTCGGCGTTGTCGAGCAGGCTCTGCGTGTGCTGCTCGACCTCCGTGTTGCGCTCGCGCGCCTGCTTGTTGCTTGTCTCGAGCAGGTCGGCCGCCTTGCGCTCTGCCTGGTCCTGCGTCTCCTGCGCGCGGCGACGCGCATCCGCCATGATCTTTCCCGCTTCGCGCCGAACCTGCTCGCTGCGCTGGTTGAGGTCGGCGAGCTGCTCGGTCGCGTCGTCGATGAGCTTCTTCGCTGCTGCCTCCGCCTTGCGGCCAGCGGCCACGAGCTGCTGCTCGAACGCGTTGCGGCGCTTCGAGAGCTCGACATCGAGCTCCGTGCGCTTCGCGTTCATCTCCCGGACGGAACCCTCGCGGAGCGCGTCGAGCTCGCCCTTCGCTGCCTGGCGCTCCGCCTCCTGCTCGTGCTCCATCTGCGTGCGGCGAGCCGCGGCTTCGCGTTCGAAGTCGGCGCGGGCCTTCTCCATCTCCCGCTGCCGCTCGGCGAGGCGAGCGGCGGACTCGGCGATCTCGTTCTCCACGGCCTGACGCTTCGTGGCCAGCTCCTCGTCGACCGACGCGCGCAGCGCGCTGATCTCGAGATCGGTCGAGTGGCGCAGCTCGCGCAGCTCGGTCGTGACCTGGTCCTTGACCGTCTCGATCTCGCGCTCCTGGTTGGTGCGCGTGAGATCGGCTTCCTGCTTCGCGTTCTCCAGGAGGCTGTCGGCCTCCGAGCGGGAATCGCTCAGCACGCGCGAGGCGCGAACATCCGCCTCACGTGTCACCCGCTCCGCGTAGTCGTTGGCTTCCTGGTGGATGCGGGCCGCGTTCCGGTGCGCTTCGCTGAGGATCTTGTCGGCCTCGCGCTGCGCCTCGGCAGTGAGCTTCTGCGCCTGCTGCTCGGCCGTCGCGAGCGTGCCCGCGAGCTTCGTGCCGAGGCCGGAGTAGGTGGGATTGCCGACCTCGTTGAGCTCGGACTCGAGCTGCTTGATGCGGGTCCTCATCGCCGCGATCTCGCGGCTCGCACCGGAGTCCTGGTTGCCGGCCTGGGCGAGCTGCGTGCGCAGTGACCTGATGACCTCGTCGACTTCTTCGCGGTTGTAACCGCGCATCGCCGTGTTGAAGTTGATGTCGTCGAATGCCAAGGACGCCTCCGCGTGAGTCAGGGTGCAGGTGCGCGCCGACCGCCTGCGCACGTCCTGAAGTCTAGACGGCGGCTCCGAACAGCGCCCTGATGAGGCTCGGAATGGCGGAGACATCTCTCCGGAAATCGCAGCTTCTCGAAACGTGACCGCGGGCGCATTCACCGAATTCGGGGGCGAAACCGGCGTATTCCAGGGGAAGTGCGGGCACGGTGCGTTAGATTGAGGGGTCGAGAGTCTCCATGAACCTCATGGAAGACGACGGCACCCTCGCGAGAGGAGCACGTCGAGCGCACAAACGATGCACGGCGCAATCACTCGAGAAGGAGTCACTCAGTGAGATTCATCCTAGCCGCGATCGCATTCCTCGGAAGTGTCGCGCTGCTTGTCGTCGGCTGGCTGCAGGTCACGGAAGCGCGGGCGGCCGACACGGTCGTCGCGACGGGCACGCTGACCCAGGAGTCGCCGTTGCTGGTCATCCCCAGCGACACGCTCATCGAGCACGCTGGCACGCAATCCATCACGATCCGCGGCGATGGCCCCATTCGCGTCGCGATCGGGCGCCAGGCGGACATCGCAGGCTGGGTCGGAACGACGCAGCACGAGATCGTCACCCTCGACGACACGAGCGGAGCTCTCGTCTTCACGCCGGGCGAGGCTTCGGCGGATGAGACGACGGCCCCCAACATCCTCGGCAGCGACCTCTGGTTCCAGGAGTACGAGGGGGAGGGGCAGCTCGAGATGCAGCAGACGCTTCCCGTCGGCTTCGCCCTGCTCGTCCAGTCGGACGGGGAGGCCTCCGCGCCCAACGAGATCTCCATCTCCTGGCCGCTCGACGGACGCGCGCCCATGGCCGGTCCGCTCCTGCTCGGCGGCGGAGTCCTGCTGCTGATCTCCCTCGGCCTGCTGCTCTGGGCGCTGCTGAGCATGCGCCGCCGCTCGAAGCCGCAGCGACAGGCTCGCGAGGAGCTCGCCACCGAGATCCCGGTCGTCGTGCCCGCCGCTGACGGCGGAACCGCGGCGACGCCGGCGTTCTCCTTCGAAGGCTCAACGCAGGTCGCGGACGACGGGCTCGATTCGTCCGAGGTCGATCCGATCGAGCAGTCGCAGAGCGTCGTGGCCGAATCGGTCCGGCTCTCCGAAGGCGACGCTCGATCCGTCGAGGCAGACCACGACAGCTTCAGGCCGGTCGAGGAGCCCAGCTGGGCGCCACCGGCCACCGTCGACGCGGCGGACCGGCAGCCCCAGGCTGCCGCCTTCCCTTCCTTCCGGGCCCCGAGCGCCGAGGCAGCAGCAGTCAGCCCGGCACCTGGCGCACCCGTTGCTCCGGCGGTCGACGACCCGTTCAGCTGGAGCGGCCAGGAGGAGGCATCGTCTCCGGATGCCGGCGACTCCCCGTCCGAGTCGGCAGCGCTTCCAGCGGACGACGACACGGACAAGGCGGACTCAGGCAAGTCGGACGACGACGACTCCACCGGTGGCGGGGAGCCTCCCGCTGGCGGAGTGCCCGGCCCTGACGCGACCGCACCATCCGGCGACGCGCCCGCTGCTGAGCCTCAGCAGTGGCGTCGACCCCGCGGTCGCGACCGGAGCCAGGCCCCGAAGCGACTCTTCAGGCTCATCCCAGTGCTGCTCGTCGGATCGATTGCGCTCTCCGGATGCTCCGCCGACTTCTGGCCAGAGCAGTTCGGCGGGTCGACGAGTGCGCCGACGACGCCGACGCCGACCTCCTCGATTGACCAGGCGCTCCTCACCGAGGGCGAGGCACTGCCCGCCGTGAACGCGCAGCAGCTCACGGAGATCCTCGACGACGCAGCCAAGCTCGCCCAGGAAGCGGATGCCGCCAACAAGCCGGATGGGCTGGCGCCGCGATTCACCCAGGCCGCCTACCAGGAGCGCGCAGCCGAGTACAAGGCGAAAGCCGCCGACAACGCGCTGCCCGGCCCCGTGGCCTTCCCGACCGGCGAGATCGTCTACGCCGTGCCGCAGGCCTCCGAGGCCTGGCCGAAGTCGATCTTCGTGGTCCGGGAAGCCGGCGGAGAGACGCCAACGGCACCGTTCGGCATGATGCTCACGCAGTCGACGGCCCGCGACGCCTACAAGGTGGCATCCATCGTGCAGCTCACCCCCGACGTGACCCTGCCGGAGGCGGCCCCCGTCGAGATCGGAGCCCCCGGTATCGACGGCCTCGCACAGCCGCTTGTCATCGCTCCTGAGGAACTCGCCGCGGCCTACGCCGACGTCATCAGCAACGGCGACGGCTCGCAGTTCGCCGCGCTCTTCTCTCCCGAGGGAGATTCCCTGCGCACCCAGATCGCCGATGCCAGGGCGACGGTCTCGGGCGAGATCGACGCGAACGCGGCGCGGATCGAATTCCAGACGCGGGCGAGCGACGATCCGCCCTTCGGCGTGCAGACGCTCGACGGGGGCGCGATCATCGCGGTCTCCATCGAGGAGGTCGAGAAGCTGAGCGCACGCACGCAGCTCGCGACGCTGAGCGTTCAGGGCCGCACCGCCGCTCTTGCCGGTGCCAGCTCCTCGTCACTCGGGTTCGAGACGCTCTACACCAACCAGCTCATGTTCTACGTGCCGTCTGAAGCGACAGGCGGCGCAGTCCAACTGCTCGGCTACGCCAACACCATGACCGGCGCACGCCAGCTCAACGCCAACGAGGTTACCTATGGCTGAAACCCCTCCACTCAACCCAGCGAGTCTCTACGGAGCCGTCGATCTCTCCTCGCTCGTCCAGCGCGCGAACACGCCGGCAGGTCAGGAGCCCGGCGCTCCGGCAGCCGGCGCTCCAGGACAGCCCACGCAGCCAGCAGCCGGAGAGCCGGTTGCGACGCTGCCGGACGTCGTGGTCGATGCCGACGAGCAGACGCTCGAGCAGTTCATGCAGCTCTCGCAGTTCCTGCCCGTCATCGTCGAGATGCACGCCGCCTGGTCGAGCGACGCGCAGGCCCTCTCGCCCGTGCTCGCGAACATCGTCCGCAGCGCTGAAGGACGCATCGTCCTCGTGCGGGTCGACCTGGATGCGCATCCGCAGCTCGGGCAGCAGCCGCAGGTCATCGCGATCATCGGCGGTCGGCCGCTGCAGCTCTTCTCCGGCAACCCGCCCCAGGAGCAGATCACGCAGATCGTCGGCGAGATCCTCCAGGTCGCTGCCCAGCAGGGGCTCACGGGCCACGTCGCGGTGGATGCGGCACCTGAGGCCGAGGCGGAGGCCCAGGCCGAGCCTGCCGCACCGCCGCTCCCGCCGCTGCACGCTGAAGCCTTCGAGGCGCTCGAGCGCGGAGACTATCCCGCAGCCATCGACGCCTACGAGCGCGCCCTCGCTGAGCGCCCCGCCGACGACGAGGCTCGCGCCGGCCTCGCCCAGGTGCAGCTCCTCGTCCGGCTCCAGGGCAAGACGCTCGAGGAGATCCGACAGCGAGGCGCCGCCAACGCGGACGACCTCGATGCGCAGCTCGACGTCGCGGACCTCGACCTGTCGGGCGGGCATATCGATGACGCGTTCGACCGCCTGCTGACGCTGTTCCCGAAGCTCGACGCCGAGGGCAAGACGACGGTGCGCGAACGCCTCCTCGATCTGTTCCTCGTCGTGGGCGTGGCAGACCCCCGCGTGGGGGCTGCACGGGCACGGCTCACGAACCTGCTGTTCTGACCTGAGCTGGCGAACAGAGCGAGGCCCGGATGCGATCAGATCGCATCCGGGCCTCGCTCCGTTGAGCCTGCGGGTCTCCTAGCCCTCGAACTTGAGCCAGACTGCCGCGAGCGGCGGGAGGGTGATGGCCGCTGACTGCGCGAAACCGTGGGATGCGACGTCCTCGGTCGTGACGGAACCGTAGTTGCCGGCCCCCGAACCCGCGTACGTCTCCGCGTCGGTGTTGAGCACCTCCGACCAGCGTCCGGCGTGTGGCAGGCCGAGGCGGTAGCCGCCGATGGCCTGGTTCGAGAAGTTGAAGATCATCGCGACGTCCGGAGTGCCGTCGAAACCACGGCGCGCGAATGCGAGGACGCTGTTCGCTGCGTCGTCGCCGCTGAGCCACACCATGCCGGACGAGTCGTCGTCGAGCTCCCAGAGCGCGCCCTCGTGCTTCGCGAGACGGTTGAGGTCTCCGACGAGACGCTGGACGCCCGCGTGGCCGGGGTTGTCGAGCTCCCACCAGTCGAGGCCGCGAGACTCGCTCCACTCGGTCTGCTGCGCGAACTCCTGCCCCATGAAGAGCAGCTGCTTGCCCGGGTGGCCCCACTGGTACGCCAGGAAGAGGCGCGTGCCGGCGAGCTTCTGCCACTCGTCGCCTGGCATCTTCGAGTACAGAGACCCCTTGCCGTGGACGACCTCGTCGTGGCTGATGGGAAGCAGGAACCGCTCGCTCCACGCGTACACGAACGAGAACGTCAGGTCTCCCTGGTGGTGGGAGCGGTAGATGGGGTCGCGCTCGACGTACCTGAGGCTGTCGTTCATCCAGCCCATGTTCCATTTGAGGCCGAAGCCGAGGCCGCCCCATTCGGTCGGCTTCGTGACGCCAGCCCAGCTCGTCGACTCCTCGGCGATCATGGCGATACCGGGGTAGAGCTTGTAGGCCGTCGCGTTGACCTCCTGCAGGAAGGCGATGGCCTCGAGATTCTCGCGCCCGCCGTGGATGTTCGGCACCCACTCCTCGCGCGAGTAGTCGAGGTAGAGGATGGAGGCGACGGCATCGACGCGCAGCCCGTCGATGTGGAACTCCTCGAGCCAGTACAGCGCGTTGGCGACGAGGAAGTTGCGCACCTGGGAGTCACCGAAGTTGAAGACCTTCGTGCCCCAGTCGAGCTGCTCGCCGAGCCGAGGGTCGGCGTGCTCGTAGAGCGCCTGGCCGTCGAACTCGGCGAGGCCGAAGCTGTCCTTCGGGAAGTGGCCGGGCACCCAGTCCATGATGACGCCGTAACCGGCCTGGTGGAGCCGGTCGATGAGGTAGCGCAGGTCGTCGGGCGAGCCGAGGCGGGAGGTCGGCGCGTAGTAGCCGGTGACCTGGTAGCCCCACGAGCCGCCGAAGGGGTGCTCCGAGAGCGGCATGAACTCCACGTGGGTGAACTCGAGGCCGTCGAGGTACTCGACGAGCTGGTCAGCCAGCTCGCGGTAGCCGAGTCCGGGACGCCAGGACATGGCGTGGAGCTCGTAGGTGGTCATGGGGCCCGTGTGCGGGTCCTTCTGCGCCCGGGACGTCATCCAGTCGCCGTCGCCCCACTCGTACGTGCTGGGGTTCGCGATGACCGACGCGGTCTGCGGCGGCTGCTCCGCGTGCAGCGCCAGGGGGTCTGCCTTCTCGACCCAGTCGCCGGAGGCGGTGCGGATCTGGAACTTGTAGGTCTCGTGCGGCGTGACGCCTGGCACGAAGAGCTCCCAGATGCCGAGTGCGTCGAGGCGGCGCAGGGCGTGCGCCCGGCCATCCCAGCCGTTGAACGAGCCGATGACGCGCACGGCCTGGGCGTGGGGTGCCCAGACGACGAACGAGGTGCCCCAGACGGCGGAGTAGGTGCCCCAGTGCTCGCGGTGGTGGGCGCCGAAGACATGCCAGAGGCGCTCGTGGCGCCCCTCGCCGAAGAGGAACTGGTCGACCTCGCCCACGACTGGGAGGAAGCGGTAGGGGTCGTCGACGATGTGCGGAACGCCGTCGCTGTAGACCGTCTCGATGCGGTAGTCGTCGAGGCCGTGCTCGTGCACGCCCTGCCAGATACCGTGGGCGAGATGCTGCAGCTCGACCCGCTCGCCGCTGGACTCGAGGATCGCGGTGACGCGCTCCGCGAGGGGGCGACGCGCTCGGATGAGCGTGCGCCCGTCTTCCTGCAGGTGCTGCCCGAGGATCGCGTGGGGGCCGGAGTGCGTGCCCTCGGCGACCGAGCGCAGCTCACCCTCGGGAACGCCGATCGGTGCGGGAGCGGCGGGCTTGAGTTCGTCGGTCATGGTGTTTCCGTTCTCGAGATCGTCCGGTCGCGCCGCCTGGCGCGACCGGACGACGGGTCAGAGTGCCGAGTGCCTGACGCGCAGGATGTGCGCGGGGAGGGTGGATGGGTCGAGGCGCACGTAGTTCGCGCCGCCCCAGACCCATTCGTGCCCGCTGAGGAGGTCTTCCACCCCGAACTCCGTGTCGGACGCGAACCCGAACTTCGTCTGGTCGATGTAGACGGTCGCCTCCTCGATACCGGAGTGGTTGAGGTTCACCGCGACGATCACCGTGTTGGAGACGCCGTCGGCGGCGTACTCGGCGGGCAGGTGCTTGGAGAAGACGAGCACGTTCTCGTTGTCGCTGAACTGCACCTCGAAGTTGCGCAGCTGCTGGAGCGCCGGGTTGGCGCGGCGCAGCTCGTTGAGCTTCGTCAGCAGCGGAGCGAGGGAGTAGCCGCTCGCTTCCTGGGCCGCCCAGTCGCGCTGCTTGAACTCGTACTTCTCGTTGTCGATGTTCTCCTCCGAACCGGGGCGGGCCACGTTCTCGGCGAGCTCGAATCCGGCATAGACCCCCCACAGCGGGGAGGAGGTGGCGGCGACGATCGCTCGGATCTTCGCGGCGTTGCGCCCACCCTTCTGCAGGTACTCGGTGAGGATGTCCGGTGTGTTGACGAAGAAGTTCGGGCGAAGGAAGTCGCTGGACTCCTTCGATACCTCGGTGAGGTACTCCTCGAGCTCCGTCTTCGTGTTGCGCCAGGTGAAGTAGGTATACGACTGCTGGAAGCCGGCCTTCGCGAGCGCGTGCATGATGGCGGGTCGGGTGAACGCCTCGGCGAGGAAGATGACCTCGGGGTGCTTGGCGTTGACCTCGTGGATCAGCCACTCCCAGAACTGCAGGGGCTTCGTGTGCGGGTTGTCGACGCGGAAGATCTTGACGCCGAGGTCGATCCAGTACTCGACCGTGTCGAGGACCTCCGCGTACAGGCCGTTGCGGTCGCCGTCGAAGTTGATCGGGTAGATGTCCTGGTACTTCTTCGGCGGGTTCTCGGCGTAGGCGATGCTGCCGTCTGGCAGCTGCGTGAACCAATCAGGATGCTCAGCTACCCACGGGTGGTCGGGGGTCGCCTGCAGGGCGAGGTCGAGGGCGAGCTCCATGCCGTTCTTCTCGACCTCGCTGACGAAGTACCGGAAGTCCTCGACGGTGCCCAGGTCGGGGTGGATGTCGCGGTGGCCGCCTTCTGCGGACCCGATCGCCCACGGGGAGCCCGGGTCTCCAGGCTCCGTCGTAAGGGAGTTGTTCGGCCCCTTGCGGTTGGTGTGCCCGATCGGGTGGATCGGCGGAACGTAGAGCACGTCGAAGTTCATGGCTGCGACCGCAGGCACTCGCTCGGCAGCGGTGCGGAACGTGCCGGAGGTCCAGCTGCCGTCCGCCGCCTGCCTGGCGCCCTCCGAGCGGGGGAAGAACTCGTACCAGGCCGCGTTTCCGGCCAGCGCGCGGTCCACCTGGATGCTGCGCTTGGCCGAGCGCGTCACGAGGGAGCGGACGGGGTGCGCCTCGACGACCTCGAGCACGTCTTCGGCGAGCAGCGAGGCGAGGCGGAAGGAAGCGGACCGGGAGGTGAAGCGCGACGCGGTCGCCGCGTCCCGCAGCACGGCACTCTGATGCGCGGTGAGCTCAGGATTGGTGGCCGCACGGTCGACGACCATCGCACCGAGCTCGAGCATGACGTCGACATCGATGCCTGCGGGGATCTTGATCTCCGCGTTGTGCTGCCAGGTCGCGAAGTCGTCGTTCCAGGCTTCGACCCACCACTCGTGGGTGCCGGCGGCGGTGACCTGCGCCTCGGCGAGCCACGAGTCGGTGCCCTTCGGGCCAGGCTGCATGCGGATGCGCGTGGCCTCCGCGCCGGGCTCGGTGAGCACGAGCTCGACGCCGATGATGTCGTGTCCCTCGCGGAAGGCGACGCACGAGAAGGGCACGACATCGCCCACGTACCCCTTCGTCGGGAAGAGGTTGTCGACGAGCTGCGGCTGCAGGTCGAGGATGGGGATGCGGCCGATCACCGGGACGTAGCCGGAGCCCGGGAAAGCGTCGCCGGTCGGCGGGAGCGCCGTCGCGACGGCCGCGGCTGCGGCCGGCATCGCCGCTGGAGCCTTCGGCTTGCGCGCCCTTGGCGCCTTGGCCGAGGAGGGCTCGGGTGCTGCCGCTGCGCTCACTGGCGCGTCCTGCACCGCTGGGGCAGGCTTCGGCGAGGTGCTCGCTCGCTTCGCGGCTGCCCGACGTGGGCGGCTCGGTGGAATCTGGTCGTCTGACGCTGGTGTCGTTGCCACATCCGAACGCTACCAACACCCACCCGCATCGGGGCTGTTCGCGTGTCACGGAATGCGAACGACCCCCACGCCGTGGTCTAGATGTGGTGGTGTCCCGGCTCGACGTCCACGGCGTAGACCTGCACGGAGGGTCCCTCGAGACCGGTGAGCTGACCTGGGACGAGCACGCGACTGGCGCTGAGCGCCTCGTCCGGGTGCTCGTGCGTCGAGTCCCAGAGGAGCCGGTACCCGGTGATCTCGTCGACGGCTGGCGCGCGGAGCGCCGCGTCGTCCTCGCTGCCGTGCACGACGAGCAGGAGCCGGTCGGTGAGCATCCGCACCCCGTCGACGAGCTCGGCGTCGCCCGTGAAGTCGGCATCGGCTTCCGGGATGTAGGCGTCGAGCAGCACCTGCAGGGTTCGCCCGCCCGGCCCCTGCCAGGAGCCGTCGCCCATGGGGTTGCCGAGCGCGTCGAACCACCGGCGCCTGGTGCCGTGCTCGCTGAGCGCGTGCCCGTGGTTGAAGCTGCTCGGACGCAGCACCTGGTGCTGCGCACGCAGCTCGATGAGCCTGCGCGTGTGCGCGAGCTGGGCGAGCTGGACCTCGCTCAGCTCCCAGGAGAACCAGGTGAGGGGCGAATCCTGGTTGTACGGATTGTTGTTGCCCTTCTGCGACCGCGCGACCTCATCGCCCGCCGTCAGCATGGGCACACCCGCGCTCAGGAGCAGAGTGCCGAGGAGGTTGCGCATGGAGCGCCTGCGCAGCGCTTCGATGTCGCCGCGGTCGCTCGGCCCCTCGACGCCGAAGTTCCAGGAGCGGTTGTCGCCGGTCCCGTCGCGGCCGAGCTCGGCGTTCTGCAGGTTGTGCTTGACGTTGTAGGAGACGAGATCGCGAAGCGTGAAGCCGTCGTGGGCCGTCACGAAGTTGACGGAGGCGAGGGGCCCGCGGTCGTCGCTGAACATGTCGGACGAGCCGGCGAGCGAGGTGCTGAACGCGCCAGCACCCTCGGGATGCACGCCGGAGCTGCGCGCCTCGGCGATGTCCCTGACCCAGAACGAACGTGCGTGGTCGCGGAAGCTGTCGTTCCACTCCGACCAGTCCTCCGGGAAGTTGCCCGTCTGCCAGCCGCCCATGCCGACGTCCCACGGCTCCGCGATGAGCTTCGTGTCGGCCAGGCGGTCGTCGCGGACGATCGCCTCGAGCAGGGGGTGATGCGTCTCGAAGGCATGGTGCGCATTTCGGCCGAGCGTTGCCGCCAGGTCGAAGCGGAAGCCGTCGATGCGGAACTCCTCCACCCAGTACCTGAGCGAGTCGAGGATGAGCTCGCGCACGATCGCCTCCGACGTGTCGAGCGAGTTGCCGCAGCCGGTCTGGTCGATCGGGTTGCCGTGCATGTCGTGCCGGTAGTACGTGGCGTTGTCGAGGCCGCGGAACATGGACGTCTCGTCGCCGCGCCCACCCTCGGAGGTGTGGTTGTAGACGACGTCGAGGTACACCTCGATGCCGGCTGCGTGCAGGTGCTTGACCATGCCCTTGAACTCGCGCGCGATCGCGTGCGGGCCCGCCGCACGGGCGGCGGGGGAGGCGTAGTCGGCATGCGGGGCGAAGAATCCGAGCGTGTTGTAGCCCCAGTAGTTCGCCATGCCCTGGCGCCGCAGGAACGACTCGGACGCGAACGCGTGCACGGGAAGCAGCTCCACCGCCGTGACGCCGACCGATTGGAGGTAGGCGATCGTGTCCTCGTGCGCGAGGCCGGCGTAGCTGCCACGCAGGTCTTCCGGCATGTGCGGGGCGAGCTGCGTGAATCCCTTGACGTGCGCTTCGTAGACGACGACGTCGCGGAGGGGGAGGAGCGGTGCTCGCACCTGACCCCAGTCGAAGGGCTCGGACTCGACGACCTGGGCGGTCCAGACCGGGACGGCCGGGCTGCCGACGTTCGCGACCTGCCTGGCGTACGGCTCGACGAGCAGCCGATGCCTGTCGAAGGCGTTCGTTCCGCTCGACGGCCCGTCGGCGCGCACGGCGTACCGCTGCCCGTTCACGAGCTCGGCGCATTCTGCCTGCCAGACGCCGCCTGGCATGCTGGCCATCTCGATGGTCCGCGTGACCGTGCCGTCGGCGGCCACGAGGCACAGCGTCATCGAGGTCGCGTGCATCGAGAACACGCGGAGGCGCGCGATTCCCTGGCGGTGGGTCACGCCGAGGTCTGAGCGGGTCTGGGAATCGGGCATGAGGCCTAAACTGTTCGAATCGAGCGGCCGGGCGCCGTCCGGCGGCTTCCTGGTCACATGCGTGCGTCCTGGTGCGCACAGATCGCGCAAGTCTATGTCGAGAGTGAGGCGAGGAGCGAAATGGCCGTTTACCTCGACCACGCCGCGACGACGCCAATGGTGCCGGAGGCGAGGGCTGCGCTGCTCGCGGGACTCGAGCTGACGGGGAATCCGTCGTCGATTCACGGCCACGGGCAGGCAGCGAAGCGGATGCTCGAGGGGGCACGAGAGCGCGTCGCAGCCGCGCTCGGCGCGGACCCCATCGAGGTCGTGTTCACCTCTGGCGGCACCGAGGCCATCAACCTCGGCGTCAAGGGCCTCTACTGGTCGCGATTGCGGCAGCGGCCGACCCGAACGCGCATCCTGGCGCCTCGAGGTGAGCACCATGCGACGGTGGATGCGCTCGAATGGCTCGCCGCGCACGAGGGAGCGGTCATCGACTGGCTGCCTGTCGATGCAGCAGGCCTCGTCGATCTCGAGGTCGCGGCAGCACGAATGCGCGAGCACGCCGACGAGATCGCCCTGGTCACGGTCATCCTCGCGAACAACGAAGTGGGATCCGTGCAGCCCGTGCGTGCGCTCGCCGAGCTCGCGAATGAGCAGGGGATTCCCGTGCACGTCGACGCCGTCGCGGCGTTCGGGCACATTCCCGTCTCCCTCCGCGATCTCGGCGTCGCGGCGCTCAGCGTCTCCGCGCACAAGATCGGCGGACCCGTCGCGATGGGGGCTCTCGCCCTCGCGCGCGCCCACACGGTCGAGGCGCTGATCCACGGTGGAGGGCAGCAGCGGGGTGTGCGCTCGGGCACGCAGGACGTACCGGCGGCGCTCGCCTTCGCAGCGGCCACCGATGCCGCGATGACGCGTATGGCTGCGGAGGGGGCGCGCCTCGACGGCCTCGCGCTGCGGCTCTCGGAGGGCCTCGCGCGCATTCCGGGCGCGCAGCTTCGAGGGGCACCGCTGGACGGCGCGCTCGTCGATCGCGGCGTGGAGGTCAGGGCGCGGGTGCCCGGGAACGTCCACGTCACCTTCGAGGGCTGCCAGGGCGACTCGCTGCTCTTCCTGCTCGACATGGCAGGGTTCTCCGTCTCGACGGGCTCGGCCTGCCAGGCCGGCATCGCGGAGCCCTCTCACGTGCTGCTCGGCATGGGCCTCGACGAGCGTGCGGCGCTCAGCGCGCTCCGCTTCACGCTGGGCACCTCGACGTCAGCTGCGGACATCGACGCCCTCCTCGCAGTGCTGCCGCGGATCGTGGAGCAGGCGCGCACCGCCGGTTTCTCGGACCGCGCCGTCTAGTTTCAAGTCGTCTCCGCTGAGCAGGCCTCGGCTCTCGCCTCAGTGTCGGCGGATGCGCCTACGCTGACGCCATGACGATGCGAGGCGCTGGAGGCGGGCCCCCTGCCGGAGGCCGCGTGCGCGATGAGTCCGTGCTCCGCGCGGCGAACGAGCAGGCCCCACAGATCGACGACCTGTGGCAGCGGGTCATCCGACTGTTCTCGCCGTACCGGCGGAAGATCGCCATCGCGCTGGCGCTGGTGCTCGTCACCGCCGCCATCTCGGTGCTGCCTCCGCTGCTCACCGAGCAGGCGTTCGATGTCGGCCTCTTCCCGCCCGATGGAGCTGGGCCGAACATCGGCGAGCTGTGGAAGATCGTCGGGCTCATGGCGCTGCTGTGGGTCGCCTCGAGCGCGCTCGGGGTCGTGCAGACGTACTTCACGGCCAGCGTCGGCAACTCGGTCATGGGCGACCTCCGCGTGCGGCTCTTCGAGCACCTCCAGCGCATGGAGCTCGCGTTCTTCACGCGCACGAAGACCGGCGTCATCCAGTCCCGCCTGCAGAACGACGTCGGTGGCGTCGCATCCACGCTGCAGTCGATGATCACGAGCGTCGTCGGGAACATCGTCACCGTCCTCGCAGCCGTCGTCGCGATGGCGCTGCTCTCGTGGCAGCTCACGATCATCGCCTTCGTGCTCATGCCAGCGCTCGTCTGGGCGCAGCGTCGGGTCGGCCAGGTGCGTGCCCGGATCGCGACGAAGACGCAGGAGTCGCTCTCCGAGATGACGGCCATCACGCAGGAGTCGCTGAGCGTCTCCGGCATCCTGCTCGCGAAGTCGTTCGGTCGCGAGGAGGCCGAGGGGCAGCGGTATCGCGCTGAGAACCTCAAGCAGATCGGCCTCCAGGTCAAGCAGACCATGAGCGGCCAGAGCTTCTTCGCGTTCGTGTCGATCGTGTTCTCGCTCGTTCCCGCGGCCGTCTACATCGTCGCCGCGTACCTCATCACGGGTGGCGTCGATCTCACGGCCGGGGCGATCGTCGCCTTCACGACGGTGCAGACGAGGCTCACGATGCCGCTCATCGGACTCATGCGGATCGGTCTCGAGGTGCAGACGTCGAAGGCGCTCTTCGCCCGCATCTTCGAGTACCTCGACCTGGCGCCCGCCATCACGCCGTCGCCGGCGCCGACGCCCCTCGACGAGTCGAGGCTCGGCGAGGTGACGTTCGATCACGTGTCGTTCAGCTACCCGGACGCGGAGACCGACGCGGCCCCCACGCTCGACGACGTCTCGTTCACGGTCCGTCCCGGTGAGTTCGTCGCGTTCGTCGGGCCGAGCGGTGCCGGGAAGACGACCATCGGCTACCTGGTTCCGCGGCTCTACGAGGCGTCATCCGGAGCCGTGAGGTTCGCCGGCACCGACGTGCGAGACCTCGACCACGACGCGCTCATCGCCAACACGGGCATCGTGAGCCAGGAGAGCTACCTGTTCCATGCGTCGATCGCAGAGAATCTGCGCTTCGCGAAGCCCGAGGCGACGCAGGCGGAGATCGAGGATGCGTGCCGGCAGGCCAACATCCACGAGACCATCTCGAAGTTCCCCGACGGGTACGAGACGCTGGTGGGGGAGCGCGGGTATCGGCTCTCCGGCGGTGAGAAGCAGCGCGTCGCCATCGCGCGAGTTCTCCTCAAGGACCCGGCCGTCCTGGTCCTCGACGAGGCGACCAGCGCTCTGGACACACGGTCGGAGCGATTCGTGCAGCGTGCGCTGGACGCCGCATCGCGGGGGCGCACGGTGCTCGCCATCGCGCACCGCCTCTCGACGGTGAAGGACGCCGACGTGATCTGCGTCCTCGACGAGGGCCGCATCGTCGAGCGTGGCAGCCACGCAGAGCTCATGGCCGGCGGCGGGCTCTACGCCGCGCTCCACGAGGAGCAGCGCACCGACGTCGAGCCAGAGCTCGAATCCTGACTCAGCGGGCCAGCTGGATCTCGTCTTCGATCTTCCACTTGCCAGCAAGCGCGGGGGCGAGCGGGATGACGCCGAGGGTGAGCACGGCGAGGAGGCCAAGCGGGATCGACCAGTTGCCCGTCGCCGTGGCCAGCACGCCGACCGTGAACGGCGCGAGGGCAGCGAGGGCGTAGCCGACGAGCTGGACGAAGCCGCTCAGGATGGCCGACCCGCGCTGGCCCGATGCGCGAAGGCCGATGAGCGTGAGGCAGATGGGGAAGATCAGCTGTCCGAAGCCGATGAGCAGCACCCAGGCGACCGGGGCTGCCGTCGGGGCCAGGATGAGGCCCAGGTAGCCGAGCGCGAAGCCGGCCGCCGCGGAGATGAGCGGCCACGTGGTGCCGAGGTGCTTGATGACAAGCGGGGTCGCCAGCGAGAGCGGGATGCCCATGGCCGCGAACAGCGAGAGGTAGCCGGCCGCGGCGACCGTGTCTGCCCCCGCCCGCTCCTGCAGGATCGTGGGGAGCCAGCCGAAGCAGCAGTACGCGTTCATCGACGAGATCGCGAAGGTCGTGGCGAGCGCCCATGCCCGCTTGGAGCGCCAGATGGAGCGTGCGGGCCGTGCGGGCTTGCCGTTCGGCAGCGTCACGGCGCCCGTCGTCTCGGGCACGTGTCCGCGCGCCGCTCGCACCTGCGCGCGAACGAGGAGGATGAGCCACGGCACGGCTGCCGAGGCTGCGACGATGCCCCACATCGAGAGCGAGGTCCGCCAGCCGGAGGCCAGGGCGACGGGCGCCGCGAGCAGCGGAGGCAGCATCGTGCCGAGCGCGACGACGATCGCGTAGGTGGAGGTCATGACGGGGATGCGCGACCGGAAGTACGTGACGACGACCGGCGGCAGGAGGATGTTGCCGATGCCCATGCCGAGGAGGGCTATGCCGCTGCCGCCGAGGAGGGTGGGGACGTCGGGGGCCGCTCCTCGGAGCAGGTGGCCGGCGATGATGGCGGCCAGGGCGAGGACGATGAGCAGCTCGAGGCGCACGCGACGCAGCAGCCACGGGGTGACGAGGCCGGCGATCGCGAACGCGACGGGAGGCAGCATCGTGAGGAGCCCGGTGGTGGCGCCCTGGAGCGGGAGGTCGACGGAGATGAGATCGAAGATCGGCGAGGCGTTGGTGACGGCGGTCCTCAGGTTCAGTGCGAGGAGCACCAGCGCGAGGACGGCGAGTGCCGTCCAGAACCACGGGGACCGTGCGCTGCCTGAGGGGTTCGGAGCGGGGAGAGTCGACACGAGGTGCCACTGTACCCAGGACCTGCACAGGAAAGTTGCACTTGTGAAACTTTGCACTCATGCATATTCTTGAGTGGTGTCGAATCCAGCCCTTTCCCTCCGCGAACGCAACCGCATCGACTGCTGGCACGCCATCCACGATGCCGCTGCCGACCTCACGATCGAGCGGGGCCTCGACGAGACCACGATCGACGCGATCAGCGATCGCGCCGGCGTCTCACGCCGAACCTTCTTCAACTACT
Organism: Pseudoclavibacter sp. AY1H1; assembly: GCF_002931055.1. Taxonomy (GTDB): domain Bacteria; phylum Actinomycetota; class Actinomycetes; order Actinomycetales; family Microbacteriaceae; genus Pseudoclavibacter. Next base: position 105,541 of record NZ_PSXX01000003.1, on the reverse strand, counting down.
TCCCGAGCAAAGAGGATGCGGTGCTCGGCATGCAGGCACCGACCCTGCCCGACGGCGCCCTCGCGGACTTCCGCGCAAGCGCGGGTGACTCGTTCGGCCGCACGATGCGGCTCATGCTGGCTGTCCTCGATTCGGCAATTCCCGACCACGACGACTTCCCACGGCGGCGCACGCTCGCCGACCAGAACCCAGTGCTCGAGGAGCGCCTCAGGCGCCACATCAGCGCGGCTGAGGACATCGTCCTCGCGATCCTGACCGAGCAGGACGGCGACAGCTCGACCGAGCCGCTGCCTGACGGCATCGAGTCCGCCAAGGCACTCCTGTCGCTCGCCGCCACCATCCTGCGCTTCACCAGCCGGAACGACCCCCACGGCATCCTGGTCGACCGGGAAGCCGCCATCAACCGCTCTATCGACGTATTCAGGAAAGCGATCTCAGAATCCCTATGACGACTCCCCCCAGCATCGATTCGCAGGCCCGCGCCGAGACCGGCACAAGAACCGGCGCGAGCGACGGCGCGCGCGCAGCGAGGCCCGCGGCTGGCGCGACCACCGGCACGTCCCACAAGCGGAGCATCGTTCCGCTCTTCCTCGGCCTGATGGTCACGATGCTCATGGCATCGCTCAACAACACGGTCCTCTCCAGCGCCATGCCGACCATCGTGGGGGAGCTCCACGGAGTCGAGCACATGAGCTGGGTCGTGACGTCGTTCATCCTGGCGTCGACCGTCATGATGCCCGTCTACGGCAACCTCTCCGACCTGTTCGGACGCAAGCCGCTGCTGCTCATCGCCATCGGGCTGTTCATCGCCGGCTCGGTGCTCGGCGGCCTGGCTCCCTCGATCGAGCTGCTCATCGGCGCGCGCATCGTCCAGGGGCTCGGCGGCGGTGGCCTCATGATCCTGTCGCAGGCCGCCATCGCCGACGTCGTCCCCGCGCGCGAGCGTGGCAAGTACATGGGGGTCATGGGCGCGGTCTTCGCCTTCTCCTCCGTGGCTGGCCCGCTGCTCGGTGGCTGGTTCACGGAAGGGCCGGGATGGCGCTGGGTGTTCTGGATCAACCTGCCGCTCGGTGCTCTTGCGCTGCTGGCGACGATCTTCCTCCTCCGTCTCCCCAAGCGCCCCGCGCAGGAACGCACTCGGATCGATGTCAGCGGCATGGCCCTCATCTCCCTCGCGACGACCGCGCTCGTGCTCGTCGGAACGTGGGGCGGATCGCAGTACGCGTGGACGTCGCCGACGATCCTGCTGCTCGCAGCGCTTGCCGTCGTCTCGGCCACGGCGTTCGTCTTCGTCGAGCGCGGTGCCGCCAACCCGATCATGCCGCTCGGCATGTTCCGCGACCGCAACTTCATCCTGACGACGATCGCCAGCCTCTCCACGGGCGTCATCATGTTCGGCACGCTCGGCTACATGCCGACCTACCTGCAGATGGTGACGGGGTCCGGACCAACGGTGTCCGGCCTGCTGATGACCCCCATGATGGGTGCGCTGCTGATCACATCGATCCTGAGCGGCCAGTACGTCTCGCGCACGGGGCGCTACAAGTGGGTGCCCATCGCGGGGTCCGCCGTGCTCGGTGCCGGGCTCCTGGTGCTCTCGTTCGTCACGGTCGACAGCCCGGTGTGGATGATCTGCGTCGCCCTCGGCATCATGGGGATCGGACTCGGCGGGAGCATGCAGCTGCTCACGCTCATCGTGCAGAACTCGTTCCCCGCTCGCATCGTGGGCACCGCGACGGCGGCCAACAACTACTTCCGCCAGGTCGGCGCGACGCTCGGCTCCGCGGTTGTGGGCTCGGTCTTCGCAGCGCGGCTGACGCAGATGGTGGCCGACCGTCTTCCGGACGGGGCAGCCGCCGAGGACGGCGCGAGCTCCTTCACGCCGGCGGCGATCGCTGAGCTGCCCGATCAGCTCAGGGCCATCATCATCGGCTCGTACAACGAGGCGCTCATCCCGATCTTCCTCGCGCTTGTGCCCCTGACGGTCATCTCCATCATCGCGCTGTCCTTCCTGAAGGAGAAGCCGCTCGCGACCGGTGCTGAGCCGGCCACGACAACCTCGGCGACGCACATCGGCTGACCCCTACCTGTTCCGCACACGGGGCGGTGTCGGAGGCCCGACGTACACTTATCCGGTGAAAGTTCTAGCCGCCATGAGCGGCGGGGTCGATTCCGCCGTCGCAGCAGCCCGAGCCGTCGAGGCCGGGCACGAAGTCATCGGCGTGCACCTCGCGCTCTCCCGAATGCCAGGCACGCTCCGCACGGGGTCTCGAGGGTGCTGCACCATCGAGGACTCGATGGACGCCCGTCGTGCCGCCGACCTCCTCGGCATCCCGTTCTATGTGTGGGACTTCTCCGAGCGGTTCAAGCTCGACGTCGTCGATGACTTCATCGCGGAGTACAGCGCCGGCCGCACGCCGAATCCTTGCATGCGCTGCAACGAGAAGATCAAGTTCGCGGCGCTCCTCGAGAAGGCCATCGACCTCGGGTTCGATGCCGTGTGCACGGGGCACTACGCCACCCTCGCGACGGGCGAGGACGGACTCGTCGAACTGCACCGAGCGAGTGCTTGGGCGAAAGACCAGTCGTACGTGCTCGGCGTGCTCACCCAGCAGCAGCTCGAGCACTGCTACTTCCCGCTCGGAGACACGCCCTCCAAGGATCTCGTCCGTGCGGAGGCCGCCGAGCGCGGAATCAGCGTCGCGCAGAAGCCCGACTCGCACGACATCTGCTTCATCCCAGACGGCGACACTCGGGGATGGCTCGGTGACCGCATCGGCACAGCCACCGGCGAGGTCGTCGACAGCGCCGGCGCGAAGCTCGGCGAGCACGACGGAGCGACGGCCTACACCGTCGGCCAACGCAAGGGGCTCCGGCTCGGCGTTCCAGCCCCCGACGGGAAGCCGCGGTTCGTGCTCGAGATCCGCCCGAAGACCAACGAGGTCGTCGTGGGGCCGAAGGAGGCGCTGAACATCGCGGAGATCGCCGGCCAGCGGATGAGCTGGACGGGCGCCGCGAAGACGGAGGCCGACGGCGCGTTCCGCTGCGACGTCCAGATCCGCGCCCACGCCGATCCGGTCCCCGCCACCGCGCGTGTGAGCGCGAGCGCCGCGAGCACGCGTGACGACGCCACCATCCCGGGCGTCGAATGGAGCGTGGTCGTCGACGAGCCGCTTGTCGGGGTCGCACCAGGCCAGACTGCCGTGGTCTACGTCGGCACGAGCGTGCTCGGCCAGTTCACGATCGACCGAACCGTGAGCGCCGTGCAGGAGAGCACCGCGCAAGATGGCGTTGCAGGCAGCGCAGACGGGCAGGAGGCGGCATGAGCAAGCAGGCTGAGGGCTCGGTCCTGAAAGACGGCGAGGCGATGGACATGCTCACCGACCGAGCGGAGCGCTGGGCGGCGAAGTACAAGAACCTCTCCGACTCGGAGCGCTGGCGCAGTGACTACGACGAGCACTTCGACGCGCCAGCCCTCCAGCTCGCGAAGCGCTGCACCCTGGAGGCGCGCCCGTTCGGAGTGAAGGACTGGATCCTCGCCCTCGTGCTCTGGTTCCTCATCGGCGGCACGGTGTTCCTCGCCTCGAACTTCCTCATGCAGCTCGAACCCACCTGGCAGATCGTGTTCGCCGTCTTCGCGGTGCTCATCGCCGTCGTCGGCATCGTGCAGAGCTACCTCGAGACGACCAGCGAGCGGCGCGCCGCCAAGCGCCTCGCGGGCAAGAAAGACTGGCTGGTCTCCGTGAGCCGCAAGGCCGCGATGGCGACGCTCAGCTCCCGCGCAGGAGCGACAGCGTGACGAGCTTCGAGGATGCACGGGAACGCGTCGCCGAGGTGCGGGAGCTCGTCGCCGAGTACCAGGCGGCGTACTACGAGCGCGACGCGCAGCTCGTCTCGGACGCCGAGTACGACACGCTCGTCCGCGAGCTCGACGAGCTGGAGCGCGAGCATCCCGAGCTGCAGTCGCAGGACTCCCCGACGCAGACGGTCGGCGGCGGCGTCGCTGACGGCCTGCGGCCCATCGAGCACGCGGAGCGCATGCTCTCCCTCGACAACGTCTTCTCGATCGACGAGCTGCGCGAGTGGTGCGCCAAGACGGAGGCGGCCGCGGGCCGCCGAGTCGCCTGGCTCACGGAGCTGAAGATCGACGGCCTCGCCATCGCCCTGCGCTACGAGCACGGCAGGCTCGTCACCGCGGCAACCCGCGGTGACGGTCGCACGGGCGAGGAGGTCACGCAGAACGCGCTGCAGATCGACGGCATCCCCGAAGCGCTCTCGGGCGAGGGGCACCCGCCGATCGTCGAGGTCCGAGGCGAGGTCTACATCCCGGTCGCCGCGTTCACGCAGCTCAACGAGTTCCAGGCGTCGCTGCGCCCCCGTGCCGTCGACGAGTACCGGGCGAGGTGGGAAGCCCGGCCCGCCGCGACGCGCGGTGAGTTCGACGAGCAGGCCGAGCTGGAGCGGGCCACGAAGCGATTTCCCGACTTCGCGAACCCGCGCAACGCGGCCAGCGGGGGCCTGCGGCAGCAGCTCGAGAAGAAGAGCGGCCTCGAACGCGAGGCCGGCGAGCTCCGACTCCACTCGCTGCGGATGTATGTGCACGGGATCGGCGCGTGGCCCTCACCACCGGTCGATTCGCAGAGCCAGGTCTACGAGCTCCTCGCCGGATGGGGCCTGCCCGTCACCCCGTACGCCAAGGTCGCCGAGGCGGTCGACGACGTCGTCGACTTCGTCGAGCACTACGGGGCCGAACGCCACTCCGTCGAGCACGAGCTTGACGGCATCGTCGTGAAGGTCGACGAGCTCGAGCTGCACGACGAGCTCGGCATGACCAGCCGCGCGCCGCGCTGGGCCATCGCCTACAAGTACCCGCCAGAAGAGGTGCACACGAAGCTCCTCGACATCGCGGCGAGCGTGGGACGCACCGGGCGCGTCACGCCCTTCGCGATCATGGCACCCGTCAAGGTGGCGGGCAGCGTCGTGCGGATGGCGACCCTCCACAACCAGGACGTGGTGCGGGTCAAAGGCGTCAAGATCGGCGACACGGTCGTGCTGCGCAAGGCCGGCGACGTCATCCCGGAGGTGCTCGGGCCGGTGCTCGAGCTGCGCGGCGACGACGTGCGCGACTTCGTCATGCCGAGCGATTGCCCGGAGTGCGGGACCCCGTTGCGTGCCATGAAGGAGGGCGACGTCGACCTGCGCTGCCCGAACGCCCGCTCGTGTCCTGCCCAGGTCCGAGGCCGAGTCGAGCACATCGGCTCGCGCGGGGGACTCGACATCGATGCGCTCGGCGAGGTGACCGCCGCAGCGCTGACCCAGCCGACGGTGCCCGAGCTGCCGCCGCTCGAGACCGAGGCTCGGCTCTTCGCGCTCACCCTCGAGGAGATCGTCCCCATCGAGGTCGTCGTCCGCGACTCGGAGACGGGAGAGCCCAGGACCGACGATGAGACGGGCGAGCTCATCCGGAGGGCTCCGTTCCAGAAGGTCTCACTCGTCTACCCGCCGGGCTCCGAGGAGATGACGCCCGCCGAACGACGCAAGGCCGGCATCAAGAAGGACTTCAGGCTCGTCGAGCCTTCAAAGCAGGCGACGACCCTCCTCGAGCAGCTCGAGGTCGCCAAGACGAAAGACCTCTGGCGTCAGCTCGTCTCGCTCAACATCCGCCACGTCGGCCCCGTTGCCGCGCGGGCACTCGCGGACTGGTTCGGTTCCCTTGAGGCGATCGAGGCGGCTCCGGCCGAGGAGCTCGCCCAGGTCGAGGGCGTCGGCCCGACCATCGCGGACGCGATCGTCGAGTGGCTCGCGGAAGACTGGCACCGTGACATCGTCGAGGCCTGGCGGGCTGCCGGAGTGCGCTTCGCCACGCCGGACCATCCGGGCCCCGGCGCGCGGACCAGCACCGAGGGGCCGCTCTCCGGCCTGAGCGTCGTGGCGACGGGAACCCTCGAGGGGTTCACGCGGGACGGCGCCAAGGAGGCGATCATCGCCGCCGGCGGGAAGGCCGCTGGCAGCGTGTCGAAGAAGACCGACTTCGTCGCGGCAGGGCCCGGAGCGGGCTCGAAGCTGACGAAGGCCGAGGAACTCGGCATCCCCATCCTCGACGCAGACGGCTTCCGCCTGCTCCTCGAAGGTGGACCCAGCGCGGTCGAGCACCTGCGAGCCGTCGCGGAATGAGAGCTCGGCGCGCACCGACGACAGGAAGCGGATTCCGAGGCGGCGGACCGGTCGCTCGGCTACAGTGTGCAGGCCGTGGCAATGGCTCGCCGCGGGGGAACGGGGAACCATGCTCAGCGTGAGCTTGCAAGATCTGGCGGACGACGCCGCCATCCTCCACTTCGACGCGCACGCGCAGCTCACGGAGCAGCTCGGCGACGCCGGATGGGACGTCGACCTCACCGCCCCGTCGATCACGTATCAGACCCAACCGACCGCGACGGTACTTCCGGTGCAGCTGATCGGCAGCGTCGCGCAGAGCGCCGGCACGTGGATGTGGGGCTGGAACAACGTCAACGGCTTCCCGGAGCAGGCCATCGAGCTTGCCGGCCGGGTGCGCTCGTTCGTGCTCGACGGTGGCCCAGAGCAGCTCTCCTCGTCGGTCGTGAAGACCGACGAGGCGTCTCCGCTCCACCTCGTCCTCGCGGCCAAGGCGCTGACGCGCTCACGCGACAGCGTCGTCGTCGAAGCGGCGCCCGGCGTCCAGGTGCATCTCATGGTGCAGGCGGGGCCCGACGCGGCCACAACCGCAGAACGTGCGACCCGCGCCATCCTCGACGCCGTCGACGCGGGTGTCCTGAGCGACCACGTGCGTGCGCTGCACTCCTACGCGGCGCGGACGCACTCGCAGCTCCAGCGCACGGGAGCCGCGAGCTACGAGCTGGCGACCGGCGACGGACTGGTCGAGATCACACTCGACGACGCCCAGCAGGTGCTCGTGGTGCGCGTGGCGCCCGCCGCCGCGGTCCCGGCCGGAGACGACAGCGCTCCCGAGGCCGCAGTCGAGCCCGCGCCCGTCTCGGAGCCTGCGCCGATTTCGGAGCCTGAGCCCACTACGGAACCCGACCCCGCTCGGGGGCCCGCGCCTCTCTCGGATCCCGCGCCCGCTCCTCATCCCGGTGTCGAGCACACCACCGCAGCGGACCCCCACCCGGCTCCCGAATCGGCCGCGGACACCGCCTCCTCTTCGCTGACCGCCCCATCGGCCACCCTCGACTCGCGCACCGAGGGCGAGCAGGGCCCAGAGGCCGAGCTTTCATCGGAGAGCCAAGCGCCGGCCGAGCTGCACGTCAGCCCCACCGCCTCCTCGACCGCCGCTCCGCCGGTGCATCCTCGCGAGGCGCCGTCGTTCGAGGCCCAGCAGCCCGCGCCCGTCCCGGTCGTGCCGCCGGCGGGGCTCCCGACTCCGCCTCCGCCCGTCGTGCCGGCTTCAGCTCCGTACGTGCCGATCCCGCAGCGCCGGGATCAGCCGAGCGCGGCGTCGGCGTCGCAGGCGCCAGCAGCATCCTCGGCTACTGCCCAGCAGCAGGCGCCGAGCGCGCCCTGGCAGCCCTTCGACGCCTCGCCCCGATGGGAGCGCACACCAGCATCCGCCGTCGCTCCTCCCAACGGCGGACCTCCGCCCGTGCCAGCACCTGCGCCTGGTGAGGGCGCGGCCCAGGGGTTCCTGCCGCCGCACCTGGCCAACCCACCGCAGGACGCTCAGCCGACGCAGTTCGGGCAGCCGAGCAACCAGGGCCAGCCTCCTCGTCAGGGCTGGCCGCAGCCCGGCGCCCAGCCCGGGCCTGGCCAAGGCCAGGGAGCGTGGCAGCAACCTCAGCCGCAGCAGAATCCCGGACAGGCCTACCCGGCGGGGCAGTCATTCCCGGGCCAGCAGGCGCCGGGACGGCAGTTCCCCGGCCAGCAGGCGCCGGGGCAGCAGTTCCCAGGGCAGCAGTTCCCGGGTCAGCAGGCGCCGGGGCAGCAGTTCCCGGGCCAGCAGGCTCCAGGTCGGCAGTTCCCGGGTCAGCAGAATCAGGGAACCCAGGGGCAGCCTGGCCCGGCAGGCGGGTATCAGCCTCAGGCTCCATGGGGTGCAGCGCGCCCCGGACAGGGCCAGCAGCCAGGGCCGCAGGGCCAGCAGGGACAGCCGCCGCAGGGGCGGCCGCCGCAGCAAGGGGGTTCCTGGCAGGGGCAGCAGCCGGCAGCCGGCAACGACTTCGGTCGCGCGCCGTCCCAGCAGCAGCGTGACCCACGCCAGGGACAGCCGCAGTATCCGGGCCAGCACAACCAGGGTCAGCAGTATCCGGGCCAGCCCAACCCGGGCCAGCCCAACCCGGGCCAGCCCAACCCGGGCCAGCCGTACCCCGGCCAGCAGCAGCCGGGCCAGCCGTACCCGGGCACTCCCTACCCTGGCCCGGCCGGGGGCTTCGATCCCCGCCAGCAGGGCGCCCCGCAGCAGTTCCCGCCGACGCGCGGCGCGCAGCAGAACCCGCAGCCCGGCGGATGGAACGGCCAGCCTGCGCGCACGCAGCCCCAGCACGGCCAGCCGCCGTACCAGGGCCAGCCGCAGACTCCAGGCCAACCGCCGTACCAGGGCCAGCCGCAGTACCCGGGGCAACAGCCCGCTCAGCCGGGGCAGCCGCCCTACCAGGGGCAGCCGCAGTACCCGGGACAGCAGCCCGCCCAGCCGGGGCAGCCCGGATACGACCCCCGCTGGCAGGGCAATGGGCCATCGTCCCAGCCTCCCCAGCAGCAGCCACCACGCCAGTAGCCACGGATGGAGCACGGCCGCGTCAGCACGCGGCCTAGACTTGTCCAGCCCTGGCCGACTCACTATCGGAGACGAATGACCGACATCACTGCCGCCGACGTTGAGCACCTCGCTCAGCTCGCGCGCATCGACCTCGCCGAAGGCGAGATCGAGCGCGTCACCGGCGAACTCATCGAGATCCAGCACCTCATCCAGAAAGTGCAGGAGGTTGCGACGCCTGACGTCAAGGTGACGACCCACCCGATCGCCATGCACAACGTGACGCGAGCCGACGAGGTCGGCGAGCCGCTGGACCGCGACGCCGCACTCGCGGGTGCCCCGGACAGCGACGGAACTCGCTTCCGCGTGACCGCGATCCTGGGGGAAGAGCAGTGAGCACCGACATCACGCGCCTGAGCGCGACCGACCTCGCCGCGTCGATCGCCGACGGCAGCATCAGCTCCATCGAGGCGACCACCGCGCACCTCGAGCGCATCGAGGCAGTCGACGGAGACGTCCACGCCTTCCTCCACGTCGACGCCGACTCCGCACTCGCCGCAGCCGGACGTGTCGACGCGAAGCGCCAAGCGGGGGAGAAGCTCTCACCGCTGGCCGGCGTCCCCGTCGCGGTCAAGGACAACATCGCGACCAAGGGCACCCCGACGACCGCCGGCTCGCGCATTCTCGAAGGGTGGGTGCCTCCGTACGACGCGACCGTCGTCGAGCGCCTCCGCGACAACGACCTCGTCATCATCGGCAAGACCAACCTCGACGAGTTCGCGATGGGCTCCTCGACGGAGCACTCCGCCTACGGGCCGACCCACAACCCGTGGGACCTCGAGCGCATCCCAGGCGGGTCCGGCGGCGGTTCCGCCGCTGCCGTCGCCGCCTACGAGGCGCCGCTCGCGCTCGGCACCGACACGGGCGGGTCCATCCGTCAGCCCGCATCCGTCACCGGAACCGTCGGCATGAAGCCCACCTACGGTGGCGTGAGCCGCTACGGCGCGCTTGCGCTCGGCTCGTCGCTCGACCAGATCGGGCCGGCAGCACGCGGCGTGCTCGACACCGCCGCACTGCACGACGTCCTCGCCGGTCACGACCGACGCGACTCCACCTCCCTCACGGGCGAGTGGCCGTCGTTCACGCAGGCGGCGCTCGCGGGACGCGCGGACGACTCCGTCCGTGGCCTGCGCATCGGCGTCCCCAAGCAGATCGCCGACGGAGCCGGCTTTGAGGCCGGCGTCACGCAGCGATTCCAGGAGGCGCTCGCAGCCCTCGAGGAACGCGGCGCGATCATCTCCTGGATCGAGACCCCGCACTTCGAGTACGCCGTGGCCGCGTACTACCTGATCATGCCAGCGGAGGCCTCCAGCAACCTTGCGCGCTACGACTCCGTGCGCTTCGGCCTGCGGGTCACCGACCCCTCGGGGACCACCGTCGAGCGAGTCATGTCCGCGACGCGCAGCAAGGGCTTCGGCGACGAAGCCAAGCGCCGCATCCTCCTCGGCACGTACGCGCTCTCCGCCGGCTACTACGACGCGTTCTACGGCTCGGCGCAGAAGGTGCGCACACTCGTGCAGCAGGACTTCGCCGCCGCGTTCGCCGAGGTCGACGTGCTCGCAGCACCCACCTCGCCGACGACCGCCTACAAGCTCGGCGAGAAGGCGGAAGACCCGACGGCCATGTACCTGGCCGACCTCACGACGATCCCGGCGAACCTCGCCGGCGTCCCCGGCATCTCCGTTCCGGGCGGCCTCGCGCCGGAGAACGGCCTGCCCGTCGGCATCCAGTTCATGGCAGCCGCCCGTGACGACGCGCGCCTCTACAGGGTGGCCGCGGCACTCGAACAGACTCTCGAAGACCGCTGGGGTGGGCCCCTGCTCTCGCAGGCCCCCCAGCTGAAGGCAGGTGCACGCTGATGGCCAAGCCAGAGCTCATGGACTACGACCGCGCACTCGAACTCTACGAGCCCGTCATCGGTCTCGAGGTGCACGTCGAACTCGGCACCAAGACCAAGATGTTCTCCGACACCCCGAACCACTCGGGCAACGAGGTCGGCGGAGAGCCCAACACCAACATCGGGCCGGTCGACCTCGGCCTCCCGGGCACCCTGCCCGTCGTCAACGAGCAGGCAGTCCGCTACTCGATCGCACTCGGGCTCGCGCTTGGCTGCGAGATCGCGGAGGTCTCGGGCTTCGCGCGGAAGAACTACTTCTACCCGGACAACCCGAAGAACTACCAGATCTCGCAGTACGACGACCCCATCGCGTTCGACGGCGAGGTCGAGGTGGAGCTGGAAGACGGCACAGTGTTCCACGTGCCCATCGAGCGCGCCCACATGGAAGAGGATGCAGGGAAGCTGACCCACGTGGGCGGCTCCACCGGGCGCATCCAGGGCGCCGAGTACTCCCTGGTCGACTACAACCGCGCTGGCGTCCCCCTCGTCGAGATCGTGACGCGGCCCATCTTCGGCGGCGAGGCGCAGACGCCGCAGCTCGCGGCGGCCTACGTCTCGACGATCCGCGACATCGTGCGCGCACTCGGCGTCTCCGAGGCTCGCATGGAACGTGGCAACCTCCGCTGTGACGCGAACGTCTCGCTGCGTCCGCGCGGTGAGGAGAAGCTCGGCACCCGCACCGAGACGAAGAACGTCAACTCCTTCCGATCCATCGAGCGAGCCGTGCGCTACGAGATCCAGCGTCAGGCAGCGCTCCTCGCGGCAGGGGGCAGCATCACGCAGGAGACGCGACACTGGCACGAGGACACGGGACGCACCTCGTCCGGTCGTCCGAAGTCGGATGCCGACGACTACCGGTACTTCCCGGAGCCCGACCTCATGCCGCTGCGCCCGAGCCGCGAGCTGGTCGAGGAGCTGCGCGCCACGCTGCCAGAGGCACCCGTCGCTCGCCGCCGCCGCCTCAAGTCGGAGTGGGGCTTCGCCGACCAGGAGTTCCAGGACATCGCCAACGCTGGCCTCCTCGACGTCGTCCACGCGACCGTCGCCGCCGGCGCCACGCCTGCCGGTGCGAAGAAGTGGTGGATGGGCGAGCTCTCGCGCATCGCCAACGACCGTGGCGTGCAGGCGACCGACCTCGCGACGCCGGCGCAGATCGCGGAGCTCGACGGGCTCATCACGGCGGGCACCGTCAACGATCGACTCGCGCGAGACGTGCTCGAGGGTGTGCTCGCAGGCGAGGGCTCACCCGCGGAGGTCGTCGAGTCACGCGGACTCGCCGTCGTCAGCGATGACGGTCCGCTCATCGAGGCCATCGACGCTGCCCTCGCGCAGCAGCCCGACGTGCTCGCCAAGATCCGCGACGGCAAGGTGCAGGCCGCAGGCGCGGTCATCGGCGCCGTCATGAAGGCGATGAGGGGCAAGGCGGACGCGGCACGCGTTCGCGAGCTCGTGTTGGAGCGCGCGCAGAACTCGTAGGACCCACGTCGTACACCGAGGAATTGTCGGGCACGACTGAGGTGCCTCTGTGGCTCTGGCGCTAGCGTCAGAGCCACAGAGCCTCGGTGAACGGAGCAGTGAGTCGTATGGGCAAGAAGTCGAACAAGAAGTCAGGCAAGAACACGCCGGTCGAGCGACCCGACGCCACCCAGGGCGGCCCTCGGGCGAAGGTCAAGAAGGAGCGCGTGCAGCCGCCAAAGACGGTGCTGCGGCCGGCTTCCCTCGGAGACGTGGCCGCGCCGTCAGCTGCGGATCCCGTCGCCGCGGCAGAGCCCAAGGGCAAGAAGCAGCACGCCGAGTCCGCCACGAAGACCACGTCGGCCAAGAAGGCCAAGTCGGACAAGAAGAGCAAGTCGGACAAGAAAGATAAGTCAGACGAGAAAGCCAAGTCTGACAAGAAGACCAAGTCAGACGAGAAGGCTAAGTCGGACAAGAAAGCCGAGTCAGACGAAAAGTCGAAGTCGGGCAAGAAAGCCAAGTCGGACAAGAAGGCCAAGTCTGACAAGAAGAGCGAGACCGGCAATCCCGGCCGCGAAGCCAAGCAGGTCGGCAAGAGCTCCCTCGAGGAAGACTCGTCTGCCGAGAAGCCTCGCGCGTCAGCTCCGGACGACGGGCTCAGCACGCCAACGCAGCCAGGAGCGAGGAAGCCGGAGGCGAAGACGCCAGGCAGACCCGCTCCCGCAGCTGGCAAGCAGAAGCCGGGCAAGGCCGAACCGAGCGCGCGTGAGCGCACCGTCCGCGACGCGGCGCTGCTCTCCGACGAAGGCGACGAGGCGCACGGCTTCGCGCGTCTCATCCGCGCCATCCCTGGCATCGTCGCGCTTGTCGAGCAGCACGACACCTCCGTGCACCGTGCAGTCTTCGATACCTACGTGACCGCCGTCGTCGAGTTCGGCGTCGACGCGGCGGATCTCTCTCCCATCGACATCCGCACGGTGGCCCCCGATGCGCCGACGAAGGACGAGAGGCCCACCAGGTCGTCCGGCCGGAGCGGCTCCGGTGCCGCCAGCGTCGGGTCGGGGGTGGAGGCCAGCGCCAGACGCGCGCGCCGCCCCTCCGGGATCAACAGCGCCAAGGACCCGGAAGCCGTCTCGCCCTCGTCCGTGACCGGTGCGCCGGGGCGAGTCGAGGATGAAGCGGCAGGGCCAGGACGGGTGCGAAACCCAGGCTCGTCCGTGCGCGCGTCGACTCGAGTCCGTGCTGGTCAGGGGCGAGCGTCCGCTGCGGGGCGAGCCGGCGACTCAGCTCCAGACAGTCGCGGTGGGAGCACCAGCACTCCCATCGCATCCCGCACGAGGGCGGGTGCGCGCGGCGCCGCGTCGAGCCGATCTCGTGCCGCCTCGCAGGCGAAGCGCAGTCTCGAGGACCTCGCGTCCGACCTCAAGCCGACGAACAACGGGCAGCGCATCGCGATCGCGGTCGCCGCCATCCTCAGCGCCGATGGTGAGGTCACGGCCGCGGAGATCGCTAACGCATTCGAGCGCATGACGTGGCGTGTCCCCGTCAACGTCGCCGCGGCGGTCCGGCAGGCAGCACGAGCGGGTCTGGTCGAGCTCGAAGGCCCCACGGGGACCCGCCTGAGCGAAGACGGCGAACGGTACGTCGCAGGGGGCTGATCGCCTCCCGAGGCTGCGGCCCGCCCGTGCGTCGCAGGGGCGGGCCACCCGCTACTTTCCGGTCGTGTCGGAGGCTGACTCGGCCGCCGCTCCGCCATCCGCATCCGGAGCAGCGCTGTGATCGGCTGGCGCAGCTGTCGCGTTGCGGTTCTGCTGGAGCGCATCCCGCACCTTCTTGCGCAGCACCTTGCCGATGAGCGACTTCGGGAGCTCCTCCCACACGACGTAGGAGCGAGGGACCTTGTGCTCCGAGAGTCGCTCGCGAACGAATGCGCGGGCCGCTCCCTCGTCGAACGTCGCCCCCTCGTCGAGCACCACCACTGCGGTGACCACCTCAGCACCACCGCCGCGCTTGATGCCGACGACGGCTACCTCGGCGATGCCAGGGATCTCGGTGACGACCCGCTCGACCTCGGAGGGCGAGACGTTGAAGCCGCCCGTGATGATGAGCTCCTTCTTGCGGTCGACGACCGTCACGAATCCATCCTCGTCCTGCACGACCAGATCACCGGAGCGCACCCAGCCGCCCTCGATGAGCACCTCAGCGGTCTCCTGGGGGCGGTTCCAGTACCCCTGGAAGGTCTGCGGCCCCCGGATGAGCAGCTCGCCGACCTCGCCGAGCGCCACTTCCGTGCTCGGGTCGCTGGGGTCGGTGACCTTGATGTGCGTGGACGGGAAGGGGATGCCGATGGTGCCGGTCTTGCGCTTGTCGGTGAAGGGGTTCCCGAGCGCCACGGGGGAGGTCTCCGTGAGGCCGTAGCCCTCGACGAGCTGCCCGCCTGCGACAGCCTCCCACCGGTGCACGATGCCGTCGTTCAGCGTCATCGCGCCGGAGATCGCGTAGATGACGCCGGAGAGGTCGAGCTTGCCGTCCTTCGCGACGCGAGCGAGCCGGTCGTACATGGGCGGGACGGCCGGGATGAACGTCGCCGGCGACTTCTTTGACGCCTCGATGACGAGCTCGGGGTCGAACGTCGGGAAGAGCACGGCCTTCGCGCCGACGCTCACGGAGTAGATGACCGACAGCAGCACGCCGAACGCGTGGAACATCGGGAGGACGCCGTAGATGGTCTCGTTGCCTGCCGTGAACTCCGGCATCCACGCCGCGCCCTGACGGGCGTTGGACCACAGGTTGCGGTGCGTGAGCATGGCGCCCTTGGGGTTGCCGGTCGTCCCGCTCGTGTACTGCAGGCTCGCGAGATCCTCCGGTCCGGGCGTCGGGATGCTCGCGTCGAGGAGCTGCTGCTTCGCGAGCTTCTCGAACGGCACCGTCCCCGGAGCCTTGGCGCTGAGCTTGGCGCGCGACGCGCGTGCCTTGGCGATCGGCAGGCGCAGGAGCAGCTGCGTCTTGAGTGGCATGCCCTTCGTCACATCGACGGCGATGACGTGGCGGATGCCGAGGCTGTGGGGGAGGGACTGCACGGTCGGAGCGGCCTTGTCCCAGGCGATGACGATCTCGGCGCCGTGGTCTTCGAACTGAGTCCGGAGCTCGTCGCGCGTGTACAGCGGGTTGTGCTCCACGACGACGGCGCCGAGGCGCAGTACCGCGTAGAAGGCGACGACGTGCTGCGGCGCGTTCGGCATGATGAGCGCCACCCTGTCACCTCGCTTCACCCCGATGCGGCGGAGGCCCTGCGCGAACCGCAGCACCTGGTCCTGCAGCTCCGAGAAGGTCGTCTGGGCGCCGAAGAACTCGATCGCGGGCTTGTCCGGGAAGCGCTCGGCGATCTCCGCGAGCATGTCTGGGAGTGATCCTGTTGGGACTTCGATGTCCTTCGGGGTTCCGGGTGCGTAGAAGGCGGTCCAGGCGCGAGACTCGTTCAGCTGCATGCGCAGAGTCTATTCGCGCAGAGCGTCCAGCAGATGTCGGTGGGGCGACGCACAATGGATGCATGACCAGGAAAGACATGGGGGCGCGGCAGACGGGGGTGGCGTCCGACCGCGACGCATCCGCGAGCATCCTCCACGTCGACATGGACGCGTTCTTCGTGGCCGTCGAGCTGCTCGAGCGGCCCGATCTCGTCGGCAAGCCGGTGATCGTCGGTGGCACCCGGGAGCGGGGCGTGGTGTCGAGCGCCAGCTACGAGGCGCGGGCCAGGGGCGTCCGCAGCGCCATGCCGATGCATCAGGCGATCGCCCGCTGCCCGGAGGCGGTGGTGCTGCAGGGCAACATGGGCAAGTACCGTGACGCCTCGCAGCAGGTCATGGAGATCTTCCGCGAGTTCACGCCGCTCGTCGAGCCGCTCTCCATCGACGAGGCGTTCCTTGACGTGTCCGGCGCGAGTCTGCTGTTCGGCTCGCCGGGTGAGATCGCGGCGAGCCTTCGCGCGCGGGTGAAGGCGCAGACGGGGCTGACCTGCTCGGTGGGTGCCGCATCCACCAAGTTCGTGGCGAAGCTCGCGTCGGGCAAGTGCAAACCGGACGGCATGCTCGTGATCCCGCACGAGGAGACGATCCCGTTCCTGCACCACCTGCCGGTCGGCGCGCTCTGGGGTGTGGGAGAGAAGAGCGAGGCGAAGCTGCGCGGCATCGGCATCCACACGGTCTTCGACCTCGCGCACACGCCGGCGCCCGTGCTGGAGCGGGCGGTCGGCAAGGCGGGGGCGGGCAAGCTGCACGCACTCGCGTGGGGGAGGGACGAGCGGGGAGTCGAGGAGGCGAGCCGTGAGAAGTCGATCAGCCATGAGCAGACGTTCCTGGAGGACGTGACCGACTTCGTCTTCCTGGAGCGCGAGGTGCGGGCTCAGGCGGATGCGGTGGCGACACGCCTGCGTCGCGCGGGGCTGCAGGCGCGCCAGGTCGGCATCAAGCTGCGCTGGTCCGATTTCTCGACGATCACACGCTCGCACACGCTTGCCGAGCCCAGCGGTGTCGGCCACTCGCTGTACCTCGCTGCGCGGGAGATGCTGCGCGCGGCTCTCGTGCCGCCCAGGCCGGTGCGCCTCATCGGCGTGCGTGCTGAGCGGCTCGTGGAGGCGGGGAGCTCAGGTCAGCTGTCGCTCTTCGGGGCGGAGGAAGACGACGACTGGGAAGCGGCGGAGCGCGCCGTCGACCAGGCGGTCGCCCGCTTCGGGAAGTTCGCGCTTCGACCGGCGTCGCTGCTCGGCCGCGGGGAACGCAGCGACGGCACGGTCGGCATCAGCGAACGCCCGAACCGCAAGCAGGACGAGGCCCCGAACCAGCACTGAGACAGCGGGCTCGGCCGGGTGTGCGTGCCTAGGATGCCGCCTTTGCGCCGCTTGTCGTGGTGGCACTGCTTGCTCGGTTGCCGCCTGTTTCCCGGGCCGCGATGCGGGCCTGCACCTCAGGGCGACGCAACGGCGGCACGGTCTTCGGCGGCTGGCGCCGTTCCGGGAGGTCCTCGAGGAGGTGCTCGGTGATGTGCGCGATCTCGCGGACCGCCTTCTCGAAGGCCTCGCGCGTGCGCGCGGTCGGGTGCGTGATGCCGGAGACCTTGCGCACGTACTGGCGGGCGGCGGCTTCGATCTCGTTGTCGTTCGCGGCTGGTTCGAGCCCGCGCAGCTCTGTGATGTTTCTGCACATGCGCGACAGGGTACGCCGAGGCGCTGCAAGCGACAGGCGAACAGCGCCCCGCTCCGGTCTTCCCCGCCCCGGTTCCGGGCTCGGTTCGCGGTGCGCGTGTCCAACTTCAGTGCAGATTCCGGCGGTTGTGCCGGTTTCTGGTCGGCTGCGTCCGAATGTGCACTGATGTTGGTCAGCGCGGGCCGCCGCCGACTCTGCGCCGCCCCGGGCTCGCGGAGCGGCGTCCCGGTCCCGGTCTCGGCGGTGCGCCGGTCCGCCCCGCCCGGCCGCGCGCTCCGATTTCGGGCTCGGTTCGCGATGACTGTGTCCAACTTCAGTGCAGATCCTGGCGGTTGTGCCGGTTTCTGGTCGGCTGCGTCCGAATGTGCACTGATGTTGGTCAGCGCGGGCCGCCGCCGACTCTGCGGCGCCCCGGGCGGGCTGCCGGTGTTCCCGCCGGCAGCTCCGGGTAGCCGGTCAGAAGCTAGCTGACGCGGAGGACGGCGGCGCTCTCAGCCGGAAGGCGGAGCGGGACGGCGGACGCGCCCACCGGTGCGCCCGTGACGGTGCCGGTGGTCTGGCCGAGCGTGGCACGTGCATCCGTGGAGAAGAGCACCTCGGTGGCTCGGTCGACTCGCAGCTCCCGCTCGTCCGCCGAGAAGTTCACGGCGATGACAAGACCGCCTCGCGTGATGACCAGCGTGCCGTCTTCCTGCGACGCCTCGACGCTGCTCGCATCGATCCAGGGCGTCGTGATGTCCGCCTCCCGCCTGCGGAGTGCGATGAGCTCGCGGTAGGTCTCGAGGAGCTGGGCGTGCTCCGGCTTCTCGAGCTCGCTCCAGTCGAGCTTCGACCGCTCGAACGTCGCGACGTCCTGGGGATTCGGAACGACGGCTGCGTCCCAGCCCATGCGCGCGAACTCGCCGATGCGCCCCTCGGTGGTCGCCTTCGCCAGCTCCGGCTCCGGGTGGGAGGAGAAGAACTGGAAGGGGGTCGTGGCGCCCCACTCCTCGCCCATGAAGAGCATGGGAGTGAAGGGCGAGGTCAGCTCGAGTGTGGCCGCGATGGCCAGCTGGCCGGGGGAGAGCGTCGCCGTGAGGCGGTCGCCGATGGCTCGGTTGCCGATCTGGTCGTGATTCTGCGACGAGACGACGAGCCGCCAGGTGCGCGTGTGAGCCGGCAGGGGGCGGCCGTGATGGCGACCTCGGAAGCTCGACAGCGTGCCGTCGTGGAAGAACCCCTTCTCGAGCACCTTCGCGAGGGTATCGAGACCCTCGAAGTCGGCGTAGTAGCCGCTGGTCTCCCCGGTCAGGTTGACGTGCACGGCGTGGTGGAAGTCGTCCGACCACTGAGCATCGAGTCCGTAGCCGCCCGCCTCGTCCGACGTGATGAGGCGTGGGTTGTTGAGGTCGGACTCGGCGATGAGGGTCAGCGGGCGACCCACGTGCGCCTCGAGCTCGTCGACGTCCCGGGCCAGCTCCTCGAGGATGTGCACGGCGCGGTCGTCGATGAGGGCGTGGACCGCGTCGAGCCGGAGCCCGTCGACGTGGAAGTCGCGCAACCACATGGCCACGTTGGCGCGGATGAACGCGCGAACCTCGTCGGAGTTCTCCCCGTCGAGGTTGACGGTGTCGCCCCACGCCGTGGCGTGGTGATCGGAGAGGTAGGGCCCGAACTTTCCCAGGTAGTTGCCGGAGGGGCCGAGGTGGTTGTAGACGACGTCCTGGATGACGCCGATGCCACGCTCGTGGCAGGCCTCGACGAAGCGCTGGTAGGCGGCCGGTCCGCCGTAGCCCTCATGGACGGCGAACCAGTCGACGCCGTCGTAGCCCCAGCCGTGGGTGCCGCTGAACGCGTTGACGGGCATGACCTCGACGAAGTCGACGCCGAGCTCCTGCAGGTGGTCCAGGCGGTCGATCGCCGAGTCGAGCGTGCCCTCGGGGGTGAAGGTGCCGATGTGCACCTCGATGATGACGGACCCCGCGAGCGGGCGGCCGGTCCAGTCGCCGTCCACCCACGGGTGCCGGTCGGCGTCGAAGGTGCGCGAGAGGCCGTGCACGCCGTCCGGCTGCCACCGCGAGCGGGGGTCCGGGATGGGGGTCGTGTCGCCGTCGACGAGGTAGCCGTAGTCGTGGGTGTCCTCGTCGAGCTCGAGCGCCGTGTCCGGTACCCACCAGTCGCCGTCGGCGCGCCGCATCGGCAGCTCGGTGCCGTCGAGGTGCAGGGTCAGCGTCTCGGCGTGTGGTGCCCAGACATCGAAGCGGGAATCGCGCACGGGGAAAACTCCTTGGTGGGAAGCGAGGTGGTGTGGATGCGGGTGCCGGCTAGGACCTGGCGAGCAGCGCCACGGGGTACTGCTGCAGGAGCGCGGCGAGCGGGACGTCCTTGCCGCCGGTGAAGACGGCTGCGGTGAGCTGGTCGATCCACTCGCCCTCGGGGAGGGGGATGGTCGTGCCGATCCATCCGCCGCCCTGCTCGAGGCCGATGGGGAGACGCGTGCCGATCGTGATGGCACCGCCCCGCGAGAACGCGAGTGCGTGCTCTGCCGCCGGCCCGTCGGCGGTGATGCCCTCGTACTCGGTGAAGAGCTCCGGTCGGCTGCGGCGCAGGCGCAGGCAGGCCGCGGTCACGAGCAGCTTCGCGGCACCGGAGTCGTCGATCGCGGGGACCGCTCCGTGCAGGATCGCGTCGAGCGCCGCAGTGCGCGACGAGTAGTCGACGCTCTGCCGGTTGTCTGGGTCGACGAGGGTGCGCGTCCACAGCTCCGTGCCCTGGTAGACGTCGGGGATGCCCGGCATCGTGAGCTGCACGATCTTCGCGGTCAGCGAGTTCGACCAGCCCGCCTCCTGCGTCTCGGCGACGACGTTCTGGACGACGTTCGACGCGACGGGGTTGTCGAAGACGGCGTCGACGGCCGCGTGCAGCTGCCCCTCGAACGTCTCGTCCGGGTTGGTCCAGCTCGTGTGCAGGTCGGCCTCGCGCGCGGCCTTCTCGAGGTAGTCGGTGAGGCGCTCGCGGGATGCGGGCCAAGCGCCGACGATGGCCTGCCAGGTGAGCTGCGCGAACGCGTTGTCGTCGATGGGGGCCACGTTCTGGAGCTCGGCGACGCTCTCCGCCCAGAACTCGGGGACCTCGCTGAGGGCGGTGATGCGTGCGCGGGTGTCCTCGCCGCGCTTCGTGTCGTGGGTCGACAGCGTGGTCATGGCGTCTGGCCAGTCACGGGCGCGTGCCGTCTGGAGCTCGTGGAACCGCTCCGGGGTGATGGAGAAGACGTTCGGGTCGCCGCCGACCTCGTTGAGGGAGGTGAGGCGTGCGTAGCGGTAGAACGAGCGGTCTTCGACGGCCTTCGCCATGATCATGCCGGTGGTCTGCTGCAGGCGCAGCGCGGCCTCGGCTTCTGGCGCCTCGAGGAACGGCAGGATGCGGGCGATCGACGCCGCGAGATCCGGTCGCTGCTCGGTGGCGGCCTTGGCCGCATCGGCGAGGTGGTTCGCGCCCGTCGGAAGGTAGCTGCGGTACACGCTGAAGTGGGCGGCGATCTCGGCGACGGAGTCCTCGATGAGGTCGTCCTCGAGGCCCGTCGCGCGCAGTTCTCGCGCGATGCGGCGGATCTCGGCGTTCAGTGACACGTCGGCCACGGCGCGCTTCGCCTCGTGGATGAGCTGCTCCCAGTCGACCGGGTCGCCGTCTGCTCCCGCCGCGAGCTCGTCGAGCGGCTCCTCGGCGTCGGCGTCGACGAGCACCCGGTCGATCTGGCCGAGCGCGTCGTAGCCGGTCGTCCCTGCCGTGCGCCAGTCGGCGGGCAGCGCCTCGTCGCCCTCGAGGATCTTCTCGACGAGCACGTACGCTCCGCGCGTTCGGTCGGCGAGATGGCGCAGGTAGCCGCCCGGGTCGCGGAGTCCGTCCGGGTGGTCGATCCGGAGCCCGTCGACGAGGCGGTGCCGCATCCAGTCGAGGATCTCCGAGTGGGCTTCCTCGAACACGTGCTCGTCTTCGACGCGGATGCCCGCGAGCGAGGTGATGGTGAAGAAGCGGCGGTAGTTGAGGCGACTGTCGCCTTGGCGCCAGTGGATGAGCTGGTAGTGCTGGTTGTCGAGCACTTCCCGCACCGATGCGCCTTCGGGTGCCGAGCCTTCCGCGAGCGGGTACTCGGTGGAGTGGTAGCGCAGCACGCCGGCCTCGGTGTCGACGGTCACGTTGCCGATCGCGTCGCCCCGCTCCCTGGGCATGTCGTCGTCGCCGACGGTGGGGATGAGGAGCTTGCCGCCGCCCGCCTCCCAGTCGATGTCGAAGGACTCGGCGTGCGCGGCCTGCTGGCCGTGCTCGAGCACATCCCACCACCACGGGTTGTCGCGTGGTGTGCCGACTCCCATGTGGTTCGGGACGATGTCGACGAGCACGCCGAGGCCCAGCTCGCGGGCCTTCGCGGAGAACCGCTCGAGCCCCTCGCGCCCGCCACGTTCGTCGTCGACCCTCGAGGGGTCGACGACGTCGTAGCCGTGCGTGCTGCCTGGGGTCGCCTGGAGGATGGGCGAGAGGTACACCCATCCCACGCCGAGCCGCTCCAGGTAGGGCAGCTGCTCGGTCGCGGCGTCGAGGTCGAACTCCGACGTCAGTTGGAATCGGTACGTGCTGGATGGGATGCGCATCATGGTCTCCGTGGCGCGAGGTGCTTCTGAGATGGCTCTGGCGGGGTCAGCTGCCGAGGGGCGGCCGCGTGATGATGGGGATGGGGGTGGTCATCGCGGCGACGGAGGCGGCGACCGAATGGTCTGGCTTCTCCTTGAGCTCGGCTTCGCGCAGCACGACGAGCGAGCGCGGCTCGAGTGGGATGGTTGCTCCCGGCTCGACGGCCTCGAGGTCGGTGTGCATGCCGGAGGTGTCGATGACGATGTCCCAGTGGGAGGTGATCTCGACGCTGGGGATGGTCGCCTCGACGACCGTCTCGCTGGCGTTGAAGTAGACCATGAAGCTCACATCGGTGATCTCCTCGCCCCGCTCGTCGCGTCCGGCGATGGCGTTGCCGTTGAGGAACATGCCCATCGACTTCACGAACTCGGCGTTCCAGTCTTCGGATGCCATCTGCGTGCCGTCGGTCGAGAGCCACACGATGTCGGGCAGCGCGGATCCCTCGGCGCGCTCCTCGACGCGGCCGTTGAAGAAGCGGCGTCGACGGAACGTCGGGTGGTCGGCGCGCAGCTGCGCGACGGCCCGCGTGAACTCGACGAGCGGCTCGTCTGCGTTCTCCCAGTGGACCCAGCTGATCTCGCTGTCCTGCGCGTAGGTGTTGTTGTTGCCGTTCTGGGTGCGCCCCAGCTCGTCGCCGTGGAGGAGCATGGGCACGCCCTGGCTGAGCAGCATCGTCGCGATGATGTTGCGCTGCTGGCGGGCCCGCATGGCGTTGATCTCGGGGTCGTCGGTGGGGCCTTCGACGCCGAGGTTGTAGGAGCGGTTGTGACTCTCGCCGTCGTTCCCGTTCTCGCCGTTGGCGTCGTTGTGCTTCTCGTTGTAGGAGACGAGGTCTCTCAGCGTGAAGCCGTCGTGGGCCGTGACGAAGTTGATGGAGGCGAAGGGGCGGCGTCCGGAGTGCTCGTACAGGTCGGCGGAGCCGGTGATGCGGCTCGCGAATTCGCCGAGGGTCGATGGCTCGCCTCGCCAGAAGTCGCGCACGGTGTCGCGGTACTTGCCGTTCCACTCTGTCCACTGCGGTGGGAAGTTGCCGACCTGGTAGCCGCCGGGGCCGACGTCCCACGGCTCGGCGATGAGCTTCACCTGCGAGACCACCGGGTCCTGCTGCACGAGGTCGAAGAACGTGGACAGCTTGTCGACGTCGTGCAGCTCGCGCGCGAGGGTGGAGGCGAGGTCGAAGCGGAAGCCGTCGACGTGCATCTCGGTGACCCAGTAGCGCAGCGAGTCCATGATGAGCTGCAGCGAGTGCGGGTGGCGCATGTTGAGCGAGTTGCCGGTGCCCGTGTAGTCGGTGTAGTAGCGCTTGTCGTCGTCCTCGAGCCGGTAGTAGGCGGCGTTGTCGATGCCGCGGAAGCTGAGGGTCGGGCCGAGGTGGTTGCCTTCTGCCGTGTGGTTGTAGACGACGTCGAGGATGACCTCGATGTTGTTGGCGTGCAGGGTGCGCACCATCGACTTGAACTCCTGCACCTGCTGGCCTGCCGTGCCCTGGGAGGCGTAGTCGGCGTGCGGGGCGAGGAACGAGATGGTGTTGTACCCCCAGTAGTTGCGGAGTCCCTTCTCGATGAGGGTGCTGTCCTGCACGAACTGGTGCACGGGCATGAGCTCGATGGCGGTGACGCCGAGCCGCTTGAGGTGCTCGACGATCGCGGGGTGCGCGATGCCGGCGTACGTGCCGCGGATCTCCTCGGGCACATCCGGGTGCAGCTCGGTGAGCCCCTTGACGTGCGCCTCGTAGATGAGGGACTCGTTGTAGGGGATGCCGGGCTTCCGGTCGCCAGCCCAGTCGAAGTAGGGGTTGATGACAACGCCCTTCATCATGTGGGGCGCTGAGTCGAGATCGTTGAACGAGTCGGGGTCGCCGAAGTTGTAGCTGAAGAGCGACTGGTCCCAGTCGATCTCGCCCGTCGTCGCCTTCGCGTACGGATCGAGGAGGAGCTTCGCCGGGTTGCAGCGGCTTCCGTTGATCGGGTCGTAGTCGCCGTGCATCCGGTAGCCGTACTGCTGGCCGGGTTGCACGTGAGGGAGGTAGGCATGCCAGACGTGCGCATCCTGCTCGTAGAGCCTCACCCGCTCCTCGTTGCCGTCGTCATCGAAGAGGCACAGCTCGACCTTGTGGGCGGCCTCGCTGAAGATCGCGAAGTTGGTGCCACTTCCATCGAACGTCGCTCCGAGGGGGTAGGCATTTCCGGGCCACGTTTTCATGCACGCTCCTATTGCTTCATCGAAGAACATCGCGTGTGGATGCAGGCACTAAAGCTACCAAAGGGTGGGA
Source organism: Pseudoclavibacter sp. AY1H1 (assembly GCF_002931055.1). Classification (GTDB taxonomy): domain Bacteria; phylum Actinomycetota; class Actinomycetes; order Actinomycetales; family Microbacteriaceae; genus Pseudoclavibacter. Next base: position 81,263 of record NZ_PSXX01000003.1, on the reverse strand, counting down.
GCGCTCTCGCCCGCAAGCACACAGGACTTCTCCTGGTTGGCAGGCATGTCGACGACCTACGCTGGCCGCATGACGAACCTCACACAGAACCTCACGGACTCGGTCAAGAAGCTCGGCGTCACCCTCGCCTACGGCGAGAAGGTGGAACTCGGCAAGTCCACGATCCTTCCGGTCGCTCTCGTCTCGTACGGCTACGGCGGTGGTGAGAGCACTGAGGAGGGTCAGGAGAACTCGTCAGGCGGCGGTGGCGGCGGGATGGCCGTGCCGGTCGGCGCGTACGTGGATGACGAGTTCGGCACGAGCTTCCGGCCGAACATCATCACGCTGCTCGTCGTGTCGATTCCGCTGGTGTGGACGGTCGGGCACGCGCTCCCGCGTCTCATCAAGGCGCTCAAGAAGTAGCTCAGGCGCGGTACGGCCTATACTCGGGGGTGTTCACGGGAGTCCGGTAGTCCGGGCTGAGAGGAAGGCTCAAGCCTTCGACCGTCAAACCTGATCTGGGTAATGCCAGCGCAGGGAGGCACATCTCCGAGCAGGGTCGCCCACGGCTCTGCGCCCGTGCACTTTCACTCGAAAGGGCACACAGCATGACAACTTCCCCGACTCCATCTCCGACTGCGGCAGCGCAGGTTCCGGCTCAGGCGAAGGCGCCGAAGAGCCGCTTCCGCTGGCGGGTCATCGACATCGTCACGGCGGCCGTTCTCGGTGTCGCGACGGGCCTCATCTTCGTCTTCTGGAACAGCGTCGGCTACCTGTGGTTCACGACGATGGACGCATTGACGCCGGGCTTCGGTGGCATCGCGGTCGGCATCTGGCTGCTCGGCGGCGTGCTGGGCGGGCTCATCATCCGCAAGCCGGGGGCTGCGCTCTTCGTCGAGGTGCTCGCGGCGTGCGTCTCCATGCTGCTCGGCAGCCAGTGGTCGATCGAGACCGTCTACTCGGGTATCGCGCAGGGCCTCGGTGCTGAGCTCATCTTCGCGCTCTTCCTCTACAAGCGCTTCGGTCTGAGCGTCGCGATGCTCGCGGGCGCTGGTGCTGCCGTCGCCGCGTGGGTGCTCGAGCTGTTCCTCAGCGCGAACATCGAGAAGGGCCCTGAATTCCTGACGATCTACCTGGTCGCTGTCGTGGTCTCGGGTGCGGTGCTGGCGGGAGTCGTCGGCTGGCTGCTCACGCGAGCACTCGCCGCGACCGGCGCGCTAAACCGCTTCGCGGCGGGCAGAAGCGCGAAGCGAATCGGCTAGCGGTCGTGGGCGCGAGAGTCGAGGCGAGGGGGTGGGGCTGGCGCCACGCCGATCGGGCGAAGCTGGCGGTCAGCCAGCTCGACCTGACGATCGAGCCCGGAGAGGCCGTGCTGCTGCTCGGGCCGTCGGGGGCGGGCAAGTCCACGCTCCTGGCGGCTCTTGCCGGGGTGCTCGGCGACCACGAGGACGATGGCCAGGAGCTGGGCTCGCTGCTGGTCGACGGCAGGCATCCGACGGATGCGCGCGGCGCGGTGGGGCTGGTCCTGCAGGATCCGCAGGCGAACACGGTGCTCGCCCGAATCGGCGACGACGTCGCGTTCGGCTGCGAGAACCTCGGTGTGCCGCGCGCCGAGACCTGGGTTCGGGTGCGCGAGGCGCTCGACGCCGTCGGGCTGCGGATGCCGCTCGACCGCTCGACCGCGCAGCTGTCCGGCGGTGAGCGCCAGCGCCTCGCGATCGCGGGCGTGCTCGCGATGCGGCCGAACCTCATCCTGCTCGACGAGCCGACCGCGAACCTCGACCCGGCCGGTGTCGAGGAGGTTCGCGAGGCGGTTGTGCGTGCCGCGGAGGTCACCGGCGCGACGCTCATCGTCATCGAGCATCGGGTGGATGTGTGGCGTTCGAGCGTCGACCGGGTCGTCGTACTCGGCACCGAGCAGCACCTGCTCGCAGACGGTGCCCCTGACGTGATCCTGGAGGAGCAGCGGGAGTCGCTCCTCGCGGCGGGTGTGTGGATAGGCGGCCACGAACCCTCGGTTCCCCGGGGCGAGCGTGCCCCGGGGGAGGACCTGCTCGTCGCCGACGGCCTCGGGTTCGGGCGTGCCGACCATCCGCTGCACACGCAGTTCGGCGCGACGCTGCGGGCGGGGGAGTCGACGGTGGTGCTCGGGCCCAACGGCGCGGGCAAGACGACGCTGGCGCTGACGCTTGCTGGCCTGCTCAAGCCGGTCGCGGGCGACGTGCGTGCGAGCAGTGCCCTGCGTGAAGCTGGCCAAGACGCTGGCCGTCGACGGGGTGGCTGGGCGCTCGACAGGTTCCGCGCGGCGGGCCCGGTCGGCCCGCATCCGTCTGCCTGGCGTTCCCGTCAGCTGCTGACGAGGATCGGCACGGTCTTCCAGCAGCCCGAGCACCAGTTCGTCGCGGGCACGGTGCGGCGCGAGCTCGAGGTGGGACCGGATGCGGTGGGGCGCGGCAGACGCGAGACGAGCGAACGCGTCGACGAGCTGCTCGCGGCGCTGCGCCTCTCGCACCTCGCGGAAGCGCACCCCTTCACGCTCTCCGGCGGTGAGCAGCGTCGCCTGTCCGTCGCGACGGTGCTCGCGACGGCGCCTCGGGTGCTCATCTTCGACGAGCCCACCTTCGGGCAGGACCGCAGGACCTGGACGGAGCTCGTCACGATCATGTCTCGCCTCGTCTCCGAGGGGCACTCGCTGGTCTCCGTGACTCACGACGAGCAGCTCGTGCGTGTGCTCGGCGACCAGCGCATCCGCATCGAAGCTCACGACCGCAAGAACGAGAAGGTGCCAGCATGATCGGCAGCGGCGCGGGCGTCGCCTCGGCGGATTCCCGCCCGGCACGGTCGGCCACATCGCCCCAGGTCGATGCCGACGGCGTGCCGCTCGAAGTGCTCCCCGTCGGCGGACGGTTCCTCGACCGCGTGAACCCGGTCACGCCGTTCCTGGCGGCGGTGCTGTACTCGATTCCCCTGCTGACGACGCTCGATGTCGTCTCGGCGGCCGTCGCGCTGACGCTCTCGCTCCTCGCCTTCGGCGTCGCCGGAGTGCGCCCCATGGAGGTCCTGCGATCGAGCTGGATCCTCCTCATCGCCGCCCCCGTCTCCGCCACGAGCATGCTGCTGTACGCCAAGCCCGGCGGGGCGAGCTACGGGCAGTTCCTCTACGCGAACATCACCGACAACTCCATCCAGCTCGCGATCGCCGTCGGCGTGCGCGTGCTCGCGATCGGCGTGCCGACGCTCGTCGCGTTGAGCCGCATCGACCCGACCCGCCTCGCCGACGGTCTGGCGCAGGTCGCGCACCTCCCGGCGAGGTTCGTGGTGTCGGCGCTCGCGGGCATCCGCCTCTTCGCCGTGTTCCGCGACGACTGGACGGCGATGAGCCAGGCGCGCCGCGCTCGCGGTCTCGGCGACTCGGGTGCCATCCGACGGTTCATGACGATGGCGTTCGCGCTGCTCGCTCTCGCGCTGCGACGGGCTGGGACACTGGCGACCGTCATGGAGGCTCGCGGCTTCGGCGCCGAGGACATCACGCGGACGTGGGCTCGCCCCTCACGTCTCGACTGGCGGGACCTCGTTCTCGTGCTTGCGGCAGTGGTCATCGCCGGCGCGGCTATCGGAGTGGCCGTCGCGGCGGGGTCGTACCGGCTCGTGGGCAGCGCGTGAGCGGGGTCGCGGCGCTGCTGGACCGCGTGCTCGCGGATGCCCGCGGCTCGCGCCCGGTCGTGATCATCGACGGCGGGTCGGGCTCGGGCAAGACGACGCTCGCGGGGGAGCTGCTGGCGGAGTTCCGGGCGCGCGGCTTCGAGAGCGCGCAGCTGGTGTCCCTCGACGACGCCTACCCGGGCTGGGGTGGCCTCGCTGCCGCCTCGCAGGCGGTGCACCGCGACATGCTCCATCCCGAGCAGCTGGGGCCTCCGCACCGCCCCGGCTATGAGAGCTGGGATTGGGCGGCGGATGCGCCCGGTCCGTGGCGCGAGCTCGATGGCTCCGCGCCGCTCATCGTCGAGGGCTGCGGTTCGCTGTCGCACGAGAGCGCGCCCCTCGCGACGACGAGCGTGTGGATAGAACTCGACGAGGCCCACCGGAAGCCGCGGGCGCTCTCGCGTCCTGCAGACGTCGGCGTCTTCGCGGAGTTCTGGGAGATGTGGGCGGCTCAAGAGCGCGAGCACTGGCGACGCAATGCGCCGTTCCTGCTCGCCGACGTCATCATCGAGGCCGTGCCCGGCGCGTGACGGGGTTTCGCGGCGGGAGCAGTGCCGTCAACGCGGGCCGGTGCCCGTCTGGTCTGAGCTCTGCCGGCGGCGAGCGCGCACGTAGCGCACGGTGAAGATCACGGCGATGACCAGCCCCACCAGCGCCGCGAGCAGCCAGATGCCACCGACGATGAGGCCGTAGACGGCGTCGTCGTAGTCGATGCTGGTGCCGGGACCGGCGTCGAGGGAGAGGCCGGTGCCGATGCTGTCGGCGACCGGCCGCAGCAGGAGACCGGCGAGCGCGCCGACTCCCGTCGCGAGGGGGATCGCGAATGCCCACCCCCAGAGCACGGAGCCGAACGTCGGACCGGCCGCGCCTGCTGTGCGACGAGCGGCCTGGATGCTCCGCGCCCCGAGCAGGATCAGCACGACGAGGCCGGCACCTGCCGAGACGAACATGGCCCAGAACGCGAACGCGGAGAGCAGCGTCTGCCCGGTCTCGACGAGCGGTGGGATGGGCCCGACGGCGTCGACCGTGATGCTCGCGGCAGCAAGCGCCGAGAGCAGACCGGTCACGGCCATCCACAGTGCGAAGGCTGGTGCCGCCAGGACGAGGACGATTCCCCAGAGGAGGCGTCCTGGCCGGAGGGGCCCGCGGGCTGGTGGCGTCTGCTGCATCCGGGAAGCGTACCGGGGACGCGCGAATCGGGAGGCTCTACGCCCAGCCGAGCTCGTGGAGCTGCGCGTCGTCGATGCCGTAGAAGTGCGCGATCTCGTGCACGAGCGTCGTGTGCACCTCGTCGCGGAGGGTCTCCTCGTCGTCGCAGATCGACAGGAGCGGTTCGCGGAACAGCACGATGCGGTCGGGCAGCTCGCCGAAGCCGTACTGGCCGCGATCCGTGAGCGCGAACCCCTCGTAGACGCCGAGCAGGTCGAGCGAGCCGTCCTCTGGCCGGTCCTCGACGACGAAGATCACGTTGTCGAGGCCGTCGACCATCTCGTCCGGCAGCTCATCGAGCTCGTCGACGACCAGGGCCTCGAAGTTCTCCCGCGACATCTCCATCCGCTCATTGTGTCGCAGGGTGGCTGGACAGGGACCGGCGGCGAACCGAACTTGCACTGCGAGCGCAGTACAAGTTGTGCTAACTTCGCAACACAATATTTTGTCCGCACCGCGCGAGCGGCACCTTCGGAGGCATGAGTGATCGACCCAATTCTCAACTTCATCCGCAGCCTCTCTTCCGGGGTGCGGGAGTTCCTGCCGCTGGAGGTGGCCATCACCTTCGGCTTGGTCCTGTTCGCCGTCTCGTGGGTGAGGCCGCGCCGAATCGTCGCGCTCCCTGATTCGGGTTTCAGGCGGACGGTGCTGCTCTGGTGCGGGGTCGGTGGCTGCCTCCTCATCGTGGCCGTGGCGACGCTCACGAGCGCCCTCGCTACCGCTGGAGGAGGATCTGACGTCTCCGGTTTCGATGGATGGTGGCGTCGGCCCGCTCCACTTGTCGCCGCGATCGTGGTGGTCGCAGTGGCCGGTCTGGCTCTGCGTTCGGTCCCGCTGACAGCTCCCGGCACGAGGGCCCTCGCGCCTCGGAGACGCTGGAACGCCTTCGCTCCCGGTCTGTGGCTCTGGGTGGTGCGATTCTCAGCCGTGCTGATCGCCGTCACTGCGCTCTGGCAGATCCTGATCGCCGTCTCGGCACCGCCAGAGGGTCCGTTCTTCGGCGACGTGGCTCGCTACACCACGCTTCCCATCTATTCGCACTTCAACGGCAGCTTCGGATACCTGGCGGGTGCCGGCTGGCCCAACCACCTGGCCACGCTTGCCACGCTTCTTGCCGCGGCGGGTGTCTTGATCTGGGTGCTGAAAGCAGACGCGAACCGCCCCGAAGCCCTTCCCGCAGCCACGCTCAAGACCCATCGCGACGCGACCGCGCGCGTGCTGACGCTCATCGTCCTCGCGGGACTGGTCACCACGTTGGGTGCTGTCTGGATGCACGTCGGCTCCACGAGCACGATGACGGTCGGTCTTGACGAGCGCTGGGTGTCAGCGGAGGTCTCCTACCCGCAGCTCTACATCGAGGGGGGCTTCAGCGCGCTGTCGTACCCGATGAACGTGACCGGGTATCTGCTCCAGGGGGTTGGGGTCGCACTCGCGCTCAGGCTCGCGGTGGACACCGTGCGTGCTGCCGCGGCGCGGCCGGCCGCAGCCGCAGCGGGGGCATCGGTCTCGGCGGCCGCGCGTTGACCGTGTCAAAGTCTGCCGAGGATCTCGCGGAGTTGTTTCGAGGTGCTATTCGATCTGGCGTTCTCGGTGACGGCGAGAGGCTTCCCACGGTGCGGCAGACCGCACGCGACTTCGAGGTGGCGCAGGCAACGGCGGCAAAGGCGTATCGCTCGCTGGAGCGGGAAGGGCTCGTTGTCACTCGCACTGCGGCGGGGACGCGTGTGGCTCCCGGGGCATCCCGAGCGCCTCAGGCGGTGATCGAGCACATCCGTTCGCTGCTGGATGCGAGCCGTGAAGCCCGGGTGCCGCTCGATGACGTCGTTGCGATTCTCAGGACAGTCGCCGCTCAGGAGTCAGGCAGCCGCGATGGTTTGCGCGAACCTGAGTGACACCGCGGGTTCTTCGCCTCGACCCCCAGGTGAGTTCACGCGTCTCTAGGCCTGCGCTGAGGCGTGGTCGTAGGCGAGGGGGAGGAGCTCGCGTGCGACCACACTGATCAGGCCGTCAGGCCCGGGCAGGATCACCCGAATGTCGGGGTAGTGGTCGGCGAGCACCTGGCGGTCACGCCCGCAGGGGCTCATCACCCCGCGGCCGTGGTTCGCGACGGCGACGATGTGCGTCAGCTCGAGGGCACCGGCAGCGCGGGCCGAGCCGAGCGCCACCAGCTCGGCGCAGGGCCCGCCCGTGAAATGGTGCAGGTTCACGCCGACGTGCACCCGGCCGTCCGCCGCGCGCACGGCAGCCCCTACCGTGTGGATGCCGTCCTCATCCGGCCCAGCATCCGTCGTCGCATCGATCGTCGACCGGGCGGCTTCGACGAGCTCGAGCTCGCCTTCCGAGACGGGCCGGGCGGATGCGAGTTCGAAAGCGGTCATGACGCGAGCCTAGGAGATGTCCTCGAGAGGGTCGTCCGGCTCGATACGGATGCTCCTCGCTAGGGTGCCTCTGTGACCGATGACGAATGCTCCCGCCCGCAGGAGTGGCGAGCTGCGCACGCCGCCGCCATGGTCGGCTGGGACTTCTCCGCCCTGGACGGGCGCATGACCGCCGACGAACCCCGCTGGGACTTCACCGCCGAGTGCCGTGCCGCGATGGCGACTGCCACGCGCATCGCCGACCTCGGCACGGGAGGGGGCGAGCGGCTCATCGAGCTCATCGACGACCTCGGCGCCGCCGCCGAGTCCCTGGCCATCGCGGCAACCGAGGGGTGGGAGCCGAATATCGAGATCGCGAGGCGGAACCTGGCGCCGTTCGGTGTGGACGTGCACCGCTACGACTCCGAGGTGGGTGACTCCCTGCCGTTCGAAGACGCGTCGCTGGACCTCGTCGTGTGCCGCCACGAGTCCTTCGACGCCGGGGAAGTCGCCCGTGTGCTCGCGCCGGGCGGCCGGTTCCTGACCCAGCAGGTCGACGGACGGGAAGCGCACGAGCTCCGGGAGTGGTTCGGCGGCGACCCGCTGCACGACGACGTGACGCTGGCGAACGCGAGCAGCGAGGTGGCAGCCGCCGGGCTCCGCATCGAGCTCGCCGACGAGTGGACTGGGCGGATGACGTTCGCGGATGCTCGTGCGCTGGTCGAGTACATGGCCCTGGTGCCGTGGGATGTCCCAGGCTTCGAGGTCGACGCCAACATCAGCACGCTGCGTCGCCTCGACGCAGCGCGGCCGATCAACGTCACGCAGCGGCGGTTCCGACTGGCCGCAGTGCGCGACTGAGCTGCTCGACGCGCCGGAGCGTCCGCGCTCGCTGGCGTGGTGCGACGCGGCCCGCGAGAATGGGGCCATGATCGACGTCTTCGGGGAGGCCCTGACCCATGAGACGGTCGCGCAGTTCGCCTTCTGGGGCATGGTCCTCGGCGTCGGAATCGCGCTGCGCATCGTCCAATCGGTGCGGCCGCACCTGCTCAACCGCACGCGCTGGGGAGTGCTGGCCGCCGCCATCCTCCTGCTCCTCGTCGCTCTGAGCATCGTGAACCTGTCAGCCTCCGTCGTCCTCTCAGTGGTGTCGAGCTTCCTGCTCGTCGCTCTGGGGGCAGCCGGCGCCGGTGCCCTCGTCGCGCTCGCGGTCTTCTCCCTGCTCGAGTTCATCGCGCCCAAGCGGCGGCGCGACCTGGTTGCGGCTCCCGCGGGCGCTCCGCAGCGCTGACACCTCACGGGGGAGCGAGGCGACCTCTCCTGCATCCACGTCCTAGGATGCTCGCGTGTACGTCAAAGTGTGTGGCCTGGATTCTGTCGAGTCGGCGGCGGTTGCCGTCGAGAGCGGAGCCGACGCGGTCGGCATCGTGATGAGCCGCACGAGCCCGCGCAGGCGTTCTGCGGAGGAGGCCGCGAAGATCTTCGGTTCCGTTGCGGCGGGCGTCGATCGGGTGCTGGTCGTGCACGACATGTCGGCCACGGATGCCGCCGAGATCGCGGGAGCGGTCGGCGCGAACGTGCTGCAGCTGCACGGCTCCTACTCGGGCGATGAGGTTCGAGCTGCCGGCGCGATCTTCCCGCGGATCTGGCGAGCCACCTCGCTCGCCGACGACCCTGAGCTGCGCGTCGGGGCGTTCGGTGAGGAACTCCTGCTGCTGGATGCGCCGAAACCTGGGTCTGGCGAGCGCTGGGACCTCTCGGAGCTCGTCCGTCGTCGCCCCGAGGGGCACTGGCTGCTGGCAGGCGGCCTGCACCCGGGGAATGTGGCAGAGGCGATCCGCCAGGCAGGGCCCTGGGGCGTCGACGTGTCGAGCGGGGTCGAGTCGAGCCCGGGCGTCAAGGACCACGCCCGGATCCGCGCCTTCGTGGAGTCCGCGAAGCGCGCCGGCTGACCGCTCGTGGCCCCTCGAGCAGCGGGTCAGGGACGCGGTGGGCCGACCTCCGCGAACTCCGCCTCCAGGTCGGCGCCCGCGGCGGTGAGGTGGTCGAGCACCGTGCGAACGGCGAAGCGCGCCTGACGGTCTGGACGTGCGATGGCGACGATGCTGCGCACGGACCGCACGCCGTCGAGCGGGCGCAGCACCACCCCTGGGCGCGGGCGAGTCGTGAAGCGCGGCAGCAGCGCGAGCCCCGTGCCGGTTGCGACCAGCGCTTCCACGAGCCGGTTGTCGCGGAGCCGCTGCACTCGATCGAGGTTGGTGCTCGTGGCGTTCTCGACGGCGATCAGGATGCTGTCGAACGGGTAGCCGACGGGCACACCCACCCAGGTGGTGCCGAGCAGATCGCCAGGGACGAGGTGGTCGAGGTGCGCCAGCGGATGCTCGGACGGCAGGGCGACGTCGATCGGCTCCCGGGCGAGGACTCGCGTGTGCAGGTGCTCTGCCCCGCGCGGGACGTCTCCCGTGAGGCTGTGCCCGATGACGATGTCGGCGTCGAGGGTTCGCGCTGCGTACTCGGATTCGGCGAGGTCGAAGTCGTCGAGGTCGAGCTGGATCGCCGACCCGGCCGTGCGGCGGAGCAGGCCGGGGACCAGCGCCTCGCTGGCGCTCGGGAGCGCGCCGATCGAGACGGTGCCGCTCGGCTCGCCGAGGCTCGCCTCGAGCTTCGCCTGCACTTCGGCGAGCGCCCGGCCCACGTCGTCGGCGCCGTCGGCGAGGATCCTCCCGGCCGCGGTGAGGCGCAGCCCTCGGGAGAACGGTTCGACCAGGCTCGCGCCGAGCTCCCGCTCTGCGGTCCTCAGCTGCTGCGAGAGGGCGGAGGGGGTGCGGTGCGTGGCCTCGGCCACCGCCGCGAGTGTGCCCCGCAGCGACAGCTCGCGAAGCAGCTCGAGGTGGCGGAATTCCATGTAGGGAGCCTACAGTTACCGGTCACGGATCATCACTGGTGCTTCAGGGTGGGCGCGCCGCACACTGATCCCGTGCCTCCTCGCCATGTCGCCCTCGCCTGCCTCGTCGCAGTCCTCTGGGGCGTGAACTTCCTCGCCATCCACGCCTCGCTCGAGCAGTTCCCGCCGTTCTTCCTCATCGCCCTGCGCTTCGGGCTGCTCGCGATCCCGACGATCCTGTTCATCCCGCGCCCGAACGTGAAGCTGCGGTGGCTCGTCGGGTACGGACTCGGCTTCGGCACCCTGCAGTTCGTCGGGCTCTACCTCGGTATGGCGGCGGGCTTCCCCACGGGGCTCGCGTCGCTCGTGCTGCAGATGTCGGCGCCGTTCACCGTGCTGCTCGGCGCGATCTTCCTCCGCGAGAAGCTCACGACGCGTCGTGTCATCGGCATCGCGGTCGCGGTTGCCGGCCTGCTGCTGGTCGGAGTCGCCCGGGGCGGTGCCGGAAGCTGGTGGCCGTTTGTGCTCGTGGTGATCGGCGCGTTCGGCTGGGCCATCGGCAACATCTCGAGCCGACTCGCCGAACCGCCGAAGCCCCTGCACCTTACGATGTGGATGGCCGTGGTGCCTCCCATCCCCATGCTGGCCGTCTCGCTGCTCGTGGAGGGTCCCGAGCAGATCTGGGCGTCGCTCGCGACGGCGTGGACCGCCGCGGCGGTTCCCGCGTGGGTTGGGCTCGTCTACACGATCGTGCTCGGCACGGTTCTCGGATCCGGCATCTGGGTGTGGCTCATGAAGCGCCACCCGGCGGGCGTGGTCGCACCGTTCTCGATGCTCGTCCCGGTGGTCGGCATCTCGACAGCGTGGCTCGTGCTGGGGGAGCGGCCCGGCCCGCTCGAGCTCGTCGGCGGCGCGATCGTGCTCTTCGGGGTCCTCTGGGCGAGCCGCATGCCGGCCACGGCGCTCGTGCCGGCCCCGGAACCGAGCATCCCGGATCCACCCGTCGCCGAATCGCGGCTCCCTGAGCCGCCTCGTGCTGAGCCGCCTCTGCCCGACTCACCGAAACTTGAGGCCCCCGCGCCTCGCTAGAAGCACGCAGGAGGCGCAGGTTCCCGGCACTGGGCATCTGCATCTCCCGCGTGGATGCGGCCGGACTGTCTTCGTACGGACCCGGCCCAACGACGAAGGCCCCGAGTTCCCCAGCACTGGAAAGTGCAGGGGGCTCGGGGCCTTCCAACATGGGGTGAGTAACGGGGCTTGAACCCGCGGCCTCCTAGACCACAACCAGGCGCTCTACCAGCTGAGCTATACCCACCATGTCTGTCGCACGCGTGCTCTCGCTCGCCTGCGACTACGAGAGTCTATTACAGATTTTGGGCGAAGTCGTTCACCACTTCTGCTGCGACCTCTCGAAGCTCCTCGCTGGTCGGTCCGGGCTCGGGCACGAGCACTGCTTTCCGGTAGTACTTGAGCTCGCGGATCGACTCGAGAATGTCGGCCTTCGCGCGGTGGCCGCCGTCCTTGTCGGGGGAGTGGAAGTACACGCGGGGGAACCAGCGGCGCGACAGCTCCTTCAGCGTGGAGACGTCGACGTTGCGGTAGTGGAGGTGCTCGTCGACCTCCGGCATGTACTTCGCGAGGAACATGCGATCGGTGCCGATGGTGTTGCCCGCGAGCGGCGCCGTGTTGGGCACGGGGACGTGCTTCTTCAGGTAGGCGAGCAGCTGCGCCGTCGCGGTCTCGAGGCTGGCGCCGTTGGGGATCTCCTCGATGAGCCCGGACGTGGTGTGCATCTGCGTCACGAACTCGCCCATGTTGGCCATGGCCGCGTCGCTCGCCGAGATCACGATCTCGAAGCCCTCGTCGAGGATTTTCAGGTCGCTGTCGGTGACAAAAGCGGCGACCTCGACCAGCTCGTCGATGGACGGGTCGAGGCCTGTCATCTCGCAGTCGATCCAGACGAGACGTTCCTGAGCAATAGGCATGAGGGACATCGTAGTGATTCCCCGGGTTTCGTGGCGGCCAGTGCACCCTTTCGTGGCCCGCTATGCTGGCTGGGATCGCGCCCCAGTAGCTCAGTGGATAGAGCAACGGCCTTCTAATCCGTCGGTCGCAGGTTCGAATCCTGCCTGGGGCACTCACTGTTGCCTGTCTCCCGGTCCCGAGGAGAGCGCGTTCGGTGCGCTCGTAGCCGGGGCCGTGGGCTTCCTCCTCAGGCACATCCCCCGAGGGGCCCGTGGCGGCGATCCTCGCCGTTTGACGCCGTGGTGTCCCCACGCACGTGATGGCGGGCCGTGCGGTTGTCGCTCGGACTCTCAGAAGAGGGAGTTGACGAGCACTCCGCCCACACCACCGGCGAGCATGGGGAGGAGTGCGGCGATACCGAGTGCCGCCGCCGTTGCCGCCGCCAGTCGGGGCTGTCCAGGCCGGAGGTAACCAATGACTCCGAGGACAGTTGCAACTATGGCGAGCACGATGACAGGCATCCGCAGCAGCGTGAAGATCTCTGCGACGTTGAAGGGCAGCTGGTAGGCAGCGTCGGGGACGAAGGGTGTGAGACCCGCAGCGATTGTTTGAGCGACCACAAGCGCTACTGCCACCACGAGGGCCGCGCGTCCGATCGGATTCCGGGCTGGCGCGCTCGAGTCCGCGCGACGGCTGGAACTTGGGCCTGGCATCGAAACCGCTTCTTCGGTCATTTCGCAAGTATGGCAGGGCGGCGTTGTCGAAGGTGTCCATTACAAGCTCATCCGCCGCTGGACGTCGATGGCGTTTCTTTGGATTCTCGACGCTGGGGAGGCCCTCGCTCGCGTTTGTCTCCTTGCGCGATCAAGCCGAGTCTGACAAAAAATCTGCCGTTCGCACGATGCCTGTGGCGACCCGCAGAAGCGGTGCAAGTGTGAGAATGGGCGCGTCTCTTCCGGCCAACAGCTCCTTGGAAGGGCAGCCGACATAACCTGTCGGTCGCAGGTTCGAATACCAGGCACCCTTCTCCGCAGCTCCTCGGCCCGGCCGACTTCGATTCCGGAGGCACTCCCGTGAACGTCACCCAGCTCTCTCCCCAGCTCGTGCGCGGCGCCGCGGAACTCGAGCAGACCGACCGGGGCTTTCGGCCCCACCGGCTGCCCGAGGCAGTCCGGTCGCAGTTCCCGGATCCGCAGCTGCTCCTGGTGGAGGCTCAGCCCTCGGGTGTTCGCGTGGTCTTCGATACGGCAGCCGCGAGCATCGCGCTCGAGCTGCACCCCACGAGATCCGCCTACGCCGGCATCGAACGTCCTCGCGGGCGCGTCGATGTCTTCGTCGACGGCACGCGGCTCGTCAGCGACGAGCTGACGGGTGGCGACGCCGTCGAGGTCGACCTGCAGACCGGGGCGACGTCGTTCCACGCGGGCGCGACGCACACGACGACGATCTCGGGGCTCGCGGCGGGCGAGGTGAAGCGAGTCGAGTTCTGGCTTCCGCACAACGAGTCGGTCGAGCTGGTCGAGCTGCGCTCGGACGCACCGCTTGAGCCGGTCACGTCGGCGGGCCCGGTGTGGCTGCACCACGGCAGCTCCATCAGCCACGGTTCGAATGCGTCCGCCCCGAGCGACATCTGGCCGGCCGTCGCGGCCCGCCGAGCTGGCGTCGAGCTCCTGAACCTCGGGCTCGGCGGCAGCGCGATGGTCGACCCGTTCCTCGCCCGCGTCCTGCGGGACACGCCCGCGGACTTCATCAGTGTGAAACTCGGCATCAACGTCGTGAACGTCGACGCGATGCGCATCCGGGCGTTCGTGCCCGCCGTCCACGGCTTCCTCGATACGATCCGGGACGGGCATCCAGACACCCCGATCGTGCTCATCTCGCCGGTCTTCTGCGGCATCCACGAGCACACGCCGGGCCCCGGCGCGCTCGACCCGGAATCGCTCAGGGTCGGACGCGTGAAGTTCCTGGCCACGGGCACCCCGGGGGATGAGTCGCAGGGGCGCCTCACCCTCAGCGTGATCAGGCGCGAGCTCGCCTCGCTCGCCGAACGCCGTGCTGCCGACCCGAAGCTGTACTTCCTCGAGGGCACCGAGCTCTACGGCGAAGCGGATGCGGAGCTGCTGCCGCTTCCCGACGACCTGCACCCTGGGCCCGAAGCCCACCAGCTCATGGGCGAGCGCTTCGCGGCATACGCGTTCTCACCCTCCGGTCCGTTCCGGCCGTCGTCCTGAGCGCAGCAGGCGCGTCTCCGAGGCGCGCCTGGCACGATGGAGCATGCCCTCTCGACTGCGGATGATCTTGGACGCGCTCACGCTCTCCGAACGCGATGGGCCGGTCCGGTCGCTGGTCGAGGCGTTCGGGGCCCCTCCTGTCTGGGTGTCCGAGGTGCTGGTGGGGGAGCCGGCCGTGCGGTCACGGCGGCTGCGGTTTGCCTCTGGTGGGGAGCTGATCCTGCAGGACGACGCGCTTGTCGCCGTGATCCTGCACACGGTGCCCACCGCCCACTCGCCATCGGCGATCGACCTGTCCGAGTGGCTCGAGGGCGCCCACAACGCGGCGACGCTCGACGACCTCAAGAAGGTCATCGCCGGACGCCGCCGCTTCGCCGGGCTCGGCACCCCCTACTTCGAGCTCGACGACGGATACGCGCGGGCGGAATTCCGCGACCGCCGCGGCTGGAATGACCCAGGCAACCTCGTTGCGCTCGTCTTCACACTCGAGCAGCCGGGCCTCGTCGTCCGCCCTGAAGACGATCTCTGCCCCAGCTGCAGCGGCCTCATCGTGCGCGACCGGGCCGGCGCCTGTGACCTCGAGCGCACCATCGACGCGATCGCGGAGGCGCTCGCGGCCGGCCTCCTCCAGGAGAGCACCAGCTGGGTGCGCCTGTCGGATCTTCGCCCCCTCCACGCCTCCGGCCTCATGGAGCGGGTCGAGAGCCAGCTGACCTGCCTCGCGTGCCGCCGCATCCTGTGCGTCACGCTCGTTCGTGGCGGCACCCCGGTCGTGAGCCACCTCGCGCTTGACCAGGCGCGGCGGCACCGTCTCGGCGCGATCCCGCCGGTCGAGCAGTGGGGCGACGCGGCACGCATCGCGGAAGAACGAGACGCCATGCGCTACGTCGACCACGAGCCCGGGCGCTGGTTCCTCGTCGCGCAAGGCGAGCGGCTGTACCTCGACGCGAGGTACGTGGTGACGAACATGGTCGACGACTCCGCCCTGATCTGCCTCGATGAGGACGAGCTCGAGCAGTACCGCCTCGCGGGCCGCACGTACCTCAGTGAGCTCGCAGAGCGAATCCACAACGGGTCGCCCCACCGTGAGACCTCGCCCTACTTCTCCCGTGATCTCCGGCGAGGTCCGGAGGGTGCCGCCTATCGCGAGGCGGTGAGTCGGGCCATCGTCAACCACACGTGGTTGGCCTCGCAGAGGCAGCAGGGCTAGCTCGCCGTGCCGTCGGCTGGGGTCTCAGAGCTTCGCCAGCACGGTTGGGATGAGGATCGGCGCGTTGATCAGGAAGTGGAGGAGCATCGTCGCGACGAGGTTGCGACGGATGAGGGTGAACGCGACGAGCGCCAGGGTGCCGACGAGCTGATGGAACAGCCAGCTCGGCCCGAAGAACACCACGTGGGGCGCGATGAAGATCACGAGGCTCACCGCCGCGCCGATCCACCGCGAGTGCAGGAGCGATCCGAGGCGCTCCTGCAGGTAGCCGCGGAAGGCCACCTCCTCCGTGACGGCGGCGGTGACGATGAGCAGCAGGACCCCGGCGATGCTCATGCTCGTGATCGTGGCGACACCGCTGTTCTCCTCCTGCGGGGCCACGAGGCTGGCGATCCAGGACCACGCCATGACGCCCCCGAAGGCGTAGAAGGCCCACTCGATGTCCTTGCTGGTGGGCTTCGTGATGAGCAGCGAGGCAAGCCCCCGACGCTCGCCCCAGAGCACGAGTGCGATCAGGAGGAGCGCCCCGAGCCATTTCCAGGCGTTGCTCGACGCGGGTCCCGCCATACCCAGTCGGAGGTCGATGCCTGCCAGTTCCGGAACCGGCGGGCCGTTGTAGACGACCCAGAACAGCAGGAGCCCCGCGAGGAAGATCCAGCCGTCACGCGTCCGCGGCTCGAACGTCGGCGTGCCGATGCCGCCGCGCGCGGCGTGCCTGTCGATTCGCTCCTCCGTCGTTTCGCTCATGCTCTAGAGTAAACACTCTAGAGTGAACGCTCTACATCGGTTTCGAGAAGGTGGCGGGAGGCAGCGGATGGCGGCACGCACCGGAGGAACGCGCACGGCGATCATCGAGGCCGGCTCTCAGCTCATCGCCGAGCTCGGCTACGCGGGGGCGACGACGGCACGGATCTGCGCACGCTCCGGTGTCTCGTCCGGGACCTTCTTCCATCACTTCCCGACGAAGCTGCACCTTCTGGTCGGCATCCTCGAGGCGGATGCAGCGCAGTCGCGCACCCGGTTCGCAGCGCTCGCGGAACGCGCCCCGGACGATCCGCGAGGTGCGCTGCTCGCCTGGCTCGACCTGCTGCTCGAGGAGGCGAGCGATCCGCACCTCGCCGGCTTCGTCGCCGGCCTGAGTGCAGCACCGAGCGACGAGCGCGTCGAGCAGCTGCTCGAGGAAGTCGCGTCGGGGCAGCAGGGCGCGCTCGAGGCGATCATCACGGCGGGGCAGCGCGAGCGGCTGTGGCGCTCGGATATCACCAGCGACCGGCTCGCCCTGTGGGTCGGGGTGATCGCCGACGGGGTCCTGACGCGCAGCGTCGAGGACACGACCTTCGACGCATCGGGCGCAGCTGACGAGCTGCATGACCTGATCCGCCGCTACCTGGCGCCCTAGGCACGGTTCGGTCGCAATTCGTCGCGTGGCCGAGAAGCGTCCGGTGCTCTGGAAGAATGGCGAACGTGACGAGCTTCGATGCCGCAGGTCTCCACGATTCCGCCAACACCGCGATCGACGCTGATCGTCGCGCCTCCGGTCACAGCCTGGAGCGAGATCCGGGCATGCCGACCAGCACCTGGCGCCTGCGCAGCGACGCGTGGGAGTACCTTCGCTTCGCGATCAAGCGGCTCGAGTCGGGGCACGAGACGTCGAGCATCCTGGATGCAGACGGCGAGATCTCGCGAAACCTCCGCGCGCTCGAGACGCTCGAGCTGTACTGGGCGGGCTTCGGGCAGCGCTACGTCGCAGAGATCCGCGAGTCGCTCGACAAGGGCGAGTACTCGACGGCCCTCGAGCGCATCGGCCGGGTCGTGAGTCGGCTGCGGGGCACGAGCATCCCTGCCGACCATCGCGAGGACCGCCTCGACGAGGCGGAGCGTGCGGAGCTGCAGGACGACGCCGACCCGCGTCCTCGCTTCGAGGTGCTGCTCGTCGACGAGACGACCACCGCCGACCGGGACGCGCTGCGCGCCGACATCCTCAAGCTCCGCAGCGCCGCGGATGCGTTCGTGTACGACTACGTGATCGTGCCGTCCGCGGACGACGCCGTCGCGGCCGTGCTCACGAACCCGAACATCCTCGCCGTCATCATCCGCCCCGGCTTCAGCGACCGCAGCCAGCAGCGCCTCAGCCGAGACATGCGCGAGACCATCGACCTGGCCCACGTCGACTCGGCGGGGACCACGGCGACGTCGCGCTCGAGCCTCGCCTCGGTGCAGCGCGTGCTCGGGCTCGCCGACACGCTCAACACCCTCCGGCCCGAGCTCGACCTGTACCTCGTCGCGGGCGCGCACATCGAAGACCTCGCCGGCGTGCTCACGAGACGCTTCCGCCGCGTGTTCCTGCGCGAGGACCAGCTCGAGCTGCACCTGTCGCTGCTGCGGCGGGTCTCCCACCTCTACGACACCCCGTTCTTCACGGCGATCCAGGAGCACGCCAGGCGCCCGGCCGGTGTGTTCCACGCCCTGCCGATCTCGCGCGGCGGGTCGGTCGTGACGTCGAAGTGGATCACGGACCTCGTCGACTTCTACGGCCTCAACCTCCTGCTCGCCGAGACGAGCGCCACCTCGGGCGGCCTCGACTCGCTGCTCGCCCCGGTCGGAGCGATCAAGAAGTCGCAGGAGCTCGCGGCCCGAGCCTTCGGGGCGAAGCACACCTTCTTCGTCACGAACGGCACCTCCACGGCCAACAAGATCGTGCACCAGGCGCTCGTCTCTCCCGGCGACATCGTGCTCGTCGATCGCAACTGCCACAAGTCGCACCACCACGCGCTCATGCTCACCGGTGCTCGAACGGCCTACCTCGAGGCCTACCCGCTCAACGAGTTCGCCTTCTACGGGGCGGTGCCGCTCGACCGCATCAAGCAGCTCCTGCTCGACTACCGCGCAGCGGGGCGCCTCGACGAGGTGCGCCTCGTGACGCTCACGAACTGCACCTTCGACGGCATCGTCTACGACCCGGAGCGGGTCATGGCGGAGTGCCTCGCCATCAAGCCGGACCTCGTGTTCCTCTGGGACGAAGCCTGGTTCGCGTTCGCCGCGTTCCACCCCATCACACGCCGCCGCACGGCCATGGCGGCCGCGAAGCACCTCGAGGAACGCCTGGGGACGATCTCGCACGCCGCGGCCTACGCGGAGCAGCAGGCACGCCTCTTCGACCCCGAGACGGGCGAGCCTGCCGCCGACGAGGTGTGGCTCGCCGAGCGGCTCCTGCCTTCCCCGGATGCACGGATCCGGGTCTACGCGACGCAGTCGACCCACAAGACCCTCACCGCGCTGCGTCAGGGCTCGATGATCCACGTCTACGACAAGGACTGGTACCGAGAGGCGGAGGAGCCGTTCCACGAGGCGTACATGACGCACACCTCGACGTCGCCGAACTATCAGATCCTCGCCTCGCTCGACCTCGGGCGACGCCAGGTGGAGCTGGAGGGGTTCGAGCTCGTCCAGCGTCAGCTGGATCTGGCGACGAGCATCGCGCAGGCCATCGCGCGTCACCCGCTGCTGCGCCGCACCTTCCGTGTGCTGTCCGGCCACGACCTGATCCCGGCCGAGAATCGAGCCAGCACGAGACCCATGCCCCACCGAGACGGGTTCTCGACGATGTGGCAGGCGTGGGAGGAAGACGAGTTCGTCGTCGACCCGAGCCGGATCACGGTGGAGATCTCGCGCACGGGTGTCGACGGTGACACGTTCAAGCACGAGCACCTCATGGATCGCTACGGCATCCAGGTCAACAAGACGAGCCGCAACACCGTGCTGTTCATGACGAACATCGGGACCTCCCGCAGCTCCGTCGGCTACCTCATCGAGGTGCTCGTGAAGCTCGCGGAGCGCTTCGAGGAGGAGTCCCAGGCGCGGGAGATCGATGGCGAGCGCCCCGCGCCCGCGCCGATGCCGCCGCTGCCCGACTTCAGCGCATTCGCGCCGGAGTACGCCTCAGCCGACGGGCTCCCGGACGGCGACCTGCGGACCGCGTTCTTCCGGGGTCAGCGCCGGGCGAACATCGAGCACCTCAGCCACGCCCAGCTCGCCGAACGGGTCAAGGGCGGCGCCGCGCCGATCTCCGCGGGCTTCGTCACGCCCTACCCGCCAGGGTTCCCCGTGCTCGTGCCAGGGCAGCTCGTCACCGACGAGGTGCTCGACTTCATGGCCGTCCTCGATACGCGCGAGATCCACGGCTACGACCCGCTGCGCGGCTACCGGATCCTGCGCGAAGACTGATCTGCGCGCACCTCGGTCGGCGACTCTCAGCCGTCGCAGGATTCTGGATCTGAGCCTGGGAATACCTGCCAGGGGTATACGGTTGCACACACCGTACATACCCCCAGGGGGCACTGCCCCGGCAAGGAGATCCAGGATGACCACCACCACATACCAGGTCACGGGCATGACCTGCGCCCACTGCGAGCGCGCCGTCACTCAGGAGGTCAGCGACCTCGCGGGCGTCGCGAGCGTCGACGTCTCGGCCGAGACCGGGCGCCTCGTCGTCGAGAGCGCAGAGCCCCTCGACGATGCGGCCGTGATCGCCGCCGTCGATGAGGCCGGCTACGCAGCGACCAGGGCCTGACGTGAACGTGCCGGTCAAGCTCAGCCTCTACGCCGCGCTCCTCGCGGCGGTCTTTGGCGCGGCCTTCTTCACGGCGCAGCTCGCCGTCGACGCGGGCCCGGCTGACGACTGGCGCCCACAGATCCATCAGACCCCAGACGAGCAGTCCGAAGCCCCCGAGCACGGAGAGGGAGAACGATGAACACGACGACCGACATCGAGCTCGAGATCGGCGGCATGACCTGCGCCTCCTGCGCCATGCGCATCGAGAAGAAGCTCAACAAGCTGGACGGCGTCACCGCATCCGTCAACTACGCGACCGAGAAGGCCCGCGTCAGCGCACCGGATGGGCTCGACCCGCAATCCCTCATCGACGAAGTCGAGAAGACGGGCTATACCGCCGCGCTGCCGACTCCGGACGCGGCAGAACCGAGCCAGGGGTCTGCGGAGGCTGATCCCGAGCTCGCGAGCCTGCGCCAGCGACTCATCGGCAGCATCGTCCTCTCCGTCCCCGTGATCCTGCTCGCCATGGTCCCCGCCTTCCAGTTCACGTACTGGCAGTGGGCCTCGCTCGCACTCGCGGCGCCGGTCATCGTCTGGGGAGCCTGGCCCTTCCACAGGGCGGCCTGGATGAACCTCCGCCACGGCAGCGCGACGATGGATACGCTCATCTCGGTCGGCACGCTCGCCGCCTTCGCGTGGTCGCTCTACGCGCTCTTCCTCGGCACGGCGGGCGAGGCGGGCATGACGCACCCGTTCGAGTTCACCATCGCCCCCTCCGACGGCGCGGCCAACATCTACCTCGAGGTCGCAGCCGGCGTCACGATGTTCGTGCTCGCCGGTCGGTACTTCGAGAAGCGATCCAAGCGACAGGCCAGTGCGGCCCTCCGTGCTCTCCTCGAGCTCGGCGCGAAAGACGTCGCCGTCTTGCGTGGGGGAGCGGAGACTCGCATCGCGATCAGCGAGCTGCGCGTCGGCGACGAGTTCGTCGTGCGCCCCGGCGAGAAGATCGCCACAGACGGAGTCGTCACGGGTGGCCGCTCCGCCGTCGACGCCTCGATGCTCACCGGAGAGTCCGTCCCCGTCGAGGTCATCGAAGGCGACCGAGTCGTCGGTGCGACGATCAACGCGGGTGGGCGCCTCGTGGTTCGCGCGACGAAGGTCGGCGGCGATACCCAGCTCGCGCAGATGGCGAAGCTCGTCGAAGACGCCCAGACCGGCAAGGCCGAGGTCCAGCGACTCGCTGACCGCATCTCCGGCGTCTTCGTCCCCATCGTCATCGTCATCTCCGTCGCGACGCTCGGCGCCTGGCTCGGCGCCGGCTTCCCCGCCGCGGCTGCCTTCACCGCGGCCGTCGCCGTGCTCATCATCGCCTGCCCGTGCGCGCTCGGCCTCGCGACCCCCACGGCGCTGCTCGTCGGCACCGGACGCGGCGCGCAGCTCGGCATCCTCATCAAGGGTCCAGAGGTCCTCGAGTCCACGCGCCGAGTCGACACGATCGTGCTCGACAAGACCGGCACGGTCACGAGCGGCAAGATGGCCCTCGTCGGGGCGTGGAGCGCGGATGGTGTCTCGAGAGGTGACCTCCTCAGGCTCGCGGGGGCGCTCGAATCCGCGTCGGAGCATCCCATCGCTCGCGCGCTCGCGATCGGGGCCGCAGCAGAGGTCGGCCCACTGCCCGCCGTCGACGCCTTCCAGAACCACGAGGGCACCGGAGTGCAGGGCATCGTCGACGGCCACCTCGTCGTCATCGGACGCGAGCAGCTGCTTGCCGACTGGGCTATAGACCTGGGCGAGGAGCTGGCGACTCGCAAGCGCGAGGCCGAGGCCCTCGGGCAGACGACCGTCATCGTCGCCTGGGACGGTGAGGCGCGGGGAGTGCTCTCCGTGGCCGACACCATCAAGCCGACGAGCGAGCGTGCCATCGCCGAGCTGCGCCGCCTCGGGCTCGCCCCGGTGCTGCTGACCGGCGACAACTCCACCGTCGCGAAGCAGGTTGCGGCCGCAGTCGGCATCGATGAGGTCATCGCCGAGGTGCTGCCGCAGGAGAAGGTCGATGTGATCCGCCGCCTGCAGGGTGAGGGGCGCGTCGTCGCGATGGTCGGAGACGGCGTCAACGACGCAGCGGCACTCGCCCAAGCCGACCTCGGTCTCGCCATGGGAACGGGATCGGACATCGCCATCGAGGCTGCCGACGTCACGCTCGTGCGCGACGACCTCCTCGCTGCGGTGGATGCGATCCGCCTCTCCCGTCGCACGCTCGGCACCATCAAGGGCAACCTCTTCTGGGCGTTCGCCTACAACGTCGCGGCAATCCCGCTCGCGGCGCTCGGCATGCTCAACCCCATGCTCGCAGGCGCGGCCATGGCATTCTCGAGCGTGTTCGTCGTCGGCAACAGCCTTCGGCTTCGGGCCTTCCGAGGCCTCGAAGCTCCGAGCGCCACCCCAGAGCACGCACCACGAAAGGCAGCATCATGAGCGAGATCACCGAAGCGGGCGGCCACGCCCATCACGGCTACATCGAGGACAAGAGCAGGTACCTCACTCGACTCAAGCGCATCGAGGGGCAGGCGAGGGGCATCCACCGGATGGTCGACGAGGAGCAGTACTGCATCGACATCCTCACCCAGATCTCCGCGATCACCTCCGCCCTCGAGAACGTCGCGCTCGGCCTCATGGACGACCACCTGAAGCACTGCGTCGCCGACGCCGTGCGGCTCGGGGGAGCCGAAGGCGAGCAGAAGCTCAAGGAAGCCTCCGATGCCATCGCCCGTCTCGTGCGCAGCTGAGCGGTCTCGCTCCGGGTCGCGGCGGCGACACTCTGGGTGCTTGCCCCTGAAAATGACTCCCCACCGAAACAGGCGCTCGCTAGGATCGGTCGCACCATGAGCGCACAACAGGAAATCATCACGGCCCTCGGCGTGAAGCCGGTCATCGATCCAGCGGCGGAGATCCGGGATCGAATCGCCTTCATGCGCGACTATCTGCTCGCAAGCGGCTCCAAGGGGCTCGTGCTCGGCATCAGCGGCGGCCAGGACTCGTCTCTGCTCGGCAAGCTCGCCCAGCTCGCCGTCGAGCAGGTCCGCGCGGAGGGTGGCGAGGCGACGTTCGTCGCGGTCCGCCTGCCGCACGGCATCCAGGCCGACGAAGACGACGCGCAGCTTGCGCTGGACTTCATCGAGCCGGACGAGCGCATCAGCTTCGACATCAAGCCAGCGACCGACGGTCTCCAGCATGCCTTCCTGCAGGCCATGGGCCGTGCCATCACCGATTTCAACAAGGGCAACTCCAAGGCCCGCCAGCGCATGGTCGCGCAGTACGCCATCGCGGGTGAGCGCGGCTTCCTCGTGCTGGGCACCGACCACGCGGCCGAAGCCGTCACGGGGTTCTTCACGAAGTACGGCGACGGCGGCACCGACCTCAATCCGCTCGCGGGGCTCACGAAGGGCCAGGGTCGCCAGCTGCTCGAAGAGCTCGGTGCTCCGGAGCGGCTGTACGTGAAGGCGCCCACCGCCGACCTGCTCGATGAGACCCCCGGTCAGACCGACGAGGCGAACCTCGGTCTCAGCTACACCCAGATCGACACCTACCTCACGGGTGGGGAGGTCGATGCTGAGACAGCAGCCCGCATCGAGGCCCTCTACCGGAAGACCGAGCACAAGCGGCAGCTGCCGGTGCTGCCCACCGATACCTGGTGGCGAGCCTGAGGATTCCCGGCCACGAAGCCTTCTCGGGGTGAGGGCGGCGCTGCTCAGAGGTAGCGGAACGCCTTCACCGCCTCGGGGAAGTCGGAGAACTCGTCGAGCGTGAGGAACGTGGTGGTCGTGCGGCTCATGCGGGTCGCGGCATACACCACGCCCGAGCCGCGCGGGTGCTCCTCGACGTAGCCGCGCACTGCTCCGTTGGACCCCGTGACGCGCCACCGCGCGGCGTGGACCTGAGTGGCGGTCAGCTCGGCGAAACGCTGGGTGAATGGTCCGGTGCGGGGCGCCAGAACGGGAGTTTGCGTGGGCTGGGTCAGCTGCGTCGTGAACATGAGGTCAGGCTAGGAGCGACCACCGACATTCTTCGTCCGGTGCCGTGTTCGCGCAGGGCTCAGCCAAGTTCTCGCGCACCGGCGTAGCCTGGCCGCATGACCGAATTCGTGCTTGCAGGTGGCTGCTTCTGGTGTCTCGATGCCGTGTACAGGAACGTCAAAGGCGTCAGCGATGTGATCTCCGGCTACACAGGTGGTGAGCACCCGAAGCCCGACTACGAGCTGGTGTGCACCGGCACGACCGGGCACGCCGAGGCGGTGCGCGTCGTCTTCGACGAGGACGTGGTGCCGGCTGATGTCATCCTCGACATCTTCTTCACACTCCACGACCCCCGCCAGCTCAACCGACAGGGGAACGACGTCGGCACCCAGTACCGCTCCGCGATGTACTACGCCGACGACGCTCAGCGGGAGCTCTTCGAAGCCGCGCGCGACCGTGCCGACGAGC
This sequence comes from Pseudoclavibacter sp. AY1H1, assembly GCF_002931055.1. Lineage (GTDB taxonomy): Bacteria > Actinomycetota > Actinomycetes > Actinomycetales > Microbacteriaceae > Pseudoclavibacter. The sequence continues at coordinate 56,693 of NZ_PSXX01000003.1, read as the reverse complement.
TCTGGGGTGGCGGCATCGTCACCGAGATCTCGCCGCTCGGCCAGTACTTCGATGCCGAGGACTACCACCAGGACTTCTTCGCGAAGAACCCCGGCCAGGGCTACTGCAACTTCGTCGCCGTGCCCAAGGTCAACAAGGTGCGGTCGAAGTTCACGCAGTACATGCTCTGATCTCCCGGCACTCTGCCGACAGGGCGCCTGTGCACGCGATGCCGTGCACAGGCGCCTTTCCCATGGGCACGATCGTCTCCTCCCAGCTCGACACTGGTGCCACGATCCGGCGCGGAGCTCCCGGCACGAGCGCCGCGCCGGATCGCATCGCAGCCAGATCCAAGGGGGAGACATGCACGACCACATCACGCTCATCGGTAACCTCGGCAGCAAGCCGGAGCTCACGACGACGCCGAGCGGGCAGCTCGTCGTGAACTTCCGCATCGCCACCAACTCTCGTCGCCTGAACCGGGCGACGAACAGCTGGGAGGATGTCGACCCCAACTGGTACGACGTGGCCGCCTGGGGAGACCTCGCGACGCACGCGGAGAAGTCGCTCGAGAAGGGACAGCGGGTGATCGTCGTCGGCAAGCTCCGGATGCGCAGGTTCGACTCGCAGAACGGGCCTCGCACGAAGCACGAGGTGGTGGCGGATGCGCTCGGTCACGACCTCACGGCGGGCTCCTCGACGTTCGCGAAGCGTCTGCGCGTGCGCCAGGATGAGGGCGGCGCTGACCAGCGGCAGCGAGTCGGCGGGGCGCAGGGGCATGGAGGAATGCAGGGGCACGGCGGAATGCAGGGTGAGGCCCCGCCGGAAGCAGATGAACCGGCGCCAGCACCCGACGAGGTGGAGTGGCACAAGCCGCCCGTCTCCGACGAGAGCGAGTACCAGCCGCCCTTCTGAGCGCCTGGCCACCTACACTGGTGACCGCCCCGTCCGAGAAAGGTCACGAATGCGCCGTTTCGCTCTCATCGCCCCAGTGGCTCTGGTGGCGGCGCTGGCGCTGGCGGGATGCTCGTCGCAGGAGGCGCAGCCCCCGGCCGAGACGACCGCGGCCGCCGAGGCGACGCAAGCGCCACCCGCGGCCTTCGTTCCCGGCGGAACGGCGAGCGACAACAAGCCGATCTTCGACGAGACGAACCTGCAGACGATCGCGAGCAATGGCTCAGCGAGCTCCGTCGAACTCGTCGACGGGCTCACCGCGACCGGCTTCGACAAGGCCGCCATGGAGGTCACGTTCGACCGGACGAACGTCGATCTCGAAGCCGACTACATCATCGTCTCCGTGAAGATCGGCGAGGAGTGCCTCGTCGGCCAACGCGGCCCGCGCGGCTACACCTCGGACATCGTCGCCCCCGTCAGCACGGGCAAATGCCTCATCGGACTCACACAGCCCATCACCTGGTAGCGAAGCACCGCGCGCCGAGTGCCAACCAACTCCTAGACTGGAACCCATGGCCGAGTACATTTATCAGATGATCCGCGCCCGCAAGGCGGTCGGAGACAAGCTCATTCTCGACGACGTGACGATGTCGTTCCTCCCAGGTGCCAAGATCGGCATGGTCGGCCCCAATGGGGCCGGTAAGTCCACGATCCTCAAGATCATGGCTGGCCTCGACACCCCGTCGAACGGCGACGCGACCCTCAGCCCGGGTTTCACGGTCGGCATCCTCATGCAGGAGCCGGAGCTCGACGAGTCGAAGACGGTTCGCGAGAACGTCGAACTCGGCGTCGCCGAGACGAAGGCGAAGCTCGACCGCTTCAACGAGATCTCCGCGCTCATGGCGGAACCCGACGCCGACTTCGACGCGCTCATGGAAGAGATGGGCACCCTCCAGGAGTACATCGACCACGTCGATGCCTGGGACCTCGACTCGCAGCTCGAGCAGGCGATGGACGCCCTCCGCCTCCCACCGGGAGACGCCGACGTCAGCGTCCTGTCGGGTGGTGAGAAGCGCCGCGTCGCGCTCTGCAAGCTCCTGCTCGAGAAGCCCGACCTGCTGCTCCTCGACGAGCCCACGAACCACCTCGACGCCGAGAGCGTGCTCTGGCTCGAGCAGCACCTCCAGAAGTATCCAGGCGCAGTCATCGCCATCACGCACGACCGGTACTTCCTCGACCACGTCGCCCAGTGGATCGCCGAGATCGACCGCGGCCGCCTCCACGGCTACGAGGGCAACTACTCGAGCTACCTCGAGAAGAAGCAGGAGCGTCTCAAGGTCCAGGGCAAGAAGGACCAGAAGCTCGCGAAGCGCCTCGAAGAGGAGCTCGCCTGGGTGCGCACCAACGCCAAGGGCCGCCAGGCGAAGTCGAAGGCGCGCCTCGCCCGCTACGAGGAGATGGCTTCCGAGGCCGAGCGCACCAGGAAGCTCGACTTTGAGGAGATCCAGATCCCCGCAGGCCCCCGCCTCGGCAGCATCGTCCTCGAGGCGAACAAGCTGAAGAAGGGCTTCGGCGAGCGAGTTCTCATCGACGGGCTCAGCTTCTCGCTGCCCCGCAACGGCATCGTCGGCATCATCGGACCGAACGGCGTCGGCAAGACGACCCTCTTCAAGTCGATCGTCGGCTTCGAAGAGCTCGACGGTGGCGAGCTCAAGATCGGCGAGACGGTCAAGCTCTCCTACGTCGACCAGTCCCGCGGCGGCATCGACCCCGAGAAGAACGTGTGGGAGGTCGTCTCCGACGGCTTCGACTACATGCAGGTCGGGAACGTCGAGATCCCGTCACGGGCCTACGTCTCCACCTTCGGGTTCAAGGGACCAGACCAGCAGAAGAAGGCAGGCGTGCTCTCCGGTGGTGAGCGCAACCGCCTCAACCTGGCGCTCACCCTCAAGCAGGGCGGCAACCTGCTGCTGCTCGACGAGCCCACGAACGACCTCGACGTCGAAACGCTCTCGAGCCTCGAGAACGCGCTGCTCGAGTACCCCGGCTGCGCCGTGGTCATCACGCACGACCGGTGGTTCCTCGACCGCATCGCCACGCACATCCTCGCCTACGAGGGCACCGAGGAAGACCCGAGCCACTGGCACTGGTTCGAGGGCAACTTCGAGGGCTACGAGGAGAACAAGATCGAGCGCCTCGGCCCAGACGCGGCGAAGCCGTCGCGGATGACCTACCGCAAGCTCACGAGGGACTAGTCCCACCAAGAACCCCGGGGTCGCACAGCGCGACCCCGGGGTTTCCTCGTCCCACCCCGCCAGACGACGTCGGCTCGCGCCGGCGCCAAGCAGACCGAAGGACCACCGACTCCGATGCGCTTCCACGTTCCCACGCTCCTCCGCTGGAGCGACCTCGACGCCTACAACCACGTCAACAACTCGCGCGTGCTCACCCTCCTCGAGGAGGCCCGCGTCCGCGCGTTCTGGAACATCGGCGCATCCAACGACGACGAGCGCCCCCTCGCCATCATCGACGCGGCCGCGGAGGGTGGCGACACGCTCACCCTCATCGCCCGCAACGAGATCGAGTACCTCGCCCCGATCCCGTACTCCACGAAGCCCCTCGACGTGCAGCTGTGGATCTCCAAGATGGGCGCCGCCAGCGCGGAGGTCGACTACGAGATCTGGAGCCCCGAAGACGCGCAGCCAGAGGGCGGCGAACGCACGAAGTACGTCATCGCGTCCTCGACGCTCGTGTTCATCGACGCGGCGACCCAGCGGCCGCGGCGCATCAACGACCGCGAACGCGACGCCTGGACCGCCTACCTCGACGAGCCCCTCACGTTCCGCGGCGGCCGCAGCAACGCCTGACCGGGCGCGGGGCGGTATTGGCCTTCCTGGCGCCCTGGCCCCCGGCGCTGCGGTTCAGCGGCGCTTGCGGCGAACCATGCCCTCCTGGGCCACCGTCGCGACGAGCGCGCCGTCACGCGAGAACAGCTGGCCTCGCGAGAGGCCACGCCCGCCGCGCGCGACCGGGGAGTCCTGCACATAGAGCAGCCACTCGTCAGCCCGCGCATCCCGATGCCACCACACGCCGTGGTCGAGACTCGCAGCTCGCAGCCCCGGCGTCGACCAGGTCAGGCCGTGCCCACGCATGATGGGCTCGAGGATCGAGTAGTCGCTTGCGTACGCGATCGCCGCGCGGTGCAGCAGCGGGTCGTCCGGCATGCGCTCCACCGCCTTGATCCACACCGCCTGCGCCGGCGTCTGATCGGTGGCGGGCTCGAGGTACACGGGCCCGTTGACGTGCCGCATCGTGAACGGCCGCTTCATCAGCCAGTAGGCGGCGAGGGACTCCGGCGCCTCAGCGCCGAGCGTCGCCTTCACCGTCTCGAGGAGATCGGCCTCACTCGGGAGGTCATCCGGATCGGGGATGCCCTCCGGCATCGACACCTCGTGCTCGAACCCATCGTCCACGTCCTGGAACGACGCGATCATCGACCAGATCGGCTGCCCGCTCTGGAACGCGCTCACGGCGCGCGTCGTGAACGAGTTCCCGTCGTGGATGCGGTCGACGGCGAACGTGATCGGCAGCTTCACGTCGCCGGGACGCAGGAAGTATCCGTGCATGGAATGCACGGGTCGCTCACCCGACACGGTCCTGGCGGCCGCCACCAGCGACTGGGCCGCCACCTGGCCGCCGAACACGCGGCCGTGGGGCATCCATTGGCTCGGACCCGTGAAGATGTCGTCACGAGTGCGGGCACCCGTGTCGGTGAGGTCCAGCGTGTGCAGGAACGCTTCGAGCGGCGACAGCGCCTCCAGGGCGTCGAACGAGAGCGGCGCCGGCTGCTGCGGCGCGGGTGAGTGCGAGGGCGACTCGGGAACCAGATCTGCCATCTCAGCAGTCTAGGGACCCGCTGCCCCCGGAGAACTGAGTAGGTTAGAGGGCAATGTCTCCCGTTCTCCGCATCCCCGATCTGCACGCCGCACGCGACCTCGAATCGTTCCTCGGTCGAGCCGGTCGCATCGAGGACGGGGCCGTGCGCATCGTGCAGGCCGGCACGGTTGCCGCGTTCTGGGTTCCCGTGCTGCGACCGCAGGGACTCCTCGACACTTCGCCGCTCGTGCTCGGCGTCCGCGCGCTGCGAGCCGAACTCGAGGGGGCGGCTGACGACGACGTCCACGCGGGAGCGTTCGATGTGACCGTCCCCCTGCGGGGCCTCCTCGATCGCCTTGCTCGCCGTCGGACGGCCGGCGGTGACGCCCCGTCAGGGGAGGCGGATGCGGCCGTCGGGTTCGACCTCGCCGTCCCGCCGGAGCGCCTCCGCGAATCGTGGGCGGGCATCGCGGCACCGACCGGAGGCTGGACCCAGGCCGGGGCGCTGTCGGCGGCCACGCTCATCGCCGCCGCAGACCAGGGCATCGCCGAAGTCGCCGATGCCGTGCCGGGCAACCTGGGCACCGCGCTGGTCGAGCGCGTGCGCACGGAGGTCTGGACGCGCGTGATCGACGAGCAGAGCGGCCTCACGAGCGGAGCCGCCTTCGCCGCCCTCAGCCTCGGCTTCCTGCGCTCGGGTGAAGAGACCCGCATCCTCACCGCCGGAGCCTGGCTCCGACTCGAGACCACGCAGGGCAACGTGCTCCTGCGATCCAGCTCGGCACGCTGAACGCTGCCGTCGCCCACTGAGCGAGTCGATCGCTCAGCACCCGCGCACCCTGTGCGCCGCACCCCCGGAGGAAACCCATGGACCGCAGCATCGAACGGCTCAAGAAGGACATCTTCGCGAGCAACGCGGGGGAACCGGAGTTCCATCAGGCAGTGACCGAGGTGCTCGACACGCTCGGTCCAGTGCTCGAGCGCCACCCCGAGTACTTCGAGCTCGCGGTCATCCGCCGGCTGAGCGAGCCGGAGCGGCAGATCATCTTCCGTGTGCCGTGGGTCGACGACAACGGGCACGTGCAGGTGAACCGCGGCTATCGCGTCGAGTTCAGCTCGGCGCTCGGCCCCTACAAGGGCGGCCTGCGCTTCCACCCGTCGGTGAACCTCGGGATCATCAAGTTCCTCGGCTTCGAGCAGATCTTCAAGAACGCGCTCACGGGCATGCCGATCGGCGGCGGGAAGGGCGGCGCCGACTTCGACCCGCGCGGGCGCAGCGACCGCGAGATCATGGCCTTCTGCCAGTCGTTCATGTCCGAGCTGTACCGGCACATCGGCGAGCACACGGATGTGCCTGCCGGCGACATCGGCGTGGGCGGGCGCGAGATCGGCTACCTGTTCGGTCAGTACAAGCGCCTCACCAACCGCTTCGAGGCCGGCGTGCTGACGGGCAAGGGCATGACGTGGGGCGGGTCGCTGGTCCGACCCGAGGCCACTGGCTATGGGACGGTGCTGTTCGCGCAGGAGATGCTCAAGACCAAGGGCGACGACCTCGACGGCAAGGAGGTCGCGGTCTCCGGTTCCGGCAACGTCGCGATCTTCGCGATGGAGAAGGCCGTGGCCCTCGGAGCGAAGGTGGTCTCGGCCAGCGACTCCTCCGGTGCGGTGTACGACCCTGACGGCATCGATGTCGAGGTGCTCAAGCAGCTGAAGCTCGTCGAGCGGAAGCGTGTCGGGGCGTACGTCGACCGGGTGGGCGGGCGAGCGGAGGCGCTGTCGAGCGCCGCCGCGATGTGGCACGTTCCCGTCGACATCGCGCTGCCGTGCGCAACGCAGAACGAGCTCGATGGTGATGCCGCCGCGGCGCTGGTCAAGAACGGCGTGCGGGTCGTCGCCGAGGGGGCGAACATGCCGTGCACGAAGGAGGCCGCTGACCGATTCCGGGCGGAGGACGGTGTCCTCTTCGGCCCGGGCAAGGCCGCCAACGCCGGCGGTGTCGCGACGAGTGCGCTCGAGATGCAGCAGAACGCGCAGCGCGACTCGTGGACCTTCGAGTACACCGAGGCGCGTCTCGCGGAGATCATGCGCGACATCCACACCCGCTGCAGCGAGACGGCGGAGGAGTACGGGAAGCCGGGCGACTACGTGATCGGCGCGAACATCGCCGGCTTCTCACGGGTCGTCGACGCGATGCTCGCGCAGGGCGTCGTCTAGCCGCGGCTGCGTCGGGCGACCACGGCCGTTCGGGCCGGGCTCAGGAGGCGGACTCGGCTCCGGGGCTCGGCTCGAAGGTGTTCACCATCGCGGTCGCCGCGCGGTCGAAGTAGTCGGCCATCTGCTGGCGGTGGATGGGGGAGAGGTCGAGCTGGTCCATGGCCGCGTGCATGTGCCGAAGCCAGTGCTCTCTCGCCTCCGGGTTGATGTGGAACGCGTTGTGGCGCATCCGGAGCCGCGGATGTCCGCGTTCTGCGCTGTACTCGCTCGGCCCGCCGAAGTACTGGGCGAGGAAATGGCCGAGTCGCCAGGTCGCTCCCTCGAGGTCGTCCTGCGGGTACATGCGCCACATGAGCTCGTCGTCGCGCACCCCCTCGTAGAACGCGTGGGCCAGCTTGTCGAAGGCGGGCATGCCGCCGATCTCGTCGTAGAGCGTCGGCAGGGCAGAGCCCCCGCCCTCTGAGGCTCGGAGGTGGATGGGGTTGTTCGTCATCAGGCGGCTCCTCCGGCCGTCGGCTGGCCGTCAGCCCCATCGAGCACGATCGCCTTCAGGGACGGCAGGTTGATATCGGCCGACTTTAGCGCGTCCTGAGTGCGGGCCCGCAGCTCTCGCTCCACTTCCCAGCGCGTGCCGGGGCGGACGCGGATGGTGAGGCGCAGGACAACAGCGTCTGAGGAGATGGACTCCATGCCCCACATCTCGGGTGTGCCGATGAAGTAGTCCATCCAGTCCGGGTCTTCGGTGAGCTCCTTCGCCGCATGGAGCATGACCCGCTCGACGTGCGCGCGGGACGTCTCGTAGGGAACCGCGAGCTCGAACACGATGCGGTTCCAGCCCTGCGAGAAGCTGCCGACGCGCTGGATCTCGCCGTTGCGGACGAACCACAGTGTGCCCTCGACGTCGCGGATCTGCGTGATGCGCACGCCGACCTTCTCGACGACACCCGTCGCCTCGCCCATGTCGATGACGTCGCCGACGCCGAGCTGATCCTCCATGACCATGAAGAGGCCGTTGAGGACATCGCCGACGATGCGCTGCGCGCCGAAACCGAGACCGGCACCGACGGCCGCGCTCAGCAGGGAGAGGGACGCGAGGATGCCCGGATCGATCTTCGCGATGATCATGACGATGAGGATGACCACGATGAGGACGTTGACGATGTTCGTCAGCACCGACCCGATCGTGCGCGTGCGCTGCACCGTCCTCACCGCTGCGAGCGGCGAGCGGACCGAGATGGCCTGCGTGTCCGTCACCCCGCGCTTCTTCTTGACGCCGCTCACGATCTGCTTCACCGAGCGGTCGATGAGCCGCAGCAGGATCCACCGGAACACGAACGCCCCGAGGATATAGAAGACGATCGTGATGGGGATGTCGAAGGGGGCGAGCGCGGTCGTGAGGGAAGTCCAGAATTCTGCCATAGCGCCTCGAGTGTAGGCGGATGCGCCTATCCGTCTCGTGTGAGGCGGAATAGGCGGGCGCCTGCTCCGGTTGCCACACGTATGAGCCTGAACGTGAACGACATCGAAGTCACCACCATCGACGGCGAGGCCAAGAAGCTCGCCACCTACGAGCCGGTGAAGCTCGTGGTGAACGTCGCCTCGAAGTGCGGCCTCTCGGGGCAGTACGAGAAGCTCGAGGAGCTGCAGCGCCAGTACGGCGCGCAGGGCTTCACGGTGCTCGGATTCCCCAGCAACCAGTTCCTGCAGGAGTACTCCGACACCGACAAGATCAAGGAGTACTGCTCGCTCACGTGGGGCGTCAGCTTCCCCATGTTCGAGAAGGTCAAGGTCAACGGCCGGTCGCAGCACCCGCTCTACGCGGAGCTGACGAAGACTCCGGATGCGAACGGCAAGGCCGGCCGTGTGAGCTGGAACTTCGAGAAGTTCCTCATCGGACGTGACGGCAAGGTCACCCGCTTCCGCCCGACGACGGAGCCGGACGCTCCGGAGGTCGTCGCGGCGATCGAGGCGGCACTCGCAGAGTAGCGCCTCGACCCGCAGCACACCGCCGGCTGCAACGCGAAGAGGTCGCCTCCCAGGGGGAGGCGACCTCTTCGCGTTGCCGTGCTTACTCTGCTTGCGCGTCGCGCTCCTGAGCGGCGAGGGCGCGCACCACTCCGGCGCGGCCTTCGATGATCAGGCGGCGGAACGCGGGCGCCGCCCCCTCGTTGTTCGCGAGCCATTCGTCGGCGGCGTCTCGGACGCGTGCCGTCGCGAGGCCTGCGGGGAAGAACCCCTCGATGAGGGTCTCCGCGATCTGGAAGCTCCGGTCGGCCCAGATCGTCGAGATGTGACCGAAGTAGCGGTCGACGAACGGCTCGAGGAGCGCCTCGTCGGCGACTCGGTCGAAGCCGGCGACGGTGGCGCGCACGATGGCGTTGGTGGCGTCAGAGCGATCCATGACGGACGCCCAGGCCGCTTCCTTGCCCTCGGCCGTCGGGATCGCCGCGCGGGCATGTGCCGCGCTGCGCTCGCCGTCCGCCGTTCGGTCGGATTCGAGCCTCGCCGCGATCTCGGACTCGCCGGCGCGGCCGCCCGCGACGAGCGCGTAGAGGAGCTCCCAGCCGAGGTCGGTGTCGATGTCGATGCCCTCGAGCTTGAACGTGCCGTCGAAGAGCGCGGCGACGGCATCGAGCTGCGCTGGGCTCTCCGCGAGAGAGGCGAACGACTTGACGAAGCTGAACTGCGCGTCCGATCCCGCCTCAGCCTGCTTGGCCAGCTCGAAGAGCTCGTCGGTGACGACCTCGACGATCTCGGCCCGGTCTTCCGGCGCCGTGTAGAACTTCGCCGCGGAGATGAGCTGGCCGAGCACCGTGCGGCGAGTCGTCGACTCGGTCTCGGTGCCGATGACCCCGAGCACGGTGCGGATGAAGTCGCGTGCGCGCAGCTCCGCATCCCGGGTCGCATCCCAGAGCGAGCTGACGACGAGGGAGCGGGACAGGGGAGCACGCAGCTTCGGGAGATGCTGCTGCACCGTGCCGACCGAGTGCTCGTCGAGACGGATCTTCGCGTAGGCGAGGTCGTCGTCGTTCACGATGATGAGGTCCGGGAGCGCACCGCCCACGAAGCTCGGCACCTCGGTCCGCGCCCCGTCGACGTCGAGCTCGAAGCGGTGGATGCGCACGAGCTCGTCGCCCTGCACGTTGTAGAGGCCGATCGCGAGGCGGTGCGGACGGATCGTGGGGTGCTCGGCGGTCGCCGTCTGCTCGATGGCGAACGACGCGAAGTTCCCCTGCTCGTCCAGCTCGTAGACGGGGCGGAGCGTGTTGACTCCGGCCGTCTCGAGCCACTTGGCGCTCCACTCGGTGAGGTCGCGGCCACTTGTGGTCTCGAGCTCCACGAGCAGGTCGCGCAGCTCCGTGTTGCCCCACGCGTGCTTCTGGAAGTACGCGTTGATGCCGGCGAAGAACGCGTCGCGGCCGACCCAGGCGAAGAGCTGCTTGAGGACCGATCCGCCCTTGGCGTAGGTGATGCCGTCGAAGTTGACCTGCACGTCGTCGAGGTCGCGGATCTCTGCGACGATCGGGTGCGTGGAGGGCAGCTGGTCCTGTCGGTACGCCCACGACTTCTCGCTGGCGTTGAAGGTGACCCAGTTCTCGGTCCACTCGGTGGCCTCAGCGGTCGCGAGCGTCGAGATGAACTCCGCGAACGACTCGTTGAGCCAGAGGTCGTTCCACCACTTCATGGTGACGAGGTCGCCGAACCACATGTGGGCGAGCTCGTGGAGGATCGTGACGACGCGGCGCTCGCGCACCGCATCCGCGACCTTCGACCGGAACACGTAGGTCTCCGTGAACGTGACGCACCCGGCGTTCTCCATGGCGCCCGCGTTGAACTCGGGCACGAAGAGCTGGTCGTACTTCGTGAACGGGTACGGAACCCCGAAGGCCTTCTCGTAGTACTCGAAGCCCTGCTTCGTGGTGCGGAAGATGTTGTCGGCGTCGAGGTTCGGCGCGAGCGACGTGCGGCAGTACACGGCGAGCGGGATCGTGCGTCCGTCGATGGAGGTGAGCTCATCGCGCACGACCGTGTACGGGCCGGCCACGAGCGCCGTTATGTAGCTCGAGATGCGCGGCGTCGTCGCGAAGTGCCAGACGGCACGCTCGTCGTCGATGGGCTGAGGCGCCTGCGACGGCTCGTTGGAGATGACCTGCCACGCCGCGGGGGCCGTGACGTGGAACGTGAAGTTCGCCTTCAGGTCCGGCTGCTCGAACACCGTGAACATGCGGCGGGAGTCGGGCACCTCGAACTGCGAGTAGAGGTACACCTCGCCGTCGGCGGGGTCGACGAAGCGGTGCAGGCCCTCGCCCGTGTTCATGTAGATCGCGTCCGCGTCGACCGTGAGCGTGTTGTGCTCGGCGAGGTTCGGCAGCTGGATGCGCACCCCGTCGTTCACGGCGGCGACGTCGAGCGCCTCGCCGTTGAGCACGACGCTGTGCACCTGGCGTGTGATGGCGTCGATGAAGGTGGACGAGCCGGGAACCGCCGAGAACGTGACCGTCGTGATCGAGCGGAACGTCTCAGGACCCGTCGTGAGGTCGAGTGCGACGTCGTAGTGCTCGACGCCGAGCACAACTCCTCGACGCTCGACCGACTCAGCGCGAGTCAGGTTCTCTCCGGGCATTCCAGCTCCTTTGGTGTGAGGGAGCCCGGAGGTTCCGGGCTTGCGGCGCGGCCAGCCTAGTCCTGCCGAGTAGGCTTATGCGTATGCCCGCACCGATCAAAGTAGATTTCTGGTTCGACCCGATCTGCCCATTCGCCTGGATGACCTCGCGATGGATCGACGAGGTCGCTCGCCATCGTGACCTCGACATCACCTGGCACATCATGAGCCTCGAGCTCCTCAACGAGGAGAAGGACATCCCGCAGTCGTACCGCGACATGCTGCAGGGAACCTCTCGCCTCGGCCGCGTCGTCGCCGGCGTCGAGCAGGACCTCGGCAACGAGAAGGTCAAGGCGCTCTACGACGCGCTCGGCACGCGCATCCACCCGGGTGGGCGCAAGGACCGCGACGAGGTGCTGCAGGAGGCGATCACCGAGCTGGAGATCCCCGAGTCGATCGTCGAGCGTGCCGACGCCGGCGAGTTCGACGAGCGCTACCGCGCGAGCCACCTCTCCGGCATGGAGCGTGTCGGTGACGAGGTCGGAACGCCGATCATCGCCATCGACGGCGTCGCCTTCTTCGGCCCCGTCGTCTCTCCTGCGCCGAAGGGCGAGGAGGCGCTTCGCCTGTTCGACGGCGTCGTGATGGCCGCGTCGGTCGATGGCTTCTTCGAGCTCAAGCGCAGCCGCACCCGCGGACCGGTGTTCGACTGATGCGCATCCACGTGGCGACGGATCACGCTGGACTGGAGTTCTCGCAGCAGCTGCAGGAGCACCTGCGCGATCAGGGTCACGAGGTCGTCGACCACGGCCCGTCCGAGTACGACGCCCTCGACGACTACCCGTCGTTCTGCATCAACGCCGCGCAGGCTGTCGCCAACGACTGGGCCAACGGCTCGAAGTCGCTCGGCGTCGTCTTCGGCGGTTCTGGCAACGGCGAGCAGATCGCGGCCAACAAGGTCACGGGTGTGCGTGCGGCGCTGGCGTGGAGCGACGCCACGGCGCAGCTGGCGCGCGAGCACAACAACGCGAACGTGATCTCCATCGGCGCGAGGCAGCACGAGATCGTGGATGTGCTGCGGTTCATCGACATCTTCATCGCCGAGCCGTTCCCGGGAGAAGAGCGCCACCTGCGCCGTATCTCGCAGCTCGCCGAGTACGAGCAGACCGGCAAGATCGCCGGGAAGTCGGTGCTCGGCGCCGTCGGCACCGTCGTGCCGCCGATGGTGGAGTCTGAGACGCCGGCGGGGAATGCCTGAGGGTCACTCCGTCCACCGAATAGCCCGCCAGTTCACTGCGAACTATGCGGGGCGTGTCGTCTCGGCGTCCTCGCCGCAGGGGCGCTTCGTCGAGGGTGCTGCCGAGATCGACGGCCGCGAGATGGTCGAGACCTTCGCGGTCGGCAAGCACATGTTCTCGCGATTCGAGGGCGGCGTCTGGTTGCGCGTGCACCTCGGCATCTACGGTGCCTGGGATTTCTCCGGTCAGGTCTCGACGACGCTCGGGCAGACCGGCGAGTACTCGCGCACCCGTCCCGGCGTGACGATCGAGGACTCGCGGGGTGAGACCTCGCTCTCGAGCATCGGGGCCCCGAGGCGCACGCGATTGAAGATGGCCGAGGCTGAGCGCGAGCAGGAGCTCTCGCAGTGGCCGCCGGAGCCCGTCGGGGCAGTGCGGCTGCGGCTCCTCACCGCGGAGACGTGTGCCGACCTCCGTGGTCCGACCGCGTGTGAGCTGATGACGGGCGACGAGGTCGCTGCGCGCATCGAGAAGCTGGGCCCGGACCCGCTCGTCGACCGCGGCGCGAAGGCGGAGGCGCGCTTCCTCGAGCGTGCGCGGGGCAAGCGCACGCCCATCGGCATCGTGCTCATGGATCAGCAGATCGTGAGCGGCATCGGCAACGTGTACCGGGCCGAGATGCTCTACCGGGCGGGCATCAACCCGCACACGCCGACCTCGCAGCTCACCGACGAGCAGCTCAGGGAGCTGTGGCGCGATTGGACGAAGCTGCTCAAGATCGGCGTCGAGGTTGGCCAGATGATGACGATCGACGGGCTTCGCGGGAAGGCGAAGGCGGCGGCCCTCGAGAACCGCGAGGACCGGCACTGGGTCTACGGCCGTGCCGGGGAGCCGTGCCGTGTCTGCGGAACTCCCATCGCCCTCGAGGAGATGCAGGCCCGCAAGCTCTACTGGTGCCCCGGCTGCCAGCTCTGACGTTCTTCGCGAGCTGACAGCCGGCGCGCTCACCTGAGCGAGCGGATGGACGCGGCGGCGCGTTTCGCGTCGCGCAGTCGCGCCTCGTACGTGGTCGCGATGACGACGAGCACCGTGCCCGCGAGTGCGAGCCACACCCACCAGGGGACGACGCCGGCGACGACGGCGAGCTGCTGGCGGAACGCGGTGACCGCGTGGAGCGCGGTGATGATCGCGCCGAAGACGAGCGGCGCCTGGAGGCGACGCGTGGCTCCCCAGACGGTGACGCCGACCGCGCCGAGGCCGAGGGCGATGAGACGCCAGGGCGCCGGGTCGGCGAACTGCGCCAGGTAGCTCGGGACCAGCAGCAGGGCCAGGCCCGGGGTGAGCGCGGCCCAGCTGCGCAGCGCGGGGCGCTTGTCGAGGAAGAACAGGCCTCCCGCCAGCAGCGTGGCGCCGAGGGGTGCCGTCGCGAGCTCGAGCCAGGGGGCCGGGGTCTCGGTAGCCACGACGCCGATGATGGCGACGAGGGCGGCGGCGGAGAACGCGAGGACGGGGACGCGCAGCGAGGGCCGAGCGCCGGGGGCGGATTGCGTTGGCGCCAGAGTGGGGAGCAGCTCCGGGCGGACCAGGCTCGCCAGCGTGACGGCGCAGAGCACCAGGACCCAGGTGAGTGCGACCTGCTGGCCGTTCTCGACCTCGCGTCGCAGGACGCTCGGGAGGGCGGAGAGCACCAGCGCCGTGATGGCGAGGGGCACGAGCACCGTCGAGGCGAGCGCGGCGAGGCGCGGGTTCTCGAGCTGGTGCTGGCGCCGCCACAGCGCGCTCGCGAAGAGCAGCACGAAGCAGGCAGGCAGGACACCCCAGAGCGGCAGGGTGACCGGGGTCAGGGGGCCCTGCGCTGCGATGACCAGGGCGGGGCCGAGTACGGCGGCCGAGATCGACGAGCCGACGCCGAGCGCGTTGGCCGAGGCGCGCATCCGGGGTGCAACGGGCGCGACCGTGCAGACGACGACCAGCGCGAGGGTCAGGATGGCGAGTGCGAGCTCCGGCACCGAGAGCGACAGGATGCGGGCGCCGGGTTCGTCGAGGGGCTGCGCGACCGCGGCGATCGCGCCCGCACTGAGCCAGATGCCGGGTGCCGCTGCCAGCCACAGGAGGCTCTCGACGCTTGGCGGACGGGGCTCGTCGCCGAGACGGCCGCTCGCGGCAGTCGCGGTGCCGGCTGCGAAGAACACGAGGAACGCTCCGCCGAAGGCCACGAACAAGGAAGAGCCGTCCCAGTTCCCGAGCACCTCCCAGACCCACGCGAGCGCGAGCACCGGCACGCCGAGGTAGCGGAGGATCGAGTACGGCGAGCGCGCCCCGACGTGGAGGCTCGCGACGATGGCGGCGGCCGCGAGCAGGGCGACTGCGGTCGGAAGCGCGCTCCAATCGGCGAACCCTTCGACTCGGGCGCGTGAGGCTCCCGCTGCCAGGGGTACGCCGGCCAGCGCCGTCAGGAGGCCGAGCGCGCGCAGCGCGATCCCGTCTCCTCGGCGCGTTCCCTCGGGAGCCAGGAGCACACCGGCCAGGGCGGTGAGCGCTCCGATGACTCCGGCTGCGGCGGCGATCTGCACGGGGGAGACGCTTTCGACTCCGATGGCCTGCACGTGGTCGACGAGCAGCCAGGTCGCGAGGACCGTGGTGGCGTAGCTGGCGAGTCTCACGAGCAGGTTCGGGGCGGAGAGCACTCGGGCGATCACGACGATGGCTGCCGCGACGAGGCCGACGAGGAGCACGGTGATGCCGGTCTGCTGTTGAATCCATGGGCTGCTCGGCCCGCTGGGTGTGCCGACCGCCACGGCGACACCGTGGGATGCGAGCGCCAGGAAGCCGACGAGGGCGAGTCCGGCGCGGCCGGCGGCGGTGACGAGGCGATCGGGCAGGACGGCTGCGAGGAGGCCCGCGAGCAGCGCCAGGCCGAGCAGCAGGATGGCGCTCTCGAACCGCGTGGTGAGCAGGAGCGCGACGACGACGGCGCCGCCGGTCGCTGCGAGGAGAGCGATGAGCAGCTTGCGGCGGGCGCTGGCTTCATCCGCAGCCCAGACGCGGCGCAGCAGGAGCCACGACACGGTGCCGACGAGCAGGACGCAGGCCGTGAGCCACACGAGTGCCTCGACGCTCGTGATCAGGCCGGTGAGCACGCCGCGCGGGTTGAGGTCGCCGGTCAGGTTCGCTTCGACGTGGGCGAGCGCCGTGAGCACGGCCACGCCGGCGGCCGAGGCGCTCAGCGAGATGAGCAGCGGACGCGCGTGGGCTGGGACGCTGAGGATGCTCGCTGCAAGGGCGACCCCCAGGGCGACCACGATGCCGACGAGGAAGTACAGCAGCGTGCCCGTGGTCGTCTCGGCTGAGTTGATCGCGGGGACGACCGTCGAGAGCACGAGCCCGCCGGCGAGGACGAAGGCGGCCGCTCGTGCCGGCTCGCCAGCGCTCCGCGCCCGGCCGAACCACCAGAGCAGGAGCGCGGAGACGACAAGCGGGACTCCGGCGGGGAGATGGACGCCCTCGGAGCTCGTGATGCCGGGGGTGCCGGTGGCGAAGACGTACCAGGCGGCGGTGAGGAGGCCCACGCCGATCCAGGCGATCGAGGCTCGTCCTCGCGCGCGGAACAGCCCTGCGGGGGAGATCGCGAGCAGCACCGGCACGGCGGCCGAGGTCGCGATCGTCGCCGCGAGGTACTGCGCCCCGGCGGACGACCCGAAGGCGCCGGTGAAGAACGGCGTGCTCACGAGGGAGACGAGCGCGACGGCGGTGGCTGCGAGCTCGGCGGAGAGGACCCTGCTTCCCTGAGCGCCGCGAAGTCGGGCCGCGAGGGTGCCACCGGCAGCCAGCGCGGCGGCGGCGACGCCGAGGGAGGCCACGACCGGCGGAAGGAACTGCGCCGTCACGAACGCCGTGACGAGCGCCCCGAGCGTTGCCCAGAGGGCTGGGGGCAGGACGGCGAGGAGCGGCACCACGGCGGGTGCATCCTCGTCCTGCCGGCGGCGCAGGGCGACGAGCACGAACGCGGCGCACAGCAGCGCGCCGAACGCGGCGCAGCTCAGCCAGAGGGCTCCGAGCGGCCAACCGGCGTTCGTCAGGAGGGCGCCGTCGTCGCTTCGCGCCGCGCTCGACCTGAGGAGCGCGAGCAGCACGAAGGAGGCGACGAAGGCAGCGAGGGCTGCCGCGGAGGCGAGCAGGATGCGCTCGGCGGCGGAGAGCCACGGTCGTGGGAGCAGCAGCGAGGCGGCGAGCAGGAGCGCGATGCCGAGGTAGGAGCACGTGATGGCGAGGTTCGTCCCCGATGGCTCCGGGGTCCTCCAGGCGTCCCGCACGAACGCGACGAGCAGGGGGACGGCGAGCAGCTGCGCGGCCGTGAGTGCGGTGAGGACGGGCCGGAGCGGTGAGGTGCGCCCGGCCGAGAACCGGAGCCCGAAGGTGAGCGCAGCGCCGACGACAAGCGCGCCGATCTCGACGGGTCGCACCGCGAGCCCCGCCGCCAGCAGCGCGAGGATCGCGACGCCGGCGACGCACTGGAGCACGATTCTGAGGGCAGTCGTGGGGACTGCGGCGGCAGGTGCGGCCAGCCGCTCGCGGGCGAGCACGACCGCTCCCGCGACGGAGGCCGCGGCGATCAGCAGGTTCGCGATGGTGACGGCGGGCGCCCCAGGAGCGCTCGCGGCGGCGCACAGCGCGAGGAACGATCCCGCCGCCGTGAAGGCGGGGGTCAGCTGCCGGATCCGGCCGGGCACGAGCTGCAGCAGCCCTGCTGCCACGGCGAGCCCGAGCGCACCACCCGCGATGGCCCACGAGGTTCGGAGCCCGGCGCCCGAGAGCGCCTGCGCCATGCCGGCCTGGTCAGCGGCGGCGAAGGACAGCACGAAGTCGGCTGATACGACCGAGAGGCCGAGCGAGATCACCGGGACCGCAGCCGCTGCGAGCGTCGTGAAGCTCAGCGAGGTCACCGCGAGCTGCAACGCGGCGGACTGCGGGCGTGCTGTCGCGGCGAGTCGGGATCTGAGCACCTGGGCTGCGGCCAGCAGAATCGGGATGACCGCAAGCGAGAGCGCGAGGCGCACGGCCCCGGTGAAGCTCAGGGGGACTGCCCCGAGCGAGAGCGCCGTCAGGATGCCGAAGGCGATGAGGAGGCTGCGTGCGGCGAGTGCTCCGCGTTCCTGGCTGACGAGCCACGCCAGCAGGGCCGCCGAGGCCGCCGCGATGAGGAAGAGGAAGGCGTACCCGAGCCAGGGGTCGTTGCCAGTTGCCGCCGCCGCGCCGCAGAGCACGCCGCCGGCCAGGGCGACGACGCCTGTGACGGAGAGGATCCAGCGCTCGAGCGAGCGCGGAGTTGCACCGCTGAACGAGTCGGCGGCGGGTGGGCCCTGCGTCGCGGCCGAGACGGACGGCCTGACGCGCAGCAGAACGTGCAGCGCGGAGGCGGCACCGGCCAAGACGAGGGCGAGGACCAGGCGCTGCACGGGGGACAGGAACGTGGCGGTGGCTCCGGCCGCGGTGAGGGCGAGGGCGGGCAGCACGGTGAGACTCGCGGCAATGCCGGGGGCGCGCAGGTGCGAGAGGCGATGCCAGGCCTCGAAGGCCGCCGTCGCGACGAGGAGGCCGATGCCCCAGTAGAGCGTTCCCGGCACGTCGCCGGCACCGAGGAGACCCGTGGCCTGGACGGCCCACACGTCGAGGACGACCAGCACGACACCGAGCGCGCCGATTCCCTCCGCCGTGGCCGAGAGCCTCCGGCGCTTCAGGATGCTGGCGGTCGCGATGACCGCGAGCGTCACGCCGGCGGTGATGGCCGCCTTGACCTCGACGCCGAAGACGACCCAGGCGAAGGTGAGGAAGACGACCGCTGCGATGCTGAGGAGCCCGATGCCGAGCACGAGGAGCAGCAGCTGGACGCTCGAGCGACGGGGCCGGGGCGGCTGAGCTGGCGGGGTGGGCGGCAGGTGCTGGGCCGGTGGTGCCTGATACCCGGAGGGCGCGCGCTGCGTGGCCCAGGTCTCCGCCGGCTGCGGCGCCGGGTGCTGCGTCGTCTGTTGCGCCGGCGCGGACACGTGCTGGCCGCGCTGCTGCGTGTTCTGTCCCTGCCGCGGAGCCGGAGCCGGAGCGGCATCCGCCCCGAGGTGCCCTGCGGCTCCTTCGAGGAGCCTTGCGTGGTCGGCCGCGAGCAGCGCGTCGCTTGCCCGGCTCCTGCCCCGCTCCTCCTCCCGGAGTCGTGTCTGCTCGGCTCGAGCCAGCTGGTCCTGTCGCGCCGCGCGGGCCTTCGCCTTGGCCTGCTCGTTCGCCGCGACGATGAACTCACCGCGGGCCAGGAGGGGGCCGCGCGCCTGCGCGCCGAGGTCGAGAAGATGGCTGATGACCGCCGAGTCGCGGGTGAAGCCGCAGGCGGGGCAGGACGGCCCTGGAGCGCCATAGGTCTCGAAGCACGAAGGGCATTTGCTCGGGTCGGTGAGATCGCCGAGCGTCTTCGGGAACCGTGGCCTCTGGGCTTGTCTGCCCATTCCTGCGTCAGTCACTCTGCGTCTACCCCCGGGGTTGTCTGGGCGTCAGCCTAGCGAGCGAGCCGCGAGGATGCCGTTCTCCGGACAAGAATGGGGAGGCGAAAGCGGGAGCGGGGGAGGACTGCCCGGCCAGATCAGCCGGGCAGTCGGGCCCGAGACGCGCTCAGGCGCCGACGAACGGGAGGCGCTTGCGCCAGTGGCTGATGGAGACGGCGATGCGAGACGACGTCTGCCCGTCCCACTCGACCGCGAGGCCGTTGCTGCGCATGGTCGTGGCCACGAGACGTCCGAGCTGCTGCTCCGCCTCCGCGCGCTCTTCCGCCGTCTGCGAGGGGCTGGCCGCGAACGTGCCGAACGCGAGGAGCAGCTCCGCGTCGTCACCGGCGAGGCGCTCCGCGTCCTGCTGGTGGAAGAAGACGTAGCCGACGTGCTTGCCGATGGTCCTCTCGGCCTCGATCTCGGCGTGCCCGCAATTCTGGCAGCAGGCGAAGTTCATGCGCGCGACGACGCCGGCCTGCTCGAGGTCGGCGAACGCGGCTCGGAGCTTCTCGTAGTCGCCTTCGCTGGCCCAGTCACGCTGGCAGTCGGCGAGGTCGTCCCAGGTGGCGGTGACGATCCGCTCGATCTCATCGGGACGGACGGGCAGCGCCTCGTCCTCGGCGAACGAGCCAGCGGTCTCGAGGGCCTCGTCGAGGGAGACGAAGCCGGGTCGGATGAGTTCGACGGTCCGAGCGCGGAGGGTTTCCCGCGCGTTGTGAACGCCGTGCGGCTGGTGCTCGGCCTGGGGGGTGCTCGAGGCTGGGCGGAGGTACTTGAACAGATCCACGGCGGAGACTCTACGTCTCCACGGGTGGAACGTCCAACCGTGCGCTGTTCAGGGTCGCCTTCCCGCCGAGTCTGCTGGAGCTTTCCGGCGGGCTGGGGCGAGACTTGGCGCATGACTGAATGGAATGTGCGCCCTGTCACTGCGTCGGACGAGCCGGAATGGCGGGAGCTCTATCGCGGCTACCGAGCGTTCTACGGGGTTCCCGCCGACGAGGCCAAGATCGACACCGTCTGGTCGTGGCTGAGCGACGAGGCCCACGAGTCGCACGGCTTCGTCGCGGTCGACGCGGAGGGGCAGCTGGGTGGCATCGCGCATGTGCGTCGCTTCGCTCGACCGCTCTCCGCCACCACGGGGCTGTATCTCGACGACCTGTTCACCTCCCCGGCGGTCCGCGGCGGCGGCGCGGGCCGGGCCCTCCTGCTGCACCTCGGCGAGTACGCCGAGGATGCTGGCCTCAGCGTCGTGCGCTGGATCACGGCTGAGGACAACGCGACGGCTCGGCGCCTCTACGACTCAGTCGCGAAGCAGACGGCGTGGGTGACCTACGACATCGTGTCGTGACCCCGCGACGCTCGGTCGCGACGGCGTCTCTCGGCGTTCACCGAATCGCGAGAGACTGAGCCTCATCGAGCCGGAGCTCGACACTTCGACGAGGAAGGCCCCTCATGCCGACACACCTCAGCCGTCTGCAGCGCGATCGCGCGCCCCGGCCGACTCGCGACGAGCTCTACGCGGCGGGCAAGGCGCTCCGCAAGACGCAGCCGCACGTCGAGCACGCCATCTTCGTCCCTGGCGAGCGCGACCCCCGGGCGATCCTCGCCGAGCAGAACGAGGCGAGACTGCCAGAGCTCGTGGCGCTGCGCATGGGGCGCATGCTCGACAGTCCGTTCACGTTCTATCGCGGCACCGCCGCGATCATGGCGCACGACCTGTCCCAGGGGGCGAGCACCGGCATCCAGGTGGTGGCGTGCGGCGATGCGCACCTCAGCAACTTCGGGCTGTTCGCCTCGCCGCAGCGCACGCTCGTGTTCGACCTCAATGACTTCGATGAAGCCGCGTCTGCGCCGTGGGAGTGGGATCTGAAGCGGCTCGTGGCGAGCGTGGTCGTCGGCGCTCGAGACCTCGGACTCACCGAGGAGCAGACGAGGAAGGCGGCGAGGAAGGCCGCGGCCGCCTACCGGGAGGGGATGCGCGAGATGGTGGGCCACTCGGCCCTCGACCGCTACTACCTGCGGCTCGACACCGACGTGGCGCATCCCTCGTTCAGGACGGAGGCACAGGACGTGCTCGCGAAGGCGACGAAGAGTGCCAGGAAGCGCACGTCGCAGAAGTTCGTCGACAAGCTCACGGAGCGGGCGGCCGACGGCACCAGGCTCATCGTCGAGAACCCGCCCGTGATGACGCACGTGTCGCCAGAGGCCGAGGCGCGCGTCGAGGAGCTCTTCGAGCGGTACCGTGCGACGGTCGGCACCGACGTGGCGTTCCTGCTCGGCAACTTCACGCTCACGGACGTCGCGCGGCGTGCTGTCGGGGTCGGCAGCGTGGGCACCCGGTGCTTCATCCTGATCCTGACTGGGCCAGGCGGGGAGGCGCTCGTGCTGCAGGTGAAGGAGGCGCCGCCGTCGGTGCTCGAGGCCTACGGCCACGTCGACCCGAGGAGGCTCCTCCAGGCGCGATCTCGCCGCGAGTACGACGAACTCGGAGAGGGGTACCGGGTGGTGAGCTGCCAGCGCATCCTGCAGGCCGTCTCCGATCCGTTCCTCGGCTACCTGCGCTTCGAGGATGAGGACGGCGTCCCAAGGGACTTCTATGTGCGGCAGTTCAGGGATATGAAGGGCTCGGTCGACCTCGACCAGCTCACGCCGTCGGAGTTCTCGAAGTACGGGGAGGCGTGCGGCACGCTCCTCGCACGCGCCCACGCGCAGAGCCCCATCGCGCCGATGATCGCCGGGTACCTCGGCAAGAGCGGCTCGTTCGACGGCGCGATGGCCGAGTGGGCGATCGGCTACGCCGAGCAGTCCGCGCTCGACTACGCCGAGCTGCTCGCGGCGAGAGACCGCGGAGAGTTCGAGGCGGTCTCCGACCGCTGAGGTCTTGTGTGCGGCATCGCCTCGCTTACCCGGCCGCCCGGGAGCCTAGGAGGCGCGGCGCTGCTGTGCGTCGGTGACCGCATCCGCCGACCCGAAGGCGCTCGGCGGCTCCGGCGCGAGCCAGCCGTGCTCGCGCAGCGCGGCCACGGCGGCCTCGCGCGCCGAGTACGGCACGATGCGGCCGTCGACCTCGACGTCGGCCCGGTGCCCGTGCCCGCCGACGAAGATCAGGTCTCCGGGCTCGGCCAGTGCGACGGCGTGGTCGATGCCGGTCGCCGAGTCGGCGATCTCGTAGAGCTCCCGCTCGGGGAACTCGGCGCGGATCGTCTCGACGAGGGTGCGGCGGATGCCGTCGGGGTCTTCCGTTCGCGGGTTGTAGTCGGTGACGATGACGACGTCCGACTCCTCGCTCGCGGCGCGCGCCATCTCCGGGCGCTTTCCCTTGTCTCGGTCGCCGTCGGCACCGAAGATCATGAAGAGCCGGCCGGGGGTGAACGGGCGGAGGGCGTGCAGCACCGCGCGGAAGGACGCTGCCGTGTGTCCGTAGTCGACGTAGACGCGCAGCTCCGACTCGCCGGAGACGAGGTCGAGGCGACCCGGGACGACAGGGTGGAGCC
Source organism: Pseudoclavibacter sp. AY1H1 (assembly GCF_002931055.1). Classification (GTDB taxonomy): domain Bacteria; phylum Actinomycetota; class Actinomycetes; order Actinomycetales; family Microbacteriaceae; genus Pseudoclavibacter. Next base: position 33,865 of record NZ_PSXX01000003.1, on the reverse strand, counting down.
CGTCCGTGGCGTTCAGCGCCTCCCGAATCTGCTCAAGCGACGCGAGTCCGGTGCCGATGATGGAGACGATCGCGAGCGCGAGGTCGAGCGCAGTGAAGGCGCCAGGGAGGCCGATGCTGGAGGTGAGCTCCTCGCCGTTCGGGCCCCGCAGGGTGAAGTCGGTGCGTTCGAGGCCCTCGGCGTCGATGTGCAGCACCCAGTCGGCGTCGGCTGCGCCCTCCGCGGTGTCGCGTGCGACCGTCACGACGGGGATCAGCGACTCGGCTGCCGCGCGGCGCCCCCACTCGTCCTCGATCGCGATGACGCCGCGCTTCGCGTGCCTCGGCGTGAAGAGCACCAGCTTCGACGCGAAGTAGTTCTCCAGCGTGCCGTAGACATCGAGGTGGTCCTGCGAGAGGTTCGTGAAGATGGCGCTCTCGAAGGGCAGGCCGTCGACCCGCCCACCGTCGAGGCCGTGGGAGGAGACCTCGATCGCGGCCGCCTGCACGTCGTCCTCGGTCATGCGAGCGACGAGGCCGTGCAGGTAGTCGGACTCGGGCGTCGTGAGCCGACCGGAGAGGCGGGTCTCGAGCCGCGCGTCGCCCACGATGCGCTCGACGGTTCCCGAGAGCCCGGCCTTGATGCCGAGCGAGAGGAAGAGCGCGTGCAGCAGGTAGCTCGTGGTCGTCTTGCCGTTCGTGCCGGTCACCGCGAAGAGCTGGGGCGAGGCGATCCCGGTGCCGAAGACAGTCGAGGCGGCGACGCTCATGACCTCGCGCGGGTTCTCGACGACGATGGCGGGCAGGTCGAACTCGGCGGCCTTTGCTGCGCCGGCCTCGTCGGAGAGCACGGCGACCGCGCCGGCCCGGACGACCGCTGGCAGGAAGTCTGCGCCGTGCATCCGTGCCCCGGGGATCGCGACGTAGAGGTCACCCGGGCGGATGCGCCGGGAATCGCTCGAGACCCCGGTCACCGTGACGGCGTCGCTCGCGGGGGACACGATCCCGCCGGTCGCAGCCGCGATCGTGGCGAGGGGAACAGCGTGTGGGCTGTTGGGGCGTGCGAGATCTGACTGCAATGGTGTTCCTCTCGGAGGGCGCTGGGGCGCCGCGGGTGGCCTTCACTGCAACGCCTCGGCCGACGCCGGTGCGAGGGACCTCAGTCACGCCAGCGTGCAGATAACAAGAAGATAACGACGACGCATATGCGGGCCACATGACGAACGTGTGAGTCGTCTATGCGCGGCGCATGAGTCGACGAAAAAGACCCCCTCGAGAGGGGGTCTTGCCTGGCTCGAAGCTGCAGGAGGATGCTGGTCGGGGTGACAGGATTCGAACCTGCGACTTCCCGCTCCCAAAGCGGGCGCTCTACCAAGCTGAGCTACACCCCGGTGCCGATCGCGCGGCGAACCGGAGGTAATGTTACCGGACTCCCGGGGCTACGCAGACCACATCCACGGCCGCGACTCGCTGATGGACGGTGGAGTTCACGGACCTCGCCGAGATGGGGTAGCATTCTCTTCGTCCCGATTCGGGGCTGTAGCTTAGTGGTAAAGCCTCTGTCTTCCAAACAGATGATGCGAGTTCGATTCTCGTCAGCCCCTCCAGAGAAAAGCCCGGTCAAGCCAGAGATGGCTCGGCCGGGCTTCGTGCTTCCACGCCCCTCGGCTACCGCAGCAGCTCCCTGATGTCCTCAGCCGAGAGTTCGGTGCTGAACAGCTCGTCGTCGTCGATGACGGCGTTGAAGAGCTTCGACTTGCGATCTTTGAGCGCCATGACCTTCTCCTCGATCGTGCCCTCCGCGATCATCCGGTAGACCATGACGCGACGCTCCTGCCCGATGCGGTGCGTGCGGTCGATGGCCTGCTCCTCGCTCGCCGGGTTCCACCACGGGTCGAGCAGGAACACGTAATCGGCCTCCGTCAGGTTGAGGCCGAACCCGCCCGCCTTGAGGCTGATGAGGAACACGGGGGCCGTGCCCTCCTTGAAGGAGGCGATGACCTCTGCCCGCTTCGTCGTCGCGCCGTCCAGGTACACGTAGGGGATTCCCTCCGCGTCGAGGCGCTTGGCGACGAGTTTGAGGTACGAGGTGAACTGGCTGAAGACCAGCGCCCGGTGCCCCTCGGCGGCGACGTCCGTGAGGTGCTCCAGCAGCGCGTCCAGCTTGCTCGAGGGCACTGTACCCGGCGGCATGCCGTCGAGGCTCGCCTGGATGAGCGCGGGGTCGAGCGCAAGGAGGCGGAGCAGCGTGAGCGAGCGGAACACGATGAATCGGTTCTTGTCGAGGTCCTCGAGCAGCCCGAAGAGCTTCTGGCGTTCGCGTTGGAGGTAGAGGTCGTAGAGCTCGCGGTGCTCCTCGCTGAGCTCGATGAAGAGCGTCTGCTCCTGCTTCTCCGGCAGCTCGGGGGCGACACGCTCCTTCGTGCGTCGGAGCAGGAAGGGGCGGATGCGCGCTCGCAGTCTCGCGAGGCGCTTGGCTCGCACCTCGGCGCTCGCGGGCTCGCTCAGCCCGGCACCGACGCCATCGCTCACGCCGTGCCGCTTGCCTTCGATCGTGCGCACGTACTCTTCCCCGAACCGCCTCGCCGAGGGGAACAGGCCAGGGGCGGTGATCGCGAGGAGCGCGTGCAGCTCGGTCAGCGAGTTCTCGAGGGGCGTGCCCGTGATGGCGAGCCTGAACGGCACCTCGAGATTCCTCGCGCATTCGCTCACGAGCGAGCTCGCGTTCTTCACGAACTGGGCCTCGTCGAGGACGAGCCCCGACCATCCGGTGTCTTCGGCGACGCCGCGGTAGGCCTCGAAGTCGAGTCGGAAGAGAGCGTAGCTCGTGACGACGATGCTCGCCCCGTCGGCGACGTCCGCGACGCGGCGCCCTGAGCTGGCCTGGGTCGCGTCGATGATCCGGGTCGTGAGCTCGGGGGTGAACCTGGCGGCCTCCGACACCCAGTTCGACACGACCGATGTCGGTGCGACCACCAGCAGCGGCGCCGGCTCGCGCCCATCGGCAGCCTGCTCGCGTGCGTGCTGCACCAGGGCGAGGGTCTGTACGGTCTTCCCGAGGCCCATGTCGTCGGCGAGGATGCCGCCGAGCTTGTTCCGCCAGAGGAACGCGAGCCAGTTGAGGCCCTCCTGCTGGTACGGGCGCAGTGACGCGTGCAGCCCCCGGGGAGGTTCGATGGGCGAGGGGGTGTCCTCCCGCAGCTCGCGAAGCAGCTCGCGCCATTCGACGGCTGGCTCGGCTTCGTCGGCGAGGTCCTCGAAGTCGGACCAGAGGCTGGCGTGCCTTCGGCTGATCTGCAGTCGGTTCGGCTCCCACTCGTTCAGGCCCTGCGCTTCGCTGATGAGCTCGCGCAGCGGCTCGAACGCCGGGTGCTTGAGGGAGAGGTAGCTGCCGTCGATGAGCAGCAGTCTGGGCTTCCCGAGCGCGAGGGCCTTGAAGAGCTTCGTGAAGGGGATCACCTTGCCGTCGACGGTGACGGTGACCCCGAGGTCGAACCAGTCGTGCCGCTCGGTGGGCACGGTCGTGACGGTCAGGTTCGGGGCCCCGCGGAGCTCCCGGTAGGCGGGTGGCGTGCCGACGGTCTCGACGCGGATGCCCGAGAGCCGTTCCAGCAGCGGCAGGGTCTCGGCCGCGAAGCGCGCCGCCTCGATCTGCGAGAGGGTGACCCGAGCGGGCAGGGCTCCGGGGGAGTCGACGTCCTCCGGCATCCAGTCGCGCGGGAGCATGCCCTCCTCGAGCACGCTCGAGAGTGCGGGCGGTGCGGCGAGGGACCGAGGATTGGCCCATCGCCAGCGCAGCTCGATGCTGTGCCGGGGGCCGAACGTCGTGGTGAGGATGAGCTCGGGAGGTGTCGGCTCAGGGATGCGGACCGACGAGTCTGCGCTGCCCAGCCGCAGGTGCGCCGCGAGCTCTGGCAGGTGCGAGCGCTCGAATTCGTCGGCGTCGTCGCTCGGTACCGTGAACTCGGTCCTGCGGGCGCGTCCGGGATCGAGGAGGGCCAGCTGCTGGTGGGAGAGCCTCGTGTCGCTCTTGGCGAGGCGGATGCGGTCGGGCTCGTCGGCGTCGAAGGCGTAGAAGCCGTGGTCGCCGACCGGTCGGGCCGTCTCGAAGTCGGCGGGCGCATCCCCGATGGTGAGGAGTGGCGCCACGGTCAATCCGCCCGGGGTCCGTTTGGCGTCGAGTGTGAGGCTCGAGCCGGCTTCGAGCGTGATGCTGGCGCGCTTGCCCGTGCCGACGAAGGCGATGTCCAGGCTGATGGCCTCCTGGAGCATCGTCCACATCACGGGGCTCTGCGCCTCGTCGAGGAAGAGCCATTCGCTGTCCTGGCCCGGTTCTGGCGGGCGCGCGGCTCGGTGCACCGCGAAGAACTGCGCGAACCACGCCTGGTGCCGCGGGTCGAGGTCTCGACGCCCGCGCAGGTGCTGCAGCTTCGCCCAGGTGAGATCTCCTTTCACCCACTTGCCGCGAACCCCCTGCATCACGGGTCGTGCCCCGAGCCGGAGCTCGTCGAGCGCCGTGGCCGCGCCGTCGTCGCCCGTGAACGCGCGGCGGGACGTGGGGCCGTTCCAGCGGTACATGGTGCGCGGGATGAGTTCACGAACTTCGAACTGCAGGGCAAGCGGCACGACTCGCTCGGAGGCGTTGCCCTCCACCGGGGCGGCAGGCTGCTCGAGGAGTCGCCCGAGTGCGCTGCGCCAGGACGCCTGCGTGGGACTCTCGCTCGGATTGCTCACCGGTGCAGTCTACGAACCACCACCCCCACCGGTCTTGCTTCGGCGCTTCGTGCGGCGTAACGTACAACCAAATGGTTACACAACAGCTCGGCCAGGACGACGTCAGCCGCATCTTCCAGGCCCTGGCGGATACGACGAGGCGCGACATCCTCACGCGCGTGCTCCGCGAGGAGCAGTCCGTGACCACCCTCGCCGAGGCCTACGCCATGAGCTTCGCGGCCGTGCAGAAGCACGTCGCCGTGCTCACGAAGGCAGGCCTCACGGCGAAACGGCGGCGGGGAAGGGAGCAGCTGGTCCATGCCGACCGGGCGACGATCGCCCAGACGACGCGGCTCCTCGAGTCCTACGAGCGGCTCTGGCGCGACCGAGCATCCCGCATCGACGCGCTCCTCGCCGACGACGACGAGAGCGCACCACCATCTCCGCGCGCCGACGCTGGCGAGCGGTGAACGAAGGAGAGAGCATCATGCCTGTCATCTCAACGCAGAAGGATCCGGATCAGCGCACGCTGACCGTCGTCACCGAGCACGCCGCGACGCCGGAGCGCGTCTGGCGGCTGTGGGAGGACCCCCGCCAGCTCGAGCGTTGGTGGGGTCCTCCGACCTGGCCGTCCACGGTCGACTCGTTCGAGTTCTCGCCTGGTGGCAGGGTCCTGTCGCACATGACGGGACCGGACGGCACGACGGCGGGGGAGTGGTGGGAGTTCGTCAGCATCGAACCGCACCACACGCTGTCGTTCGACAACGGGTTCGCGCACGACGACGGCTCACGCAACCTCGAGCTGCCCGTCATGCGCTGCACCGTCACGATCGAGGCTGCCGGCGACCTCACTCGCATGACCACCGTCTCCGTCTTCGCGTCTCCGGCCGACTTCGACAGCGTCATCGAGATGGGCATGGCGGAGGGCATGACGGAGGCCATGGGCCAGATCGACGCCGTCCTCGCCGGCTGAGACGTCCTGCTCAGCACAGCGCCGCGTGGGTGTCGGATCGGTCTCTGCCTACTTGTTGACCTTGCCGACGAGGTGCTCGCCGGCGGCGACGCGTTCCGCGTCGTCACTGCCGGGGATGACGTTGCCGCGCAGCGAGCGCCCGGCGGTCTCCTTGAAGGTCAGCACCGAGATGAGACCGATGAGTCCGGCACCCGCGAGGTAGAACCCCGGGATGAGGACGTTGCCGGTCTGATCGATGAGCCATGTGTTGGCCGAGGCCGCGGTTCCGCCGAAGATCGCCGTCGAGATGTTGTAGCCGATCGCGAAGCCCGAGTAGCGCACCGCGGTCGGGAACAGTGCGGGCAGCGTCGACGAGATGGTCGAGATGATCATGACGAGGAACAGGCCGAGGATGCCGAGGCCCGCGATCTGCGCGATGAGCGATCCGGTCTGGATGAGCATGACCGCCGGCACGGAGAAGACGGTGAAGCCGATGCTCGCGGCGATGAGCTGCGGCTTTCGGCCGATGCGGTCTGACAGCGCGCCGAACGGCACGATCACGGCCATCATGAGCAGCTGGATGACCACGAGCGAGAACGTCGATTCGGCGGTGCTCTGGTCGAGGGTCGTCGACAGGTACGTCGGCATGTAGGTCAGCACGAGGTAGAAGGCGACGTTGATGAGGATCACGAAGCCGAAGAGCTTCAGCACCTGCATCGGGTAGTTCTTCAGCAGCGACACGAGGGCGCCGATGGCGGTCTGCTTCTCGCCGGGCTCCTGGGCGTCGTCGACGAACGTCTCCGACTCGCTCAGGTGGCGGCGCATCCACAGGGCCACGAGGCCGAGGGGGAGCGTGAGCAGGAACGGCAGGCGCCACCAGCCCTCGAGCATCCCGTCGTCGCCGACGATGAAGGCGAGCGTGGTGCACAGGATGGCGGCGGCGCTTGCACCGGCGAGGGTGCCGAACTCGAGGAACGAGCCGAAGAAGCCGCGCTTGTCATCCGGTGCGTGCTCCGACATGAAGATCGCCGCACCGGCGTACTCGCCGCCGGCGGAGAAGCCCTGCAGCATGCGGAGCAGGATGAGCAGGATGGGCGCTGCGAAGCCGATCGAGTCGAACGACGGGAGGAGGCCGATCGCCGCCGTCGAGAGGCTGATCATGATGATCGTGAAGACGAGCACCTTCTGGCGGCCGATGCGGTCGCCGAGCGGGCCGAGCACGATGCCGCCGAGGGGGCGCACGAGGAACGAGACGGCGAAGGTCGCGAAGGTCAGGATGAGGGCGAGCGCGCCACCCTGGTCGTCGCTGAACGTGAAGAACAGCTGCGACACGTAGATTGCGAGGTAGCCGTAGATGCCGTAGTCGAACCACTCGATGGCGTTGCCGATCGCGGAACCGGCGACCGATCTCCGTGCCGTCTTGCGTTGGATTGGTGTGAGGTCGATCTCGCGGGTCAGGGGTGCAAGGGTGGCACCGGGGCCACCTCTGCTGGACTGATCAGAGGACATGGGGGTGCTCCTTGCTGAATTTTCCACACGGGTGATGTCTAAGCACAGCGCGCGGACCTGGGTGTTACCGGGACGCCTCCGCGAGACGTAGCGCTATCAACGCGTATGCGCGCGCGGCGACGAGCAGCTCGTCGGTGCGGACCCGCTCCTCAGGCTGGTGCGCCTGCGACTTCACGTCACCCGGCCCGAGGATGACGACGGGGATCTCGTGGTGACGGGCGATGAAGCCGCCCTCGCAGGCCGCGCTCCACCCGCCGATGCTCGAGGAGCCGCCGGCGTCGGCGACAGCCTGCACCGCCGCGGCCGGCACCACGGAGTCGGGTGGTGTCAGGAACCCCGGCATGGCCATGTCGAGGTGGCCCGCGACGGTGATGCGCTCGGAGTTGAGCATCCCGCTCCCTGCGATGGCTGCGCGGATGCGCGTGAGCACGTCCTCGAGGATGCGTTCCGGTTCCTCGTCGGGGAGCACGCGTCGGTCGACGTAGAGCGTGCACTCCTCGGCGACGATCGACGTGCCGTGCCCACCGGCGATCATGCCGACGTTCCAGCTGCCGGTGCCGATGAGGCCGGGGACGGCGGCGCTCTGCTGCGCGATGCGCCTGGCGTCGTCCTCGATGGCCTGCACCGCGATGGCGGCCGCGGCGATGGCACTGGCCCCGTCGGCCGGGTTGCCGGCGTGCGCCGCCGCGCCGCGCAGCGTGATGATGAAGTTCGTGGCGCCTCGGCAGGCGACGACGGTGTCGAGGCCTGTGGGCTCGGCGACGATGCACGCCGAATATGGCGCGATCTCCTCGTCGTCGTTCACGGCGAGGGTGGTCGGAGCGTCGGCGATGTAGCGGAGGGCGCCGGTCGCCGTGTCCTCCTCATCGACCGTGCAGAGAAGCGCGAGGCGGACCTCGGGTCGCTCGGCGTGCACCGCCGACATCGCCGCGACGACGGCCGCCAGGCCGCCCTTCATGTCGACGGCGCCGCGGCCGATGAGCATGCCATCGATGAGACGCGGCTCGAAGGGGTCGCCGAGCCAGCCCACGCCCGCTGGGACGACATCGCTGTGCCCGAGGAAGAGGAGCGCTGGTCCGTCGCCACTTCCCAGCTCGGCGAGCAGATTGTGCCGCCCCGGGGCGACCTCGGTGAGCGTGACCTGAGCGCCCGCCCGCTCGCACAGCGACGTGAGGACCTCGACGGTCGCCGCTTCCGTCTCGCCAGGGTTCTCGCCGCGTGCCCTGATCAGCTCCGCCGTGTCGGCGACGATGCTCTCCAGGTCGAGCCGGGAGAGCGCCGACGCCTCCGTCTGGCTCACGCCGCTCATGCATCGCCCTTGACGATGAGCTCGCGGGGAGCGCGGGTGAGCACCTCGACGCCCGTCTCGGTGATGCGGATCGACTCGGAGACCTCGAAGCCGAAGCCTGTCATCCACATGCCTGCGATGAGGTGGAACGTCATGTTGGGCTTGAGCACGGTCTCCTCGCCGGAGCGGATGCTCACCGTGTGCTCGCCCCAGTCGGGCGGGTAGCCGATGCCGATCGAGTAGCCGAGTCGGGATGCCTTGCTGAGCCCCTGCTTCGCGAGCTGGGCGTCCCAGGCCGCGACGGCGGCATCAGGGGTCTGGCCGGGGCGGAGCAGCTCGAGGGCCGCCTCGAACCCGTCGAGGGTCGTCGCCGCGACCCGCTGCAGCTCTGCGCTCGGGGTGCCGAGGCTCACGGTTCGCGCGAGCGGAGCGTGATAGCGGCGGTGCGCGCCAGCCAGCTCGAGCGAGACCGCCTCCCCGGCGACGATCTCGGCGCTCGACCACGTGAGGTGCGGCGTATCCGCCCCTTCCCCGGCCAGCATCATCGGCACGATCGACGGGTAGTCGCCCTCAGACGCCCCGACGCCCGCGGCCTGCGCCGCCTGGATCTCCGCGGCGACGTCGCTCTGTCGTCTGCCGCCGCGCAGCGCGTTGATGCCGACCGCCATCGCGTTGGAGCTCACGGCGGCCGCGGTCCGCATGAGCGAGATCTCCGCCTCCGACTTCACGAGACGCACCCAGTTGACCAGCTCCCCGCTGTCGACGAGGTCCCACTCGGGGAGGCGGCGCTGCAACGTCAGGAACGAGCGGACCGAGAAGAAGTGCGCCTCCGACTCGTAGCCGACCCGCATCCGCCGATCTGCCTGGCCCCGCTCCCGCAGCTCGGTCGCCGCCCAGTCCATGGGGTGCACCTCCGCCCGGTGCACGAGGCTCTCGGGGTAGCCGGCGACCTGCTCGCTCGGCAGCCAGGTTGTGTGGTGCGCGCCATGCGCATCCATCGCCCGCATGACGAGGAGGAGCTCACCCTCGGCCGGCACGTAGAGGAACTGCGGCATGTAGAACGACCAGGCGTTGTAGCCGGTCAGGTAGTAGAGGTTCGCCGGGTCGGTGACGAGCAGCGCGTCGAGGCCGGCGTCGCTCATGCGGACCCGAGTGTTCGCGAGCCTGACGTCGAACTCCTCGCGGCTGAAGTCTGCTGGCTGCGACATCTCGCTCCCTCTCTTGCGGCGGTCCCGAGAATCTACTCGCTCGCGGAGCCGGTCGAGTGCATGTAGTTCAATGGATGCGCGATCACTGCCCCGTCCGTCGCCCCGAGGAGCTCACGTGCCAGACAACTCGACACCAGAAGATCCTGAGAAGGACGGCGAGGTCGACTACTCGCAGCGCGACTACCAGGCCCCATCCGGCTACCGCGCCCCCGACTTCGTCTCGAAGTGGGCGGCGCAGGACAGCAGGGGCGACGAGCAGCGGCTGGAGGACGAGCGACGCGAGGCGGAGCGCGACGCCGAGGAGGCGGCCGAGGATCCCTACGCCGCTGCGCAGGAGCACACGCAGACCTTCGACACCCCGCCTGGGCTGCCCGACCCGCCGCGCACGCTCGAAGAGCTCGATGAGGCCATCAAACGCGATGCCGCCTCCCAGACGCCGGGATTTGTCGTGCAGGGCGGCGCGTCTGGCGAGGAGCTCACGCAGTCGGCCGACGGGCAGCTGGACCGGCAGGAGCTGCTGCAGCGTGTCGCCACCGACAGCAGCGCGCTCCTCGGGAACCGAGCTCGCGACGTGCAGCGGGCGGCGTCGGCTGGCGGGTCGGGGAGTATCGCCAAGCGTCTCGGAGACCTCGCATCCGCACCACCGAGCCAGATCCCAGGAGCCCCGGCCGCGGCATCCGCCTCGACGGCCGGAGGCGGGGCGACGGGCACCGCGAAGAAGAAGGGCGGGGGCGCCTGGTTCGGGCTCATCGCCGCGATCCTGGCCCTCACGTTCGCGATCTCGGGGATCTCGTTCATCGCCTGGGCGCTCATCGTGTTCGCGCTCATCTCGAGCGTCAGCCTCCTCCGCGCGGGTGGCGGGCGTCGGGCCGTCGGCGTCATCACCCTCCTCCTGACCGTCATCGCGCTCGTGATCCAGCTGATCGGGTCGACCGGCGGTTCGATCCGTGGCGCCGTGACCGAGCTGTCCGGCGGCACCGGCACCCTCGACCTCAACGGGACGGCAAGCGTCTCCGGCACCGGCAACGCGAGGTTCGACGTCGTCCTGCCGGACGGCGCCGACGACATCGGCCTGCTGCAGGTCGAGTTCGAGGGCGAGCAGCTGCGCATCTACGACGTCGACGCGGAGGGCGAGCAGATGGGCAGCTCCTCGATCAGCGCCTACTCCGACTACTCGGGCCTCGCCGTCATCAACGAATGGATGGACGACGAGTTCCGGGCCATCGACATCGAAGCGGAGGGGGAGTGGACCGTGACGCTCGTCTCCGTCGACACGCTCCCCTCGTTCGACGCCGAGTACTCGGGGACAGGCCAGGAAGTGCTCCTGTACGACGGCACCGGGGGTGACGCGACCTTCACGTTCGAGCCCGACCAGAGCGTCACGATCGACACGTTCGGCGCGGACGGCTGGTACGAGAACATCAGCGAGGTGACGTCGCTCACGCGGCCGTTCGAGGCCGGCCCGACGATCATCCGCATCGAGCCGTACGAGGAGGAGACCACCTGGAGCATCAGCTTCGACGGTGCAGCGCCGTCGCCGACGCCGACTCCCTGACTCGCGGCGCTCAGTCCTGCCGGCGATACCGCAGCTCGGGGCGCCCGCGCTTGCCGTAGACCGGCTCGACCTGGGCGAGTCCCCGCGCGCAGAGGTGGTCGAGGTAGCGACGAGCCGTGACCCGGGAGAGGCCGCAGCGCTCGGCGACCTCGAGCGCCGACTGCCACTCGGGGTGCAGCTGCGACGCGACGAGCTTGATGGTCGGCTCCGACAGCCCCTTCGGGAGCGGGCGGCTGCGGCCAGGCGGCTGCGCCTGCGCACCCTGCCGGTCGCCGCCAGTTGCCTGCGCGCCCGCCCGGCGAGCGAGCATCCCGTCGATGTCCTGCTGCCGCAGCGGCAGGGTCTGGGCCGGCGAGGACGCCAGGGGCGGAGCGAAGGTGCGGGTGTCGCGGTAGTTGGCGAGGCGCGCCTCGAAGTTCGCCTTCGAGAAGGGCTTCACGAGGTAGTCGGAGATGCTCGCCGTCGCCAGCTGAGCGACCGAGAGCCGGTCGTTGGCCGAGGAGATGATGATGGCGTCGAAGGAGTCCCCGAGGAGGTGGCGCAGGCGACGCAGTACCTCGACGCCGCTGAAGTCGGGCAGGTGCACATCGAGCAGCACGAGGTCGATGTCCGTGCTCGCGGCGACCTCGAGGGCTTCCTCTCCGGTTCCCGCGACCGCTACGACCTCGAAGCCGTCGACGCCCGCGAGCATCCGCTCGTGCAGGCGCCTGACGGCGGTCTCGTCGTCGACGATGAGGGTGCGGATCGTGGTCACTGGTCCATCCTCCCAGTGCTCGCCGCTTCCGAATCCGCGTCAGCCCGCGTGCTCGAGTTCGGAAGCGTCGCGACGAAGCGGGCCCCGCCGAGCTCGCTGTCCGAGATGACGAGCGCACCGCCGTGCGCCTCGGCGAGGCGGCGCACGAGCCCGAGGCCGACGCCGCGAGGGATCTCGAGGCCGTCCCTCGTCTCGGTGGTCTTCGTCGAGAAGCCAGCCTCCGTGATTCGGTCGCGCAGCCCTGGAGCGATGCCCGGCCCGCTGTCGTCGACCTGGATCCGGAGCCCGCCACCCTCCTCTTCGACGGCGACACGGACGACTCCCTGCTCGCCCTGCGCCTCGACGGCGTCGACGGCGTTGCGGACGAGGTTGCTGAGCACCGTGGCGGCATCGTCGCCGAAGGTGTGCCCCGTTCCCGCGCGGTCCTCGATCTCGACGTCGGCCTGCAGGTTCCCGCCGTGCTCGCAGAGGCGCGCGCTCGCGGCGGCCAGGATGGCGCGGACACGCACCGGGGCGTCCGCGAGCGTCTCCTCGAGATCGGGCGCCGCGGCGAGCGAATCGACGGGCGTGAGCGTGCGGATGTAGTCGAGCGCCTCCTCGCGCTCGTCGACCTCGATGAGGCCGAACAGCACATGCAGGCGGTTGGAGAACTCGTGCGTCTGCTCGCGCAGCGCGGACGCCAGACGGCGCTGCGTCTCGAACTCCTGCGCCGCGACGGTGAGCTGGTCGAACCGGCGGCCGAGGAGGAGGGAGACTCCCGCGGCGCAGGCGAGACCGAACAGGCCCGCGCCGACAACCCAGGGGACGACCTGCCAGATGCGTTCCTCGAGCTGCGCCGAGATGGAGGATTCGAGGATGCCGACCGAGGCGGTGCCGACGACGACGCCATCGCGCCAGACCGGCACCTTCGCGCGCAGGGTGGGGCCGACCGTGCCGACCTCGGTGCCGACGAAGGTCTCCCCGCCCAGCGCGATGCTGGGGTCGGTGGAGACGAGCTCACCCCGCCGCTCCGGCACGGGGTGCGTGATGCGGATGCCCGCATCGTCGGTGATGACCACGTAGTCGACGCCTGCCGACTCGGAGACGAGGTCCGCCAGCGGCTGCAGCGTCGCACCGGCATCCGGGGACCCGACCGCCTCGACGACGGCGGGCAGCTCGGCGAGGCTCATGGCGACGTCGAGCGCGCGCTCCCCGGTCTCCTCGCGGATCGAGGTGTGCTGCACCTGGAGGGCGACGAGCAGGGTCGTGAGCATGCAGATCGCCACGATGGAGAACTGCACGGCGACGAGCGTGATCACGCGCGGGCCGCGCAGCGCCGTCAGGCCGCCGATCCGCGTTCTGCCCATCCCCGCACCCCCTCGTGTCCCGGCTCTCCGCGACGGTCCCGCGTGTCCACAAAGACCACAAAGGCCAGAACCCGCCGACGGTCACCGCCGGTGCAATCGTAGACAGAAGCGCAGACCAGCGCGGCGACAGAGTCGTTGCCAACGGAAGGAATACTCCATTGAGTAGAACAAGACTCCCGAACAAGCTGCTCACCTCTCTCTTCGCGATCGTCACGGTTGCCGTCCTCGGCTTCGCGGTCGTGGATGCGAGCAGCGCGGGTGCCGGAGCCTCGGCCAGGAGCAAGCTCACGATCATGGCACCGGCCGCCCCGGGCGGCGGCTGGGATGCCTTCGCACGCGAGGCGCAGCAGGCGATGCGGGCGAACGGCATCGTCAACAACGCCCAGGTCGTGAACGTGCCAGGCGCTGGTGGAACGATCGGCCTCAGCCAGCTCCTGCAGATGCAGGGCCGAGACGACCTGCTCATGGTGACGGGCGGCGTCATGGTCGGCGCGACGGTCCTCTCGAACACCGGGGAGTCCCTCGCGGACACCGTGCCCATCGCGCGCCTCGCCGACGACTACAACGCGCTCGTCGTGCCGGCCTCGTCGCCGTACACCACCCTCGAGGAGTTCGTCGAGGGCATGAAGGCGGACCCGGGCAAGCACTCGATCGCCGGCGGCTCGCTCGGCGGCATCGACCACCTGCTCAGCGGAATGCTGGGCAAGTCCATCGGCGTCGACCCCAAGGACGTCAACTACGTCGCCTACTCGGGCGGCGGCGAGGTGCTCTCCTCGCTCCTCTCCAGCACCACCGCGGCGGGCCTGTCCGGCTACAACGAGTTCAGGGACCAGATCGAAGCGGGCACCCTCAAGGCGCTCGCCATCTCGGCCCCGGAGCCCGTCGACGGCATCGACATCCCCACCTTCAAGCAGGAGGGCGTCGACGTCGCGATGGTCAACTGGCGCGGAGTGGTCGCCCCTCCCGGCATCGACGACGCGACGCGCGACGAGCTCATCGACATCGTGACCGAGCTCGAGAACAGCCCCGAATGGGCGGAAGCGCTCGACCGGAACAACTGGACGGACAGCTTCCAGCCCGGCACCGATTTCGAGGACTTCCTCGTCGGTGAGACAGATCAGGTCACCGCACTCGTGAAGGAGCTCGGACTATGAGCACGCTGCAGAATCGACGCGAGGCGCAGAGCCCGCGTGAGACGGACGGGCCCGGAACGGGCAGCATCTCCACTCAGGGCCGCTCGTGGTGGCACGGTCGCAGCGAGCTCGGCGTCGCCGCGTTCGTCTTCGTCCTGGCCTGCGTCTTCGCCATCGGCACGGCCACCATGGATGTGCCGGAGACGGCAGGAGTCCCCGGCCCGCAGTTCTTCCCGACCATCGTCGTCATCCTCCTGTTCATCGTCTCCATCGCGCTCGCGATCACGGTCATCCGCAAGCCGGCCCGTGACGACGAGGACGAGGCCGGGCAGATGCTGGAGATGTCGCCAGAGCTGCTCGAGGACATCGGGCAGATCGACACGACGTCCGAGATCCGAGTGGTCACGGCCGCGGCGGGCGAGGAGCGCAAGAAGCGCACGGGCACCGACTGGAAGACGCTCGGCATCGTCTTCGCCGCCCTCGCGGGAACAGCGCTGCTGCTCGAACCGCTCGGCTGGATCATCACCGCCGCCGTGCTGTTCTGGGTCGTCGCGTACGCCCTCGGCAGCAAGCGCCACCTCTTCGACATCGGAGTCGCGTTCCTCTTCTCGTCACTTGTGCAGCTGTCGTTCTCGGCGGGCCTCGGCCTCACGCTGCCGTCCGGAATCCTGAGCGGAGTCCTCCCATGGATCAGCTGACCCACCTCCTCGAGGGCTTCACGGTCGCCCTCACCCCCATCAACCTGCTGTGGCTGCTCATCGGCGCCGTGCTCGGCACCGCCGTCGGCGTCCTGCCCGGCCTCGGCTCCGCGATGGCCGTCGCCCTCCTCCTGCCCGTCACGTTCAGCCTCGACCCGACCGGCGCGTTCATCATGTTCGCGAGCATCTACTTCGGTGGGCTCTTCGGCGACTCGACGTCCGGCATCCTCCTCAACACCCCTGGCAACTCCTCGGCCATCGCCACGACGTTCGAGGGGCACAGGATGGCGAAGGACGGCCGGGCTGCCAAGGCGCTCGGCACGTCGGCGATCGGCGCGTTCATCGGCGGCACCATCGCGACGGCGCTCGTCGTGTTCTTCTCGCCGTTCCTCGTCCAGCTCGCCACCCAGTTCGGCCCCGCCGAGTACTTCGCGCTCGCGGCGTTCGCGTTCGTCGCGATCTCCTCGGTCGTCGCGGACTCCGTGATCCGCGGCCTCATCGCGCTCGGCATCGGCCTCGCGATCGCCCTGGTCGGCGTCGACGGCCCGTCTGGTGCGGCCCGCTTCACGATGGATCTGCCGCAGTTCTTCGACGGCATCTCGATCATCGTCGTGACCGTCGGACTGCTCGCGATCGGCGAGGTCCTGCACGTCGCCAGCCGCATCCACCGCGAGGGCGGGCTCACGAAGATCCCCGCGTCCGGTTCGCCGTACCTCAACCTGCGCGAGTTCAAGCAGGCGCTGCCCGCGTGGCTGCGCGGCACGGCCTACGGTGTGCCGTTCGGTGCGATCCCCGTCGGCGGGTCCGAGGTTCCGACGTTCCTCGCCTACGGCACGGAGAAGCGGCTCGCGAAGCGCCGCAACGACCCCGACTTCGGCACGCGCGGCTCCATCCAGGGTGTCGCGGCGCCGGAAGCCGCCGGCAACGCGACGGCGGGCACCGCGATGGGCGCGCTCCTCGCACTCGGGCTCCCGACCTCGGCCACGGCGGCCATGATGCTCGCCGCATTCCAGCAGTACGGGATGCAGCCGGGACCGCTGCTCTTCGAGCGCAGCGGCGACCTCGTCTGGCCCCTGCTCGCGAGCCTCTTCGTGGGCCTCCTCATCCTGCTCATCATCAACCTGCCGTTCGCGGCGGTGTGGGCGAAGCTGCTGCTCATCCCGCGCCACTACCTGTACGCGGGGATCACGGGCTTCGCGATGCTGGGCGTGTACGCGATCGCCTCCTCGGCCGTCGACCTGTGGCTCGCGATCGCCATCGGCGTCTTCGGGTTCGTGATGCGCCGGTACGCGATCCCGCTCGCACCCGTGCTCATCGCGGCCATCCTGGGACCCCTCGCGGAGACCGAGCTGCGGCGAGCGCTCGCCGTCAGCGAGGGCGACCTCGGCATCCTGGTCGACTCGCCCATCACGATCGCCATCTACGTGCTCATGGTCGGGGCGATCGTCATCAGCGCCGTCCAGCACCTGCGCACCCGCACCCGCGAGAAGCTCATCCTGAAGGCGAAGACGGAAGCCGTCGCCGTGCAGGCCGCAGAGCGCGAGGACGCGAAGTAGGCGCGCTTCCTCGGAAGACACGCCGCGACGGGCGGGTGGATGCGCGAAAGCGCCCCACCCGCCCGTCGCGCTGCCCCCGTCCCGCGTTTGCCAGCCTGCTTCTTGCTGACTTCTCGCGCGCGGACGAGGGCGCGCATTGTGCCTGCCCGCCCACGACGATCCTGATTGCCGGTAGAGTGCTGTCGTTTGTGGGTGCCGTAGGCTGTCCGCAGCCGCATCAGTGCGGCGATACGCCCATCTGGGTGGTGCGCGGCGTGCAGTCGCACCCCGCTCCACGCGCGAATCCGCGCAGTCACCCCACGTATCTCAGGAGATGCCCCACGTGAAGACCTCGGTCGAACAGATCAACCCGACCCGCGTCAAGCTGACGATCAACGTAGAACCGGCTGAACTCAAGCCATACGTCGACTCGGCCTACCGCACCATCGCAGAGCAGATCCAGGTCCCCGGCTTCCGCCGCGGCAAGGTTCCGACGCCGATCATCGACCAGCGCGTCGGTCGCGCCGCGGTCCTCGACCAGGCGATCTCCGACGGACTCGACGTCTTCTTCAACCAGGCCGTCTCGGAGTCGGACGTGCAGCCGCTCGGACGCCCGAAGGCCGACGTCATCGAGACGCCGAACGTCGCCGACTTCTCCGGCGACCTCGTCGTCGAGGTCGAGGTCGACTCGCGTCCGTCCATCGAGCTCCCGTCGTACGACGGCATCAAGGTCGAGGTCGAGGCTGCAGTCGTCGACGCGGCTGACGTCGATGAGGAGCTCGAAGAGCTCCGCAAGCGCTTCGGCACGCTCGTCACGGCAGACCGCCCGATCGAGGACGGCGACTTCGTGACGCTCGACCTCATCGCCACGGTCGACGGCGACAAGGTCGACGAAGCCGAGGGAATCTCCTACGAGCTCGGCTCCGGCCAGCTCCTCGAGGGCACCGACGAGGCGCTCCTCACGCTCACCGCAGGCGAGGAGACCACCTTCCGCTCGACGCTGCTCGGCGGCGAGCACGAGGGCAAGGAAGCGGAGATCACCGTCACGGTGCAGTCCGTCAAGGACCGCGAGCTGCCCGAGATCGACGACGAGTTCGCGCAGATCGCGAGCGAGTTCGACACCATCGACGAGCTCCGCGCAGACCTCGAGACGCAGGCCAAGAGCAAGAAGACGTTCGCTCAGGTCGACGCGGCCCGCGAGAAGATCGTCGAGCAGCTCCTCGAGCTCGTCGAGATCCCGCTCCCCGAGACGCTCATCAACGACGAGGTCACGCGCCACCTCGAGCAGGAGGGCCTCCAGCCCGACGACGAGCACGGCGTCGAGGTCCGCGCAAACGCCGAGAAGTCGTTCCGCCAGCAGGTGCTCCTCGACGAGGTCATCAAGGCTGAGGGCGTCGAGGTCGAGCAGGACGAGCTCACGCAGTTCCTCATCCAGTCGGCAGCCCAGTACGGCATGGCTCCGCAGGAGTTCATCGGCGTGCTGCAGGAGAACAACCAGCTCCCCGGCATGATCGGCGAGGTCGCACGCTCGAAGGCGATCCTCTTCGTCCTCGACAAGGCCGAAGTCGTCGACACCAACGGCGAAGCCGTCGACATCTCCGAGTTCACGGTCGCCGTGCAGCGCGCCAAGGACAAGGCAGCAGCAGCGGAGGCCGAGGAATCGGCTGACGCCGTCGAGTCCGACGAGGTCGCCACCGACGAAGCGAAGGACGACGAGGCCAAGTAGCCTCCCGCCCACTTCGCGAAGCGCCGCCGGCATCACGCTGGCGGCGCTTCGTGCATCCCCTGCCCTTTGCCAGGCACCGTGTGCCGTGGGCGAACAGGCCAGCGCTGGCCTCGTGGCTCCACTAGATTCGGTGACGACCGTTAGGGAAATGGAGCGACCGTGGCTGATATTCAACTGCCGAACAGCGTCTTCGACAGGCTTTTGAAAGACCGCATCATCTGGCTCGGGTCCGAGGTGCGCGACGAGAACGCGAACGAGATCTGCGCCAAGATCCTGCTGCTTGCTGCAGAGGATCCTGAGCGAGACATCTACCTCTACATCAACTCGCCGGGTGGATCGATCACCGCCGGTATGGCGATCTTCGACACGATGGAGTTCGTGCCGAACGACATCGTGACCGTGGGAATCGGCATGGCGGCCTCGATGGGCCAGCTCCTGCTGACCGCAGGTGCGCCGGGCAAGCGCTACATCACGCCGAACGCGCGAGTGCTGCTGCACCAGCCGCACGGCGGATTCGGCGGCACGGCGAGCGACATCCAGACCCAGGCACAGCTGATCCTCGACATGAAGGCTCGCCTCGCGTCGATCACGGCGCAGCGCACGGGCAAGAGCCTCGAGCAGATCAACGAGGACGGCGACCGCGACCGCTGGTTCAACGCCGACGAGGCGCTGGCCTACGGGTTCGTCGACCACATCCGTTCCTCGGCAACCGAGGTCACGGGCGGCGGCGGCACCAAGCGCGACGCCGAGTCCACGTCCGAGTCGGCAGAGTAAGGAAAGCCAGAGCATATGAACACCCCATTTCTGACCGGCGGCTCGCCGGCAGGCGTCCAGACCCCGTCGTCGCGGTACATCCTGCCGACGTTCGAGGAGCGCACGGCCTACGGCTACAAGCGCCAGGACCCGTACGCGAAGCTCTTCGAGGACCGCATCATCTTCCTCGGCGTGCAGGTCGATGACGCGTCGGCGGACGACATCATGGCCCAGCTCCTCGTGCTCGAGAGCCAGGACCCGGACCGCGACATCACGCTGTACATCAACTCGCCCGGTGGCTCGTTCACGGCCATGACGGCGATCTACGACACCATGCAGTACATCCGCCCCGAGGTCTCCACCGTGTGCCTCGGCCAGGCGGCGTCGGCGGCTGCCGTGCTGCTCGCGGCCGGACAGCCAGGCAAGCGCCTGGCTCTGCCGAACGCTCGCGTGCTCATCCACCAGCCCTCCACCGGCGGTGCCGGCCAGGGGCAGGCATCGGACATCGAGATCCAGGCGCAGGAAGTGCTGCGGATGCGCACGTGGCTCGAAGAGGCGCTGGCGCGTCACTCCGGCACGTCGCTCGACAAGGTCAACCGCGACATCGAGCGCGACAAGATCCTGTCGGCCGCCGAGGCGCTCGAGTACGGCCTCATCGACCAGGTGCTCACGAGCCGCAAGGGCGCCGAGCCGGTCATCATCGACTAGTTCGATCCGACCGACTCGAACACGCTGCAATGTCCATGGCCGCGCCGGGGGAGTGCCCCTGGCGCGGCCATCCGGGCAATGTCGGTGGTTCGGGTTAGTCTTGGCAGACCGCGAAGGAGGTCCTCATGGCACGTATCGGTGAAAGCAGCGAGCTGCTGAAATGCTCGTTCTGCGCCAAGAGCCAGAAGCAGGTCAAGCAGCTCATCGCTGGTCCTGGTGTGTACATCTGCGACGAATGCGTCGAGCTGTGCAACGAGATCATCGAAGAGCGCATGGCCGATTCCGAGACCAGCGAGGTCAAGGACTTCGAGCTCCCGAAGCCGCGCGAGATCTTCGCGTTCCTCGAGGAGTACGTCATCGGTCAGGAGCCCGCGAAGAAGGCACTTGCCGTCGCGGTCTACAACCACTACAAGCGCGTCCGCGCGCTCGGCCAGATCACCTCGGCCGAAGACCGCGTCGACGAGGTGGAGATCTCGAAGAGCAACATCATGCTCATCGGCCCGACCGGGTGCGGGAAGACCTACCTGGCGCAGTCGCTCGCGAAGCGCCTCAACGTGCCGTTCGCGGTCGCTGACGCCACGGCGCTCACCGAGGCCGGCTACGTCGGCGAAGACGTCGAGAACATCCTCCTGAAGCTCCTCCAGGCAGCCGACTTCGATGTGAAGCGCGCCGAGACGGGCATCATCTACATCGACGAGATCGACAAGATCGCGCGCAAGGCGGAGAACCCGTCCATCACGCGCGACGTCTCCGGCGAGGGCGTGCAGCAGGCGCTGCTGAAGATCCTCGAGGGCACGGTCGCCTCGGTTCCGCCGCAGGGTGGCCGCAAGCACCCGCAGCAGGAGTTCATCCAGATCGACACCACCAACGTGCTGTTCATCGTTGCCGGGGCGTTTGCTGGGCTCGAGGAGATCGTCTCGCAGCGTGCTGGCAAGAAGGGCATCGGCTTCGGCGCCCCCTTGCACTCGAAGAACGACGACCGCGACCTCTACAGCGAGGTGCTGCCGGAAGACCTCCACAAGTTCGGGCTCATCCCGGAGTTCATCGGTCGTCTTCCCGTCATCACGACGGTGTCGCCGCTCGATCGTGGAGCACTCATCGACATCCTCACGCAGCCGCGCAACGCGCTCGTGAAGCAGTACCAGAAGATGTTCGAGCTCGACGGCGTCGAGCTCGTCTTCGACGAGGGTGCGCTCGAGGAGATCGCCGACCTGGCCGTGCTGCGGCAGACGGGCGCTCGTGGCCTCCGCGCCATCCTCGAGGAGACGCTCGGGCCGGTCATGTTCGACGTTCCGTCCCTCGACGACGCCAGTCGCGTCGAGATCACTCGCGACGTCGTGCTCAAGAACGCGGCGCCGACGATCATCCCGCGGCCGGAGCTGCGCGCCGAGAAGTCGGCGTAACTGTCCTCGGTCGATCGAAGACGGCAGCGCTTTGTCGCGTCCCAGCGGAAGCCCCGCGTGCACACGCACGTGGGGCTTCCGCCATTCGCACGGATCCGCGCTCCCGGGTCGCCCTCGATCTGAGGCGTCGCGTGGACCTCGCTGAGCTGCGACTCGGCAGCACGAGGCTCCTCAGTGCAGACGCGACGAGCCTGAGCCCCCGCCAGCGACGGCAGGCGCTCGGGGTGCTCTCGGCGGATGACCGGAAGCGCCTCGCTCACCTGAACGATGCCCGCGCGGATGCCTTCCTCACCGGGCGGCTGCTCGTCAGCACGGCCCTCGACGACCCCGCACCCCGCCTCGAGGCATCGTGTGGGCACTGCGGCTCCGCCGAGCACGGCAAGCCGCGCCTGCGCGAGCAGCCGATCCTCGTGAGCATCTCCTACACCGGCAGCGCCGTCTTCGTCGCACTCGCCGACAGCGACCGTGTCTCGGCCCTCGGGCTCGACGTCGAGGAGGTCGGCCTCGAGACGGGTGCCGGCGCCGTGGCAGAACTCGAACGCTGGACGGCCATCGAAGCGGTCCTCAAGGCCGACGGCCGTGGGCTCCGGGTCGACCCGAGCGAGGTGAAGCTCGGCGAGAACGGCCTGGCGCGCATCAGGGGCGAGGATGCGCGCTACCGCATCCGCCGGACGCTCGTCGACGGTCGATTCGTGGTTGCCGTCGCTACCGCTACCGCTACCGCCAGCGGCGAGTGACCTTCGCCGCAGGAGGCGGAGGAAGGTCGGGGAGCGTGAGCTGATAGAGCCAGGCGTCGAACAGCTCCTGGAGCGGAGCATCCGGCGCCAGCGACGCCGCATGCTCGAGGAACTCAGCCGTCGAGGCGACCGAGAAGCGCTTCACCTGAGTCCAGCTCGTGAGGATCTCGAAGAACGCAGAATCGCCGACCGTGAGCCGTAGGGCGTGCATGGTGAGCGCGCCGCGCTTGTACACGCGGTCGTCGAACATGTCCTCGGCGCCCGGATCTCCGAGCAGCAGGTCCTTGGGAAGCCTCGCCAGGGACGCCCGGGCACCCCGGGCCAGGCTGTCGGCACTCGGTCCGCCGCTCGCCTCTGACCAGATCCACTCGGCGTAGCAGGCGAAGCCCTCGTTGAGCCAGATGTGCTGCCAGCCCGCGACGCCGACGCTGTTGCCGAACCACTGGTGCGCGAGCTCGTGCGCGACGAGGCGCTCCTGGCCGCGTGCGCCGTCGATCTGGTTGGCGCCGAAGATGGCCATGCCCTGTGCTTCGAGGGGGATCTCGAGGTCGTCGGCCGTGACGATGACGGCGTACGTGTCGAACGGGTAGGGACCGAACGTCAGCTCGAAGGTCGCCATCATCTTCGCGAGGTCGGCGAAGTCGGTGCCGACGCGTCGTGCGAGCGAAGGGGGGTAGTGGAGGTGGCCCGCCACTCCCGCGAGCTGCACGTCCTCGCGCTGGTAGCGGCCGATCTGGAGGGTCACGAGGTAGCTGGCAGTGGGGGCCGCTTCCTCGTACACCCAGGTCGTGAGCCCGCCTGAGGCGCGTCTCGAGCTCAGGGTCCCGGTGGCGACGACGTCGTAGTTGCTGTCGACGGCGACCTGGATGCGGTAGCTGGCCTTGTCAGCCGGGTGGTCGTTGCAGGGGAACCAGGTCGGGGCTCCCGTGGGCTGCGAGGCGACGATGATGCCGTCCTCCAGCTCCTCCCAGCCGATGACTCCCCAGCGGGAGCGGCGCGGCCGGGGCGCGCCCTCGTAGATGATCTCGACCGTGATGGCGTCGCCGGCCTCGACCCGCTTCGAGAGCGTGACCTTCACCTTGCGGTCGCTCTGCTTGAAGCGGGCCTGCTTGTCGCCGCGCACGTTGACCTTGCTCGCGCGGAGCCCCACGAGGTCGAGGGAGAACGCGGTCAGGGGCACCGCCGTGCGGATGCTGAGCGTCGCCGTTCCCGAGAGGCGGTTGTTCTGCATCCGGTACTTGAGCGCCAGGTCGTAGTGCTCGACGCGGATGCTGACGTCGCCGCTCTGCGGCGTGTACGGGTTGCCTGGCAGCGGATCTGCGCTCGTCGAGAGGATCATGAAGCCTTCGACTGGTAGGCGCGCAGCTTCAGGGCCCGCCAGGGGCCGATCGGGTTGCCGCTCCAGCGGCTGCCGACGGGTACCGACTCGCCTCGCATGACGAGCGACGCGGGCCCGACGGTGGCGTGAGCGCCGATGGTGGCGGCGGGGAGGATCACGCTGTGTGGTCCCAGCGTTGCGCCTGCTTCGAGGGTGACGGTGTCCATGCTCATTATTCGATCATGGAACAGGTGCGTCTGGACGACGCATCCCCGGTTGACGGTGGCTCCGTCCCCGAGTGTGACGAGATCGGCCTCCGGCAGCCAGTACGAGTCGCACCAGACGCCCTTGCCGATCTTCGCTCCCAGGGAGCGCAGCCACATCGCGAGTGCCGGCGTTCCTGCAGCTCCGCGCGCGAACCAGGGCGCCGCGACCATCTCGACGAAGGTGTCGGCGACCTCGGTTCGCCACACGAAGCTAGACCAGAGGGGCTGCTCGGAGACGCGGATGCGACCGACGATGACCCACTTGGCGATGGTCGAGATGAGGGCGGATGCTGCGGCCGCACCCAGGAGGACGAATCCGGAGAGCACGATGCTCCAGGCGACGCCGACGGCGGTCTCGATGGCTGCGAGCCCAAGGAGGACGCCGAGGCCCAGCCCGCAGGTGACGATGACGGGCACGATGCGGCACAGCTCCCAGAGGGCACGCGCGACACGCAGCGCCCTTGGCGGGTTGTACGTGCGCGTCTCGTCTCCGTCGACCGCGACACGGCGGAGGCGGACGGGCGGGGACCCGAGCCAGGATGAGCCGGGCTTGGCCTTCGCCGGTGCTGCGGAGAGGACGGCGACGAGGCCGTCGCGGGGGACGGAGTGCCCGGCGGCGGCCATCCCGGAGTTGCCGAGGAAGGCGCGCGCGCCGATGCGTGCTCGTTCGATGCGCATCCATCCGTTATGCAGCTCGTAGGAGGCGACCATGGTGTCGTCGGCGAGGAACGCGCCGTCGTCGATCTGCGTCATGGAGGGGAGCAGGAGCACGGTCGAGGCTTCGACGTCGCGCCCGACCTTCGCGCCGAGCATCCGCAGCCAGACGGGGGTGAAGAGGCTCGCGTAGAACGGGAAGAGGGTGGTGCGGGCCGCGTCGAGGAGGCGCTCGATGCACCAGGCCTGCCAGGCGATCCTCGAGCGCACCGGGTGGGTGCCTTCCCTCAGGCCGATCGAGAGGAGGCGGACGAAGAGCACGACGAAGCCGGCGAAGGTGATGCCGGCCGCGATGACAGCGGGGGCGAGCCAGGCGAACGCGGAGAGGGTCGCCTCGCCGAGCGTCCCGGCCCCGCGCATCCCGGCGGCGATGACGACGCCGCCGACGGCGAACGCGAACAGGGGGAGCAGCGCGAGGGCGGCCGAGGCGATGGCGTAGACGACTGCCCAGCCGGCGGGCTGCGGTGGACGGTCCGCCGGCCAGTCGCTCGCGCGCACCTTTCCGACGCGCACGGCGGGGGAGCCTGCCCAGCTCTTGCCCGAGCGGACCCTGCCGAAGACCGCCGACCCCGGGGCGACTTCGGCGCCCTGCCCGATCTTGGTGCCGGGGGCGAGGGTGCTTCGGGCGCCGACGGTCGCCCCTGCGCCGATGCGGATGCCGCCGATGCGCACGAGGTTGCCGTCGATCCAGTAGCCGGTGAGGTCGACCTCCGGCTCGATGGCCGCGCCGTCTCCGAGCTGCAGCATGCCGGTGACGGGCGGCAGCGAGTGCAGGTCGACGTTGTTGCCGACCTTCGCGCCGAGAGCGCGAGCGTAGTAGACGACCCACGGTGCGCCAGCGAGGCCGACGGCGTCGATCTGCGTGGCCACCTGCTCGGCGAGCCACAGGCGCATGTGCGTCGCGCCGCCGCGTCGGTAGTCGCCGGGCCTGAGCCGGAAGAGGAGGATGCGCGCGGCGGCGACCGAGATCGCCATCTTCCCGAACGGGGTCACGAAGACGATCAGCAGGACGACGATGAGCCAGAGCGGCGCGTCCGGCAGCACTTCGAAGCCGGGGAGGAGCTGCAGGAGCGCGCTCGCCGCGAGCAGGTAGGTGACCCAGCGCGCGCCGGCCAGGATGTGCAGGGGCAGGCCTGCGACGATCTGCAGGATGCGCGCCGAGAGCGGCGTGGGGCCGGGCGTGCTGAACGAGGCGATGACGTCGTCCTCGTCGTCGAGCGCTTCGCTGATGGACTCGGTCATGGCGCCGAGGCGGGGGTGGTCGTAGACGTCGGCGACCGTGAACTCGGGCACGCGCGAGCGCACTCGGGTGACGAGCTGGGCGGCCGAGAGGGATCCGCCGCCGAGGTCGAAGAAGTCGGCGTCCTCGCTGCCGACGGGCAGCCCGAGCACGGCCTGCCATTGCTCGGCGAGCCAGGCGACGTGCCCGTCGAGGTCGCCGGAGACATCATCGGCGCCCGGCAGCGGCCAGGGCAGGGCGTTCTTGTCGACCTTGCCTGAGGTGCGGGTCGGGAGGGAGTCGATTTCCGCGAGGAGCGGGACGAGGGCCTTCGGGAGCTGCTCGCTGAGTTCTGCGCGCGCGAGCTGCCGCTCGTAGCCCGTGCCGGTGACGATGTAGCCGACGAGGATCGAGACGCCTGCGGAGGTCGTGCGGACGGCGACGGCCGAGCCGGTGACTCCGGTGACGGACTGGAGGGCTGCCTCCACCTCGCCGAGCTCGATGCGTCGTCCGCCGATCTTGACCTGGTCGTCGGCACGCCCGAGGAACACGAGGCCGGCTTCCTCGAATGTGACGAGGTCCCCCGAGCGGTAGGCGCGATCCCAGCCGAGGCTCTCCATCGGGGCGTACTTCTCGGCGTCCTTGGCGGGGTCGAGGTAGCGGGCGAGCCCGACGCCGCCGATGATCAGCTCGCCGGATTCGCCTTCCGCGACGCGCTTGCCGTCCGCGTCGACGACGGCGAGCTCCCAGCCGTCGAGTGGCAGGCCGATGCGGATGGGGGCGCTGCCGTCGAGGAGGGCGGCGCAGGCGACGACGGTGGCCTCGGTCGGTCCGTAGGTGTTCCAGACCTCCCGGCCTTCGCCGACGAGGCGCTGCGTGAGCTCCAGCGGGCAGGCTTCGCCGCCGAAGATGAGCAGTCTGACCTGTTCGATCGTCTCGCTGGGCCAGAGCGCCGCGAGGGTCGGCACGGTGGAGACGACCGAGATCTGGTGCCTGAGGAGCCAGGGGCCGAGGTCCTCGCCGGATCGCACGAGTGATCGCGGGGCCGGCACGAGGCAGGCGCCGTAGCGCCAGGCGAGCCACATCTCCTCGCAGGAGGCGTCGAAGGCGACGGAGAGGCCGGCGAGCACGCGGTCGCCCGGTCCGATGGGGTCGTGCTGCAGGAACAGCTTCGCCTCGGCGTCGACGAACGCGGCAGCCGAGCGGTGGGAGACCGCGACGCCCTTGGGCACACCGGTCGAGCCCGAGGTGAAGATGACCCAGGTGTCGTCGTCGAGGTGGGGGCTCTCGAGGTCGGCGAGGCTCGTGCTCTCCGGATGCGGTGCGCCTTCGTCGAAGAGGGGAACGGCTGCGTGGGCGCTCGGTTCGCCGTCGGCTGCCAGTACGAACTCGCCGTCGCCCTGGATGGTGCCTCGCACCTTGGCCTCGCCGAACACGAGCACGGCGCGCTCGTCGGGGTCGTCGACGTCGACGGGCACGTACGCGGCACCGGCTGCGATGACGGACAGGATCGCGATGTACAGCTCTCTGGTGCCCGAGACGAGGCGCACACCGACCTTGTCTCCTCGCCGCACTCCCGCATCCTGCAGCCGCTTCGCGGTCTGCGAGACGTAGGCGCTCAGGTCCTGGTAGCTGAGCGGGGCGTCGCCGTCGTCGATCGCGATGGCGTCGGGATGCGCGGCGACGGTGGCCGTGAGCACGTCGATGAGCGTGCGGGGCGTGGGCGCTGCCGCGGATCGGTCCAGGGGGGATTGCACGGAGCAACGCTACCGGGCCAAGGTAACGCGATGGTTGCCGACGGGGCGCATGTGATTCAGGGGTGGATTCGTGCCCGGATCGTCGTGCTCCATTGTCGAACCTGAAAATCTCCCGTAAGGTAACCCTTGCCTTACTTAGCGTTACCTAACCGGTTCCACCGGGTGGCGCCCAAGCGTAGGGCTTTCGGTACACGGCACTCGCCGCGCATCTGCGCGCGTGTCGGGGGGCCGTGACTTCTACTCAGGAGAACTCATGACAGCAGTGCAAGAACGGACGGCTGGTCGGTCGTCTGTGCTGGCTCGCGGTGGCGCGACACTCGCCGCGGCAGGCCTCATCGCGGCGGGCCTCGGCCTCGGCGCGGCACCAGCGTCAGCCGCGGAAGGCGACGCAACCGTCGAGAACGTCTCGTTCTCGTGGCAGCTCAACGACGAGACCGGCGGCGGCGCCTACTTCGGCGGCTGCAACTTCCTCGTCGCCGGTACGGCAGGCGACACGGGATCCTCCCGTCTCTGGACCGAAGCCGACGGCTTCTACAAGGCGGCGGAGGGCAACGTGACCATCACGAAGCCGAACGCAGCCGGCGAGCAGATCGCCCCCACCTGGGGCACCAAGTGCCAGAACGCGGCAGGCGCGGCCGTCTCCCCATCACCCGCTTCGACGACCAACAACCGGGTCAACTTCGCGGCGGGCGCTGGAACCGTCAACCCCGCAACCGACACCGGCACCATCTCGTGGGACGGCGACTTCACGATCGTCTTCTACGGCGGCCTGACGTACTGGACGGTCTCCGACCCAGTGCTCGACGTCGTGAACGGAGTCGGGACGCTCACGGGCACCGCCTCCGGATACGGCACGTCGATGGAGGACATGTCGCAGTGGGTCCCGATCGCACCAGAGACGATCGACCTCGCGACGTTCGACGGCGTCGACGTCACCGCGACAGGCATCGAGGTCTCGACGCCCGACTACCTGGGCGTCGAGGTCACCACGGCCGGATCGCCGCAGAACACCACGGCCGCGACGTGGGGCTCCTTCCCGCAGTCGCTCGTCGACTTCAACGCCAAGACGGGCCAGTCGTCGTACTGGTACTCGTCTGGTGGCGCGGCTGACCCGAAGAAGGTCGCGAAGGGCTTCTCCGCGAGCTACGCGGAGATCGCAGCACCCGAGGTTCCCGGCACGCCGGACGGCAACGTGGAGGTTGTCATCCCCGAAGCCGCAGTGACGCCGGTCGACCCCGAGACGGGGTCCTTCTCGTGGGCCTGGGCTGACCAGAACGGCGCCGACCTCGGCACCGCGGTCCAGACCGGCGACACCTTCGTCGCCAACGGCTCGATCAGCGACGTCGCGGTCACGGACACGCGTGCCGGCGGCACCGCGTCCTACGGCTGGACGGTCTCCGGCCAGTCGAGCGACTTCAGCAACGGCACCGACTCGATCTCCGCTGCGAACCTCGGCTGGGCTCCTGAGCTCATCGCGGGCAACGCCGCGAACGTGACCGCTGGCTCGGCGGCGACGGGTCTCAACACGGCGCAGCTCCTCGCGACGTCGAACGCCGCCGCGAGCGCAACGCTCGGTGCGGACCTCACGCTGACGGTCCCCACCACAACGCAGCAGGGCGCGTACTCCGCCACGCTCACCATCTCGGCCATCTCCTAGGGGCCGAGGAGTGCGCGGGAGCCCACCAGGCTCCCGCGCACTCGCACTCAGCTGCACGGGCATCCGCCCTCGCAGCACCCCGCTCCTCCGCATCGCTCGCTCGCTCCGCCGCGGCCCCGCCGCGAGCGCCCCACGTAAGGGACCACATGGCTCTCCCCATCCGTCTCCGCACTTGCGCCACAGCATCCGTCGTTCTCGCGACCTCGCTGCTGGCGCTGCTGTCGTTCGTCGCGCCGACCGCGGCGCAGGCTGACACGACGCAGCCGCCCGCGTGGAGCATCGACACGGTCGACGGCGACCGGGGCTCTGGGCGACCCAACTTCACCTACGACGTCAACCCGGGCGACGTCATCGCCGACTCCATGACCGTGACCAACACCGGGCCGGGCGCGCTCGAGCTCACGATCTACGCGGCCGACGCGTTCACGACCGCGACGGGCGCCGTCGACATCCTCGAGAACGGGGAGCCGTCGGTGGATGCGGGCACCTGGGTCGCCCCCGGCACAGGCTCGGTCTCCCTCGAACCGGGGGCGAGTATCGACGTGCCGTTCACCCTCACGGTGCCAGCGGATGCGACGCCAGGCGACCACTCCGCCGCGATCGTCGCCTCGCTCCTCCCCGCCGACTCGACCGACCAGGTCAAGGTCGAGCGGCGCCTCGGGCTGCGCATCGACATGCGCGTGAGCGGAGAGCTCGCGCCAACCGCCGAGATCCGCAGCCTCGCGACCGACTGGGGTGCCGCTGGCGTCAACCCCTTCGGCGGCGGCACCACCACCGTCAGCTACGAGCTCGTGAACACCGGCAACGTGCGGCTCTCGTCGCTCGAGGATCTGCGCCTGAGCGGGATCGGCGGGGCCGCCGGAGTCGCCATGACCGGCGGCGAGATCCCCGAGCTGCTCCCCGGATCGGCGGTCACGATCACGCGCGAGATCACGACGGGCGCCATCGGTC
This sequence comes from Pseudoclavibacter sp. AY1H1, assembly GCF_002931055.1. GTDB lineage: Bacteria > Actinomycetota > Actinomycetes > Actinomycetales > Microbacteriaceae > Pseudoclavibacter. The sequence goes on along the minus strand of NZ_PSXX01000003.1, from coordinate 3,987 downwards.
CGCTCACCGGTGCCCTCACCGTGTACCTGCAGCCCGTCGGAGCCTTCACGGACGTGCCCGTCGCCGTCACGGCCGACCTCTCGGCGTTCGCTCTGCCCTGGTCGCTCGTCATCCTCGGCGTCCTGCTGCTGGTCGCCGCGGCTGGCATCGTCTTCTGGTTCTGGCGTCGCCGTCGGCTCGATCTCCTCGTGGCCGGCTACGACTCCGAGGCGGCGCCGGGCGCCGAGCGGCTCGCCCCTCCCCGGACTGGGGGCCAAGCGGGAGGCGCGGTGCTCGCGGTCATCGCCGGGATCGCCCTCGCCCTGGCCACCGGCATCTGGAGCCCGACGCCCGCCGTCGCGGAGCCGGCCCCCACCGCCCCGTCGGGCATCGTCGAGGTGACCATCCCGGCGCCGACGGTCGCGCCCACCCCGACGAGTACCGCAGCGCCGACGACCGTTCCGAGCACCGGTCAGAGCATCGCGCCGGCGCTCAGCCCAGGAGCGAGCACCGGGATCGGGCCGGGAACCGGGGCGGCGGGCGGAGGCGCGGGACTCGCCAGCACCGGCACGGAGACGCTCGCGATCGCCCTCGGCGTCGGCGCCCTCGCGCTGACCGCCGGCATCATCCTGCTGCTCCGCCGCAGGGGGCGCGCCGGCTGAGCCGACCAGAGCGCGCATCCACGCGCATCCACGACCTGACGACACACGACCGAGGAACCCATGTCACTGCCACGCACGCTCCGCCGCTTCCGCCGCTCGACGATCCGTCGCGCCGGCTGGGCAGCGCTCGCCGTGGTCGTCGTCTCGGTGCTCTGGGTCAACGGGTTCCACAACATCGGCACCGCAAACGGCGCAGGCAACGAGCAGTGCGTCTCGCAGCCAGTGCAGGCCGACCCCGTGGCCCCCGTGCTCCCGCAGGTCACCTCCGCGGAGCTGCCGGAGCCGCGCAGCATCGCCGGCCCGACCACCGCGTACACGCAGACCGCGGCGATCAACCCCGTCACCGACGCGGCCACCGCCGTGCAGCAGCTGCCGACGACGTTCACGAGCTCCGACGGCGCCACGACCACCGTGACCGACACGACGCGCATCCTCGCCATCAACCAGAACGGCGGCCTCGCCGCAGCCGTCATCGGCCTCGGCTTCGGCTGCAACCTCATCGGGCGCGACACCGCCACCGACATCACGAAGCTCATGCCCGGCAATGAGCAACTGCCGCTCGTCACGCAGAACGGGCACGAGCTCAACGCCGAGTCGATCCTGCAGCTCGCCCCGACCGTGGTCGTGACCGACGCCTCCATCGGGCCGTACGACGTGCAGCTGCAGCTGCGGCAGGCGGGCATCCCCGTCGTCATGGTGCCCATCGCCTACGAGGACGGCGTCGACGGCGTCGCCCCGCAGATCCAGTTCGTGGCGGATGCCCTCGGCGTGCCGGCACTGGGGGAGAAGCTCTCCGAGCGCACGCAGGCCGAGATCGGCACGACCATCCAGCAGCTCGGCACGATGGCGCCCACCGACCCGGACAAGAAGCCACGAGTGGTATTCCTCTACCTGCGCGGCAGCGTCTACTACTGGTTCGGGGCAGGGTCGGGCGCCGACTCGATCATCCAGAGCATCGGGGCGCGTGACGTCGCGACCGAGGTCGGCTTCGCCGGAATGTCGCCGACCAACGCGGAAGCGCTCGTGCGTGCCGCCCCCGACGTGATCATCGTCATGACCCTCGGCCTCGCCTCCGTCGGCGGCATCGACGAGGCCGTCCAGCTGCCCGGCATCGGGCAGACCCCAGCAGGAGCCAACAAGCGCATCGTCGATATGAGCGACTACGAGGTCATGAGCTTCGGCCCCCGCACCGCCTCCGTCCTCGCGGCACTCGGCACCGCGATCTACGCGCCCGACCTCGCCTACGTGCCAGAAGCGGACCCCGCCGCCAGCACCGGAACGGGCGAATGATGAGAGATGCACACGTGAGAACGGCAACACCGCCAGACACCAGCCCACCGGCCGCACCCCAGCAGCCCCAGCGCCGCCGCCGCCTCGACGGGGCACAGGAGCGGCCACGGCGACGCGCCGAGCCGGTCGCCGAGCCGAAGGATGCGCCGCCCCGGACCAAGAAGGCGCGAGCGTCGCTGCTCGCAGCCGTGCTCACGATCCTCCTCATCGCGGGCTGCCTCGTGTCGGCGATGATCGGCCAGCTCTACATCCCGCCGCTCGAGGTGCTCGGCTTCCTCCTCAACCAGGTCGGCATCGACGCCCTGCCGGGCCCGAGCCACGAGTTCGGGGCTGCAGCGCTCGCGGAGGTGCGCTTCCCGCGACTCGTGCTCACCGTGCTCGTCGGCGCTGCGCTCGCCGTCGCCGGCGCGCTCATGCAGGGCATCTTCGGCAACCCGCTCGCCGAGCCAGGCTCGGTCGGTGTCTCGGCCGGCGCGGCAGTCGGCGCGAGCTTCTCGATTCTCTTCAGCCTCACGTTCCTCGGTCCCTTCACGACGCCGACGTTCGCGTTCGTCGCCGGCCTCATCACGACGTTCGTCGTCTACTCGCTGTCCCGCTCAGGCCGGCGCACCGACGTCATCACGCTCATCCTCACGGGAGTGGCCGTCAACGCCGTCTGCGGTGCCCTCATCGCGTTCATCACCTTCAGCGCTCCCACGCAGGCGCGCGAGCAGATCGTGTTCTGGCAGATGGGCAGCATGAACGGCTCGCGCTGGGAGCAGGTCTGGCTCGTCGCGCCGCTCATCATCGTCGGGTGCATCCTCGCCATCGGCATCGGCCGCCAGCTCGACCTGCTGTCGCTCGGCGAGAAAGCGGCCCGCCACGTCGGCGTCAACGTCGAGCGCGTGCGGCTGCTGGTCATGATCTACGTCGCCCTCCTCGTCTCGGCCGCCGTCGCCTTCGCCGGCATCATCGCCTTCGTCGGGCTCGTCGTGCCGCACATCATCCGCATGATCATCGGCCCGTCCCACCGGGCGCTGCTGCTCTGCTCCGTGCTCGGCGGCGCTCTGCTGCTCACGATCGCCGACCTCGGCGCGAGGACCCTCGTCGAATACGCGGACCTCCCCATCGGCATGCTCACCTCGCTCATCGGCGGGCCGTTCTTCTTCTACCTCATCCGGCGCAGCCGGGCCAAGGGCGGTGCGTGGTCGTGATCGGATCCATCCTCAGGAACCCCATCCGCAAGCCGCGCGCCACAGCGCCAGGCGATGTGGTGCTCTCCGTGCGCGACGTGAGCGTCGACTTCGGCGAGCGCACCGTGCTCGAGGGGCTCGACCTCGACATCCGCGCCGGGGAGGTGCTCGCCCTCGTCGGCCCGAACGGTGCCGGCAAGTCGACGCTCATCAATGTGATCACGGCCGACGTGGATGCGCGCAGCGGCACCGTCGAGATCGACGGCCTCCCCAGCTACGCCTGGACCAACACCGAGCTCGCCATGCGCCGCGCGGTGCTCCTGCAGCAGGTCGACATCGCCTTCCCGTTCTCGGTCGAGGAGGTCGTCGACATGGGCCGCGCGCCCTGGCAGCAGGTCAGCGAGCGCGACCGCGACGACCTCATCACGGCGGGCGCGATGCGGCGCACCGACATCGACCGCTTCGCCGACCGCCACTACCCGTCACTGTCCGGCGGCGAACGCGCGAGGGCCGCGCTCGCGCGAGTGCTCGCCCAGACCGCCTCGGTCATGCTCCTCGACGAGCCGACGGCCGCTATGGACATCAAGCATCAGGAGATGGTGCTCGACCTCGTGCGCAGCTACGCGAGCACCGGATGCGCCGTCGTCATCATCGTCCACAACCTCGACCTCGCCGCCGCCTACGCCGACCGCATCGCGCTCCTCAGCCGCGGCCGCATCGTTGCAGACGGGCCGCCCGCCGACGTGCTCACGGCTGAGCTCATCTCGCAGGTGTACGAGCACCCCGTCCACATCCTCGAAGACCCCATCACCGGGTCGCCGATCGTCGTCCCCAAGCGCACCCGGGAGAAGCGGCTGGCCGTTGGGGTGGTGGCGGTCATGCGT
>NZ_PSXX01000025.1 GCF_002931055.1 Pseudoclavibacter sp. AY1H1 | reverse complement strand
GATCCGGGGTTCGACCCTTCGGACCCGGCTTCTGTCGCGGCTCGCCGCTCGGAGATTCTCGCGATGGAGGAAGCAGCCGCGGCGATGCTCGCGGCCGGCGCCGCCCTGCAACTGCGAGCCCACGCCGCCGCCTACGACTTCGGGCACGCCCTCGATGTCGCTGAGGGATGCGCGGAATCGGCCATGCACGTGCGATCGATCGCGAACGAGGTCGCTCTGCTCGTGAAGCTCGCCGCCGGCACCGCCCAGGGACACCTCGCGTCAGCATCCGTGACGCTGCGCGAGTTCCCGGCCCTCGCCCTCGCGCTCGAGACGAACACCACCACCCCCGCGCAGGTGCACAAGCTCGTCGAGACCGGCCTGAAGATTAACCACGACGACCCGGCCGAGCAGACACACCGGCGCGGCGAGTTCGTCCAGGTCATGCTGGAGCGCGTGCGCCGGGAGCCGCTCCCGCCGGCAGCGCTGCAGCACGCGGCCGAGCGCGTCGCGGAAGAGCTCACCGGGGAGTCCATCGACCAACGCCACGAACGCGCGAAGCAACGGCGCCGCGTGAGCGTCGAGGACCTCGGCGACGGCATGAGCATCCTGCGGGTGCTCATGAGCTCGTTCGTCGCGCACGCCATCCGCGACCGCGCACGCAAGCAGAGCAAGGCCATCATCAAAGCCCGCCCCAAGCCAGCCACCCACTCCCCCGACACCCCCGAGAGCAGCACGACCGAGACGACCGAAGACCCGGTCGCGCTCGACGAGCGCACCCTCGACCAGGTCATGGCGGACGTCATCGCCGACCTGCTCCTCACGAGCGACCCCACCGTCTCGAGCGCCGCGAAAGGCATTCAAGCCACCGTCCAGCTCAGCATCCCCATCACGACACTCTTCCCCGACCCCACCCGGCCGGGTCGGGCCCCGGCGCTGCTCGAGGGCATGTCCCCCATGCCCATCGAAGACGCGAAACACCTCGCCGCGACCGCACCCGCCTTCATCCGCCTCCTCACCCACCCCATCACCGGAGCACTCCAAGCCGTCGACTCCTACACCCCCACCGCGGCCATGCGCGCCTTCCTGAAAGCCCGCGACATCCACTGCCGCTTCATCGGCTGCCGCCAACCCGCCACGAACTGCGAACTCGACCACACCATCGACCACCAATACGGCGGCGAAACCGCCACCTGGAACCTCAGCGACTTCTGCAAAAACCATCACATCGTCAAGCACCACACCGCCTGGACCGTCACCCAACACGACGGCGGCACCCTC
>NZ_PSXX01000024.1 GCF_002931055.1 Pseudoclavibacter sp. AY1H1 | reverse complement strand
GGGTGGAGGAGGGAGGCGGGGGAGTGAGCCTCAGCCACAATGCCCATGTTCTTCACCTTGCTCTGGCCGAGCTGTCCACAGCTTTCGACGGTGCTCGTCGTGGCGGTCGCAACGCGTCTACGTTCGAGCAATGGGACAAGGTGGCGGCGCGGATGATGCTGACCGGCATGGAATCTCGGGTGCGGGCCCAGCGGGCCCAGCGGGCCCAGCGGGCCGAGCGGGCGGTGCAGGCCGTGCGGGCAGGCGGGAGCCGCGCATTCAGTTGCCGTTCGACCTGCGGTTCGCGGCATTCAGCGTGGCCGAGGCCCGAGCAGCAGGTGTCTCGAAGTCCCGGCTGCGCAACAGCGCTGAGGCGCGGCCATTCCGCGGAGTGCGCGTGCCGCAGCCGATGCTGGAACCGCAGACTGCCGAGGCCTCCGTCGGAGTGCGCGGGGCGAGTGACGAGTTCGCTGCCTTGGCCGCCCGCATGCAGGAGCTCGACCGCAGCTACTGGCCGGTCATGTCTCCGAACCAGGCGTTCGGCGGTGTCTCCGCCGCCCGTCTCTACGGACTGCCCCTTCCGTTGAGACTCCTGGCCGACGCGTTGGTCCATGTCATCGTGCCCAAGGGGAGGAACCCGCCCCGCGCGAAGGGCGTGACAGCGAGATCCGTCCCGCCGCGCTTCTGGAGTCTCGGCCGTCTTGGGGGTCTCCCGGTGGCCTCACCGGAGCTCACCTACTGTCTCCTCGCCCGTCACCTGGACGAGCTTGAGCTCGTGCAGGTCGGCGACGCCCTCATCTCGGACGCGGACAACTATCCAGGGCGCACTTGGCCTCAAGCGCTGACGACGCGGGATCGTCTGGCAGCCATTGCTGATGCCTGGTCGGGATGCGCGGGCGCCGCCGTGCTGCGGTCTGCCACGCTGCGCATTCGCGAGCGCGTCGAGTCGCCTTGGGAGTCGACGACGCGGATCGCCTTGGTGGATTCCGGTTATCCGGAACCAGACATCAACGTCCCGCTCATGTCGGGAGCGCGCCAGGTGGCCCGAATCGACCTCGTCGATCGCGAAGCTCGCATCGGATACGACTACGAGGGCGACGGGCATCGCACGAGTCAGCGCCAGTGGCGCCTGGACATCACGCGCAGCAGGGAGATCGAGAGCGTGGGGATGCGGCACGTGCGTCTCACTGTCGCTGACCTCGTGCCTGCCGGTGGCCTGCAGGCCTTCACCGACTACGCGAAGCGGCTTCGCGCCGAACGTCTCGGGCGGGGCTGAAGGTTCCGGGAACGCGCTGTTTGCGGCGTTCGTGGCGACATAGTTGTGGCGTGGAGTGGTTGGCGAGCGGTTGTGGAGCACCGAGCCACAACTTCGGGTGCGGGTTGCGGGTTGCGGGTTGCGGGGGCGGGAACCGGGTGCGGGATGGGGC
>NZ_PSXX01000023.1:3893-5764 GCF_002931055.1 Pseudoclavibacter sp. AY1H1 | reverse complement strand
CGATTCTTGAGAACTCAACAGCGTGCACTATGTCAAATGCCAATTTGATCCCGTGCCTCTTCCTTTGGAGGGGGTAAGGATTCCTTTTGGAAACATATTTGGACAATACAAGTCAGTACTGAACTTTCGGGTTTGGTGTTGTTTTGTTTTTTGTCAGTTTCAAACTTGTCATCGCACTTCGGTGTGGTGGCGTGATGTTTACCGGCGAGCCTTTGGGTTTGTTTGGTTGTTATTCATTTACGGAGAGTTTGATCCTGGCTCAGGACGAACGCTGGCGGCGTGCTTAACACATGCAAGTCGAACGATGAAGCCCAGCTTGCTGGGTGGATTAGTGGCGAACGGGTGAGTAACACGTGAGCAACGTGCCCATAACTCTGGGATAACCTCCGGAAACGGTGGCTAATACTGGATATCTAACACGATCGCATGGTCTGTGTTTGGAAAGATTTTTTGGTTATGGATCGGCTCACGGCCTATCAGCTTGTTGGTGAGGTAATGGCTCACCAAGGCGACGACGGGTAGCCGGCCTGAGAGGGTGACCGGCCACACTGGGACTGAGACACGGCCCAGACTCCTACGGGAGGCAGCAGTGGGGAATATTGCACAATGGGCGAAAGCCTGATGCAGCAACGCCGCGTGAGGGATGACGGCCTTCGGGTTGTAAACCTCTTTTAGTAGGGAAGAAGCGAAAGTGACGGTACCTGCAGAAAAAGCACCGGCTAACTACGTGCCAGCAGCCGCGGTAATACGTAGGGTGCAAGCGTTGTCCGGAATTATTGGGCGTAAAGAGCTCGTAGGCGGTTTGTCGCGTCTGCTGTGAAATCCCGAGGCTCAACCTCGGGTCTGCAGTGGGTACGGGCAGACTAGAGTGTGGTAGGGGAGATTGGAATTCCTGGTGTAGCGGTGGAATGCGCAGATATCAGGAGGAACACCGATGGCGAAGGCAGATCTCTGGGCCATTACTGACGCTGAGGAGCGAAAGCATGGGGAGCGAACAGGATTAGATACCCTGGTAGTCCATGCCGTAAACGTTGGGCGCTAGATGTGGGGACCATTCCACGGTTTCCGTGTCGTAGCTAACGCATTAAGCGCCCCGCCTGGGGAGTACGGCCGCAAGGCTAAAACTCAAAGGAATTGACGGGGGCCCGCACAAGCGGCGGAGCATGCGGATTAATTCGATGCAACGCGAAGAACCTTACCAAGGCTTGACATATACCGGAAACGTTCAGAAATGTTCGCCCCGCAAGGTCGGTATACAGGTGGTGCATGGTTGTCGTCAGCTCGTGTCGTGAGATGTTGGGTTAAGTCCCGCAACGAGCGCAACCCTCGTCGTATGTTGCCAGCACGTAATGGTGGGAACTCATATGAGACTGCCGGGGTCAACTCGGAGGAAGGTGGGGATGACGTCAAATCATCATGCCCCTTATGTCTTGGGCTTCACGCATGCTACAATGGCTGGTACAATGGGCTGCAATACCGCGAGGTGGAGCGAATCCCAAAAAGCCAGTCTCAGTTCGGATTGGGGTCTGCAACTCGACCCCATGAAGTCGGAGTCGCTAGTAATCGCAGATCAGCAACGCTGCGGTGAATACGTTCCCGGGCCTTGTACACACCGCCCGTCAAGTCATGAAAGTCGGTAACACCCGAAGCCGGTGGCCTAACCTTTTGGAGGGAGCCGTCGAAGGTGGGATCGGTAATTAGGACTAAGTCGTAACAAGGTAGCCGTACCGGAAGGTGCGGCTGGATCACCTCCTTTCTAAGGAGCACTTAGCACGCATCCTTTTGGGTGTGGAGCTGAAGTCATTTCGGTCGCGAATGTCGATCGGTGGCGCTCATGGGTGGAACATTTGACTATTCGGTGCTCAGCGTGA
>NZ_PSXX01000023.1:1755-3799 GCF_002931055.1 Pseudoclavibacter sp. AY1H1 | reverse complement strand
CTTTGGGGTTGGAACGGCTGGTGTTGTGTTGGGTGCTGGTGTGCACGCTGTTGGGTCCTGAGGGACCGGGCCTGCTGTCGTCTTCGGATGGTGGTGGATCGGACTCTTGGGCCTTCGTTCGCCGGCTTTGTGTTGGTGGGTGTTGGTACCGATCGTATGTTGAGAACTACACAGTGGACGCGAGCATCTTGAATGCCGCGAATGTCGCCTTTGGGTGGTGTTTGTGGTGTTCAGCAATTTTAGTCAAGAGTTTCTGAGAATGAAATGATTGGCTACTCATGTGTAAATCAAATCTTTAAGAGCAAACGGTGGATGCCTTGGCATCTGGAGCCGAAGAAGGACGTAGAAATCTGCGATAAGCCTCGGGGAGTTGATAATCGAACTTTGATCCGAGGATTTCCGAATGGGGAAACCCCGCCAGGCCCCTTGTGGTGACCTGGTGACTCCCGCCTGAATATATAGGGCGGGTAGAGGGAACGTGGGGAAGTGAAACATCTCAGTACCCACAGGAAGAGAAAACAACAGTGATTCCGTTAGTAGTGGCGAGCGAACGCGGATCAGGCTAAACCGGTCGTGTGTGATACCTGGTAGGGGTTGCACGGTCGGGGTTGTGGGACTTTTCATGCTGCTCTACCAGGCAGTGGGCGTGACAATAGCGTATAGACGAACAGCTTTGAATGGCTGACCAGAGGGGGTGCGAGTCCCGTAGTCGAAATGCGTGTATTGACGTTGAAGAGTATCCCAAGTAGCACGGGGCCCGAGAAATCCCGTGTGAATCTGTCAGGACCACCTGATAAGCCTAAATACTCCCAGATGACCGATAGCGGACAAGTACCGTGAGGGAAAGGTGAAAAGTACCCCGGGAGGGGAGTGAAATAGTACCTGAAACCGTTTGCTTACAATCCGTCGGAGCAGCCTTGTAGCTGTGACGGCGTGCCTTTTGAAGAATGAGCCTGCGAGTTAGTGATATGTGGCGAGGTTAACCCGTGTGGGGCAGCCGTAGCGAAAGCGAGTCTGAATAGGGCGATTCAGTCGCATGTCCTAGACCCGAAGCGAAGTGATCTATCCATGGCCAGGTTGAAGCGAAGGTAAGACTTCGTGGAGGACCGAACCCACCTAGGTTGAAAACTGGGGGGATGAGCTGTGGTTAGGGGTGAAAGGCCAATCAAACTTCGTGATAGCTGGTTCTCTCCGAAATGCATTTAGGTGCAGCGTTGCGTGTTTCTTACCGGAGGTAGAGCTACTGGATGGCCGATGGGGCCCAAAAGCTTACTGACGTCAGCCAAACTCCGAATGCCGGTAAGTGAGAGCGCAGCAGTGAGACTGTGGGGGATAAGCTTCATAGTCGAGAGGGAAACAACCCAGACCACCAACTAAGGTCCCAAAGCGCGTGCTAAGTGGAAAAGGATGTGGAGTTGCACAGACAACCAGGAGGTTGGCTTAGAAGCAGCCACCCTTGAAAGAGTGCGTAATAGCTCACTGGTCAAGTGATTCCGCGCCGACAATGTAACGGGGCTCAAGCACGCCACCGAAGTTGTGGCATTCATATTTATAGACAGGCCTTCGTGGTCCAGTCGTGTGGATGGGTAGGAGAGCGTCGTGTGGCGAGTGAAGCGGCGGTGGAAACCAGCCGTGGACGCTACACGAGTGAGAATGCAGGCATGAGTAGCGAAAGACGGGTGAGAAACCCGTCCTCCGAATGATCAAGGGTTCCAGGGTCAAGCTAATCTGCCCTGGGTAAGCCGGGACCTAAGGCGAGGCCGACAGGCGTAGTCGATGGACAACGGGTTGATATTCCCGTGGCCGGCGAAAAACCGCCCAAGCTAATCCAGTAGTGCTAAGAGTCTGAATCTCTTCGTCCGCCTTCGGGTGGGTGGGGAGCCTAGCGCTCGACCCCGTTCTGGTGCGGTTAGCGTATTAACAGGTGTGACGCAGAAAGGTAGCCGAACCGGGTGATTGGTTGAATCCGGGCAAGGACGTAGGGTGAGTGATAGGCAAATCCGTCACTCGTGAAGCCTGAGATCTGACGCGGAACTCACTTATG
>NZ_PSXX01000023.1:0-1661 GCF_002931055.1 Pseudoclavibacter sp. AY1H1 | reverse complement strand
TAGGTGAGGTAGTCGGTGATCCTCTGCTGCCAAGAAAAGCATCGACGCGAGGTTTTAGTCGCCCGTACCCCAAACCGACACAGGTGATCAGGTAGAGAATACCAAGGAGATCGAGAGAATCGTGGTTAAGGAACTCGGCAAAATGCCCCCGTAACTTCGGGAGAAGGGGGGCCTGAGGCGTATAGGGATTTACTCCTGAAAGCGCATTGATGGCCGCAGAGACCAGTGGGAAGCGACTGTTTATCAAAAACACAGGTCCGTGCGAAGTCGCAAGACGATGTATACGGACTGACGCCTGCCCGGTGCTGGAAGGTTAAGAGGAAGGGTTAGCTTCGGCGAAGCTCTGAATTTAAGCCCCAGTAAACGGCGGTGGTAACTATAACCATCCTAAGGTAGCGAAATTCCTTGTCGGGTAAGTTCCGACCTGCACGAATGGCGTAACGACTTCCCAGCTGTCTCAACCGCGAACTCGGCGAAATTGCATTACGAGTAAAGATGCTCGTTACGCGCAGCAGGACGAAAAGACCCCGTGACCTTTACTACAGCTTGGTATTGGTGTTCGGTGTGGCTTGTGTAGGATAGGTGGGAGACTGTGAAGCGGGCACGCTAGTGTTCGTGGAGTCGTTGTTGAAATACCACTCTGGTCATTCTGGATATCTAACTTCGAACCGTAATCCGGTTCAGGGACAGTGCCTGGTGGGTAGTTTAACTGGGGCGGTTGCCTCCTAAAGAGTAACGGAGGCGCCCAAAGGTTCCCTCAACCTGGTTGGCAATCAGGTGGCGAGTGTAAGTGCACAAGGGAGCTTGACTGTGAGACTGACAAGTCGAGCAGGGACGAAAGTCGGGACTAGTGATCCGGCAGTGGCTTGTGGAAGCGCTGTCGCTCAACGGATAAAAGGTACCTCGGGGATAACAGGCTGATCTTGCCCAAGAGTCCATATCGACGGCATGGTTTGGCACCTCGATGTCGGCTCGTCGCATCCTGGGGCTGGAGTAGGTCCCAAGGGTTGGGCTGTTCGCCCATTAAAGCGGCACGCGAGCTGGGTTCAGAACGTCGTGAGACAGTTCGGTCTCTATCCGCTGCGCGCGTAGGAAATTTGAGAAGATCTATCTTTAGTACGAGAGGACCGAGATGGACGAACCTCTGGTGTGTCAGTTGTTCCGCCAGGAGCACCGCTGATTGGCTACGTTCGGAACGGATAACCGCTGAAAGCATCTAAGCGGGAAGCCGGCTTCAAGATGAGATTTCCATCCCTTCGGGGGAGAAGCTCCCAGTAGACGACTGGGTTGATAGGCCGGATGTGGAAGCACAGAAATGTGTGGAGCTGACCGGTACTAATAAGCTGATGATTTGATAAAACATGCACATGAATGTTGTTGCTGTTCGCGTCCACTTTGTGGTTCTCGATAGACGATCGAGGATCGACCATGTGTCGCACCTGTTTGGGTGTGGTGTGTGGTTCGGAACATGATTGGTTATCCATAGTGTTTCGGCGGTCATAGCGAGAGGGAAACGCCCGGTTACATTCCGAACCCGGAAGCTAAGACTCTCAGCGCCGATGGTACTGCAGGGGGGACCCTGTGGGAGAGTAGGTCACCGCCGGACTTCTTCATAAGCCGGGGTTGGTTGTTGAGTGAGCAGAGATGCTCCTCGATGACCA
>NZ_PSXX01000022.1 GCF_002931055.1 Pseudoclavibacter sp. AY1H1 | reverse complement strand
GCGGTACCGGGCAGCGGTGTTCCCCTGCCACGGGTTCATCGCGGCGAGAAGGGCGTCCCGCACGGTGCCGACGGCAGGGTCGCGAAGATGAACCCGTGGAAGGGGAACACGGCTGCCCAGTACAGGCGGCCGAGGAGACCCTGCGGGAAGTAGACGGCGCGCTGCTCGTAGCGGGAGCGGATGCGCTCCCCGTCCTTCAGCTCGTCGCCGCGCGCATCCGACTCGCTGTCTCCGTCGCCGACCGGCATGGCCCGCATCTCGAGCCACGCGAGCCCGGGGACGCGCATCTCGGCCCGCAGCCTCAGGAGCGAGCCGTGCTCGCCGCCGCGTTCGATGGTCTCGACGCGCCAGAAGTCGAGTGCGTCACCGACTGCGAGACGGTCCGGGTTGGTGCGACCACGACGCAGCCCGACCCCGCCGACGAGCTTGTCCATGACGCCGCGAGCCCCCCAGAGCAGCTTCGACGAGTACCAGCCGTTGTCACCGCCGATGCCCTCGATGACGCGGAACAGCTCCTCGGGTGAGACCGTGCTCTCCTTCGACTGCTCATCGGTGAAGACCGTCTGCCCCGCCCAGTCCGGGTCGGCGGGCAGCGGGTCGCTTGGCGCGCTGTGGACGTTCGCGTCCCGCCAGCTCGTCTCCGTGGCTCGCTGCTTCTCCCGGCCGAGGGCCAGCTCGACGGCCCGCAGGTAGGTCGTGAGGCCGCCCTCGGGCGGCGGGATGAGCGCATCCACGTCGCGGTTCTTGACGACGCACTCGTTCTGCAGCGACTCGACGAGGGGCCGGGCGATGGACTTCGGAATCGGGGTCACGAGGTTCACCCAGCGAGACGCGAGGCCTGGCGTGAAGACGGGCAGCGAAGCGATGGCCCGTTGACGCAGGCCGGCCTTCACGGCGTACCCGTTCATCATCTGCCCGTACCTGAGCACGTCGGGGCCGCCGATGTCGAGCGGCCGGTTCTCGTCCCCTTCGATGCGGGCGGCACCAAGCAGGTAGTGGAGGACATCGCGGACGGCGATGGGCTGGATGTGGTTGCGCACCCACTGCGGGGCAGGCATGTAGGGCAGCACCTCGGTGAGGTGCCGAACCATCTCGAAGGATGCGGAGCCGGAGCCGATGACGATGCCGGCCTGCAGGACGATGGTCGGGACGGGCGACTTCAGGAAGACCTCGCCGACCTCCTTGCGGGAGCGGAGGTGCTTCGAGAGCTTCGCGTCGTCAGGGTGCAGGCCTCCCAGATAGACGATGCGGGAGACGCCGGCCTTCGCGGCTTGCTCCGCCACGTTCTCGGCGAGCTGCAGGTCGGTGCGTTCGAAGTCGGACCCGGACCCCATGGCGTGGACGAGGTAGTAGACGACGTCGATGTCCTGCATGGCCTCGCCGACGGCCTTCGGGTCGTCCGCGTCGCCCACGACCACGTCGACGTGGTCTCCCCAGTCGTACGCGGCGACGCGGCCGGCGTTGCGGGCCAGCACCCGCACCCGGTAGCCGGCGGTGACGAGCCTCGGCACGAGGCGGCCTCCCAGGTAGCCGGTCGATCCGAAGACGAGCACTCTCGGCGCCGAGCCGTCCGCTCGAGGAACGGCCTTGAGCGCCGGCTCGTTGCCCGTCGGGGCTGGCGTCGCGGGCGTGCTGCTGTTGGCCGGAGCGTGTCCGGTCGTGAAGTCGCTGCCGGACGAAGACGTCGTGCTGTGCTTCGCGGACTCGCTGGCTTGGGCGTTTGGGGGCGTGCCTGGTGATGCCATGCTCGCGAGGCTATTGCCCCTGTCTGATCGCAAGATGATGGGTTGACAAAGCGGCACGACAGAGCCCCCGAGGGACATGCCGCTCGGGGGCTCTGAGGTCGATCTTCGTCGTTCTTCTCGGTGGTGCGCTCTAGCTCTGCACGACCGCGACCGGGTCGGTCGTCGGCAGGCCCGTCGCGGATCCGCCCTTCGACTCGACCGTGAGGCCGACGGCCATGCCTGGCGCGAATGTTCCGTCGAGCACCTTCACTGCGGGTGCGCCGTCGGCCATGGTCAGGACCCCGGCGGGTGCGGGACCTTCCCCGTCGATGTACCAGAGCTCGTAGTCGTTCTCTTCGGGCAACTGGGCCATGCCGTCCGCGACGACCGCCGACTTGCCGAGCTCCTGCGACCAGTAGACCGTGACGGTTCCGCCGCCGGTCGCCTCGGTGCGAGCACTGTCGACGTCGGGGGCGGCGAGGATGAGCGCCACGTCGCCGTCGGCAACGGACGGCTCCTGCGAGTCCTGCCCGAACCCGCCGAAGGCGAGGCCTCCGCCGAGGAACAGGCCGACGGCGAGGACAACCGCGGCAGTCGCGGCGAACATGGCTTGGGCGCTGCTGCGGAACCAGCGGCCGCGGGCTCGTGTCTCCACAGGCCCGAAGTCGTCGTCTCCGGTCGAGGTGCTCGAGGCTCCACCGCCGACGGCGACAGAGCGTAGTTCGTCGTCAGCGTCACGCTCGTCGGCGTCGGTCTCGGGCTCCGGTGCGAGAGACAGCCTGGGCCGCCCCTCCCCTTCGGCGTCCCGCGGAGCAGCGTCGGCAGGTGCCGACGGCGTGCCGGCGTCGGAGGCTCCCGCGGGGGCCGCGGACTCCTTCTCTCCGCCGACCGGGTTCTGCTGCGGGAAGCTGTCGAGCTTCGCGAACAGCGACCCCTTCATGGATGCAGGAGGACGCACCGGGGAGACTGCGAGCGCGAGCTGCGCTGCGGCCTCCTGGTAGCTCTCGAACTCCTCCGAGAGCTCGCCGTCTTCCAGCAGCTTGTTCAACAGTGCGCGGTCTGCGGCATCGTCGAAGTCGTTGGCGGAGAGCGCCTCTGCAGCAAGCAGCTGCTCGAGCTCCTCACGTTCCTGTTCGTAACTCATGACACCACCCCCAACTCGCGACGCAACCGATTCATTCCGTCTCTGATCCTTGTCTTCACCGTGCCGAGAGGCACCTCGAGCCGTTCCGCGATCTCACTCTGGGTGAGACCCCCGTAGTAGGCCAGGGTGACCGCCTCCCGCTGCTGATCGCTGAGCGCGCTGAGTGCCTTCTGGGCCCTCTTGTGCTCGATGCTGATCTCAGCGGACTCGGCGACGTCGTCGCG
Source organism: Pseudoclavibacter sp. AY1H1 (assembly GCF_002931055.1). GTDB lineage: Bacteria > Actinomycetota > Actinomycetes > Actinomycetales > Microbacteriaceae > Pseudoclavibacter. Next base: position 5,635 of record NZ_PSXX01000022.1, on the reverse strand, counting down.
TTCCCCTTCGAAGTCCCGTGCCCCGATCTTCAGGTCACGGTCCTTCGATGCCTGGGATGCACGCACCCGGTCGATGGCTCTGCGGTGCGCGACAGTCAGCATCCATGTGGTCGCCTTGCCCTTGCTCGGCGAATACGATGCGGCGGTCTGCCAGATCTCGAGCAGCACCTCTTGGGCGACCTCTTCGGACTGCGCCTGGTCGACAAGCACTCGCCTGATGAGTCCGAGGACACGTGGTGCCATGAGGTCGTAGAGGGTCGAGAAGGCTTCCTTGCTTCCTGTAGCGGTGCGCACGAGAAGGTCCTCTATCTCTCCGATGGCTTCGCTCACAAGTTCAGCTTGCCATCTCGCGAACGTTTCGCGAAGTTCGTTGACTTCGTGTTGGGTTCCTGGGAAGTGCGTTGCTGGGACGTTCGGCCTGGTCTCAACCGAAGGTGAATGAGTAAGCATCCACGCCACCCCCCAGCGTCACGGTCAGTTCTCCCTGCTTGCTCTGGTCCCCTTCGAAGAGGAGGTATGAGCCTGGGTTGCCCTCGACTTGGATCTCTCGAGGGCCGGTGCCATCGTCGACGGTCACTGTTCCGGAGCCGCCGAGCACCATGCGGATGGTCGAGGCGGTGTAGGAGAGCTTGATCTTTCCTCCGTCGTCGCTTCGGATGCCCTGCGAGTCGAGGTTGAAGTCACCGTCGAGCGAGAAGGTGTCCTGCTGCTGCTGCGCGGGGAACGTGAAGCTGCGGTCGCCCTGGCCGTACTCGCCTTCACCTGCGTAGTTGACGACCTTCGTCGGCATCAGGTAGGTCTCTGGTGTCGTGCTTCCGAGTTCCGGCGTGGTGTCCGAGGTGTCGGTTTCGCCGGGGAGCTGCACGTCCGGGTTCGCTTCCTTGAGGAGGTCGCGGATCTGGGCCTCGGTCTCGGCGTAGCCGCCTTCACCGAAGTGGATGGCGCGGACGGTTCCCGTTGCGTCGATCAGGTAGTGGGCTGGCCAGTACCTGTTGCGGTAGTTGGTCCAGGTGCCCAGGTTGTTGTCGAGGGCGACGGGGTACTCGATGCCGAACTCGTCGATCGCGTTGGCGACGTTCGAGGCTTCCTTCTCGAAGGCGTACTCAGGAGAGTGGATGCCGATCACCTGGAGGCCGGCGTCCTTGTACGCCTGGTCCCATGCGGTGACGTGGGGGATGGAGCGGATGCAGTTGATGCAGGAGTAGGCCCAGAAGTCGATGAGGACGACCTTGCCCTCAGAGGCCTCCGCAGCGAGCTGCACCGCTTCGCCGTCAGGGGTGTTCATCCACTCCTGGATGTCGAGGATCTCTGGGGCAGGACCGCAGTCGCCGAGCTCCGGGTCGCCGGGCGTGCAGTTGGTGAGCTGCTCGTTCTGGTCGTTGACCAGGCCACCGAAGGCGAGTGCCTCCTCGACCTGCTCGTTGGAGTTGAACTGCTCCTGGAGGCCGGCGGTGTAGTCCGGCACGAGGCGCTGGAGGATCTGCGGGAGGTTGAAGACGAGTCCGATCGCGAGGGCGATCATGACGACACCTGCAGTGATGCGGATGCCGCGCTGGTGCTTGCGGAACGACTTGACTCGCTCGCCGACGCGACGTCCGGCGAGGGCGAAGATGAGGAGCGGGATCGCGGCGCCGATGCCGAAGGTCACCGTGAGGATGACGGTCTCGATTCCGATCTGACCAGTCGAGCCGGCAACCGTGATGGCTGCGAGCACGGGGCCGGCGCACGGCACGTAGACGGCGCCGAGCGCGATGCCGAGGAGGAAGCCGCCGCGGTCGGTATTGACCTGCTTCTGCGGGATCCAGGAGAACGGCTTCTCGAGGAGGTGCTCGAACTTCGGCACGATGAGGCCGACGCCGATGAGGACAAGCACGATGATGCCTGCCCAGCGCAGCACGTCCTGGGGGAGCCCGAGGAGGCTCAGGAGCAGCGAGCCGAGCAGCGTGAAGACGCTGAAGCTCGTAACGAGGCCCAGGATGACGAGGTACGGCCGGGCGGATGCGCGCCGCTTCGTCGTGCGCTCGCTCTTGACTCTCGTCTTGAGCGCGCCCTCGTCAGGCCCTTCGGCCCCGGGATCCTGGGCCTCGGCCTGCATCTCCTCGTCGCTGCGTGCACCCTGCACGCCGCCCGAGAAGAAGATGACGGGTAACACGGGAAGGATGCACGGGGAGATTCCCGTGATGAGGCCTCCGAGGAAGCCTATGAGTCCTAGCGAGATCATGTTGCGCTCCCTGAAGCATGGTTGTCAGGCGGACGTTCATGCCTGTGCACTGCATTCGGAGCCGTGTGCCTATCGGTTTGTCGTTTCCGCGTATTCGATGCGCTCGATCCGCGCTGTCCACCGGACGACGGCGCGAGAGCACTCCGAGGAAGCAACCGGCTGACGCTCCTTCCCGGCCAGACGTTCGGCGAGCAGTGGGAGACACACGCCTATATAAGGTGTCCACGCCGCGCTCAGCTCTCCGGATCAGTGCCGCACTCTGCGCCCCGCACGCCCCACAGCCGGGCAGCTCCACGGCCGCCATGAGCGCTGCCAGCTGAAACCGCGCATCACGTTTGGGCCCGAGATCCCCGGAATGACGGGCATGTGGGGGCCACCGAAGTTTTATTCCGAACTTTTCCAATCCGCTACAGGAGGGCCTCCGAATGCCTTTGTGAACCGCAACGGATGCGGCTCCGGCCCCCCGGCCGAGAAATGAGGAGTGAAGTTATGCGCACTATCACCAGGAAGGGCTCACTCGCCCTCCTCTCGCTGGCGGCCATCTCGACCTTCGGCCTGGCAGCCTGCTCGAACTCGGCCCCCATGGCTGAGACCGACGCCTCCACGGAAGCCTCCCCCATGGAGACTGCAATGGAGACGCCTATGGAAACCACCATGGAGACGATGGACCCAGCAGCCAACCTCGTCGGATCCGGCTGCGCCGACTACGCAGCTCAGGTTCCGGACGGAGCAGGCTCTGTCCAGGGCATGTCCCAGGACCCGGTCGCAGTTGCGGCTTCCAACAACCCGCTGCTCACGCAGCTCACGGCGGCTGTCTCCGGCCAGCTCAACCCCGACGTTGACCTCGTCTCGACGCTGAACGGCGGAGAGTTCACGGTCTTCGCACCGGTCGATGAGGCCTTCGGCAAGATCGATGCAGGAACGATCGACACGCTCAAGACCGACGCTGACCTCCTCTCGGGGATCCTCACCTACCACGTGGTTGAGGGACAGATCCTGCCTGACGAGATCGCTGGCGACCACAAGACCGTCCAGGGCGAGAACGTCACCGTCACCGGTGAAGGCGACAACCTCATGGTCGGCGACGCCAAGGTCATCTGCGGTGGAGTCCAGACCGCCAACGCAACCGTCTACCTGATCGACTCGGTGCTCATGCCGCCGTCGATGATGTAAGACAAACGCATCTAGCACGACAAACAGATATGGCCCCGGATCTTGCATCCGGGGCCTTTATCTGATTGCTTTTCGGTCCAGCACTTTCAGTGTTGCGCGAATATCACAGCGAGGGCACGGATTTCCGTGGATTCCCGCACAGGATTTCGTTATATGGATATCCGGGGGCCACAATGGGTTGTCCGGTTAAAGACGCGGCAGTGCCAACTGAGTGCCACAAGCGCCACAGGGGAAGCCATCGTCCGACACCGGCGACTACAGTCAACATCGAACTCTGGAGCTCTCATGGGATTCCTCGCATTCCTTCTTCTCGGACTCATCGCCGGGGCCATCGCGAAGCTCATCCTGCCCGGCAAGCAGGCTGGCGGCTGGATCGCTACCCTCATCCTCGGCGTCGTCGGCGCACTGCTCGGCGGCTGGATCGGCGGCATGCTCTTCGGTGAGGGCGTTGACGCGTTCTTCTCGCTCAGCAGCTGGCTCCTGGCCATCGGTGGCTCGCTCATCGTTCTCCTCATCTGGGGATTCATCACGAGCCGCAGCAGCAGGAACAAGGCGTAATACGCGCTCGCACGACCAAGGCTTCGGGCCCCGGCATCTTTGCCGGGGTCCGCTGTCGTCTCCGAGACGGTACAAGGAGCCAACACCCCTCCCATCCCCGCGCCAGAGGGGGGTCTGGACAAAGAACCCGTGACCAGCTGGGAGCTCAGGAGGTGCCCGTGAACTACCCCGCTGGCGATCGTTCGCAACGATCGCATCAAGCCGGACGTGTCCGCGTCCGCGTGATCCACCCCGGCGCTCACGCGGTGCGCCTCGAGGGCCCAGCGGGCGAGCTCACGGATGAGGTCGTCCTGCTCATCTCACGCACGGGCTCCGTCGCGAGCAGCCAGGGGACGCGCTCGACGACACTCGACCCGCTCGATGCGACCTTCGTGTTGAACTCAGCACCGCACACCCACCGACTGCAGGCCGACTCGATACTCCACTGCTTCACGATTCCCCGTGAGCAGCTCATGCCCGCGGGCACGGACGCAGGCAGACTGTCGACGTCCCGAGCTGACAGCAGGACACCACTGCAGCACTCGGCGGCCGCATTCCTCACCGCGTATTGCGATTCGTTGCTCGCCGGCTCGGACGCCCACCCGCAGGACGAGGCGACGCTCGTGCGACTCGCCGCAGTGCTGATCCTCGGAGACGACGACCGGGACCAGGACCCGCAGCACTAAGCAGGGACCGGGCTTCCGCTTCCCGCCGCTCGAGCTTCCTGCTCGCGGCGCGGCCCCTCCTGTGGTTCGCTCGAGGCATGACCTCCAGCACGGGCAGCAGCAACGACCAGCGGCCGAGTCACGACGACCAAGCGGCTGCTGAGCGGCGAGCCTCGGCACGTGCCGAGGCCCGCTGGCGGGCGCTGGCACGTTGGGAGCACTCCACGTCGCTGCCGATGTTCGTGGTCGCGGTCGTGTTCTTCGCGGCGTCATCGCTCCTGCTCATCGACGTGCAGCTGAGCGCGGACGCGCAGAGCCAGCTCACGAGCGTCGTCTCGGTCAGCTGGGCCCTCTTCATCGTCGAGTTCCTGATCCGCCTCGTGATCAGCCCGGTGAAGCTCACCTTCGTGCGTTCGCGCTGGTTCGACCTGCTGTCGCTGTTCGTCGTCGTGTTGCGGCCGTTCCTCATCGTCACGTACCTCTGGCGCCTGCCGTTCTTTCGCCGCGGTGGCCCTCGGGCGAAGCGAACCCGCAATGTCCTCGCGGTGTCGATCGCGTCGCTCCTGTACGTGTACACGGCGTCACTCGGCGTGTACCTCGTCGAGCACAAGACGCCCGGCGCGTCGATCGTGAGCATGGGAGATGCGCTGTGGTGGGGGTTCACGACGATCACGACGGTCGGCTACGGCGACTTCACGCCCGTGACGCTCGCCGGCCGCGCCCTGGCCGTCTCGCTCATGGTTTCCGGCGTGCTCATCGTCGGGTTCGTGAGCGCGACCATCATGTCGGCGATCCGCGAAGACGCGCAGACCATCGCGGCGAAGCTCACGACGAAGGCGCCCGGCGTCGAGGCCGGCGGCTCCCACCATGAACAGGCTGCGCGCTGACCAACCGCTACGCGCTCCCCGCCCGTCCAGGCGCCTGGACGATTTTGGGCAACAAAAAAGCCGGGGTTGGTCATCGAGGAGCATCTCTGCTCACTCAACAACCAACCCCGGCTTATGAAGAAGTCCGGCGGTGACCTACTCTCCCACAGGGT
>NZ_PSXX01000021.1 GCF_002931055.1 Pseudoclavibacter sp. AY1H1 | reverse complement strand
GTGCGGAGCGGAGAGAGGGGGCAAGGGCGGGGCGCGGGGGTCAGGAGCCGCCCAGCAGCTGGACGGTGGCGACGCGCGCATCCCAGAGCCGAAGCTCGGTGGCGAGTGCGGGCAGCGGCGCCAGCTCGAGCGCGGACACCACCCGCTCCAGGTCGGCGAGCCTCAGGCGCCGGGCGAGCGTGACGTGCGGCGTCCAGGCCCCGGGCACCGTGTGCGGCAGGTCGACTGCGATCTCCGCGTCGCCCGCACGCGCGTGCAGCTCGGCGTGGAACTCGAGCAGGCCAGCGGATGGCACGACGCTTCGGGCCAGGACGGCGCGCGCTCCGGACGTGAACAGCTGCGGCCCGCCGAGCGTGAGGGCGATCGGCAGCCTGGCTACTGCATCCCGGACGGCATCGACGTCGAGCAACGGCGGCCCGCCAGGATCACCCTGACCAGAGGCCGCCTCGGTACCCTCCCCCTCGCCCCGCACCTCATCTGGCGAGGCACTGCGAACGAGCAACGACAGGTGCGGACGGTTGCTCGCCCCGGTGTGCGCGCCCATGCTGGACACGCCCAGCTCCTGCAGCAGCCGCCACTCCTCCCGGATCTGCGTCTCCGTAGCGGTGTCGAACAGCAGCTCGAGGCTGACGATGTCACTCACGGCTCATGCTGCCCACCTCAGAGAGCGCGGAGTGCGCCGGCGACGGCTCGTTGCCCCGCGGCGTCGAGCTCGTGGACTGGCCGCGGGAGGTTCACGGTCGGCACGAGACCGAGCTGGGCGGCGATCGCGGATGCGACCCGGTAGCTGCCGTGCGCGCGGAACAGCTCCCACAGCGGGTCGAGCCGCGCGGAGAGGCTCATCGCGAGTTCCGCTTCCCCGCCGAGGGCGGCTCGCGTGATGGCGAGGCAGGGCTCGGGCAGCACTCCCGCGAGCACCGAGTACCAGACGTCGCAGCCGCCGAGCAGCCCGGCGGCCGCGTACGGGTCTCCGCTGATGCCCACGGAGATGGGCGAGCCGACCTCGTCGCGGAGGGCGGTGACGCGGGCGCTCACCTGGGCGACGTCGAGGGACGCCGGCGGGATCTTGATGGATCGCACGAGGTCGAGGCCGGCGATGCGCGCGTGCAGGGCGTCGCTCACGACGATCCCGGTGGTGGTCGGGTTGTCGTAGACGATGATCGGGATGCCCGAGGTGGCGGCCACGTCCTCGTACAGCCCGTACACCTCGTCTTCGGTGAGGGGCTGGTAGGAGACGGGGGCGAGCAGGACCGCCGAGGCCCCCGCGTCCTCCGCGGAACGCAGGTTCTCGAGCACGTCGCGGGTGCGGAGGGCGCCGATGCCGACGATGACGGGCACGGCGCCAGCGTGCTGGACGGTGAGCTTCGCGACGGCTGCCCGTTCGGCGAGGTCGAGGTAGGCGTAGCTGCCGGTCGAGCCGAGGGCGCTGATGGAGTCGACGCCGGCCGACTGGAGCCGTTCGACGAGCGCCGCATAGCTGCCTGCATCGATGCCCGTCGATGTGACGGGTGTGAGGGGGAAGGCGCTGACGCCCTCGAACAGCGAATCAGACATGGGCTCCCCCTTGGGCGTCGGCGTTCGCGGCGGGCCAAGGCAGGTTCAGGGCGGCCCAGTGCAGGAGGAGCACGGTCTTGGCGTCCTGGATCTCACCGCTGGCGACCATGCGAAGCGCCTCATCGAAGTCGAGCGCGACGGATTCGATCTCCTCGCCCTCCTCCTCGACGCCGCCGCCACCGGTGACCGGGGCGCCCGCCGACCAGGGAGCCGCGAAGAAGTGGATGCTCTCGGTCACGGAACCCGGGCTCATGAACAGCTCGAAGACGGGCGTCACCTCGCCGACGACGACGCCGAGCTCCTCCTCGGCTTCGCGGCGGATGGCGTCTTCCGGCGAGTCGCCGTCGAGGAGGCCGGCCGCGGTCTCGAGCAGCATGCCGTCGGGGTGCCCGTTGACGTAGACGGGGTAGCGGAACTGGCGGCCGAGCAGCACTTTCCGGCTCTCGAGGTCGTAGAGGAGGATCGTGGCGCCGTTGCCGCGGTCGTAGGTCTCGCGCTGCTGCGTCGCCCACTCGCCGTCGCGTCCGCGGTACCGGAACGTGGTGCGCCGCAGCACGTGCCACCCGTCGGAGGTGACCTCGACGTTCTCGATCTCGACGTTCGGGTTGCGGGTCAGCTCGCGACCGGCCTGGTCGAGCCCGGTGCGGCCACGGCTGTCGGGCACGTCGACGCCGAGGTGACCGTGGGAGAGTGCGTGCTCGTGAGACGACATGGCCTAACGATGCTTCATGCGCCCAGCGAGAGCAAGACGGGCGGCGTGGGAACTTCTAGAGCGCGTCGACGATCGTCAGGCGCCCGCCCTCGTAGCTCAACGCGCGGAGGTCGAGAACGTGCGCGTCGACGATGGCACCTTCGAGGTGGTCGCCGACGCCGATGATGAACCCGACTCCCGCGGCTCGAGCCGCTTCCACGCCCGCTGGGGCATCCTCGAGCGCGACGCAGTCGGCCGGGTCGAGCCCGAGCAGCTCGGCTCCTCGCCGGTAGGGTTCGGCGTCCGGCTTGCCCTTCGTGACGCTCTCGGCGGTCACGAGCGCGGCCGGGACGCGGTGGCCGGCTGCGAGCAGTCTCGCCTCCGCGAGGGGTCGGGTACCGGAGGTGACGACGGCGAAGCTGGCGTCGGGGATGCTCGTCGTGAGGTCGATGGAGCCAGGGATGGCGAGCGTCGCATCCGCTCCCGCGATCTCCGCGGCCTCGAGGGCGGCGAAGGCCCCGGCGAAGGAGTCCGGCGACACCAGCTGCGCAACGGTGTCCGCGGCGCGCACGCCGTGCTCGACCTGCGTGCGGAAGTCGTAGCCGGGCGCGTGGGTCTCAGACCACGCGTCCCAGGCGACCGCGGCGGCTTCGAGCGAGTCTACGAGGACGCCGTCGCAGTCGAACAGGAACCCGGCGACGGGGTGGACGGTGGAGGTCATCTGTGCCCTTTCGAGAGCTGGAGGAAGCGTGGTGCGGGGCCGGCGGCGACGCGAGCAGGGCGGGAGCGTGTGCTCCCGCCCTGCTCGCGTGCGTTGCGCTGCCTTAGCGGCGGGAGCCTGAACCCGTCGAGGTGGACGCTCCGGCCGAGGCCGTGGTCGAACCGAGCTGCGCCGACTCGTCGATGTCTGCGACCTCGGCGCGCAGCTTCGCGCGGTCGCGGCGACCGAGCACGAGGGTGAGCGTGTAGAGGATGGCGAGTGCGACGAAGAGACCCACGACGATGGCGATCTGGCCGCCGGCGATGGAGAGGCCGCCGAGCAGCAGACCGAAGACCCCGTAGTCGGCGTCCGAGAACGTCGAGTTCGCGAGGCCGACCTCGCCGAGCACCGGCAGCAGGAGCAGCGGCAGGAATGAGATCGCGATACCGTTCGCGAAAGCGCCGAGCACTGCGCCACGGCGTCCGCCAGCAGCGTTGCCGATGACACCGGATGCCGCGCCGGTCATGAAGTGCGCGACGACGCCCGGGACGATGATCGTCGTTCCCATGCCGACCATGGCGAGCATCGCGACGATGCCGCCGACGAAGCTCGAGAGGAAGCCGATGAGCACGGCGTTCGGTGCGAAGGTGAAGACGATCGGCACGTCGAGCGCCGGCTTCGCGTTCTTGACGAGCTTCTCGGAGATGCCCTTGAAGGCGGGGACGATCTCGGCCAGCACGACGCGGACACCGGCGAGGATGATGAACACGCCCGCCGAGAACGTCGCGGCCTGCAGGAGCAGGAAGACGATGAAGTTCTGGCCATCGGACAGCTCGGTCTCGATGTAGTCGGCTCCCGCGAAGAGGCCGACGATGACGTAGATGATCGCCATCGAGATGGCGACGATGACCGTGGTGTCGCGGAGGAAGCCGAGGCCCTTCGGGAAGTTCAGGTCCTCCGTGGACTTGGAGGTTCCCTTGCCGCGGGTCGCGAGGGCCACGAGGCCGCTCAGCGCGATGCCGGTGCCTCCCGTGTGGCCGAGGGCGACGTCATCGGTGCCGGTGACCTTGCGCATGAACGGCTGCACGAGCGCCGGCGAGACGACCATGTAGATGCCCTGGGCGATCGAGCCCCAGAGGATGACGGCCCACGGCTCGAATCCGGCCGCGCCGAAGATGACGGCGAACATCGCCGCGATGTAGAACGCCACGTGCCCCGAGAGGTAGACGTACTTGAAGCGTGTCGTCGCGGCCAGGAAGATGTTGACGACCATGCCGAAGAAGAAGATGAGCGCGGCCGCGGCACCGTAGTCGAGCAGCACCTGCGCGACGATGGCCTCGTTGTTGGGCACGACGCCCTGCACGTCGAAGGCGGCCTGGAACATCACGCCGAACGGGTCGAGGGACCCGACGACGACGCCGGCGCCGGCCGCGAGCACGAGGAAGCCGACGAGCGTGCGGACCGTGCCCTTCAGCACGTCGCTGAAGCCCTTGCCCTGGACCGCGAGCCCGATCAGGGCGATGAGCGCGACGATGACGGCCGGCTGGGTGAAGATGTCCAAGAAGACATCGAGTACTGCATCCATCGGATGCTGTCCTTTCGATGGAGCCGAAGACGCGGGAGAGCGCTCCGGAAGTTGGGGAGAAGGAGGGGACCGGCTACGCGGTCGCGATGCCGTTGCGGCTGAGCGCCTCGCCGACCTTGGCGCGCAGCTCGTTCAGGTCGATGATGCTGTCGAGGGCGACGACGTCGCCGAGGTCCTGGGCTGCTTCCGCGATGTCGCGTCCGACGAAGATGGTGTCGGCGTCACCGCGGCTCACGGAGCCGAGGTCGGCGTGGTCGACGGTCACGTCGGTGACGCCGAGCTCCTTGAGGACCTTCTCGATGTTGAGGTGGACCATGAAGCTGCTGCCGAGGCCCGAGCTGCAGACTGCGAGGAATTTCGTCATTGATGTTCTCCTGCGTTCAGGACCGCCATGACTTCGGCGGTCGTTGTCGCAGCGAGCAGGGAGTTGCGGGCTGCGTCGTCGGTGAGGAGCTCTCCGAGCTTGGCCATGGTGGCGAGGTGACTCGATGAGTCGGTCGCCGCGAGGCAGAAGAAGAGCGTTATGGGATGCGCGGGTTCGTCGTTGAGCAGCACGGCGGGGCGAACCCAGAGGGCCGAGAGGCCCGTGTCGAGTACGCCGTGCTCGGGGCGCGAGTGCGCCAGGGCGATGCCGTAGCCGAGGTCGATGTAGGTGCCGCCTGCCGCGATGGACGCGAGCATCGCATCCACGTACTGCCGTGTGATCGCGGCTGATTCGAGGAGGGGTTCGCTGACGAGTTCGATCGCGTCGCGCCACCCTTCGACGTGGTCGGCGAAGCGGATGTTCTCGGGGGTCAGATGGTCGATCATGTTCGGTCAGTCCTCCTGTGAAGGTGCGCCGCTCGAGCGCAGGCTCAGTGAGATCTCGCTGTTCTCCGGCGTATGCCAGGCCGTGCCTTCTGCAACGGCCCTGCCGTCGGCGTCGAACACGGTCGATGAGATCCCGAGGAGCCGCATCCCGACGGGGATGTCGAGGTTGAGGGCGATCTCGGGAGTCGCCTCCTCGACGGTGACGACGAGGTCGTTGCGGTGCAGGGTCACGCCGTAGCGCTCGTTCAGGTACGCGTAGAGGGACGCCTCGGAGAAGTCGGCGGTCTGCGCGTCGGGGAAGCGCTCGTAGGGCAGGTACGTGACGACGTACTGGTGCAGCTGGTCGTTCACGTAGCGCAGGCGGACGAGTTCGACGACGGTTGCGGCGAAGTCGATGCCGAGGAGCTTCGCGATGCTCTCGGATGCCGGCGCGAGGCCCTGCCGGAGCACACGCGTCTTGACGGTGTGACCTGCCGAGGTCTGCTGACGGTGGAAGCCGGTGACCTCGTCGGCGAATCGCTCGGGGTAGTGGACGCCGGCCTGCGGTTCGGAGACGAAGGTCCCTCGTCCGTGCTCTCGCGTGAGCCTGCCATCCTGGACGAGCCCGTCGACGGCGTGCCGGAGCGTGATGCGGCTCACCTCGAACTCGGCGCACAGTGTCGGCTCGGCCGGGAGCCGTTCGCCGATCTCCATCGTCGATACCCGCTCGAGCAGGCTCTTGCGCACCGCCAGGTACTTGCTGGTGCCGGCGTTTGCCTCCATGATCGCCTCCTCGCGCTCATCCGTGCCAACTGCATTCGTTATGTCGTCATGATGACACGAAGCTCGACCGAGCGCAACGCCGAACAGCGACCCCTGATTTTCCGGGCATCTCATGGCTTGCTTCCCAAGTCATTATGACGACATAATCACTCCATGACACTCATCACGGAGCCCTCCCCCGACGCGACCCTCGACAACGACCTCGACGCCGACGTCGTCATCGCCGCGCGACTGCTCTCGCTCGACGCCGTCGAGCAGGCGAAATCCGGCCACCCGGGCGCCGCGATCGCGCTCGCACCGCTTGCGACGCTGCTCTTCCAGAAGCACATCCGCCACGACCCGCGTGACCCCGAGTGGGTCGGGCGCGACCGCTTCGTCCTCTCCTGCGGACACGCCAGCATCCTCCTCTACACGCAGCTGCACCTGACCGGCTACGACGTCACGCTCGACGACATCCGCGCGTTCCGCACCCTCGACTCCCGCACCCCGGGACACCCCGAATACGGGCACACGGCAGGCGTCGAGACGACCACGGGACCGCTCGGCCAGGGCCTCGGCACGGCCGTCGGCATGGCCATGGGGTTCGCGCACGAGCGCGCGCTCTTCGACGCCGATGCGGACGCTGGCGAGTCGATCTTCGACCGCCGCGTCTGGGTGCTGGCCTCCGACGGCGACCTGCAGGAGGGCATCTCCTACGAAGCCGGCGCACTCGCCGGCCGCCTCGGCCTCGACAACCTCACCGTGGTCTACGACGACAACGACATCCAGATCGAGGGCGACACCCGCCTGACGAGCAGCGAACGAACCGCCGATCGCTTCCGCGCCCAGGGGTGGCACGTCGACGAGGTCGAGCTCCGGGCCGACGGCGAGGTCGACACCGCCGCAGTGGATGCGCGCCTCAGCACCCCCGGCCCCGCCGGGAAGCCGCGCCTCGTGATCGTGAAGTCGCAGATCGCGTTCCCCTCCCCCGGTGCCGTCGGCACCGCTGCCTCGCACGGCGCACCGCTGGGTGCCGTCGAGGCATCCGCTCTCCGGGAGGTGCTCGGCGTCACGACGGGGCCGTTCGAGATCGCCGACGATGTCCTGCGCACCGCGAGGAAGGCCGTCGATCGCGGCGCCGAGCTGCACGCACGCTGGGATGACGACGCCGCAGCGTGGCGGGCAGGCAGGCCGGAGCTCGCCGCCGCGCACGCAGCCTTCGCCTCCCGCGACCTGCCCACCGAGCTGGACAGCCTCCTGCCCTCGTTCGAGGTCGGCACGAGCGTGTCCACTCGAGACGCGTCCGGAGCCGCCATCCAGGCCCTCGCCGCGGCGACTCCTTCGCTCTGGGGCGGCTCGGCGGACCTCGCGGAACCGAACCGCACGGCCATCCACGACGGTGGCTCGTTCCTTCCGGCGTCCACCGAGCTCGGCTCCTACGCCGGCCGCAACATCCACTGGGGAGTCAGGGAGCACGCGATGGCCGCCGCCATGAACGGCATCGCCCTCTCCGGCGGCTGGCGCGTCTTCGCCGGCACGTTCCTCGTCTTCAGCGACTACCAGCGCCCCTCCATCCGCCTGGCCTCGCTCATGGGGGTGCCGGTGACCTACGTGTGGTCCCACGACTCGGTCGCACTCGGCCAGGACGGGCCGACGCACCAGCCCATCGAGCACCTCGCGAGCCTGCGCGCCATTCCCGGCTTCACGGTCGTGCGTCCCGCGGACGCGAACGAGACCGTGGCCGCCTGGAGCGCCATCGTTCGCAGCGAACGGCCGAGCGGGCTCGTGCTCGGTCGCCAGGGGGTGCCGGTCCTCGACCTGCCGGCCGACGCGGTCCGCGCGGGTGTGCCCCGCGGCGGGTACGTCGTCTCGGATGTCGAGTCGCCCGCAGCAATCGTCATCGCGACGGGCAGCGAGGTGGCACTCGCGCTCGAGTCCGCGGAGCGTCTCGCCGCCGAGGGCGTGCTCGTCCGGGTCGTCTCCATGCCGAGCCGCGAGTGGTTCGCGGCCCAGGACACCGACTACCGCGAGGCCGTCATCCCGAGCGAGCTCACGGCCCGCGTGATCGTCGAGGCTGCGACCTCGTTCGGCTGGCACGACCTCGCCGGCGTGCACGGCGAGATCGTCGGCATCGACGAGTTCGGCCTCTCGGCGCCCGCTGACCAGGCGCTTGCAGCCCGAGGCATGACCACCGAGCGAGTCGTCGAGGCGGTGCGGGCGACGATCAGCCGCTCTGCGTGAGGCTCCCCGCGTTGCACCGACGAGCCTCGTCGGTGCAACGCGGCGTCATGTAACCCGGCGGTCCCAGGTCACAGGAATAGCTTGCAGGTACAAGCGGTTGTTGACCTTCGGGTGGCAACGACCACGCCCCACAGACCCCGCGCATCGCGCATCGAACGGAGACCCATGACCGAGCAGCTGACCGTCCGCAACGAGACCTCCGTCCCCATCCTCGATGCCCTCTCCGACCGCTGGAGCCCCCGCGGCTTCGACGCGAACCACGCCATCGCGGACGAGGACCTCACGGCCATCTTCGAGGCGGGACGCTGGGCTCCGTCGGCGAGCAACACGCAGCCCACGACGCTCGTCGCCGGAGTCCGCGGCACGGCGACGTTCGACAAGATCTACGGCACGCTCATGGAGTTCAACCTCGCCTGGGCCGACCGGGCATCCGTGCTCATCGCGGTCACCGTCGAGCACGAACGCGACGGCAAGCCCCTGCGCTGGGCCGAATACGACGCGGGCCAGGTCGCCGCACACCTCTCGATCGAGGCGCAGTCGCGCGGCCTCCACACGCACCAGCTGGGTGGCATCCACGTGGATGCCCTCGCCGAGGCCCTCGAGCTGCCTGCGGGCCGCACCCCGATCACGGTCATCGCCGTCGGCCAGCACGACGACTCCGACGCCGTGAGCGAGGAGATCCGTGCCCGCGACAGCTCGCCCCGCTCGCGCCGCGAGCTCAGCGACTTCGCCCAGATCGAGCGCTGAGCGCGGCGGATCGCAGCGGGCGCCGCCGCATCCCGGCTCGCCCCAGCCGCGTGGCGTATACACGTTGACGGCGGAAGTCCCCACCGCCGGTTCCGGGCACCGAGCCCCGACACCGCAGGACCCAACTTCATGACAGCAGGAGCAGAGGACAGCACGATGACACATGTCAGCACCGCCGACCGCGCCAACCGTTTGGCTGAACTTCACCAGGCCCCGGAGATCCTCCGAGTCGTGAACGTGTGGGACGCGATCAGCGCCCAGACGGTCGCGGCACTCCCGGAGACGCAGGCCATCGCGACCGCGGGCCACTCGATCGCGGCGTCGTACGGCTACCCGGACGGCGGCATGTCGCTCGACGTCGCCCTCGCAGGCGCGAAGGTCATCGTGGATGCGGTGGACCTGCCCGTCACGGCAGACCTCGACGACGGCTACGACGACCCGGCAGAGACCATCCGTCGCGCGATCGGCCTCGGCATCGTCGGGGCGAACGTCGAGGACCGCCTGCGGCCGTTCGACGAGTCCGTCGCCCGCGTCGCCGCGATCATCCGCGCCGCTGAAGCCGAGGGCGTCAACTTCCAGCTCAACGCCCGCACCGACGCCATCGCGCGCGGCGGCGAGCGCCCCATCTCGGAGAGCATCGACGACGCCATCGCTCGCGGTCGCGCGTTCCTCGACGCGGGTGCGTCCCTCGTCTTCGTCCCCGGCGCGGTCACGCGCGAGACGGTGGAGCCGCTCGTCGAGGGCCTCGGCGCCGGCAAGCTGTCCGTCATCGGCCTCCCCGGCGCGCTCACCGCCGCCGAGTTCCAGGAGCTGGGCGTCGCCCGCGTCTCCTACGGACCGCTCACGCAGCGGGTCGCCCTGCGCGCGCTGCGCGACCTCGCCATCGACCTGTACGGCAACGGGGTCATCCCGACCGACACCCCGGCACTCAACTAGCGCGAGCATCCACGCCCCCAAAGCGGGGCGAACCGCAAAGCGGACTTATGGTCGTCAACCCTCACGGTTGACGACCACAAGTCCGCTTTCGGCGTCTGGGGGCGGGGGCCGGGGG
>NZ_PSXX01000020.1 GCF_002931055.1 Pseudoclavibacter sp. AY1H1 | reverse complement strand
GCCCACCGCCGGCCACAGAGGGGCGCACGCGGCGAGCCTCAGACGAGCGTAACATCGAGGGCGAAACCAGACGCGCAGTCGGGAACGCCGCCCGGAAGCGACCACAACTCAGCTTTCGGCGGCGGGGGCAGGGGTGGGGGTGGCGCGTCGACGGCGCACCTTCGTCGCCGGGGCCTCGCTCGGCAGCCGCGCCTCGAGGAGCGGCATGGACTCGATGCGGCCGCGTTCGACATGAGCGGCCGTCAGCAGCTCTGCCACGTCGGCTTGGCCCGCCACGATCGCGTCGACGATCTCGCGGTGCTCGACCCACATCGCCGCGGTGTCGCGCTGCGGCGTGAGGCGGAAGAGCCAGCGCACGCGTCCGCTCATCAGCTTCGTGACCCGGCGCAGGAGCGCGTGGTCGGCGAGCGCGATGATCTCCTCGTGCAGGTCGGAGTTGCGCGTCGAAGGCGGTGCGTCCGACTGGGCGTCTGAGGTCGACCCGCCGTGTGCCGACTGCAGGGCCGCCAGCATCGGGCCCACGTCGGCGCCGGCCTGCGCCCGCCTGGCGGCGAAGGCGGAGGCCATCGGCTCGAGCTGTCGGCGCAGGTCGAACACCTCCATCGCGTCGGTGACGGTGAGGATGTGCACGACGGCGCCGCGACGCGGCTGCGAGGTGATGAACCCCTCGGACTCGAGGATCGGCAGCGCCTCCCGCACGGGGATGCGCGATACCTCGAGTCGCTCCGCGATCTCGCGCTCGTTGAGCTTCGACCCCATCGCGAGCTCGCCCGTGATGATCTGCTCGCGGAGGGCGTGCGCGATGCGTGCTGGGGTCGGCTCGAGGCTCATGGGGACCATTCTGGCACGGTCGCGATGTCACTTTTGGAATGCCAATACCCCCTTAAGGCGGCCCTGGCAGCGCTGAATTGCCGTTTTGGTATGCAAACGTGACGCCAGGGTAAGAACTGTGTGACGAGCGTGTTACTTCGTGCCGAAGCGCGCAGGTGGTCGCATAGCGTCGCCGACGTGCTCCCGTTTATCGCCCGCCGACTGGCCCTCGCCGTCGCCACCGTGCTCGCCGTGGTGACCATCGCTTTCGCGCTCGGCCGCGCCACCGGTGAGCCCGGTGCGCTGCTCCTGCCCGACAACGCGACGCAGGCCGAGGTCGATGCGCTCAACACCGCGCTCGGCTTCGACCGCCCCCTCATCGTGCAATACCTCGACACCCTCGCCGGTCTTGTCACCGGCGACTTCGGCAGCTCGTACCGGCTGCACGAGTCAGCGCTCGGACTTGTCCTCGAGCGGGTCCCCGCGACGCTCGAGCTGGCCTTCTGGGCCTTCGTCATCGGACTCGTGCTCGCCCTCGCCGCAGCGCTTGCCATCCAGCTCACCGGCAGCCGGACCCTGCGCGCCGTGGTGGGGTGGGCCGGCGCCGTGCGCCAGTCGGTGCCGGACTTCTTCTTCGCGCTGCTCCTGGTGCTCGTCTTCTCGGTGCTGCTCGGCGCGCTGCCCTCGCTCGGGCGGAACAGCTACGCCAGCCTCGTGCTGCCCGTGCTCACGCTCGCCACTGGCCAGTTCGTCATGTACCTGCGCCTGCTCGACTCGTCCCTCAGCGAGCAGGCCGGTCAGGACTACGTGCGCACCGCCATCGCGCAGGGACAGCGGCGCTCCACGGTGCTATTCACCCGCATGCTGCCGAACGCGGCGCTGCCCGTGCTCGGCATGGCGGGTCTCAACCTCGGTGGACTGCTCGGCGGCACCGTGGTGGTCGAGGTCGTGTTCGCCTGGCCGGGACTCGGCCAGCTCCTCACCACGGCAGTGAGCCACCGTGACTTCCCGATCGTCCAAGCCGGCCTCGTCTTCGTCGCGCTTGCCTTTGTCATCGTCAACACCGCGGTGGACGTGCTCGTCCGCCGAATCGACACGAGGACGGCCGCAGCATGACCGCTCAGATCACCCCCGTCACCCCCGTCAGCCCGGTCGCACCCGTGCCGCGTCGCCTGCGCCTGCGCCCAGGCGCCGTCGTCGGCGCGATCATGATCGGCGCCGTGCTGCTCCTCACGGCCATCGTGCCGATGCTGCCCGGCTTCGACCCGATGGGGCAGGACCTGCGCGCCGCGATGCTGCCCCCGTTCACCGATCCGGCGCATCCGCTCGGCACCGACGCCCTCGGCCGAGACCTCCTCGATCGCATCGCGCTCGCCTCGGCGGTCACGCTCGGCATGACCGTGCTCATCGTGGTGATGAACGCCCTCATCGGCAGCACCGTCGGCATCCTCGCCGGCTACTTCGGCGGGCGACTCGAAGCGCTCGTGACGCTGCTCAGCAACGTGACGCTGGCCATGCCCGTCGTCCTGCTGCTCATCGCCATCTGCGCCGTCCTGCGTCCGAGCGCTGGGCTCACGATCCTGGTGCTCGGCTGCACCTGGTGGGTCGGCTACGCACGGGTCACGCGCAACGTCGCTGCCTCGCTGCGACGCCAGGACTTCGTCGTCTCGCC
This sequence comes from Pseudoclavibacter sp. AY1H1, assembly GCF_002931055.1. Lineage (GTDB taxonomy): Bacteria > Actinomycetota > Actinomycetes > Actinomycetales > Microbacteriaceae > Pseudoclavibacter. The sequence continues at coordinate 26,652 of NZ_PSXX01000020.1, read as the reverse complement.
ACTGACCCAGGGCGGCGACACCATCTGGGTGCTCACCCGCCACATCGTGCCCAACATCTGGCCGCACACGCTCATCATCGCCGCCACCGACCTCGCCACGATCGTGCTCATCACCTCCTCGCTCGAGTACCTCGGCCTCGGCGTGCAGCCCCCGGTGCCGAGCTGGGGCGGCATGATCTTTGACGGCCAGCGTCACCTCGGCAGCGACCCCTGGCTGTCGCTCCTCCCAGGAATCGTCATGCTCCTCGCCGTCGGCGGAGTGCAGTTCCTGAGCCAGCAGTTCACAGCAGAGACCCGCGGCTCGCTGCTGCGGAAGGGAGGCATGCGATGAATCCGGTACTGCGCATCGAGGACCTGCGTATCGAGACGACAGGCGAGGCACCACGCACGCTCGTCGACGGCGTCACGCTCCAGGTCGACCGCGGCGAATCGCTCGGAGTGGTCGGGGAGTCCGGTTCGGGCAAGAGCCTGACCGTGCTCGCCGCGCTCGGCCTGCTGCCCGCTGGCACCCGCATCGCCGCCGGCCGCATCCTGCTCGACGAAACGGTGCTCGTCGACACGGAGGCCGACATCTGGATGCGCGAGCGCGAGCTGCGCGGTCTGCGCGGACGCACCGCCGCGATGGTGTTCCAGGACCCGATGTCCTCGCTCGACCCGCTCCGCGCGGTCGGCGCGCAGGTCGCCGCCGCGGTGCGGGTGCACCAGCCCATGAGCCGACGCGCGGCGCGCGAGCGCGCCGTTGAGCTGCTGACCGCGGTCGGCGTGCGGGATGCTGCCGAGCGTGCCGCCGCCCGACCCCACCAGTGGTCCGGCGGCATGCGCCAGCGAGCCATGATCGCGATGGCGATCGCCCACGACCCGCTCCTGCTCATCGCCGACGAGCCCACCACCGCCCTCGACGTGACGGTGCAGGCGCAGGTCATGGACCTGCTCGCCGAAGTGCGCGAGCGCACCGGTTCGGCGCTCGTGCTCATCACCCACGACCTCGGCCTGGTCGCCGAGAACAGCGACCGGCTCGCCGTCATGCACCACGGCCGGGTCGTGGAGACCGGCGTGACACGCGCCGTGCTCGACAACCCCGCCGAGGACTACACCAAGCGCCTCATGGCGGCCATCCCCGCCGAGAGCGAGCGCTCCGCGAGCGCCGTGCGCCCCGGAGAGCCGGACGCGCTGGTCGCCGACGGCGTCGTGGTCGAGTACCGAGTACACGGCCGCCGGCAGCCGGTGCGGGCTGTGGACGGCGTCTCGCTGCGGATCGCGGCAGGTGAGACGGTCGCCGTCGTCGGGGAATCGGGATGCGGCAAGTCGTCGCTGGCCAAGGCCGTGCTCGGCGTGCAACCCGCCGCCGCAGGCAGCATCGAGCTCGGCGGGGTCGCAGTGCACAACGAGCTCGCGGCGCGCAGCGCGGCGGAGCGGGAACGCGCGCAGATCGTCTTCCAGGACCCGTACTCGGCGCTCGACCCGCGACTGACCGTGCACGACCTCGTGGCCGAGCCCCTGCGCATCCGGCACGCCTACGACCGAGGGACCGTGACCCGCCTGCTCGCCGATGTCGGCCTCGACGAGCAGCACGGCGCCCGCCTCCCTGCTCAGCTCTCCGGGGGTCAGCGCCAGCGTGTGGGCATCGCGCGCGCCCTGGCGCTTCGCCCACGGCTGCTCGTGCTCGACGAGCCCGTCTCGGCCCTCGACGTGTCGATCCAGGCGCAGGTGCTCGAGCTGCTCGACGCACTCCAGCGCGAGCACGGGCTCGGCTACCTCTTCATCTCACACGACCTCGGCGTCGTGCGCAGCATCGCCGACCGCGTCGTCGTGATGCAGGAGGGGCGAATCGTCGAGGAGGCCCCGACTGCTGAGATCTTCACCTCCCCGAAGCACCCGTTCACCCGACAGCTCCTCGACGCCGTGCCCCGCCTCGACGGGGCGCGCCGCGGAGCGCATCCGCTTCCCGTCTCCTGACCCACCGACCCCCCCCCCACCGAACTGAGGAACTCCATGCCCAAGCACGCCCTCCGACGTCGCCTCCTCGCGACCGGTGCATTCGCCGCCACCGGCACCCTCCTGCTCACCAGCTGCGCAGGTGGCTTCGAACCCACCAGCGCCGAAGGCGAGACGCCCACCAAGATCGTCGCCGCCATCCCCACCGACCCGAGCTCCATGGACCCGATCCGCTCGGGAGCTCTCGTCGTGCTGTCGGTGTTCTTCCACACCTTCGACCAGCTCGTCGCGATCACCGCCGAGGGCGAGCTCGCACCGAAGCTCGCCACCGAGTGGACCTCCAACGACGACCTCACGCAGTGGGACTTCACGCTGCGCGAGGGTGTCACCGCCAGCAACGGCGAGGCCATCACCGCCGAAGACGTCGCCTTCTCGTACCAGACGATCCTCGACGACCCGACCGGCGAGAACTTCGCCTACCTCAGCTCCGTCGCGTCGGTCGAGGCTGTCGACGAGCTCACCGTGCGCTTCACCCTCAACTCGCCGTTCTCGGCGTTCCCGCGCAACACCTCGCTCATCTCGATCGTGCCCGCCGACACCTACCAGGAGGCGGGCGCCGACGCCTTCGCCCAGGACCCCATCGGATCCGGCCCCTACGTCTTCGACAGCATCCAGACCGGTGTCTCCTACGACCTCGCTCGCAACGACGACTACTGGGGCGAGGCCCCCGCCATCGAGCAGATCTCGCTGCAGCCCGTCTCCTCCGACGAGTCGCGCGTCAACGGGGTGCTCTCCGGCAGCCTCGATGTCGCGCCGATCGGACCCACGCAGGTCTCCTCGGTCGACGGGCAGGGCTCCGCGCAAGTGTTCTCCGCCCTGTCGAACGGCGTCGTCTTCCTCGGCGTCGACTCCACCAGCGGAGTGCTCACCGACGTGCGCATCCGCGAGGCCATCGCCCTGGCCATCGACAAGGAAGCCATCACCGGCGGGCTGCTCGGCGGCCTCGCCGAACCCGCCAGCGCCATGCTCGCGCCAGCCGTCGAAGGCTACAGTGACGACGTGACTGACCCCGGCTACAACCAGGAGCGGGCTCGCGAGCTCCTCGCGGAAGCCGGCTACGCGGGTGAGTCGATTCCCTTCGACTACGCGACCGACGGACGCATCCCCCTCTCCTCGGAGGTCGCGCAGACCATCCAGGCGTCGCTCGCCGAGGTCGGCATCACCGTCGAGCTCCGCGGCGCAGACCAGCAGGCCCACACGCTGAAGGTCCGCAGCAAGGAGATGCAGGGCATCTACCTCAACACCTGGGCGCCCTCGACGGTCGACGGCGACCTCCCGCTGACCGACTTCTACGAGACCGCAGGCAACAACAACTACGCGCAGGACCCGCGCACCGCCGAGCTCGCGGCCGAACAGCGGGCCGTCACCGGCGAGGAACGCCTCGACGTCTTCGCCGAGCTCCTCAACTACAGCAACGAACAGGGATACTTCGTGCCGCTCTACGTGCCCATGAACAACTACGCAGCAGACCCCGACCTCGACTGGACGCCCCGCGCGGACGGCCTGTTCGACTTCACCCAGACGAGCTTCCGTTGAGCGCCGCGCTGATCCGCGACGCCCGCCCCTGGGGTGGTAAGCCGGCCGACGTCCGGCTGCAGGACGGCAGGATCGCCGCCATCCTGCCGCCCGGCACAGCACCGGAGCCGGGCGAGACGGTGATCGAGGGTCGCGGCCGCATCCTGCTGCCCTCCTTCGCCGACGTGCACGTGCACCTGGACTCCACGCGCATCGGCCTGCCGTTCCGCCCGCACACCGGCAGCCCCGGGGTCTGGGGAATGATGCTCAACGACCGCGTCAACTGGCGCGAGGCCGAGGTCTCCATGGAAGAGCGGACGAGCGGAACGCTGGCGCGCATGATCGCCCACGGCACGACGAGCGCCCGCAGCTACGCGCAGGTCGACGTGGATGCGGGACTCGAACGGCTCGAGGCGGTGCTCGCCGCCAAGCAGCAGCACCGCGACCGCGCCACCGTGGAGGTGATCGCCTTCCCCCAGGCCGGTCTGCTCCGCGAGGAAGGCTCCTTCGAGCTCCTCGAGGAGGCCATGCGCTCCGGGGCCGACGTGGTCGGCGGCATCGACCCGTGCCAGCTCGACCGCGACCCCGCCAAGCACCTCGACCTGGTCTTCGGACTCGCCGAGCGCTACGACGCCCCCATCGACATCCACCTGCACGAGCCCGATCAGCTGGCTCGCTTCTCCGCCGAGCTCATCGTGGAGCGCACCCGCGCGCTCGGCATGACCGGACGAGTGACCATCTCCCACGGCTACGGCCTCGGCGAGCTGCCGCGCGAGCAGCTCGTCCCCCTCGTCGAGCAGTTCGCCGAGCTCGACATCTCCTGGGCGACCATCGCACCGGCCAAGCCCCTGCCGACGCTCCTGCTGGCGGAGCACGGCATCCGTCTCGGCCTCGGCCAGGACGGGCAGCGGGACTACTGGTCGCCGTACGGCAACGCCGACATGCTGGACCGCACCTGGCAGCTGGCCTTCACGAACGGCTTCCGCCGCGACGCCGACATCGAGCACTGCATCGCCATCGCCACCATCGGCGGCCGCTCCGTGCTCGGCACCGCGCCAGCGCTGCAGGGCGCGCTCGACCGGCCGGGCGTGGCCGTCGGCGACCCCGCCGACCTGCAGCTCATCGAGGGGGAGACCGTGACCAGCGCGATCATGGACCGCCTCCCCGATCGCACCGTGCTCTTCGGCGGCGTGGTCGTGGCAGACGCGCTCGAACTCGTGGGCACCGCGTGATCGTGCTCACCGCCTCGCAGCTGGAGCCGCTGGTCGACCGACCGGCCACCGAGCGTGCCGTGGCGAGGATCTTCTCCGAGATCGCGCGAGGCAGCGCCGACCAGCCGCCGCCCACCTCCATGAAGACGGAGGCAGGCACCGGCCGCTACGTGCTCATGTCGGCACTCTCGGAGGCCACCGGCACCGCCGCGGTCAAGCTGCTCGCCGACGTCCCCGACAACGCGGCGCGGGGGCTGCCGACGCAGCGTTCCATGATCACCGTGCTCGACCGCGAGCTGGGAGCCCCGGTCGCCCTGCTGCACGGCGGGGTGCCGACCCGGGTGCGCACGGCAGCCGCGAGTGCCGTCGCCACGCGGGCCCTGGCCCGCGACGACAGCCGCGTCCTCGGCCTTGTCGGCGCCGGCGGGCTCGCGCGGGAGCACGTCGAAGCGCTGCGAGGCGTGCGCGACTGGGATCGCCTCGTCATCTGGTCGCGCACCAGAACGCGGGCGGTCGCGCTCGCGGAGTCGCTCGACTGGTCGGGGGCCATCGAGGTCGTCGACTCGTGCGAGCGCGTCTTCGGGGTGGCGGACACGGTGTGCACGCTCACCCCATCGGTCAGCCCGATCGTGCGAGGCGAGTGGCTGCGCCCCGGACAGCATCTCAACGTCGTCGGCGCCAGGCCACGAGCCGACGAGCGCGAGGTGGATGCGCTGACCATGTCGCGATCGTCCGTGTGGGTCGACGACCTGGCGACGGCGCGCACGAAATCGGGCGATCTGATGCTTGCGGTCGCGGAGGGTGCGCTCAGCCTCGACGACCTCGTCGGAACCCTCGGCGAGGTGCTGGCTGGGCTGCGGCCCGGGCGGACGAGCGCCGACGAGATCACGTTGTTCGACTCCGTCGGCATCGGCGCTCAGGACCTCGCCATCGCGGACCTCCTCGTGCGTGAGGCCCGCGTGCGGGGTGTCGGGATCGAGCTCGATCTCAACGGCTGAGGATCGGCCAGGGCTCGGCTATCTGGCCCCGGCCATCACGGTCGCGTGCCAGGCATCCAGGAGGCGCGCGACCGTGCGGGTCTGCTCCCACGGCATGGCGCGCGACTCGAGCCGCCCGCCCCTGAGGGCGCGGGAGACCGCGTCAGCCTCGGCCGCGAACGGGTGGACCTGCGCCACCTCGATCGTGTCCCGCTGCCCGTCGTGGAAGTGGTCGAGGGTTTTCGGCGAGTGGTTCCGGTCGCCGAACGCGTTCTCGAGCGTGATCCAGCCCCCATCCCCGACGATGTCGGCCCGCTTGGACAGCTGGGTGCCGATGGAGCAGTCGACGTAGGCGGTGAAGCCCACCGCCGCCAGCCGTGCGGAGGCGTCCACGTCGACGCCCCTCTCGACTCGTCCGTGCGCGGCCTCGAGGGTTAGGCCCTCGAGCGCGACGCCAGCTGCAGCGGCCGCCGCGACCGCGAAGGAGACGGGGTAGCCGCCGACGTCGAAGATCGCCCCGCCTGCAAGCGCCGGGTCGAACAGCCGGCCGTCACTGCCGCCCGCTGCGAAGCCGAACTCTGCGCGCACCTGCATCGGGGCGGCGACCTGCCGCCGTTTCAGATGCTGGTCGATCGCGCGAGCGAGCGGACTGAAGCGGTGCTTGTACGCCTCGACGACGGGCAGGCCCGCGCGCTCGGCGGCGGCGAGGACACGCTCGGTCTCGGCGGCGCTCGGCGCGAGCGGCTTCTCGCAGAGCACGGCCTTGCCCGCCTCGAGCGCCGCGATCGCGAGCTCGGCGTGGGTCGTGTGCACCGTGGCGACGTACACGGCATCGACATCGTCGCGCGCCAGGATGTCCGCGTAGCTGCCGGAGACCTCCGCGCCGTAGCGCGCCGCGAAGGCCGCCGCGCGATCCGGGTCGCGGCTCGCGACCGCCCGCAGCTCGCCGTGCTCGGAGCTGGGCAGCCACGTCGCGAACGACTCCGCGATCGCACCCGGTCCGAGGATCGCCCACCTGGTCTTCTGCATGACGCGAAACTACCGGAGCAGGCTCGCACCCATCCACAGCCCGACCGCGAGCGTCGTGTTTGGCGGTAGGTTCTGGATGCAGCGGTGCAGGGGCAGGCGCCCCGATGGGAGTCAGGGAAGGGGCGGCGACGTGGCCGAGCCGAGACAGCAGGTGGTGGCCGTCGACCTCGCCAAGCGCGACCTGACGCTCGACCTCGCGCGCGTGTTCTGCGTGCTGCTCGTGGTCCTCATCCACCTCCTCATGGTCGGCCTCGGTGCGGATGCGAGCGGGCAGCTGGTCGCGTCCCGTCCGCTCGAAGCCCAGCCCTGGTTCGCGCTCGCCACCTGGGCCGGGCAGATCATGCCGCTGTTCTTCGTCGTCGGAGGCTTCGCGTCGATCACGGCCTGGCGCAGTGCCGTGCGTCGCGGCTCGACGCCGGCGGACTACGTGCGCTCGCGGGTGCTCAGGCTGGCTCAGCCGGCGCTGCCCCTGTACGCCTTCTTCCTCGTCGGCATCGGTGCGGCCACGCTCGCCGGACTCGACCCGGCGCTCGTCGACCTGGCCGCATCCGGTGCCGGCACACCCCTGTGGTTCCTCGCCGCGTACACGCTGTGCCAGGCAGTCGTGCCGTGGATGGCTGGCTGGCACGCCCGCGCCCCGCGGAGCACCCTGGGCGTCCTGCTCGCCAGCGTGATCGCGGTCGACGCGGCCCGCTTCGCGACTGGCGTTGCCGAGGTGGGCCTCCTCAACCTGTTCTTCGTGTGGGTGCTCGTGCAGCAGCTGGGATTCTGGTTCGCCGACGGGTGGCTCGACCGGCGGCACCCGCTCACGCTCCTGGCCATCGCCGTCCTGGCGTACGCGTCGCTCGCACCGCTCACGACGCTCGGCCCCTACTCGCCGGACATGCTCTTCAACCTCAACCCGGCGACGCTCCCGCTCGTGGTGCTCGCCGTCGCACAGGCGTGCATCCTGCGTCTCCTGAGGCCGGCGCTGGCGAGGCTCATGGAGACGTCGGGAGCGCGCGCGGTCGTGTTCCTCGTCGGGTCTCGGCTCATGACGATCTACCTCTGGCACCTGCCCATGATCCTTCTCGTCTCAGGTCTCGCGCTCCTCATCCCGGGCGCGGCACCCGAGCCTGGCTCCACGGCGTGGTGGTGGAGCCGCATCCCGTACTTCCTCGTCGTGCTCATCTCGGTCTACGGGCTGTCGTTCATCGTGGGGCGGTGGGAGATGCCGCGGGAGGTGGGGCGCACTCCGCCGGGGTTGGTGGTCGCACTGGCCGTGGCCTGCGCCTTCACGCCGTCGTTCCTCGTGCTGCAGTTCCTCATGGACCTGCCCCTCGCCGCGACCGGCACGGTGCTGCTGAGCGCCGCCATCCTCCTGCTCGGGCGCTGGCCGTCACGCGCGCCTGTGCAACGGCCGAGGGGAACCTGACGGTTCGCCGCCACCGCTCGTGGGCAGGGCGATCGACCCGCCAGACTTGGCGCACAGCTCTCGACGAGGACCGGAGGCGACCGTGACCGCACCGAAGCAAGGCGAAGACCCCGTCAGCAGCTATCGTCCCCGCCTCGTGCCGTGGGCCCTCGGCATCGCGATCGGTGTTGCGATCGGCGCCGTGATCTCCGTCATCCTCTCGATGAGCGCCGGGTTCACGATCGCGTTCCTCTTCATGGGCGTCGCGATCGGCGTCGGCTTCGCGATCGCCCTGCAAGCCGCGTTCGACGACCTGGCGCGAAAGAAGAAGTAGGCGTCAGATCGTGGCCGCGAGGGCCAGCGTCGCGAGCGGGACGATGAGAGCGACGCCGACCAGCCCGAGGGCCACGAAGCGGAGCCACGAGATCGTCACGCCGAGCGCCACGAGACGCTCGTGCCAGAGCAGCGTGGCGAGCGACGCCCACGGCGTGACGAGCGGGCCGAGGTTGACCCCGATGAGCAGCGCCACGAGGCGAGCCGGGCTGTCGGCCACCGGCTCGAGTGCCAGATAGGCGGGCAGGTTGTTGATGCCGTTGGCGCTCGCGGCACCGATCGCGGAGAGCTGCAGGAGACTCAGCGGGTCGTCGCCGCTTCCCGAGACCGCGGCGAGCAGCTCGCTCAGGCCGTGCGCGTGGGCCGCCTCCACCAGCACGAACAGCGAGCCTGCGATGCCCAGCGCCTGCCACGGCACGAGCCCGAAGCGCAGCGCCCCGCGGCGGCGGACGGCGAAGGCGACGATGAGCAGCAGCGCGGCGACTCCAGCCGGGATCGCCACCTCGACGCCGGTGACGAGCGCCGGGAGGAGCAGGGCGGTGACCACGGCGGCGAAGATCAGAAGCGGGCGGTCGTGGATGCTCGTCGGGGTCGGCATCCGGTAGCGGCGGTCGAGTTCCCTCCGGAAGACGAACGACAGGATGGCTGCGCTCGCGAGCACGCCCACGAGTGCAGGGGCCCACGTGATCGCAAGGAACTGCAAGGGCCCACCCTCGAAGGAGCGGGCAGCGAGCAGGCTCGTGAGGTTCGAGACCGGGAGGAAGAGGGAGGCGGTATTCGCGAGCCACACCGTCGCGAGCGCGAACGGGATCGGCGAGACGCCGACGTGCACGGCGAGCAGCACGACGACGGGCGTCACGAGCACGGCGGTCGTGTCGAGCGAGAGGAAGGCGGTGCTGACGGTGGCGAGCAGCAGGACGAGCGTCCACAGCAGCCACAGGCGCCCTCGCCCGAGCTTCGCGAGCCGATCGGCGAGCACCGAGAAGACCCCGGCGTCGCTCGCGAGCTCCGCGACGATCGTGATGCCGACGACAAACGCGAGGACGGGGACCACACGCTCGCCCAGCTCCAGCAGCTCAGGGGCCGGGAGCACTCCGAAGGCCGCGACGACGACCGCCGCGACGACGAGCACGGCGGTGGCGATGATGGGGGCGACGCGGGCGACGCGGGACTCTGCCATGGCGGAGCAAGCATAGGCCCGCGAGGCGCTTGGGATGTCGGAGTCCGCTCGTAGGATTCGAGCATGACCTCGAACGGGGATGTTCCTGCGCGGAGAGCGGCCGTCATCGTGAGCGGGCTGCGCGTCCGTTCCCGGCCCGGCCTATCCGACCCGCCCGTTTTCGCTCGCGGATGCGCCGGGAACGCGGGGAGCGCGGGAAGCGCGGCTACTTCGCGGCGACGCTGTCGAGGTGCTCGCGCAGCGCGATGATGATGTCGTCGCGCGTCGCGTTGCGCGCATGTGCGAGCTCCTCGATGAGCCAGTCGAGGGTCATGTAGTTCGCGTGGAGCAGGTTCGAGAGCTCGATGTTGACCTTGACCTGGTTGGGGCCGCCATCGACGGGCTGCTCCGCATCCGGGTCCGTGTCGGCGTCGAGTCCCTGCCCCTGCTCGACCTTCACGACGAACGCGCCGACCTCGACGAGGCGCTCGTACGCGAGCGCCGCCGCGTCCGGAGAGACTTCCGTGACGGAGACGGCGTCGAGCAGCACATGCGCTGCTTCTCGACTGGTTGCTGGAGTGGACATGCAACGAGGATAGGCGTGCACTTCGCGCAGACAGTCAGGGTCCATCCATGCAAGGCACAATCGGGGGCATGAGCAGCAAACCCACAGCGAAGACCCGGCCGACCTCGGACGCGCCAGTCGTCGTCGTCGGCGATGCCATCGTGACCGAACTGCGGGAGACCGAGGCGCGCGGCGGGCTCACGAGCCGCAGCTACGTGAGCGGCTCGGCGCTCAACGTGGCGATGGCGCTCGCTCGCCTCGGCGTGCCCATCGCGCTCATCGCCAGCATCGGCGATGACCCGGACGGGCTGCGCATCCGCGACCACCTCCACAGGTGCGGCATCCAGTTCGCGCCGTCCGTCTCGCTCGCCGGAACCGGGCGAGCCGTCGGCGAGTCCGCCGACGGGGAGCCCCTGTACACGTTCGACGACGCCGCGAGGGCGCGGCGCATCCGCTTCGACGACGAGCAGGTCGCTCTCATCCGGGCCGCGCCGTTCGTCGCGATCTCCGGCTTCGCGTTCGACGACAAGAAGCAGCACCGGCGCCTGCTCGAGGCGGTCATCCGACCGCAGGAGCGGCTGCTTCTCGACCCCAACCCGCGGCTCGGGCTCGTGGAGGACGCGGGCGCGTTCCTCGACAACTTCGAACGGCACGTGTCGAGTGCTCTCTTCGCGCACCTGTCCGACAACGACGCCGACCTGCTCTTCGACGCGCCCCTCGACGAGGCGACCAGCGACATGCTCGACCTCGGCGCGACCCACGTCCTCGCGACCGAGGGCACGCGCGGCGGCCGCTGGGTGAACCGGGCCGGCATCGACGTCGCCGAGCCGATCGTCGACCTGCCCGGTGACATCGTCGACACCATGGGCGCGGGCGACGCGGTGTTCGCGACCGCTGTCGCGTCGATCGCGCAGGGTGGCATCCCGAAAGATGTGGCGGATGCGCGGCGCATCCTGCAGCGCGCCATGACGGTCGCCGCCGCGACGGTCCGCGTCACGGGCAGCTTCCTCGCGGCCGACGACGACCTGCCGCCCGCCGCGGACGCGTAGGCCGCTGCCGCTGCGCGCTGCGCGCTGCGCGCTGCGCGCCGCCGCGCCCGTCTCCCTGCCCGCCGTTTCGGGATGGCTTTCACGCCTGCGGATGGCTTGCAACCCATCCGCATGCGTGGAACCCATCCCGAGAGAGCTGGCCCCGAGAGAGCCGGCCCTCGAGAGCGCCCGCGGCGTGAGGCATCCGGACGCGTGGGTCCCATCCCGATTCGAGCTTTTCACTCACCCGAGTCGGGACGTCTGCCGATCTCTCTGCCGATCTCCCCACTTTCGGGATGGCTTTCACGCCTGCGGATGGTTTGCAACCCATCCGCATGCGCCGAACCCATCCCGAGAGAGCTGGCCCTCGAGAGAGTCCGCGCCCGCGAGAGCCGGCCCTCGAGAGAGCTCGCGGCGTGAGGCATCCGGACGCGTGGGTCGCATCCCGATTCGAGCTTTTACTCTCCCGAGTCGGGACGTCTGGCGATCTCTCTGTCGATCTCCCCACTTTCGGGATGGCTTTCACGCCTGCGGATGGCTTGCAACCCATCCGCATGCGTGGAACCCATCCCGAGAGAGTCCGCGCCCGAGAGAGCCGGCCCCGAGAGGGCTACCCCCCCCGCAGGAACCCGGGCCCCGCAGGAACCCGGCCCCGAGTGCATCGCTCGACCCCGAGAGCGCGCACCTTGGAGAGAGCTCGCTGCGGGGGACGAGCTACTCCGCAGAACTCGCCGAGCCCGAGCCCGAGCCCGAGGAACGCGAAGCCACGGCCGCCGCCGCGCGCTCGCGCTTCTGCTTGCGCTGCACGTAGACGCCCGCGACGATCGAGATGCCGGCGATGACGAAGCTCGTGGTCACCTCGATGAGGCGCGTCTCTCCCGCGAAGAACATGTAGATGAGCAGCGCGGACAGGGCGATGATGACCACCCAGGTGAGCCACGGGAAGCCCCACATGCGGATGCTGCCCTTCGCCGCTTCGTTCGGGTCCTCGCCGGCCGCGACGGCGTCTTCCGCGAGGATCCGGCGCGAGCGGAGCTGGGAGACGGCGATGACGATCCACACGAAGATCGCGACGGCGCCCGTCGAGTTCACGAGGAACGAGAAGACGTACTCGGGGGTCGTGTAGTTGAGGACGACCGAGAGGAGGCCGACGACGGCGGAGGCGAGGATCGCGACGTACGGGGTGCCGCGCTTCGAGACCTTCCGGAACGCCTTGGGGGCTTCGCCGCGGCGGGAGAGGGAGAACGCCATACGGGATGCCGTGTAGAGGGAGGCGTTGAGGGTGGAGAGCAGCGCGGAGAGCACGATGATGTCCATCGCGAGGGCCGCCCAGCCGATGCCCGCCGCGTTCAGCATGGTCACGAAGGGGCTCACGCCTGCCGTGATCTGGTCCCAGGGCAGCACGATGAGCACCACGAGGATCGACCCGATGTAGAAGAGCAGGATGCGCCAGACGACCGAGTTGACGGCCTTGCGGACGGCCTGCGCCGGCTGCTCGGATTCGCCGGCGGCGATCGTCGCGACCTCGGCGCCGAACATCGAGAAGATGACGGGGAGGAGGGCAGCCAGGATGCCCGCGACGCCGAACGGCGCGAATCCGCCGTCTGCTGGCGCCAGGTTGCCGAATGTGGCCGTGTTGTTGGGGATGACGTGCGCGATGAGGAGCGCGCCGACGATGATGAAGATGATGATCGAGACGATCTTGATCGACGCGAACCAGAACTCGAACTCGCCGAACGACTTCACGCTGATGAGGTTCGCGATGAGGAACACGAGCGTGATGATGAGCGCGGGGATCCACTGGGGGACCTCAGGCAGCCAGCCGCTGATGATGACGGCGGCCGCGGTCGCCTCGATGCCGACGACGACCACCCAGAACCACCAGTAGAGCCAGCCGATGGAGAGGCCGGCCCACGGGCCGATGAATCGGGTCGCGTAGGCGGAGAAGGAGCCCGTCTCGGGGGAGATCGATGCCATCTCGCCGAGCATCCGCATGACGAGGACGACGACGACGCCGGCGAGGGCGTAGGCGAGGATCACGGCGGGTCCGGCGGCGAGGATCGCGGTGCTGGAGGCGACCAGCAGGCCAGCGCCGATGACGCCGCCGAGCGCGATCATCGACAGGTGGCGCGGTTTGAGCGTATTCGCGAGGGCCTCGCCCTGCTCGACGGGGCGGCCGTTGCCGCGCTGGTGGCCGCGTTCGCTGAGATCGCGGCCCTTCTCGGTGAAGACGGCCTCGGTGTGAGGCGCTGCTGCGCCTTCGGGAATCTTGCCGTCAGCGCTTGGGGACGTCATGGATCACGTTTCTCCTGGTGAAGGGGCCCCGGGCGTCACGTGCTCGCTGAGGACTCAGCACGTGGGGGAGGAGCGCGGCGGGCGCCTCGAGGTCGGTACCGAGCAAGGGTAGGGCCCTGCGCGTGTCCCGTTCACCTTGTGTTCATAAGTGACGCGGCGGGGTGGGACTGGGCCCGTCCGGGATGGCGGTGCGCGTCAGCTCGCGGGCGAGTCGCCCGGCAGCATCTCGGGGTCGCTCGGCGCGACGCTGCCGCGCACGTCACGCTCCAGTGGAGTCTCCGACTTGGCCGCGTCTCCCACGTCGACCGTGAACCAGCGGATCGTGACGCCGCAGATGGGTCCGATGAGCAGCGCGAACGCGACGGTGCCGATGCCCACGTCTCCGCCGAGCATCCACCCGATGGCGAGCACGACGACCTCGATGCTCGTGCGCACGATCCAGATGCGCCATCCGGTCACCCGGTGCAGGCCCGTCATGAGGCCGTCGCGCGGCCCCGGGCCGAAGAGGGCGCCGATGTAGAGGCCCGTCGCGAGGCCCAGGGTCAGGATGCCGCCGGCGAGCAGCAGGATGCGCCACCACAGGTCGAGGCCGGGTGGGATGATCCACAGCCCCAGGTCGGCGAAGGGGCCGACGAGCAGCGCGTTCGCGAGGGTCCCGAAGCCGGGCCGCTGCCGGAGCGGGATCCACAGGCACAGCACGACGACGCTGATGAGCACCGTGATGAGCCCGAACGGCAGCCCGGACTGCACCTGGACGCCGAGCGTCAGCACGTCCCAGGGCGAGACGCCCAGCTCGCCGCGCACGATCATGGCGATCGCGAAGCCGTAGAGGAAGAGGCCGACGGTGAGCTGCGTGGCGCGGCGGGGCAGGCGGACGATGGAGCGCATCCGTGTATCTAAGCCTCAGCGCGCGCGGGTATCGCGGTCCACTCCGGAAGAGTGGATGGGTGGGTGCTCCTGCCCGCGTCCGGCCTAGCTGACGGCGCGCACCTAGCTGACGGAGCGCACCGTCGAGCGGATCTCCTCAGCCGAGGCGAGGAACTTCTCGAGCTCGCTCGGCGACATGGGGGTGTCGAGGATGCGCTCAACGCCTCGCGCACTGACGATGACGGGGGTGGAGATGGCGACGTCGTCGATGCCCCACTGCCCCTGCAGGAGCGTGGAGACGGGCATGATGGCGTGCTCGTCGTTGACGATCGCCTCGGCGATGCGCGCCCCGGACAGGCCGATCGCGTAGTTCGTGGCGCCCTTGCCCTCGATGACCTTGTAGGCGGCGGTGCGCACGTCGTTCGTGATGCTCTCGAGCGTCTCCTCGGTGAAGGGGCGCTCGCCGTCGCGCTCCCAGTCGAGGATCGGCACGGGCCCGATCGTCGCCTGCGACCACAGGGCGAACTCGCTGTCGCCGTGCTCGCCGACGATGGTGGCGTGCACGCTCGTGGGGGCGAGGCCACCGGCGAGCTTCGCGATGATCCAGCGGAGGCGGGAGGTGTCGAGCACGGTTCCCGAGGAGATGACACGCCCCGGCGGCAGGCCGGAGATGCGCTGGGCGACGACCGTGAGCACGTCGCAGGGGTTCGTGACGAGCACGAACACGGCGTCGGGGGCGAGCTCCACGAGTCGCGGCATGAGCGACTCGAGGATGCCGACGTTCACGCCGACGAGGTCGAGCCTCGTCTGCCCCGGCTTCTGCTTGGCACCGGCAGTGATGATGACGACGTCGGCGCCGGCCACGGTCGTGATGTCGCTCGAGCCGGTCATGACGCTCGAGCCCGTGAACTGGGTGCCGTGGGCGAGGTCGAGCACCTCCGCCTCGACCTTCTTCGTGTCGATGTCGTAGAGCGTGATCTCACGCGCGACACCGCGGATGAGGCAGGCGTACGCGAGCGAGGTGCCGACGCTGCCGGCTCCGACGATGGCGACCTTGGACTGCTTCTGCACTGGCATGGTGCTTCCTTCCACGAAGCCTCCGCGACGGAGACGCTGACTGAGGAGACCGTCACGGGCAGACGAACGCTGAGCAACGCGGCGTCGACCGTCGCTTCGGTCGGCAACGCTCTGATCGTATGGGCGCGGCCCGGCGCACTGCGGCGTGTCGCGGCGCGGCTCGGGTTGGCCCGAAGGTGCGCTGGTTACGCTCGTTCGCATGCGCATCCCGTCGGAACCCAGTGAAGAATCACGGCACGACGGCGCGACTTCCCCGAATGCCGGTGCGAACGACCGTGGCACCGGTGCGAACGACCGCGGCGATGGCGACCGCCGCGCTCGCGGACTCGAGGAGGTCGACGCCAGGCGGGTGCAGCGCGCCGATTTCGTGAAGCAGGTGCTCGCGAAGCGCGACGGCGGAGCGGATGCAGACCCCGAGTCGTCCGTGTCCGCCTCGAGCGAGTCGGCGCTCCCGGGGGCCGGTTCGCCCGCCGGGCAGCTCTCGCCGGACGAGACCGTGACGGTGGATGACTCGATCGTGCGTGCACTGCGCGCGGAGGGCCGGACGGCCTCGAGCGACCGGGACGCCGCGAGCGACGGTGCCGATGGGGCGGGTGTCGCCGGCACCGCTGGTCCCGACGCCGCTGGTCCCGTCGCAGAGCGCACCGTCGCCGTCGACGACTCGATCGTCGCAGCCCTGCGAGCCGAGGGGCGCACGGCGACGGGCGACCGCGACGCGAGCGACGCGTCCCGAGCCGCATCGCGAACAGCGGGCCCCGCAGCGCCGGGGACCCCGCCCACCTCGGCAGAACCAGCCGCCCCAGCGCGCAAGGCTCCGGTCGACGCCGCCCCGCCCACCGCGGCGATGCCCGTCGTGACGCAGCTCCGCGACGTGCCCGTCTCGGAGGCCCTGCCCGCGGCCCTCGCGACGCTGCGCGGCTGGCGCGAGCAGCTCGCCGCCTCCGACGCGCAGCGCGCGGCCGCAGTCGAGGCCGCCTCGAGCGCCAGGGCGAGACGCCGCGCCGACACGACCTCCGAGCTGGATCGCGTGCTCAGCGGACCAGACGGAGCAGACTTCCTGCGCTCCCTCATCGACGACGTCATCCGACCCGACGACGCCATCGCAGCCGGCAACGGCCTCGGCGACCTCGCGCCGAAGCTCCCCGCGAGCCTCTCGCCTGGCACGAAGCGCGCGTTCCAGCTCGGCGCCTTCGCGGGTCCCGGCGTGCCGTGGCTCGCAGTCCCGCTCATGCGCCGCGCCACGTCGGCGTTCTTCGGCGACGACACCGTCCGCAACGTGCCCGCCGAGATCTCCGCCGCCACCGAGCGCGCAGCCTCCAGGGGAGCGGTGCCGCGCATCCGCCTCCTCGGCGACGCTGTGCTCGGCGAGCGCGGCTCGAACGCGAGCCTCGAGACCTACACGCAGCTGCTCGCCGCTGGTCAGGTTCGCGAGCTCGAGCTGCGCGTCGCGGACATCGAGGCGCAGCCGGCCCTCTGGGACTTCGACGGCACCCTCGAACGGGTCGTCTTCAAGCTCGCCGCGCTCGGACGCGCGGCGCTCACTGCCCCGACCCCGCCGCTGATCATGCTGCGTACGCAGTCCTCGGCCGACCTCGAGCTGACCGTGCAGGCGTTCATGCGCGCCTTCGAGCAGGAGGAGCTGCGCGGCCTGCACGTCGGCATCTCCCTGCCGGCGCAGTTCCCCGAGACGACCGGCCTGCTGCGCCGCATCGGCGGGTGGGCGCACATGCGACGCGAGGACCTCGGCTCCGACATCACGGTCGCCATCACCAGAGACGCGAACCACGAGCTCGAACGCGCCGAGGCCGTGATCAACGGCTGGCGCCTCGCGACCTACGCGTCCGAGGCCGACGTCGACGCCAACTTCGCGCGCCTCCTCGACGAGGCCCTCGCCATCGACCACGCCGCGGCGTTCAGGGTCGAGGTCGAGGCGGATGCACTCCGCGACGTCGCGCTCGCCGCGGCCATCGCGAAGGCGCGAGGCCTGCCGAGGCCGGTGCGCGTCGTCATGCCGCGATCGAGCGACGAGGCGACGCTCGGTCGCATCCGCTCGGCAGGGGTGGAGGTCGTCGAGCGAACGCCCGTCATCACGGGCAGCACGCAGCGCCACGCGGCCAGCTATCTGCAGCACCGGGTGGACGTGCGGGCCAGGCAGCTCGGGGCGGACCCAGCCGAGGGCGCACCCGCTGCCACCGCCGGCCTCCCGGCCGACGCCGTGCATCCCGACGACGAGCGCCTCCTCAGCGCGACGGCGCGCATGCGGCAGATCGATTCCGGGCCCAACCGCGAGCAGGACCGCGTGCTCGCGGACGACGCCGCGACCGTCACGGCCAGCATCCAGCTCGAGCTCTTCCCCGAGGGCCTCTTCGAGGACGAGGAGCCAGCGGCCGAACGGCCCGCGCGAGTGAAGAAGCTGAAGCCAGCGTCGAAGCCCGTCATCGACGACGAGGAAGAGGTCACCGAGAACCCTGCCGACACCGGGCCGAGCCCCCGCCTCACCGAGGTGGTGCTCGGCCTGAAGCGCGGCAGGCTGCTGCGCAACACGTTCAGGAACGCGCCAGGCACCGACCCTTCGCTCGCCAGCAACCGCGAGTGGCTCCTCTCCATCCAGCGCCGCGTGCCGCGCAGCGAACTCGGCATCGACGAGGTCGAACGGCACCTGCTGCACGAGCCGGGCGACGTGGATGCGCTGCTCTCGCGGGCAGAGCGTGCGGCCGAGCCGTGGGCACAGAAGCCGGGCTGGGAGCGGGCAGCGGTGCTCGAGAAGGTGGCGAAGGCCCTCGAAGCGAACCGGGCGCGCCTCATCGAGGTGGCCGTCTCCGAGACGGGGACCCCGCTGCCCGACGTCGACGCCGACGTGAGCCGCTGCGTCGACCTCGCGAACTACTACGCGCACCTCGCACGCCAGCTCGACCGCATGCAGGGGGCCGACTTCGAACCCGTCGCGGTGACCGTCGTCACGCCCTCCTGGGTCCCGGCAGTCGCAGGCAGCGCAGGCCACACGGCGCAGGCGCTCGCCGCCGGCAGCGCGGTCGTGCTGAAGCCGTCACCTCGAACGCGCCGCACGGCGGCGGTCTTCGCGGAGGTGCTGTGGGACGCGGACATCCCGCGCGACCTCGTGCAGCTCGCGATCTGCGACGAGAGCCTCCTCTCCGACGAGCAGCTCGGGCAGATGCTCATCACCGACGACCGCGTGCAGCGGGTGCTGCTCAGCGGCAACTGGGAGACGGCCCGCTCGTTCCTGCGCTGGCGTCCCGACCTGCCGCTCATCGCCGCGACGAGCGGCAAGAACTCCATGATCATCACGCCGAGCGCCGACCTCGACCGGGCCGCGCTCGACGTCGCACGCAGCGCGTTCCTCAGCGCGGGACAGCGCCCGGGGCATGCGGGCACCGTCATCCTCGTCGGCTCCGTGGCCCGCTCGAAGCGCTTCCACGAGCAGCTCGCCGACGCCGTCGCCTCCCTGCGCATCGGCTACCCGAGCGACCCCGGCGCCGTCGTCGGCCCCCTCGTGTCCCCGCCGGACTCGCAGCTGCGCTTCGCGCTCAGCTCCCTCGGCGAAGGAGAGTCGTGGCTCGTCGAGCCGAGGCAGCTCGACGACACCGGGCGCCTGTGGTCGCCCGGCATCCGCGCCGGCGTGAAGCCAGGGAGCTACCAGCACGTCACCGAGTTCTTCGGTCCTGTCCTGAGCGTCATGCACACGCTCACGCTCGACGAGGCGATCCGCCTGCAGAACTCGACCCAGTACGGGCTGACGGCGGGCATCCACTCGCTCGACCGGACGGAGATCGCCGAGTGGCTGCGGCGAGTGGAGGCCGGCAACCTCTACGTGAACCGCGACATCCTCGGCAACACTCCCCAGCGTCAGCCGTTCGGCGGCTGGCTGCGCTCCATGGTCGGCACGGCGACGAAGTTCGGCGGCCCCAACTCGCTGCTCTCCCTCGGCACGTGGCGTCCGAACCACGGCGAGCAGTCGCAGACGCTGCACCTGAGGGGCATCGACGAGCAGGCGACGGCCCTCATCGAGTCGGCTGCTCCCTTCATGGACTACGAGACCTTCGACCGCCTGCGCCGTGCCTCGCTGAGCGACCAGATCGCCTTCAACGAGGAGTTCGGGGAGGTCTCCGACGTCTCGAATCTGGGGTTCGAGCGCAACCTCATGCGGTACATCCCGGTGCAGGCCACGATCCGTGCCGCCGAGGACGCGACGCTCGCCGACCTCATCCGCACCGTCGTCGCGGCTCGCATCGTGCGTTCGAAGCCGCTCATCACCTCCGGCATCGAGGTGCCAGATGCGGTGCTCGCCGAACTGCAGGCCCAGAATCTGACGGTGCGGCGAGAGACGGATGCGGAGTTCGCCGAGCGGGCGAGGGCCGGCGGCATCGAGACGCTGCGCGTGCGCCTCGTCGGCGGCAAGCGGCGTGAGTTCTGCGACGCCCTCGAAGGCGATCCGGACATCTCCATCTGGTCGGATGAGGTCACGCCGGCCGGTCGCATCGAGGCGCTCCCGTTCCTCCGCGAGCAGGCGATCTCCATCACGGCGCACCGCGGCGGGCATCCGGACCTGCGCATGCAGCAGCTCTTCCCGTACGAGCAGACGTTCGATCCGGACGCGCCCATCACGCAGGGCCCCACGAAGTCCCGCGGGTAGGCGCGCTGACGTAGCGGGCAGCGACGCAGGGGTCAGCTGTCAGCTGCCCAGCTGCCCAGCTGCCCAGCGACGCAGCGACGCAGCGGACTCCGGGGCGTGGGTGCTCCGGTCCGCGGGGCTTCGCTGTTGGTCCTGCACGCTGTCGGCTCCACCGCTGTCCAACATGAGTGCAATTTCGGTGTTTGAGGCCAGTTGGAGGGGGTGGGGCGCTGTTTTTGCACTGATGTTGGTCAGTGGCGCCGGCGAGGGAGCCGGAGATGCGCCGACAGTCGGCCTTCGCCGTGCCGCTATCCGCGTGGGTCTGCTGTTGGTCCTGCTCGACCGTCTGCGCCACCGCTGTCCAACATGAGTGCGATTTCGGCGTTTGAGACCAGTTGGAGGGGTTGGGACGCTGTTTTTGCACTGATGTTGGTCAGCGGAGGCGACGCTGCGCGGGGTAGCTGCTGCGCGTGGCGGCGGGATGCGCGGCTCGCGAGGGCGCATCCGCTTCGCCTACGATCGAGCGCATGTCTGCCGATGTCGCCGGAGCGCCAAACACCCTGCACGCACTCGAATCTCTGCACCGTGAGCTGCCGGGACGGGTGGTGACGGACCCGGCGGCGCTCGAGCCGCTGCGCGTCGATCGTTCCGGTGTGGTCGCCGCTGGCGTGCCGGTGGCGCTGGTCGAGGCGGAGTCCGTCGCGGATGTGCAGGCCGTGTGCCGCATCGCGAGCGAGTTCGGGGTGCCGATCGTCACGCGCGGGGCCGGAACCGGCCTCGCTGGCGGGGGCGCGGGCGGCGCTGGCGAGATCGTGCTGTCGACGCTGCGCATGAACCGGGTCCTTGAGATCTCGGCGGCGAACCAGCTGGCCGTCGTGCAGCCGGGCATCCTCAACGGCGCTCTCAACGAGGAGCTCGAGGGGCACGGCTTCTGGTGGGCGCCGGACCCGGCGTCGAAGCACATCTCGTCGGTCGGCGGCAACATCGCGACGAACGCTGGCGGGCTGCTGTGCGCGAAGTACGGGGTGACTCGCGAGGCAGTGCTCGGTCTCAAGGTCGTGCTCATCGACGGCTCGGTCATCGACGTCGGCCATCGCACGGTCAAGGGGGTCACGGGCCTCGATTTGTGTGCGCTCATGGTGGGCTCGGAGGGCACGCTCGGTGTGATCGTCGAGTGCACGCTCAAGCTGCGTCCGCTGGTCGATGGGGTCGTCCCGACGATCGGCGCGTACTTCCCCGACGTGGGGAGCGCGGCCCGCGCCTCCGCGGCGGTGACCGCGTCTGGCATCCAGCCGGCCATCATGGAGCTCATGGATGGGGGCGTGCTTCGCGCCGTCTCGGCGTACACGGGTGTCGACCTCGCGTCTCACGGCGACTCGTACCTGCTCATCCAGACGGATGGGGCGAACGCGGTGGCGGAGGCGGAGGGCATCGTCGAGGTGCTGGGCGCCAACGGCGGGGCGGCGGAGATGACGACGGACCCGCAGTCGGCGCTCACGCTCGTGGATGTTCGGCGGCAGGCGTACGCCGCGAAGGAGGCGCTCGGGCAGGTGCTCGTGGAGGACGTCTCCGTGCCGAGAGACCGGCTGCCCGACATGTTCGCGAAGATCGACGAGGTCGCTGCCCGCACCGGGACGACGATCGTCACGGTCGCGCATGCGGGCGACGGGAACCTGCATCCGACGTTCATCTACGACCGGGCGGAGCCTGTCGTCCCGCAGGCGGTGTGGGATGCGGCCGACGAGCTGTTCACGTACGCCATCTCGATCGGCGGAACCCTCACGGGCGAGCATGGGGTCGGTGTGCTCAAGCGGCAGTGGCTCGGTGCGGAGCTCGGCGAGCGTCAGTATGAGCTGCAGCGCGGCATCAAGGGCCTCTTCGACCCGAAGGGGCTCCTGAACCCTGGCAAGGTCTTCGCAGAGTAGCGGGGCGGCGCGCCGTCCGGCCGCGCACGTCTGCGGCTCTGCAGCCCACGCGGTCAGGTTTCGAGATGAGTTCCACGCTTCGGGATGGGATGCAAGCCATCTGCAGGCGTGGAACCCACCCTGAAACGGCGCGTCGGACGGGAGGATGCGTGCGGCAGGCTGACGCCACCCGTCCGCGCCCGGCCCGCCTTGCCCTGGCCAACATCCGTGGTGGTTGGCCGCTGCGCAGCCTCGGGAGGCGGTCTCGGCCGGAACGATCACGCAAGTCGGACGCGCGCCGCCCCAGGAAACTGCTCGATTGACGGGAAATTCTGCGGGACCCCGGGCGTGCCGTCCAGGCGAGCGCTCCGCGAAACAAGCGCGTCACATTGCGTCCACTAGTCTCGGGGCATGGGTGACCTCTTCGACGGCTACAGCCAGGCTCTGACCAGGCAATCCCAAGCGGCGCTGTCGCCGCCATTCGACGAGATGTTCATGGGGGAGGCGCCAGAGGGCGAGCTCGATCCGCGGCGCACATACCGAGATCTCTACGACGTCCTCTCGGGGATGACGCAGGAGCAGATCCGGCACCGCTCCGACTCGCTCGCCGACTCGTACCTCGCCCAGGGCGTCACGTTCGACTTCGCCGGCGAGGAGCGCCCGTTCCCGCTCGACGTGGTCCCGCGCGTCATCGAGCGCGCCGAGTGGCAGAAGACGGAAGCCGGCATCAAGCAGCGCGTCCGTGCCCTCGAGGCGTTCCTCGACGACGTGTACGGCGACCAGCGGGCCATCGCGGACGGCGTCATCCCCGCGAGCCTCATCGCCTCCTCTGTGCACTACCACCGGGTCGCGAAGGGCATCCGCACGGCCAACGGCGTGCGCATCCACGTGTCGGGCATCGACCTGATCCGCGACGAGCACGGCGAGATGCGCGTGCTCGAAGACAACGTGCGCGTCCCGTCCGGCGTCTCCTACGTCATCTCGAACCGCCGTGCCATGGCGCAGACGCTCCCTGAGCTGTTCTCGCGCATGCGCGTCCGCCCGGTCGGCGACTACCCGAACCGCCTCCTCGGGGCGCTTCGGGCCTCCGCCCCAGACGGCATCGAGGACCCGACGGTCGTCGTCCTCACCCCCGGCGTCTACAACTCCGCGTACTTCGAGCACACGCTGCTCGCGCGCCTCATGGGCGTCGAGCTCGTCGAGGGCCGCGACCTGTTCTGCTCGGGCGGTCGGGTGTGGATGCGCACCACGGCCGGCCCGCAGCGAGTCGACGTCATCTACCGCCGCGTCGACGACGACTACCTCGACCCGCTGCAGTTCCGCCGCGACTCGATGCTCGGCTCGCCCGGCCTCATGATGGCGGCGCGCCTCGGCAACGTCACGATCGCGAACGCGGTCGGCAACGGCGTCGCGGACGACAAGCTCGTGTACACGTACATGCCCGACCTCATCCGCTACTACCTGTCGGAGGAGGCGATCCTGCCGAACGTCGACACGTGGCGCCTCGAGGAGCCGGACGCGCTCGAGGAGGTGCTCGACCGCCTCGACGAACTCGTCGTGAAGCCGGTCGACGGCTCGGGCGGCAAGGGCCTCATGATCGGGCCGAGCGCCTCGAAGACGGAGCTCGACGAGATGCGGGTGCGGCTGCTCGCCGACCCGCGCGGCTGGATCGCGCAGCCCGTCGTGCAGCTCTCGACCATCCCGACGCTCGTCGACGACGGGATGCGGCCGCGCCACGCGGACCTGCGCCCGTTCGCCATCAACGACGGCCACGACGTGTGGGTGCTGCCGGGTGGCCTCACTCGCGTCGCCCTCCCGGAGGGACAGCTGGTCGTGAACTCCAGCCAGGGCGGCGGGTCGAAGGACACGTGGGTGGTCGGCGCCGAGCGGAGCTTCTCCAAGCCGCAGCCGCACGGCGTCGAGGAGCTCCTCGACGACCAGGCCGACGTGTCGGAGACGCCGCACCCCGTGACGGGCGTGCTGCGCGTCATCCCGCACCGCCAGGACCACATGCCGCAGGACGCCCCGAAGCGCGGCGACCAGCAGCAGGTGCAGCAGCAGACGCAGGGCCGTCAGCCGCAAGCCCAATCGCACTCGCATTCACAGTCAGAGCAGGTGCAGCAACAGCAGCAGGCGCGCGCTGAAGCGTCGCCGGCAGCCGCATCCGCCGGCAAGAACCCGAAGGGAACGGACGCATGCTGAGCCGTATCGCCGAGTCGCTCTTCTGGATCGGCCGCTATGTGGAGCGTGCCGACGGCACCGCCCGCATCCTGGACGTGCACCTGCAGCTGCTCCTCGAAGACCCGTGGGTCGATGAGGCGACGGCCTGCCGCTCGCTCCTCAGCGTCATGGGGGCGGCGGATGTGCACCCCGACACGGAGCTCACCCGCTCGGACGTCCTGAACCTCCTCGCGGTCGACCGCTCGCAGCCCGCATCCATCGCCTACTCGGTGAACGCGGCCCGCGAGAACGCTCGCCGTGCTCGCGAGATCGTGTCGACGGAGCTGTGGGAGTGCCTCAACGCCACGTACTCGCGCATGCCGTTCAGCGTGCGGCAGGAGAAGGTGCACGACCTGTTCGCGTGGGTTCGCGAGCGTTCGGCGCTCGCGGTCGGTGTCGTGAACTCGGCGGCGAGCCGTGACGACGCATACCAGTTCATGATGCTGGGGCGTTCCCTGGAGCGTGCCGACATGACGGCGCGGCTGCTCGCGACGCGTTCGCTCACCGAGGCCTCCGGGGCGTCGTGGACGACGATCCTCCGCTCGTGCGGTGCGTACGAGTCGTACCTCCGTACGTACCACGGCATGCCGTCGGCGGCCAACGCCGCGGAGTTCCTGCTGCTCGACCGCCTGTTCCCGCGGTCGATCCAGTACTCGGTGTCGACGGCCCTCTCGAGCCTCTACGACATCCAGCCGCGCCACGAGCGCGGTGGCCGCGTCGGCGTCACCGACCAGGCCCAGCGGCTCCTCGGGCAGATCTCCTCTGACCTCGAGTACCGCCCCATCCACGACACGCTGGCCGACCTGCCCCGCTACATGGATGGTGTGCAGGACGCGGTCTCCCGGGCTTCCGAGGCGATCCGTCAGCGCTACTTCCCGTCGATCACGGCACCGAGCTGGGTGGGAGACAACTCATGAGCCGCATCCGCATCCGCCACTCCACCGGTTTCCGGTACGAGGGCGACGTCACGACCTCGTACAACGAGGCCCGCATGCTGCCGATGGCCAACAACGGCCAGTTCGTGCTGTTCGGACACCTCGATGTCACGCCGCATTCGTCGACGCACAACTACTCCGACTACTGGGGCACGAAGGTGACGGCGTTCGAGGTGCTCAACCCGCACTCGGAGCTGTCGCTGACCGCGTCGAGCCTCGTCGAGGTGCGCCAGCGGCCCGAGGCGGGTCAGCTGTCGCTCAGCTGGGATGAGCTCGCCCGCGAGCGGCTGCGCAGCGTCGAGCTCGTGGAGCAGACCGCGCAGACGCGCCTCACGATGCCGCCCGACGACGTGAAGGCGCTCGCCGCTGAGGTGAAGGGTGCCAACGCCGGACCCGCGTCCACCGCGATGGAGATCCTCCACCTCGTGTACGAGGCTGTCGCCTACGAGGGCGGCGTGACGGGTGTCCGCACGACGGCGGCCGAGGCGTGGGAGCACAAGCGCGGCGTCTGCCAGGACATCTCGCACATCGCACTCGGTGCGCTCCGTGCGGCGGGAATCCCGGCCATCTATGTCTCCGGCTACCTGCACCCGCGGCCGAACGCCGAGATCGGCGAGACGGTCAGCGGCGAGTCCCACGCGTGGATCGAGTACTGGGACGGCGAGTGGCGCGGCTGGGACCCCACCAACGACATCCCGATCGGCGAGCGCCACGTGCTCGTGGGCCGTGGCCGCGACTACAACGACGTGCCTCCGCTGCGCGGCGTGTACGCGGGCCCGTTCTCCTCGCAGCTGTTCGTGAAGGTCGACATCACTCGAGAGGCGTAGCAATGACGGGGTCGGGCACGGGTTCGCAGGGCGGTTCCTCCGGCGGGTCGCACGGCGGCTCGCAGGGGCGGGCGGATGCGCGCGGCCCAGCCGCCCCGAAGCCCGACCCGTCCGGCGCCCCGGCCTCGTTCGTCGTGCCGGTCGGTCATGGCATCGACGTGCACGTCTACGAGTGGGCCTGCGAGTCGCCGCGAGGCGTCATCCACCTGTCGCACGGCTCGGGCGAGCACGCGATGCGCTACGACGCGTACGCGCGCGATCTGGTCGCGGCCGGCTACGCGGTCGTCGCGCACGATCATCTCGGCCATGGGCAGACGGGCCTCGGCGCGCACGGGCTGTCGGTGCTTCCCACGACCGAGAACCGGGCCGCGCTCGAGGCGCTCGAGGACATCTCCGCGTGGGTGCGCGACCGGTACCCGAAGCTGCCGCTCATCCTGCAGGGGCATTCGTGGGGTTCGCTGCTCGCGCAGCAGCTGCTCGCCCACGACTCGGCGTTCTTCTCCGCGTGCATCCTGACCGGGACGACGCTCGCGGTGCCGGGCTTCATCAACGCCGGGAATCTGAACAAGCGCTTCGAGCCGGACGAGACCGGCCTGCTCTGGTTGAGCCGCAACCCGGATGCTCGCCGCGCGTTCGCGTACGACGAGCTGTGCTTCGACATCGCGAAGATGCCCGTGTGGTCGGCGCGGGGT
>NZ_PSXX01000002.1 GCF_002931055.1 Pseudoclavibacter sp. AY1H1 | reverse complement strand
CGCCGGGTGCGAGCGCGGGGGACGGCGCGGGGTGCGGAGTCGGGAGTCAGGCGGGCGGCGCTGGCTGGCAGCTGGGGCACCAGGCCGCGACCCGCTCGCGGCCTTGGACGCCGCGTTGGATGCGCGTCCCACAGCGCAGACACGGTTTGCCATATCGGCCGTAGACGTAGGTTCGCCTGCCCGGTCGCAGATCACCGGTCGTCGTGCGCTCCACCCGGTCGCGGTTCGCGACGATGAGCTTGTGGCCAAGCTCGACCAGTCGGTCGAGGTCGCCGGCGCCGGACACCGGGGTGTGCGGATGCAGGCCGCGCAGGAAGAGCAACTCCGTCACGTAGACGTTCCCGAGACCCGCGAGGTTGCGCTGCTCGAGGAGGGCCCCGGCGAGTTCGGCGTCTGGATCTCGGCGCAGGTTCGCGACGGCGAGCTGGGCATCCCAGTCGTCGCCGAGGAGGTCGGGACCGAGATGCCCGACGGCATCGGCTTCGTCTTCGCTCGCGAGCATCTCCACGACGGCGAGCTCGAAGCCGACGGCGCTGCCGACAGTCGTACCGAGAACCGCCCTCGCCTGGTACGCCGGACGGGGCCACTTCCCGCCCGCTGTCACGAGCTGCCAGCTGCCGTCCATCCCGAGGTGGGTGTGCAGGGTGTGCGGGCCGATGCGGGTCAGGAGGTGCTTGCCGCGCGGAACGACCTCGTCGACGGTGAGGCCGGTGAGGTCGAGAGCCGCGTACTTCGGCACTCGCAGCTCGAAGCGTGTCAGCTCGCGGCCCGCAAGGGCGCGGTTCAGCCGGGTCGCCGCCCGGTAGACGGTGTCACCTTCCGGCATCACGCACCTCGATGCCGAGGTGGGCCGCGAGGTGGGGTGCGAGCGCCTCGAGCTGCGACGGGGAGACGGTGACGCCGCGCAGTCCCTCGAGGCCCGTGATGGTCGAGAACTCGAGCCCACGCAAGTCGACGTGCTCGAGGCGGGCGCCCGTGACGTCGAGGATGCCCGTGCGGCTCTCCGTGAAGGCTACGCGTCGTGCTGTCGCACCCCCGAGGTCGATCTCATCGAACGCGCAGTCGGCGAAGCGGACATCGGTGAGGGTTGCGCCGCGCAGGTTGACGTAGCCGAGCCGGTCGTCGCGGAACTCGACGTTCTGGAAGTCCGACTCGTGCAGGTCCGCGGAGCCGAGTCGGGATGCCGTCCAGCTCACGGACCGGAACGACTGGCGCTGCCCTTCGACGACCGGCACCTCGATGCGCTCGAGCACGCACTCGCTCACCCGTCCCGAGTGCAGGAGGAGTCTGCGGGCCGTGAGGCCCTCGATGCGGCATTCGGAGAACGTCACGCCGGCGGCGTCGAGCTCCTCGCCACGCACCTCGGTGAAGTGCTGCAGCTCGTGCACCCGCGCCGTCGCGAAGTCCGCGGCGCTGGCATCGTCGAGTTCCGGCAGGTACGGCGCCTCGATCCTCGGCTCGGTGCCGCCTGCCCTGTTTCCTCGTCGTCCGCGTGCTGTCGCCACTGTGCCGCCTCTGCTGTCGGTCCTGCTTCTGGTCTGGTCTGGTCTGGTCTGGTCTGGTCTTGCTCTCGATGCGCGTCGCGGCGTGGCTCACTGGCCAGGCCGCATGCGCAGGCCGCGGGTGGTGAGCGAGAACCCGCCCTCCTGCAGCATGCTCGCGAGGGGGGTCTCGAGCACGAACGTGCCGTCGACCCGTTCGATCACGAGGTTCGGGATGCGCGCCCGCCGGACCGTGTCGGCGAGGGACCTCGCTGCCGCCCGCAGGACGTCGTCGGAGTCGGTGAAGGTGAGGAGCGTCTTGCCGCCGCGTTCGACGTAGAGCGCGAGGGCGCCGTCGACCATCGTCACGAGCCCACCGGCCTTCCTGCCGGGTCGGTGCTTGGTCTGCGAGTCCTCGTCGCTCGGCCACGCGAGCGCCGCCCCGTAGGGATTGGCTGGGTCGGTCGCGGCGAGCGTGAGCGTCTCGAACTGCTTCTCGGCGTCGAGCTCCTGCGTGAAGCCGCGGAGGCGGTCGACGGCGCCGACGGTCGAGAACTGGGCCGCGCCGAGCTTCTCGATGAAGTAGCCGCGTCTGGCCTTCCCCGACTCCTCGAAGCGGGCGAGGACTCGGTAGACGAGCGCGAACCCGCCGAGGACCTCCTCCGCCATGACGCTGCCGCGGGTCACGATGCCGTAGCGGTCGAGCAGCAGGTCGCCGATGGCGAGGCCACGCTCGGTGGCGTCGCTCACGCCCTGCAGGCCGAGGGTCCAGCGGCCGCTCGTGTGGGGCTGCGAGGGCGCTGGCCGCTGGGAGGCGAAGGCGGAGGCGGTTGGGCTTCCGGCGGAGTCGCTCGGTGCCATGGCGACGCGGCCACGGTAGAGCCTGCCGCGTGCGGCTCGGCTGGGCGCTCGATGCGCCGAGGTGCTCGCCGAGCCGGGGCCACCGGAGATCAGAGCTCGGAGCGGCGAGAGGGTGTCGTTGGTCACGCGTCCCTGCCAGACGAGGGCCCAGAGGGCGTCGGAGAGTTCACGGTCGCTGGTCGACTCGGGTTCGAGCATGAGCCGCACGTGCCGCGACAGCTGGGGGAAGAATCCCGGGCCGGACCCGGCAAGCGCGTCGAGGATGTGCCTGCCGCGCGCATCCGGTTCGCCCTCTGGCTGGTCGGGGAGTGTGAGGTGCGCCGTATCGGCGAGGTGCAGGCTGATCCACCCGTCGCTCGAGCCGATTGCGCCGTGCCCACGCCAGAGGACCTCGCCCGCCGTCGTGAGCTCATCGAGCATGCTCGGGTGGTAGTCGCGCACCCGCGCGGGGAGGATGAGGCTCTCGAGCGCCGAGGCAGGGACGGGTACGCCCGCGAGCTGGTCGATGACGGTGATCAGGCCGTCGATTCCGCGCAGCTCGCCGCCGACGTGCTGCCAAGCCGGTAAGAACCGGGCGAACGCGGAATGGTCGACGGGCTCTATCTCGCTGCGGAGCGCGGCGAGGGAACGGGCGCGGAGGCGCTTGAGCACGGTCTCGTCGACCCACTCCGAGCCTTCGCGGTCTGGCCGGAACTCGCCCTCGACCACACGACGGGCGAGCTCGAGTCTCGTGAGCGCCTCGCGCACGACCGCCTGGCCCGTGCCGTAGCGCTCGGCGACCTCGGTGACGGAGAAGGGGCCGTGCGAGCGAGCGTAGCGGGAGACGAGGTCGCCGACCGGGTCGTCCACCGGGTCGATGAACGCGACAGGGACGCCGATGGGGAGTGCGACACCGAGGGCATCACGCAGGCGGCTGGCATCCTCGATCGCGGCGATGCGGTCGACCCCCGCGATGCGAACCCGCAGCGCGCGCTTCGCCGTCACGAGCGCCGAGACGTGCTCTTCGGCGACGGCAGCGGTGGCCGTGGGCACGTGCTCGTCGGCGGGCTCGTCGCCGTCAGCGGCGCTCTCGCCATCAGCGTGACCATCGGTGCCGACGTCTTCGCCGCGCAGGCGCTCCGCGATCTCGTCGACGCTGAGCGGGCCGAGCACGCGCAGGAGGTCGGCCACCCCTTCGGCGTCGCGCGCGAGGCGGTCGGGGGCCGTGCGCTGCAGCTCGGCCTCGAGCCTCGAGATGACCTTCGCATCGAGCAGCTCGCGCAGCTCGACCCTGCCGAGGAGGTCGGCCAGGAGGCTCGTGTCGAGCGCGAGTGCGGCAGCTCGTCGTTCGGCGAGCGGGCTGTCGCCTTCGTACATGAACGCGCCGACGTAGCCGAAGAGCAGCGTCCGCGCGAAGGGCGACGCCTGCTCGGTGGTCACATCGACGAGGCGCACCTCGCGGCCGGCGACGCGCTTCGCGAGGTCGACGAGCGCGTCGAGGTCGTAGACGTCGTGCAGGACTTCGCGCACGGCCTCCAGGATGATCGGGAAGGTCGGATACTGCTTGGCGACGTCGAGCAGCTGGGCCGCCTTCTGTCGCTGCTGCCAGAGTGGCGAGCGCTTGCCGGGGTTGAGGCGCGGCAGGAGCAGCGCACGCGCGGCCGCCTCGCGGAAGCGCGACGCGAACAGGGCCGAGCCGCCCACCTCGCGAGCCACGATCTGCTCGATCTCGTCGGCCTCAAGGGCGAACAGCTCTGCGCCGGGCGGTTCGGCGTCGCCTTCCGGAATTCGCACGATGATGCCGTCGTCGCTTGCGACGACGCCGCCGTCGAGGCCGTAGCGGTCGCGGATGCGCGCCGCCACGATGAGGCCCCACGGGGAGTGCACGGGGGAGCCGTAGGGGGAGTGCAGGATGATGCGCCAGTCGCCGAGCTCGTCGCGCGTGCGCTCCACGATGAGCGTGTGGTCGCTCGGGACCTGGCCGGTCGCGTCCTGCTGCTCGCGCACGTAGGCGACGGCGTTCTGCACGGCGTTGTCGTCCATGAGGGCGGCGAGTGCATCGGGCACCTGCCCCTTGGCGGCGATCTCCCTGGTGATGGCGCCGATGGCCTGGCCGAGCTCGGAGGGTCGCCCGAGCGCGTCGCCGACCCAGAAGGGCAGTCGTCCCGGCTGGCCGTAGGCCGGGGTCACGAGCACTCGGTCGAAGGTGATCTCGGCGATGCGCCAGCTGGTCGCCCCGAGCGCGAAGATGTCGCCGACGCGCGATTCGTAGACCATCTCCTCGTCGAGCTCGCCGACGCGACGCGGCCCTCGCTGCGCGTCGGCGTCTTCGGAACCGGCGAGGAACACCCCGAAGAGGCCCCGGTCGGGGATGGTCCCTCCAGAGGTGACGGCGAGCCTCGCCGCTCCGGGTCTTCCGGTGAGGGTGCCCTGGTCGCGGTCCCAGACGAGGCGTGGCCTCAGCTCGGAGAACTGGTCGGATGGGTACTTGCCGGACAGCAGGTCGAGGGTCGCCTCGAAGAGGGGTCGCGACAGGGACGCGAACGGCGCCGAGCGCCGGACCAGGTCGAACCACTCCTCGACGTCGAGGTCTTCGATGGCCGCTGCGGCGATCGTCTGCTGGGCGAGCACATCGAGGGGGTTGGCGAGCACCCGCATCCGCTCGATCTGTCCGGTGACCATGCGCGATGCGAGCACGGAGGAGTGCAGGACATCGGCGCGGTGCTTGGGGAAGATCGTGCCCTCGGAGGTCTCGCCGACCTGGTGGCCGGCTCGGCCAACGCGCTGGAGTCCGCTCGCGACCGAGGGAGGCGACTCGACCTGGACGACGAGGTCGACGTCTCCCATGTCGATGCCGAGTTCCAGGCTGGAGGTGGCGACGACGCAGCGGAGGGTGCCGCTCTTGAGGGCGTTCTCGACCTCGGCGCGAGACTCCTTCGACACGGAGCCGTGGTGGGCGCGTGCGAAGGAGAGCGGGGCGCCGGACGACTGGCCCGCCTGCCCCATGGACACTGCAGGCGGTCGCTGCGGCGCTGCCTTCGGGCTCGCGCTGTGGTCGCCGGAGGACCAGCGCACGCCGGGGGCTGCGGCGCTGTAGGGGTCTGCTGCCTCCGTCGTCTCGGCCGCCGGGGCATCGGCCGACGCGCGCTCGTCGGCAATCTCGTTGAGTCGGGCCGTGAGCCGTTCGGCGAGGCGCCTCGAGTTGACGAACACGATCGTGGAGCGGTGCGACTCGACGAGGTCGGCGATGGCCTCCTCGATGTGCGGCCACACCGAGCCTGAGGCCTCTGCGTCGGCTGCGGGGTCGCGCAGTGAGCCGGCGGCGGCCCCAGCCTCGAAGTCCGCGAACGGGTCTGCATCTGCGATGGCTCCGGATGCGTCGGCCGAGGTCGGAGTCGCGGCCCCGGCTCGGGTCATGCCGATGTCGCTGAGGTCTTCGACGGGAACTCGCACCTCGAGCTTGAACGTCTTCGTGCTCGGCGGGGCGACGACCTTGACCGGTGCGTTGCCGGCTAGGAAGCGGGACATCTCGTCGAGGGGCCGAACCGTCGCGGACAGGCCGATGCGCTGCGCCGGCTTGTCGAGGAGCGCGTCGAGGCGCTCCAGTGTGAGGGCCATGTGCGCGCCGCGCTTGCTCGAGGCGACGGCGTGCACCTCGTCGATGATGACCGTCGTCACAGCGGTGAGCGTCTTCCGCGCCTGAGACGTGAGCATGAGATAGAGCGACTCGGGCGTCGTGATGAGGATGTCGGGTGGGTTGCGGAGCTGCTGTCTGCGCTCGGTGGGGCTCGTGTCTCCTGAGCGCACCCCGACGCGGATGTCCGGTGCCACCGAGCCGAGCCGCCTGGCGGTCTGCGTGATGCCGACGAGCGGCGAGTGCAGGTTGCGCTCGACGTCGACGCCGAGTGCCTTCAGCGGGGACAGGTAGACCACGCGCGTGCGCCGCTCGGCCTTCGCCTGCTCGCTCTCAGTGCCGCGCTCGGCCGCGAGCTGGTCGATGGCCCAGAGGAACGCGCTCAGTGTCTTGCCGGAGCCGGTCGGAGCAACGACCAGGGTGTGGTGCCCGTCGGCGATCTCGCGCCAGGATGCCTCCTGGACCGCGGTCGGGCTCACGAATGCGCCGCGGAACCACTCCCGTGTCGCGGGGGAGAACGCGTCGAGTGCGGTCGTCTCAGGCATGACGACAACAGAACCACACACCACCGACATCAGCCTCCAGGAGGACCGGATCAACCTCCCGGGGGACGATCATCCAGCCGGCATGCGCGAAGCTGGATGCACCACGTTCTGAAGGAGTGATCTCACATGAAGCGTCTTGTTCGCCCCCGTAGCGGCCGCGTCATCGCCGGAGTCTGCGCGGGCATCGCGCAGCGATTCGGCTGGTCGCCGTTTGTCGTCCGCCTGCTGACCGTCCTGTCGGTCCTCATCCCGGGCCCGCAGGTCATCATCTACCTGGCGCTCTGGTTGCTCATCCCGAACGACTAAAGCGCTGGGGGAGCTACCCGAGCACACGCTCGAGGAACCCCGCCATCCGCACGAGCTCCTTCTCGGAGACCGCGTGACCGAGGCCCGCCTCGACGTAGATCTCTGCGTCGGCATGGGCCTCGAGCCATGCTGCCGTGTGCTCGACCGCGAGCGAGGGGATGACCGTGTCGGCGTCGCCCCGCCCCCAGAAGACTGGCGGCCGGGCATCCGCGAGCTCGGCGTCCCCCGGAACGGTGCCGACGGCGACGAGGCCAGAGAGCAGCAGCGCTCCCCGGAATGCCGCGGGTCGCTGACGGAGCGCCTGCATGGCGACGATGCCGCCCTGCGAGTAGCCGAGCAGCGCGAGTGGCGCGCCCGAGTCGAGGACGCCGAGCGTGTCCAGCAGTGAGATGACGGCTGCCGCAGCGTCGTTCGCGCCCTGCTCGAGAGTGATCTGGGCGTCGGCGTCGACCGCGACCTCGCCCGTCATCGGGTCGGCGAAGCGCAGCGGGAACCACTCGCGGCCGCCCTCCGGCTGCGGGTGCGGGGCGGGCACGGAGACGTACCTGAAGCCCTGGGGCATCTGCCCGGTGAGGCTGAGGATGTCCGTTCCGTCTGCGCCGTAGCCGTGCAGTCCGACGACGAGCGGGAGCGTGCTCGTGGCCGCCGTCTCGGTGTCGCCGCCCCGCCAGAGGAGCGTCTTGGGATCGATACCTGTGGATGCTGTGCTCACCCGGGAAACATACATGGTCCACAATGGGGTCATGACGGTGCGCACTCCTGATCCTGAGTCCGGCTGGATGAACGACGACGAGCTCGCGCTCGTGCGGCGTCGCGTGCCGATGCTGTATGTCGAGGCCATCCCGGTGCGTGTCGACGCCTCGGGCAAGGTCGAGCACCTGGGCGTGCTGCTTCGGGCTGACAACGAGGGCGTCATGACGCGCTCGTTCGTCTCTGGGCGCGTGCAGTACGGGGAGTCGATTCGGGGCGCCCTCCTTCGGCACCTGGAGAAGGATCTCGGCACGATGGCGTTCCCGGCTCTGCCGCAGGCGCTCGCCCCCTTCACGGTGGCGGAGTTCTCGCCGATGCCCGGTTCCGGGCTGTTCGACTCGCGTCAGCATGCGGTTGCGCTCGAGTTCATCGTTCCGGTCGCCGGGGAATGCAACCCTCGCCAGGACGCGCTCGAGATCACGTGGCTGACTCCGCAGCAGGCACTCGATCCCGACCTCCTCGAGGAGCTCGAGGGTGGCCGCGGCCAGGTGCTTCGCACCGCGATCGGCCACCTCGGCCTCTGGCCCTAGGGGCGCCAGAGCCTCCAGTCCTTCGACCATCTGACCGTGGCCATCCGCTACTGGCTTGTCGTGCAGCCCTTTGATCGCGCCCTCGCGATGGTCGAGGGCGGTTTCGTGCAGGCACCGTGGGGTGCGCTCGAGGGGGTCGAGCAGATGCGCGTGTCCGATGGCGTGGCTCTCTACTGTCCGCGCGAGGTGAACCCGGACGGGGAGCCGCTTCGCAGCGTGGTGCAGGCGGGCTACGTGCTCGACGACGAGCCGTACCGGGCTGGCGGGAGGGGGTCGTCGCCGTGGCGCAGGGAGGTGCAGTGGATGCGTGAGGCGCGTCCTGCGCTCATCCGACCGCTGCGCGATCTGCTGGATCTGACGCGGAACGACAAGTACTGGGGTGAGCGGCTGCGCGCGGGCTGGCTCGAGCTCTCTCGTCGGGACTTCGAGATCTTCGAGGATGCGGTCCGTCGGCCGTCTCCGGAGCCGAGTGCGCTCGGGATGGGGCTCATCCGTGAGACCGGTCTCGCGCAGTCGGAACCGTCCGGGGAGCAGCGAGATCGGGACCCAGGCGAGGATCCGTACGCGATCCGCTTCTGAGCGTCGGCGGACAGATTCGCCGAAGGCCGTGCTTTGCGGACGCATGTGACACATTATTGAGTGGAAGTGATGAACACCCCTGAGGTGTGCTTACGATTTCCGACCAGAGCGAGCCTTACGAGCGGAGTGCCCATGATCGACGCGTTGGACTTCAAGCCGGCGGCGCAGCAGTCGAACCTGCGCGCCACCATCGAGGACTCCGTCGCCGCCGCGATCGTCTCGGGAGGGCTCGCGGCGGGCGAGCTCGTCTCCGTTCCAGCGCTCGCGGCTCGCTTCGAGGTGTCGGCGACTCCCGTGCGGGAGGCGATGCTGAACCTCGAGAAGCTGGGGTTCGTGGAGCCCGTTCGCAACAAGGGGTTCCGGGTGACGCACGTCTCCGTCGAGGAGCTGCGACAGATCGTCGAGGTGCGGCAGATGCTCGAGGTGCCGATCGTGCGCGAGCTGGCCGTCGAGTTCCCAGAGGCTCCTCGCGCCGAGCTGCGCGAGCTCGCGACCCAGATCGACGCGGCGTCCGCGGCTGGGGACCTTCCCCTGTACCTGGCGGTCGACATCGAGTTCCACGCGAAGCTCCTCGGGCTGTCCGGCAATGAGCGTCTCGTGTCGATCGTGACCGCGCTGCGCAGGCAGACGAGGCTGACGGGGCTGACCGAGATGCTCGGTTCCCAGGAGCTCACGGCATCGTCGCGTGAGCACGCGGATCTGCTGGTGCTGCTCGAGGCTGGCAAGGCGGATGAGGCTGCGGAGCTCATGCATCGGCACATCGGCCATGTCGTCGGCTGGTGGGCTGGGCTACCTGAAGAGGCTTAGCAAACCCTCCACACAGCGAAACACTTTGTAACAACTCTGTTTCAAGGCTGTGGAAGGGCCTTCTGCCGACCTCCGCCGAACAGTAATGTGTGACATCCCATCACCGGAGATGGTCCGGCGATTCTGACGTCTGTTCGGAAGGAACTCACCATGACTGCACGTCGTTCCACCAGCCCTCGGGGTGCTGGCATCTGGAAGAGAGTGCTCCTCCCAGGAGCTCTGCTCGCCACGGCCGCACTCGCCCTCACCGGATGCTCCGGGGGTGTCGCCGGAGGCGGAGACGCCGCGTCGGAAGACGGACCCATCAAGCTGGGCCTCGCGGCACCCTTCTCTGGGTCGGAATCGGCCTTCGGCCCGTACATGGAGAACGGGGCCCAGATGGCGATCGACGAGCTCAACGAGGCCGGCGGAGTCCTCGGCCGGCAGCTGGAGCTGGTCACCGCCGACGACGCGTGCGACGCGACAAGCGCGACCGCCGCAGCGAACAAGCTCGTCACCGACGGTGTCGTCGCCTCGGTCGGCGGCTACTGCTCAGGCGCCACGCTCCCGACGCTGCCGATCTTCAACACGGCAGAGATCCCCATGGTGATCCCGGCGGCCAATTCGAACCAGCTCGTCGCAGCCGGCCTCGACAACGTGTTCCTCATCAACGGCACGGGGACGCAGCAGGCTCAGGCGATGCTGAAGTACGCCGAGAAGCAGGGCGTGAAGACGCTGGCGCTCGTCGACGACAACACGGACTACTCGACGGACCTCGCGAAGTCGGCATCCGAGCAGGCGAAGGAGCTCGGCATCGAGGTCGTGCTCGAGGAGTCGGTCAACGCCGGCGAGTCCGACTATGCGGCCAACGTCAACAAGGTCGTCTCGGCGAACCCCGACATGATGTATTGGACCGGCTACTACCAGGAGGGTGGCCTGATCACCCAGCAGCTGCGATCGGCCGGCTACACGGGCAAGATCATGGTCGCGGACGGCTCGGTCGATGCGAAGTTCGCTGAGATCGCCGGCAGCGCCTCCGAGGGTGTGCTCGGCACGTTCACGCAGACCCCCGACATGCTCGAGGGTGCAACCGAGTGGATCGACGCCTACACCGAGAAGTTCGGCGCAGCGCCAGGACCCTACTCGACGCAGAGCTACGACGCCGTCCGCGTCGTCTCCCAGGCGATCGAGGACGCCGGCACCACCGAGGGCCCCGCGGTCATCGAGGCGCTCGGTGCCCTGGACGGCTTCGACATCTTCTCCGGCCCCCTCACCTTCACGGATGAGGGAACGCTCAGCGAGGGCGGCTTCGCCATCGTCACCGTCGGGCCCGACGGCACCTTCATCCTCGAGGATGACCTGAAGAGCTAGTCAGCCACGGCGGGCGGGGAGGGAACTCCCCGCCCGCTTCTGCAGTCAGGAACCACTGTGATTCAACTCATCATCGACGGGCTCTTCGTCGGATCCTTCTACGCGCTCGTCGCACTCGGCTACAGCATGGTGTACGGCATCATCAAGCTGCTCAACTTCGCGCACGGCGACGTCTACATGGTCGGCGCGTTCGCCGGCCTCACCATCTTCTCGGCGTTCTCCGGACTCGCAGGCGGCGGCATCCTGTCGATCCTGCTGGTCATGCTCCTCGCGATGATCTTCACGGGCATCCTCGGCGTGACCATCGAGCGGGTCGCCTACCGCCCGCTGCGTTCGAGCCCCAGGCTCGCGGTGCTCATCACCGCGGTCGGCATGTCGTTCATCCTCGAGTACGGAGTGCGCCAGATCTTCGGCCCGGACCCCAAGGTCTACCCGACGCGTCTCGAAGGGGAGACGCTCGACCTGCTCGGCGGCCGCATCACGATGCCGCAGATCGTCATGATGCTCGTCGCGGCGGCGCTCATGTTCGCGCTCAACACGTACATCATGCGCTCCCGAGACGGCCGCGCCATGCGGGCCATCGCGCTCGACCCCACGGCCGCGCAGCTCATGGGCGTCAACGTCAACAAGGTCATCTCGCGCACCTTCTTCATCGGCTCGGCCCTCGCGGGCGCGGCCGGCGTCATGGCCGGCGCCTACTACGGCACCATCGACTTCCTCGCTGGCTTCGTCATCGGGTTGAAGGCGTTCACGGCGGCCGTCATCGGCGGCATCGGCAGCCTCTACGGCGCC
The DNA here is from genome assembly GCF_002931055.1 of Pseudoclavibacter sp. AY1H1. GTDB lineage: Bacteria > Actinomycetota > Actinomycetes > Actinomycetales > Microbacteriaceae > Pseudoclavibacter. Next base: position 498,633 of record NZ_PSXX01000002.1, on the reverse strand, counting down.
ATGCTCGGCGGCCTCGTGCTCGGTCTGCTCGAGGCGTTCGGCACCCATTGGCTCGGCGGGGAGTGGCGTGACGTCTTCTCGTTCGCGTGCCTGATCCTCTTCCTGTCCTTCAGACCGACCGGCATCCTCGGTGCACGCGTCGTGGAACGGATGTGATCCCATGACCGACATCAGACTCCAGGCGCCCGCGCCCACCGTCGAGCGGCCCACGCCGCGCAAGGGCATCCTGAACCCGAAGACGTTCATGAACCTCGTCGGGCTCGTGCTGTTCCTCTTCGCGTTCCTGCTGCCGTTCATCAACGCGACGCCGTACGTCATCTCCATCGGCACCTCCGCGATGATCTACATCATGCTCGCGATGGGCCTCAACATCGTCGTCGGCTACGCCGGTCTCCTGGACCTCGGCTACTACGCCTTCTTCGCCGTCGGTGCGTACACGGCCGGCGTCCTCAACACGCTGCTCGACATGCCCCTCATCGCGACGGTCCCGTTCGTCATCGTCGCGTGCATCCTCGCCGGGCTCATCATCGGCGGGCCGACGCTGCGACTGCGCAGCGACTATCTCGCGATCGTGACCCTCGGGTTCGGTGAGATCATCCGCCTCACCGCCAACAATCTCGAGGTCACGGGTGGCCCATCCGGCATCTCCGGCATCGACACGTTCGAGTTCTTCGGCTGGTCGTTCGCGGACGGCCTCACGATCGGCGGCATCGAGTTCAACGGCAAGATCCTGCTGTACTTCCTCTGCGTCATCATCGCCGGTGGTGCCGCGATCATCGCCGCTTCGAGGCTGGGCAAGGGCAAGATGGGTCGCGCCTGGCGCGCCATCAAGGATGACGAGGATGCCGCCGAGGCGATGGGCGTCAACACGTACACCACGAAGCTCGGCGCGTACGTGCTCGGTGCCGTCTTCGGCGGTCTCGCGGGTGTGCTGATGGCAGCGCACCAGACGGCGATCAGCCCGACCTCCTTCGTGTTCCTCAACTCGGCCCTGCTGCTCATGGCGGTCGTGCTCGGCGGCATGGGCTCCATCCCGGGTGTCATCGTCGGCGCGCTGCTCGTGTCGCTGCTGCCCGAGATCCTGCGCGAGTTCTCCGACTGGCGCTTCCTGGTGTTCGGCGTGCTGCTCGTGATCATGATGATCTTCCGGCCGCAGGGCATCTGGCCGGCGACGGCGATCCTGCCGTTCCTCAAGTCGCGAGCCAAGGGCGAGGCGCCGTCTCCGAAGGACGGCTTCTCGGCGCACGAGGCGCCCGACGCCAACATCGACCTCTCGAAGGAGCAGGCATGAGCCAGGTTTCAGGCACGGGTGACGTCTACGGCACGGCGCCCATCGACGTGCCGAAGACGGAGTCGGTGACCGCGGTCGCCGAGGAGTTCAGGCGGGCGCATCAAGGGGAGCCGTTGCTCTCGGTCCGTGATCTTCGGCTGCAGTTCGGCGGCGTGAAGGCGGTCGACGGGACGTCGTTCGATGCGTACGCGGGTGAGATCATCTCGGTGATCGGGCCGAACGGGGCTGGCAAGACGAGTGCGTTCAACTGCATCACCGGCTTCTATCGGCCGACGTCTGGCTCGATCACCTTTGACGGCGAGAGCATCATGCGCAAGCAGCCGTCGACGATCACGCGCCTCGGGCTGAGCCGCACCTTCCAGAACGTCCGCATGTTCCGGGACATGTCGGTCATCGACAACGTGAAGACGGCGATGCACGCGCGCATCCGTCAGAACGTGTTCCAGACGATGCTGCACACGTTCGGCTACAAGAAAATCGAGGCCCAGGCGCTCGAGGATGCGCGCGGCTGGCTCGACTTCGTCGGCTACTCGCTCGACGACGAGCTGCTGGCGTCGCAGCTGCCGTACGGCGAGCAGCGCCGAGTGGAGATCGCGCGGGCGCTCGCCACGCAGCCCAAGCTGCTGCTGCTCGATGAGCCTGCTGCTGGCCTCAACCACAACGAGAAGCAGGAGCTCATCGCACTGATCCGCAAGATCAGGGACCTCGGCGTCGGAATCGTGCTCATCGAGCACGACATGGGTCTCGTGATGGAGATCTCGGAGCGCGTGATCGTGCTCAACTTCGGACGAGAGATCGCCGATGGTCTGCCCGCGGACGTCAAGAACGACCCTCGGGTCATCGAGGCGTACCTCGGCGTCGAGGATCCTGAGGACGAGCACGAGGGCGTGCCAGACGGCGGGCCCGAGAACCAGCGAGTGGACGAGGGGGACCGGTCATGAGCGTCGAGCTCGAGATCAAGGATGTGGATCTCTTCTACGGGCGCGTGCAGGCGCTTCGTGGGCTGTCGATCGAGGTCAACGAGGGTGAGGTCGTCTCGCTGCTCGGCAACAACGGCGCGGGCAAGACGAGCACGCTCACGATGCTCTCCGGGTTGGCCAGAGCGAAGCGCGGGACGATCATGTGGCGCGGCAAGGACATCTCGAATGCGAAGCCGTGGGACCTCGTACGCGACGGGCTCATCCACGTGCCTGAGGGCAGGCGCATCTTCTCGACGATGTCGGTGCACGAGAACCTCCTGCTCGGTGGCTACCAGGTGAAGGACCAGAAGGTCGTCGCTGAGCGTGTCGAGGAGTGCTACGAGCTCATGCCGCGGCTCCTCGAGCGACGCGCTCAGCAGGGCGGCACCCTGTCGGGCGGTGAGCAGCAGATGGTGGCGATCGCGCGAGCGTATGTCGGCGGCCCGAAGCTGATGCTGCTCGACGAGCCGTCGATGGGGCTCGCCCCGCTGGTCGTGAAGCAGGTCATGGAGCTCATCGGGCGCATCAACGAGCGCGGTGCCACTGTGCTGCTCGTCGAGCAGAACGCTCGCGCCGCGCTCAAGGTGGCGCATCGTGCCTACGTCATCGAGCATGGCCGCGTGACGCTCTCGGGCCTCGCTGCCGACTTGGCGAAGGACAAGGCGGTCATCGAGGCGTACCTGGGCTGAGCGCGCTCGCGGAGCTGGTAGCCCCCGCTGGCCCGTCCCGGATGAGGGGCGGGCCAGGCTTGCACCCACACATGGTGTGTGACATATTACTGACAGGAGGTGCGAGATGGTCAGGTACGACGTCGTGATCATCGGCGGTGGCATCATCGGAGCGGCCTGCGCTGCCGAGCTCGCCGGCCGTGGCCGGCGAGTCGCGCTCGTCGAGCGCGGCCGCGTCGCGAGCGGCACAAGCGCCCACTGCGAAGGCAACCTGCTCGTCTCCGACAAGGGGCCAGGCGCCGAGCTCGAGCTCTCGAAGCTCGCCAACGCAGCCTGGTCGACGCTCGCCGGAACCTTCCGCGACGAGCTCGGCCACGACTTTCCCGATATCGAGTTCGAAGCCAAGGGCGGCCTCGTCGTCGCGACGACCGACGGGGGAGCGGCCGCCCTCCTGGACTTCGCGTCCACGCAGCGCCACGCGCAGGTCGCTGCGGAGCCCGTCACGCACGCCGAGGCTCGAGAGCTCGAGCCGTGGATCACCGAGCGGATGACCGCAGCCGTCTGGTACCCGGGCGACAGCCAGGTGCAGCCCACCATCGCAACCGAAGCGCTCGTCGCCCTCGCCAGGGCGCGCGGGGCGAGCATCCTCGAGCACCACGACGTGCTGGGCGCGATCCGCGAGGCGGGCCGCATCGTCGGCGTCCGCACCTCGGCCGGCGACGTCCGCGGCGCCGAGATCGTCGTCGCCGCCGGCCCGTGGTCCGGCGAGGTCTCCGCGACCCTCGGCGTGCCCCTCCCCGTTCGTCCGCGCCGCGGAGTCGTCCTGGTCACGGCGAAGATGCCCCAGCGCGTCTTCCACAAGGTGTACGACGCGGACTACGTCGGTGCCGTCGGGTCCGGCGACGCGGTTCTCATGACCTCGAGCGTCGTCGAGTCGACTCCGGGTGGCACGGTGCTCATCGGCTCGAGTCGCGAGCAGGTCGGTTTCGACGACGCGTTCCGCGCGAACGTGCTCAGCCAGCTCGCGGTGAAGGCGATCTCGATCTTCCCCTTCCTCGCCCAGACGGCCGTCATCCGCAGCTACTCGGGCTTCCGCCCCTTCATGCCGGACCACCTGCCGCTCATCGGCCAGGATGCGCGCCTGCCCGGCCTCTGGCACGCCACCGGCCACGAGGGGGCCGGCATCGGCCTCTCGCTGCCCACGGCGTCGCTGATCGGGGATCTCATGGACGGCAGATCGACGCAGATCGATGCAGCCCTGTTCTCACCGACCCGCCCGACGCTCGCCCGAGAGCTGGAGGCGGTCGCATGAGCGAGCGCGCCGACAAGCCCGTGCGCATCACCGTCGACGGTGAGACGGTCGAGGGTCTCGAGGGGCAGAGCATCGCGGGCGTCCTGCTCGGCTCCGGCCGCGTCTCCTGGCGCGAGACCGCCGTCGCGGGAAAACCGCGCGGCCTGTTCTGCGGCATCGGCGTGTGCTTCGACTGCCTCGTCACGGTGGACGGCGTGCCGGACGTTCGAGCGTGCCAGAGGCGCGCGTGCGAGGGGGATGAGGTGAGCTCCCAATGAGATCGACGCGGACCGAGCAGTCGACGCCACGCCATGTCGCCGTCGTCGGGGGTGGCCCCGCAGGCCTCGCGGCCGCGCTGGCCGCAGCGGAGGGCGGGGCGCGCGTGACGCTCATCGAGTCGAGTCGGGAGCTCGGCGGCCAGTACTGGCGTCATCTGCCGGAGGAGCGCGACGGCGAGGGGCAGGCAGCCATGCACCACGGCTGGTCGACGTTCCTGGACCTCGACCGACGTGTCCGCTCGCACGCCCGGATCACGGTGCTCGGCGAGACGAGCGTGTGGGCCGTCGGGCTGCCCGCGCTGGAGCTGCTCACCGGCATGTCCGATGCGGCCGACCGCGTTCGATCGACCCTCGAGCCCGATGCGGTTGTCGTCGCGACGGGTGCTCACGACCGCACCCTCCCGTTTCCCGGCTGGGACCTCCCCGGCGTCTACACCGGGGGTGCTGCTCAGGCCTTCGCGAAGAGCGAGCGCATCGCGGTCGGCGACGCCGTCGTGGTGGCCGGCGCGGGTCCGTTCCTTCTCCCCGTCGCGGCCTCGCTCGCCCAGGTCGGCTCCAAGGTCGTTGAGGTCGTCGAAGCCAACCGCATCCCGCGTCTCGCTTCGGGCTGGCTGCCCAAGCCGTGGCAGCTCGCGGGCGCCCCTGGCAAGGTGCAGGAGCTCTTCGGCTACGTCGCCGGTCAGCTGCGGCATCGGATCCCGTACCGAGTCGGCGAAGCGGTCGTCGAGGCGCACGGGGATGGGCGTGTAGAGCGCGTCACGATCATGAGCGTGGACGCTCAGTGGCGGCCCATCGCCGGCAGCGAGCGAGAGGTCGCGTGCGACGCCGTCTGCGTGACGCACGGCTTCACCCCGCGGCTCGAGGTGGCGATCGCGGCCGGCTGCGCGCTCGATGACAGCCGGTTCGTGATCATCGACGAGTCCTGCGCCACGAGCACCTCCGACGTCTACGCGGCGGGCGAAGTGACGGGCATCGGCGGTGTCGACCTCTCCCTCGCCGAGGGGCGCGTGGCCGGGCACTGCGCAGCGGGTGGTGCGTCCAGCGACCCTCAGATCAGCGGCGCCCAGCGCAAGCGCGCGATCTTCGGGTCGTTCGCGGCGCGCATCGAGGCGGCGCACGGCGTGCGGCCGGGCTGGCAGGAGTGGCTGCGCGAGGACACCATCGTGTGCCGCTGCGAAGAGGTGACCGCCGGTCAGCTGCGGCGGAAGGCCGCCGCCACGCACTCGCACAGTCTGCGCTCCCAGAAGCTCTCCACTCGAGCCGGTCTCGGCATCTGCCAGGCCCGCATCTGCGGCCGCAGCGCCGAGGAGCTCATCGAGACGGTGCTCGGGCGTGGTCTCGACGAGGGCATCGTCGACCGTCGCCCCATCCAGACCCCCATCCGGCTCGCTGAGCTGGCAGGAACCTCAGAAGAACAGCATCCCCTGACAGGAAGGCAACACCCATGACCGAAGCAGCCTCAACCCACCTCGACCTCGGCGGAGTCGTCGTCGCGACGGCCCTTCCCTACAAGGAGGACGCCTCTGCTCCCGCCGGCCTGGCCGTCGACTTCGAGGCGTACGCCGAGCACTGCAACTGGCTCATCGAGAACGGCTGCCGGGGCGTCGGCCCCAACGGCTCGCTCGGCGAGTACTCGTCCCTCACCGATGAGGAGCGCCGCAAGGTCGTGCAGGTCGCCGTCGAGGCTGTGGGCGACCGCGGCATCGTCGTCGCGGGCGTGCACGGTCCAGGTTGGCACCAGGCGCAGCACTGGGCTCAGCTCGCCAAGGAAGACGGCGCCCACGGCGTGCTCTGCCTCCCGCCCACCATGTACCGGTCGGCGGATGCGGATGTCATCGAGCACTTCGCGAAGGTCGCCGAAGTGGGGCTGCCCGTCATGATCTACAACAACCCGCTCGACACGAAGGTCGACCTCCGCCCGGAGCTCGTCGCGGAGATCGCGAAGATCGACGGCATCGTCGCCGTCAAGGAGTTCTCCGGCGACGTCCGACGCGCCTTCGAGATCCAGGAGGCCTGCGAGGCGGCCGGTTCGACGATCGACGTCATCGCGGGCAGCGACGACGTGCTCTTCGAGCTCATGATCGACGGTGCCACCGGCTGGTTCGCCGGCTACCCCAATGTCTTCCCCGCCGAGGCCGTGGCGATCTACGACCACATGGCAGCGGGCCGCTACGTCGAGGCGCGTGAGATCTACAAGAGCCTCATCGCGGCGTTCCGCTGGGACTCCCGTGTCGAGTTCGTTCAGGCCATCAAGCTCGGCATGGACATGGTCGGCCGCAACGGAGGGCCGTGCCGCCCGCCCCGCGCTGCGCTGACGCCGGAGATGGAGGCGCGCGTGCGTGCCGACACGCAGCGCGCCCTCGACGCGCTCGCCACCCTCAAGTAGGGTCGCAGCAGACACGGGGGTCGCTTTCCTGGCCTCTCTGCCGTCTGCTTGCGGGGGCTCTTCCCGCACCAATGCGACGCAATCCGGCAATAGCGCTGGTTGCGTCTGGCCCGCGGGGCGATCCCCCCTCATCCCGCTGGGCCGGCCGCCCGGGGCGTCCCCCCGCCCTGGGCGGCCCCTCACTCACGAACTTGAGGTCTTTTCGCATGCGAGCATCACGAGTCATCTCCGCCGTCGATTCCCACACCGAGGGCATGCCGACCAGGGTCGTCACGGGTGGGGTCGGGGTCATCCCCGGCGCCACGATGAACGACAAGCGGCTGTACGTGCAGGAGCATCGCGACGACCTGCGGACGTTCCTGATGCGGGAGCCCCGCGGGCACTCGGCGATGAGCGGCAGCATCCTCCAGCCGTCCACGCGCCCGGACGCCGACTTCGGCGTCCTGTACATCGAGGTCTCCGGTCTGCTGCCCATGTGCGGACACGGGACGATCGGCACGGCGACGGTGCTGGTCGAGACGGGCATGGTGGAGGTCCTCGAGCCGGAGACCGTCATTCGTCTCGATACTCCGGCGGGTCTTGTGATCGCTCGCGTCGAAGTGAGCGAAGGACGCGCTGTTAGCGTTACCATCGAGAATGTGCCCAGCTTCTGCGAACGCCTCGACGCCGTCGTCCCGGTGCCGGAACTCGGCATCGACGCGCTTCGCTACTCGCTGGCGTTCGGCGGGAACTACTACGCCATGGTCGACCTCGACGACGTCGACCTGCCCTTCGACCGGGCCCGCAAAGACGACATCATGCGCGCCGGTCTCGCGATCATGGACGCCATCAACACCCACGACGCGCCCAAGCATCCGACCATCGAGGGTGTCGACCACGTGCACCACGTCGAGTTCATCGCACCCGGCTCCACCGCCGCCCACTCGCGCCACGCGATGGCGATCTACCCTGGCTGGTTCGACCGGTCACCCTGCGGCACCGGCACCTCCGCACGCATGGCCGAGCTGCATGCCAGAGGTGAGCTCCCACTGCACACCGACTTCGTCAACGAGTCGTTCATCGGCACGAGCTTCACCGGCCAGCTCATCGACGAAGTCCGGGTCGGCGACAGGCCGGCCGTGATCCCGACCATCACCGGCCGCGCGTGGATCACCGGCATGGGCCAGTACATGCTCGACCCGACAGACCCCTTCCCGGCTGGATTCGAATTCTAGATTGGACTCATCGATGAGCACACCCACCCCGCATACCAGCGACGCCGAGCTCGAGCAGATCCTCGCGGCAGCCGCCGTGGCCGCCCCCCTCTGGGCGGCGACCCCACCCACGGAGCGCGCCACCGCCCTCATCGCGATCGCCGACGCGCTCGACGCCGCGGTGGGGGAGCTCATCCCCATCGGCATGCGGGAGACGGGGCTCGCGCAGGCGCGGCTCACGGGCGAGCTGAAGCGCACGACCGTGCAGCTCCGCCTCTTCGCCGACGTCATCCGCGACGGCTCGTACCTCGACGTCCGCCTCGACGAGGCCGACCCGGACTTCGTGCTCGGCCCACGGCCTGACGTGCGCCGGATGCTCGTGCCGGTGGGAGTCGCCGTCAACTTCTCCGCATCGAACTTCCCCTTCGCCTTCTCCGTGGCCGGTGGCGACTCCGCCGCCGCGCTCGCGGCGGGATGCGCGCTCATCGTGAAGGGGCACTCGGGGCACCCGGAGCTGTCCGTGGCCACGGCCCGCGTCGTCGAGGGAGCTCTTCGCGAGTGCGGCGCCCCCGATGGCGTCTTCGCGCTCGTGATCGGCCAGCAGGCCGGGGTCACCGTGCTCGAGGACAACCGCGTCGACGTCGGGACCTTCACCGGCTCGATCCGCGTGGGCCGCCTGCTCGCCGACAAGGCCGCGGCCCGCCCCCGCCCCATCCAGTTCTACGGCGAGCTCGGCAGCGTCAACCCCGTCTTCGTGACGGGGGCCGCGCTCGCGGAGCGCGGAGAGGAGATCGCTGCGGGCTACGCGGCGTCGGTCGCCGGTTCGGCAGGTCAGCTGTGCACGAAGCCCGGCTTCCTCTGGGTTCCCGCGACGGATGCGGCCGCCGAGCTGCAGCTGCGCGTCTCGCAGGCGGCCGAGCAGGCCCCCGAGCACCGGCTCCTCAACCCGAGCATCGGCCGCGCGTACCTCGAACGTCGGGCGGACGTGCTCGACGCGGACGGTGTGCGGGTCGTCGCCGAAGGTGCTGTGCGCAGCGATGACGACGGCAACGTGTGGGCGACGCCGACGATCGTGGCCGTGCCGGCGAGCAAGCTCGCGGCGGGCGACGAGACGCTGCTCGACGAGGTCTTCGGGCCGTTCTCGGTCATCGTCGAGTACGAGGACGAGACGGCGCTCGCGCCGAGTCTCGACGAGCTCTACGTCGGCAACCTCACGGGCACGGTGCACGCCGCCGCCGGTGAGCAGTCGCCAGCGCTCTCCGCGCTCGTCGCGGGGCTCGCGAGGAAGACGGGGCGAGTGCTCTTCGGCGGCTGGCCGACCGGCGTTGCCGTCACGCCCGCCATGCAGCACGGCGGGCCGTACCCGGCGACGTCGAACGACACCTCCACGTCGGTCGGCACCGCATCCATCTCCCGCTTCCTGCGCGGTGTCGCCTACCAGGGTGCGCCGCAGGAGGCGCTCCCGGAGCCGCTGCAGGACGCGAACCCGTGGGGTGTGCCGCAGCAGCGGGCCGCCGCGGGTCAGTCGGCCACCTGGGGCGCTCAGGGCTGAGCTCTCGGGGGTGACTGAGCTCTCGGGGCGTTCTTGGCGGCCAGGCGCGAACGCAGCGTCGGCGCCGAGGGTGCTGCGGCAGGTTCGCTGAGGCGGCCGCGCCTGCGCAGCTCGGGAACCACGTGCTCGACGAAGTCCTCGAGCGAGCCGGGCAGGAGGGCCGGGGTCACGACGAAGCCGTCAGCCGCCCCGGCATCCTGCCACTCGCACAGCTCGTCGGCGATGTCGGCGCCGCTGCCGAGCGGGGACGGCGTGAGCTGGTCGAGCGACTGGCGCAGGGCGAGGTCGCGGACGGTGAGGCCCTCCCTTGCGGAGACGGCCGCGAGCATGTCCTCGAAGCCATCGCTTCCCGTCGCGCCCCGGTGCGCGGCGAGGAAGCCTTCGGCGTCCCCGTCGAGTCGCAGTGTCGCGGCGTCAGCGTGCATGAGCCGCGCAAGCGAGCGCACGGCCGAGGCTTCGTCGATGTGCGCGAGGAGCGAGTCGCGGACGCCGACTGCATCGATACGCGTCGATCCAGCGATCGGCTGGATCGCAGCGCACACGCGGAGCTCGTCCGGATCACGCCCCGCGAGTCTGGCCCGCTCGCGAAGCTCGGTGCGCACCGCCCGGTTGCCGTCGATGCCGTCGGCCGCGACGAAGACCAGCTCCGCCCACTTCGCGGCGAACTGCATGCCGCGCGGCGAGGTTCCCGCCTGCATGAGCACCGGATGTCCCTGGGGGCTCCTCGGGAGGCTCAGCGGGCCGGGTGCCGCCGCACGTTCTCGCGGCGCCGGAGTGCGCGAGACGAGGCTCGGGTCGGCGAACACGCCGCTCCGGGCGTCCTGCACCAGCGCAGCCGGATCCCACGTGCCCATGAGCTCGAGCACCTGCGCCACGACGCGGTCGGCGCGGTCGTAGCGCTGCCCCTTCGGTGGGATGCGGTCGAGGCCGAGGTTGCGCGCCTCGGCATCCGTCGTCGAGGTCACGATGTTCCAGGCCACGCGCCCCGCGGAGAGGTGGTCGAGGCTCGAGAGCGTCCGCGCTATGGCGTACGGCGGCAGGAACGTGGTCGACACGGTCGCCCCGAGTCCGATGCTCCGCGTCGCCCCGATGACGGCGCTCAGCACGGTGATGGGGTCGAGCGTCACGGCTCCCTTGCCGCCGCTGGCGAGGGTCGTCGCGACGTCGCCGAGGGCGTCTTCCGGGATCGCGAGCGCGTCTGGCAGGAACATGAGGTCGAAGCCGCCGCGCTCGAGGAGTCGCGCGATGTCGATGTACGAGCTGGCGCGCAGCCAGTCGCCGTTCGAGTCCGGGTGGCGCCATGCGGCAGCGTAGCGCTGGGTCGGCGGGTTGACCATCCCGACGAGCGTGAGCCGACGCGTGCTGTTCTCAGACAAGCGACAGCCCCGTTCCCGCGGCGATGCCGAGCGTGGCCGCGAGTGCGAACGCGCAGAGTACGACGATGGCGAGTGTTGCGTCGCGGGCATCGAGCGCGACCGGGCGCCAGACGGTGCGGGGACCCGCTCCGAGGCCTCGCGACTCGAGGGCCTGGGCGATGCGCTCACCGGAGCGGATCGAGACGACGAGCAGAGAGAACGCGGCAGCGCCGAACGCGGTGATCCCGGTGCGCGGCGTGCCGTCTCGTCCGAGCGGCGCCCGGACGGCCTGCGCGGCGCGGATGCTCTGCCACTCGCTCGGCAGGAGCTGCAGGAGGCGGAATCCGGCGAGCAGGGCGTACGCGAAGCGGGGGCTGAGCCTGGCGTGCTGTGTGAGGCTCGTCATGAGGTCACGGGGTGGAGTGCTCGCGATGAACGCGATCGACAGCATGCCGATGACCGTCGTGCGCAGCGCCAGGGCGAACCCGATGGCGAGGCCCTCGCTGGTCACCCGAACCGGCAGGCCTTCGAGGATCTCGCCCCCTGGACGGCTGAGCGCGTTGACCATGACCAGGCCGACCCCGAACGCGACGAAGGGGACGGATGCGGCGAGCAGTCTTCCTGGGGTGAGCCTCGTCGTCGTCAGCACGGCGATGATCGCGAGCACGGTCAGCAGGCCAAGGGTCAGCGGGTTCAGGATGAACAGCGTCGCGAGCGAGCAGGCGAACAGCACCGCGAGCTTGACGGTGGGGTTGCGGCGCTCGAGCGCGGGGCTCATGCCGCGACCCGTGTCGCGGCGTCGTCGAGCTCGCGCAGGATCGCGCGCGCCCGCTCGGCGGGGAAGCGCCGCGCCTGGAGCCAGCTCAGCAGCGGCGATCGCTCGAGGCCCGCTGCGGCGAGGAGGCCCTCGTCCTCGAGGAGCTCGAACGGCGTCGTCTCGGCGATGAGCCCGCCTTCGGCGAGGACCAGCACGCGGTCGGCGTACGTGCAGACGGCGCGCAGCTCGTGGCTGGAGAAGAGCACGCCGCAGCCGCTGCGCGCGGTGCAATCGAGGGCGTGCATCGCAGCGATGCTCGAACGGCGGTCGAGGCCGAAGCTGGGCTCGTCGGCGAGGAGGAACGGCCGGTCGTGGGCGAGCATGGCGGCGATGCTCACCCGCCGCTGCTGCCCGCCCGAGAGGCGGAATGGGCTGTGGTCGAGGTGCGCCGAGAGGTCGAAGCGGGTGACCAGCTCGGCGATGCGCCCCGCGTTATCCGCTCCGAGGCCGTGCTCGATCTCGCGCCGCACGGTCGGCTGGGAGAACTGGTGCTCCGGGTTCTGGAAGATGAGGCCGGGGCGGGGGCCATGCACCTGGCCAGAGCGGGGCCGAGCGAGACCCGCGAGCGTTCGCAGCAGGCTCGACTTCCCGCATCCGTTGCGGCCGAGGAGCGCCACGACCTCGCCCGCTCTGAGCTGGAAGCTCACGCCTTGGAGGATCGCCTCCGAGGCGTTCTTGGCGCGAGTGCGCTTCGGCGCCCCGCCAGCGACGACGTCGAGGCTGTCGACGCTGAGGGCCTCCGCCTCGCGGGTCGGTGCCGAGGGCGCCACTGCGGCCGTCCGGGTCTCGGCGCGCGCCCCGAGCGCGGCGACCCGGTCCGCGACCTCGTCGTTCGCGAGTCCGCCCTCGAGGCCGGTGAGCGCGGCGAGTTCCGCGTCGAGCGGCAGCCAGCACCCGGCCTCCTGCAGGGTCGCTGCGTGCTCGACCAGCACCCGTGCGGTCGGGCCGTCGTGCGCGATGACGCCACCGCGCGCAATCACGACCGTGCGTCCCGGGAGTCCCGCGATGCCGCGCGCTCCCGCGTACTCGTCCAGCCGGTGCTCGACGAGCACGATCGTGGATGCTCTTGCAGAGGCCGCGTCGACCGCCTTGCGCACCGACGAGATTCCCGCAGGGTCGAGCATCGAGGTGGGCTCGTCGAGCACCAGGACACGGGGCTCCGTGACGATGGCCGCGGCGAGGGCCACGCGCTGGGTCTCACCGCCCGAGAGCGTCGCCGTGCGACGGCCGGCGAGTACCCCCGCGCCGACGAGGTCGAGGGCCGCGCGCACCGCTGGCCCCATCGCCTCGGGAGCCCAGGCGTGGTTCTCGAGCGGGAACGCGATCTCGTCGGCGACGTCGGGGAGGCACACCGAGGAGCTCGGGTTCTGCGCGACGACGGAGAGGTGCCTGGAGAGGCGCGGCACGTCCGATTCCTGCGTCTCCACCCCGCAGATGCGGATGCGCCCGCTGACCTGGGCGGGGACGGTATGGGGGATGACCCCGCTGAGCGCCTGCAGCAGCGTCGACTTGCCCGCCCCAGACGGCCCGATGACGAGCACGTGCTCGCCCGGCGCCACGCGCAGATCCACTGGCCCGAGCCCGTCTCCAGAGGAGTGGATCGCCTCGAAACCGACCGCCTCGATGTCGGCGCTTGAGATATCGGTGCTCGAGCTATCGGCGCTCGAGCTGTCAGACCGCACGGCGAACGGCGAGCGGCTTCGAGTCCTGCACGATCGCGAAGTTGTCGAGCACGCCGGTGCGCACGAGCGAATCGACGATGAGCTTCGCGAGCAGGCCGCCGAGGATGATGCCAGAGGCGAGCTGGATGCCGAAGCGCAGGAACAGGATCTCCTGGCCGTACCAGCCCGAGCGGAACGCCGAGTAGAAGAACACGAGGCCCGCGCCGAGCGCGCCGGAGATCGCATACCGCAGCCACCCGTACTTCCGGTACCGGCCGAGCGCGAACGGCAGCTCGCTGCCGACGCCCTGGATGGCGGCGGCGACGAAGAGCAGGGGGCCGACGGCCGAGCCGAGGAACACGACCTCGATGACGGAGGCGAGCACCTCCGCGATGACGCCGACGAACGGCCGGCGGATGATGGCGATCGCGATGGGCGCGACGAGTAGCCAGCCGCCGAAGAGGAAGTGCTGGGCGAGGTCGCCAGCTGGCCCCATCGCGATGGAGAGCGCAGTCCACGCCTGCACGAGCGCCCAGTACAGGAAGCCGAAGACCGTGCCGAGCACGACCATGAGCACGATGTCCCGCAGCTTGAGGCTCATGCGCGAGCCTCGGCTCCCGAGTCGATTGCCGAGTCAACTGCTGTGTCTGCCTGGCCGCTTGCGTGGCTGGGGCTGTTCAGCGAGATCGTGAGGTGGCTCGTCACGTGCTGCACGTGCGCCCCGACCCCCGCCCAAGCGACCGCGACCGTCTCGAGCACGCGCCCGAGGTCGCCGCTGAGCTTCGTCACGAAATGCTCGGAGGCCACGAACGTGCCGCTCGCCTTCGCCGTCTCGATGGCCGCGTAGATCTCGCGCATGTGGTCGGGCGTCCGCTCTGCCGAGCCCGCATCCTCGAGGGGGTAGAGCGCCCACTCCGCGCTCGCGAAGCTCCCAGACCTCCGTCCGCGGGGCGCGTCCACTCGCCTGGGGCCGGCGCCTCCCGGCAGATCGCAGACGGCCTCGCCGGGGCAGCCGCGAGACAGCAGCACCTGGATGGAGGCGTGCAGTCCCGTCGCCGCGATGTGCTGCGAGAGGTCGGTGAGCCAGCGCAGCAGTGACTGCTCGTCGCCGCCCGCGTAGGTGCTCACGTCGCCCGTCTCGAGCACGAGGCCGGAAGAGTCGGCGGCGTCGAGTGCGGCGAGGATCACGTCGACGTAGCGGTCGGACATGACCGAGACGGTGACTCGTGCGCCCACCCCGAATGCGAGCGGGTCCTGGGTGATGGTTTCCATGTGCGTGCCTTCCGTCGGAGCGTGACGGCACGGGTGAGTTGACTCCCTTCGCTGGCATTACCCAGATCAGGTTCAACGGTCGGAGTTCGAGTACTCCCTCTCAGCCCGACTCATCGGGCTCCCGTGCACGGCCACACTGTAGCCCCGGCGCCGTCCGCGCCTAGCTTCCTGCGCTCGTGAAGACCACGTGATTGCCTTCCGGGTCGAGCACCTGGAGGATCTGGAAGTGAGTGGCGTCTTCGATTCCACCGTGCTCGATCCTGGCCGCGTCGAGCCGTTCGGCGACACCGGCGAGGTCGTCCTCGGTGAACACCACCGTGGATCTGCCCGAGCGGCTCGAGTCGGCCCAGAGCTGCAGGCCGGCCTCGCTTGTGAAGTGCCACTCCAGAAGGCCCGGCATCGGATTCTCGTCGGGGCCGCGCCCGAAGAGCCTGCCGTAATATTCCGTAGCCTGAGCCAGGTCGGACACGGTGATCTGCGCAAGTACGCCCTTGATAGCCATGCCCCGATGATGCTCGACGTCGGTGCGAGGAGCCTCCACGAACATGTCGCCACGTTGCGACGCGTAACGGGGCGCGTCAGGTGCCGTGGCCTCGCCGCGTGGCGCCACCTAGCGTCAGATCATGACGAACCCACACCGAATCCACCTCGGCGTCGCACTCGATGGCGCCGGCATCCACCCGGCCGCCTGGCGGGAGCCGAGCGCCCGTCCGGACGAGCTCTTCACGCCCGACTACTGGGTGGGGCTCGTCCAGCTCGCCGAGCAGGGGCTCCTCGACTTCGCGACCATCGAGGACTCGCTGGCGCTGCAGTCGTCCGAGCGGCTGCACGACGACGATCGCACCGACGAGGTCCGGGGACGACTGGATGCGCTGCTCATCGCCTCGCGGGTAGCCCCCGTGACCCACAGCATCGGTCTCATCCCGACGGTCACGACCACGCACACCGAGCCCTTCCACGTCTCCAAGGCTGTCGCGACGCTCGACTACACGAGCGAGGGCCGCGCCGGCTGGCAGGCTCGACTCTCGATCGGGTCGGACCACACGCACTTCGGGCGCCGCGACCCGGCGGAGTTCCTGGAGACCCTCGAGCGTGCTTCGACCGCGGACATCGGCGACCTCTTCGCCGAGGCCAACGACTTCGTGGAGGTCGTGCGCAGGCTCTGGGACAGCTGGGAGGACGACGCGGAGATCCGCGACGCCTCCACGGACCGCTTCCTCGACGCCGCGAAGGTGCACCGCGTCGAGTTCGAGGGCAGATGGTTCAGCGTGCGTGGTCCGTCGATCACGCCGCGGCCGCCGCAGGGGCAGCCCGTGGTCGCCTCCCTCGGGCACGCCCAGGTGCCGTACGAGTTCGCCGCCGCGAGCTCCGATCTGCTCTTCGTCACCCCGTCGGATGTCGCCTCGGCCGTGAGCATCCTGTCGGAGGTGCGGGCCGCCGAGCAGAACGTGGGCCGTGCCGGCGAGCCGCTCTCCGTCTACGTCGACGTGGCGGTATTTCTCGACGGGCCCGAGGAGACCGGGGCTGCTCGTCTCGCTCGCCTCGACGCGAAGGGCCGCACGCTGGAGCAGCCGCCCGCGGTGTTCGCCGGTTCGGCCTCCGAGCTCGTCGAGCACTTCGAGACGCTCTCGGCGCTCGGCTACGACGGCTTCCGCCTGCACCCCGGGGTCGTGACGGACGATCTTCCCCGCATCGTCGCCGACGTCGTTCCCCTCCTCCAGCAGAAGGGGCTCTTCCGGGAGCGCTACGAAGCGCGTTCCCTGCGGGGCCTCCTCGGCCTGCCGACCACCGTCCCGAACCGCTACGCCGCCGTCTAGGCCCGACTCGATCAGGAGATCATCGTGACCAAGAAGCAGATCATCCTCGCCGCCTACGTCGGCGGAGTCAACGAGCACACCCTCTGGGAGCACCCGGATGCCGGGAGCCAGATCGAGTTCTCGACGTTCAAGCACGCCGCCCAGAAGGCCGAGGCCGGGAAGTTCGACTACTTCTTCCTCGCCGAGGGGCTCGCGCTGCGCTCGCGGCGCGGCGAGATCTTCGACCACGACATCGCGGGGCGCCCCGATACCATTCCCGTGCTTGCCGCCATCGCCGCGGTCACCGAGCACATCGGGCTCGTGGGCACGATCAACGCCACCTTCAACGAGCCGTTCGAGCTCGCGCGCCAGTTCGCCAGCCTCGATCATCTGTCCGGCGGGCGGGCGGGCTGGAACGTGGTCACATCGTTCGACGCGTTCACCGGTGCCAACTTCCGACGCGGCGGCTTCCTCCCTCACGCCGAGCGCTACGAGCGGGCAGAGCAGACGGTCAACACGGTCAGGGAGCTGTGGGATTCCTGGTCGGCGGATGCGATCGTCGCCGACAAGAAGTCTGGCCAGTTCCTGGACTCCGCCGAGGAGGGACGCTTCGACGTCTCGACGAGTCAGTTCGACATCAGCGGTCGCTTCACGGTTCCCCGCAGTCCGCAGGGCAGGCCGATCATCGTGCAGGCAGGCATCTCGCCGCAGGGTCGCGACTTCGCGGCCGCCAACGCCGACGTCATCTTCTCCCCGTACTCGCGCCTCGAGGAGGCACGAGACTTCTACGCCGACATCAAGGGTCGGGTCGAGGGCTTCGGCCGCAACCGGGACGACCTCAAGATCCTCCCGCAGTCGAGCTTCGTGCTCGGCGACACCCACGAGGAGGCGCAGGAGAAGGCGCGCTGGGTGACGGAGCAGCAGCTGAGCCCGCGCACGATCCAGGTGCGCCTCGAGCAGGTCTGGAACCGGGACTTCTCGGAGATCGACTTCGATGGTCCGCTGCCCGACTCCGACCCGGATGGGGAGAGCGCGCCGATCATCGAGGGCCGCGCCTTCACCTATGGCGACCGCCTCGCGACCGTGCGCAAGTGGCGCGAGAAGGCGGCGGAGAACGGCTGGAGCATCCGCGAGTTCGCGCGCCACGAGCTCGGCGGTGTGCGGTACGTCGGAACGGCGTCCCAGGTCGCCGAGGAGATCGACGACTTCGTGCAGAACGAGGGCTCGGACGGGCTGGTCATCGGCTCGCATCTCACGCCCGGCGGCATCGACGAGTTCGTGGACCACGTCGTGCCGATCCTCCAGGAGCGCGGCTCGCTTCGCGAGGAGTACACGGGGACGACGCTGCGGGAGAACCTCGGCATCCCCGTGCCCGAGCGAGGAACGCGCGCACCTTCGGCCTTCGCGTACTGACCCGGAATCCGCCCGAGGAGAAGAGGTGGGCGTCGGAGTTGAACTCCGACGCCCACCTCTTCGCTGTCCGGCTGCGTGCTCGACGCTGCGTTCGACTACGAGTTCGGGTAGGTCTCGCGGAGGATGCGCCCGAGGAGGGCGGCGATCGCGCCCGGCCCGGATCTTTCGGCGACGCGCTCGACGTCGGCGTTGTAGTTGGTGTTCGTGTTGATGTCGTACACCACCTGACGGCCGTCCTCGGTCTCGATGAACTCGATGCCGGCGATCTCGAGGCCGATCTCCTTCGTGAACGCGATGAGGCGCTCGACGAGCTCGTCGTGCCCGCCCTGTCGGAGCGAGAAGATCGAGGTGCCTGGCTCTGGCGCGAGCTCAGCACCTGGGGGCACGACCGGGCGCCCAGTGTCTGGGTCGATCGCGCAGGCATCCGCCGGGCAGAGCTGGAACCCGCCGTGGATGGTGTCTGCCGCGATCGAGTAGATGTGCTCGCCGCCGACGATCTCGACGCGGGTGATGAACCCGCCTGCCGGTCGCAGGTACTCCTGCAGGAGGGTGATGCCGTCGAGCGGCTCCTCGAACTCGGGGGAGTCGAGGTAGCTCTCGAAGTCGGCGAACGCGTCGAAGCGGCGCACACCGAGGCCCTTGCCGCCCTGGTTGTGCTTCGTGATGAAGGGTGTCGGGAACTCCCTCGCCGCGTCCCGCAGTCCCTGCTTGCCGATGACGGCGACCGTGCGGGGCGTGTCGATGCCGGCGCGGCGCAGCAGCGTCAGCTGGTCGACCTTGCTGACCTCGAGCTCGATGGCCCGCCGGCCGTTGACGGTGCGCCGGCCGGCAGCCTCCACCCAGTTGAGCACCGAGCGTGCGTAGTCCTTCGAGAGTGCGTGGTCTCGGGTGTGCGACGAGGCGCTGATGCGGGACCAGAAGATGCCCTCTGGCGGGAGCGCGTCGATGTCGAGCACGCCCTCGACGAGCCGCCACTCGACGACCGGGACACCGGCCGCGTCGAAGGCGGCCTGGAACGGCGGCCACCATTCGGGGTTCTCGTGCAGGGCGTAGACGACAGGGCCAGCAGCTGCGGGCTGGGGGGAGGAGGATGCGCTCATGAGAAGAACCCTTCGACATCGAGTGCGCCGCCGGCCGCGTCGAAGTCGGCGCGTGCGGCGGCACGGAGGTTGGAGTCGGCGAGGAAATCGGCGGCCACGAGTGCGAGGCCGGTGCTCGCATCGGCGATGGCCGTGCTCGCGGCGTCGCTGGTCGCGTACTGAGCGAACTCACGTGTGTGCAGGCTCACATCCGGTGGGCTGATGGCGATGACGGGGTGGATGCCCGGCACGCGAACGCTCACGTTGCCGAAATCGGTGGAGGCGGCGAGGTGCGATGGCACGGACGCCTTCGTGAGGACGCGTCGGCCCCGCGCCTCCTGGTGTACCGCCCACCGCTCGGAGAGGGGCGTGTTGTAGCGCAGCGGCATCGTGAACGGCTGCGGGTCCCACTCGACCTCGACGCCCGTGCCGGTCGCGAGGGCGATGCCGTTGGCGATGTCCTCGAGGCGCAGGCTCAGCTCCTTCAAGGTCTCCGCCGCGTTCGAGCGGACGTAGTACTCGAGCTCCGCGAACTCCGGCACGACGTTGGGGCGCTGCCCGCCGTCGAGGATGACGCCGTGGATGCGGTCGCCGGGGTAGAGGTGCTGCCGGATGAGGCCCGTGGCCTGGTAGTTGAGGTTGGCGGCGTCGAGCGCGTTCCGGCCCTGGAACGGCGAGGCTGAGGCGTGTGCCGGGACGCCGTAGTAGCGCACACGCAGGATGCGTCGCCCGATGAATGGCTGGTCGGTGACGTCGTAGCCGAACGGGTGGATCATGATGGCGGCGTCGACGTCGTCGAATGCGCCGGCCCTCGCCATGATCTCCTTCCCGTTGCCGCCCTCTTCCGCGGGCGTGCCGTAGAGCACGATCCGGCCCGCGGGGAGTTCGTGGCGGCGGCTCGCCTCGACGAGCGAGAGGAAGGCGCCGACAGCGGAGGCGGCGATGATGTTGTGCCCGCAGCCGTGCCCGACGCCGGGCAGGGCGTCGTACTCGGCGAGGATCGCGACCGTCGGCGCCTCCGTCGAATCTGGTTTCGCTTCGCCGACGACGAGCTCCGCGACGAGCGCCGTGTCGAGCCCGAAGGCTCCCAGCTGTGCCGTGATGCCGTGCTCTGCGAGCAGTTCGGCGATGTCGGCGACGCTCTGCGTCTCCTCGAAGCCCTCCTCGGCGTATTCGAAGATGCGGTGGGAGAGCTCGACCAGCTCAGGCTGCAGGGAATCAGCGGCCGCGCGGATGGCTGACGTGTCCTCGATGGAGGCTCCGTCGTGCGGTGAGGTGATGGGCGGCGCGGCGGCCGCGGCGATGGCGGTCTCTGCGGCCACGAGATCGAGGTAGGTGCTGCTGGGAGTCGTGGGAGATGCGCCCACCCGGATTCCGCGGGTCGCCCCTGTTGCTCGGGGTGCGCTGGTCGGGTCTGCTGCTTCGCTCACGTGGTGTGCTCCTTGCCGCCGGCAGCCCCGGGTGGGCCGTCCGCATCCATCGTGCCTCGATTCTCCGGGAGCGTGGTGGGCCGTGTCGGGGTCGCCGTCGTGGGCCGTAACGTGAAGCTGGATTACAGTGGCAGCGTGATGTTCATCCTCGGTGCCGTGCTGCTCGGGCTCAGCCTCGCGCTCACGACCTGGGCGCACTTCCTTGTCGGACGGGCGGGTGCCGGGCGCAGGCTGCCTATCTTCAAGGACCCGCCGGGGACGCCGAAGCTCGCGAGCTGGCTGCGCATGGGCGGGGCCCTCCTGGCCGTCGTCGCCGCCGGTCAGCTGTGGCACGTCATCGGGCTCTTCGCGATGCTTCCCGTCATTCTCGTTCTGTTCGTGCCGGGGCTCGTCATGCATACACGGCACGAGCGCGCGCTTCGCCGCTGAGATCCACGATCATCTTGCCCGTGTTGGCGCCGCGCATCATGTCGAGGAACGCCTGCACGGTGCTGTCCAGGCCGACGACGACCGTCTCGTCGTAGGCGATCTCGCCCGCCCGCAGCCACTCGACCATCCGCGGCTGGAACTCCCCGGCGAGGTGGCCGTAGCCTCCGACAGTGAAGCCCTCCAACCGCAGGGCTTGCTTGATGAGGTTGGCCATGTTGTCCGGACCCGCTGGCTTCTCGCGCTCGTTGTAGCTCGAGATGGCACCGCACAGCGCCGCTCGGCCGCCCCGGTTGAAGACGTCGAGGGCCGCCTCGAGGTGGTCGCCTCCCACGTTGTCGAAGTACACGTCGATACCGTCTGGCGCCGCCTCCGCGAGCTGCTCCCGCACGGGCCGTTCCTTGTAGTTGAAGGCGGCGTCGAAGCCGTACTTCTCCGTGAGGAGGGCCACCTTCTCGTCGGAGCCCGCTGAGCCGATGATGCGGCCGGCGCCGAGCTTGCGGGCGATCTGTCCGACCGCGGTGCCGACGGCACCCGCCGCACCCGATACGAAGACCGTCTCGCCCTCCTTGAGGCCCGCGATCGCGGTGAGGCCGACGTAGGCGGTGAGGCCGGTCATGCCGAGCATCGAGAGGTAGAGCGACAGCGGGACGCCGGGAATCTCGTCGACGACGCGGAACGACGCCGCGTCCTCCTGGGCGATGTCGCGCCACCCGAATGCGTGGAGCACGTGCGCCCCGACCGGGACCTCGTCACTGGCCGACTCGACCACGACGCCGACCGCGCCGCCGGTGAGCGTCTCGCCCAGGGCGTAGGGGGCGACGTAGCTCGGCGCGTCGGTCATGCGGCCGCGCATGTACGGATCGACCGAGAGGAAGAGGTTCTCGACGCGCACCTGACCTGGCTGCAGCTCGGCGTACTCGACCGTCACCGTGCGGAAGTCCGTTTCCTTGGGCCACCCCTTCGGGCGGGAGGCGAGCTGGATCTGCGTGCTGATGGCGGTTGAGGTCATCACGTCAGACAATCACAGCATTCTGACCAGACCGGTCGATGACTACATTCGTAGTGGATGCACTACGCCCGTAGTTTCTGTGTCGAGATCTCTGCGTCTAGAGTTCGGGGGTGCCCTCCACGCGTGATCGTTCGCTGACCGCCGCCCTCGAGCTCCTCGCATCTGGCGGGATGCGTGCGCTCACGCACGCGCGGGTCGACGCCGAGGCGGTGCTCCCGAGGGGGTCGACGTCGAATCACTTCAGGACACGTCAGGCGCTCATCGAGGGCGTCATCGGTCGCTTGGAGCGCAGCGACTACGCCGAGTGGCTGCTGAGCTACGAGTGGGGCGAGCCGAGCGTGGAGCGATTCTGCGCGGCGATCTGCGCTGGGGTGGACGACATGACGGGCGTCGGCCGCACGCAGACGCTCGCCAGGTACGCCCTGGTCCTCGAGGGAACCCACAACGCGGTGGTCGCCGAGGCGATCCGGGTGGGCCGCGATCGCCTGCGGGGCTGGGCGGCGGGTGCCATCGCAGGTCTCGGCGTCGACGATGCCGAGGCCCGTGCGTCTGCGCTGTTCGCGTTCATCGACGGGGTCGTCCTGCACCGGCTCTCCCTGCTAGAGGAGGACCTCCCCGACGCGTCCGTCGACGTGCAGCCGACCGTGCGGCGGATGCTCGCTTCGCCTGACGCCGTGCCTTCCGCCTAGGGCTGGAGCTCTGCCGCCCAGGCTGAGGTCGCCGCGGCGATCTGTTGGCGCCCGTCCTCGTCGGGGATCGTCGCGGTTCCGTCGCCGGACTGCGGGCCGTAGTTGCCGAACATCGCGTGGTTCGCGCCCTCGATCTCCAGGGTCTCGGCGTCGGCGGGGAGCAGGCCGCGTGCGTCCGCTGCCTTCTGCGGGGTGCTGAGCCCATCGGCGCTTCCTGTGATGCTGAGCACGTCGAGCGATTCGTCGTCGGCGAGGTCGTTGGCGCAGTAGCTGCCGAACAGCAGCAGGCCGGCGACGTCCGGCGACTCGGCGAGCTGGCAGGCGCGGACTCCGCCGAGGGAGTGCCCACCGACGGACCAGGTGGTGACCTCGGGGGCGGCGGTCGTGTAGTCGTCGAGCGTGCGGGTGTCGAAGAACGCGAGGTTGAGGAGCGGCTGCGGGATGACGACGGTCATGTTGTCGTCGGTGACCAGGCTCGAGAGCTTCGCGGCGTAGGCCGACGGCTCGACCTTGGCTCCGGGGATGAACACGAGTCCGGTGTCGCTTGGCTCCTCGCTCGGGCTCAGCACGAGGGAGCCGTCGACCTCGGTGACCGAGATAGCTGGGTTGTTCGTGACCGATGCGAGGGGTTCCGGTTCGGCTGCCATGACCCCGACGTTCGCCCAGATCAGGAATGCTGCGATGGCGACGACGAAGACCGCGGCGATGATCGAGAAGGTCCAGATCAGCGCGCGTCGCAGCCGGCTGCGTCTGCGTCGCGGTGGCTGCTGGTTCGGGGGAGTTGCTGGCACCCGCCGAGGATATCGCTCAGCTGTGGGAGGGGTGCTCGACGAGGGTGGTGCGGCCGACGGGCTTCTCGAACGCGAAGACGGGGAGGTCGAATTCCGGGATGCGTCGCTCGCCGCCTTCGAAGCCCGACGCTCGGTAGAGGGCGACTGCTTCGGGCTGCCGAGAGCCGGTGGTGAGGAAGATGCGGGTATAGCCGAGGTCTCCGGCTGCTGCGTCGAGTTCTCGCAGGACCCGCTGGGCGAATCCGCGGCGGCGGTGCGTGTCGCGTGTCCACATGCGCTTGACCTCTGCGGTGGTGGAGTCGTATCGGCGGATGGCGCCGGCGGCGACGAGGAGGTCACCCTCGAGGATGCCGATGAAGGCGCCGTCGGGGGACGTGAAGTCGGTGACGGGGTACGCGGTGATGTCGTCTGTGTAGAACTCCCGGTACCTGGTTCGGTACTCCGCGTCGAGGATGTCGAGCACTTCCGACACCTCGGCAGAGGTGATGTCGAGGTGGCGGACGGTGAGCGCGTTTGTCATGCGCACATGGTGCTCCGCCTCCGGGCGTCTCGCTCTTCGTTCGGCCCCCAGGTGACGCCGTGTTTCGCCCCGCGAAGCGCGGTGTCGTCTCGTGTGCCCGTCTTGCGCAGGTTGCTGTTCACCCGGACCAGGGATTCCTACGCTGACGCGACGACCTATCCAACCGGTGACGAACGAAAGGGCAGATCATGAGCATCACGCTCCGCATGACGCACGGCCAGTTGACCGACCAGCGCACGACGGGCGGGCGCACGACCGACGCGCGCGCGTCTGATGGACATGCGGCCGGCGCTCCCTTGTTCGTTGCTCGCCTGCAGCAGGTGCTCTCGCGGGTCTTCCTCTCGGAGCGCGCAGGGGTTGGGGAGCAGAGGCTTCTGCTCCGCGGCGTCGGTATCGAAGAGGTCTAGCTCGGGGAGTGAGGAGGTCTCGCTCGGTGAGGCCTCAGAACGGCGGAGGGTCGGTGCCCGCGTCGCGTTCTCGCCGGGCGCTGCTGCCCCGCTCGACGTCCGGTCCTGTACCTATGCCTGTGCCTATGCCTGTGCCTGTGCCTGATCCTGTGCCTGATCCTGTGCCTGATCCTGCGTCTGTCTCTGTCTCTGTCTCTGTCTCTGTCTCTGTCCCTGGCCCAGGCCCGGGCTCAGGCCCTGACCTTGCATCCGCCTCACTCGTTGCCTTCGGCGGGCTGGTGCTTCCGGCATCCGCCGACGGCACGAAGCGAACGCCTTGCCTGTCGGGTCTGTCTGTCAGGACTTTTCCGCTTGGTGTCGTCCACTGGAGGACTCCGCCTTCGAGCTGCAGAACCGACCACGGCGTTGCGTGCCTCATGACGTGGTGGAACACGCAGAGGTGCTCCAAATTGTTCGTGCAGGTTGCACCGCCGTGCTCCCACTCATGGGTGTGGTCGATGTGGCACCCGCGTGCTGGGAGTCGGCAGCCGGGGAACCGGCAGTGCACGTCGCGCGCCGCGAGGAATCGCCGCATCGCCGCTGTTGGCTTGTAGGTGTCGACGGCCTGGACGGTGCCCGTGATCGGGTGGGTGAGAATTCTCGTGAACATGGGGGCGTTGGCCGCGAGGCGCTTGGCTTCGTCGAGCGGTACCGGTGTGAGGCCGTCGAGCAGAGCCGGAGGGTGGCCGGGGTCGCGTTCGTCGGCGAGCAGCGTGGTCGTGGGGATGACCAGGTGCACCTTCGCCTGGACCCCGGATGCCAGGGGTGCGGAGTTCGGTTCGCTCGTGAGGAGCTGGTCGCAGATGAGGTCGGCGCTGACCTCGCCGAGGGTGCGCTCGTCGGCGGCGCCCTGCGGTACCTCTCCCGTTGCTTGAGCCTTCTGCGCCCGTGATCGAGCTCGCAGGACGAGTGTCGCCTGCTTTCTGACTCTGTCCCGGACCGCGGTGAGGAGAAGGAGTGAGCCGCCGACGTGGAGCACTCCGTGTCCGTCACCGGAGTCGGTCACGGACACGAAGCCCTTCATGCGCGTCACCTTGCGCCGCTCGGCGAGTGGGACCCGCGTGAGTTCCTCTGCGATGCGGGCGGTCAGCCGCTTCAGTGCCGCGTCCGTCAGGATCTGGGTGCTTACCTCGCGGAGTGCGAGGTCGACGTAGCGGGCACGCAGGGCGGTCTGCTCGGCTTCGACCTCGTGGGTGACGAGGAGCCCTGAGCTGACGATGGCATCGAGGTGGCGACCGGAGATGCGCCCGTCGGCCACGGCATCCACTGCGGCAGGAAATTCACGCACGGCGTTCCACGAACCGGCGAGCTGCCTCATGACGAAGCCGTGCTTCGCCTGCACCTCGATCGAGATCTCTGCCGAGATCGACCGTACGTGCATGCCCATCTCGGGATGCCCTTCGGCGAGGTCGAGGAGGTAGCCGAAGTTGTACGCACGAGCTTCGAGCAGGATCTGCTCGGCGTCGATCGCACGCTTGGCGGATTCGATGCGGGCGGTCTCGGACAGGATGGTGGCGCGTTCAGCGGCGACGGAAGCCGGATCGTTGACATCGAAATGCCACCGCTCCTCGAACTTCGCCGCCGCTTGGTACATGGTCCGATCGTAGCATTACTCGAATGTAGATTCGAGGAATCGTGGATAACATTCGAGGCGAGATCGCTGCCATCGACGCGTCCTCAGGCCTGCCTCAGGGCAGCTGCCTCGCGACGAAGCCGAGCGCGGCGGCCGTGTCGACGATCTCGGTGACGGACTCGCGCGGTACGACGACCAGCGGGTGGGCGTCGCTGTCCTCCTCGAGGAACACGAGTGCGAGCCCCACGGGCGCGAGGAGCGCATCAGCTGCGGCGGCTGCTGTCGGCACGTCGCCGTCCACGTCGCCGACCTCATCGGTGTCGAGGCCGAGGCGGACGATCCGCGGAACTCCGGCCAGGGCGTCTGCGAGCTCCATGCCTGTGTCCTCGGCGTGGAGGTAGGCCAGCGCTCCGCAGTCGTCGAGGGCGTCGATGAGCGCGCCCCAGGCTTCATCCGCGCCGTCGTCCTCCTCGACGCCGCTCTCGTCTCGGTCGTCGTCGCCGGACTGGTCCTCGCCCTGGTCCTCGTCCTCGTCCCGAGAGTCGCCCTCGAGAGCCTGCTGGACGCTCGGCCAGATCTCGGGGTCGTCGTCGATGAGCGTGCAGAGGCGTTGCCAGGCGGTGTAGTCAGTCACGGCCCCGAGGGTACCTGCCCACCCGGGGCCGCGCGGCTGGCCTACGCTCCCGCGACTGCCGCGATGAGGGCATCCACGTCGTGCTCGGTGGTGTCCCAGGAGCAGAGGAAGCGGACGAGGCCGCGAGACGCGTCCCAGGTGTGGAACGCGTAGCTCTCGCTGACGCGCTCGGCGACCTCGCCGGGGAGAATGGCGAAGACGCCGTTCGCCTGCCGGGGGAGTGGCACTGAGCAGCCGTGGACGCGCTCGATGCCGGTGGCGAGGCGCGCGGCCATGGCGTTGGCGTGCTCCGCGTTCTCGCGCCACAGCTCGTCGCCGAACAGCGCGAGGAGCTGGGCGGAGATGAAGCGCATCTTCGATGACAGCTGCAGGTCGATCTTGCGGGCCTCTTCGGTGCCGTAGACGGCTTCCGGGTTGACGACGACAACCGCTTCGGCGGCCAGCGCGCCGTTCTTGGTGCCGCCCAGGCTGATGACGTCGGCCCCGGCCGCGCTGGAGACCTCGGCGAGCGTGCAGCCGAAGTGGGCGGCGGCGTTCGAGAGGCGCGCGCCGTCGACGTGCAGCCACATGCCGCTCGCGTGGGCGACGTCGGCGAGCGCCCGAACCTCATCTGGCGAGTAGGCGGTGCCGACCTCGGTCGCCTGGCTGATGCTCACGGCGAGGGGCGTGGCCCGGTGCACGTCGCGGCGCACGGCTGCGGCCCGCTCGATGTCCGCCGGAACGAGCTTGCCGTCCGCCGTCTCGACGGTGAGGAGCTTCACCCCGCCGACGCGCTCCGGGGCGGCGTTCTCGTCGGTGTTGATGTGCGCTGAAGCCGGGCATACGACGCCGCCCCAGCGCGGCACCATCGACTGCAGCGCGACGACGTTGGCACCGGAGCCGTTGAAGACCGGCAGGCCGATCGCCTCCGCGCCGAAGAGGTCCCTGCACAGCGCCTGGAATGCCGCCGAGTAGGGGTCGCCCCCGTAGGCGCCGACATGCCCGCCGTTGGCGGTGACGAGCGCATCCAGGACCTGCGGGTGAGCGCCCGCGGCGTTGTCGCTCGTGAAGGTGCGGAGGTGGGGGTCGTGCAGCTGCGTGATCACCGATCCATTCTTCCGCACGTGCCACATCGATGAGAACTCATGGGTTCGCGTCTACGCTCTGAGCTATGAGCAACGCGGAGGCCAACCCCATCGAGGCACAGCTGCAGGCCGCCTATGAGACCGGGCAGGTGGTGGCCGGTATCGAGCTGCTCCTGCCGCGTGAGGTGCCGCTTGGTGGCCCGCGCTCGCTGCCTGTCCTGCGCTCGCTGCCCAACAAGTTCCGCCACTTCATCGGCGCCTGGTGCTTCATCGACCACTACGGCCCCGTGGACGTGCCGTCGGGTGCTGGCATGGATGTGCCCCCGCACCCGCACACGGGGCTGCAGACCGTCAGCTGGCTGTTCTCCGGCGAGGTCGTGCACCGGGACTCCATCGGCAGTTTCCATGAGGTCGAGCCCGGTGGCGTCAACGTGATGACCGCCGGGCGTGGCATCGCCCACTCGGAGGTGTCCGCTGATCGCCCTGATCGGGCCCGCGTGCTGCATGGCGTGCAGCTCTGGGTGGCCCTGCCAGCTGCGCAGCGGGATATCGCGCCGGCCTTCGTCGGCCTGGACCGATGCCCATCGCTGCGACTGCCGTCTCCCACGACGGCTGGGACCCCCGTCGAGGCGACCATCTTCATGGGGGAGTTCGCGGGCCTCCGCTCGCCTGCGCCCAGCTTCTCGCCGCTTGTCGGCGTCGAGCTCGCCTTATCCGGTTGCGCGGAGGCGCAGCTCGACCTCGAGCCCAGCTACGAGCACGGCATCCTCGCGTGCTCTCCCGGCATCACGGTCGACGACGTCGAGCTTCCCGTCGGAGCCGTGGGCTACCTGCCCACCGGCACCGACCGCGCGATCCTGGGCGCGAGTGATGGCGGGCGCGCCCTGCTGCTCGGTGGAGCGCCCTTCGAGGAGAAGATCGTCATGTTCTGGAACTTCGTCGGTTCCTCCCACGACGACGTCGCGGCAGCTCGCGACGAGTGGCAGCGGAGCAGGTCGAGCGCCGGCACTGATGCCCGTTTCGGCCGCGTCGACAGCCACGAGGGCAGGACGCTCGCCGCTCCGACGCTCCCGAACGTCCGGCTCAGCCCGCGCGGGCGAACCCGCGAGGACTGAGCCGGCCCTGAGCGGGACCGCTATCGCGCGCGGTCCTCGGGGTCGATGATGGGGATGGCGTTCGTGAACACCGATGCCCGTTCCTGCGCCTGGACGCTCCCGGTGAAGAGCCCGGACCCGCCGGCGCTGTCGTCGTCGTTTCTGGTGTCTTCCGCCTGCGATGCCCGCGATGCGGCATCGCCCGGACCTGCCGACTCGGTGATGAGCACACGCTGCACGGGCAGCGCCGACGGCATGGTGCGCTGCATCCACGTCACCATGGCCTCGCGCACGAAGCAGCGCAGGTCGAAGAGGGTGGGCGCATCCACCGCGGTGACGAGGATGCGGATGCGAACGAGCCCGCCGGTCGCCTCGGTCACCTGGAGGACCTGCGCCCGCCCATCCCAGAGGTCGGTCTGCGTGAGCACCTCGGCGAGGCGCTCTCGCATGAGCGCCGGGGAGACGCGCCAGTCCACGTCGAGCTCCACGGAGCCGAGGAGCTCGCTGCCCTGCCTCGTCCAGTTCTGGAAGGGCTGGGTCGTGAAGTAGGTGCACGGCAGCACGAGGCGGCGGTCGTCCCACAGGTCGACGACGACGTAGCTCAGCGTGATCTCGCCGATACGCCCCCACTCGTCTTCGACCACGACGACGTCGTCCACGCGCAGCGCCTCGCTGAACACGAGCTGCAGGCCCGCGAAGATGTTCGCGAGGACCGACTGGGCTGCGAGGCCCGCGACCACGGAGGCGATGCCGGCGGAGGCGAGGAGGCTCGCCCCGACGGTCCGCACCGCAGGGAACGTGAGGAGGATCGCCCCCAGAGCGATGACGATGATCACCGCGACTGCGAGCCGCCGGAGGATGAGGGTCTGCGTGCGGATGCGCCGAGCCACGCGGTTGTCCGCCACGTCGATGCGGTTGCGACCCAGCGTGATGTCCGTCGAGAAGGCGACGAGTCCCGCCATGAGCCAGGCGCCGGCGGCGATGATGAAGATCGTGAGCGCGTGGTAGATGAGGTCGCGCCAGGACCCGTCACCGTCGGACGGGAAGGCGACGGCGACTGCGGCCCAGAGCGCGATGATGAGCACGACGACGCGGAAGGGGCGCCGCGTGTGTCGCACGAGCGGCTCCGGCCAGCGAAGGCGCTTCGCGACGAGGCGGATGATGAGCGCGACGAGCGCGGTGAGCGTGACGGCCGCGACGACGGCGAC
The DNA here is from genome assembly GCF_002931055.1 of Pseudoclavibacter sp. AY1H1. Taxonomy (GTDB): domain Bacteria; phylum Actinomycetota; class Actinomycetes; order Actinomycetales; family Microbacteriaceae; genus Pseudoclavibacter. Next base: position 468,735 of record NZ_PSXX01000002.1, on the reverse strand, counting down.
GGCAATCGAGAGGGCGAAGTTCCACCAGGGATCGAGCACGTTCCTCCTCGGGGAGTGGAGGGCCCCTCCGTGCGGGAGTGGAGGGCTGGGGAAGCAACGCTAGTGAGCGAGCCTCCGTGCTGCCTGGCCTGCCTGCCAGCGCGCACATCTCCGCACCGGGGTTCAGACCCGGGATTCAGCCCCGTCGCTCAGCCTCCGAGCGCTCCCGCCACTGGATGAGGTACCGCCGGTCGAAGGAAGGTGCGCACCGGAGGCAGGAGACGAGCCTGCCGCGCGTCGGGCGGCGGAACCTCAGGACCTCGTGCCCATTGGGGCAGACCCCGACCCACTTCGCGAACTCGGTCGCCACTTCGCCGTCGTGCGTGCGACCGCCGACGTAGCCGAGCTCGTCGGCGATGCGCTTCCATTCGGGGCCGTGTCCCGCCTTGTGCCCGGCGACGGCGTGGGCGACCTCGTGCAGCAGCGTCTGGTGCACCGTGTCGTCGTCGTAGCGGGCCGAGAGGTAGCGGGAGACGGTGATGCGCCTGTCTCGGAAGTTGCAGGCGCCAGCGCGCTTCTTCGCGTGATCGAAGCCGAAGCTCCAGCTCTCGTCGAGGTGCATGCGGATGAGCGCTTCCGCCCAGACTCGCACCTTGGCCAGGTCGGCCACGGGCCCCGCCCCTAGGAGTCGATCGAGGTGATCGGCTCGCTCAGCTCCGAGGAGGGCTCCTCGTCGCCCTCGAGGATCGCGCGGGTGACGCGGATCGCGAACTTCGAGGACTGCAGCTGGTCGGCCGCGACGCCCCTCGCAAGGCGAAGCTCGTGCGCGCGCTCGAAGTCGACGAGCGCGTCGGTGTACTCGCGCTGCTCGAAGCGCACTTTGCCTCGATGCTGCAGGGCGAAGGCCGCGAGCTCGTCCCATTCGTGGGTGAGGGCCTCGTCGACGCAGTTGTTCAGGTCCTGCAGCGCGACGTCGTGCTTGCCCTGGAACTGCTGGACCTGAGCCTTGCGGATGCGAGCGGCGAGGGCATCCTCGCGGGCTCCCGTGAACCGGGACTGCCGGTAGGCGGTCTGTGCGGTGTCGAACGCCTCGTCGAGCCGACCGAGCATGCGCAGCAGCGCGACCTTCTCGTTGAGCGCGGAGAGGGACCGAAGCACGGCGATCTCCGCCAGGCGAGCCTCCGCGGCGTCGATGTCGATGCGCTCGCGGAGGGTCTCCGGGTCGTAGCCGAGGATGATGGGAGCGTCTGACACCCCAGCAGGTTAGCCGCAGCCGTGACGGAATGGGCGCATCCCTCGCCGCGTTGTGGAGAGCCGGTCGGTCGGCCTTCTGCTCCCGACTACCAGCCGCCCTGCCTGCGCTCGCGGAAGACGCTCTTCCCGGGCAGTGGAGACGCCGTCGCGGAGGCATCGCGCGCGGCCTCCGTGCCGCGCACGAACTCGCGAACCGCCTTCCCGCGCACGACGACGGCTGGCGGGAAGCCAGATGCGACGCGCCTCTCGAGGCCGGGCAGCGAGAGCGCTTCCGGCGAGCGGGAGGCGACCGCGGCGATGTTCCCGAAGCGGCGGCCCTTCAGCATTGCAGGGTCGCCGACGAGCGCGACCTCGCCGAATACCTCGATCAGGGTCGCGACCTCGGCCCGCGCGAAGGCGAGATCGTGGCCGTCGGCGATGTTGACGAGCACGATGCCGTCCGGGCGCAGGAACGGCTCGAGTTCGGCGAAGAACTCGACGCTCGTCACATGCGCCGGCGTCTGTGCGCCGGAGAAGATGTCGACGACGATCGCATCGACCGAGCCGAGGAGCCCCCGGGGGAGTCTGCCGAGCTGCTCTCGTGCATCCCCGTAGCGGATGCGGATGCTCGCGCCGGCGGGAAGCGGAACGACCTCGCGCACGAAGTCGACCAGGGACCGCTCGAGCTCGACGACCTGCTGCCTCGAGCGCGGCCGCGTGGCGTCGACGTAGCGAGGGATCGTGAGTGCTCCGGCGCCGAGGTGGAGGGCGGTGATCGCCTCTGCCTCGGGGAACGCGAGGTCGAGGACGTAGCCCATGTGCCGGATGTAGCCGAAGGAGAGCTCCCTGGGGTCGAGCGGGTTGACCGCGGACTGCGGGGTGCCGTCGACGATGAGGGTCCACTCCTCTCCGTCGCGCGAGAACCGCGCCTGAGCTCCGGAGTCGAGCGTCACGCTCGTCGCGGGGATTGCACTGCTTGGGGTCTTGCTGCTGGCTGGCGACACCTGGCAAGTCAAGCAGAGACACGCGGATTTCGAGCAAGGGTGACCTTGTTTGGAATCATTCAAAAGAACGGCCACGATGGTCTCATGACCACCAGCATCGAGCACGCGAGCAGAGAGCGGCGGGACGCCGCGTTCTGGCGGACCTCGCTGCGCCGGGCCGGTCTTCGTGTCACCCGTCAGCGGGTCGCGGTGCTCGAGCTGCTCGACGCCAGCCCGCACTCGTCCGCGGAGCGAATCTTCGCCGCGGCGACCCCCCAGCGCGCCGAGCTCGGCTCGCTCACCCTGCAGGCCGTCTACGGAATCCTCGACGACCTCGGCCGCACCGGCCTCGTGCGCCGCTTCGACGCGCCGCGCACCGCGGCCCGGTTCGAGACCCGTATCGGCGACAACCACCATCACGCCGTCTGCGACGAATGCGGCCGCATCGAGGACATCGACTGCGCCGTCGGCGAGGCACCGTGCCTCGTTCCGGCTTCGCCGAGCGGCTTCGCGGTGCACACGGCGGAAGTCGTGTATCGGGGTGTCTGCGCCGACTGCGCGACGCCCTGACCCCAGATCCCCTTCCCAGTCCACTGCCCAGATGAATCCGACAAGGAGCGTTTATGACTGAGTACATCGACCCGACAGTCCCATCGACCGAGACCAACGGCTCGCCCACCGAGAGCGACCGCAACTCCCTCAGCGCCGGAGCAGACGGCCCCCTGATGCTCCACGACGTGCGCCTCGTCGAGACGCTCGCGAGCTTCAACCGCGAGCGCACCCCGGAGCGCAACCCGCACGCCAAGGGTGCCGGCGCGTTCGGCACGTTCACGGCGACGGAAGACGTGTCGCAGTACACGCGTGCCGCCGTCTTCCAGCAGGGTGCCGAGAGCGAGACGCTCCTCCGCTTCTCGACCGTCGCCGGCGAGCAGGGCTCCCCTGACACGTGGCGCGACGTTCGTGGCTTCTCGCTTCGCTTCTACACGAGTGAGGGCAACCTCGACATCGTCGGCAACAACACGCCGGTCTTCTTCCTCCGCGACCCGATGAAGTTCCCGCACTTCATCCGCTCGCAGAAGCGCCTCCCTGACTCCGGACTCCGCGACAACAGCATGCAGTGGGACTTCTGGACCCTCAACCCGGAGACCGCCCACCAGGTGACCTACCTCATGGGCGACCGCGGACTCCCGCAGTCCTGGCGGCACATGAACGGCTACGGCTCGCACACCTACGCGTGGATCAACGCGGCAGGCGAGCGCTTCTGGGTGAAGTACCACTTCATCTCCGAGCAGGGCGTCGAGGTGCTCTCGAACGATGAGGCGGAGAAGCTCGCCGGCTCGGACGCCGAGTTCCACCGCCGCGATCTCTTCGACGCGATCGGCCGCAAGGACTTCCCACGCTGGAAGCTGAGCGTGCAGGTCATGCCCTTCGAGGAGGCCAAGACGTACCGCATCAACCCCTTCGACCTGACGAAGGTGTGGCCGCACGCCGACTACCCGCTCATCCCGGTCGGAACGCTCGAGTTGAACCGCAACCCGGAGAACTTCTTCGCGCAGATCGAGCAGGCTGCGTTCTCCCCGTCGAACCAGGTGCCGGGAACCGGCATCTCGCCGGACAAGATGCTCCTCGGCCGCGTCTTCGCGTACCCGGATGCCCAGCGCGCGCGCATCGGCACCAACTACCAGCAGCTCGACGTGAACCGGCCGAAGAACGCGACGAACTCGTACACGTTCGACGGCAACATGACGGTGTCGCACTCCGGTGCGGCTCCTGTCTACGCGCCGAACTCGTTCGGTCGCCCCTACGCGGACCAGACGGGCCCGGTCGAGAACTCGTGGGAGACCGACGGCGATCTCGTGCGCAGCGCGTACACGCTCCGCCAGGACGACGACGACTTCTCGCAGGCCGGCACGCTCATCCGCGAGGTCTACTCGCCGGAGCAGCGTGACCGCCTCGTGGAGACCGTGGCGGGAGCCCTCGAGACGGTTGTCGAGCCCGTCCGCTCGAACGCCTTCCAGTACTGGACGAACATCGACGCCGAGACGGGTGCGCGCATCCGCGCCGCCGTCGAGGCGAACGCCGTGGACACCGACCCGGCACCCGTGGGCGTCGGCCACTAGTCGCTGACCCGCAGAGACAGGCGTGCCCCCTCGAGAGCTTCTCGAGGGGGCACGCCTTTCGTGATGGAGCCGAGGGTCAGGATGCTCGCCAGTATCCGCAGTTGCGGGACTCGAAGGTGCTGTCGCTCGCGTCGATCGTCACGACGATCTCTGCCTGGGGCTTGTCGTAGGACGACTCGATCCACTCGCCCTTGGCGTCGTAGCGGAACCAGCGGCAGGTGTCGCTCGGCATCTCCGGCTTGTACGTGCCCGGCTTGATGTCGCTGCCGACCTTCCAGACGCCATCGTTGAATCGCGTGCCGTCGATGCCTGCCTTCACGTTCGCCTCATAGGTGCTGAGCGAGGTCTTGGTCGGGTCTGCATCAGGGTGATCTGGGCACAGGATGAGCGCGGCCGCGATCTGCGATGCCTGCTCATCGTTGGAGATGCCTGGCGAGACCGCGAAGTAGAAGCCGGGGGTCGCGCAGAGCGCGTAGACGTCCGCAAGACGGACGTCGTCGGCGCCCGCCTCCTCCTTGGCGTCATCGGTGGCGGCCTGCCCGAGGGCATCGAGCGCCTTCTGCTCGGTCTCCGTGAAGGTCGTCCCACCGTTGGACTTGCCTGTGCAGCGCGTCACGTCATCGCCGAGCGCCCAGATCTCCGCGAGATCGGAGGGTGCTTCGGTGAAGCTCCGTGAGTCGGCCATCCTGCACGAGTAGGTGACGGCGAAGGCCGCGGAGCCGGAGGATGTGGCCGACGGTGGCTCGCCTGGTCCCGAGGGTGTCGTCTCCGCCGAGGAGGTGGAGGTCGCCTCGACCTCAGGGGACTGGCCGCCCGTCGCCTGGTTGACGAGGGCGCATCCCGAGAGGAGGAAGAGGGCGGTGAGCGCGAGCGCCGACGAGCGCATGAGCTTCTTCACGGGGGTCTCCTTCGATGCGGGGCTTGGCGCGTCCGAGGCCAGCGGGTCGCTTCCTCGCGACCCGACGGAGCCGATCTGCTGGAAGACACGCTAACGGAACAGGACCATCCGGCGTGCATGCGGGGGAGTACTCCCCGCATCCGCGGCCGTGTCTGCGCACGCGCGTTCCTGGCGGTGAGCGTGGCAGCGAGCGTCGCGAGAGCAGTGGGGGCAGCGGCACGAATGCCACTGCCCCCACTGCCCTCACTGCGACGAATGCGGTGCTCGTCGAGCCGCCGCTACGCGTCGCGGCGGCGTGCGAGCGCCAGGGATCCGAGCGCGAGTGCCGCGAGGGCGGTCAGCGTGACGATGACGAGATCCTCTGCGCCCGTCGTCGCGAGCGTCGTGCCACCTTCCTGGCCCTTCGCGCCGCTTCCGCCGGTCGAAGCGCCGTCCGAGCCCGTGGCCGTGCCTGGCGTCGTCGTGGTGCTCGGGGCCTCCGTGGTGACGGGCGTCTCCGTGGTGATAGGCGTCTCCGTGGGGCCGGCAGTCTCCGTGGGGTCGGGCGTCGCGAGCGGGGCACACGCGAGGGCACCCTGCTTGAGGGCATCCGTCTGCACCCCGTCCTCGAGCCAGTACGCAGCACGGGTGCCGTCGAGGCAGGTCTCGTTCGCAGCGATCGCGAAGCCCTCGTTGTTGGTGTCCGGCAGGCCGGCCGGGCGTGCGACGTGCGTCACGGAGTAGCCGGCGGAGCCGTCTGCCGCACCGAACTGGAAGAGCGCGCTCGTTCCGCCGCACCCGTTGTCGCACATGCCCCACAGGGTCTGCGTCGACTCGTCGTAGTCGAGGGCCATGACGCCGCCCAGGCCCGACTCGAGCGTCGCGACGCGGGCGGCGGTCCCGTCATCGAAGAGCGCGTAGGCGTACACCCCGGCGGTCTCCTCGACGGCGACGAAGAACAGGCCGTCCGCGCCCGGGTAGTTCGCGGCGTCGTATGGCGCTCCCGTGCGCTCATCGAGCAGGCGCCCCTCCAGCTCGCTGTCCGCGACCCACTCGATGGCCTCGATGCCCGTGTTGGCACCGACCTGCGGCAGGCTGGAGGTGAGGTCCCACTCGGCGGCCGCGACCACGTCGGGACCGCTCGCGTCGACGAGGTCGACCTTGAGGATCGTGTTCTCGTTCGTCGCCTTGTCCGAGTTGTCGCGCTCCGAGCCGATGTAGACCGACTCGGGGTGCGCGGCCGAGACCGTCACGCCCTCGGCGTCCGGGCCCGCAGCAGCGGGGTTGCCCGCATCCGCCTGGAAGCGAACCCGCTTGGGCTCCTCCCAGCCGGCCGCCGGGGTGACGCCGCCGTCGACCGCGACGTCGAAGCGGTACAGTCCGCCCGTGCCGTTGTCGACAGCCCAGAGCGTGCTGCCCTCTGCGGAGTACTGGTACTCGAGGCCGGACATGTCCTCGCCGAGCATGACGTCGCTCGCGATGGGAGCCACCTCGGGGGAGCCCGTCCAGGGCTCGGGCGCGGGAGCCGTGGGAGCTGGCGTCTCGACGGGCACGTCGGAGCATGTGTTCAGTGCGCCCTTGGTCGATGCCGTCGTCGCGCGGAAGTCGCCGTCGCCGTCGGCGCAGCGGGCCCAGCTGACATCGGCGTGGTCGATCCAGGTGGTCGAGTCGAGGATCGTTCCGGCGGAGTCGGCGAGCGTGGCGCTGTCCCCGCTGCCCAGCCCGAAGCCGAGGCTGCTCTCCTCGTAGACGTAGAACTCGCCGGGCGCGAGCACGGTGGATGCGGGAGCGGGCGCAGGCGTGTGGTCCGCGTTGTCGTCCACGATCGTCCAGCCGGAGATGTCCACAGTCTCTGCGCTGCGGTTGTAGACCTCGACCCAGTCTCCGGGGGTGCCGCCGTTCGACTCGACCTCGTTGATGACCACGGGGGAGGTGGGGGCGACGCCGGCGAAGAGGTTCTCGGCTCCCTTGGTTGGCTCCGAGGTCTCCGTGAAGGCGCCGGTGCCGTTCGGGGAGCGGCCGTAGCTGGTCGCCGCGTGCTGGGTCCAGGTGTGCTCGTCCACGAGCGTGGTCCCGTCCGGCGCGAAGAGCATGGCGCTGTCGCCGCCGCCCAGGCCGAAGGCGAAGTCGGCCTCCTCGATGACGAGGTGGTCGCCGGGCTGCAGGGTCGTGCCGTCCGCCAGCGCGTAGCGGTGCGTGGCGTCCTCTGGGGAGTTGTCGGTGAAGACGTAGCCGCTCAGGTCGATGGCGCCGATGCCCGGGTTGAAGAGCTCGACCCAGTCGCCCGGCTCGCCACCGGAGGATTCGACCTCGTTGATGACGACGCCGGTCGGGTCAGGTGCGGGGGTGGTGGCCGCGTTCGCCGACATGGGAACTGCCAGGGCCGCACCTCCGCCGATGATGGCGGCGACGAAGGCCGCCAGGGTGATTCGTTGTGCTTGCACGCACGCGCTCCTCTGCGCTCGGGAATGAAGCGAAGTGCGCTCGGGGCGAGCGCCAGCGCCTCGCCCATGGAAGCGGGAGCGGGTGCCGTAGCGGTAGCTGGCACCTGAACGGCAGGAGAACGCCGAAGCGCCGGCCTCCGTGCGGAGGTCGGCGCTTCGAGGTGAACTACGGCGCGGTCAGGCGGCTTCGTAGGTGAGGCAGTCGGCGGCATCGCTGCCCTGCGCGCCCACCCGGATCGCAGGAGCGGTGCAGGTGAGGTCCTTGTTGAAGCGGCAGTCGGTCGACTGGCAGGCGCCGACGCCGGCGATGACCTTGTCGAGGCCGCCCTTGCGGTCCAGCGGGATGAACGTGGCGCAGCCCTCGTGGCCGTCGATGGTCACCGCGGGAGCGTGGCAGCCGTCGTGGTTGAACGAGCAGCCGGCAACTGAACAGGTGCTGACGTTGGGGAGATCGAGCAGTGTCATGGTGTGCCTCCGATGTTGGGTTGCTCCCACGGTAGGAGCCGGAGAGGCCGGTACTCAAGCCGACACTGGACTCTGCGGCACCTTTCTGATAAGGCCAGGGTCCCCTTGCTGAGCAGAGCCTTGCCTGTCTCGGGTGGGTGAGTTCGGAGGCGAACGAACGTCGTCGGACAGCGCGTTATACCTGAGAATCCAGATTGAGGCAAGGTCGGGGTAGACATACCACCAAACGGCGCATACACTCGATGTTTGCGCTTCGTCTCACCATGCCTTCATATTGCGGTCGGCCTGGCAGTGCTTCTCTCACCAACTTCTTCGCGGGTCTTCATCGACTGCGTCCGTTGGCGATGGGCACGCCTTGTACATCGTGAAACGTGGCGGAACCTCACCGACGACACTACTGGCATCTCGCGCAATCCGCGGGATCGTGGAGGGAACTTCCTTGGCTGCTGCGCGCAACGCATCTCCGACGCCTACGACCGGTCGGAATGCACGCCGACTCTCATTCGCGAAGATCAGCGACACACTCGATGTCCCAGATCTTCTCGCCCTGCAAACCGAATCCTTCGACTGGCTCGTCGGCAACGACGCCTGGAAGCAGCGCCTCGCTCAGGCGCAGGCTGAAGGCCGCACCGACGTCGCTCTCCGTTCGGGCCTCGACGAGATCTTCGAAGAGATCTCTCCCATCGAGGACCTCGGCGAGACGATGCAGCTGAGCTTCACCAACCCGTACCTCGAGCCCGAGAAGTACTCCCTCGAGGAGTGCAAGGAGCGCGGCAAGACGTACTCCGCGCCTCTGTACGTCGAGGCCGAGTTCATGAACCACCAGACGCTCGAGATCAAGACCCAGACAGTCTTCATGGGCGACTTCCCGCTCATGACGAGCAAGGGAACGTTCATCATCAACGGCACCGAGCGTGTCGTCGTCTCGCAGCTCGTCCGCAGCCCGGGCGTCTACTTCGAGCGCACCCCCGAGAAGACCAGCGACAAGGACGTCTTCTCGGCCCGCATCATCCCGAGCCGCGGAGCCTGGCTCGAGTTCGAGATCGACAAGCGCGACCAGGTCGCCGTTCGCATCGACCGCAAGCGCAAGCAGTCGGTCACCGTCTTCATGAAGGCCCTCGGCCTCACGACGGAGGAGATCCGCGAGCAGTTCGCCGGATACGAGTCCATCGAGCTCACGCTCGAGAAGGACGACATCCGCACCAAGGAAGATGCCCTCAAGGACATCTACCGCAAGCTGCGTCCGGGCGAGCAGGTCGCGACGGAAGCCGCGCGTGCGCTCCTCGACAACTTCTACTTCAACTCGAAGCGCTACGACCTCGCGAAGGTCGGTCGCTACAAGATCAACCGCAAGCTCGGCATCGAGTCCGCGATCAGCGAGTCGGTCCTGACCGTCGAGGACATCGTCTCGACGATCAAGTACCTCGTCGCGCTGCACGCCGGTGACGAGAAGTTCGATGGCAAGCGCGGCGGCGAGCCGGCAGACATCCGCCTCGACGTCGACGACATCGACCACTTCGGCAACCGTCGCATCCGCGCCGTCGGCGAGCTCATCCAGTCGCAGGTCCGCACGGGCCTCAGCCGCATGGAGCGCGTCGTCCGCGAGCGCATGACGACGCAGGAGATCGAGGCGATCACGCCGCAGACCCTGATCAACGTGCGCCCCGTCGTCGCTGCGATCAAGGAGTTCTTCGGAACGTCCCAGCTCTCGCAGTTCATGGACCAGAACAACCCGCTCGCGGGTCTCACGCACAAGCGTCGCCTCTCGGCCCTCGGGCCCGGCGGTCTCTCGCGTGAGCGTGCCGGCGTCGAGGTCCGTGACGTCCACCCGTCCCACTACGGACGCATGTGCCCCATCGAGACGCCTGAAGGCCCGAACATCGGCCTCATCGGCTCGCTGGCGACGTTCGCGCGCATCAACGCGTTCGGCTTCATCGAGACGCCGTACCGCCGTGTCGTCGAGACCAAGGTCACGGAGCAGGTCGACTACCTGACCGCGTCCGAGGAAGACGAGTACGTCGTCGCGCAGGCCAACGCTCCCATCGGGGCAGACGGCCACTTCGTCGAGGACGAGGTTCTCGTCCGACGCAAGGGCGGCGAGGTCGAGCTCGTCCCAGCCGGCGAGGTCAACTACATGGACGTCTCGCCGCGCCAGATGGTGTCGGTCGCGACGAGCCTCATCCCGTTCCTCGAGCACGACGACGCGAACCGCGCCCTCATGGGCGCCAACATGCAGCGTCAGGCCGTCCCGCTCGTTCGCAGCGAGAGCCCTGTCGTCGGAACCGGTATGGAGGGCTTCGCGGCCATCGACGCCGGTGACGTCATCACGGCGAACCGCGCAGGTGTCGTGCAGTCGGTCTCGGCCGACCACGTCGTCCTGCAGCTCGACGAGGGTGGAACCGAGTCCTACTTCCTCCGCAAGTTCGACCGCTCGAACCACGGCACCTGCTACAACCACCGTGTTGTCGTCTCGGCCGGCGAGCGCGTCGAAGAGGGAATGGTCATCGCGGATGGACCCGCGACGGAGAACGGCGAGCTCGCGCTCGGCAAGAACCTCCTCGTCGGCTTCATGCCGTGGGAAGGCCACAACTTCGAGGACGCCATGATCCTCAGCCAGAACCTGGTGAAGAACGACACGCTCTCCTCGATCCACATCGAGGAGTACGAGGTCGACGCTCGCGACACCAAGCTCGGCAAGGAAGAGATCACCCGCGACCTGCCCAACGTCTCGCCCGAGCTCCTGAAGGACCTCGACGAGCGCGGCATCATCCGCATCGGTGCAGAGGTCCAGCCTGGCGACATCCTCGTCGGCAAGGTCACGCCGAAGGGCGAGACCGAGCTCAGCGCAGAAGAGCGACTCCTCCGCGCGATCTTCAACGAGAAGAGCCGCGAAGTGCGCGACACCTCGCTCAAGGTTCCTCACGGTGAAGCCGGCACGATCATCCAGGTGAAGGTCTTCGACTCCGAGGAGGGCGACGACGAGCTCGGCTCGGGCGTCAACCAGCGCGTTGTCGTGTACATCGCCCAGGAGCGCAAGATCACCGAGGGCGACAAGCTCGCTGGCCGCCACGGCAACAAGGGCGTCATCGCGAAGATCCTGCCGGAAGAGGACATGCCGTTCCTCGCCGATGGAACTCCGCTCGACATCGTGCTCAACCCGCTCGGCATCCCGAAGCGCATGAACTTCGGTCAGGTGCTCGAGACGCACCTCGGCTGGGTCGCGAAGACCGGCTGGAAGATCGAGGGCGAGCCCGAGTGGGCGAAGAACCTCGTTCCCGAGGCCTACGAGGGAACGCCGGGCGTCAAGCTCGCAACCCCAGTCTTCGACGGCGCGACCGAGGAAGAGCTCACGGGCCTCCTCGACTCGACGCTCAAGACGCGCGACGGCGACCGCCTCATCAACTCGACCGGAAAGACCGTCCTGTTCGACGGCCGCTCCGGAGAGCCCTTCCCGGACCCGATCTCCGTCGGCTACATGTACATCCTGAAGCTGCACCACCTCGTGGATGACAAGATCCACGCGCGTTCGACGGGTCCGTACTCGATGATCACGCAGCAGCCACTCGGTGGTAAGGCGCAGTTCGGTGGACAGCGCTTCGGTGAGATGGAGGTGTGGGCGCTGTACGCATACGGTGCCGCGTACACGCTCCAGGAGCTCCTCACCATCAAGTCCGACGACATCGTCGGACGCGTCAAGGCCTACGAGGCCATCGTCAAGGGCGAGAACATCCAGGAGCCGGGTATCCCCGAGTCCTTCAAGGTTCTCCTCAAGGAGATGCAGTCGCTGTGCCTGAACGTCGAGGTCCTCTCGGCAGACGGAACAGCACTGAGCCTCCGCGACAACGACGACGAGGCCTACCGGGCCGCCGAAGAACTCGGCATCAACATCTCCAGCCGCTTCGAGTCCTCGTCCGTCGACGAGATCTAAGCCTCCCCGACACGACGAAGACTCATTCTTCACAAGGAGACAACAGCATTGTTGGATGCAACCAAGTTTGATGAACTGCGCATCGGCCTAGCCACGGCAGATGACATTCGCAAGTGGTCGTACGGCGAGGTCAAGAAGCCCGAGACCATCAACTACCGCACGCTCAAGCCCGAGAAGGACGGCCTGTTCGGCGAACAGATCTTCGGACCTTCCCGTGACTGGGAGTGCGCCTGCGGCAAGTACAAGCGCGTGCGCTTCAAGGGCATCGTCTGTGAGCGGTGCGGCGTCGAGGTCACGAAGTCGGCTGTGCGCCGCGAGCGCATGGGCCACATCGAGCTCGCAGCGCCCGTCACGCACATCTGGTACTTCAAGGGCGTTCCGAGCCGTCTCGGATACCTCCTCGACATGGCGCCGAAGGACCTCGAGAAGGTCATCTACTTCGCCGCGTACATGGTCATCTCCGTCGACACCGAGGGGCGTCGCGACGACCTCAGCGGTCTCGAGAGCGAGATGCGTCTTGAGCTCAAGAGCCTCAACGACCAGAAGGATGCGGCCATCGCGGCTCGCATGCTGCGGCTCGAGGAGGAGCTCGGTGCTCTCGAGGCAGAGGGCGCCAAGGCAGACCAGCTTCGCAAGACGAAGGACGCCGGCGAGAAGGAGATGGGTCAGCTCCGCAAGGGGTTCGACGAGGACATCACCCGCGTCGAGCGCGTCTTCGAGTCGTTCAAGAACCTGAAGGTCGGTGAGCTCAAGCCCGAGGACACCGACTTCCACGAGCTCGTCGACCGCTACGGCGACTACTTCGAGGCCTTCATGGGCGCGGAGTCGATCCAGAAGCGCCTGCAGAACTTCGACCTCAAGGCCGAAGGCGAGCTCCTGCGCACGCAGATCGCCGAGGGCAAGGGCCAGAAGAAGATCCGCGCCATCAAGCGACTCAAGGTCGTCTCGTCGTTCCTCGCGACGGGCAACAGCCCCGCCGCGATGGTCCTCGACGTCGTCCCGGTCATCCCGCCGGAGCTCCGCCCCATGGTGCAGCTCGACGGTGGCCGCTTCGCAACGAGCGACCTCAACGACCTCTACCGTCGTGTGATCAACCGCAACAACCGCCTCCGCCGCCTGCTCGACCTCGGTGCTCCCGAGATCATCGTGAACAACGAGAAGCGCATGCTCCAGGAGTCGGTCGACGCGCTGTTCGACAACGGTCGTCGTGGCCGCCCCGTCACGGGCACCGGCAACCGCGCTCTCAAGTCCCTCAGCGACATGCTGAAGGGCAAGCAGGGCCGCTTCCGCCAGAACCTCCTCGGAAAGCGCGTCGACTACTCGGGCCGTTCGGTCATCATCGTGGGCCCGCAGCTGCGCATGCACCAGTGCGGTCTCCCGAAGCAGATGGCGCTCGAGCTGTTCAAGCCGTACGTCATCAAGCGCCTGATCGACCTGCAGCACGCTTCCAACATCAAGGCAGCCAAGCGCGCCGTCGAGCGCGCGAAGCCCGAGGTGTGGGACGTCCTCGAAGAGGTCATCCGCGAGCGTCCCGTGCTGCTCAACCGCGCACCGACGCTGCACCGTCTGGGCATCCAGGCGTTCGAGCCGCTCCTCGTCGAGGGCAAGGCGATCCAGCTGCACCCGCTCGTCTGCGCGGCGTTCAACGCCGACTTCGACGGTGACCAGATGGCAGTCCACCTGCCCCTGTCGGTCGAGGCTCAGGCCGAGGCTCGCGTGCTCATGCTCGCGTCGAACAACATCCTCAAGCCGTCGGATGGCCGCCCCGTCACCCTGCCTTCGCAGGACATGGTCGCGGGTCTGTACCACCTGACGACGCTGCAGGACGATGTCGAGGGTGCTGGACGAGTCTTCTCGTCCACGGCCGAGGCGATCATGGCGTTCGACCAGGGCTCGCTCGACCTGAACGCGCCCATCAGGCTCCGCCTCACGGGCATCACGTTCGAAGAGGGCAAGGCTCCAGAGGGCTACGTGCAGGGAGAGACCGCGCTCGTCGAGACGACGCTCGGCCGCGCTCGCTTCAACGAGCTGCTTCCTTCCGACTACCCCTACGTCGAGGACACGATGACCAAGGGACGTCTGTCCGGTGTCGTCAACTACCTCGCTGAGCGGTACTCGAAGGACGAGGTCGCAGAGACCCTCGACCGCATCAAGGACTCCGGCTTCTACTGGGCGACCCGCTCGGGCATCTCGATCGCGCTGAGCGACCTCGTGACGCCCGACTCGAAGCGCGAGATCGTCGAGCGCACCGAGGCTGAGGTCGCCGAGCTGCGCAACGAGTGGCAGGTCATGGGCGCGATCTCCGAGCAGGAGTACCGCGAAGAGGTCATCAAGAAGTGGGAAGCTGCAACCGCGCTCGTCGCCGACGAGATGCAGGCGGCCTTCCCGTCGACCAACTCCATCCACCGCATGGTCACGGCAGGTGCAAACGGAAACTGGCTGCAGGTTCGCCAGATCGCCGGTATGCGTGGCCTGGTCGCCAACCCGAAGGGTGAGACCATTCCTCGCCCGATCGTGCACTCGTACCGCGAGGGCCTGACGGTTGCCGAGTACTTCATCTCGACCCACGGTGCCCGCAAGGGTCTGGCCGACACGGCTCTCCGTACGGCCGACTCCGGCTACCTGACGCGTCGACTCGTCGACGTCTCGCAGGACGTCATCATCCGTGAGGACGACTGCGGCACCGCACGTGGTCTCGACATCCAGATCGCCCACATCACCGATGGCGGCGAGATCGTCGTCGACGACAACGTGGAGAACGCGGTCTACGCCCGCAGCATCTCGGTCGACGCAGTCGACGCCGACGGCAACGTCGTCGCAGCTGCAGGCACCGACATGGGCGACGTCGTCATCGACCAGCTCATGGATGCGGGCATCACCGAGGTCAAGATCCGCTCTGTCCTCACGTGCGAGTCCAGCGTCGGCGTCTGCGCGGCGTGCTACGGCCGCTCGCTCGCCACGGGCAACCTCGTCGACATCGGCGAGGCGGTCGGCATCATCGCGGCACAGTCCATCGGCGAGCCGGGCACCCAGCTCACGATGCGTACCTTCCACTCCGGTGGTGTGTCGAGCGCCGGTGACATCACGCAGGGTCTGCCGCGTGTCCAGGAGCTCTTCGAGGCCCGCACCCCGAAGGGCGCATCGCCGCTCGCCGAGGCCGCTGGTCGCATCGAGATCCAGGACACCGACAAGTCGCGCAAGATCGTCCTCATCCCGGACAACGGCGACGAGCCGCACATCTACCCGGTGCTGAAGCGCGCTGAGCTCCTCGTCGAGGATGGCCAGCACGTCGAGCACGGCCAGCAGCTGCACGAGGGTCCCATCGACCCGAAGGACGTGCTGCGCGTCAAGGGTGCTCGCGAGGTGCAGAAGTACCTCGTCAGCGGTGTGCAGGGCGTCTACCGTTCGCAGGGTGTGCCGATTCACGACAAGCACATCGAGGTCATCGTTCGTCAGATGCTCCGGAAGATCACGGTCATCGACCACGGCGAGACCGACATGCTGCCGGGTGAGCTGGCTGATGGACAGCGCTTCGCTTCCATCAACCGCGCAGCCGTCATGTCGGGCCGCAAGCCCGCGACCGGCCGTCAGGAAGTCATGGGAATCACGAAGGCGTCGCTTGCGACCGAGTCGTGGCTCTCGGCGGCTTCGTTCCAGGAGACGACCCGCGTGCTCACGCAGGCCGCCATGGAAGCGACGACCGACCCGCTGGTCGGCCTGAAGGAGAACGTCATCATCGGACGCCTCATCCCGGCCGGTACTGGTCTCACCAAGTACCGCGAGATGTCGGTCGAGCCGACCGACGAGGCTCGCGCCGAGCGGTACCCGTTCGGTGCCGATGAGGGCAGCTTCGACGAGAACGACCTCACCTTCGTGGACTTCGAGGCCTTCTCGAGCGACGACTTCGGCGGATCCAACTTCAGCTAGTCACTCGCTCGCGTCGACTCGACGCAGCTCCAGCGCGAACGCCCCCACCCGTCTCGGGTGGGGGCGTTCGTGCGTCTGCGGCTTGTCACCGACCCGATGCGTGCGGACGGCCCTAACGTTGGCCTCATGAGTGACGACACGCGCGCGCCTCGCCAGCCCTTCGATGACGGCCCGCAGCCGGAGGCCGGCGGAGGGACGGGCGAGCCCCGAGAGCTTCCGGACGCCCAGGACCAGCTGGAGGCCGCGCTTGCGCGCAGCCGAGGTATCGGCGAGGACGGCGACGTGCGCTCTGGCGACGTGCTCGCGGCGGACGACCTCGCGTTCGATGGGCGCGCTGAGGCACCGACCGATCCGGCGCTCGCCCCGCAGGACGACGTCGCGGTGGCATTCTCCGACCCGCTGGCCGCGGACGGCTCGACGGCTGCCGAGGCGGCAGACCCCAACGCCACGGTGGGCCTGGACCGCGAGGAGCTCGCAGCCGTGCTCGGCCACCAGCCTGATCGGGATGCCACTGAGCCACCTGCTGCGGAGTCCCACGCCGTCCCCGAGCAGACCGACGACGTCGACGTCGCCGCCCCGTCTCAGGATCTCGACCATGACATCTCGGAGCCGTCCGAGGCCGCTGATTCCGCGGACGTCCGCCCCGACGGCCGCGAGGGCCTCGTCGACTCGTACGGCTCCGTTCCCGTCGTCGACCGAGTGGTCGCCGAGGAGGATGATGCCGCCGACTTCCCGGTCACGGAGCCCGTGCCCGCACAGGAGCTGGCTGCCGACGCCATCGGCGCCGAATCCGTCGCCGCGATCACGGTGGACGCCGCCGGCTCGGCGACCGCCCCCGCGGACGAGCTCGACGCTCCCCGCCGGACCCTGGAGATCGACCGCACCGCTGCCCGCGTCGCGGCGGTGAACGCCGTCGCGCCTGTCGCCGCAGCAGCGCTCGACAGTGAACGAGCGGCTCAGAGGGATGCCGGCGATGCCGTGCAGGCGGAGGTCGTCGTCACGGAGACGGTGACCGAGCAGCTCGCCGACGACGGCGAGACGGTCGAGGCCGTCACCGTCACCGAGCGGGTCGATGTCGTGGAGGGCACCTCGGCCACGGACCCGGTTGTGCCCGCGGTGGCCGCAGAGACGTCAGGAGGGCTCGCTGAGGGTGACGGAGTCACGGAGGCAGACATCTCCTCGACCGAGGCTGAGGGCGACGCCACGGGCCCATCTGAGCGCCTGAGCGACGAGGGCGACGACGAGCGCGTCGCCGGAGCTGTCGCCACGACGTCCTCGACGGACGACGCGACCTTCGCCCCGCTGCGTCTCTCTGCCCCCACGGACAGCGACGACCTCGCGCCCGTGAAGCCGAAGAAACGCGGGAACCGGATGTTCGCCGTGTTCGTCGCGCTGGTCGCGGCCGTGGTGTTCGCCGCCCTGTATCTGCTGGCCTTCGCTGTGCTGCGCACGGCGTTCAACACCGGCCTCGACCCGATCGGCGAGGCTTCGGAGTTCGCCATAACGGCGGCCTTCACGGTGCCGGTGACGGTCTTCGCCGCGTTCGGAGTCATCTGGGCGCTCATCGTGAATCGCGCGGGCTGGTGGGCCTACGTGCTCGGGGGCTTCCTCGCTGCCGCGCTTGTCGTCCTCGGCTACTACTTCGGTGCCGCGCTGCAGCAGCACCTCGCGGATGGGCTGCCGCTCACGAGCATCCGGATCGACGAGGTGATCGCGAAGTTCGGCGCCTCCGAGCACCTGCTCACGGCTCTGGTCGCGGCCATCGCGGCCCGGGAGGCCTTCACGTGGGTCGGAGGCATCGCGGCGGCACGCGGACGCCGGGTGTCCCGCGCGAACCGCAGGGCCAAGCTCAGCTACGAGAAGCGCATGGCCGATCGCGCCGCCGAGACCGCAGAGGCGAACGGAACGGCAGAGTGAGCGATGGCACGCAGCTCCGACGGCTGACGCTGCCGAGCGAGGAGTTCCCCGCTTTCCCAGCTGTGTCCCTCGACGTCCCTGCCGGCTGGGAGCCGCTGCAGTGGGCGGGGTCGGTGCTCGGCGCCCGTCACCTGGTGGCGACCAACGGATTCAACCCGAACGTGCTGGTCACGATCGAGCGATGGCCTGGAACGATCTCGCCAGAGGATGCGCTCACCGTGCTCCGGCAGCGCATCACGCAGGGGGGTGGCAAGGAGCGAACCGCGGAGACGCTCGACCAGCCCCAGCTGTCCCACTACGTCGAGTCCACGCAGCGGGACCAGAGGCTGGGCGGACTCGAGGTCCGCTCGAAGATGGTGATCCTGCACCGTGGGCCCGTCACGGAGATCGTGACGGCTGTCGGGACGAGCACCGCAGGACAGTCGGCGCATATCGGCAAGGACATCGCTGGCATCGTCCGCGGCCTGCAGGTCGAGGTCACGTCCTGAGGAAGGCGGCTGCGAGCTCATGATCGAACGCTTCGATGCCGAGCTGCCGCCTGATCCCGGCTCCTCGTGGGGGAGGGCTGGGACGTGGGGTGCCGTCAGCGGCCTCGTGTTCGCGTCGCTCGTCATCGCGACGTGGGGATTCGTCTCCCTCGGCCTCGATCGGGACGTCATCGAGCTGCCAGGCGTCGGTGTCCTCGTGGCGCCATTGGCGGTGGCGGCCGCGACGGCCGTGGTCGCCCTCTCCGCGGCGGTTGCACTCCGCAGGAGTTTCCTCGGCAAGCCGGGTTCGCTCTGGCTGTCGCTTCCGGGTGGCCTGCTCGCCTGGCTCGCGTTCGCGATCATGGCCGGCATCGCGGTATCGAGCTCCCGGCCGGAGCCGGGGGCGTCGGATGCGATCTCCACGCTTCCGAGCCAGGTCGCCGTGGGCCTCTCCACGAGTCCGTTCGGGATCGCGATCGTGCCGCTCGCGATCATCGTGATCATCGCCGTCCTCCTCTCGACGGCACGTCCGTCCGGACGCGATCGGGGTGTGGCTTGACCCTGCAAAACTGACGGGGTAGGATTTTTCGGTGCGCGCGCCCTGTCGCGCCCAAAACCGTGCGAACGTTGAAACTGTGTAAAACCGCAGCTCAACGCGCAACTGTAAGCAACGCCAGTCGCCTCGACTGCCACCGCTTCACCAACCAGCGATACCAGAGATTTTGTACCGCCGGTCGGTTATCAAGAGGCAAACAGTGCCTCGTAGGCACAGGAATCGTGCTTACCACGATCACGCAGTACAAAACCAAGGAGATTATTCGTGCCAACAATTCAGCAGTTGGTCCGCAAGGGCCGCCGCCCCAAGGCGTCGGCGTCCAAGACGCCAGCCCTGAAGGCCAACCCTCAGCAGCGCGGGGTTTGCACCCGCGTCTACACGACGACGCCTAAGAAGCCGAACTCGGCGCTCCGCAAGGTTGCCCGTGTCAAGCTGTCGAACGGCACCGAGGTGACCGCCTACATCCCAGGTGAGGGCCACAACCTCCAGGAGCACTCGATGGTGCTCGTCCGTGGCGGCCGTGTGAAGGACCTCCCGGGTGTGCGGTACAAGATCGTCCGCGGTGCACTCGACACCCAGGCAGTGAAGAACCGCAAGCAGGCTCGCAGCCGTTACGGCGCGAAGATGGAGAAGAAGTAATGCCACGTAAGGGTCCAGCCCCCAAGCGCCCCGTGGTCGCCGACCCCGTGTACGGCGCCCCCATCGTCAGCCAGCTCGTCAACAAGATCCTTCTTGATGGCAAGAAGGGCCTCGCCGAGCGCATCGTCTACGACGCACTCGAGGGTGTCGCTGCCAAGTCCGAGCTCGACGCAGTCGCGACTCTGAAGAAGGCGCTCGACAACGTGCGCCCCACGCTCGAGGTTCGCTCGCGCCGCGTCGGTGGCTCGACCTACCAGGTCCCGGTCGAGGTCAAGCCTCACCGCGCCAACACGCTCGCTCTCCGCTGGCTCACGAGCTACGCGAAGAACCGTCGCGAGAAGTCGATGACCGAGCGCCTCACGAACGAGATCCTCGACGCATCCAACGGCCTCGGCGCCGCGGTGAAGCGCCGTGAAGACACGCACAAGATGGCCGAGTCGAACAAGGCCTTCGCGCACTACCGCTGGTAATCCAGCAGCTGGTAGCCCTCACCACTCTCGCTTCAATCCTTTCGGAGGACACCCGTGGCACAGGACGTGCTTACTGACCTGAACAAGGTCCGCAACATCGGCATCATGGCGCACATCGATGCTGGCAAGACGACAACCACCGAGCGCATCCTGTTCTACACCGGTGTCAACCACAAGCTCGGCGAGACGCATGACGGCGCCTCGACGACGGACTGGATGGAGCAGGAGCAGGAGCGTGGCATCACGATCACCTCCGCTGCTGTGACGTCGTTCTGGAAGAAGAACCAGATCAACATCATCGACACGCCTGGTCACGTCGACTTCACCGTCGAGGTGGAGCGCTCGCTCCGCGTCCTCGACGGTGCCGTCGCCGTGTTCGACGGCAAGGAGGGCGTTGAGCCCCAGTCGGAGACCGTCTGGCGTCAGGCTGACAAGTACGACGTCCCGCGCATCTGCTTCGTCAACAAGATGGACAAGCTCGGCGCCGACTTCTACTTCACGGTCGACACGATCATCAACCGCCTCGGCGCGAAGCCGCTCGTCATCCAGCTCCCCATCGGCGCTGAGAACGACTTCATCGGCGTCGTCGACCTGGTCGAGATGAACGCCAAGGTCTGGCCGAGCGACTCCAAGGGTGACACCACCCTGGGTGCTGCGTACGAGACCCAGGAGATCCCGGAAGACCTCAAGGAGCGCGCCGAGGAGTACCGCACGAAGCTGCTCGAGGCCGTCGCCGAGACCGACGACGCGCTCATGGAGCGCTTCTTCGCCGGCGAGGAGATCTCGATTCCCGAGATCAAGGCAGCCATCCGCAAGCTCACCGTCACGAGCGAGATGTACCCGGTGCTCTGCGGCTCCGCGTTCAAGAACCGCGGCGTCCAGCCGATGCTCGATGCCGTCGTCGACTACCTCCCGTCGCCGCTCGACGTTCCTGCCGTCATCGGCATGAACCCGCGTGACGAGTCGGAGGAGCTCACGCGTCGTCCGAGCGCCGACGAGCCCTTCGCGGCTCTCGCGTTCAAGATCGCCGTGCACCCGTTCTTCGGTCGCCTCATCTACACGCGCGTCTACTCGGGACACGTCCCGTCCGGCGCGCAGGTCGTGAACTCCTCGAAGGGCAAGAAGGAGCGCATCGGGAAGATCTTCCAGATGCACGCCAACAAGGAGAACCCGGTCGAGTCGATGACCGCTGGACACATCTACGCCGTCATCGGCCTCAAGGACACCATGACCGGTGACACCCTGAGCGACCCTGACAAGCAGATCGTCCTCGAGTCGATGACCTTCCCGGACCCCGTCATCGAGGTCGCGATCGAGCCGAAGACCAAGGCCGACCAGGAGAAGCTCGGAACGGCTATCCAGAAGCTGGCCGAGGAAGACCCGACGTTCCGCGTCATGCTCGACCAGGAGACCGGTCAGACGGTCATCAAGGGCATGGGCGAGCTGCACCTCGACATCCTCGTCGACCGCATGAAGCGCGAGTTCAAGGTCGAGGCGAACGTGGGCAAGCCCCAGGTCGCCTACCGCGAGACGCTCACGAAGGTCGTCGAGAAGTTCGACTACACCCACAAGAAGCAGACGGGTGGCTCCGGCCAGTTCGCCAAGATCCAGATCAAGCTCGAGCCGCTTGAGATGGACGCGGAGAAGACCTACGAGTTCGTGAACGCCGTCACCGGTGGTCGCGTGCCTCGTGAGTACATCCCTTCCGTGGATGCTGGCATCCAGGACGCCATGCAGGTCGGCGTCCTCGCCGGCTACCCGATGGTCGGCGTCAAGGCGTCGCTCCTCGATGGTGCTGCCCACGACGTCGACTCCTCGGAGATGGCGTTCAAGATCGCGGGCTCGATCGCGTTCAAGGAAGCAGCCCCCAAGGCCGGTCCCGTCATCCTCGAGCCGCTCATGTCGGTCGAGGTCCGTACTCCTGAGGAGTACATGGGCGACGTGATCGGCGACCTGAACTCCCGCCGCGGCCAGATCCAGTCGATGGAAGATGCCAGTGGCGTGAAGGTAGTGCGTGCACTCGTACCGCTGTCGGAGATGTTCGGATACATCGGTGACCTGCGCAGCAAGACCTCTGGTCGCGCTGTGTACTCGATGACGTTCGAAACCTACTCCGAGGTCCCCAAGGCCGTTGCCGAGGAGATCATCCAGAAGAACCGGGGCGAATAAGCCTCTACCGGCTCGGGTGACGCAGCGCGTCGCCCGAGCGGGTAACATTCATCACTGAAAACCCGGAAGTCCTTCTGCATCATTGGCGGATGGACACCAACGACGTCCTAGGAGGACCACAGTGGCCAAGGCCAAGTTCGAGCGGACCAAGCCGCACGTAAACATCGGAACGATCGGTCACGTCGACCACGGCAAGACCACGCTCACCGCAGCGATCTCGAAGGTGCTTGCTGACAAGTACCCTTCGGCGACCAACGTGCAGCGTGACTTCGCGTCGATCGACTCCGCTCCGGAAGAGCGTCAGCGCGGTATCACGATCAACATCTCCCACGTCGAGTACGAGACGCCCAAGCGTCACTACGCTCACGTCGATGCTCCGGGTCACGCCGACTACATCAAGAACATGATCACGGGCGCTGCGCAGATGGATGGCGCAATCCTCGTGGTCGCCGCAACCGACGGCCCCATGGCTCAGACGCGTGAGCACGTGCTGCTCGCCAAGCAGGTCGGCGTGCCGTACCTGGTCGTCGCGCTGAACAAGGCCGACATGGTTGACGACGAGGAGATCCTGGAGCTCGTCGAGCTCGAGGTTCGCGAGCTCCTCTCCAGCCAGGACTACCCCGGCGACGACGCTCCTGTCGTCCAGGTCTCCGGCCTCAAGGCGCTTGAGGGCGACGAGGCTTGGGCCGAGAAGATCGTCGAGCTCATGCAGGCTGTCGACGACAACGTGCCGGAGCCCGTCCGCGACAAGGACAAGCCGTTCCTCATGCCCGTCGAGGACGTCTTCACGATCACCGGTCGTGGAACCGTCGTCACGGGTCGCGCCGAGCGTGGCACGCTCGCCATCAACTCGGACGTCGAGATCGTCGGACTCCGTCCGACCGTCAAGACGACCGTCACGGGTATCGAGATGTTCCACAAGCAGCTCGACGAGGCGTGGGCCGGTGAGAACTGTGGTCTTCTCCTTCGTGGCACCAAGCGTGAGGACGTCGAGCGCGGTCAGGTCATCGTCGCTCCCGGTTCCGTCACGCCGCACACGAACTTCGAGGGAACTGCCTACATCCTCTCGAAGGACGAGGGTGGCCGTCACAACCCGTTCTTCACGAACTACCGCCCGCAGTTCTACTTCCGCACCACGGACGTGACCGGCGTCATCACCCTGCCCGAGGGCAAGGAAATGATCATGCCCGGTGACACCACGGACATGACGGTCGAGCTCATCCAGCCGATCGCCATGGAAGAGGGCCTCGGCTTCGCAATCCGTGAGGGTGGCCGCACGGTCGGCGCCGGCACGGTGACGAAGATCAACAAGTAAGCTTCCAGCTCACTTCGCAGTGGGGTCGGACCTTCGGGTCCGGCCCCATTTCGTGTTTTCATCCGTTTTCACGGAGTCGAGATGCGAGCTACACTCGTCTCTCGTGTGCCGGGTCGAAGCCTGCCCCTTCCCTGGCGCTGATCGGTCGCCTCCGCATCCCCAGCCGAGGGCCATCCATCGCCTCAGTGCAGTCAGGGAGCACGACGTATGTCCGTACGCGCAGAACGCCCGACGAGCGTGCCAGCTCGGCCGGAGCCGAATCGCTACCGCTCGGACATCCAGGGCCTGCGCGCGATCGCCTCGCTGCTCGTCGCGTCGTTCCACATCTGGTTCGGCACGGTCTCCGGCGGTGTCGACCTCTTCTTCGTCCTCGGCGGCTTCCTGCTGGCGACGACGCTTGTCGGCGAGCTCGAGCGACGGGGGAGCATCCGCGCCTGGCAGTACGTCAAGCGCACGGCCACCCGGCTCTTCCCGATGGCCGGACTCGTCCTCATCGTGGTCTCAGCAGTGCTCCTCATGACCGAGTCGCCGCTGTCGTTCCAGCGCAACGTGACGGATATCTTCGCCGCCGCGACGTACTGGGAGAACTGGCGGTTGGCGGGGGACGCAACCGACTACATCTCCGCGGGGCACGACAAGTCGGCCGTGCAGCACTTCTGGGCGATGTCGGTCCAGGGGCAGGCGACGCTGCTGCTGCTCGCATTCGTGCTCATCCTGGGGGCCATTGCGAAGCTCGCGAAGTGGCGTGTGCGTCGTGTCGCTACTGCGGGACTCGCGCTCCTCACTGCAGCATCGCTCATCTACGCGCTCAACGGCGTCGCGAGCGATCCTGTGCCCACCTACTACAGCACCTGGGCCCGCCTCTGGGAGTTCGGCATCGGCGCCGTCGCCGCGCTCGTGATGACGCGTATCCACCTGCCGAAGACCGTGCGAGCGCTTCTCGGCAGCCTCGGCCTCGCACTCGTGCTCACCGCGGGTCTCCTCCCGAGTGAATGGCCGTACCCGGGCCTCATCGCCCTGTACCCCGTCGGGGGTGCGCTCCTCGTGCTCATCTCAGGTGCCTCAGGGGAGCTCTCCGGCGGGAATCGTCTGCTCACGTGGCGACCGCTCGTCTGGCTCGGCGGCTTCTCGTACGGCCTGTACCTGTCGAGCTGGCCGATCCTCAAGCTCTTCGTCGAGCTCTTTCCCGAGCGCAGTGAGCCGGTGTCGTTCCTCGACGGTCTCCTGCTCCTCGCCGTGTCCATCGCCGTCGCCTGGGCGATGTCGCGCTTCCTCGCGTTCCTTGGCCGGGTTCGCAATCCGGTGGCCCAGGTGGATTCGACGGCGCCGAGATGGAAGCGCAATCCCCGGCTGCTGACCTCGGTCAGCGTGCCGTTGATCGCCATCGTGGCCTTCGTGGGTGTGCAGCTCGCACCTGGCCTGCGCCAGGAGGCCATCGCAGACCTCGGTCCCGGGCAGACCGTCACGAGCGAGCAGCAGCTGAGCCTCGCGATCACCGAGGCGCTCCTCGAGCCGACCGCGCTCAACGGCGAGGCGGTCTCGGGCTGGGATGCACTCGGCCCGGAATGGTCGGTGAACGGCTGCCTGACGGTCACCGACGACAATCGAGCCAACTGCCGCTACGCACCCGAAGATGCCGATCAGGACTCCGGCGAAGAGCTCTGGATCGTCGGCGACTCGCAGGCTGTCTCCTGGGCACCCGGCGTCCGGGCAGCTGTCGGTGACGAGACGACCGTGCAACTGCTTGGCAAGAGCATGTGCCCCTTCACTCAGGGCGCAGCCCTCGACAGATCAGGCGACATGAAGGACGAGTGCGCCGCCCACAACAACTGGGTCATGGAGCTCGCTGCTGCGGACCGACCGGACACGGTGATCATCTCCTACGGCGGCTGGTGGGTGGGGGAGCAGTTCGGTGACCTCGCGTGGAACAAGGGAACCACGCTCGGCGAGGGCTCCGTTGAACTGGTCCGCGAGCTCACCGAGATGGGAATCGACGTCATCTGGCTCGACGCAGTGACTCCCGCCAACTCCCTGGACGCCTGCCTCGCCGCATCGACGCGGCAACAGGCCGAGGAATCCTGCACGAGCGCCTTCGGGCCGGAGTTCGTGGAGCGTCGCGATCACCAGGCCGAGCAGATGGCGGCAGGCGGAGCCGCGGTCGTCCGGACCTCCGACTGGTTCTGCGACGTGGAGCTCGGGCTCTGCCCCCTCGTCGTCGCTGGGATCTCCGTGCATTCGGACCCGACGCACGTGGGTCGCGAGTACTCGGTGTTCCTCGCCGATGTCATCGCACAGGGCCTCGCGGACGCGCGCACCGAGTGACCAGCGAAATCCGCGACACGCCCGGGTTGCAAGAACAGGCCTCCCCGGTCTAAACTCGGTGAGTTCAGTATTTCGGGGCACGGCGCTAGTCGTGTGTTCGAATCACTGCCCGGAGTGTGCATAAGCGCCCCGCGTCGCAAGGCGCCTGGTGTGCAGCTTAGGCCGCCGGCAGCAGAGCAAAGCTCCGGCCAAAGGAAGACACCTCACCGAGGTCGAATCCCGAAGGCCGTCCATCAGCTTGAGTACACTCCTGTGCTCCGAGCAGGTGAACTTGACAGAAAAACAGTGGTGCGAATCCCGGCGTGAAGACGCCACGGGGTTGCATGCGAAGCCGCAATGGCGGCACGTCATTGAGAGAGAGAGTCAACCATGGCGGGACAGAAGATCCGCATTCGACTGAAGTCGTATGACCACGAGGTCATCGACAGCTCGGCGCGCAAGATCGTCGACACCGTAACCCGTGCTGGCGCCTCCGTCATCGGTCCGGTGCCCCTGCCTACCGAGAAGAACGTGATCGCTGTGATCCGTAGCCCTCACAAGTACAAGGACAGCCGCGAGCACTTCGAGATGCGCACCCACAAGCGTCTGATCGACATTGTCGACCCGACGCCGAAGGCCGTCGACTCGCTCATGCGCCTCGACCTTCCGGCCGATGTCAACATCGAGATCAAGCTCTAGGGAAACACATGTCTACCGCTACCAAGACGTTCAAGGGTCTGCTGGGCACGAAGCTCGGCATGACCCAGGTCTGGGACGCTGAAAACCGTCTCGTCCCCGTCACGGTCATCCAGGTGAGCACCAACGTCGTCACCGAGATCATGACCGTCGAAAAGAACGGCTACGAAGCCGTCCAGATCGCCGCAGGCGCGATCGACCCGCGCAAGGTGAACAAGCCGGCAGCCGGCAAGTTCGCAGCAGCGGGCGTCACGCCTCGCCGCCACATCACCGAGCTCCGCACCGCTGATGCAGCCTCGTACACGATCGGTCAGGAGCTCGGCGCAGACACGTTCGAGCCCGGCACCAAGATCGACGTCGTCGGCACCAGCAAGGGCAAGGGCTTCGCCGGTGTCATGAAGCGTCACAACTTCTCCGGTGTCGGCGCATCTCACGGTGCGCACAAGAACCACCGTCGCCCCGGCTCCATCGGTGCCTCCGCGACCCCCAGCCGTGTCTTCAAGGGCACGCGCATGGCTGGCCGGATGGGTGGCGACCGCGTCACCGTCCAGAACCTCACGGTTCACGCAGCCGACGCCGAGAAGGGCATCCTCCTCGTCAAGGGTGCTGTCCCCGGCCCCAAGGGTCGTCTCGTTTTCGTTCGCAACGCAGTGAAGGGGGCCTAGTTTCCTATGGCAACCAAGATTGACGTCACCGACGCAGCCGGCAAGAAGTCCGGCTCGGTCGAACTGCCTGCCGCCATCTTCGACGCGCAGACCAACGTCCCGCTGATCCACCAGGTCGTCGTCGCACAGCGTGCGGCTGCTCGTCAGGGCACGCACAAGACGAAGAACCGTGGAGAGGTTTCCGGCTCCGGTCGCAAGCCGTTCAAGCAGAAGGGCACCGGCCGCGCCCGTCAGGGCTCGGTCCGCATGCCGCAGCACAAGGGTGGTGGCATCGTCCACGGACCGACGCCGCGCGACTACTCGCAGCGCACCCCCAAGAAGATGATTGCAGCCGCCCTCATCGGCGCACTGAGCGACCGCGCACGCGGTGGCCACCTGCACATCGTCGACTCCCTCGTCACGGGCGAGAAGGCCTCGACCAAGGTCGCAGCCGCAGCAATCGCGAAGGTCGCGGCGGGACGCAACATCCTCGTCGTCCTCGACCGCAGCGACGAGCTCAGCCTGCTGAGCGTCCGCAACCTGCAGGCACTTCACGTGCTCTTCGTGGACCAGCTCAACGCCTACGACGTCCTCGTCTCGGACGACATCCTCTTCACGAAGGCTGCTTACGACGCGTTCGTCGAGAGCAAGACCAGCAAGGAGCAGGGCGCATGAGCGCAAACAACAAGGACCCGCGCGACATCATCTTCGCGCCGGTGATCTCCGAGAAGAGCTACAGCCTGATCGACCAGGGCAAGTACACCTTCGAGGTCGACCCCCGTTCGAACAAGACCGAGATCAAGCTCGCTATCGAGCAGATCTTCGACGTCAAGGTCGACAAGGTCAACACCTTGAACCGCACGGGCAAGACGCGCCGCACCCGCTTCGGGCTCGGCAAGCGCAAGGACACCAAGCGCGCCATCGTCTCGCTCAAGTCCGGCACCATCGACATCTTCTCGAACGCCGGTTAATCGAGAGCACAGAGGACGAATTCACATGGCTATTCGCAATTACAAGCCCACGACGCCAGGTCGTCGTGGAGCCTCGGTGTCCGAGTTCACCGAGATCACGCGCTCGACTCCCGAAAAGTCGCTGCTCCGCCCCCTCACCAAGTCGGGTGGACGCAACAACCAGGGACGCATCACGACCCGTCACATCGGTGGTGGCCACAAGCGCCAGTACCGCGTCATCGACTTCCGTCGTAACGACAAGGACGGCGTGAACGCCAAGGTCGCTCACATCGAGTACGACCCCAACCGCACCGCTCGTATCGCGCTGCTGCACTTCTTCGACGGATCCAAGCGCTACATCCTGGCTCCCAACAAGCTCAAGCAGGGCGACATCATCGAGTCGGGCGCTGGCGCCGACATCAAGCCGGGCAACAACCTCCCGCTTCGCAACATCCCGACCGGTACGGTCATCCACGCCATCGAGCTCCGCCCAGGCGGCGGCGCGAAGATGGCGCGCTCGGCCGGAGCCTCCGTTCGCCTCGTTGCGAAGGACGGCCCCTACGCCCAGCTGCGTCTGCCGAGCGGCGAAGTCCGCAACGTCGACGTGCGCTGCCGCGCGACGATCGGCGAGGTCGGCAACGCCGAGCAGTCGAACATCAACCTGGGCAAGGCCGGCCGCAAGCGCTGGCTCGGCGTTCGCCCGACGGTCCGTGGTGTCGTCATGAACCCGGTCGACCACCCGCACGGTGGTGGTGAGGGCCGCACATCCGGTGGACGTCACCCGGTGAGCCCCTGGGGTAAGCCAGAAGGCCGCACCCGTCGCCCCAACAAGGAGAGCGACAAGCTCATCGTCCGCCGTCGCCCTGCCGGCAAGAAGCGTAAGTAGGAGATCAGAAGATGCCTCGCAGTCTCAAGAAGGGCCCCTTCGTCGACGAACACCTCTTCCAGAAGGTGGTCAAGCAGAACGAAGCTGGCTCGAAGAACGTCATCAAGACCTGGTCGCGCCGATCGATGATCGTGCCGGACATGCTCGGCCACACCATCGCCGTGCACGACGGTCGCAAGCACATCCCCGTGTTTGTCACCGAAACCATGGTCGGCCACAAGCTCGGCGAGTTTGCACCGACCCGCACCTTCCGTGGACACGAGAAGGACGACAAGAAGGGTCGTCGCCGCTAACGCGGCGACGTGAAGGAGGAAAATATGGTGGAGTCAACCGCACGCGTGCGGCACATCCGCGTCACCCCTCAGAAGGCTCGTCGCGTCGTCAACTTGATCCGCGGCAAGCAGGCGCTCGAAGCGCTCGCGATCCTGAAGTTCGCACCTCAGGGTGCCTCTGAGCCGGTCTACAAGGTCGTTGCATCCGCAATCGCCAACGCACGTGTCAAGGCAGACAAGGAAAGCCAGTTCCTTGACGAGCGCGACCTCTACATCGCCAAGGCGTTCGTAGACGAGGGTGCAACCCTCAAGCGCTTCCGTCCACGTGCACAGGGACGAGCATTCCGCATCAACAAGCGCACAAGCCACATCACGGTTGTGCTGGCGACGCCGGAGCTCGCCGAGGCCGAGAAGGGGAGCAGCAAGTAATGGGCCAGAAGATCAATCCGTACGGCTTCCGTCTCGGAATCACGACCGACCACGTCTCCCGCTGGTACGCAGACTCGACCAAGCCGGGTCAGCGCTACAGCGACTACGTCAAGGAAGACATCCGCATTCGCGAGTATCTCCAGAAGACACTCGACCGTGCAGGCGTCTCCCGCATCGAGATCGAGCGCACGCGTGACCGCGTTCGCGTCGACATCTACACGGCACGCCCCGGCATCGTCATCGGACGACGCGGAGCAGAGGCCGAGCGCATCCGCGCCGACCTCGAGAAGCTCACGGGCAAGCAGATCCAGCTGAACATCCTCGAGGTCAAGAACCCCGAGGCTGACGCTCAGCTGGTCGCGCAGGGCATCGCCGAGCAGCTCTCTGCTCGTGTCGCCTTCCGCCGTGCGATGCGCAAGGGCCTCCAGGGCGCTCAGCGTGCAGGTGCCAAGGGCATCCGCATCCAGGTCTCCGGCCGCCTCGGCGGTGCTGAGATGAGCCGCTCGGAGTTCTACCGCGAGGGACGCGTTCCGCTGCACACGCTCCGCGCCAACATCGACTACGGCTTCTACGAGGCCAAGACCACCTACGGTCGCATCGGTGTCAAGGTGTGGATCTACAAGGGCGACATGACCAACAAGGAACTCGCCCGCGAACAGGCCAACCAGAAGTCGTCCCGTGGGGACCGTAACGACCGCTCACGCCGTGGCCCGCGCCGCGACAACGAGAAGCAGGTCGCCGCAGGAGTTGAGGCGTAACCATGTTGATTCCACGTCGAGTCAAGCACCGTAAGCAGCACCGCCCGGACCGTAGCGGCATGTCGAAGGGTGGCAACACCGTATCGTTCGGCGAGTTCGGCATCCAGGCGCTCACCCCGTCCTACGTGACCAACCGTCAGATCGAGGCAGCTCGTATCGCCATGACGCGTCACATCAAGCGTGGCGGCAAGGTCTGGATCAACATCTACCCGGACCGCCCGATGACCGCTCGCCCCGCCGAGACCCGCATGGGTTCCGGTAAGGGTGCAGTCGACTCCTGGGTTGCGAACGTCAAGCCCGGCCGCGTCCTCTTCGAGGTCGCCGGCGTCAGCGAGGAGCTCGCTCGCGAGGCCCTCACGCGCGCCATCCACAAGCTGCCGCTCAAGGCACGCATCATTTCGCGCGAGGAAGGCGAGTAATCATGGCGATTGGTACCAAGGAGCTCGCCACCACCGAGCTCGACAACTTCGAAGACGGACGTCTCGTCGAGGAGCTCAAGAAGGCCAAGGAAGAGCTGTTCAACCTGCGCTTCCAGGCCGTGACCAACCAGGTCGAAGAGCGCGGACGCATCCGTCAGGTCAAGCGCGACATCGCGCGCATCTACACGGTGATCCGCGAGCGTGAGCTCGGGATCCGCGCAACCCCGGCCCCGGTCGAGAAGCCGGCCAAGAAGTCGAAGGCCACCAAGGCTTCGAAGAAGGCCGAAGCCTCCGAGGCTGCGCCCGAGGCTGAGAACGAGGAGACCAAGTAATGGCTGAAAGCACGACACAGCCCGAGGCAACGGAAGAAGCGCACGAGCGCAACTACCGCAAGACCCGGCGCGGCTACGTCACGAGCGACAAGATGGAAAAGACCATCACCGTCTCGGTCGAAGAGCGCGTCAAGCACCCCCTCTATGGCAAGGTGCTCCGCCGCTCAAGCAAGGTCAAGGCGCACGACGCCGACAACCAGGCCGGCATCGGCGACCTCGTCCTGATTGCAGAGACCCGTCCCCTCAGCGCTACCAAGCGCTGGCGCCTGGTCGAGATCCTGGAGAAGGCGAAGTAGGCCTCGCCTCTTCGACCACTCAGCGAAGGAATTTGACAGATGCTTCAGCAAGAATCACGAGTCCGTGTCGCCGACAACACCGGCGCCAAGGAACTCCTCACGATCCGCGTACTCGGTGGCTCCGGCCGCCGCTACGCGGGGATCGGTGACGTCATCGTCGCGACCGTCAAGGACGCGATCCCCGGCGGAAACCTCAAGAAGGGTGAGGTCGTCAAGGCCGTCATCGTTCGCACAGTCAAGTCGACCCGTCGTCCCGACGGTTCGTACATCAAGTTCGACGAGAACGCAGCCGTCATCCTCAAGGGTGACAACGAGCCGCGTGGCACTCGAATCTTCGGACCGGTCGGTCGCGAACTCCGCGACAAGAAGTTCATGAAGATCGTGTCGCTCGCGCCGGAGGTGATTTAACCCATGGCAACGATCCGCAAGGGCGACCTGGTCCAGGTCATCTCGGGCCCGAGCCAGGCTCGTGGTGGAGACCGCGGCAAGCAGGGCGAAGTGCTCGAGGTGCTCCGCGAAGAGAACCGCATTCTCGTTCAGGGAATCAACTTCGTGACCAAGCACGTTCGCGTCGGACAGACGCAGCGTGGCACGAAGACGGGTGGCATCGAGACCGTCGAGGCCCCCATCCACATCTCCAACGTCGCACTCGTCGACCCCGAGACCAAGCAGCCGGCTCGCACCGGTGTGCAGGTCGAAGAGGTCACGAAGGACGGCGTGACCAAGACGGTGCGCACGCGCGTCTTCAAGCCATCGCGCCGCGCTGCGAAGCCGGCCAAGGTCGAGAAGGCCGCCAAGGCCGACAAGGCTGAGAAGGCTGAGAAGAAGCCCGCGACGAAGGCCAAGGCCGCCGCACCGAAGAAGAAGGACGACGAGTAGATATGACTGACATCGCCACGGAGGCTGGCAAAATCCAGCCCCGTCTCAAGCTGAAGTACCGCGACGAGCTCAAGGCTCAGCTGCAGGCAGACCTCGGCGTGAGCAACGTCCACCAGGTTCCCGGTCTCGTGAAGATCGTCGTGAACATGGGTGTTGGCGAAGCAGCTCGCGACGGAAAGATCATCGAGGGTGCCATCACGGACCTCACGGCGATCACCGGTCAGAAGCCGAAGGTCACGAAGGCCACGAAGTCGATCGCACAGTTCAAGCTGCGCGAAGGACAGCCGATCGGCGCGCACGTCACACTGCGCGGCGACCGCATGTGGGAATTCCTCGACCGCCTGCTCTCGCTCGCTCTTCCCCGTATCCGCGACTTCCGTGGTCTCAACGACCGCCAGTTCGACGGAAACGGAAACTACACCTTCGGCCTCACGGAGCAGGTAATGTTCCATGAGATCGATCCAGACAAGATCGACCGCACACGCGGTATGGACATCACCGTCGTCACGACGGCGAAGAACGACGAAGATGGGCGCGCTCTCCTGGGCAAGCTCGGCTTCCCGTTCCAGGCCGGTCTCCAGCAGAACTAGTCTGAACACCCGAGGGTCACGGCGTATGCCGTGACCCCATCGGGCTGTTGCAACCGCAATGGCCCGTCCACCACAGGTCGCGGGGCCGTGTACGGCCCCGCGAAACCAGGCGAAAGGCACTCATCATGACGATGACAGATCCCGTCGCAGATATGCTGACGCGACTGCGCAACGCGAACTCGGCGCACCACGACTCCGTGTCGATGCCGAGCTCGAAGCTCAAGTCCCACATTGCCGACATCCTCAAGCGCGAGGGTTACATCACCGACTGGACAGTCGAAGATGCACGAGTGGGCCAGACCCTCACTCTCTCGCTGAAGTTCGGTCCGAACCGCGAGAGGTCGATCGTCGGCATCAAGCGCGTCTCCAAGCCAGGTCTCCGCGTGTACGCGCGCTCGACCGAGCTGCCAAGCGTCCTCGGCGGCCTCGGCATTGCCATCCTGTCCACCTCCTCCGGTCTCCTCACGGACCGTCAGGCCGAGCAGAAGGGCGTAGGCGGAGAAGTCCTCGCCTACGTGTGGTAATCCGTCATGTCACGAATTGGTCGTCTCCCGATCAGCGTCCCAGCAGGCGTTGACATCAAGATCGACGCGCAGAACGTCACCGTCAAGGGACCGAAGGGCGAGCTCGCGCTCGTCGTCGCGAACCCCATCGAGGTCAAGCTCGAAGACGGTCAGCTTCTCGTCACGCGTCCGAACGACGAGCGTGAGTCGCGTGCACTGCACGGCCTGACCCGCACGCTCATCAACAACAACATCATCGGCGTCACCGAGGGCTACACGAAGAAGCTCGAGGTCGTTGGAACCGGTTACCGCATCGTTTCCAAGGGCACGGGCGTCGAGTTCGCACTCGGCTACTCGCACCCGATCAACGTCGAGCCCCCCCAGGGCATCACGTTCCAGGTCGAGGGCAACAACAAGCTCACGGTCGTCGGAATCGACAAGCAGGCTGTCGGCGAGGTCGCAGCGAACATCCGCAAGCTCCGCCTCCCCGAGCCCTACAAGGGCAAGGGCGTGCGTTACGAGGGCGAGCAGATCCGCCGCAAGGCCGGAAAGTCAGGTAAGTAACCATGGGACTCGGAACTCGAGGAAAGAGCAAGCAGGCAGCGACCCGTCGCCGCCACGTCCGCCTTCGCAAGAAGGTCTCCGGCGACGCACAGCGTCCCCGTCTCGTCGTCACGCGCTCGGCGCGTCACGTCTTCGTCCAGGTTGTCGACGACACCAAGGGCATCACGCTGGCTTCGGCATCCACCATGGAAGCCGAGCTGCGTGAGTTCGACGGTGACAAGTCGGCCAAGGCGAAGCGGGTCGGCGAGCTCGTCGGCGCACGCGCCAAGGACGCCGGCATCGAAAGCGTGGTCTTCGACCGCGGCGGCAACAAGTACGCCGGTCGCGTCGCGGCTATCGCTGATGGAGCACGAGAGGCAGGGCTGAACCTGTGACCGAGAAAATCGACACCAACACGCCCGACAACATGACCGACACGCCCGTTGAGACGGCCGCGTCGAGTGAGTCGGCACAGCGCGACGGAGGTCGCGACAACAACCGCCGCGGTGGTCGTGGCGAGCGTGGCCAGGGCGGCCGCGACCGCAACTCGCGCGATGACAAGAACCAGTTCCTGGAGCGCGTCGTCACCATCAACCGCGTCTCCAAGGTCGTCAAGGGCGGTCGTCGCTTCGCGTTCACCGCGCTGGTCGTCGTCGGCGACGGCAACGGACTCGTGGGCGTCGGCTACGGCAAGGCCCGTGAGGTCCCGCTGGCCATCGCCAAGGGCGTCGAAGAGGCGAAGAAGAACTTCTTCCGCGTTCCTCGCGTCCTGAAGACGATCCCGCACCCCGTGCAGGGCGAGGCAGCAGCAGGCGTCGTCCTGCTCCGTCCCGCCGCTGCAGGTACCGGTGTTATCGCCGGTGGCCCCGTCCGCGCCGTGCTTGAGTGCGCGGGCATCCACGACGTCCTGTCGAAGTCGCTCGGTTCGTCGAACACGATCAACATCGTGCACGCAACCGTCGCGGCGCTGAAGCAGCTCGAGGAGCCGCGCGCAGTCGCAGCTCGTCGTGGCCTGCCCGTCGACCAGGTCGTTCCGCAGCGCATTCTGCGTGCCGAGGCCAACGCGGCCAAGGCCGCAGCCGAAGCACAGAAGGTCGGTGCCTGATGGCCAAGAGTCTCAAGGTGACCCAGATCAAGTCCAAGATCAGCGAGAAGCAGAACCAGCGCGACACACTGCGCTCGCTCGGCCTCAAGCGCATTGGCCACACCGTCGTCAAGCCGGACAACTCGGTGAACCGCGGCTACGTCAAGACAGTCGCTCACCTGGTTTCAGTTGAGGAGATCTCCGAATGACCAAGAACGAGAACGAGAAGGATGTGACCTCCGAGCCTCAGCTCAAGGTCCACCACCTCCGCCCCGCTCCCGGTGCCAAGAAGTCCAAGACGCGCGTTGGTCGCGGTGAGGGCTCCAAGGGCAAGACCGCCGGTCGCGGCACCAAGGGCTCGAAGGCGCGCACGACAGTGCGTATCGGCTTCGAGGGTGGCCAGATGCCGCTGCACATGCGTACGCCGAAGCTGCGCGGGTTCAAGAACCCGTTCCGCGTCGAGTACCAGGTCGTCAACCTCTCCAAGCTGGCCGAGCTCTTCCCCGAGGGCGGCGATGTCACCATCGCGAACCTCGTGGCAAAGGGTGCGGTTCGCAAGAACGAGCCCGTCAAGGTGCTCGGCAATGGTGAGATTGCGGTTAAGCTGAACGTCGCGGTCGACAAGGTCTCCAGCTCAGCAGAGCAGAAGATCGTTGCCGCCGGCGGTTCCGTCAAGTAGCAACTCCAAGCGGGGGTCGGCGGTTGCCGACCCCCGTTTGTCTCTTTCACGAGAAATGAAAGCAGGAACGTAGTGTTCAGTGCCGTCGCACGAGTGTTCAAGACACCGGATCTTCGTCGCAAGATCCTCTTCACGCTCGCTATGGTCGCCATCTACCGGATCGGCACCACGGTTCCTGGCCCATTTGTGAACTACGTCAACGTGCAGCAGTGTCTCGACACTGGAACGCAGATGGCCGGTCTCTACGACATGGTCAACCTGTTCTCCGGTGGCGCGCTGCTGCAGTTGTCGATCTTCGCGCTGGGCATCATGCCGTACATCACGGCCTCGATCATCACGCAGCTGCTGCGTGTGGTCATCCCTCACTTCGAGGCGCTCCACAAGGAGGGTCAGGCGGGTCAGTCGAAGCTCACGCAGTACACGCGCTACCTGACCATCGCCCTCGCGATCCTCCAGGCGACGACACTCGTGACGGTGGCGAAGTCGGGAACGCTCTTCGGCACGGGCAACCCTGCCTGCGAGAACGTCCTCGACATGCTCAACGAGTCCGCCGCGACCCCGGAGAACGCCGTCATCAACATGGTGCGCGTCGTGCTCATGGTCGCAGCCATGACAGCTGGCACCGCGGTCATCATGTGGATGGCCGAGCTCATCACCGAGCGCGGCGTCGGCAACGGCATGTCGCTCCTGATCTTCACGTCGATCGCAGCCTCGTTCCCGTCCGCCTTCGGCGCCATCGCCGCCGGTACCGGTGGAATGACCACGCTCGTCATCGTCATCGCGATCGGGCTGCTCATCATGATGGCCGTCGTCTTCGTCGAGCAGTCGCAGCGTCGCATCCCCGTCCAGTACGCGAAGCGCATGGTCGGACGCCGCACGTATGGCGGCAACAGCACGTACATCCCGATCAAGGTGAACCAGGCAGGCGTTATCCCTGTCATCTTCGCCTCGTCGCTGCTGTACCTTCCCGCGCTCGTCGCCCAGTTCAACCAGCCTGCCGCGGGGGAGACCCCGCCAGAGTGGGTCACCTGGGTCATGAACAACTTCACGACGGGCGACCACCCGCTCTACATGGCGGTCTACTTCCTCCTCATCATCGGCTTCACGTACTTCTACGTCGCGATCGCCTTCAACCCTGAGGAGGTTGCCGAGAACATGCGAAAGCACGGTGGCTTCGTTCCCGGCATCCGTGCCGGACGCCCCACCGCCGAGTACCTGAACTTCGTGCTCACGCGAATCACCTTCCCCGGTTCGCTCTACCTCGGCGTGCTCGCGCTCATCCCGCTCATCGCGCTGTCCACGGTCAATGCAAATGCCAACTTCCCGTTCGGCGGCGCATCGATCCTCATCGTCGTGGGCGTCGGACTCGAGACGGTGAAGCAGATCGACGCTCAACTCCAACAACGCAACTACGAGGGGCTTCTCCGATGACACATCACGACCAGACCTTCCGCCTGCTCATCGTTGGTCCCCCCGGGGCCGGCAAGGGAACGCAGGCCGTCGGCATCGCCGAGGCCTTCGGTATCCCAGCCATCTCGACCGGTGACATCTTCCGTGCCAACATCAAGAACGGCACGAACCTCGGCATCCAGGTCCGTGAGATCATCGAGAGCGGCAACCTGGTTCCCGATTCGCTGACGAACGAGCTCGTCCGCGACCGCCTCACGGAGGCCGACGCCGCTGGCGGCTTCCTCCTCGACGGCTACCCGCGCACACTCGAGCAGGTCGCGTTCCTCACGCAGCTCCTCGCTGACCAGGGCACGGCGATCGATGCCGTCATCGAGCTCAAGGTCGAGATCGACAGCGTCGTGGAGCGCCTCCGCCGCCGCGCGCTCGAGCAGGGCCGCGCCGACGACACGGAAGAGGCCATCAGGCACCGTCAGAACGTGTACCTGCAGGAGACCGCGCCGCTTCTCGAGACGTACTCCGCTCGCGGATCGCTCGTGAGCGTCAACGGCTTCGGCACCGTCGAGGAAGTCCGGAACCGCATCTTCGCTGCTCTCGAGCAGCGGGGCCTGCGTCATCCACTGCACCGCCTGAGCGGCAAATAGGACTTACCCGGCAAGACAAGCAAGGACCCGAGCGGATTTCTCCCGCTCGGGTCCTCTTGCGTTGGCCGGAATGCACGCCGCGGAGACACCGCAGGGCCGTTCGCACCTGGTTCTGTGCTGTCTTCGTCGGCTAGCGTTGCCCTGTCGGCGCCTCCAGCTCGGAGAGCCGGAGAACCCTGTTGACGCAGTCGTCCAGGAACGGAGACACAGATGTCCTCACTCTCAGCTGAGCCCCATGACCTCATCGACTTCGACGTGCTCTTGAGCAAGGAGGAGCTGGCGCTGCGCAGCCGCGTCCGCCTCCTCGTCGACGAGCACGTCAGGCCGCACATCGCGTCCTGGTACGAGGACGCCGTCTTCCCGATCGACCTCGTGCCGATGCTCGCGAGCGAGGGGCTGCTTGGCATGCACTTGAGCGGCTACGGGTGCGCTGGTCGCAGCGCCGTCGAGTACGGCATCGCCGCGGCGGAGCTCGAGGCGGGAGACTCCGGTATTCGTACCTTCGTCTCCGTGCAGGGCTCTCTGGCCATGAGCGCCATCTGGAAGCACGGGAGCGAGGAGCAGAAGGTCGAGTGGCTGCCGCGCATGGCGGCTGGCGAGGTCATCGGCTGCTTCGGGCTGACCGAGCCCGCTGCCGGATCCGATCCGGGGACGATGGGCACCTTCGCGCGTCGAGATGGCTCGGACTGGGTGCTCAGCGGCACCAAACGCTGGATCGGCCTGGCGTCCCTCGCCCACATCGCGATCATCTGGGCGCAGACGGACGATGGCATCAGGGGGTTCATCGTGCCGACGGCTTCCGCCGGCTTCTCGGCGACCCCCATCGGCCCGAAGCTCTCGATGCGCGCGTCCGTTCAATGCGACGTCGTCCTCGACGAGGTCCGGGTCCCCGCCGCTGCGATGCTGCCCGCCGCCCGCGGGCTGCGTGGGCCGTTCGAGTGCCTCAATGAGGCCCGCTACGGTATCGCCTGGGGGGTCATGGGCGCTGCCAGGGACAGCTTCGAGGACGCGCTCGCGTACGCGGGAGAGCGGCAGCCGTTCAACCGTCCGCTGGCAGGCTTCCAGCTCACGCAGCAGAAACTCGTGGACATGGCCCTCGAGATCAACAAGGGCTTCCTGCTCGCCCTCCAGCTCGGGCGGCTGAAGGACGCGGGCCGCATCCAGCCGCA
Source organism: Pseudoclavibacter sp. AY1H1 (assembly GCF_002931055.1). Lineage (GTDB taxonomy): Bacteria > Actinomycetota > Actinomycetes > Actinomycetales > Microbacteriaceae > Pseudoclavibacter. The sequence goes on along the minus strand of NZ_PSXX01000002.1, from coordinate 429,765 downwards.
CCATATCTCCGCTGGCAAGCTCAACAACACCCGCGAGGCGATCGCGATCGCTCGCGAGGCGAGGACGATCCTCGGCGGCAACGGCATCACCCTCGACCACTCGCCGCTTCGCCACGCCAACAACCTGGAGTCGGTCCGCACCTACGAGGGGACCGACGAGATCCACACGCTGGTGCTTGGCAGCAAGCTCACCGGCATTCCGGCGTTCCGGTAGGGGCACCGGTGCTCTCGGATCGCGAACGCGACGGCGTGCTGAGCGGCGTGCGGGTCGCGGATTTCTCCCGCGTGCTCGCCGGACCGTACGCGACGATGATGCTCGCCGACTTCGGCGCCGACGTCATCAAGGTGGAACCCCCGGGCGGTGACGACACGAGAGCGTGGACTCCACCGGTGGATGCGCGCGGTCAGTCGACGTACTTCTCCGGCGTGAATCGCGGCAAGCGATCCCTGGTGCTCGACCTCACCCGCGACGAGGACGCTGCGGCCGCGCGCCGACTCGCGCGGGAGGCGGACATCGTCGTCGAGAACTTCCGGCCCGGGGTCATGGCGCGCTTCGGGCTCGACTTCGACTCGGTGCGGGCCGAGAACCCGTCGGCGATCTTCTGCTCCATCACCGGTTTCGGCGGAGGCGGGGGAGCGGCGCTGCCAGGTTACGACCTCCTCGTGCAGGCCGTCGGCGGACTCATGAGCATCACGGGCCCGGTGGACGGTGAGCCGAGCAAGGTCGGCGTCGCGCTCGTCGACGTGCTGACTGGGCTGAACGCGGTCACGGGTATTCTGCTCGCCCTGCGCGAGCGCGAGCGGTCTGGGACGGGTCAGCGCGTGGAGGTGGACCTGATGACGAGCCTGCTGTCGGCGCTCGCCAATCAGGCATCGAGCACGCTGGCGACGGGCCGGGCTCCCGCACGGCTCGGCAACGCGCATCCGAGCATCGCCCCGTACGAGCTGTTCGACGCGAGCGACCGTCCGCTCGTGATCGCCGTCGGCAACGATCGGCAGTTCGCAGCACTTGTCGGGGTCCTCGGCGCTCCTGGCCTCGCTGGAGACCCGCGCTTCAGCACCAACCAGCTCCGCGTGCACAACCGCGAGGCCCTCCGTGCGCTCATTGCGGCGAGGCTGGGGGAGCGCGCGGCCAGCGAATGGGTCGAGCTCCTGACGAGTGCACGCGTGCCGGCCGGCCTCGTGAACGACGTCGCCGAGGCGTTTGCGTTCGCAGAGGGCCTTGGCCTTGAGCCTGTCGTGGAACTGGGAGCAGGAGCTGGGGAATCGGTGCGGTTGACGGCCAACCCCATTCACTTGTCGCGGACGCCGGCGGTGTACGGACAGCAGGCACCAGATCTTGGCTCCGCGGGCACGTCCGTCGACTGGCGATAGCTTCCCGGTTACGCAACCGTGACCCTCGCAGAGCCGCTGTTGCAGAAGCGTTGTCGCTGGTTGGGGGGTCCGCATCCCGGTGTCGGGCTAGCGTCACAGGACCGCACATCATCGAGTGCGGGACGAACACGGAGGCCCTATGAGACCGTCGACCGTCGAGCACAGTGTGCGGGCGAGCACGCCACCCGCTGACGTGCCGGGGACCACACCACGTCCCGCCTGGTGGCTCAAGTTTCTCGCCATCGCGACATTCGTCGCCGCCCTTCTCGTCGGCATCACACCGTGGCATGCGTTTGCACTCGTGCCGTGGGAGCCAGGGCCTTCCCTGCCCGAGCCAGGAGCGCTCATGGACCGGTACGTCCGTCCCGGATTGCTCCTGGCGCTGTGTCCGGCCGGAGTTGTCGTGGCGGCGGTGTGCACGGTGGTGGCGCTGCGTCGCACACGGTCCGTGTCGCTGGCGATGGTGAGTGTGGCCGCGGTGATCGCCGCCACCCATCTCGGCTTCACGTTGCTCTGGACGCTTGAGGCGGGGCGCACGATCGTTGCTCAGGTGGAGGTGCAGACGGAGGCCCCTCAGGCAGAACCCTCCGCACCTCCAGCTCAGACCTACTGGCCAGGTGAGGAGCCGTTGGATGAGCCCGGCGCCGTGACCTCGCTGTCTGCCGACCAGCTGCGGGCCGGCGTCCTCGACCTGCGTGACGCGACCGTGGCGACCATGGAGAGTCCCGTCCCCAACCTCATGGTCGGGCCCCTGGATGCCGAACCGGTCGAGATCGCCTGTGTGCCGGGCGGAGAGACGGGCGACTACCCGGACGAGACAACGTCGCGTGGAGTCGCGTACGAGGTGCAGTTGAGTGTGAGCGGCCCCGACACCGTCACGGACGAGCAGAACATCATCGAGCTCTGGAAGGCGCGGGGACTGACATACGACCGGGCCATGGGCACGAACTACGCGGGCGGCTCTACCGCACAGGCGATCGACCAGGTCAGGATGCGGGGCGACGCCCAAGGCTGGCTCAACATCACCGTCACCAGCCACTGCTCGCCAAGCGACTGAGGGGCAACGATGAATCCGAAACTCGACGATCGTACGGATGCACGCAGTCGGCATTCCTCCGGGGACGTGCAGATTGCGAAGACCGTCATCGTGCTCGCGCTGTTGACGCTCTGCATTCCGCTGTTCGCCGCCATCTGGCTCGTGCTCCTCTCACCGGGGGCCATGCCGCAGCCGCTCGGTGTCGCGCGGTTGCCATCGTGGGTCGGTTGGTTCCCCGTTCCCGAACCGCAGTCCTTCCTCACGATGCTCGGTGCGCTCGGCGTTCTCGTTGCCGCCGCTGCCGTCCCTGCTGTGCTGTCGAGCCTCGCGAAGCATCTTGCCGTCAAGCTGCGGAGCCAGGATGCGCAGCTCCTGTCCGGCACGCTGGTCACCGCACGCGCGGTTGCGCGCGTCGCTGCCATGGCGACGCTGCTCGTCGCGTGCCTGTTCATCACGGCCTCTGCTGCGGCCCTTCTCGGACCTCAAATGTCGGCGCTCGGGACGACCTGGCCGTCCGGAGCCGACGAGGAGTATGCGGGCAGCGCCGACGAGGATGGCGGTGACGGGGCATTGATCGCGGACACGGCGGAGGGTGACGCGGCCTACGCGCTGACGCGGGTGACGCCGGAGCAACGGCAGGGAGTTCTCGCGCTCGCGGAAAGCACCATGGCGTTGGTCCCGACGGCCGAGTACGTGCGGGACTCCGCGGGTACCGAGCCGCTGCTCGTCACGGCAACCACTTGCGGTGCTGGTGATGAAGCGGGCGTCGCCGTCAACGTGACCTCGTACTTCCAGACCGATGGGACTGCCTTCGATGGTGAGGCGGTTCGCGCGTTGTGGGCTGAGCATCCGCTGGTCGTGCGGGGCACGATGAGCGAGATCATCGGGGAGTCCGAGTCCGCCTCGAACGTGCGCTTCGCGATTCTCTATTACGACACCGATGGGGTCTACGTGCTCAGCCTCTCGGGAGCCTGTCGCGCCCTCGAGTGAGCGCCCTCGGCGGCGAGAAGGAGCCGGGCGCGTAGACTCTCCTGATGCGCAAGAGCATCTACAAGACACCCGCCGAGCTCGTGGCGATGGTGCCAGCCGGCCGGATCACGGCCCTCGCCCTCGATGCCGTCGCCGAGGCGATCCGTCCGGGGGTGACGACGCTGGAGCTCGACGGCATCGCCGAGCGCGTCGTCCGCGAGAGGGGCGCAGTGCCGAACTTCGCGTTGGTTCCGGGGTACCGACACACGATCTGCGCCTCCGTCGACGACGCGGTTGTCCACGGTATCCCGGACGACAAGCCGCTCACGGCGGGCCAGCTCGTCTCCATCGACGCCGGGGCCATGTTCGAGGGCTGGAACGGCGACTCGGCCCGAACGTTCGTCGTCCCCGGCGAAGCGGCGGACACGAACGCGGTGGCTGACGGGTCGCGTCTCAGCGAGGCCTGCGAGCGCTCGCTCTGGGCGGGCATCGCGAAGCTGGCGACCGCTCGGCACCTCGCCGAGGTCGGAGCTGCCGTCGAGGAGTCCATCGAACAGTCCGGTGACTACGGCATCCTCGAGGACTTCGCGGGGCACGGCATCGGCCGCAGCATGCACGAGGAACCGACCGTGCACAACATCCGCGTCTTCGGGCGCGGGCCGGTGGTCAAGCCTGGCCTGGCCATCTGCATCGAGCCCATGATCACGCTCGGGGGCCCTGACGTCGTCATCGATGACGACGACTGGACCGTTCGCTCAGCGGACGGCTCGCTCGGGGTCCATTGGGAGCACACGATCCTGGTGCACGCCGACGGCATCTGGGTCTCCACCGCCCATGACGGGGGAGCGGCGGGTCTCGAGCCGTTCGGAGTCGTCCCCACCCTGCCGGCCGGCGCAGGAGCCTGACCTCCATCGGCGGTGCATCCCCGCACTTGCACTCCACGGGGAGACCACCTAGAGTTGACGCTTGGTGTCTTTTGCGTTGCGTTTTCGCGCGCGTCGTCACCGTCCATCCGCACGACCAGCGTGCATTCAATAGCAAACGACAGTGAGGCTATGGCCAAGAAAGACGGCGTCATCGAGATCGAGGGTTCGGTTGTCGAGGCATTGCCAAACGCAATGTTCCGCGTAGAACTCTCGAACGGACACAAGGTTCTTGCTCACATCTCGGGCAAGATGCGTCAGCACTACATCCGCATCCTTCCCGAGGACCGCGTGATCGTGGAGTTGAGCCCGTACGACTTGACCCGCGGCCGCATCGTCTACCGCTACAAGTAGGCACGCTGTAAGGAACGGCTGGGCAGACGTCTGCCCAGCACGAGGCCAGCGATCACAGAAGGAACTTCAATGAAGGTCAACCCCAGCGTCAAGAAGATCTGCGACAAGTGCAAGGTTATCCGCCGCCACGGTCGCGTCATGGTCATCTGCGAGAACCCGCGCCACAAGCAGCGCCAGGGCTAATCGCTCGGGACTCACCTCGCCGGCCAGTTCAGGCGCGCGAGACGTCCCATGGGTGCACACGCGCCCGACGTCACAACTGAATACGAAACAGCACCAGTAAGAACCGCCGGGCTCAGCCCAGGCGGGGACACCTTCGGACCGAGGCCGGGGCCCATCCGGTGCATCACACCTCAACCCACAGGAGAAATCCCATGGCACGTCTCGCAGGCGTCGATCTCCCACGCGAAAAGCGCGTTGAGATCGCACTCACCTACATCTACGGCGTCGGCCGCACGAGCGCCCTCAAGGCACTCGAGGACACCGGCATCGACGGCAACATCCGCGTCAAGAACCTCGACGACGAGCAGCTGGTTCAGCTCCGCGACTACATCGAAGGCAACTTCAAGGTAGAAGGTGACCTCCGCCGTGAGGTCGCAGCTGACATCCGCCGCAAGGTCGAGATCGGCAGCTACGAGGGTCTCCGCCACCGCCGCGGCCTTCCCGTGCGCGGTCAGCGCACGAAGACGAACGCTCGTACCCGCAAGGGCCCGAAGCGCACGGTCGCCGGCAAGAAGAAGGCACGCTAGTCGCCGCCGCGACAGCGCCCGCAGATTTCGTAGGAGAGAAAAATGGCTACCCCAAAGAGCGCCGCTCGTAAGCCGCGCAAGAAGGACAAGAAGAACGTCGCAGTGGGCCAGGCTCACATCAAGTCGACCTTCAACAACACGATCGTGTCGATCACCGACCCGTCCGGCGCTGTCATCAGCTGGGCTTCCTCCGGTGGAGTCGGCTTCAAGGGCTCGCGCAAGTCGACGCCCTTCGCCGCGCAGCTCGCAGCCGAGGCCGCAGCTCGCCAGGCGCAGGAGCACGGCATGAAGAAGGTCGACGTCTTCGTCAAGGGACCGGGCTCCGGTCGCGAGACCGCGATCCGCTCGCTTCAGGCCGCAGGCCTCGAGGTCGGCTCGATCAACGACGTCACCCCTCAGGCACACAACGGCTGCCGCCCTCCGAAGCGTCGCCGCGTCTAGCCTCCCGTCCGCCGCGAGGCTCTCCCGCGAGGGAGGGCCTCGTGGCGGATGTTCGGCGTCCCCGCTCGAACTCCACACCCGGTCGACGACGTGCGTCGGCTGAATCGCCAAGTGTCATATAGCGGACACTTTGCCGAAAGGAACCCATAGTGCTTATCGCACAGCGTCCAACGCTCACCGAGGAAAGCCTCTCCGAGAACCGCTCGAAGTTCACGATCGGACCACTCGAGCCCGGCTTCGGCTACACCCTCGGCAACTCACTGCGTCGCACCCTGCTGTCCTCCATCCCCGGAGCAGCAGTCACGAGCATCCGTCTCGACGGTGTCCTCCACAAGTTCACCACCATCCCTGGTGTGAAGGAAGACGTCACCGAGATCATCCTCAACATCAAGCAGCTGGTCGTCTCCAGCGAGCACGATGAGCCGATCACGGCCTACCTCCGCAAGACCGGGGCGGGCGAAGTGACGGCGGCTGACATCTCAGCACCTGCCGGTGTCGAGGTGCACAACCCGGAGCTCGTCATCGCGACGCTCAACGACGACGCCAAGTTCGAGCTCGAGCTGACGATCGAGCGCGGCCGCGGCTACGTCTCGGCGACCCAGAACCGCAACGAGTTCTCCGAGGCCGGTCAGGTCCCGATCGACTCGATCTACTCGCCGGTCCTCAAGGTCACCTACCGCGTCGACGCGACCCGTGCCGGTGAGCGCACCGACTTCGACAACCTCGTCGTCGACGTGGAGACGAAGCCGGCCATCTCGCCGCGCGACGCGATCGCATCTGCCGGTCGCACGCTCGTCGAGCTCTTCAGCCTCGCTCGCGAGCTGAACGAGCAGGCAGAGGGCATCGAGATCGGCCCAGCGCCGGTCGACGCCGTCCTCACCAACGAGCTCTCGATGCCGATCGAAGATCTCGACCTCTCCGTGCGCTCGTACAACTGCCTCAAGCGCGAGGGCATCAACACGGTTTCCGAGCTCGTCGCTCTCAGCGAGACGCAGCTCATGAACATCCGCAACTTCGGTCAGAAGTCGGTCGACGAGGTGCGCGACAAGCTCACCGAGCTCGGCCTCTCGCTCAAGGACTCGGTTCCCGGGTTCGAGGGTGCTCACTTCTACGGTGCCGGCGACGACACCGGCGAGTACGTCTAAACAGACCTGCCCGCCAGACCGACTTCACACGAAAGAGAATGACGAATGCCTAAGCCCAACAAGGGTCCTCGCCTCGGAGGCGGCCCCGCACACGAGCGCCTCATGCTCGCTACGCTCGCGGCGCAGCTGTACACGCACAAGCGCATCCAGACGACCGAGACGAAGGCCAAGCGCCTCCGTCCGCTCGCTGAGCGCCTGATCACCTTCGCGAAGCGCGGAGACATCCACGCTCGCCGTCGCGTGCTGCAGATTGTCACCGACAAGACCGTCGTGCACGAGCTCTTCACGGAGATCGCGCCGCAGATGGAAGGTCGCGAAGGCGGGTACACCCGCATCATCAAGACCGGCTACCGCAAGGGCGACAACGCCCCCATGGCAGTCATCGAGCTCGTCCTCGAGCCCGTCACGCCGAAGGCATCCGCAGTGAAGACGGCTCCGGCCGCCGCACCTGCAGAGCCTGAGGTCGACGAGCCCGCGACCGACGAGGTCGACGCAGCCGCAGGCGACACGGAGGCTTCCGAGCCCACGTCCGACGGCGGAACGCAGCCTTCCGAGGCTGCAGACGCCGCTGAGTCGGACGCTGACGCGAAGGCCGACGACGCCAAGTAGTCGAAGCTGATCGTCGAAGCCCCCGAGCAATCATCGCGATTGCTCGGGGGCTCCGTCGTGTCGTCGATAAACCGGCTCGGGTGAGGGAGGATGGGCGCATGGGGCACGGACGAGGCAGCACACGGTTCCGTCTGGACATCGCCTACGACGGGTCCGCGTTCAGCGGGTGGGCGGCGCAGCCGGAACTGCGAACGGTGCAGGGCGCCCTCGAGGACGCCATCAGGCTCGTCGCACGAGAGCTTCCCGATGGTCCGCTGCTCACGGTCGCGGGCCGAACCGACGCTGGGGTCCACGCGACGGCGCAGGTCGCGCACCTCGACCTCGACGACCTCGGGGTCGAGAACGTCCGACGTCGGTCCAGCGACGAGGTGTCCGACATCCTGCTCCGTCGGGTGAACGGGGTCCTCGGTCGTGACAGCGACGTCGTCCTCGCGGCGGTGGCGCCTGCGCCGGAGGGGTTCGACGCTCGGTTCTCGGCGATCTCCCGGAGTTACGAGTTCCGCATCGCAGATCGCCGAACGCCTCCGAACCCCATCGAGCGGCACCGCACGGCCGTCGTCCCGCGAGAGCTCGACGCGGGCCTCATGCAGGTGGCCGCAGACAAGCTCATCGGCCTCCACGACTTCGCCGGCTTCTGCCGACCGCGCCCGAACTCCACGACGATCCGGACCCTGCAGCGCTTCGACTGGGTCCGCGACGAGCAGGGCGTCGTGGTCGCGAAGCTCGAAGCGGATGCCTTCTGCCACTCCATGGTCAGGTCCCTCGTCGGCATGTGCGCTGAGGTCGGTGCCGGGCGCATCCGGCTCTCGGACGTGCCTTCGCTGCTCCAGGCGACGGAGCGAAGCAGCGCCTTCCCCGTCCTGGCGGCGAAGGGGCTCACGCTCACGGGAGTGGGCTACCCGGCGGACGCTCATCTCCGTGAGCGCCAGGCCGTGACGCGGGCGCAGCGGCCCGCCCTCCGTCTGGTGGAGCCACTCACCTCGCCTGCGGGCATCGCTGACCGATCTACATCTCTCGACTGATTCCCAGGAATCCTCCGAGGGTCCAGACTGGGGTCATGGTCGACCTCATCAGCTACGCGGCGCTGGCCCTGCCTGTCGCCGTCTTCGCCGTGCTGAGCGTGGTCGGCAGGCTGTGGCCCCGAGCCATCGTGCCTGCGGCTTGGTCGGCTCTCGGGGTTGCAGTCCTCGTTCTGGCGTACGCGCTGCTCAGCATCCTGATGCCGGCACTGGACCCGACCGACCCCGACGTCTTCCTCGGCTCCTTCTTCTTCTCCGCGTCGCTCATCGCTGGGGGAGTTGGGACAATGCTCATGGTCGGCGTCTTCGGTGCGGCCGCCCGGTTCAGGACGGTTCGAGCGCGACGCCTCGCCGCTCCGTCGGTTTGAGATTGCGCCCAGGCGACCACTGACGTAAGCTACTCAAGTTGTCTGCACTCCGGTGTCGGCTTCGAAGTTGAGCCCTCGACGGTGACGTTCGTGGTGAGGCCTCCCCGGGAGAACCCTTCCCGGAGGCTCAACCGCAACCATCACGACCGAGTGGGATTCACGACCTCCTCATTTCGACGAAAGGTGCACATCCATGCGCACGTACACACCAAAGGGCGGTGACATCACCCATGACTGGGTGGTCATCGACGCGACTGATGTCGTTCTCGGCCGGCTCGCAACCCACGCGGCAGCTCTGCTCCGCGGCAAGCACAAGGCAACCTACGCTCAGCACGTTGACATGGGCGACTTCGTCGTCGTCATCAACGCAGAGAAGGTCGCGCTGACGGGCTCCAAGCTCCAGAAGAAGCTCGCCTACCGCCACTCGGGCTACCCGGGTGGACTGACGGCGACCTCCTACACGGAGATGCTCGAGAAGCACCCGACGCGCGCCGTCGAGAAGGCGATCCGCGGCATGCTCCCCAAGAACACGCTCGGACGCAACCAGCTCAAGAAGCTCAAGGTCTACGCAGGTGCAGAGCACCCGCACGCAGCCCAGCAGCCGAAGCCGTACGTCTTCGACCAGGTTGCCCAGTAGCGGCCCGAGCTAGGAAAGAGAACACAGTGGCAACCATCGCAGAGTCCATCGAGCAGCCGCAGAGCTACTCGACCGAAACCCCCGAGGCAGAGGCGGCCGTCCAGGCTCCTCGTCCGGCGCTCACCGTTCCCGGTGCAGCCGTCGGCCGTCGCAAGCAGGCAATCGCCCGCGTGCGCCTCATCCCGGGAACCGGCACCATCACGGTCAACGACCGTGACATCGCCGACTACTTCCCGAACAAGCTGCACCAGCAGCTGATCAACGACCCGTTCACGATCCTGAGCCTGGGTGGCGCATACGACGTCATCGCACGCATCTCGGGTGGCGGACCTTCCGGTCAGGCCGGCGCGCTCCGCCTCGGCATCGCACGCGCTCTCAACGAGATCGACCGCGAGAACAACCGCCCCGAGCTCAAGAAGGCTGGCTTCCTGTCACGCGACGCTCGCGTCAAGGAGCGCAAGAAGGCTGGACTCAAGAAGGCCCGTAAGGCGCCTCAGTACTCGAAGCGCTAAGTCCAGACATTTCGAATGCCTAGGCTTTTCGGAACGGACGGGGTTCGTGGGCTTGCGAACGACCACCTCACGGTCGAGCTCGCCCTCAGCCTCGCCCAGGCCGCTGCCATCGTGCTCGCGACATCAGCTCGCGAGCACGGGCGGCGGCCTCGTGCTGTTTTAGCCCGCGATCCGCGGGTTTCAGGTGAGTTCATCTCTGCTGCCGTGGCGGCGGGACTCGCCTCCTCTGGTGTCGACGTGCTCGACGCGGGAGTCATCCCGACGCCGGCCGCGGCGTTTCTCACCGCCGAGATCGGGGCCGACTTCGGCGTCATGATCTCGGCGTCCCACAATCCTGCGCCCGACAACGGCATCAAGTTCTTCGCTCGCGGCGGTCGCAAGCTCGCCGACGACCTCGAGAACCAGATCGAGGCGCTCCTCGGCGGGGAGAAGCTGACCCCGACGGGAGCTGGGGTCGGAAGCATCGAGCGTTTCGCCGATGCCGAAGACCGCTATGCCCTGCACCTGCTCCGCAGCCTGCCGCTCCGCGAAGACGGCACCTCGCCGCTGCGTGGACTCCACGTGGTCCTCGACTGCGCGCATGGTGCTGCTGCCGGCGTCTCGCCCGAGGTCTTCACCGACGCGGGCGCTCAAGTCACGGTCATCGGCAACGCGCCGAACGGACTCAACATCAATGAGGGTGTCGGATCGACGCACCTCGGCGAACTCGCTCGCACGGTCACGGAGCTCGGGGCGGACCTGGGCATCGCCCACGACGGAGACGCAGACAGGTGTCTTGCCATCGACGCCGACGGCAAGGTCGTCGACGGCGATCAGATCATGGCCATCCTGGCCGTCTCCATGCGTCGGCGCGGCGCGCTGCGCGAGGACACCCTCGTCGCCACCGTCATGTCGAACCTCGGCCTCAAGATCGCGATGCGCGAAGCCGGCATCCGCATGATCGAGACCAAGGTCGGTGACCGCTACGTCCTCGAGGAGCTCAACGAGCGAGGGCTCGCCCTCGGCGGGGAGCAGTCCGGACACGTCATCCTCACCGACTACGCCACGACGGGAGACGGCATCCTCACCGGTCTGCACATCGCGGCCGAGATGCGGCGAACCGGCAAGACGCTCGCCGAGCTCGCGTCCGTCATGCGCGTCTACCCGCAGGTGCTCATCAATGTGCCCGGCGTGCGCAAGGAGGATTGCGCGAGCGACGAGCCGCTCCAGGCTGCCGTCGCCCAGGTCGCCCTCGAACTCGGTGAGACCGGACGCGTCCTGCTCCGGCCATCCGGAACGGAGCCGCTCGTGCGCGTCATGATCGAGGCGGGGGAGCAGGAGACCGCACAGCGTCACGCGGAGGCCCTCGCCGCAGTCGTCCGCGAGCGGTTGGCCCTCTAAGGTCAGCGCTCCGCGAGGTCTCTGATCTCATGCCGCTCGGACCGAGTCTCAGAACGAGGTCCCGCTCCACCGTCATCTGGTGGAGCGGGACCTCTTTCTCGTTCTGCGGGACACCTCTTGCCCTGCCAGCTTCGAAGCGGCGAACCTCAGAGAGCCTCTCGGTCAGGGTTACCACCCGAGTGTGAGAAAGAAACAAGCGCCGAGGCAAAGTTTTGGTGACAATCTCGCATCTGGGGCTTCTCGCGTAGATAAGCTCAACACGCGGAAATCCCGCCACACCTAAGGAGCTCTCCATGATCGAACGCAAGATCACCGTCGCCTCGGAGCACGGACTTCACGCACGTCCCGCCGCGATCTTCGTGCAGGCTGCCACCGAAGCCGGCGTCCCGGTGACGATCGCCAAGGGCGACAAGAGCGTCAACGCGGCCAGCATCCTCGGCGTGCTCTCGCTTGGCGTGTCCAAGGGTGACGAGATCACCCTCTCCGTCGACGGCGACGAAGCTGTCGCCGACCAGCTCGTGACTCTCCTGGAGACCAATCACGACGCTTGAGCCGCCGCGCGCGCTCATGGCCGTTCGGCCAATTCTTGAAATCCGGGAACGGTCGCACTGACCCCACCCCTCCTATCCCCGCGCATGGGGATTGCTTGGAGCAATAATGACTGCAGAAGCCACAACGACTGAACGCAAGGGTGCCCGCGTCGGCGTCCAGAAGTTCGGTGCGTTCCTCTCCGGCATGGTCATGCCGAATATCCCGGCGTTCATCGCCTGGGGCCTCATCACCAGCCTCTTCATCGAGACCGGCTGGCTGAACGAGCTGTTCCCCGCCAACGGCCAGCTCTGGGGCACCCTCGGTGGCTGGGCGATCGACCCCGCGACCATCACCGACGAGACCCCGGATGGAACGACGTTCATGGGGCTCGTGAGCCCGATGATCACGTACCTCCTGCCTCTCCTCATCGCCTACCAGGGCGGCAAGATGGTCTACGACACGCGTGGTGGCGTCGTCGGTGCCATCGCGACCATGGGCGTCATCGTGGGCGCGGGCATCCCGATGTTCATCGGCGCCATGATCATGGGTCCGCTTGCAGCGTGGATCATGAAGAAGGTCGACAGCATCTGGGACGGCAAGATCCGTGCCGGCTTCGAGATGCTCGTCAACAACTTCTCGGCAGGCATCCTCGCGATGCTGCTCGCCCTCGGCGGGTTCTTCGCGATCGCCCCGGTCATCACGTGGCTCACGGAACGTCTCGGTGAGGGCGTCGACGCGCTGGTCAACGCAGGGCTCCTGCCCCTCGCGAGCATCCTCATCGAGCCCGCGAAGATCCTCTTCCTCAACAACGCGATCAACCAGGGAGTGCTCACGCCTCTCGGTGTCGCGCAGTCGGAGGAAGCCGGGAAGAGCATCCTGTTCCTCCTCGAGGCGAACCCGGGCCCCGGCCTCGGTCTGCTCCTCGCGTTCTGCTTCTTCGGCGTCGGCGTCGCTCGCGCGAGCGCGCCCGGCGCAGTCGTCATCCAGTTCCTCGGCGGCATCCACGAGATCTACTTCCCGTACGTGCTCGCCAAGCCCGCTCTGATCCTCGCCGTCATCGGTGGTGGCGCGACGGGTGTGCTCACCAACGTCATCTTCGACTCGGGCCTCGTCGCTCCGGCATCTCCCGGCTCGATCTTCGCGATCATGATCATGACCGCCCAGGGCAGCCACCTCGGTGTCATCCTGTCGGTCCTGTTCTCGGCGGCGGTCACGTTCGCGATCGCCGCGGCGATCCTGCTCAGCTCACGCAAGAAGGATCTCGCCGCAGAGGCCGCGGGTGGCAACGGCTTCGCCGATGCTGTCGCCAAGACCGAGGCCAACAAGGGGAAGAAGTCCGACGCGCTGTCGGGTCTCTCCTCGCAGGCCGCTGGCAGCTCCGTCGACACGAGGGTCATCACCAACGTCGTCTTCGCCTGCGATGCCGGTATGGGGTCGAGCGCGATGGGAGCGTCCGTCCTCCGCAACAAGATCAAGAAGGCAGGAATCGAGGGGGTCAACGTGAAGAACGTCTCGATCGCGAACCTCGACGCGACCCCCGACCTGATCGTCACCCACCAGGACCTCACCGACCGCGCGAAGCAGAAGTCTCCAGACGCCATCCACGTGTCCGTGGAAAACTTCATGAACAGCCCCAGGTATGACGAGGTCGTGGAACGGCTCTCCAACCAGTGAGTCGCACCTTCGACTGACCCAGGCCCCGAGCTGGATCATCCAGCTCGGGGCCTCCTATCGGAAGGAACGCAGAAAATGGCAGAAGTACTGAGCCTCGACAGCATCCGCCTCGGCGGAACCGCGCGCACGCGAGAAGAAGCCATCACGGAAGCGGGCGAGCTGCTCGTCGCGGCTGGCGCCGTGACGCAGGACTACATCCAGGCGATGCACGACCGCGAGCAGAGCGTCTCGACGTTCATGGGCAACTACCTCGCCATTCCGCACGGCACAAACGAGGCCAAGGACTCGATCCTCGGCTCCGCGCTCTCCGTCGTCCGGTACGACGAGCCCATCGACTGGGGCGGAAACGAGACCCGCTTCGTCATCGGCATCGCAGGCAAGGACGGGGGCCACCTCGAGATCCTCTCGAGCGTCGCGATCGTGTTCAGCGACGAGGACAACGTCGAGGCGCTCCTCAAGGCGGAGACGCCGGAAGAGCTGGCTCAGCTCCTCGGGGACGTGAACGAGGAATGAAGGCAGTCCACATCGGCGCGGGCAACATCGGTCGCGGCTTCATCGGGCTCGTCCTGCATGAAGCCGGGTACAACCTCGTCTACGCCGACGTCAACGCCGACCTCATCGGCGCGCTCCAGGCCGTCGACACCTACACGGTGCACGAGGTCGGGCCGGCAGCCAAGAGCCACGTCGTCGATCGCTTCAGGGCGATCAACTCGGCGACGCACGAGGACGAGGTCGTGCAGGAGATCGCCACTGCCGACGTCGTCACCTGCGCTGTCGGTCCGAACGTGCTCCGCTTCATCGCGCCCGTCATCCGCAAGGGCCTCGCGGCCCGCGCAGCTGACGCGCCGAAGCTGGCTGTCATGGCCTGCGAGAACGCGATCGGTGCCTCCGACACGCTCAAGGGGCTTGTCCTCGAGGGTGCCGAGGAGCTCGACGCCCGCGCGGTCTTCGCCAACACGGCAGTCGACCGTATCGTCCCAGAGCAGGCGGTCGAGGGCGTCGACGTCACCGTCGAGGACTTCTTCGAGTGGACGATCGACCGGACACCGTTCAACGGTGCCGAGCCGAGCATCCCGGATGCCCACTTCGTGGACGACCTGAAGCCGTTCATCGAGCGCAAGCTCTTCACGGTGAACACGGGCCACGCGACGATCGCGTACCACGGCTTCGTGGCGGGCGCGACGAACATGCAGGACGCGCTCGCCATCTCGGCGGTCGCGTCCGAGGTCGAGGCCGTGCTCGGTGAGACGAGTCGCGTGCTCGTGTCGCAGTTCGGGTTCTCGGAAGAGGACCACGCCGAGTACGTCGCCACGACGCTCTCGCGCTTCGCCAACCGCGACCTGCCGGACCAGCCCGCGCGCGTGGGCCGTCAGCCGTTGCGCAAGCTCTCCGCGAAGGAGCGCTTCGTGCGGCCCGCTTCGGAGGCCGAGGCCGCGGGACTCCCGTACGACGCGCTCGTGCGAGCGATCGGTGCGGCCCTCCGCTTCGACTTCCCGGCCGATCAGGAGAGCGTCGAGCTGCAGCAGAAGCTCTCGACGCTCGACGCGGAGACGTTCACGCGGGAGGTCACCGGCCTCGAGGGCGGCGCGCTCTTCGCGGCGGTCGTCGCCGAGGTCGCGCAGGCGCAGGCCGAACGCGTGGCAGCGTGATGCTCTGACAGCTCGCCTGTCGTGACGAAGCCTCTCCCGGGTTCACCCGGGAGAGGCTTCTTCAGGTTTTCTCGGCATTGCCGGGACTGACGGGTGGCAGCTGAGAGCACGGCGCGGCGCCAGCTGTGGCGGGGGAGGGGTGCACGGGCCCCCGGCCGCTCAGACCTTGCGGAGCAGGACGCTGCGGACCGTGTGGTCGCTCGACTTCCGCAGCACGAGCTGAGCCCGTGACCGAGTCGGCATGACGTTCTCGCGCAGGTTCGGGCCGTTGATGCGCGACCAGATGCTGCGGGCGTGCTCGATGGCCTCGTCCGTGCTCAGATCGGCGAAGCGACGGAAGTACGAGCGCGGGTTGGTGAACGCCCCTCGCTGCAGCGAAAGGAAGCGCTGCTCGTACCAGCGCGCGATGTCCTCTGATCGGGCGTCGACGTAGATGGAGAAGTCGAACATGTCGCTCACCGCCAGCGAGTGAGCGCGGGGCGGCTGGAGCACGTTGAGGCCCTCGACGATGAGGACGTCCGGGCGGTTGACGACGATCTCAGCATCCGGCACGATGTCGTAGCTCAGGTGCGAGTAGAACGGCGCTCGAGCCTCCGCCGCGCCGCTCTTGACCTTCGTGATGAATCGCAGGAGTGCACGCTGGTCGTACGACTCGGGGAAGCCCTTGCGCTCCATGAGCCCGCGTCGCTCGAGCTCGGCGTTCGGGTAGAGGAAGCCGTCCGTGGTGACGAGCTCGACCCGGGGTGTGTCCTCCCATCGTCGGAGGAGCTCGCGAAGCAGCCTCGACACGGTCGACTTGCCGACGGCGACCGAGCCGGCGACGCCGATGACGAAGGGGGTGGAGGCGCTGCGCTCGCCGAGGAAGCCGCTCGTCGCACGGTGCAGCGAGCGAGCGTTCGAGACGTACAGGTTGATGAGGCGGGAGAGCGGCACGTACACGTCGCGCACCTCGTCGAGGTCGAGGTGGTCGCCGAGTCCGCGCAGCCTGATGAGGTCCGATTCGTCGAGCGCCATCGGCGTCGACGGTGCGAGGTCGGCCCAGTCCTGGCGGAGGATCTCGACGAAGGGCGAGTCTCCTCCGCTGCGCGGAATCTGACCAGTTGCGGACATAGAAGGCGAGTCTAGTGCGGTGTCCGACCCCGCAAGAGCGGTGCCCCTAAGATGGCCCGTATGTGCGGAATTGTTGGTTACGTTGGTCCACGAGAGAGCCTTGACATCCTGATGGGCGGCCTCGCAAGACTCGAGTACCGGGGGTACGACTCCGCAGGTGTCGCGGTCATCGACGACGAGGGACGGATCGAGACCCGCAAGCGTGCGGGCAAGCTGAAGGTGCTGCGCGAAGACCTGGAGCGCAACGCGCTGCCGGACGGTCACACGGGCATCGGCCACACCAGGTGGGCGACGCATGGCGGTCCGACGGACGCGAATGCGCATCCGCACCTCGCAGATGACGGCAAGCTCGCCGTCATCCACAACGGCATCATCGAGAACTTCGCCGAGCTGAAGACCGAGCTCGTGGAGCTCGGCTACACCTTCGAGTCGGAGACCGACACCGAGGTCGCGGCCGTCATGATCGGCCACGTCTACCGCGAGGTGGGGAGCCTCGAGCAGGCGTTCCGCGCAGTGGTCCGCCGTCTCGATGGAGCCTTCACGCTCCTCGCAGTGCACGCCGATGAACCGGGCCTGATCGTCGGTGCGCGTCTGAACTCGCCGCTTGTCATCGGTCTCGGCGACGGAGAGAACTTCCTCGGCTCGGACGTGGCCGCGTTCGTCGAGTACACGCCCCGCGCGCTGGCCGTCGGCCAGGAGCAGATCGTGCTCGTGCGCCCTGACTCCGTGACCATCACGACGTTCGACGGAGAGCCCGCTACCGCAGAGGCCTTCGAGGTCTCGTGGGACGCGTCAGCTGCCGAGAAGGGCGGCTGGCCGAGCTTCATGGCCAAGGAGATCGACGAGGATCCCGAGGCCGTGGCGAACACGCTTCGCGGCCGGATCGTCGAGGGTCGCGTGCACCTTCCCGACCTCGACGCGCTCGGGGAGGACTTCTTCAACGACATCCACCGCATCATCATCGTCGCGTGCGGCACTGCCGCCTACTCGGCCCAGGTCGGTGCGTACGCCATGGAGAAGTGGGCACGCGTGCCCGTCCAGGTCGAGCTCGCGCACGAGTTCCGCTACCGCGACCCGGTGCTCGACTCCCGCACGCTGATCGTGTCGATGAGCCAGTCCGGCGAGACGATGGACACGCTCATGGCGGTCCGCTACGCGATGTCTCGCGGCGCGAAGACCCTCTCCATCTGCAACACGCAGGGAGCGACCATCCCGCGCGAGTCCGATGCGGTCGTCTACACGCACGCCGGGCCGGAGGTCGCTGTCGCGTCGACGAAGGCGTTCCTCGCCCAGATCACGGCCCTCTACCTGCTTGGCATCTACACGGCGACGATGCGCGGCACCATGGCGGCTGAGCGGCGCGAGGAGCTCCTGACCGAGTTCCAGACGATCCCGGAGAAGGTCCGCACGGTCCTCGGCGTCCGGGAGCGCATCCACGAGCTCGCGAACTGGATGGCGGACACCCGCTCTGTGCTGTACCTGGGTCGCAACGTGGGCTACCCGATCGCGCTCGAGGGTGCGCTCAAGCTCAAGGAGATCGCGTACATCCATGCGGAGGGCTTCGCCGCCGGCGAGCTCAAGCACGGCCCGATCGCGCTCATCGAGCCCGGCCAGCCGGTGTTCGTGATCGTGCCGAGCCCTCGCCACGACGACACGCTGCACCCGAAGATCGTGTCGAACATCCAGGAGATCCGCGCGCGCGGCGCCCGTGTGCTCGCGATCTGCGAGGTCGGCGACGCGGCCGTGCTGCCGTATGCGGACGAGGTCATCGCGGTTCCGCCGACGGAGCCCTTCTTCGAGCCGCTGCTCGCGGTCGTGCCGCTCCAGATCTTCGCGATCGAGCTCGCCACGGCGAAGGGGCTCGACGTGGATCAGCCTCGCAACCTGGCGAAGTCCGTCACCGTCGAGTAGCTGAGCGTGATCGTCGGTATCGGTGTCGACACGGTGGAGCTCGCGCGGTTCGCGCGGGCTCTGCAGCGTGCCCCGCGCCTCCGCGAGCGTCTCTTCGCGCCGGCGGAGCGCGACAGGTCGCTGGCGTCGCTCGGCGCTCGGTTCGCCGCTCGGGAGGCCGCGGTGAAGGCGCTCGGCGGCATCGGCTCGCTCAGCTTCCTCGACTTCGAGGTCGAGAGCGGGCCAGCTGGTCGCCCGGAGTTCGCCGTGACGCCCGCGCTGCGGGCGCACCTCGAGCTGGTGGGGGTCGATCACCTGCACCTCTCGCTGACACACGAGCGCACGACCGCGACGGCGTTTGTGATCGCCGAGCGTGCGGCAACGGCTGGGGCAGGCTCGTGAGCGGCGCTCGCGTCGATGTCGAGCTCGACGCGGTCCGGTCGAACGTCCGGGCGATCGCGGATCTCACGCGCACGCCGCTCCTCGCGGTCGTGAAGGCGAATGCGTACGGACACGGGGCGCCCGAGGTGGCTCGTGCCGCGCTCGAGGGAGGTGCCGTGCGCCTCGGCGTCGTCGACCTCCGGGAGGCCCTCGCGCTCCGGGAGGCGGGCATCACCGCGCCGATCCTCGCGTGGATGCACGGGGCTCGCACCGACTGGCTCGCCGCGCTGGATGCGGAGATCGAGCTCGGCATCTCCTCGCTCGCGCAGCTCGAGCTCGTCGATATCGGACTGGGTCGTCTCGAGCACTCCGAGCGCTGCGTGGTCCTGCACCTCAAGCTCGACACGGGCCTCGGGCGCAATGGGATCAGCCCGGCGGAGTGGGAGTCGGCGTTCACGAAGGCGGCGGAGCTCGAGGGGCGTGGGCTCATCCGCCTCGAGGGATTGTTCAGCCATCTGGCTGGTGCGGGTCCTGACGCCGATCGTGCGCAGCTGGCTTCGTTCGAGCGTGCGCTCGAGCTCGCGGCTCGGCGTGGACTGACCCCGTCGGTGCGTCACCTCGCCGCGACGGCCGGTTCGATGTCGCTGCCGGAGGCGCGCTTCGATCTCGTGCGCCTCGGAGTCTCCCTGTACGGCCTCTCGCCGTTCTCCGCCGACACGGATTGCCCGGTCGAGTTGAGGCCCGCCCTGTCGCTGAGCGCCCCGATCTTCGAGGATCAGCGCGGCTTCAGGGTCGACCTCGGGCACGCTGCGGGTCTGCCGCCGATCGAGCCTGGCTCGCTGGAGCTCGCGGACGACACCGGTGCTCGCTGGAATGTCGTCGCCCTCGACACCCTCGAGCTGCGAGTCGAACCGCTCGAGGGAACCGTGTCGGCGTCCGCACGCCTGGACCGCAGCGACGAGCCGCCTCGGCTGCTGGTCATCGACGCCGCACGCTCGGCGAGTGCGGACGCCTGGGCCTCGGCCGCCGGGACCATCAACTACGAGGTCGTCACTCGGCTGAGCTCCCGCATCCCGCGCCGCTCCTCGGGCGCGAGCTCTCCCGTCGAGCCTCACCGGGCGGCTGCGGTCGCCCCGGACGAGTCGGCGGCGCTCGCGCTCGCGCCCCGCCGCGAGCTCTGGGTCGACGTGGACCTGCTGCAGGCCCGCATGGGCGAACGGGCACGCGACCTCGCGGCGGCGCTGGGGAACGGCATGGGTGCGCGGCACGCGGCCAGGCTCTTCAGCGTCGACGTCTCCGCCGACGCGTACGGACTCGGTGGTGCTCTCGTCGCCGGTCTGGCACTCGAGCACGGCCTGCTGCCGCTCGTCGCGGCGAATGCGGACCTCGCGCACGTCGGGCAGGCGGCACGGCCGAGCACGCTCGTCGACCACGAGCGGACCAGGGATCCTGGCAGCCGTGGAATCTACGGCTTCGACGAGCCGAGCGCGCCGCTTCCCGTCGCGCTCACGACGGAGCTCGTGCACGTGAAACGGGTGACGGCCGGCCACGGCGTCTCCTACGGCTACGACTGGGTGGCTGAGGAATCGACGACGCTCGGGCTCGTGCCCCTCGGCTACGCCGACGCCATCCCGCGCAGGGTCGCGGGGCGGGGTGAGGTTGTCGTCGGCGGCCAGCGTCGGCCGATCGTCGGCCGGGTCGCCATGGATCAGGTGGTCATCGACCTGCAGGACCAGGAGGCGTGGATCGGCATGCCGGTCTCGGTGTTCGGGCCCGAACCGGGCGATATCCACCTGCAGGAGTGGGCATCCTGGTCAGCAGTGTCACCGCAGGCGTTCGTGGCTGCGCTCGGGCCGCGCGTCGTGCGTCGGGAACGACGCGATGAGGAAAGGGCGGATGGGTGTGGGCACTGACCTGACTCCGAGCATCACGGTGGAGCTCGCGACCGCGGAGGACATGGTCCGCGCGGGAGAGCTCATCGGCGGGCTCCTGCTCGCGGGCGATGTGCTCGTGCTGACGGGGCCGTTGGGTGCGGGCAAGACGACGTTCGCGCGGGGTCTCGGGAGTGCGCTCGACGTGCGGGGTCCGGTCACGAGTCCGACGTTCGTGCTGGCGCGCACGCATCCTTCCCTCGGAGCGGGGCCCGAGCTCATCCACGTGGATGCGTACCGTCTCGGCGATCCGGCCGAGCTCGATGATCTCGGTCTCGATCTGGCAGCCAGCGTCACCGTCGTCGAGTGGGGGCGCGAAGCGGTTCCGCTGATCACCGACCGCTGGCTGGAGATCACGATCGACCGTTCCGCGGCATCCCCGCCGCTCGAGCCCGGGGTCGTCGAGGGGCCCGGTGGTGTCGACTGGAGCGACGAAGAGCCGTTGGACCCGCGCCGCGTCACGCTCACGGTCGCGGGCACGTGGGATCGCCCGGTAGCCGCCGCTCTCGTGGACGCGCTGCGGACCGAGTTCGGCGCAGCCCCCGCGTAGAATCACTCGCATGCTCTTAGCGATCGATACGTCAGCGGGCACGGATGTCGCGATCGTCACCCCGCACGGCCGGGTGCTCGCAGAACGGCGCACCGCCGACACCCGACACCATGCTGAGGTGGTCGGCGTGGCGATCGCGGAGGTGCTCGCAGACGCCGGGCTCTCTCCGCAGCACGTCACGCAGGTCGTCGGTGGAATGGGTCCGGGCCCCTTCACGGGGCTGCGTGTCGGCGTGGCCGCCGCGCGCACGTTCGCGTTCGCACGCGCCGCGCGTTTCATCCCGATGCCCAGCCATGATGCCGCGGCCCACGAGTGGCGCGCGGAGCATCCGGAGGCTGGCGGCGATCTGCTGGTCACGACGGATGCCCGCCGGGGGGAGCTCGCCTGCTCGCGGTACGAGCAGGGGCTGCTCGTTGCGAGCAGCTCAGAGCTGCACCGGCCCGATGCCGTCCCCGCTGCCGACCACCGTTTCGACACGAGGACCATCTCGGCCGCTCACCTCGCGCTCGCCTGGCTCGACCGCGAGGTCCAGGGGCTCGAAGCCGAGGCCAATACGATTCTGTACCTGCGGGGTGCCGACGCGGTGCCGTCGAACGGCCCGAAGCGGGTGACCGGCTGATGCGCGCCGTGCTGCGCGATGCCTCGCACGAGGACATCCCCTCGATGGTGCGTCTCGACGAGGCCGCCTTCCCGCTCGACCCGTGGTCGCCCTCGATGCTCGCTGGCGAGGTCAAGAGCGAGCACACGCGATATGTGGTCGTCGAGGACGCCGCGAGCGGCGAGATCCTGGCGGCTGCTGGCGTCATGGCTCTCCAGGGTGGTGGTGAGGCTGATCTGCAGACCATCGCCGTCGATGAGCGGCTGCGGCGCGGCGGATGGGCCACCCGGATGCTGGCCGAGCTCTTCGCGTGGGCCGAAGGGCGAGGCGCGAAGCAGGTGTTCCTCGAGGTGCGCGAGAACGGCGATGCGGCTCGTGCCCTCTATTCGCGGCTCGGCTTCGAGGAGATCGGGCGCCGACCCAAGTACTACCCGAGAGAGGGCGTGGATGCGATCGTGATGCGCGGACAGCTGCCGAGCGTGCGGGTGTCCGCCGAGGCTCGTGTCGCGGCCGGTGCTCGCAGAGAGCCGCTTGTGCTCGGCATCGAATCGTCGTGTGACGAGACGGGGGTCGGCATCGTCCGCGGTCGGGTGCTGCTCGCCAACGAGGTCGCCTCCTCGATGGACGAGCACGCCATCTTCGGTGGCGTCGTTCCCGAGATCGCCGCACGTGCCCACGCCGACGCGATCGTGCCGACCATCTCGGCGGCGCTCGAGACGGCCGGAGTCTCGCTCGAGGACCTCGACGCGATCGCCGTCACCCAGGGCCCTGGCCTCGCTGGTGCGCTCATGGTCGGAACGGCTGCGGCGAAGGCCCTGCACGTCGCCACCGGCATCCCGCTCTACACCGTGAACCATCTCGTGGGTCACGTCGCCGCTGACGTCCTGCGCGACGACGTGGGTCAGCTTGAGCTGCCAGCGGTGGCGCTGCTCGTCTCGGGCGGGCACACGTCCCTCCTGCACGTTCGCGACCTCGTCGACGACGTGGAGCAGCTCGGCGAGACGATCGACGATGCGGCTGGAGAGGCGTTCGACAAGGTGGCGCGACTGCTGCGCCTGCCCTACCCGGGTGGACCCGAGATCGACAAGGCCGCTGCCGGAGGGGATCCGAAGGCGATCCGGTTCCCGCGCGGGCTCACGAAGCCGAAGGACCTCGAGCGGCACCGCTACGACTTCTCCTTCTCGGGGCTCAAGACCGCCGTCGCCCGCTGGGTCGAGGCGAAGGAGGACGCGGGGGAGCCGGTACCGGTTGCCGATGTCGCGGCGAGCTTCCGCGAGGCCGTCGCCGACGTGCTGACGGCGAAGGCGGTGGCGGCCTGCACTGCCCTCGGCGTCCCCCGCCTCGTGCTCGGCGGGGGAGTGGCCGCGAACGCGCGCGTGCGTGAGCTCGCGGAGGAGCGGTGCGCTGCCGCCGGCATCGAGTTGCGCATCCCCCCGCTTCGGCTCTGCACCGACAACGGGGCGATGATCGCAGCCGTCGGCGCGATGCTCGTCGCTGCCGGCAAGCCTCCGTCCCCGCTCGACTTCGCGGCGGACTCGACGCTTCCGGTGGCCACGCAGCCTGCGCCGCAGGAGAGACCAGCTCTGGGGGAGCACCGATGACAGCACCCGATCAGCCGAAGCTGCCGCCGCGCAAGCCCGTGGAGCTTCCCCCGATCGACCGCACCCCGGTCGATGACACCAGCAACGCCGCCTACTCGGCTCTCACCCCGCGCTCGCGGGGTGAGGAGAAGTCGGCTCCGGCCGTGGAGAGCTCTGCGCCCCGGTCCGAGGAGCGCCGGAGTCCGGAGAACGACCGGGACATCGACCCGGCCGTCGCGCACGTGCAGGAGACCGCGATGGCTCCTGCGTCCGCTCGCGCCGCGACGGCACCGGCGCCTCCTGCGCTCGGGCTCAGTCGCCTCGCGGTCATCGTCTCCGTGCTGCTCTCGCTTGCCGCGGCAGCCCTGGCGCTCGCCCTCTCCGCATCCGTGACCCCCTCGCCGCTCTGGCCCCTGTACCTCGGGGCGAGTCTGGGCGCGGTCGCACTCCTGCTCGCGGTGCTGGGGCGGCGCCACCGCGGTTGGGTGCTCGCGCTCGTGCTCGCTGTGGCGGCGGTCGCGGGCTGTATTGGCTTCGCCTTCGTCGTCGCCTGAGTCCGCGCTCCAGCAACCGCCGTGCCCCGCGAGGTTGGAAGTCATCCTGCGGGATGACGAGGCCGAGGCCATGGGGATGACGTGCCGTTGAGCAGGTCGCCGTAACGTTGGAGCATCTCATCACCTCTCGAAAGGAGCGGACATGACCTGGTCGACACCAGATGGCCCCGTCGAGCGGATACCGGCCCCGAACGTCGCCGCGCAGCCCGTCGGCGAGCCGTGGGAAGCGCGAGGCGACACCCCCGGGGCCGGCAACGGGAACGGCTCCGGGCACGACTCGGGCTACCGGCAGGATCCGGGCTACGGGCAGGGTTTCGGCTACGGCCAGGATTCGGGCTACGGCCAGGACGCCGGCTACGGCCACACCGCGCCGAGCGACAGCTGGGGCCCTGGCGGCAACGCGGCGCAGGCGGCCCCCTCGCAGCACCTCGCCTATCCGGTGACGCCCTACGTCCAGGCGCCGTACACGGCACCTCGACCGGCCGGTGCCGGGACGCTGACCTTGAGCGTCGTGGCCCTGTGTCTGAGCGGAGGGTCGTTCTTCGTCTCGCTGATCCCCATCCTCCAGTTCGTCTGGTGGATGGTCGGGATCGCTGGCATCGTGTGCGGCTTCATCGCGCTGCGTCGCGAGCCGCGCGGACGGGCGCTCGCCATCACCGCCATCGTGCTCGGCTTCATCTCGGTCTTCGGGCTCCTGCTCCTGCTTGTCCTCGCCCTCCTCTTCTTCGGGGGAATCGGACTGCTCGGAGGCCTCAGCTCTTACTGAGCGTGGTCTTTCCTGAACCTTGTGTGACGGTTCCCAGTCAAACCCTGGGAACCTAGGACATGGGCGTGCGCCACTGAAGGCGTCGCCGCTTGCTCCACGCACGTGAACACCAGCCTCAACCGCCGCGAAATCGGCTGAACCGGAAGGAGCTCCGCAATGAGCGACAGCAACGCAACCCCAGGTGACAAGCCACGGCTCCCGGAGGACGACAGCACACCTCCCCAGTACGAGGCACCGGCCGCCTACACGCCGCCTGCTGAGTCGGTCGACTACTCCGCCCCGGCAGCCACCGGCACCGACTACACGCCGCCCTCCGTCTCGGGCACCGACGCTTCGACCCCGGCCGCGCCGTACTCCGACTCCTCCGCACCCTCAGCGTCGGGCAGCGGGTACACGCCGCCGGCCGCGCCTGGCTCTGGCTCCGACTATTCGGCGCCTTCGGCATCCGGCACCGACTACTCGGCTCCCTCGTCATCCGGCAGCGGCTCCACGCCGCCCGCAGCATCCGGTTCGGTGAGCTACACGCCGCCGAGCGAGCCAGCCGCGGCACCGGGCGCAGCTCCCTACGGTCAGGCTCCATCCGCGAGCCAGGCTCCCGCCGGCGCAGCTCCGGCATATGGCGCTCCGCAGTCGCAGGGGCAGCCGCAGGGCTATGGGGCGCCGCAGGGATACGCGACGCCCGGTTACCCGGCGCAGTCCGCTGCTCCCAAGCGCACGCTCAGCATCGTCGCGCTTTCCCTCGGCGGTGCGGGTATCCTGCTCACCTTCGTCACGGCGTTCCTCGGGCTTCCCCTCGGTATCGCAGGTCTGGTCTGCGCCATCATGGCCAAGTCGCGGGAGCCGCAGGCCGGCCCGCTGCGCGTCTGGGGCCTCTGGGTCTCGATCGCAGCCATCGTGCTGTCGGTGATCGTGGCGATCATCGGCATCGTCGTCGCCGCCATGTTCATCGGCGACATGTCGTCCTACGGATACTGACCACCCGCTGCAAGAACTGGCAGGAGTGCGGGTGGATGCATCCGCCCGCACTCTAAGCTTGTTCAGCACCTGCAGCCTTGTCGACGACTGAGAAGGACACCATGTCTGACCCGAACGGCCCCCAGTACCCGCAGCAGCCCCACCAGAACGGCCAGTCGCAGACCGGCCAGCCCCCTTTCGGCGCGCAGCAGCCCGGCCAGGGCCAGTACGGCCAGGGGTCGTACGGGCAGTCTCAGCCGCAGTACGGGCAGCAGAACGATCAGCAGTACGGCCAGCAGCAGCCCGGGTATGGCCAGGCTGACGGCGGTTACGGCCAGCAGCAGCCTGGGTACTCTGGCTATGGCGCTCAGCAGCCGTCCGGTCAGCAGCAGGCTCCGGCGCAGCAGGGCTATGGCCAGCCGCAGCAGCACCAGTACGGGCAGCCGCAGTACGGTGCCCCGCAACAGGATCAGTTCGGGCAGCCCCAGTACGGCGCCCCGCAGCAGGGGCAGTACGGGCAGCCGCAGCACGGTGCTCCGCAGCAGGGACAGTTCGGGCAGCAGCCCGGCCAGCAGTTCGGCGTGCAGGGATACGGCCAGCAGCCGAAGGCTCCTGCGCCGGTGCTCGGGATCATCGGCGTGGCGCTCGGCGCGCTCTCGCTGCTCCTCCTCCTGCTTCCCGGGTGGGCGTACATCGTGGCCCTGGTGCTCGGTCTCGGCGCCGTCGGGCTCGGAATCGCCGGGCTTCGCGCCCCGAAGGGCCTCGGACGCACCCTTGCCGTCGTGGGCCTCGTGGCGGGTGGCCTCGCGGTCCTGCTCGCCATCGTGACGCTGGTCGTGGTGCTGGTCGTCTAGGCACGAGACGCGCCGACGGCTCGGCTGGCCTCAGCTGAGCCGATCGGCGAGGATGGCGACGCGCTTGTCGCCGATCCTCGTGAGGATGAGCACCGCGGACGCGTCTCCCTTGAGCGAGAGCTTCCGCCTGAACTCCGCAGGGTCGATGTCGACCCCCCGTTTCTTGATCTCGAGCACGCCGATGCCTCGCTTCCGCAGCTCGCCCTTGAGCGACGATGCATGCAGGGGCAGCACCTCTCGGACCGAGAACGCGCTCGCGAACGGCGTCGGCGTGAAGTGCTCGGCGGTCATCCACGCGATGCTCTCTGAGATCATCGACGCTTCGAGCGACCGTGCGAGGTCGCCGATGAGGCGAGCGCGGATGATCGCCGCGTCCGGCTCGTAGAGCACGGCACCCAGCGCAGCGACGTCCGCGTCCCGGACGTCCTCGCCGGTCGTCAGCTCGGCGGTGCCATGCCTGCTGATCACGAGGGCCGAGCGGCGGATGCCCGCCCTCGCCGTGCCGTGCATCCACACCGTCGCCTCGACGAGGTCGCCGTTGGAGGACACCCACTGCGTCTCCGCGTCCTCCGGGAGGTACGCGTGGTCGATCCCCGGTCCCAGCTTGATACCCGTCGGGCGCTCGCGGCCTGCGGCGAAGACGAAGTCGAGGGATGGGCTCCAATCCGCCGGATCGAAGTGGCGTGCCGTGCTCCCGCCGTTTGTGGTCCTGCGGGCCGGATCGAACCAGAGCGCATCGAAGGCATCCAGGTCCACCTCCTCGGCGCGGTCGTGCCTGACCTGCGCGTTCGGAAACGGGGCCAGATTGTGGGCCGCGATAGCAGCCGTGACCTCGTCGACGTCGAACGCGGTGACCTCGAGCCCGAGCGATGCGAAAGCCATGGAGTCCGCGCCGATCCCGCAGCCGAGGTCGGCCACGCTCACGGCGCCGGCCTGCCTGAACCGGTTCGCGTGGTGCGCCGCGACTTGCAGACGCGTCGCCTGCTGCAGGCCAGCGTCGGTGAAGAGCATCCGCTCGGCGAACGGGCCGAACTTGGCGGATGCTCGCCGCCGGAGCTTCGCCTGCGTGACGACGGCGGCGACCACGTCCGCGGACCCTCCTGCCGCGCGCAGCCTCGTCACGAGGGCGAGCGCGTCTCCCGCCGACTCGACGGGCGGCGCGTCGTCGAGCAGGGTCATCGCCTCCGGTGTGAGGAGGGCCAGGAGTTCGTCGCGTTGCACCAGCACTACGCTACCGGCGTACGCCACGAGACGTCGCCGCGTTGCAGTCGTCGCCGCCTGGCCCCTACACTCTGAGTTAGCACTCTCATGGGGAGGGTGCTAATTCTGAACTTCCTATCGCTGAGAAAGAGGTCAACCGTGTCGGTGAACATTCAGCCGCTCGAGGATCGCATCGTCATCAAGCAGGTCGAAGCCGAGCAGACCACGGCTTCGGGTCTTGTGATTCCGGACACCGCCAAGGAGAAGCCCCAGGAGGGCGAAGTCGTCGCAGTCGGCCCCGGCCGCATCGATGACAACGGAAACCGCGTGCCGCTCGACCTCGTGGTCGGCGACAAGGTCATCTACTCCAAGTACGGCGGAACCGAGGTCAAGTACGGCGGCGAGGAGCTCCTTGTGCTCTCCGCTCGCGACATCCTCGCGAAGATCGTCTAGTCTCCTGACCTTCTGAGGCCGAGCCGGTTCGGGCGGTCTCATCTGCAGGAGCAGCATCGCGCATGGCGCCCACCCCTCGGGGTCGGGCGCCATTCGTGTTCCAGGGGCCCGACGTCGGGCGTACGATCTCGAGGTGACGGAATCTCCTCGGTCCGGCCTCTGGCTGGCGTTCAGCGCGTACGCGCTCTGGGGCTTCATGCCCCTCTACGTCGTGGCGACCGCTCCCACGACGCCCGTGGAGCTCATCGCGTGGCGCATCATCCTGAGCGTCGTGTTCTGCCTGCTCGGCGTGCTCGTCATGCGGGCCTGGCGTCCGTTCCGGGAGCTCATCTCGAAGAAGCGGGTCGTGCTCGGCCTCGGCATCGCCGGGGTCCTGGTGTCGGCGAACTGGCTGTTCTACGTGCAGGCGGTCGCGACAGGCCACACTCTCGACGCCGCGCTCGGCTACTTCCTCAACCCGATCGTGTCCGTCGCGCTCGGGCTGGTCTTCCTCCGCGAGAAGCTCAGGCCCCTGCAGTGGGTCGCCGTCGGGCTCTCTCTCCTCGCCGTGCTCGTGATCTCGCTCGGCTACGGCCGCATCCCGTGGCTCGGCCTGGGCGTCGCCATGACCTTCGGGCTGTATGGGCTCGTGAAGAAGCGGGTGGGGGTCCAGGCGGATGCGCTCTCCGGACTGGCGGTCGAGACGACGCTCATCATGCCCATCGGCGCGATCTGCCTGCTCTGGACGGTGCTCTTCGGCGGCGGCATCACCTTCGGCTCCGTGTCGGCGGTCAACACGGGCGTCCTGCTCTTCGCGGGCGTCGTCACGAGCGTGCCGCTCCTGCTGTTCGCGGCGGCCGCCAGGAGGCTGCGCCTCATCGAGCTCGGACTCATGCAGTACATCGCGCCGATCCTGCAGTTCGTGCTCGCCGTGGCGGTCTTCTCGGAGCCCATGCCGCTCGAGCGCTGGATCGGGTTCGCGATCGTCTGGGTCGCCCTCATCCTCTTCACGATCGACCTCGTGCGCACGGCTAGACTTGGCGCCAAGATTCCCTCGGTCGCGGACGAACTCGGTCCACCGACACGAGGCTGATGAGCTGAGGGTCCCGGGAATGCGTCCGGGGTCCTCGCTGTTCCATCACCACTGAGCTGTTTCCCGATGCACGAGGATGCCGCCGAACGGCGCATCCCAGATACCTCCTGGAGCGTAATGACCGAGTCGGACCCCTTTGGCTTCACCGGATTGACCTACGACGATGTGCTGCTGCTTCCCGGGCACACCGACGTCATCCCGTCTGAGGTCGACACGACGACACGGCTGACGCGCGGCATCACCCTGCGCGTCCCGCTCGTCTCGGCGGCGATGGACACGGTCACGGAGGCCCGCATGGCGATCGCCATGGCGCGCCAGGGTGGCATGGGCATCCTGCACCGCAACCTGTCGATCGACGACCAGGTCGAGATGGTCGATCGCGTGAAGCGCTCCGAGTCCGGCATGGTGACGAATCCGGTGACGACGACTCCCAACGCGACGGTCGCGGAGGTCGATGAGATCTGCGGGCAGTACCGCGTCTCCGGCCTGCCGGTCGTCGACGAGGAGACGGGCAAGCTCGTCGGCATCATCTCCAACCGGGACATGCGCTTCGTTCCCGAGTCGGAGAAGCGCACGACCCGCGTGCACGAGGTCATGACGGGCGAGGGCCTCGTGACCGGTCCCGTCGGGATCTCCGGTGACGACGCCTACAAGCTCCTCGGCAAGCACCGCATCGAGAAGCTGCCGCTCATCGACGACGAGGGCAAGCTCGCCGGCCTCATCACGGTGAAGGACTTCGACAAGAGCGACAAGTACCCGAACGCGACGAAGGACGACGCCGGGCGCCTGCGCGTGGGCGCGGCGATCGGCTTCTTCGGCGACGGCTGGGAGCGCGCGGAGCGCCTCGTGGCTGCCGGTGTCGACGTCCTCGTCGTCGACACGGCGAACGGCCAGTCGGCCGGCGTGCTCGACATGATCCGCCGCCTCAAGAGCGACCCGGTCATGGGCCACGTGCAGGTCGTCGGCGGCAACGTCGCGACCCGCGAGGGCGCCCAGGCGCTCGTGGATGCGGGTGCTGACGCCGTCAAGGTCGGCGTCGGTCCTGGCTCCATCTGCACGACGCGCATCGTCGCGGGAGTCGGCGTCCCCCAGATCACGGCCGTCTACGAGGCGTCGCTCGCCGCGACCCCGGCTGGCGTGCCGGTCATCGCGGACGGCGGCCTGCAGTACTCGGGCGAGATCGCGAAGGCGCTTGTCGCCGGCGCATCCGCAGTCATGGTCGGATCGCTGCTCGCGGGCACCGACGAGTCGCCGGGCGACCTCATCTTCGTCAACGGCAAGCAGTTCAAGAGCTACCGCGGCATGGGATCTCTCGGCGCCCTGCAGTCGCGCGGCGAGCGCACCTCGTACTCGAAGGACCGCTACTTCCAGGCGGACGTGCCGAGCGATGACGAGCTCATCGCCGAGGGGATCGAGGGCAAGGTCGCGTACCGCGGCTCGATCCGCCAGTCGGTGTTCCAGCTCACAGGCGGCCTGCGCCAGTCGATGTTCTACGTCGGCGCTCGCACCGTCGCCGAGCTCAAGGAGAAGGGCCGCTTCGTGCGGATCACCCCGGCAGGGCTGAAGGAGTCCCACCCGCACGATGTGCAGATGGTCTCGGAAGCCCCCAACTACCGTCGCTAGCAGCCTGATCGGCGCGGCGGGTCGGGGTCTCCCCGCCGCCGCGCCGCAGCAGCGAGCACCGCGGAGGGCTAGGCTAGGCAGGTGACTGAGATCGAGATCGGCCGCGCAAAGCGAGCCCGCCGCGTGTACTCCTTCGACGATGTGGCCATCGTGCCATCGCGGCGAACCCGTGACCCGGAGGACGTGTCCATCACGTGGAAGATCGACGCATTCACGTTCGATATCCCGCTCATCGCAGCCCCTATGGACTCGGTGATGTCGCCCGAGACCGCGATCGGCTTCGGCAAGCTCGGCGGCCTCGGCGTGCTCGACCTCGAGGGCCTGTGGACTCGCTACGACGACCCGGCCCCGCTGCTCGCGCAGATCGCTGATCTGCCGGCGAAGCAGGCGACGGCCAAGCTGCAGGAGATCTACCGGGAGCCGGTCAAGGGCACGCTCATCAAGGAGCGCCTGCAGCAGATCCGCGAGGCCGGAGTGCCGGCCGCCGGCGCACTCTCCCCGCAGCGCACGCAGCAGTTCATGGACGATGTGCTCGAGGCCGGCACCGACCTGTTCGTCATCCGCGGCACGACCGTCTCTGCAGAGCACGTGTCTCGCAACCAGGAGCCGCTCAACCTCAAGCAGTTCATCTATGAGCTCGACGTTCCCGTCATCGTCGGCGGTGCGGCGACCTACACGGCAGCGCTGCACCTCATGCGCACCGGTGCCGCTGGAGTGCTCGTCGGCTTCGGCGGGGGAGCGGCCTCGACCACCCGTCGGGTGCTCGGCATCCACGCACCCATGGCGACGGCCATCGCCGACGTCGCTGGCGCGCGCCGCGACTACCTCGACGAGTCCGGCGGACGCTACGTGCACGTCATCGCCGACGGCGGCATCGGCACCTCCGGCGACCTCGTGAAGGCCATCGCATCAGGCGCGGACGCCGTCATGATCGGTGCCGCGCTCGCGCGTGCCACCGACGCTCCGGGTCGCGGCTGGCACTGGGGTGCCGAGGCACGCCACGAGAAGCTCCCGCGCGGCAACCGCGTGCAGGTCGGCCAGGTCGCGCCCATGGCGGAGATCGTCGCCGGCCCCGCCGAGAGCGCCGACGGCATCTCGAACCTCACCGGCGCGCTCCGCCACTCGATGGCGACGACCGGCTACTCGGGGCTCAAAGAGTTCCAGCGAGCCGAGATGGTCGTCGCGCCCTACACGCCGACCGCCTGATCAGGACGACTGAGCCGCCTGACGGCTTGGCCGAAGGTTGAGCGTCCAGACTTCCCCCACAAGCAGCAACTGAGAACGAGGAGCAGGTTATGGCGAACAGCGTCTCTCGAAGCGACAAGCTCGGCCCCCAGGAACGCGCGGCGGCTATCGAGTCCCTCAAGACCAAGAACCTCGACGTGCTCGTCGTCGGTGGCGGCGTGGTCGGCGCAGGTGCGGCGCTCGACGCCGTCACGCGCGGCCTGAGCGTCGGCATGGTCGAGGCGCGGGACTTCGCGTCCGGCACGTCCAGCCGCTCGTCGAAGCTCATCCACGGTGGCATCCGCTACCTCGAGCAGATGGACTTCGGGCTCGTGCGCGAGGCGCTCCTCGAGCGCGGGCTGCTGCTGCAGCGCCTCGCGCCGCACCTGGTCAAGCCCATCCGCTTCCTCTACCCGCTGAAGAACCCGCTCGAGCGGTTCTACATCGGGGCCGGGATGCTCATGTACGACCTCTTCGCGAAGACCGGCGAGGTGCGTCCCGGTGTGCCGATGCACCGCCACTACACCCGCGGCCAGGTCGCGAAGATGTCGCCTGGGCTCTCCAAGAACGCCTTCTCCGGCGGTCTCACGTACTACGACGCCGGCGTCGACGACGCTCGCTTCGTCGCCGTTCTCGCCCGCACCGCATCGTTCTACGGGGCGCACGTCGCTCCGCGAGTGCGCGTCGAGGGCTTCCTGAAGGTCGGACAGCGCGTCGTCGGCGCGCAGGTCGTCGACCTCGAGACCGGCGAGCGGTTCGAGATCCGCGCCAAGCAGGTCGTCAACGCGACCGGCGTGTGGACCGATGACACGAACAAGATGGTCGGCGAGCGCGCGTCGTTCCGCGTCCGCGCGTCCAAGGGCGTGCACCTCGTCGTCCCACGCGACCGGTTCCAGTCCGCGTCAGGGCTCCTGCTGCGCACGGAGAAGAGCGTGCTCTTCGTCATCCCGAACGGCCGTCACTGGATCATCGGCACGACCGACACCGACTGGAAGCTCGACAAGGCGCACCCGGCGGCGACGGCCGCCGATATCGACTACATCCTCGAGCACGTCAACGAGGTCCTCGCGGTGAAGCTCACGCGTGCCGATGTCGAGGGCGTGTACGCCGGGCTCCGCCCGCTGCTCTCCGGCGAGTCGGAGGAGACGTCGAAGCTCTCGCGCGAGCACATGGTGGCGCACTCGGTGCCGGGCCTCGTGCTCATCGCCGGCGGCAAGTACACGACCTACCGCATCATGGCGCAGGACGCCATCGACGCCGCGGCCGACGCCCTCGACGGCAAGATCCCCGCCTCCACGACGAAGGACATCCCGCTGCTCGGCGCCGTCGGCTACAAGGCCGCCTGGAACCGCCGCGGCAAGATCGCCCGCGCCTTCGGCCTCCACCGCGTGCGCATCGAGCATCTCCTCAACCGCTACGGAACCCTGACGGACGAGATCCTCGACCTCATCCGCCAGAACCCGCAGCTGGCCGAGCCGATGCCGGGTGCCGACGACTACCTGCAGGCGGAGATCACGTACGCCGCGACGCACGAGGGTGCCCTGCACCTCGACGACGTGCTCGCGCGACGCACGCGCATCTCGATCGAGGCGTGGGACCGCGGCATCTCGGCCGCGCCCGTCGCCGCGCGGCTCATGGCGGAAGCTCTCGGCTGGGACGAGGAGCGCACGCAGCGCGAGATCGACACCTACGTCGAGCGCGTCGCAGCGGAGCTCGCGAGCCAGGAGCAGCCCGACGACGAGTCGGCGGACCGCATCCGCCTCGAGGCGCCTGACATCGACTCCGTGCTGGGTCACGCCGGCGACAACACGCCGTTCGGCACGGCCCCGTCGCTGCCGATGATCGAGGTCGACGAGACCGTCGACGTCGAGGCGGCAACCGTCAAGGCGGAGTCGAAGGACGCTCAGAAGTCGTAATGTCCGCAGCTGTCCGCGCCCAGGCCGCGCCGCCGTCGATGGGTCGAGTGCTTGTACGCCCCAAGTGGCTGGGTGTCCTTGCGCTCGCCCTCGTCGTCGCGTCGATCTTCGCGTGGCTCGGGCGCTGGCAGCTGGAGTCCGCGTTCCTGTCGCTGGAGCACGGTCGCACCGTCGCCGAGGAGGCCACGCAGCCTCCCGTCGGCCTCGGTGAGCTGGCTCAGCCCCAGGAGCGGGTGGCCGATGCCGCCGTCGGGCGTCAGGTGACGTTCGAGGGCACTGTGGACGCGCGCGACTTCGATGTCGTCGCCGATCGTCTCCAGGGCGAACTGCTCGGCTACTGGGTGATCGGGCACGTCGCCGTCACCGACGACGAGGCCGGCGCATCCTCGGATGCCGCTGTCGCACCGGGTCTCGCCGTCGCGCTCGGGTGGACCGAGGACGAGGCCTCCGCTCGAGAGCTCGTCACGGCGCTGCAGGGCTCGGGGCGAGGCGCAGAGCTTCCGCTCTCCGGCAGACTCGAGTACGGCCAGGCGCCGCAGGTGAATCGCGGCGAAGACGCGCAGGCGCTCATCTCCATGGCCCCGACGCACCTCATCAACCGCTGGGTGGAACCGGCGGCCCAGAACTACGGCATCTACGTGAGCCTCGACGAGGCGTCGATGCAGGCTGTCCTCGGGGAGTCCGCGAGTGCCGCCCCGCTCGACGCGATCACGCCGCAGGCGCTCGAGGCCCCGCAGCTGAACTGGCTGAACATCTTCTACGCCATCGAGTGGGTGCTCTTCGCGGGGTTCGCGATCTTCATGTGGTGGCGCCTCGCTCGGGACGAATACGAGAAGGAGCGACGTGAGGCCGCCGAGGCTCCCAGTGTGCTGGCCGAGCAGCTCAGGCGCGACCGGCTGAAGGCCATGCTGGACGAGCGAACGAAGCGCGAGGCCGTTCGCCTAGACTAGAGGTCATGCCTCACGACGCCCTCCTGACTGCCAACCCCGGTTTCCGACGGGCGCTCCGCTTCTATCAGGTGACGGCCTACGTGACCGGCATCCTCCTCCTGCTGCTGTGCGTCGAGATGTTCCTCAAGTACGTCTTCCACCTCGAGGTCGAGGCGTTCGGCCCGTTCGGGGTCATCGCGCTGGTCCAGGAGGACACGACGACGGCGCTCAACCTGAGCCTCTGGGTGCTCATCGTCCACGGCTGGTTCTACGTCGTGTACCTCATCGCCTCGTATGTGCTGTGGCAGCAGATGCGCTGGCCCATCGTGTGGCTGATCGCCATGGCTGCCGGCGGCATCGTCCCGTTCCTGTCGTTCATCACGGAGTGGTTCATGTCGCGCCGGGCGAAGCGCGACCTCGTGCTCCGCGAAGAGCAGCGACTCGCCGAAGCCGGCGAGGAGCAGCAGCTGCGTGCGTTCGAGGCGAGCCTGAGCGAGGCAGAACGCGAACAGCTCGACGCCGATGTGCAGCAGTCGCTCGCCGAGCACCAGCGCCGCACGAAGTAGCCCCCACACCACCGCAGTCGCACCGAGTTCTCTCCGCACCACCCGAAAGGTGTCCATGGCAACCACCGACCAGCAGGCCACAGACCAGCGCCCAGTGCTCGTCGTCGATTTCGGCGCGCAGTACGCGCAGCTCATCGCGCGGCGTGTCCGCGAGGCGAGCGTCTACTCGGAGATCGTGCCGCACACGATCTCGGCAGAAGAGGTCGCCGAGAAGAACCCCGTCGGCATCATCCTCTCCGGCGGCCCCTCCAGCGTGTACGCGGAGGAGGCGCCCTCCCTCGACTCCGGCATCCTCGAGCTCGGCGTTCCGACGCTGGGCATCTGCTACGGATTCCAGGTCATGGCGACGCAGCTCGGCGGCGAGGTCGCGAAGACTGGCCGTCGCGAGTACGGCTCGACGGCGGTCAAGCTCGAGGCCGGAGCTTCGACGCTCCTCGACGGCCAGCCGGGCGACCAGACCGTCTGGATGAGCCACGGTGACTCGGTGGCGCGCGCCCCCGAGGGCTTCACGGTGCTCGCGACGACCGAGGACACGCCTGTCGCGGCCTTCCAGAACACCGAGCGAGGGCTCTATGGCGTGCAATGGCACCCCGAGGTGCTGCACTCTGAGCACGGCCAGGCACTCATCGAGGGATTCCTGCACCGTGCGGCTGGCATCCCGAGCGACTGGACGCCCGCCTCGGTCATCGACGAGCAGGTCGCGCGCATCCGCGAGCAGGTCGGCGACGCCAAGGTCATCTGCGGACTGTCCGGCGGTGTCGACTCGGCAGTCGCAGCCGCCCTCGTGTACAAGGCCGTCGGCAGCCAGCTCACGTGCGTCTTCGTCGACCACGGCCTTCTCCGTCAGGACGAGCGCCGCCAGGTCGAGGAGGACTTCGTCGATGCGATCGGCGTGCGCCTCGTGACCGTGGATGCGCGAGAGCAGTTCCTCACGGCGCTCGCGGGCATCACGGATCCCGAGGCGAAGCGCAAGGCCATCGGGCGTGAGTTCATCCGCAGCTTCGAGCAGGCAGAGGTCGACCTCATCAAGGAGGCCCAGGAATCGGGGGAGCGCATCCGCTTCCTCGTCCAGGGAACCCTGTACCCCGACGTGGTCGAGTCGGGCGGCGGCACCGGAACCGCGAACATCAAGAGCCACCACAACGTCGGCGGCCTCCCCGAGGACATGCAGTTCGAGCTCGTCGAGCCGCTGCGCACGCTGTTCAAGGACGAGGTGCGTGCGGTCGGCCGCGAGCTCGGTGTTCCCGAGCCGATCGTCGCACGTCAGCCATTCCCTGGCCCTGGCCTCGGCATCAGGATCATCGGCGAGGTCACCCAGGAGCGGCTCGACCTGCTCCGCGAAGCCGACGCGATCGTACGTCAGGAGCTGACGGCCGCGGGCCTCGACACGGAGATCTGGCAGTGCCCGGTCGTCCTGCTCGCCGATGTCCGCTCGGTGGGCGTGCAGGGTGATGGCCGCACCTACGGTCACCCGATCGTGCTGCGTCCCGTGTCGAGCGAGGACGCCATGACGGCCGACTGGACCCGCCTGCCGTACGACCTGCTGGCCCGCATCTCGAACCGCATCACGAACGAGGTCGACGACGTGAACCGGGTTGTGCTCGACGTGACGTCGAAGCCGCCGGGGACCATCGAGTGGGAGTAGCTCTCGACGAGGGCTGAGGCGGACGGGGATGCACCATGTGCATCCCCGTTCGTTCATTTTGTGCCATCTGGTGAGAGATCTGCGCACTTTTGTGGCGGCGTTCGTCGAGCCCACGATGGTGACCCTCCGAGGGCGATACGCGGGGTGAAAAACCTCCGGGCAATTGTGCCCGGACATAAATGCCTGGTAGTAGAGGTCAAAAACGGAGTAGACGAAAGGTTTTCGGTTTTTCGGTGGTCGATTCCGGATTTTCGAATCGGGATTTTTCGGCTCCACGCTCGTGAAAAGGCACACTCCACGGCGAAAGATGTTGCTGGCCAAGGTCGTTGGGTAGTGGCATGGTTGGGGTAATTCACGACTGGCAAGTTCCCCTTCAGTTCAGAGAGTTCGCGACATGGCGCCACGATTCCCCACCGATCCGCACCCCCAGGTACCGGCAGAGACGGGCGTGCTCCCATCCCTGCCACGAGAGGAGCTGCCGTCCGGCCACCTCGTGGACCACGCGCTCCTCCAGGACGCCGCGAATCAGCTCGCAGAGGTGAATCCCGATCACGGTGTCTCCGTCGAGTACCAGGGTCAGTGGGTCTCCGTCATGCCCGGGGAGCACATCGAGATCGGTCGCGACGCCGACATCCGGCTCGACGCCAACCCGTTCCTGCACCGCAAGCTCCTGCGCATCGCCGCGAAGGACGGGCTCTGGTTCGTGGCCAACATCGGCACGAGGATGACGCTCAGCGTCGTCGACGGCTCTGGGCGAGTGCAGGCCAGGCTCCTCCCTGGCGGGCGGATCCCGGTCGTCTTCGAGCGCACGAGCATCCACTTCTCGGCGGGCGAGCGCCACTACGAGGTGAAGATCCACGCGGTCTCACCTGTCTACATGGACCTTCCCGCAGGCTCCGGCTCCACGGTGGAGGCTCCAGGACGCGAGGCCAGCCACATCGCGCTGACGCCCGCGCAGCGGCTCCTGCTCCTCGCCCTCTGCGAATCGGTGCTGCTTCGAGGTGAGAAGGGGCTCGGCGACATCCCCACGAGCGCCCGAGCAGCTGAGCGGCTCGGCTGGACCGTCACCGCCTTCAACCGCAAGCTCGACAATGTCTGCGAGAAGCTCGACCGCGTCGGCGTCGAGGGGCTCCGGGGAGGGGCACGCTCGTACGCGACCAACCGGCGCGCTCGCCTCGTCGACTACGCCGTGCGCAATCGTCTCGTCTCCGAGGACGAGCTCTACCTCCTCGACATCGACCCGGAAGCGGGGATCGACGACCGGACGCTGCCTGCGCGGCGGTAGCCGCAAGCCCGCCCGAACGACAGAATGGCCGCTCCGGAAGGAGCGGCCATTCTGTGTTTCGACGACGTGCTGCGCTAGTTGTTGCCGCGCAGGATCGCGAGGACGCGGATGATCTCGACGTAGATGAAGACGACGGTCGAGACGAGGCTGTAGGCACCGATCCAGCCGTACTTGCGGGGAGCTCCGCCTTCGACGCCGTTCTTGATGAGCTCGAAGTCCATGACCAGCATGTACGCGCCCATGAGGACAGCGAAGATGCCGAGGATGACGCCGAGCGGGATGCCGAAGACCTCCATGGAGCGCATGCCCCAGGGGCCGGCAGCGCTCTGGAAGCCGAACATCATCATGCCGAAGTTGATGAGCGAGAAGAGCGCGTAGCCGAGCATGGCGACGAGCACGATCTTCGTCATACGGGGCGAGGTGCGGACCTTGCCGAAGCGGAACAGCACGAGCGTCACGGCGACCACGGAGAACGTCGCGAGGACGGCCTGCATGGCGATGCCCGGGTACAGCTGCTCGAGGATCGAGGAGAGCCCGCCGACCAGGAGGCCCTCAGCCGCCGCGAAGGCGAAGATGAGGCCGGTCTTCGGCTCGCGCTGGAACGCCAGCACCAGCGAGAGCACCAGGGCGCCGATGGCGCCGATGATCATCAGCAGGGGGACGAACCACGCGACCGCTGCCGCGACGAGCACGATGCCGAAGAGGCCCGCGGTCTTGGCGATGGTGTCCTCGTAGGACATCCGGTCCATCTGGTCGGGGCTCGCAGGGGGTGCCTGGAACTGCGCGTTCAGCTGCTCGGCCGTGAGGGGCGCGGGAGGCTGCTGACCGTGTGTCGGCGCGGACTGCGCCCTCCCGAATTGGGGAGCGGTGGGCGCCTGGCCGAACTGTTGGCCGTGCTGCCTGCGTGCCTCCCCGTTGAAGTAAGGGTTGCGTTCTAGCGCGGAATTCGCCATGGCTGTCCGTGAGTCCGTTCTGTCTCGAAGGTCAAGATGCCCGCCGTAGACGGGGTTGCCGGGATTCTAGCGAAAGAGTTCGTGAATCCAGCCTGGAGCTGTGCGCCGTCAGCGGACACTCGGCGAGCGAGGTGCGCTCGCACCTGCATCCCGACCCGTGCCGAGGAGGATGCGCGGGAGCAGCAGGAACGCGCCGAGCACGATCGATGCGACCACGACGAACGCCGTCTCCGCCGTGTCTCCGACGAGGAGGCGAAGCAGCATGCCGCCACCGACGGTGACGACCCAGATGAACGCTCCAGACGGGAGCGGACGCCACGGCCTCCACCTGAACAGCGTCACGAGCACCCAGCCGACCAGGAGCGCGAGCACGAACGGCCAGCCCGTGGTCACGATGCCGGCCAGGGACAGCCCCTCGGAGTGACTCATGCGCCCGATGACCGCGAAGACCACGACGAGCAGGAGATCCACGATGAGTGGGAGCGCGTAGCCGCCGCCAGCGCGATAGATCGAACGTGTACGCCGCATGACACCAACGGTACGCCGGGGTACGACATACTGCGCGCGTGAACGCGCCCATTCACCAGACCTCGCCTCTCCTCATCGGCCACAGAGGGGCTCCAGCCCATCTCCCTGAGCACACCATCGACGGCTACCTCCTGGCCCTGCGGCAGGGGGCCGACGCGCTGGAGCCGGATGTGGTCCCGACCCGCGACGGGGTGCTCCTCGTGCGGCATGAGCCCCTGCTCGGCGAGAGCACCGACATCGGGGCGAGAGCCGCCGAGTTCGGCCCCGCTCGGCGAGCGTGGACGCCGGACGGCACGGTCACCGACTGGTTCGCCCACGACTACACGTGGGAGCAGCTGCGCACGCTGAACGCTGTGGAGCGAATCCCGGGCCTCCGCCCTGCGAACACCGCGTTCGACGGGCAGCTGCCGATGCTCCGGCTCCGCGAGCTCGTCGAGCTCCTCGCCGAGCGGCGGACGAACGCGGGCCAGCGGCCTCGCCTCGTGATCGAGCTCAAGCACGCGAGCTGGTTCCGTGCGCTCGGCTTCGACCTCGTCGAGCTCCTCGACAGGGAGCTCGCCGGTCTCTGGGGCTCGCCCGTGCTCGACGCCCTCGTGCTCGAGAGCTTCGAAGGGGAGGTGCTGCGCGAGGTGCGGCGACGCGGCGTGGCCGAGGGGGCATCCCTCGTCTATCTCATCGACAGCGAGGGGGTTCCCGACGACCGGCGGGTCCGAGACGGCGCTGTGGCTCTCGACTACGCGAGCGATCTCACCGACCGGGGGCTGGATGCGGTCGCGGAGTGGGCGGACGGCATCAGCCCAAGCCACCTGCTGCTCGGGATCGCGGATGAGGCAGGCGCGGTGCATCCGGAAGCGGGGCTGAGCCTGGTCGGCCGCGCCCACGCGAGGGACCTGCGGGTGTTCACGTGGACGCTGCGGCCAGAGGACCACTTCCTGCCTCCCGCGCTCGCGGGCAGACCGGAGGCCTACTGGCGCGGCATCCTGCGGACCGGCGTCGACGGGGTCTTCGCGGATGCGCCCGGTCGTGTCCGGGCGCTGATCGACGAACTCCACCCGACTCGGTGAGGCAGCCCAGACGAGAGAAGCGCCAGGCGACAGAGGTGCCAGACGACAGAGGTGCGAGAGATGCAGGCTCCCGGTGCGGGGAGCCTGCATCTCTCGCACCTCTCTGGCGCTCGGGTCGGGAGTCAGGCCTTCGCGGAGACCCTGTCGAGCGTCTTCAGCTCGTCGTCGCTGAGCTTGAGCGTGAAGGCGTCCGTGATGAGCGGCAGCTGCGCGGCCGTGCGCGCGCTTGCGATCGGCGCCACGACGCCGGGCTGAGCGGCGAGCCACGCGAGCGCCACGGTGCCCGGCTGGGTGTCGTGGCTCTTCGCGATGGTGGCGACCGCATCCGCGATCGCGTAGCCGTGGTCGTTCCGGTACTGCTCGACGGAGCTCGCGCGGGCCGACTCGACCTCGACGTCCCTGCGGTACTTGCCGGTCAGGAAGCCGTGCGCCAGCGCGAAGTACGGGACGACGCCGATGCCGGCCTCGCGGGCCAGCGGCAGCAGCTCGCCTTCGATGTCGCGCTCGAGGAGGTTGTACTCGGGCTGCAGGGCCGTCGGCTGGTGCAGGCGACCGCTCTCGACCGCCGCGAGCCACTCGCGCAGCCGAGGCGGCGAGTAGTTCGAGACGCCGATGGCCGTGATCTTGCCGGCGTCGACAAGCTCGGAGAACACGGCGGCGGTCTCGGCGATGGGCGTCTCCGGGTCGTCGCGGTGCGCGTAGTAGAGGTCGATCCGCTCGACACCGAGGCGCTCGAGGCTGTCGTCCACGGCAGCGCGAACGTTGTCGGCGCTGAGACCCGGCCGCTTCGCGAACTGCGCGACCTTGGTCGCGATGACAAGATCCTCCGGGCGACCGCGCGAGCGGAGCCACTCGCCGATGATGGTCTCGGATTCCGCGCCTGAGTTGCCAGGAACCCAGGCAGAGTAGACGTCGGCGGTATCGATGAAGTTGCCGCCGGCCTCGACGTAGGCGTCCAGGATCGCGAACGACTCGTCGCGGTCGGCCGTCCAGCCGAAGACGTTGCCGCCGAGGGCGACGGGAGAGACGGAGAGCGTCCCGCCGAGCGCGCGACGGGCGGGGGAGAGCTGCGTGGTCAAGGTGATTCCCTTCCGCGGCCTCCGCGATGTCGGTGGCCGCACCTACAATCAACGAGTCATGACGCTACTGCCACCTGTCTTCGATCCCTCTGAAAACGACCTCCTCGACGGACTCAATCCGCAACAGAAGGAAGCCGTCACCTATCGCGGCCCCGCGCTGCTCATCGTGGCGGGCGCGGGCTCCGGCAAGACGCGGGTGCTCACCCACCGCATCGCCGGTCTCATCGCCTCCCGTGAGGCCTGGCCGAGCCAGATCCTCGCGATCACCTTCACCAACAAGGCCGCCGCCGAGATGCGCGAGCGA
Organism: Pseudoclavibacter sp. AY1H1; assembly: GCF_002931055.1. Lineage (GTDB taxonomy): Bacteria > Actinomycetota > Actinomycetes > Actinomycetales > Microbacteriaceae > Pseudoclavibacter. The sequence continues at coordinate 387,386 of NZ_PSXX01000002.1, read as the reverse complement.
ATCCAGCACATCGTAGGAGGTGCGGCGGATGGCATGTGGATCTCCACGTTCCACTCGGCCTGCGTGCGCATCCTGCGCCGGGAGGCCGACAAGTTCGGCTTCACGACGAGCTTCACGATCTACGACTCGGCCGACTCGAAGGCCCTCATCAAGCGCATCGTGAAGGCCCTCGAGGCCGACGTGCTCGGCTTCACCGTGTCGAGCGTGCAGTCGCGCATCTCGAAGCTGAAGAACGAGCTCACCGATGTCGACGGCTTCGCCCGCCAAGCCAACATGAGCGACCCACGCGACGCGATGTTCCTCGACATCTACCGGCAGTACACCCAGTCGCTGCGTCGCGCCAACGCCTTCGACTTCGACGACCTCATCTCGCAGACGGTGTGGATGCTCCGCGCCTTCCCCGACGTCGCGGCCCAGTACCAGCGCCGGTTCCGCCACGTGCTGGTCGACGAGTACCAGGACACGAACCACGCCCAGTACTCGCTCATCCGTGAGCTCACGCGCTCGGTGGAGCCGCAGCACGTGCCGCACGACACCCGCATGGAACTCGACGCGAACGGCGGCATCCCTGGGGCCTCGCTCACGGTCGTCGGCGACTCCGACCAGTCGATCTACGCCTTCCGCGGCGCGGACATCCGCAACATCAGCGAGTTCGAGCGCGACTTCTCCGACGCGAAGGTGGTGCTCCTCGAGCAGAACTACCGCTCCACGCAGAACATCCTCTCGGCCGCCAACGCGGTCATCCGCAACAACTTCGACCGCGTCGACAAGAAGCTGTGGTCCGACGGAGGCGAGGGGGCGAAGATCGTCGGCTTCACTGGCTTCTCCGCCCACGACGAGGCGCAGTTCGTCGCGGATGAGATCCACAAGCTCCGCGACGCCGGCCAGAGCTACAACGACATGGCCGTCTTCTACCGCACCAACGCGCAGACGCGCGCGCTCGAGGAGATCTTCATCCGCTCCGCCGTGCCCTACCGCCTCGTCGGCGGCACGAAGTTCTACGAGCGCGCCGAGATCAAGGACCTCATCGCGTACCTCACGGCCCTCGTCAACCCGGCCGACGAGATGTCGACGAGGCGCATCCTGAACTCCCCGAAGCGGTCGATCGGACCGGCGACGGAGACCGCGATCTGGGACTTCGCGAACCGGTACGACATCACGTTCCGCGACGCCATGCGCCGCGCGGGCGAGCTCGGGCTCGGGCCGAAGGTCACGGGTGCCATCGCGCAGCTCGCCAAGCTGCTCGACGACGCGACCGCCGGCCTCGACATCGACGCGCCGACCGGACGCAAGACGGTGAGCCAGACGCTGAAGACCATCGTCAAGGGCACCGGCTACCTCGAGAAGCTCCTGCAGACCGGCAACCCTCAAGACGAGGCCCGCGCCGAGAACGTCGAGGAGCTCATCTCGGTGGCCGCCGAGTTCGACAAGAACAACGCGGGCGGCTCCGTCATCGACTTCCTCACCGACGTCGCCCTCGTCGCAGCCGCCGACGACCTCATCGACGAGTCCGGGGCCGTCGTGCTCATGACGCTCCACACCGCGAAGGGGCTCGAGTACGACTCGGTCTTCATCACGGGAGTCGAGGAGGAGCTGCTGCCCCACCGCATCGCCGCAGACGAGCCAGGCGGTCCGGCTGAGGAGCGACGCCTCTTCTACGTCGGCATCACGCGTGCGCGCAAGCGCCTGCACCTCTCCCTCGCCATGATGCGCTCGCAGTTCGGTGAGACGGCAGCCGCGCTGCCGAGCCGCTACCTCCAGGAGATTCCGTCCGAGCTCATCGAATGGAGGGTCTCGCCGGGATCCGCCGCAGGCAGGGGCGGCTTCGAGCAGCGATCGGTGGCCTCCGCTCGCAAGCCGCTCGGCAGCGAGGGGTACGGGACCGCGGGCGGCTACGGGCGCAGCGCCGCCGACGCCGGCAGTGCGGGCTTCTCCAGCGCCGTGCGCTTCCGCGACTCCGACGCGGGTCGCGAGACCGCCCCGAAGGCCAAGCCGAAGCAGAAGTGGATCAACGAGGTCACCGGACAGATGCGCGACAACAGCGGCATGGAGCTCGTCGCCGGCGACCGCATCACGCATGTCGACTTCGGTGAGGGCACCGTGCGCGCGATCCTCGGCAGCGAGGCGAAGCGAATCGCTGAAGTCGACTTCGACAGCGCCGGCCGCAAGAAGCTGCTCGTGAAACTCGCTCCGATCGAGAAGCTGGGCAACTGAGGCCCCCGCTGGCACTAGGCTGGACGACGGACGTGTTTTGCCGGGCGGCGGGCACACACTGCCTGCCGGCGATGCGGTCCGCTCTGCAAATTCTGAAGGCTCGAGCGCGAGAATCCGAAGGCTCGGGCGAACGAACGCGACGACGCGTCGCGGATGGGATGAAACGTGGATCTCTTTGAGTACCAGGCGCGAGATGTATTCGACGCCCACGGTGTTCCAGTTCTCCAGGGACTCGTGGCCTACACGCCCGAGGAGGCGAAGGCCGCAGCCGAGAAGATCGGCGGCGTCACCGTCGTCAAGGCACAGGTCAAGGTCGGAGGCCGCGGCAAGGCTGGCGGCGTCAAGCTCGCCAAGACCCCCGACGAGGCGTTCACCGCAGCCGAGGCCATCCTGGGCCTCGACATCAAGGGCCACATCGTCGAGAAGGTCATGATCGCGCAGGGCGCGGACATCGACCAGGAGTTCTACTTCTCCGTGCTCCTCGACCGCGCCAACCGCTCGTACCTCGCCATGGCGAGCGTCGAGGGTGGCATGGAGATCGAGCAGCTCGCCGTCGAGAAGCCAGAGGCGCTCGCTCGCGTGGCCGTCGACCCGATCCGCGGCATCGACGCAGCCAAGGCCGAGGAGATCGCGCGCGCCGCGAACTTCCCGGAAGAGCTCGTCGCCAAGGTCGCTGACGTCTTCGTCAAGCTCTACGAGGTGTACAACCAGGAAGACGCGACGCTCGTCGAGGTCAACCCGCTTGTCCTCACCAAGGGCGGCGACATCGTCGCTCTCGACGGCAAGGTCACGATCGACGAGAACGCCGAGTTCCGTCACGCCGACCACGTCGCGCTCGCCGAGGCAGCAGGCGGACTCGACCCGCTCGAGGTCAAGGCGAAGGCCCACGACCTCAACTACGTGAAGCTCGACGGCTCCGTCGGCATCATCGGAAACGGCGCTGGCCTCGTCATGTCGACGCTCGACGTCGTCGCCGGCGCAGGCGAGAAGCACGGCGGACAGAAGCCCGCCAACTTCCTCGACATCGGAGGCGGAGCATCCGCCGAGGTCATGGCCGCTGGTCTCGACGTCATCCTCGGCGACGAGCAGGTCAAGTCGGTCTTCGTGAACGTCTTCGGCGGCATCACCTCCTGCGACGCCGTCGCCAACGGCATCGTGGGCGCGCTCAACACGCTCGGCGACTCGGCCACGAAGCAGATCGTCGTCCGCATCGACGGCAACAACGTCGAAGAGGGTCGTCGCATCCTCGCCGAGGCGAACCACCCCCTCGTGACCGTCGTCGCCACCATGGACGAGGCAGCCGACAAGGCCGCCGAACTCGCCGCCCGCGCCTGAGTCGCCCGAAGAAAAGCAGAGAAGGAACAACAATGTCGATCTTCCTCGACGAGAACTCCAAGATCATCGTTCAGGGCATCACCGGCTCTGAGGGCTCGAAGCACGCCACGCGCATGCTCGAGGCCGGCTCCAACATCGTCGGAGGCACCAACCCCCGCAAGGCCGGGCAGACGCTCGAGCTCGCGGGCAAGGAACTCCCGATCTTCGGCACCGTGAAGGAGGCCATCGAGGCCACCGGCGCGAACGTCACCGTCATCTTCGTGCCGCCGGCCTTCGCCAAGGACGCCATCATCGAAGCCATCGACGCCGAGATCCCGCTTGCCGTCGCGATCACCGAGGGCATCCCGGTCAAGGACTCCTCCGAAGCCTGGTCGCACGCGCAGAGCGTCGGCAAGACGCGCCTCATCGGCCCGAACTGCCCAGGCATCATCTCCCCGGAGAAGTCGCTCGCCGGCATCACGCCCGCGAACATCACGGGCGCCGGCCCCATCGGCCTCGTCTCCAAGTCGGGCACGCTCACGTACCAGATGATGTACGAGCTCCGCGACCTCGGCATCTCGACCGCGATCGGCATCGGCGGCGACCCCGTCATCGGCACGACGCACATCGACGCCCTCGAGGCGTTCGAGGCCGACCCCGACACGAAGGCGATCGTCATGATCGGCGAGATCGGCGGAGACGCCGAAGAGCGTGCCGCCGAGTACATCAAGGCGCACGTGACCAAGCCCGTCGTGGGCTACGTCGCCGGCTTCACCGCCCCTGAGGGCAAGACCATGGGACACGCGGGCGCGATCGTCACCGGGTCCGCTGGTACCGCGCAGGCCAAGAAGGAGGCCCTCGAGGCTGCAGGCGTCCGCGTCGGCACGACGCCCACCGAGACCGCCAACCTCCTCCGCGAGGTCTACGCAGCGCTCTAGCGAGCAGCCGCGGAGCACGGCTCTGCACACGACGAAGTGGGCTGCAGCCCCGTGGAGACACGGGCTGCAGCCCATTCGTCTCACCGACGCGATGATCCCCCTCTCGCGGCGGGCACGTGAACCTGGCACCGCCGAGCGGTCGCCGTACCGAGATCTGAGACAGGATGCCCGTGACTCGACCCGAGTCGGCCCCAGCACGACAGAACTCTCACCCCGGCGCGCAGCCGGGCTCGAAGCCCGGAGGGCGTCCCGCGGCCCACTCCGGTGGACACCCTGGCGGCCGCCCTGGCGGCCATCCGGCTGCCGCGGTTCCGCTCGACGCGCGCGTCGTCGGTGCGACCCCGAGGGCGAGGATCGCAGTGCCCCTGGCACTCGGCTGGCTGCAGGCCCTGGCCCTGGCCGGAGTCCTGCTGCTCGTCGGAGGAGCACTCGACGGCATCCTCGCGGGGGAGGTGCCGAACGCGAGCAGCGTCATCCTCATGGGCGCTCTGGTCGTGGCGACCGCCGCTGCCGCCGCGGTCTCGACGGTCCTGGTCCAGCGCAGCAAGAACTCGACCGAACGTGCTCTGCGCCGGCTTCTTGTCGGCCAGCTCTTCGCCGTCGGGCCGCTGGCCCTCGGCCGGGAACGCACTGGCTCCCTCGTCAGCACGGCCACCGCCTCGATCGACCGGGCATCCGCCTACCGGGCTGGATTCCTCGGGCCGATCATCGCGTCGCTCACGACGCCGCTCCTCGTGCTGGCGGTCATCGCCGTCGCCATCGACCCGCTCACCGCTGGCCTCCTGCTGCTGCTCGTGCCGCTCATCCCGCTCATCATCATCGGGGTCCAGCGCGCGTTCCGTTCATCGACTGGCGCGTACCGGCGCAGCGCGGGTCAGCTCTCGGCGGCTTTCCTCAGCGCCATCCAAGGCCTCACGACCCTGACCCTCAACCGAGCCGCCGCGCGGACGGGTGAGGACCTGCGCGAGCGAGGTGAGCAGAACAGGCGCCGGGTCATGCGGCTGCTCGCCGGCAACCAGGTGCTCATCCTGGCGGTCGACGCCGTCTTCTCGCTCGCCATGATCACGGGCGCGGCGGGTCTTGCCGTCTGGCGACTCGGGGACGGTGCCATCACGCCGGGTCAGGCCGCGGCCCTGGTGCTGCTCTCGACCCTGCTGACGGGGCCCGTCGACATCGTCGGCCAGTTCTTCTACATCGGCATGACGGGTCGCAACGCTGAGCGGGAGCTGAGCGCCGCGGTCGCCGCTCGGCCCGTGTCCGACAGCGCGGCACCGGCTCCCGCCGGATCAGGCGGGGTGGCCGCGCTCGAGCTGCGCGGCGTCACCGCAGGCTACGAGCGAGGGCAGGCGGTGCTCTCGGAGTACTCGCTGCGCATCGAGCCCGGGGAGCGCGTCGTCATCACCGGCCCGAGCGGTTCGGGCAAGTCGACGCTCCTGACCCTGGCCCAAGGGCTCCTCGCACCTCGTGAGGGCATCGTGCTCGTCGGGGGAGAGCCAGCAGGCAGCTCACCGGCGCGGGCCGCGCTCGCCGTCGTCGAGCAGACCACGTTCCTCTTCACCGGCACCGTCGCCGACAACCTCCGAGTCGCGAAGCCCGATGCCAGCGACGACGAGCTGTGGGCTGCCCTCGCCGCGGCGGAACTCGGCGAAGACCTCGAGCGGTCCCCGGACGGCCTCGCGACGCAGGTCGGCGAGAGCGGTCTCTCGATCTCGGGCGGGCAGGCGCAGCGCGTCGCCATCGCCCGGGCGTTCCTGCGCGATGCGAGCGTGCTGCTCCTCGATGAGCCGACCGCGCAGGTCGACCTGCGCTCGGAGCGCCTCATCACGCGTGCGCTCGCGAAGCTGGCCGAGGGGCGAACGGTGGTCATGGTCTCGCACCGGCCGACCAGCATCCTGGCAGCCGACAGGGTCGTCACGCTCGAGGCGACAGCGACAGCGACAGCGACCGCATCGAGTCATTCTGCGGCCGCCGACGGTTCCCCCTCGGGGCCACCGCAGCACCCTGGCCACCCACACGGAAGGGGAGCGCGACGATGACCGCCGCATCCACTGCGCTCGACACTCGCCAGCCCACCAGGCCCCAGCTCGTCACCTGGCTGCTGCGCCAGACGGCGCCGCTGCTCTGGCCGCTGGCCCTCGCGACCGTGCTGCGGATCGTCGGCCAGCTCGCTGGCATCGCCATCTTGGTCGTCGCGATGCTCGGCGTCTCCGGGGTGCTGTCGCTTGCCGGCACGATCTGGACGATGGTCGCGCTCGCGCTCGGCAAGGCCGTCCTGCGCTACCTCGAGCAATTCAGCGGCCACTTCGTGGCCTTCGCCGCCCTCGCGCGTCTCCGGAACCTGTTCTACGCCAGGCTCGCGCCGCAGGCTCCCGCCGCGACCGAGGGCGCGGGCAGCGGCGAGCTGAGCGAACGCGGCACGCGCGATATCGACCGTGTCGAGGTGTTCTTCGCGCACACGGCTCCACCGGCGATCTCGGCCGTTGCTGTCCCCGTCACCGCGCTCATCTGGCTCGGCACCACTCAGGGCGCGGCGCTGGCCCTCGCCATCGCGCCGTTCGTCGCCTTGGTCGTGCTGGTCATCCCACTGATCGGGGGTCGAGCAGGCTGGCGCGCCTCGCAGGAGACCGTCGCCGCGAAGGGCGTCGTCGCCCAGCACGTCAGCGACTCCGTCCAGGGCGTGCGCGAGGTGCTCGCCTTCGAGCACGCCGAGGCTCGCCTCGCGGACATGGATGCGCGCGGTGAGTCGGGGGCTCGCGCCTCCGCGTTCGCCTCCCGCGTCGCCGCGCTCCGCGGTGGACTGGTCGTGCTGCTCCAATGGGCCTCAGTGCTCGCGGTGCTGCTCGTCGGGGGCACTGGCGTCGTGACCGGGAGCCTCGGCTACGAGCAGCTGCTCGTCGCGCTCGCGGTCGCCGTCGGGCTCTTCGTGCCGACCCGCGCCGTCGAGAGCTTCGTGACCGACCTCAACGCGTCGTTCGCGAGCGCCGCTCGCCTCTACGAGGTCATCGAGCGGCCGCCCTTGGTGACGGAGGCGCTCGCCGACAATGCGTCGAAAGTCCAGCCCGCTCGAACCGACGTCGATGAACCCCAGCCGAATCCGGTGGCGCTCGCCTTCGAGGGCGTGACGTTCGCGTACCCGGTCAATGGCGGCTCGACCTCCGCTGCACCGAGGACGGTGCTCGATCGGGTCTCCTTCGAGCTGCGCGCGGGCGAGCACCTCACCGTGGTGGGGCCGTCCGGCAGCGGCAAGTCCACGATCGCGTCGCTCGCCCTCCGCTTCTGGGACCCGGATCTCGGGTCGGTGTCGCTGGCCGGCAGTCGTTACGGTGCTCCGCGACCCCTGCAGCGCATCCCGCTCGACGAGCTGCGCACCCGGATCGCACTCGTGCCACAGCGTCCGTACCTGAGCGACGGCACGGTAGGGGAGAACGTGGCGCTCGCCCGACCTGACGCGAGTGACGACGAGATACTCAAGGCTCTGCGCGTCGCGGCCCTCGACGAGTGGGTGCGCGAGCAGCCGAAGGGGCTCGACACCCCGGTGCGGGAGCGCGGCGGCGGACTGTCTGGCGGGCAGCGGCAGCGCGTCGCGATCGCACGCGCCGTGCTGGCGAACCCTGAAGTGCTTGTGCTCGACGAGGCGACGAGCGCGCTCGACGGTGCCACCGAGCGCACCGTCCGCGCGCGCCTCGCTGAGTGGGCAGGGCAGCGCAGCATCCTCGAGATCAGCCACCGGCTCGACACGCTCGACGACACCGATCGGGTCATCGTGCTCGACGCAGGTCGGGTCGTGGAGGAGGGGGCGCCCGACGGTCTCCGTGCCGCGGGAGGCCCGTTCCAGCAGCTCCTCGAGCGCTGACCTCCGCGCCGCCGAAGCGCGCGGCAGGAAGCACCTGACTGCTGTCAGCGCGAGGATGCGGGCCGTCTGATCTCGGAGGTCAGTCGGACCGGCCCGTGTCCGTTCGACCCGTGTCGTTGTCGCCGTGCTGCCGCAGCTCGAGCTCGATGAACGCGCCGATCATGGCGCGATAGCTCGCTTCGACGACCGCAGGGGAGCTCCCACCCTGTTCCGCCAGCGCCCGCACCTTCGCGACTACCTGCTCGACGCGCGCTGGAGCACGCACCGCGCCAGTGTCCTGACCGCGCTTGGCGACCGCCGCGCGCTCCACCCAGCGCTGCCGCTCGCCGATGAGCTCCACGATTCGGGCATCGAGCGCATCGATGGCGCGTCGGATGTCCGTCATCTCGTGCGGGCCTGTTGATTCAGTCATTCCGGCAGGTTAGCGGCTATCGTCGGGGTGCTATGCCTCGCCCGATCACGTACCTGTACTCGGCCGTCGACGCGCTCGTCGCGGCTGCGGTCGGCCTCGGCGTCCCGCTGATCGCGGTCGTCGCGGTGCAGCTGGCGACGACGGGCTTCGGCAGCGACTTCGCCGCTGGCTTCGAGTATGCGGCGGCCATCTGGGCTCTCTCGCTCGGGGGTTCCGTGGGGGCGGTGCTCGACCCGAGCTCGGGTCTCCTGCCTGCCGGGAGCGAGGCGGTGAGCTTCACGCTGCGGGTCATGCCGCTGGGCCTCACGCTCATCACGGTGTGGCTGGCACACGTGACCGGGGTCCGCGTGCGTGCGGCCTCCGATCTCATCTGGCCCGGCCTCCTCCTCACCGCAGCGGTGTTCGGCGCCGCCGCCGCCGGGGTCTCGCTCGCGGCGAGCGCCCGTGGCCTGGACGTCGGCGTCTGGCAGACCGCCATCGTGGGTGCGGTCGTCTTCCTTGGCGCCGCGTTCGTCGGGGCGCGCGGATGGCAGGTCGCACCGTTCGGCTCGATCCTCTCGAACCTCGAGGAGCGCACACGGGCGTCCGTGTCTCAGGGACTGAGGGCGGCCGGCCTCATGGTCACCGGCATCCTCGGTGCTGGGGCGGTACTGCTGCTCATCGCGGTCCTTCTGGGGCTCGCGAGCATCCTGGCGCTCTTCCAGTCGCTCCCGCTCGATGTGACGAGCGCGATCGTGGTGGGTCTCAGCCAGCTCGTGATCGCCGTGAACGGCATCGTCTGGTCTGCGGCGTGGATGCTCGGCTCGGGATTCGCGATCGGCACCGGTTCGCAGGTCACGCCCGTGGAGACGCTGGTCGGTCCCATGCCGGTTCTCCCGCTTCTCGGCGCCATCCCGGCCTCGCCGCCGGTGCTCGCGGTCTCGATCATCGCCGTTCCTGTCCTGGTCGGGCTTGCCGCGATGGTGGGGGTGCGGATGCACGCCCCGGCTGGTGTAGCCCGTGGCGTGTGGGCTCGCGTCTCCGTCGCGGTGATGGCGGCGGCGCTCGCAGCCATCGCGATCGGGATCCTCGCCCTTGCCGCTGGCGGCTCGGCCGGCCCTGGTCGCCTTGCGGAGATCGGCCCCTTCCCCCTAATCACCGGCGCGAGCGCGTTCGGCACGCTTCTCCTCGGCGCCCTCGTCGGGGCGCTGGTGCCGCTCTCTGCCGAGCAGCTCGAGAACGACGACGAGGCCGACGAAGACGACGCCGAGGAAGCCGGCAGGGGCGACCGTGACGGACGAAAGAAGCACAGCCGCGCATCCGCCGGCACGCCGACTTCGACGCCGACGGGACGTGACCAGGCGAGCAGACCGCAGCCACGCGAGAAGGAGAGCACGTCACCGGCACGCGCAAGTGCTGCTTCCTCCAAGCGACGCTCACGACGGGATGGCACGGACGAACGCACCTGGGTCGCCGACGCCGTCTCGAAGCGCTTCGAGGACCCGGGTGAGGTCGAGAAGAAGCCCGGCACCGCACTCGAGGTTCGCACCGACGATCAGCCGGCCGAGCGGCAGACGTCCGAGATCCGCCGGGCGAAGCGGCTCAAGGTCGAGAACCCGCGCTACGACGACGAGCCGGACATCTACGCCGACATCGACCTCGACGACTGAGCGGGTCTGACCCGGGAGCCCCGACCGTGCGCAGCGATTAGACTGACCCGGTGCTCAAGGTAGTCGTCCTCATCTCCGGCGCGGGTTCGAACCTGCAGGCGCTGCTCGAGACACTCCGGACCTCCGCCGATTCTGCGTCGCCCATGGGCGCCGAGATCGTGGCGATCGGCGCCGATCGGCCTGCCGCAGGCCTCGCCCTCGCGCAGGAATTCGGCATCCCGTCGTTCGTGGTGCGGCCGAAGGACTTCGCCGACCGTGAGGCCTGGGGAGCGGAGCTGCTCGCGCAGATCCAGAGCTTCGAGCCAGACCTCACGCTGCTCTCCGGATTCATGCGGCTCGTGCCACCCGCCATGGTGGATGCGCTGGCCCCGCGTCTCCTGAACACCCACCCCGCGTACCTGCCCGAGTTCCCAGGCGCCCATGCCGTGCGCGACGCGCTCGAAGCCGGCGTGGCAGAGACGGGCGCCTCCATCATCATCGTCGACAACGGCGTCGACACCGGTCCGATCGTCGATCGCGTCCGCATCCCCGTACTCCCCGGTGACACCGAGGAGCTGCTCCACGGCCGCATCAAGGTCGCGGAGCGCCGTCTGCTGGAAGACACCGTCAGAGGCGTGGCCTCCGGCGAAATCGCACTCGAGGAAAGAGCCAACGCATGAGCAGCCCCGCTTCACACGAATCGCTGACCACCCTCGAGCGGATTGAGCCCAAGCGCGCGCTCGTGTCCGTGAGCGACAAGAGCGGCCTGCTCGAGCTGGCCTCAGGACTGCAGGCAGCCGGGGTCGAGATCGTCTCCACCGGCTCGACCGCGAAGACCATCCGCGAGGCGGGCTTCGACGTCACCGACGTGCAGCAGGTGACCGGGTTCCCCGAGTCGCTTGACGGTCGCGTCAAGACGCTGCACCCCGGCGTGCACGCCGGGATCCTCGCCGACCGGCGGATCGCCGACCACCTCCGCCAGCTCGAGGAGCTCGGCATCGAGCCGTTCGAGCTCATCGTCGTGAACCTCTACCCCTTCGTCGAGACGGTCGCCTCCGGGGCGGATGCTCCGGCGATCATCGAGCAGATCGACATCGGCGGCCCCGCCCTCGTGCGCGCCTCCGCAAAGAACTTCGCGAACGCCACGATCGTCACGTCACCGAGCGACTACACCAGGGTTCTCGACGAGATCTCGGGCGGAGGTGTGACGCTGTCGACGCGTCGCGCGCTCGCCGCCGCCGCGTTCCAGCACACGTCGAGCTACGACCAGGCCGTCGGCGCGTGGTTCGCGTCGCACATCCTGGAGGTCGAGGCCGCTGGAGCCACGGAGCCCGCCGCCGGCTCGGCGTCCGACGCGCTCCCGAGCTCCTTCACGATCGAGGGCGACCAGCTCGCCGTCCTCCGCTACGGCGAGAACTCGCACCAGGTCGCGGCCGTGTACGGGCGTGTCGACGGCCGGGGCATCGCCCAGGCCGAGCAGCTCCACGGCAAGGAGATGTCGTACAACAACTACGTCGACGCCGACGCGGCCCTCCGCGCGGCGTTCGACCACACCTCGCCGGCTGTCGCCATCATCAAGCACGCCAACCCGTGCGGCATCGCGATCGCGCCTGAAGGCCTCGCGCCGGCCGAGGCCATCGCCGAGGCCCACCGTCGTGCGCACGCCTGCGACCCGGTCAGCGCCTACGGCGGCGTCGTCGCCGCCAACCGCGAGGTCTCGCTCGAGATGGCGCAGACGCTCGCCAAGATCTTCACCGAGGTCGTCATCGCGCCGAGCTTTGCGCCGGAGGCGCTCGAGGCGCTGCGCGCGAAGAAGAACGTCCGCCTCCTCCAGCTTCCCGCGGACCCGGCTCCAGAGGAGCGTGAGGTGCGTCAGATCTCCGGCGGCTTCCTCGTCCAGAGCGCAGACCGCTTCGAGCCGAGCGTGTCGCTCATCGAGAGCTGGACGCTCGTAGCCGGGGCCCCCGCCGCTGGGCAGACCGTCGAGGACCTCGAGTTCGCGTGGCGAGCCTGCCGCGCCGTGAAGTCCAACGCGATCCTCCTCGCCGCAGACGGAGCCTCCGTCGGAGTCGGCATGGGGCAGGTCAACCGCGTCGACTCCTGCCACCTCGCCGTCTCGCGGGCGGGGGAGCGGGCCGCAGGGTCCGTCGCCGCGTCCGACGCGTTCTTCCCGTTCGCGGACGGCCTCGAAGTGCTGCTCGAGGCCGGCGTGAGCGCCGTCGTGCAGCCGGGCGGATCCATCCGCGACGAGGAGGTCATCGCGGCCGCCGAGAAGGCGGGCGTGACGATGTACTTCACGGGCGAGCGCCACTTCTTCCACTGATCCGCGCTGATCCGCGCTGATCCGCGCGACTCGCGCGATCTGAGCGTGTCCGCAATCGAGACCCACGAGAGCAGCAATTGAGCACCAAGAACTCCCAACCCGTCACCCGCGTCAGCGAGCTCGACGGCGGAACGCGCTTCAACGCGGCACTCGTCGCGGCGATGGGCGTCGCGTTGGCGACACTCCTCACCTCGCTCGTCGTCATGAACGAGCGAGACCTCACCGGGGTCATCTCGCCGCTCACGACGCTCACCGACACGTTCGACTTCTACTCGCTGCCGGTGCTCCTCCTGCTGATCCTCGTCACGCTCGTCGGCTGGCTCGGGTGGCTCCGCAACTGGTGGATCGCCGCGATCGCCGGATTCGTGCTCGCGCTCATCGCGGGCACGGTCGGCTACGTCGTCCGGCTCGCGACGGGTGGCGCTGAGTTCACCAGCGAGACGTGGTCGGCGATCTTCACGGAGTTCTTCGGGCTCAACTTCGTGTTCCTCGTCTCCGGCACCGTGTTCACGGCGCTCATCGGGCCGACGCTGTTCCGCCGGCAGGTCGCCGAGATGCTCCGGGAGGTGTCCTCTCGCGTCGCGCACGCGGGGGAGCTCCGCCGGTTCGCGGAGTCGAACAGCAAACTGGCGCTCGTGCGCATCCCCGCCGCGAACCCGCAGGATGCCCAGGTCACCTTCCAGGAGCGCGCGACGGTCGACCGCGATCGCGCCAACGAGCAGTGGGAGTCCTACGTCGCGCTGCTGGACGAGCACGGGTGGGAGACCCGCGAGGTGCCAGCGGCTGAGACCATGCCGGACTCGGTCTTCACCGAGGACCAGGTCATCGTGCTCGGCCAGGTCGCGATCCTGGCTCGCAGCGGGGCGGCGTCCCGTCGCGCCGAGCTGCCTGGCGTCCGGGCGGCGCTCGCCGAGACCGAGTTCGTCACGATGGAGATCGAGGCCCCGGCGACCCTGGACGGGGGCGACGTGCTCCTCGCGGGCGACACCGTCTACGTCGGCGCGTCCACCCGCACGAACGCCGAGGGCATCCGCGCGCTGCGCGAGATCGCGCTCGATCTCGGCTACCGCGTCGTCGCGGTGCCCATCACCGGGGCGCTGCACTTGAAGACGGTCGCGACCGCCCTGCCCGATGGGACCGTCCTCGCCTGGACTCCCGCCCTCGAGCAGCCCTCGCTGTTCGGTGGCTACATCGAGGCACCCGAGCTGCTCGGTGCGAGCATCCTGCCGCTGGATGCGGACACCGTGCTCGTCTCCGCTGCCGCGCCGGCGACCGCGAAGCTCGTGAAGCGCCTCGGCTACAACGTCGTCACCCTCGACATCTCGGAGTTCGAGAAGCTCGAGGGCGGGGTCACCTGCCTGTCGGCTCGCGCCTACTAGACGCGACCGCATCCCCGACCACACCACGATCGCTGCCCGGCGTCTCACCCTCTTGCGGTCCAGCAAGAGAGTGAAACGCCGGGCAGCGATTTCGGTCGAACGGCTTTACAGCGAGCCGGTTCCGTGCTGGCTGAGCTCCCGCTCGCCGATCGTCTCCCCGTACTGGGTCTCGCCGGTGACGACGAACCCGAGGCTTCGGAAGAAGTCGCCCGGCCCGAGGTCGCCCTCTTCCCAGATGGTGGTCACCTTGTCGAAACCGCGGCGTGCAGCCTCATCGAGGATCGCCGTCACTGCGAACGACCCGACACCACGGCGCTGGTAGTCGGCATCGACGTTCATGCGCATGATCGTGGCCCGGAACAGCTCGTCGGGAGCGTCCTCGTCGAAGTTGGCCATGATGAAGCCCACGACTCGACCGTCGAGCACGACGACCCTCGGCCACGACGTCGACTGGCTGACGTAGGCCTCCGAGATGGAGTGCGAGACAGGCGCGACGAACGCCTCCTGGCCTGGTTTCAGTGTGAGCGTGTTGGCGGCGACGATGTTGTCGGCGGACAGCTCTTCGATATACAGCTCGCTCATGGATGCAGAGTAGCGCTCCGTCTGAGTAATCCTCCGAATGCGGCCCCGGTAAGCTGGAGGCAAACCGCGCTCAGAAGGAGAACTCTATGGCGAAGATCAAGGTCGAAGGAACGGTTGTCGAGCTCGACGGCGACGAGATGACCCGCATCATCTGGCAGAAGATCAAGGACACGCTCATCCACCCGTACCTCGACGTGAACCTCGAGTACTACGACCTGGGCATCGAGAAGCGCGACGAGACGGACGACCAGATCACGGTCGACGCGGCGCACGCGATCCAGAAGCACGGCGTCGGCATCAAGTGCGCGACGATCACCCCTGACGAGGCACGCGTCGAGGAGTTCGGCCTCAAGCAGATGTGGCGCTCCCCGAACGGCACGATCCGCAACATCCTGGGCGGCGTCATCTTCCGCGAGCCCATCATCATCTCGAACATCCCGCGCCTCGTGCCGGGCTGGAACAAGCCGATCATCGTCGGCCGCCACGCGTTCGGCGACCAGTACCGTGCCACCGACTTCCGCTTCGCGGGAGAGGGCAAGCTCACGGTCGAGTTCACGCCGGACGACGGCTCGGAGCCGCAGAAGTTCGAGGTGTTCCACTCCCCGGGAGATGGAATCGCGCAGGTGCAGTACAACCTCGACGCATCCATCACCGACTTCGCCCGCGCCTCGCTCAACTACGGCCTCACGCGCGGCTACCCCGTGTACCTGTCGACGAAGAACACCATCCTCAAGAAGTACGACGGTCGCTTCAAGGACATCTTCCAGGAGATCTTCGAGGCCGAGTTCAAGGAGAAGTTCGACGCAGCAGGCATCACCTACGAGCACCGCCTCATCGACGACATGGTCGCGGCGTCGCTCAAGTGGGAGGGCGGCTACGTCTGGGCCTGCAAGAACTACGACGGCGACGTCCAGTCCGACACCGTCGCGCAGGGCTTCGGCTCGCTCGGCCTCATGACGAGCGTCCTCACGACTCCCGACGGCAAGGTCGTCGAGGCCGAGGCGGCGCACGGCACGGTCACGCGCCACTACCGCCAGCACCAGCAGGGCAAGCCCACGTCGACGAACCCGATCGCCTCGATCTACGCCTGGACGCGCGGCCTCGCGCACCGCGGCAAGCTCGACGGCAACCAGGAGCTCATCGACTTCACGCAGGCCCTCGAAGAGGTTGTCATCGAGACCGTCGAGTCGGGCAAGATGACGAAGGACCTCGCCGCGCTCGTCGGCGAGGGCACGCCCTTCCAGACGACCGACGACTTCATGAACTCGATCGCCGAGAACCTCGCAGCACGAGTGTCCGCGTAAGCGACACCCGACCGCACACGAGGCTCCTGCCTCGGAAGCCCCGCATCCTGCCTCGGCAGCATGCGGGGCTTCTGCGTTGTCCGAATAGGGTGGAGACATGAGCACCACGCCAGTCCGCATCACCGTCACGGGAGCAGCCGGGAACATCGGCTACTCGCTCCTCTTCCGCATCGCATCGGGCGCCATGCTCGGCGATACTCCGGTCGAGCTCCGGCTCCTGGAGATCCCGCAGGCGGTCAAGGCGGCGGAGGGAACGGCTCTGGAGCTCGCCGACGGCGCCTTCCCGCTGCTCCGATCAGTGGATGTCTTCGACGATGCGGACGCGGCCTTCGAAGGGACGAACATCGCCCTCCTCGTCGGGTCGATGCCGAGGCGCGAGGGCATGGACCGCGCCGACCTGCTCGAAGCGAACGGCGGCATCTTCGCGCCCCAGGGCCGCGCGATCGGGAAGCACGCCGCCGATGACGTCCGCGTGCTCGTCGTCGGCAACCCCGCGAACACGAACGCCGCGATCGCGCGAGCCGCGGCGCCGGACGTCCCGGGCGAGCGCTTCACGGCCATGATGCGCCTCGACCACAACCGCGCGATCGCTCAGCTCGCCGCGAAGGCCGGCGTCGGCGCCGGCGAGGTCTCTCGGATCCACGTCTGGGGAAACCACTCGAACACGCAGGTCCCCGACGTCGATCACGGCACGATCGCAGGTGTCCCGATCCGTGAGCGCATCGCCGACGACGCCTGGGTCGATGGCGAGTTCGTCACGACGGTTGCCACGAGGGGAGCCGCGATCATCGCGGCGCGAGGTGCTTCCTCTGCCGCCTCGGCGGCATCCGCCGCGGTCGACCACGTCCGTGACTGGGTGCTCGGGACCCCCGAAGGCGACTGGACGACGGCCGCGCTCCCCTCAAAGGGCGATTACGGCATTCCCGAAGGGCTCGTCGCGGGTGTCCCGGTCACGTCCAGCGGCGGCGACTGGCAGGTCGTCCAGGGGCTCGAGCTCGGCGAGCTGACGCGAACGCGCCTCGCGGCGACGGTCGAAGACCTCGAAGCCGAACGCGATACCGTTGTCAGTCTCGGATTCGTTCCGTCGACGTCCTGAAGTGAGAAGAGCTGCAATGACCAATGCCGAACCGGACATCCTCGCGCTCGAGGTGCTGATCCGCCGCGACGGCGTCGGCGAGATTCGGGAAGGCGACTCGGTCGAGCGCATCATCGCGGCCGACGCGGACGAGCTCCGCTCGGCGATCATGACGCGCGTCGTCGACCGTGCGACGCGCGACGAGATCGTGATCGACTTGCGCACGATCGACATCGACGGTGTCTTCCCGCTCCGCGTCTCCCCGGACGGGGGCCTCGTCGAAACGGGGGACGTCGCAGAGCTGGCGCCCGGCGAGGACGAGCTCACCGACCGACTCGCCCCCGGCGCGACAGCGACCGAGCCTTCGGGCGACCCCGCCACCCAGGACCACCACGACGAGACGTCCGCAGGGAACAGCGACGGGTTCCTTCCGCAGGGCAACGTGCACGAGACCGTGCGCATCCCGAGGGTCGAGATGATGCACCACGCCCTCGACCAGGAAGCGGAGGTCGCGCAGCCAGCGCCAGTGCTCGAAGCGGGGCTTCCCGAGACCGGACGCGCGCCCGAGAGCCCCGACCAGCATGAGGACGAGGCAGGCTCCCCGACCAACGCGGAGACACCCCCAGTCTGGTTCGAGGACCGGATCGACGAGGACGGCCTCGAGGACACGCAGCCGTGGCAGCCGAGATTCCCGCGGGACGCGCGTCAGATGCGCGAACTCGAGGAGCTCGAACGCGCCGAGTCGGCAGCGCGTGAGCTGGCTCGTCCGAGCACGGCGCCAGAGCCGGCGAACCCGGCCCCGGTCGCAGCATCCGCCACCGCAGGAGCGGTCGCCAGGGCAGCATCCGCGACCGCGCCGGAACGCCGGAAGAGCGACACCTCCGCCCCGACGCTCGCCGACCTGCTCGCCGACAAGCAGGCGGCACCGGAGGCACCGGCGCAGCAGGGATGGCGCAGCGCCCTGCGCCTCGGAACGGGCGGACTCATCAAGCTCGGCCCAGGCGAGGCAGAGCGAGTCAAGCGCGACGAGATCCGACGAGTGCAGCGGCAGTTCGACGGCTCGCGCACCGTGGTTGTCATGAACCCGAAGGGCGGCGCGCACAAGACCACCGCGACCCTCATGATCGCCGCCACGTTCGGTGAGATCCGCGGCGGCTACACGCTCGCCTGGGACAACAACGAGACCCGCGGCACCCTCGGGTGGCGCTCGCACGCCGGCAGCCACCGCAACACGGCCGTCGACTTCCTGCGGCAGCTGCCGAGGTTCGAGGTGTCGGGAGGCGCGACCATCGCCGATGTCGACCGATTCGTGCGACCGCAGGGTGACGCGCAGTTCGACGTGCTCGCATCCGATGACGACGCGGCCTCCGCGGCGATCATCGACGCAGAGGCCTTCTCGCGCATGCACCGCACTCTGAGCCGCTTCTACCGCGTCCTCGTCGTCGACACCGGCAACAACATGCGCGCCAGCAACTGGGAGGCGGCCCTCGACGTCGCCGACCAGCTCGTCATCGTCTCCACGGCCAGAGAGGACACCGCCGCGTCCGCAGCCTGGCTCGCGGACGGGCTCCGCGAGCGGGGCTTCGGGGAGAAGCTCGAGAACGCCGTCACGATCCTCTCCAGCCCCTCCGCGAAGGAAGACCAGGCGCTCAAGGAGCGCCTGCACCACCACTTCGAGCGCCTCACGCGGGCCGTCGTTGAGGTACCGTACGACCACGCCTTCGTCGGCGGCGGCGAGCTCAGCGTCTCGAGCCTCAAGCCGGCCACGCGAGATGCGTGGCGCACCGCGACCGCCGCCATCGCGGAACGCCTCTGACCGAACTCCAGACCTAGGAACCCAGTGCTCACGATCTCCCACACCTCCCGTGCTGCCAGCCCGGAAGAGATGGATGACATCCAGACCGGTCTCAATGACCGCTACGGCGTCGTCCTCTCGTCCGGCGTCGAGTACCCGGGCAGGTACACGCGATGGGACATCGGGTTCATCGATCCGCCGCTCATGATCGAGGGGCGCGGGTTCGCGCTGCGCATGCGCTCGCTGAACGAGCGCGGGAACATCCCGCTGCGCGCATTCACCGACGCCTTCGAGCGCCTCGACGGCGTCAGCGTGCGAATGCTCGCCGACGGCGACGTCGAGATCGACGTCACCTCGCAGCGTGACGAGATCATCCCTGAGGAGCAGCGCACCCGCAGGCGGTCGAGCTTCAGCGTGCTGCGCGCCATCATCGAGACCATGCCGGACGACATCCCGCACCTCGGGCTCTACGGCTCGTTCGGCTACGACCTCGTCCGGCAGATCGAGGCCCTCGAGGCGCCGAACGGCGGAGACCAGCGCGACCTCGTCGTCTTCCTGCCCGACTCCGTGCTCGCCGTCGACAGACAGCGCGGCGATGCCACCAGGCACGACTTCGAGTTCTCTGACGGCACGACCTCGACCGCAGGGATGCCCCGCACCGAGGTGCTCAGCCCCTTCGTCTCGCCCGCAGCATCCGCCCAGTCGTCCCGCGATCACGAGCCGGGGGAGTACGCGGCCCTCGTCGAATCTGCCAAGGCCTCGTTCGCACGCGGCGATCTCTTCGAGGTCGTGCCAGGCCAGGCCTTCCGCCGTCCCGTGCGCACAAGCCCCGCCGATGTCTTCGCCTACCTGAAGCGCAACAACCCGGCCCCCTACGGAGCCCTCATGAACCTCGGCGGCCAGGAGTTCCTCGTGAGCGCCAGCCCGGAGATGTTCGTCCGGGTTGCCGGCAGCCGCGTCGAGACCGTGCCGATCTCGGGCACCATCGCCCGCGGGGCCGACGCGATCGAAGACGCCGACCGCATCCTCGAACTGCTCAACAGCGACAAGGACCGCTCCGAGCTCACGATGTGCACCGACGTCGACCGCAACGACAAGTCGCGCGTCTGCGAGCCGGGATCGATCAAGATCATCGGCAGGCGGCAGGTCGAGCTGTACTCGAAGGTCATCCACACGGTCGACCACGTCGAGGGCAGGCTGCGGCCCGAGTTCGACGGACTGGACGCGTTCGCCACGCACATGTGGGCGGTCACCGTCACCGGGGCCCCGAAGATCTGGGCCATGCGCTTCATCGACGAGCACGAACGCAGCCCCCGCACCTGGTACGGCGGCGCCATCGGCGTGCTCCTCGCCAACGGCGACGTCAACACGGGCCTCACGATCCGCACCGCGATGATCCGCGACGGCATCGCCGAGGTTCGCGCGGGAGGCACCCTCCTCATGGACTCCACCCCGGCAGCCGAAGAGCTCGAGACGGAGATGAAGGCGTCCGCGCTCCTCGAGGCGCTCGACGCCTCCGCCGAGAGCGCCGCCCCCGAGCCCGTCGCAGAGGTCGAGGCAGTGCGCTCCGGAGTCGGGCACCGCATCCTCTTCCTCGACCACGAGGACTCGTTCGTGCAGATGCTCGCCGGGTACATGCGCGAGACGGGCGCGGAGGTGCGCACGGTCCGCATCCCGAAGGGGGGCATCGAGCGCGCGGAGATGGCGCGCATCCTCGACGAGCAGCAGCCGTCGCTGGTCGTCATGTCGCCAGGGCCCGGCGCTCCGAGCGACTTCAGGTCCGCCGAGCTGCTCGACGAGATCGTCGACCGCTCGCTGCCGGTCTTCGGCGTGTGCCTCGGACAGCAGGCCATCGGGGAGTATTTCGGCGCGTCCCTCGGGCAGCTCGGGTACCCGCTGCACGGCCAGGAACGCGAGGTCGTCGTCACCAACCCGGGCTTCCTGGACGCACTCCCCGAACGGTTCGTCACGGGCCGGTACCACTCGCTGCACATCGACCCCGCGACGATGCCCGAGAGCCTCGTGCTCGTCGCCTCCGACGACGACGGCATCCCGATGGCCATCCAGCACCGTGAGCTGCCGATCTTCGCCGTGCAGTTCCACCCGGAATCGCTCATGACCCTGCGCGATTCTGCCGGGAAGCGCATCATCGAAGCCGTCATGGAGCGCATCCCGGCCCGAGTCCCCGCCGCCTGAGGCGGATTCGGGGGCGGTGGCGACCTCCCGTCTCGCCGCCGCCGCCGGCGTCTCGCCGCCGCCGCCGTCTCGCCGCCGCCGCGGGGTGGCGTGAGCGGCGACGTTTCGCGCTCGCCCCTGCCGCCGACGTGTTTTCTGGGACCCAGAGGCTCCGGTCTGTCCAACATCAGTGCAGATCTCGGTGTTCTCGGCGTCTCACGCGCTCTGGCACCGGATATCGCACTCAAAATGGTCACGCGCGACGCCGCCGGCAACCGGAAGCCAGGTGCGCACCACTCGCGAGGAGCGCGAGCAGTGCTCCCTCGACCTCTGGCCATCGGTGCATGATCTGCTCGTAGGTGAGTCGCAGCACCCGATAGCCGAGGGACTTCAGGACCAGGTCGCGTTCCCGGTCTGCCCGATACCGGTCTTCATCGGCGTGGAACGCGCGGGAATCGCACTCGATGACCAGGCGCTCCCCAACGACGAGGTCGACGAACCCGACCCCAGAGATCCACATCTGCGGTCTCGGTGTGAAGCCCCGGAGCTGACACCAGAGACGCACGATGCTCTCGGTGCCGGACTGGCTGCTCCCGTCCACGAAATCGAGCTTCTTCCTGGCGTGCGCTGGCTGGCCATCCGCGAGTGCCATCAGTGAACTGTGGTCGATCTTGCCGAGTTGGATCGCCGAGTCCGCGACGATGACGAGGTCTCGGGTCGGCAGGCACGTGAGCGCGCAGCTCAGGGAGACGCTGACGTCGTCGACAGCACGCAGGGCGAGGGCTTCGCCGCGCCCGCGGACGCTTCGGTGCCAGAGGATCGTCGGTTCGCCATCTCCGTTGCGTGAGCTCGTCACACCGCGGGCTCCCGTGGCGATTCTGGCGTGGAGATTCCCATCTGGCGGTTTCCAGACTCCGGAGACGCTGAGTGCACTCAGGCAGGTGAGGCGAGCGCGGAGTCGCACAGCTTGGATCGCCGGCTGAGAGGCTCCGGTGATCGCGTACCAGCCGGGTGCCGGGCGCTGCACGGAGCCGTCTCGGACAAGTGACTCGAGGGAGCGACGCGTATTGCCGCTCTCATTCCACTCCCGCCTCGAGAAGACGCCTCCGGGTGGCGGAGTGAACGGCTGGGGTGGCAGCTTCTTCGGCATGGCCCCACTGAACGACACCGGGCGCATCGTTGTGGTGACAGATGCAGTGCTTGTGAACAGCGCCCTCTCCACAGACCAGCAGTGCAGAAGTCGATTGACCAACATCAGTGCGATTTCGACGCCGTCTGGCGCTCAGGTCAGGGAATGCGGCCATAGTGCACTGATGTTGGACAGCGGCAGCGGCAGCGGCAGCGGCAGTGTCGCAGGCGCGTGCCGCCGCCTCGGTTTCAGCGCGGGCCGCCCGCAGCGCGCGATTCGGCGTGACCGGAGCGATCCGCTCCGATCAGTGGAAGATGATCGTGCGCTGCCCGTCGAGGAGAACGCGGTGCTCCGAGAACCACTTCACGGCCTGCGTGAGGGTGCGAGATTCCTCGTCCTGGCCGATGGCCATGAGCTCCTGGGGCGCCCGCGTGTGGTCGACGCGCACGACGTTCTGCTCGATGATCGGGCCCTCGTCGAGGTCGCTGGTCACGAAGTGGGCGGTGGCTCCGATGAGCTTCACGCCGCGCGCGTGCGCCTGCCGGTAGGGGTTCGCGCCCTTGAAGCCGGGGAGGAACGAGTGGTGGATGTTGATGGCTCGGCCGGCGAGCTCCGCGCACAGCTCGGGGGAGAGGATCTGCATGTAGCGAGCGAGCACGACCAGCTCGATCTGCTGCTCCTCCACGACCTGCAGGATGCGCGCTTCGAATGCCGCCTTCTCGTCGGGTCCGGTGACGGGCAGGTACTCGAACGGCACCTCGTAGAACTCGGCGAGGCCCTTGAGGGCTTCGTTGTTGGCGAGCACAAGCGGCACGTCGATCTGCAGGTGGCCGGAGCGCTGGCGGAAGAGGAGGTCGTTGACGCAGTGACCGGCCTTGGTCGCGAGGACCAGGGTGCGGACGGGGCGGCCGGCGTTGTCGAGGGAGACCTCCGCGCTGAACCGCTCGGCGACGGGCTCGAGTCGCGCGAGGAGCTCCTCGCGGCTGGCGTCGGTGCGCACGTCCACGCGCATGAAGAAGCGACCAGTGTCGATCGACGAGAACTGCTGGAGCTCCTCGATGTTGCCGGCGGAGTCGACGATGGCTCCCGTGACGGCGTGGACGATGCCTGGCTGGTCTGGGCAGTTGAGGGTGAGCACCCATCGAGTCGCTTCTGGAATCACGAGTTCAGGGTAGCCGTCTTGACGCCACCGTATAGAATCGGACGTGGTCGAGCGGATCGCTCGGCCCCCGGCGTGCCGGTATGCACGCAGTCGACTCCCTGACGAGGTTTCCCGCTCGTCCGGAGTGCGCCGTTCGGATCCTGCGAATGACTTCTCTCACTTCTTCTCCGCTGACGTCTGCCCCCAAGCTGCCGCTCGTCCCTCTCATCGCGCTCGCGTTCTCGACGTTCATCAGCGTCACGATCGAGATGCTCCCGACCGGGCTGCTCGAGCTCATGACGGTCGATCTGGGCGCGACTCGCGCGGAGATCGGCTGGCTGATGACGATCTTCGCGTTCACTGTCGTGTTGACGAGCACGCCGCTGACGGCACTCACGAAGCGTGTTCCGCGTCATGCCCTGCTGGTCGTCGTGCTCGCGGTGTTCGCGATCGGCTCGATCGCGTCGGCGTTCGCGCCCACGTATGCGTGGCTCGTCGTGACGCGTGTCATCACGGGCCTCGCGCACGGCGTGTTCTGGGCGGTCGTCGCCTCGTACATCTCGCTCATCGCCCCGAGGGAGCTGCTCACGCGCGCCGTCTCGATCACGCTGGGTGGCGGGGCGATCGCCTACGTCCTCGGCGTTCCGATCGGCACGGCGCTGGGTCAGGCGTTCGGCTGGCGCTTCGCGTTCGGCTCGCTTGCGGTCATCACGCTGCTCGTCGCGGTGCTCCTCTGGTTCCTGCTGCCTCGGGTGAACCACCTCGACGACTCGTTCTCCACGCGGCCCATCGCGCTTCCGGATGACTCCGACGGGCCTGCGGTGCCGGTGAAGCGCATCCGCTTCGCGCAGCGTTCCCTGCTGACGGTGATCCTGCTGTGCGTCATCACGCTGATCACGATGACCGCCCAGTACGCGTTCTACTCGTACATCTCGCCGTACTCGCTCGACGTCATCGGCTTCCCGGTTGCGACGCTGAGCCTCGTGCTCTTCGCGTACGGCATCGCGTCGGCGGGTGGCACTGCGCTGGCCGGTGTCGTGTTCACGGCGCGGCCGCGGGTCGGCCTGGCAACGGGGTACCTCCTCATGCTCGTCGCGGTGACCCTGCTGCTCTTCGCGCACGACACGACGGTCGCGCTCATCGCGCTGGTCATCTGGGGTCTCGGGATGGGCGTGCTGCCGCCGCTGCTGCAGTCCCGCATCCTGAACGCAGCCCCGTCTCGCCACCGCGACCTGTCGAGCGCCCTGTACACGTCTGGCTTCAACTTCGGCATCGGCTCGGGCGCGCTGGTCGGCGGTCTGCTGCTGGATGCGGCAGGGCTCGTGGCGCTGCCCGTGTTCTTCATCGCGATGGTCGGCTTGGGGCTCGTGAGTGCCCTGGTGCTCGACGCGGTGCTGGCTCGGCGCCCGCTCCAGCAGTCGAACTGAGCTCGGTCGAACTGAGGTCGTCGGCGACCCGCTGCAGTCCGTCGCGGACGGCGGCGATGGTCGGCGATGCGGCGCTCGCGGTGCGGATGGACGTGAAGATCTCCCGTCGTGGGACGCCTGTCAGCGGCAGGAAGCGCACGTTGGGGGCGGCGTGCGCCCAGGTGAGGTCGTTGAGGATGCCAACTGCGTGCCCGGTCTCGATGAAGCGCATCTGCGCCTGCAGGTCGGCGGTCTCGTAGCGGACGTCCGGCTCGAAGCCGGCGACGCGGCACTGCTGCTCGCCCCAGTGGCGCGACGCGGAGCCCTGCGGTTCCATGACCCAGGCGAGGTCTCTGGTGTCGGCGAGCGTGGTCACGGGGGAGTCGACGGGCACGGCGAGACGGAGGGCGTCGTCGGTGAGGAGGCGCTTGTCGAGGCCGGGGTGGTGCGGGGCGGCGTGGCCCGGGTACTGCTCCGCGACGACGACGTCGAAGTCGCCGGCGAAGGTGTCGAACAGCGCCGACTCCGGTTCGTGCTGCACCATCTCGATGCGGAGCCCTGGGTGCTCTTCGGCGAGCACGCGAAGCAGCGGTGGGATGAGGGTGAGCGCCGCGGATTGGAAGACGGCGAGGCGGACGGTGCCGACGGCGCTGGTGAAGGAGGCGAGCACTTCCTGCTCGGCGATCTCGAGGCGTTCGAGGATCTCAGCGGTGTGTCCGGCGAGGATCTCGGCCTGCTGGGTGAGCTGCACACGGCGTCCGTGCTTGCGGAGGAGTTCGACGCCGAGCTCGGTCTCGAGTGCTGAGAGCTGCTGGGAGACGGCCGACGGAGAGAAGTTGAGGGCCTTGGCGACTTCGGCCAGGGTGCCGCGAAGCTGCACTTCGCGGAGGAGTCGGAGCTTGCGTACGTCGAGCATGATCAATCATCACACGTGCTGATGGAAACGCGTCAATTTCCTTCACTTTACCTAACGGAAGTCCGGTGCTGATACTGGGTCACATGACCGCCACCGTGACGCCTGTCTTCCCCGCAGATTCCCTCACCGACCTCGCGCCGGAGGCAGTCGCACTCGTGCGTCGCTGGCTCACGGAGGCCGCCGAGATCCCGGTGGATGCATCCGCCGCTCAGCTCGCCGGAGTGCTCAAGGACCCGCGGGGGCTCGACTTCACGGTCGGCTTCGTCGACGGCGTCGTGCGCCCCGAGGACCTCAAGGTCGCCGCGCGCAAGCTCGGCTCGATCGCCGACGAGGTGCCCGGCTTCCTGCCCTGGTACATGAAGAGCGCCGTGCGCGTCGGAGGCGCCGTGGCCCCGATCCTCCCCGGGGTCGTCGTGCCGGTGGCCCGCAAGGTGCTCCGCGACATGGTCGGCCACCTCATCATCGACGCGACGGACGCGAAGCTGGGGCCGGCCATCGAGCAGATCCGGGGCAAGGGCGTGCGGCTCAACCTGAACCTGCTCGGCGAGGCCGTGCTGGGCAAGAAGGAGGCGGCCCGCCGCCTCGAGGGCACCACGAAGCTGCTCGCGCGCGACGACGTCGACTACGTCTCGATCAAGGTCTCCTCCACGACGGCACCGCACCAGCCGTGGGCGTTCGAGGAAGCCGTCACCGACGTCGTCGAGGAGCTCACGCCCCTGTACCGCCTCGCGGTCGAGAGCCCGAACCGCAAGTTCATCAACCTCGACATGGAGGAGTACAAGGATCTCGAGATGACCATGGCGGTCTTCACGCGCATCCTGGACGCCCCCGAGTTCCTGAGCCTCGAGGCCGGCATCGTGCTGCAGGCCTACCTGCCAGACGCGCTGTCGGCGATGATGCGCCTGCAGGAATGGTCGGCGGAGCGCGTCGCCCGCGGCGGCGCCCCCATCAAGGTGCGCCTCGTGAAGGGCGCGAACCTGCCGATGGAGCGTGTCGAGGCGTCCCTGCACGGCTGGCCCCTCGCGACCTGGGGGACGAAGCAGGACTCCGACACGAGCTACAAGCGCGTGATCGACTACGCCCTCACCCCGGAGCGGGTGAAGAACGTGCGCGTCGGCGTCGCGGGCCACAACCTCTTCGACGTCGCCTTCTCCTGGTTGCTCGCGAAGCGCCGGGGAGCGACGGACGGCATCGAGTACGAGATGCTCCTCGGCATGGCGCAGAGCCAGGCTGAGGTCGTCAAGCGCGAGGTCGGCGGGCTCCTCCTCTACGTGCCGGTCGTGCACCCGCAGGAGTTCGACGTGGCCATCGCGTATCTCATCCGTCGTCTCGAGGAGGGGGCGAGCCAGGACAACTTCATGTCGGCGGTATTCGAGCTGGCCGACAACGAGGAGCTGTTCGAGCGCGAGTCGCAGCGGTTCGTCGCCTCCCTCGATGCGCTCGACCGCGTCGTCCCTCCCAGCAACCGAGTGCAGGACCGCACTGCCGAGCCGGTGGCGCTGCCAGCCGACCGCTTCGAGGAGACGCCGGACACGGATCCGTCGCTCCCCGTGAACCAGGCCTGGGCGCGCGGCATCCGCGAGCGTGCGCAGGCTTCGACCCTCGGCGCGGAGACGATCGAGGCCAACACGGTCGGCACGCTCGGCGAACTGGATGCACGGGTCACGCGTGCCGTCGCGGGCAGCCAGTCGTGGGGTGCGCTGTCCGGCGCGGAACGCGCGGAGGTGCTGCACCGGGCTGGTGACGCGCTGGAGCGTCGACGCGCGGACCTCATGGAGGTGGCCGCGTCGGAGGCCGGGAAGACACTCGACCAGTCGGACCCCGAGATCTCGGAGGCGATCGACTTCGCCCATTACTACGCGGAACTCGCGCGCGGTCTCGACGCCGTCGACGGTGCGTCGTTCGTGCCGTCGAAGGTCATCGTCGTGACGCCGCCCTGGAACTTCCCCATCGCGATTCCCGCGGGGTCGACGCTCGCCGCGCTCGCGGCCGGCGCGTCCGTCATCATCAAGCCCGCGCGGCCAGCTGCGCGCTGCGGCGCCGTCATGGTCGAGGCGCTCTGGGAGGCGGGGGTGCCGCGTGAGGTGCTGCAGTACGTGCAGTTCTCGGACCGTGAGCTCGGCAGTGAGCTCATCAAGAACCCCTCGGTCGATCGCGTCATCCTGACGGGCGGCATCGAGACCGCTGAGCTGTTCCGCTCGTTCCGCCCCGAGCTGCCGCTGCTCGCGGAGACGAGCGGCAAGAACGCCATTATCGTCACGCCGAGCGCCGATTACGACCTGGCTGCGAAGGACGTCGTCGCCTCGGCCTTCGGTCACGCCGGCCAGAAGTGCTCCGCATCGTCGCTCGTGGTGCTCGTCGGGCAGGCGCAGCGTTCGCGCCGCTTCCGCGAGCAGCTCCTCGACGCGGTGCGCTCCCTCACGGTCGGCTATCCGTGGGATGCCGCATCGCAGATGGGGCCGATCATCACCCCAGCCTCCGGGAAGCTGCTCGACGGACTCACGAATCTCGGGGCGGGGGAGCGGTGGGCAGTGGAGCCGAAGCAGCTCGACGACAGCGGCAAGCTCTGGAGTCCTGGAGTGCGGGTGGGCGTGGAGCGCGGTTCCGAGTTCCACCTCGTCGAGTACTTCGGCCCGATCCTCGGCATCATGACGGCCGACACGCTCGAGGAGGCCATCGAGATCGTCAACGAGGTCGACTACGGACTGACCTCGGGCATCCACTCGCTCGACCGCGGCGAGGTCTCGCAGTGGCTCGACACCATCCAGGCGGGCAACCTCTACTTGAACCGCGGGATCACGGGCGCCATCGTGCAGCGTCAGCCGTTCGGCGGCTGGAAGAAGTCGGTCGTGGGATGCACGACCAAGGCGGGCGGGCCGAATTACCTCGTCGGTCTCGGCACGTGGCAGCGGTCGGCCTCCGCCCTCTCGGCTCCCATCGTCGACGCCGGCGCGCAGTCGCTGCTCGACGCGGCGAAGGCGGTCGCGAAGGCGAACCCTTCTGCGCTCTCCGACGCCGACACGGTGATGCTCGAGCGTGCGCTCGGCAGCGACGCCCGCGCCTGGGCTGAGGAGTTCGGACGCGACCGCGACGTGCAGGCGCTGTATGCGGAGCGAAACGTGTTCCGCTACCTGACGTTCCCCGGCGAGATCGTCGTCCGGCTCTCCGAGGATGCCCGGGTCGCGGATCTCCTTCGGGTGATCTCGGCGGGTCTCGTCGCGAGTGCTCGTCTGCGCGTGTCGACGGGTGTTGCCCTGCCGTCCTCGGCGAAGGCCGCCCTCGCCGGCGCCGGCGTGCCGATGCGAACCGAGAGCGATGCTGAGTTCCTCGGCTCGGCTGGCTCGCTGCATGCCGGGCGCATGCGCATGATCGGCGGCGATCCCGTGGCGCTTGCACGAGCCGTGGATGGCCGTGTCGACCTCGCCATCTATTCGGGAGAGGTGACCGAGGCCGGCCGCGTGGAGCTGCTGCCGTTCCTGCGAGAGCAGGCTGTCTCGATTACCGCGCACCGTTTCGGAACGCCGAATGGGCTCACGGAGGGGCTTCTCTCGCGCTGAACCGACGTCGCTGCATTCGCCTCCAGTTCGACCGTCGGGTAATTCTCGGTATCCTGGCGTGAAGTTCGGGCGGTTGTTTTCGGGGGTATTCGGTGCTTGAGAGTTCGAGGCAGGATCTCAGTGCTTGGATCGCGAGGATCGCGCACACGGGGGAGCCGTTCGCGCATTTCTCGACGGATGATCTCGTTTCCGGCGCATTCCGAGAATTCCACGGGGAATCCGGGATTGCCGAATTCTTCGGTCTCTCCAAGCCGGTGAATTCGTCCGCCGCCGCGGCGTTCCACGCATACACTCTCGAAGCCTTCGTCGGTTCGGTGCATCTCTACGGAACGCTGCGCACGAGCTCCGGCGTCGAGCGCGGCGGGGAGGACTTCACTCGGGATGCGCACGAGAAGCTCATCGCGATCGGCATGCTGCGGGGTTCGCTGAAGTACCGGAATGGGAAGCACACGGGCGTGCTGGGGCCGGGGGACGTGCTTGTCGTCAACTCGACGCATCCGCTCGTCACCGCGAGCATCGGCGTGGTCGAGACGCTCGGCATGGCAGTTCCCATCGACGACATCTCGAAGGACTCGCGGGTCACGG
This sequence comes from Pseudoclavibacter sp. AY1H1, assembly GCF_002931055.1. GTDB lineage: Bacteria > Actinomycetota > Actinomycetes > Actinomycetales > Microbacteriaceae > Pseudoclavibacter. Next base: position 357,660 of record NZ_PSXX01000002.1, on the reverse strand, counting down.
GCGGCCAGTGGCCGGTGCGTCTGCCCGAGAGTGCGCTCACGTCCGCCTTCCTGGCGTTCGTCGGTCGCTACCTCGTCGAGGACGCCACCGCGGAGGGCAGCGGGCAGGTGTCGTCGGGGCTCGCCGAGCCGGTGCTCTACGACCTGCTCCGTTCCGCCCTCTTGCAGGTCGTGCCGGCGACGATGACTCCGGCCCAGCAGTCGCTGCGCCTGCAGGTCGCCGTGCACGACCTCATCGAGAAGTACCACGTGCTGCAGGGCTTCGATGCGGACAGCATCGCGCGAGCGCTGCACATCAGCCGCCGCAAGCTGTACCGCGACCTCGCGGAGCACGGCGAGGGTGTCGCCGGGCTCATCGCCGCGCGCAGAGTGAGATCTGCCGCCGCGATCCTCCTCGAGCAGCCGGCCATGCCGCTCAGCGAGGTGTCGGCTGCGGCAGGATTCGGGGACGCGACAACCATGCGGCGGCATTTTCTCTCCAAACTCGGCGTGACACCCGCCGACTACCGCAGAGAGAACGTCTGACCGCGTAGCCTCATCCCTGCGACTCCCGCACGCACGGCGGCTCTCCGTCGAATGCGGAGAACCGCGATCAAGGATTCCCCGCCGCCGATCAAAGGACGCCTCGTGGCTTCGTCGATTCACCGCCCCGCGCTGGTCACCGCCAAGATCGGGCTCGGTCTGCTCGCCTTCTCCTCCATCGTGTCGGAGATAGCGACGATCGTGGAACGCGGAACCTGGGTGCCGGATCAGTTCTTCGCGTACTTCACGATCGAGACGAACATCCTCGTTGTCCTCTCGCTGCTGATCAGCGGAGTCGCGACCGCCGCGAATGCGCAGGGCGCGCGGATCAACGCCTTCCGTGCGGCAGTGGCGGTCTACATCCTCATCGTCGGCATCGGGTTCTCCCTGCTGCTCTCCGGCCTGAGCGACGTCGACTTCACGGCCGTGCCGTGGAACAACACCGTGCTGCATTACGTCATGCCCGTCGTCATGCTGATCGATCTCCTCATCGACCGGCCGACCAAGCGCATCCGCTTCGCGCCCGCGCTCATCTGGCTCATCTTCCCCGCCGGATACGCGGCGTTCTCCCTCATCCGCGGCAACCTCACCGGTTGGTACCCCTACCCGTTCCTGAACCCGACGAACCAGGGCTACGCGCCCGTCGTGCTGACCATCATCGGCCTCGTCGCACTCGGCCTGGCGTTGACCTGGCTCGTGACACTGCTCTCGCGGAGGCCAGCCAAGTCGCGGTAGACTTATCGCGGCCGCGACTGGCGTTCAGGTGGGTCACCACCAGGGAGCGGCTCTTCGGGTTCTCGAGCCGTTCGCCTGGGCTCGCCGGTTCACGACCACATGTTCGCCGTGCCATCCGGTTTCCTGAAGGAGTCTTCGTGACCGATACGTTCAACGCCCCTCTGAGTGAAGTAGACCCTGAGATCGCTGCGGTTCTCGAGCAGGAGCTCGACCGCCAGCGCTCCACGCTCGAGATGATCGCCAGTGAGAACTTCGTTCCGCGCGCCGTCCTCGAGGCAACGGGCAGCGTTCTCACCAACAAGTACGCCGAGGGCTACCCCGGACGTCGCTACTACGGCGGCTGCGAAGTCGTCGACGTGGCCGAGAACCTCGCCATCGAGCGCGCGAAGTCGCTGTTCGGAGCGGCCTTCGCGAACGTGCAGCCGCACTCCGGCGCGACGGCCAACGCCGCCGTCATGCACGCCCTCGCCCGTCCCGGCGACACGCTGCTCGGCCTGTCGCTCGACCACGGCGGACACCTCACGCACGGCATGAAGATCAACTTCTCCGGCCGCCTCTACAACATCGTCGCGTACGGCGTCGACGCCGAGACCTCGCAGATCGACATGGAGCAGGTGCGTGAGCTCGCACTCGAGCACAAGCCCAAGGTCATCGTCGCCGGTTGGTCGGCGTACCCCCGTCAGCTCGACTTCGCGAAGTTCCGCGCGATCGCCGACGAGGTCGGCGCCTACCTGTGGGTCGACATGGCGCACTTCGCCGGACTCGTCGCCGCTGGCCTGCACCCGAACCCGGTGCCCCACGCGCACGTCACGTCCAGCACGGTGCACAAGACCATCGGCGGGCCGCGCTCCGGCTTCATCCTGACGAACGACGCCGACCTGGCCAAGAAGATCAACACCGCCGTCTTCCCCGGCCAGCAGGGTGGCCCGCTCATGCACGTCATCGCCGGCAAGGCGACCGCGTTCAAGCTCGCCGCGAGCGACGACTTCAAGGACCGCCAGGAGCGCACGCTGCGCGGCGCGAAGATCGTCGCCGACCGCCTCCAGCAGGCAGACGTGGCCGAGGCCGGCATCTCGGTCCGCTCGGGCGGAACCGACGTGCACCTCATCCTCGTCGACCTCCGCAACGCTGAGATCGATGGCAAGCAGGCCGAGGACCTTCTGCACGAGGTCGGCGTCACCGTCAACCGCAACGCGGTCCCCAACGACCCGCGCCCGCCGCTGGTCACCTCGGGTCTGCGGATCGGCACGCCCGCTCTCGCGACGCGCGGCTTCGGCGACGCAGAGTTCACCGAGGTCGCCGACGTCATCGCCCTGGCGCTCCTCCCCGACGCCGACGTGCCGGCTCTCCGCGCCCGCACCAAGGCGCTCGCCGACGCGTTCCCGCTCTACCCGGGCCTCGGCGAAGCATGACGGCTGCCTCCCTCGACGGCAAGAAGGCCGCGGCTGAGATCAAGGCCGAGCTGCGGGAGCGCGTAGCCGCGCTCGCGGGGCGAGGCGTCGTCCCCGGACTCGGCACGATCCTCGTCGGAGAAGACCCCGGGTCGAAGTGGTACGTCGCGGGCAAGCACCGCGACTGCGCTGAGGTCGGCATCGAGTCGATTCGCGTCGACCTCCCGACCGAGACCACGCAGGAGGAGCTCGAGGCGGAGATCGACCGCCTCAACGCCGATCCCGCGTGCACGGGCTACATCGTGCAGCTGCCGCTGCCGAAGCACATCGACCAGGACCGTGTGATCGAGCGCATCGACCCGTCGAAGGACGCGGACGGGCTGCATCCCACCAACCTGGGACGTCTGGTGCTGAACGCCAACGACCCGATCACGACGCCGCTGCCCTGCACGCCCCGCGGCGTGATCGAGCTGCTCCGCCGCAACGACATCTCGCTCAACGGCAAGCACGTGCTCGTCATCGGCCGTGGCGTGACGGTCGGCCGCTCGATCGGTCCGCTCCTCACACGACGCGAGAACAACGCGACGGTCACGCTCACCCACACGGGCACGCCCGACATCGGCGTGCTGGCACGTGAGGCTGACGTCATCGTGTCGGCTGCCGGTGTCGCCGGCATCGTGCGCCCCGAGTGGGTCAAGCCGGGCGCCGCTGTCCTCGACGTCGGCGTCAGTCGCATCGAAGACCCGGAGACGGGCAAGTCCAGAGTCGCGGGCGACGTCGACCCGGGAGTCTGGGACGTGGCCGCCTGGGTATCGCCGAACCCCGGCGGTGTCGGCCCCATGACGCGGGCGCTGCTCCTCGAGAACGTCGTCGAGCAGGCCGAGCGCCTGAACCCGGCGGTCTAACAACCGGGTTCGTGCCAAGGGTGCGGGCAGTTCATCGAACTGCCCGCACCCTTTTGCGTATCAGCTTCTCCGCAACCCGCAGTCCGCCGCCACGTGCCACCAGCAGGCGAGCGTGTGCGCCAACTGGACCAAGTCAGTCGCGACCTGAGGCTCAGCCGTGCGGCTGAGACTGGCGCTGCGCAGCGAACGAGGCGACCAGCTGCTCGACGCGATCCGCAATGATGTCGCCACCGAACTCGGGGGGCGATGCGATGGTGCCGTCGGCCGCGAGCAGGATCGCCGCGGGGGTCGCGTGAGCTTCGAAGAACTCCGTGGCGGCCTTCGCGCCGAAGTAGGTGTGGGGCAGCGCGCTCGGGTAGCTCTTCTTGACGGATGCGCGGCTCGACGAGGTGGCGACGATGATCTGCGCGTCGTCGCCCAGCCGCCGCGACCAGTCGCCGACTTGGCTGAGCACGGGTCCGCAGGAACCGCAGCCGACGCGGGCGAAGATGAGGATCGTCGTCTTCTGGGGAACGACGACGAGGTTGTAGAGCAGTTCCGGCGCCCCGTCCCCGGAGACGAGTTCAAGGGTGTGGGGGATGGCATCCCGAGCGGCTGGGTCGGAGATGAGGTCGGGACCCTCGACGAGTTCGAAGTCCTGACCAGCCGTCGCGTCGCGAGTCGTCGTCGGCGCGGAGACGGGAGGCTTCACGATGCCGGCGACGATGCCGACGAGTGCGACGGTCGTGGTCGCGGCGAGCCACAGCCAGTCGTCGACCGAGAAGAGCGCAAGCTGGGTCGGGACTCCGAGCGCCATGCCCGGGAGGAATATCGCGAGGAGCGCTGCGAGCGTGAGGCCCGCGTTCCGCCAGATCGTGATCTGGCTGACCGGCTCGGTGCTGAGCGCCCCGAAGCAGTTGCAGTCGACGGCCTGTCGCTTGGAGACGCTGCGTGCCACCACGACCAGGTAGGTCGCCATGAGGGCGGCGGCGAGGGTGGCCGCGATCAGGTAGGCCGGTCCGCTCAGGAGCAGCAGCGCGGCTCCCAGGATGATCTCGCCCACCGGCAGTGCGACTGCGGCCCACGGCTTCCGGAGCGGGGCGGGGACGCCGAACGCGGCCAACGACTGCAGGGTGCGGGAGCGCTGGGGGAGCTTCAGCGCGCCGCTGGCGATGAGGACGCAGGCGATCAGCGCGGGAAAGATCACGAAGGTGGGAAGCACTCGTTCATTATCGCCCTTGGGCGGCGCGTCGTCTCGCTGAGCTTGACCGGTGGCGCGGGGCCGTCGAAGATCGACGCATGCGCCTGAATTCCCTCGATGTGGTGCGCGGCTTCGCGATCTTCGCCATGATCATCGCCCACACGGTCGTGTTCCTGGACGACCGCGAACCGCGCGCGCTGCAGGTGCTCTTCCAGTTCCTGAACGACGCCGCGTCACCCCTGTTCGCGCTGGTCATCGGCGTGACGGCCGGCTATCAGCTGCGGGATGCGGCGCGGTGGGATTCCCGACGGAAGAGCTTCTTCGCGCTCTCGTGGGTCATCAAGGCGATCGTGCTCATCTTCGTGGGACTGCTGCTGAGCATCAACTTCTCTGGCGTGCTCATCGTCTTGGATTTCCTGGGCATCATGATGCTCGTGGCCACGCCGTTCCTCTTCCTGCCGACGGCCTGGTCGGCCGGGGCGGCGCTGCTCTTCCTCGCGCTGGCGCCCATCGTGAACGAGGCAGCCCGGGCCTGGGCGCTGACGTCCGCGTTCTCGCCGTCGTCGATGTTCGACCCGACCGCCCTCCTGCTCGACTGGACGGTCCTCGGATCCGCGTACCGCCTGACGAACCTGCTGCCGATGCTGCTGATCGGGTTCCTCCTGGCCCGCTGGCAGCTCGGCAACCGGAGCCGAACGGCGTGGGCGTTCGGCGGGGGAGCGGTGCTCCTTGGGGTGTCGCTGTTCGCGCGGCGGTGGGAGGAGATGGCGACCGGTGTCACCCAGTCGGGGTCCTACGGCGACGAGGCGCGGGATCTCGGGCTCGCGCTGCTCGCGTACGCGGGCATCCAGCTGCTCGGGGACTTCTCGGGCGAGCGGATGCGCACCTGGTTCGCCCGCCTGACGAGGCCGCTGGCCGACATGGGCACCATGGCGTTCACCGTCTACTGCCTGCACGTGCTCATCCTCACGGCGATCTGGTCGCAGCTGCTCCTTGGGGAAGAGAACTGGCTCGCGGGCCCCGGTCTCGTCTACCGGCAGCCGGAGGGCCTGCTCACGATGGTCGCCATCATGGTCGTGTGCCTGCTGTTCGCGACCCTCTGGCGCCGGTACCTCGGGGTCGGCCCGCTCGAGCGGGCCATCGGGGTGCTCTCGCTCAGGCATCCCCCGGGAACATTGCTTGCAGGTCCTCCCGCCGCGACCAGGCGAGTCGAACCAGCTCTTCGAGCACCTCGAGATTGAGCGACGAGAACCGCCCCACCCAGATGCAGTCCTTGCCGAGCTTCGCCTTGCCGAGCTGCTCGAGGAGTCCCTCTGAGGCCCACATCTGGAGTCCGTAGATCGACATCGAGGCTTTGCGTGGGGCGAATCCGAGGATCATCGCCTCGCCGGAATGGCCGCTCTCGTACGTGTAGCGATAGCGGCCGTAGCCGATCATCGTGGGACCCCACACGACGGCTTCCTCGCCCGTGACCCGATCCATGATCTCCTTCAGGATGCGCGCGTCCTCGCGTCGCCCCGCGGGCTCTGCCTGATCGATGAGGAGATCGGGTGAGACGTCGGACGGCTTCGTCTTCGTATCTGCCATGACGAGAGTATGACCCCGGCCGCCGACATATGGGGGCCGCCTGAGCAGAGGCGAGGTCTCGATTCGCGATAGGATTCCCCACGGTCGCCGCACGCCAGGCGACTGTGGGGCCTGTAGCTCAGTTGGCAGAGCATCGGACTTTTAATCCGCGGGTCGTGGGTTCGAGCCCCACCGGGCCCACCCTTCTCCCTGCTGATCAGCGGTCGAACGCAACGGCGCGTCGTCATCCGTCTCACCGATGAGATACGCGACGGACGTGCCGAGCGCTTGCGCGATGCCAACGATCTCAAAGAGGTACCAGCGACGAGCACCACGCAGCTTCGCGCTCAGGTTTGGTTGGGCAACGCCGATCGCAGCCGACAGATCGATCTGTCGCATCCGCTTTCGCCACAGCAGTGCCACGATTCGTTCGGACGTCAGGTCGCGTTCGTCTAGCTGAGGCTCATTTGCGATGCTCATAGCTCGAATCGTACCGTACTGCCACCGGACGTGGTGCTTTAGATGCTCATGTGCGCGCGCATATCAATCTGATCTTTTGTGTTAGCTTGCATCTATGCCTCAGAACTTGACTGTCGCCCAGGTAGCGGCGCTCCTTGAAGTCACACCCATCACGGTGCGCCGCTGGATCAAGAGCCAGAAGCTCCCGGCTAGACAGCTTTTCGGCGGCAACTGGCGCATCTCACGCCAGGAGCTCGAGGGTGCCCTCGACATTGCTTTCACCGATGAGCAGATCGAAGCGGTGAAGCAGGCATGAGCTCCCGCACCTTCAACGTCCTGAACAACGTCACGCTGACGCTCGCAGGCCTTTCGGTTCTTGCCGCAGTTGCGCTGGCTTTCATAGGTCAGACGAACGGCTCATTGATCGCAGCGGCAGGTGTCGCGCTCCTGGTTGGTGCCGGTGCCCTGGCAGCGAATGGCAGCCTCGAGAAGTACCGTCCAGCTGGCGGATCGGCGGTGACGCGGTGAGCGGCGGTCGGGAAATCGCGGTCATCGTGTTCTGTGCGTTCGCGATCGTGGTGATGGTCACTGGGGCGCTGGTGCTGCTGCTCGACGGCCCTGACCTTCCAAGTCTTCCAGCCATGTGGGTTGGATCATTGGGGAAGCTCTCGTGAGCGGCGTCTCGGTGCGCTCGACTTCACCCGTCTTGGCGTGGACGGTCGCGACGGGCGTGTTCGTGTTGGCAGGGTCGAGCTTCGCGCTCTCCTTCAGCGCACTGGCGGAACTCGCCGTAGCGTCCGGGGTTCCGGAGCATTTGGCGTTCCTATGGCCGGTCATTGTCGACGGCTTCATCGTCGTCGCCACGTTGGCCGCGTTCTCGTTCAGCGCCCGCCCTGGACGTGTGCAGCTGTACCCGTGGATGGCTCTCGGGGTGTTTGCGGTCGTCTCGGTCGCGGGAAACGCCCTGCATGTGCAGACGCTCGCGCCGGGGGTTGTGGTGGTCGCGGATTGGATCGCGGTCACCGTGGCGTCGGTGCCACCCGTGGCGTTGCTCATCGCCTCGCACTTGCTCGTAGTCATGATCTCGCAACGCCCCGAGCCGCTCGAAGTCGCCCCAGCCCAGGAACTGCCCCCGGTGACGCTAGTGGACGAGGAGCAGCTCGAGCTGGTGTCCGCGCTGATTCCAGCCCTGGGATCGGCCCGGAGCACGACCTCGCACGCTGCGGTTCCCGAGACACGCATCGCTAGGGAGCAGGAAGCGCCTCGCGCTAGCACTGAGCACGAGATCGGATCAGCCCGGATCGTCGCCCCCGTGCACGAGTCGACCAAGGCCGCCGTTGAGACGCCGGATCCGGACCTGGCGGACTTCCTGCAGGTGCCCGAGCGGTTCTCCGCTCAGGGCGTGCGCCAGCCCGCGCCCGTCGAACCGGCCACGTTCGGCGACGAGCGTGCGCCGATTCTCGCGCAGACGGTCGCCCAGGTGGCGACCACTCGCGCCGAGACTACGTCATCGCCGGACCTGGAACTGATCCGAGCACACGACGAGCAGGGCGGGGAGCTGACGGCGAAAGCTGTCGCGGCGCTGCTGAATGTGTCCGAGCGCACCGGGCGTCGAAAGCTCGCGCAGTACCGCGAACTCCCTGCCTCTTAGGGCAGGGCCAATACCAGCCGAGCGCGCTGCGTCCGGCACGCCAATGAGGGGGCGTCATGACCACAGCAACACCCACCACGACCGCACCAATCGAACTGCCCGAGCTCGTCGCGCTACGCGCCCGCACGGAACCGATCGTCCTCGGCGTGCACGTCGACCGCCGCTTCGAGCAGCTCGGCTTGAACGCGCAGGCGCGGTTGCAGCGCGGCGAGCTTCGTGCGCGGTCCTACGACCACGAGCTCCCCGCCGCCGAGGCGCAGGAACTCGCGTGGCTCGAGGCGGAAATCCTGCGCCGCCACGTTGAGGATCAGCGCGAGTACCTCGAGCTGTATCGGCTCGCCGCGCAGGACGTGTTCCGGGAGCACGGCATCACCGCCTCAATCGAGGCGCTGAACATCAGCGGACTCCCGGGCGGAGCCTGGCAGTTCGAGAACACCCTGATCCGCACGCTCGCTGAGCAGGCACACGAGCGGACGCGCCTCCCGATGACCTGGGAGCCCGCCGACTACAGCGAAGGCTCACCCGCAGACACGCTCGCGCTCGACGGCTTCGACTACCTTTCCCGCGCCACCCGAACTCTCGCCACGAGCAGCGGCACTCCGCCTCTCGAGGCCGCACCCGCTGCGACTTCCGCGACGTACGCGTTCGAGCTCAGCGAAGGGGAGCTAATGCAGCTCGCCATGCTCCTCGGCCTCGTGAGCACGCGCGAGCGCGCGATCGCGGCAGACGGCGACGCGATCGCGCGCCGCATCGAAGCCGCCGCCGACTCGGTGCTGCACGCCGAACGCGCAGCTCACCGCTTCTCACGGCATTAGCCAGGCCCGCACCTATCGCCACCGCCACCAAGACCTGGGAGCCACCAATGATCCGATTCGCCCGCGCCGACAAGCCAGCCGCGCCCACGTCTCGAGCTGACTCGGACCGACGCGCGCTCGAGCTGGCAGACGTGCACGAAGTCGGCAACGTGCTCCAGCACGTCGAGATCGGACCCGCCATCGGCGCCAGCGATCCGCGCCCGCAGCATGTCGACGTGCTCCGGTGTATCCCAGCTTCGGGATCCGCGCACGAGACCGCGCCCTGGGTGCTCGAGCAGGAGTCCTACGAGCACAGCCGAGTCCGGTCGGACGTTCGGTTGCCGTGGGAGGCCCGCCGCCTCGCGCTCGTGGTCGCTCGGACCGTGGCCAGCAGCGACGCGCTCGACGGGCACGAGGTGGTCACCCTCGCTGTGCGCAGCGATCTGGACTTGATCTGGGCGCAGGGCACCTCCCACGACGTCGGCACCGAGGAAACGGCCCGCCTGGCTGGACGCCCGCTCACGGCGTCGCAGCACGACCTCGTCGCGACGGTGCGCCGCAACTTCTACGACGACGAGACTGCCGTGCGTCGCCTCGTCGACGGCGTTCAGGTCACGTTCGTCCGGTCGACCGGGGAGACGCTCAACGGTCGAATGTTCCTGCCTTCGCGGGTCTGGATGGGGCTGACGAACCCGCTTCGAGGGATGGACGCCATCGAGCACCCTATCCGCGTGCTGCCTGCAGGCCCATACCGACTTCGGGGAGACCGCAGCGACGCCCGACGGCTGCTTGGCGCGGTGCGTCGCACCGAGCCCGGAACCATCGCGCTGCAGCGGCACAGCATGCGCCACCGAGCGTCTAACCCTGGCCGCTGAGACCGGCCGAACGCTCCGCATCCATCGACTCATCAAGGGACAGATAGTGACCGAAGAACCCCTGCAGGGAGAGTTTCTGCGCGAGGAGCTGGCGATCGACCGCGAGTTCTCTCAGGTGCGCAACTGGTGGGTGCGGTACCCGAAGATCGTCGGCAACCCGCTCTCTATTTACCTGTTCATCCGCTCCCACAAGACCGGCTACCGGCTCACACAGACGTCGGTGCGAGAGCAGCTCGGGCTGGGTAAGGACGCGTTCCTGAAAGCCCGTCGCTGCCTCGAGGAGCAAGGGTTCCTCGAGGTGCTGGACTACGTCTACCCAGCGGGGTCGAAGGACGCCCAGGGGCGTCCCATCGGCGGTCATCGACTCAAGCAGTTCCGACTCCTTGACCCGCTCAAACCAGTCGAGATGAGCGCCCAAACCATCTCCCGTGAAGCCACGGAGGAAAACCCGCCAAGGGTTGCCGGAGCCTGTGGACAAGCCAAGGAGGATTTTCCGCCAAGGGTTGCCGCGACGACCTCGCGTGAAGCCATGGAGGAAAACCCGCCAAGGCTTGTTCCGCACCAGGGCGCGGCAGAAGCCACGGAGGAAAACCCGCCGAGGGTTGCCGCCGCCTGTGGACAACCCAAGGAGGGAAATCCGACGTTGGGTTTCCCGCCTCTTAAAGAAGACCAAGATAAAGAAAACCAAGATCAATCATCATCAGTTAACGAGTCAACCCCAGGAGTCGTCGCGGCTTCGCCGGATGATGATGATTCGGATCTGAGCTCTTGGTTCGTGGATCTAGCTGCTGGCCGTGCGCAGCTCGCCGGGGTTCGCGTCGATGCCCGTGCCGTGCTCGAGCGCATCGCTCGCCAGCACTCCAGCGTTCCTCGCTTCGATCTGGTCGCGGCGACCGTGGAAGTCCTCAAGCGAGCACGTCTCTCCGGGACGCCGATCAAGCACCGCGACGGCTATGTGGCCTCAGCCCTGTCCGCCGACCTCGCCACGTTTGTTCGCAACTTCCCGCTCACCGCAGCACCAGTCTCGGCCCCCATGGCGCGTCCCGCGCAGACCGGGTTCGGGACCACCGCGAACGCCGCGCTGCGGACCTGCGAGGAACGTGGTCACCGCTTCGTGGTCGGTGCCGCCGACGACCGCGGCTGCGACCGCTGCGGGATCCGCGAGGCCCAGCTGCACGAGGCGCGGGCTGCGGCCCAGGCCGAGGCGGCTGAGGTGTGCGAGTCGTCCGGGCACGACTGGGCGCTGCCGACCCCGTATCGGGTCGGGACGATCGCGGCGGGCACGATCCTGTGCCGCCGCTGCGACGTTGCCGCATCCGCGAACCGTCAGGCGGTGTCCTGATGACGCTCGCAGCCGAACGGCCCGGAGTGGCCTCGCCCAGCGTTGAGACCCTGCAGCGGGCCGTGGAGGAGTGCCGTGGACGGGTCGGTGCACGTGTTCCGGACCACCTGGTCGACGACGTGCTCTCGCTGACGCTGATCGAGGCGTGGAAGAAGCTCGCCACGTTCGACGCGGCTCGTGGCCAGGTCGAGGCGTGGGTGTGGGGCATCTGCCACAACATGATCCGCAAAGTGCTGGCAGACGCGAGTCGAGCTCGTCGCATCTCGGACAGCGCCGAGACGAACCGCATCCACAGCCAGCACTCGTCGACGGATCCGCTGCAGCTGATGACGGACCGCTACGACCAGGTCGACTGGATGCAGCGGGTCGCGGGGTTCGTGGGGGACGAGGACTGGGACGTGATGCTCGATCTCGCCCTCACCGATGAGCACCCCAGGGATGTCGCTGAACGCCACGGCCTCTCCCTGCGCAAGGTGCAGGCCGTGCGCCAGCGGTGCGAAGCCATCGGACGCGTCGTTCGCGCCGCCCAGGATGCGCCATTGCCGACCTCACCCGCGGCCCTTCGAGCAACTGCGGCGACGTGTGTCCCGCTGGACGTGTTCGACGCCGACCGCGTGCTGCCGCTGCTGCTGCGCGTCGAGCTGGAAGCCGCGTCCATGGACGCCCTTGGGGCAGAACTCGACGTGTCCGCGTCATCCGCCTACCGCCTCATCAAGCGCGTCCGAGAGCTCCTCGACATCGCCCTCACCGTCCTCGACCAACGCTCACTGACTCGGGAGTTCTCATGACCACGCCCACCACTTTCCGCGACCGCCTGCGCGAGCTGCGCCGCTCGCGCAACGTGCAGCTGCTGTTCGTCGCGCTCACCGTGTCGCTCATCATCGCGTTGGCGGCGCTGCTCATGAATTGGAACCGGACCAGCGGCGAGGCCAGCCCGACGGGCACCTCGACCGCCACTGCCGCCCCGGCACCGGAGCAGACCCCCGTCGGTGTGCGCGCGACGCCCGACGCGCCCTCTGCGGCGCCCTCGGGGGAGCTGCAGCGCACGGTCGACGGGCTCGTCATGCCGCCCGTCACGGGAGACCCCGCAGCATACGCATCGGCGGCAGCGCTGGCGCTGACGAACTACAACACCGGTCAGGCAACGCGCGATCGCGTGCTCGAGAACTTCGTCACCTTCACGCAGCCCACGGACTCCTACGTCGGCCCCACCGCAGCGAACGGTGGCGAGAGCTTCGTGGATGCAGCCTTCCGGGAGAAGTCCGCGCTCAATCGCGGTGGCAAGTTCCTGCCGGCCGAATCGGCGTTCGAGCAGATGTGGCAGAACGGTGGGTGGATGACGTCTGAGGTGCGTTCGGTGCGCGTCGACGGACAGCACGTGTCCTGGCCGAGCTGGGAGCCGAGCTACAACGACGCCGACGAAGGCTACGCCCTCGTGACCGTCGAGCTCGCAACGCTTGTGGGAAACGCGAGTGGCCTCACCACGGAAGGCACCCAGTGGGTGAGCTTCGAGCTGGACTGCGACGAGGACGCCGCGGGTCAGCGCACCCAGTGCGGCGTCGTGCTCCTGGCCAACGAGGTCGTGCAGTGAAGCTCCTCGTGGCCGCGAAAGCAGCCCAAGCGCTGAACTCGCCCACCACGCGCCGAGCGGTGCTCGGCGTCGGATTCATTGGCCTCGTCGGACTCCTCGGCACGGGCTCGATGCTCGCGCAGGCCGTCCAAGCCGGGATCATGGTGCCCTCATTGCCGGGAACGCCCACAGCCCCAGGTGGTGCCGCTTGCGCGCCCGGCGCGTGTGTCGTGTCGGCGTCCGAGCAGGAGGCGGCGCAGCAGCTCGCCGCAGCGATGGACGCCGGTCGCCTTGTGTTCCTCTACGGTCCGAGCGATCCCTACGCGATGCAGATCCGTGGCATGGCCGACGGCTCCGGGTCCTGCCGTATCCAGCTCCCGGCGCTGCAGCTGGTCCAGATCGCGCTCAACATGTTCGATTCCGTCGGGATCAGCGACCTCAACCGCGCCTGCACGGGTGACCTTCCCGGCTCCTCCGGCTACTCCGCCCACTGGGTCGGGCGGGCCATCGACTTCTACGCCTTCAACGGGATCCCGCTGACCGGGGCTGACACGTTCAGCGTGCAATACGTCAACGCGGTTGCCGGGGTGCTCCCTGCCGGGTCGCAGATTGGGCAGATCGACGGCCGCATTGCGAACGGCACGTACTTCGACATCCCCGGCGTTTCGCAGATCTCAGACGCCCCCAACCACCTGCATGTCGATGTCGGGCGCTCGGTCACCGACGGCCTGCGCCTGTAACGGCCTGCGTCTCCAACGAACTTCGTCTCTTCACCACCACCTACCGCCGAGAAAGGCACCACCAATGTTCGAACTCATCACCGGAATCTCTGACCTCGCCCTCACCACCCCAACCGCTGACTGGGCATCCGTGATGTCCATCCCGGAGGTCAAGCCAGACCTGAGCAGCTCGTTCGCGCAGGCCGCTCTGCGTCTCACGACGATCGTCGCGGGTGTGGCCGTGATCCTGTGCATCCTCGCGCTCGCCGTCTGCGGCGTCCTGATCGCCAGCAAGGGGCTCGGCAACGCTCGCGTGCAAGAAGGGGCTGCAACGGCATCGCTGTACGTGCTGGGTGGGCTCGTGATCCTGGGCTCGCTCACGGGCATTGCCGGGTTCGCCATCGGCTTCAAGATCTTCTAGCCCACCCCTTCTTGAAGCCCGGAAGGGGCAACGCATGGACTGGCTTTGGAACCCCGACGGGGCACTGACCTTCATCTGGGACGGCACTCGCGACATGATGGAGTGGACCCTCGACTGGGGCAGCGTCAGCCCAGGGACCGCCGGGCGGGCCGCAGCCAGTGAACTCGCCGGGTTCTGGATCGGGCTGACCGCATTCTTCGTCACCACCGGAGTGGGCGCGTTTGGCATCGCGCGAGGCGTGATCACGAACAAGCACGATGAAGCCTGGCGTGCCGCCCTCGGTATCGCGTTCGGTGTGCCCGCCGCTCTCGTCACGATCTGGTTCATCGCGGAAGTCCTGAAGCTGCTCGAGCTCATCCCGGGCATGCTCACCGGCCTCAACGGTGACGTCCCGGCCGTGGAAGGGATCATCCAGTACTTCGGGCTGAATGAGGACTCCGATCTGCTGCTCGATATGACGGCAGGGAACATGTTCGCGGCGGGTTTGAACGGGGTGCTCGCGTTCTTCGGGTTCTTCACCCTGGGCGCGGTCCGGATCGTGCGCGGGCTCGGCGTCATGGCCATGGTGGCGTTCGCGCCGTTCGTGTTCACGATGCTCCCCATTCGAGAAGGCTCGGACGTCCACCGCAACTACACGATCCTCCTCACCGGTCTGTTGCTGACGGACCCGATCCTGCTCGGCATGATGCACATGCTCACTCGCATGGCCGCGATCATCGAGGACCCGTGGAGCACCGACGGCCTGATCATCTCCTTCGGTCTGGCCATCCTCGGCATCGCACCGATGGCGGTGCTCGGCATGTTCACGTGGGCGGGAGTGGACCGAGACGCGGGAGGGCATGCGACCATGCGGGGCCTCGAGCGCGGTGGGCGCAGCGCGGGACGTGGGATCCGGCAGGCGGCTCCGGCCGTGGGACGCGGAGCAGCCGCCGCGGCAGGAGCCGCCGGTCGCGGCGCGAAAGCTGTTGCGACGAAGACGAAGTCCGGCATCGGACGCCTTCGTTCCAGCGGCTCCGGAAGCGGCGGACGCTCTGGTGGACGAGGTACCCCCGGTACGCCCGGATCCGGGGGCAAGTCCGGCGGGGACGGTGGCAGTGGAAAGCGCCCTTCGCCGGGCCATTCGAAGCCCGCTCCGTCACCGGGCGGCGGCAGCCCAGGGCCTCGAGGCGGCTCCCCGGGGAACGGTCCGAGTTCGCCAGGGGGAGGCAAGCGAGGCCGAGGTGGTGGCGGACAGCGCCCGTCGCCACCAACACCACCTGCGTCTCGTCGGAAGCCCTAGTCGGGCACATCACCAGCAGCTCGAGGGGGCATCACCATGTACGACGACTACGAGGAGCGCAAGTTCGCGTTTCCACGCCTACCGAAGCAGGGCATCATCCTGCATCTCCAGATGGAGAACCTCATCGTCACCGCAGTTGGCATCGTGCTGCTGCTCATCTGCGTGTACGCGACCGGTCAAGGCCCGCTCGGGGCGCTCATCGGGTTCCCGCTCTGGTTCCCGTTCGTCGCGATTGGGCTCGTGACGATCCGATCAACCCCGTTGCCCGTCATCGTGTGGAGGGAAATCATGTTCCAGTTCAGGAAGCTGCGCCGCCGAAACACGTACGTGCTGCGTCCCGACGTGCCAGTGCTGTCCGAGATGCGCCGAGAAGGGACGCTGCTGCTCCCGGGACGACTGCAGAACGCGCGCCTCCTGGAAGCCGACGGCATCGCGATCGTGCACGACGCGGGGCAGCGTACCGCGACGATGATCGCCACCGTCGTCGCCCCGTCCTTCACCTACGCCGCTCCCCGCCGTCAGGACGCCATGGTCGCGGGCCTGTCGTCCGTGCTGCGCGGGTGGACGCTGCGACCCGGCATCAAGCGGTTCACGCAGATCGCCCGCACCTCGACGGGTTCGGTGGCCGCTGAGCGGGCGCATGCGCGGGATCGAGTCTCCACTCGTTCGAGCCTTGATGCGGTGCGCGAGTCCTACGAGGAGATGCTCACGTTGGCGGGCAACATCGTGCGCTCCCACGTTACCGAGATGGCGATCACCCTGGATCTGTACGCCCTCGCGGGGCAGATCAAGAACTCGGGAGGTGGCGTCGACGGGCTGCGCCGCGTGGCGCTGCTCGAGGCGGAGGCGATCCAGGCGGCGCTGCGCGGAGCTGGGTTCGTGCGCGTGGAATGGCAGAGCCCCGCGGGGATCCGCATGAGCATCCGCAGTCTGCTCGACCCGGTGATGCAGCCGCAGCTCATGGAGCGCGCCTCTCGGGATCCCGAAGCCGGAGTGGAGGCGGGCGGGGAGGCGGTCATGTACTTCGAGGAGCACCGTGACTTTGTCCGCACCGACAGCGCCGTGCACCGCGTGTTCTGGATCGGCCAGCTCCCCGCCTTCGAGGTGCGGCCAGGTCTGTTCGACTCGATCATCTTCGGACAGCTTCCGGACGGTCGCCCCGTGCGGCACATCGCGAGCATCACGTCCGCGCCCGTGTCGATCGCTCGGGCCATGAAGCGCATCGAGAGCTCCAAGAAGTCCTGGATCGCGTCCGAAGGGCTGCGGCAGAAGCGCAACCAGATCACGTCCGAGGCGGACAAACACGAGTGGGAGCTACTCATCGACCAGGAACAGGCCCTCGTGGCCGGCCAGGGCGAGTTCGAGCTGTCCGTCTACATCGCGGTGTCCGCGACGGACATCGACGAGCTCGACCAAGCCTCGTCCGCGCTGCGCACCCACATCTCAAACGCAGGCATGGAACCGCACGTCCTGGTCGCCCAGCAGGGCGAAGCGCTCATGATGTGCGCCATCCCCACCGGGGAGGGACTCGCATGAGCATGCGCGGTCAAGAAGCACGCCGCCAGGCAGTCGGGCACATCGACGGAGACACCAAGTCGCAGCGCCAGTCACGTAAGGAGATCCGCGACCGGCTTCGGCAACCAGTGCAACTCGAACGCCGCTCCTGGACGAACTCCGAACTCCCGACGGTCACCCGCGGAGCCAAACACGGCCCCAAAGCCGCGCAGCCCGAGTCGGGTGGCTTCCGGTCGACGCTACGCATCAAGCCGCCCTCGCACCGGCTCACGTCGGAGGAGGTGGCCGCGTTCTGGCCGTACCTGACCGGCCAGCCGTGGCCGGCCATCGGACCGGCCATGGGTATCGACCTCGAAACGGAACAGCTCTGGTGCTTCGACCCGTGGGAGGCCTACAACCGGGACCTCATTCCCTCGACGGGCGTGCTCATCATGGGCGGCTACCGGAAGGGGAAGTCCTGGTTCCTCAAGCGGTTCATCGTGCTGCTGGTGCTCTTCGGGCGACAGGCCATCAAAACGTCCGACTCCAAGGGCGAACACGTCCGCGTCGCGCACGCGGTCGGAGGCACCGTTATCCAGGTCGGCGTCCCCGGCTCGCGGCTCCGCATCAACGCGCTCGACGGTGGCCACCGGCCACGCGGGTGGAACGCGGACCAGTGGGCGGACGCTGTCCGGACACGACGCAGCCTCGTACTGCAGCAGATCGTGACCATCCTCAACTCGGGACTGCGCGCGATGACCTCCCACGAGCGCAACGTCCTCGACGTCGCGCTGACCAACGTCGTGACCGCGACCGGTGACCGGCCCACGATTCGCCTCGTGTGGCTGGAGCTGGCCGCGATCGCGCGCGGCGAAATCCTTGACGAGGAGATGGGCGACATGCGGGAAGCTGGCCGCGAATTGTGGTCCACGCTGCGCCGCCTGACCGTCGGCAACCTGTCCGGCATGTTCGAGGACGAATCGACCGTGGAGTTCGACGTCGACAGCCCCTACACCGTGTTCGACACGGAAGCGATGGCGATCCGCGGCGAGGACGCCCTCGCGATCGCGCAGGCCGTCACGCAGGCGTGGGTGATGTCCGTGCTCTCGGACAAGAAGTCCGGACGCAAGTTCGTCGTCGCCCGCGAAGAGGGATGGCGAGACATGAACTCCGTCACCGCGCTCGAGGCGCAACGCGCGCAGCAGAAGCTCGCGGGCGAGCTCGGCATCGTCCAGCTGCTCGTCGTCCATGAGGGCGGCGACTTCGACGCGGTCGGCCCCGCAGGGTCAAAGGAGCGGGAGCTCGCACAGCAATTGGCGAAGGGCTTCGCGGTCAAGATCAGCTTCGCGCAAGAGATCGGCCAGCTCGCCGCGTCCGCCGCGTCCGTGGGCCTCACCCGAGAACAGTCCGACCTCATCGCGGACCTCGAGATCGGGGAATGCGTCGTCGCCATCGGCTCCACCTCCATCGTGCTGAACACCACCGAGCTCACCACCGACTGGGAGCGCACCTACTTCGACACTTCGGGCTCCATGCGCGACATCCCAGCAACCGACAGCACAGCTACTGAATCAGAGGAGATCCACGCATGACCCCTTCAGCCTCCCCGCGTGCGCCACGACACCAGTGGCGAACCGGCATGATCATCCTCAACGCAGCGCTGCTCGTCATGGGCTTAGGACTCCTGATCTGGGGCGCACCGATGGCGGACCGCCGCGACCAGCTCGTGACCCTCGACGCGGCTCAAGGGCTCCTCTTCGGTTGCGGCTTCTCCACGATGTTCTTCCTCGTTGAGGCCTTCTTCGCGCTTCGCGCACACCTCATCAAGCGAGGCAACCGCGCATGAACGACCAGCACATCACCATCACGATGCCCATCAGACTCGGCAAAGAGCTTGGGGCCGCCCTCGACCTCCTCGACGAGCGCCTGATCGGCCCCGTGCCAGCGTGTCTCGTTGCGCTCGATGGGCTGATCTTGCAGAACACCCCCGGCCCGATCGTCATGGTCGGATACGACGGGCAGCCCATGACCGGGGCGTTCTCGCGAGACCTGTCACCAGAAGAGGAAGCCGAACTCGACCGGGTTCTAGACGACATCAACAATCCGTCCCCGGAACGGCTGGCCGAGGAAGCGAGGGCGGAGCGTTTCCGCGAGTTCTGCGCGTCGAAGCAGGAGGAAACCAATCGCGGGCTGGAGGAATGGTTCGAGGACTACGCAAGTAAGTTCCAGCGAGATCTGGCGGTGTACCAACGGATGCGCGGCAACTGCTTGAAGGCGGCGTTCGACGAGCAGGAGGCTCGCGCATGAACGGCGGGGGAGAAGCACCCTGGGTGCGCGCCTTCGTGTTCGTGCTTGCCGGTGCTGGAATCGTCGCCGGCCTCTGCGTGGCATCGGTGTTCGTCGCCGCGCTGCTCGCCTGCGGGCAAGCACCGGTCTGGCCCTCGATGTGGTCGGGCCTCGGGTTCCTGATCCACGCCGACGGTTCGAGCCTCGAGCTCCCCGAGGCCTGCCACGGCGCGGCCGCAGGGTGGGGTCGCGGCCTCATCGTGGGCACGCTGGTGCTCATCGGTGCGGGCACGCTCGTCGGGTTCCTGCTGTGGGGGTCATGGAAGCAGTCCGACGCATACTTCGTGAAGCAGCTCCGGGCGCGGGACGGCCTCGCGCGGGGGCGCGAGGTGCGCATCACGTTCGGCGCGAAGACCCGGCTGAAGTCCGCCGTCACGGTGCGCCCCACGCTGGAGAATCCGCGTCCCGAGGATGTGGCGATTCACATCGGCCTGGGGCATGGACGTAGCGTGTACCTGTCGGTCGAGGACTCCGTGGTGGTGGAGGGATCCCCGCGTTCGGGCAAGGGGTTTCGCCTCCTCATTGGCGTCATCATCGACTGGCCCGGCCCGCTGATCACCACGTCGACGCGCAACGACAACCTGGCCGCAACCATGAAGCGCCGCGCGAAGCTCGGCACGGTGACCGTGTTCGACCCGCAGGGCCTGTCTGGGATCGCGAACTCGATGAAGATCAACCCGATCCGCGGCTGCGACGATGCGCTGGTCGCGAGGCAGCGTGCCGCCGCACTCATCGGCGGCACGGAACTTGGCATGTCGAGCTCGAACTCGGAGTGGGCGCAGGAAGCCGAGGTGCTGCTCTCGCGGCTGCTGATGGCATGCGCCTTGGGCAAGAAGGACGTGAACACGCTCCGGGACTGGGGCGCGTCCCCTGACCTCGCTAGGCCCGCGGTCAAGATCCTCGAGAACCAGGGCCCTCCCGGCTGGGCGTCCGCGCTCAAGACCGTGCTCGACGGGGACTCGAAGTTGCTCGGCTCCCGGTGGATGGGGGTCGCGGCCGCGACCGCGCCGCTGCAGCTGCCGAGCGTCGCGGCGGCGATGTGCCCGACGGGGGACGACGACGCGTTCGACGTTCAGGCGTTCCTGTCCGGGCAGAATACGCTCTACCTCATCGGCACCCGGTCAGGCGCGGGAGCCGCTGGCGGATTCCTCGGCGCCCTATTGGACGACGTCGTGGAGCAGGCACGCCGCAAGGCGCTCACCTCTCCAGGGAGTCGTCTGGATCCGCCCCTGGGGCTGGTCCTGGACGAGATCGCAAACATGTTCTCCTGGAAGGCTCTGCCCACGGTGCTCTCCGACGGTGGGGGCATCGGGATCTGGACGCTCGTCGTCCTGCAGGGGTTCTCCCAGGCGCGCACCGCGTGGAGCGCAGACGAGGCAGACACGATCTGGACGTCCGCGATCGCGAAGATCCTCTACGGCGGCGGGAGTGACGAGTCGCACCTGAAGGGGCTCGAGTCGATCCTCGGCACGCGGGAGGTGCGGACGAAGTCGCGGTCGGTGTCGCTGCAGGGCAACTCCACGCAGCTCGGCATCGAACGCTTACCCGTGCTCAGCGTCGACGAGCTGCACCGCATCCCCACCGGGTACGGCGTGCTCGCCTACAAGAACAAGCGCGGCGTGCTCCTGGAGATGCCCGGATGGACGAAGCGAGCCGACGCGGACGAGATCTCGGCGGGCAAGAAGCAGACCGAGGCGGAGCAGGCGGACGAGTTCCGCCGGCAGGGCCGGCTGATGCCGCAGCCACTGCAACTGGAGGTGTCGTAACCATGTCGAACGGTCGAGCGGGCATCGCGTCACGCGCGTACCGGCTGCAGTACCTGAAGTCGAAGCAGTGGCACACCCGACGTGCCCGGTGGTTCGACCAGAACCCGGACCGGCACCAGTGCTGCGTGTGCAAGCGAATGGAGCCGCAGGCCAAGCGCCGCCTCGAGCTGCACCACATTGACTACCGCGGTGTGACGCAGCTCCTGAACGGCGGTTGGCTCGCCGACGAACGCGACGAGGATCTGCTGCCGATGCATCCGCTCTGTCACCGCCTGGTGCACGAGCTGATGGACAACGACGGCGCGCTTCGGTACATGCGCAGCCGCAAGGAAGCCACGCTGCTGGCGATCGCCAAAGTGCGATCCCGGCTGCGCAGCCTGATTGGGGCACGATGAATGCCGACGGCCACAACTCGGACGAGCCAGACGTGGACGACGGGGATTTCGAGTTCGATGATGACCTGTTCCCGACCGACGTGGACCCGGGCAATCGGGGCGAGGTTGTGCCTGGCTTGTATCCGACGGTGCTGGCCTGGCAGCGCTTCGCGTTGGAGAACGCCGACGTCGACGAGGAATGGACGGAGCTCGCGAAGTTCGTGCGCTGGATCGTCGTGCGCTACGAGCTCGACATCATCCCCGAGTGCTGGCACCTCCATGGCGCGCTCGTGGAAGAGCTGTCGGCGTTGAAGTCGGCGCACGTCGCGTCCTTCGATGCTGGGGACTCGGGCATCGGCCCAATCGGTTGGCACGAACGATTCCACCTGGCCCAACAGCGCATCAAGGAGTGGTACCGCGGCGACTGCCGTGAAGAGCACATCAGTACCACCAGAGCATGGTCCGACACCCCGACCGCGGTGTGGACGCAGTGGGCTCAAGGAGGATGGCGGACTCAGCTGCTCGCTGCGACAATCCCCCGCCCCGGGGGCGATGCTCCGGGAGGAACTTCGCACACTTCCGACTGATCGAACTAGCGGGATAGGTGCCGCCGCTGCTGCTGCACGCGATGAATCACACCAAGCCTATCCACAGAGCCGCCGGAGTCGCTCGTCCGCCGGGCCCACTTGGACGCCCCAACGCAGGCACTGGTGGTGTCCGAGCACCGTGCCCAACGGTGCGGAGGAGTCGATGCCGAGAAAAGGCAGAGCACCTGGTCCCGCTTGCTCAACCGCATGACGTGAGAGCATGGCCTTGTTTTTTACAGCGGGGGTTCGCATCGGCGTGCGATGCGAACCCCCGCGTTCCAACCAGGCGCGAGAATCCCCAGTCTCGTTTGTAGGGTAGGCGCAGGAGACTCCCCAGCGTCCTCGCGGCCGGCACCCTTCGCCTGGTGGCGTTTAGAGACCTGCGCAGTTGACTGCTGACAGCATCCCAGTATCGAGAGAGGCAGATTCATCCTGCCAACTCAGCTCAATCTCGTTTCCACGTGGGCTCGCCACTTCAAGCTCAAGCTCGTGCGTGAGGGGTTTCAGCAGCCAATGCTCAGCAGGTCCCAGTCGAGGATCGCCGAATTGTCGGTGGTGATGAGGCCACCTGAGCCCGGGTTTGCCGTCAGGATGTTGTTGACGGATGCACCGGGAAGCGTCACACCGGCACTGATGAGATACCCGATGCCAGCAGCGCCGCTGGCGCCAAGGTTGGTAACCGTGATGGTTCGCGAGCGAGTCATCGTGAAATCTACGCGCGTACCACCCAAGCCATTTGGTCCGCGGCTGATCTCCTGGTACGTGGAGGACACGAGGCTTCCGCTGAAAGAGGTAGCCGACGCGTTGCTGCTGAGTGAGCTGACAATGCCTGCCACGAAGTAGAGGCCGAGGTTCGTCGTGCCAATCGCTTGTGCAGCAGTGCGTTGCGGTGCCTCCGCGAAGAGGAAGTTGTATGAACCCGTGTACACAATCGACTGCGTAAATGTCAGGGTTGTGGGGGGAGTGGTGTTCGTCGTCTCAGAAATTCGGAAACCAGGAAGCAAATCGAGTCCGGCGATACCGATCAAGCAACCTTGCGTCACCGCAACATTCCAGCGCTCGGATGCTGCAGCGTATGGAGTTGCGACGGCGGTCGCGATTACTGGGATTGACCAGGCTGCACCTTGAACTATCTTCCGACGCGAAATTGGTTCTGAAGGTCGTGAATCATTCATTGAAACAATCCTTAAGTTAATTGGCTTAAGGAATGTAAGCACGTGTCTTCACATGTCGCGGCTCAGCGTTGCGGATCTACTAGTAGATGTGGGGTAAGGCTCGAGGAGCCCAACTTCCTCGAGTGCGAAGCGGAGCGAAGGCAGGTTTCGAACGGGGAATTGACCCAATTTTCCCCGGATATTCGCCAAGTGGTTGTTGACGGTGTGGACGCTGACCCCGAGTAAGTGGGCTACGGTCGCGTGCGTCGCATTTGGTTGAAAGATCGCATCGACCACTCGCTGTTCGGTCACTGTGAGTCGGATGTGGTGGATGGGCTTGGGAGAGGTCCACAGTGTGCTCGATTGGGTAGGCGTCTCGTGGTGCCCGTTGAGTGCCATGTGGGCTGCCATGAGTAGGTACCCAAGGGGCTGCCGGGTGTCGAACGAGGCTCGCGCTCCCGCAAGACTCGCTGCGGCGTTGTCGTGTGTTGAGCGCCCGTCTGTGAGTAGGAGCACGCGGCTGCCTTGACTACTAAGGCTGTGGACTATGCGTGGCAGCTGCTGACTCAGGCCGAAAGTGGCACTGACGACCACGAACGATTCGACAGTTCTCTCGTCTGCCTCATTGGGGGTCGTGACGAGTCGAGGATCCTCAAGGAGAGGGAACTTGTCCTGGAGTATCGCCGCCAAGGCTGACGCATCGATCCGGCTCTGCATGAGAATCGCCCAGTGGGTTTTGTTCGGGCTGGTTGTTGCTGTCTGGCTTATGGGGTATCTCTTCATTGGAACACCTGAAGTAAACTGTGGGGGACTTGTTGGGTGAGAATAGCGCATGTGAAGATCATTGAAGTCGTCGACGAGTCGCCCCTGCTCTGGGGTGCGCTGTCCATTGCGTCCGAGAGATCGGGACGCGAATTCGCTGTGGGGCGACATAGCCGTTCCTGGATGGAATTCTCCGCGGAGCGAGCATTGGCTGCGGACGTCGTGATCGTGAGTGCTGAGTTCAGGGATCATGTGCCGATCCTGCTCAAGACTCGGGCGGTCGCTCGCTTGGGTACTCAGGTGGTAGTCGTTGCTAACTTCCCGCGGTCTCGACTGATCCACAACCTGCGGCAGGAAGGGGCTGCACATGTTTTGGCGCGGGAGGCCTCTACCATCACGAGTCTGCTCGACGTCCTTATCGATGACACGCCTGCTAGCGCGTGGGGTTCCGCGTCCTCGGCGGCTTCTCTTCTCACGGATCGTGAGCTGCAAATTGCCGCTCTCTTCGCGAGCAGAGCGTCGCCAACAACACAACAGATCGCTGAGCTCTTGGGGTTGAGCCCAGCGACAGTCCGGACCCACCTGAAACTGGCGCGTCGCCGATTGCAGGGGCTCGGGTTCGAAGTCTCGAGCAGGTCCCTGCTCCGCGCCACTCTCCTGGCTGAGGGGTATTCGGTACCAGAGTTCTAGTGCACGGCTCTCCGTCTCCGCGAGGGGCTCGCCAAATCACGATGTACCCCGCGCGGGAGTACTACCGGTGCGCCCGTCTCGGGGTCTTCGATCACCTGTGCATCCAGATCGAAAACCTCTCGGATGACCTCCGCGGTCACCACGTCCTGTGGCGGCCCCTCGGCGACGATTCGTCCGTCGCGCATGGCGATGACGTGCGTGGCGTACCGCGCAGCCATCGCGAGTTCGTGGAGGACGGCGACGACGGTTCGTCCTTCGTCGCACAGGCGCACAGCGAGTTCGAGTACCTCCACCTGGTGCGCGATGTCGAGGAAGGTTGTCGGCTCGTCGAGCAGTAGTACGTCGGTCTCTTGCGCGAGCGCGAGGGCGATCCACGCCCGTTGGCGTTGCCCCCCGGAGAGTTCGTCGACATGCCGGTGGGCGAGCTCTGCGACGCCGGCGGCTGATAGAGCGGCTTGTACGGCTCGGGCGTCGTTGCGCGACCATTGGCTAAGCACGCTCTGGTGCGCATACCGTCCCCTAGAGACGAGGTCGACAACGGTGATGCCGTCCGGTGTTACGGGTGATTGCGGGAGCAATGCGAGGCGACGGGCCAGCTGCATGCCGGACAGATCGCGGATGTCTGCACCGTCAAGCAATACCTGACCGGAACGCGCGGGAAGCAAGCGGGCGAGCGCTCGGAGCAGTGTCGACTTGCCGCATGCGTTCGGGCCAATGATCGCGGTGAATGTCGCCGGCGGGATGTGCACATCGAGCTGGTCGATCACCGGTCGGTGTCCGTACCCGACGGTGAGGCTGTTTGCGGTGATTCCGCACGGGGTCGATTCGGTCATGTGCGTTTTCCCTCTCGAGTGATGAGCCATACCAGGTACAGTCCTCCGATCACCACGGTCACGCCGCCGACCGGGAGGTGGACGCCTGGGACGAGATGCTGCGCGATGAGATCCGCGCTGCTGAGAAGCACCGCTCCGACCAGGCCTGATGCGAGCATGTTTGCCGGAGCCGTCCCACCGCAGAGGCGTCGGGCGATCTGCGGTGAAGCGAGCGCGATGAAGGAGATCGGCCCGGTCGCTGCGGTGACTACTGCGGTGAAGCCCACGCCGATGAAGATGAGCAGTAGTTTGCTGCGTTCCACGCGCACGCCGAGTGAGGAGGCCGCCTCATCTCCGAGTTCGATCAGTGGGAGGAGCCGGAAAGCTGCGGGCAACGTGAACATGAGTGTCATGGCGACGACGGTCGACAGAGCGAGCAGTGGCCAGGTCATACCACTCAATGAACCGGCGTCCCAGATCGCTGCCTGGAGCGCGGCGTCCAGGTCGGCCTTGATGCTGAACCACGAGGTGAGCGCGCGCAGGATGGCTCCGAGCGCAAGGCCGACCACGATCAGGCGGAATCCGTGTATGCCTCGCTGAAACGCGAGGAGGTAAACGAATGCCGCCGCGACGATACCGCCGCTGACCGCTCCAGCGGCGAACGGCAGGAAACCGCTGCCGCCGAGAATGATGACGATGATCACGCCGGCGTAGGAACCTGCGCTGAGCCCGATGATGTCTGGGCTGCCCAGCGGATTGCGTGTGAGCGTTTGGAAGACTGTGCCGCCGATGGCCAGACAGGCGCCGAAGAGCGCCGCAGCGAGTGCTCGTGACGCGCGCCATTCGAACACCAGCCGCTCGGATACCGTCGCGTCCGGGGCGAGAGCGTGCAGCAGCGATGTCGGCTCGATTCCTCCACTCCCGGCGGTGAGGGCGAAGACAAGCAGCGCGGTCACAAGCAGCATCATGATGAATGCGACGATGAGCGTTCGCCGTTGCAGGCGTCGGCTGAATCGGCCCCAGCGAACCACGACCGGCTCGGAGAGGTGACTGCGGGAGGTTGGCTCGATCGGTGAAGAGGGAGTCACGGGTTCAGTCCTCACCACGTGATCCGCGACGATGTGCGCACGAGCAGGATGAGGACTGGTCCGCCGATGAGGGCCGTCATGATGCCGAGCTGGAGCTCCGCCGGCCAGACGAGGATCCGGCCCGCCACGTCGGATAGCAGGACGAGTGTGGGGGCGAGCAGCAGGGCGTAGGGGAGGATCCATCGTTGGTCTGGGCCGGTGATCCTCCGCACTGCGTGCGGGATCATGAGGCCGACGAATGCGATCGGTCCAGCGGCCGCGGTGGATGCGCCGCACAGCAGGACAACTGCGATGAAGCCGAAGGATCTGATCACCCCGACGCGGACGCCCACCGATTTGGCGACGTCGTCTCCGAGTGCCAGCGCGTTGAGCGCACGCGCGCAGAGCATGGATAGGATCACGCCCGCAACTATGAACGGCAGCACCGTCCGCAGGGTGCCGTCAGGGCGGTCTGTGATGGATCCGACACCCCAGAACCGCATGCGATCGAAGGTCCTCGGGTCGACGAGCGTAAGGAGCGTGGCGGAACCGAGGAAGACTGCGCTCAGTGCCATGCCGACCAGGGTGAGCCGGACCGGGGTGATGCCACCGCGCGAGCGGGCCGCGATCGCGTAGACGAGGATCGCGGCGACTGCCGCTCCTCCGAACGCCCACCAGACGTAGTCGGCGATCCGCACCAACCCGAATGCTGTGACGCCGATGGCCACGGAGAGCGCGGCACCACCGTTCACGCCGAGCAGTCCAGGATCGGCGAGCGGATTGCGCGTGAGCGCCTGCATCAGTGCGCCGGCGATACCGAGGGCGACTCCGACGGCGATACCGAGCAGGGTGCGTGGAACGCGCACGCCGGTCACCGTGATCTGGGACACCGACCCGTCCGGTGTGAACAGTGCGGACAACACGGTGTTGGGAGAGAGCAGGGCGGAGCCGACCGCGACGCTCAATAGTGCAGCGAGGATAAGGAGGAAGGTCGAGATGAACAGCCCCACACCGCGAACAGTCGCCGATCGGACGGTGGGAGGGCTGAGCTGAGTCTGCGTGGTCATGCTGTAACTGTTGTGGCGTGTTCGCCGCCGGCATGCAGCACCACGCAGGTGACGCCCCAGCCCAGTTCATGCGTACTCGTGGCTGTCCATCCTGCGCGTGCCGCCAGATCGATCAGGCGCGTCGCGGTGCGGGGTGGGGTGCCGGTGATCGCCATCTGCAGCAGCTGATGCTCTGCCGCGTGCGGATCCAGCAGATCCGCCTTCGTCGGCTCGATCAGGAGGAGTTCGGGCATGGACAGCGCCGCGAGGTAGTCCAGCGCTTCCTCGTCCGTTCGGTGAGTGAGGGCGCGCGCGTGAATCTGCGAGTCCGCATCGGTGTCGATGACGCGGACCGACATGGCGCGGTCGGCACCGTGCAATGCTCTTCGCACCACCTCGGCCCCCGGTCCGTGGACGGACAAGGTGCTATCGCGTGACCAAGGCGCTGCTTCAAGCAGCGCCGGCATCAGGTAGGTCAGACCCTCCGCATGCTCGGACAGCTCGTCACGCATCAGCTCATCGGTGGCGGCGAGTTGGGCCATCGAACTGCCGTACTCGCGTCGCCAGGCCGAGTCGTCCGCGCGGATCGCGGCGTCGAGGTTCCGGAGCGAAATTAGCTGATCGGCTTCCGGTCCGTCGAACCGCTCACGATCGTGCTCGTTCGCGCACAAGTCTGCCCCCAGCTCGGTCAGGTGGAGGGGCTGGGTGAGGTCCTTTCCTTCCGACGCGGCTTGCTGCCTTACCAGTCCGTGCGCAGCGAGCACCGCGATGATCGTGTCCAGCGAGCCAGCACGCACCTGTAGTTGTTTCGCCAGCTCGTGCGTGGTGCATTCGCGCTTGTCGAGTGCATCGATCACACCCAGGCGCAGGGCGGCGCGGATGGTGAACCAGACGGTGGGGGAGGGCACCGGCTCGCACCGCGTCGCTTCGTCGCGGGCGACGTTTTGAATCGTTGAAGGTGCATTGGTGCGTGCATGCCAGTAACCGGTGATGTCCTGGTGCGACTTGGGAATTCGATGTACTCGGCTCAGCGCCCGGCGCAACGGGAGCAGTGCGCGCGATTCTGCCGCAGCCCAAACATACGGAGAACCGGCAAAGGCTTCGTCGTCGAGCAAAGTGACCGCTCTGCCCACCGCGTCGGCATCGCCGGGTTCAGCGAGCACCCATTCGAGGCGATCGCCTGCCCGGAGCGCGAGCTCCTGTCGTGCCGCGTCGTCGCCCACCAAGACAACGGCATGGACTGGGACTGCAACCGGGCGCTCCTCGAAGAATCGTCCGATGGCGGGCAGCGCTGTCTCGTCACCGATCAGCACGACGCGGTCCGTGTTGTCCGGGATCACGCTCGATGACTTCGGGCCGACGAACCACACCTCGTCCCCGGGGCGTGCCGCGCGCGCCCAGGCTTCGGCGGGGCCGGCATCGTGGTTGTCGGCATGCAGGACGAAGTCAAGGTCGAGTTCGTCCTCGCGCACATGCCGGAGCGTGTAGTCCCGGCCCGCGCGCGTCTCCGATACGGTCCACTCGATCCCGTGGGGGAGCTGGTGGGGCAGCACGTCATCGACCGGACCCTCTGTTGCAAAAAGCAGCTTCACATGGTCGTCGAACATCGGGCTCGCGAACCGGGGATGGCACATGCCTTCACGTTCGAAAGCACCCAGCTGCTCACCGCCGAGCGTGATGCGGCACATCCGAGGCGTCACCTCGCTGGTCCGCACCACGCTTAGCCGGCGCAGCACCAGAGGGTGGGCGACGAAAGATCGCGGGCTCACCGATAGCTCCTCATGCGTGCCTCTGGGCCTTTCACTTTTGGAACTGCTGCTGGATGAGGTCCAGCAGCGACATCGACTCATCGAAATCCGCACGCTGGGACCAGTACGGGAACTGATACGACTGATCGTTCTGGAAGGCAGGCAGTGCCGCGTACACCGGGTTCTGGCGAAGGGTGTCGAGGTCGACGGTCTCCGCGTTGAAACCAAAGACGAAGAGGGATTCCTGGGTGAGTAGCTGGCCGGCCTGCTCGGTCGAGATCTCGAAGGAGTCCCCGCCAGGAGTGTAGGGATCGAAGTGTCCGGTGGCGAACAGACCCGCAGGACGGAAGCCGAGGTCGGTGAACATCTTCGGCAGGCCACGATCCTCGATGAGAACGAAGGGGCGCTGATCGGCTGTGAAGCTCAGGAAAACGGATTCGCCAGCTGGTGGGCTTATCGAATCGCGCACCTCCGCCATCTTCGCGTCGTAGGTGGCCAAGGCGTCTGCGTACACCTGCGGTTTGCCGAAGACGTCTTCGGCAAGGAACTCGTACTGTTGCTGCCATTCCGTCAAGGCGCCTGGGACGATGACGGTGGGTGCGATGGCGGACAGCTGGTCGTACGCCTTGGTAGCAAGCATGAGCGGATACCCCAAGCCTCCCGCCACGATTAGGTCGGGTTTCAGCGCCAGGATGGCTTCGAGGTCGAAGCCCTCGGGGCTCCAGGACACGAACTCGGTGCCCGCGGACTCAGCCTCGTCCGCCCAGAACTCGGAGAAGGTCGCCTCGGTGTTGGTAGCCTCCGCGGTCAGCGCTGTCACCGGTACGTCAAGGTCGTAGAGATAGCCCGCGAGGGCATAGTTCAACAGCACCACGCGCTGAGGGTCGGTCGGAATCGTGAGCTCGCCCTGATCGGTTGTAAGGGCGCGCGTGGTGGAGGAGGCGCTCTCACTCGTCCCGGTATCGGCCGGGGTGGATGACGGCGCTGCGCAGCCGGTGAGGAACAGGCTGGCCGCCAGGGCGAAAGCGGAAAACGCCGTGAATGAAGCAAAGCGCGAGAGCATGTATGCCACCTAAGGTCGGGCGACGTTTGGCGCCGCTAGGAATATGAACCCTGGTAAGGGTAGGCTTAGTTATGGGCGTCTGTGATCCGGAGGCGACATGGATCTGTGACCGGTGCGACATCGGTGACAGGCGACGTCAGGACAGGTGCGCAACGTGAACGACTCGACCGTGCGGTTGCAGCACCTCGAACCGAAGCATGTGATCCGATTTCTCGGCCATCCGACCCATGCGCACGACGTTCCGCATCTGATTTACGTCGCCGTGGGTATTGCGCACCTCACCGTGGACGAAGTCTCCATGACGCTCCGGGCGCAGGAGTCAGTCTGGCTAGCCGCTGGAGTTCCCCACGCTGCGAGATACGGAGAGGGAAGCCTAGTGCTCGGCCCCTTCCTCGATGCGGAACACGGACCGCCTGTGCCCGTGTTGAAGCTTGGGGTTGTACCCGCGGTCAGCACACTCATGATGACGATCCTGGGCGTGGCGCCCCAGACGCGCGACCAGGTGATTCCGTTGCGAGAGGCACTCGGGCGCACACTGCAGGGACTCGTCGCCTCGCACTTCGTCCTCGTGCTGCCGCGACACCCAACGGCGGCGCGGATCGCCCGCGCGGCCGCTGCGTCCGGGCGCACACTCGCCGAGCTGGCCACGGCGGAGCAAATCAGTGTGCGCCAGATTCAACGGGTTTTTCTCGAGGAGACGGGTCTATCTTTCCAGCGCTGGCGTTCGTTGGCGCGGCTGAACATAGCGATCGCACGCCTCCGGGGCAGTGAGCCGCTGGCCCAGGTAGCGCGCGGGAGCGGCTATCTCACACGTTCCGGCCTGATGAAGGCGCTTGAGCGTGAGTTGTCAGAGGCTGATCTACAGAGTGTTCTCGGCCGCTCGACCACGTAGGCGGCGTGAGTGGCCTGAGACATATCCGATCGGTTGCCGCCTCGCGGCGGGAACAGGACAAGTCGCAAACCAGGCACGCACCACGCCGCTAGTATCAATCGGCTTGCGGAGTGTCGCTGTGGTCGGTCGACACGGCTATGGGCGTAAATTCACCCCCCGGCAAGTCCGGTGCATTCGGACGGCCGGGCCTTGAAAGCGCTGGGAGCGTCAACCGGCTCTGCACGGTGAGTCTTCTCTAAGCGCCCGAGTATCAAGACGCAAACCATCTCGTCGGCAGTCGAGACCAACGGAGCGGCGCGGGCCTCGAAAAGTGTGCATGCAGAATCGAGATCGCGGTTTTTGGCAGGAAGGACACCTCGACGTTTCTCGGAGGACGCACCTGCCATCACCACCTCAGTCGCAGATCAATCCACCGTCGTTTCTGCCATCGCAGGTAACGGCGAGCAAGTGCGACCCGGATCGACGAGCGCGTGCTAGTGCATCCTGTCCCTTTCATCCTCAACGCCAAATTTGTTTGAACGAGATTTTCACGAGGCAACACTAGTCCTAGTACGCAAGATGCTACTGATGCACGATGGCCTCGCGGATGTAGATAACCATCCGGTGTTTGTGTCGAACTACCCATGGAAGTTCGGGCGTCTGTAGCGGCTTTCAAGTGCCGCTATTCGACCGGTTTCTGACACCCGCTGCGTACATAGAGAGAATCCTCGCCGAAGACCCGGAGCTATCGCTAGGCTGTCACTAATCGTACTGTGCTGTATTGCTGATGTGCATACCAGGCTCGGTCAACGCGGGCGCAGAGTACCAACGGAAGAGTTGGGAATCACGCCCAGTGCAGCGTGGCCACCATACTCAAAGACTCGCTTCGAGACCGGGCGTAGAGAGAGCGCCGGTCATATTGCTCCCTACTTAGTGCCGTTGCGAGACCGCTGAACGGCAGCATCAACAATGACAGCCAACTCATCGATACTCGTAAGATTCACCCTTTCGCCGTCAAGGAATAGGGTGGGTGTTCCACCAACTCCCAGTTCCGAACCGTCGGCCATATCGCTTTCGATCAGGGCAGACGTGCTCGCGCTCGCAAAGTCCGAACGGAACCTATCGACGTCCAAGCCCAGATCCAGGGCGTATCCCTCGAAGATCTCCTCCGCCTGGTCGGCGGTCAGATCGGACCAGACCTCCTGCCCTTCAAATAGGGACTTGTACATGTCTCGGAACTCACCTTGTGCCCGCGCGGCTTCGGCGGCTTTAGCCGCGCTCAGAGCGTTTGGGTGAATCTCACTTAGGGGGAAGTTCCTGATAACCACGCTCAGATCATCCGGGTAAGTCTGCGCCATCTCCAGCATCTCTTCGGAGACCATTTCACAAGGAGGACACTGGTAATCAGCGAATTCCACGAGCGTTACGGGAGCATCAATCGACGGACTCAACGTCGCCGGACTGTCACCGAACAGGGCTATCTCATTGATCCGCTCGTTGCCGTCAGTACTGGTCAGCTCTGCGTCAGAGTTTGATGACGAGCACGAAACCAGAAAGGTCAAGCTCAGGATTGTTGCAGCGATTGTCAATTTGTGTCTTGAGTTCATCATGTAATTTTCCATCTATCCACAGGGAGGGTGTTGCTGTCTTTGGGGAGAAAGTCAACTTTGCAGGCGATCTTCAAGATGACGGAGCGATGTTCGAATTTCAGACCTACTACCCAAGTATGGTCGGCCGCAATCGCCGATAGGCAAATTGTGCGTCGCTGCAAGGGGCCCACGAAGGGCAGCGTTAACGCGGAGATTGCGCCTGTTTAGACGTGGCATAAACCAGCTTGGTCTGCGGCGGCCGCTGATTGCCACGTGACGACGTCATCTCAATGGTGCAGAACAGGTGTGAAGGGCAAGTGCGGGAGCATATTTCTAACTCCTTTTGAATCCTAGTACGGGCTAAGAACCCAACAGTGCCGGGGTGGATCGAGTCAGCAACATTTTAGTCGGCGGCGCTCACGGAGCGCAGGAAGTCCCGAAGCTGGCTGATCACGCCGGGTAGATCCTCATGCTGATACCCGGCTAGCTGGTGAGCGAGCCATGCATTGCATACTACAGCGGCCCCGAAAAAGTCGAGAACTTCGATATTGGCCGACGAGACAGCATGCGGTCCTCCGAGTAGTTCCGTGGCAATCTCGTATGCTCGTCGGTTTGTTTCATCAGATGCTGCAGGTGTCTGACCAACGACAGTGTCAAGGATTATGTTGGCTGCTCGAAGCGCTGGGTCCGGCATAACGGGATATGGATAGGTCATGTGCCTTCCTTTCTCATCGTGTACGACAACGACTGTTGCAAATGAGGGCCAGGCTACGGTGCCTGACGCGTGCCCGACAGACCACTCTTCCGCAAAGTGCCGCACTAACGAACAGATCCGCCCCATGCTCCATGAAACAGAGAAACCGTGGAATCTAACTCGTCAAAAACCAGTCAGATCCCACGGCGGTGTCAGACTCCCCAGAACTGACACCTGTTCTCAATAACCCTACGAAAGCTACTGAGAAGCACTCGAAGTTCCCCCAGTAACGCCTCTAGCTTACACGGAATGGCCGACTCTTATGGTCACATTCCATGCTCGGGCACCATGCTCCCCGAAGAAGAAACGTTCCAATAGGAGAACCTGATGAGAGAAGATGACGTTTAACGCCCCGGCTTGATGCCTCGGTCTTGGCCACCGAGACGCAATACAACGCTCGCCAACACCCTACCTGAGTTCGGGTCGACAGCGTAGAGCGTTGAACTGGTCTCATTCGCAGACGATTGGCCTTTTCTGATCCAGCCGGTTTGGAACGAGTTCACGCCCTCACCATTGAAGCGGATTTGACCGTTTGAGTCCGTCGAGAGTTCTCGGTCGCGACGTTGACCGTCCTGGTTCGCCACTGCCGTGTTCTCATCGTAGGACTCGTCATCCACCAGGAAGAATGGACCGTTGTCTGACTCCAAGTAGAAACGTACTGGCTCATTTACGACTGGATTTCCCGAAGAGTCCCGCATATTGAACACGATACCCTGCGCGATCCAACCATCGCTGGCACGCTCATCGATCCATGGTCCGCCCTCAAGAACGAAAGGGTTTTCCGGTTCTTCCTGTGAGGCAGAAGCTAAGGGTGCTACCGCCACTACGGATATAACCGGAATCGACCATGCAATTCCAGTGAGAACTTGGCGCCGCTTCGGGCGATTCGGTCCTAATGGCTCTGCTTCATGAGATCCCAATGGGTGCTCTTTCTATAGTTAGCGAGTTGCGCTGCAGGCCGGAAGGCCGAACACGACAACGGTGCAGCGCATGCCTGCCTTGTTGTTGTAGTAGTTGGTGTCGATGAGTGCCGTGTCGGGGTCGCTCAGCTCAAGCGAGTACTGCGAGAACGCCGAGACCTCAACG
The DNA here is from genome assembly GCF_002931055.1 of Pseudoclavibacter sp. AY1H1. Taxonomy (GTDB): domain Bacteria; phylum Actinomycetota; class Actinomycetes; order Actinomycetales; family Microbacteriaceae; genus Pseudoclavibacter. The sequence goes on along the minus strand of NZ_PSXX01000002.1, from coordinate 323,043 downwards.
GTTGAAAGCAGGAACTTCTTGGACTGACCCGGCAGGAGAGGCTCATAGAGGATGACAGTCGCGTCGTAGCCAGAGCCGGCGAGAGCGATGTTCCAATCTTCATTCAACTGCTGGTCACCGAACAGACCCACGCTTAGCGCCTTGTTGGAGTGGAACTTGAACTGTGTTCCCGCAGGAATGGTCGTGTTGCCATCGTTCTGCACGACGAACCCGCGGTCACCGACGCCTGTAGACGTGGAAACTGCAATCTCAGGGCGTGGGGTGGCAGCCTGAGCTGCCGTAGCACCCGCAAAAACAACGGACAGAGCCATGAGGCCAGTAACGAATCCGCCAACAACCTTACTTGTCTTAGACATAAGTACTCCTCTTTCGATAGTGCACAACGACTGCCTCTTGCATTCGCTGTGTGATTAAACACTAGGTGCGCTGGAACTGCTAGAAGTGCTTGAATACGTCATTTGAGTGCCTGTTATTGGCCGCAGAGTAATGAACGGCTGCCGGATGAGTAGTCCACGCGGATGTGTCACGAGCTCGGCTGGGGCAAGCGGCGTCGAGCAAGGACTTAAACGCATGTCTCAAACCCCGGTTCTTCTCGCTCGTAGGGCCTTGCGTGCGGCGGGGCTTCGAGACTCTGGGGGTCCTCCTAAGTCCTACGGTGAAGACTCAAATAGGTACGCTGGGGGGCTTCTTGTGCAGAGCTGTGCGATCTACGAATACCCCTGTCACACTGTGTTGCAGTCCTCATCGAAGGATGAGGGCCTTGGGCCTAAACCACTCAAGCCCTCTCCACCGTGATTAGTTGTCCTATCGGGGCTAGCGATGCTCTGCTTAATCGATTCTGCCTGCAACCTTTAAGGATTGTGGTACTCGTCGATTTGGGGAGCTGGGCGCTCCGCGTATGTGAGAAGCGTTTTGATCTCGACACGAGAACGGATACCTAGAGCTCTGAAGGCGCGGTACAGGTTGTTCTCAACAGTCCGAACTGTGAGTCCGAGTCGATCAGAAATCTCACGATTCGTCAGGCCTGCGGAAGCCAGATGAGCGATTTCCACCTGCCGCGGTGGGAGCCTTTGTCGCAATAGATTAAGTGAATCCATCTCGGGATCTTCAGCACTACCTAAGGTGCGCGAATCAATTTCTGCGATTCTGTTGCGCATTAGGTCGAAATTGGCTGTTTTGGCGACACCGCCTGCCAGCGAGCAATAGCCACAAAGAGCCATCGTCTCCAGCAGGGTCTGGGGAAATATCCTCGCTCTCGACGATTCCCGAGCCTGTTCGGTCAGCAGCTTGCCTGCTTCACTGATGTACACGGTATCTCTTACAGATTCAGGCAAGGAATCACGGACCCATGGGATTTCGCGACAAATTTCAACGGCGTGCTTCAGGGCATCCACAGCACCACCGTCGGAGAGTAGGTGCTGGACAAACGATGAGATGAGACCTGAGAATGTTGAATCGGTGCTCACCGATGACAGGGCTGTAAGCGCCTCCTCGTTAGTCATTTCACCATCGACTGTCTCGATGAATATTTCGCAGATTTGATACAGATCAGGGGGCTCTGGCCTGCACACTTGAGCTTCGCATTCCCGACGCGAGCACTCGAGCACTGTGCGTGCCTCGGACACGCGCAACTTTGCGAGCAGGATAAGAATCTGCAAGGACCGGAATCGGAGTCCCGTGTGCGTTCCGGAGAGTCGAGAACGCAGGACCAGGGAGCCGACTCTCCTGAGTGCACTGTGTGAACGTCCGCGCAAGACCTCGATCGATGCCATTAGATACTCGAGATCGGGTTGAAGCGCATGAGTCGATGTATATTTGGTTAATTTAAGCGCGCGCTGCGCACTATTGAAGGATTCATCGAACCTGCCAGTAAAGAAATACTCCTTTGCCTGGCGATAAATCGTATATCCATCCGCCACGACCTCATCGTTTGGTTCCGAGTCGAGGGTGCTTTTCACGGCCGACACTCGAGGTGCTTCGAAATTGCTCGAATCCAACCAGTTTGACAGAAGCTCAGAATGAACGTCTATGTTCTCTGGATTTAACCCTTTGGCCAGTCGACTGGCGGTTGTTTTCATCCCCACGGCTCGACATGATGCAGCGATGCAATAAGAAATTTGTTGACTTAGTGCTTCTTTCGAATCATCGCCCTGACCGTAGACGGACACGATTCTTTCGCATAGACTGGCGAGAATTGAGAATTCCCCTTGGATGTACATCTCGCGGACCCCATCCTCTAGAACAGTGTTCGGGAGCCTCAGTCCGACTTTCAAAGAGAGTTGAACAAGCTGGGCAGCCATGGTCGCTGTCACTATGGAACTCTCGAGACCAGTACGGACTGCGCCGACTTGACGAACGACATTGCTGAGCCCTGCCACTGTCCTTCGCTCGAACTCGCAGGGGAACCGCAATATTCCGTGTTCGTCGGCCCGAACCCATCCTGTAGTGAGTAGCTGCTCGACAGCAGCAGCGCCGTGGGCTTCAATCGCGGTCACCACTGGAGCCTCCCGGAGATACGCAATCAGGCTCAAAGCGTGACGCGCCTGCTCATTTAGGCTGTCTAGTGCCCACTGGACCGTCTGGCTTGCAGGATGGAAACCGCTCATTTCAATTATGTGCGAAGCTGTAGACCCCAAAACTAGTAGACCCTGATCCACGAGGGACGTGACCAGGTCGTCTACGTACTGCAGACGCCCTTGAGTATTGAGGTGAACATGTTCTAGGGAGGTCGGTGCCAACACGAGGTTGTGTTTTTCCGAAAGATGCGCCTCCATGTCCCGCATGGATATTCTGCCGAGGTTGATGGAGAGTAAATCCTCGAATGTGCCTAAAATGCCATTCTTTTGTCGGCAAATGTGGATCGGATAGACGCCTGCTTCTCTAAAAGCTTCCAGCTTCACGCGAGTGCCATGATCGAGAACATCGATGTTCTCAAAAAGAATGGGTATTCGTGCGTCGTTACTAATTGCGGCAACTGTGCCGCGAATGCCTTCGAGCAGGCCCTTGTACGGGGGCTCAACTTGCACCGACACCCTGCTCAGCGTTTGGAAGCCTTGGATGTGCAACGCTCCTCTCGTATCTGGCTGAATATGCAGATACGTGGGCTTTTTGACGGTACTGCTTTCTCCAGATATCGCTGAAGCAATTTTAACTGCTATGCGGTGCCTTCCCGTGCCCCTGTCCCCATAGACTCTGACCCCTGTCGAAAGCCTAGCGCGACGGACTATCTCTTGCTCTAGAGTAGGGCCATTTTGCATTGCTTCACGCCCAGCGCGGGACTCTCTTGTCATTTGCCGATCATCCGTGTTGGCTTCGGAGCGAGCGGGTTCCGTGTGTGTGGTTCTGTGGAGCCGTAGTCAGCAGTGCTAAGGTCCAGCTGTGTGAAGATGCGTCGGTTGAATTACGCAGTTGTAGGGCCATTCTTTTTCTCTGTTTCTTCAACGATGTCGGAAAGTGAAGATTAGACTGACCCGCCTGGCCGTATTCACAGGCGGGTCAGCTTGAGCACCAGCCCGCTAGTGCTGGTGCTCAACCTCGGGGAATTCCCCCGAATTCTCCGAGGTTGTTGGGGAAGCGTATTTTCCGTCTGGAAAGCTAGATCCTGTTTAATTACCGCGAGGGTGTTTCTGACCCATCGGTTGCGAGTAGCTGTGCGTGCAGAGGTTGCTCCAATGGTGACGAAGGGATTCCGCCTCGAGTTCGCAGTGTCTTACTCGTCTTGATTTTCATACTATGGGCCACTGCCACTGAAGAGTGCCAAGCGCTCCACTGAGAGTAGGAGTGCCTGTTCGAGTGAGTAGTGCCACCCGGGGAATTCGATACTTGCTAGGTGTTTGTTGGTTCGAGTGGCATGTTGCGTCTTAGCGTGTGTGCTGAGTCTGCGCGAGTGTCTGCGTGCGGCGAAGTGTAGGATGCGTCGCACTAAGTGGAGTGGAATCCACTTCAATTCAGCATCGTCCATAACTGCCCGCACGGGAGCACCATTTATCGTGATTCTTGGAGTGGGCCGCACTGTGGGGAGTATGGTTCACCTGTCGATTTCGTGGGTGCGTCAGAATTCTTCTGGCGTTCAAAAGCTTGAGTGCTCTGGCTATTGCTTCATCGCTGACGAGTGGGGTTCGGTTGCTGCTGCCTGGGGCAGCGCTGGCTTGCCAGCGGGCGACCTGGCTCACATGCGTGGCAGACCTGAACGATCGTTCAAGTTAAACGTAGCGTGGCTGGGCTGCGGGTTCAAGTCTGAGAACGTAGAGAACAAGGAGCGAGACAGTGGGTACTGGGGTCACAGCGCGTCGTATCCAGGTCGCGGAGAGCCCTAAGGTCAGCTGATGGTCCAGCGTCTTAAGACGGGGTGCGCCTGTTGCCAGGCGCTTGGGTCCTTAGCAGGGGCGAGCGCCTCCACCCGCTCGAACATGACACCATGAGGGTTGTAGTTCCGGTCTGCCTTCGCGGCGCTTTGGGACCTGGTGTCGCGGTCTCCGCACCATCGGGGGTGCGTGCAAGCAAACGTCCCGATCTTTCCCTCGTCGCTCTCGCGCGACGACATTGCCACGCTCGCTACGCAACGTTCCGAGGCAGGAGTGCTTGCCAGTCTCCCCTGAGCCTTAGCGCTTGGTAAGAACAAGGGGCGTCCGATGATTCCGCCATGCTAGCGGCGCCAAGTCAAGTGTCGAGCGCATGGTTGCGCTGTTTTCTGGATGGATTACCACGGCTGCCGGCTGGGCACCGCGCGCATGGGGGTCAGGGCCAAGTTCTCGCCATCATCATGCGTCTGCAATGCCCGGACGGTTGGAACTAGATACTGGTCCCGAGTAGGGCAGAAGCTAAATCAGCCATTCTACTCCTGTGTGAAGCGGCGTCACCGGCAAATCCCACGAGCATGTAGAGATTGGCCACAGACGCTAGGGCAACGAGAGTTTCACCCAGCTGACGCGGTGGGACGGACGGTTGCCACAGGCCAGCGTTGACCCCGGTCAGAATGATCTCTTCGTACAGGTCTACCTGCCAGTCCACGGCGGCCTGATGCTCCCTAACTGCCTCGGGAGAGCGGCGTATGTGACTCAACTGTTCGAAGAGTATTCGCAGCCTGCCGTCAATCTCGTCTGGAATGCTCCGGTCGATGGTCGCTCGCAACTGTCCGGCTGGGTCTCTGGAAGTTTTGTTGATGCTGACGTTGCTCGCGACGAGGTTCTCCAGGACTGACTCCATCGTGGCGCGCATTAAAGAGTCAATGTCACCGAAATGGTAGATGACCGAAGCCGGACTTACTCCAGCTTCTTGAGCGACTTTTCTGGCACTGAGGCCAGTCGAATCTTCTGCCTTGAGAATTCGGTGCGCAGCCTCGATAATCTCGTTCCGACGCTTGCTGCCTCGCATGGGCCTTTACCAATCGTGGGTGCGTCGCGGACTCATAAATTGGTGCGACTGACGTAGAACGGGACGCTCGATTCTACCAGGTGGGTCAGGAGAGTTGAACACCCGTTCCGTCGTAGTGCCCAGCGCAACGGGGGCGTTGGTTTAGTTGTGGCTCCACACCGTGAGGCCGCACTTACCGCAACCGTTGGTCGATTCCGCGGACATTGCCAACCCGGTCGAGCAATCTGGCAGTTGTTGGGCACGAGAATGTTGGCTCGTTGTCAGGATGTAGGTGGGCAGGTATTCTGAAGCTGTGCAGAGGCGGCAGCGATTTCGGGAACACCGGCTGGGTTATGGCCGCGGGGTCATCGACGCGCAGTCGTGCCGCATCAGGTCTCTGCAGGCACGGCCGGGGGGAAGTTCTTCTCCCTAGTCAACCTGCCACCCTTTTGTAGACCTCCTATTGTCGAACGCCGACTATCTGACTTCTGGCCAGCTCGGCAGCGCGCTGAACCTGCGCGACCTCACCGATCCCGTTCAGGGCGGGCACGCCATCCAGGCTCTTCTTTCTTCCGCCGTGGGTGCACTGCAGCCCGAGTGCGGGTCCTCCCTCCGCTACGTTCGTCACTCGCCAGTCGTGCCCGTGCGTGAGAACTACGACCGCTTGGGGTGCGGCCCTGACGATGTCACCCGCGCCCGTCGGTTTACCCGGTACGTCAGCCCCACCGTGATGCTCCGCAGTCACACCAGCGCCGAGCTCCCCACTGCCCTCGAGGACTACGCGGGACGACGCGGCATCGATGAGCTGATCGTTGCCCCTGGCCTCGTCTACCGTCGCGACGTCGTCGATCGTAGTCACGTGGGCGAGCCGCACCAGGTTGATCTCTGGCGCATCCGCAGTACTCCAGGCATGGGCGACTGCGACATGGTTGCGATGATCGTCCGCGTGGTTGAGGCGGTGCTCCGTGGGGCCGAGTGGAAGGCGACTGATATCTCGCACCCCTACACGGTGGGCGGCAGGCAGATCGATGTCCTCCACGAGGGTGTGAGTGGCTTGAGCTTGCTGAGTGCGGTCGCATCCATCCCGAGGTGCTGCACGGTTCAGGGCTCTATCTGGAGCAGTGGTCCGGCCTCGCTCTCCGCACGGGACTGGAGCGCGCCTTGATGCTGCGCAAGGGCATCCCCGACATTCGCTACCTACGGGCACAGAACCCGAGTATCGCTGCGCAGATGCTTAATCTGGACCCGTGGCAGCACGTCTCACTGCTGCCAGCTTCCCGGCGCGACATTTCGGTGGTCGTGGCGGAAGAAGAGGTTTCGGAGACCCTGGGTGACCGCATCCGTATCGCCCTCGGTGGAGACGCCGACGTCATCGAGTCCTTGGAGGTGCTCAGCCGCACCACACACGCCGATCTGCCCGAGGCGGCGCGCTCACGGCTCGGCACGCGGGACGGCCTGGCCAACCTCCTGGTGCGGATTGTGCTGCGCCCCTTCTACCGCACACTCACCTCGATTCAGACCAACGCGATACGCAATGTCCTATATCGGGCCGTCCATGCGGGGCCGGTGCTGGAACTGATCTGAGATCGACATGGCGTCACGTCTGCACTTCAATGCGCTGCTCGCACCCGAAGGACGCCGCCTACCGGTCGAACGCTGCGAGACCGGGCCGATCGCGCACGTGGCCGAAGGAATGGGCATCTCTCGCGCGACCGCCTCGAAGTGGGCCAACCGATACTGGCGGTTCGGAGAACTGGGTCTGCTGGACCGCTCGTCTTCTCCGATTCGGCTGCGATCCGCGACGCCTGGCCAGCTCGTGAAGCACATCGAGTCGATGCGGTGCGAGCACAAATGGCCAGCTTCCCGAATCACCTTCGAGTTCAACCACGTCGAGACGCCGGTCACCAGATGTACTACAAGTCGGCCACTCGCTCAGCTGGGGCTGAACACACGAAAGTCCATCACCCCGAACGGCGAGACGAGCCGGCGACCGCAACGCGCCTCCGCGGGGCGCCCGGGTCGCATGGTGCATCTCGACGTGCAGAAGGTCGAACGCTCTCCCGACGGGGGTGGGCAGCGTGTACACGGCAACGGCAGCGGCGACGCCAGAGCCGCTGCCCGCACGAGGGCCCACGGAGTAGTGACCGGATGTGGCTACTTGCACTCGGCCACCGACGGATACTCCCGACTCGCGCACACCGAAGCTCTGTCAGATGGGAAAGCCGTCACAACCGTCGCGTTCCTCGGCCGCGCGAAAGCTTGGTTCGCATCCCATGGCATCACCCGGATCGAGCGAGTCGTGACACATGACGGCTCATCCTGCCGGGCCACCACTTTTCGCGGAGTGGTCGGCTCAAACCGTCATCAGCGAATTGGGCCCCGCACTCCGAGGCAGAAGGGCGAATTCGAGCGCTGTACCTGATCCTTGCAGAGGAGTTCCTCTACGACCGCACCTGGCGTTCAGAAGCCGAACGTGCCGCCGCACTCAAGATCTGGAACCAGTACTACAACTGCCACCGACCACGCGGCGTGGTCGTCGGACAGCCACCCGCATCCGTGGCACCATCACGTGTCAGCAGCGTCATGGCTACCCACAGTTAGATTCTCATGCTTCTCCGCGCGGACACCGTCATTGCGTGCTCCGCCGCGCAGGTGACCACGAGAACCTACATCTACAAGACAAACGTAGCTGGTCCCCTGTAAGCGATCCTTTGCGGCGGTCACTGGTGAGATCCGCTCGGATCTCGATCACCACTGGCGTCCTTTGACGTCGTCCACCTTCGTCGAAGGTCGGATCGGCACGAGGCAATCGATCTCACCTTCGCGCCGGTAGGACTCGATGTGCGGTCGCTCCGGGTCGTGATCCGCAACCTCAAAGAGCGCGGAGAAGGCGGCTTCGATCTGGCCATAGACTCCCGGGACCTCCCCACGGAGGCGCAGTCGGAGGTAGTCCCCTCCCGGAATGATTGATTCGTCTAGACCCAAGGCGTTGTCCGCGTCTCGATCGAGCCGAGCGGTGGCGAGACGGTACGTGGCGCTCCCTTCAAAGACCAGGCCCATCATTCTTCGCCCCCGAAGCGAGTCAAAGACACCTTCAAACTCTGGCCACGCTGCTTGCACCTCGTCGAGTTCGAGGCTGACATCTCGACTCAGTGCAGATCTATCCTCCGACGTGACAACATCAATACGGCCGAGCTCATGCATCGTTGGGTAGGTCGTCATGGTGTCGTGTTTAGCATTTTTCCTGCCCGCTCCGCAGCTCTGACCGATGGCGACTCTTCGTGCACCGAAACTCCCAACCGAAACGCGATTGTCGCGGTCGTTTTCGGCAGCTCGCTCTAAGTTCGGACCCACGGACCGCCCCAACCGGTCATTATCGGTCCGTTGCGGAATTCTCTACAAGTGCGAGTCGTCCGCATGTCAACGCATCTGACGCGGGCGCGTCGTAAATGCAGAGCCTCTTGCAAGAGGCGCGGCCTCAGCCGCGTTCTAGGGCGTGTTGCTCAAGGCTGATTCGCGGCTCGCGGGTGATGTTTGACGTGTGTCCCGTACTGAGATCTCTGATGATGTCTGGGCTGTCATCGGCCCGCTGTTCCCTCCCGCGAAGGCGACGGGGCGTCCGCCCGTAGATCGGCGGGTTGTGGTGGAAGCGACTGCGTGGCGATACCGTACCGGAGCCCCCTGGCGGGATGTGCCCGATCGTTTCGGGAACTGGAACACGATCTACAAGAACTTCAGCCGGTGGGCAGAGCGGGGCGTTTGGGCGCGGGTACTGGAGAAGGTGCAGTCGATCGCTCACCAACGCGGCGAGCTGGATTGGGTGGCGTCGATCGACTCGACAATCGTGCGCGTGCACCAGCACGGTGCCACGCTTCCGCGCGCCACAGGGGGATCCATCGAACTACAAGAAGTTCGGTGACGAGCCGCCGGACCACGCGATCGGCCGCTCCCGCGGCGGGTTGACGACCAAGAACCACCTGGTCTGCGACGGCAGAGGCCGTGCCCTCGCATTCGTGCTAACCCCTGGCCAGGCATCCGACACAAGAATGCTGATCGACACGCTCTCCGAGATCCGCGTCTACGGACGCACCGGCAGGCCGCGGTCGCGACCGGAGCGGATCCTCGCCGACAAGGGTTACCCGTCAAAGGCGAACCGAGCTTGGCTGCGCGAGCGAGGCATAGCAGCGACGATCCCCGAACGCGACGACCAGATCACCCGCCGCCGCAAGAAGCCTGGCCGCCCCATCGACTTCGGCGTTCAACAGAAACAGCGCTACCGCGGCCGCAATGTTGTGGAACGCTGCTTCAATAAGCTCAAGCAGTGGCGCGGGATCGCGACGCGCTCAGACAAGCTCGCCCTGAACTACCACGCGGCCCTGTGCCTCGCAGCAGTCTTCCAATGGGTCAGAGACGGACCCTAGGAAAGCGTCTTAGCGAGGTGGACTAGCGAGTAGCTGCCCGCCGGTGTGCGCTCCGTCTCGGCGTAGCCGTTGCGCTCGTACAGCCGAAGGTTGGCCGCAGAGTTTTCGCCGGTGAAGAGGCGCATCTGTTCGGCATTTGGGAACAGTGCTTCAGCTTCACTGAGCAGAAAGCTGCCGATGCCCTCGCCCTGGCGATCGGGCACCACCGTGAGCCGACCCAGCTCCACGACAGCGCCGAGGCGACGGAGACGCACCGCCCCAACGAGGCGACCGAGTTCACGGACACCGAGCGCGGTCCCATCCGGGTCGGCCAACTCGCCACGCAGCGCTTCAAAACTCTGGGTAAGCGGCGGCAAGTTGAAATCGTGGTGCGCCTGAGCCTCGGTGACGTAAGCCGCACGCTGAAGCGTCATGATCTCACCAGCGTCGGCAACACCCAACACGGTGGCCGCGTAGGCGTGTTTCTTCGACCCACCGGGTGCGTTGTCGTACTCCATGCCGCAAAGCCTACTGTCGCACCTGATCACTCACGACTTCGACGTTTAGCAACACGACCTAGCGCGGACGGCTACTCGCCGAACAATCTCGACGACCTCGACGACTGCTGACCAGGCGCGTGAGTGGGTCGAAGCAGCGAGCCACCCACATGTCGGGCACGCCCGCAACTATGGCGCTATCGTTGAGCTCCGCGAGCAAGAAGAGTGTTCGTTCCGTCCCTACGTCTATTCTCGGTCGCTTGACTCTGGCAAGGCCGGCTTCATTCAGCGGGTGCACTCCGGGTGCGTCCCGGGGCGGACCCAAGGGGCGTCGATGTGCACTGTGCGAATTCTCGATGGAAGGTCATTACCGATCCGACGAATCTCTACCTCTAGACCGACTTTCCCGAACCGCAACAACGACCGCTCACCGATGTGGTTGTTTGGCTCCCGAGAGCGGACGAGGCAGAGCGGCGAGAGTCCGACCGCTCGTCGGCGCTGTGCGCTCCCGTCGAGATGGGAGCGTCGGCGTCAACTATATTCTTGACGATGTCCTTGTGCTCGGAGGATCCGGACACGCAGCCGCCGCACGAGAACTGGGCGCCGAAGAACTCATGACCTGCGGGTGCAACCACTGCCAACGACCGTCCCGGATGAGTGTGCAGTGCTCAGCGGCAGGTTGAATTCACCGGTCAGGTCACAGAGTCTCGGTGGCCTTGAGCTGTACTACGCGAGGTGCGGTCGAGGGAGCACTCGCATGCAGAGCTTCGCCATGTTGGTGTCGAGCCATGTCAGCTCGCCTGGTGCGGGGCTGCGTCTGCGGAGGGCAGCGTGGAGGTTGAGGGCGGCCTGGGTATCGACCGGCACCAAGTGCTCTCTCTCGCCCAGGCGGATCCCGAGCTTGCCGAGCCCGGTGTACGAGCTGTCAGCGCGCGGAGCCGTAGCTCGGACGGTGCAGGGGATGCTCCCCGTGGCGTCCGCCTGGACGGCGATGTGCACAGTCACGGGAGGGACGGCTTCGCGGAGGGGGCGAACGCGCCGTGCTCTCCTGATGTTGCTGCGCACTCGCACAGCCTAGGAGCCGACTTTCCCTCATCGTGGGCATCGCCTGCGGGGTTCCTGATTCGTGCGTTCTCCGCGCGGTTCCGGCGTGGTTGCGGGCAATAGCTACTAGAGGGTGACACGGGAAGCGTGCCCCGCCAGTAGGAAGAGGCAGCTCATGCCCGCGTTCGAGACAGACATGGCCATCGAGGGGAACATCACCACCACCCCCGAGTTGAAGACCAAGGGCGAGCAGATTTACACGCGGTTCCTGCTCGCGAAGAACGATCGCAACAAGGTCGACGGGGCCTGGGTCAACGGGGAGCGCACGTCGGTCCCCTGCGTCGCGTATGGACAGGAGGCGGAGATGATCTGCCGCACGTTCCAGAGCGGCGACCTGGTCGTTGCCGCGGGCCGGTACGTGATGGGCACTCGCAACGGGAAGCCCAGCAACCAGTTGACGGTCAAGCTCGTCGGCCCGTCGCCGCGGTTCACGGCGGTGCACATCGACCGTGAACGCCGCACCGCGCCCGAGACCGGCCCGGTCGTGGATGCCACGACGACCTGGGCGACGAAGACGCCCGGCTCGGGCCTGGAGTAGGTGGCCCTCATGGTGCGAACGATTGAGCTGGTGTCCACCCCGGACTGCCAGCAGTGCAAAGCCACGGAACGAGCCGTCGAGAAGGCGGGCGTCGAGTACGAGAAACGCGACGCGAGCGTGGATCCCGAAGCAGCCGCCGAGGTCAAGGCGCTCGGCTACTTCCGCGCACCGGTTGTGCTCGTGAAGATCGACGGCAAGCTCATGACCCACTGGGGCGGGTTCCGGCCGGACAACGTGAGCGTCCTCGCCGCCTCCCAGAAGCCACGCGGCGTCGAGCCTGTGCGGCCCGTCGACGTGCACGCGGACGAAGCGCGCGCAGCGCTCGACCGCCATCACACAGCGGCGTCCGTCGCGGGGGCGTCCCGGTCGATCTGACGCGGCTCCGGAGCCGTTTCGGCTCACGACACCCGACTAACAGAAGCCGGGCATTATACACTACGGTGATTCTAGTGCTGCGGTGTCTTCTTCACGAGAAACGAAGGATTCATGGCCCGCAAGGGAAAGCAGCGCAGTTCGGACTGGAACCAGATGTCGTTCGACATCTTTGGTCTGCCGGAGTCGGTGGCTGATGCGAAGGTAGCCGCAGCACAAGACGGAGGGATGGACGATGAGCCACAGGTACGAGTCGAACGTGCGGGACTACCTGCAACGGGCGACGCCACAGGAGTGGGCAGTCATGGAGGACCGGGAGCAGACGGTCGTGGAGCTCGCGTCGCAGATCCGCGAGATGGTCGAGCAGACGGAGGACGAGCTGCTTGGGCAGACGTTTTCGAACCCGGACTACTTGCAGGAAGTGGGGCGGCGGAACCAGGCCAAGCGGACCGCGGAGGAGATCGCGCTGAACCAGGTGCTGTACGAGGCGTACCCCGCGGAAGTGGACCCGGAGGACGACGGGGACGAGCCACCGGAGGAGCCGCCGCTGCGGCCGCTGTGGGAGGACTACCGGCAGCTCCCGCGGTCGCTGGGCCAGGTGCCGACGCCGGAGCTGTTGGCGCGGTTGTTGGAGACGGAGCGGAAGTTCTGGGGGACCGAGCAGGCGGTGATCGTTCCGCCGATGGATCTGGAGCGCGTGCCGATGCCGCCGACGCTGATCGACTCGAGCCGGCCCGCGGAGACCTGGGCGGAAGTGGAGGCGTACTTCGCGGAGCAGGCCCCGATCGCGGCGTTCGTTCGATCGCTGACCTGGGAGCAGTGGGCAGCGATCGAGCCGGTGCTCTTTCGGGCGACGGACTCGGATCCGGATCAACTCGACTGGAGCGAACTGTTCAGCGCGGTGCGGCAGGAGCTTCATCGGGGGACGCTGCAAGCAGCGCTCCCGCAGTAGCATTCCGTGCCGAGTCATCGGCGCAGCTCGCCCCGTCCGGCCCGAAGGCGCGATACGCGGCGAACGTCGCGGCGATCCGCCTCGCGTTCCAGCTACGGGACGCGGAGCGGGCCGCGACCGCAGACGAGCAGCAGGTTCTGGCACGGTACTCCAGCTGGGGTGCCGTGCCAGGAGTGTTTAACCCCGTCGACCAGGTGTGGGCGAACGAGTACGCGGAGCTGCGCGAGCTCCTGGACGACGACGCCTGGACGCAAGCACGCCGCACCGTGCTGAACGCGCACTACACCTCGCCGGAGTTCACCACCGCTATGTGGGACGGCCTGCGCGAGCTCGGCTTCGACGGTGGGCGCGTGCTCGAGCCCGGATCCGGGCTCGGCACGTTCATCGGCACCGCTCCCGACGGGGCGCGCATGACGGGCGTCGAGCTTGACGCCACAACCGCGCTCATCAGTCGTCTCCTGCAGCCGCAGGCCGAGATCCGCACGGGCAGCTTCACGGACGTGCGCTTCCCGGACGGGTACTTCGACGCGACGATCGGCAACGTCCCCTTCGGCCAGGTGAAACTGCGCGACGCGCTCCACAACCCCGGCCGCGCACTGTCCCTGCACAATCACTTCCTCGCGAAGTCCTTGCACCTGACCCGTCCGGGCGGCATGGTCGTGGCGCTCACGAGCCGCCACACGCTCGACGCCGCCGATGATTCCGCCAGGCGTCGTCTCTATGAGCTCGGAGATCTGGTGGGCGCGGTCCGCCTGCCCGAGCGAGCACACAAGGAGCTGGCCGGCACGGACGTCATCACCGACGTACTGGTGTTCCGCCGCCGCGAGGAGGGCGCCGAACGCGGCGACGCGCGCTGGCTGACCGTGGCCGACGTCGACTCCGACCAGCCCGTGGCGATGAACGGGTACTTCCACGCGCACCCCGAGCACGTCCTCGGTCACGTGTCCGCGGACACCGGCCGCTTCGGGCCAGAGCTGCGGGTCGTGGCCGAGAACGCCAGCGACGCGGCCCCGCTTCGCGAGGCGCTGACCGGCATCGCCCGGTCAGCGGTCATGGCCGGTCACGGCATGACCGCCCGGACACGAGACGCGGACATGAGCGCGGACACGGCCATGACCGACGATCTGACCGCAGCCCCGGAAGGAACGTGGGAGGGCACCCTCGTTGAGCAGGATGGCGGCCTCTTCGAGGTGACCGGTGGCCACCTGGCCCCGGTCAAGGTGGCCAAGACCGCACTGACCGAGGTGCGCAGCCTCGTGGCTATGCGGGACTTGTCCCGCGATCTGGTCACCCTCGAGGCGGAGACGTTGGAGGACACGGCGGAGCTGGCCGAGCTCCGGACCGAGCTGCGCACCACGTACGAGACGCACCTGGCCGCGTACGGTCCGGTCAACCGCATCAAGCTCATCGAGCTCAAGAGCGTCGACCCGGACACCGGCGAGCCGCGCGTGCAGCGCCGGACACCCCCAGCAACGCGCGCGTTCCGGCAAGACCCGGGAGCGGCGCTCGTGTTCGCGCTCGAGAACTACGACGAGCAAGAACAACGCGCCACCCCAGCGGGCCTGTTGCTTGGCCGTGTCCGCGCCCCGCGACCGGTGGTCACGAGCGTGGACACGCCAGCGGACGCGGTCGCGGTCAGCCTCGACCGGCATGGCCGCATCGACGTCGAGACAATCGCCGGCCTTCTTGGCGTCGAGAAGGAATCGGCACGCTCGCAGCTCGACGGACTCGCGTTCGAGGATCCCGCGGACAACGTTCTGCAGCCGAGAGCGGAGTACCTGTCCGGGAACGTTCGCATCAAGTTGCGCGAAGCTCGCGCGGCGGCGCTCGAGGATCCCCGCTTCCACGCGAACGTGGCCGCGCTCGAGAACGCGCAGCCAGCACCGCTGGGAGTGGAGGACGTCTACCCGCAGGTCGGCGCGTCCTGGATCGACTCCGAGACCTTCCAGGTGTTCCTCCAGGCGATGTCGGGCGATCGCAACGCCCGAGTGAAGCGCCTGGGTGCTTCCGACTGGCTGGTGACGGGAGGACGTTCGGGAGTTGCCAGCACGGACGAATACGGCACCGTGCGTCGCCCATTCGGCATGCTCTACGCGTCGCTGCTGAACATGACCGAAATCAAGGTCACGGATCGAGACCCAGACGGGCGCGAGATCCCGAACCCCGAAGAGACCGCGGCCGCTTTGGAGAAAGCCGAGGAGATCCGCGAGAAGTTCCAGGACTGGGTGTTCAATGACCCCGCGCGAGCGTCCCGGCTCCTGGCGATCTACAACGAGCGGTTCAACGCGATCGCACTCCGGGACTACTCCACAGAAGGTCAAGCGCTGCAGCTCCCCGGGCTGGCGGAGACGTTCACGCCGCATCCGCATCAGCGGGCGGCGGTCGCTCGCATGATCGCGGAGCCCACGGTCGGACTCTTCCATGAGGTCGGGGCGGGCAAAACCGCCGAGATGGTGATCGGCACCATGGAGCTGCGCCGCCTCGGGTTCGTGACCAAGCCCGTCGTCGTGGTGCCCAACCACATGCTCGAGCAGTTCTCCCGCGAATGGCTCCAGCTCTACCCCTCCGCCCGCGTCCTCGCCGCGGACTCGGGAGATGTAACGAAGGAGCACCGGCGCAAGTTCGTCGCTCGCGCGGTCACGAACCCGTGGGACGCGATCATCATGACCCGCACCGCGTTCAAGGGCATCCCCGTCTCGCCCGAATGGGAAGACACCTACAGTCGCCGCGAACTCGCGGTGCAGTCCTCCTACCTCGACCGTGCCGTCGAGTCCGGGGCCATGA
The DNA here is from genome assembly GCF_002931055.1 of Pseudoclavibacter sp. AY1H1. Lineage (GTDB taxonomy): Bacteria > Actinomycetota > Actinomycetes > Actinomycetales > Microbacteriaceae > Pseudoclavibacter. The sequence goes on along the minus strand of NZ_PSXX01000002.1, from coordinate 307,044 downwards.
CCATCAAGGAAGCTGAGGACGCCCGCAGCAAGCTCGAACAGACGATCGCCAACCAGAATCCGCTCGTCCGGGATCTCGGCGTCGCGACGTTCGAGCAGATGGGCATCGACTACCTCGTCGTCGATGAAATGCACGACTTCAAGGGGCTCGCGATCGGCAGCAAGCTCAAGGGCGCGAACATCCCCACCGTGTCGGGTCGCGCCACCGACTTGCACATGAAGATGGAGTTGTTGCGCGCCACCAGCGAGACGGGCCGTATCGCGACCGTGGCCACGGCCACGCCGCTTTCGAACTCGCTGGTCGAGGCGTACACGATGCAGCGCTATCTGCGCCCCGACCTCTTGGAGGAGGCGGGTGTGCACGACTTCGAGGCGTGGGCGGCGACCTTCGGGGAGCTGCACACGGAGATGGAAGTCGACGTCGCGGGCGGCATGAAGACCCAGACACGGCTGAGCCGGTTCAAGAACCTGCCCGAGATGCTGCGCCTCTGGCGAGTAGCCGGCGACGTGAAGACCGCCGCGGATCTCGACCTCCCCACTCCCGAGCTCGCGCTCAACAGCAAAGGGCAGGCGCGCCCGGAGATGGTGATCGTTCCGGCCTCTCCCGCGGTGCGGGAGTACATCGGGGAGCTGCGCGGTCGCATCGACAAGCTCACTCGGGCCGACAAGAGCGACAACATGCTGCGCATCAGCTCCGACGGACGCAAGGCCGCGCTGGATGCAGAACTCGTGGGCCTCTCCGACGGCGGGGTGGAGACGAAGATCGGCCGGGCGGTGGAGAACATCGCCCGCATCTACCGGGAGAACGCGGCGAACTCGTACGTGGATCCCGACACGGGGAACGAGGCAGCGCACCAGGGTGCGCTGCAGATCGTGTTCCTGGATCTCGGGACGCCGAACAAGGACCGCGGCTGGTCCGTGTACGAGAAGATGCGCGATCGTCTCGCGGCCGCGGGGGTGCCCCGGTCGGAGATCGCGTTCGTGCAGGACGCGAAGGGCAGCGCCAAGAAGGCGGCGCTGTTCAAGGCCGCCCGGGACGGGCAGGTGTCGGTGTTGTTCGGGTCGACGGAGACGATGGGCGTCGGCACGAACGTGCAGCGCCGCGCGATCGCGCTCCATGACATTGACTGCCCATGGCGCCCATCCGACTTGCAGCAGCGGGCCGGACGCATCATGCGCCAGGGCAACCAGAACGACGTCGTGCAGCACTACCGGTACGCGACGTCGCACTCTTTCGACGCGTTCATGTGGCAGAAGCAGGAGCAGAAGGGCCGTTTCATCGCGCAAGCCATGCGTGGCGACGCTCGCGTGCGCGACCTCGAAGACATCGGCACCGCCGAACTCGAAGCAGGCGAAGCCAAGGCGCTGGCGACCGGGAACCCGAAGCTCGTGCAGCACGCGCAGCTGCGCACCGACGTCACGAAGCTGCGCCGCCTCGAGCGAGCACACGCCCAGTCTCAGGCGACGCTGCGCATGACCGTCGACAACGCGCGAGCACGCGTCTCGCGGCTCGAGCGTGAGATCGAGCAACTCGAGGCAGCACTGCCGCACGTGCGCGAGCTCGACGGCGATCGCTTCTCCATGACCGTCGGGCGAGGCACGTTCGCCAAGCGCACCGAGGCAGGGCAGCAACTTGTGCGGCTCTTCCACCGCGGCGGGATCCCGCAGGGGCGCGGCGGCTACACCACGTCATCAGCTCGCGCTGCCGTGGGCGAGCTCAGCGGCATGACCGTGCTCGCCTCGCGCGGGCGCGAATTCGGCAAGCAGCTCCTGTACCTAGAACTGCAAGACGTCCCCGGCAGCGAGATCACCGCCGACGCAGAACGCTTCCTGCAGAGCCCCGAAGGCGCGGTCACCCGCCTCGCGAACCGAATCGCCGCGATCCCAGCAGGCATTGCTGAACGCCGCCTCGACCGTGACGAGAAGCACCGAGTCGCAACCGAAGCCGAGGAACGCATCGGCCTGCCCTTCCGGCGAGCTGACGAGCTGCGCGACAAGTGGGCCGAGTTCCAAGCCCTCAACAAGGAACTCGCCCGCGAAGCAGCCCGCCCCAGGACCCCAGAAGAGCGTCCCGCTCGCCCGGTCGACGTCCACGCCGACCACACCCACACGCGACCCGTCAGCGGCTCTGGCCCTGCTGGCGTGTCCATCTGAGAGGAACACTCATGATCACGAAAGCCAACGCTGCCGTCGAACGAACGGTGCGTAGCTATTTCACCGATGGCCCCGCCGTTGAGGGGTTCGACCAGGTCGAGGACCCAGACCGGTTCCTGCACCATGTCGCGTGGAGCGCGACCCGGGAGATGCGCGCGCACGCCGTCGAGTACGTTGCGCGCAGAGGTCAGACGGGAGATCTCAAGGACGTGAAGCGCAGCGCGGGACGCCGCGCATTGCGCCTCGCAGTTCCGATCTGGCTCGAGTCCCGCTACCCGAGGCACGACCCGTCACGAAAAGCGCTCCCTGTGCAGCTTCGGCAGTCGGTGCGGGAAGGCGGCATGCCCACAGAGCGTCTGCTGCATCTGCGCCACGAGCTCCGCATCGAGCAATTCACGCACGGCGAACGGACCCTGCACACCCTGCCACCCACCAACCCCGCACGGCCCCGCCCCGGGGCATACGCGATCGGCAAGCGCGAGACGCAGGCACTCATGCTCACTGACCTCGACTTTGAGTACCAGGCGGAGCTGCAGAGCGTGCGGTTCCTGCACCAACTCGACACGTATCAGTGCTCGGACCTCGACGGGCTCGTCCGTTTCTCGAGCGGACGCGACCACCCCGAGGGAACACCCTGGTCGACCTACGCGCACGTGATGCAGGAGGAACGCGCTCGAGGTGGACTCGCGGCCTACCTTGTCTCTCGGGTGCCGGAAGTTGCACCTGTGACCGCCACCATGAGGTCCCTGTCGCAGGAGTTCCGCGCGTACGCGCACAAGACCAGCATTTCGCGGCTCGCGCTGGTCCACAACAACGCTCGCATCGAGCGGCGAGAAGCATCTCAGCAGGAAACGCTGCGCAACGCGCGCGGGTACGGGATCCTCCAGTTCGAGCTGAACATGCCCGCGCGTGGCATCGCCATGGGAAACAAGCTGCTACGTCAGGACGAGGCCGAATCAGACCGCCTCCGCGAGGTGCTCCGTGCACCGTTTGCGCGCGCCGAGGATCTGTACCGAGCGACGCGACTCCTCGACCTCGACAAGCTGGCCCAGGCGTCGAAGGGAATCCGCTTCACGAACGACGTGCGGACCCAGGCCGTCGCGCCGGTCGCTGAGCAGACGGGAGCGTCCATGTAGAGGTTGTGCGCGCGCACGCGCCGGCTGCGTGATCGCTGGTGCAGTCGCAAAACCACACGCGGCCCCGAACCACCCCGGTTTGGGGCCGCGTTGTCGGTTGGCTGCGAATGTCGGTGCGGACTCCTACAGTGTCGTCATGGACACTCAGGGGGAATCGTTGATCACATGGTCTTCGCTGCGATGGGCGAGCGGACGTGGCATCGTCGTGGCAGGCACGCTGCTCGCTGCCCTGGCCCTGCTGGCTTGGCTGGTCGGCGGGACCGTGGTCGACGTGCTGCGAGACACACTTGGATGGTGGCTCGCGGGATTCGGCGCGGCCGCGCTCGTGTGCGCGGTCGTCAGCGAGGTCGCCATCTGGTGGATGCGCGGCAGATCCCGGTGGGGGTACTTCGCGAGCGACGAAGCCAAACTCGACTACCTCGAGTCCGTCACGCGTCTCTGCCCCTCGGACGCCAGGCTTGTGCGGGTGGGACGCCTCGAAAGGGCGTACCCCACCGGCTCGCGCTACTCCGTGAAGGACATGCACGGGGACGACTCGTCATCTTGGTTTGCGGAGGCATGGCCCACGCGGGGAGACGTGCTCCTGGTGCGAGGCGAGTACGGTCGCGGACACCACTGGGGAGACTCCAACGTGCTCTACGTGAACGAAGTCCTCACGCGCCTCCTGTCCTGGGTCTGGGGAGCGCTGCGGCGCAGCGCGCGCCTGGAAGCCAGGGAAAGCACCCGCACCGGGTGCGGAATTGCTGGAGAGGGACGCACCGCGAGTGGAGTTCGCCCCGACCGAGCACGATGAAACCAGGCCTTGGCCTGCCGTGCAGTTCTATCCGACGCTCGAAGCGGCACTCCAGGACTCACCGCCCTTGGAGGTGCGTGAGAACAGAGCGGGGTCAGTCAGCTCATGAGTCGTGGCGGCGTCCTGGGCCTATCCGTGTCGGTTGGATACGATCAGCGCGTGAAGGTCGATCAGCAGGTACACGTCAGGGAGTTCCGCCCATACGCGGTGGTCGATGACCTGCGCGAGCTCCGCGGGCCAGCGTCAGGAGTCCTGACGCTCTCGCACGCCCTCTACTGGGGGCCGAACCGCGACTTCGAAATCGCTGACGACAACCAAGCCGCCGACGCCTACACGGCAATCTTGAACGAGGGCACGCACGCGGATGTGGTCGAGCTGATCAACGCGCAGCGACTCGAGCGCGTGTGGCCAACGCTGACACTGCCATGGCAAGTGCTCCGCGACTGGGAGTCCCGGCACCGCGTGCTCCACCAGGACTGGGCGTGAACGAGCAAGTCGCACGGCAGCGGCGCATCACGACAGCCCTCCTGAGCACGCTCGGACCGCATGGGTTCGCGCTGAGCGGGGCCGGAGCACTGCGCGAGCACGGCATCCTCGAGCGCCCGACCGAGGACGTCGACTTGTTCTGTGAGCAAAAGAGCGACGCTGACTTCGCGGCCGCGACCGCTCGCGTGGAAGACGCGCTCCAAGATGCCCGGTTCTCGTCGGAACGAGTGACCGACGTCCCGGGTTTTCTGCGTCTTCGCGTGACGGGGGCGGACGGCGACGTCGTGGACGTTGACCTGGGCTGCGACTACCGAGTGCTTGCACCGGTCACGCTTGAAGTTGGGCCAGTCCTTGCGCTTGAGGATGCGGTTGGGAACAAGGTCGCGGCGCTGTTCAGCCGGGGCGAGCCACGCGACTTCCTGGACGTCGACGCCATACGCCGCACAGGCCAGTTCACGGACGGCCAGCTCTTGGAGCTCGCTGCGGCCAGAGACGGCGGCTTCACTGTCGACTGGTTCGCGAAGCGCCTGGCCAGCATCACCCGCATCGCGCCCGAGCGGATGCGGGACCGCTACCTCGTCGACGTTGACGAGTTCCGGGCCACGCAAGCGCGGCTCGTGGCCTGGGCGACAACGCTCGCCTCGCGCCCGCGGGACATTCACGCCAGCGGAGCGGCGTCTCCGGACATGCAACGCCGGGGCCCGGACGGCCCTCAGCTCGCTTGAGCGATCAGAGCGACAAGCCCGCGGCGCTGCGCTCGCGAGGCTCGCGCGCTCTGCCTCCCGGCTGAACAGCGTGCACATCGATGGGGCGTCGCGTTCGATCGCGACGCGCGTGACTCACGCGCTCCTCGTGCTCTCGATTCGCGACATCGGGTGCAAGTAGCTGTGTCCGTGTGACACGCTCCGCCTGGATCGCGTCGAGGTTGCGGAGCTCTGGCATGGACGCCTTCGTTGCTTCACGCTCGAGCACGCGCGCGGCATTCGCCTGGATCTGGAGGGCGTCAATTTCCTCGACCGCTGGCCCATCGCCTCGGCGTGGGTCCGCGTTGGCGTCGTTGCGCGCCAGGCGGAGTTTCCGCAGTTCGTCTTCGAGTCGGTCGGCGTCGTCCTTGATGGTCTGCAGCTCGTCGTGCGTGTGAGCGGGGGAGATCTGCGCTTCGGTGGCGTCGAGGTCAAGGAGGTGCCCTGCGGGGCGTTGCTGCCAAGGCGCGGGCGCGAACACGCCTTCGCGTGCGGAGATCCCGAGCTCGCGATGCAGCGCCCGGTAGTTGTCCTGCAGGCTGGCTTCGAGGTCACCGCGCCGCAGCGACTCCACGAGCTGCCGTTCCGCGGTGGCATCGTCGCTCGCGACGAGGAACGCTTCGTTGACGCGCTTGCCGCGGGTGAGGCCGACGTAGAGGCCGGCGGCGTCGACGCCGGGGCCGACGATGGAGCCGTGCACGGTTTCGCCCTGGATGCCGTGGATCGTTGACGCGTAGGCGAGCGCGAGCCTGTCGGCCGCGTAGTCCGCGTCGACCGTGGTCGTGAGCCCCTTCTGGTCGACGGACTCGAGGAGCAGCTTCCCGGTCAGTGTCTTCTTGCGGACGGTCCACACTTGGCGGTTCTCCACGTTCTGGTCGCTGTCGTTCTGCCTGGTTTGCACGACATCGCCCGCGTAGATGACCGCCCCGTCCGTCGTGCTGGCCAGTACCTTGCCGGTCACGTGTCCGCGGACAATGCGTTCTTCTTGGATGAGATCGTTGAGGGTGACCGCTTCCTCGTTCGTGGCCACGCAGAGTGCGGCGCGGTCTTTGTGTCCGGCGAGTTCGAGGTAGCGGTCACGCATGGCCGCCTGCAGCTCGGTCATGGTGGCCGCTGTCCGGACGTGACCGGTGGTCACGAGTTCGTGCGCCACTTCGTCCGGCCCGTCGCCTGACCGCATGCGCAGGGTGAGGTTCGCGTAGGCCGTGTCCGTCTCCCCGTTGCTGGTGCGGAAGCGGTGCACGGACTCGAGATCGATGTGCGTGTCCGCGTAGCGCTGGCCGAGCGCCATCGCGCCCGTGTGCCCGACGGGGTTCACCTGGGCGGGATCCCCGACGAGCGCGATCCCGGCGCCCGTTTCGGCGGTCACCTGGAGGAGCGCGTGCATGGTGTGGAGGTCAACCATGCCCGCCTCGTCCACCACAATGCGGGTCTTCCGGTCAACGACGGCGCTGTCCTTCGGACCCCGGTAGACGTGGCCGTCTTTGGACATGGGGTCTTTCTGGCCGATGGCCAGGCGCTGCCATGCTGGCCGTCCGGTGTCCTCGTCCGCGGTCCACCGGAACCCGTACTGGAACAGCAGCGCGTGCAGGCTGGTCGCGTCAGCTCCCGTCTCGCGTCCGGCCACGGACGACGCCTTCTTCGTCGGCGCGACGATGAGCACCTTCCGGCCCTGGCCGGACAGGGAGGCCCTGGCCACTTTCAGCATGGTCGTCTTGCCCGCACCCGCTGGCCCGATGACCGTGACCAGACGCGACGAACCAGCGATCGCGCACGCTGCCGCGGTCTGCTGCTCGTCCAGGCCGTGCTCGCCGCCGATCTTCGGGTTGCTGGCCAGCTTCTCGATGACGCCCGTGGCCACGTTCTTCCCGCGCTTGGCCTGCGCCCGCATGCCCTCGTCAACGTCCCGCTTCAGGGTGGCCGTTTCCGCCAGCATGTACCGGCCAACCTCACCCGGCACGTCGATGCTGTCCGCGGCCAAGTCGATCAGGTAGTGGCCGCGCGCCCGGTCGAGAGCAGCGTCCACGGCGGATGCGAGGACGTCGCGGTCGCCGCTGGCCACCACGCGAGCGACCGCGCGGACCGCGCCCGCGCGCAGCGTGTAGTCCGAGAACCGGCCGCTGGACGAGGTCGATCGGGAGTCGGCGTCCGCGATGGCCAGCCTGGCCACCCGGTCAATGTCCGCGCCGGACACGCGGACAACCCGGTCAGTGACCGGGGGAGTGACCGGCTTCCGCTGCTTGAGCAGGGCCGGGTCGAGGTCAGTGAGCTCGCGGCGGACACCGTCCACCCAGTCCTCCTCGGACACCATGTCCGGCTTCTCAGGACGTCCGACCGCCCACGCGCGCCGGTCAATGGCCATCTGGTCATTGACCGTCGGCTCCTGTCCAGGGTGGCCAGCCTGCCACTCGGCCAGGAAGCGGGCCTTGGCCGATTCGATCTGGTTTGACCGCTTCGAGAACGCCCGGACCAGATGCTGCAGCTGCTCGACCTCGCCCGTGGCCGGGTCGATGGTGAACCCCTTGGCCGCGAGCGTGGCCACCCATTCGGTGTCCGTGACCGCGGCCAGCTGGCCTTCCGCGTTGACGAGGGTCTGGAAGCGCAGCATCGTCCGGGAGTCGAGGTTTGACCAGCGGCCATCCTGTCCGAGGGCTCGAGCGTTGAGCCACATGTGGGTGTGGGTGTGCGGATCGAGGGAGCGGGAGCGGGCGTGCTTCAGCTCGACCACCTCGATCTGCGCGAGGTCCATGCTGATGCGGCCTTGCGCGCCGCGCCGCGCGTTCAGCTCGGTGCGCCACATGTCGATCGTGCGATCGCGGATCCGCTCCTGCAGCGCGTCGAACGCGGCCGCGATCTCCGGGTCCAGCATCGCGGCGAGCGACAGTGTTTTGGGGGCGTTCACGGTCGCATCGAACAGGAGGTCTGCATCGGGCCCCTGCATTTGGTAGCCGCGATGCACGCCCGTGGCGGGGTCGCTGCCCGCGACCCAGGCTTTCAGCTGCTCCACGCCGAGTTCATCGGCGGCGATGCCCGCTTCGGTGGCGGTGAAGCGGGTCACGGTCGATCCCGCGTGCGCGTACCCGATCGCGGCGTCGACCGACGCGAGCCGATCGGCTCGAGCGCCGTCGCAGACGCCATCGAAGGCGTAGTGGACCGCGGCTCGCAGGCCATGGCCTGCGACACCCCGCTTCCATCTCGCTACTCCGCCGCGCACGGAATGAGCGTAGCTCACACTGAAAGTGCCTGCGTGCCTTACACCCTTTCTCTCCTCGTGTCCGTCACCTTCCCTCCCTCTGTTTCCCTCGTCCTCTTCACTCATCTCTCCCTGATTCCGTCGTTCTTCGTTCTCTCTCGTCATCTTCATTCGCTCGCTGTTCTTGCCCCCCCCCCCCGGTGCCCTTCTCGCGTGACTTCGACCGTTCATCTCCCGGCCCGGAACGACGCGGTTCAGTTGTCGTTGACGCGTTCCGGCCGAGCTCACGCATAGGAAGATGGGGCGCGCGCACGGCTTGCCCTCCGGGAACGCCCAACGCCTACCCGCGAACACCGTCGGGCGGGGCAACGCAGCCCGGCGAGGTGAGGTCAGTCATGACACGCACGAACCGCACCGCAACAAACCAGCTCCGCAAGCTCGACCAGCAGTGGGCAGCAGAAGACCACCAGGCGCTCGTCGCCTGGTTCACGCGCCATCCAGATATGGCCGCACGAGAACTTCCCGAGCTCGAGGAACTCGTGACCACCGCCAGCGAGTCCGGTCGCCCTCCAGTGAGGGCACTACTCGGCATGGCTGTGCTCGTCACGGACACCACGATCCGCCTCGCGGACGCGGTCACCCTCGACCCAGTGACCGGTCGCCTCGATCGCGCCGCAGTCGAGGGGTACCAGGCCGCTCTCGACCGCTGGGTCGGACCACCACTGGACGGCGGTGACCGCAAGCCGGTCAAACGGACACGCGACCTGTCCGGGAACGAGATCGGACGCGCGCACCGAATCGAGGAGTGACCGCAACGCGGGGAGAGCACTGACCGGCCACTGGCCAGGCGGACATTCCTGGCCGGCCACGTGGCCACCCGGGCGCAGTCATGACTTGTCCGGTCACGGTCACGCTCCCGTGGCCGGACAAGCGGTCATGCCACTGTTCCCAACGGTCAAGGGCCTCAACGGACAGCGGCCGCTGGGGCCGTGCCCGGGGTCGCTGGCGAGACGGACGGTTCCACGCCCAGGGAAGCCCGCCCAGCCCAAAGGGCCCAAGTGGCGCTGTCGGTGGCCGGTGCGAGACTCCACCCATGGTCCGCGCGTTCGATCCAGGCTCCGAGGTTCCGGCTGCGGAACTCGTGACGACCGCCCGAGCGGTCGCAGCGCTCACGTTGCGATGCGCTCAGATCGAGTACACCAGCTCCAACGGATACGTGCGCCAGAGAGACGTCTACTGGGTGCCGATGGCCGTGCGGCCGTGTGACGACCTGTCGTGGCTGCTCTGGGAGCACGTGCCACCGGTCTACCCCGACACTTCAGAACTGCTGCCTGTGCGCGGCTTGGCTGCGGTATCGGTTGCGGTCGACGAACAGGTGTACCGCGCCCAGCGCTTCAACTACCTCCGCGCGCCGAACGTCGAGAAGCTACCATCGGGCGGGTGGACGGCCTCCTAGGCTGCGGGTCGCATATAGATCATCGGCGTTACCCGTCCCAGCAGCACGCAGACGTTGGCGCCGAGGGCGAGTCCCACGAAGAAGCGAAGGCGAACGTCGCAGCCCCCGTTCCAGACGCCTGGGAGCTCGTCGATATCCGCTCCCACAAGTCCCAGCCAGCCACGCTGCTGAGTCTCCTGGCACCAGTCGCGACTCACGGCCTTGCGCGCGGCCCGCCGCGCGGCGGTCGGGATGCTGCCCACGACCCCGTGACAGGTCGTGCCTGAGCCGAAGCACATGACATGCAGGTTGCTGTTGTGCGGTCCGTAGCCGGTGTGGCTGCGCACGAGGAAAACGCCACCGCGCTTTGGGTTGAAGGACCAGAACCAGGCGTTCTGTCGGACGCGCCACGGCGCATGTTTCTGGCACGAAGCTGTGAAGAGCGAGGCGCAGTGCCTCGATGCCGAACGTCGCTTGCAACAGCGCTTCCGTCCAAGCGCGGCTAGTGTGGATCCATGACCGAGTTGGAAATCGTTGGCGCGTCGGCAGGTACCGATAGCGAGGGGTACGAGCTACGAATCTCCCGCCTTACGATCGATAAACTCGGAGTCAAGCTCTACGACAGAGTCAGTGCTGTCGTCGCGGAGCTCGTTGCGAACAGCTACGACGCGGATGCCACCAACGTGCGGGTCAAGCTTCCGCTCAAGACATTGCTGAGCGTCCAGGACCAGGAGTTGCCAGACTGGATAGTCTCGGTTGGCGACGACGGCCACGGGCTCACTCCGGCCGAGGCTCGGGCCTACTACTTGCTCGTGGGGGCTGATCGCCGTAAGACCGGAGCCGGTGCCCTGAGTCGCAAATTCAAGCGTCCAGTCATGGGTCGCAAGGGTATTGGTAAGCTGGCTCCTTTCGGTATTTGCAAGCGCATTGAAGTTATCTCCGCCGGTGGGCCAGAGACTGCAGATGGGTACTTGACCAGCCATTTCCTCATGGACTTTGATTCGATCGTGGAGGAAGACAATGATCAGCCCGTCCCGCTGCCACCGGGACACCTTGACAATACATATCTGCCGACGTCTGGAACCCAGGTTATCCTAAGTGGATTCCTTCCGAAGAGAGTGCCTGATGGTGATGTCTTTATGCGTCAGCTCGAGCGTCGCTTTGCGTTGGCCGACCCGGAATTCGCTGTCACTGTGGAGGACATTCGACAGCCAGGTGACGATCCCCTGTCGATGAAGACATTCCAGATTGATGTTGTTGAATCAACTCGCATTGATCTCACCCAGCGGCCCGTGTCGTTGGAGAACGGGTCCAATTTGTCGGTGACCGGGTGGGTGGCTATGGCCACTGAATCGTACCGGAACGAAGAGATGGCAGGAGTGCGCATATATGCCCGCGGTAAGATTGTCGCTACGACGCGTGACTTCGAGCAACGTGCCGGCTTCACAGGGGAGTTTGCGACGCGGTCATACATGGTTGGTGAAGTTCACGCTGACTGGCTTGATGATGACGACGACGACGATTTGGTCCGCACTGATCGCCAGTCGATTCTCTGGGAGTCGGACAAGGGAACAGCGCTCCGCAATTGGGGCGCGGAAATCGTCCGCGAGATTGGGCGTCTAGGGCGAGAGCCTCGACGAGAAAAAGTCAAGAAACTATTCAGGCAAGTCGCTGATCTGGAAAGGCGAGCCCGTGCGCGATTCAAGGACGAATCCGTGGTGAAAGTAGCCTTAAGTCTCGGTGACAGTATCGGTGGGTTCGCGGCGGAAGACGAGCTGCTCGATGCCGATTACGTTGAGGGTCTGGCCCAGGTAATCCTGACAGTGGCACCTCATCAGGCGCTGGTCACGGCTTTCCAGGACTTCGAGCGTACTCGGACAGGTGGCGCCGAACCGTCGCTTGAGGAGTTGCTCGATCTCTTTGGTAAGACGCGAGTCGCAGAGGCAGCGTCCTATGCCCAGATTGCAAGCGAGCGAGTTCAAGTCCTCGATCAGTTGGACAGCATCGTATTTGACACCGCCCGGGACGAGGCTGCCCTTCAGCGCATCATCACGGAGGCCCCCTGGTTGATCCAGCCAGATTGGACTGTTATTACCGCTAACCAGAGTCTCAAGACTTTTAAAGTCGCTTTCGAGAACTATCTGAAGCGTGAACACAAGCTGGACACCACGCTCGCTATTGAGTACGAGAGCAAGCGGCCCGACTTCACGCTGGTTGCTGTGGGCGGCATGCTGCATGTAGTCGAGATCAAGGCGTCCGGCCATGCGCTAGACGACAGCGATTTCGAGCGTCTCTTTCGTTATGTTGACGCGCTCCGCAAGTTCTTCGAAAAGAATACAGACATGGCGGCGGAGTTTCCTCGTAAATGGCGCATAGATCTAGTGGTCGACTCAGTTGCATTAAAGGACCCAATGAAAGAGCAAGCATACGCCACGGTGTTGGCAACCAATGAGGTTTTTCAGCTTTCTTGGGATGACTTCCGTAACCGCGCGCGGCGCACCAACGAGGCTTTCCTGCAAGCGCGGGATGACGCTGCTGGCGCAGCGCGAGGAATCGGCGTCAGGAACAGATCATGAAGGCTGTGAGTCTCTTCTCAAACTGCGGTGCCGGTGACGTCGGTTATAGAAATGCGGGCTTCGATTTTCGAGTAATGGCTGAACTCGATCCGAATCGCCTGGCGGTTGCTCTCGCCAACCATCCCTTGGCGGTCGGAGTACCTGGGGATTTGCGCAGCACCTGGTCGAAGGTCGTTGAACAATGGCACCTCGCCGAGCCGGATAGGCGACCTGACCTACTCGCAGCTTGCCCGCCTTGTCAAGGGATGAGCACAGCTCGGAGTGGACTTGGTAGCCACGACGATCACGAAGCTGGGGGGCGAGACTCTCGAAACTTGCTCGTTACTGTGATTGAGGCGGTAGCTCGCCAGCTCAAGCCCCGGGCTATTGTTGTTGAGAATGTCCCCGCGTTCTTGACGCGCTCAGTTCCGCATCCGGAGACGGGCGGGCCAGTGAGTGCAGCACTTCTTCTGGTGGAACTGCTGCGTGCGGATTATAAGGTCTTCGCGATCTCGGCGGACCTCGCTGACTGGGGTGTCCCGCAGACGCGGAAGCGGTCCTTCCTCACGCTTATTCGTAATGATGAGAAGGGTCTGGAGACTAGCTCTGGATTCGCTCCGTTCCCGAGGCCAAGCCACGCATCGGACTGGGGTGGGAAACATGTCTCCATCAAAGAGTCTCTGACGGAACTCGCCGCGGGCTCGCTGGACGCGTCGACTGCTGCCCGGGCTGCCGACCCGACGAAACCGATGCATTTTGTTCCAGTCTGGGGGGAGCGCCAGTACAAGATGGTTCAGGCTATCCCTGCAAACTCGGGAAAGGGAGCGTGGAGCAACGACGGGTGTTCTGTCTGTGCTGTGAAATCTGTCGATCCTGATGAAGCTGTGTGCAGAAGTTGCGGAGAACCTTTGCTGCGTCCTGTCGTCAAAGGTGATAAATCATGGCGTCTCGTCAAGGGATTTCGTACAACCAGTTACACGCGCATGAAATCGGACTCTCCTGCATCCACTATTACCACTGCGAGTGGTCGTGTCGGAAGCGACATCACAATCCACCCGTGGGAGAACCGTCTTCTCAGTCCGCTCGAATGCGCGCATTTGCAAACTCTGCCGACGGACTTCGAGTGGGGTGATGCGCTCAAGAAGCATGGACATAGCAATTTGCGTGAGATGATTGGAGAGGCAGTTCCACCCAGGTTCACCGAGTTGCACGGCCGTGCCATTCTGAACTTTCTGAGCGGAACTAACGAATCATCGCTTCTTCCATGTGAAGATAGTCGTGCCCTAAAGGCTCGAGAGGCTCTACGTAGGGCCAATGCCAAGGTCGGTACCAAGTCGGTCCAGGAGTAGAACTATCTCTGTGTGCGGAGTTTGGTATGTTCCTGCCGCGAAATTCTAGGCGAGATGGTCCACATCTGGGGCAAGTTCGTCATCTCCGATTGAGTACGACGTTCCATCGATCAAGGCGTGAGGCTCGGAGAAGTGAATATCGCACTGATGTCCATTTGTACCGTACTGATACCATTCTGATGGAGGCGACGGTGGTGTCGAGATTTCGGTCAGTCTCTGTCGTGCTAGCTCAAAGAAGTCGGATTCGCCATTCTTGGTCATCGTGATCAAGTAACTGCTTTCCATGAAGAGCTGGTACGCGCCGCTCGAGTCATTGTTTTCGCCAATAAGTTCCATGCTAACCATCTTACGCCTTAGTGCTCGTGTTGTGTGCCGGGTCGAGCCCAGGTGGGATTCTTGGTTGGTGGGCGGCTGCTCAGCTTAGGTTATCGTTCTTCGTTCTGTCGAACTGCTCGTCCGCTATCGCTGGCCACTGGCGTCGCGCGTTCTCGTTCTCTGCATGCCGCAACCTCTGCTTCTGCAATCCCTTGTGCTGATCGCGATGTGTCTCGAACTGCCATCGATCTCAGTCGGGTTGCTGCGTCCAAGAGCAACAATCCGATGCTGCGGTTACGCGCGTCGTCACGTACCCAGAGCGCCTAGAACGCACAGTGCGTGCGAGCAATGAGCCACGCCTCCGGCGGCAGGTCGAACAGCTCGCGTGGCGCGTGTGACTCAAGGATCGCAGCGCCGAATGCACGGCCCTTTTGCGGATCCCGAGCGATCGGCGTCCGTGAGAGATCCGGGGTGAGCTCTTCCACGCTGTCGAAGACCTTCGAGGTGATCGCGCCTCGGTCCTGATCGTTGAATCCACGGTCTGTGTCGAAACCGACGATCGGCCTATGCGATGTCGCGCGAGGCTCTTCGGGGTGTTCTCGACCCCGATCTCCACCCGTCCTGACTTGTTGAGTTGCGCACTCATGGACCGCTTGCTTTTCTCTTCACAGGCGTATCCATGTCTTCTTCTTTCGAGCTTGACCTCGGCGTCCCCACCACTTCGAACCTCGAGCCTCGGTGACTACAACTCCGGGCAAACCGACCACCTCCGGGAATCGCGCAACGAGAACTCGAGGGCAAGGGAGAGCGCGGAGCGCAGCGGAGAGGTCTCACGCGGCAGCCCCAGCCGCAGGCTGGCTATTCGAACCGGGGCTGGCGCGCCCGCTCGAGCTGTGACCGCCGCGCTGCCTCTTCCTGTACCCGCTGCCAATACGCCACGTCCTGCTCGAACTGTGCCTCGTAGGCCGCGCGCTGCTCGAGCTCACCTTGCGGCTGATCCTGTTCGTAGTAGTGACCGTCTGGTGCGGCGTAGCTCCAGTTGCGCTGTTCCCTGCGTTCCTTTCGGCTGTGCCGGGTGCACCAGAGAACGAGAAGCACCCAGTTGATCACCAACACGAGGATTGCGATCCACGTCGTCGGTTGGACATCGAAGCTCAGCCCCTCCCGGTAGGTCCATGTGCCTTCGCCTAGCACCCGCCACCAGACGACGAAGGTCGCGATGATGCTGAGCCCGAGCCAGTACGAGCTCAGCCAGAGCAGACTGACGATGATCACGACGGGCCAGAGGAATGGCATGAAGATCACGGCGGCGGAGAACGGGTATCGAATCCAGGGCATGTTCGAACGGTAGCGGCGACCACCGACATTCGTGAAGTGAGGTTCCTGAATTCGTGCGCATGTGGTGCGCGACCGGTCGGTGTTCCGGCAATGGGTAGTGAACATGTTCGTTCATTACCTGAAGGGGCACCCTTGCAGTCCACACGAGTACTGGCCACCTCCACGGCCCTAGCCTGCGGGATCGGCTTCATGCTGCTGACCGCTCCCGTCGCTCACGCCACGGAACTCCCCTCACCTGACTCGACAGCCTCGTCGTCGACACACGTGATGGCGATCGATGACACCGAGCCGCCCAACACCGACGAGGGCACGGAGCCCACGGAAGAACCAGAACCCACCGTCGATCCGGAACCCACCGAAGAGCCGGAGCCGGAGCTCCCGCACCCGGAGATGCCCGTGGCCCCGGTCGTCCCGGCAGCGCCGGACACGGTCACACCTGACGTTTCGCAGTCCGACGCCGAGTACGACACCGACTCTGTCGCGACGAGCTCCTACTACTCCGACGAGGCAGAGGACACGTCCGAGGAATCGGCCCCGACCAAGCTCGCGGCTACCGGCTCTGAGTCCTCCGGTGCCACCGTCACGGCGCTCGGACTCGCGGCCCTCGCCGCTGGCACGGGCGCGCTCGGGATCCGCCGACGCTTCCGCCGCGCATGACGCGCAACCGCGTCACCCGAGTCGGCGGCGCTCCTGCGCGCGTCTCCACCACAACGGAAGGAACGACCACACGCATGAACACCACCCAGACCCGCGGCGCAGCATTCCGCGCCAAGCAGACCGCCCGCATCGGCCTCACCAGCGCTGCCGCGCTCGCGTTCCTCGCCGGAGGCGTCCTCACGACCGCCGGGGCAGCGAACGCAGCCCCAGGGCTCATCGGAGGCGGCATGGCACCCATGGCGGCATCGACCGCGAACTACGCGGACGTGTTCTCTAACGTCAAGATCGCCTCCGCTGACCCGATCCGGGAAGACGGCACGCTGCTGTGGAAGACGGCCATGGCCATGAGCTTCGATATGAAGATCCCGAACGACGCGATCCCCGGTGACACGTTCACGCTCAAGATCGCGGAGAAGGACCGCTTCTTGTTCCAGGCGTTCTCGGATCTGGAGATCAAGAGCGCCGACGGGACGGTCATCGCCACGGCGAAGACCGCTGACGGTGACCGGTCTTCCATCTACATCACCCTCACCGATGCGGTCGCTGTGTCACAGAACATCACGGGATCCACGACGGTCACGGTCAAGCCGATCGCGGACAAGGCTGAGGACGTGACCTCGACGCTGACCATCATGGGCGCGGACGGGGCGAACCTCGGCCCGGGCACGTCCTACAAGATCGAGAAGCTCCAGCCAGCGAGCACGGGCGTCATCGTGTCCCCGCGCATCGTCAACGGCAACGAGGTCGGCCTGCTCGTCGGCGGACAGTACATCAAGCAGTCCGGCTTCCTCACCGACATCTCCGGCGCGACGGCAACGCTCAAGGCCAACGAGCCCGGTCTGCTCCCGAACTGCGACATGAATACCGGCATCAGCTGGATCACCGACAACGGAGCCACGTCCACCAGCAGCGGCTACAAGACGAAGGTCATCAGCTGCGACCTCGAAACCGGAACCGTCGTCGTCGGCTTCCCGGACGGGGTCGTCATCCCTGAGGGCACCGAGGGCTACAACCTCAACACCGAGTGGGTCGCAGACACCCCCGCCAAGCAGTACACGCTCAACGGCGACATCACCGCTGAGGGCCAGACGGTCGCCAAGACCGGCAAGGGCACCACGCCCTCGCTCGCCGGCGCCGCCGACGGCGTCGTTCGTCCCGCACAGACCACCATCGCCAAGACGTCGGATGCCCCTGACCGTCTCCTCGTGGGCCAGGAAATGGTCTACACGATCACGACCAAGAACCTCGAAGAGCTGCGCACCGCGTACGGCATCACGACCGTCGACACGCTGCCCGCAGGGGTCGAGTTCGTCTCGGCTTCCCAGGGCGGCACATTCAAGGACGGCAAGGTCTCCTGGGCTGCCTCCGACTACGCCCCCGGGCAGGAGAAAAACGTCCGCGTTCGCGTCAAGGTGCTCGACACCGCCGCTGACCTCATCACCAACAAGGTGAAGAACACGGGCGTCAACACCTGCTTCGAGGGGGACGACACCGGCAGCGTATGCGAGGCCAGCGTCTCCGACACGCTCACCCGCGTCGGCCTCGAGCTCGACAAGCAGGAACTCGGCGTCAAGGACACCAACGGCGACGGCACCACCGGCAACGCTGGCGACCAGATCACGTACGGCTTCAATGTCACAAACACCGGTAACGCGCCGGAAGGCACGATCACGCTGACGGACAAGCTGCTCGGCATTGACGGCGTGGACATCATCCTCGACGTTCCGCTGGAGCCGAAGGCGTCGATCATGCTCCCGGGCGAGTACCTCTACACGATCACCGTCGAGGACGAGAAGGCCGAATCGGTCCTCAACGAGGCCACCGTCAGCGTCCCGGACGGCACCCCCGTTGGCGACGCGGTCGAGACGCCTGTGACTCCCGCCCCGGTCCCCACATCGACGCCGACGGCAACGCCCACGTCGACGCCGGTTCCTGCCAAGACGGTGGATCTCGCCAAGACCGGTGCCGACCAGTTCGGTCTCTGGGCCGGGATCCTCGGCGGCATCACCGTGGTCGGCGCGGGCGCGATCGCCCTGGTGCGCCGCAACCGCGCGACGGTAGCTGCTGCTGAATCGACCCCCAGCGAGTAGTCCTCGCTCCACCTGATAGCGACGGCCCACACCCCACGCGGGCGTGGGCCGTCGCCCATTTAACGGAACGGACCCCCGATGGACACTCTGCTCACTGGCCACCCCGAGACCCGCCAGCACCTGGTGAACGAGCGCGCACGTCGACGGCGCACCCGCAGCCGCTGGGGATCCGCGCTCGTCGTCACCCTCATGGCCGCAGGCAGCGCCACCGTGATCGGCTCGATCGCCGCCCCCGACCTCACCGAACAGCTCGCAGAGAAAGGCGTCGGCCAGGTCCGGGAGGTCGCCAACGCCGTCAACGTCGAACTCTCCCAACCCGCGACTCCCGGCGCGGAGAAGCTGCCCACGCTCTCACTGGGAGAGCTCGGATCCGAAGCGCTCCTCGACGTATGTGCAACCGGGGTGTTCCCGGAGCTCGAGAGCTACCGAACCCAGGCCGGCCTCCAGCCGGTGTTCGCGGCCCACAACAACTGCGGGGGAGACGTGATCCTGCCCCTGCAGGTCGGGCAGCGCGTGTCCGTCGTCGACCAGGCGGGGAACGCCAGCACCTACCAGGTCACGGAGCTGCGCGATGTCGACAAGCACACCGCCACGACCGAGGACGTCGTGGGCATGACCGGGGCGCTACTGCTGCAGACCTGCCACTGGGGCGAACCCATCATGCGCTTCGTCGCGCTCGAGCCCGCCACCGACCGCTAACCGCTCCACAGATCCGCGCGGCCGCGACACGGCCAACGCCACCATTCCCCAAGGAGACACACACCATGAACGACCACCCCGCCGGCCTCTCTCGACGATCCATGCTCGTCGGCGCGCTCAGCATCGGGGCACTCGCCACCGCAACCCACATCGCGCTCCCGACACCGGCAGCAGCCGCGACCGCGCTCACGAAACTGCCCGCGATCACATCCCCCGCACGGACGCTCTTCGCGGAGAACGAGCAAGTGCTCGCCCGCTACCTCATGAGCGTCACGGGCATGGCCAACGACATCGTCGACAACGACGACGCCACCTACGGCTTCATGGGCGGCGGCTGGTGGCGACCCGCCAACACCCAGACCACCACGAACTCCCGAATCATGGAGCACGTCGCGACCCTGGCCTGGTTCTACGCGAACGAGCGCCCGTGGAACCCGTACTACCGGAACGGAGACCTCCTCAAGCGGCTCGAAGCCGCGATCAGGTACTACACGTCATTGCAGATGAAGGACGGCAGCTACCCCGAGTACCGGGGCGAGTCCAGCCTCGCTGCGACCACCTTCGGGATCGTCGCCCAGGCTGACACCTACGAGGCACTGCGCACGTTCGGGGTCTCCTACGACGCGCGCCTGCAGCTGCGACAGAGCATGGAACGCGCGGTCGCCTGGTTCATGAACCCCAAAGCCGCCCACTGGACCCCACCCGTCTCTGCCTTCAACCAGGCCTCGGCGGGGCTCGTCGGCGCGCAACGGTCCCTGCAGGTGCTCGACAAGCCCACCACGACGCAAGCGGCGGTCAACGAGCGCATCACGTACCTCATCGCCAAGGGACAGGCTCCCGCGGGGTTCTTCCACGAGCCCTACGGCGTGGACTTCGGCTACAACTTCACCGTCACACTTCCGGATCTGGCGTGGCTGTACCGGCACACGCAACATCCGGATCTCGTGCCCGCGGTGCAGCGCTACGTCGAGTTCATGCGCTACGCGATCATCCGCGAACCAGCTACGGGGGAGCTCAACCATGTGCCCGCCCTCCACGTCCGCAACGTCACCGCGGCGATGTCCCGGCCCGCCGAGGACCTATCCGATCGCGCGGCCCTCGCCAAAGACTTCCTGCCACACGTCCCGGACCTCGCGCTCTTCTTCGCCACGGCAGAGGAAAAAGCGCAAGCACGAGCGGCGTTCTCCTCGTCGACGAAGGGAATCAGCGCGCTCGGCAAGCCTGACACGTCGCCGCGGACCTGGATGTACGGGGTTCTCGCGCCGATCGGTCCCACAAGCGCCGAACGCGACTCGTTCGAGGCTGCTCTCCCGAGCCTCACCAACGAGCGCTTCACGAAGTACGCGAGCGGCTCCAAAAAGGATCAGTACCTTTTCGTGCGGCGCCCGTCCTATTACGCCGTGTCTGTGTTCGGGGACTGGCTCAAGTCCTACCGGTCAACGCGCCAGCTCGGCACGTTGTGGAGCCCAACCATGGGCACCATCTTGGTCGGGACCAACAACCCTGATGCGCCTGAGGGGTGGGAGACGGTCGGGCCGCGGGGCTCGTTCTCGACTCGTCAGTCCAGCTCCACGAGCCTCTTCTACGACAGCCGCGCGTCTACAGGTGCGCAACAGATGAAGGACGACCAGCTCCCCGCCCGGTCAACGCTCTTTGCGCAGCGGACCGAAGCGACAGCTGGCACGGCGCAGTACGCGACCGGTTGGGGGTACTGGGACCACGGCCTTCGCTACACGTTCATCACTCAGCAGGCGGGCGATTGCACACACCGGCTGCCGCTGCTCCTCAAAGCCGGAGACACGCTGGCCTTCGCGGACGGATCGACATTCGCCCCGGGCGACACTGACCGAGAGGTCCAGACGTCAAGTCTCGTCCTCACCCGCGACGGCCACCGAGTCCTGTTCAGCCTGGGTACCAAGCCAGTCCGAGTGTTTATCAAGCGCACCGGCCAGGAGATCGCTGGAGGCGTCATCCATCGCATCGGCATCGTCTTCCAGAAACAGATCGACGTCAACACCGTCTTCCTCGCTGACGACGCGGCCGTCACCATTCAAGTCGAGGCCCACCGCCACGCCAACGGCGACGTCTCCATGCGCGTCACCAGCCTGCCCGAACTCCGCGGAGCTCGACTCGCGATCGCAGGCGCGGCGACCGGGCAACAGGTGGCAATTCCAGACGTGGCGGACTACAGCGTCTCCGAGCAGACACTCCGCGCATCGAACGCGCGAGCCCGCAGCGTTGGTGACGAGGTCGTGACCGTCACCGCGACTGGGCCCGACGGGACTGCGATCGCAACATCCGGAGCACCGATCGTCTAACACCAGCATCCGGCAACGAAAAGAGCGCCCCTCCTGAGGAGGGGCGCTCTTTTCGTACGGGACAGATCAGGTTGTAGGGGGCTTGCGCCAGCGGCGCGCGACCGGAGCTTCCTCGCGGATCCACGACGTGGTCGCGTTCACGCCGGTCGGCCAGTACACGTCGCGCACCTCGCGACCATCCTTCGTCAAGTTGGTGTACACCTGCACGAGCGGAGTAGGTGTTTGTGCGGCGCGCTCATTGACCCACACCCCGGACGCGAGGACCGGGGGAGCGGCAGTCGCGAGGAGCTCTTCGCGCTCCGCAGGCAGCAGCTGCGCCCACCCTTGCATCTCGGCGCTGAGCGAGGCGAACACTTCCGCGCGCGCCAGCGCTTCCATCGGGGCTCGCACCGCTTCAAGGGACTCCCGCAACGTCGCGGCCGCGGCCAGCGCCAGACCAGGCCGGTCGCCATCTGCAGGGGCGGACTGGAGTCTGTCGAGCTGCAGGCCGAGATGTTCCGTGATCGCGTTGAGACGCCCCGCGACGTTGAGAACCGCGCACTCCACCTCATCTGGTGAGTGGAACAGGTGAAGGTGGCCGTGCTCGTCCACGCCCGCTGGATCCAGAACGGTCCCGGTCAGGGTGTGGACCCCCGCACGGAACGCTGGTGCTGTAGTTGTCATGTCTTTCTCCTAGGGGGGGGTCGAGGCCTAGCCGGCTACGTCTTCGCGTACCGGGATGGCGGACTTGATGATGTCGATGTTCCAGCCATGCTGGGCGAGCTTGCCCGCGAGGTGAGTCGCCTGGCTGAGGAGTTGGTCAAGCGGTTCACTAATAGCAGCGTCGCGGGCGTTGGCGAAGCTCGTCGCTTGGGTGATAGCGGCGGTGCTGCGGCGGTCGAGCTCTACGTAGATCTCAGTCGTGGCTAGAGACGAATGCCCCAAGAACTCCTGAGTCGCGCGGATGTCCAGCGTGCGTGTGTAGCCAGTAGTACCAGCTCGGTGACGCAACGTGTGCAGGCACTCGTGTGGCATCATGCGCTTCACATAGACGTAGATGGTTTGAGGGTGGATATGGGAGCCTGCCCACCGTCCGGGGAAGTAGTAGCGAACTCCCGGGGCAGTTTCTGCCTCGATCGAGCGCAGGAGATGCAGAGTGATGTCGTCCAAAATGAGCACTCGTTCACGTTGGCCCTTGCCAACTACTGTTAGTTCTTGATCACTCCGTGCAGTGAGTTGCAATGTGGCGATTTCGATCCTTCTCAGGCCCATTGTGGCGGCGAGCGCGAGGATCGCGCGCTCTCGCAACGTGGCCTTGTCAAAGGCATCGAGGACAAGTTCGTCAGGGGCAGGGCGACGGTGTCTCTTCTTGGGGATCTTGACGCTGGGTAGGTCTCGGCTGACGTCAGCCTGGCCCGGCACCGTCATCGCTCGCCACTGGAAGTAGGACCGGAAGCTAGAGCGGATGCGCTTGCAGTACTGAGGTGCCCAGATGGCGTAGTGATCGGCCATGTACTCGAGCAGGCTGGCCTGTGTCGCGTCCTCGATCTGGATGCCTGTGGATCGTTGGAACCGCTCCAGGTCCCCCACCCGCTGCGCGATCGTTCCGGGGGCCTTCTGGCCCGCAAAAAGGTACTGCCGATAGCTCGTAAACTTATCTTTCACTGGGGTTTCCTACCGTGCAACCGACCACGAACCGGTAGAGCCCGCCGCCCGTAGCGGAAAATGAACATGATTCGTTATTTCAACGGCCAAAATCCGCACGCTGAGAGACGGCCGCGAGGACTAGCATCACGGTGAGCAACGGCAAGACGGGGACTCCTCTGCCGCACGCGGGTGTTGGGGAATCCGAAATGACATAACCCGCGGGTCGTGGGTTCGAGCCCCACCGGGCCCACCCTTCTCCCTGCTGGTCAGCAGTCAGATGCAGTGGCGCGTCGTCGTCGTCGACCTCGCCGTCGAGGTACGCCACAGGTAGCTCCACGACTCGTGCGACCTGGACTGCCCGGTTGTTCTAGCAGCGCCGACGTTCGCAATTTGCCACTGATGTTCGACTGCGTCGCGTCCAGTGCGCTTGTTCTGTGCCGCCGGTTCATGGGCCGGCCAAGAACTGGTTGACGCTTCAAGGTCGAACCGCCAGTCGATGAGACACACACTCGCGGGGCAATATCTGGGTGGGTAGCCAGTGATATCTGGAAGAGATGCGGCGCGTCAGATGTGAACGACATTCGCGGGAGGTTTACTGAGTGGGATTCCGTGACTTGCGGCCAGGACGGGTAACGCCCAAGCGCCTTGGTTCGGCTCAAGATTGCGGCGTGATCCCTCGGGAGCGGGGCAAAGCGAGATCCTGATTGTTTGGCCGCGGTCCCAGCCAGGATTTCGGAATCTTGCGGCGCAGCTCATTCGTGGGTTCTTCGATGAGTTTCCACGATCCCCATGCCAGGGCCAGTGTTATCAGCAGTGAAAGCACGGCGGTGCCCCACGGTCCCAGGCCTCCGAGTCCGAGCAGGATGACGAACTGTTGGACGGGGAACGCCCAGATGTAGAGGCCGTAGGAGACGTCGTTCTTGACACCGATCCTGACCGGGAGGCGTCCACCCGCCCAGAGCATGAGGAACGCGAAGGGGAGCTGTCCGACCCAGATGGCGAGATCGGATGCGAACAGCAGCACCATGAGGACGGCGGCGATTGCGGCGAAGGAATTGCGCAGTCGCAGCTTCGGCCCGAGGAAGTAGAGCAGCATGCCGGCTGCGAAGAACGCACCGAACCGCAGCAGGTTCAGGAAGAGGTTGGTTGTGACCTCAAGGGGTCCGTGCGCGAGGATCTGCGCGGCAACGATGCCGACGAAGCCGATCGCGACGATGGGGAGCGCGTGTCGTCGCACCCACGCGAACGTGAGGAGCACCCCGGCTGCGATGTATGCCACGAACTCGAAGAAGAGGGTCCAGATCGATCCGTTCCACACATCCGGATACGGCGCGGTCGCGAGCGTCTCACCGACTCCGAACTGCGACACCGAGAGCAGGAAGTTGTTGCCGACGTAACTGAGCGCGCTCCCGAGCTGCCACTGCCCGCCACCTACGAAGGACGCGAGTGGCGCGACAACGAATGCGGTGAGGATGAGTACGGCCCAGTACGCGGGGAAGATGCGGAAGGCTCGGTGCACCATGTACTCGCGGAAGCCAAGACGCATCTTCGACCCCGCGATGAGATACCCGGAGATAGCGAAGAAGCCATTCACTGCCCAGGAGGCGAGGGGAATATCGGGCGCGTTTTCGTACCCGCCGATGATCCAGGTGTGCTCGAAAATCACCACGGCCGCGAGAACGAGGCGAACGAAGTTGAGCGCGTTCTCGCGCGTGGAGAGCGCATCGCGCAGTGTCGGAGTCACGGGACGATGCTAACAGCGCTTCACAACTTCGTGCGATAATAAGACAAATTGGTCGTGCGCTCCCGGTAATCGATGGGTTCCCGGTCTGAGCCGCAAACTACGGCTATGAGAAGGCGTACACCACAGGGAACCCGGGCCACATGTGGATCAGCGGATACGATGCTGGATTGCCCAGCGGGGGTCATTCCTTGTCGTGCACCTACAAGATGGTTCCAAGCGGCAGCTGGATGAGCTGCGGGTCTCGGGGGCGCCTCCAACGCAACTTCAACGGCGGTGTTCGGTCCGGTGAAGGGGACGCAATGGACTGCGGGGACAACTGTCTACACGGGGTCCGCTGCAAAAATCTCGGACTCAACAACGAAGTTCGTCCCCATGACACAAGGCTCTCCGCGAACCCTCACGTCAGTGATCGCCTCGAGTGGCGAACGACTATCGGCGACGATGACGTTCTGAATCCGGTTGGCGACTTCATCTTCAACCTCACCGAGGCAGGCTGGGCGGGGAAGCGGTGGAGATTGGTGTGTTGGTGCGGACCCGATCGTTCTTCACCTGGATGCCGTTTGAGGTGACGAGCCTCTGGAAACGTGACCCTGGACCGCACCGTCCGGGGGTCACATCTTCGGCCGCGCTGCGTGTGGACACCGGGCGCAAGCTCCTGGAGCAGTTCCGGATGCCCCAAGTCAGACCTCTTCCACCAGGTAGCCCGCGGCGAGGAGTCCAGAGCGCAGCTCCTCTCTGCTGGAAACCACCAGCCCGTCGGCACCGAGGCGGTGGCGTGCTCGCTTGAGATGGGTTCGAACAGTGCCGGGCCCCAAGGCGAGGAGCTCAGCGATCTGTTGTGTTGTTGGTGCCGCACGGCTTGCGAAGAGCGCGGCGATCTGCAGCTCGCGATCTGTGAGCCCTGGGCGAGGGAAGTCGTTGGAAGAACTCGGCGGGCTTGCGAGTGCGGCCCGGAGTGTCCCCAGGAATTGCTCCCAAGTCGTGGTCGTTCGTCGAGCCACGAAGGATGCGCCCTCGAGACGCAGCCGCGACTCGATAGTGGTGTCTTCGGAGTTCACCAACACTCCTACTCGGGTTCCCAGGCGGGTAATCGCTCGAACTTTCAGAACGGCAGGAACGTGATCGACTAACTCGGCGGAGAGCACGACCAGATCCGCGACCTCGGCGCGAGCCGCCGAGAAATTCACCCATGTCTTTGTTCGGACACCCACCTCCCAGCTGCTGTCGGATGCCTCAGGCGAGTGGCGCAACGCATCCCAAATAAAAATAGTCTCATCAATGACCTCAATCAGGGTCATTCGCAATACACTTCAGCATCGGTTCATTCATCCATTGAGATACCCGGGGGTTTGCGAAGATGCGGCGAGAGGGTCGAGTGGAAATCGAGGTCACTCCGCGCTGGCTTGTCTGCACTGACCAGCGACTCGAAGGTGAGTGCCTCGGGCAGGTGCTGAAACGGCGCATGCCTTTCTTGCGTGATCCACTGGTCGCAACCATGCCAGCTGTCGCCCTTGAAGGGCCTCCTGTCCACTTTGCAGTTGTGAGTTCGAGTTTCACGACCCAGAATGCTCTCCCTCGATTCATCCGTGAACTCTCGTCCCGCGGGACCAGGGTTCTTCTCTCTACGAAAAACAGCACTTCAAGTGCCGCAGATGCCGCGGCTCTCGCAGGTGCCGCCGCCATCTATGACAGCAACGGGGGAGTAGGTGAGTTCCTCGATGCAGTCAGGTCCACGTTGGCGAATCCCCGCCCGAGTCCGGAGCCGATCGGCTCCACGTGGGGTGGCTCGGTCCCGGCGCGGAGCCTTGCACTCACCGTCGCTGAGCAGCGCGTCGTCGACACGCTCTTCACCCCTGGCGCAACGACCGCGTCTACTGCGCTCACGCTGGGTCTCAGCGTGCAAACCGTGCGCAATCACTTGACGAACATACGAGGGAAGCTCACTGGCACCCCGACAAGCAATCTCACATCACTTCGTTTCGCACTTATCGATGCTGGCTTGATCGACCATTACCCTAGGTCTACTAGTAGGAGTGGGGTAATGCGCGATCTGACGTAGGTGCAGGTGGTTTTCTTCAGGTGAGAAGGTTCACCTAGCGAAGGAAGCCCATGTCTGAGAATCAGGGTCCAACATCACCATCTCGGCGAAAGGTGATTCAAGGTGTGGCGTGGTCGGCACCAATCATCGCGACTGCCGTGGCCGCACCATTGGCGGCCGCGTCTGAGCGCTGGAATGTGGCGGTCGGTCAAGGGTGCCTCATCGGAATCGTCGGCCTCGATTTGCTTCCTGGATTCCGCATTACGGAGACCACCAATACACTGCCGCCCGCAACCCTGACGTTCACGCAGTCAATTGTCTACTCCGGTTCTTACAACTTCGTCTTTTCGGCCGGCGAGGGTGTCCAACGCACTGCAGCGCAAGCGATCGGGACGACAAACCTCGGCCTGTACTTCGTCGCCGGAATCGTGAGTTCTCTTAGCAGCAATGCAACCGCGACCGCTTTCAGCGGAAGCTTGGCGAGCTCCACCTACCAGGAGACCGGTCGAGGTTCGAATGGTCTCGGCGGAACCCGAGTGGACTTCACGATGACCCGGAGCCGCACCATCACCGTCACGAATCTGGGTGCAGGTGGATCTGCAGGTATCGGCTACCTGATCAGCGCCGGCGTCACGCTTCCAGGAGCGTCTGTCCGGAACGTACTCACCGCCAACCCTGGTTCTGGGGGTCTCATCACCACGGACAACTCCGCGACACTCGACTGGGATCTCCTCAGCCTCGGCTGCTGACCAGGTCTTCGGTCTCCGACGCCGCGGCTGATGCACGCAGGCCGCCCTCGGGCGGACGCGGGCGAGTCCAGCTCGGGTCGGCCCGGCTTGCCGCGTGCCGTCTCGAGCGAGGGGACGCGTGGGTCGGAGGCCTGCCGGATGAAACATATGCACTGGTTTCCGCCGGGTTCTGGGGGAGAGTTGCTGCGCATTTTCGACCGGCACCACGACGGTAGGCATCAGGTTGTCGGAACGCACTCCGGACGGAATGTTCTGGCGCACATCGGGCTGATTTGACCAGGCCCGGATCAGTCGAGCGACTCGGTGCCCGCTGTGGCCCAGCTCTTGCCGAGGACGGCGACCGCGTGAGTCCGGGCATAGCATGATCATCTCCGCGCCGGGGCTTCACGGCACGACAGTCAACCCACGCGGGGAGCAGGGGAGCACCTGAGGCATGGATACCTATGATCAGCGCGGCGCCCGAGGTGTCAGCCTGGCTGGCGATGCAGCCCTGGCCTGGTTCGCTCGCGGGCAGTGCGACGCCTTCCCACAAACTCTGCCGCTGCGCCTGCACGCCGACTACTCGCATGTGCACGGGTTCCTGATCACTCGTATCTGGCACACACCGGTCCGTCTCGACCTGGTCGCGGACCCGGTGCCTGATGACCGATTGACCGTGATCGTCCCGGTAAGCGGAGTGCGAGTGCTGACGACGCAGAAGGGCCGCTTCGAGATAGCGCCCGGCCAAGTCGTGCTCAGTCGGCGGAGGCAGATGCTCTCGTTGGAGACCAGCGCGCCCTCCTCGATGATCACGCTGGCCACGGATGCTGCGCGTCTGCCGGGGCTCAGGGGCATCGACGCGCTCATGGACACCACGCTGACGGCAGATTCTGGCCTCGTGTCCGTCCTGGTCTCTGCCGTGAACGCCACGCTCAAAGCGCCCCAGGAGACAGAAAGCAACGCATTCGCACCCTGGCGACGCAGCCTCGAGTACATGCTCACCGCTGTCATCGACTCCACGCTCGATGAGCGCAGCAACCCCCTCGATCAACCCACCACGAGCATCCTCGAGCGCGCCTTGCGAGCCATCGACGACCGAGCGCACGATCCTGCCTTCGGCGTTGCCGCCCTCTGCGAGGACCTGCACGTCTCGTCCACCAGTCTGCACCGGGCCTTCAAGAACGTTGAGATGAGCCCAGGTGTGTATCTTCGAAACGTTCGGACAGGGCTTGCTGTCGATGTGCTCACCAGACAGGGCTCCCCGATTACCGAGTCGATGCTGCGTATGGTCGCGCCGGGTGTGGGCTTCGGAACGAGCCGATCACTGAGAAGAGCGCTGCAGGCCAACGAAGAGGGGCGACGGCTCATCAGCGGCACCGGCCAGCACCGCGAGGATGGGAAAGAAGCTCTCGAAGTGCATCCTGGTTCGAGCTGACGCGGTCGATCGCCGTGCAGCGTCGCCGACCGGCCATGCGACCTGCGATGTGAAGTGCATGCATACGCATTCAACGCGGTTGTAGCTTCAACATGTCATAGACCCCCACCCTGCGCAGCGCGGGTGAGTGCGGATTCTGTCTCTGCCACGTCGTAGAGCACCCACTCCAGAACCCTGCTGCAGCGCCCTGTGGCCGTCACCGCAGCCTGAATCCGGAGCACCCATGTCATCCCGCACCCCCGAGCCCACGTCTTCCGCTTCGACCAGCCGCCGCACCGTCCTCAGTGCCGCCGCGTGGAGCGTTCCCGTCATCGCCCTCGCAGTCGCCGCCCCAGCTCGTGCAGCGTCGACGCTCGCTCCCGTCCCGGGCATCAACGGATGGATCCAGTTCGGCTACCCCACCTCGAGCAGGGGGACCGCGCGGGTCACGCTGGACGCCCGAGGTCGGTACCCGGAGCGCGGCCTCTGGATCAACGACACCACCGCGGCGACGAAGGTCACGGACATGCACCTTGCCTTCCACTTCCCGAGCGCCGCCGGCGACCTGTCGTTCGCGGAGGAAGGAACCTCAGCCTGGTCGCCGCTCGTGAAGGTCGGGACGATTGCCATCGACGGCGTCCGATACAACAGCTACCGCTCCGACTACACCGCGAAGCTCCCGCTCTCGCCCGGCCGAACGCTCATCCCCAACGACTTCTCCTTCCGATCCACCAGGAACGTGGCCTGGAGTGGAGCCCGTCCCTACATCGACCGGTTCGTCACCATCGATGGCACTGCGCAGTCCTTCCGTCGCCAGGTTGGCGGCAACGGTGACGTGCTCGCCACGGCGCCCTACTCCGAGACGCGACAGACGCGTCTCTCGCAGGCCGAGGTGGCTCCTGCGTCGGTCGATGGTGCCCTCGAGGATGCGGAGATCGCCAGCGTCGTCGCGTGATCTGAAGACGGCGGGGTTCGGGTCGGCGCAGGTGCGCGGGGCGGCTGGTTCGTCCCCGCGAACGGACGGGAACGAACCAGCGTCGAGCATCATCTCGCCCCAACGTGATGCTGCTCGAACTCGGGCCTACTCCCCAAAGCGCCCGAGAGGTCACCGCAACGCTGTCGCGTGTCGCAGGTGCGTGGCCATTGTGGCGTGGAGGCGACTGCAGCGCGGGGCCGGATCACATCCGATGTCGCATCGGCGATACGTCGCCGTTGGAAGCGGGTCTGGCTGTCACGCACCACAATGGGTGAATGTCGACGAAGCGCAAGCGCAGGCCCAAGAGGCGCACGGTCCAGGCTCCGGCCGACCAGCCGACCTACCGCATGAGCGCCCGGCGCATGGTGGGCATCACCGGCTCCTTGGTGGCGCTGATGGTCCTTCTGCTCCTGGCCGCGGTCGCGAGCCTCCTGGCAAGTGACGGGTCCGGGTCGAGCACCGGCGAGATGTGGGGCGTGGTCGCACTCGTGGCGGCGTTCGGTCTCCCCGTTGCCGCCGCAGCGATTTTCGGGGGTCTGGCGATTTCGCCCTGGGGTTGGGTCCCTGGCACGATCTTCGGCGTCGGGTGGCTGGCGCTGCTGATCCACATCACGAACGATTCGTTCCATCTGCTCTCCGACGGTCAGGCTGTTGGGCCGCTGATCTATCGGGAGCTGGCATGGCAGGCGACGGGGATCGGCGGGTTGGTCGTCGGCGGCACGCTGTATTTCGTCGCCGGCTGGGCGAGCGACGTCCCGATGTGGATCGGCGGGACAAGCGGAGGCATCTCGGTAGGCAGGCGTCGGAGCAAGAGGCATGGCGCACCTGCAGAGCCATTCGACGAGTCGTGAGGACTCGGAATGACGAGTCGATCGACACCGCTGCACTGGAGACCTCACCCATCGAATGGACCTTCCTGAAGTAGGGAACTGTTGCCGCCACCTTCAGGACGCTCGGGCTGATCCTCAGCCTCACGAACATGGCCCTCGCAGACTGCGTTTCGCGTGGTTGTCAAGGGGTTGGGTGGATATATATAGCTAGCTAAACTAGCTATATGACTTCGGAGACAATCGATCGCACGGCAGCGGTGGCACCGACCCCTCCTGCTTCTGAGGACTACTGGGCGTCGTACGAGCGCCGCGTGATGCCGCGTGAGCTCTTGGCTCTCGGTGCAGTAGGCATCACCATGAGCATCGGTATCGCCGTTGCTATCGCTGCATTCTTCTGACATCCAGCAGCAGCTCGAAACAAGAGTGCTCAGGAACCACCCACAAACGCGAGGCGGCGCTCGCCCGAGACCGTGACGACACAGCCGTTCTTCGCGATGACACACCGGCCACATTCGGGGTGAGTGCGGACGTCGAGCTGTTTCCATGCCGCGGAAATATATGGTTTGGCCCAGCAAGTCCCGACTACCGGCGCGGGATCTTCACGGCGTCGTGGGCACGGAGGCTTCTCAGAATGAATGCGGAACTCGACATTGCTCTGTCTGGCGATCATGCGGGCGAGTGGCTGGAAGCTCATGGCGTGCAGCCGATAGCACTCGGCGAGGACTTTCGGCTCTACGCGGATCTCATCTCCAGTCCCAGCATCAGCGTCACCCGGATCTGGCACACGCCCATGGAAGTCCGGGTCCGCCCGACGCACGAGACCGGCCTTGATCGCGTCTATCTGAGCTTCATGATGCGCGGAACCCTCAGCGTCATCGAAGAAGAAGCAGCAGAGTCGCCGCAGACTGGAACACCTCCGATCTTCGTCCACGACACGGCGCTTCCCGCCGGGATCCGCACCGAAGAGGAATCGAGCAGGTTCGTCTTCGGTATCCGGCGATCAAAGATCGAGGCTGTTCTGGGGGCGGATATCTCCGACGGCCGCCCGCGTATCCCGGACGCGAGCCTGCGACGCGTTGCTCTCGCCGCCGCTGCAGCTTCCTTCGATGGCCAGCTCGAGGAAGACACGCTTCCCTTCCTGGCCTGGAGAAACGCGATCGAGACGCTGGTTATCGCCGCTCTTCGGTCGACGATGCAAGCTGCCGGCCCATCGGGGGCGCTCCTGCAGCGTGCACAGCAGCTCATTCTGGACCACGCGAGCGAACCCGATTTCTCGGTCGCCGAGCTCGCCAGCCGGGTGGGAATCTCCACTTCGCACCTGCACCGCGTCTTTCGCACCATCGACACGACTCCGGCGACGGCCCTCCGCGAAAGGCGCCTCAGCCTTGCTCGCGACCTCATGACTGCTCAAGCAACCCCTCAGGATCTGAAGGCGATCGCACTTCAGGCTGGCTTCAGAAGCCTGCGCATGCTCCAGTACGCGAGGCGTATGTACGCACACGAGAATGCCGTTGCTGGCCGGTAGCAGTGCTCTTGCTCCCCGTTCGCGCCGTTCGGGTCCGGTCCACTGCTCGGTCAGAGGAGCGCGGAGAGGCGCTTCTTGCGGCGGTTCTGACTGACGATCCAAGCGATATCTCGATCCGCGGGGTCGAGTGCGAGGAACGCCGTCAATCCCGTGGTGGGGCTCGCTGCGACGGCGATGCTCCAGCAGTATCCGAGTGCCTGACGCAAGGTTCGCGCGTCTGCGTTCCTCCTCCGAGCCCCTGACAACGCCGCGTACTGCTCGGTGACGTGTTCGCAGGCCGTGAGCGCCGCATCGGCGACCTGCGGATTCTTGAGGAGGCGGGGCTCGCAGATAGCGGCGATGGCGGCTCGCTGCCTGAGTGGGTGGGGGTCGTCGGCCCAGTCCTGCACGATGCGCACGAGGGCTTCCGGATGCTCGTCTCCAAGTAGTTGGAGTCCGATCGCCACGCCTTCTCTCACCCTCCACCGTTCGTCCGTCGCCAGTGTCCGGGCGCGAGCTTCGAATTCCGGTTCGCTGGAGCCGTAGGAGAGGGCGGCCGCCGCACACATCGCCGTGTATTCACTCCTATCCCTCAACAGGAGCTCGATGGTGAGGGCGTCAGCCGTGCTGGCGACCGCAGAGGCGAGTGAGAGGTTGGCCCGAGGCCCCGGAAGCCCGGAGTTCTCCTCAAGGAACGCAGGCCAGTCTTCCCGCGCGAGTGGGCGAAGCTGGGAGGTCCATGTCGGTGCGGCCATGGTCTGACCCTACGAGGCGAGAGAGCCATTGCCCCACGCGAGCAGGGCTCTGAAAAGAGACCGATGAGATGGGGAACCCCCATCTCATCGGCCAGGGGGCAGGGAAGCTCGATTCGACCCTTCTCGGGGGCGGTCGGGTGCAGCCGCCAGGGAACGGATCAGGCGTCGACGACGATGGCCGTGACGATCGGCTCGCGGCGATGGCGGCGCAGGAGCCACTGGGAGACCGCCCGCGTGATCAGCTTCTCGAGCCCTTCCGGGGTCAAGCGAGCACCGTTGGAGCGGGCCTTCGTGATCGCTGCAGAGATAGTGTTCCGGGCGTTGCTCTGCCAGCCGGGCTCTTCCACGAAGCCCTTGGCGAAGAACTCGAGCTCTTCGACGAGTTCCTGCGTGCGCTCGTCGTAGATCGCGAGAATCGTGAGCGCGCCTTCTTCCGCGAGTACCCGTCGATCATCGAGAGCGGCGTCGGTCGCGACGCCCATAGTGGTGCCGTCGACGAAGATGTGGGGTGCCGGGATCCGGCCGCTGACGCTCGTCACGCCGCGTCGGAGATCGACGGAAACCCCATCCTCGATGATGTGGACGCGGTCCCGCGGGATCCCGGTCCGAACGGCGATCTCAGCGTTGGCCGTGAGGTGACGCCACTCGCCGTGCACGGGCAGGACCGCGGTTGGCGAGAGGATGTTGTAGCAGTAGGCGAGCTCGCCGGCGCTGGCGTGTCCGGA
This sequence comes from Pseudoclavibacter sp. AY1H1, assembly GCF_002931055.1. Lineage (GTDB taxonomy): Bacteria > Actinomycetota > Actinomycetes > Actinomycetales > Microbacteriaceae > Pseudoclavibacter. The sequence continues at coordinate 273,444 of NZ_PSXX01000002.1, read as the reverse complement.
GACGTGCACCTTCGCATTGCCTTTGTGCACGACCGTCGCGCCCCACCGGATGAGCGCGTTGATGACGCCGTAGATGGCGTTCTCGTTGCCCGGGATCAGCGAGCTCGCGAGCAGGATCGTGTCGCCTTCACCGACCGTGATGATGTGCTCGCGGCGCGCCATGCGCGAGAGCGCCGCCATGGGCTCACCCTGCGAACCAGTGCACACGAGGACGGCTTGCTGGGCGGGTAGCTTCTCCAGGCGCTTGAGGTCCACGATGATGCCCGCCGGCACCTTGAGGTACCCGAGACGCCCCGCGATCTCCATGTTGCGCACCATGGAACGCCCAACGAACGCGACCTTGCGGCCGTGCCGTTCCGCGGCATCCAGAATCTGCTGAATGCGATGGATGTGGCTCGCGAAACTCGAGACGACGATGCGCTTCGGCGCGTTCCGGAACACCTCGTCGATGGCGGGCGCGAGGTCCCTCTCGGACGTCGTGAAGCCCGGAACGTCAGCGTTCGTGGAGTCGACGAGGAACAGGTCGACCCCCTCATCAGCGAGGCGGGCGAATCCACCGAGGTCAGTGAGCCGGTTGTCGAGCGGGAACTGGTCCATCTTGAAGTCACCAGTGTGGAGGACGAGGCCCGCTTCCGTGCGGACCGCGACGGCGAGACCATCCGGAATGGAGTGGTTCACGGCGAAGAACTCCAGATCGAATGGCCCCATCTTGACCCGGTCGTTGGCCTCGACCTGGGACGTCGGGGGCTTGATGCCGTGCTCGGCCAGCTTTGCGGTGATGAGCGCCAACGTGAGCTGCGATCCCACGATCGGGATGTCCGCGCGCTCCTTCAGCAGATACGGGACACCGCCGATGTGGTCCTCGTGGCCGTGCGTGAGCACGATCGCCACAACATCGCTCAGGCGATCTCGGATCGCGGCGAAGTCAGGGAGGATGACGTCGATGCCCGGCTGATTCTCCTCGGGGAACAGCACACCGCAGTCGATGATGAGGAGCTTGCCGCGGTATTCGAAGACCGTCATGTTCCGGCCGATCTCCCCGAGGCCTCCGAGTGGAGTGATACGCATCGCATCACCGGGGAGGCGCTTCGGTGCTGAGAGTTCGAGGTTGTGCTTCGAAGTGTTCTTCATGGGTACTTTCTACAGAGTCTGGGCGGGCGGTGACCCGGTGTGGGGCCGCACGCAAGGTGTGGGTCGAGCGAAGTCGGTTGCCGGCGAGCCGCGAGCTACGACCAACACCAGGCACGTTCGACCAGGAGGAGGACATTGGCACTCCGGCCGCTTCGTTGCTGGCGAAGATAGCTCTGCGGCTGGCTTGAACGCCGTTCGATTTCCGTGCTCACCGCGGGGAATCGCCGTGGCACAGCTGGGCGGCTGAACCGTTGCTCGCCCCTACAGCCTAGGCGCGCCTGCTGAGTCCGCGGGTCATGAGTGCTGCACCTGGACGCAGCGATCTGCGCCCCGAAAGCCGTGCGCCTGTCTGGCGGCGGCAGTACAGGTGAAGCGACTGAGCGCGCCTGGCAGCGGGGAGAGGCGGCGTCAGAGCTCGCAACATCGGTTTCCCGAGAATCCCTGGTCGCGCGGATCGACGTCGACGACCAACCTCAGGCCGCCAGTTCGTGCTTGCTCAACTCGGTAATCTCGGATCACTTCTTGCGTTTTCGGACCATTTGCGCACGTTTCGGTCACGCAGGTCGAATCCGGGATCTCAGTTGGCCGCGATCGCTGGCACCGCCGTTAGGTTCGCTCGAGAAGACAGCGGGTTTCCCGAGACACGGGGGTAGAGATTTCGCTGGAGGGGTTAGGAAGAATACACATGCAGAACTCGTCTCAAAAAACCGGTGACAGGCTCATCGGCCGTCGAAACGTCGTGCAGGGGGCGGCGTGGGCGGCGCCAGTCGTGGCCTTCGCGGTCACTGCCCCACAGGCGGTGGCTTCACCCTGCGATCCGATCGATGCAACGCTCACCGCGACGTGGGCGCAGCTGCAGCCCGAGGTGCCATTCTTCACGGAAACGCTCTCAGGAGCACCGTGGGGCACGCGGACCAACGATTCCCAGACGTACGGCACCGTGTATACATCGGTTAACTTCTCGAATACTGGCGTCGATGCCGTTCCAGCGGGTGGACTTGTCGTCTTCGTGGGGCTTACCTCAAACCCGGGGACTCGGAATGCGGATGCTACGCCCTTCTCAGGATTCGAGAGTTCCCCCTTCGTGAGCGACGACTGGGAGTACATGGACACCACGATCAGTGACGGCCCATCGGAGATGGGGGGATACCTCAGTCGATTCGACGTCAAGCAGTACCGATACAAGAAGCCCCTGGCCCCCGGCGCTACGACCTCGGGCATCCAAGCCTGGGCGATCCCGTCTTCGCCGCGGCCCAAGCGCGAGGATTACGGCTCCAACTGGACGGATTCGCCCCCAGCGATCGGCGCAAACTACGGTCAGGTCTTCGGCGCGGGCGGGAGCTACTTCACCTGCCGAGATGGGTCGTCGAGCCCTGTGAACGTCTCCAGCGAGGAAGTGCTCTCGGACAAGTGGGGGGTCTTCTACCCGCATGCCTGAGCACCGCGGAGTGCCGTGGAGTTTGTTGCCGTCGACTCGAGGGCATCGTGTGATCTTGTCTTCGTGTTGAGATCAGTCTGACCACGACCTGCGAAGGCGAGCGAGCCTCGAGGAGCATTGCCGATGCTCCTCGAGGCTCGCTCGCCTTTGTCTCGTTCTCCGGCCTCGCACACCCCCACCGCGACGTGAACGAAGCAGGCTGTGGCCAAAAAGTCGCAACCCTGAGTCCGGGCCGTGCGCCGTCATTACGTTTGTGAGCTATCAGTAACTTCCCCGGGAAGTGCAACGTGAACCAAAGGAACATGAAACCGATGTCGCCAGTCGAACGCAGGACTTTGCAGACGGGAGCCGCGAGGACGTCGCCCGTCTTTGCCAGACCCGTCGCCGAACCGCTCTCAGCCGCGTCGATGAGAGTCGTCGACGGTGCGTCTGCGTCCAGCAACGGGCCACTCGGAGCGCCTGATGAGACCAATTCGGCTGAGTCGGGACGAACATGTGCCCTCGCGGACGACCACGCGAGTCCCGCGAGCGGCATCGCAACGGGACTCACCTTCGACATCCCGGGCGCCGCATAGGAAGACTGCAGAAGCTGGCGGACCGACGCGATGATCGCCTCTGTTCCAGCGGGCGACGAGGGGTGTGCGTCTCGAGACTTCTTGGCTGAGGCCCGCACCTCGCCAAGCCACTCGCCGCGACCAGCGTGGTGTCGAGCTCTCGCTCGTGTGCCCCACGGTTGTTCGGAGCGGCCCGCGCGGAACGCTCACGCACGTGACTGGTCCCCAGCGATCTGAGCAGGCTCATCGTCATGCTCACGTGGCCGCACAACTCGGTCGGATAACCACACGACAAGGGCTCGACTCTCGCACGTCGATGAGCGGGGCGGGCCATTTCACGTCGTGCCGCAGTCAGAGTACCGAACCCGGTAGCTGGTTCTGTGCTCCCTCAGGCATGACCGCAGTTCTCGTCGCTGAACGTGATCTGCAGGAGAAGCGATAGGGGTGACGCTGATATGAGTGAGCGCTCATATTTTTCAGAGATTCACGGCTGGCAAGCCTTGCCAGGGCTACGTGGGTACGAGAATACGTTCGTGGGAACACTGCCCGAAGATGCATTTGAATCTTCCGGAGTTTTTGTCCGCGAATACTACGAACCGGCCCACTCGGAGGTGCAGCTTCTCCGGTTCAACAATTTCCTCGTGACGAGGCTCCGAACGCGTCCCGTCGTTCTGGAATGGCCTCGCACACGTCTGCCCGCAAGACGGCGATTCGCATTCGTCCTCGTCAACCAAGGCGAAGTCGCGTTCGCTGGTGACAGCCTGAAGGGCACCCCAAGCGCCACAGGTGTTGGCATGGCGCTCCCGGGGCACGAGCCACTCACCATTGAGGTGGTCGGCGTCACGGAGATGATCCTCTTCACGTTCGACCAGGACGAGATCTCGCCGTTGCAGGCGAATCGGGTTCCCAATGTGACGGACGTTTCCAGTTCACCACTCTTCACGGCGACCTATCACTTCCTGAGCAGGCTCCTCAGCCAGTCTCCCGACGCCGACCAGATGACAGCGAACTCCATTCGCGAGCTGCTTCGCTCCTTCGCCCGCGCACTTGTTGTGGAGTCGACCCGAGAGAACATCGAGGAACCGGATGATCTCTTCGAGCGCGTCAAGGAGCTGGTCAGCTCTCGGTCCTCCAACCTCGACTTCGGACCCCCGGAAATCGCGAGGGAGCTTGGCGTCTCGACGAGGTCGCTTCAGCGAGCCGCGGAAAGGCACGGAGCGAGCGTCGCCAAGATGCTGAGGTCAGCGCGAGCAGACCGGGCTCGGCATCTGCTCCTCACTCGACCGCAACTCAACCTCGATGTGGTCAGCAAGATGAGCGGGTTCAACTCCGTCGGATCGATGCGTCGTGCCCTGCTCAGCACCCACGGGATGACTCCGAAGGATGTGCGAGCGCCTGATGTCAGCGCACCTTCAGCTGATCCGCCTTCGGACCCGCCTGCTGACTTCGTGCTCTGACCGCGGGGCGGCGTGAGGCCGCCGGCTCCCTGCTCCGCGTGGTGACGGAGCAGGGAGCCGGCGGAAGAGGCTACTCCCAGCTGACCGTGACGACACCCGGGAGGCCGTAACCGCCGCTTGCGGTTGCTGATCCGGAACTGATGGTCGAGGTGAGCACGGCCGCGCCAGTGGTGCCGCCAACGTAGTTCGAGCCTGCGCCGCCGCCGCCGCCGGTTCCGGCCGGCCCCTGCGGGGAACTGGAGCCGTAATAGATGGCTCCGCCGCCGCCGCCGCCGAAGTAACCGCCACCACCCCCTCCGCCGGAGGCCCCGTCTCCGGTGCCGTAGGCGTCGCCGCCAGCGGAGCCGTTGCCGGGGTTCCCTGTGCCGAATCGGGTGGGGCTTCCGCCAGAGGGTGTCCCTCCCGCGCCACCGGCGGTGGCAGTGCCCGCACCGCCGCCTTCCGCCGCGGCCCCGCCTCCACGCGTTCCGCGTGTGCCGGCTGCAGGTGGATTTCCGCCACTGCCGCCAGCGCCAGCAACTGCCGTCTGCGCACCCGAGGCTATTTCGGAGCCGGCTCCACCACCACCGCCGGCGACGACCACGGGGCGCCCACTCAGCACGATCGCCGAGCTCCCGCCACCGTTTCCGCCATCGTTGTTCGGGTCTCCTGTGCGGGCTCCGCCGTAGGATCCGACGCTCCAGCCGTCAGTCCGGTTGCCCCTGAGGGTGCCCCGCCCTGCGCCCCCGCCTCCGGCGACAAGGGTGAGCGTTGTGGCGACACCACCGAGGTTCAGTGTCCCGGTGATGACTGCGCCTCCACCGCCGGACTTCGAGGTAGGCCCGCCGGCGCCGCCTCGAATGGTGTACGTGACGTTGCGGGCACCCGCAGGAATGTTGACCGTGAGGCGGCCTGCAGACGCTGCCGTTGCGTTGACAGTCGCCGTTCCAGGGTTTCCGGACGCTGCGCTGATTGGGGCAGCGACTGCGCCCAGGATCACGGGTGCCGACCATGCGGCCCCTGCCAGGAGCCCGCGGCGATCAAGCCCCGCTTTCTCCGCATCCTTCTCGTTGTCCATTTCTTCAATCCTCCAGGGGTGCGCTGATGATCGTTAGATTCCGTGACGAATCACTCGAGGGCGATCACAAGGTCGTGACCAGAAACTTCTGGCTTTTCGGGGGTCATCTGGTTTGTCGGGGTCAAAGAGCGCGAGTTCACGTCGCGCGGTTCCGGAACGCGTGGTTTCGGCGTCATGCGTCGTCTGCTGAAAAGGGGTCACCAGTCGTCGCATGTCGACATCAAGCTAGGTCCTGCCCAGTAATCACGCCCTGGCTGTCGCCACATGGAACAGCATTGTCGTGATATGGCTCAAGGTCGGACATCGATCATTTTTTCGGAGCAGCAGAGCGCGTTCCGAGATGGAAGAGCATCGCAACTGAGCCGACCGAGGGATGGAGCGCGAGGGACGCCAGCAGGAATGAGAGCCCGCTTCGGAAATGTGCGGCGCGGTGACCCCAGATCACCGCGCCGCACGGTGGGGTGCCGTGCACGCCATCCCCCGATAGCTCAGTCATCAGCACCCACATCGCTCACTGTAAGAGCACAATTCGCCGACCGAAGGCCCTGACGGAATCTAGAGCGAAACTGTCGCATTTCGAGACGTGAAGGTACTGGGGTGCCGGAGACTCCACGGATCCTCGTCGGGCCGCTTGGTCCAGTCGGTCATGATGGTCACCACCAAGATCAACTCGTCATCCGTCGCGGAGTGTGGGTACACTTGCCCGTCTTTAGCCCCATTGAGCCCCCGGGGATATCTGCCACCGAGGTGCGCGCGTCAAACCCGCGGTCGAGATGACTGCGCGTCACGAGTAGTTTTCGCGACGCTCCGTATCCCGGTCACGCGCCCATTCCATCGGAGGAGCGGCAGCCCACGGTGCTCACTGGCGTCTGATTTCTCTTAGCGGATTCGGCCGATTGGCCCGACTCGAACGATCGGAGCAGCATTGGATTCCGCACATGTTGTGGGTCTCGAGAACGATGAGGCACTGCAGTGGCTGCAAGAGCAGGGGTGGGAAGTTCGAGTTGTCGGCACGAAGGTCCGTGTCCACGCGGACATCATCGGGACCCCAGCCTTCACTCTGGGACGCATCTGGCAAACCGCGACGGGAGTTGACCCGGGATCTGGCTCCTACAATCCGGATCTTGTTTATGTGAATTTCGTCCTGACGGGTCATCTCATGGTTCAGAGCGCTGGCGGGCCGATGAGGAAGGTCGCTGCACCGCACTTCTACACGCATTCAGCACGTCGGCCGGCGAGCGTCTCGTCGACGGAGCCTCATTCGTGCCTGTTCATCGCGATTCCCAGGGAGCGCCTCGCGGAACTTCCATGGGTCGAGAGTCAGGCGCCAGGCCCGTTCGTGACGGAAAATGCTTTCCGGAGAGTCTTCATCGCGGCGGCAAACGCTTCGCTGGACGCGAAGATTCAAGAGCGGCAGCATGGCTTCAGCTACTGGAGGCGTGGAGTCGAAGAGCTGCTGCTCGCTGCGCTCACGGAGACCAGAGTTCATGAGGATGTGAAAGTCAGTTCACCGCGAGACCAGCATCTCGCGCGTGCTCACCTGCTGATCGAGGAAAACTACCGGGATGCGGGCTTCTCGACCCAAGAGCTCGCGCGCGCTCTGAATATCTCCATCTCGCAGTTGCACCGCATATTCGCGGCCGAGGGGAAAACGGCAGGGGCAACTCTTCGAGCCAGGCGGGTGCATCGGGCCCGCACTCTTCTCGGTATGAGTGCGAACTCGAAATCCGAACTTCTCGGAATCGCACAGGAAAGTGGATTCCGATCCGTGCGAACCATGCGTCGACTCCTGAGAGAGGAAGATGCGGAGCGCTCGTCTGGTGACGCCTGATTCCAGAAAGGCGGACGACGGGCCAAAGGCCCGACGTCGGTTGCTCAGACCAGCTTCCTGATCTCGGTGACCGTCCGCAGCAGATGCGGCACGATGTCCTGGATCTTCTCCGGCGTCATCTCGTGCTCGAGGCCCGAGGTGCTGACGCCTCCGATGACGGAGCCATCCGCGGATCGGAGGGCTGCGCCGACGCATCGGATCCCGAGCTCGTTCTCCTGGTCGTCGATCGCCCATCCGCGCTCGGAGACGACGCGAAGCTGCGCCTGGAGCTCCCGCTTCGACACGATGGAGTGGACCGTCCGTCTCGTGAGCTCAGCTGACATCAGCAGTTCGGAACTCAGCTCGGGGGAGAGGGCGGCGAGGATCGATTTGCCGATGGCTGTGGACCACAGCGGGATGGTGTCTCCGACGCGTGAGCGCATCTGGTAAGCAGCCGGTCCGTCGATCTTGGCGACGTACATGAGCGTCGTCTGCCGGAACCGCGCCATGTGCACCGTGCAGCCCACCTCGTCGCGAAGTCGCTGGAGCAGCGGGAGGGCTTTCTGCGTCGCGCGTTCGTCGCGCTGCACGCTCGCAGCGAAGAGGTGCGTGCGGGCTCCCGGGCGGTAGGTGCGGTCTGCGCCGTGCTCGATCCAGTCATGCTCGACGAGGTCGCTGAGCACTCGGTGCACGGTGCTGACGGAGAGACCTGTCGCGGTCGCGAGGTCGGAGATGCGATGGTGCTCGGAGACGGCCTCCATGAGCGTGAGGCCCTTCATCAGGGCAGAGAGCGGGGGCTCCGAGTTCTCGGGCGATGGTGTCATGTCCTCATCCAATCGCGGCCGCTTGAGATTCCGCACTCCATCGAGTGGGCGACGGCGGCCGGGACGCGCTGTCGATTCGACTCTTCCTTGAGTCAGGTCAGTAGTTCGCACCCTAGCCTAGTTTCCGCTCTACAGAAAGTGCTTTCCATAGAGCCGAAAACTTGTAGTATCGCCACCATCGACGCAGAGAGGCGTCGGCTCCCCGGGTCGGGGGATTGACATCAAGGAGGATGTAATGACTACGAGAAGGCACAACGCAAAGGTGGCGCTCGCGCTGGCCGTCGGCGTCACCGTTGGCCTCACGGGGTGCGCCCCCGGAGAGGTCGTCAGCGGCGACGGCGGTGCAAGCGGGCCGTTGGAAGTCCAGGAGATCAACCCGGCAGACTTCGCCGGCGAGTCGCTGAGCTACGTCTACTTCACCGACGGTCCCGACGAGGCGGCAACACGCGACCTCATCGCATCGTTCGAGGAAGAGTACGACGTCACCGTGAACCTCGAGATCCTCCCGTACGCGGACCTCGTCACGTCCGTGCAGGCGCGGCTCTCGGGAGGCAACGCGCCCGACGTCGTGCGCCTCACGGGCCTCGGCGACTTCCAGAACGACCTCCTCGATCTGCGCACGTATCTCGGCGAGGACTACGCGTCCGAGTTCGTCGACGGCCCGGTCTCCGGTGCCACGACCGACGACGGGCAGCTCATCGCGGTCCCATCCGACCTCACCCTCAACGGTCCGTTCATCAACACCGACCTCTTCGAGCAGGCCGGCGTCCCGCTCCCCGATTCGAACGATCCATGGACCTGGGACGAGATGATCGACGCGGCCACGAAGGTCCAGACGGCGACAGGCACCGAGTACGCGTTCGCCATGGACAAGTCGGGGCACCGACTCTCCACTGTGCTCAGCCAGTACGGCACCGCACTCGTCGGCGACGGCGAGGTCGTCCTCGACGAGGCGAAGGCCGAAGCCGCCTTGCAGCCGCTCGTCGACATGATGGCCGACGGCCGCATGCCCCGCGACTTCTGGCTCGGCTCAGGCACTCGATACGAGGGTGCGAACGAGATCTTCCTCGCGCAGGACACCCCCGTCTACCTGTCCGGCAACTGGCAGGTCGGCCAGTTCGCCGCCAACGCGGACTTCAACTGGGCAGCAGCCCCCAATCCCTGCGCTGAAGAGTGCGGCGGATTCCCTGGCGGCAAGTACATGGCTGCGCTGAAGGAAGGCCCCAACCCGGCGCTCGCCGCGTTCTTCGTCCAGTACATGAACACCGCGGAGTCGCAGGAGAAGTTCGTCGCAGCAGGCGGGTTCCTCCCCACCCGCGCGGACCTCACGGAGCAGGGCGTCACCTACCCGGACCGTCAGGCCGACATGGACACGTTCCAGGCTGACCTCGCCCGCACTCCGGACCTCGGCTACGCCGCGAACGGCGACGTCGCCTTCAACGGCAGCGCCCTCGAGCTCGTCGACCAGCTCTCCCGAGTCGTCGCCGGCGAGAAGGACCTCAAGACCGCGGTCGCAGACGTCAAGTCCAACGCGCAGTCGCTCGTGGAGGAGCTGCACAAATGACGTCAGAGCGCACGGTCGCTCGGCGGAAGGTGATCGGGGGCAAGTCTCGGAAGCCCTTCAGCCTACGCTCGGCGCCGTACCTGTTCCTCCTGCCCAACATGGCGATCTTCGGGCTGTTCACGATCTGGCCCGCCATCAACGGCTTCAACATCTCGATGTACTCGTCGTCGAACGGACGCACCTTCGCGTGGGAGGGGCTCGGCAACTACCAGACGATCCTCTCCGACACGGAGTTCTGGGGGATCGTCTGGCAGACCGTGGTCTACGCGGTGGCCTTCGTGCTCCTCTCCGTGGTCCTCGGCACGCTGCTCGCCGTCCTCGTCGAGCAGCAGCGGAGGGGGCGCTCCTTCTTCCGGGCGGTCTTCTTCATCCCGGTCCTCATCTCACCTGTGGTCGCGGGCCTCGTGTGGAACTGGATGCTGGAGCGTCAGGGGGGAATCGTCAACGCGTTCCTCGGCCTCTTCGGCGTCGCCCCGGTCCCGTGGCTCGTCGAGGGCCCGCTTGCCATGCTCTCGGTGATCGTCGTGGGGACCTGGATGCAGGTGGGCTTCTACATGCTCATCCTGCTCGCAGGCCTCCAGAGCATCGACCCGTCGCTGTACGAGGCGGCGCAGCTCGATGGCGCCTCCAGATGGAAGCAGTTCACGAACGTCACGCTGCCCCTGCTGCAGCCGAGCATCCTGGTCGTCGTCGTGCTCGCCACGATCCACGGCTTCCAGGCGTTCGACTTCATCTACACCCTCACGGGCGGTGGACCGGTCGGCGCGACCACCCTCATCGTCCAGTACATCTACGAGAACGGCTTCGTGTCGCCGATCCGCTACGGGCTCGCCTCTGCGGGGAGCGTGCTGCTCTTCATCGTCATCTTCACGATCACCATCGTGAATTACCTGATCGGACGAAAGCGGGACGCGGTATGACCACCGAGACGGCAAGCAATTTCATCGCCACGCAGGAACCGCGCCGGAGCTGGACCTCCACTGGGTCGAAGAAAGTCACCTCGACGGACGCACTGCGCGTCGTCATCCTGGTCACGGCGACGCTCGTGGCGCTCATCCCGATCGTCTGGCTCGTCCTCGGCTCGTTCAAGTCGCCCGCCGAACTGGCGATGCGGCCACCCGCGCTGCTGCCAGAGACCTGGGGGTTCGGCAACTACACGGAAGCCCTCTCGCGGTTCAACTTCGCCGGGTACTTCCTGAACAGCGTCGTGGTCACGATCGGGGCGACCGTGCTCACGCTTTCCGTCAACTCGATGGCGGCGTACGCACTCGCGAAGTACAACTTCCGGGGGAAGAACTTCCTGTTCATCCTCACCCTGGCGACCATCATGATCCCGCTGCAGGTGATCCTGATCCCCGTCTACCAGGTCGTCGCATCCATGGGACTCGTGAACACGCTCTGGGGCCTCATCATCCCTGCAGCAGCGACGCCGACGGGGGTGTTCATCCTCCGCCAGTACATGCTGTCGATCCCCGACGAGCTCATCGAGGCGGCGCGGATGGACGGCGCGGGCGAGTTCCGCATCTTCGCCACCATCGTGCTGCCGATGTGCCGGCCCGCGCTCGCGGTCGTCGCGATCCTGTCGGTCATGTGGAGGTGGAACGACTTCCTGTGGCCGCTCGTCGTGGCGCAGAGCGAATCGGTCTACACGCTGCCGGTGGCACTCGCCCGATTCACGGCAGAGGAGACGGTCCCGTTCAACCTCATCATCGCGATGAGCGTGGTCAGCATCGTCCCCGTCATCATCCTCTTCCTGTTCTTCCAGAAGCAGGTCACGACGGGTATCGCGAACACGGGCCTCAAGTAGCCCGTCACTCACCATCGATCTTGGACAAGGAAACACACGGAGCATGAGTTCTTCACTCACAGTCACCAACCGGACCGTTCACCTCGCCGACGCAGACGGCACGATCAGGGATTGGCTGGTCTCACCGGCCTGGGCAAGCAGCTGCGACGACCTCGACGCGTTTCTCTCCGAAGACGGGGAACCGTGGGGAGATGGCAGATGGGTGCTGACGAACGGGCCAGACGTCGGCGAGCTGAAGCAGCGGCTGTACGCCGCGCACCAGCTCGACGAAGCACAGGACCTCCCGGAGGTCATCGAGGGCGGCCCGGTCAGCTGGGCCGCCAACGGGCAGAGCTCGAGCGCCGAGTGGGCGCGCGTGCACACCCCGGCCGACGGCTTCGTCGACTGGTCGGCGTTCTGCTTCACCCCGGAGTACCGGGCGTCCCTCGCGGCCACGGCGGTGGAGGTCGACCAGAGCGAGTGGCGGACGATCGAGGTGCACACGACGGGCCCGTTCGTCCTCTGGGTGGGAGGCGAAGTCGTCCTGCGGGGCGATCAGGTCTCCTACATGGAGCCGCTCACCTCCTCGGTACGGGTGCGTCTGCCATCGGGGGTCACGCCGCTGCACCTGGCGACCTGGCAGGTCGCATTCCGGGAGTGCAGGCACATCGTGCGCGTCCGGGTCGAGGGGCTGCCGGTTCGCGTGGTCATCCCCTCGCCCGGTGCCGACGAGCACGCCGGCCGTCTCGCAGAGCAGGTGCTGAATCGGGTCGCGTCCACGAGCTGGGCACTGGAGGGGCCGGTCGCCGCCTTCTCCGCACCGCGCGGTGTGCGGTTCCGTGTCCGAACGAGCGACCACGAGGACTGGCAGCTCGTGGAAGCGGACGAGCAGGGCAAGGTCCGCTTCCGCGTCGGCGGGGTCGCCGAGGAAGACGCCTTCGCGGAAGGCGACGCAGCCTCAGCAGGCGCCTCCATGCTGAGCACGGGGGAGAGCATCGTGCAGATCGGGCTCGATGACCCCAGGTGCCCGCAGCTTCGTCGCATCCGAGTCGCCGTCGTTCCGCCGGACAGCAGGGAACAACCCCACGGCGATCCTGCGCTGTGGCGTGACGAGGTGCTCCGCTTCGTAGCTGGCCTCGAGGACGACACCCCCACCGAGGCCGGGCTCGCCGGCCTCCTCGCTCGCCACGAGCTGCTCGGCGACGTGCGCGTCGAGCCTTCTGACCTCGCGTCTGCGCTGCACCGGGTCGAGACGCGCGGCGACTGCGCCGACTTCGAGGTGCTCTCGATGCTGCTCGCCTGGCACCGGGTGCCGAGCGATGCCTGGTCCGTCGGGCTGCGCGACCGAGTGCGGGGCGCCGTGACAGGCATGAAGTACTGGATCACCCAACCCGGCCTCGACGCCATGTGCTACTTCACGGAGAACCACCAGTTCGTCTGGCACGTCGCAGAGCTGCTCGCCGGGGAGACCTTCCCAGACGAGGTCTTCTCCGTCGACGGGCGAACGGGCGCCGAGCATGCGGACGAGGCGCGCATCCGCGCCGCCGGGTGGCTCGACCGCAAGCTGTCCGGCGGGTTCAGCGAGTTCGACTCGAACGCGTACCTCGCCATCGACAGCTACGCCCTCTGCATGCTGATCGAGCTCGGGATCGACGACCGCCTCACCGAGGCCTCGCGTGTGCTCCTCGACAAGGTGCTCTTCACACTCGCCTGCAACTCGTGGCGCGGCACGCACGGAGCGGCGCACGGGCGCTCCTACGTGCACACGCTGCGCAGCTCGCGCTTCGAGGAGACCTCGCCCATCCTGCGCCTGCTCGCCGGAGTCGGCAGCCTCAACGACGCCGTGCTGCCGGTGACCACGCTCGCGATCTCGCGGAAGTACGCCGTGCCGGCCATCATCCGCAAGCTCGCCGGGGAGCCGCCCCGCGAATGGTGGGGCACCCAGGTCTACCGCGGGAAGCTGGCGTTCGAACGGGACCTCCTCACCAGGCCGTACCGCTCAGACCTCCGCGTCTGGAAGACCCCGGACGTGATGCTCTCGAGCGTGCAGGACTACCGAGCCGGGCTGCCCGGCCTCCAGGAGCACATCTGGGGAGCCACGCTCGCCCGCGAGTTCCAGATCTTCGTCACGCATCCCGCGAACGCGGATACGGGGTCGTCGGCGAGGCCCAACGCGTGGGCCGGCCACCGAGTCCTCCCGCGCGTGCATCAGCACCGGAACGTGGTCGTCCATCTCCAGCGATTCACGAGCAGCGACCCCATCACGAGAACGCACCTCTGGCTGCCGTCCGAGCAGGCGGACGAGCTCGTCGTCGGCGGCGAGTGGATCGCCGTCCGGCGCGGGGACGGATACGTCGCCATCGCGACTCCCGGCGGCGTGCGCCCCATCGCGACCGGTGAAACCGCTCAGCAGGAGTGGATACCGGCCGAACACGGCGCGGTCTGGGTCGCCGTCGCCGGACGGAAGGAGTCGGACGGCGACTTCCAGACGTGGGCCGCCGGCCTGCGATCCGCGACCCTCGACTGGAACCCGAGCGGCGCCGATGACCCCGGCGTCCGGTTCCAGCTGGGATCCGGACCGAAGCTGGACGTGACCTTCTCGAGCGCGCTGCTCGTCGACGACGTGCCAGAGGGCTTCAGCGACGGCACCATCGTCGAGGAAGAGCACCTCCAGAACCCGGCGACGCGCAGCGCGTTCGGTGACGCCGAGATCATCGCGGAATGGGACGGCGAGCGGCTCCAGCTGCCCGTCGAGCGCGTCCGTCAGGGGCTCGCGCAGATCGGCGGTGACGCACATGGCCGGTGAGGACACCTCCTCGGCGGACCTCGCTCCGCCGCCGCTGCCGCCATTGGCGAAGGCCGCGGTCGGAACCGGATTCGCCGAGCTCGAGGGCGATCTCCTGCGCGGCACCCTCGCCATGGGCGTCGACAGATGGTTCTGGGGCGAGGGGGTCTGCCTCCTCGCGACGTGGCGCGCCGCCGAAGCTCGCGGGTCGACACCCCCGCAGCTCGTGCTCGACTACATGGGACGCCACGCGACGCGTCTCCCCGTGCTCGAGCACGTCAACAACATGGCACCGGCCGCCACGGCAGCCGAACTGCTGCGCGCATCCGGTGATCCAGGTGCTCGACGCCTCGTCGATGCCTGCCTGGCCTGGTACCAGGACGCACCGGAAGCGACCAGGGCCTCGAACGGCGCGCTCGAGCACTGGCCGGGCGGAGTCTGGGCTGACACCGTGTACATGGCTGGCGAGTTCCTCCTGCGAGCCGGGCGCGCGCTCGAACGCCCCGAGCTCACGCGGGAGGCGGTTCAGCAGTGGCTCGCCCATGCCGAGCAGCTGCAGGACACGAGCACGGGCCTCTTCGCCCACGGCACCAACCAGGGAACACGGATCGACTGCTTCTGGGGGCGCGCCAACGCGTGGATCGCGCTCGCGGGTGCGGACCTGCTGCACCTCGCAGGCGACGATCCGGCCATCGGCGAGGTCCGGGAACGACTCGCCGTGCAGCTCCAGACCCTCGCTGCGCTCCAACCGGACCATGGCGTCTGGGACGTCCTCGTGGACGGCCCCATCGAGACCAGAGGAATCCTCGAGACGTCCGCGGCGGCCGGGATCGGGGCCGCGCTGCTCCGTGGAAGCGCGCTCCTCGAGCAACAGCTGCCAGTCGCCGACCGGCCCCTGCGGCGAGCCGGCGAGCGCGCTGTCCTCGGTTCGCTGGCCTACGTCGACGACGGTCGACTCACCCGAGTGAGCGCTGGAACCGTGCTCCAGCTCATCCCCTTCGGCTACTCCGTGATCCGAGACGACCGCGTCCAGCCGTGGGGACAGGGCCTCGCCCTGGAAGCGATCGCCGCCTGGAACGAGACGACAGCACCATCATCATCAGCCCCCGAACCAGAGGAGCACTCATGACCATCACCAAGTACGCCCACAGCCCCAACGCCGTCGCAGCGATGAAGACCGACGAGCTGCGTTCCTCGTTCCTCATGGAGGAGCTGTTCGCCGCGGGTGAGGCGCGAAGCGTCTACCTGCACCACGATCGGATCCTCGCGTTCGGCGTCGTGCCGCTCGACGAACCACTCGAGCTGCCCACGCCCGACCAGGTGCGTGCCGAGTTCGTCCTGCAGCGCCGCGAGGCCGGTGTCATCAACGTCGGCGGACCGGGCACCGTGCACGTCGGCGGCGAGGCCCACGAGCTCGCGCACGTCGGCACGATGTATCTCGGACGCGGGGAACGCGAAGTGCGGTTCTCCTCGGCCGACCCAGCGAACCCGGCCGCGTTCTACGTGTTCACCGCGACCTCGCACCAGGACCTCCCGACGACCAAGATCACGCCGGACATGACCAACGTCGTCGAGCTCGGCGACCCCGAGAACGCCAACCGCCGCACACTGAACCAGTGCATCTACGAGGGCGGGACCCGCAGCTCGCAGATCGCGTTCGGGTTCACGCAGGTTCACTCGGGCAGCGCCTGGAACACCCTCCCAGCGCACACGCACGACCGACGAACGGAGTGCTACCTGTACTTCGATCTCGCGCCGGAGCACCGGGTCTTCCACGTCATGGGGGAGCCGCAGGAGACCAGGCACCTCGTCGTGTCGAACCGTCAGCTCGTGGTCTCGCCGAGCTGGTCGGTGCACTTCGGTGCGGGTACCGGCCCGTACACGTTCGTGTGGGCGACCGCGGGCGAGAACACCACCTACAACGACATGGACCCCGTCGACACCACGCTGGTGCGGTGAGCAGAGCGAGCCCTGCCGTCGGATGACGGCAGGGCTCGCTGCCCTGGTGAGACAGGATCGACGTGTCCCTCTCGCCTGATCGTCTAGGTTTATCCGGATGATGATGATGTCGAGGTGGGCAGCGAGTGTGCTCCTCGTGTCGGTTCTCGCGGGGATCCTCGCGGCAGTGTTCGCCGCCATGCGGTCCGACTGGGCGACTGGGCTCGCAGCGCTCGTCGCGCTCGCGGCCGCATGGGCCTCGATCTGGCTGGTGCTGCGCGAGCATGCGCGCGACCGTGCGCGGCTCGAGGAGGTCACCGAGCTCAGCACGAGGCGGGCTGACCAGGCATCGGTGCTGAGCCACGAGCTCCGCACGCCGCTCGCAGTCATCCAGGGGGCCGGGGAGCTCCTCGCGGAGGAGAAGGCTGGCCCGCTCACGGAGAAGCAGGCCGTGTTCGTGCATCGCATCGTCGACAACGCCGTTCGGATGCACAACTTCTCGGAGCAACTGCTCACGAGGGCCCGCCTCGAGGCCGGCCTCGTGTCGATCGAGCGCTCTCGGGTCGATCTCAGAGTGCTGTTCAGGGGCGTCGTCGAGGAGCTGTCGGAGATCTCCGATGTCACGGTCGTGCTGGATGCCCCTGGCGCCCCGGTCAGCGCATTCGTCGACCCGCAGCTCACGAGGCAGGTCATCACGAACCTCGTGAACAACGCGGCGAGGAGCGAGTCGGCGGGCGGTCGCGTGGAAGTGCGTATCGTTCCTGGGGACGACGAGGTCATGATCTCGGTCAGCGACGGAGGGACGGGGATGACGGAGACGCAGCGGGAACGCCTGTTCAGCCGGTTCTCGAGCGGCCGCCCGCTCGGCAACGGCACCGGCATCGGGCTCTTCATCTCGCAGCAGTTCGTGGAGCTGCAGGGTGGCCGCATCCACGTCGACACGATCTCGGGAAAAGGGACGACGATGATGTTCACGCTGCCGCTTGCCGACCCAGCCGTCGCGAGGCGTCGACGATGACGGCGCCCCACAGTCTCGCGTTCGTCGTCGACGACGAACCGGCGATGCTCGACATCGTCACGTTCGCGCTGGAGACGCAGGGGTTCACGACGGAGTCGTTCCGCTCGGCAGAGACCGCGTGGACGGCCCTCGAACGCTCACGCCCGGACCTCGTGGTGCTCGACATCATGCTGCCGGGCATCTCGGGCATCTCGCTGTGCCAGCGCATCAAGTCCCGCTGGGACCTGCCGGTGATCCTCGTGACCGCGAAGGGCGAGGTCTCCGACCGGATCGCGGGGCTGGAGGCGGAGGCCGACGACTACGTCGCGAAGCCGTTCCACCCGCGCGAGCTGGCACTCAGGGCGCAGCGGCTCGTGCGGCGGCCGGAGTCGTCGCGTGCCGTCGTGACCTCGGGGGTCCGCCTCGAGCTCGACCCCGCGAGCCACGATGTCATCGTCGCCGCGGAGCGGGTCTCGCTCACCAACACCGAGTACAAGCTCCTCGCCGCCCTCATGGCGCATCCGAACTCACCGCTCGACTTCTCGCAGCTCCTCCTCATGTGCTGGGGCGAGTACGACCGCCACGGGGACCGGGAGATGATCAAGGCCGCGGTCTATCGGATGCGGCACAAGCTCGAGGCGGCCGTCACGGGAAGCGCGGCGGCGATCGAGAGCGTGCGGGGCACCGGCTACCTGCTCCGCGCCGACCGCACCTGAGCCTCGTCCGTCACCAGGGTTCCCGCCCAACTCGGTGACAGAGCTGTCACCGAGCATCACCGAGCTGTCACGGGCGCGCCCGCATCCCGCTCGTAGCGTTGGCAACGTCGCGCACAGCTCGCTGATGCTCGGCAGTTCGAAGACCAGGACAAAGGAGTTCTCCCGCATGCAACGCACACTGCTTC
The DNA here is from genome assembly GCF_002931055.1 of Pseudoclavibacter sp. AY1H1. GTDB lineage: Bacteria > Actinomycetota > Actinomycetes > Actinomycetales > Microbacteriaceae > Pseudoclavibacter. The sequence goes on along the minus strand of NZ_PSXX01000002.1, from coordinate 255,202 downwards.
CCTTCGCGGTCGCGGCAACAGCCGCCACCGCTCTCCTCGCCGGCTGCTCGGCGGGTGCGGGCACCGAGGCGGGCGCCTCGAGCGAACCGGTCACGTTCATCTGCACCCCGCAGGAGGACTGGTGCCAGGTCATCGCCGCCGAGTTCACGGCGGCCTCCGGCATCCCGGCGAACTACGTGCGGCTGAGCGGCGGCGAGGCCGTCGCACGCCTCAGCGCGACAGGAGACACCCCGGAGTTCGACGCCTGGTTCGGCGGCGGCGCCGAGGGGCATCTCGCGGCCGACGAGTCCGGCTTCCTCGAGCCGTACACCTCACCGAACGCCGAGCAGATCCCGTCGGAGTACAAGGACGCGGATGGGCGCTGGACCGGTGTCTACGTCGGCGCGCTGAGCTTCTGCTCGAACACCGACGTGCTCGAGGAGATCGGTGCCGAGGCGCCGACCTCCTGGGCGGACCTGCTCGACCCGAAGTTCAAGGGGAACATCGCCATGGCGCACCCCGGCACCTCCGGCACGGCGTACCAGGCGCTCTGGACCGAGGTCGAGCTCAACGACGGCGACCAGGATGCGGCCATCGGCTTCTTCGGCAAGCTGCACTCGAACATCCTCCAGTACTCGAAGAGCGGCAGCGCGCCGGGCCAGATGGCAGGCCGCGGTGAGGTCGCCACCGGCGTGATCTTCGCCCAGGACTGCCAGAAGTTCGTGAACGAGGGCTTCACGAACCTCGAGACGACCTTCCCCTCCGAGGGAACCGGCTACGAGGTCGGGGCCGTCTCGCTCATCAAGAACGCGAAGAACCCAGAGGGCGCCAAGGCGTTCATCGACTGGACCCTCACGGCAGAGGCGCAGGATCTCGCCGCGACCGTCGGCAGCTACAGCGTGCCGACGAACCCGGACGCGGTCGTCACGGAGGACATGGTCGACTTCGACACCGTGAAGCTCGTGCACGCCGACATCGACGCCGCGGGGCAGGCGCGCAACGAGCTCACCGGACGGTTCGACTCGGAGGTGGCGCCTGCTCCCAAGGAGTAGAAGCGCGGACGAACAATGACCTCAACACTCGAAGCAGTCGCTGGCGGCGCCACGCCGCCAGCGGCCCCCGCCCCCGTACGAGGACGCGGTTCGCGCTCGGCGCCGCGGTCACGAGCCCGCGCCGACCGCAGCGTCGTGATCCTCGGCACGGCCGTCGCCGTCATCCTCCTGCTCCTCATCGGCTACCCGGTGATGAGCCTCCTCTCCGCAGCGTTCGCCCCGGATGGGCTCGCGGTGCTCGCGAGCATCGTGACCGACCCCGTCAATCATCGGATCGTGCTCAACACACTGGTCCTCGGGCTCATCGTCGGGGTCCTGGGCACCATCATCGGCTTCCTGTTCGCCTTCGCCCAGGTCCGCATCGCGTTCCGCGGCAAACGAGCGCTGCACCTGCTCGCGATGGTCCCGATCGTGGCGCCCCCGTTCGCGGTCGCCACCGCCGTCATCACGCTCTTCGGCCGCAACGGCGCCATCAGCAACGGCATCTTCGGCATCAAGGGCGACATCTACGGGCTCTCCGGCCTGGTGCTCGTCCTCGCCCTGTCCTTCTTCCCCGTCGCCTACATGAACTTCAAGGGCATGCTCGAGTCGCTCGACCCGAGCCTCGACGAGGCCGCAGCTGGCCTCGGGGCGAGCAAGCTCAAGGTGTTCTTCTCCGTCACCATCCCCATGCTCGTCCCCGGCTTCGCCGGGTCCTTCCTCCTGCTGTTCGTGGAGTCCATCGCCGACCTCGCGAACCCGCTGGTCCTCGGTGGCGACTACACGGTCCTCGCGAGCCGGGCCTACCTCGCCGTCACCGGCGACTACAACACGAGCGCGGGCGCTGCCTACTCGCTCACAATCCTCGTGCCCGCCCTCCTCGTGTTCCTCGTGCAGCGCTACTGGGTCTCGAAGCGCAGCGTCGTGACCGTGACGGGCAAGCCGACGGGACGATCCGAGCAGATCACCGCACCGAGCATCAGGGTGCCCATCCTCCTGCTCGTCGGCTCGATCAGCGCGCTCATCGTCACGATCTACGTGACCGTCCTGACCGGTGGCTTCATGAAGGTGCCAGGGGTCAACAACGAGTTCACGCTCGACCACTTCACCTTCGTCCTCACGGGCATCGGCTCGAAGGCCATGATCGACACGGCCACCCTGGCCCTCATCGCGGCCCCGATCGCCGGCGTGCTCGGGATGCTCATCGCCTGGCTCGTCGTTCGGAAGCTGCGTCGCACCTCCGGGCTGCTCGACTTCGTCGGCATGCTGGGGCTGGCCGTACCCGGCACCGTCCTCGGCATCGGCTACGCGCTCAGCTACATCACGCCGACCACGATCTTCGGCGTGCAGATCCTGCCGGCCCTCGCCGGTGGAAGCGCGGCGTTCTCCGGCGGCATCGCGATCGTGATGGTCTACATCACCCGCTCGCTGCCATCCGGCCAGCGCTCGGGCATCGCGGCGCTCAACCAGATCCATCCCGCCATCGAGGAAGCCTCCACGTCGCTCGGCGCCGGGTCGGGGACGACGTTCCGCAAGGTGACGCTGCCGCTCATCCAGTCGGCCCTCCTCACCGGCCTGACCTTCGCGTTCGCCAGGTCCATGACGACGCTGTCGCCCATCGTGTTCCTCACCACCCCAGGCATCAAGATCATGACCTCGCAGATCCTCGCCGAGGTCGACTCGGGGCGCTTCGGGAACGCGTTCGCGTACTGCACGGTGCTCATCCTCATCGTGCTGACGCTCATCCTCATCATCAACTTCCTCGTCCGAAAGGTGATCTTCCGTGGTCGCACACACCGTCGTTGACTCCGTCGATGGCCTCGCCGAGGCTGTCGGCATCGACCCTGAGGCCGCACTCGGCCGCATCACCCTCCGCAAGCTGACGAAGCGATACGGAGGCAAGGCCGACGACCCGCTGGCCGTCGACTCCGTCGATCTCGAGATCGAACCTGGCGAGTTCATCACCCTCCTCGGCCCCTCCGGCTGCGGCAAGACCTCGACGCTGCGGATGATCGCCGGGTTCGAGGAGCCGACCTCGGGGGAGCTCGAACTCGACGGGGCCGACATGATCCGCGTCGCCCCGAACCAGCGGCCCATGTCGATGGTCTTTCAGTCATACGCGCTCTTCCCGCACCTGTCGGTGCGCGAGAACGTCTCGTACGGGTTGAAGCTCAAGAAAATGCCGGCGGCGCGGATGCGCGAGGAGGTCGACACGGTCCTGACGATCATGAACCTCATGAACTTCGCCGACCGGGCGCCCCACCAGCTGTCCGGAGGTCAGCAGCAGCGCGTCGCCCTCGCCCGTGCGCTGGTCATGCGACCGAAGGTGCTGCTCTTCGACGAGCCCCTCTCGAACCTCGACGCGAAGCTGCGCGTCCTGATGCGCAACGAGATCCGCCGCCTGCAGCGTCGACTCGGCATCACGAGCATCTTCGTCACCCACGACCAGGACGAGGCGATGACGCTCTCCGACCGCATCGTCGTCATGAACCGCGGCCGGATCGAGCAGGTCGATGTCCCGGACACCGTGTACCGGCGCCCGGAGTCGGTGTTCGTCGCCGACTTCATCGGCCGCGCGACGTTCCTCGACGCCACCCTCCTCGCCGAGCCGGCGAATGGGCGGGCCCGGGTCGTGGCGCTCGGCCGGGAGTTCGAGACGGACTGCCAGGACGGCGTCACGATCGACACGGAGGTGCTCCTCATGATCAGGCCGGAGTCGGTGCGACTCTCCGGTCGAGTGGAGGCCGCGGAGGTCCACGGGGACGTCGGACGGGTCCTCACGACCATCTTCCACGGCGACAGCGTCGAGTACGAGATCGAGACCGACACCGGGACGATCGTGGCGCAGGTCTCGGACCCATCCGTCGAGGACATCCTGCGCCCCATGGACTGCGTTCGCGTTGGCATCGCCCCGGAACGCGGATGGCTGCTGCCCAAGACGGGCGACGAAGGCGACGACACGGCGGCTCACTAGGCGCCTGAGCGGTGTGCGGTCCCGGGTCACTTCCTTCTCGAAGGCGGTGGCCCGAATCGTGCGGCGGGGAAGAACTCCGACGCCGTCGGCCTAGGCCGATGGCCCTCGTGATCGGACTGCCAGCGACATCCGGAATCCTCGAAGCACGAGCCTGCCAGCGTCTCGAGGCGCCTATTCTCGCTTCCGTTGCGAGTAGGCGACGGCGGCTGCGGCAGCGAGGGAGCCGCCGATAGCGACGAGCACACCGCCGCCTCCTGTGATCGGAGTGAGGAGCCCGGCCCCGGCGGGAATGACGGACTGTGCGAGCCTGTTGCCGACGAGCCGGAGTGAGAGAGCGAGGCCGCGCTGGTCGACCGGCGCGACATCCGTGAGCCAGGCCATCGTGATGGGCTGGGTGACGCCGATGGCGAAGCCGTACAGCACGGCCGAGATCACGAGCCAGACGGGACCGATAGGGAGCCCGGTGAGCGCGAGCGTGACGGCGGCGACCCCCAGCGAGATGAGGAGGAGCAACCGTCGCGACAGCCGTCGGCTGAGTGCGGGGAGGGCCGCTCGCGATGCAAGCGTGGCGAGCGCGCGGCTCGTCAGCATGAGACTCACGAGGGCGGCCGAGACGCCTGGCTGCGTGCTCAGCGCAGGCCAGAAGGCGAGCGTCACATCGACGGATGCGATGGCGATGCCACCCGCGACGACGGCGCGGAAGGCACCGGGCTCCTGCAGGATGCGTCGGCTCGAGTCGAGCGATCCCGGCCGCTTGGACGTCGTCTCTCCGCGTGAGCTGCTCCCCAGGAAGACGCTGGCGATGCCGAGCAGGACGGCCGCCACCATCGCCGACCCGAAGACGAGGGGGAGGTTCGGGCCAGGACCAGAGGGGCTCGGGACGGCGAGGAGCAGCGGGCCGAGGGTCTGGCCGATGGACGCGGAGAGCGTGTAGAGGCCGAACGCCGACTCTCTTGAGCCGCTCTTCGAGCGATTCGCGACTGCGGTCTGCTCGCTGATGATGCTCAGCAGGTGGCCGACGCCGAGCACGAGCGCCGCGATCATGAGCCCGCTGACACTCTGCACGGAGACAAGGGCGATGCCGATCGCGGCGATCAGGAGGACACTGCCCAGCAGTGCGATGGTTCGCTCGCCGCGTCCGTCGGTGAGCCTGCCTGCGGGGAGGGCGAGGAAGAGCGCCGGGAGCGCGAACGAGGTCGCGAGCAGGCCGATGACCGCTTCCTGCCCGCCCGCTTCGAGGACCGCGAACGAGAGCCCGGGCCGGACTGCGTACGTCAGGACCTGGATGAGCACGGCGTGGATGATGATCCACGGCCACTTCGAACCGTTCGCGCCGGCCATTCAGCCGAGCCCCGCCAGGTGGGTCACTCCGCGGTTCCGCTGCGTGGCGCTGTGCTCGTCTCGAGGGCACCGATCGCGCGGCGCGCGAGGCTGTGCGTGATGTGGGCGTGGGAGAGCTCGCGGGCTCGCTCGGCGTCGCCCGCCACGATCGCATCTCGGAGTGCGCTGTGCTGGCGGTGCACCCTGGCGCGGTCCTCAGGTGTGGGAGTCCAAGCTCGAAGGGCCCGTTGGCGGTAGAGGTCGGTCTTGTCCCAGAGTCCATCGAGGATGCCGAGGAGCGTGGGGTTCGCTGCTGCCCGGTAGATCGAGCGGTGGAAGCGACGATGGGCGTCGAGCGCTTCTGCGGAGGCAACGCCGGTGAGCGGCTCCAGCTCGCCGAGCGCTGCCTCGATGCGGGTGAGGTCGGAGTCGTCGCGACGTTCGGCCGCCAGGGCGCAGGCGAGGGGGTCGGCGGCGGCGCGGACCTCGTAGAGGTTCTGGGCCTCCGCCTGGGAGAGCGGGATGACTCGAGCGTCCCGGTGCGCGCCGAGGTCGACGAGCCCCTCGGTCGAGAGGCGCTTGAGTGCTTCTCGAAGTGGTGTGGTGCTCAGGCCGAGCTCTGCGGCGAGCTTCGTCTGGCCGATGACGTCACCTGGTGCGTAGATGCCGGTCAGGATGCGGCGGCGGAGTTCCTCGTAGGCGAGCTCGCTCTTGCTTCTGAAGAGCGGCCGCGCTGGGGAGGCAGGGGCTGGCATGCACTGATCGTAGCAAGCGTCCCGGCATCGTGTAGCATCGAGCCTATAACCTACAGAGCAGTAGGAGACGGAGGAAGCATGCTGACGGACACCGGAGCGACGACGAGGGTTCTCGCCACCGCCTACGGCGACCTCGAGATCTGGCCCATCGGAGCCGTCCCCGGGGCGGAACGGCTGCCGTTCGCGCACCGCATCATCCTCGAGAACCTGTTGAGACATCACGACGGTGAGGTCGTCACCCGGAGAGACATCGACGCGCTCGTCTCCGGGGGTGCTGGCACACACGACATCGCGTTCCATCCCGCTCGCGTCTTCCTGCACGACACGAACGGCGTGCCCGTGCTCACCGATCTCGCGGCCATGCGCGATGCCTTCGCTGCACGCGGCATCGATCCAGCGCTCCTCGATACTGAAGTTCCCGCTCAGCTCACCGTCGACCACTCGGTGGTCACGGACTTCTTCGCGAGGCCGGACGCCCCCGCCCTCAACGTCCGCCGCGAGTACGAGCGCAACGCCGAGCGGTACCGGTTCATCAAGTGGGGGCGTGAAGCGTTCTCCGGGCTTGAGGTCGTGCCGCCCGGTGCCGGGATCATGCACCAGGTCAACGTCGAGTACCTCGCCGACGTCGTGACGGTGCGCGACGGCTGCGCGTTCCCCGACACCGTCGCCGGCACCGACTCGCACACCACGATGGTCAACGGCCTCTCCGTCCTGGCATGGGGCGTGGGCGGCATCGAGGCGGAGGCCGCCATGCTCGGCGAACCCGTCACGATGCTGATTCCGCCCGTCGTGGGTGTCGAGCTCATCGGACGCCTCCGACCAGGCGTGACGGCGACGGACCTGGTGCTGACACTCACCGAGCGGATGCGGGCCCTCGGTGTCGTCGGCAACATCGTCGAGTTCCACGGTCCAGGAGTCGCCGAGGTCTCGCTCGCGACACGATGCACGATCGCCAACATGAGCCCCGAGTTCGGCTCGACATCCGCGATCTTCCCGATCGACGAGGCGACGATCGAGTTCCTGCTCATGACGGGGCGAAGCGAGCAGCAGGCGAGCCTCGTGGAGACCTACGCGCGAGCCCAGGGGCTCTGGAGCGACCCAGGCAACCCGGCCGAGTACGACCGTCGGGTCGTCGTCGACCTCGACGGCATCACGCCGAGCCTGGCCGGCCCGCGGCGGCCACAGGACCGCATCGAACTGGCGGATGCGCCCGCCGCGAGCGCGCGAGCCCTCGCGGAGGCGCACCAGGTCGCGCCGCTCGCCTCCGGCGAGGGGGAGCGTGCCGTTCCCGATGGCGCCGTCGCGATCGCGTCCATCACCTCCTGCACCAACACGTCGAACCCCGCGGTCATGATGGCGGCCGGGCTGCTCGCGCGAAACGCCAGGGCGCGCGGCCTGCGGTCCAAGTCGTGGGTGAAGACGAGCCTCGCCCCCGGGTCTCGAGTCGTCACCGACTACCTCGCGAAGGCCGGGCTCATGTCGCCGCTCGAGGAGCTCGGCTTCGGGCTCGTCGGGTTCGGGTGCATGACCTGCATCGGCAACTCGGGCGACCTCCTCCCCGAGGTGCTCGCCGGCATCGAGCAGGATGGCATCGTCGTCGCCTCCGTGCTGTCGGGCAACCGCAACTTCGACGGCCGCATCAACAACGACGTCGGCATGAACTTCCTGACCTCGCCCCCGCTCGTCGTCGCCTATGCGCTCGCCGGCACGATGCACGTCGACCTGACCCGCGACCCAGTCGGGCACGACGCGGCGGGTGCCCCGGTCCACCTCGCCGACATCTGGCCGAGCGACCAGGAGATCCAGCAGGCCGTCTCGAGTTCCATCGACCCCGAGATGTACACCGACGCCTACTCGACCATCTTCGACGGCGACGAGAACTGGCAGGGGCTGGATGCTCCCGGCGGCGACGGCTTCGCCTGGGAGGCGGCCTCGACCTACCTGCAGCGGCCGCCCTTCCTCGAGCTCGACGCCGCGGCAGGCAGTGCCGACGTCGAGGGCGCGAGAGTGCTCATGTTCCTCGAGGACTCGGTGACGACCGACCACATCTGCCCCGCCGGCCGCATCCCGGCCGCCAGCGCGGCGGGCAGGCACCTGACCGAGCTCGGGGTCGGTGCCCGCGACCTGAGCAGCTACGCCTCGCGGCGCGGCAACTGGCGGGTCATGAAGCTCGGCGGGTTCACGAACACCCGCCTCGTCAACCGCCTGGTGCCAGCGGGCAACGGCGGGAGCACCCGCGACTTCCTCGCGGGGGAGCCCGCGGTGATGGCGCCCATCCGCGAGATCCACGCCGTCGCAGACGCCGCGGCCGACGCGGGGGTACCGCTCATCGTGCTCGCAGGGCGTGAGTACGGAACCGGGTCGTCCCGGGACTGGGCCGCGAAGGTCACCCGCCTGCTGGGAGTCCGGGCCGTGATCGCGCAGTCCTTCGAGCGCATCCACCGCTCCAACCTGGTCGGCATGGGCGTGCTCCCGCTGCAGTTCGAGGACGGGGCGAACGCCGACACGCTCGGGCTCGACGGCACCGAGAGCTTCAGCATCCGCGGCCTCGCGGCCGACACCGACGTGCCCGACCGCCTCGAGGTGGTCGCGGTGCATCCCGAGACCGGCAGCACCACTTCGTTCGTCGTGCGCGCACGCGTCGACACCTCGCTCGAGCAGCGCTACCTCCGTTCGGGCGGCGTGCTGCCGTACGCGCTCGACCGCGCCGCTGCGAGACACCAGCAGAAGCCGACAACCTCCGAGAAAGGCGAATGAAGATGGCAGGCAGCACCCACGTGAGCACAACCGATCTCGTCGACCAGTACGAGGACAGCATCCAGTCGTGCGACCTCCAGCTCCGCGACCTCGGCGGGTTCCTCCGATTCTCCGGGCGCATCGCGACCTTCCGCTCTCCCGTCGACAATCTCCAGCTCAAGGCCATCGTCGAGGAGCCTGGCGACGGCCGCGTCCTGGTCGTCGACGCCGGCGGCTCGCTGCACGCGGCCATGGCCGGCGGGAACATGGTCGCGAGGGCCGCGGCCAACGGCTGGGCGGGGCTCGTCGTCAACGGCGTCGTCCGAGACGCCGAGGAGCTCGCCGCGCTGCCCATCGGCGTCAAGGCGATCGGCACCAACCCGCGGCGGTCGACGAAGGACGGCCTCGGTGAGCGCGATGTCGCTGTCGAGTTCGGCTCGGTCGTCTTCCGTCCGGGCGAGTTCCTCGCCGCCGACGAGGACGGCGTCGTCGTCCTCGCCACCCCAACGGGCTGAACCGCCCACGCCACCTCCCTCACAGGAAACAACGGAGTTTCATGTCAAAGACACCCAGATCAACGCTCCGACGCGTCGTGAACGTCGTCGTCGGAGTCTGCGCAGTGGCGATCGTCGCCTCGGCGACGGCGCTTTCCATCAGCCGCTCATCGGCGGCCGAGGACGTGAGCGCGAACCTCACGCTCATCGCTCCCGCTGGCCCCGGCGGCGGCTGGGACGGGTTCGCCCGCGAGCAGCAGCAGGCGCTGCGCGCGACGGGCCTCGTCGGCAACGTGCAGGTCGTCAACATCCCGGGCGCCGCCGGAACCATCGGACTCGGCACCTTCACGACCATGACGGGTCGCAGCGACACCCTCCTCGTGACCGGGTCGGGCATGACCGGCGGAATCGCGCTCAACGACTCACCGGTCGGCTTCGACGACGTGCGACCCGTCGCGAAGTTCGCGGAGGACTACGACGTCATCATCGTGCCAGCCGACTCCCCGCACACGACCCTCCAGGAGCTCGTGGATGCGTGGGCCGCCGACCCGAAGTCCATCCCATGGTCGGGCGGCTCCGCAGGCACCATCGACCACCTGCTCATCGCCGAGCTCGCGCAGGCCGCAGGCATCCCGCCAGCCGAGCTGACCTACATCCCGAAGTCGGGCGGCGGCGAGGCGATCCAGGCGCTCCTGAACGGCACGGTGGATGCGGTCGCGACCGGCTACAACGACGTCTCCGACCAGATCGAAGCTGGCAAAGTCCGCGCCCTCGCGGTGAGCGGGGCTGAAGAGCTGGAAGGCGTCGACATCCCGACGATCATGTCGCAGGGCTACGACGTCGAGGTCGCCAACTGGCGCGGACTCCTCGCAGCCCCCGGGGTGAGCGACGAGGCCTTCCAGCAGCAGCTCGAGATCTTCAGCGAGCTCCGGGAGAGCGACGAGTGGCAGGAAGTGCTGACTCGTCTGAGCTGGGAGGACTCCTGGCTGACGGGACCGGAGCTCGACGCGTTCCTCGTCGAGGACATGGCCCGCACCGAGGCACTACTTGAGGAGCTGGGACTGTGACCGCACACACCGAGACGCATCTCGACGACTTCGACACCGGGGAAGCCCAGCCGAGCTGGTGGACCGGACGATCCGGGCTCATCTTCCCCGCCATCCTGGTGGCCTTCGCGAGCTACCTGCTCTACGGCCAGGTCACGATGGACGTCGCCCCGGACACGGATCCCCCCGGACCAGGGTTCTTCCCCGGTGTGATCATCGCGCTCCTCTACCTGTTCGCGGTGCTGCTGGCCATCGGCATCATCCGCAAGCCGCAGCTGCCGGAGGACGTGCACAGCGATCTGCGCACGGCCGAGATCAGCGTGCTCGGCCAGGGCGGTCCGCGCTGGTACAGCGACTGGTCTCGCGTCGCGTGGGCGGTCGGCGGGTTCGTCGCCTTCATCTTGTTGCTCCAGCCGCTCGGCTGGATCCTCGCGGCCGGCCTGCTGTTCTGGACCATGGCGCGTGCGTTCGCGTCGCCCAGCCCCGTGCGGGACATCCTCGTCTCGCTCACCTTCTCATCAGTGCTGTACCTGCTGTTCGCCGGGCTCCTCTCGGTGAACCTGCCAGCCGGAGCGATCTTCGGCGGAGGGATCTGACATGGACATCATCAACAGCCTTCTCGGCGGCTTCGAAGGGGCACTGACCCCGATCAACCTCATGTGGGTGTTCATCGGCTGCCTTCTCGGCACCGCTGTCGGCGTGCTTCCCGGTCTCGGCTCGTCGATGGCAGTCGCGCTGCTGCTGCCGATGACGTTCGCACTCGACCCGACCGGGGCGTTCATCCTGTTCGCCGGCGTCTACTTCGGCGGCCTCTTCGGCGACTCGACGATGGCCATCCTCATGAACACGCCGGGCTCGTCGTCGGCGATCGCCTCGACTTTCGAGGGGCATGCGATGGCGAAGGCCGGACGCGCGCCGCAGGCACTCGCGACGGCGGCCATCGGCGCGTTCATCGGCGGGTTCGTGTCCTCCATCGCGGTCGTCTTCCTCGCGCCGGCGCTCGCGGAGCTCTCGTCGAACTTCGGGCCCGCCGAGTACGTGGCGCTTGCGCTCTTCGCCTTTATCGCGACCTCGTCGATCGTCGCCGACTCGGTGGTGGCCGGACTCGCGAGCCTCACGCTTGGCCTCGGCATCTCGGTCATCGGCATCGACTCGGTGACGGGCACGGAGCGCTTCACAGCTGGCGTGCCCGAGCTGTTCGACGGCATCTCGCTGGTCACGGTGACCGTCGCCGTGCTCGCGCTCGGCGAGGTCTTCCGTGTGGCGTCCCGGGCCCGCCGCGAGCCGGCGAGCGTCTCGATGATGTCGAGCCGCACGCCTCGCCTGTCTCGCGTCGAGTTCTTCAACGCACTCCCCGCGTGGATCCGAGGCACGGGCATCGGCCTGCCCTTCGGTGTCATCCCCGTCGGCGGCTCTGAGGTGCCGACGTTCATGGCGTACAGCCTGGAGAAGAAGATCGACGGGCGCCGCAAGGATCCGGAGTTCGGCAAGGGCGCCATCCGCGGTCTCGCCGCGCCGGAAGCGGCGGGCAACGCGACGACGGGCACCGCCATGGCATCGCTGCTCGCTCTCGGGCTCCCGGTGTCCTCGACTGCCGCGATCATGCTCGCCGCCTTCCAGCAGTACGGCATCCAGCCTGGGCCGCTGCTCTTCGAGCGTGCGCCCGACCTCGTCTGGGGCCTGCTCGCGAGCTTCTTCATCGCCATGGTCGTGCTGCTGCTGCTCAACCTGCCGCTCGCCCCGCTCTGGGCGAAGCTCGCAGACATCCCGAAGCAGTACCTCTACCCGGGCATCGCCGTGTTCTGCGCGATGGGCATCTTCGCGACGTCCGCCTCGATCTTCGACCTGTGGATGCTGCTGCTCCTCGCCCTGCTCGGGTTCGCCATGCGCCGTTTCGGGATCCCGCTCGCTCCGCTCATGATCGGCATGGTGCTCGGGCCCCTCATGGAGACCAACGTCCGTGACGCCCTGCTGAGCTCGGGCGGTGACTACTCGGTGTTCTTCGCGAGCCCGATCGCCGTGGCGCTCTACGTCGTGCTGGCCGGGGTCGTCGCTTTCACCATCGTCGGACGGGTGCGCTCGTACCGACCGAAGAACGTCGAGTTCCAGACCACGCGCGAGACGAACTTCGAGGTGTCGGGCAAGAAGCGCCGCGACTAGGTCTCGTCGGCCCGGGGCGCCGCCGGTCAGCGTCGGCGCGCGGCTCGGACGCCGTTCAGGATGACGAGCAGCTCCGCGGCTTCGTGCACGAGCACGACCCCGGCGAGGCCAAGCACGCCGAACAGCGCGAGCGGGAACAGGACCACGATGATGGCGAGCGCAAGCGCGATGTTGACGGTCATGATGCGACGTCCGCGTCTGGCGTGCGCGAACGCGCTCGGAAGCAGCCTGAGGTCGCTTCCCGTGAAGGCGATGTCCGCGGACTCGATCGCCGCGGCGGACCCATGGGTCCCCATGGCGATCCCGACGGTTGCCGTGGCGAGCGCCGGGGCGTCGTTGATGCCGTCGCCGACCATCGCGGTCGGCGTCTTGGACGCCAGCCGTTCGATGACGCGGGCCTTGTCCGCCGGAAGCTGCTCGGCGTGCACCTCGGCGATCCCCGCCTGCGATGCGAGTGCCTGCGCGGTCTGCGTGTTGTCGCCGGTCAGCATGAGGGAGCGGATGCCGAGCCGGGAGAGCTGATCGATGGCGTCCGCAGCATCCGGGCGCAGCTCGTCGCGGACGCCGATCAGGCCTGCGATGCTGCCATCGACCTCGACCACGACGACCGTCATGCCATTGCCCGCCAGCGTCTCGGCCGCGACCTCCATGCCGAGCGGCGGGAGCCACCTCGTGTTGCCCACTCGCACGGCCGCGCCATCCACCTGGCCGGCTATGCCGAGTCCTGCGAGCTCCTCGACGTCGGTGGCGGTCAAGGGGGCCTCACCCGCCGCAGTGATCGCGCTGGCGAGCGGATGCCCGCTGACGGCCTCGAGGGCAGCCGCGAGGTCGACGACACCCTGCCCGGTCCAAGCGGCCCCCGGAACGACCTCGACGACGCGCGGGTCGTTCATGGTCAGCGTGCCCGTCTTGTCGAACGCGATGGTTCGGATCGTTCCGAACTGCTCGAACGCAGCACCGGATGTGATGACCACACCGAGCTTCGAGGCGGAGCCGATCGCGCTGATCACGGTCACCGGGACGGCGATCGCGAGGGCGCAGGGAGAGGCGGCGACGAGCACGACCAGGGCACGCTCGGTCCAGAGCGCCGGATCTCCGACGAGGAACCCGAACGCCACGATGAGCAGCGCCAGCACGAGCACCGTCGGCACGAGCGGGCGGGCGATGCGGTCCGCCAACCGCGCGCGGTTCCCCTTCTTGGCGTGGGCTTGCCGGACCAGCTCGACGATCTGGGTCAGCGAGTTGTCCCGACCGTCGGCCGTGGCCTCGATGCGCAGAGCGCCGGAGATGGCGATGGTCCCGGCCGCGATCGCGTCTCCCGGTTCGAGCTGCACGGGGATGGACTCGCCCGTGACCGCCGACGTGTCGACGTTCGATCGGCCCTCCCGCACGATGCCATCCGTGGCGGCGCGGTCACCGGCGCCGAGCTGCAGCACATCTCCGCGACGCACCTCGCTGGCCGGAACGGTCGCGGTGCCGCCGGTGCGGACCACGATCGCCGTCTCCGGGAGCAGCGCGAGGAGCGCGCGCAGCCCATCCTTGGCCCGCGACATCGCGCGGCCCTCGAGCGTCTCCGCGAGGGAGAAGAGGAACGCGAGTGCTGCGGCCTCGCCCACGTGCCCGAGGAGCACGGCACCGATCGCGGCGATCGTCATAAGCAGCCCGACCCCGAGGCGGCCCCGCGCGAGGCGACGGAGCGTGTCGGGGACGAAGGTCGAGGCCCCGGCCAGCAGGGCGATGGCATGGAAGGCGACCGCGGCGGCGGGCGTCCCGCCCCATTCGAACCCGTAGCCGACGATCAGCGCGACGCCCGACACCGCGGACGGCAGGAGCGCCCGATCCCGCCACCAGGGCGCGGCGACGGGCGGTCCGCCCGTCGGCTCGGCTGCGGAGGCCGGTGAGGTCGCCGAAGCCAGTGTGGCCGCCGACGCCAGCCGAGGTCCGCAGCAGGCATCCCCGTCGTCGTCTCCGCATCCCGCAGCGACGACCGGCGACGGAGGAAGGTTGTCGGAGGCGGGTGACGGCCCCGAGCGGAGCAGCAGCGGCCGACGCGGGGCGCCTCCTCGCGGGGGTTCGGCCGGGCCGCAGCATTCCTCGCTCACGCGGGACCAGCCGCTTCCGAGGCGCACGCCGCGCAGCTGTCGCAGTCGGACCCGCACGGGACGCCCTCGTCGACGGCCAGGACGGTCTCGATCAGCATGCCGAGCGCGCGGGTGATGTGCGAGTCGGCGATCTCGTACCGCGTCTGCCTGCCCTCGGGGCTCGCGACGACGATGCCGCACCCCCGCAGGCAGGCGAGGTGGTTCGAGACGTTCGTGCGAGTGAGCCCCAGCGACTCGGAGAGACGCGCGGGGTACCCGGGGCCGGAGAGGAGCGCAAGCAGGATCCTCGATCGGGTGGGATCCGCCATCGCCCGACCGAGCCTGTTCATCACGTCGAGCCTCGAAGCAAGAGTCAGCATGGAGTGACTATACAGCGAAGAGTGACCTGTTTCACATGTCCCGAACGCCAGGTCCACGAGTATCGAGCCGGCGCCCGGGAGGTTCAGGCGATGCGACCGCGGTACTGCCGCATCTTGCTCCGCGCACCGCACGTGTTCATGTCGCACCAGGTGCGCGTCCTGGATCGAGAACTGTCGAAGAACACCCACCGGCACGTGTCCGACGCGCAAGTCCTGAGCCGCAGCCCCGAGCCGGTCAAGCCGGAGAGCAGCAGTGCTCGGACCGCCGCGCCTGCTGGCGACGCCGTCCGTGCGCTCGACGGGGTCAGCGAAAGTCGACCGTCATCGTCGACGTGAGGGCTTGCCCAGTGCTCCTGAGCGAGCCGGTTCAGGGCCGATCGCGCTGACGCGTCGCTCCGGTCGGCGAGGAACGCGCGGATGACCTCGCGCGCGCCGCGCAATGAGGTGAGGTGCTCGAGCGTGCAGTCCCCGTTCCATCCGTGCTGGACCATCCACTCCTGCCCGCCACGCAGGGTCGCCAGGGCATCTGTGCCGTGCAGCAGCGTCGCGCTGTTGCAGAACTCTTCAACGACGCGCAGCTCCTCAGGCACAACTGACTGCACGGTGCTCACGTGCTCAACAGTCTGAGGAGTTCGCCCGGCTGGTCCTCCGGGACCATGTGTCCGGCTCCGTCGACGAGAGAGAACCGCGCGTGATCCGGAAGTGCCGTCATGAGTCGCTGGGCGTAGTCGACATCGAGCCACGAGTCGTCCGCACCCCAGATCACGTGGACCGGGATGTCCAGCAGGTGGAGTAGCCCCTGGAGCTCGTCGGTGTTGTCCTCGCCACCCTGCGCGTACTGCTGGTAGAACGCCCGTGCACCTTCTGTCCCTGCCCACTGGTCCGTGTACGAAGCCAGCGCCTCCGCGCGGAGACCCGTGTGGCTGCCGGACCGGATCTTGGCGTCGATGAGGGCAGCGCTGGCCCAGGCTGGAAGCGCCTCGAAGGCCGCGGGGTGCTGGTGGATGGTCTGGAAGAATCCCCCGGAGCCCCAGCCGCTCACCGTGGCGGCATCGATGAGCGTGAGTGACTCGAAGGTCACGTTGTGGAGAAGTGCGGCGCGCAGTGCGACCGCGCCGCCGACATCGAGTGCCACAACCTGAGGTGCGGAGACGCCCCAGTGTTCGAGAAGGTCGACGAAGATCACCGCTTGCTGCCGAAGGCTCACGTCGGGTGCGGTGCGGGTCGACTGCCCGAATCCGAGCATGTCCCAGACGTGGACCCGGTGATCGCGAGCCAGCACCGGAACGACGTCGCGCCAGATGAATGACGAGAATGGCGTGCCGTGCAGCAGGACGAGCGGGGGCCCGTCGCCGAACGAACCCCATCGCACCGTGCCGTCGCCGACCTCGAACCGCTCGGGAAGCGCCCAATCGCTCATTTGTCTCCCTTTGTTGTTACTGTCTAGTCGGATTAGACGGTAACAGAGGTGACGCGGCATGGTGCGGTTGGCGCCACCGTCGACCTCCCCGCCACGAGCCTGAATGTCGGAGGTCGACAGCCTCAGCGCCAGCAGCAGTCAGCGACCGGCCCACTCGCCGCGCACGTGGCCGATGTGCTGTGTCACCAGCTCCTGCATCCGCGCTCGGTCGCGGTCGAGCGCCGCCTCGATCATCTGGCCGTGCTCGAGCGTGGACGCGGTGAGCTGGCCGGCTTCGGCGAGCGGCAGCAGGTTGTGGAGGCGGCTACGCTCGCGGGCACGCCGCACGATCTGGACGAGCTCCGGGTTGCCGTGGAGAGACAGGAACGAGGTGTGGAACTCGGTGTCGGCCGTCAGGTAGGCGACCATGTCGTTCGCCGCCTCAGCTCGCTGCATCGCCTCGACGACGGGGCTCAGCGAGCGGATGCGCGCCGCGTCCTCGTCGCTGTGCCGCTCGGCGATGTCGCCCATGACGGGTACCTCGAGCAGCCGGCGCACTTCGGCGAGGTTGTCGAGCTCGGCGCGCGTGACCTCCGTCACGCGGAACCCCGTGTTCGGCAGTACCTCGACCATCCCATCACGCGACAGCTCGAGCATCGCCTCCCGGACCGGGGTCGCCGAGGAGGCGAAGCGGGCGGCGAGCGCAGGCGCCGAGTAGACCTGCCCAGGGGTGAGCTCGCCGCCGATGAGTGCGGCTCGCAGTTCCGCGGCCACGCGCTGGCGCACGGAGTCGCGACGGCCCGGGCTGGGCTGCGCGCCGGCGGGGGTGCTCATCGGCGACGCCCGTCTGCGTCGGCGATCGCCCGGGCCAGCACGAGGTCCTCCCACGACATTCCGGCGCTCTTGAACACCACGGGTCGCCCGCGGAGCGGCCGGCGGGTGCCCTGCACGAGATCGGCCATCGGGATCAGGTCCCGCGCGTCGAGGGCGTCCTCGTCGATGGCCATGATGACGTCGCCGCACTCGCGAAGCGCCGCCGCGACGTCCTCGACGATCACGTCGGCTCGGCCGAGCAGCGCACCCGGCAGCTCGCGTGCATCCGGCGAATGCGAGCCGACCGCCACGACCACGGCGTCGTCGCGCACGAGCTCGTCGGGGAAGAGCGGGGCCGAGGCTGTCGTCGTGCACAGGATGAGCCCAGCCGCGCGGGTTGCAGCCTCGGCCTCCTGGCTGCCCGCCGCGACCACGGCGTCGAAGTCCTCGCTCGCGGGGACGCGCGCGGGTGAGCGGACCACCGACGTGACTCGGCCGATCTGCCGTGTGCCCTCGAGCACGGCCCTGACCGTGCGCACGTGTGCTCTCGCCTGCGGGCCGGCGCCATAGGCGACGACCTCCAGCGGGCCGGAGTCTCGCTCGAGCGCATCCTTGACCGCCGCCACTGAGACAGCCGAGGTACGAATATCGGTGAGGGCCGGCCCGTCGATGAGGGCGCGAGGCGTGAGCGTGTCCGCGTCGAACAGCACGTAGAGGCCCTGGATGCGGGCGAGTCCCCGCGCCGGGTTGTCCGGTGCGATCGTCAGCAGTTTGATGCCGGCGCTGTCCGCGGTCTCGGCCGGCATGAGGAGGAACTCGCCGTGCTCGAGCGACTCGAAGATGCGCGCGTGGTCGGTCTCGGGACGGAACCCGTCGGCGAGGGCGCGCCGGAGCGCATCCACAGCCGCCGTCGGGGAGAGGAGCGCCGCGACGTCATCGGCGCCGAGATAGGGGATGCGCGCGCTCATCGCAGCACGAACCCGGGCGTCATCTCGTCACGAGGGTCGACCTCGAAGACGTGCTCGCCGGTCTTGTGCGCCATGCCCGAGACCTGCGCCGTCGTCGCGCGACGCCCAGCCTCGACGCCCTCCGCGACGACGCGGGCGAGGAAGCGGGAGCCGACGATGGAGTCGTGCACGAGCTCGGACCCGACGGGCAGCGCGCCCTGCTCGGTCAGCGTCGCGACCCGGGCGCACGTGCCGGAACCGCAGGGGGAGCGGTCGAGCTCACCGTCGGCGAACACCGTGGCGTTGCGCTGGCGGACGACGCCGTCGGCGCTGTGGTCGGAGAAGAGGATCGTGCCGTAGACCCCGCTCAGTCGTCCGTCGTTCGGATGCTGGGCGTGCGGCGAATCGTTCAGGAGCCACTTCACCTCCCGCCCGAACGCGATGATCTCGCTCACGTCCTCCGGCTCGATCGACAGCCCAACGGCGCTCGCGTCGACCTGCGCGTAGATGGCCCCGGCGAAGGTGAGGTCGGCGAGCACCGCGCCCCTGGATGTCGAGACGGGGACCTGCCGCGCGAGCACGTAGCCCGGAACGTTGATGAAGTCGGCCCCCGTGACGGTGCCATCTGGGTCGGTGTGGACCCTCGCGGTCACGCGCCCGGAGGGGACGTCGATGATGACGTCCGTCGTGCCGCTGGTCTCGGCGGCGACGAGGCCGCTCTCGATGGCCCACACGCCGAGCGCGATCGTGCCGTGCCCGCACGCCGTCGAGAACCCATCCTTGTGCCAGAAGAGCACCCCGAGGTGGGCGCCGTCGTCGTTCGGCTCGACGATGAAGCCGCCGTACATGTCGGCGTGCCCGCGCGGCTCGAAGCAGAGCAGTTGGCGGACTCGGTCGATGGCGGGGGAGGCCATGGCGAAGACGCGCTTGCTGGCCACGTCTGCGCCCTCGATCGGGATCCCGAGCTCCGGCACGATGCGGAACGGCTCGCCGGCCGTGTGGTAGTCGATCGTCGTGTAGCGCTCGCGCATGAAGCCTCCAGAGAGATTGCAATTGCAATCACACTAGGGCACGGCGCGCGCGACCGACAGGGTGGGGGTGAGACACGCGACTCGCGCGCCACTCGAACCCTGCCTAGAACATAGGTACGATGGCGGGGTCATGAACTCGTACCTGCTCCATGCCGACGCCGACTCCTTCTTCGCATCGGTCGCCCTGCGTGACCGGCCGGAGCTCGCAGCCAAGCCCGTCGCCGCCGTGGCGCACCTGTTCATCGCCAGCGCCAACTACCCGGCTCGGGAGTTCGGCATCCACGCCGGCATGCTCGTCACCGAGGCGCGTGAGCTGTGCCCACGCATCCTGCTCGTCGAGGCCTACCGCCAGGAGATCGAAGCGGTCGGGGATGCGCTCTACGCGCTCTTCGACTCGGTCGCGCGGGGAATCGAGCCCGGCTCGATCGAGGAGGCGTTCCTCGACGTCGGGGCGCGCACGCCGGAGGAGGCGCAGAGTGTCGCCCGTGAGCTCCGTCGCCGCGCGGCGACCGAGCTGCGCATCCCCGTCAGCGTCGGCATCGGCCGCACGAAGCTCATGGCGAAGCTCGCCTCGAGAGCAGCGAAGCCCGACGGCGTGCACGTCATCGACGAGGCGCGCGAGCTGGAGCTGCGCACCGAGCTGCCCATCGGCGAGGTGTGGGGCATCGGGGCACGCACCGAGGCGCGGCTCATCAAGCTCGGCGTCGCCCGCATCGGCGATGTCGACGTCATCCCGCGCGACGAGCTGCTGCGGGTCTGCGGCACGGGGATGGCCAGGCGGCTGTGGCGCATCCGCGCCGGAACCGACGATGCGATGATCTCGCCCATCCGGCACCGCACGAGCCTCACCTCGGAATCGTCGACCTCGGGGTACGCGCGGGCCGACCGCACGCCGGAGGAGGTCGTCGAGGGCTGCGTCGAGCGCGTCTGCCACCGGGCGACTCGAGCGGGGCTCAGCGCCACGGGCATCAAGCTCGAGCTGCGCCCCGTCGGGCTCGGCCCGGTCAGGGAGAAGTACCAGGGCATCGACTCGAGCGCGTCCTTCGACGTGTGGATGCCCGTCGCGAAGAAGCTGCTCGTCGACTCGAGCACCTCGGAGCTCGAGTCCGCGAGCGTGACGCTCACCGGGCTGGTTCCGGTCGAGATGGTGCAGCCGACGCTCTTCTGACGATCCCGCCCCGCGGTTTCGTCTGCCCGGTACCCTGCCTCTACGCTGAACTGCAGATCGCGGGATGCGCGAGCGGACGAGACGAGGACCCCGACGATGAGCAGCACTCTCGAGCCGCGCGAGGGCATCCTGCGCCCCATCTCGGCGGGCGTGGTCTCGGCGCTCGTGGCGTTCACGAGCTCGTTCATCGTCGTGCTGACGGGCCTGACCGCCGTGGGGGCGAGTGCAGATCAGGCGTCGAGCGGCCTCCTCGCCGTGAGCGTCACCATGGGCCTCGGGTGCATCCTGCTGGCGGGATGGACTCGCCTGCCCATCACCGTCGCCTGGTCGACACCGGGCGCGGCCCTGCTCGCGGCGACGGGCACCATCGATGGCGGCTGGCCGGTCGCGGTCGGCGCGTTCCTCATCACGGGACTCCTCATCATCGTCACGGGGCTCATCCCGCAGCTCGGAGCGCTCGTCGCTCGCATTCCCGTCTCCGTCGCCCAGGCGATGCTCGCGGGCGTGCTCTTCCAGCTCTGCCTCGGCCCGATCACCGGCATGGCGGAGAACCCGCTCGCCGTCGCGCCCGTCGTCATCGCCTGGCTGCTCGCGCTGCGCTTCCTGCCTCGATGGGCCGCGCCGATCGCGTTCCTCGTCGCGGCGATCGTCATCGGCGTGCACATCGTCGCCTCCGGCGCCTCGATCCAGGCCGCCGACCTCGCCCCGCGCCTGGAGTTCACCGCTCCGGAGTTCTCGATCGCCGGCATGATCGGCATCGCACTGCCCCTCTACCTCGTCACCATGGCATCTCAGAACGTGCCGGGGGTGGCCGTCATGAAGGGCCTCGGCTTCGAGGTGCCGTGGCGGCGGTCGCTCATCGCGACCGGCATCGGCACCGTCGTCGGCGCCCCCGCCGGAGGCCACGCCATCAACCTCGCCGCGATCAGCGCGGCCCTCGCCGCGGGGCCGGAAGCGGGCGAGGACCGTTCACGGCGCTGGGTGGCGAGCGTCACCAACGGAGTCGTCGTCATCGTCCTCGGCGTGGCATCGGCCGCGTTCGGAACGCTGGTGCTGCTCGCCCCGGCCGGCGTCATCGCCGCAGTGGCGGGGCTCGCGCTCATCGGCACGCTCGCCGGCTCGCTCAAGGCGGCGCTCGCCGAGACGGGCGAGCTCGTGCCAGCCGTCGTGACCTTCGCGACCGCCGCATCCGGCATCGCGATCGGCGGGGTCAGCGCCGCCTTCTGGGCACTGCTCGCGGGCCTCGTCGTGCGCTTCGTCGTCCGACCGCGTCGCCCATCCACCGAGAGCTGAGTTGTGGTCGTCTCGGGCGACGAATGGCGACCACAACTCAGCTCTCGGTGGATGCGCGGCCCGATGCGCGGCCCGCGCTCAATCGTTGCGGGGCGCCGTGATCCGAACGATCACGAGGTAGACCGCGAGGGAGACGACGGCGCCCACGATCGCCGAGGTCCAGTTCGGCAGCGAGAACGGGTCGCTCGTGCTGCTCCAGAACAGGACGCTGCTGAGCCAGCCGCCGAAGAGCGCGCCGAGCGCGCCCACGAAGAGCGGCGCGATCCAGTCGTCGCGCCTGCGGGTGGGCAGGAAGCGCTTGGCCAGCACCCCCAGGAGAAGGCCGATGGCGAGGAAGGCGAAGTAGCTCACGCGTGCTCCAGAGGTTTCGGGGGAGAGGACGAGGCTTCCAGCCTAAGAGCCCGCGGCCACCGCGCAGACCTCATCGCCGACGCCGCCCACGATGAGGCCGCGCTCGCGGAACGCCTGCAGCCAGCCGACCATGGGCCACTCGCCCCAGCGCTCGCGGAACACGTTCGCGTTGCGCGCGATGTCGGCGACGTGCTGCACGGGAGGCGAGGACGTCGGATGCCACTGGTGGTAGGCGCGGGCGCCACCCACCCAGGCGAGCCCAACCCCGGCGTCTTCCGCGAGTCGCGCGAAGTCGGTGTCCTCCCCGCCGTACCCGTCGTACCCCTCGAAGAACCCGCCGATCCGCTGCCAGGTCGCTGCGGTCGTTGCGAACGACAGCGACCAGAACAGGTTCCTGTCCTCGCCACCGACCACCGCTCCTGGAGACGGGGCGGGCCGGGCCGGGTGCGGGGCATCGAGCAGCTCGATGCGCTCGCCGTCGTAGCCGACAGGTCCCGGCTGCTCGAGGTAGGTGACCGGCCCGCTCAGCAGTGCCCCAGACCAGCGCGCATCAGCCGCAGCAGCGTGATACGAGGCGACGAGACCACGGCCGGGGATGCAGTCGACGTCGAGGAAGATCAGCAGCTCGGCGCCGCGCGCGAGGGCGACTCGAGCGCCCTCGTTGCGGGCGGCGGCGAGCGGGAGGGCGCTCGTGTCCGCGGCGACATCCACGACGATGCCGGCGAGGCGATCGGCGGCGGCGAGCCGTCCCAGCTCGGGATCGTCCATGGCCACCACGACCGTGTCGTCCGCGGGGTGGGACTGGCGGAGCAGGCCGGCCCGCAGCGCCCTGAGGTGCGAGTGCCTCCCGTGCGCGATCGTGATCACCGCGGTTCTCATCTGCTCGCCATCCGGTCGAGCAGGGCCGCGGCGCGCAGCGCGCCGGCCCCGTCGTTCCAGCTCGCCCAGTTGCGTCCGTCGAGACGTGCCGCCTCGTCGAGCAGTGCGGCCCAGTCGTCGCGCTCGAAGCTGTTCGTGACGATGACGGGCAGGCCGGGGGTGGCAGCGAGGACCCTGGCTGCGGCCGCCTGCTCGTCGTGCGGTCGATCCTGCGGGACGACGACGGCGGGAACCTGGGCGGCGGCGACGTCGGCGATCGCGCCCTGCCCCGCGTGCGTGAGGACAAGCGAGGCTTCGCGGATGCGCGGGCCGGGGTCGGCGACCCGGTTCCCGGGAGTCGTGCCGATCTCGTCCCATTCGACGCCGGGCGTCTGCCGCTTGGCCTCACGGATCTGCGCGGAGCTCATGCCGCCGCCGCCGCTTCCCGCGAGCACCAGGACTCGCGTGATGGGGCCGGGCCCGCGGCCCGTCGAGCGCTCGGCTGCGGAGATCGCGCCGACCGCGTGCAGGCGAGCCAGCACCCGAGCGGATGCGCCGGGCAGCATGCCCTCCGCGCTCGCGGGCCAGGCGGCGAGGACGGCATCCGACAGCCCGAATCCGAGGGTGTGCGGCGCGTCGGTGCGCACGCCGGGCAGCGCGACCGAGACCACGGGGACGCCGTGCAGGCGGGCGAGTGCCGCGACCTCCACCGACACGTCGGAGACGAAGAGGGTGGGCGCGGCGTCGGCGATCCAGGCGGAGATGCGAGCCATGCGCCGCCGCATGCCCTCGTCATCGACGGGGGCCCAGTGCAGTGCGCCGTTCGCCGTGGGCTCGAGCGGCGAGACAGCGAGATCGTCGCGCTCGAGCCGGATCCAGGGGCCGAGCCAGGCCTCGGGTTTCGGCAGCGTCGAGAGCCCCGTCACCGGGGTCGTGCACTCGCGTGCGATGGCGAGCGCACGTCGCGCGTGCCCGCCGCCTCGGTGGTGCACGTAGTAGCCGATGCTTCCCGTCTCGGACGAGCCTGTGTCGCTCATGCCGCTTCCTGCCTCTCACTCTGTGCGCCGCCGAGCAGCGCCTCGTACTCGTCGACCATCCGCTCGAGGGAGCAGAAGGCGACCGCGCGCTCCCGCGCACCCTCGCGGGGCAGCCTCGCGGCCTCGAGCAGCGCGGCGGCGAGAGCCGGCACGTCGTCGCGGGCCGCGAGCCTGCCGCTGCGCTCGTCGATGATCTGCGGCAGCGCGCCCCGATCGAAGGCGGCGACGGGCGTGCCGGCGGCGAGCGACTCGGCCGCGACGAGGCCGTACGGCTCGTCCCACCTCGGCGTCACGAGCGTCACGCTCGCCCGCCCGAGATGCTCGAAGAGGGTGGCCTGCTCGAGGTGCCCGAGGTACCGGATGCGCCCACCGAGTCGGGGGCGGATGCTGCGCTCGAAGTACTCGGGGTCGAAGATCGGCCCGGCGATGTCGAGGTCGACCTGCGCGAGCTCGGCGGCCGCGATCGCCAGATCCAGTCCCTTCTCCGGCACGATGCGGCCGGACCAGAACGCGGCGCCGCCGCCCGGCCCAGGCAGGAGACGGTCGGTGTCGACGCCGTTGAGGATCACGGTGCTCTCGACGCTGTCGGCCCAGGCGTCCCGCATGTGCGAGCTGACGGCGATGAAGGTTCCCGTGGACCCGCTGATGCGGACGGCCGACTCGATCCACCCGACGGGCGGCGTGTGCAGCGTCGTGAAGAAGGGCACCCCGAGCAGTCCGGACATGGCGACGGGAAGGTGGTGGATGCTGACGTTGAGCACCGCGTCGAAGCGCGCCGTCGCGGTCTGGGCGAGGTCGAGCATGAGCGCCAGGTAGGCGTGGTGCTCGTGCATCCACTCCACGGGCATCGCGCCCACGTCCTGGCGTGCCGTCTCGCTCATCGTGAAGCTCTCGACGGCGAGGTGCTCGACGCCCAGGGCGGGGTCCGAGCCGGGGGCCGCGAAGAGCGTCACCTGGTGGCCGCGACGCTTGAGCGCCAGGATCAGGGCATGGGTGTGCGACTCGAGCCCGCCGGCGAAGGGCTCGCTGATGGGGAAGCGGGAGGGGCCGATGACACAGATTCTCAACTCGCCACACGCTCCAGGCTCAGGACGGACGTGTACACGTCGTGGTGCGCGGCCGCGATCCGGCTGCGTTCGGCGGCACGCGCCTCGGGGTCGGGGCGTCGAGTCTGCGCGCGGGCTGCTGCGAGCACCGCGGCCTGCAGCGAGCCGACGTCGAGGGCCCCGGTGGGGTCTCGGTGGTACTCGAAGACGGGCCCCTGGTCGGCGAAGTAGCCCACGTCGGGCGCGATGACGGCCGTGCCGAGGTCTCGGCATGCCTCCATCCAGCCGGAATGCGTGCCGAAGCGATAGGGGAGCACCGAGGCGTCGAGCGACGCCAGGTAGTGCCACAGCTCTGTGTCGCTCAGGTAGTCGTGGATGCGCAGCTCGATGCGCCCAGCGTCGGCGAGCTCGCGGAGCCGGGCCGAGAGCTCCGGCTCGAACTTCGCGCCGGTGGGGTCGAGGAGCTCGCGGTGCCCGTTGACGAGCACATCGAGGGTCTCCTCCCGCGCGCTGAGGTCGACGAGCGCCTCGATGACGGGCAGCGGATCCAGGCTCGCGCGCAGGCTCTTCGCGTGCACGCCGACGCGGAACCGTCCGGCGGATGCGGCGCGCCCGTCGATTGCGGCCTTCGCTTCGTCCGGCTCCACGATGTGCGGGTGCGGCACGACGACCGGGCGGCGCCCCCAGCGGCGCTCGATCTCATCGGCGGCGCCTGCCGTGAGCGTGATGAGCCCATCCGCGGCCGGGATCAGGATGTCCAGGTGGGCGGTGTGCGCGTCCGGGGTGTCGTGGTGCGGGTTCGTGAGGTCGTGCACCGTGTAGACGAGCGGCTTGCCGTGCCTGAGCAGGGTCTCCACGATCGACCGGAGGGAGGCGGGGGAGAGGGCGTCGAAGCCGAAGTGCACGTGGAACACGTCGAACTCCGCGGCGTGCTCGTCGATCCAGTTCGAGTCGAGCATGACCGGTGGCCACCAGCGATCCGTGGCGGCTCGGCCGGACCCATCAGGGTGCGGGTCTGCAAGGCGGACCACCCGATGTGAGGAGGGCGCGGAGGAGACGGGAGCGAGGTGCCTGACGTAGACGTGTCCCGAGGGGACGCTCGCAACCCGGATGGTTCGGCTCGTGTCGCCGAGGAGTTCTGAAGTGCTGAGGGATGCCACTTATCCACATAACCAGGACAAGCGGAGGAGCGTGCGACTCTTGACAGTCCTCGGCCTCCGTGCATGCGTCGGCGGCTTCGTGTCGCTGACGGGTCAGTCGCCCGGGTACGGCTCCACGACCACGATGCCGACCCCGGGTCCGACCAGCAGATTCGCGGGCTCGAGGCGTCCCTCGCCGCGGTCGCCGCGCACCCAGAACCATTCGCCGGCGGCCACTCGGGCGAGGATATCCTCGCGGAAGGCGTCGACGTCGGCGACGAGCTTCGAGAACGTCTCACCCTGGTAGAGCAGCTCGATCCTGGTTGACGTGCTCATGTTCATGAGGTCCTCTCTGCGGGTTCGGCGATGACGGCTAGGCCCGCCTGCGAGTTGGCGCCCTGCACGAGCGCCTCGACCCACGAGCGGTTGATGTGCACCTGCCTGCTGCCGAGGAACTTGAAGCGGATGGGCACGGCCGGGTGCATCCATACGGTGCTTCGACCGTCCCCGCCGGCGTTGTTGTCCTTCCAGCTGAAGAAGAACGACTCTCCGCGGCGCAGCTTCGTGCCGATCGCGAGCTGGAGGTGTGCCAGCAGGCGGTCCTCGAAGTCGACGGTGACCTCGGAGTTGTAGATGAACTTCCCCACGCTGGATCCTGCTTTCTTGTCACTGGCACATGGTGTGCGCCGTCCATTATCACTCGCAGAGCGCCGACCTGTGGCCAGGGCGCCCGATCAGAGTTCGTCGAGCCAATCCGGATGGGGCACGCGCGGGTCGTTCGAGGAGCCTTCCTCGACGAGCCCCTCTGGCGCGTAGCTCTTGTTCTCGAGCTCGGCGCGCAGCTTCGTGAAGGTGGCGAGGGCCTGGCTGTCGTCGAACTCCGGGACCTCGGTGTCGACCGTCTCGGTGGCGATCTGGCTCGACGGACCGACGAGCACGGAGAGCATGTTCGAGGTGCCGTCCGCGTGCCGCACGGGGATCTCGACGATGCCGGCCTGGTGCACCTCGGCGAGTGCCGCCGCGTATCCCACGAGCTCTCGCGCGATCTTCGTGCTCGTGAAGTAGACACCACCTGCGTAGTGAAGCTGATCCATCGTTCCCCCAGACGGTCGCGGGCGTGCGTAATTTTCTGAGTCTCCCAGCCCCACTTGGGTGTGCTCGGAGTATTGCATTCTGATTCGTTGTATGAAGCTGATTCCGGGCTTTGCCAAATCGAAACCTGGCGTTCATCGCTCCGCCGCTACGCTCAGTGAAGTTCCTATGTATCGGCAGTGCCTGATTGGAGTCCGTGATGTCTACCCCTCAGCTCGACGCCCCGCTCTACCCACCGCTCTACGGAGCCAGCTTCGGGCAGGCGGTGAAGCGCTTCTTCAAGAAGTACGCCGTCTTCTCCGGCCGCGCGAGCCGCAGCGAGTACTGGTGGTGGTGGCTCTTCGGCGTCATCGTCAACGCCGTGTTCTTCCTCATCGGCTCGCTCACCGGCACGACCTCGGTCGACACCACAGAAGGATTCTCGGCGGCGACCCTCGGCAACCCCGTTGTCACGGTCATCCAGTCGATCTGGGGCCTCGCGATCCTCGTCCCTGGCCTCGCCCTGCTCTTTCGCCGCCTGCACGACACGAACCGCTCCGGCTGGTGGTGGCTGATCCTGCTCGTGCCGCTGGCCGGTCCGATCATCATGCTCGTGTTCCTGATCGGCGACTCGCGTCCAGAGGGCGCACGGTTCGACACCCAGTAGCCTCCCGCTCCGCAGAGACACGAAACCGCCGCCCTCGTTCGAGGGCGGCGGTTTCGTCGTTCGAGGCGGGAGGCGTCAGATCAGCGTTCGGGGTTCACGGCCTCGGCCACGGCGCCGAACCGGCCAAGAAGCCCGGAGAACACGCGCAGCTCGTCCGGCGTCCAGTCGCGCAGCACGGCGTGCAGCCGGTGCCGGTTGCGGGCCCGCACCTCGGTGACCCGCTCGACCGCGAAGGCGGTTGGGGTGAGGATGCGCGCGCGCCCGTCGTTCGGGTCCGCCCCGACGGTGAGCAGCTCGAACTCCTCGAGCATCCGAACCTGGCGGCTCATGACGCTCTTGTCGATCGCGAGCTGCTCGCCGAGGGTGCCGACGTGCGCGGTCTCGTGCTGCACGAGCGCCGAGAGGATCTTGTAGCCGATGGGCTGCAGCGAAGGATGCACGGCGACCGCGGACTCGCTCCACGTGGTGCGAACGCGCCGGTAGAACGTGCCGAGCTCCGACTCCACCGAGGCGATCGCCTCGGCGAAGTCGGCGTCGTCGGGTGACTCAGGCATGATGGCCATCCTAGGTGCGGTCTGCCTGCCGTCCCGAGTCCCCGAGGATCGGGATGGCGCCGGTGCGCGGGATGCCGACCATCGCCTCAGCGACCTCGACGAGATCCTCGGAGGTCGACTCCGCGGCCTTCTCGCGGGTCTGCGGCGACGCGTCCGCCTCGCTGCCGGAAGGGGAGGTCTCCTCGCCCTTGGCCCGCTGCACGGCGTTCTGCGTGCCGAGCTGGGCGTTCGGCAGGAAGGAGACGGCGATGAGCGTGACGATCGCGAGCGGCAGGGCTGCCAGGAAGATCGCGCCGACCGAGGTCCCGTAGGCGTCCTCGACGAGGACCCGCAGCCAGTCGGGCAGCGTCGCGAGCTGCGGGATGCTGCCACCCGCGAGCGACTGCGCGGCCGCGGCCTGCTGCTCCGGCGGCAGAGCGCGGACGCTCGTGGAGATCGTGTCGGCCACGACGGTTCCCAGGATCGAGCCCATGACGGAGACGCCGATCGTGCCGCCCAGGCTGCGGAAGAAGGTGACGGCGCTCGTCGCGACGCCCATGTTCTTGACCTCTGCCTTGTTCTGGACGACGAGGACCAGGTTCTGCATGACCATGCCGACGCCGGCGCCGAGCGCGAACATCGAGACGCCCACGTACAGGTATGGCGTGTCGTAGTGGAGGCGGCTCAGCAGGAAGAGCCCGACGACCATGAGCGCGCTGCCCGTGACGACGAACGCCTTCCACTTGCCGCGGCGGCTGATGAGGTTGCCCACGATGGTGGACGCGACGAGGAGACCCGCCATCATCGGGATCGTGAGGATGCCGGACTCGGTCGGGGTCGCACCGCGAGCGAGCTGCATGTACTGGCTCAGGAAGACGCTCGTGCCGAACATGGCGACGCCGACGGAGACGCTCGCGATGACGGCGAGCGTGAACGTGCGGTCGCGGAAGAGCGTGAGCGGGATGAGCGGCTCCTTGACGCGGAGCTCGACGAGGATCGCGATGACCAGGAGGAGGACGCCGCCGCCGACCATGAGGTACGAGGGCAGGGAGTTCCACTCGAACTGCGTGCCCGCGAGGGTCACCCAGATGAGGAGCAGGGACACACCGCTCGAGATGAGCACGATGCCGTAGTAGTCGATGCTCACCTTGCGCTTCTTCGGCTTCGGCAGGTGCAGGGTGACCTGCAGCAGGATGAGCGCGATCACTGCGAAGGGGAGGCCGACGAAGAAGTTCCAGCGCCACCCGAAGGCGTCGGTGATGACGCCGCCGAGGAGGGGGCCGCCGACGGTGGCCAGCGCCATGACGGCGCCGAAGAAGCCGGCGTAGCGGCCGCGCTCGCGGGGGCTGAGGATATCCGCCATGACGATCTGGCTGAGCGCGCCGAGGCCGCCGGCGCCGAGGCCCTGGAAGACGCGCATGGTGATGAGCATCGCGGGATCCTGCGCGAAGCCGGCGATCGCCGAGCTCACGACGAAGATGACGAGTGCGATCTGCAGGAGGAGCTTGCGGTTCGTGAGGTCGGCGAGCTTGCCCCAGATCGGGGTGGAGACGGTGGTCGCGAGCAGGGTTGCCGTGACGACCCAGGTGAACGCGCTCTGGTCGCCCTTGAGGTCGCTGATGATGAGCGGCAGCGAGGTGCTCACGACGGTCGACGCGAGCATCGACACGAACATGCCGAGCATGAGGCCGGAGAGGGCCTGCAGCACCTGACGGTGGCTCATTCCGGATTCGGTGAGCTCAGCGGCTGGTTTGGAGCTGGATCTGGGGTTCTTGCTGGACGACATCGACGCGGGGCCTCCTGGTAGTTGACAACGGTCAACCATACTCAGATGGTTGACCGTCGTCAACTACCAGAAAGGGCCCCGCGAACGGGGCCCTTTGCTGCATGCTCGAGACGCCGGAACGTGGCGTCTCGAGGGGTACTGCTAGTCGATCTTGCGCTTGAGGTTGTCGAGGCCCTCCTTGGCGGCGTCCTTGACGTCCTCGATCTTCTCCTTGAAGCCCGCCTTCGTCTGGTCGGAGCGGCCCTCAGCCTTCAGCGACTCGTCTCCGGTGACCGCGCCAGCGGCCTCCTTCGCGCGTCCGCCGAGGTCTTCTGACTTGTTCTGAATACGATCGTCGATTCCCATGAGGGGATGCTCTCAGGCGAACTTGGACGCCGCCTGTGGCGGAGTGGGGCTCAAGGCTGCGCGTGCCGATCCGCGGTGATCGACAGGGCCTCGAACACGGCGGCGACCGCCTCGTCGTCGCTCACCCCCAGCTCACGCGCCTCGACGGCGAAGGCCCTCGCGGCCGCCGTCAGTCGCACATCGCCGTTCCTGCCGTCCGCGGTCACGAACGTGCCAGCGCGGCCGCGGCCGACGACGACGCCCTGCTCCTCGAGGGCCGTGTAGCACTTCGCCACGGTTCCAGGCGCGACGCCGAGCGTCTCCGCCAGTGCACGCACCGGCGGCAGCCGCTCGCCG
The DNA here is from genome assembly GCF_002931055.1 of Pseudoclavibacter sp. AY1H1. Taxonomy (GTDB): domain Bacteria; phylum Actinomycetota; class Actinomycetes; order Actinomycetales; family Microbacteriaceae; genus Pseudoclavibacter. Next base: position 224,426 of record NZ_PSXX01000002.1, on the reverse strand, counting down.
GCGAGCAGGTCGCCTCGCTCGACGGCGTCGATGATGGCCTCTCGCAGCTGCCGTCCTGGAGGGCTCGATGTGTCGCCCCCGAGGGTCAGGGAGGCGAAGAAATCAGCGGCGCTCACTGGCGCGGCCGCTTGCCTGGGCTCGTGTTCTCGTCGACGGCGGTGTCGGAGCCGAGCGAGATCTCTTCGTCGTCGTCCGGGTCGACGAGGTCGTCGAACATCGCAGCACTTGCGGCGTTCGCCGCCAGGTCGTGCTTCTTCTCGCGCTGGGGTCCGAATCCGAGCCACTTGCGTGTCGGGTAGTGGAGCTTCTCGCGCCGCCACCACAGCGTCGCGAGCACCAGCGTCGCGACGCTCGGCAGGAGCGCAAGCCACGCGCCGTAGGCGATCGGGTACTGGCCGTTCGCAGCATCCACGCGGAGGGTCGCGAAGGCGAAGAGGAACAGGATCCCGAGTGTCGCGAAGGCGGCGTAGAGCTGGAGGATCTTCGCGGAGATGACCGCGACCCCGGAGATGCGGAGGATCAGGACGACGACGAGCCCGATCAGCGGCAGCGTCGGCACGAGGCCGAAGAGGAACGTGCCGAACCAGTTGTAGCCGAGCGCCTCATCCATCTGGCTCAGTCCCGTGCCGGCGACCAGGAGCTGCCAGCCGTTCAGGGTCGGCGCGATGCGGTTGAGGGGGATCTCGGAGTTCCACCATGGGAAGAACATCGTCACGACCAGCAGGACCGCCAGTACGCCGAAGGCGATCTGCTTCGGGCGGTAGGCCGGGTACGACGACATCGCCGCCGTGTCCTCGACCAGCGAATCGTCCTCGTGCGCAGTAGCCATGCCCCCAGCCTACGAGGCAGGTTCGCAATCGTGGCTCCGAACGCGCAGACTGGATGCGGTCCGCACGGGCCAGCAAGGCGCAGTCGGCGAGAGGGGCAGCATGACGCAACGACACCACAGGCCCGTCCGCGTGCCATCGCAGGCGTTCGAGGCGCTCGTCGGCGCCGACGACCCAGCAGCGGTGAGCCGCGTCGCGCACGACACGGCCCGGGCGCTCCTGCAGCGAGCCCGTGGCGAGGGCGACCAGGCGGTCGTCGCGCGCCTCGTGGCCTACGCCGACGAGAACGGCATCGACGAGATCGCCGAGCTCTGGGCCGGTGCCACCTCGCGTTCCCTGCCAGGCGCGCTCTGGCGCCTCTACCTGCTGCGGCAGGCCGTGCGCGCCAATCCGGCCGAAGCGAGCTACCTCTTCCGCCGAGGCTACGAGGTCGACCGCTCCATCAGCTCCGTGGTCGCCGGTGCCGCGACCCCCACCGGGCCGGAGGAGGTCGTCGCCCTCGCCGACGTCATCCTGCATGGCGCCTTCTCCGGTGACTTCGCCATCGCCCTCGAGCGAGCCGCCGCGTTCTGCCGCGTCATGTCGCAGGGGGCGACGAGCCTCGCGAAGGACGAGGAGAGCGTCGTGCCAGCCAGGGCGCGCCAGTCGACGCGACGTGCCATCCGGTACCTGGAGATGGGCGACGACCTGCACGCCTCCGCGGGTCTCTGGCGCATCGACGCGCTCGACTGAACGATCGGCCGAGGCGCCTCGTCGCGGCTAGGACTCTCGGCTCAGCGTGACCGCCTGACGTTCTGCGCGGTTGCCCGAGCGGAGTCCGCGCGCGAGCTCGACGGCGGCAGCGGTGAGTCTCGTCACCTCGGCCCAGTCCTGCTGGTCGACGGCAGACGGTGGGAGCATCCACGAGCCGCCCACGGCGAGCACCGCCGGGATGGCGAGGTAGTCGCCGAGGTTCGCGGCGTTCACTCCGCCGGTGGGCACGAATCTCACGTCGCCGAACGGCGCGGAGAGGGCGGCGATCGCCTTGGCGCCCCCATTCGTCTCTGCGGGGAAGAACTTCACCGTCTCGATGCCCAGCTCCAGGGCGGCCTGCACCTCGGTCGCGGAGGTTGCGCCAGGGAGGACCGGGATGTCGTGGGCCCTGCACCGCTCGACGACGGCACGGCTCAGGCCGGGGGAGACGATGAACGAGGCTCCCGCATCCACGGCGATGTCGACCTGTGCTGGGGTGAGCACCGTTCCGGCGCCGACGAGCACTCCGCCGCGGGCGGCGAGAGCGGCGATCGTCGAGGCGGCGGCGCTCGTCCGGAAGGTCACCTCGGCGACCGGGAGCCCACCGTCGGCGAGTGCCTCCGCGATGCCGAGGCCCTCGGCGGTGGTCTTCGCGGAGACCACGGGAACGATCGAGTGCTCGGCGAGACGAGCAAGGATTTCGTGCAAGAGAACCTCCGTTGGCTGCCTTGTGTTCCAAGTGGAACCCAATGATCATATTATTGGAGATCCTACCGAGAGTCGCCACCGCGCACGGCCCCGATCGGCAACGACGCCCACGAGTGGAGCAGAACCATGAAGATCCTCGCCCTCGAGTCCAGCACCACGTCAGCGAAGACGCTGATCTTCGACTCCGACACCCAGGAGGTGCAGGTGCGGACTCGGCGATTCGAAGTCGCCGGGCCCGACCCTGCCGTCCGCGACGCGGAGGGCATCTTCACCCAGCTCATCGCCCTCGCCCGTGAATCCGTCCGCGGGCACGACGTCGACGCCCTGGTGCTGTCGAACACGTACCACGGCCTCGGGCTCGTGACCCAGGACCTCCAAGCGGCCACGCCCGTCTACGAGTGGCCCTTCACGGGAGCCCAGGGGCTCTGCGCCGAACTGCGCGGCGATGCCGAGCTCACCACCTGGTTCTACGAGCGCACGGGGTGCATGGTGAACGCCAGCTACCCCGCCTTCAAGCTCGCCTACCTGGCCCGCCAGGGCGTGGAGATCGCCGGGCGCAAGGTCATGGACCAGGGGAGCTTCAACTTCCTGAGGCTCACCGGCCTCCCGTGGACGAGCTACTCTCTCGCCTCGGGAACCGGCCTGCTCAACGTCCGCACCTCCGACTGGGACCTCGAGATCCTCGAGACCCTCGGCGTCGCCGGCGTCGACTTCCCCGAACTGCACGACAGCGAGGAATCCGCCCCGCTGCTCGCCGACGTCGCGACCTACCTCGGCATCCGCCCCGGAATCCCCGTCCTCGTCCCCGGACCGGATGGCGGCCTCAGCCAGGTCGGCGACCTCGCCGGGCTCCCCGGCGACATGACGTTCTCCATGGGAACCAGCGGCGCCATGCGGTTCGCGACCCTCGAGCCGTCCCTCTCCCCGCGGCTCAGCACCTGGGCCTACCGCTCCCCGCTCGGCTGGCTCAGCGGCGCCGCCACGAGCGGATGCACGAACTGCGTCGACTGGGCGAAGGACAGGTTCTTCGGCTCGGACGCCCAGTTCTCCGAGATCGAACCCCAGCTCGTTCAGGGACGGGACGAGCTGCCGACCTTCCTGCCCTTCCTCTACGGCGAACGGTGCCCAGGCTGGCAGGACCAGCGGCTCGGCGGGTTCGTCGGCCTCGAGCCCCGGCACGGGCGCGTCGACATGTACCAGGCCGTGCTGCAGGGAGTTGTGCTCTCGCTCTACCACTGCTTCCGCGAGCTCACCGCGATCAACGGCATGCCGACCCGCGTCCTCCTCTCCGGCGGAGTCCTCTCCTCGCCGTTCTGGACCCAGATGACGGCAGACGCCTTCGGGGTCGAGATGGAGGTGTCGTCGCTGCAGCACAGCTCGGTGGTCGGCGCCGTTCGCCTCGGGCTCCGCGCCGCCGGACTCAGCGAGGACCAGCCGGCGTTCCGGAACACGGAGACGCAGCGCGTCATCCCGAACCCCGCCATGCGGGACTACTACGACCGCGCCTTCGCAAAGTACCTCGACGCCTACGACCGTACGAGCACCGCACCGGATGCGCGTGCTGAGTCCCTCACCGGAGGCAACGCCTGATGCGCATCCTGATCACCCCCACCTCGCTGAGCCGAACTCCGGACGCCGAAGTGCTCGCCCCGCTGCGGGACATGGCCGACGAGCTGATCTTCAACACGCTCGGGCGCCCGCTCACCTCCGAGGAGCTCGCTGAGGCCCTGCCCGGGATCGACGGCGTCATCGCCGGCCTCGACACCTACGACGCGGCAGCGCTCGCGGGAGCCGACCGCCTCCGGGTGATCTCCAGGTACGGTGTCGGCGTCAACAACGTCGACCTGGCGGCCGCAGCGGGGAAGGGCATCCACGTCACCAGGACGCCCGGGGCCAACGCCTCCGCGGTCGCCGAGCTCGCGATCGGCCTCGCCTTCGCCGTCGCCAGAGAGATCCCCAGGCTGCACGCGGAGGTCGCAGACGGCGGCTGGCCGCGAGGCAGCGGCATCGAGCTCGGCGGGCGCACCTTCGGGGTCGTCGGCTTCGGCGCGATCGGTCGGATCGTCGCCGAACGAGCCCGCGGCATCGGGATGCACGTGCTCGCCTACGACCCCTTCGTGCCGGCCGCCGCCATCGCAGAGACCGGAGCTGCGCCAGCCAGCCTCGACGAGCTCTTCCGAGCGGCCGACGTCGTCAGCCTGCACGTTCCGCTCCTCGAGAGCACCCGCCACGTCGCCGACGCCGCACGCATCGCGGCCATGAAGCCAGGGGCGATCCTGCTCAACACCTCGCGCGGTGGCCTCATCGACGAGGCGGCTGCCCGCGAGGCGCTCGACGCCGGGCACCTCTTCGGGGTCGGCCTCGACGCCTACGAGACGGAGCCGCCGCAGGACTCGCCGCTGCTCGGCCACCCGAGGGTCGTCGCGACGCCGCACAGCGGGGCGCACACGGCCGAGGCGGTCGCCAGAATGGCGAGCGGGGCCATCCAGAACCTCGTCGAGGAGCTCTCCGGACGGCCCAGCGTGCATCGCGTCTAGGGCGTGTCGGCTGTCTCCGACTCGAGCTCTGGGGTCTCGCCGATGGCTGCGTCGTGGATGATGAGCACCTCGCCCAGGATCGTGTCGAGGTAGCCCTTCGAGTGCCTCTCGGCGGCGAGGGGGTCGCCGTCCGCGATCGCCTGCGCAGTGAGCACGTGGTTGTGCAGCGCGTCGTGCAGCGGCCTCGCCGGCGTGAGGCCCAGGTTCGCGCGGCCGGCGAGCACCTGGGCGATCGGCTCCTTGACGGCCGCGAGCAGCGCGTTGCCGCTCGCATCCAGGATCAGGTCGTGGAACTCGATGTCTGCCTGCAGGTACTCGGGGGAGTCGCCGCGCTCGTTGGCACCGAGCGCCTGCAGCTGCGCGGCGAGCTCGAGCAGGCGAGTCCGCTCGTGCTGCGAGGCCCGCGAGGCGGCGAGCTTCGCGGCGACCGGCTCGATCGCCGATCGGAGCTCGGTGAGCGCGACGAGCTGCTGGCTGCGGCTGTTCCCTCGCAGCCGCCAGCGGATGAGCGTCGTGTCGAGCGCGTTCCATTCGCGCGTGGGCTGGACGGTGATGCCGACTCGTCTCCGCGAGACGAGCAATCCCATGGACTCCAGCACGCGGACGGCTTCGCGCACGACGGTGCGGGACACGGCGTAGTGCTCTTCGAGAGCCGCGAGGGTGAGGACCTGGCCAGCCTCGAGCTCGCCTCCCGCGATGCGGACGCCGAGGTCGTCGAGCACCGACCCGTGCACTGCCTGCGCCATGCGCACCTCTCCTCGCTCACCGCAACGATATAGATATGATCACAACTTGAAATAAGTATGATCATTATGCGAGGCTCGAACCACACTGAGTGTCGCCAGAACCCGCGTTCCGAATCATCGCAGATCGCGAACGGCCTCACCCTCACGGCACCGCTGCACGGTCGCACGGTCCGAATTCCAGAAATCGACGGAGATCACCATGGAAGAAGAATGGACCCAGACACTGGGCACCGCACCGCTGCTCGGCATCGCAGCAGGAGCCATCGCGCTCATCCTGATCCTCATCATCCGCTTCAGGCTCCACGCGTTCCTGACCCTGGTGATCGTGTCGCTCCTCACGGCGCTCGTCGCGGGCGTCCCCGTCTCGGCCGTCGCGAGCACCCTCACCGGCGGCTTCGGCAGCACCCTCGCGACCGTCGCGCTCCTCATCGGCTTCGGCGCGATGCTCGGCCGCCTCATCGAGCACTCCGGCGGCGCCAAAGCCCTCGCTGACAAGCTCGTCGACGTCTTCGGCGAGAAGCGAGCCCCCTTCGCACTCGGCATCGCCTCGCTTATCCTCGGCTTCCCGATGTTCTTCGACGCCGGCCTCATCATGATGCTGCCCATCGTCTTCGCCGTCGCACGCCGGGTCTCGGGCAACAACGTCCTCCTCTTCGGCATCCCCGCGGCGGCCGCCTTCTCGGTCATGCACGTGTTCCTCCCGCCGCACCCCGGCCCCGTCGCCGCCACCGAGCTCTACGAAGCCAACCTCGGCGTCGTCCTCCTGCTCGGCCTCATCATCGTGTTCCCGCTCTGGTACGTCTCCGGTTACCTGTGGGGCAAGTTCGTCGCCAAGCGCATCCAGCTCCCCGTCCCCGCGCTCTTCGGCGACCTCGACGAGGACCAGCCGAAGAACCCGCCGAAGGTCTCCACGATCATCCTGCTGCTCCTGCTGCCGATGGTCCTCATCTTCCTCAACACGGGCATCTCGGCCCTCGCCAGCGCCGGAGTCGTCGACGGCGACGCGATCTGGGCCCAGGCCGCGGTCCTCCTCGGCAACTCGCCCATCGCGCTCCTCATCGCAGTCGTCACGGCCAGCATCGTCCTCGGCACGCGCCGCGGCGAGAACGGCACCGCGCTCGAGAAGATCCTCGACTCCTCCCTCGGGCCGATCTGCTCCGTCATCCTCATCACCGGCGCCGGCGGAATGTTCGGCGGCGTCCTTCGCGCCTCCGGCATCGGCGACGCGCTCGCCGACACGCTCAGCGACCTCGGTCTGCCCCTCATCGTCGCCGCCTACGTCATCGCCGTCGTCATCCGCGTCGCACAGGGCTCGGCCACCGTCGCCCTCGTCACCGCGGCCGGACTCATCGCTCCCGCAGTCGTCGCGGCCGACCTCAACGAGTTCCAGGTCGCCACGATCGTGCTCGCCACCGCCGCGGGCTCGGTCTTCGCCGGCCACGTCAACGACTCCGGCTTCTGGCTCGTCGGTCGCCTCATGGGCATGGATGTGAAGACGACGCTCAAGACCTGGACGGTGCAGCAGACCATCGAGTCGGTCACGGCGTTCGCGTTCGTGCTCGTCATCTTCTTGGTCGCGTCGCTCTTCTGAGCCTGACCCGGAACGCCCCGTCTGCGTGACACCACCTCACAGAGCAGGAACAGCATGGATCTCTTCACCCTCACGGGCAAGCTCGCCCTCATCACCGGGTCATCGCGCGGCCTCGGCCGTTCGCTCGCCACGGCGCTCGCCGACGCTGGCAGCACGATCATCCTCCACGGTCGGGACGCCGAGGCGCTCGCGACCGCTGCCGCGGAGCTCGAGGAGCGCACGGGACGCCCCGCGCACATCGTCTCCTTCGATGTCACCGATGCGGCTTCCGTCGAGGCCGGAATCGCGGCCCTCATCGCCGAGCACGGGGTGCCGGATATCCTCGTCAACAACGCGGGGCTCCAGCGGCGAGCGCCGTTCGCGGAGTTCAAGGTCGAGGACTGGGATGCGCTCGTCGCCGCCAACCTGAGCGGCGTCTTCTACGTCTCCAGGTTCCTGGCCCCCGCCATGATCGAGCGCGGCTCCGGCAAGATCGTCAACATCGGCTCGGTGCAGTCGCTCCTCGCCAGGCAGACGATCGCCCCGTACTCGGCCACGAAGGGTGGCGTCGCCCAGCTGACGAAGGGCATGGCGGCCGACCTCGCCAGACACAACGTGCAGGTCAACGCCATCTCGCCCGGCTACTTCGCGACCGAGATGAACCGAGCCCTCGTCGAGGACGAGCAGTTCAACAGCTGGCTCATCAACCGCACCCCGGCGCAGCGCTGGGGCGCGTTCGAGGAGCTCGCGGGCACCCTGATCTACCTCAGCTCCGACGCCTCGAGCTTCGTGTCTGGGCAGAACATCTTCGTCGACGGCGGCATGACCGCGGTCGTCTGATCCCGGTCACCGCCGACCATCTCGCACCAGGACACGCAGGAGACACCATGCGCGCAGCGTTCATCGAAAGCAAGGAAGCACTCGACCTCGCCGAGGTCGACACCCCGGAGCCGGGGGAGGGGCAGGTCCGGATCCGCGTCGACTACGTCGGCATCTGCGGCTCCGACCTCCACTACTACTTCGAAGGCGCCAACGGCGCCTTCGTGGTGCGGGAGCCGCTGGTCCCAGGTCACGAGCTCTCCGGCAGGGTCGACCTCGATCCCCTCGACGAGTTCGCGACCGGTGCCCCCGTCACCGTGCATCCCGCCACGTTCGGCACCCCGAGCCGCGAACTCGAGGACTCGCCGCACCTCTGGCCAGGCGGCGCCTACCTGGGCAGCGCATCCACGACCCCGCACACGCAGGGCGCGCTGAGCGAGTACCTGCTCGTCGACCGCGGCATGCTCCGCAGGCTCCCAGCCACGCTGCCGGTCCGACGCGCCGTGCTCGCCGAGCCCCTCGCCGTCGCCCTCCACGCCCTCACCAAGGCGGGAGACCTGACCGGCAAGCGAGTGCTCGTCACGGGGGCCGGCCCCATCGGCCTCCTCACCATCGCCGCAGCCCGCGTCAAGGGCGCAGCGCACATCAGCGCGACCGACGTGCTCGCCGGCCCGCTCGCGCGCGCCTCCGCCATGGGAGCCGCCGAGGTGATCGACGTGAGCCGCGAGCAGGTGCCCGCCGACAGCTTCGACGTGGTCTTCGAATGCTCGGGCGTCGCCGTCTCCGTGTCGAGCGCGTTCGCGGCGGCCAAGCCCGCGGGAACCGTCGTGCAGGTGGGCATGGTCCCGAACGAGCCACGACCCATCAACCTCGCCCCGTTCATCTCCAAGGAGCTGCGCGTCTTCGGCACGTTCCGCTTCAAGGACGAGATCGACGAGGCGATCGTCATCCTCGACGCGCATCCCGAGATCGAGCAGGTCATCACGCACGAGGTGCACGCCGACGACACCGTCACAGCCTTCGGCCTCGCTCGGAACTCGGAGGAGTCCGGCAAGGTCATCGTCGCTGTCTGGCCAGAGGGCTGAGCCGCCACGCCGTCTGTTCGCCGTCAGCCAACACGGTGCACAGCGGCCGTCGATCCCAGTAAACTCGACGACGCCGGGCCGCAGTAACCCCGGGCTCCAATATTCGCCGCTGCGAGCGGCCTTCCGCCGAGAGGCGTTCCTGCGGCCTGGCTTTTCTTCTGCCTCCGCGACTCGGCGCAGGCCGGCGGCCCTCGCCCGGCCTCGCCTCGCCCGGCCTCGCCTCGCCCGGCCTCGCCCGGCCTCGGCTCAATCTGGCTCGCGCCCTCGCGCACGCGTCGGCGGTCTCGGGATGGCTTTCACGCTTCGGGATGGGAAGCAACCCATCCGGATGCGCGAAAGCCATCCCGAAGCGCTGCCGGTGATGCTCCACGAGACGGCAGGCAGGGTCGATCGCCGAGGTGACGCACCTGCACTCGCGCGCTCTTTCGTGCCCGCGCCCGGGTCGCGCTCGCGCACGCGCGCGCACGCGTCGGCGGTCTCGAGATGGCTTTCACGCTTCGGGATGGGAAGCAACCCATCCGGATGCGCGAGAGCCATCCCGAAATGCTGTGGGCGGTGTTCGAGGGGCATGCGCCGGGTCGATCGCCGAGGCGACGCATCTGCGCTCGCGCGCTCTTTCGTGCCCGCGCCCGGGTGGCGCTCGCGCACGTGCGCGCACGCGTCGGCGGTCTCGGGATGGCTTTCACGCTTCGGGATGGGGAGCAACCCATCCGGATGCGCGAAAGCCATCTCGAGACGTGGCGAGAGACGCGCGACGAGGGTGCGTCGAGCCCGGAGGATGCACGCCGATGCCGGTGCCGGTGCCGGTGCCGGTGCAGGTGCAGGTGCAGGTGCAGGTGCAGGCGCAGCTGCTCGCGCTGCTCGCGCTGCTCGCGCTGCCCGCACGCCGCGCCCGCGCGCCCGCGCGGATGCCGAGCACGACGGCGGCGGCCCCGGCGATGAACGCCGGGGCCGCAGTCGTGGATCGGGGGAGTGCGGGTCTAGCCGAAGCGGCCCGACACGTAGTCCTCCGTCGCCTGGACGGACGGGTTCTCGAAGATCGTCTTCGTCGTGTCGTACTCGATGAGCTTGCCCGGCATGCCGGTGCCGGCGATGTTAAAGAACGCCGTCTTGTCGGAGACACGCGATGCCTGCTGCATGTTGTGGGTCACGATAACGATCGTGTACTCGGTCTTGAGGTCCTCGATGAGGTCCTCGATCGCGAGCGTCGAGATCGGGTCGAGGGCCGAGCAGGGCTCGTCCATGAGCAGCACGTCGGGGGAGACGGCGATGGCGCGGGCGATGCAGAGACGCTGCTGCTGTCCGCCGGAGAGGCCGGAGCCGGGGAGGTCGAGGCGGTCCTTGACCTCCTTCCACAGGTTGGCTCCCTGCAGCGACTTCTCGACGAGGGCGTCGGCGTCGCTCTTGGAGATCTTCGTGTTGTTGAGCTTCACGCCGGCGAGCACGTTCTCGCGGATCGACATCGTCGGGAACGGGTTCGGGCGCTGGAAGACCATGCCGACCTGGCGACGAACGAGGACGGGGTCGACGCCGGGGCCGTAGAGGTTGTTGCCGTCGATGAGGACCTCACCGTCGACCCACGCCTTCGGGATGACCTCGTGCATGCGGTTGAGCGTGCGGAGGAACGTCGACTTGCCGCAGCCGGATGGGCCGATGAAGGCGGTGACGCTGCGGGGTTCGATGACCATGGAGACGTCTTCGACGGCCTTGAACTTGTCGTAGTAGACGTTGAGGTCGTTGACTTCGATGCGCTTGGACACTGTGTTTCCCTAACTTCCTGGCTGGTCGGCCTGGTCAGTCTGACCGGTTAGCCCTTGGGGGCGAAGAGCTTGGTGATCATGCGTGCGACGAGGTTGAGCAGCATGACGATGATGAGGAGGACGAGTGCGCCTGTCCAGGCGAGGTTGAGCATGTTCTCGGCGCCGGCTCCGACCTGCTGCGTGTAGGAGCGGTAGACGAAGACGGGGAGGCTCATCATGGCGCCCTGCGTCATGTTGTAGTTCATGTAGATGTTGAAGCCGGCGGCGATGAGCAGCGGCGCGCTCTCTCCGATGACGCGGGAGATGGCGAGCATGACGCCTGTCGTGATGCCGGCGAGTGCGGTGGGGAGCACGACCTTGGAGATCGTGAGCCACTTCGGCACGCCGAGCGCGTATGAGGCTTCGCGGAGCTCGTTGGGGACGAGGCGGATCATCTCCTCCGAGGAGCGCACGACGGTGGGGATCATGAGCACGGTGAGGGCGATGGAGCCCGCGAGTCCGGTGCGCACGTTGGTGAGGGGGATGCCGAGCGTCTGCAGGATGAGCATGATCATCGTGTAGGCGAAGAGGCCGGCGACGATCGACGGGACGCCGGTCATGACATCCACGAAGAAGTTGATGGCCTTGGAGAGGCGCCCCTTGCCGTATTCGACGAGGTAGATCGAGGTGAAGAGCCCGATCGGCACGGAGATGAGGGTCGCGACGAGCGTGATGAGGAGGGTTCCGACGATGGCGTGGATGCCTCCGCCGCCTTCCGTCACGACGCCGACCATCGAGGAGGTGAAGAACGTCATGTCGAAGCGGGCGAGCCCGTTCGCGACGAGGGTGAAGAGCAGGGAGAGCAGCGGCACGAGGGCGAGCACGAACGCGGCGGTGACGAGCGAGGTGACGAAGCGGTTCGTGGCCTGGCGGGGGCCCTCGATGATGCGGGCGATGATCCACTGGCCGGCGATATAGAAGATCGCGCCGAGGACGGCGAAGCCGGTCCAGTTGAACTCGCCGCCGCCTGCCGCGAGGAGCAGGGTGATCACTGCGGAGAGCGCGAAGCCGCCGACGAGGATCGCGTACGGGCCCCACTTGGGGAGGCGGCCGTGAGTGAGCGGGTTGATCATCTCGGGAGACGTCTGGTTCTGGGCTGGTTTCTGCAATGTTGACGTCATCAGTTGGCTCCTGAGAATTCCTTGCGGCGGCTCACGATCCATCGTGCGAGGGAGTTCACGAGGAGGGTGATGGCGAAGAGCACGAGACCGGATGCGATGAGCACGTTGATGTCGAGGTTCGACGCTTCCGGGAAGGAGAGGGCGATGTTGGCGGCGATCGTCGACGGGTTGGTGTTCGACGTCAGCTGGAAGGTGATCACGCCGGTCGCGGAGAGGACCATGGCGACGGCCATCGTCTCGCCGAGGGCGCGGCCGAGGCCGAGCATGATGGAGGAGACCATTCCGCCGCGTGCGAAGGGCAGGACGGCCATCTTGACCATCTCCCAGCGCGTTGCGCCGAGGGCGAGCGATGCCTCTTCGTGGAGTCGCGGCGTCTGGAGGAAGACCTCGCGGGTGAGGGCGGTGACGATGGGGAGCACCATGACGGCGAGCACGATGGCGGCCGTCAGGATGGTGCGGCCCGTGGCCGACACCTGGCCCTGGAAGAAGGGGAGCCAGGAGAGGTTCTCGTTGAGCCACACGTAGAACGGCTGCACGAACGGGCCGAGCACGGTTGCACCCCAGAGGCCGAAGACGACCGAGGGGACGGCGGCGAGGAGGTCGATGACGTAGCCGAGGGGGGCGGCGAGCTTGCGCGACGCGTAGTGCGTGATGAAGAGCGCGACGCCGATGGCGACGGGCACGGCCATGAGAAGCGCGAGCAGCGAGGCCCAGAGCGTTCCGAAGATGAGCGGCAGCACGTACCAGAAGAAGTTGCCTTCGGCTTCCGGCTCGGCGAGGTTGGTCGCTCCGGCGACGAAGTGGCTGTTCTCGGCCGCATCAGGGAAGAAAGCTGGGAGCCCCTGGAAGAGCAGGAAGAAGAACACGGCGGCGAGGATCGCGAGGATGAGCGATCCGGAGAACGTCGAGAGGAAGCTGAAGACGCGGTCGCCCGGGCGCGACTTCGCCTTCACCGATGTGCCCGCGTCTGGGGCGAGTTCTGCAGTCATCTGCTGAGGGTTTCCCTAAGTCAATTGGGTGGAACGAGGCGAGCGGCGGATGAGAGCCGAATCGCCCGGTGCCATGCTTTCACAGCACGGCACCGGGCTGAAACGGATCTTCGGTGCTCGCGGACTACTTGATGGCGTCGACCGCGGCCTGGGCCTGGGTGCGGAGGTCGTCCGAGATGGGCGCGGAGCCCGCGTTCTCGGCGGCCGCATCCTGTGCCTCAGGGCTGATCACGTAGTCGAAGTAGGCCTTGACGTTGGCGCCGACAGTGGGGTCGGTGTACTCGGCGCAGCCGATGAGGTACGACACGAGGACGATCGGGTAGACGCCTTCGGCGGAGCGGTCGAGCTCGAACGAGAGGTCGGTCGCGGCGCGGCCTTCCTCGAGCGTGGAGTTGTCGACGACGGCGGCTGCCGCCTCGGGGGAGAGCTCGACGAACTCGGAGCCCGTCTGGATCGCTGCCGTGCTGAGGTCACCGGCGGCGGATGCGTCGAGGTAGCCGATGGTGCCGTTGCCGGAGGTCAGTGCCTGCTGGACACCGGGGGTCTCCTGGGCGCCTTCACCGCCCGAGATGGGCCAGTCGTCGCTGTCCTCGAAGGTCCACACGTCGGGGGCAGCTTCGACGAGGTACGACGTGAAGTTGCCCGTCGTGCCGGACGTGTCGGAGCGGTGGACCGGCGTGATGGCGAGGTCGGGGAACGTGACGCCGGCGTTGAGCGCGGCGATCTCGGGGGCGTTCCAGTTGGTGATCTCGCCCTTGAAGATCTTGGCGAGGGTCGCGGGGTCGAGGTTGAGCGAGTCGACGCCCTCGACGTTGAACGCGACGGCGATGGGGGAGATGTAGGCGGGGATCTCGACGAGGTCGGTGCCGTCGACGCAGTTGCCGAAGCCGCCTGCCTCGATCTCTTCCATCTTGAAGGCGCGGTCGGAGCCGATGAAGGCCGAGGTGCCGTTCGTGAAGTCGGTGCGGCCGGCGCCGGAGCCGCCGCCGGCGTAGTTGATCTGGATGTTCGGCTGGACGGCGGCGAAGCCGGCGATCCAGGAGGTCTGTGCGGTGCCCTGCGACGATGCGCCGGACGCGGCGAGGGTGCCCGTGAGCTGCGCTTCACCTTCAACTGCGGTTCCCGGCTCTGCTGCGGTTGGCTCGTTGCTGGCGCAAGCCGCAAGCGTGAGTGCGGCGATTGCGGCCATGGCGACCGATGCGCCTACTCGCGTGAACTTCATGGAGTTTCCCTTCGGGGACAGGTGACATTCCTTGGGATCAGTTGCGATCCGTCGGTGACGCTATGCGCGAAGGGTGACGAGGAGGGGCGGGGAAAGTGAACGGGGGGTGAACGGGCTGGGAATGCGCGCAGATTTCTTGCCGCTCCCGCTTACTTCATCTGCTCCAGGACGGGCTCGATCTGCGTCCGGAGCGCATCCGAGATGGGAGCGGAGCCGGCGGCCTCTGCAGAGGCTGACTGGCCTTCCTCGCTCACGACGAAGCTGAAGTAGGCCTTGGCGTTGGTGCCGACTGAGCTGTCGGCGTACTCGGCGCAGCCGATCAGGTACGAGACGAGCACGATCGGGTAGACGCCAGGCGTCGTTCGGTTCAGCTCGAACGCGAGGTCGGTCGGAGCGCGTCCCGTTTCGATGGTGGAGTTGTCGACAACCGCGGCGGCCGCTTCTGGCGAGAACGGCACGAACTCGCCGCCCGTCTCGACGGAGGCGGTCGTGAGGCCGTCGGCGGCGGACGCATCCATGTAGCCGATCGTGCCGTTGGCGCGCAGGGCCTGCTGCATGCCTGCGCTCTCCTGGGCGGCCTCGCCGCTGTTCACGGGCCACTCGTCGACCTCGCCGTAGCTCCAGGCGTCGCCAGCTGCCTCATCGAGGTACGCCGTGAAGTTGCCAGTCGTGCCCGACTTGTCGGAACGGTGCACGGGCGTGATGGCGAGCGCGGGGAGGGCCGTGTCCGGGTTGAGGGCCGCGATCTCCGGGGCATCCCACGAGTCGATGTCGCCGGAGAAGATGCCGGCGATGGCCGCCGCGTCGAGTCGCAGCTCGTCGACTCCCTCGAGCGCGAACGCGACGGCGATGGGCGAGATGTAGGCGGGGATCTCGACGAGGTCGCTGCCGTCTGCGCAGGCGCGGAACGGGCCTTCCTCGATTTCGTCGATGTCGAACGCGCGGTCCGAGCCGATGAAGGCCGAGGTGCCGTTCTGGAAGTCGGAGCGGCCCGCGCCGGAGCCGCCGCCCGCGTAGTTGACGCGCACATCCGGCTCGATGGGGTAGAAGCCTGCGATCCAGGCCGTCTGCGCGACGCCCTGCGATGACGCACCGGATGCGCTCAGCACGCCGTCGAGGTGCTGCGACCGCGGATCCTTGCTGACCGAGATCTCGTTGAGCGCGCATCCGCTGGTCACGAGGGCGGTGGTTGCGAGGAGCGCCAGGGCGGCGAGTGCTCGGGAGTGGTGCATCGAGATCCTTCTGCCATCAGGGGTCAGGCGAGCCCGGGTCGACCGGGATCGAACTAGGGCCTGAATCAGTATGGACGAGAAGTGGACGCGACGTGACGCGCAGGTGAACGGAGGCGGGTGCGAGAGCTCGCATCCGCCGCCGCGGATCAGGTGATCGGTCCGTGCGTCTCCGCCGCGACGACGCCCGCTCGCGGGTGGTTGACGGGGACGTGGATGACGGAGCACTCTCCGGTCGACAGCATGGCGTGGCGCGCGAGGGAGCTCGGGCGCGTCGCCGTGTGCAGGGCGATGGAGCGGATGATGGCGGGCATGACGGGGGAGTGGCTGCAGATGACCGTGCTGCGCCGTCTCGAGATGAGCTTGCGCACCACCTCGTCGAGCTCTTCCTCGTCCTTCGTGTACGAGCCCTGGGCGATGCTGCGCTCGACCTGGGGGGTCAGGTCGAGCAGTGAGCTGATGGGGGCCACGGTCGAGCGGCAGCGGACGGCATTCGAGGTGATGACCGCTTCCGGGCCGAACGAGCGGAGGATGGGCACGACCGTCTCTGCCTGCTCCAATCCTCGGGCCGTGATGGGGCGCGAGTCGTCGTCGCCCGGCCACGACTGCGGGGGCACGGCCGTCGCGTGGCGGAGCACGAGGATCGCGAAGGTGCGGTGCAGCCCGCGCCGGTACCGGTCGGCGAAGATCTCGAGCACTTCGCGGTCTCGGTCGTAGCTGAGGAGCTTCTTGGCCTTCTTGAGCGATACCCAGTCGATGCCGTCGACCTCGTCGTTCGGCTCGAAGACATGCCCCTCGTACGCGGCGTCGTCGACCTCGGCGGTCCAGTAGTGCACCTCCTTGGGCCTGCCATTCGGCATGACGTACTCGACGTACCCGAGGGGTGCGCCGAGGGTCGCCCGGTAGCCGGTCTCCTCTTCCACCTCTCGGGCGGCCGTCTCCGGGAGCGTCTCTCCGGGGTCGACCTTGCCCTTGGGGAGGGAGTAGTCGCCATGCCGCCCGCGGTGGATGATGAGCACCTTGAGCTTGTCGTCGGCGATATCTTCGTGCCACAGCACAGCGCCTGCCGCGTAGACGGTGCGCGAGGCGGCAGGGATGTCGATCGTCATGCGGCTAGGCCAGCGTCGTCGGCCTGCGACGCTTGCTGATGCGTCGCATCATCTCGTCGTGCAGGTCGGTGAGCCGGTCGCCGTTCTCGTCCCTGGCGTGGCGGATCCACTCGGCGTCGGAGCCGAGGTGCCAGGTCGCGGTGGTGTCGGCCATCGCGAGGTCGAACATGCCGCCGATGTCTGCCGCGTGGTTCTCGTCGGTGATGCGCACGAGCGCTTCGATGCGGCGGTCGAGGTTGCGGTGCATCATGTCGGCTGAGCCGATGAACACGCGCTCGTCGCCGTCGTTCGCGAAGCAGAAGATGCGGGAGTGCTCGAGGTAGCGCCCGACGACGGAGCGCACTCGGATGGTCTCGCTGAGGCCGGGGACGCCGGGGCGGAGGCCGCAGATGCCGCGCACCCAGATGTCGACGGGAACGCCAGCCTGGCTGGCGCGGTAGAGCGCGTCGATGATCTCCTCGTCGACCATCGAGTTGACCTTGATGCGGATGCGGCTCGGCTTGCCGTCGAGCGCGTTCTTGCGCTCCTTGTCGATGAGGTTGAGGAGGCCGGGGCGGAGGTGCATGGGGGCGACGAGGAGGCGCGTGAACTTGCGCTCGATGGCGTAGCCGGAGAGCTGGTTGAAGAGGCGCGTGATGTCGCGGGAGATCTTCTCGTTGCACGTGAAGAGCCCGAGGTCCTCGTAGATGCGGCTCGTCTTCGGGTTGTAGTTGCCGGTGCCGATGTGGTTGTACATCTTGAGCTCGTTGTCTTCCTTGCGGATGACCTGCAGCAGCTTGCAGTGGGTCTTGAGCCCGACGGTGCCGTAGACGACGTGCACGCCGGCCTTCTCGAGCTTGCGAGCCCAGACGATGTTGTTCTGCTCGTCGAAGCGTGCCTTGATCTCGACGAGGACCAGCACCTGCTTGCCCGATTCCGCGGCCTTGATGAGGGCGTTGACGATGGGGCTGTCGCCGGAGGTGCGGTACAGGGTCTGCTTGATGGCGAGCACGTTCGGGTCGGCTGCGGCGACCTCGAGGAAGGCCTGCACGCTCGTCGAGAACGCCTCGTATGGATGCTGCACGAGCACATCGCGGCGGGCGATGGCGCCGAACATGTCGGCCTTCTCGTCGCTCTCGGACGTCCGGAAGGCGGCTGCGGTGACGGGCACGTGCGTCCGGTACTTGAGGTCGGGCCGGTTGATCGCCCCGAGCGCGAAGAGGCCGCCGAGGTCGAGGGGGCCGGGGAGGACGTACACCTCGTTGTGGGTGATGTCGAGCTCCGTCATGAGCAGCTCGAGGGTCTCGTCGTCCATGTCGTTGGAGACCTCGAGGCGGATGGGCGGGCCGAAGCGGCGGCGCAGGAGCTCCTTCTCGAGGGCCTGCAGGAGGTTCTCGGTCTCGTCCTCCTCGATCGTCATGTCCTCGTTGCGGGTGAGGCGGAACGCGTGGTGGTCGAGGATCTTCATGCCGGGGAAGACGTGCCCGAGGTGCTGGGCGATGAGGTCCTCGAGGAGGATGAAGCGGGCCTTGCCGTGGTCGGACTGCAGCGGGTAGAAGCGCGGCAGCACGGGGGGCACCTTGAGGCGGGCGAACTCCTCCTTCTCGCTGCGGGGGTTGTAGACCCGCACGGAGATGTTGAGGGAGAGGCCCGAGATGTAGGGGAACGGATGCACGGGGTCGACGGCGAGCGGCATCAGCACGGGGAAGATCTGCTCGTCGAAGAGGTCGCCGAGCTCGACGCGCTCGGCGTCGGAGAGCTCGTCCCAGCTGACGATGTGGATACCCTGGTCGGCGAGCTCCGGGCGCACGCTGCCGTTGAAGATCGCGGCGTGCCGCTTCTGCAGCTCGTAGGCCTTCGAGCGGATCGTGTCGAGCGCCTCCTGCGGCGGAACTCCCGCGGGGGTCGGGACGGCGAGGCCGGTCGCGATGCGGCGCTTGAGGCCCGCGACTCGCACCATGAAGAACTCGTCGAGGTTCGACGAGAAGATGGCGAGGAAGTTCGCACGCTCGAGGAGGGGCGTCGAGGGGTCCTCGCCGAGTTCGAGCACACGCTGGTTGAACGCGAGCCAGCTCAGCTCGCGGTCGACGAAGCGGCTGCGCGGCATCTCCTGCGAGTCTGCACCGGCCTCGGGGGCGCGGAGTTCGATAGTCATGCGGTCATCCTTCCAGGTGTGCGGAGAGGAACGGCGTCTTGTCGTCCGAGTCTCGCGGGAGTTCGTCCCTGTCCTGCAGGAATCGGGGGTTCCTGCCGGTGAAGATCAGCAGAGTCACGCGAACGGATCATGAACGGGTGCGTCGGTACTGCACGTCGATCGAGAGCTGCTCGTAGCCGAGAGAGCGGTAGAGCGAGAGTGCGGCGTCGTTGTCGCCTTCGACGTAGAGGGAGGTGCGCTTGGCACCTGTCGCGTGCATTCGCTCGAGGCCTGCCTGCATGAGCGCTCGGCCGAGCCCGCGGCCGGCGGCCTGGGGGGCGACGCCGACGACGTAGATCTCGACCTCATCGCCTTCGCGCTTGAGCCAGTTGTAGCCGAGCAGCGTGCCGTCGGCGTCGCGCAGCAGGAGGAAGTCGTCGGCGTCGAACCAGTCGGTCGACTGCCGCGCTTGGAGGCCGGGGGAGTCGAGTGCGCCCTGCTCTGGGTGGCTGCGGAAGACGATGGCGTTCAGGGCCAGGAAGTCGTCGGCGTCGGCGGGGGTGAAGGGTGAGATCGAGTATCCCTCGGGGGATGGCGCCGCCTCGGCGTCCGCCGCGGTGAGGGGGCGACCGAGCTTCAGGAGCGTGCGCACGGCGTCGAGGCCACGGGAGGAGGCGAGCGCGGAGGCGCCCGCCAGGTTGCCGTGGGCCCAGAAGACCGGCGCGGCCTCGCCCTCAGCGGCGACGGCGTCGAAGAGCTCGCCGCCAAGGCCTCGCCGCCGGTGCTCCGGATGCACGACGAGCTCTCCCTCGACGGTTCCGTCGTCGAGGTCCCGCGTGAGGGCCGCGGCGATGAGCCTGCCGGCATCGTCGATGGCCGTCA
Organism: Pseudoclavibacter sp. AY1H1; assembly: GCF_002931055.1. Lineage (GTDB taxonomy): Bacteria > Actinomycetota > Actinomycetes > Actinomycetales > Microbacteriaceae > Pseudoclavibacter. Next base: position 204,938 of record NZ_PSXX01000002.1, on the reverse strand, counting down.
GTCGCCGCTCGCCGAGCGACAGGAGCGTGTCCTCGTTGAACGGGGCGACACCGTCAGCCGCAGTTGCGGCGTCTGCGAGTTCGCGGACCTCCGCACTTCGAGGCGCAGCCGACGCGGCAGTGGAGAGATCGGGCATCGGTGCTCCTAGGGGGTGGTGGCGTCGTCGAGCGATGAGCCGCCGGTGGGCACCGGCTCGTCCCGTGCCGCTTCGCCGTTGCGCAGGAGCCGGTAGCCGACGTTGCGCACCGTGCCGATGACGCTCTCCTGATCGCCGAGCTTGGCGCGCAGTCGTCGCACGTGCACGTCGACCGTGCGCGTGCCGCCGAAGTAGTCGTAGCCCCACACCTCGCTCAGCAGCCGCTCACGCGTGAACACGTGGTCGGGGTGCGAGGCGAGATACCGCAGCAGCTCGAACTCCTTGAACGTCAGGTCGAGGGTGCGCCCTCGATACCTGGCCGTGTAGCTGTGCTCGTCGATCGTCAACGGACCGATGGCGATCGTGCCGCTCGGCTCCTCGACCGCCGCCTGGGGGCGGAGGAGACGGATGCGCGCATCCACCTCGGCCGGCCCAGCCGTTCGCAGGATGACGTCGCCGATGCCCCAGTCGGAGGAGATGGCGGGGAGGCCGCCTTCCGTGATGGCGAGCAGCACGGGAACGGACGACTCGATCGTGTTGAGCACGCCGCACAGGCGCTTCGCGCTCGGGAGGTCGCTCGTGCCATCGATGATGTTCGCGTCCGCCTGGGGAGCGGATGCGAGGGCTGACGCGGTCGGTGGGAGCACCCGGACGCGGTGCGCCAGAAGTGTGAGGGAAGGGAGAGCGTGCTCGACGCCGCCGGCGCTGAACAAGAGGACGTCTGCCAAATGTGGCCTCCTCGATGTTTGGTCGGACTCGCTGGCTAGTCTACGCACCCTCGGGACAGCTCCAGCGTGCACAATGGGGCAATGACCCGCGAACGAGTGAGCATCGGCATCGTCTGGCTGGCTGCAGTGGTCGGAGTGTTCGGCGTTGCGATCCTCGCGGATCCCTCGCGGCACCTGGTCTGGGTGAGCATCCTCATGCTCACGCTCATCTGCCTGACCTGCCTCCTGCAGCTGCGCCTGCAGGAGAGCGACGGGTTCATCATGCGGATGAGTCTCAGCCTGGTCGGAGCCCTGGTCGTGCTTGGCGTCGCATCGCTCGGCTTCGCGATGCTCGGCGGCGACGCGGTCGTCGGAACACCGAGTCACAGCTGAACCGCGCCGCCCTTCGCGCGCGGCCGCAATGGCTAGGATGGACGGCATGGACACCGTGCTTGTTATCGAAATCATCTTCACCGGCTTGCTGGTGCTCGCGCTCATCGCCATCAGCTTCGTCTCCGTGGTTGTGCTGAAGAACCTCTTCAAGGGTCAGAACTAGCCAGCCCCCGTAGGGCGCCGCAGCTGCTGGATCGAGAGGAAACCCCCGATGGTGTACGACATCCCAACTGACCTCCCTCCCGAGATCGTGCCGCTCTCCTGGCTGCTCGGCGTGTGGGAGGGCACTGGCCACGTCGAGTACAAGGTGGGCGAGGAAGTGCGCGAGCAGGCCTTCCGCCAACGTGTGAGCTTCAGCCACGACGGCCTTCCCTACCTCAACTACTCCGCGCAGCTGTGGCTCGAGGAGGGCACGGGCGACGAGCCCGTGCAGGTGCCGCTCACGGGCGAAACCGGATTCTGGCGGCTGGCGCGCACGAGGGACGACGGCGATGTCGGTCCCGGCTACCTTCCCCCGACGGCCCCCGCCACCATCACCGATGCGGACGGCGTCGAGGGGCTCCGCGACGACGAGCAGGCGTTCCCGCTCGAGGTCTCCATCGTGCACCCGACCGGACTCCTCGAGCGCTACAGCGGCAGCGCGCGCGGGCCGCGAATCGACTTGAAGACCGAGGAAGTCCTGCTCGCGCCCGGCGCGAAGGAGTTCACCGCGTCCACCCGCATGTACGGCTACGTGGCGGGGGAGCTGCTGTGGGCCTGGGACATCGCCGCCCTCGGCCAGGAGCTCGCGACCCACGCGTCGGCGAAGCTGGCCAAGCTTGACTGAGCACCCCGTCTCGAACGAGCCCTCGTCTGTCGCCGACGAGCCTCAGCCGTACCGTTCGCCCTTCCTCGCGCTCCCCGGCGCGGTGGAGGGCGTCGGCATCGACGCGGGTGTCGCCTGGCACTACGGGCAGGTGACGGCCGACCAGCGTGAGCTCGCAGCGGGCCGCTCCATCGTGGATGCCTCGCACCTCGGTGTCATCCGCCTCACGGGTGCCGACCGGCTCACCTGGCTCGACTCGCTCACCTCGCAGCGGCTCACGACCCTCGAGCCCGGGCAGAGTGCTGAGACGCTGCTCCTCGACATCCAGGGGCACATCGAGCACGGCGCTGCCGTGCTCGACGACGGTACGGCGACCTGGCTCATCACCGAGCGCGAGTCGGCTCCCGTGTTCGCGGCCTGGCTGAACCGGATGCGGTTCCTCCTCGACGTGCAGGTCGCCGAGGTCACGGACCAGTTCGCGGTCGTCGCGACGCTCGGCCAGCTCGACCTCGGTGCGGCGGCCCCCAACGGCACGCCGCTCGTCTGGAACGACCCGTGGGCCACTCCTCCCGCACACGGCTGGAGCTACTCGCAGTTCCCGGTCATCCCCGCCGACGGCGCGGTCGACGCGCACCCCGGAGCCGACTTCCCGGTGAAGCTGCATGTCCTCGAGCGCGCGAGCCTGCAGGGGCTCGTCGACCGCGCACTGGCGGGCGAGCTGCCCGTCGCAGGCATGCACGCGTTCGCGGCGCTCCGCATCGCGGCGCTCCGTCCCCGCCTCGGGGCTGAGGTCGACTCGAGGGCGATCCCGCACGAGTTCGACTGGCTCCGCAGCGCCGTCCACCTCGAGAAGGGCTGCTACCGCGGGCAGGAGACGGTCGCGAAGGTCCACTTCCTCGGTCGTCCGCCGCGCAGGATCGTCCTCCTCGACCTGGACGGCTCGCTCGGCGAGCTTCCCGTGGCCGGCAGCACGCTTTCGGTCGAGGGCGACGCCAAGGCGCAGACGGTCGGACGCATCAGCTCGGTCGCGATCCATCACGAGGACGGCCCCATCGCGTTGGCGCTCGTGAAGCGCTCGCTCGCGGAAGACGCCTCGCTGGTCGTGGAGCTCGCCGACGGGCAGCAGGTCTCGGCGAGCGCGACGACGATCGTGTCGCCGACGGCTGGCCGCGCGGCAGACGTGCCCCGCCTGCCGCGCCTCGAGCGTCGCGGGCAGTAGACATGTCGGCTCCGGCGGCTGGCGTCGGGGCCGCGTTCGCCCGTCTGCGGGCCTCGCTTCCGGCGGTGCTGCAGATCACGGCGGCGGCCTTCGCCGCCTACGCGATCGCGCACTGGGGGCTCGGGCATCCCATCCCGTTCCTCGCCGTGACGGTCGCGATCACGAGCCTCGGCCTGCAGCGCGACGCCCGCCCGCGTCGTGTCTTCGACACGGCGCTCGGCATCACCTTCGGGGTGCTGCTCTCCAACCTCTCGCTCCTGCTCTTCGGGCGCGGCGTGTGGCAGGTGACCGTCGTCCTCGCGGTCGTGCTCCTGCTCGCGCGGCTCGTGCACCCGAGCCCCGGGTTCGCGATCGGCGCCGCCGTGCAGGCGTCGCTGGTGCAGCTCATCCCCGTCCAGGGCGTCGGCGAGTACTCGCGCCTCCTCGACGCGGTCATCGGGGGAGCGGTGGCCATCGCGGCGACCGCGCTCATCCCGCGCAACGCGTCGGCGCTCGCGAAGAACGAGGCCAAGGGGCTCATCGGCGCGCTCGCCCAGGCGCTCGGCGATATCTCGCAGGCCCTGCGCAGGGGAGACAGCGACGCAGGCCTCGCTGCGCTCGAGGAGCTGCGCATGACGCAGGCCACGCTCGACGCCTGGTCGACCGAGCTCGAGAGCGCCGCATCCATCGCCCGGATCTCGCCGTTCATGCGCCACCATCGCGGGAGGGTCGAGCGGATGGCGGAACTGCGAACGAGCATCGACCTCGCCACGCGCAATCTCCGGGTAGTCGCGCGGCGTGCCTGGTCGCTGTCGTGGGATGGTCGCCACCGCGAGGAGCTCGCCGATCTCCTCGGCGACATCCAGTCGGGGATGCTCGAGCTGCAGCTCGGTCTCGACGACGACGCGATGCTCCACCAGTCGCGCCAGACGCTGCTCATCGCGGCGGCCAGGCTGGAGCCGGAGCACCTGCACGGAGCGCAGCTCGGCGACTCGGTGCTGCTCATGCAGTGCAGGCCCCTCGTCGTCGACCTGCTCATCGCGAGCGGCATGGAGGCGGAGGCCGCTCGCACGGCCCTCCCCGAGGTCCACTAGTCGCCGCGCCGTGGCCCCCGACGCGCGGACTACGAGGGTGCGAGCGCGCCGGAGGCGGGGGCAACGGCGTCCCACGAGACCGTGATCTCGCCGAGGCGCCAGCGCTTCCGCGAGTCGGCGAGCGGCCAGCCGGCCGCGCGCATCCGCTCGCACACGGCGATGAAGCGCTGCCTCGCGCCGAACGTCTGTCGTGGGGCCTCCCGCTGCCAGGCGTCGTCGAGCGCCTTCAGGTACTCGTGCACGCCTTCGCCAGGCACGTTGCGGTGGATGAGGGCCTTCGGCAGCCGTTCGGCAACCACGAGCGGAGACTCGAGACTGGCGGTGTGCAGCGAGACCGTGAACGTCCGAGGTCCGGCCGCGTCGACGCCGATCCAGGACGATACGCGGCCGACCTCGTTGCACGTTCCCTCGACGAGCAGGCCGCCTGGCGCGAGTCGACCGGTCATCCGGGCCCAGGCCTCGGCGACTTCCGACTCGTCGTACTGCCGCAGCACGTTCATGGCTCGGATGACACTCGGCTGCTCGCCGCCGGGAGTCGGCACCTCGAAGCCACCGACGGCGAAGCTCACTCGGCCCGCGAGCTCTGGCCGATCGGCGAGCTGCGCTCTGGCGAGCGCCACGCGCCCCGGGTCGATCTCGAGGCCGTGCACTCGCACCTCGGGAGAGGCCCGTCGGAGGCGATCCGCCAGCTCGAATGCCGTCGCGCCGCTCGCCCCGTAGCCCAGGTCGACGACAAGCGGGCGCGGGGCGGACTGCAGCGCGGGGTGCTCCGCGATCCAGCGGTCGACTCTCCGCAGGCGGTTCGTTCCCGTCGTTCCGCGTGTGAGTCGACCCAATGGCATGCGACGAGACTATTTCAGCTTCGGTCTCCTCGCCGTCGCACGCGGGTCACCCCCACTCGGTACGCTTGGACCATGACTGAAGCGCTGACCCTCATCCTGGTCCGTCACGGACAGAGCGAATGGAACGAGAAGAACCTCTTTACCGGCTGGGTGGATGTTGAGCTCACCGAGCAGGGCCGCGAAGAGGGTGCCCGCGCGGGCCGCCTCATCCGCGAGTCCGGCCTCAAGCCCAACGTGCTCTACACGTCGCTGCTCACGCGCGCGATCGACACCGCGAACCTCGCGCTGAAGGAAGCCGGCCGCGGCTGGATCGACGTCGAGCGCACGTGGCGCCTCAACGAGCGCCACTACGGCGACCTGCAGGGCAAGGACAAGGCTCAGGTCCGCGACCAGTACGGCGAGGAGCAGTTCATGGAGTGGCGCCGCTCGTACGACACGCCGCCGCCCGCCCTCGACGACAGCAGCGAGTTCTCGCAGGCGCACGACGAGCGCTACGCGGACCTCGGCGATGAGCTGCCCCGCACGGAGTGCCTAAAGGACGTCCTCGTTCGCTTCCTCCCGTACTGGGAAGAGGAGGTGCTGCCGACGCTCGTGAAGCGCGGCACCGTCATGGTGGCCGCCCACGGCAACAGCCTGCGTGCGCTCGTGAAGCACCTCGAGGGCATCAGCGACGACGACATCGCCGCCGTGAACATCCCGACCGGCATGCCCCTGGTCTACCGTTTCGACCCCGAGACGCACGAAGTCCTCGGCAAGGGCGAGTACCTCGACCCGGAGGCAGCAGCCGCAGGAGCTGCCGCGGTCGCGTCGCAGGGCAAGTAGCACCGGGCCTCGCTGAACAGCAGAACGGCGGATGCTCCAGGAGAATCTCCTGGAGCATCCGCCGTTCTGCTGCTGCTCAGAGCCGGGCCGTTTTTCACCCTCGGGCTGTCACGCCCGGACCTGAGGACCCGAGACGCCTAGGCGCCGGGGGTGACCGGGGCGACCGGAGTGGAGGGCTCCTTCTCCTGCATCCACTCGCCGCTGGTCAGGTACTGCACCTTCTGTGCGATCGAGACCGCGTGGTCGGCGAAGCGCTCGAAGTAGCGGCTCGCGAGCGTCGCGTCGACGACCTCGACGCTCTGCGCCTGGATGTCGTCGGACAGGAGCGCGTCGAACGTGCTGCGGTGCAGGTCGTCGATCTGCGTGTCGCTCGCCTTGATCTCGTCGGCGATGCGGTTCGTCTCCTCGTCGTTGCCCGCGTCGAGCAGGGCGACGAGCTGACGGGCGACGGCCACGTCGAGGCGGCTCATCTCGGCGAACACGGGACGAAGCGTGTTCGGGCCGACACCGCCGGGGAAGCGGTAGCGAGCGAGCGCCGCGATGTGCGCCGCGAGGTCGCCCATGCGCTCGAGCGAGGAGCTGATGCGCAGCGCGCTCACGACGAGGCGCAGGTCGCGCGCGACGGGTGACTGGCGGGCGATGATCTCGATGGTGTGCTCATCGAGGGCGATGGCGAGCTCGTCGATGCGGGCATCGTCGGAGATGACCTGCTCGGCGAGGGCGACATCGGAGGTGGTGAACGCAACGGCGGCGCGCTGCATGGCGGACTCGACGTGGCGGGCGATCTCCACGAGGCCGTTGCTGACCTCAGCGAGTTCCTGCTGGAAAACTTCGCGCATGTTTATCCTCTTGTTTCGTGGCAACGGGCGATGTGCCGCTGCCCGCGTTTCTGGGCAGACCGGTCGCCCAGTCCCTCTGGGAGTGACTCTGCTCTCACGGGCGATTCTACGGAGCCAAGGTAACCGACTCGTGTACGACGGGTGTCGAGTCCGCTGGCCCATATGCTGGGCACATGGACTCGTCCGTCGCAGTGGTCCTTGCGATCGTACTCGGCTTCCTCTTGGGTGCAGGTTTTGTCTGGCTGCTCCACGTCGCCTCGGTACGTCAGGCAAAGGCAAGAGCTGCATTCTCCCCCCGCCTCCCCGAGGGCATCGAGCATCTGCTCGGCGCCCTCGACTCGATCGTGATCGTCACCGACCCGTCCAGGAACGTCTACCAGTCCTCCCCGGGGGCTACGTCGAAGGGGCTCGTCCGTGCCGGCGGGCGCCTCGACGAGCGTGTCGGGGCCGTCGTGGATGAGGCGAGGCGTCAGGGCGAGGCGGTCACCAAGGACCTCGAGATCGCCCGTGGCCCCTTCGGGCGCTCGGAGATCCACGTGAGGGTGCGTGCGGCGCCCCTCTCGACGCGGTTCTTCCTGGTGCTCGCGGAGGATCGCACGGAGGCGCTTCGCGTCGAGAGCGTGCGCCGGGACTTCGTGGCCAATGTGAGTCACGAGCTCAAGACCCCCATCGGCGCGGTCACGCTGCTCGCAGAGGCCATCGCAGAGTCTGCGGGTGACGTGGAGCAGGTCAAGTACTTCACGGGGCGGCTCAGCAAGGAGAGCCTGCGCCTCGCCTCGATCACCAACGAGCTCATCGAGCTGTCCAGGCTGCAGTCGAGCGACTCCCTCGCAGACCCGGAGCTCCTCTCGATCCACGAGATCCTCTCGCTCGCCGTCGACCAGTCGCGCGTGCCCGCCGAGGTGGCCGGCGTCGACATCGTGCTCGGCGACGACGTGGATGCGTTCGTCTACGGCGAGCGGGCTCACCTCCTCATGTGCTTCACGAACCTCGTGTCCAACGCGGTCCAGTACTCGTCGCCGAACTCGCGGGTGGGGATCGGCACGCGACTCGTCGACGACACCGTCGAGGTCGCCATCTCAGACCAGGGCATCGGCATCGCCCCGGAGGATCAGGGGCGCATCTTCGAGCGCTTCTTCCGCGTCGACCAGGCCCGTTCCCGACGCACCGGCGGCACGGGCCTCGGCCTGAGCATCGTGCGGCACGTGGCCGAGAACCACGGCGGCGACGTGCGCGTCTGGTCGCAGCCCGGGAAGGGATCGACGTTCACGGTTCGCCTCCCCTCCGCCGATTCCGTCGTCGCGGAGATCGACCTGCAGCGCTTCACCGAGCGCCGCTCAGCCTGAGACGCGTCGGGCGGCCCCGACCGACGGCACGCCGTCGAACGGGCGCGGCCCTTGGCACGTCACTCAATGTTCACGAAAGATATGCACAATGGCCTCCGTGACCCGCATCCTCCTCGTCGAAGACGAATCCGCACTGCATGAGCCGCTCTCCTTCCTCCTCGGACGGGAGGGGTACGAGGTCGCTGTCGCCGAGACGGGCCTCGACGCCCTCGACCTGTTCGACCGTGATGGTGCCGACCTGGTGCTCCTCGACCTCATGCTCCCTGGCGTCCCCGGGACCGAGGTGTGCAAGCAGATCCGCCTCACGTCGAAGGTGCCCATCATCATGCTCACGGCCAAGGACAGCGAGGTCGACATCGTCGTCGGTCTCGAGCTGGGTGCCGACGACTACGTCACGAAGCCGTACTCCACGCGCGAGCTGCTGGCCCGCGTGCGCGCCGTGCTCCGCCGCAACGAGCAGGAGGACGAGGGCGAGGATGACAGCATCATCGAGGTCGGCGAGGTTCGCATGGACCTCGACCGGCACACTCTGCAGGTCTCGGGCAAGGTGACCCCCATGCCGTTGAAGGAGTACGAGCTGCTCGAGTACCTGATGCGGAACTCGGGGCGCGTGCTCACTCGTGGGCAGCTCATCGACCGCGTCTGGGGGCCGGACTACTACGGCGACACCAAGACGCTCGACGTGCACATCAAGCGCATCCGCAGCCGCATCGAGGAGAAACCGTCGACCCCCGTGCGCCTCGTGACGGTGCGCGGGCTCGGCTACCGCTACGAGGGCTGAGCGACTTCCAGACGGCGCAACACGAGAAGGGCGCATCCACTCACGTGGATGCGCCCTTCTCGGCAGTCTGCGTGCGTCTGCTAGGCCGTGCCGCCTTCTTCCGGTACCTCGGTGGGTGCCGGCGTGGGGGCGATGCTCGGCGGTGCCGCGGGCGGCTCGGTCTGGGCGGGGCCGGGAACGAGCGTCGAGTACTCCGGCAGCGTGCCGTCGAGCACGGGGACGGTCACTGCCTGCATGGTCTGGACGCCGTCGAGGGTCGCCGTGAAGTCGACGTCGTGGGTGGAGCCCGGGGTGAAGTCCATGCCTTCGAGGAGCACGGTCGCGCCCTCGCCGAAGCCCACCTGCGTGACGCCCGCGGATGCGTCGACGGGAACGGTCACGACGACCTCCTGCTCGACGCCGTTGATGAGTCCCGTGTACGTGATGTCGAGCGAGCCGGCGCTGCCCGTGTGGTTGACGACCGAGAAGATGAGGTTCGCTCGGTCGGTCACGTCGGTGCCGACCAGCGTGTCGGTGATGAGGATGGCGTTGCGGACCTCGAGGTCGCCGACGTTGGCGTTCGTGCCGTCGCTCGCCGAGTACTGCGTCGTGGTTCGCTGGGGGGAGATGTAGTTGCAGCCGGCAAGCCCAACCGCGACTGCGGCGGCAAGGGTGACGGACGCGACGGCGCGGATCTTCACGTCTGGAGCCTCCAGGTTCGGACCGTGCGGCTGTCGCCGCACGAATTCACAGGATGCAGGAAGCCTATCTGATCCAGGTGCCCCTCCTGGACGAAGCGGCGGCGGACTCTACCACCCCAGTCCTCGAATGAGCCGTTTTGACATGGTACTCTTAGGTGCCGAAAGGGGCTTGTATTTATGCAGTTTGAGGTCGGGGAGACAGTCGTCTATCCCCATCACGGCGCGGCCACCATTTCAGAGGTGAAGATCCGAGTCATCAAGGGCGAAGAGAAGATGTTCCTCAAGTTGAACGTTGCACAGGGAGACCTCGTCATCGAGGTTCCTGCTGACAACGTCGACCTGGTAGGAGTACGCGACGTCATCGGACAGGACGGTCTCGACCGTGTGTTCGAGGTGCTGCGCGCCCCCATCACCGAGGAGCCGACGAACTGGTCCCGCAGGTACAAGTCGAATCTTGAGAAGCTCGCCTCCGGCGATGTCATCAAGGTGTCGGAGGTCGTGCGCGACCTCTGGCGACGCGATCAGGATCGGGGCCTCTCTGCGGGTGAGAAGCGAATGCTCGCGAAGGCCAGGCAGATCCTCGTCTCGGAGCTCGCGCTCGCCGAGAAGACCGACGAGGAGAAGGCCGGCGACGTCCTCGACAAGGTCCTCGCTTCCTAGTCAGCACTCCGGGTGGTTCTGCGGCTCGTGAGGGTCGTTCAACGCACACCATGCGCTTTGCCGTCAGGGCCGCGCGGACGTCCATTCGTCCGCGCGGCCCTGACGCGTATGCTGGTGCAGTGAATCAGCGCATCTACGACACGCAGACGCAAGCACTCGGCGACTTCACGCCGATGGTGCCAGGCGAGGTCTCGATGTACGTCTGCGGGCCGACGGTGCAGTCAGCGCCCCACGCTGGTCACCTCCGTTCGGCGCTCGTCTACGACCAGTTCCGGTCATGGTTCGAGGCGAGCGGCCTCCGGGTGACGCTCGTGCGCAACGTCACCGACATCGACGACAAGACTCTTGCCGGAGCCACCGCTGGCGAACCGTGGTGGGCACTCGCGTACCGCGTGGAACGCGAGTTCAATGCCGCCTACGCGGCGCTCGGCATCCGCCCACCCACGTACGAGCCTCGCGCGACGGGGTCCATCCCGGAGATGCAGGAGCTCATCTCGCTGCTCATCGAGCGCGGCCACGCGTATCCGGCCGCCGACGAGAGCGGCGACGTGTGGTTCGACACCGGCAGCTGGCCGAGCTACGGAGAGCTCACGCACCAGCGCCCCGAGGACATGGCAGAGGGCGAGGCGCCGAGCCGCGGCAAGCGCAGCGCCGCCGACTTCGCGCTCTGGAAGGGGCGCAAGCCCGGCGAGCCGGAGTCGGCCGCCTGGGCGTCGCCCTGGGGCTCAGGTCGGCCGGGCTGGCACATCGAGTGCTCGGCGATGTCGACCAAGTACCTCGGGCCGACCTTCGACATCCACGGCGGTGGGCGTGACCTCCGCTTCCCCCACCATGAGAACGAGCTGGCGCAGTCGCGCGCCGCGGGCCTCGAGTTCGCTCGCACGTGGGTGCACAACGGCCTCGTCTCGGTGGCAGGGCAGAAGATGTCGAAGTCGATCGGCAACACGGTCTCGGCGCTCGACCTCCTGTCCTCCGCTCGCCCCGTCGTGGTCCGCTACTTCCTCGGGTCGGCGCACTACCGCTCGACCATCGAGATCGGCGACACCTCGCTCGAGGAGGCAGCCGCGTCGTTCGCGCGCATCGAGTCGTTCCTCGAGCGCGCGGAGCGGGCCGGCCTCCCGGTTCCAGTCGAGCCGGCGGGCACGGTGCGATTCGACGGCCTCCCCGCTGCGTTCGTCGCCGCGATGAACGACGACTTCGCGGTCCCGCAGGCCATAGCGTCGCTGCACGAGACGGTGACCGCCGGCAACCAGGCGTTCGACACGGGCGCGGCGGATGCGGCGGCCCGAGCAGCACGCGAGGTCACCTCGATGCTCGACATCCTCGGCATCAACCCACGCGCTGAGCAGTGGAGCGGGGGAGCGGATGCGGCCGGCGACACGGCCCTCGCGGCGCTCGTCGACTCGCTGCTCGTGGAGCGCAAGCAGGCCCGCGGTGCGAAGGACTTCGCCCGCGCAGATCAGATTCGAGACACGCTGGCAGCAGCCGGCGTGCAGATTGAAGACTCGCCGAACGGCAGCTTCTGGACGTTGGAGAAGGCATGAGCACGAATTCGCGCGGCAACCGCAGCAAGAAGGGCCCCACGAAGGGCACCGGCGGCAACGGCCGCAAGTCCCTCGAAGGTCGGGGCAACACGCCGCGCGCCGAGGACCGTTCCTGGCACGTGGCCGGCAAGCGCAAGGCCGCGAAGGAACGCCTGGAAGCCGCTCGCGGTGGCTCCAAGCCGCGTCCGGCGCAGCGTGAGGGCGGCGCCCCGCGCCGCGCGCGGACCGACGACAGCACAGAGCTCGTGACAGGCCGCAACTCGGTGGTCGAAGCGCTGCGCGCCGGCATCCCCGCGACGACGCTCTATGTCGCCGCGCGCGGTGAGATGGATGAGCGCGTCAAGGAGATCTTCAAGATCGCCACCGAGCGCAAGATCCCGATCCTCGAGGTCATGCGTCCCGAGCTCGACCGCATGGCGGGCCGCGACGCAGTCCACCAGGGCGTCATCATCAAGGTGCCGGCGTACACGTACGCCGACCCGATGGAGGAGCTCGACCGCGCCATCCAGCGTCGCCGGAACCCGCTGTTCGTCGCGCTCGACGGCATCACGGACCCTCGCAACCTCGGCGCCATCGTGCGTTCCGTGGCGGCGTTCGGCGGCGATGGCATCATCGTGCCGCAGCGACGCTCGGTCGGCATGACGGCTTCCGCGTGGAAGACGTCTGCCGGCGCCGCAGCACGTCTGCCCGTCTCCATGGCCTCGAACCTGACGGCCACCATCAAGGCGTACAAGAAGGCCGGCGTCTTCGTCATCGGCCTCGACGGCGACGGCGACGTTTCGCTGCCGTCGCTCGAGCTCGCGACCTCTCCGCTCCTCGTCGTCGTCGGCAGCGAGGGCAAGGGCCTCTCGAGGCTCGTCACCGAGCACTGCGACGCGATCGTCTCCATCCCGATCGACGGGGCGACGGAATCCCTCAACGCGGGCATCGCGACGAGCATCACGATGTACGAGGTCTCGAAGCTGCGGGCTGCCAAGCGCGCCGCAAAGTAGGCGCAGCAACTGCGATCAGATGGGCCTCACCTGCGGGTGGGGCCCATCGTCGTATCTGGTCCCAGGTCGTGGAGACGGGTCAGCGGCACCACGAGGTCAGGAAGCCGGTGAGGCGGCGGAGCTCCGCGCCCGTGGCGATGTCGATGACGGTGGTCGTCGACTGCTTCATGCCGGGAAGGACGGCGTAGCCGTCCGGCCCCTGCGCGCCGAGGCCCGTCTCGACGGCGAGATACTGGCCGTTGGGGGAGACGCAGATGTCGCGCAGCCACTCGCCGCTGTCGCCCGGGTCGAAGAGCGTGCGCTGGCTGTCGGCGTCGGCGAACTCCACCGTGACGTCGGCGAGCCCGGCCGCCGCATCCGCGACCGCGGAGATCTGGGTTCCCTCCGGGTCGAGCACGCTCGTCTGCGTGAGGTACTGCGTCTCGCTGAGCGTCATCGGAGCCGGGGTGAGCTGCTCCGCGGTCCCCGAGCTCAGATCGAAGAGGGTGTAGCCGCCGACACCCGAGGTCACGGCGGTGGCCGTGCCGGGAACGAAGCCATGGAAGTGCTGCGCCTGGCCGATCGGCTCGGCTGGGGTGCCGGCGAGCACGTTCACGAGGTACAGCTGCTCGTCGAGGGTCTGCGCGATGAGCGCCCCAGTGCGGGGCGCGAACGCCCACGTCGAGACCATGAGCGGTGTGCCGTCGGGGCCTGCCACCTGCTTGGGGCGGAACGACGTGTCGCTCGTGTCGAAGACGAACAGCGAGCGCACCAGCTCGGTCTGCCCGTCGGCGTGCACGCCGTCGACGACGAAGCCGATGAGGCCGCTCGCCGCGTCGGCGGCGAGGCTCGAGAAGCTCCCGGTCGCGTCCACGTTCAGCGGGACAGCCGGTCCGGGCTCAGCGCGGGGCGCGACGCCGACCGTGCCGAGGCCGGCGGAGTCCTGTTCGATGACGGCGACGAACGCGTCCGTGAGGGCATACTCCTGGATGCGCGGGGCGGTGAACAGGATGGTCGGCTCACCCCCGCCGGAGACGTTCGTCTCGATGACCCGGTCCTCGAGCGTCCCGCCGGTCGAGATAGCCCCGCGGACGAGTGTCGACACCTCGAGAGGTGGAGTCGTGAACTCGGTCTCGAGGGTCGATGAGACGCCCGTCGAGGAGCTCACGGCGTCCGTCACTGTGAGGGTGTAGCTCGTGTCGTAGGCGAGCAGCTGCTCGAACGTCACCGTGATCGTGCCGTTCTCCTCCGTGAGGCTGTAGTCGGCGGCTGGCTCGAGGACGACCTGCGCGGGGTCGATCTCGCGGAGGCGCTGGTTCGGCGTCAGCACGAGGCGCGTGCCCTGCTGCTCGACCGTGCCGATGGCGTTGACCGCCGTCGACGCGACTCGCGGGCCCTGCAGGATGTTGCCGACGGCGAGCCCCGCGGCGAGCAGTGCGAGCACGATGACCGCCAGGATGAACGTCCTGCGGAAGCGGCGTCCGCCCGAGGCGAGATCAGTAGACATAGGGATCGTTCGGCTGGTCGATCGCGGTGATGGTCGTCGGCATGAGTGCGACGCGCTCGGCGCTGGAGGCGCTCGGGTTCGTGACGAACGCGCCGTCGACCTCGACCCAGGAATCGACGGGGTAGCTGCCCTGCCAACCGGGCTGGTGCACGGCGACGCCGACCGGGGCGGCGTCGATCGCGCAGCAGTTCACGACGAAGCGCGCCAGGATGAAGGCGTCCGGCGAGTCCGGGTCCTCGGTCACGAACCCGACGAGCTTCGCGCGTTCGCCGAGCACCTGCTGCTCCCCGTCGCCCTGGCGGAGCATCGCGGCCCAGTCCTTGACGGTGAAGGAGCTGGTGTCGCGGCCCCGGAGCGTCTCGCCCTCCGAGATCGGGGAGTCCACGGTCTGCGCGTTGGCGTTGAGGGAGCGGTTCTCCACCGCCGCGGAGCTGAGCGTCACCGGCGGCGCGATGATGAGCGCCACGAACGCCGTGGCGACGACGACGAGCGTGACGGTCGTCGAGGCGATCACGGCGATGCGCTGACGTGCGCCGAGCCGGGGGCGGCGGTTGCTCCGCCGTGTGGTCGATGTGCCGAGCGCATCCGACTCATGCGAGTGGTCGTGGTCATGTCCGTGGTCGTGGTCGTCGCGACCCGGGGTGACGGCGATGGCCGCGATCGCGAGGACGCCGCCGATGACCGCCATGATCGAGGTGAACACGAAGTAGCGGGGGTGGATGTAGAGCGAGAGCCCGCCCGTCATGGAGAGCCACACCGTGGCGACGACGGTGAAGAGCGTGAGCGCGACCCCGCGCCATCTGGAGAGCAGTCGTTCAAGCAATGAGGTTCACTCCGAGTCCGAGGGTGAAGGCCGACAGCGCGACGATGAGGGTGATGCGCGCGAGGACCGCGCTCGTGTAGGTCGTGCGCATGAGCGCGAGCATCTTGACGTCGATCATCGGCCCCATCACGAGGAAGGCCACGATCCCGCCGGGCATGAACGTGCCGACGAAGGACAGGGCGAAGAACGCGTCGACGTTCGCGCAGATCGAGATGACGAAGCCGAGCGTCATGAGCACGAGCACCGAGAGCACGGGATGCTCGCCGAGCGTCGTGAGGAGATCGCGTGAGACGCCGACCTGGATGGCCCCCGCGATGGCGGATCCGATGAAGAGCGCGGGGAGCATCGTGGAGGTCTCGGCGCCGAACATCGACGCGCTCGCCCGCAAGCGGTCGCGGACGCCGGAGCGGCCCCCGTGTCCGTGCTTCGCCTCCAGCTCGCAGGTTGCGGCGAAGCTCGGCGTGAGCAGCTCCTGTGGTCTCGGGTGGCGGCTGAACAGGAAGCCGATGACGTTGGCGATGACGAAGCCGCCGATGATGCGGGCGGCCAGGATCCCGTGGTCCCAGCCGAACGCCTGGTACGTCGTGACGATCGTGATGGGGTTCAGGATGGGCGCTGCGAGCAGGAACGTGATCGACTCGGCCGGCGTGAAGCCGCGGAGCACGAGGCCGCGGGCGAGGGGCACGTTGCCGCACTCGCAGACGGGCAGGGCGATGCCGAACAGGGAGATCACGGCGCGTCGGAGCCAGGGGCTCTGCGGCAGGATGCGCATCAGGAAGCCCGGCGGGAGCCAGTGCTGGACGACGATCGAGAGCAGGATGCCGAGCACGATGAACGGCATGGACTCGATGACGACGCTCAAGGAGAGCGTCACGAAGTCGCTGATCGGGCCGAGGGCCGGTGCGTCGTCGAGCGAAGCCGTGAACGTCCTGATCGCGATGAGCGTGAGGATCAGGCCCGCGCCGATGGTCAGTCCGAGCACACCGCGACTTGCGGTCGTGCGCTGAGGGCGCGGTGCGCGCTGCGCAGTCGTGTGCTCGTGCATCCAGCCGAGTATAGTTCGGGCCGCTTTCGGAACACGGAGGCAACGAGGGACTCGCGCGGGGCGGTGAGGATTCTGGAGCCGACTGCGAGGTTCGAACTCGCGACATCCGCTTTACAAGAGCGGTGCTCTACCAGCTGAGCTAAGTCGGCCTGCTGCAATTGCAGCGGCACCATCATAGCCATGCGGTGCGCGAGGCGCGCACCGCATGGCCACTCGGGTGCTGCGCTCCTTACTCGGAGGGCGTCTCGTCGTCCGGGGTGAAGGAGAGCGAGAGCGAGTTCATGCAGTAACGGTCGCCCGTCGGGGTGCCGAAGCCGTCGGGGAATACGTGCCCGAGGTGGGACCCGCAGTTCGCGCAGCGCACCTCGGTGCGCACCATGCCGAGCGAGCGGTCCTCGAGCAGCTGGACTGCGTCGGGGCGGACCGACTCGTAGAAGCTCGGCCACCCGCATCCGGAGTCGAACTTCGTTCCGGCCTTGAAGAGCTCGGAGCCGCATGCGCGGCAGGTGTACAGTCCGGCGCGCCCCTCTTCGAGGAGCTCTCCCGTGTAGGCCCGCTCAGTGCCTGCCTCGCGCAGCACGTGGTACTCCTGCGGCGTGAGCTCAGCGCGCCACTCGGAATCGGGCTTGTTGACGGCGTAGGACACCGTGCCTCCTGGAGATCGACGAGACCGCTGGGAGCGGTCAGGGAGGAACGAGCATACGCGCGTTGCGTGAGTCCAGTCCGTGAGCCGTGCTCGTACACTTCCTGCATGGAACGGGACGTGGAGCTCAGCGACCTCGAGCGCGCCCTGCTGGATTTCGAAGACCTGAATCCGCGGCAGAACGCAGCGAAGACGGCAGCGATCAGGGATCGCTTCGGCTGGTCGACGACGCAGTACTACCGAAATCTCGCTACGCTCATCGAGACACCAGCTGCGCTCGCTCACCAGCCGATGCTCGTCGGCCGCCTACGGCGTGCGCGCGAGCGGCGGGCGGATGAGCGCCAGCTGCGGCGCGAGCAGCGCATGTCCAGCGCCTCTCCCACCTCAGGACGGATTCGGTAAAAACGTGGACTACCCCAAGGATCGCTTCGACGACATCCCACCCGGCCTCGACAGGCGCGGCGCGCATCGCGCGCCCCGAACCCGTCTCGCCAAGCTCGCCTCGTGGCTCTGGGGCCTGCTGGCCGTCGTCGTCATCGTCGCCGTCGCGGCGGTTGCCATGCAGATCATCAACGGCGCCGTCTCGTTCAGCCCGTCCGCCGAGCCCGAGACCAGCGAGACGCCGGCCGAGGCCGCCCCTGTCGAGGAGGCGCCTGCCGAGGTCGTGCCGCAGCTCGACCCGAACGTCGCCGTCCGCGTGCTCAACGGCACCGAGCTGGCTGGCGTCGCCGGCGGAACGACCACCGAGCTCGCTGACGCCGGCTGGAACGTGACGGAGACGGCGGATGCACCGACCTCCGACTACGCGACGACCACCGTCTCCTACAACGACCCCGCTCAGGAGGCTGCTGCCCTGGCGCTCGTGCAGTCGCTCGGCGGGGGCACCGCGGTGCTGGATCCGAACGTCGCTGCCGCTGGGACGATCGTCGTCATCGTCGGCCTCGACCTCGCCGGATAGGGGCGAAAGCCCCGGGGGTTCACCGGGGAATGCGCGCCTTGTGTTCCACGAATGTGAACATCTGGAGACAAAACGTCGCCAGGTGACGTGATCGCGGTTTTCGGCTTCCACGCTCAACAGGTCGCGACCTAGTATCTTGCTCGAGTCCTGGGCACCATCGTTCGTCCCCCTCGCACGCATGCAGGGCTCCGCCGGCTGGCGCTGGCGAGTACTACTGAGCAATGGAGACAAACATGGCGAACGGAACCGTGAAGTGGTTCAACGCTGACAAGGGCTACGGCTTCATCACTGTGGATGCGCTCGACGGCGCTGCTGCACAGGATGTGTTCGTGCACTACAAGGCCATCGAGATGCAGGGCTACCGCGTTCTCGAAGAGGGACAGAAGGTCGAATTCGAGATCGGGGCCGGCGACAAGGGCCCCCAGGCGGAGTCCGTCCGCGCACTCTGATCCCCGACGACAAGCGGCGTCGACCCTCTGTGGGGGTCGGCGCCGTTTTCGGTGCAGGGCGCGGGATCTCCCGTCCTCGTTCGCCCGCAGCGAGAAGGCGTCGGGGCGGCTTGCACTCGACAGGGCCGAGTGCCAATATGGACTTGCACTCGCCTCGTTCGAGTGCCAACCACGAACCTCACGAACCACGTCCGGAAAGGACGCAGTACACATATGTCGAAGATCATTGCTTTTGACGAAGAGGCCCGTCGCGGGCTTGAGCGTGGACTGAACACGCTCGCCGACGCGGTGAAGGTCACGCTCGGCCCACGCGGCCGCAATGTCGTGCTCGAGAAGAAGTGGGGCGCGCCCACGATCACGAACGACGGCGTGTCCATCGCCAAGGAGATCGAGCTGGACGACCCGTTCGAGAAGATCGGTGCCGAGCTCGTCAAGGAGGTCGCGAAGAAGACCGACGACGTCGCCGGTGACGGCACGACGACGGCTACCGTCCTCGCTCAGGCGCTCGTCCGCGAGGGCCTCCGCAACGTCGCAGCAGGCGCAGACCCGATCTCGCTCAAGCGCGGCATCGAGAAGGCCGTCGAGGCCGTCGTCGCCGAGCTGCTCGCATCCGCCAAGGAGGTCGAGACCAAGGAGCAGATCGCTGCCACCGCATCGATCTCGGCTGCTGACGCGCAGATCGGCGAGATCATCGCCGAGGCGATCGACAAGGTCGGCAAGGAAGGCGTCGTCACCGTCGAGGAGTCGAACACGTTCGGCACCACGCTCGAGCTGACCGAGGGCATGCGCTTCGACAAGGGCTACCTCTCGCAGTACTTCGTCACCGACCCCGAGCGCCAGGAAGCCGTCTTCGAAGACGCCTACATCCTGATCGTCAACGGCAAGATCTCCAACATCAAGGACCTCCTTCCTGTTGTCGACAAGGTCATCCAGGCTGGCAAGCAGCTCCTCATCATCGCCGAGGACGTCGAGGGCGAAGCTCTCGCGACGCTCATCGTCAACAAGGTCCGCGGCATCTTCAAGTCGGTTGCCGTCAAGGCTCCCGGCTTCGGCGACCGCCGCAAGGCCCAGCTGCAGGACATCGCCATCCTCACGGGTGGACAGGTCATCAGCGAGGAAGTCGGCCTCAAGCTCGAGAACACAACGCTCGACCTCCTCGGCACGGCCCGCAAGGTCGTCGTGACGAAGGACGAGACGACGATCGTCGAGGGCGCTGGCTCGCCCGAGCAGATCGCCGGCCGCGTCGCCCAGATCCGCGCCGAGATCGAGAACAGCGACAGCGACTACGACCGCGAGAAGCTCCAGGAGCGCCTCGCGAAGCTCGCCGGTGGCGTCGCCGTCATCAAGGCCGGAGCAGCGACCGAGGTCGAGCTCAAGGAGCGCAAGCACCGCATCGAGGACGCAGTCCGCAACGCGAAGGCTGCCGTCGAAGAGGGCATCGTCGCCGGTGGTGGCGTCGCCCTCATCCAGGCTGGCGCACGCGTTCTCGACAAGCTCGAGCTCAAGGGCGACGAAGCGACCGGCGTCAACATCGTCAAGGTCGGCATCCTCGCACCGCTCAAGCAGATCGCGACGAACGCTGGCCTCGAGCCCGGCGTCGTGGCCGAGAAGGTCGCCGGACTCGAAGACGGCTGGGGCCTCAACGCCGCAACCGGCGAGTACGTCAACCTCATCGAGGCTGGAGTGCTCGACCCGGTGAAGGTCACGCGCTCCGCGCTGCTCAACGCAGCTTCGATCGCTGGTCTCTTCCTCACGACCGAGGTCGTCGTCGCTGACAAGCCCGAGAAGGCTGGCGCACCGGCGATGGACCCGGGCGCTGGAATGGACTTCTAAGCACCACGCGCACGACAACAGGCGGGCGGCTCCTCACGGAGCCGCCCGCTTCGTCGTTCCCGCCTCGCGGCTCGACGCGATGGGTCGAGGCTCCGGCCGAGCCAAGCCGCCGAGTGCAGAGCCGGTCAGACGCTGAAGAGCCGCCGAACGTCGCCTTCCACGGTGCCGTAGCTGGCGCTCGCGCTGCCCAGAGCGCTATTGATGGCGGAGATGCTCGACTCCACCTGAGCCTGGGTCGAGCGCCACTGCTGCACCAGGCCCTGGAAGGCTGCCGCCGCCTCCCCGCTCCACGACCCCTCGAGTGCGGTCAGGTTGCCGAGCAGTGCGGCGACCTCTGCCTGCACTCGCCCGATCGACGACTGCGTGTTCGTGACGGCGAGCTGCAGCTGCTCGCTGTCGACCATGTAGACGGCCATATGAATGTTCCCCCTTCTTCGGCCGCCGGGTGGTTCCGGCGGCAACTCGCGAGAAGGCTAGGAGCAGCTGCGGGGGAGCGGGGATCAGCTGTTCGGGGCTGTGGAGAGAGCGCTGTCCACAGGCGCGGACATGAGCAGCGGGAACTTGAGGCGGAACGTCGCCCCGCCGCCGGGGGTCTCGAGCACGTCGACCTCGCCATCGTGCGCCTTCATGATCGCCGAGACGATCGAGAGGCCGAGCCCGGAACCGCCGGTCTCGCGTGCGCGGGAGGTGTCTGCGCGCCAGAACCGCTCGAAGATCTTCTGCCTGATCTGCGGGGGGATGCCCTCACCGTGGTCGATGATGTCGACGATGGCGAGCTGGTTCTGCAGATCCACCGTCACGCCCACCTCGAGGGGCGACCCCTCCGGCGTGTACCGCATGGCGTTGCCGAGCAGGTTCGAGATCGCCTGCCTGACCTTGTCCTCGTTCGCGTGCACCATGGCGGGCACATCTCCGAGGTCCTCGTCGGAGTCGGCGGCCTCGATCCCACTCGGCTCGGCCCCCTTGCGCCTGATGGGGAAGCCTCGCAGCGCCGGGCGCGGCAGCGAACGCCGTCGCCACAGCGCGCGCTTCGCGGCCGCACCTTCCGGAGCGCTGGCCGACTCGTCGGCCGGGACGATGTCCGCCTCGACGGCGGCAGGCAGCTCGCCGGTCGTCTCGGACCCGTGGGGCTCCGCCTCGTCGCGGGTCTCCTGGATGATGTTCACGGGGAGAGCCCGCACGACGCGATCCTTGGCGGTCGCGTGCGCATCCATCGCCGCGTCCTCAGCAATCGGCTCGAGGTCGATGACGTCCTTGACGAGCTCGCGCGTCTCGTCGAGTCGAGCGAGCTGCAGGAGGTCCTCGACGAGGCCCCCCATGCGGAGCGCCTCCTTCTCGATCCGCTCCATCGCCTGGCCGACCTTCTCGGGGTCGTTGAGGGCACCCATGCGGTAGAGCTCGGCGTAGCCGCGGACCGTGACGAGCGGCGTGCGCAGCTCGTGGCTGGCGTCGCCGACGAAACGACGCATCTGCGCGATGGTGCGCGTCCGCTCGTCGAAGGCGTGATCGATGCGGACGAGCATGGTGTTGAGCGACCGGGAGAGGCGCCCCACCTCGGTGTTCGGGGTGCCGGCGGGCAGGCGCTGGGAGTAGTCGCCAGAGGCGAACTGCATGGCCGTGGCCTCGACCTGCCTCAGGGGGAGCAGCGTCGCGGAGACGAGGACTCTCGTGAGGGCCGCGCCGAAGATCACGACCGTCAGCCCGAAGCCGAAGAAGATGGCCAGGAAGTTCACCATCGTCGCGTTGACGCTCGTCAGCGGGGCCGCGATGAGCAGCGTGCCGCGCACCTGATCGGCGGCGTACTCTCCCTCCGGCACGGTGATGGTCCGCCAGGTCGCCCCGAGCGGGTCCTCCATGTCGAAGAGGCTCTGGCTGCCGCGGACCGCGGCGTCTGCTGGCACCTCGGGCGCGATCGCCTGCGGCCGCTGCCACTGTCCCCAGTTGTCGACGACGACCTGGCCGTCAGCATCGAGGACGGCCACGTAGATCGTGGACGGGGCGATGCGGATGGCGTCGTAGGTGATGAGCCTCGACGAGGGGTCGGCGGCGAGGAACTGGGTGGGGTCACTCGCGTACACGCTCAGCTGTGAGTCGGTCTGCGAGACGAGCGTCGGCCGCAGCAGCAGCGTCGTGCCGATTCCGGCGACGACGATACCGAACGTCAGCAGCGTGATGTTGACGATCGTCAGCTTGTTGCGGAGTGAGAGCCGATCCCAGCGCCATGCCTTGAACGGCACCGCCTACTTCCCCTCGTGGTCGGGCTTGGTCACCTCTGCTATGCCTTGGCCCCGGAGACCTTCAGCATGTAGCCGAAGCCGCGCTTGGTCTGGATGAGCGGCTCCTCGGTGAACTGGTCGAGCTTGCGGCGCAGGTAGGAGATATAGGACTCGACGATGCCGGCGTCACCGTTGAAGTCGTACTCCCAGACGTGGTCGAGGATCTGCGCCTTCGAGAGCACGCGGTTCGGGTTGAGCATGAGGTAGCGAAGGAGCTTGAACTCGGTGGGGGAGAGCTCGATCGGCTCGTCGCCGATGAACACCTCGTGGGTGTCCTGGTCCATCGTGAGCTCGCCAGTGCGGATGACCGCCTCTTCCTCGGCCTGCATGGTGCGGCGGAGGATGGCCTTGATGCGGGCGACGATCTCGTCGAGGCTGAACGGCTTGGTGACGTAGTCGTCGCCACCCGCGTTGAGGCCCTCGATCTTGTCGTCGGTGTCGTCCTTGGCGGTCAGGAACAGGATGGGGCTCGTGTAGCCAGACGCGCGCAGGCGCTTCGTGACGCCGAAGCCGTTCATGTCGGGGAGCATGACGTCCAGGACGATGAGGTCGGGCTCCTCCTCGATGACAGCGGAGATCGCGGCGGCGCCGTTGCCGACGGCACGCACCATGAACCCTGCGAAGCGCAGGCTGGTCGACAGGAGTTCGCGGATGTTTGGCTCGTCGTCAACAACGAGAATCTTGGGGCCATCAGTCATGGACTAAGTATCTTGACGCCGTCTGAGTGAAGTCTGACGGCGCGCGGTGTCGCGGCAGTGCGGATGCGCTAATCTTCTGGGTCGTGCTCACGCGGGTCCGGGCGCGCGGTGCGCTACTGTGCCGACATGGACGACTCCGCAGCCCCGAGGTACACCCATGGCCACCACGCGAGCGTGCTCCGCTCGCATGGGCGGCGTACGGCCGAGAACTCCGCCGGCTACCTCCTCCCGGAGCTGCGAGAGGGCATGCACGTGCTCGACGTCGGCTGCGGGCCGGGCTCGATCACCCTGGATCTCGCGCGGCGGGTCGGCACCGCCGGCCGTGTCGTCGGCATCGAGGTCGTGGATGAGCCCCTCGAGGCGTCGCGTGCCGCCGCACTCGAAGCCGGGGACACGCAGACGGAGTTCCTGCTCGGCGATGTCTACTCGCTCGACTTCGCCGACGGCGAGTTCGACGTGGTGCACGCACATCAGGTGCTGCAGCACCTCTCCGACCCGGTCGCGGCGCTGCGGGAGATGCGCCGAGTGACGAAGCCTGGGGGACTGGTCGCGGTGCGAGATGTCGACTACGGAACGTGCGTGTGGTCGCCGCAGCTTCCGGAACTCGACCATTGGCTTGCCGTGTACGACAAGGTCGCGCGCTCGAACGACGGGGAGCCGAACGCCGGCAGGGTCCTGCGGCGATGGGCACACTCTGCGGGACTGGAGGATGTGCGTCTCTCGGCGAGCGCTTGGATCTTCACGACACCGGAGGAGCGCGCCTGGTGGGGGTCGACGTGGGCGGAGCGCGCCACCAGGTCGCGGTTCGCCGAGGACGCGAGGGCGCGGGGGATCGCGTCGTCAGGCGACCTTCAGCGCATCGCCGATGCCTGGTCGGAGTGGGCGGACAACGAGGACGCCGAGTTCGTCATGACGCACGTGGAGCTCCTCGCCCGCGTGTGACCTCCGGTCGCGCTTCGCGGCCGAGCGCGTCCACGATCGGGCATTCGGCCGTCGGATCGAGGCACGGGGCGGCGAGGAGCCCGAGGATGGCGGCCCGCGTCCGGTCAAGGTCGCGGATGCGGTCGTCGATCTCGAGGAGCTTGTCGTTCGCGGCCCGCTGCACGGCCTCGGGCTGGGCAGCTCCCGCCCGCGCATCCGCCGAGAGCTCCACGAAGTCGGTGAGCTCCCGCAGCGTGAACCCGAGCTCCTGGCCACGACGGAGGAAGCGCAGACGAGTGAGCGCCCGATCGTCGTAGTCGCGGTAGCCGCCCGTCGTGCGGGGCGGGCTGTCGAGCACCCCGCGCCGCTCGTAGAAGCGGACGGTGGAGACCTTGACGTCTGCCCGCTCGGCGAGCTCAGCGATGCGCATCTGAGGAGACTACGGCCTGGGCCGCATCTGCCGGAGCCCGGGGTCGTCGCACTCGGACGAGCACGGCCGCCTGTGCGACCCCCCACGCGACTTCGAGAGCCAGCATGACCACGATCAGCGGGCTCGCGCCTTGGGTCAGCGCCGTGATCATCGCGAGCGAGAACAGCGCTCGTGCGAGCGTGTCCGCAGCTCCCGCCGCGAGGGACGGACGGAAGATCCGGAAGAGCGCCCACGCCGTCACGACGCTGCCCATCAGGTTCACGAACATCATGGTCGAAGGAGAGCTCGCGTCGGGGAGTTCGCCGCTGAGTCCGAGCTCGGCGTGCAGGGCCTTCAGCCCGATGAAGATCAGGGACGCGGTCGGCAGGAAGGCGAACCCGAGGGTGACGACGAGGTCATAGATGGCGGACAGGCGGATCAGGCCGTGCGCCTTGGCGAGTCGGCTGTGCTTCATGTGTGGCATGACGCCAGCGTGGACCCTGCACCGTGGTGCAGAGTCAAGCCGGAGAATTGCCGGAGTCGAGCTAGGCCGGTTCGAGGATGGCGTCGGCGTCGAGGATCTCGTACGAGTACCCCTGCTCCGCGAGGAAGCGCTGCCGGTTCTGCGCGAAGTCCTGGTCGACGGTCTCGCGCGAGACGAGTGTGTAGAACGACGCGGTCACGCCGCTCGAGCTCGGGCGAAGCAGCCGACCGAGGCGCTGCGCCTCTTCCTGCCGCGAACCGTACGAGCCGGAGATCTGCACGGCGACGGACGCATCCGGCAGATCGACCGAGAAGTTGGCGACCTTCGAGACGACGAGCACCTTCTCCCGTCCCTCCCTGAAGGCCTGGAAGAGCTCCTCGCGCTCCGCGACGGGCGTCTGGCCCGTGAGCTTCGGCACTCCGAGCTCCTCGGCGATGCTGTCGATCTGATCGAGGTACTGGGCGATGACGAGGATGTTCTCGCCTCGATGCTTGCGAATGAGGGCCTTGACGAGCTCGTGCTTCGCGGGCGCCGTCGCGGCGATGCGGTAGCGCTCGTCGTCGCTCGCGGCCGCGTACTCCATGCGCGTCTCGTACGGCAGGTCCACCCGGACCTCGTAGCACTTGGCAGGCGAGATGTACCCCTGGGCTTCGATGTCCTTCCAGGGAGCGTCGAAGCGCTTGGGGCCGATGAGGCTGAAGACGTCGCCCTCGCGGCCATCTTCTCGCACGAGGGTCGCCGTGAGGCCCAGCCGCCGTCGCGCCTGCAGCTCAGCCGTCAGCTTGAAGACGGGGGCCGGCAGCAGGTGCACCTCGTCGTAGACGATGAGGCCCCAGTCGAGGGCGTCGAGCAGCGAGAGGTGCGTGTAGACGCCCTTCCGGCGCGCGGTGAGGATCTGGTAGGTCGCGATCGTGACGGGCTTGATCTCCTTGACCTCGCCCGAGTACTCGCCGATCTCGTCTTCCGTGAGCGTGGTGCGGCGGAGCAGCTCGTCGCGCCACTGCCGCGCGGAGACGGTGTTGGTCACGAGGATGAGCGTGCTCGTCGATGCGGTCGCCATGGCACCGGCGCCCACGAGCGTCTTGCCAGCGCCGCAGGGGAGCACGACGACCCCGGAACCGCCCTCGAAGAAGTGGTCGACGGCCGACCGCTGGTAGTCGCGCAGCTGCCATTCGGACTCGTCGAGCGCGATGGCGTGCGGCGTGCCAGGCGTGTAGCCCGCAAGGTCCTCCGCGGGCCAGCCGAGCTTCACGAGCTGCTGCTTGAGCTCACCTCTTGCCCAGGCCTGCACGCGGAATCCGGACTCGCCGGTCGGTCCCTCGAGCAGCGGTGCGACGTGCTTGGCCCTGGAGATCTGGAGGAGCACGGCAGGGTCGTCGCTCGAGACGACCAGCTCGCCCTCCTCGTCGCGGGAGATGACGAGCTTCCCGTAGCGGGCCACGGTCTCGCGGATCTCGCCCGAGACGGACGCTGGGACGGGGAACTTCGCGAAGCGCTCGAGGACGTCGAGCATCTCGTCGGCCTCGTGGCCGGCCGCGCGGGCATTCCAGAGACCGAGCCGCGTGATGCGATACGTGTGGATGTGCTCAGGCGCTCGCTCGAGTTCGGCGAAGACCGCCAACGCGTGGCGGGCGGCTTCGGCGTCGGGATGCGCCACTTCGAGCAGGACAGTTCTGTCGCTCTGTACGATCAACGGTCCAAGTGCCATAGCGGTCAATCATACCCGCCGGGTCCTGCGCGTCAGCGGTGTCGGCGACTTCTCGCAGCGCTACTGGTCTTCGGGCACCTCGGAGAGCTGCACCTCGAGGATCGCGCGGATCGGGAGGGTCCGCTCGACGTCGGCCGCGAGGTCCCTCGCCCGGAGGCGGCCTGCCGCGACGCTCATCGGCACGAGGCGCAGGGTGGTCTCCTTGCCGCCTCCCAGGTCGACCCGCACCGTGACCTCGCTCTTCGCTCGTCGCGCCACCTCGAGCTGACGCTGCACCCACGTCTGCGCATCGTCTCCCGCGTCCAGGCGTGTCGCCTCGTCGTGGAGGGCGTCCGCAAACCTCAGCGCGGCCTCGCTCGGACGCCGTTCTCGCGCGGGGGCGGTCTCCCGGGGGCGGAGCGGCACGAGCTGGCCCGTGGCGTTCTCGGCACTTGCCGGGTAGCGGGCGTCGAGCAGCATGAGCACGACCGTGTCGCGGGATGCCGAGGAGACGAGCGCGCCCTCTCCGGACTGGCGGAGACCGAGCGGCGCGACGGCCGCGTCGACCCTCAGCGCATCCATGAGTGCCGGGTCCTGACTCGTCACGATGGTGCCGGGGCGGACGGGGTGCTCGCGAACTCGCACCCGGCCGTGCCGGTTCGAGGCCTCGCGGAGCAGGTACTCGACGGGCTGGGGGATGCCGGTGAGCGAGAGCCGAGTGAGCGTGGCCTTGATCTCGCCGATCGAGAGCCCGGTGCCGAGCGCGTGCGTGACCGAAGCCTCGGAGAGCCGGTAGCTCGAGGCCAGGCCGCGTCGTTCGAGGGATGCGACGGACTGCAGCTCCTGCTCGTCGGCGGGGGCGAGCGGGCCAGGCGCGATGATCGAGAGATCCGGCTGCAGGTAGACGCCGGGAACCTCGTCCGGCAGGGAGGCTTCGAGGAGGTCGGCCGCGCCGT
Organism: Pseudoclavibacter sp. AY1H1; assembly: GCF_002931055.1. Lineage (GTDB taxonomy): Bacteria > Actinomycetota > Actinomycetes > Actinomycetales > Microbacteriaceae > Pseudoclavibacter. Next base: position 177,431 of record NZ_PSXX01000002.1, on the reverse strand, counting down.
CGAGGTCGTCCTGTGCGAGCAGGACGCCGAGCTGGCTGAGCTGGCCCTCGACGGTGATGCCGAGGAGCTCTGTCTGCGGCGTCGCGTGCGACTTCGCGTCGACGAGCAGGCCCGTCCTGTCTGCGACGCGGAGCTCTGCCAGCCAGCAGTCGGCGAGCTGGCGCCACCGCGACAGCGGGGCGCTGAGGCGGAACACGCGCCCGAGCGAGGTGGGGCGCATGGCGTCGGAGACCGGGCTGCAGAGGCCGAGGTCCAGCATCCATTCGAAGAGGGGGGACAGCACGGCCTGTTCGGTGTGCAGCTCTGCTGCGATGCGACGGACCGTCGTCGCGCCCAGCTGGAGCCCGCCTCGTCCGTCGCGGTAGGCGCGCGGCGCGAGGTCGAGGGAGGCGATCGCGTCGGCCGCGAGCTGCGCGGCACTGTGGGCGCGCTCGGTGGCCTGGGGGAGTGGCGCGAGGTTCGACGCATCGAACTCGGCGGCGTCGGGTGATGCCGCGAGGAGCTCGGACAATGCGGAGGCGGTGGTCGAGAGGAGCTCGGGTGCCTCCGGCGTTCCGACAGCGAGGCCGCGCAGTCGAGCCGTCTGCAGCGCCTCCGGTTCGCCTGAGGCGAGTCGCGAGGCGTCTCGCCAGCCCAGCCGCGCGACGGCTTCGTTCAGGGCGGTCTCTTCTGCGAGTGCCTCGGCGATGTCCATTGCACCGCTCGAGCCGCGCATCGACAGCCTGCGCCAGGCGGCGAGGCTGGCGAGGTCGGTGCGATCCAGGCTGCGAAGGAGTTGGAGGATCCGCAGCGCGCTCGGGGAGGCGTCTATCAGCTCTCGGACCTGCCCCGCGAGCGTCGGTTCGCGACGACGCGCCAGATGATGAGCGACAGGATGAGAAGGAACGCGACGGGGAAGCCGATGTAGGTGACGAACAGCAGCGTCGGCCAGATCGGGTTGCTCGCGTCGACCTCGATGCCGAGGAGTGGCGTCGCGAGCAGGACGAGCAGCGCGATGAAGGAGATCGCCGCGATGCCGAGGGACATGAAAGCGAGGATGCGTTCGCCCTTCGCGATGGGGGCGCCGTTGGAAGAGGTCACCGAACCAGACTAATCGACATGCGCGCCACCGTAGACTGGTTCGGATCAGCCGCACGCCGCGGCCGACCAGGGGAAGCGAAGTTCGCCGCCCCGCCTGTGAAAGTTCGATCTGGTGCTTCGTGCGCCGAACAAGGAGATGGCCATGCCCACCGGCAAGGTGAAGTTCTACGACGAGGACAAGGGATTCGGCTTCATTGCGGCCGACGACGGTCAGGAGATCTTCCTGCACGCGACAGCGCTGCCAGCAGGAACCTCGTCGGTGCGCCCGGGAACGAAGCTCGAGTTCGGCATCGCCGACGGACGACGCGGTGCACAGGCGCTGTCCGTCCGCGTCCTCGAGGCCCCGCCGAGCGTCGCGCGCATCCAGCGCAAGTCGCCTGATGACATGGCAGTCATCATCGAGGACCTCGTGAAGCTGCTCGACTCCGTCGGCGGCGCGATGCGTCGCGGTCGCTACCCCGAGAAGCCGCAGGGCGCGAAGATCGCGGCGATGCTCCGTCGCGTCGCGGACGACCTGGACGCCTGATGACGAACGAGGCCGTGCTTGCAGCCCCGCTCGGGGTCGCCCTTGACGCCGTCGAGCTCGAGTCTTCGCGAAGGCTCGCCTGGTCGGCTCTGCTGGACGTGACGCCGGCCTCCGAGCTCGGCGAGCTCGTCGCCGTCGTCCCCGAGGAGGACGAGGGCGTCTACACGCTCCAGTACACGACGCGCCTGCCCGGCTACCCGGACTGGCGATGGAACGTCTCCCTCGTTCGCCTTGTCGACCAGGCCGAGCCGACGGTCCTCGAGGCCGAGCTGCTGCCCGGCGACGGGGCCCTGCTGGCACCTTCGTGGGTGCCATGGTCCGATCGGCTCGCCGACTACGAAGCGGCGCAGCTGCTCGAGGTCGGCGAGGTCGTTGACGTCGACGGCGAGAACGCAGAGGCCGCGGGCGCGGAGGCTGCGCCCAAGTCGAGCAAGCGCATCCGGCGCACGCGGACACGACGTCGCATCGGTGCAGACGGTGCGGCCGAGGCCGAGTCGACCGCAGACGGTTCTGCGGACGACGAGTCGGCTCAGGTGCCCGCGAGTGAGGATGTCGCAGCCGGTGCTGGCTCAGAGCCTGCCGTCGGCGAATCTGCAGAAGCCGAGAAGCCCAAGAAGAAGAAGCGCAAGAAGGAGAAGTCGGCCAAGAAGTCGAAGTCGGACGTCGACACCGACGGCACTCCGAGCGACACGGCTGCCGACGAGGCTGCTGTCGAGGTGACCGATGCGGAGACGCCGCCCGCCGAGAAACCCAAGCGGTCGCGTCGCAAGCGCGTCGACCAGGCGACGCCTGACGCCGCCGCGGAGGAGACGACTCCGGAAGCACACGGCGACGCCGATGGCGAGGCAGCCCCGAAGAAGCCCGAGCGTCGGAAGCGCAAGAAGGCGGGCAAGGCCGTCGACGGCGAATCCGGTGCCGACGACGCCGGTGCCGACGACACCTCAGGCCAGGAGCCCAAGGCAGGCGCGGTCGAGAGCGACGACGTTGCTCCGGAGCCGAGCGTGCCGAAGACGAAGCGGGCCGCCAAGGCGCCCGCCGCGCTCGCAGACGAGGTGCAGCCCCAGAAGAGCAGCTCACGGGGCAAGCGGCGTCGGGTCGTCGTGGTCCCTCGCAGCGAGGACGAGCTGCCAGCGCAGGAGGCCGCCGAGTTCGGTGAGGCCGCCGATATCCGGGAGTTCGCCGACGACATGGACGACGTCTTCGACGGGGTCGACTTCGAGCCCGACTCCGAGGTGTCAGCGCCCGAAGGCGACGCCAAGAGCTAGCCCGGCGGATGCTCGGTGGCCGAGGGCTGAGTTGTAGTCGTCACAACTCACCCGAAGCGACCACAAGTCAGCTCCCGGCTCGCGCGGAGACGCGCCACGCTGGATCGCGGAGCAAGACACGCAGGACAGACGAGACACGCAGGACAGACATGACACGCAGGACAGACAAGACGCGCAGGACAGACGAGAGGAGCGTCACCAGCAGCTGCTGGTGACGCTCCTCTCGTCTGCGCTTCGATCGGGGTTGGACCCGGCGGAATCAGCCCAGGTGCTCGACGACGTAGTCGATTGCGCCCGTGAGACGGCGCACGTCGTCGGGGTCGACCGACGTGAACGTCGCGACCCGCAGCTGGTTGCGGCCGAGCTTCCGGTACGGCTCGGTGTCGACGATGGCGTTGGCGCGGAGCGCCGCCGCGACGGCAGCCGCATCCACCTGCTCGTCGAAGTCGATCGTCGTGACCACCTGCGAGCGCTCTGCAGGGTTCGCGACGAACGGAGTCGCGTACTCGGAGGCCTCTGCCCAGTCGTAGATGATGCCGGAGGAGGTACGGGTGCGGTTGTCGGCCCAGGCGATTCCGCCGTTGCCGTTGATCCAGTCGAGCTGCGCCTCGAGGAGGAGCAGCGTCGAGATGGCCGGCGTGTTGAGCGTCTGGTTCTTGCGCGAGTTCTCGACGACGTGGCTGAGCTTCAGGAAGTCGGGGATGTACCGCTCGGAGGCGGCGATACGCTCGATGCGCTCGATCGCAGCCGGGGACGCGATCGCGAGCCAGAGGCCACCGTCGGCGCCGAAGTTCTTCTGCGGCGCGAAGTAGTACACGTCGGTCTCGCTGATGTCGATGTCGACGCCGCCCGCGGCGCTGGTCGCGTCGATGACCGTCAGGGCGCCGTCATCACCGTGGACGCGACGGATGGGGGCCATTGCTCCCGTCGAGGTCTCGTTGTGCGGCCACGCGTAGACATCGACGCCGGCGACTGCCTCCGGCGAGGCGATCGTGCCCGGCTCGGCGGAGCGCACGTCCGGGGCCGTGAGCCACGGGGCGGCTGCAGCCTTGGCGAACTTCCCGCCGAACTCGCCGAAGGTCAGGTTCTGCGCGCGCTCGGAGATGAGGCCGAAGGCCGCGGAATCCCAGAATGCGGTGGACCCGCCGTTGCCGAGCAGTACCTCGTAGCCGTCGGGGAGACGGTAGAGCGAGGAGAGGCCTGCGCGCACGCGGCCCACGAGGTCCTTGACGGGTGCTTGGCGGTGGGAGGTGCCGAGGATGCTGGTGGCCCCTGCGACGAGATGATCGATCTGCGCGGGCCGGACAACCGACGGGCCGCAGCCGAATCGGCCGTCGAGCGGAATGAACTCTGTCGGGATGCGAATGTCAGGCATGCTGCAAGCCTATGCGCGCAAGCGGGCTCGCTCGCCGCTAGGCTTGGCGGACCAATGCAACGGAGGGTGGCGGGGCGTGACCAATCTGGTGGACACCACGGAGATGTATCTCCGCACCATTCTCGACCTCGAGGAAGAGGGCATCACCCCGCTTCGGGCTCGCATCTCCGAGCGACTCGGGCACTCGGGTCCCACGGTGTCGCAGACGATCGCGCGCATGGAGCGCGACGGACTCGTCTCGGTCGCCGGTGACCGCAGACTCGTGCTGACGACCGACGGGCGTGCCAAGGCGACGCGCGTGCTGCGCAAGCACCGGATCGCCGAGGGTCTCCTCGCCAATGTCATCGGCCTCGACCTCGCCCAGGTGCACGAAGAGGCCTGCCGCTGGGAGCACGTCATGAGCGACGAGGCCGAGCAGCGGATCTTCGAGATGCTCGGTCGCCCCAGCGAATCGCCGTACGGCACCCCGATTCCGGGACTCGTCGAGTTCGGCGCCGAGCCTGCCGAGGAGTTCCTCGCCGGCGTCGTGAGCGTCTCGGCGCTCCTCGAGGAGTCTGCGCGCGGAGCCACCTCCACGGAGCCCGTGCTCGCGAAGGTGCGTCGCCTCGGCGAGCCCGTCCAGTCCGACCTCCAGACGCTCACGCTTCTGCGCGAGGCTGGCGTGCTTCCCGGCACCGAGGTCACCCTGCAGCGCCGTGGTGCGTGGATCGGCCTGCTGCCTGCTTCTGGCGGCATCGGCGTCGAGGTCTCGCTCGAAACCGCCGAGCACGTGTACGTGGATGCGATCCTGAGCCCCGAAGGTGCGCTAGGCTGAGATCTGGTCACGGCCAGCTGAAGATCTCCTCCGCGTTCTGCGGGCCTTCACGTGCCTGACATCCCCGGAAACTCAGGGTTCGTTACCTCGGCGTTAGGGTTCTGACACCGAAGCGTGACAATTCACAGCTTTTCCACTAGTGTTGTCCGAGTCATGAGCTATGCAGTCTGCATAGCTGGCAGGCCGAGGCGCCGTATCCCGCTCCTCGACCTAGCTCCCCCTGGTAACAGGCAAGAGCGGGATCGGCTCCCAGGAGTCAGGCGCTGGAGGAACGACTTGGAAAACTTGACGAACGCCACGGCACCGCTGACGCGACGCCAGGCTCGTGAGATCGAGCGCCGCACGGGCCAGCGCCCAGTGGCGACTGTCGGTGTCGCGGGTGTGTCCGCGCCGGTGATCGAGGCTTCGGTCGCAGAGATCAACTCGGCATCCGTGCCGACGCCCTCTGCTTCAGCATCCTTCGTGCACGACACTGCGCACATCCAGCGCAACGAGCTCGGCGCACTCGTGTCGGTGCTCCCCACGACCACTGCGCTCCCGCAGGTCGCCGGCGACGAAGCCGTCGAGCAGCTCGCAGAGGTCATCGACATCCCCGAGGCGTTCACGGGCCGCTCCGTGAGCATCCGCGCTGCGAAGCCGGCGTCGCTCGTCGCTCGTCAGCGTCGCCGCACGGCTGGTGGCTTCGCCGCTGCAGCAACCGTCGCGGCCATCGCCACGGCAGGCGTCGTCGTGCCAGCGGCAGTCGCCGATGGCAACAACGCCAGCCAGGCGCAGGCCAACCTCCTCGCCGCCACCACGGTCGAGACCGAGGCACCGACGGCTGAGGCCGACGCAACCGCTGAGGCTCCGGCAGAAGAAGTTGTCGAGCAGGCCTCCGTCGACCTCGTCGCCGCTCCAGAGGTTGCGGTCGACCGCACCGAGACCAGCGTCGTGACCCTCTCGAGCGACCAGGTCGCCGAGGTCGTCGCAACGCCTGAGCCCACCGCAACGGCAGACTCGAGCGCCTCCACGGGCGGCACGACGTCGACGGGCGGCAGCACCTCGGGCAAGACCAACACCGCATCGACCGGCGGACAGAGCGTCGACTCGTCGAGCGTCTCCGCTGCGGCCATGAGCTACGTCGGCGGCTACTTCGGCTCGTGCGACCTGCTCACCCAGGCCGCCTACGCAGCAGTCGGCATCTCGCTGCCGCGTGGCGTCTCCGCTCAGGCGGCAATGGGCACGCCCACCTCCAACCCGCAGCCCGGCGACCTCGTCGTCTGGCCTGGCGAGCACATCGGCATCTACGCCGGCAACGGCATGGTCATCGACGACCCCGGCTACGGCGGACGCTCGGTGCAGCACCGCTCGATCTCGTGGGGCAGCCCCTACTACGTGACGCTCCGCTAAGGAACGAACCACCTCGGCAAACGCGCTCAGCTTCGGCTGGGCGCGTTTCGTCGTTACTCCCGCGTGACCGATCATGCATCCATTTGTGATCTGACCGTGACAATTCCGTGACCTTTGTGTAGGCTCGGACGCGTCGAGGATGCCGGTTCCAACGGTGTTCGAAAGCACCGAGGAGAAGTCTTGAGCACATCGAGCACGCCGCGCACGGACAGCACCACCGTGCTGACCCGCCGCGAAGCCCGCGCGATCGAGCGGCAGACCGGAGTCCGTCCCGTCGTCACGTCGGCCGTGGCCGGGGTCTCTGCCCCCGTCATCGAGGCCTCCGTCGCCGAGATCGCCTCCGCCGCCTCCACTCCTGCCGTCGCCTCTGCGCCCTCGGTGCACGACACGGCTCGCATCGAGCGCAACGGCCAAGGTGCCCTCGTTTCCGTCCTGCCGTTCTCGCAGCTCGCCGCAGATGCGACCTCGGAATCCCAGGGCCTCATCGAGCACTCGGAACCCGCCCCCGTCACCGACATCTCCGAGGCCTTCACCGGGCGCTCCGTGAGCATCCGCGCCGCGAAGCCGGCCGCCCTCGTCGCACGGACCCGCCGGCGCACCGCCGCCAGCTTCGCCGCCGCTGCAACCGTCGCAGCTGCAGCCACTGCCGGGATGGTCGTCCCAGCCGCCGTCGCAGACGGGCAGAGCGAGGTGCAGTCCCAGGCCAACCTGGTTGCGGCCACGTCGCCAGACGCAGCCGCGACGGCACCCACATCGGACCCAGTCCCAGCTGCCGAGGAAGCCGCCGTGGAGGAGGTCGCCCTCGTCGCTGCGCCAGAGGTTGCCGTCGACCGCACGGACTCCACGGTCGTCTCGATCTCCAGCGACGATCTCGCTGCCGTCGCTGAGACGCCGACACCGACTCCGACGCCAGAGGAGACCGAGGCTCCTGCAGAGTCGAGCTCGTCGACCTCGGGAAACACGTCCTCGGGTGGCAGCTCGAGCAACCAGACGTCCTCGTCCTCGGGGTCCGCCGCGCCGAGTGGTGGGTCCGGCAACGTCGACACCTCGAGCCTCATCGCGGCGGCGCACAGCTACGTCGGCTCCTACTTCCCGGCCTGCACCGACCTGACCAAGGCCGTCTACGCGACGCAGGGCATCTCGCTTTCGGGGTCCGTCAGCAACCAGATCGCGGGCGCACGCCAGACGTCGAACCCGCAGCCGGGTGACCTCGTCGTGCAGCCAGGCGCGCACATCGGCATCTACGCCGGTGACGGCATGGTCATCGACTCTCCCGGGTACGGCGGCAAGGTCGTCCAGTACCGCTCCATCTGGTGGGGCAACCCGGTGTACTACACCTTCAATTAGACATCTCGAGCTTCGGCTCACTCCGGTGGGCAACGCCGCGCGCAGCTTCTGCTGCGCGCGGCGTTCTGTCGTCGTGATCAAAATGTGATGATTTGCGACCTGACTGTGACCTGAGCGTGACATTTTCGTTATAAACGGTTACGCTCGTGGAAGTCCAGGGCACCAACGGGTGCTCAGCTCCACCCGAAGGAAATCCATGAGCACCACGCTGACTCGTCGCGAGGCCCGCGCCATCGAACGCCAGACCGGTGTGCGCCCAGTCGCGGACGCCACGCAGTCGTTGAGCGCCGCCGCGCTCGCCTCCGTCGCCGGCACCCGAGCACCCGTCGCCCTGCAGCCCGAAGAGACGGGCCGCATCGAGCGCAACGCGATGACCTCGCTCCTCTCGGTCGTCCCCGCAGACCGCGTCGCAACCGCGGCGACCGAAGCCGAGGCGCCCAGCGTGCCCGCGGCCTTCGCCGGCGAGCGTGCCATGACGGTTCGCGCTCCACGCCCCAGGCAGCTCGTCGTCCGCCGCCGCGTCGCCGGAACCCTGGCCGCCGCCGCGTCTCTCGCCGCGGTCACCGCGGTCGGAGCCGTTGTGCCGAGCACCATGGCAGCGCCCGCGCCCGCCAGCGAAGCCAGCCTCTCGAACGCGGTGGCCACATCAGATGACACCAACGCGGACGCGCAGCCCGAGCAGGCGAGCGTCGAAGCGGCCATCGCCGACGCCGTCGCCGATGCCACCCCTGCCGTCGCAGCACCGGAGACCGTGACCGATCGCACGGAGACCGCGGTCGTGAGCATGAGCGCTGACCAGGTCGCCGCAGTCGCGACCCCAGAGCCCACCGCCGACGCCACCGCAGACGCCGCCGCCGCAGATACGAGCGGCGCGGGCAGCAGCTCCGCAGGCCAGAGCGTCGCCGGCTCAAGCGTCGTCGAGACCGCATCGCAATTCATCGGCGTCTCGCCGTACGTCTTCGGCGGGGCAACCCCGGACGGCTTCGACTGCTCGGGGCTCGTGAAGTACGTGTTCGGCCTCCACGGCATCGACGTGGCACACGGCGTCAGCGCGCAGGCGGCGGCGGGCACACGCGTCTCCGACCCGCAGCCGGGCGACCTCGTCATCTTCCCGAACTTCCACGTCGGCATCTACGCCGGCAACGGCCAGATGATCGACGCTCCCACCGAGGGCCGCATGGTCGAGCTCGGTGGCCTCGACGCGGGCGGAAGCTACTACTTCGTCCGCCTCTGAGCGACGCGTCTCCCACATGCGGGAGGGGCAGCTCCCTTTCTTCGGTCTTTCCGGCCGGTGAACAGGGAAAGCTGCCCCTCCCGCATTCTGCATCCGTGGTCTACGCTGTTGCCAGATCGACGACACTCGGGAGCGTCAATGAGGGCACGCAGCGGCATCCACGCCAAGGATGCGCGCGCGTGCTCAGCCCTCGACGTCTACCAGAGCGGTGAAGCCTGTCAGACCGTTCGAATACAGGCCGACGAGTCTCGTCCGTCCATCTACCTACTCGATTCAAGGGTGCCGCCGATCCGGGCGGTGCCCTTTTTTCGTACGGATGCGAAAGCAGGTCCAGCATGCGAACCCTCGTCCTGAACGCAGGCTACGAACCGCTCGGGGTGGTCTCCGACAGGCGGGCACTCGTGCTCGTGCTGCACGGCAAGGCCAGCGTCATCGACGTCGATGAGGACCACCCGGTGCTGGCCTCAAGCGGCGTCTGGGAGCGGCCGCGCGTCATCCTGCTGACCAGGTACGTGCGCGTTCCCATGGCCCGCATGCAGCCGGTGAGTCGCAAGGGCGTGCTGCGGAGGGACGCGAACCGATGCGGCTACTGCGATGGCTTCGCGAACACGATCGACCACATCCTGCCGCGGTCGAGGGGCGGGCGCGACAGCTGGGAGAACCTCGTCGCCTGCTGCCTCAGGTGCAACAACGTCAAGGGTGACAAGACGCCGGGGGAGATGGGGTGGCGGCTTCGCCTCACACCGAGACCCCCGCGGGCCACCGGCTGGTCGCCGCGAAGCGTCGAACGAGAGCTGCCCGAGTGGGCGGCGTACCTCCCCGCCGCCTAGCTCGTTGCTGACAGCGTCTCGCCGGCTTCCGAGAGCGCCACTGCCCTCTCCTTGAACGCGGCCGCGCGCTGGTGCAGCTCGCGGTCGAACGCTGGCTTGGTCGCCGCCCCGAGCGTGGACGCGAAGACAGGCGAGGCGAGCTTGTACGTGAACTTCCACGTCGCCTTCGTGCCGCCCTCGACGGCCTCGAATCGCCAGCCCTCGCCGAACGAGGTCAGCCAGGCCGGCCCCTTCACCATCTCGGCGGAGCTCACGAGCGGGGCGTGCACGACTCGAAGCTCGAGGATCATGCGCCGCCCTCCCGGAGTCTTCGTGAAGAAGTGCGCTCCGGAGACGGGCGCCGTGGCCCCGCGGATGAACTCGCTGCGGATGACGCCCGGATCCCAGCTCCGGGCCTCGCCGACGGTGTGCGCGAGCGCGAAGGCCGCTTCGACGGAGAGGGGCACGACGACGGACGCTTCCAACTGAGGCATGGCACCAAGTCTAGGAGTGACTAGCCTGGTGCCATGACTGATGCCGACGCCCGTATCGAAGCCGCACGCAGAGCCCTCGAGGAGGCCACCGCTGCGCTCGCGGCCGCCGAGGCCGAAGCGAAGACCGAGAGCGAGACTGCCGCTCAGGCGGGCCCGGGCGTGGTGCCCGAGCCGGCAGCACCGGCGGCGCAGGCCGAGCCGCCAGCGCCTGCGGCACCTGCGGCTCCTGCGGCTCCTGCGGCTCCCACGGCGCCCTCCGGCCCGTTGGATGCGCAGCAGCTCGAGGCGGTTCGCGCCGGCTACGCGTTCGAGGGTGCCGCGCTCGAGATCGGAGCGATCGTCAACGGCGAGGCGGTCGCAGGCGTTCCCGTGCGCATCCCGCTCGCCATGACCAACCGTCACGGCCTCGTCGCCGGCGCAACGGGCACTGGCAAGACGAAAACCCTGCAGGTGCTCGCCGAGCAGCTCTCCGCCGCCGGCGTGCCCGTGTTCGCGGCCGATATCAAGGGCGACCTCTCCGGGATCGCGACGCCGGGCGAGCCGAGCGACAAGCTCCTGGCGCGCACGAAGGGCATCGGGCAGGACTGGGCCCCGGCGGCCGCACCCACCGAGGTGTTCTCGCTCGGCGGGCGAGGCATCGGCGTCCCCATCCGAGCGACCGTCTCGAGCTTCGGGCCGCTCATGCTCTCGAAGGTGCTTGGGCTCAACAAGACGCAGGAGTCGAGCCTCGGCCTCGTCTTCCATTTCGCCGACGAGCAGGGGCTTGCGCTCGTCGACCTCTCCGACCTGCGGACCGTGCTGCAGTACCTCACGAGCACCGAGGGCAAGCTCGAGCTCGAGGGGATCGGCGGGCTCTCGAAGCAGACGGCAGGCGTCATCCTTCGCGAGCTCGTGAACTTCTCCGAGCAGGGTGCCGACATCTTCTTCGGGGAGACCGAGATCGACACCCGTGAGTTCCTGCGGGTCACGAACGAGGGGCGCGGCGTCGTCAGCCTCCTCGAGCTGCCCGGCGTCGCCAGCAACCCCGCGCTCTTCTCGACGTTCCTCATGTGGCTGCTCGCCGACCTGTTCAACGAGCTGCCCGAGGTCGGGGACCTCGACAAGCCGAAGCTCGTCTTCTTCTTCGACGAGGCGCACCTCCTGTTCTCTGGCGCCTCCAAGGCGTTCGTCGAGCAGATCACGCAGACGGTGCGGCTCATCCGCTCCAAGGGCGTCGGGATCTTCTTCGTCACGCAGACCCCGAAGGATGTCCCGGACGATGTGCTCGCGCAGCTCGGCTCGCGCATCCAGCACCAGCTGCGCGCGCATACCCCCGACGACGCGACCGCGCTGCGCCAGACCGTGCGCACCTACCCGAAGAGCGGGTACGACCTCGAGGAAGTGCTCACGCAGCTCGCGACGGGCGAGGCGATCGTCACCGTCATGAACGAGAAGGGCGCCCCGTCGCCGGTTGCGTGGACTCGCCTCCGCGCCCCGCAGGCCTCGATGTCGCCGACGCCCGAGGACGGCCTCCGCCAGCTCGTCGCCTCGTCGTCGCTGTACCCGCGCTATTCGCAGGTGCTCGACCCGCAGTCGGCGCACGAGGTGCTGACGGCCAAGATGAACGCCGCGGCGGAGCGCGAACGGGCCGAGGCCGCGGCGATCGAAGCGGAGAAGCAGGCGGCGAAGGACGCGAAGGAGCGGGAGCGGGCGGAGAAGGCGGCCCGCTCGCGCACGCAGACGCGCACGACCACCAGGTCACGTCCGGATGCGGGCAGCGGCAACGTCGTGAGCGACATGCTCGGGTCCCGGACCGGCCAGACGATCGTCCGCGAGGTGGTGCGCGGCGTGTTCGGCACGCTCTTCAAGAAGCGCCGCTAGCTCGGCGCGCGAGACCCCGGCGCAGCACGGAGAAGGCGGGTGACGGATCTCTTCGATCCGCCACCCGCCTCAGGCTGTGGTCTGGTCGCTAGCTGAGCGCACTCGAGCCGACATCCACAGCGAACTCGGTGCCGCCCTTGAGCGCGGAACCGGCGCGACGCCCTCAGGCCGTGGTGACGATGGGGACACCCTCGCTCGGCTGCACGACGACGAAGCCTGGCCCGTGGAACGCGAGCTGGAACGACTCGCCGGACCCGCGGCCGATGAGCGAGCCCATCTTGAAGTCGTTCTTGATGGTGGGCTGCAGGTTCTGCGACCAGCAGATCGCAGCCTGGGGGTCGACGAAGGTCGGCTGCACGGAGCAGTCGAGGACCATGGGCGGGCCGTCGCTCGAGACGGCGACGGTGCCGTGGCCACCGACCTCGAGGTTGAAGAGGCCGCCCGTCATCATGCCCGCGTTCGCGAGCATCTTGATGTCCCACTGCAGGTTCGCGTCGAAGGCGAGCAGGTTGGCGGTGTTGATGGTGATGCCCTCGCCCTCTAGGACCAGCGTGAAGACGTCAGCAGCCTGGCGGGCGAAGAACACCTCACCCTGACCCCCGACGCGCATGAGCGAGCCGCCCTCGCCGGAGACCATCTTCTTCATGAACTTGCCGAGGCCGCCTGAGCCCTCGTGCTTGAACTCGAACTGGCCCTGGTAGGCGACCATCGCGCCCTTGGCTGCCAGCACCTCAGGTCCGAATCCGACGCGAAGCATCTTCTTCGATTGCAGCACCCAACGCTCGGTGCTCTGGCTCTCCCGGTTCGCTTCCGCGAATAGCTCGCTGCGCATGCTGAGTCTCCCTCATCTGTGGTTTCTCGGACGTCCGATGGCTGTATTCGCAGGGCCCGTGGCCCCGCTGTTCGGCATCCTATTGCCGTTCGCTGGCGTGGCGCATGGGGAGTGCTCCCCATGCGCCACTGGAGCCGTTCAGGCTCGTGCTGTATTGCCGGGGGCCTCCCGGCGTGCTCGGCCGGCTAGCTCAGCGCGATCTCGTTGGGAACGCCGGGGAGCGTCGCGGAGCTCGTGATCTCCTCGGTCTCCAGGTTGACGGCGTGGACCGTGCTCGTCGCCGGGTCGGTGACGTAGGCGACGCCGTCCTGCACCTTGAGCGCGGGGTGCGCGTCCTGCCATTCGGCGGGGCCCTCCCACGCGTCGATCACGGGGATCGAGGTGATGGGCGAGCCGTCTTCCTCTGAGAAGAGGTGCAGCGAGCCGTCGGAGCCGAGGATGATCGCCTCGTTGTCGGAGCCGCGTGCGAGGTCGCGGAACGTGTAGCCGACGCCGTCAGGCAGCTCGGTGACCGAGATCTTGCCGCTCGCCGTGTCGACGAGCGCGAAGGCCTGCAGGAGGTAGCCCTCGGCATCCGGGTCGGTCTTGTAGTCGCCGAGGGCGATGGCCGAGTCCTCGGTCGTGAGCATGTTGCCGATGCGGCCGAACTCGTCCGGGGAGGAGAGCTTCGTGATCGTGCCGTCCGAGTAGGCGAGCGCGCCGTTCTCGCAGCCGACGACCACGACCTCGTCCTTCACCGTGCCTTCGCCGTGCACGCCGGGGCAGTCGGTGGAGCGAGCGAGCTCGGTGCCGTCGGCGTCGGTCGCGACGATGCCGGTGCGGTCGCTCAGCGTCGTGACGAAGGTGCCGTCCGAGAGCTCGATCGAGACGCCGTGGTGGGCGGCGTCGCTCGCAACCGTCTCGGTCTCGGGCAGCTTCGTGCCGTCGTCGAGGAGCGCATCCGTGTCGAAGATCACGGAGTCGCCGCTGCCGTCGAAGAACAGCACCGTCTTGCCGGCGTGCGCGACCGCGTGGCCCGCCTTCGAGCCTTCGAACGTGACGCCCGTGAGCGCCGGCTCCTGAGTGTCGAGCACCTGGAAGCCGGCGTCGGTCGTGACGAGCACGTTGCGGCCATCGCCGACGGGGTTGACGCGGGTGAACCCGTCGATGGGGACGTCGCCGACGACCTCGAGGGTCGTCGCGTCGAGGACGACGAGTCCGCCGTCGTACGTGAGCGTCACGCGTTCGGCGGTGGCCGCTGCGCCGGAGGTCGCCGCAGCTTCTCCGGTCGCGGCGGGAGCGGTCTGGGTGCAGCCGGTGAGGGCGAGGATGCCGAGGGCCGTCACGGCGATGGCGCCGCGGGTCCTGGTGGGGGAGGCGAGGGTCATGGAGACTCTTTCTGTGTTCGGGCTTGCTACTTGGGGTATTGGCGCTCGCGGTCGAGCGGGCTACGAGGTGAGGCCGGTGGTGATGCGCTCCGTGTTGGCGCGCATCATCTCGAGGTAGGTCTCTGCGCCGCCGCCCGCGGGGGTGAGCGACTCGGTGAAGAGCTGCTCGACGCGGACGTCGATGCCGGCCTCCTCCGCGAGGGCGCGGGCGAGGTCGTCGGGGCTGGAGGAGTCGGCGAAGATCGTGGGCACGCGGGCGGCGGTGATGTCGGCGCTGAGCTCGGCGAAGTCGGCGGCGCTGGGTGCCGCGAGCGTGGTCCCGCCAGGGATCACGGTGCCGACGACCGTGAAGCCGAAGCGCTCGGCGAGGTAGCCGAACACGTGGTGGTTGGTGACGAGGCTCTTCGACTCGCTCGGGATGGTGTCGAACTCGCCCTGCATCCACTCGTCGAGTTCGTCGAGCTCGCTCTCGTAGGCGGCGACGGAGGCGTCGAGGGCCGCCGCGTCGAACCCGTCGAGGTCGGTCGCGAGTCGGGTGCCGAGCGCGTCGACGACCGCGGACATCCGCGCGGGGTCGGTCCAGAAGTGCGGATCGTCCATGCCTTCCGCGTCGCCTTCCGTGTAGGAGAGGGGCTCGAAGGCGTCGCTTGCCACGAAGTGCGGGATGCCGGCCGCATCGACCTGCTCGAGATGCTGCGCGACGCCCTCTTCCAGCCCGAGCCCATTGGAGACGACGAAGTCCGCGTTCTCGATCGAGGCGGCCTCCTGGGCCGTGAGACTGAAGGAGTGCGGGTCGGCGCCGGGCTTCATGAGGGTCACGACGCGCGCCTGGTCGCCGACGAGCTCGGTGACCACGTCGCCGAGGATGTTGGTGGTGACGACGATCTCGGGACGGTCATCTGCTGCGGTCGCGCTGCAGGACACGAGGCCTGCCGCGATCGCGAGCGAGGCGACGATGCCGAGTCCGTTGCGGGTGAACCGTGAGGCGGTCGATGCGCGCATGCTCAGTTTCCCGTCTCGAAGGCGAAGGCCGGGGCGGTCGGCAGCTCGAGGGTGCGGGCGACGCGCGCGCCGTCCTTGTAGTCGATCTCGTGCAGCTCGGCGGAGGCCGGCGTGCTCAGGTAGGCGCGGCTCGTGTCGACGGAGAGGTGGATGCTCGAGGCGGACTCCGGAGTGCCGATCAGCCCAGCCTGCGACCCGGTCACCTCGCCGCTCTCGCCGTCGATGACCAGCAGGGTTCCCTCGTCGTCCACGGCGACGACACGGTCGCTGTCGTCGCCGACGGCGACGGCCGTCAGGATGGGGCGTGTCGTCGGCAGGAGGGTGACCTCCTGCGAGCGGGAGGAGGCGAGCCAGATGCCGGAGTCTCCAGCGGGACCGGCCACGGCCGGGCGGTGGGGTCGGCTGTCGAGCGAGGTCGCCTGGCCGGGTGCGGTAGTTCCAGCCGCGTCTGCGGACGCGGCGTCCGGGTAGGCGACCTTCGTGATCGATGGTGCAGCGGCCGTGTCCTCGCCCTCGGCGGGCGCGGCGAACACGAGCCCATCCGCGCAGGCGAACGTCGCGCCGAGGCTCGTCTGCTGCACATCGCTCAGCCCAGGGCAGTCGACTCCCTCGCCGAGCTTCGTGCCGTCAGACGAGTAGGCGGTGAGGACGGGGGAGGCGCCCGCCGACGCGACGCTGCTCGCGACCACGGCGTCGCCCAGCGGCGCGGCCGCGGCGGAGTGGGCCGCCGACTCGATGCGGGTGAGCTCGACGGTCTCGCCCTGGCCGAGGGCGTGCCGGTCCAGCACCACCGTCGTGCCGGACGTCTCGAAGCTCAGGGCGGCGAGGTCCTCGTTCGAGGAGACCCGCGCAGCTCCCGTCTCGGTGAGCTCGCCGACGAGGCCAGGAGTCGCACGGTAGTAGTGGACGTGATCCCCGTGGGGCACCGTCCACACCCCGGTGTCGATGATCTCCGTCTTTCCATCGGCGGCGCCGGAGCCCGAGAAGATGAACCGGCCGTCGCTGACGGCCCACGACGCGGGCGCCACGGCATCGAGTGCGGTGCTCTCGCCGGTGAGCAGGTTGAGGACGCTCACGGAGCCGTCCGCGCCGATGCTGCCGATGCTCGTCTGGGCTTCGGCGAGCTCCTCGGCCCCCGCCACGAAGCCGTGCGCCTGCTCTTCGGTGGTCGGCGCGCTCGCGGTCGGTTCGGTCTCGGAGCCCGGCGACGTGCATCCGGCGAGGGCGAGCATGCCGACGAGGGCGAGGGATGCGCGAGGTGCGAGTCCTCGGGCGGGGACTCGGGGGAGCGGGGAGATCAGGCGTGTGCGGGGCAAGACTGGTCGCTTTCTGCTGGAGCGGTGGTTCGGGGGATGGGGCGGCTGGAGCGCGGTGCACGCAGCACCGAGGCGACGCCGACGGAGATGACGGCGGTCAGCGCGATGGCAGGACCAGCCGCGATGGCGAGATGCCACGAGGCGTAGAGGCCGACGACGACGGAGGCGATGCCGATCGCGCTGCCGAGCGCCATGATGCCGACGACGCTCTTCCTGCTGAGGGATGCGGCGGCCGGGGGAGCGAGGAGGAGCGCGGTCACGAGGAGCGTTCCGATGGTCTGGTAGGAGGCGATGACCGCGATCGCCACGAGGGCGATGAGGGCGAGGCTCGCGCGCTCCGGCCGCAGTCCGAGCGTGAACGCCTTGCGCTCGTCGAAGGCGAGCGCGGTGAAGGGCCGGTGGCAGAGGGCGAGTCCGGCGGCGGCGAGCGCGAGCGCTGCGCCGATGAGCCAGAGCTCGCCTGGCCCGATCGCGAGCACGTCGCCGAACAGCATCGCCGTGACGTCGACGGCGAAGCTCCCCGACCTGGACACGATCGCGATGCCGAGCGCGAGCATCCCGACGAAGAGGATGCCGATGGCCGTGTCGTTGGAGAGCCGTGTCCGCTTCGTGAGGGTGCGCACGCCGACGGCCATGACGGCTGCCGAGACGGATGCTCCGGCGACCGGCGGGAGGCCGAGGAGGACTGAGACGGCGACGCCGGGGAGGATGCCGTGGGCGAGCGCCTCGCCGAGGAAGGCCATGCCGCGCAGGACCACCCAGGTGCCGACGCAGGCGCACAGCACGGCGGCGAGGGAGCCGCCGAGGAGGGCTCTGGCGAAGAAGCTCGCCTCGAGGGGATCGGTGAGGAAGGGCACGAGGAAGGACCGTAGCATAATGAAAACGCTTCTCATTACCGATAGGGTGGCGCGCATGGCTGCCCTCATCACGCTCGCGAACGTCACTGTCCGCTACGACGCACACGCCGCGCTGTCCGACGTCTCGCTTGAAGTGCGACGCTCCGCGATCACCGTCATCGTCGGGCACAACGGCTCAGGCAAGAGCACGCTCCTCGGCGTGCTCGCCGGGACCACCCCGCTCACCTCGGGGACCCTCGACTGGCACGATTTCGACGCCAGGCCCGGCAGCATCGCCTACGTGCCCCAGCACGCCCGGCTGCCCGAGGCCTTCCCCCTGACGGTCGGTGCCGCCGTCGCGATGGGCCGCTGGGGCAGAGCGGGAAACCGGCCGAGCGCCTCGAGCTGGCGCTGGGGGCGAGGCGCGCAGGCCCGCACCCGCGACGCCGAGCTCGTCGACGCCGCCATCCAGCAGCTCGGCCTCGGCGAGCTTCGCGGACGTCTCCTCAGCCAGCTCTCCGGCGGCCAGCGGCAGCGAGCCCTCGTCGCCCAGGGCATCGCGCAGGACACGGAGGTGCTGCTCTTCGACGAGCCGACCGCAGGGGTCGACGCGGAATCCAGTGCACGCATCGCGGCGTGCCTCGCCGCGCTCGCCGAACAGGGCAGGGCCGTTGTCGTCGCCAGCCACGACGCCGGAGAGATCGCAGCGGCGGACACCGTCGTCGCGCTGCGCGACGGACACGTGATCCCCGGGGAATCGCGGATGACTGCGCGAAGCGCTGCATCACTAGGATGACGACTACCCCTCGCTCCACGGACGAGGAGCGTCGGCGCCGTGCACGGCGCATCCCCGTCGAAGGAGCCCGCAATGAGCCAGTCAACCCCGATCGTTCGTTTCAACCTCGACCCGAGTCTCCTCAGCCAGAGGCAGGTGAGCACGCTGCGCTGGATCTTCGGCATCGGCGGAGCCGTGGCGATCATCCTCGGCATCGTCGCGCTCGCCTTCCCGATCAAGGCCCTCACCGCCATCGCCTGGATCTTCGGGCTGTTCTTCATCTTCTCGGGCGCCCTGCGCCTCATCCGCGCCGTCGTCTCCAAGGGCATCCCCACCGGCTGGCGGGTCTTCAACGGCGTCGTCGGGCTGCTGCTCATCGCGGGTGGCGTCATCGCCCTCGTCCAGCCCGTTGCCCTCATCGACGCGCTCGGCATCCTCATTGCGATCACCTGGATCATCGAGGGCATCGCGGCGCTCGCGGATGGATCTCCCGGCCAGTCCCGCGGCTTCGCGATCTTCTCCGGCGTGCTCAGCATCGTCGCCGGCCTCCTCATCCTCCTCTGGCCTGCCGGCGTCGTCGTCGTCGCCCTGTGGATCGTGGCGATCATCCTCGTCATCGGCGGGATCACGCAGCTCGTCATGGCGTACCGCTTCGGCAAGCACGCGAAGAAGGCCTGACCCGACATGGCAACCATCACCTCCAAGATCCGTCTCGTCGACGACGCACCCTCCTCGCGGCCGCGCACCTTCACGCGCATCCTGCTCGGCGGCTTCCTCGTCTTTGCCGGGGTCACGCACCTCACGGTCGCCCGCGAGGAGTTCACGGCGCAGGTGCCGAAGTCGGTGACCAAGCACACGCCGCTCTCGACCGATCAGGTCGTGCTCGCGTCCGGCGTCGCCGAGATCGCGCTCGGCCTGTCGCTCCTGTTCGCGCGTCGCTCGGCCCGTCCGACCGTGGGCTGGATCGCAGCCGGATTCTTCACGGCCGTCTTCCCGGGCAACCTCGCGCAGTTCGCGCGTCGCCGCGACGCGTTCGGGCTCGACACCGACAGGAAGCGCTTCCTGCGCCTCTTCTTCCAGCCGGTGCTCATCGCGTGGTCGCTGTACTCGACCGGAGGCTGGCGCCGCCGCGTGAAGTAGCGGCGTTTCTCGAAGTGCGGGCGCTCCTGGATGTGCGGACGCTCCTGCCCCCGCACCGCCTCACCCTCTGGCCATCTCGGGATGGCTTCCGCGCTTCCCGATGGGTTGCAACCCATCGGGAAGCGCGGAACCCATCCCGAAACCTGTTGAGGGGATGGTTCGGATGTGCCGCGTCAGACCGGGTGGGCCGAGGGGGCAGCCTTCTCGACGCGTGCTGGTGCGTCTCTGAGGTCACGAGTATGTCCGATCTGGCGAAGGTGAGTGTGCTCCGAAGGTCTCGCAGACCGACGCTGATGTTCCCCCACCGCCTCAGAAGCGTGTAGATGTTCCGTCGCACTCGACGCTTCTGCGCGTCGCCCCGGTCCCGATACATCTGCGAGTGCGACACTGCAGGGGTGGATGCACACCTCCGACCATGGGTGGCCGACGATGCCCCTGCACTTGCGAATGCCATGCGAACGTCGCCCGACCTCGCCGCGCAGTTCCCGGGAGGTGTGCCCTCGACAGAGCTCGACTTCGTCTCCTACATGGCGCAGCATCTGGTCTCCGGCACCGCGAAACACGACCTGGCGATCATCGTCGACGGCATCGCGGTCGGAAACGTCGGGCTGAGCAACATCGAGCACGTGCACCAGACCGGGTGGGCCTACTACTGGCTGGCGAAGGGGGCTCGCGGCAGGGGCCTCGCGACGCGTGGCCTCGCCACGATCGCGGACCTGGCGTTCACGGAGCTCGGCCTCTTCCGCCTCGAGCTCGGCCACCGGACCGGGAACGCGGCGTCCTGCCGCGTCGCGAGTCGTGCCGGGTTCAGGCCCGAGGGCATCGAGCGGCAGAAGCTCCGCTACGGGAAGCAGCGGTTCGACGTCGAGACGCACGCGCGACTGACGCTCGACCCGGTCCCCGACATCGAGCTCATCCCGCGCACCGCCTCCCTGGCGGGGCCGCGGCAGCCGGACCTCACGCGGCCGGATCTCGGCCTCGCCTGAGGCCAGGCGGGTGGCCGAGGTCGGGACGTACTCGGTGAGGATGCGCCTCGGCGGGGGAGTTCACGCGGGGTAACGCGATTCCGCGGGGCGTCGCACGGGATGGCAGGTTGGTATCTGATTTCCCCGATCTCGACTGCTGAGGACTCCCACGTGCGCATCTCCCCGACCGTTCCCGAGTCGATCGCCTCACTGAGGGCCGCGAAGCCCGAGGTGGTCGAGCAGACGCTCGCCGCCTACACGGCGCTCTACGAGAGCCCGCAGGTGATCGAGAGCGGCCTGCTCCATGGCTTCGCCAGGACGGTCGCGCGCTGGCAGGGCAACGCGCAGCTCGCCGACTGGCATCTGGCGCAGGGCGCCGATGCTCGTCTGCTCGGCGACGAGCTGCCCGCAGATGCGAAGCTGCGCGCGCTCGTGGAGCACGTGGACCTCATCACGGTGTCGCCTGCGCTGGCCACCCACGAAGACCATCACGTGCTGCCGGTCGCTGGTGTCACCCCGGACGAGATCGTGCTGCTGAGCCAGCTCGTGGCCTTCGAGAGCTACCTGGCACGCATGCTGGACGGCGACGCGCTGCTCGCCGGAACCGCGCCGGAGCGAGTGGATGCGCCCGCCCGCGCCACGGTCGCCGCCGGTCGGTCGAAGGACCTCTCGGGCCGCACCATCGCCGGACTGGCGAAGCCGACCGAGTACACGCAGGAGCAGCTCGAGTGGTCGCCGTGGGTGGCCGCCCCCGACGAGGCGGAGCTGACGGCCGAGCAGGTCGACTCGTTCGCCGCGAAGGCGACCACCAACAGCGTCTACTTCCGGCTCCTGTCCAGGGTTCCTGCGGTGCTGAAGGCCCGCAGCGCCATCGACAACGCCGTGTTCCTCGGCAAGGGCGGGCTGCCTCGCGCCGAGCGGGAGCTCGCCGCGGCCGTCGCAAGCAAGGTCAACGACTGCATCTACTGCGCCTCGGTGCACTCCAGGAAGGCGACCTTCCAGTCGAAGCGCCACGACGACGTGCAGCGGGTGCTGGACTCGGGCCTCGCTCGCGACGCCGACTGGCAGCCGACCTCGCTCGACGCGCTCAGCGACGGTCAGGACGAACGCTGGAGCGCCATCATCCGCTTCGCCGCGAGCCTGTCGACGCTGCGCCCGAGTGCCACGCCCGCGCAGATCGACGAGCTGCGCGCGCTCGGCCTCGACGACGCCGAGCTGTTCGACCTCGTTGGGTCGACGGCATTCTTCGCCTGGGCGAACCGCCTGATGCTGAGCCTCGGCGAGCCGAACTGGCCCGCCGCAGCCGCCAGCAGCTGAGCATCCGCGCCACTGCGCCGCCCCTGAACGTTCTGCACGACCTGCCACCGAGAGGTACCGATATGCCCATCTCACGCCGACTGCCCGCCGCCATCGCGGCCCTCGTCGCCAGCTCCCTGCTCCTCGCCGGCTGCGGCACGGTGACCCCCGAGGGCGGAGCCGACGCCGAGACCATCACCGTCGTCGACGATCAGGACCGCGAGGTCACGATCAACGGACCCGTCGAACGGGCCGTGGTGCTCAACAGCTACGGCAACGAGTTCGTGCGGGCGATCGGCGCCGGCGACACGGTCGTGGGCGTCGACCGCGCATCCATCAACCGCCTTCCGTACCTGCCGGTCGACGAGAGCGACGTCATCGCCGAGGGCCTCGACCAGATCAACTACGAGGCGGTCGCGGAGCTCGACCCCGACGTCGTCATCATGCCCCGCAACGCCGTCTGGCAGGAGGCCGCCGAGCAGCTCGAATCGTTCGGCATCCCCGTCGTCGTCGCGACCGCCTGGGACTACGCGGTGTTCGACGAGACCGTCACCCTCCTCGGCCAGGTCTTCCAGAAGGAAGAGGGAGCAAGCGCCGTCACCGACTTCTCGAACGAGATCCTCGACGTCGTCGCCGAGCGCACCGAGGGCGTCGAGCCCGTGCCCGTCTACTGGGAGACGGTCGACCCGTACCTGACGGTGCTGCCCGGGTCCGGCTTCCACGCCATCATCGAGGCGGCAGGCGGCACGAACGTCTTCGAGAACGCCGCAGGCGGTGGCGACGAGCAGGAGGAGATCACGGTCGACCCCGCCGAGGTCGTCACCCGCAACCCGGCCGTCATCGTCCACGAGTTCGAGCCGAGCGCGACGCCGACCGGCCAGGAGCGCTTCGACACGCTCGGCGCCGAGATCACGTCCCGACCGGGCTGGTCGAACATCACGGCCATCCAGGACGGCGAGGTCTACCTCGCCAACGGCTGGGCGACCAGCGCCGTCGCGAAGTCCATCGGCGCCCTCTACCTCGCCAAGTGGCTGCACCCGGAGGAGTTCGCCGACGTGAACCCCGACGAGTTCCTCGAGCGCTGGGTCGTCGACTTCCAGCAGACCGACTTCCCTGGCGCCAGCGAGTACATCCAGCAGTACCAGGCGGCCGCGTAGTGGCCATCGCGACGCCGAAGACCGGCACGGATACCCCGGGCGAGCAGAACGCGGTCGCCTCGAGCGAGCGCAAGCGCGCGAACGTCAAGCGGCTCGCCATCATCGGCGGCGTGGTCGTGAGCACCCTCGCCGTCGTCGCCGCCGTCACCATCGGCACGGCCGGAGTGACCTTCGGCGACGTCTGGAAGGCCGTCACCCTGTCGATCTTCGGCGGGACGCTCGAGAACGAGTTCGCGCAGAAGTTCTCCATCGTCACCGAGCTGCGCCTCCCACGCGTGCTGCTGGCCTTCGCCGCCGGCGCAGGACTCTCGCTGTCGGGTGTCCTCATGCAGGGGCTGCTCAGGAACCCGCTCGTGAGCCCCTTCACGCTCGGCGTCTCGCCGGCGGCCGCGTTCGGCGCTGCCCTCGCGATCACCATCGCGGGTGGCACGACGCTGCCCTCGTGGGCGATCATCGCGAGCGCGCTGGTCGTCTCGCTCGCCGTCTCGGCGCTCGTACTCGGGCTCGCCTCCGCCAAGGGCATGGCCATCGCCACGCTCCTGCTCCTCGGCATCGCCATCACGCAGCTCTTCGAGGCGCTCACCGCGGCGCTCCAGTTCACGGCCAACGAGAACACGCTGCAGGCCATCGTGCGCTGGACGTTCGGCTCCGTGAACGACGCGACGTGGGGTGACGTGCAGACGGTCGGCATCCTCGTCCTCGCGACGATCCCGTTCGTGCTGTGGTTCGCCAAGGACCTCAATGCCGTCGCCTTCGCGGGCGACGACGCGGCCAAGAGCCTCGGCGTCAACGTGCAGGCGCTCCGCGTCGGGCTCATCGTCGTCGCGGTTGTGCTCGCCGCCGTCATCGTCAGCTTCTGCGGCGTGATCGGCTTCGTGGGACTCGTCGGCCCGCACATCGCGCGCCTCATCATCGGCGCGGACCACCGCTACCTCATCCCGTTCTCGGTGCTCACGGGAGGGCTGCTGCTGCTCGTCGCCGACACCGTCGGGCGCACGATCCTGGCACCCGCCGTCATCCCCGTCGGCATCGTGGTCGCCTTCATCGGCGCGCCCATCTTCATCCAGCTCATCCTCACGAGGAAGACGGCCCTCAAATGAGCCTGACGATCGACGGCATCGAGTTCGCCTACGGCAAGCACAAGGTGCTGAAGGGCGTGAGCCTCGAAGTGCAGGACGGCACCTTCTGCGCGCTGCTCGGACCGAACGGCTCCGGCAAGTCGACGCTCACGAAGATCATCGCCCGCGTTCACAAGCCGAGCGTGGGGACCGTCACGTTCGACGGCACCGACGTGCTCGGCCTCGGCAGGCGCGAGCACGCGCGAACGGTGGCCTACGTGCCGCAGTCCGGAGAGGCGCCCTTCGACCTCACGGTGCGCGAGGCGGTGCTGCTCGGTCGCACGCCCCACTATGGGATGGCGCCAGGCGCCGAGGACTGGCGGCACGTCCAGGACGCGATCACGCTCCTGAACCTCGACTCTCTCGTGGACAGGAACATGTCCGAGCTCTCCGGGGGCCAGGCGCAGCGTGTGCTCGTGGCCAGGGCCCTCGCGCAGGACCCGAAGGTGCTCCTGCTCGACGAGCCGACGAGCGCGCTCGACCTGCGCTACCAGATCGAGACGCTGCAGATCGTGCGCCGCATCACCCGCACGAAGGGCATCACGGCCCTCATCGCGATCCACGACCTCAACCACGCCGGCCGCTTCTGCGACCAGATCGTCATGCTCGACCAGGGTACGATCATCAAGAGCGGGACACCGGCTGAGGCGCTGCAGGAGGACACCCTCAAGCAGGTCTACGGGCTGCGCGTGACCGTCGAGGAGCGCGAAGGCTTCGTCGAGGTTCGGCCAGTCGTCGAGGACGACCTGGAGTACCGCATCTGATGTTCGACGCCGTCATCGTCGGGGGCGGTCCGCGCGCCGTCGCCACGGTCCTCAGGGTGGTGGCGCGCCGACCAGACGCGTGCATCCGCGTAGCCATCGTCGACGCGATCGACGTGGGGGCCGGAGCGACCTGGCGCATCGACCAGCCGGCAGAGTTCCTCAACAACACGACCTCCGGCTCGACGACCATCCACGCCGACGAGTCGACCAGGATGACCGGGCCGATCGTGCCGGGCCCGGACCTCGTCGACTGGGCGGCCGCGATCGTCGACCGTGGCGAGCACCCCACGCCGTGGGTGCTCGAGGAGGCGCGCGCGGTGCGCCCCGGCAGCTTCCCCTCTCGGCGGCTGCAGGGGGTCTACTTCCGCGAGCAGCTGGCAGCGGCCGAAGCGAGCGGGCACGTGGAGCTGGCCCGAATCCGGGGAACCGCAGTGGACGTGCGCGACGACGGCCCCGACGCACGCACCGTCGTGCTCGCCGACGGCACCGAGCTGCGGGCGCCGATCGTCGTGCTCGCCCAGGGCATGGTGCAGACGCTGCCGAGCGACGAGACACAGCGCTTCGAGCGGGCAGCGCGAGAGCTCGGCCTGGTCTACATCGCCCCTGGCATGCCGGCCGAGCAGGACTGGGGCAAGGTGCCAGCGGGCGAGGACGTCATCGTCCGCGGCCTCGGCGCGAACTTCTTCGACGTCGTCGCCGTGCTCACGGCGGGGCGCGGCGGACGGTTCGAGCCCGTCGCCGGCGATGCGCGAGGGCGACTTCGCTACCTGCCGTCCGGGAACGAGCCCATCCTCCACGCCGGTTCGCGCCGCGGCGTGCCGTACCGCGCCAAGGCGGACGGGTGGGCGGAGGCGTCGCCGTTCGTGGCACGCGCCGCGAACCCGGAGTGGTTCAGGGCGCTCGCCGCGGCCGAGCCGGAGTCGTTGGACTTCCGAGGCGACGTCTGGCCGTCCATCGCGCGTGAGTTCGCTGTTGCGTACCTCGCCGCCCTCTCGGGTTGGGCACCCCACGCCCTCACTGTCTCGCTTCCGGAGGCCCTCGCCGCCCTCGACGATGCCGAGAACGTCAGCGCCATCGACGACATCCTCACGGCGTCCATCGACCAGCGTGCTGACGACGGTGCCCACGCGTTCACGATCGACTCGCTGCGACGCCCGACGCGGGGACAGCAGGTGAGCCCCGAGCGTTGGCGGCGTCAGGTCGAGCAGCTCGTCGAGAGCGAGCTCGGGTCGATGTCCTCGCCAGACGAGCATCCTCGCGCCGCGGTCAACCGCGCGATGGGGGCTCTGCGGGGCCAGGCGGCACGACTCGCCGTGAGCGGCGTGCTCGAGGGCCGCTCGGCTGTCACCGACTTCGAAGGCTGGTTCAACGCGGACGGGCTGTTCCTCGCATCCGGCCCACCGTCCGGGCGGACTCGTGAGGTGCTCGCGCTCATCGACGCCGGCTTGCTCCGGCTGACCGGCCCCGAGACCTCGGTATCGCTCGATGTCGAGGCCGGCGAGTTCGTCGCCCGCTCCGCGATCACGGGCATCGAGGTGCGCGCCCGCGCGCTCATCGAACCTCGTATGTCGAAGGGGAAGGTGCCTGCGACCGACGACCCGCTGCTGCGCGCGCTGCTGGACTCCGGACGCGCTCGAGTGCACGCGCGACGAGCGCGAGACGGAGCGGCCGTCGAGACGGACAGCATGGAGGCGACGGGCGCGAGCCTGGAGGAGGGGGAGCCCGGCCTCAATCTCGTGCGGCGCGACGGCTCCGTCGACGATCGAGTGGTTGTGCTCGGCATCCCGGCCCTCAGCACGCAGCCGGGCAGCGCGATCGGGGCGACGCCGCGCAAGCCCTCACCGCTGCTGGCCGGTGCCGACGTCGCCGCGAGGCAGATCGTCCGGCTCGCGAGCCAGCAGCGTCAGAGCTGAACGCGGTGCGGGGCTGGCTCGCGAGCGCCCCGAGGCACCCACGTCAGCCCGGCCACGAGGACGGCAAGGAGGGCCACGATGCCGAGGATCAGGCCCGCCGGCGCGAGACCGAGCTGCGCGCCCGCGAGGCCAGCGATCGGGTAGCAGAGCATGAAGCAGGCGTGTGAGAGCGAGAACTGGGCCGCGAAGACCGCGGGTCGCTGCTCGCCAGATGCCGCCCTCCGGAGGAGCCGCGAGGAAGGCGTCAGGATCAGCGAGGTCGCGGCGCCGAGCAGCCCCCACACGGGGAGGGCGAGTGGCCAGGCCCACGCTGCATCGGTCGAGAGCACGCCCGCCATCGCGAGGAGGCCGATCGGGATGAGGGCAGCGCCGGCCAGCATGACCCGGCGGTCGGAGACGCGATCGAGCACCCGAGGCAGCGCGAGCGCCACGAGCAGGGAGCCGGCTCCGTAGGAGGCGAGCAGGATCGCGAGGTCCGACTGCGCCCGCCCGAGCTGCGCCTGCACGAAGACGACCGAGTTCACGATCACCATGGCCGTGCCGGCCGCGACCGCCAGGTTCAGCGCCAGGAGGGCCCT
This sequence comes from Pseudoclavibacter sp. AY1H1, assembly GCF_002931055.1. GTDB lineage: Bacteria > Actinomycetota > Actinomycetes > Actinomycetales > Microbacteriaceae > Pseudoclavibacter. The sequence goes on along the minus strand of NZ_PSXX01000002.1, from coordinate 150,179 downwards.
GAGGTCGCGGGTGCGCAAGAAGACCCGCAGCCCGGAGGTCAGCCGGGAGATGAAGGGGCTCGGGGCTGCGAGCGTGCGGGTGGGGAACGTCGTCGTGCCGACGAGCGTCGCCGAGATGACGAAGCCGAGGACGGTCCCGACGAACAGCGAGTTGGAGCTGACGACGGTGAGCAGCAGGGCTGCGAGCAGCGGGCTCACGAGTGCCTCGAGGTCGTAGGCGAGGCGCGAGAGCGAGAGCGCCCGCGTGTAGAGGCGCTCATCCGGGAGCACGTCGGGGATGACGGCCTGGAAGGTGGGCGTGAAGGTCGCGGACGCTGCCTGCAGGACGAAGACGAGCACGTAGACCTGCCAGACCTCGCCGACGAAGGGGAGGCCGAGTGCGATGAGGGCGCGGATGAGGTCAGCAGAGATGAGGACACGGCGTCGTGACCACCGGCTCGTGACCGCCGCCATGACGGGCGACACCACGACATAGGCGATCATCTTGATCGTCAGCGCGGTGCCGAGCACGATGCCAGCGTCGCCGCCCGCGAGGTCGAACGCGAGGAGGCCGAGCGCGACCGTGAGCAGCCCCGTGCCGACGAGCGCGATGACCTGGGCGGAGAAGAGCCGCCGGAACGCCCGGTTGGCGAGGACCTCACGCATCGACGTCTCCGCGCAGCTCGCGACTCGGCTGCGGGTCTCGCCGGTGGTGGGGCGGGATGGCGTCGGCGCCTCCGACCCCGGCGACGGAGTGCTCGGCCTGGAACAGCGCGTCGGCAACGAGCCGCTTCGCGTGCCCGTTGATGAGCCGGTAGAAGACGCGCGTGCCTTCCTGCCTGGTCGCGACGATGCGGGCGAGGCGCAGCTTGGCGAGGTGCTGCGAGACGCTCGCCGGCGTCTTGCCGACGGCCTCGGCGATGTCGTTCACGGAGTGCTCCCCGTCGTCGAGGACGAGCACGATGCGCACGCGCGTCGCGTCGGCGAGCATGCCGAAGACCTCGGCGGCGAGTTCGACGGTCGGGTTGTCGAGCTCGATGTGTCCGAATGAACCCGTGCCGTCTTCCTGCGTATCTGCATGCATACGCAGATAATGGCATAGTTGGGGGTGTCGCGTCGAGGACGCGCCCAGCGCGGCGCTGTCCTGGCCCCTACCCTGGATGCATGACTGCAGCCGACGACTTCGCGCGCCATCCCATCGACCCGACCTCCGCGGCGAAGCTCGCCGAGTCCGGCCTGCGCTACGAGACGCTCGATACCGATGACGCGGCCACCTTCAACGCATGGGCGCGAGCAGACCTCCGTGGATTCCTCGCCGCCGAGCCGAGCGAGAAGCAGCTCGAGGGGATGCGCGCATCCCTGGGCTACCGCCGCACGACGGGCGTCTGGGACGACTCGGCGCCCCTCGTCGACGAGCCCATCGCCACGGTGAGCTCGTGGCCCGCCGACCTCACGCTGCCGGGCGGCAGCCAGCTGACCAGCTGGGCGATCAGCTCGGTGACCGTCTCCCAGGCTCGCCGCCGCCGCGGGATCGCCAGGAACCTGCTCGAGGGGGAGCTGCGCACGGCCGCGGCCCTTGGCCTCCCGCTCGCGGCCCTCACGGTGTCGGAGTCGACGATCTACGGCCGGTTCGGCTTCGGGCCCGCGACCTTCGCCGCGAGCTTCAGCATCGACACGCGCCGCGTCCGCTGGGCCGGCCCGACCCCGGGCGGTCGCGTCGACTACGTGGGGCGGGAGCAGTGGGCCGAGCAGATCGGCGGCCTCTTCGACCGCGTCAGGGTGGCGCGGGTCGGGGAGATCGAGGGCTGGGACGGAATGTGGCCCCGCCTCGCGGGAACGGTGCACGACGAGGACGGCGATGGCAAGAAGCTCCGCGCCATCACCTACACCTCGGAGGCCGGCGACCTCGAGGGGGCAGCGCTGTTCAAGCTCGAGGGCGGCGACCACGACTACGCGAGCCACACGCTGAACGTCGAGTTCCTCCGCGCCGTCAGCGACGACGCCTACGCCGCGCTGTGGCGCTTCTTCCTCGAGGCCGATCTCGTCGCGACCGTCAAGGCGGAGCAGCTCGCCATCGACGAGCCCATCAGGTGGATGCTCGGCGACCAGCGGGCCGCGACCGTCACGACCTCCGACCACCAGTGGCTGCGCATCCTGGACACGAAGGCCGTGCTGGACGCGCGACGGTATTCGTCGCCCGGCGTGCTCGGACTCGAGATCGAGGATGCGCTCGGCTTCGCGGGCGGCTCGTTCGTGCTCACGGTCGGCGCGGATGGCGTTGGGGCGGCGGAGCCGGTCGATGCTCTGCCCGAGGGTTCGGCAGCCGTGCGCCTGGGCGTGGACGCGCTCGGGTCGCTCTTCCTCGGCGGTGTATCGCCCGCCGCGCTCCGCGCAGCAGGCTCCCTGCATGAGCTGAGCGACGGGGCGGCGGAGCTCGCGGGACGCGTGCTGCGGGTCTCGCCGGAGCCCTCGCCGGGCATCTGGTACTGAGCTCCGCGGTGCGCCGCTCCGCCGACGGTGAACATCGCCAGCTTGGCGGGGCGGCGCGCAACTAGAATCTGCGATATGGCATCTGGATTCTGGGGGCGCGCTCGCCGCGCGAAGCAAGCGCAGCAGGCCGAGATCGACGCCCACGACAAGGACCTGGCGATGAAGGCGGGTGTTGCGCTCGTCGACGCCGATGAGCGCATCCGGCTCATGAACGACGAGCTCTCGTTCGCGGAGGCCGAACTGGGCTCCGGCGCGACACAGGATCTGAAGGACACGCTCGTCAACGTGCGCAAGTACATGGGCGAGGCGTTCCACTTGAACCAGCTGAACGTCGATGACATCCCGGACACGCCAGACGAGCTGCGCACCAGGAACGCGCGGATCGTGCAGATCTGCGAGTGGGCGATGGGGCTGCTCGAAGAGAAGTCCTCGGTGCTCGAGGAGGCCGTCGCGGTGGTGAGGCAGACGCCCGCCGTGCTCGAGGGCGTCAAGCGGGACTCGGAGCGGCTGCGCGCGCGCATCCCGGACGCGCAGGCCAGCATCGATCGTCTCGCGCTGCGCTACTCGGACGCCGCGCTGCACCAGGTGGGCGACAACCCCGCCGAGGCGGCCCAGCTCCTGACCTTCGCGGAGCACAGCGCCGACGTGTCGCTGCGCCGCCGTGAGGCCGGGCAGAACGAGCAGTCGCGGCTTGCCCTCGAGGCGTCCACGGAGGCCGTGCGCCGCGTGCATACGCTGCTCGACGCCGTCGAGAACTACGAGATCGAGGCCCTCCGCGCCGAGTCGACGCTCGCTGCCGTGATCGCGGACTCGAGGGGCGATCTCGTCGCGGCGAGAGACGTGCCACGCAGCCAGGAGGTCGAGGAAGCCGCGAAGCGGCTCACCGATGCGCTCGCCGCGCTCCCTCCCGCGGGCGAGCGAACCGACCCGTTCGCGTCGCTCTCGAGGCTCCGTGCCGCGAACACGGGACTCGACGAGGCGATCGCCAAGGCCAGGGACAGGGCCGCGCGGCCCATCCCGTCGCAGACTCAGGTCGTGACCGCCATCGACGACGCGGATCGGCAGATCGCCGTCGCCAACGACGTCATCTCCGGCCACCGTGGCTGGATCGGCTCGGCGCCGCGCACCCGGCTTGCCGAGGCGGAGCGCATCCGCAACGAGCTGGTCAGCTTCCGGGGCGGTGAAGACGAACGCGAGCAGGCGCTTGCGCTGGCACGCCGGGCGGGTTCGCTCGCGAGCGAGGCGCTGCAGCTCGCGCAGCGCGACATCGACCAGTCGCGTCCGCAGCAGCAGCAGGGATACGACGAGTGGGGCCAGCCGCGTGGCGGCGGCTACCAGGGCGGCTACGGCGGTCGCGGCGGCCGACGTGGCGGAGACATGGGCGACGTCGTTGGCGGCGTGCTCGGCGGCCTCATGATCGGCGGGTTGCTCGACGGGATGTTCGACTAGCGGCTCCGGCACCCCGGTCGGGCCCTCGCTGCCGCGGCTCCCGCCGGCCGTCGTCGTTCGCCGCGTCGCTCGCTACTTCGCGGAGCGCACGGAAAGCAGCTCGTAGCCCTCAGGGACCATCGCCTCGATCTTCGCCTTCGCCGCCTCGTAGGAGTCGGCTTCCGCCTCGATCGTCTCGCTGGCTACTGGGCGGATGACTGCAATGACCTTGACCATCCGCTGATCATAGAGCGGACGCGCGGCCCAGGGCGGCACGACGCGGCCCGTCGGGCGCCTGCGGGCCTCGGCCGGCGGTGCGTGCCCGAGGTGGGTCAGTCCCGCTCGGGAGAGGACCGCGCCTCGCGCAGGATGCGTTTGGTCGCCCTGGCCTCCCACGCCTCCTGGAGCAGTTCGCCGAGCCTCGGCGGGGGGACGTTCGCGAGCCGCACCAGCACGCTCGGGTGGCCGTCGTAGTGGCGTGTCGTGAAGAACGCCGACGGCTCGCCCTGGAGCAGAGCCTCGCGCTCGCCGAGGTCGGCGCGCCAGCACACGAGCACCCCGGGCTCGTCGTGGATGCGCGCGAACATCTTCGTCCCGACGTAGAACGCCGGGGTGCCGTAGGCGGTGCGCTCCGAGGTCTCCGGCAGGCGGAGCGCCAGCCGTCGCACATCGTCGTCGCTGCTCATGACGCCATCGTGCCACCGTCCGGCCGTCCCGTGCCCGGTTGTTGTCGGAACGAGACGGCGTCTTCGTCCGGGCGAGCGGACCGTGCTGTGAGCGGTGGCCCAGGATGCCGCCATCGCCGTGGACGCGCCACGGAGGGAATAGCGCGGGGCGCCGGCTCGCTGAACCCGGGTATGAAGGCAATCGTCTACTCAGCCACCGGTCCGTCCAGCGTCCTCTCCCAGGTCGAGCGCGAGGTCGCGCAGCCTGGCCCGGGCGAAGTCCGCGTGAAGGTCGTCGCCTCTGGCGTGAACCCCACCGATTGGAAGGCGCGCGACGGCGGTGGCGCGGGCAGTCTGCTCGGCTTCCCGGAGGTGGTCCCGAACCAGGATGGTGCGGGCGTCGTCGATGCTCTCGGCGACGGCGTGGACACGCTCGCCGTCGGCGACCGTGTCTGGGTGTACCTCGCGGCGCACAACCGGCCGACGGGCACGGCGCAGGAGTTCACGGTGCTGCCCGCCGACCGTGTCGTCGCGTTGCCGGACGGCATCGACTTCGACGTCGCCGCGAGCCTCGGCGTGCCCGCCATGACGGCGCACCGGGCACTCACGGTGCACGAGCACGGCCCCGCCCGTCTCTCGCCCGAGGCGCTCGCGGGCCGCACGGTGCTGGTGCACGGCGGTGCAGGAGCGGTCGGTCACGCGGCCATCCAGCTCTCGGTGTGGGCAGGTGCGACGGTGATCACGTCGGTGAGCAGCGACGAGAAGGAAGCCCTGGCCCTCGCAGCCGGGGCGCACCACGTGGTCCGCTACCCGGACGCCTCGCTCGCCGAGCGCATCCGGGAACTGGCTCCGGACGGCGTCGACCACATCGTCGAGGTCTCGCCCACGCAGAACGCGGCGCTCGACGTCGAGGTCATCGCCAACCACGGCAGCATCGCCTACTACGCGAACAACAACGGCGACGACTTCACCGTGCCCATCATCGCGAGCTTCGCGAAGAACGTCCGCTGGCAGGGGCTGCTGCTCTACACGGTGGGTCCGGATGCGCTGCACGCGGCGGCCGAGGACGTGACGGCGGCGCTCGTCGACGGCGCGCTTCCCGTGGGGGAGCCGGCTGGCCTGCCCATCACGTGGTTCCCGCTCGAGGAGACGGCCCAGGCGCACGACGCGGTCGAGGGTGGAGCCGTGGGGAAGGTGCTCATCCGCGTCGCGGACGAGAAGGCCTGATCTCAGCGGTTGCAGTGACGTCGGCCGCAGCTCCTCTGCGGGGCTGCGGCCGGCGTGTGTCCTTCGTCCTGGCTCTGGCGGCTAGACCCGAACCCGAGCCGTCTCCTCGATCGCGATCCGCTTGCGGCGCTCGCCCGCCTCGATCTCCTCGGCGCGGGTGATGACCTCGTCGGCCTCTTCGCTGCGAACAACGACAACCCCGTCGTCGTCGGCCACGATGAGGTCCCCAGCTTCGACGACCACACCGCTGATCGCGACCGGGATGCCGATGCGACCCGGGCCGAACTTGTAGGGGCCGGCTGGCGTCACCGCGCGGGCGAAGACGGGGAGCCCGATCTCGCCGAGGCCCACGGCATCGCGGATCGCCCCGTCGATGACGAACCCGGCGACACCGAGGCGCAGGGCTCGGAGCCCGATGAGGTCGCCGATGAGCGCTCGGCTCACGTCGCCGCCGCCGTTGACGACCAGCACGTCACCCGGCTGCGCGACGTCGAGGGCCTTGTGGATGATGAGGTTGTCGCCCGGGCGGGTCCAGACGGGAAGCGCGCGGCCCGCGAGCTTCGCGCCATCCCAGACCGGCCGTATCCCTGAGGCCGTGCCGAGCCGGTCCTGCGCATCCCCGATGTTGGCGCTCGGGATGCCCCGAGCGCGGTCGATGAGGCGGTCGCTGGTCGTCGCGGTGCTGCTTGCGTGCTCGCTGTTCATGCGTCGATCTCCTGCTGGTCGAGCGGCTGATGGGGCGGTTGGTCGAGTGGAGGCGGTGCTACTCACCGGCGATCAGCTCCGCGATGATCGGCTTCGTCGTCGCTTCTCGCTCCTCCCAGAGCGTGGCCACGTCTGCGGCTGGCATCCAGTTGGGTACCGTTCCCGCATTCTCGAGCGCGGCGACGACGTCGGGATCCTCGGTTGCGGCTTGGAGGGCTGCCTCAAGCGCGGCGACCGTTGCGGCTGGCGTTCCGGCCGGGACCGAGACGGCGAAGTTGTTCGACATCGGCGCCACTTCGAAGCCCTGCTCGTTCAACGTCGTGACGTCGGGGAAGAAGGGGCTCGGGACGTCGCTGAGGACCGAGAGCACGTTGATCTCACCTGACTTGGCCTGCCCGATGAACGAGGAGACGCCCCCGAGGGCGAAATCGACCTCGCCGGAGACGAGAGCTGCGATCTTGTCGGCCCCGCTGTTGTAATGCACGATGTTGAATTCGAGGCCGAGCTCCTTCTCGAGGGTGCGGAGGTTGACGTGGTCGTCTCCCGCACGCGAGTCGGTGCCGACGGTGATGGTGCCGGGGCTCGCCTTGACGGCATCGAAGAGCTCCTGCGTGCTCGTGTACGGGCTGTCCTTGTTGACGCCGATGACGATGTCGTTGAGCGCGAACGAGCCGACGGGTGCGAAGCTCTCCCGGTCGAAACCGGCCTGCTTGCTCGGGTCGAGGTAGCGGCCGAAGATCGAGGGGATGTTCGTGAAGCCCAGCGTGAGCCCGTCCGGCTTGGCGGAGGCCAGGGCGTTGAGGCCGATGACCTGGTTGCCGCCCTCCTTGTTGACGACCTTGATGTTGACGCCGAGGTCTTCGCCCATGGCGGGGGCCATGATGCGGGCGAGGATGTCGTTGCCGGCTCCGGCCGCAGAAGGCACGATCCACTCGATCGTGGATCCGGCTTCCGGGAACTCGGCACCGTCGTCGGCGGCCCCAGCGGTTCCCGTCGCGCAGGCGCTCAACAGGGACGCGATGGCGGCGGCTGCGACGACCGCCGTCAGGCGCGTGCTCCTGCTCGCCCAGCCGCGGCGCTTCGGCGACGCGGGGGTGTTCTCGATTCTGGGTGTGGTGAACATTGACTGACTCCTTCGTCGGTCCAGGGGTGCTAGCGGTTGGTGGATGAGGTGGTCTGCATCTCGGGGGTCTGCTCCTCGAGCTCCAGGGCGAGCCGCTTCGCGTTCATCCGCGTGACGCGCTTCGCGAGCAGCGAGCTGAGGAGCGGGCGGGCGGCACCGAACAGCACGGCGACGACGATCACGATGAGCAGCGTCACGCTGATGCCGCTGCTGAGGAACACGGAGTAGTCGCCGCGTGAGAGGGCGAGGGAGCGCTGGAAGTTCTCCTCGAGCATCGGCCCGAGGATCACGGCGAGCACCAGCGGGGTGAGGGGCACGGCGAACAGGTGGAAGAGGTAGCCGACGATGCCTGCCCCGAGCATCACGAAGATGTCGAATGCTGAGCCGTTGATGCTGTAGGTGCCGAGGAACATGAACGCGATGATGACGGCCATCAGGTAGTGGAACGGCACCTTGAGCACCGCGATCCACACTCGCGCGAGCGGCACGTTGAGGATGAGGAGGATCACGTTGCCGACGAGCAGGCTCGCGATGATCGCCCAGGCGACCTCAGGGTTGTCGCGGAACAGGAGCGGGCCGGGGATGAGGCCGTTGATCGTGAAGGCGCCGGCCATGATGGCCACGGTGGCGCTCGTCGGGATGCCGAGCGTGAAGAGCGGGATCATGGAGGAGACGGCGAGTGCGTTGTTCGCCGCCTCCGGCCCCGCGACGCCCTCGACGGCGCCCTTTCCGAACTCCCCGCCCCGGCGCGAGATGCGCTTCTCGAGGGCGTAGGAGGCGAGCGAGGTCGCGGCGCCGGGCGAGCCGGGCAGGAGGCCCATGACGAACCCGATGAAGGATCCGCGCATGAAGGGTCCGGCGGAGCGCCGCAGGTCGGTACCCGTCGGGAGGAGCTTGCCGACCTTGATGGGCTTGCGGATGCCGTCCTTGCCGCCGCGCGCCTGGGCGAGCACCTCGCTCATGCCGAACACGCCCATGACGATCGCGACGAGGCCGAGGCCGTCGAAGAGCTCGGGCATCTCGAAGGTGAAGCGCTGCACTCCCTGGCCCTGGTCGATGCCGACGCTCGCGATGGCGAGTCCGACGCCGACGCTGAGGAGCGCCTTGGCCGGGTCGCGGCCGGCGAAGCTCGCGACGAGCGCCATGCCCAGCACCGAGACGAGGAAGAGCTCGGGGGCGCCGAATTCGAGGGCGAGTCTGCTGAAGGGGGCGACGAGCACGAATCCGATGACCCCGATGAGGCCGCCGACGAACGAGGCGAGGGCTGCGATCACGAGCGCGGGCCCTCCTCGCCCCCTCTTGGCCATCTCGTACCCGTCGAGCGTCGTCGCGATGGACGAGGCCTCGCCGGGTATGCGAAGGAGGACGGCCGTGATCGTCCCGCCGTAGGCCGCTCCGTAGAGGATGGCGGCGAGCATGATGATGGCTGTTGTCGCGTCCAGGCCGAAGGTGACCGGGATCAGCAGCGAGACGGCGGCGGCTGGGCCGAAGCCGGGGAGCACACCCACGAGCATGCCGATGACGCAGCCGAGGAGGGCGAAGAGCAGGTGCTCGGGGGTGAGGACGGTGATGAGGCCGCCGATGAGGTTCTCGAAGCCCATGTCAGAGTCCAATCCAGCTGAGGGGAGCGATGCTCGCGTGCGGCAGCGCGGTGTTGAGCCACACCTCGAAGACGAGGCGCGAGAGGCCCGTCACGACGAGCGCGACGAGGAGGGAGATCCACCAGCGGCGCCCACCGACGAAGATGAGGACGGTCGTGAGCATGAGCACCATGACGACCGAGTAGCCGAGGAGGGGGAGGAGTGCGGCGCCGAGGGCGACGCTTCCGACGATGGTGCCGATCCGGAGCCACGCCGCCTTGTCCGGCAGCGACTCGTCGTCCATCTCGTCGCTCTCTTCTCCTTCGAGGAGCGCCTCGAAGGGTGCGTCAGTCCCGATCGAGCCGGTCGCAGTCGGGAGATCCGGGAGGTGCGCTGGGGGCGCGCCGCGGACTCGCTCTGCGGCGAGGCGAAGGGCCCAGAGGAGGCCGGCACCGCCGACGAAGACCGCGGCGACGAGCGGCATGAGGCCGGCTCCGACCCCGGTATCCGCGGTGAGGCCGTAGCTCACCGCGGCGCCGCCGAAGGCGATTGCCGCCACGACGCAGGCGGCTGCGATGCCCCATTCGGCTCTGATCCTGTTCGATGACATCGTTGTCCTCCGCCTCTCTGCGGTTCGAATCCTGGTGCGTTTCGGGAAAGCCCTGCTCCCGGAGCGTTCGCCCCTTCGAGGGAACTTGCAACCTTGCACATGCTTGCAGGATTGTGGGAGAGTGTCAAGCAGAGCAAGAAAAGCTGGCACTGTGTTGCTGTGAGCAGCGGCAGTTGCACGGGCAACAGCATCCACTCAATGAGGAGTCCAGGTGAGTTTCAGATCGGTCATCGCCAGCAGCACCAAGCAGCTGAGCAGCTCAGAGCGCAAGGTCATGGCCGTGCTGCTGTCAGGCGAGCGCGTCTCGGAGGCGCCGGCGGCCGAGATCGCGCAGCGCGCGGGCACCCACGAGTCGACTGTCGTCCGTCTGGCGCAGAAGCTCGGCTACCGCGGCTACCCCGACCTGCGAGCCGATCTGCAGCGGGATGAGGGCTCTGAGGCTGCCGAGCAGGAGAGCTACATGCGGGCAGAGTCGGGCCACGACCTCTACTCGTTCGCGAGCGATGAAGCGGAGGCGCTCGAACGGCTCGCGAAGTACGTGCCGCAGGACGTCATGGAGGCCGCGGCTCGAGCGATCGACGCGTCGACGACGATCTACGTCTTCTCGGACGCCGACGACGAACGACCCCTCCGTGATCTCGCGGCGAGGCGCATGCGTCGGCTCGGGTTCACGGTCGTCACGCTCGAGAACAGCGCGAAGGACCTCGCCGAGAACATGGTCGGATTCGATGGCGATTCGACGCTCATCGCGTACGCCCTCAGGGAGGCGTCGATCCGTCTCGCCCCGCTCATGTCGGAGTGCCAGCGCCGAGGCGGGAAGGTCGTGCTCATCAGCGACGTGCCCGGGTTCCATTTCCGGCCGAACCCGGACCACCTCATCGCGGCTCCTCGCGGCGACGACAGCAGCTACCGCACGCCGCTGGTGCCCATCGCTCTCACCTATTCGCTCCAGCTCGCCGTGTTCCACCTCGACCGCAGTCGCTACGCCGCAGTGCGCAGCCAGATCGAGGACCTGACCAGGCACTTCGGTGGCTCCGAGGAAGCTCCCCGGCGTCCATGACGGGGCGGCGACGCCGACCCCCAGCAGGCGGTGAGCAGCCGTGGCGCTTCGCGCTGAGCGTCCAAGCGGCGCTGCTGCAGTCAGCGTGGGTGGGCGCGCGTCTCATGATCGGATACAAGGCGGTCGAGCTCGGTGCGACGGGGTTCGCGCTCGGGCTCGTCGCGGCCTCGTTCGCGGCGCCTGCACTGGTGGCGGCGCTTCCGGTCGGACGGCTGTCTGACCTGATCGGGGGAGCGAGGGTCGCGCTGCTCGGCGTCGCCGTCTTCGTGAGCGGCCCAGTCCTGCTCTGCTGGGCCAACGAGCTCTGGATCCTCGTGGTCGCGGCGGCGACGACGGGGATCGGCAGCCTCTTCGTCATGATCGGGCAGCAGACATTCACGGCCCATCGCGGACGCGACGGCACCAGCGACGGCACGTTCGCGGTGCTCACCACCGCCGCATCCCTCGGGCAGCTCGTCGGTCCGCCCATCGTCACCCTGACCGCCTCGGTCGGGGCCGTCGAGGCGAGTGCCCCTGACACCGTGCTCGGGGCGATCGCCTGCATCGTGCTGGTGGTGCTCGGACTTCTCGGCACGCCGGCGCTGCTGCGCGCCGACCGGCAGTCCGCAGCGGCGAAGCGTCCCGAGGCCGAATCCGCGACGGATGCGAGCGGCGGGGTGGCGAAGCGGCGCCCCCGTCTCGTCGATCTCGGCAGGGGCAACGGCCTGTGGCGGTCGGTCGCCGTGAGCGCCGCCGTCCTCGTGACGGTCGATCTCCTGTACACGTTCGTTCCCCTGTGGGCTTCGGAGAAGGGTGTGTCGAGCGTCGCCGTGGGTGCGCTGCTCGCCGTCAGGGCCCTCGTGTCCGTCGTCTCGAGGGTCGGGCTCAGCCGGCTCGTGTCCCGCTTCGGGCGCAAGGCGCTGCTGCTCGTCTCCATCGGCTGCGGCGTGGGTGCGCTCGTCGCGTTGCCGTTCGTCGCCGCGCTCGGCGCGATTCCCGTCATGGTCGCGCTGGGCGTCGCCCTCGGCATCCCGCAGCCGCTCACGATGTCGTGGGTGGTGCGCATCACGCCGAAGGAGGTGCACGGGCAGGCGCTCGGCCTGCGCATGACGGCGAACCGCTTCGCGCAGATCGTGCTGCCGCTCGGCATCGGTGCGGTCGCCGGGCCGCTCGGCGTGAGCGTCATCCTGTGGGCGAACGCGGCGGTGCTCGCGGCCGCGCTGCTCATCGTGACCGGGGCGAGCGTCGATGACGAGGAGGCCCCGCGCTGAGGTCGGGCGCGAGGGCCGTGTGCGCAGCGCATCGGCCTCACCCCAGCTATCGCTGCGGTGGGGCCGAATCTCACTGGGGGAAGCGAGGGTCCTGGCTGTAGTCGTCGAGGCGGGCGGTCAGGGCGGCGTGCACCTGGGGTGGTGCGTCGTCGCCGATGAGCACACGCAGTCGAGTGTCGCCGGGGTCGCCGACGTGCGAGAGGATCGCCTCCGCCGCAGACGCGGGGGAGGTGCCGCTCGGTTCCACACCGGCCGGCGGCGCAGGCCAGGGGACGCTCGGCGTTCCGAAGAGCTGCGTTCGCAGGTCGTCGTACGCGCTGATAGGCGCGCTGAACTGCATGCTGCCTCCGGCCCAGTCCGTGCAGAGCTCGCCCGGCTGCACGATCGTCACGCGGATGCCGAAGGCGGCGACCTCGGCGGCCAGTGCTTCGCTGAAGCCCTCGAGCCCCCACTTGGCCGCGTTGTAGAGGCCGAGCGTCGGCACAGTGCCGACCGCGCCGACCGTCGAGATCTGCACGATGTGGCCGGCGCCGCGTGCCCGCATCCCGGGCAGCACCGCCTGGCTGAGCCAGAGCGGTCCGAGGAGATCGGTGTCGATGATGCTGCGAGCTTCCGGCTCAGTGACTTCCTCCGCCGCGGCGATAAGGCCGTACCCGGCGTTGTTGACGAGAACGTCGACCGCCCCGAAATGCGAGGAGGCCCGCTCGACGACGTCGAAGGCCGCCGCTCGGTCACGGACATCGAGCGGGAGGACCAGCAGTCTGTCGTGCTCCGGGAGTGAGTGCTCGCCGCGCACCGTCGCGACGACGTTGTGCGACGCGCCCAGTGCGGCGAGGGTCAGGGCGCGTCCGAGTCCGCGGTTCGCGCCAGTGATCAGCCAGGTCTGCGCTGTGCTCATAGCTCGACGCTAGGCGATGATCCTCCCCGCACGGTGTATCGACGCAGCCGAGCCGAGCCCCGGCGCTGGACCCCTTACTCGCCGACGCTCCCGTCGATCGCCTCGCGCAGCAGGTCGGCGTGGCCGTTGTGCCTGGAGTACTCCTCGACCATGTGGATGAGGATCCACCGCAGGCGAGGAATCCGGCCGTCCGAGAACCCCTTCGCGGCGGGGTAGGCGAGGCCCCCGGCGCGGAACGCGCGCTCCGCGGCGGCCCGCGCGCGTGCAACCGACGCCTCCCACTCGGCGAGCAGCTCGGCTGGCTGCTGCGCGCTCGCGGCGTCCCACTCCCAGTCGGGCGTCTTCGTCCAGTCGACGGACGCCCACGGCTCGCGTTGCTCCTCGCCGAAGAGGACAACCCCGAACCAGTCGTCCTCCACGTACGTGAGGTGCTTGACGAGGCCCCCGAGCGTCATGCTGCTCGGCGGCAGCGTCCTCGACAGCTCGGCGGAGCCGAGGCCCGAGAGCTTCCAGGCGAGCGTCGCCCGGTGGAAATCGAGAAAGCCGTTGAGCGTCGACCACTCGTCCTCACCGAGGGGCGGCTCTGGGCGGTCCTGCGCGTCGAAGATCGTCGTCATCGTGCGAGTCTAGGCACCGCCATCTGGCGAGCCGTGAGTCTGGCACATGCGCAGACTGCCGCACGGAATGAACAGTGCCCCTGGAGGGACTCGAACCCTACGGGGCTTCTCACTGACTGCCCCGGAATAGCAGGCGAGACGGGGCCGTCGAGCCTAGGACGCAGCCCCAGTGCCCACATTCTGCCCACACTCTGCGGCGAGCTTCGCCTCGATCGCATCCGCCACCGCGTCGAGATCCGCCTCGAACAGGTCGCTGTAGACGTCGAGGGTCATCGCCGCCGAGGTGTGCCCGAGCATCCGCTGCACGGCCTTCACGTTCGCGCCTGACGAGATCGCGATGGACGCCGCGGTGTGCCGCAGGTCGTGGATGACGAGGTCGGGAATCTTCGGATCCTCCGCCTGGGCTCGGCTGAGCGCGCCGGAGAACCATGACTCGGAGCCGGGGGAGTACGTGCGCATGCGGCCGGTGCTCGGCACCGGCAGCAGGACCGCCTCGGGGAGCGCCTTGGGGATGCGCTCGAGCGCGAACTTCGTCACGGGCACGTCGCGGGCGACGCCGCCCTTCGGGGTGTCTGGGACGAGCGTCGACCCGACCATCGTCGCCGACACCTCCACGCGGATGCGACGCCGCTCACGGTCGACGTGCTTGCCGCGCAGCGCGACCGCCTCACCCCAGCGCAGGCCCGTTGTGCCGAGGAACCACACCATGCCGGCGTTGGCCTTCGCGTGGGAGGCGAGGGTCGCCAGCTGCGGAACGGTGAGGTAGGCGTGCTTCTGGCGGACCTTGCGCGGCAGTGGGATGCCTCGAGCGACGTTCGCGTGCACCGCCTTGTCGTCGACGGCGAGGTCCAGGATTCCGGCGAGGATGCCGTGTGCGCGGCGCGAGACGCTGGCCGACTTCGCCATGCCGTGCACCCACTCGCGCACCTCGGAGCGCTTCACCTTGCCGACCGGGACAGCACCCCACTTCGCTTCGACGTGCGTCGAGTAGGCGACGTTGAGGGTGCGCTTGTACGACTCCTTCATGCCCTGCTTCGTCGCGATCCACCGCGGCCAGAGCTCGCCGACAGTGACCCGTCCTGCAGCCTCGGTAACGAACTCTCCGCGCAGCTTCGACACCTCGACGGTGTTCGCGAACGCCTCGGCTTCCTTCTTCGTGCGGAACCCGCGCTTGTCGGTCTGCTTGCCGTCCGGCTTCCGGTATCGCACCCGGTAGCGGAGGCCAGCGTCGGTCTCGTACTTCGCGATCGTCGCCATGCCTACGCCGCCTTGAGCCAGGCGCGCAGGTACTTCGTGGGCACTCCGACCTCGCGCGCGATGAGCTCGGGGTGCTCGTACATGCGCTCGGCGCGGAGGAGGTCGGCGGGCTGGATGAGGCGCTGCGCGGCGATGCGGTCGGCGCGCTCCTCCTGCCACGCGGCGCGGCCGACATCCATCTTCTCGAAGTGGACAATCTCGTGCGCGATCGTCGCGCGACGGTGCACGGCGGGGAGCTTCGGGCGGACGAGGATCAGGTGCTTCTCGGGGATCAGGAGCGCGTTGGCGGTCCGGATGCGGCCCTCTTCGATCCTCAGCCCCAGTTCGCGGGCGTGCTCGTAGGGGTCATACATGCTGTCTCCTAGCGGGGAAGGTGGGAGATGGTGCGTGGCGAGTCTGCACCGACCCACCGACACTCGAGCTAGTCGAAGATCTCGTCTTCGACCGGCGACTCGTCCGCCGCGTACTTGAGCTCCTGTTCCTCGGTCATGTCGTTCGCGCCTGGCTGCGTCGGGAACTGCGAGACGTTGTCGGGGCGGGCGATGGAGTCTCCGGCGCGGCGAGCGAGCTCGAGGAGCAGCTCGCCTCCGTCGAGGCTTCCGCCGGCGAGCATCGCGAGGGCGTCGACGTCTTCGGTGTCGAGGGCGCGCTTTCCGTTGATGCGCTCGGAGACGTAGCCCGTGTTGCGGCCGAGCTTGGACGCGATCTGCTTTCCGGTCACGTTGTTCTCTGCCATGAAGCCTCGGAAGGCTGCGGCGAACGCGATGGAGAAGGGCGTCAGGTCGTTGTATCGGGTCACGACCATGAGCTTGGCATATGCGCTAGTCGCTAGTCAAGTGCAAAACTAGCTTGCGAGATGCGGTTTGCGTATGCAATGGTTGGCGTATGCAAACAGGCAACGACGCTGCAGCCCAGGCCATCCGCCTCCTGCTCGCGGCACACGACAAGAACCAGTCCTGGCTCGCCGCTCAGCTCGGAAAGTCCCCCTTCTGGATCGGACGCCGAATGAGCCACACCGTCAACTTCGACCTCGAAGACCTCGGCAAGATCGCAGCCGTCTTCGGTCTCGACATCCCCGGCCTCCTCGCCGTCCCAGAGGCCGTCGCGGCTTCGACCATGAAGGCGGTCGCATCATGAGGGCGACCGAGGCCGCCCCCGGCACGGCGCCGGCCCCGATGGAGGCCTTCCTCAACACCGAGGCGGTCGCTGCGCAGCTCGGCGTCGAGGAGTCCACGCTCCGCAATTGGAAGTACCTCGACGCCAAGGACAACGGCCACCGAGGCCCGAAGGCCACGAAGGTCGGTCGCCTCGTCCGCTACAAGCCGAGCGACATCACCGCATGGCTCGACGCGCAGCAGGTGGCGTCGTGACCCCCCGCGACTGGTCCCGCCCGGAGACGCTGCAGGACCGCATCGACCGCGACGGCGTCGACGCGGCGCTCGGCCTCATTCGATACGAGGCCCGCGCATGATCCCCCTCACGCCCCTCCAGTCGTGGGCGATGGTCGCCCTCGCGTTCCTCATCGTCTGGCTCTACTCGGAGATCCTGCAGCGGCTGTCGCTCGTCATGGACTACGGCCCGGCGGATGACGAGGAGCTCGACGTGAATCCG
This sequence comes from Pseudoclavibacter sp. AY1H1, assembly GCF_002931055.1. Lineage (GTDB taxonomy): Bacteria > Actinomycetota > Actinomycetes > Actinomycetales > Microbacteriaceae > Pseudoclavibacter. The sequence continues at coordinate 133,679 of NZ_PSXX01000002.1, read as the reverse complement.
TACGACCGTGACCTGGATCCGTTCGGGTACATCGACGAGGAGACGGACCGCTTCCGAGATCAGCAGCTGTTGGATGACGACCTCGAGGCTCGCCATGGCTGACCCGGCTGAGGTGCTCGACGCCCTCGACTTCAAGTCCACCCCCATCGTCTGTGACGCGCGAAGCTGCGCGAACCCCGCCACTCGGCTCGTGGGTTGCCGGAAGCCCGGGTGCTTGCGCCCGTGGAAGCCCGCCTGCAGTGCCCACTCTCTCGTCTCGACCTCTAGCTCGATCGTCGCTCTGTGCACCGGCTGCCAGTCTCACGGCCCCGTGTATCTGATCCTCACCTCTCGGCCTCTCTGAGCCGTTCCCCCATCTCACCCCTCTGGAAGGGGGCATCAATTGTCGTACCCAAAAACACCCCGTACGAGGGCCCCGAAGCCTTCGAAGCTGCCCGTCTGGCGCTACCGCGTTCACCAAGTCGAGTCGGGATGGTGCATCGACGCCACCCACTCCACCGACGACGCCCCGTCGTGGCGGTTCGAGTACCGCAACACCCCGTGGAAGCTCGTCCTCAAGACCGCGATCCGTATGGCGTTCGGACGCATCGACCCCTCGAACTACGTGTGGGTGGCGCTGTGATCGAGTTCGAGGTCGACGGCCTCCCAAGCGCGCAGGGATCGAAGACCGCCGTGACCGTGGGCGGCAAGGCCCGCGTGATCGACAAGAACCCGAAGAGCCTCAAGGCGTGGCGGGACGCGGTCGAGAAGGCCGCTCGAGCCGCGCTCCCACCCGAGGGAGGGTACGGGCAGCACGTCCCCGTCATCGTCCAGATGATTTTTCGAATGCCGCGCGGGAAGACCGTCAAGCGGGCGCTCCCAACCACGGCGCCTGATCTCGATAAGACGCTGAGAAGCACGAACGATGCGATGACCAAGGCCGGCGTCTACTACGACGACTCGCAGATCGTCGAGTCGGCGGAGCGGAAGCGCTACGTGCTGCCTGGCGAAGTGCCTGGCGTGCGGGTCCGTGTCTCGGCTGTCGGGGAACGGGTAGACCCGTGAACCGCGCGCCTTGCCGGATGAACGACTGCGAAAACCCGTCCCGCGGGCGCGGCCTGTGCCAGAAGCACTGGGCTCGGTGGCGGAAGCACGGCGACCCGATGGTCGTGAAACGTCCCGGCGTCGACTACATGCGGAAGGCGCATTGCAGCGTGGGCGACTGCGGCCGGCCCGCTCACGCTCACGGCTTCTGCACCATGCACCTGACTCGCTTCCAGAAGCACGGCGACCCCCTTCACATCGAGCCTCGGCGGGGCAGGCCCCTCGACGGCGAGCACCCGACCTTCGCGGCCATCCACAAGCGGCTCACGCGAACCCTCGGGCGCGCGTCGGAACACGACTGCGTCGACTGCGGTGGGCCCGCCCGCGAGTGGTCCTACAACAACGCCGACCCCGACGAACTGACGGCCGAAATCTCCGGGCGGACACGAGGCCGGTTCACGGTCGCCTACTCGCTCGACATCAGCAACTACGACCCGCGGTGCACGTCGTGCCACCGCAAGTTCGACCAGGCGCACAAGCGACTGGTCTCGACCCAAGGAGAAACCCCATGACCAGCAACTTCCAGCTCTCCGGCCGACTCCCCGGCAACGAGACGAACGGCCTCGAGGAGCACTACGACACGTTCCTCGAGCAGGGCGGGCCGACCGAGACGACGATCGCTGTCGTCGAGATCCAGCGCAAGAAGTGGGCGCACGACGACGTGACGGGTGAGCCGTCCGCGATCGCTCGCATCACTCGCATCGAGGTGGCGGAGGGCGACGACCGGAAGCACCTCGTGCAGACCCTGAACCGGCTCACGTCGGCACGAACGGGTGACGCGCAGCTCGACTTCGACGGCACCGACGAGGACACGGACGACGTCGAACTGGACATCGACGAGGCCCCCGCAGCCACCGTCTCCGACTTCCCGCCCCTCACGCCTGACTTCTCGGACACTCCCGAGGACGACGGCCCGAAGGCGGCGTAGACCATGGCGACGAAGACAGCACCCAAGCCCAAGCCCACGTCGACGAGCCGCTTCCGCAAGCGCAAGTACGGCAAGAACCACGCCTACTACCTCCGCCAGGCTGACGGCTCCGAGGTGAAGCTCGACGGCGTCACGACGATCCTGTCGAACGGCATCCCGAAGCCGGCCCTCGTGTACTGGGCGGCGAACGCCACCTCGGACTACGCGACGGACCACTGGGACGAGCTCGCCGAGCTTCCCCTCTCGAAGCGCAACGAGACGCTCCGCAAGTCGAGGTACGCGATCTCCGACGAGGCGAAGGCGCGAGGTACGGAGGTGCACGACCTGGCCGAGCGGATCGCGCACGGCGAGGAGGTGGAGGTGCCGACGGAGATCCGCGGGCATGTCGAGTCGGCGGTGAAGTTCCTCGACGAGTTCGAGGTCGAGGTGATCCTCACGGAGACGTCGGTCTTCCACGACCGCGCCTTGTACGGGGGCACGTTCGACCTGCTGCTCCGCTCGAAGCTGTTCCCGGGGCGGGTGATCCTCGCGGACTGGAAGACGAACCGCACGGGCATCTACCCGGAGACGGCGCTGCAGCTGACGGCGTACGCGAAGGCCACCCACTACCTGGACGCGGAGAAGCGCGAGCAGCTGATCTCCGAGCTGGGGATCACGGACACGTGGGCGGTGTGGATCCGCTCGGACGGGTACGAGGTCTACGACATGGAGTGCTCGGACGACACGTGGGCGGCGTTCGCTCACGCGGCCGGGGTTGCTCGGTCGATCTCCGACAAGGAAGTGGCGGAGACGTGGAAGAGCGCGCCGCTGCGCCCGAGGGTCGCGGCATGACCCCGCTCGGCTTCCTCGTGCTCGTCCTGGCCGCCGCGATCGTCTGGCAGGGCTTCCAGATCAACGCCCTCCGGCGCCGCATCCGTGGCGTCTACGTCACCGCTGGCCGCGCGCTGTGGAACTCCGTCGACGCGAAGGTCAACGCCAACAAGGCGCTCGGTATCGAGACGCCCCGCACCACATTCACAGAAGGGATCGGCCAATGACCGACACCACCAACACGGAACTCGAAGCTCAGGAGTCCGTCGCACCGACCGAGGTCAAGTACCTCGAGCAGGTCGAGTACGCGTCGAACGACCTCCTCGAGTTCAGCCGCAACATGCACATCGTCTACGCGTTCGCTTGCTCGCTCGTGCAGACCCCGTTCGTGCCGCAGCAGTACCAGCGGAACCCGGGCAACGCGACGGCCGCGATCATGGCCGCCCGGGGGGTCGGCATCAAGGATCCGATGGCCGCTCTGCGAGCGATCGACGTCATCCAGGGCACACCCGCCTTCCGGGCGAACACGCTCCGAGGCCTGGCGCAGGCGGCCGGTCATGAGATCTGGGTCGAGGAGTCGACGACGCAGCGCGCGATCGTCGCTGGTCGACGCAAGGGCGACGACCGGGTGCAGCAGTCCGAGTGGGACCTGGACCGTGCTCGGAACCTGCAGCTCACGAGCAAGGACAACTGGAAGAAGCAGCCGAAGGCGATGCTCCTCGCCAGGGCGACGTCGGAGCTCGTGCGGCTGATCGCTTCGGACATGCTCATGGGCCTCTATGCGGCGGAGGAGCTCGAGGACGGGTCGGTCGTGCCCGAGTCGGCGGCCGAGGCGGAGAAGCCGAAGCCGAAGCGGGCGACGATCCAGCGGAAGAAGCCGGCGCAGGCGCTCAAGGAGCAGGCCGAACGGGAGGCGCAGGAGCCCACTGAGGAGCCTGAGACGCCCGCACCGTCCGAGGATGCCACCCCGACCGATTCAGCCCCGGAGGCGGGCGCGGAGCCGCTCCAGGATGCGGACGCGCCGATGGCGCTCATCGCTCCCGATCAGGGGGAGGAGCCGTTCACGGGCGACCCGGGGCAACCGACGAAGGAAGAGCTCGCCGAGTGGGCGCAGATGCCTGAGGGCTTCAGCTGATGACCGAGCCGGTGAACCCAGTCGAGGTCGAGGCGCACATCCTCCGTCTCGCGGCGGAGATCGAGACGGGCGCGGACGTGGTGTCGCAGTGGGAGGAGGCCTCGGAGGAGGCCACCGAAGCCGCTCGGCAGGCGTACGACCTGGCCTGGCTCAACGCTGAGGGTTTGCCGACTGAGCGTCGCATCCGTGCGGAGATCGCGACTGCTGATCTCCGCACGGCCGCCCAGGTCGCGACCTTGGGCTTCAAGAAGACGAAGCGCCGCTTGAAGGCGGCGGAGGACCGGTTGTCGGCATACCAGTCGGTTCTGAAATCAGTCATGCAGATGTACGGGGCTTCGGGCTCCGGGAGAGGCCACTGAGATGGCAAACGAAACACAGGAGCAGACGCTCCGCATCGAGGACGATGGCACGCTGCGCGGCCTTCCGAGCGGGGACTTCATCTACGAGGGAGACATCGCGGCCCTGCGTGACCACTTCCTGCGGGAGTGCGACGAGCAGCTGGGGCGGTGGCGGTGGCCGGAGAACCCGGATTACGTCGTCTACCCCGGTCCGGTGGACGCAGTGTTCGAGCGCATGTTCGGCCCTGGCGTGAAGTCCGTGGTCCTGCGGGAGTCGGATGGCATGACTAAGGGCTACGTACGAGAGGAGGATTTGGGTGGTCCCTCACGCTGGCCTCACGTAGAAGCGGCTCGTGCCTACTTCGGCGCCCATCCGGAACCCAAGCCGTGGGTGGACGCGCAGCTCGGTGAACTCTGGGAGCTGACGATCGAGGGCCAGGATCATCGTGCCTTCGTCCGCAAGGCGAACGGGGTGTTGCTGTTCGCCACCGACACTCGCGGCAGCTGGGACCCCAAGGCCGAGCGCATCACGGCGGGCCACCGCATCTTCCCGCCGGCGGAGAAGTCGTGAGCGCCCGCACTCGCCGCGTCGCGAACCTCGTGAACGCGAACAAGCAGCTCCGCGGGGAACGCGACCGGGCCCGCAACACCGCGGTTCGCCTCGAGCAGGAGTGCGCGGAGCAGACCGACTACATCCGCGAGCTCGAAGGCCGCCTCGTGCTCGACGACCTCGAGGCCCGCTACGCCGCGACCCCGCCGAGTCAGGTCATCTGATGGCCGACCCGACCGCGGCCGACCGGCAGGCCGTCTACACGCGGGACGTGTTCCGGTGCGTGAGGTGTGGGGGAGAGCAGCTGCTCACCGTGCAGCACCGGGCCGCGGTCGGGATGGGCGGCACGAAGCTCCGCCCCACGACCACGGAACTCCTCACCGCGTGCCTGATCTGCAACGAAGCCTTCGAGGGGTTCCTGCAGACGGGGGCGCTCCTCAACGGGTGGAAGGTGCCCCGCTGGCTGCAGGAGAAGGGCAAACGCGAGGGCATGAACCTCGTGGGCGACGTGCCCGTCTACTACGCCGTCGAGCGCATCTGGTGCGTCCTCATCATGGGCGCCCGCATGCACATCACTGAACAGCAGGCCCTCGCAACGATGCGTGACATCTACGGGCCGCAATACGACGAATGGAGGTTGGCCGCATGAACGCCATCCCGATCACAACGAACCCGGTCTGGGGGTGGGGAGACTGCGTCGTCTGCGGCGACGGCCACGTCACCGTCCGCGGACTCGTCTTGCTCATCGGCACAGAGGAGCCGACGCTGGCCCGCATCGGCTGGTGCTCCGCAGCTACCTGCCTCGAAGACCGCGGCATGACGAACTACCTCGCGATGTCCGAGAGCCAGATCGCGCTCATCGATGGGGCGGGGGTGCTCGCATGACCTCGACGGAAGCCACCACCTGGGCGTGGAAGCAGACCGAAGATCCGCTGACGAAGCTGGTGCTGGTCGCGATCGCCAGCTGCAGCAACGGCACATGGGAAGCGGGGCGTCTCACGCTCCTGTCGCTGGCCACTGGCCTCCCGGAGGGCCAGCTGCTCAACATCATCGGCGAGATGCTGGCCAAAGGCCTCGCTCGATGGGAAGACGGACTGCTCGTGCTGGCGGTGAGCTCCAATGACTGAGGGTTTCGCGGCTGTGCCGAACTGGATCATCCGGGACCCGAGCATTTCGCGCGGCGCGGTGTCCGTGTTCATGGCACTCGCATCACGATCGGGCCCCGGAGGTATCCACCCATCGCAGGCGACCCTCGCCCGCGAGCTCGAGGTGTCGGAGCGGTCGGTGCGCCGATGGCTCGCCGAGCTCGAGGAGCGTGGCCTCATCCAGCGGGTCGCTCGCCGAGCGAACTCGCGAGGAAAGGGCAACGGACTGCCCGACGGCTACACGCTCCACCCGAACGGGAAAACGCAGGAGGGACCGGCCATGGGTGTCCGGTCGGTTCCGAAGCGACCGGCCACCGGAGACGTAGCGACCGGCCACAGCCTGCAAGCCACTCCTCTTATAGAAGAAGAACCCGTTAAGAAGAACCCGGGGGAGAGCGACCGGACAGAAGAGCTCTTCGAGAAGTTCTACGAGGTCTACCCGCGCAAGGTCGGGAAGGTCGATGCGCGCAAGGCGTTCGCGAAGGCAGCGCGCTCGACACCGGCTCAGTACATCGTGGAGGGCGCGGCCCGCTTCGCCGCCGACCCGAACCTCCCCGAGAAGCAGTACATCCCGCATCCGTCGTCGTGGCTCAACAAGGGCCGCTGGGATGACGAGCCGCTGCCGCAGCGAGCGGAGTCTGCTCCGCAGCGTGGCTACGTCGACGACATGGACTGGGCACGATGATCACCGTCGAGCAGTCGGTCATCGCTGCACTCCTCCTCGAGGAGCAGTACTTCCCGGAGGCGATGAAGGCCGTAGAGGCGAGCGACTTCGGGGACGTGCGCCTCGGCGAGATCTACTCGCGGATGCTGACCATGCGGGAGCGCGGTCAGGGCATCGACGCGATGACGGTCGGTCTGCAGCTGCAGGAGTGGGGGATCCGCGGCATCGAGGCGCACGAGCTGCACGCGTGGACGTCGGAAGTGTTCACGGGCTCCAACGTGGGCTTCTACGCGGAGCAGGTGGCGCGTGAGGCGTCCGCTCGGGATCTCCTCGCCGTCGCCGTGAAGCTGCGGGACGACGCGGAGGGCGACCCGGGGGAGGCGATCAGGGCCGCGAAGGAAGGCCTCGAGGCGGTCGAGCAGAAGCAGGTCGTCGACGAGGGAAAGCTGCTGGGCTTCAACGAGCTCATCGCGATGCCGGTGGAGCACGACTGGCTCATCTCGGGCCTCATCGAACGCCAGGACCGGCTCATGCTGACGGGTGTGGAGGGGTTCGGGAAGACGGCCCTCCTCCGGCAGTTCGTGTTCGCGGCCGCCGCCGGCATCCACCCGTTCCGCGACTACCAGCAGATGCCTCCCAAGCGGGTGCTGGTGATCGACGCGGAGAACACCGAACGGCAGTGGACACGCAACCTGCGCAACCTCGCCGAGCGCATCCCGGATGCGCAGGCGCACGCCTCCGTCGACCATCACTTCGCGGCGAAGATGATCCCCCGCGGGGACATCACGAAGCCCCGCGACCTCGCGAAGCTGCACAAGTACATCGACCGGCACAAGCCCGACATCGTCATGATCGGCCCCCTCTACCGGTTGGTGCCGGGGTCGATCACGAACGACGACGACGCGGCGCCCGTGCTCACCGCGCTGGACACGATCCGCGACCGCGGCATCGCCCTGCTGATCGAGGCGCACGCGGGGAAGTCGGACAACGGGAAGGGCGCCAGGAACCTCGCGCCTCGCGGTTCGTCCGCGCTGCTGGGGTGGCCGGAGTTCGGCCTTGGGTTGCAGCCGGCGCGGGGGAAGCCGTTGGAAGCGGAGCTCGTGCCGTGGCGCGGGAACCGCGAGGAACGTCTCTGGCCGCACCGGCTGGTCAAGGCCAGCACTGGCCTCCCATGGCAGATACCCGAGGAAGGGAACTGGAACCGATGAAGGACCACACCGTCTACTTCGCCCCCGAGGGGAGCGACGACTTCCAGGAGCTGCCCCTCATCGAGGGCGGACTCACCACGGACCCGGCCCTCGTCGCGGAGGACTCGCAGATCCGCGCGACGGCCAAGAAGCTCGCCCACACCACCGAGCTGACCGTCGAAGAGGCCGAGCGCCGGATCCGCGCGTTCCTGCAGCAGCAGGCGACCGCACTCGAAGCCCCGAAGTACGTACCGAACCGCGCCACGAGGCGCAAGCAAGAACGAGAAGCAAGGAGGGCACGTCATGCCTGAGCAGGAGAAGACACCGCTGTCGACGGCGGACGTGAAGCGCCGCTACTCGTGGGGCATGGCCCCGCACAAGTCCATCCCGGGCGGCATGTACACGGTGGCGGCCGCGGCTGCCGACTTCGACCGGTGGCTGACCGTCCACGACGCCGAGGTCAGGGCCGCGGAGCGCGCGAAGATGCTCGGCGACTTCACCGACGCAGCTACCAACGCGCGAACCATCGACGCTGCGGCGATCGTTCTGGACGAGCACGCCTTCACTGAGCGCATCAAGGGCAGCCGCAAGGCCCGCCGCCGTGCCCGACTACTCGCTCGGGCGACTATCGAGGCCGCCGTCGTCCGCTTCCAGCGCGACGCCCGGAAGCGAGCGAATCGGGAGGCTCGCAATGGCTGACTGCATCCGCGGCTGCACGTGGCAGGACGGCGACGAGTCCGGCCCGTCCGAGGCCACCCGAGGCCAGCTGTGCGAGTGGTGCTTCCTGCGGCTCCGTGATCACCTGTCGTGGGCGCCGAACGTCACCAGCACACTCCGCTCCGAGGTCATCCCTGCCCTGCAGGCCGTCGACTTCGAAGCCATCCGCGTGGACGGGTCGCACGAGCAGCGCCTCCCGTTCTCCATCGCCCACCTCGAAGCGGCCGACACCATCCACGAGGTCATCGCCCGCAACACGGACGAGTGCATCCGCATCATGGGCGTCGCCGGGCCCGAGGTCTCGCATCTGCGCCTCGCGGCGGACATGAACGCTGGTGGGCTCCGTGCCGTCATGACCCCGCGGGACGCACACGCGGCGGTCGCCGACGCCGCGGGGTGGATGCTCCGCTACCTCGAGTCCGTCGCCTACCTCGACCTCGTGGGCGACATTCACGACGAGGTCGTCGACGCCGTCAAGAAGGGCCGCAGCCTGGCGGGCATGCACGACGCCAGGCCCCGCCGAGCGCGGGCTGCGTGCATCGTGTGCGGCACGAACACCGTCGAAGTGGACTGGCAGGACGACGGGACCGCGAAAGTGCAGTGCAAGACCTGCCACCTCCCGGCCCCCGCGTTCGACCCGCGTCTCGTGTTCGAGGTGCAGGTGCAGGCGGCGTTCGAGGAGTTCGGGCGAGCAGGGGAGCAAGCGTCGTGAGCGAGCCGAAGCGCATCCAGCGCAAGCGCACGAAGGGTTGGCGCATGCCGGAGGGTGCGGTGTACGTCGGCCGCGGTTCGAGGTGGGGGAATCCGTTCCGCATCGCCGAGCACGGACGCGAGCGAGCGATCCAGTGGTTCGCGAACTGGCTCAGCAACACCGTCGACGAACAGGGCAGGTACTGCGACGGCCGGACGGACTACGAGGGCGCGGAGAGCAGCACGCGGCCCACCGTCGCCGAGATCCGCTTGGAGCTCGCAGGCAAGGACCTCGCCTGCTGGTGCCCACTCGGCCAGCTCTGCCATGCCGACGTGCTGTTGCGGATCGCCAACAGGAGCACCCAATGATCCGCCCGTCGCGCGCCGCCGAGCGCCCCACCCACCCGAAGAACCTCCTCAAGGGGTCCTGCCACCGCAACTGCTGCTGGGTCGGCCCGTTCTCCCCATGCGGGAAGCGCGGCGCCTGCCAATGCCACACCGCACCGAGACCAGAGAGGAGCACCAAGCCATGACCTCGCTCGCCCTGTTCGACCTCGCCGACTTCGAAGCACCCGCGCCGGTCCCCGCGACTCGCGTTCCCGACGGGTTTTCGCTCGGCTACTTCCCGCCGGCGGAACTGGTCGAAGCGTGGGAGCAGTGGACGGACACACACGGGAACATGAACGCCTACGCGGTGTCGCGCATGTGGCACATCGATCTCATGGACTCGCTCGACGCGACAGAGAACGGCCACGCGCTCGCCGCGTTCACCGCCGAGCTGCGCTGGTGCGCCCACGGATGGCACGCCGGATGCCTGTGCGTGGGGGAGATCGTTCACCGCGCGATCTGCGAGCCCTGCTCGTGGCACGCGTTCGGCAGCGGCGACGACGTCATCGCGCACTGGCACGACCACGCCTGGCCAGGGTGGCGTGACCTACCGGTCCTCCCCGACGCGCTGCGACCGCATGGGGGCGGCGTCGGCCCGGGAGCGATGGACAAGGGCACGGCCAAGAAGGCGCGCGCGTGGCTCACCGACGCGTACCCGCCCGAGTTCCAGATCGGCGGCGCACCCATGCTCACGCACCGCGAATCACCAGGCACACGCGCCGTCCCGGGGTACTCGCCCTGGGGTGGCTTCGACATCAGCACAACAACCCTCGCGGCCTGACCGCACCAACGAAAGGACACACCATGAGCACGAAGACCTTCCCCACCCTCGCCGTCGTCACGGCCACAAGTGGTCGCCTAGCCTGCGAAATCGGCCAGCTGTACGAAGTCCTCGACCACGTCCTCGACGACAGCCTGATGACGCACCAACTCCCTGCGGCGGCTAGAGCAGCCTCACCGATCCTCTACAGGCAGTTCCCGTGGCTTGAGGGCCTCGTACTCCCCGCAGGCGGAGAGCACGACTTCAACGCCGCCCTCGCGGCCCTCGTGGACGAACACGGGGCCACTCTCGAGGTGCGCACGGCAGCGGACCTCACCATGGACGCCATGTGGACCACGGGAAACGCGCTGCGCGACCTCGGACAGATCGCGGAGTCCACGGGTGCTCAGATCATCGGAGTCAACGTCGACGGGGAACGCTGATGCGCGTCCTCACGGTTCGTCAGCCCTGGGCGTGGGCGATCATCCACGGCGGGAAGGACGTCGAGAACCGGTCGCGGAACCTCGCCGGCGGCTACCGCGGGCCCGTCGCCATCCACGCCGGCCTCACCGCTGTCGACTATGACGATCCGGTCTGGGAACAGAACGAGTACCGAGACGCGTTCGCGCGTGAGACGTCAGCTGTACGGCACCGAGTCGACGAGCGCGGCTCGATCATCGGCGTCGTCGACCTAGTCGACGTGCACAACGACGAGGGTCCAGGTCCCCACGACGACCCGAATGGGTGTTGCACATCCGTCTGGCACGAGGACGGTGAGTGGCATCTCGTGCTCGCGAACCCGCGCCCCCTCACCGAACCGATCCCGTTCAAGGGCGGGCTCGGCCTCCGCAAGCTCACCCCCGAAACCATCAACCTCATCGAAGGAGCCCTCTCATGAGCGCATGGCCTGACGAGCTCACCGTCGACCCGATCGGCGAGTGGCCCGGCACACTCACCGCCACTCGCCGCCGCTCCGACTTCGCCTCCACCTGGACGCAGACGCTCGAGCTTCTCGACCGTGAGACGCGCATGCTCGGCGGGAAGAACGTCCGCCTCCAGGTCGCCATCCCAGCACAGCATTTCCGCCTCGACGGCCGCCCCCGAGCGACAGCGAAGGCCGAGCACCCCGGCGTGATCCTCACCCTCGACTCGAAGCACGGCGCCCTCAGCTACCCGTGCGACACGTTCGAGGGATGGCAGGACAACGTCCGCGCGATCGCCCTCGCCCTCGAGGCGCTCCGCAAGGTCGACCGGTACGGCGTCACCAGGGGCGGCGAGCAGTACCGCGGCTTCCTCGCCCTCGACGCTGCACCCAAGCTCGATACACGCTCGGCGTGGCTCGTGCTGTGGCACGCAGCCGGCTACGAGGTGGCGACTCTTCCGAACCACAGCGACCGCGTGGCTGTCGAGATCCTGCGCAAGGCGAAGCGCAAGACCCACCCCGACACTGGGGGCAACGCCGAGGCCTTCCAGCGCGTCACCGAAGCCGAGCAGTACCTACGAGACGCAGGGGAGATCTAGAGGAAGAGCGACCACACACTAGCGACGGCCCCCATGACGACACCTACGCCGATGAACAAGAGATCTGCGAGCACAGCCTGCGGCCTGTTGCGAACGGCTGCAACGATGATCGGCATCCCGGCTTGTACCTCCGCGTACGAGACAAAGCCCTCGTCGTAGAGGCCCAGCTGATCCACCTGATCCCCCTTCACCTTCTCCATGACGGCTTCGCGACTCTCGCGTACTGGTTGAGCCTCCTTCCTCGCCAGAAGGTACAGGCGGACTAAGCCGACGAGTGGCAACAACGCGGCGAGGACGTAGAGGATGACGATGGTTGAACGCATGGCGCAACGCTACCTGGATCCAGCTTCCCACCTGGGATAATCAATCCCATGAGCGAACAGCCGACCTATCTCACAACGCGTGCAGCAGCACGCCGCGTGAATAGGTCGGTTCGTTCGTTGCGGACGTGGCGCCGCGACGGCATGCAGGTGCGGTTCGTGGGCCGCCGCATGGAGGTCGAGGAGGAGCACCTGCTCCTCTGGTGGAGGCAGAAGACCTTCGCGAACCCCGTCACCCCGTACCGGATCCGACGATCTCAGAAAGAAATTTCGGTCACGACTTGACAGGGGAGCGTCTTCACCCTGTTTAGTAAAGATCGACACAGTTTCAGAAGGCCCCGGAACGATCCCTGGCAGCAGCCACATCGCCGGGGCTTCGTCGTATCCGGACAGTGCACCCGCCCCCGCGTGAGACCGGGCAGGACGGGACAGGCCGCGGGACGCAAGCTCAGCGTCGTGTCACAGACGAGCAGAGGGCGAGGGCCGCTGACTCGGGGGAGTCAGCGGCCCCACCTCACCCCACACTTGCGGGCGCGTCAACGCCGCCCACACGTCGAAGGACACCCACAATCGGCAGCCCCGTACTCGAGCCGAGGTGCACCTGCGCGCCCGCAACACACCACCCCCACCGAAGGAGCACACCGTGACCGCCAGCATCCAGACCACCGCCAGCGCCGACAACGCCAAGACGCTCGGCGACTTCGCACGCGAGGTCACCGGCATCAGCGAAGAGCAGACCCTCAACGGGCTCAGCTACATGAACATGATCGGCGCCCGCCTCAGCTTTACCGTCACCGTCGTGCTCACCGAAGAGCATGCAGCCGACCTCAACGGACGGCTCGGGCTGTAGCCACACAGGCAGGTGGAGACCGCTGGTTGGTACAAGGGCATGTTCCCTAAACGTGCAACCGAACAGCAAGGTGGGTGACGCCCCGCGGGGCTGAGGACTGACCTGACTGGCGGCCTAAGAACGAGGCGACGCTACGCGCCTACTCCACCCGCAGGTGAGGTTCCCCGCGAAGGACGCGGGGACGCAAGCCGGGCACGCACTCCCGAGCCTCACCTGCACCCACTCGAAGGGGAGCCATGCCCTGGCGCGTCTGCTCCCAGTTCCCCTGCCCCGAGCTCACCCAGACCAGGTGGTGCCCCACCCACGCACGAGAGCACGAGCAGCAACGAGGCAGGCCAAGCCAACGCGGCTACGACCACGCACACACCAAGAGGCGAGCCCACTACCAAGCGAGGCTCGACGCCGGCGAAGCCATCCCCTGCGCAGAGTGCCAACGCCCCATCACCAAGCACGACCAATGGGACCTCGGCCACACCGACGACGGCAAGCGCCATACCGGACCCGAGTGCCAACGATGCAACAGGCGCAAGGCAGGCCACAAGGCCCACAGGTGAGCCAGGACACACCCAGACGACACTCACCCTCGACTCGACCACCCCGACGCGCCACAGAGGCGCGCAGGGGGTGGGGGATACCCCCTTTCCGACCCTGGCTTCAGGACCGCCGGGGAGAGGAAAAAACCGTCCAGAGGGTTCAAAGGGTCGATGAAGGGCGGGTGAGGGCATGCCAGCTGGTGGTGCTAGATCGAACTCAGGCCCCCCGCAGGACCCCACTTCGGCGAAGTCGGAGAAGCGCGGGACGCAGCTCATCACCCTCCCCTCGGGTGGGTTCAAGGGCAAGATCCCGCGCTTCCCGCTCCCAACGAAGACCGACCGCGAGGCCGAGATGTGGCGCTGGTTGTGGCGCACTCCGCAGGCCGCGCAGTGGTCGAAGGAGTCCTGGCGGCTGATGTTCGTCGGCAACTACTGCCGCATGTTGGTGCGGATGGAGGCCGGTGACTCGTCCGGCACGGTCGCGCAGAACGCGTTGAAGCTCGCCGAGCAGCTGGGCATGACGCCGCATGGGCTCCGCCTCAACGGGTGGGTTCTCGGCGTCGACGAAACCGCGGTCAAGCGCGAAGAGAAGCGCGTCGAGTCGGCAGGCGGTGAGCGCCGGAGGAACTTCGGGGTGGTGGCGTCTTGAACGATCTCGTCATCCCGTTCCCCACGCTGGGACACCTCCTCGATTCGTGGCTCTTTCAGCACGTTTCGATCCCGGATGGGTGGCAGCGCGGCGAGCCTTTCGGGCAAACGCGCTGGCAATACTGGTGCACCGCGAACCACTACCGCATCCGCGAGGGCGCGCAGTCGGTCGACGGGCGCCCGCTCGGCGCGCAGGCGTTCGTCTACCGCAAGAGCCTCATCATCGGCCCGCAGAAGTCCGGCAAGGGCCCCTGGTCCGCCGGCCTCACGTCCGCCGAAGCGGTCGGCCCGACGCAGTTCATCGGCTGGGCGAAGAAGGGCGACGCGTACCGCTGCGCCGACTGGGGTTGCCCCTGCGGCTGGGAGTACGCGTACGAGGTCGGTGAGCCCATGGGTGGCCGACACCCGTCCCCGCTGATCCACCTGACGGCGCTGACCGTCGACCAGGTCGACAACGTCTACGGCCCGCTGACGGAGATGATCGCCGCCGAGCCGCTCTCGAGACTGCTTCTGGTGCGCGACGACTTCGTGCGCATCCAGGGCTCCTCGCTGGGTGGCAAGCGCGACCGCATCGACGCCGTCACGTCGAAGGCCTCCTCGAAGCTCGGCCAGCCGATCCACTTCGCACTGCAGGACGAGTTCGGCCTGTGGCTCGAGTCGAACGGCATGCAGAACGTCGCGGACACGCAGGACCGCAACGCGACCGGCATGAACGGGCGCACCCTCGCCACGACGAACGCTCCCGACCCGTCCGAGAACTCGGCGGCGCAGAAGCTCATCGAGGAAGCCAGCGAGGACGTCTTCATCTACTGGGACGAGCCGCCGCGCGACCTCGACTTCTCCATCCCCGAGGACCGCATCGAGATCTTCCGCTACGTGTACCGCGACTCGCCCTGGGTGAGCGTCGACGGCATCGAGGCGCTCTCCGCCGCGCTCGCGAAGCGCGATCCCGGCCAGGCTGAGCGGTTCTTCGGGAACCGCATGGTTCGAGGCAAGGGCAAGTTCTTCCCCGACATGCAGCCGTGGGACGGCAAGCGCTCACCCGTCGAGGTGCGTCCGCGCACGAAGGTCGCGCTCGGCTTCGACGGCTCGGACGCGAACGACTGGACGGGCATCCGCCTCGAGACGCTGGGCCAGCACCAGTTCACTCCCACGTACACGGCCGGTGACGTCACTCGCCTCGCGCTGTGGAAGCCGGAGGAGTGGAAGGGGCGCATCCCTCGCGAAGAGGTCCGCGCCGCGGTCGAGC
The DNA here is from genome assembly GCF_002931055.1 of Pseudoclavibacter sp. AY1H1. Lineage (GTDB taxonomy): Bacteria > Actinomycetota > Actinomycetes > Actinomycetales > Microbacteriaceae > Pseudoclavibacter. Next base: position 118,164 of record NZ_PSXX01000002.1, on the reverse strand, counting down.
ACATCTTCCGCACGTACGACGTGACCCGCGGCTACTTCGACCCCTACCTGTGGCAGACCGACATCGCCGCGTGGGCCCAGAAGTACGGCGAAAAGCGCGTCATCGAGTGGCCGACGAACGGCATCAAGCGGATGCACGCCGAGCTGGTGCGCTTCCGCGACGACGTCCTCGAGGTCGACTCGGCTTTCACGCACGACGGCTGCTCGGAGATGCGCACGAACGTGTCCAACGCGGTCGTGCGCGCCCGAGCGGGCGAGACATTCATCATCGGCAAGCCCGAGGACCACCAGAAGATCGACCTCCTGATGTCTGGAGTCCTCGCCCACGCGGCCGCCTGCGATTCGATCGCGGCTGGCCTGGGCAAGGCGCAGTCCTCGAAGGTCTCCACGGTGGCGTTCGGCTTCAACTGAGAGGAGGCGCAGTGGACGCCACCCTTGCGCAGCAGCGCCTTCGCTACGCGGAGCAGAAGATCAACTTCCGGCGCCCCACGGTGCAGAAGCGCGAGCGGTATGTGCGCGGCATCCAGGAGCTCCCGTTCGCGCCGAACGGTGTCAACAAGGAGTACGAGCAGCTGCGCGACATGTCGATCGCGAACTGGCTGGACCTCTGGTCGAGCGCCCCCGTGCAGCGCCTGCGCATGGACGGCATCCGCGCGGGGCTCGACACCAAGGACAAGAAGCCGAAGGCCGGCGAGATTGGCGAGATCGACAAGGCCATCTGGCGGGACGTGTTCCAGGCGAACAAGTGGGACGTGCGCCAGTCGCACGTCTACGCGTCCCTGATGCGCCACGGCCGAGGCATCGCGTCGGTGTGGCCGAACAAGAAGAACCCGAAGCAGCCCATCGTCCGCTACGAGTCCTTCGAGCTCGTGCACATCGAGATGGACCCCGACGACCCGCTGACCCCGCTGTGGGCGGCGAAGGTCTACCAGGTGGACGACCTCGCGACGGGTCAGGCCAACGCGTTCATCCTCCCCAACGGCATGAGCCGCACGAAGACGATCGGCATCGTCTACGACGACCAGAAGATGATCCGCTTCGAGCGGGGCGGCGTCTCGTCGGCGTTCGGCGGCGGCTGGGAGAAGGTCTTCGAGAGCACGCACCCCATGGGGGAAGTGCCGTTCGCGCTCTACGACTACAAGGTCAAGGACAACGGCGAGCCGTGGTCAGGCCTCGACCACATGATCCCGCAGCAGGACGCGCTCAACACGGTGCGGTTCAACACGCTCCTCGCCATGCAGTTCTCCGCGTTCCGTCAGCGCGCCGTGTCGGGCTTCGACCCGCGCGTGCTCGACGCCGAGGGAAACATCGTCTACCGGACGAACACGGACGGTCAGCCGCTGCTCGACGCCAACGGGCAGCCCATCCCGATCATCCACAGCCCCGGCAAGGCAGGCGTCGACCGTATCCTCGCCTTCCCTGGTGAAGGAACGAAGGTTTGGGACCTGCCGGAGTCGGACCTCGGCAACTACATCAAGGTGCACGAGAACTTCCTCGTCAACTTCTTCGCCACCGGCCAGATCCCGCCGCAGTACCTCCTCTCGCGCATGGCGAACCTCTCCGGAGACGCTCTCGCAGGGGCGGAGTCGACGTTCGCGTCGCTGCTCGAGGAGATCAAGCTCTCCGCCGGAGAAGGCAACGAGCAGGTCGCGAAGCTCGCGTGGAAGGCACGCGGCGAGGACCACGAGTGGGACCCCTCCGCTGAATGTCAGTGGGCCGACACGGAAGCGCGTTCGTTCTCGCAGATCGTCGACGCGCTCACGAAGCTCATCGCGGTCGACTTCCCGCACCAGGCGGCGTTCGAGATGATCCCCGGCGCGACCTCGCAGAAGGTCGAGCGGTGGATGCAGCAGATGGACGCGGAAGCACTCAGCTCGAACCTCACGCGCGTCGCTCGCGAGTTCCGCGGCGCCGGCACGCCACCTCCCGCCGAGGTGGACGAGGACGAGCTCGAACCGGCCGTGTAGATCGGGGGCGTCGTGCTCGAGTCCGCGATCGTCCACTACCAGGAGCAGCAGCAGATCAAGGTCAAGACGGTCAAGGCCGTCCGTCGCCTCTGGCGGGGCATGACGGACGACTTCGACCTGTCCTGGTCGCGGATCGGCCTCGACGTCGGTGACGCGATCATGGCGGGCCAGCTCGCCGCGTCCCAGGCCGCGCAGGAGCACCTGCTCGGCATGGGCGACGAGCTCGACCTCGGCAACCCCGTCGGCTTCGCTGACCCCTTCGCGTTCGTCGGATGGACCAGCGAGGGCGTCGAGCTCGACCGCGTCACCCGCACGTCGGTCGTCGGCGCGAAGCAGCTCGTCGGGGCAGGCGTCGATGTCGCCTCGGCGCTCACGCAGGCCGGGTCGTGGCTCGAGCGGCTGACGGCGAACGAGCTCACGGGCGCGGCGTCCGGCATGTCGACGACCACGGTCACGAGCACCCCGCAGACGGGGTATGTGCGGATGCTGAACCTGCCGTCCTGCAAGGACTGCATCATCCTCGCGGGCCGCTGGTACAGGTGGAACCAGGGCTTTCAGCGCCACGGCGGCTGTGACTGCGAGCACATCCCCGCTCGCGAGTCCATGGCCGAGCTGCGCACCGACCCCTACGAGGCGTTCAAGTCCCTCACGAAGACCGAGCAGGACAAGATCTTCGGCAAGGCGGACGCTCAGGCGATCCGTGACGGCGGCGACATCTACCGGGTGGTGAACGTCCGCAACCGGGGCCTCTCGGACGGCAGGAGCCGCCAGGCGCGCCGCTACGGCACCCCCACGCGCATGACGGTCGACGACATCAACAAGCTCGCGACGTCCCGCGACGACGCCATCCGGATGCTCACCGACGAGGGCTACATCCTCCCCGCCGGTCAGGTCCCAGGCGGCAGCATCCGCGGCAACGACGGGCTCTCCGAGTTCGGTGGCCTCATGGCCGGGACGATGGGGCGCGGCGGCACCCGCAAGGGCGCGACGCAGTCCTACCGGGAAGCGATCCGCACCGGCAAGCGCGACCCGCTGAACCCGGGCACGCAGACCGCCGCCGAGCGCCGACTGCACGTCGCCTACCTCAACTGGGAGGCCGTGAAGGCCGGACGTAACCCCTTCTCGTCGACCGGCGCTGCGCGCCTCACGACAGACCAGCGCGAGCGCGTGCGCATGGACCTCGAGCTGATGGTCCGCACCCTCGACCGCCAACCCGACCAGGTGCGCGACCTCGCGCGCCTCCTCGGCCTCATCTGACTTCCCGCCGGCGCAAGGCCGGGCCGGGTTCACCGACGCGCAAGGCGTCACACGAAGGAGAAGCGAAATGCGCAAGCACTTCACGCCCGTCATCGGGTTCCGCAGCAAGTTCGACGTCATGGGCATCCGCTACATGACCGACGCCGGAGACGGCAGCGGTCAGCAGGCAGGAGCCGCAGGAGCAGGCACAGGCGGGGGCGACGGCGCGCAAGGCGCTGACGGTCTCGGCGACGCCGGCAAGCAGGCCATCGAGCGCATGAAGGGCGAGCGCAACGCCGCCCAGAGCGAACTCAAGGCCTTCACGTCACTCGGGCTCAGCGCGGACGACCTGAAAGCACTCGTCCAGGCCAACCAGGACAAGAGCGCCGACAAGATCCGCGAGCAGGCCACGAAGGAAGCGAACGACGCTGCGAACGAGCGGCTGCACAACAAGCTCCGCTCGAACGAGCTGCGCACACAGGCCGCAGTCCTCGGGTTCAACGACCCGAACGACGTCGGAGCCTTCCTCACTGCTGAGCAGATCGCGGGACTCTCCGTCTCCGACGCCGACGAGGTCGACGGGGCGGCCGCGAAGACGCTCCTCGAAGCCCTCGCCAAGTCCAAGCCGTACCTCGTGAAGGACACCGTCACCGACTCCCGCACCGCTGGCATCGGCTCGGTCGGCTCCACAAGTGGGGCCACCAACGTCCAGCCGGGACGCAGTCGCATCGCGGCCGCCTACGGCGCCAAGAAGTAACCACGTCGTCACAGCAGTGGCGGCGCTCAACCTCACCCGAAAGGAACCGCAGCTATGGCTGTGACACTCGCCCAGGCAGCAACCCTGAGCACCAACGACCTGCAGCGTGGCGTCCTCGAGACGTTCGTGCAGGAGTCGTCCGTCCTCGACCGCATCCCGCTCATGCCCATCGAGGGCAACGCGTACGCCTACAACCAGGAAGCGACCCTTCCTGGCGTCGCGTTCCGCTCGGTGAACGAGGCGTACGTCGAGTCCACCGGCACGGTGAACCAGCTCACTGAGAGCCTGGTCATCCTCGGTGGCGACGCGGACGTCGACCGCTTCATCGTCCAGACGCGAGGCAACCTCAACGACCAGCGCGCCGTGCAGACGGCGATGAAGGTCAAGGCTGCCGCCTACAAGTTCCAGGACTCCTTCTTCAACGGCGACACCGCCGTCGAACCGAAGGGCTTCGACGGTCTCCGCAAGCGCCTCACCGGCGCCCAGGTCATCTCGTCCGGCACCAACGGCGCACCCGTGCTCGGCAACGGGGGCACGGACGCGCAGGACTTCTTCGACCGCCTCGACGGGCTCGTCGCGCAGGTCAACGGCCTCGACGCGTCCAACGGTGCGATCTACGCCAACCGCGTCATCCACGCGAAGATCCGCTCCGCGGGTCGCCGCCTCGGCGGTGTGGAGATGGTCAAGGAGGACATCACCGGGAAGCGTGTCCTCACGTGGAACGGCATCCCCGTCCTCGACCCGGGCAACACGGCGGCCGGCGCATCCGTGCTCGGCAACGAGACGGCCGGCACCGAGACGACCGCGTCCAGCATCTATGCCGTGAAGTTCGGCGACGACGAGGGCGACCAGGGCGTCACGGGCCTCACCAACGGCGGCGTGCAGGTCTACGACCTGGGCGAGCTGCAGGAGAAGCCCGTCTACCGCACCCGCATCGAGTTCTACTGCGGCCTCGCTGTCTTCGGCGGCAAGGCAGCTGCTCGTCTGACCGGCGTCCTCGCACGCTAGAACGGAGAACCATCATGGCAACCACTCGAGCCAAGACCACCACCCTCGACGACGACACGACGAAGCCCTCGGTCACGGAGCCGGGCGACGGCCCCGCCGACACCACGGACCCGACGGAGATCGCGACGTCGGTGACGCCGGGCACGCCCAGCCCGGAGGCGATCGCCGCGGGGACGCAGAACGCGGTGATCCCCGTCGCGAAGGCCCCGGTGAAGAAGACACCGGTGTCCGAGCAGCGCGTGGAGCACTACGAGCAGGCGCGCCCGGACGGCACGAAGGTGCGCGTCAAGCACAACCTCGACACGGGCAAGACGGAGATCGTCGAGGCGGAGACTCCCGCCGAGACGCCCCCGACGACGCCCGCCGCGTAGCAGGGGAGGCCGCTCATGCAAGCACCGATCAATGTCGACTCGATCCGTGGCGTCATCGAGCGGCCTCTCACCGCGGACGAGGTCCGGGTGATCCCGCAGTGGATCGACCAGGCCGTCGAGAAGCTCCTCGACGCCGTCCCGGACCTCGAAGCCCGCAAGGCGCTCCCTCCCGAGAACCCCCGCCACGTCCGCGAGAACGTCGTCCGCGACGCGCTCGTGAACGCGGTGGAGCGGAAGGTGCGCAACGCCGGCGGCCTGGTCACGTTCGGCACGGACGAGTATTCGCAGCGCGTGGACGGGTCGCTCGCAAGCGGCAAGATCTACATCGCTGACGAGGACCTCGCCCGCTTCCAGCCGAGGCCAATCGCGGGCACCAGCCAGGGCGTCTACTCCATGCAGTTGGAGCTCTGATGCTGACACCATCACTCCTCGCCCAAGCCCAGGCGGTGACGGAAGCGACGTTCCTCGACACGTGCACGATCAACGTCGAGACGCTGAGTGAGAAACCGAACCCGGAGACGCTCAAGCACGACACCGTCCTCACGCCCATCAACGCCGAGCCGTGGCCGTGCGAGCTCAAGGAGTCCGCCACGCAGGTGGAGCTCAAGGACAACGCTGGCCGCCTCATCCAGACGCTGCAGTACACGCTCAAGCTCCCCATGAGGGACACCGAGCAGGTCGAGTCAGGGATGGTCGTCGAGATCGCGACGTCGCAGAACGCGGCGCTCGTGGGGGAGACGTTCCGCATCATCGGTCCGGTCGCGAAGTCGGCGGCGTCCTCGCGGCGCTTCCTCCTCGAGGGGGTGAAGCTCGCATGAGTCCATCCTTCGACTACTCCGACGTGCAGCGCCTCGTCGCGAGCTTCGGCAACCTGGAAGGCGAGCTGAAGAAGAACGTCAAGACCGCCGGCACCGTCACCGCCCGTCACGTGAAGGACGACTGGAAGTCGCTCGCCCTCGCTGACCTCGGCGGCGGATCGGCACGCGCCTACCCGTTCTCCATCGGCTACGAGACGGTGGAGCTCGCCAAGTCCATCCGGTGGGAGATCGGCCCCGACAAGGCCCGCACGCAGGGCGCGCTCGGCAACCTCATCGAGTACGGCTCCCGCAACAACTCACCCTTCGGCCAGGGCGCGTCCGCGCTCGAGGCGAACACGGCTGACTTCGAGCGCGGCATCGAGATCGCCGGGCACCAGGCGCTGGCGAGCGTCCTCGCATGATCGGTGAGCTCGACGCGTTCGTCGCCCTCCTCCGCACCGGCAACCTCGCCGACAAGGTCGACGTCGGACGCACCCGCAAGAAGCCGCCGTACGCGCTCGTGCTGCCCGGGAGCACCGACGACGAGCAGACACGCCAGACGGGGCCGTACGCCGCCGAGCAGCTCGTCTACGCCGTGAGGTGCGTCGGCCAGTCGCTCGACGCTGTGCTGCTCATCGCCGAGGAGGTCGACAAGCGCCTCCGCCCGCCGCCGATGCAGTTCGGCGTCGCCCTCTCCGTGGAAGGCCGCGACTGCTCGCCCATCGAGCGCGGCGCCACCGACACGTACCCCATCGACGACGAGCAACCCTCCCACTGGGTGGCGCTCGTCCTCTACAAGTTCACGTCCGAACCGACCTAGGAGCCCAGCCATGAGCCAGGACATCGCACTCGCCGAAGGCCCGGAAGGCCGCCCGATCGAGGTCCCGGCCTCGTACCTGGAAGACCTCCCGCAGTTCTTCAAGCCCTACGAGGGCGACGCGGGCAAGCACGCCGCGCCGTCCACCCGACGTGAGTCCATCACCGAGGGCCCGACCGTCGAGGAGCTCGCGCGCGCCGCGACACTCGGCGAGGAACTCCCCGCCCCCACCCAGACCGAGGACGAAGCGCCTGCTGAGTCCGAAGATGAGCCGCCCGTGCGGCCCGAAACCGAAAGGTAGCGCCGCATGGCCATCACCCTCACCCCTCCCGAGAAGTCCGTCAAGGGCCTCGGGAACCTCCTCATCCTCGCCATCCCGCGCAGCGCTGTCCTCTCGCCGACCGGCAAGGCAACGATCGCGGAGATGAACGCCGTCGGCGCCGTCGACATCACGTACAGCCACGTGCCGGACGGGTTCGTCTACACACCCGGCTACGAGATGCTCCCCGACGACCGCCTCACGTTCCCGCAGAAGCGCGAAGAGCGAGGCCTCGCGACCGACACACTCGTGTCGACGATCGTCTACGGCAGCGCCGCGGCAGTCGCGGACCCGCTGCTCATCGAGGACACCGAGTTCATCATCGCCGTCCGCGACGCCGTGCCCCACAACCAGGCCATCAGCGCCACCGACAAGTGGGACTTCCACAACGTCGAGGTCAAGAGCAAGGTCAAGTCCCCGCACACGAACTCCGTGCGCACGAAGGTCGTCACGTACGGCTACCAGCAGCCGGTCCTCAAGGACCAGGTCGCGCTGACCGCGTAGCGCGGCACCAGAACCTCGGGGCGGGCGTATCCCATCCGCCCGCCCCGAGCACCACTCCGATGGGAATTGATGGGAGATCAGACTCATGAGCAAGCTCAGCAACAGGGCCAGCACCGCGACCCGCGAATACCAGGACATCGACGTCCTCTTCAACCGAGAGCTCCTCGGCGAGCAGAAGCGCCGCACCGACAAGATGCTGAAGGCGAAGGAGGAGTACGCGCTCAGCACGCAGGAGGGGTACGACGGCGACCCCCGCTTCCCCCTGCAGGCGTACACCGAGGCGAAGCACGAGCTCGAGGAGTACCTCGAGTCCATCCGCGACGAGTTCGCCGTCATCCGCGTCGTCGAACTGCCCCCGCACCAGTGGCAGGCAGTCAAGGCACGCAACCCGCTCCCCGAGGACAAGTCGCTCTGGTCCGTACTGGACCACCGCTACGGCGTCGACGCGTACGCCACGACGAAGGCTGCGCTCGAGCTCTCCGCCCTCGAGGTCGACGGCGAGGAAACCGAGCAGCCCACCCCCGAGGTGTGGCAGAACGTGTTCGCGAACATCGGCTACGGCGACCTGTCCGCGCTCGTCATCGCCCAGTTCACCATCAACGAGATCGTCTACTCGGGCGGGTACACCGCGGCAAAAAAAGGCTAGACGCAGACCCTCGCCTGTACCGCGACGTCCTCCTCGCCATCGAGCTCGGCCGCTCACCCCGCATCCTCTGGGGGTGGGCGCCCGAAGCCGGCGAACCGGAGTTCTCGCGCGAGGATCTGGACCTCATGCACGCCGCCCGCGACAAGCAGGCGCAGACGTCCCCACGAGGTCACCTGTTCGCTGACGAGGTCAACCCAGAGGGCGACCCGCAGAACGGCTACGGCGCGTACGAGTGGCAGGTCAGCACCCGCACCAACTACGCCGTGAAGGCGATCGAGCTCGCGAGAGCCGACTTCGAGCGGGAACTCACCACGGGCTCGCTCAAGAGCCTCGACGAAGACGCCAAGCGGTTCGCTCGCGCGGGCCTCATCTACGAGGTGACCAAGGTCCCCAGATAACTCAACACAGGGGGTGCCGTGAAGAGCGTTCTCGTCACCCTCGGTATGAACAACGCCGACTACCTCGCGAAGGCGAAGCAGTCGGCGCAGGCCACGGAAGACCTCGAGGCGGCACAGGCGGCGCTCGGCGACCGGCTCATGTCGCAAGAGCAGGCGATGCAGCACGTCGGCACGCAGATGACCGTCGCCGGTGCCGCCATGACGGCGTTCGCGCTCTCGGCGGTCATGACGTCCTCGAAGTTCGAGTCGTCGATGTCGTCCGTGCAGTCCGCGACGATGGCGCCCGTCGAGCAGATGGGCATCCTCCGGGACGCCGCGCTCGAGGCGGGCCAGTCGACGGTCTTCACCGCCACCGAAGCGGCCGCGGGCATCGAGGAGCTCGGCAAGGCGGGCCTCTCCACGTCGAACATCCTCGGCGGCGCCCTCACGGGTGCCCTCGACCTCGCCGCAGCTGGCGAACTGTCCGTGGCCGACGCGGCCGAGCAGACCGCGACGACCCTGTCGCAGTTCAAGCTCGCCGGGGACCAGGCAGTGCACGTCGCCGACCTCCTCGCCGCCGGTGCTGGCAAGGCACAGGGTGGCGTCTCCGACCTCGGCCAGGCCCTCAACCAGTCCGGCCTCGTGGCCTCCCAGATGGGCCTTTCCGTCGAGGAGACGGTCGGTTCGCTGACCGCCTTCGCGAACGCGGGCCTCCTCGGCTCCGACGCCGGCACGAGCTTCCGCACCATGCTGATGCGCCTCACGAACCCCTCGGGCGAGGCAGCCGACATGCTCACCGAGCTCGGCATCCAGACGCGCACGGCGAGCGGCGAGTTCATCGGCATGTCCGGCCTCGCCGGTCAGCTGCAGACCAAGATGAAGGACCTGTCGCCGGCAGCTCGTGACGCCGCGATGGCGATCATCTTCGGCCAGGACGCGATCCGCGCCGCGAACGTCCTCTACGCCGAAGGCGAGGAGGGTATCGCCGGCTGGATCGGCCAGGTCGATGACTCCGGCTACGCGGCCCAGGTCGCCTCCGCGCGCCTCGACAACCTCGGCGGCGACGTCGAGGAGCTCGGCGGGGCGTGGGAAACCGCGATGATCCGCATCGGCGCCAGCGCGCAGGGACCACTCCGCGAGGTCGTGCAGTCGGCGGTCGAGATGGTCAACGCGATCGGCGACGCGGACCCGGCCATGCAGGGCGCGTTCCTCACGGCCACCGCCCTGGCCGGCGGCATCCTCCTCATCGGCGGATCCGCGCTGGTCATCATCCCGCAGGTCGCTGCCACACAAGCCGCGCTCATCTCGCTCGGCATCACCGCAGCGGCCACACGCGCCGCTGTCGTCGCGGCGCTGAGTAGCCCGGTAGCCGTGGCCGTCGTGGCTGCGGCAGCGGCTGTGGCTGGCCTGGAGGCCGCGTCACGGGCACTGTCGCTCTCCACGGAGGAGGCAGAGAACAAGCTCAAGGGCGCGACCGACGCGGCCACCCTGTTCCAGACCGTCGCGAAGGCCGACCAGAAGCTGTTCGAGGGCTACCTCGACGAGCAGGGCATGAAGCAGCTCGCGGACCTCCCGCAGCTGCTCACCGACATTCGCGCGCAGGCCGACGAGCCCTGGAAGTTCGGGGAGTTCTTCGACACCGGGTTCTGGGACGCGAAGAGCAGACTCGAGGAGATGGGGGAGGCGCTCGCCGACCTCGACCCGCTCGTCGCGGCGGAGAAGTTCAAGATCCTCGCGGACGAGACGGACGGCAGCACGGAGCAGCTGACCACCCTCCTGGGTGAGATGCCCGCCTACCGTGACGCGCTGCTCGAGCAGGCGAACGCGCAGGGCGTCGTCATCGGCGACCTCGAGACGCTCGCCGGGCAGCAGCAGCTGGCCCGATTCGCGACGGAGCAGAGCACACCCGTCGTCGACGACTACTCGGAAGCCCTCTCCGGGCAGGCAGCGCAAGCCGAGGACGCGTCCGGCGCGATCGCTGGCCTCGCTGAGGAGCTGTCGAACTACAACAGCATCCTCTACGACTCCCTGAACGCGGAGATGGACTACTTCGACGCCGTCGACCATGCGCGTGAAGGTCTCGAGGACTTCAACGAGCAGCTCGACGAAGGGGAAACCCTCGTCGACGGCATGACGGGCAAACTCAACCTCCAAGCGGAGGGCGGGCGCAACGCCATGCAGTCGCTCATGGACGTCGGGCAGGCGACTCGCGACTACGCCGCGGACCTGTGGAACACCACGGGCAGCGCGGAGCAAATGCAGGCCGCACTGCAGTCCGGGTGGGATCAGGTCTACGACCTCGGTCTGCAGATGAACCTCTCCGAGGAGCAGGCTCGCGCGTACGCGGACCAGCTCGTCGGCATCCCGGACCAGGTCGCAACGGAGATCGTCGAGAACGCTGACGAGGCTCGGCTCCGCGTCGGCCAGTACGTGTTCGCGCTCGGCACCGTGCCGGGCAGTATCGTCACGCAGATCGGTGCGAACACGGACGGCGCGCAGGGCTCCATCGACACGTTCATCAACAACAACAACGGCCGCGTCATCACGATCTACACCAACACGGCGTCAGGCACGCAGGAGATCCGCTCCAACGGTGCCATGACCGGCAAGGCGGCGGGTGGTGCCATTTACGGGCCGGGGCCGAAGGGTGTCGACTCGATGCCGTTCATGCTCGCCCCTGGTGAGCACGTCCTCACGGCCGGCGACGTCGACAGGCTCGGCGGGCAGGCAGCCGTCTACAAGATGCGTGAACTCATCCAGCGGGGAGCCTTCCAGGGCCTCGCGCTGGGCGGGGACCCGTATGGCGGGTGGGGGCAGGTCGCGTCGCAGTCGAACGTGTCCTACTCGTCGCCGTCGTACGCGCAGTCCTCATCGGTCACGGACGCACGCCAGGACAACCGCAGCGTGAGCTTCACCGGCTCGTCGTCGGACGACAGCCGCCTCGAGCGGCTCGTCCGCAGATGGATCAGGGAGGAGGCGACGTGGCCGGCGTAGACGACTACCTCGTGCTCCTCGTCCGGGAAGCCGACGAGGCCGTGCTGACGTTCTTCACTGGCATCCGCCACGGGGGCAGCAAGTACGGGCTCGGCATCAAGGCGAAGGGGTTCACCGGGTGGGGAGAGAAATCCCTGTCCGGTGAGTCCGTCCGCCAGGTGGAACGGCACGGCGCTCTCCTCGGTCGTCGCCGCCGCGACGCGCAGACCGTGAGCATCCGAGCCGTCGCTGAGGAGCGCACCGATTGGGAGCTCGACCAACTCGAGCGCACCGTGTTGGGGTTCCTCGCTGAGGGCGACAAATGCCGCCTCCAGGTGCAGAAGTCGGACGGCACCCTGTGGTCGCCGGCGGTGCTCGACGCGGTCAGCTTCACGCCGCGCGGATACGCCCCCAAGGCGGACGTCGAACTCGACCTGCTCCTGCCGGACTCCATCCGGTACGGGCAGCACGAGAAGCAGACGGCCACCTCGGGCACGGCAGTGGTCGTCGCGAACCGTGGCACGTTGCACGCCTGGCCGATCATCACCGTCACCGCGACGACTGCGATGCCGGGCGGGTACGGGCTGCGGTTGAAGAACTTCGCCGGCGCCGAACTCGGGTACTTGCGCATTAAAACTGCGCTCGCTTCGGGGAAGTCGCACCGCATCGACATGGCGAAGGGCCGCGTCTACGCGGACGGCGTCATCGTCTGGCAGGCGCGCCACTCCGGCACGTCTTGGTTCGTGCCTCGCGACCAGATCTGCAGCTTCCAGGTGGAACCCATCACCGGAACGGCCTTGGCGGTCATCGAGTTCGACGAAGCCCACTGACGGGGAGGTGCGCATGCCGGAGTACCGGTACTTCATCGGCGACACCAACCCCGGCTCGAACTGCGTCGAGGTGACGCCGCTGAGCGGGTCCGAGCAGGACTCGTGCAAAACCATCGGGCGCGGCACGCACACCTTCTCGCTCGGCGAGGACGGCCTCGACCTGTACTGGGCCGACACGGAAGTGATGTTCCAGCCGTGGACGCGGTCGATCATCGTCGACTACGACGGGCGCATCACGTTCGCGGGCACCATCACCGGGCACAGCACGAACGAGGCCGCGGAAACCATCGAGGTGCACTCGCAAGCGTTCCGCATCTGGCTCTCCAAGCGCCTCCCGTCCGGCATCGACGCGTTCAAGGACTCCACGTACGGGATCTACGACCTCGACGAGCGCGGCGGGCAGCTGGTGACGCTCGAGAAGGGCCTCGTCGGCTCCTCACCGCGCTTCACGCTTCCCGTGAACGACTTCGAGGACTCGTGGGTGAGCCCGGGCACCGTGCGCCGCACGCACGAGTGGTACGCCGGCAAGAGCATCGAGCAGATCATGAAGGAGCTCGAGGACCTGCCCAACGGGTCGGACCTCCACTTCCGGCCGCAGTGGCGGGATGGGGTCGTCGGCGGGTCATGGTTCTGGGAGCGCCGCCTCGGCACACCCCGACTGCAGGCGCCCGAGTACGACTTCGACCTCGACGCGCCCCTCTCGGGAGCGCTCGACGTGAACATGGACCTCGAGGCCATCAACCAGGTGACTGGTGTCGTGCTGCTCGGCGGCGGCAAGAACCAGGACACGCTCTTCGCGAAGGCCTCCGCCATCGACCCCGCCTACACGGGGCCGTGGCTGGACGAGATCGAACGCATGGGCGACATCGACGACCAGGCCGTGCTGAACCAGCACGCGCAGTCGATCGCGAACTCACGGAAGCGACCACGCCGCACCCTGTCGCTCGCCGCGCAGTCGGACGGGGACGTTTCGGCGGGCGAGTGGATTCCGGGCGTGCGGGTCACGCTCCACAAGGCGAAGCCGCGCACCTTCCCCGCAGGGACGCACACCCGCTACGTCACGGGGTGGCAGCACCGGGTCGGGTCGGAGCTCATCACGCTCGACACGTTGGAGATCTGATGCGCGACGACATCGAGGGCACCGCGTTCTCGAAGCTCGACCGCCGAATCACTCGTCTCGAGCAAGCGGGCATCACGCGCATCAGCTTCGGGCCCGGGCAGCGCATTCGGATCTACGACGAGGACGGCGTCGACGTCGGCTACGTCGGCGAGCTCCCCTCGGGTGGCTTCGGGATCAGCTACGTCTACGACGGCGCCGTGACCTCGGCTGCGGGTATCGCGGCCGTGCACAAGGCGACGCTCGACTACCTCGACGTGCTCGGCGCGTCGCACGCGATCACCCTCTCGGAACACGCCGCGAAGAACGCCGGCCAAGACGCGTCCATCTCGTACCTCAACGGCGAGAAGAACGTGCACGCCGGGCAGATCGCCGCACTGCAGTCGAACGTGTCCGGCCTGCAGTCCGGGCTCGGGAGCCTCGAAGGGGCGCTCGGCGCGTTGCAGTCCACAGTCGGCGGCATGGCGGGACTCGCCGAGCTCATCACGGCACTCGACAACACGAACCGGATCCAGAACCTCAAAATCACCGCGCTCGAGAACCGTCTTGACCGTCTCGACGGCGGCGGCGGCCCGGCCAACCCAGGCACGTAGGAGGCCACCACATGCCAATCGTCAGTGGCCAAGTCCGAGACTTCGGGCTCGCCGACCTCACCTCGCATCGATTGCGACTCATCTTCAGCCCGAGTAACAGCGCCGCGATGGGCCCTGACGGAACGTTGGTCCTTGGGCCGGTGGTCGTCGAGAACGACCAAATCAACCCGACTACAGGCGGCTTCCAGGTGGAGCTCGCCCGCACAACGCTACTCAGGCCCGCGACGTTCTTCACGTTGCGCGCGGAGTGGTTCAGCAAGACCAGCGACCGGCTCGAAGGTGTCGCGGTCATCGACTGGCCCCTCCGTGTTCCGGCGGCCGGCGGCGCACTGTCCACGCTCCTCAACATGCCCGGCCCGGTCAGCGCCACCGCGTTCTCAGCCGTGGACCCCGGCGCGCTCGTCGCTGTCGGCGGCGTCTGGGTGGACACCGGAGTTACCCCCCGCACGAATCAGGAGGCGAAGAGCATGAGTGAAGTTGTCTGGGAAGACCTCGGCGAAGCCCGAGCGATGGACGACCCGTCAGCGACCAGCCTGCTGGAGGGGGACACCGCGTTCCGCCGCGCTCTCCACGCTCGCTTCGGCCCGATGGTTGCCGAAGCGCTCGCAGCGGATCCGACCCTCGGCCCGATTGTGTCCGCGATGACATCGACGCTCCTCACCACGGAGCTCGCAGGCCGTGACATTCCTGAGGGTGGCGACGATCGACTCTTGAAGCGCCCCGCGTCTTCGCGGACTCGCTTCTACGACGAGACGAGCAACCTCGTGGCGGCGGAGATCGACGAGAGCGGGGACTCGCACGTGTACGGGCCGCTGCACCTCGGCGTCGGCAAGGCGGTCATGAGGCCGTCTCGCCGGTTCCGCTACCACGACGAGGGTGGCCGAATTGCGTGGGAGATCGACCCGTACTCTGGCGAGCAGCTCCTCATCGTTCCTCGCGTGCACGTCGTTTTCGGGCTCGGGCAGTCGAACATGGAGGGCCGCGGGCGACCGTTCGGCGCTCGCCTCGACCCGCCGCACCGTCGCATCCACATGTGGGACTGGCCGAACAGCGCGCTCGTCCCCGCGACCGTGCCGCTCTCCTCCCAGCAGCAGCAGGTCGGCCTCAGCGTGCTCTCGGTCATTGGCCGGGAGGTCGCCGAGCACGACACGAACTCTGCGGTGGTGCTCGTCAACGCGGGCGTCGGGAACTCGGGGCTCGTCGCGACTCCGGTCGCCGGGTCCTGGGCAGTCGACTACACCGGCTCCGTCCCTTCGCTGTGGCCCATCGCGCGCGACACGATGACGAAGTCGCTGGAAGTCATCGCGCAGAAGCACCCCGGCGCGCAGATCATCCCCTGGGTGTTCTGGCACCAGGGAGAAGCGGACGCGAACACCCCCGAGGCTGCCTACACGACGGCCCTCGACGCGCTCTTCACCGCAGTCCGGACCCATCTCGGCGACGCGACGATCCCCATCGTCGCCGGCGGCATGGTGCCCGAGTACGCCGAGGCGCACGCAGGCCGTATGGGCGTGCGCAAGGCGCTCATCGGCGTGCAGTCCAGGCTCGAATTCACCGCCTATGCGGACGGCGCGCGCAACGGTGGCGGCTCGCAGAACCTGACCGACACCGTGCACTACGCGCGAGGCGGGGTCGTGGACCTCGGGAAGCGCATGTGGCGCGGAGCTCTCCGCGCAGCAGGCGCATCCGCCTCGTCGATCCCGCACAAGCCGCTTGATGTCATCGTGCACCGCGCCGGCACGAGCGTCACCGTGAGCTGGTCCCCGCCGGACTCGCGAGCCACGGACTACGTCGTCGACTACCGAGTCGATGGCGGGGCGTGGACGAACGTCGCCCGCCCGATCCCCGCCGACACATCCGCATCGTTCTCGGCGACGGGTGTCGTCGAGGTGCGCGTCGCGACGAAGAACGGCACCGAAACCTCGGAGTTCACGCTCCCCGTCAACGCGATTGGATGACCATGCCCGACATTGCCCAGAAGGGGTCGTTCACCGCCTCCTACCTCCCCAGCATCCCGGGGTACACGGACACGTTCAACCGAGCGAACGGCGCACCCGGCAACGGGTGGGTTGGGGTCTCCCAGAACGCGAACCCGCCCATGCCGATGCAGATCGTCTCGAACCGACTCGCGGTCGTGGCAGGCTCCGGAACTCCCGGCAATGCCATGTGGCTTCGAGAGTCGCGTGCAGCCGACGCGGTCGTGACGATCACCATCGGCGCCGTCGGCGACCGGAGCGGTTCCTTCGTGGTGCGAGGCGTGAGTTTCGACGACGCGATCGAGGTCGCATGGCGTCTCACTTCGGGCGATGGACGGATCACGGTGTTCCGTCGGGGTCCCGCCAACGCGCGCACTGAGATAGCGCGGGGGACGGCCGCCAATGCGGTTCTCGACGGTGACGTCATCGTCATCACCTTCATCGGGACCACGCTGCAGATCGTCCGCAACGGCACAATCGTGCTGACGGTCGATGTGCCAGCTCCGACGGGCGCTTCGACTCGCCACGGCTTCCTCGCCTATGCGACGGGTGCGGGTGGAGTCACCTATGACGCCATCAAACTCGAAGAGGCCTAGATGCCCGCGAAGGTCTGAATGTCGTGCATGTCCTCGTCGCGGTGCACGGTCGAGCAGTATCCTTCGTGCCCAGCGGCCTTTGACTCCCGCAGGGTGACGGTTGAGGGGCACGGCCCATTCGCGGCGTAGGCGCACGCTCTTGGGCGGTCCATCCGGTCTGATCGTGCAGCCCTGATCTTTTCGATCAACTTCATGTCGTTCTCGCTTCTGGTCGCGCTCATACTAGCCCTGCGCTGCCAGTAAATGGGAGCGCTAGACAAGTTGCCTGTCGTGCGCTCGCGTGCCCAGTGGGCGTCGACGTCCGGCTGGGTCCAAACCCAAACGCGCATTTGCTGATCTCCGACCAGGACATTGGTTCCCAGCGCGTCACGGATTCGGTGGTTGATTGAAGTTCCGTTGTTTTCGATCAGATGGGCCACCTCTGATCGGATGATCTCGATCGTGTCACCATCGAGCTCGCTGCCGATGCCCACCATCCATGGCTCACCGAAGATCTTGCAGGCGATAGCGACGACCGGAACGTCTGTGTAGTCGCTTCCTGCCAGCTCTTGTTGCCAAGGTCGGCCGGCATTCAGGAACGAGGACTCGCTTGAAGGTGCGTGCCCTCCCCACGTCACTGCTCCCCAGGGGACTAGTTGGGACCCGAGGATTGGTTGGGGGCGGCCCGCTCGCAGTAGCTCCAGCTCTCGTTTCTGGTCCGCCAGAGCAGGGGCGCTTCGGCGAGCAGCCAACCAGTTAGAGAGGCCCAGATTTCGTCGCGCCTGCATTTCTGAGGCGTAGATCCGTTCTTGCCAGCGAGCGTATGTGAAGAGCTGAGCGTTCTTCGCGTGGTAGGGATCGAGCCCGGGAAGCTGCACGAGCCTCGCGAACCCATACGGGAAGAGGTTAGCGAAGTCTTGAGCGGATCGAGCGGTCCTTTTATCTCCGAGCAAGGACAGGAGCAGCGCGGCCTGTTGCAGCTCAAATCCGGCCTTTGCGGCGATCCTGGTGTCTCGATCGTGTTCCGCGAATGAGCGACGCTCGCCTTTCGCGTGATCCGTCCCAAGCTCGCTTATGGCGAGTTCAATGATCCGGTGCGCTTCGCCGAAGAAGTCTTCGTAGGCCCGCAGCTGCTCTTTTCTCAGCCATTCGCTGCGCGATCTACGACCAGCCGAGAACGCGGCGATGAGTGCACCGACGACGATCACGATCACTCCGGCTCCACCGATCCAAAGGTTCGCGATCTCAACGCCCGTCGGGGGTGGTCCTGAGGTGCTCGCCAGAAGTTCGATCATGAGTCGAACCATACCTAGAAGGAGACCTCATGGCTCGCGCTGTCGTATCCGAAACGGTCGTGCTCCTCGCGGGTGACCGCGTGGACCCGATCACCATCCCCGTCACCACCGTGGAGGGGACCGCGGTCGACCTCTCGGAGTGGACCGATTGGCGGTGCTGGTGGAAGGCCGGGACGAAGGTCATCGCCGCTCAGATCGGCACTGAGCGGCTCGCCGACGGGGTCCTCGAGATCACCCTCACGGGCGCTCAGACACGCGAGCTCCTCGGGGCGGCCGAAAGCGTCACCGGCTCCTACGACGCCGAGGCGACACGGACCGACGACACGGAGCCCACGACCTGGATCGAAGGCAAGTTCCGCATCCGGGATGACGTCACGAAGGAAGGCACCCCGTGACCGAGTACAAGGCCGAGGTTCAGCCGCAGCCGCTGTTCTTGGCAACTCTCCCTGAGGGGACCGTCATCCCCGCCCCGCAGGCAGGATGGTCGCTCGAGTTCCAACGCACGGCCACGCACCTCGAGGTGCGCCAGGTGCGCGGGTCCGAGGCCATGGACTGGTTCCAGGCGATCGCGTTCGCCGACCTCGCCGGACCTCCCGGAGCGGTTCCCGTGTTTGCGATCGTCGACGGTGCCCTCGCGTACCGATTCGGGGGCTCCGGCCCCTGGGGGCAGCTCCTCGCGCTCGCCGAGCTCAAGGGCGACCGCGGGCTTTCCGCCTACGAGGTGTGGCTCGGCGCCGGCAACACGGGCACGGTCGCAGGCTTCCTCGCATCACTGCGGGGCATGCCTGGCGCCGCGTCGACGGTTCCGGGTCCGCCCGGTGATCCAGGGCCGCAGGGCGCGGGCGGCACACCGAACGTCGACCTCGTCGGCACGGTGCCGCCGAATGGCGCTGTGACGGCTCAGCCGCTCACGGTGTACAAGAACACCACCCCGGGCGCTCGCGTCCAGCTGTGGCTCAAGGAGACGGGCACAGGCAACACCGGGTGGGCGCCGCTGCGTATCTCGACCGGGTGGATCAACATCACCTCGCTGCAGGACCCGGCCCGCACGGTGCTCGCGTCTTCGTCAGTGTTCGTTCGCCGTGACAACGACATCGTGTCGATCGCCGCGAAGGTCGTCCAAGTGGCCCCGTCGTCGAGCACGACGGGAGTGCTCTTCCTGCCCGAGGGGTTCTGGCCAATCGCCGCCGTCAACCAGACCGGATCGGCGACGATCCTCACCGCGTGGATGGGCGCGACCGCGCAACAGGCAACGTTCAATTGGTATCAGGCGTTCGGCTCGCTCCGTGGCTTCTCGCTGGGACCGTTCACGACGACGGCTCGCACGTGGGACATCTACGGCACCTGGTACTCACCTCAGCAGACGATCGCGATCTAGGAGCGACATGGGCCCCGACCTGACCACACACACCGACGAGGAGCTGCAGGAGGGCGTCACCGCTCGCCTGCGCGAGCAGGAACGACGCCGCCTCGAGCGCGAGCCGGCCGACGAAGCGGACGCGCTCCGCCAACGCCTCGCTGAGCTGGAAGCCGCCCAGGCTTCATAGCCGCGCCACCCCACACCCTCGGCCCTGCACTCACCGTGCGGGGCCTTTCCCATGCCCCAAGGAGGCACCGCATGACGTTCTCCAACGTCGCCACCGACACGTCCGGCAACGGCGGCCAGTTCTCGAACAGGCCAGCCCGCGTCGACCGTTTCATCGTCCACCACGCAGCGACCGCGTCGCTGTCCGCCGTGCTCTCCATGATGAGCACCGGCTCCCGGCAGGTGTCCTCGAACTACGTCATCAAGGACGAGCAGGTCGTCGGCGTCGTCCCCGAAGAGAAGCGCGCGTGGACCTCCGGCTCCGCGACGTGGGATGGGCGCTCGATCACCGTCGAGACCTGCAACTCGGCAACGGGCGACGCGTCCGGCTGGCCCATCTCCGAAGCCTCCTACCAGTCGCTCGCCCGCCTCATCGCGGACTGCGCCACCCGGTACGGCTTCCCCCTGAACCGCGACACCGTCATCGGGCACGGCGAGCTGTACTCGCGCTACGGCGCGAGCTACTCGACCGCCTGCCCCGGTGGCATCAACCTCGACCGGCTCGTCACCCTGGCGATCGGCTACCAGAAGGGCGGCGCCACCCCGGCGCCCGCCGAACCCGAACCATTCATCCTGGAGGATTCCATGCGCATCGCATTCGTTCCCGAGCTCGGCCACCACTACCTCGTCACCGACAGCTTCGTCCGCAAGCTTGAGGACCAGCCCGGCGCGAAGGCCGAGGACGCCATCAAGGCCATCGAGACACTGTACGAGCCCAAGAAGGTCGTGCCGTTCGCGCTGTTCTGGCCGATGTGGGTGAACATCAACGCCGGCAACAAGGACGACTCCGCGACCGGCAAGGAGCTGCAGGCCGTCGCCAAGAAGCTCGGCATCGCGAGCTGACCGTCATGTGGCGTCGTCTCGCGCGGGCGAGCATCTGGCACCCGGACGCGATCCCGCCCGAGGAGCTGAAGTACGCATCCATCAAGCGGGTGTGGTTGCCGCTCTACGACTTCATCGCGATCCTGGCCGGCATCTGGGCGCTCGTGTTCGGGAGCCCGATCCTGCACAAGCTGTTCACGAACGAGGCCGTGGACTTCCTCGGCGCCCTGCTCGCAGCGGCCGGGCTCGTCTGCTTCTTCGGGGTGCTCTTCCCAGCGCTCTGGCGGGTGGAGATTGCCTGCAAGCTCGTGATTCTGATGCTCCTCGGCGGGTATGCGGCGACCATCGTCGTGTTCCGCACGAACCCGGAACCTGAAGCCCTCTTCATCGTCTTCATCCTCTGCCTCGGCATGATCCCACCCCTGATCCGCCTGTCGATCCTCGGCGAGGAGATCAAGGACCGCCACGACGAGGGGGACGCATGATCGCAGAGGCCAGCGGCGTCACCATCGACGGGCAAGGGTTCATCACCATCGCCGTCGGCCTGCTCGGGTTCCTCGGCGTGCTCGTCACGTTCCTCGGGACGCGCGGCAAGACGACCGCTGACGCGAAGGCAGCGCTCGACAAGCGCATTGACGACCGCCTCGCCGCGCAGATGACCCTCGACGAGGAGAAGATCTCGAAGCTCACCGCCCGCGTGGAAGAGCTTGAGACCCACTCCGGCCACCAGGACCGGAAGATCACACGCCTCGAGGACCGCGACAAGCGCAAGTCGCAGATCTTCCAGCGCATCTTCACCACTCTCGCCGCGATGCTCCCCGCCTCGCCCGAGCTCGAGCTGACGACGTCGGAGATAGACCTCGTCGGCGACACCATCCCGCCCTCATGGGTGCGACACCTGAAGGAGTAACCTCATGTCCCTCATCTCTGAACCCGAGACGCACGGCGAGCACGTCGAGCGCACCACGAAGCTCGCCGCCGAGCAGAAGCCGTCCGCACTCTGGTCGGTCCCGTTCTGGCGCGGCACCGGCGAACGAGCCATCAAGACCGCTGCTCAGGCGTTCGTCGCCACGCTCACCGTGTCGACCGGCGCCGAGCTCATTCCCGCCGTTGGCGTGGAAGGCATCAGCTGGCTCGCCGTCGGCTCCGTCACTGCCGTCGCGACAATCCTGTCCGTCGGCACGTCCATCGGTAACGCCGACTTCACGGCCGGCCGCTGACGCACAGCACCAACGACTCCGCCCCTCTCGCTGTAGCGACCCTGGACACCCAGGGTGACGCTGCGCGGGAGGGGCGTGTTTCGTCGTTCTAGGACTTGGGTGTCTGCGCTGCCTTGATGATGCGGCTGACGTGCATGGGGGAGAGGTCGACGTCTTCTGCGATGTGGGCGCGGGGCATGCCTGCGGCGTGGGCCGCGAGTACGGCGGCTTCGCGGTCGGCATGCGCTTGGGCGAGGCTTTTCGCTGCCGCGGTCAGTTTGCGGCTGTGTTCTTCGTCTTCGGGTCGGCGTTTCATCGGCGGTTCCGTACTGCGGTCGCGAGGGCGATGACGGCGACGATGAGGGCGGCGATCCCGATGATGAGTGTGATGACTTCCATGGCTGCTCCTTGTAGCGTGGGAGGGGTGGCCCCCGGTGCTTGGTTCACCGGGGGCCTCTCTGGTCAGTCCTTGCGCCTATTGCGCTTGGCTGTCTGCCAGAGGATGACGGCGGTCAGCAGGTTCACTGCCGCTGTCAGTAGGCCGATGATTTCCACCGGGCCTCCCTCCTGTCACCGTGTCTCGGTGACAAGATAAGTGTAACATTATGTTCGCTAAACATACAACACGATGTTGCACTTTCTGGCGGAGCGACTAAGACCTGTCAGACTTCACCGACGTTAGCTCCCAGCCCTCGGGCACCATCTCGGCAACCTTGGCTTTGGCTTCCTCGTAGGACTCGCCCTCGGCGTGCAGCGTCTCGGTGGTGGTGGGGCGGATGACGGCGATGAGCTTGATCATGCGAGGAGCCTAGCCCTCACCACCCCTTCTTCCTCGTCGCCCGTTGAGCCATGAAGAGCAACGCCACGGACAACTCAGAGGCGAGCTGGCTGGCCGCGAGCGCGTCGCCTTCGAGCGTGACGGTGCCGCGGATCTGCGCGTTGCCGTGCGAGATCGCCCACTCCTTCTCGCTCATGGTCCCGACCTCGAGTGCGTGGCGGACCTCCGCGCGCACGCCACTTTCTGTCACCCATTGCAACATCTCGAGCCACGCGTCGAACACCTCGAGCGGCTCGAGCAGGAGCGGCTCGTACGTGTCGCCGTTGACTGTGACGGGAGCCGGCACGAGCTCGCCGTCGATGTCCCGCAGCGGCGGTGTCTCGCCCCACAGGAGCCAGGACATGCCGTCGACGGGCCTCGTCGCCACCGGGCGCCAGCAGACGATGCGCTTCGTCCACTGCGAGTCGACCCGCTCGCGGACCGTCTCGCACCGCAACGCCAGCGACTCGAGGGCGACTTCGGCAGGGACCTGCACGGCTGGTTCGTTCATGCCGTGGATGCTCGCACAGGCCACCGACAGTGACCTCTCCGCGCATTGTCGGTGGTCGGTCGTAGCCTGCCGGCATGCTCACTCACATTGAGCGCAGCCTCCTCGAGTTCGAGGCCGCGCACCTCAGGCACACGGCGGCGAAGCAGGAAGGCATCCGGCAGCACGGCTTCGCGTCGTCGCCCACCGCCTACTACACGATGCTCACGGCAATCCTCGCGAACCCAGAAGCGATCGCAGAGTTCCCGCAGCTCGCCGCATGGCACAAGCGAGCCGCCGACGCCAGAGCGGGGACGAGGGAGCGCAGGCGCATCGAGCGCATGGAGAGCGCGTCCGACCGAGTGCGGAACGAGCTCGCGAGCTGACCTCAGTGCCCACATTTTGCCCACAGTCGGAGCCGAAAGGCCGAGATATCGAGTGATATCCATAGAAGAACAGAACGGCCGACTCTCGCGGATTCTCGCGGAAGTCGGCCGTTTTTACTGTGTCTTGGAGAGTGCCCCTGGAGGGACTCGAACCCCCAACCGTTTGCTTAGGACGCAACTGCTCTTCCATTGAGCTACAGAGGCTGGCGCGACAATGCTACCGGTGCTGGCGGCCTCCCGTGTGCAGCGGCGCCTGATTCGGGGACGAAAAGTTGGTCGAGGTGCGGGCGACGCACGCGCGCCTCCACCCGCCGACGGGCCCAGACACCTACAGTGTCACGCGTGTGGGGTCTGTTTCGTAAACGAGGTTCAGAGCCGGGCGACGCGAAGAGCGACGGTCACGGCTCCGGCAAGGGTGCGCCCACAAACAATGAGACGGAGCCGATACCCGACCTCAGTCCAGTGCGCGAGCGCCTCGAACGTGAGCGTGAGGCGCGCGACAGCGAGGCCCGCGAGGCGGACGACGATCTCGATCTCGGACGCGACCACGAGGACGGCGTCAGGGCACGAGGTGGCGACGGCCCGAGCCTCACGCGAGGCCGTTCCTGGGTCGCGGATGCGGTTGCGCACGAGCGCAGGACCCACCCGGTTCCCTCCGCCGACGAGGAGGCGCTCACTGCGCTCGACCTCGAACGCGCCGAACAGGCGAGGGCGCTCGAGGCCGCAGTCGACGCGGCGCAGGATTCGTGGCTGCACGAGCTCGCGCAACTCGGCGGACCATCCCCTCTTCTCGACTTCGCCGATGAACCCGGCACGTTCGTCGAGCTGACGAGCGCGCACCCGGGCGGCATCGCCCCCTTCGCGGCGGGCAAGACAGTGCTGCTGTCTGCCCTCGTCCGCGAGCACTCCTCGTTCCGCGGGGCGCGCGACGCGGCCGACCTCATCGCGCAGAAGGGCACCGAGCTGCTTGCTGGCCGCGGCATGAGCACGATCCAGCTGGCCACGGGCTTCGCCGAGTGGACGCAGGACGGCACCCACTTCCGCGCCCCCATCCTGACCCGCACGGTCGACCTGCGCCGCGCGGGCCGCGACTACGAGTTCACCCTCAAGGGCCCCAGCCGAGTGAACGCGTCCCTTGCGAGGCACCTTGCGCAGCACTTCGGAGTGCGACTCCCGGTTGCCGAGCTGCTCGAGCTGGCGAAGTCGAACGACGCCTTCCTCCCGCAGCACGTCTTCGACCGCATGCGCGCACTCGGCGCATCCATCCCGCAGTTCACGGTCTCGGCGCGCGCCGTCATCTCGAGCTTCGGGGAGGTCGCAAGCGCCATGCTCCGCGACACGAACGAGCTCACGCACCCCGTCCTGCGGGCGCTCGCCGGAGACGAGGAGGCGCGCCAGAAGGTGGCCGCCGTGCAGCCGGCTGAGCAGCGACCGAGCCCGGACCGCCGCGACCCCGTGGGGGACCGGTTCCTCCTCGACGCTGACACCGAGCAGGAGCGCGTCGTCGACGCCATCGCTGCCGGCAACTCGGCCGTCATCAACACCATGCCGGGCACAGGCCTCACGCAGACCGTCATCAACGCGCTCGGTCTGCTCGTCGCCGACGGCAAGCGCGTACTCGTCGTCACGCCCCGTTCCGCGAGCATCCGCGCCATCCGGGCGCGCCTCAAGAGCGTCGGGCTCGAGGGGCTCGCCGTCACGCCGCGCACCCTGCGCCGCGACGCGATCGCCTCGATCTCGCGCAACGAGAAGGCCCGCAAGCCCGCGATGCACGAGCTCGACGACGCCCTCGTCCGCCTCCGCCACGTGCTCGCCGACTACCGCGACGCGCTGGTGCACCCCGACCCCGCCCTCGGCGTCTCGGCCCTCGACGCGCTCGAGGAGCTCTCCCGCCTCGAGCTGCGCGAGCAGCCCCCGACGACGACCGCTCGACTCGACCGCGACGCCATCGAGGCGATCGCGACTGGCCGCGACGCCATCGCCCGCCAGCTGCGCGCCGCCGGCGAGCTCGGCCAGTTCAAGTACGGCCCGGACGACTCGCCCTGGTACGGCGTGTCCTTCGAGTCGACCGACGAGGCGAACCGCGCGCAGGAAGCCGCCATCGAGCTCGACGCCGGCACCCTCGTCGAGGTCATCGACCGTGCCCAGGAACTCGTCGGACGCACCAGGATGCGCCCGGCAGAGACCTACGGCGAGCTCGGCATCTACCTGCGCCTCCTGCTCGACCTGCGCGAGACCCTCGACCGGTTCCGCCCCGCGGTCTTCGACCACTCGCTGACGGACGTCATCCACGCCACGAACCCGAAGCGCGACGGCAGCGACCTGACATCGGCCCGCCGCCGCCAGCTGCGCCAGCTCGCGAAGGACTACGTGCGGCCCGGCGTCGTCGTGGACGACCTCCACGAGTCGCTCAAGCTCGCCCAGCGCCAGCGCATCCTCTGGCACCGCTACGTCACGGACGGCTCCACGCCGACCGTCCCGACGGGCATCTCCGACGTGCGCAAGTTCCACCGCGAGGTCGCGGAGAAGCTGCGCCTCCTCGACGAGCCGCTCGTCGACGCCGGAGCCGTCTCGCTCAGCGAGCTGCCGCTGGCCGAGCTCCCGGCCCGCATCACGGAGCTCGCGGCCGACAGCGAGGTGCTGCACAATCTCGTCGAGCGCCTCACCATCATCGAGCGCCTCGAGAACCTCGGCCTCACGCCGCTGCTCGAGGACCTCTCCGAACGCCACGTCGAGGCTGAGGCGCTCGGCGACGAGCTCGAGCTCGCCTGGTGGCAGTCGGTGCTCGAAGACCTCCTCGACCGCGACAAGGCGCTCCTGAACGCCAACACGCGAGTCGTGACTCGCCTCGAGAGCGACTTCCGAGTCGTCGACCAGGCCCACACTGACCACTCGGCCGCCCAGCTCGCCTGGCAGCTCGCCGAAGCGTGGAAGGTCGCCATCGTCGACTACAGCGAGCAGGCGGATGCGCTCCGCCAGCTCCTGCGCCGTCCCGGCGTCCCCTCCACGAAGCTGGCCGTCGAGGCCGGCGACGTCTCCAAGAGCATCGCGCAGCTGTGGCTGACCACCCCGTACGACGTGCCGCTCGTGAGCGAGCGCATCCACTTCGACACGGTTGTGCTCGTGGATGCTGGAACCATGTCGATCGCCGAGAGCATCGGCGCGATCCGCAGAGGCGACCAGGTCGTCGCATTCGGCGACCCCGTCACCCAGTACCCGACGCCGTTCACGGTCGCCGTGACCCGCCCGGCGGCGGACAGCACCGACGCGTGGGGACTGCGCCACGAGGACGCCGTCGGCGAGTCCGTGTATTCGCGGCTCGCGGAGTTCCTGCCGGAGCACGCGCTCACGCGCAGCTATCGGGCCGGCGGCGAAGACCTCGCGGAGCTCATCAACAGGCGCTTCTACAAGGGGCGCATCCGCTCCATGCCGTGGGCGGGGACCCTGCTCGGGCACTCGAGCCTCAGCTTCTCCTTCGTCGAGAACGGCACGGGCCTGCCTGACCCGATCACGGGAGGGGTGGAATCCACCGACGGCGAGGTCAGCCGCGTCGTGGAGCTCGTCGTCGACCACGCCGTGCACCGGCCCCGCGAATCGCTCATGGTCGTCACGGCTTCCGCGCTGCACGCCCGCCGGGTCGAGCAGGCGGTCTACTCGGCCGCCTCGCGCCGGAGCGACATCGCCGACTTCTTCACGGCAGCACGTGGGGAACCGTTCACGGTCACCACGATCGAGCTGGCCACAGCGCAGTCGCGCGACCGCGTGATCTTCTCCATCGGCTTCGGCCGTACTCCCCACGGCCGTGTCCTCGCGAACTTCGGAGTGCTCGGCACCGAGCTCGGGGAGCGCGCGCTTGCCGTCGCGATGACGAGGGCGCGTCGCTCACTCGTCATCGTCTCGTGCATCCGCCCCGGCGAGCTCGACCCTTCGCGCATGTCCCGGGGAGTGCTCGGACTCGCGCAGATCCTCGGAGAGGCAGAGACCAAGGGCGATGCGCCGAGCACGGGCCCAGGCCTCGAACAGGGCGCAGGCGAGGAGGCGCCAGCCTCCGACGACGACGGCACCGAGGGCGACGACCGCGAGGTGGAGGCGCCGCCCATGCTGCTCGATCTCGCGAACCGTCTCGAGTCGTTCGGCATGACGGTCGAGCTGTTCCACCGTGGCCGCGTCCCCCTCGCCGCGGCGTACAAGGGGCGCGCCATCGCGATCGACACCGACGGCCTCGACCTGAGGATCGCGGGCTCGGCCGACGCGACGCTGCGGGAGACGTTGCGTCTGCGCCCTGAGCTCCTCAAGCGCCTCGGCTGGTACTACCTGCGAGTGCACTCCTTCGAGCTCTTCGCGCACCCGGAAGCAGTGGCCCGACGCATCGCGAAGGCCCTCAAGGTGCCGCTGCCTGCGGAGACCGCGGTTGTCACGGCCGGTTCCCTGCAGGGCGAGCTCGGTCAGCTCACCTCCGGTGCCGCAGCCCCGAGCGGCGCGGCATCCAGGGCCAACCTCGAGTCGGTCACCCTGCCGGACGGGAACCAGCAGATCGCTATCGGCCGCCCTGGCGAGCCGGGCGGTGCGAGCTGAGCGTGAACCCCGGCACGCCTGCACCACGGAAGCCGCGACGCCGAGTCACCACGGAACCACCTCCCGGCAGCGATCCGAACCCCCAATCGCCTGACGGCTCGAACGGGCCCGCCGTGCTCGCCGGCGAGGATTCGCCCGCAGCCTGGGGCGACGCACCCGTCCGCTACGCCGACGACCGGGTGGAGAGCCCCCGCGGGCCCAACGACGACCGGCTGCGCGCCGACAAGCCACCGCACTATGGCTGAGCGGGCGATAGAGCCGAACGACCCGACGGTCCCCGGCTCCGACCCCGAGCATCCGACGACCGGCCAGGTCCCCATCGTCTCGAACGCCGACGACGCGCGGCCGCCCATCCCCGCCGAGATCTGGGTCCTGCTCGTCGCGACCTTCTTCATCGCGATCGGCTTCGCGCTCATCGTTCCCGTCCTCCCGCAGTACGCGTTGAGCTTCGGCGTCGGCGCGACGCTCGTATCGGTGGTCGTGAGTGCATTCGCGTTCATGCGACTCGTCTTCGCGCCCGGGGCGGGAGCTCTCATCAACCGGTTGGGGGAGCGGCGCATCTACGTCGCCGGACTGCTGATCGTCGCCGCCTCCACCGCTGCCGTCGCGTTCGCGCAGGACTACTGGCAGCTGCTCGTGTTCCGTGGACTCGGCGGAGTCGGATCGGTCATGTTCACGATCTCGGCGGCCGGCATGATCGCCCGCTACTCGCCGCCGCAGATCCGCGGCCGCATCTCCGCCCTCTGGGGTGGCATCTTCCTCGTCGGGAACATCGCGGGCCCGGCGGTCGGCGGGGCGCTTGCCCAGTTCGGCATCGGGGTGCCGTTCCTCGTCTACTCGGGAACCCTCGTGATCGCGGCGGCCATCGTCGGCATCATGATGGGCCGCGCCCACCGCATCACGGCGAAGAAGACCGCCGAGGAGGCCGGCCTGCACGACGCCGGCGACGACCGTGCGCCCGCGGCCAAGAAGCTCGAGCCGAAGTCGCTCCGCGAGGCGCTCCAGGACTCCGCGTATCGCGCGTCCCTCGTGTTCGGCTTCGCCAACGGATGGGCGAACTTCGGGGTCCGCACCGCGATCCTCCCGCTGTTCGTCGCGACGAGCATCAGCCAGGAACCGTGGGTCATCGGCGTCGTCATCGCGGTTGGTGCCGTCGGGAACGTCGTCTCGCTCCAGTACGCCGGCCGGAAGACCGACCGCATCGGGCGAAGGCCCTTCATCCTCGTCGGACTCGGCGTCTCCGCGGTCGCGATGTTCGCCACCGCGTTCGCCGGCGACATCGTCACGATGCTCGCCCTCAGCTTCGTGCTCGGGCTCGGCTCTGGACTGGCCGCGCCCGCCGAGCAGGCGGTCATCTCGGACATCATCGGCTACGGCCGCAGCGGTGGACAGGTGCTCTCCACCTACCAGATGACGCAGGACGCCGGCAGCATCCTCGGCCCCATCGTCGCCGGCGTCATCGCCGACCTGTTCGGCTTCACCTGGGCGATCATCATCTCCTCGATGATGCTCGCCATCGCCTGTCTCTCCTGGGTGTGGGGCCGCGAGACGTTCCGCTCGTCCTGAGCCGACCCACCGTCAGCGCTGGGAGCGCTGGAAGCGCTGGAAGCCGTGGAAGCGCAGGAGGCGACGTGGCGCGCGCTTCGGTGGCGGCATCACGGCCGGATGCGACGTGCAGCGTCTGCATGCAAGACAGGAACGCCGCCGGGGTGACCGGCGGCGTTCCTGTCTCTTCGCAGTGCTCCGAGCTGGTAGCGCTGCTGCGCTGAGCGCGGCGTCCTAGGAGCGGGTCTCGGGGCCCTCGCCCTGGAGCTTCGCGGGTGCCTCCTGCTGTGCCTTGAGAAGGTCGCGGATCTCCTCGAGCACGTCCTTCTCGGTGACCGCGGCCTCGACGGCAGGCTTCGGCTTGCCGTGGATGAGGCGGTAGCTCATGTCGTTGAGCTTGTTGATCGGCAGGATGATCGCGAAGTACACGACCGCTGCGATCAGGACGAACTGGATGATCGCGGCGATGACCGCGCCGAAGCCGATGGGCACCGTGCCGATCGTGACCGTGGCGGCCGCGATGTCGTCCGCGTTGAACAGGGCGGCGATGACCGGGTTGAAGATGCCGTCGACGATGGCGTTGACGATGCTCGTGAACGCTGCGCCGATGATGACGGCGACGGCAAGCTCGATGACATTGCCCCGCATGATGAATTCGCGGAATCCCTTCATGGGGTCCCCTTTCGTTCGGTGCTGGAGTGCTGAGTCGTGTCAGTTCAGGACGCGGCGGGGGAGCTGCTGCCGCTCGAGGCGGCGGCGGGTGCCGGTTCCTTCTTGGTCGCGGCGGGCTTCGCCTCCGCGGAAGTCGAGGCGGAGGAAGAGCTCGAGCTCTTCTTCGCACTGGCTGCGGAATCGGTCCGGTAGAAGCCGGATCCCTTGAAGGAGACGCCGACGGCACCGAAGACCTTGCGCAGCTTGCCTCCGCACTTGTCGCAGACGGTGAGGCTCGCGTCAGCGAACCCCTGCTGGATATCGAAGGCGTTGTCACATTCGGTGCAACGGTATGAGTAGGTAGGCATATTCTCGCTTTCGGGACCAGAACAGCATAATCGCGCGAGAGAGCCGGCGGGGAAATGCTTCAGAAACGTCGGATTCCCGATGGGGTGACGACCCCATCCACTCGCTCGTCGTGCGCTTCGCGGGGAACGACCTCGAGGAGCTCGTCGTCGTAGACGACCGCGTAGACGGGCGGGCGGCCGGCCATGGAGCCGAGCGTGCGGTCGAAGTAGCCGCGACCCCAGCCCATCCGGTAGCCGTCCAGGTCGACGGATGCGGCGGGGATGATGAGCAGGTCGGCGTCGCCCAGGGCGATGGGGCCGAGGAGATCGCCCGTCGCCTCGGGGAATCCGAGCTCGTGCGGACGCTCAGACTGCCCGTCGGAGACGACCCAGTCGAGGAGCCCGTCCTCCCGCGTGACGGGCAGCAGGACGGTGATGTCAGCTGCGCCGGCCCAGGCGAGGAAGGGCCGCGTGCTCGGTTCGAATTCGCCCGACAGGTAGCAGGAGATGCGCGTCGCGCCGTGCTCGGCGACGAGCTGCTGCAGGCGGAGGGAGATCTGCTCCCCGCGCTCTGCCAGGAGCAGTTCCCCGTGGCTGCGGCGGCGCTGTCTGGTGTCGGCGCGGAGTGCTCGTTTCTCGGTCTTCGCATCGGTCGACATGGGAACGAGCCTAGCGAAGCGACCCCTCGCGGGTTGGGGAGGGCTTGGCCGAGAACCCGGAGCCCGTGCCGCAATGACGCGCCACGTGCACCTGCGTTTCGCGATGGCATTCGGTGGCCATACGATACGGCCTATGTCCTCGCGCATCACTAAGGCCGTTATTCCAGCTGCGGGCCTCGGGACGAGGTTCCTACCCGCGACGAAAGCCATTCCCAAGGAGATGCTCCCGGTCGTCGACCGTCCCGCCATCCAGTACGTGGTCGAGGAAGCCGTCGAGGCGGGCCTGTCGGACGTGCTCATGATCACGGGGCGCAACAAGACGACGCTCGAGAACCACTTCGATCGTGTCGCCGAGATCGAAGCGCTGCTCGAGGCGCGCGGGGAAACGGAGAAGCTCGATCGCGTCCGCGCGGCCACGAATCTCGCCGATGTCCACTATCTGCGCCAGGGGGATCCGCTCGGTCTGGGGCACGCGGTCCTGCGTGCCTACCAGCACGTCGGCCACGAGCCCTTCGCCGTGCTGCTCGGCGACGACATCATGGCGGGCGGCTCGCTGCTCTCGCGCATGATCGAGGTGCACGAGGCGACCGGCGCGAGCGTCGTCGCGCTCCAGGAAGTCGACCCGGCCATGATCTCCTCGTACGGCGTCGCCGCCTACGACGCGTCGTCGAGTGTCGAAGACGGCGTCCCGGGGGCCGGGCCGGACACGATCCAGATCACCGGGCTCGTCGAGAAGCCCGCGCTCGAGGACGCTCCGTCGAACTACGCCGTCATCGGCCGCTACCTGCTGCGACCTGAGGTCTTCGGGGTGCTCGAGCAGACCAAGCCGGGCGCTGGGGGAGAGATCCAGCTGACCGACGCCCTGCAGGTGCTCGCCGCGAACCGCGAGGAGCTGGGTGGCGTGGTCGGTGTCGTCTACCGTGGTCGGCGCTTCGACACGGGCAACAAGCTCGACTACATCAAGGCGATCGTCGAGCTCGCCGTCGACGACCCGAAGCTCGGACCCGCGCTCAGCCCGTGGCTGAAGCAGTTCGCCGCCTCGATCGGCGAGTAGACTCCGCTTTCTATGAGCGCATCCGTCCCCACGCTGACGCACGGCCCCGTGTCGCTGCGTCCCATCAGGGTCCGGGATGCGCGGGAGCTGGAGTCCGTGCTGCTCGCGAACCGCGAGTGGCTGCAGCCGTGGGAGGCGACGAGCCCGGGCGGCGGTGGCCGCTGGGATGTTCGGGGTGGTATCCGCTCGCTCCTGTCCCAAGCCTCAGCGCACACGGCTCTGCCGTTCGTGATCACCTACGAGGGCCGATTCGCCGGACAGCTGACCGTCTCCGGCATCAGCTACGGGGCCCTGTCATCCGCGACTCTCGGCTACTGGGTCGCACGTGAGTTCGCCGGCAAGGGGCTCGCGACGATCGCCACCGCGATGGCCACCGACCACTGCCTGCAGGGCCTTGGCCTGCACCGCATGGAGGTGTGCATCCGGCCGGAGAACGCAAAGTCCCTGCGGGTCGTCGAGAAGCTGGGCTTCAGGTACGAAGGCCTGCGTCGCCGCTACATCCATATCGACGGCGACTGGCGCGACCATTTCTGCTTCGGCGTCGTCCGCGAGGAGGTCCCTCAGGGCGTGCTGCGGCGCTGGCGGGAGGGTGTCGCAGACGAGCGCGAGGCGCAGGTGCCTCAGGCTGACTGGGAACGGACGGCGCAGCCCCTCGTCTGAGTCGCCGCGACGCTGCGAGCGTTGATATCCGCCTGCTTCGCCGGTTGTCGCAAGAACTTCGACAATCTCGAATCAGACACTCCGCACCAATCGGGGTCGGCGGCTCGGTCCGCGCTTAATGTTGACGCCATGCAGTTCGGCAGCAGTCTCGTCCTCGCCCTGGCGGTGACGCTCTGGCTCGCCTATTTCGTGCCGACGTGGGTGCGCCGTCGCAACTACCTCGCAACCGAGGAGAACGCGATCCGGATGCAGCAGGCGCTCCACTCGCTCGCGAACACGAGCGAGCTCGGTCAGGCGCGTGTGCGCGCCGACGGTCGCAGCGTCGTCGAGCAGGAGCGACGAATCAAGCGCGCGAAGGCTGAGGCAGAGCGCGCAGAACGCGAACGCGACGAAGCCGCGCGGCGTGCTCTTCCGACGGTCGCCGTCCCACGCTCCATCGAGGACCGCCAGCGGGCCGCCCGCGCAACGCGTCGCGGCCGGCTCGTCACGTCCCTGCTCACGCTCGCCGGTCTCATCGCTGTCGGCGTGGGAATCGCACTCGGCTCGAGCATCGGCGTCTGGTGGGTGCTCGTCGCCGGCGTCGTGACCGTGCTCGCCGGAGTCGCGGGCCTCCAGCGCCTGGCACGCATCGCGAACGCGCAGCGCCTCGCGGTGCGCGCGGCGGGCGGCACGCAACGGGTGCCGCGCGCTGAGCGTCGCCCCGACTCGACGATCGACTTCTCCGTGAGCGACGCGCCCACCGTCGAGATTCAGCCGATTGCGGCTGCGGATGACGCTGAGCCGCTCGCGAGCTGGGTTCCGGTTCCCGTGCCGAAGCCGCTCTACCTCGAGCGCCAGCCAGTCGAGGAGCTGACAGCTGTCGAGAACACCGGGGACGCCTCCGGTCGTCCGGGGCCGGATGGTCCCGGTGGCGGCGTCGAGGTCGAGAAGGTCAACCACCTCGAGCTGCTTCGCGAGGCTGCTCGTCGCTCCGAGCAGAAGATCCGGGATGCACACGCGCAGCCGGGCATCGCGACGTTCTCGACGCGCGCATCCGCTGCGACGGAGGGCATGCCGCTTGCGCAGACCGCTGCCACCCGGGCGGGGCTCGCGCAGTCGTCGCCCGCGCTGAGCGAGGTCGTCCTGAACCCGATCGTCGTCGCGCCCGTCGAGAAGCGGCCGAGCCGCTGGGCGAGCATGGGAGTCATCGAGGAGATCGAGCCCGGGATGGGCGACCTCGACGCAGCACTGCGCCGCCGCCGCGTCGGCTAGTTGCCGCCGGGCTTCGCGCCCCATCCACTAGTGTGGTCGGATCATGGCTTCACCAGTAGACGGCGATCCTTTCGCGCTGACCGACAACGCATCGATCGATGTGCCGAACGGCATCTTCGCGGCGGGCGACGAGACGCTTGACCGCACTGGCGCGACGAACGCGCGCCTGGTGCTCGGCGGCCCCTTCGCACGGTTCCGGGCGGCGCCGTCCGCTGCTCGCGTGAGCTGGTTCGTCGCGGCTGTCGCCCTCCTCGTCGTGGTCGTCGTCATCCCCGTTGCGATCGGCTCCTTCGCGACGGTCCGCAAGGAATCCCTCGCGGCCTCCACCGCTGCTCCCGACCAGCCAGCCGTTGTGGTGCTGAGCGCCGAGACTCTCGCGGTCAGCGCGCAGGTCGATGCCATCGAGCCCGCCTATGTCATGTCGAACGGCCTCGTCACGGATGAGTCGAAGACGAAGATGGGCGACATGCTGACCGAAGCTCGTGAGCAGATCAACGTGAATGATGCCGCCGGTGCTGCCACGACGATGGCGGCGGCCGTGCCGTACTTCGTATCGGAATACTCGCAGCGCGTCGCGACGGCCGCCGAGACGCAGGTCGAGGAATACGTCCAGTCCGAGTACGAGACCGACGAGCGCCTGGCTGAGCTGATCGCGATCGTTCGGGAGAATGCGGACGGGCAGGACCTCACGGCGCTCGTGTCTGCCGTCATCGAGATCCCCCAGGTTGTCGGTGACGCGCGCGCCGAGCACTTCGGGAACCGGAGGACGTACGTTCCACCGGCGCCCACGACGGCCGCCCCAGCTCCGACGAGTTCCGCAGCGACCCAGCCGCCCGCAACGGAGGCGCCTCAGCTGACTCAGGCGCCAGCACCCTCGGAGACGTCCGCTCCTGAGCCCTCCAAGGATCCGAAGCCCGAGCCGAAGCCAACCGGTGGGCCCAACTTCACGTCTGCCCCGAACGGCGACTAGCCGCCGCTGCGGTTCCGCTGCTTCGCGCGTCCGGAAGGCGCTCAGACGGTGAGGGCCCGCGCGCGGTAGTGGCCCGGCGTGACATCGAGGACTCGTCGGAAGGCATCGATGAAGGTGCTCGTCTGCGCGTAGCCGAGCGAGCGTGCCACGAGGGCGACGCTCGACCCGTTCGAGAGCTGCTCGAGCGCGGACTGCACTCGGACCATCTGGCGCCAGCTGTGGAAGGAGACGCCCGTCTCGTTCTGGAAGATGCGCGCCAGCGTCTTGCTGCTGACCTCGAGGGAGAGGGCCCACTCCTCGAGCGACGTGCGGTCACCCGGTTGTGCCCTGAGCGCATCCGCGATGGGGACGATGCGCCGGTCACGAGGCATGCGGACCCGGAGATCGTGGCTGGCCGGGTCGAGGTTGTCGAACAGGACTCGTTCGATGTTGCGACGCTGCACCTGCGAGATGCCCTCGGCCGCGAGTCGTGTGAGGAGCTCGTGGAGCAGGGGTGTGACGGTGACCCCGTACGCTTCGCGCGGTCGGAGGTACGATTCGCGCTCCGAGAAGAATGTTGCCTGGAATTCGCACTGCGCCGATGCGCGGCTCGTGTGGGGTGTGCCCGCCGGGACCCAGACGGCGAAGTGCGGCGGCACGACCCAGGCGCTTCGTTCGACGATGAGCTTCAGGACTCCACGTTGCACGGAGAGGAGCTGGCTGACGGGGTGGGAGTGAGGTCCCCACTCGAGTGGCTGGCCGGATTCCTGCCGGGGCGCCGCTGTCGCCGCGGGGAGCAGCGACGCAGGAGGCGAGATATCTGGTTTGAGCACGAGGGTGCGAGGGTCAGGTTGCCATGTGGGCAGCGGTCCGGCGGTGTGCATAATCTGACATGCTACACATGCTCGGACCGTTCCAACGCTCTTATATGCGAAGTCAAGAAGCGTACAGGAATTCTGCGCTTGCGAGCTCATCTTTTGGCGATGCCGAGGAGTGATGGCTGGTCGGCGCTGCGCTCATGGTCGCCTGTGGGGCTCCCGCGAGATTGGCGGTGTCGGGCGCCTGGTGGTAGAGTTTCCGTTCGTCAGGGCCTATGGCGCAGTTGGTAGCGCGCCTCGTTCGCATCGAGGAGGTCAGGAGTTCGAATCTCCTTAGGTCCACCAGACACAAGAAGCCCGCCGGTCTCCGGCGGGCTTCTTTGTCTGCTGGTGTCCGGTCTCCGCGGACGTGGTTCTGGGTGGGCATGAGTTCCGATCTTTGAGCTGCCGCGTTGGCGTGCCTTGCGCTCCCACCTCCGCGGTGACCCGCGCGGCCGGCACGAGCCGTCGGGGTTCTTGGATCGTCCTCTCTGCCGACGGCGCGCTTGCCGGGAATGCCGCCCGAATACGACCAGAGCATTGCGAATTGGTGCATTTTCGACGCGAATACCGCCGGTCTGATGGAGCGCGGCTGCGTCCCGGGTGCGCTTCGCTAGTCTCTGATCGTTCGAGGGGGAAGATATGTATCAGCGCTGCGGTTTTCGGCGAGTCCTTGCGCCGCTGTCCCTGCTCGACGTTCGTCACCAGGGAGGCATTCGGACGTTGGTCCTTGGCGCGGGGACGCGGCGCGCATGGAAGCGCGCAGCGCGTGCCACCCGTGAGGGACTCGTCGGGCGTCGAGTCGACGCGCCGACGGTGCGGGCAGTGGCGGCAGCCCTGAGAGAAGGCGGCTCGCTGCTGGAGACCCATGCGGTGCGTCGTTCGACGCGCCGCCTCCTGCGCGCGTTGGGGGACGGGCGCATTCCGGCGCTGATGCCGACTCGGGTGCTCGCCGGGGTGACGGTGCTCGTCGAGTCCTGCAACCTGGACGGCAGCGCGGAGATCGCGCGGCTCAGCTACCCGGCACCACGCCAGGTCGGCGCCCAGGCCCGAGGCGGAGCAGAGGCAGCTCCGCCACGCGCGATGCGCGAGCCGGGCTGAGTGCACGAGTCAGGACGGCCAGCGCCGGTCGGATGCGCTCAGGCGGTCTCGCGATACCGCTTGGCGGCCGCGACCAGGTCCCGCAGCTCCGCCTCGGACGCCTTAGCTCCGTAACCCGGGGTGTCTCGCTGGATGCGCCAGCCCTCCGAGAGCGGGGTGAGCGCGACGGCGTCGAACCCGAACTGGTCGTAGAGACCGCGCGCGAACTCCAGCGCCTCGTCGCTGTCGCTCGCCGCGACGAGCGCGCGACGCGAATCGGAACCCGCTGGGCGAGCGTCGGCCGTGATGTCGGCCGCGGCGATGTGGTTGAAGGCCTTGACGACGCGGGATCCGGGCAGGTGCGCCTGGAGGAGCTCGGCAGTTGTGGTCGACTCATCGTCGAGCTCGGTGATGCTGCCGTCGCGCTGCGGGTAGTAGTTGTTGGTGTCGAGCACGATCTTGCCGGCGAGGGCGTCGACGGGGATGCTCTGGTACGCGTGCAGCGGCACCGTCACGACCGCGACGTCGGCGGCCTCCGCGACGTCGAGCGCGGTCGCTGCGCGGGCATTCGGTCCGAGCTCCGCCACCAGCGCGGCGAGCGTCTCCGGTCCGCGCGAGTTGCCGATGACCACGTCGTAGCCCGCCTCGATCGCCTTGCGCGCGACCTGGCTGCCGATGTTCCCTGCTCCGATGATTCCAAGAGTTGTCATGCTCGAGACAACTCGCGGAGGGTGGCGGCTCTTCCGAGATGACACCGGGTGACGGCATGTGACGCCGGTAGGATCGCGACGACACGGAGGAGCTGACATGGCCGGGCATCGCATCTACGGAACCGCGTTCGCGGACGTCTACCCCCACTACGTGGCGAAGGCGGAGCGCAAAGGACGCACCAAGGCCGAGGTCGACGAGATCATCCGCTGGCTCACCGGCTACAGCGAAGAGCAGCTCGGTGGCACGATCGAGACGCGCGTCGACTTCGAGGCGTTCTTCCGCGATGCGCCGCTCATGCAGCCGAAGCGCTCGCTCATCACCGGGGTCGTCTGCGGCATCCGCGTCGAGGAGATCGAGGAGCCCCTCATGCAGGAGATCCGCTACCTCGACAAGCTCGTCGACGAGCTGGCCAAGGGCAAGGCGATGGAGAAGATCCTCCGCGCCTGAGGCCCGGGCCCGTCTGCGGTGTGCGGCGCGGTGCCCTCTGCCGGTAGCGTGAGGGTGTGAGCGCCCCGAACCCCGCAGGCAACCCGGCCACCTCCTCTCTCGGTCGCCGGCGGATCGGGGGCGGCGCGGGCTCTCGGCGCGGCGGACGCATCTCCGGCCTGGACCTTGCGAGGTTCCTCGCGCTCATCGGCATGATGGCGACCCACGTCTGGGTCACGAACGCCGACGGTTCGACGCCGGCGCTGGCCGCGTTCCTCGGCGGCAAGGCCGCAGCCCTGTTCGCCGTGCTCGCAGGCATCGGGGTCGTGCTGACGACGCAGCGACAGCGCGAGCGCCGAGCGTTCGGCGCCGCGGCCCTCAACGTCTTCGGGCGCGGCCTCGCCCTCATGCTGATCGGCATGACGCTCGGTCTCGTCCCCACACCGATCGCCGTGATCCTCGTCTACTACGGGCTCGTCTTCTGGCTCCTCGTCCCACTGCTGCGGCTCTCGAACCTCTCCCTGCTCATGGTCGCGACCGCGTGGGCCGGCCTGTGGCCCTTCCTCTCCATGCTGCTGCGGGCGCCGCTCAACGTGGGCTCTGAGCTCGGAACGCCGAACTGGTTCGACCTGGCACATCCGCTCGAGCTGCTCCGCGGACTCTTCGTGACGGGCACCTACCCCGTGCTCACCTGGGTGGTCTACGCGATCGTCGGCATGGTGGTCGGGCGGATGCTGCTGGCGGCCCGAGAACGAGGCACGATCCTGCAGCTGAGCCTCGGACTCACGGCAGTCGGCGCGCTCCTCGCGCTGGTCGGAGTCGGCATCAGCATGCTGCTGGCGGGCCCCTTCGGCGGCCTCAACTCGATCGGCGCCTCGACAGGCACGGGGGCGCAGGCCTCCGAGCTCTTCTACTCGGCGGCGTTCGGCACCACGCCGACGGAGAGCAGCTGGTTCCTCGCCTCACCCGCGCCGCACTCGGGAACGACGTTCGATCTCGCTATCACAGCCGGCACCTCGCTCATCGCGATCGGCCTGTGCCTGGCTGTCTGCCTCCGACTCGGCGACACGGCCATCCGCGTGCTCGGACCCGCGCTGGGCGCTGGGGCAACACCGCTCACCATCTACGCGCTGCATGTGGTCGTCGCGGGTGTGACCTACACGACCCTCGTCAGCGGAGGGTGGCTCGCGGAGGCCCCCGAGCTGTTCTGGCTCGTCTCGAGCGCCCCGATCTGGCTGATCCACGTGGCGGGGGCCCTGGCTGTCGGTGCGGTCTTCTTCTGGTGGCAGCGGCGCGGCCCGCTGGAGGCGGCCGTGACCTGGACCGGCCAGCGGTTCGCGGCCCTCGCGGCGCCCCGCGCCTCGCAGACGGTGGAATGAGCCAGCGCCGCGAGTACTGCTCGCGCTGTGCTTGGATTGCTGCATGCTCAGCAAGAACCATGACATCGCGGTCGGGGAGTGACCTCCCGGGTTGACCGGCGCGCGCGCATCGCAGTCGCGGCCATGTTCCTCACCAACGGGGCGCTCTTCGCGAATCTGCTGCCACGCTATCCGGGGCTGAAGGCCGAGCTCGCGCTGAGCAACGTCGAGTTCGGGCTCGTCGTCGCCGCCTACCCGAGCGGGGCCCTTCTCGCGGGGCTGGCGGCCGCAGCGCTCATCCGTCGCTTCTGGTCATCGCGTCTCGCCGTGGCCGGCACGGCCATCACGAGCGTCGCACTGTTCGCCGCGAGCTTCGCCC
This sequence comes from Pseudoclavibacter sp. AY1H1, assembly GCF_002931055.1. Classification (GTDB taxonomy): domain Bacteria; phylum Actinomycetota; class Actinomycetes; order Actinomycetales; family Microbacteriaceae; genus Pseudoclavibacter. The sequence goes on along the minus strand of NZ_PSXX01000002.1, from coordinate 78,209 downwards.
CCAACGGACTGCTGCTGGCGGCCGCCTTCGCGTTCGGTGGGGCGGCGGATGCACTCACTGACGTGGCGCAGAACTCGCACGGGCTGCGGGTCCAGCGTCGCTTCGGGCGCTCCATCATCAACGGCTTCCATGCGATCTGGTCGATCGGGGCCGTGCTCGGCGGCCTCATGGGAGCCGCCGCGGTGGCGCTCCAGGTGCCGCTCCCGCTGCACCTCGGCGTCAGCGGCGCCCTGTTCACGCTCGTCGCGGTCCTCGCCTACCGGTGGATGATCCCCGGCCCGGAGCACGACGACGTCGAGGTCACGACGGCGGGGATCAGGGTCGTCAAGGCCGGGACTTCCGCACGCGGCGGTTCGGCGAAGTACCTGGTGCTGCTCGCGCTCGTGCTGCTCACCGTGGCGGGCTCGGTCGTCGAGGATTCGGGCAGCACCTGGGCGGCGCTCTACCTCTCCGGTTCGCTCGAAGCCCCGCAGGCGCTCGCGGCCTTCGGCTTCATCGCACTCGTCGGCGCGCAGTTCGTGGGGCGGATGCTCGGGGACCGGCTCGTCGATCGCTTCGGCGAGCGGCGGGTCGCGCAGGCGGGCGGCCTCGTGACCGCGCTCGGAATGGGCGTCGCGCTGCTGTTCCCGAGCGTCGGGGGGACGATCGCGGGCTTCGCGGCCGCTGGTCTCGGAATCGCCACGCTGGTGCCCGCGGCCCTGCATGCGGCCGATGAGCTGCCAGGGTTCAAGCCGGGCACGGCCATCACGTTGGTGTCGTGGCTCATGCGCCTCGGCTTCCTCGCCGCACCGCCCCTCGTCGGCCTGCTCGCCGACGCGACGTCGCTCCGCGTCGGGCTTATCGTGGTTCCGATCGCCGGAGTCGTGGCGTTCCTATGCGCAGGCGTTCTCGCGGGGCGCACTCGCCGATCAGATCCGACCTCCTAGGAGCAGGCATGCAGCAATCCATGGACCAGGTGTTCGAGATCGTCGCGGTCGTCGTCGAGGCGCTCGGCGCGTCGGCCATCGTCATCGGCATCGTCATCGCGGTGGTGCTCGCCGTGCTGGCCCTCGTGCGAGGGAAGGGCGGCAAGGTCGCCCTCGCGACGCTCCGCACCTCGCTCGGAGCTGGCATCCTGCTCGGACTGGAGGTGCTCGTTGCCGCCGACCTCGTCCGCACGATCACGTCGAAGCCCTCGCTTGAGGACGCTCTCATCCTGGGACTCATCGTCGTGATCCGAACGGTGCTGAGCATGTCCATCCAGATCGAGATCGAGGGTGTGCTGCCGTGGCGCCGTGCTCTCACCACGAGCGGCGCACAGCTGCTGGCGGATCAGGTCAGAGCGGCAGGCCGTCCCGAGGCTGCAGGTGCGACCGGGGCCGGTGAGGGGCGCACCGTCGTCTGAGGTGCCGGGTCGAGAGACGAATGTGGCCCGCACCCTGGACGGGGCGGGCCACGGCTCGTGGTGTGCTCGAACGTCAGACGTCGAGGACCGCGCGGAGCATGTGGGCGACGCGCGCTCGGTTGCTCGGCGTGTCCTGCCAGGCGAGCACTCGCCCGAGGGAGTCCACGACGTGGAATCCGGCGTGCGCGACGCAGCGCGCTTCCGAGGCGGAGAACTGCGGCTTCACGGCGCGCAGGAGTCCTGCCCACTCCTCGACGTGGTCGCGCTGGAGCGCGATGAGACGCTCCCGCTCGTCGTCGCCGAGGTTCGTCGACTCGGCGATGTAGACCTGCAGCAGCCGGTGGTGCGCGAGCTGGGCTTCCACGTAGGCGTCGATCAGGCCATCGAGCGCGGCTTCGTGGCTGTCGACGGCGGCGAAGACCTCGCGGGTCACCTGGCCGAGGTACTCGGCGGCACGTGAGCACGCAGCGGCGAGGATGCCGCTCTTGCTCTCGAAGTGCCGGTACACGCCGGAGGCGGTGATACCGACGGCACCGCCGATCTCCTCGATGCTCACGAGGTTGTATCCGCGCGCGAAGAAGAGCTCGATGGACCGGGCGACGATCTGCTCGCGCTTCGCCGTGGAAGGGATTCCGGTCGTTGCGGGAGCGACGTAGGACTCGATCTCGGGCAGCTCTGCCTCGAAGGCGCGCTGGGCAGCCGCACGGAGGTAGTCGGCGGCGGCCGACGAGATGCTGGTGCGGTGCATCGAGACGCTCGCGAGCACGGCGAAGGCCGCACGACTCTGCAAGGCGGCGTCCTCGGTACGCAGGTTCGGGCGCAGTTCCTTGAGCACTGTCGAGAAGCGACCGTAGACCTTGGCGAGGCGCTGGTCGACGGACGCGCGGTCGGCGGGCTCGAGGTAGCGGGACTCCCAGCGGATGATCTCTCCGGTGCCGCGGCGCTTGATGAGGCTGTCCAGCGTCGCGCTGATCAGCGCAGAGGACTGCTCGGCCGGGGGAGCGCCGATGACCGCTGCGCTCTCTGCCGCGTCGTCGGTGGCCGTCTCGACCGCGTCGACGATGCCGAACGCCGTGTGCTTGAAGAGGTCGTACTTGTTCGCGAAGTGACGGTAGAGGGCGGGGGCCGAGATGCCGACCGACGCTGCCACGTCGCTCATGCTCACCTGGTGGTAGCCGCGCAGGGCGAATGCCTGAGTGGCGGCGGACTCGATGCGCTGCTTGCGGTCCTTGGGGCGGACGACTGGGGTATGAGGCCACGTGGGGGGAGTGGTCATGGAGGGAGTGTTGCTCCGTTCGAGGTCTGGTGCTGGTAGTGAACGAGGCATTTCGCGGTCGGGGGTCCGCGCCTCGCCCAAGAAGGATACCTTCCTCCCTGCCAGTCGACCCTGGAACACACCAGATCTTCGGCTCACGGGGGAGGACTCCCCGTGAACGACGAATGCCGCCCTCACGCGGATCGTGTCTGGCCTCGGTGGCGGGAGCCAGAAGCGCCGCCAGCCGCCAGCGCGAGCAGACGGAACTGCCCATTCCGCGTCGGTGAGGCGAGTGCTCTGCTCTCCCACTTCACCAATGGGGCACACGGGGTTCGCCGCGATCGTCGTCGTTGACAGATCGGAGGCTGCGCGCGAGGTGAAGTCGGCTTCTGGTTTGCGAACCGTGAGGTCATTCGTGGTGAGTGGTCAACGGGATGCACTCGCCGGGACAGACAAAACGAGTGCGACCCGAAGGTCGCACTCGTTGTGCGTGGTCATCCCGTCAGAGGACGGGGACCGCTGAGAGCCTGTATTTAGAGCGGGCGGATGCTCTCGGCCTGGAGACCCTTGGGTCCCTGGGTCACATCGAACTCCACGCGCTGGTTCTCTTCAAGCGTGCGGAAACCCTGGACGTCGATTGCGGAGTGGTGCGCGAAGACGTCGGGCGTTCCGTCGTCCGGAGCGATGAAGCCGTAGCCCTTGTCTGCGTTGAACCACTTCACGATGCCAGTTGCCATGTTTTTCTTCCTTCATTGTTATGCAGCCCGTACTTCGGGCGGGTGATCCGCGAACGGATCTGTGCTTATTAGGCACGGTTTATTTCGCGCAGGAATGCGCTGCCGAATCTCTGACGATTCGGGCTGCTCTTCCACGGCGCCGTGGGAGAGCAAAGATAAGGGGTGGATAAGTTCTTGGGCTCGGTGCTGTCTGGGGGCAGTTCCGATTCGGATGGGGCGCGCGCTCGACCCGTGCTAACTGCGGTGCTACTGGACGGCTTCCCGACGCTCAGCGCGTGAAACCAACGCTATCACGCTCCGCGCCCGCAATCGAAGGTGTTTTCTCGCGGAAAAGTCACGCGGGGTCACGCACTCGATTTCCACCGTTCGGTCAGGCCTGCGCGGCTTCGCTGCGGCCGAGTTTCCAGTAGCCGGCGAAGGTCACCTGGGTCTTCGGTACGGCGAGGTCTCTGACCAGGTGTCGGCGGACGCCGGTCGCGAGCTGCGACTCGCCGACGGCGAAGGCGTAGGGCGTCGAGCCCTCGAGTCGGGTGTCTCGTGCTGCCTGCAGCGCCGTCTGGCCAGGGCGAGCCCCGTCCGGGCGTGTCACCCAGTCGAGCGTGAATCCCGAAGGCAGTTCCACGGGCTGCGCGTCCCCTTGAGATGGGATCTCCACGATCGCGTGCCCGCGGGCTGTCCTCGGCAGGTCGCGGAGGATGCCGACGATCGCGGGCATCCCGGTCTCGTCGGCGACCAGCAGCTGCCAGTCGGTGGATGCTGGTGGCACGAATCCGCAGCCCTGGTCGATGAGCGCGACGGGTGCTCCGATCTGTGCGTCGCGAGCCCACGGGCCGGCGATGCCGGCGTCGCCGTGCACGATCACGTCGATGTCGAGCTGTCGTTGGGCTTGGCGGAACTCGCGCACGGTGTAGTTGCGCAGGGCGGGGCGCGTCGACTGCGAGATGAGCAGATATTTGAGGTAGCCCTTGAAGTCGATGCGGTCGGGCACGCGATCGAAGACGGTCTCGTCCTGCTGGGGGAGCAGCAGGCGGAACCACTGGTCGAAGCCGAGGCCTTGGAAGCGGGCGAGGTCATCGCCCTCCAGCGTCACGCGCACGACGTGCTCGCTCACGCGCTCTCTGGCCGCGAGGCGCGACCTGACGAGACCGCTCGCGGCGTGCGTGGTGGTGATGTTCGACATGGTCGCTCCTTCGTGAGTTAGGTTTACCTTAGTCGCGGGGGTGCGGCTGGGCCAGAGGGCGTATCCGAGAGGTGCGCTGTCCGCGGTGCACACGGTGCCGCGTCTACGCTGGAGCGAGGGTGCGTAGCATTGAGAGCCAGCGAAGGAGTGGATCGCATGACGGGTGACGAGGCAGACGCTCCCGTTCGCGCGCTGCGACCACTCGGCTCCGCCAAGGCGGAACCGCATTCGATCTTGCCAAGAGGGCTCAGTGTCGACCTCACCGGCGGCAGCGTCGGAGTGCTGGTCCGCGTCTCCAGAGAGGGACGCAAGCACGACAATCTCCTGCTGCTCGGGGAGCCGCATGGTGCCACGGCCGAGACGCTCGCCGGGCTCCTCCCGGATGCGCACGTCCTGGCGCCGTCCATCGACGATCTGGGCTGGCCGCAGCGTTCGAGAGCGGCGAGAGACACGACCGCGCACGCGGTCGTCGAGCTGATGGACCACTTCTCCGTCGAGCGAGCGGTGCTCGTCGGCACGGAGAGGGGCGCGGACCTCGCCGTCGCGGTCGCCGCCGCCCACCCGGAACGTGTCGGAGCCCTGGTTCTCGTCAACGGCGGCCTCGGCGACGCTCAGCTGGCCGACGACGATGGCTCCTCCTCACGCGACGCCCTCGCGGGTCTCCGTGTTCCCGTCGCGTTCCTGTTCGGCGGTGCTGTGGCCGAGACGAACGGCTACACACCGTCGTCGGTCAGCGCCACCACGTCGTGGTTGCGCCACGTCGACGCGCAGGAAGTCGCCGAGGGGCAGCACGACCGCTTCGATGAGCAGTCGATCGCCGTCGTCGCCGACATCGTCGAGAGCCAGTTCGCCTCCGTGCGGGCCAGGGCCGCGCATCCGGCGACCGGTTCGCACCGCATCATCGCGCCTGACGACGACGAGCGCTGACTCCAGAGCGGTCCCTTGCCGCCGCGCGTGTGCCTCCGGCGTCGTATGCTGGACAGTTGCACATGCGGGCGCGGCTTGCCCGGAGAAGTATTGGATGGTCTATGAGCGTCGCACCAAGCGTCGATCCCCACACGAACACGAACCCTGGCACCTTCACCGTTCGAGAGGCCCGAGCGGACGAATTCGCCGCCATCGGGGCACTCACGGTTCGATCGTTCGATTCGGGCGGGCACGGCAATGAGCGCTGGCGCGAGTCCCGCCGGGCAGCCGAACTCGACGTCGCCGCCCGCAGCGAAGCCGGGACCGTGCTCGTCGCCGTCACGGACGAACCCGAGCACGGCGCTCCCGAGATCCTTGGAACCTCGACGCTGCTGCGCGCCGGCACCGAACCGGCGCGTCTCGCCCGCGGTGACGAGGCGGAGCTGCGCTTCACCGCCGTCGCCCCCGAAGCTCGCGGCGCGGGGGTCGCAGACGCGCTTGTCCACGCCGCTCTCGACCTCGCCCGGCGGAGCGGTGCCCGCGCGGCAGTGCTCGATGTCGGCGTCTCGAACTCGCAGGCGCGGCGGCTGGCGGAACGAGTCGGTTTCTCGCGGGTCAAGGGGCGCGACACTGACGATGAGACGTTCGGAGCCGAGCTCGCCTACCGCTACGACCTCACGCAGACCGAAGGCGTTCGCCTCCGCCTGGTTCGGCACGACGAGGTCGAGCTGGTCGGGCGCCTCACCGAGCGCGCGTACAGCAACGACTACGTGGTCACGGCGAGCTACGCCGAGGACCTGCGGGACGCCGCGAGCCGAGCCAGCGAAGACGAGGTCTGGGTCGCCGAGGACATCGCGACCGGAACGATCCTCGGATCCGTCTGGACGCCACGACCAGGGCAGCGGATCTCGCAGCTCGCAAGGCAGGGCGAGCTCGACTTCAGGATGCTCGCCGTAGCCCCCGAGGCGCGCGGGCGCGGCATCGGACAGACGCTCGCGGGCCACGTCATCGCCCTCGGGCGGGATCGGGGAGCGTCGCGGGTCGTCATGAACAGTGGCCCGGAGATGCTCGGCGCCCACCGCCTGTACGAGCGGCTTGGCTTCGTGCACCTCACCGACCGGGAGGGGCCCAAGGAGGTCGCCCCCGGCGTCGTCGTACATCTCTACGCGTTCGGCTACGACCTGCAGGCCTCCCCAGCTCTGGAGATCTGACGCTCCTAGACTGCTGAGGCAGGATCTCTCAGCCACAGCCAAGAGGAGCGGACCATGCCGCGGTACGAGCACTTCGATGAAGGCGACGACGCGTGAGCGCCGCAGCTGAGTTCGGGCCCCACGACCTCTCCGGCAGGCGCTACCTCATCACGGGCGCGTCGACGGGGCTCGGCTTCTTCACGGCGAAGAGCCTGGCTGCCCGGGGCGCGAACGTCGTCATCACGGGACGAAGCGCCGCGAGGCTCGAGGCTGCGGCCGCAGCCATGGGACGATCCGAGCTCGTCACGACCCTCGCCTTCGATATCGCGGAGCTCGAGGCGATCCGCGGCGCGGCGTCCACACTCATCGGCGACCCGTCGTCAGCTGGGTCCGGGTTCGACGGTCTTGTCCTCAACGCCGGAGTCGTGCATCCGCCGACCGAGCGGGAAGAGACGAGCGACGGCATCGAGCGGGTCTTCGCAACGAACGCGCTCGGCCACTTCGCCCTCCTGAGCCACCTCTCAGTGGGGGCCACGCTCCGAGAAGACGCCGCGGTCGTGTGGCTCGGCAGCATCGCGCCCGCCCTCACGAGGGCACACCTCGAGGATGTGCAGCTGCGCGGCGGCTACACGTCCTGGAACGCCTACGCGCAGTCGAAGCTCGCGACGCAGGTGCTCGCGATCGAGGGGGACCGTCGAGCGCGCGCCGCTGGCGGGCACGTGCGCAGCCTCGTCGCGCATCCCGGCTACTCGACGGGCGGTCTCACCCCGACGATCCCGGGCGTCCACGAACCGTCGCTCGGCAAGCGCACCCTGGACAGCCTCCTCGCCTTCGCGGCGCAAGGCAAGCACGAGGGTGCCCTCTGCCAGCTCAGGGCCGTCACCGACCCGCAGCTGGCAGGCGGGGAGACGATCGTCCCCGCCCACCTCACGCGGGGAATGCCCGTTATCGGCACCTCGCACTGGCGCAGCTACGACCCCGAGCTGGGGGAGAAGCTCTGGGCCTACTGCGCCTCGTTGGCGGGCGCAGCGCCCGACTTCTCGGCGATCTCAGCGCGAACCTGATCCATGTCGACGTTCTCGAGGGCCTCGATGAGCTTCTCGACCCCCGCGAGCGGCATGGCGCCGGCCTCGCGGTAGAGCAGCACGCCGTCGCGGAACGCCATCAGCGTCGGGATCGACGTGATCTGCAGACCCGCGGACAGCTCCTGGTTGTTCTCCGTGTCGACCTTCGCGAACGTGATGTCCTCGTGGCGCTCCGAAGCGGCGGAGTAGATGGGACCGAACTGGCGGCAGGGGCCGCACCATTCGGCCCAGAAGTCGATGAGCACGATGCCCTCGGAGGCAACCGTGTCCTTGAACGTCTCGGTGGTGATGTCGATGGTTGGCATGCGTCTCCTGTCTCTGGGCGTACGGGGAGCACAACGCGCCCCGCCCGCCGGCTATTCCTCACGTGGCGCGCAACGGCCCGACAAGGGGCGTAGCATCCACCCTCGTGGAAACAGTCTCCCGCCCCTGGCCCGCCCTCTGGGCCCTCGTCATCGGCTTCTTCATGATCCTGGTCGACTCGACGATCGTCTCCATCGCGAACCCGGCCATCCTCAGGGATCTCCAGACCGACATCACCGCCGTCATCTGGGTGACCAGCGCGTACCTGCTCAGCTACGCCGTGCCGCTGCTCATCACCGGTCGCCTCGGCGACCGCTTCGGCCCGAAGCGCATCTACCTCATCGGCCTCGTCGTCTTCACCCTCGCATCACTCTGGTGCGGCTTCTCGGGTGACATCGGGATGCTCATCGCGGCGCGTGCCGTGCAGGGCCTCGGCGCCGCTCTCATGACCCCGCAGACCATGTCGGTCATCACTCGGATCTTCGCGCCGGACAAGCGAGGTGCCGCCATGGGGCTCTGGGGTGCGGTCGCCGGAGTCGCCACCCTCGTCGGCCCTATCCTCGGAGGGTTCCTCGTCGACGGCCTCGGCTGGGAGTGGATCTTCTTCGTCAACGTGCCCGTCGGTGTCGTCGCGTTCATCCTGGCCTGGCGTCTCGTGCCCGATCTCGAGACCAAGGCGCACTCCTTCGACTGGCTGGGCGTGGTGCTCAGCGCGGTGGGTCTCTTCCTGCTCGTGTTCGGCATCCAGGAAGGCGAGACGTTCGACTGGGGGCAGATCGTCGGACCCATCTCCGTGTGGGGACTCATCGTCTCCGGAGTGGTCGTGCTCGTCGGCTTCGTCGTCTGGCAGCGCTTCAACCGCAAGGAGCCGCTCCTGCCGCTCGGGCTCTTCCGCGACAGGAACTTCACGGTCGCGAACCTCGGCATCTCGGTGCTGGGCCTCGCGATCGTCTCCATGCCGCTCCCGATCGCGTTCTACTTCCAGACGGCGCGCGCACTCGAGCCGACGCAGGCGGCGCTCATGCTGGTTCCCATGGCCGTCGTGTCCGGGGTCATGGCGCCGTTCGTGGGCCGCCTCACCGACCGCACCGAGCCCCGCTGGATCGCGTTCGCGGGATTCCTCATCGTGGCTGCCGCGCTCGGGTGGATGTCGCTGCTCATGACGGCCGACACGCCGCTCTGGCAGCTGCTCATCCCACCCGCCTTCCTCGGCCTCGGGATGTCCGGCCTCTGGGCACCGCTCGCGACGAGCGCCACGCGGAACCTGCCTCCCGCACTCGCTGGAGCGGGATCCGGCGTCTACAACATGACCCGCCAGGTCGGCTCGGTGCTCGGGTCGGCCGCGATCGCCGCCCTCATCAGCTCGCGCCTCGCGGCCGAGCTGCCTGGCATGCCGGCGGATGCCGCAGAGCAGAGCAGCGGCGCGCTGCCGCCCGCGGTCGCCGAGGGGTTCTCCGCGGCCCTGGGGCAGTCGCTGCTGCTGCCGATCACCGCCTTCCTCGCGGGAGCGGTCGTCGTGCTGTTCTTCGAGAAGCCAAGGGCAGCGGCACCCGGCAGCTCTGCCGAGCCTGCGCAGACCCACGAGCAGGCCTAGTTCGTGACGAAGCCGGCGGCCGCGAGTGCGGCGACCGGCTTCGTCGAGGTGCTGGGGAGTTCGCCAGCTACGGGGTGAACGGTCCGAAGACCTGTGTCCACTCGTAGACGTCGGTCTGGCGGATGACGCCGACTGCGGCGAAGGGGTCGGCAGGGAGGAGCTCCCGCAGGGACGCCTCGTCGTCGCTCTCCCAGAGGAGCAGCGCGCCCGAGTGAGGAGCGGCCCAAGGGCCAGAGGCCTTCAGGAGGCCCGCGTCCTTCTGCTCGCCGAGCCAGGCCCGGTGCGCGGGGCGGTGCTCGTCGCGGGTGTCGGCTGAATCGTCTGCGTAGTGGTAGATCGTGGCGAAGAGAGGCACGGAGGCTCCTAGTTCCGGTCGGGGCTGGTCGGGTCGGTCGGCTCGTCGCTCGGCCGCTGGAAGCTGACTTCCTCCCACTCGGTCACCGTCGGCGCCTCGAACTCGTCGTCGCTCGCCGCGGCTTCCGCAGTCGCGATGAGGCGAGTGTCGTCGTCGTCGGCTGAGAGCAGGGGCGCCGCCGTCTCGTGGGCGTCGATGCTGGCCTCGGTGTCGAAGGCGGAATCGGCGACGGTCTCGGCGAGCAGCGCGTCCTCGGTCCGCGTCGCCTCGTCGGCGTCGCCGAAGTCGTCACCGCTCTGCTCCATGATGACGGGGGCGCTGCCAGGACGGAGCTCGGTTCCATCCTCGACGAGGCTCGTCTCCGTGCCGTTCTCGGGCATGCGCCCCGGAACCTCGTAGTGCACGTACAGCGCGTCCTCCTCGGCAGGGCTGAGGTTCTGGTCGACCTCCGTGCTGGGAGCGCTCGTCACGAGCGACTTCGAGTAGGGCACGAGGATGCGCTTCTCGTCCAGTTCCGCGACATCGAGCGGGATGAAGAACTCCTTGGTGCCGAAGAGGCCCGTCTTCACCGTGACCCAGTTGGGGTCGCGCGTCTGGTCGTCGAGGTACACCTGGCCGACACGGCCGATCCGCTCGTCGCCCGGGCCGAAGACGGTCGCCTGGAAGATGCGGGTGAGCTTCGCCTCGTGGGCCTTGAGCTGGGCGGCTGCGCTGCTCTCGCCGCTCACGTGGCCGGTGCCGGCGGCAAGTGAGTCCGAGGTTTCGTCGGTGTCCTGGGGCGGCTCGATGGGGTCGTCTGCGAGGTCCCCGATCGTGTCGCCCGGAGCCAGGTCCTCGTCGGGGACACCCGCGACCTCGATGCGCGTGGTGTCCTCGTCGCGCGGCTCGAAATCGGGGTCGAACTTGGTGTTCGTGTCGTCGGCAGCCATGCTGTGCTCCTCGGTCAACGTGGATGTGGCGGGCCATCCGTGCCCACGTGCGCACGAACGACCTGCACAAGACTAGCGATTGCAGCGGTGCGCTGGCCGAATCGGCGCTACGAGGCGGGCTCGGCGGGCACGCGGCCTCCGGCGTCCGGTGCCGCGGAAGCCGGCTGTGCGGCAGCGGCGGCAGCGGCCGACGCCTCCGCCCGGCGGGCCGCTCGGGCAGCCGAGGAACGCATGCCGAGGCGCACGATGACCCAGGCCGCGGCGCCGAGCACGGCGAGGAGCACGAGACCGGGGAGCGCGAAGCCCAGCGCGGTCCAGAACGAGGCGAACCCGCGTAGCAGTGCCGCCATGCCGTCCTGCAGGCCCGCGAGGAAGCCAGCGGGCTCCTCCCCGGGGGATGGGGCATCGCTCGAGATGGAGATGGAGACGGTCGAGTACGCGATGCTCTCCTCGAGCACCTCGAGCTGCGCGCGCAGGCTCTGCAGCTCGCTCGTGCGCTCGGTCAGCGTCGTCTCGATCGCGAGGAGGTCGTCGACCTCCGTGGCCGAGGAGAGCATCCCTCGCAGCGAGGTCACTGACGCTTCGAGGGTCGAGACGCGTGAGGACATGTCCGTCTTCTGCAGTGTGACGTCGACGGCGGAGGTCTCGACGGAGACCACCTCGCCGACCTCGCGCAGCTCGGTGATGAACGCGTCGTAGTCTGCCGCCGGCACCCGCGCGGTCAGCTGCGCCGAGATGGAGTCGCCGCCCGTCTCCGATCGGGCGTCGATGCGCCCGTCGCGGGCCTCCACGAGGCCCTCCACCTGCGTGCGGGCCCCGGGCACGTCGCCCGTCTGGATCCCCACGTAGCCCGTCGTGACCACGTCCCGATTCTCCTGCGTGGCGTCAGCGGCCGCCTCCGGGGCACCCGCGGAGTCCTGCGCGACGCCCTGCGGCGCCGATTCGGACTGCGACTCGGTCGAGGACATGCCGCTCGCGCATCCGGAGAGCAGGAGCGCACTGAGGGCGAGGGCGGTCGCGGCGCCGAGCCGCCGGAATGTGGTGCGCATAGGAGTCATGCAAGCACCTGGCGGGGCTCGGCGTGCTCCGAGTTCCCCCAGAGATCCACTGCGGGCGCGCGGTCAGAAGAACAGGTCTGGGTCCTTGCCGGTGCGTTCGCCGGACTCGAGGGCGGCGATGACGGCGAGGTCTTCGGCGTCGAGCGCGAAGTCGAAGACCTCGAGGTTCGAGGCGAGTCGGTCGCGGTGCACCGACTTCGGGATGACGACGTTGCCGAGGTCCAGCTGCCAGCGCAGCACGACCTGGGCGACCGTCTTGCCATGCTTGTCGGCCAGGGCGAGGAGCGCCGGCTCGTCGAGCAGCGTGCCCCGTGCGAGCGGCGACCATGCCTCCGTGAGGATGCCGTGCGCTCGGTTGTACGCGCGGGTCTCGACCTGCGGCAGGCGAGGATGCAGCTCGATCTGGTTGACGGCCGGCACGGTCTCGGTCTCTGCCGCGAGGCGGTCGAGGTGGTGTCCTTTGAAGTTCGAGACGCCGATGGATCGGGCACGCCCCTCGCCATGGAGCCGCTCGAGCGCTCGCCAGGTCTCGACGTACCTGCCCTGCGCCGGGGCAGGCCAGTGGATGAGGTAGAGGTCGACGTAGTCGAGGCCGAGCTTCTCGAGGCTCTCGTCGAAGGAGGCGAGCGTCTCCTCGAAGCCGTGTCGGTCGTGCCAGACCTTCGTCGCCACGAAGAGCTCCTCGCGGGGAGCCCCGCTCTCGCGGATGCCGCGGCCGACGCCCGCCTCGTTGTCGTAGAACGCCGCCGTGTCGAGGTGTCGGTAGCCCAGGTCGATGGCATCCACCACGACCCTGCTCGCCTCGAGGTCAGGGACCTTGTAGACGCCGAGACCGAGTTGGGGGATCTGGATGCCGTCGTTCATGGTCAGGCTGGGGGTGAGCGGCGAGGTCATCTGGGCCTTTCGGTCGGCGTTCTGAGCACCGGGAGCGGCATCAGGAAGGGGCGTTCAGGACGTTCATGGGCTCGGTGTCGGGTCGCGGCGCGATGTCGGCACCACGCAGGTCCGGGATATGCCCGCGCCAGAGGAGGGCGACGACTGCGCCCGCGAGGGCGAACGCGGCGCTCACCAGGAAGCCGCCGAGGGAACCCGCCAGGTCGTTCGCGATGCCGGCGAGCGCGGACCCAGCCGCGGCTCCGATGAGCTGCCCCGTCGCCATCCAGCCGTATGACTCGGCGCTCTCGCTGAAGCGGACGCTCGAGGAGACGGCCGAGAAGCTGCCGGAGAAGACGGGCGCGATGCCGAGGCCGCTCACGAAGAATGCGGCGCCGAGCCAGATCGGGTTCGTCGAGATCAGCGCGAGGCCGATGCCGAGGAACACGATCCCCATGCGGCGGGCGAGGGAGAGGGGTGCAAGCGGCAGGTGCCCGAAGGCGAGGCCGCCGACGAGGGAGCCCACGGCGAAGACGGCGAGCAGGATGCCGGTCTCCGCGCGCTCGTGGCCGAACTCCGCCACGACGGCGGCCTCGATGGCGGCGCAGGCACCGACGAGGAGGGCGCCCGTCACGGACATGAGGACGACGACCGGGTTGCGCAGCACCGCCCCCGCTCTGCGTCGCGACTTCGGGATGCGCACCTTGCCCACCTCGGGGGCTGCCACGAACCAGAGGCCGCCGATGAGGGTGATGCCGGCACCGACGAGGATGCCGGCTGCTGGCGAGATCGCGAACGCGACGGCGGTCGTGGCGACGGGCCCGATCACCCAGATGACCTCCTGGAGGGAGGCGTCGAGCGAGAAGAGGCGCGACAGCTGCGATGCGGTGACGACCTTGGGGTAGATCGTCCGGACGGCGGGGGAGACGGGAGGGATGCTGAGCCCAGCCAGCACCGCGAGGATCGCCGCCTGCCAGAGCACCGGTGGCCAGAGTGCGAGCGCCGTGAGCGAGAGCGAGCACGCGATCATCGTGAAGATCAGCACGGGCCTCATGCCCCAGACGGTCATGAGGCGCCCGGCGACCGGGCCCGAGACCGCCTGGCCGATGCTCAGGGCGGCGAGGACCACGCCGGCGGAGGTGAAGTTGTCGTAGGTGTCCTCGACGTGCATGAGGATCGCGAGCGAGAGCATGCCGGCGGGGAACCTGGCGACGAGCTGCGAGAGCAGGAGTCGTGTCAGGCCTGGGGTTCTGAGTACAGTCGCGTAGTTCGTCACAGCGCCGACAATCGTACGCCTCGGACGGGGAATGTCGGTGGTTGGGGACAGACTGTGCACAACCGCCGGAAAACGGTGGAGAAACGCCGGAAACTGGGGCATTTTCTGTGGAGGACTTGTGGAGAACTACACGGTTGTAACACCCTATCTAGTGGTGGTAGCCTCATCGAGCACAAGATGTAGTGGCCGCGGGAAACTGCGACACAACGGGGGTTCATCCACCTGGCACCGCGTGAGACTGCTCCGGCAGGGCCGCGAGAGACCGGGCGAGACGCTTTCAACACACTGCACGAATAGCACTCCCCAAGCACTTAGGAACCAGGAGAAAACCATGGCAATCGCCGTCTACAGCAAGCCGTCATGCGTGCAGTGCACCGCCACCTACCGTGCCCTCGACAAGCAGGGCATCGAGTACGAGATCTTCGACGTCTCCGCAGACGAGAAGGCACTGCAGACCGTCAAGGAGCTTGGCTACATGCAGGCTCCCGTCGTCATCGCGGGCGACGACCACTGGTCGGGCTTCCGCCCCGACAAGATCAGCCAGCTGGCTGCTCTCGCAACGGCCTAGCCGTCGCACCGGGCGACGCTCACTGCGCTGATCGTCGTTCACCGCTCTGAGCGCTCGCATCTCGAAACGCGACTCATGACGCGCATCAAGGTATGACGCGGATGAAGAAGGGACTGCACCCATGACCGGGCTCATCTACTTCTCGAGCGTCTCCGAGAACACGCGCCGCTTCGTCGAGAAGCTCGACCGGCCAGCGAGCCGCATCCCGCTCTTCCCGAGCGAACCCCAGCTTGTCGCGGACGAGCCCTACGTGCTCATCCTCCCCACCTACGGCGGGGGAGATGGGCGCGGGGCCGTCCCCAAGCAGGTCATCAGATTCCTCAACGAGCCACGCAACCGCGAGCTCCTCCGCGGCGTCATCGCCGGCGGAAACACGAACTTCGGCAAAGGCTACGGCCTCGCCGCCGACATCATCTCCTCGAAGTGCGGCGTACCCACGCTGTATCGCTTCGAACTCTTCGGCACGCCAGACGACGTCGCCGCAGTCAACTCTGGATTGGACAGGTTTTGGCAGCAACAACCGCTCTCGACGACGCAAGTGTCATCACGATGAACGCACCAACCGCGGCGAACACGCTCGACTACCACTCGCTCAACGCGATGCTCAACCTGTACGACGAGAACGGCCAGATCCAGTTCGACAAGGATCGCGAAGCCGCTCACCAGTACTTCATCCAGCACGTCAACCAGAACACGGTGTTCTTCCACGACCTGGAAGAGCGCCTCGAGTACCTCGTCGAGAACGAGTACTACGAGCCCGAGACCCTGGCGATGTACGCGCACTCCTTCATCGAGGGGCTCCGCAACCGCCTCTACGCGAAGAAGTTCCGCTTCCCGACCTTCCTCGGCGCCTTCAAGTTCTACACCTCGTACGCGCTCAAGACGTTCGACGGCAAACGCTACCTCGAGCGCTTCGAAGACCGCGTGCTCATGGTCGCGCTCGGCCTGGCGCAGGGCGACGAGACCCTCGCCACGTCGCTCGCCGACGAGATGATCGCCGGGCGCTTCCAGCCCGCGACCCCGACGTTCCTCAACACGGGCAAGAAGCAGCGAGGCGAGCTCGTCTCCTGCTTCCTCCTCCGTATCGAGGACAACATGGAGTCGATCGGCCGCTCCATCAATTCCGCCCTGCAGCTCTCGAAGCGCGGAGGCGGCGTCGCCTTCAACCTGTCGAACATCCGCGAGTCGGGTGCGCCGATCAAACAGATCCAGAACCAGTCCTCGGGAATCATCCCGATCATGAAGCTGCTGGAAGACTCCTTCTCCTACGCGAACCAGCTCGGCGCGCGTCAGGGTGCTGGAGCCGTGTACCTCAACGTGCACCACCCCGACATCATGCGGTTCCTCGACACCAAGCGCGAGAACGCCGACGAGAAGATCCGCATCAAGACGCTGTCGCTCGGCGTCGTCGTCCCGGACATCACGTTCGACCTCGCCAAGCGCGGCGAAGACATGTACCTCTTCTCCCCGTACGACGTCGAGCGCGTCTACGGCAAGCCGTTCGGCGACATCTCCGTCACGGAGAAGTACTACGAGATGGTCGACGACGCACGCATCCAGAAGACGAAGATCAGCGCACGCCAGCTGTTCCAGACCCTTGCCGAGATCCAGTTCGAATCCGGATACCCGTACATCATGTACGAGGACACGGTGAACCGTGCGAACCCCATCGAGGGCCGCATCAACATGTCGAACCTGTGCTCGGAGATCCTCCAGGTCAACTCGCCGACGACGTACACCGACGACCTCGGCTACGAGACCATCGGCAACGACATCTCCTGCAACCTCGGGTCGATGAACATCGCCGCCGCCATGGACTCGCGCAACCTCGCGACGGCCGTCGAGACCGCGATCCGCGGCCTCACCGCCGTCAGCGACATGAGCCACATCGCGTCGGTGCCCTCCATCGCGAAGGGCAACGACGAGTCGCACGCCATCGGCCTCGGCCAGATGAACCTGCACGGCTTCCTCGGTCGCGAGCGCATCTTCTACGGTTCCGAAGAGGCTCTCGACTTCACGAACATCTACTTCTACACGGTCGTGTTCCACGCGATCCGCGCCTCGAACCTCATCGCGACGGAGCGTGGCAAGTCCTTCGCGGGCTTCGAGCGCTCCACCTACGCGACGGGCGAGTTCTTCGACAAGTACGTCGACGTCGAGTGGGCTCCCAAGACGGAGCGCGTCCGCGAGCTCTTCGAGGGCATGCACATCCCGACGCAGGCCGACTGGGCCGAGCTGCGCGAGCTCGTGCAGAAGCACGGCATGTACAACCGCAACCTGCAGGCGGTTCCGCCGACCGGTTCGATCAGCTACATCAACCACTCGACGTCGTCGATCCACCCGATCGCGTCGAAGATCGAGATCCGCAAGGAAGGCAAGCTCGGCCGCGTCTACTACCCGGCGCCCTACCTCTCGAACGACAACCTCGAGTACTTCGAGGACGCCTACGAGATCGGCTACGAGAAGATCATCGACACCTACGCCGAGGCGACGCAGCACGTCGACCAGGGCCTGTCGCTGACGCTCTTCTTCAAGGACACGGCGACGACCCGCGACATCAACCGCGCGCAGATCTACGCGTGGAAGAAGGGCATCAAGACGATCTACTACATTCGTCTTCGCCAGCTCGCGCTCGAGGGCACCGAGGTCGACGGCTGCGTCAGCTGCATGCTGTAGGCCCCTCCCTGCTTTCGAGTCAGCCCTGCTTTCGAGTGAGGCCTGCCTCCGGGTGAGCTGCCCGACTATTCCCGCACGAACGCGACAGAAAAGAACTCCACGCACATGAACCCGCAGGCCGAGACGAGCCACCTTCTCGAGAAGGTCCAGGCGATCAACTGGAACCGCATCCCAGACGAGAAAGATGTCGAGGTCTGGAACCGACTCGTCAACAACTTCTGGCTCCCCGAGAAGGTGCCGCTGTCGAACGACGTGCAGTCGTGGAACACGCTCACGCCTGCAGAGCAGACGCTCACCATGCGCGTCTTCACGGGGCTCACCCTGCTCGACACGATCCAGGGAACCGTGGGCGCGGTCAGCCTCATCCCCGACTCGCTGACGCCGCACGAGGAGGCCGTCTACACGAACATCGCGTTCATGGAGTCGGTGCACGCCAAGAGCTACTCGTCGATCTTCTCGACCCTCTCGAGCACGCCGCAGATCGACGACGCGTTCCGCTGGTCGACGGAGAACGAGAATCTGCAGCGCAAGGCGCAGATCGTCATGAACTACTACCACGGCAACGACCCGCTCAAGCGGAAGATCGCGTCGACGCTGCTGGAGTCGTTCCTGTTCTACTCGGGCTTCTACCTGCCCATGTACTGGTCGAGCCACGCCAAGCTCACCAACACGGCCGACCTCATCCGCCTCATCATCCGCGACGAGGCAGTGCACGGCTACTACATCGGCTATAAGTACCAGAAGGGCCTCGAGCTGGTCGACGAGGCCAAGCGCCAGGAGCTCAAGGACTACACGTTCGAGCTGCTCTTCGAGCTCTACGAGAACGAAGTGCAGTACACGCACGACCTGTACGACGAAGTCGGCCTCGCCGAGGACGTCAAGAAGTTCCTGCACTACAACGCCAACAAGGCGCTCATGAACCTCGGGTACGAGCCCATGTTCCCCTCGAGCGTCACCGACGTGAACCCGGCGATCCTGTCGGCGCTCTCGCCGAACGCCGACGAGAACCACGACTTCTTCTCCGGGTCGGGCTCCTCCTACGTCATCGGCAAGGCCGTCAACACGGAAGACGAGGACTGGGACTTCTAAGCCCAGCTGTCTCCACCACGCGCCACCCTCGAGGCGGTGCCGACCAGGACTCCTGGTGGGCACCGCCTCGAGGCGTCTCCGGCGACACCCCCCCCGCCGAGCAGCGCTCCGCGCCCGGCGGGCAAACCGCTGCCCGCAAGGTCGGGAGCGGACTTCTGGTCGCTTCCGCTGCGTTGTGACGACCACAACACAGCCCTCGACCTTGGCAGCCCTGCCCGGTGCGAAGTCAGGGGCATTCTCGTCCTGGTGTGTAGGAGCCAATTCCTGCCGCGATCCAAGCGCCGAGCGCTACGCTCAGCCTGCGGCACTCCGCCGCGCGGGCTGCGCAACGATGCGCCGAAGACGATCGAGGAGACCCCATGGGACACGACAAGAACGAAGAGCTGCGCGAAGAGCACGAGCATCAGGAAGAGCACCGCCAGGAACGTCGCGACGAGAAGTTCGAGACCGGCGACGGCGCCGTCGACGACGAGGGATCGCAGGACCGCCGACGCCAGGACGGCATCAGCGACCTCGCCTGACCGCTGAGCCCGGCACGCCACGAGTCACGTGCCGGGCACCCGGCGGGACGAGCGATGGGCGAACGCCTCCCAACACCGCAGGAGAAGCCATGATCGACAGCGACGTCGACACCACGTCCGATGACGGACGAGACGAGACCCCCAACGAACGCTCGGACCGCAACTGGAGCGAGCTCATGCAGGAGTTCCGCGTGCTGCAGACCGGCACGCAGATCATGGCCGGTTTCCTGCTGACGCTGCCGTTCCAGCAGCGCTTCACGGAGCTCGGTCCGTTCGATCACGTGCTCTACCTGTGCCTCGTCATCTTCGCCGTCCTCGTCACGCTCCTCGCGCTCGCGCCCGTCATGCTGCATCGCATCCTGTTCGGCGAAGGAGCGAAAGCGCAGCTCGTCCACGCCGCCAGCGTCATCCTCATCCTCTGCCTCATCGCAGCGTCACTGCTCTTCGTGGGCATCGTGCTCTTCGTGTTCGACTTCGTCGTCTCGCCGACCGCCGGAATCTGGGCAGGCGGAGCCGTGGCCGTGCTCGTGGTGCTCCTCTGGACGGTCGGCCCCAGGCTCCTCAGGAACGCGCGCGACCGAGCGGCTCACGCCTCGCCGACGCCGAACGCATCGAAGACCTGAGCCGGCACCTCGGGGGTCCGGGCGTCGTACACGTAGCTCTCGACGACGGCAGCCGCATCCGCTTTCTCGCCTGCGCCTGCGCCTGCGCCTGCACCTGCACCTGCAGACACGGTCAGCACGCTGAACACGCTCAGCCCCGGCTCCGCGACGTAGAGGAGTGGCTCGCCGGCCGCTCCGAGCCGAGGGGCACGCGTCGGCACGATCGGGTCGAGGCCGCCAGCGTCGCCCTGCGCCACGGCATCGTGCGCGTTCCACCGGAACGACGGGCGCGTTCGACGGCGGCCGCTGCTCTGATCGAATGCCCCGTGTGTGCTCCCAGCGTGCGACGTCTCGAGGTACTGCACGCCCGCCGCTGAGGCGAACCTCGACCACAGGTGCGAGTGCCCGCCGATGACGAGGTCGACGCGCGCCGCTTCGAAGAGCGGTGCGATGTCGCGCAGCAGGATGCTCTCGGCCGACGGGTAGTCGTAGCGCACGCCGGTCAGCTCGCCGAGCCCGTCGCGCTCCTCGAGGCGAACGGGATGCGCGAAGTGCGGCATCGCGTTCACGCCGATGCTGTGCGGGCTCTCGTGCATGACGACCACGCGCAGCCTCGCTTCCGTGAAGGCGGGGCTCGCGAGCTCGCGGCGCAGCCACTCGTACTGCGGGCTCCCGGCCTGCAGGTCGTCGATGATGTGCGACCCGTAGCGCTGAGCCAGCGGATCCCCGAGCGCGTGCGCGGCCTCCTGGTAACGGCTCGACACGAGGCGAGCGGCGGGATCGTCGTCGGCCCGGTCCGAGCGCCACACCCGCGTCGCGCTCAGGGCGACGATGCGCACCCCGCCGAAGGTGACCGCGTAGAAGCGGGAGCCGGACGGCGAGGGGAACAGGGTCTCGTAGTTCGAGAGGCTCAGACCGTCGTCGGACACGCGCACGGGCAGCGCGCCCTCGAAGGACTCCGAGAGCGTCCGCCCAGGCTCTCGCCTGCCCTGGACCTCGTGGTTGCCGACCACCGAGAAGATCGGCGTGCTCGGCAGGATGTCTCGCATGGACGGGAAGAACGCGGAGCCGCGAGCATCGTCGAACCACTCCGAGGCGCGGTCGGGGACATTCACGAAGTCGCCCGCGTACAGCACGGCGTCGAAGGGGCCAGCGGCTTCGCTCGCGTGCCGCATGGCGGCCGGGACGGGAGCGCCGAGCTGGTGGTCGCTCGTCAGCAGCAGACGCAGGAGCGGGGCGTCCGCGGGCGGAGCTGCGGAGAGGCGTGCGACCCGGGAAGCGGCGGCACCGCTCACGACCCGATACGCGCAGCCGACTCCGGGCACCAGCCCCGAGGCTCGAGCCGACTGGCGCCACACCTCACGCATGACCGTCGTCTCCGTCTCGAGTGCGTTCCGGAGGTCCTCGAGCCCGGCGGGGAGGAAGCTCTCGCGGTCCTCCGCCATCGCGGGCAGTCGAACGCCAGCGGATCTCGTCACCTGAGCGCCCGGCAGCGAGCTCGCGAGCGCAGGGTCCCTCAGCTCCTCGACCGAGAGCTCCGCGAGACGCTCGCCGAGCTCGATCGGCACGACGATGAGGCGGGAGTCGCGAGCCTCCCCGTCCGTCACCCAGGCGACCTCCACGCCCGAAGCGTCGGGCAGCACCAGATACGGCTCGCACAGCAAGCTGACGTCGTTCTCGTCCCGCATCGTTCCGCCCTCCGCCGACCCCGGCCGCAGATCCGGCCCAGCCAAGCGTAATCACGAGGGCGTCTCCCGCCGCGCCCTTGAAGCCCAAGACGCCATCGCGAAAACATCACAAGGCGAACACGATCTGCGGATCGTGTCATACAGCAGACTCCCAGCCAGGTAGCGTTGCGCTCACAATTCGGTTGCTGCGATCTGCGGCTGCTGACAGACCGGCAGAAGCGGGGGCTGCGCCGGGTACCGCCAGGTTCCAACGCTCCTCCAGAAACTGCCCTGGCCGAGGAGCACGATGCGAACTTCGCTCACCTCACTCCTGCAACGAGTCGCAGACTCACGAAACCAAGTCCTGTCCGTCATCGCGGTCGCACTGCTGCTGCTGTTGACCGGTGGAGCCATCGCGGGAACCGCGCAAGCGGCCACGATCGGCAAGAGCGCGGTCGAGGGACAGACCTACACGATCGCCACCGACACCACGTGGGCGCCGTTCGAGTTCGAGATCGACGGCGAGCTCCGCGGGATCGACATGGACCTGATCAACGCCATCGCGGAAGATCAGGGCTTCAACGTCGAGATCAAGTCGCTCGGCTTCGACGGCGCGCTGCAGGCAGTGCAGACCAACGCCGTCGACGGCATGATCGCCGGAATGTCGATCACCGACGAGCGGAAGGGCACGTTCGACTTCTCGAACCCCTACTTCGACTCCGGCATCCAGATGGCCGTCGCCAAGAGCAACAACGACGTCACCAGCTACGAAGACCTCGAGGGCAAGACCGTCGCCGCAAAGAACGGCACAGAGGGCTTCACCTTCGCCGAGACGCTCGGCAAGGAGATCGGCTTCACCGTCACGGGCTTCCAGGACGCGTCCGACGCGTTCAACGACGTCACGAGCGGCAACTCGGTCGCAGTCTTCGACGACTTCCCGATCCTCCAGTACGGCATCGAGACCGGCGAGATCAACCTCAAGACGGTCACCGAGCCCGAGCGCGCCTCCTCCTATGGCTTCGCCGTCAACAAGGGCCAGAACGCGGAACTCCGCGAGGCCTTCAACGACGGACTCAAGAACGTCGTCGAGAACGGCACCTACCAGGGCATCCTCGACGAGTACCTCGGGGACGGCGCACCGGATGCGACCAAGATCTCCGGCGGCGTCGTCACCCTCGGCAACGAGGTCATCGAGGACGACGGCCCCGGAACGCTGCCCAAGAACCCGCTCTTCGCCGTCGACACCCCCAAGGACAAGGGCTCGTACGTTATCGCGACGGACAACACCTACGCGCCCTTCGAGTTCGAGCAGAACGGCGAACTCCTCGGCATCGACATGGACCTCATCCGTGCCATCGCCGCGAACCAGGGCTTCGAGATCGACATCAAGCCGCTGGGCTTCGACGCCGCTCTCCAGGCCGTGCAGTCCGGCCAGGCGGACGGCATCATCGCCGGCATGACCATCACCGACGAGCGCAAGCAGGTCTTTGACTTCTCGGAGCCCTACTTCACCTCGGGCGTGCAGATGGCCGTCAAGGACGGCGACACCAGCATCACCGGCTACGAGGACCTCGCCGGCAAGAACGTGGCCGTCAAGACCGGCACGGTCGGCGCAACCACCGCCGAGGAGCTGTCCTCCGAATACGGCTTCACGATCCGCACGTTCTCCGACACCGCGGACATGATCGCGGAGGTGCAGACGGGCAACTCCGTCGCGCTCTTCGAGGACTTCCCGGTGCTGCAGTACGGCATCCAGCAGGGCAACGGCCTCATGACCGTGACCGACCCCATCGAGGGCGGCGAGTACGGCTTCGCGGTCCTCAAGGGCCAGAACCCCGAGCTCCTCGAGCTCTTCGACGCTGGCCTCGCCAACGCCGAGGACACGGGCGTGCTCGCGACGATCAGCGACCGCTACCTCGGCAGCGAAGAGGAATCGGGCCAGCTCGGCTTCTTCGAGCTCGTCGTCGCCGCCTTCCCGTCGCTCATGGTCGGCCTCGGCTACACGCTGCTCGCCACCGCCCTGTCGCTCGTCTTCGCGATGATCCTGGGCCTCGCATTCGGCTTCTTGAAGATCTCGAAGAACATGCTGCTTCGCGGCATCGCCTCCACGTACGTGAACATCTTCCGAGGCACCCCGGTGCTGGTGCAGGCGTTCTTCTTCTACTTCGGCGTGCCAGCCGTGACGGGCATCTCGCTCGACGCGCTCACCGCCGGTGTGATCACGCTGAGCCTCAACGCCGGCGCGTACATCACGGAGACGGTGCGCTCCGGCATCCAGTCGGTGGACCCCGGCCAGATGGAAGCCGCGCGCTCGCTCGGCCTGACCCGCGGCAAGTCGATGCGCCGGGTCGTGCTGCCGCAGGCGTTCAAGATCATGACGCCGTCGCTCATCAACCAGTTCATCATCACGCTGAAGGACACCTCGCTGCTGTCCGTCCTCGGCTTCGCTGAGCTCACCTACCAGGGCCGCATCGTCATCGCCTCGACCTTCCGGTCGTTCGAGATCTGGCTCGTCGTCGGCGTGCTCTACTTCATCGTCATCTACCTGCTGACGGTCCTCTCCAACTACGTCGACAAGAGGTTCAACAAATGAGTGACGTGAACAACTCAGCGTCGGATGCGTCAGCCGTGGAGCAGACGCCATTCACCGGTCGCTTCGACGCGGTCAACTCCGGCCAGCCGCGCGTGCGGGTCGTCGAGATGCACAAGTCCTTCGGACCCGTGGAGGTGCTCAAGGGCATCGATCTCGAGATCGCGAACGGCGAGGTCATCGCGATCATCGGCCCGTCCGGCTCCGGGAAGTCGACGCTGCTCCGCTGCCTGAACCGCCTCGAAGAGGTCACCAAGGGGCACGTCTTCGTCGACGACGACGACATCACCGCCCCGAAGACGAACCTCGACAAGGTTCGGCAGCGCATCGGCATGGTGTTCCAGCACTTCAACCTCTTCCCGCACATGACGGTGCTCGAGAACGTGACGCTGGCGCCCCGCGAGATCAAGGGCGTCACGAAGGATGCGGCCAACAAGCGCGGCGAGGAGCTGCTGCGCCGAGTGGGCCTCGACCACCTCATGGACCGCCGCCCCTCGCAGCTGTCCGGCGGCCAGAAGCAGCGCGTGGCGATCGCCCGCGCGCTCGCCATGGACCCGGAGATCATGCTCTTCGACGAGGCGACGAGCGCCCTCGACCCCGAGATGGTCGGCGAAGTGCTCCAGGTCATCCGCGACCTCGCCAAGTCGGGCATGACGATGGCCCTCGTCACCCACGAGATGGGCTTCGCGCGCGAAGTCGCCGACCGTGTCGTGTTCATGGCCGACGGCAAGATCGTCGAGACGGGCACTCCCGACGAGCTCTTCGGGAACCCGAAGGAGTCGCGCACGCAGGACTTCCTCGGCAAGGTCCTCTAGCTGTACATCTGACAGCGACCGCGCTCACCGGCGCTCGACGACGACGTGCCCCCTGTCCAGCGGACAGGGGGCACGTCGCATCCACTAGCCTGTCGTGGTGACGCTCAACGATGCACCCACAGAGGCCCAGTTCGCGAAGGACACCACCCCAGGATCCGAATGGTGGCGCTCAGCCGTCATCTACCAGGTCTACCCGCGCTCCTTCGCAGACGGGAGCGGCGACGGAATCGGCGACCTCGCTGGCGTCACGGCGCACATCCCGGACCTCGCCGACCTCGGGATCGACGCCATCTGGCTCTCCCCGTTCTACCCGTCGCCCCTCAACGACGCCGGCTACGACGTCGCCGACTACTGCGACGTCGACCCCGTCTTCGGCACCCTCGACGAGTTCGACCGGATGCTCGAGGCGGCCCACGAGCGGGGTATCCGCATCATCGTCGACATCGTCCCCAACCACTCCTCGTCGGGGCACGCCTGGTTCAAGGCTGCGCTCGCCGCCGGCCCCGGCAGCCCGGAGCGTGCGCGCTACCTGTTCCGCGAGGGCAAAGGCGAGCACGGCGAGCTGCCGCCGAACAACTGGCAGTCGCTCTTCGGAGGGCCGGCATGGACGCGTCTCACCGAAGCAGACGGCACGCCCGGCCAGTGGTACCTGCACCTGTTCGACTCCACGCAGCCCGACTTCGACTGGTCGAACCCGGTTGTGCACCAGGATTTCGAGAACATCCTGCGCTTCTGGCTCGACCGCGGCGTCGACGGCTTCCGCATCGACGTGGCCCATGGCCTCGCGAAGGAAGACGGGTTGCCGGACTACATCCCCGTCGAGAGCGACCTGCCCATCGTCGGCGACCCCCGCACCCCGTACCTCGGCCAGGAGGCGGTCCACGAGATCTTCCGCGCCTGGCATCTCCTCGCTGCCGAGTACGACGGCGACCGCGTGCTGTGCGGCGAGGCGTGGCTGCCGAGCGTCGAGGAGATGGCCGAGTGGGTTCGCCCCGGCCAGCTGCACCAGACCTTCAACTTCGCCTACCTGCGCGCGCCGTGGGATGCGGACGGCCAGAAGGAGGTCGTGTCCCGCTCGCTCGCCGCGTTCGCCGCATCCGGTGCGCCGAGCACCTGGGTGCTCTCGAACCACGACACGGTACGCCACGCGACCCGCCTCGCCCTGACCGAGCCGAACGCGCACGGAGCCGGCGTCGGCCCGAAGACCCCCGGCCAGCCGGACCCCGTGGTCGGCGAGCGGCGCGCACGAGCCTCGACGGCGCTCATGCTCGGGCTGCCGGGCTCCAGCTACCTGTACCAGGGCGAGGAGCTCGGCCTGCCCGACGTCATCGACCTCGCGGACGAGGCCCGGCAGGACCCGATCTTCATCCGCTCCGAGGGTGAGCTGTACGGCCGCGACGGCTGCCGGGTGCCGATTCCGTGGGAGGCCGATGGCGGCAGCTACGGCTTCAGCGCGACGGGAGAGTCGTGGCTTCCGCAGCCGGAGCTGTGGGCGGAGCTCGCGCGCAGCGAGCAGGTGCACGACCCCTCCTCGACCCTGAACCTGTACCGCTCCCTGCTGGCGCTGCGCCGCGAGCACGACCTCGGCATGGGGGATGCCCGCTTCGCGTGGGTCGACGGCTTCGGCGACGAGGTGCTCGCGTACCGCAACGGCGACGTCACGGTGATCACCAACTTCGGCGCTCAGCCGGTTGCGCTGCCGGAGGGGCTCCGAGTGCTCGCCCGCAGCGAGGTGGCGCACGTCGAGGACGCAGGTCTCTTGACGACCGATACGACGGTCTGGCTGGCCGACGCCGAGTAGCCGCCGGGCGTGCACGCGGGGGAGGCCGTGGGGCCAGTCAGGGATACAGAACAGGTGAATGCTACGCCTGTTCGCTGACCCAAAACACAGCCAATTGTGGATGCGCGGGAGCACACT
This sequence comes from Pseudoclavibacter sp. AY1H1, assembly GCF_002931055.1. Taxonomy (GTDB): domain Bacteria; phylum Actinomycetota; class Actinomycetes; order Actinomycetales; family Microbacteriaceae; genus Pseudoclavibacter. Next base: position 51,638 of record NZ_PSXX01000002.1, on the reverse strand, counting down.
CGAAGGAGCAACCGGTGACCACCGGCCGCGCACTCTGAGAGGAACAGCACCATGGCATTTGCAGGAAAAGTCGCGATCGTGACCGGCGGCGGTTCGGGAATCGGCGAGGCGATCTCGAAGGAGCTCGCCGCCAACGGCGTCCAGGTGGTCGTCTCCGACATCAACCTCGAGGGTGCGAAGCGAGTGGTCGCCGAGATCGAGGCAGCCGGCGGCACCGCCTCGCCGTTCGAGGCGAACACCGCCGTCGCAGAGGACAGCGTCCGCACGGTCGAGCACGCCGTCGCCACCTACGGCAAGCTCAACTACGCCGTGAACAACGCCGGAATCGGCGGCAAGGCGGCCCCCGCCGCTGACGTCGAGGTCGACGACTGGGACCGCGTCATCAACATCAACCTCAACGGAGTGCTGTACGGGCTCCGCGCGCAGATCCCCGCGATCCTCGAGGCCGGCGCCGAAGAGGGAGCCATCGTCAACATGGCCTCCATCCACGGAACGGTCGCGGCGATCGGCAGCGGCGCCTACACGGCCTCCAAGCACGCGGTAGTCGGCATCACGAAGAACTCGGCGGCCGAGTACGGCCCCCAGGGGCTGCGGATCAACGCCGTCGGACCCGGGTACATCTCCACGCCGCTGCTCGAGAAGCACCTCAGCGAGGAGCAGCTCGATGCCCTCGTCGCGAAGCACCCGCTGGGGCGCCTCGGCAAGGCCGAAGAGGTCGCGAACCTCACCACCTACCTGCTCTCCGACAAGGCGAGCTTCATGACGGGCTCCTACGTGCTCGTCGACGGCGGCTACACGGCCGTCTAGCGACGGCTGGCCGGCTCAGCGTAGCCCGGCTCGCGTCCAAGGAATCAGCCAGATGCGCGCTCCCGCCACGGGGAGCGCGCACCTGGCTGATTTTTGCGCTTGGTGGGGTGGATTGCAGCAGGGCGCGATGCGGCGGGGCGCGATGCGGCAGGGGCCATGCGGCAGAGCGCAGGGGTGCGCTGCCAGGTGCCAGGCGGCGCGCCGCCTGGCGCTACTTCTCCGCGAGGGCCTGGCGGATGCGCTTCAGCGAGACCGTCTCGGCCGTGCCGAGCTGCTGCGCGAAGAGGCTCACGCGGAACTCCTCGAGCATCCACCTCGCCTGGACGACGGATGCCGGGGCGGAGCGGTTCGCGGGGAACGTGCCGCCCGCCTCCGTGTACAGGGCCGTCGCCTGCTCCACCTGCATGAGGCCGGCTCGCTCGATGCTGGAGTGGCTGAGCACCCGCTCGAGGCGGTAGGTGAGCGCCCGCAGGTAGCGGGGGAGGTGCGCAAGCCGCGTGACGCCGGTCTTCGACACGAAGCCCGGGTAGACGAGCGCCTGCAGCTGCGAGCGGGCGTCGGAGAGCGACGGCAGCACCGAGATGTGGTTCGCCGCCTTGAGCGCCTTGTTGGCCTCGCGGAAGCGGTCGAGGATCTCGGAGACGAGCTTCGTCTGCGCGAACATGCGGTCGAGCAGGGTCGCGTTGAACGTCTCGCGCAGCTCATCGAACGCGGCCCGCGTGCGCACGGGGCCGCCGTGCTCCTGGCTGTACGCGGCAACCGCATCCTGGGCGAGGGCCGCGACGATGTCGCCGAAGAGCGCCGGCGTCGAGTGGTACGGGCTCGTCGCGAGGGCCAGCTTCTCCTTCGCCGTCAGGTGCTCCTGCACGTAGCTCGCGGGGGAGGGCACCGACGCGACGAGGAGGGCAGCGACGCCGATGGGATGCTCGCGCGCCTGGTCCTCTGGCGTTGTCACGAGGCGCAGGTCGATGCTTCCCTTGACGACGGCGAGCGACGGGTAGGCGCGGATCACGCCGTGCTTGCGCTTGATGTCGATGAGCTCGGGGATCTCGTCGAGCGGCCACTCGGTGAGCCCGTGCTGGTCGTAGCGGAGCTCCGCGGTCGACGCGCTCTGCGCTGGCACCGAACCGGCCTCGCGCACGCCGTTCCCGGGGCGGGCGGGCGCCGCGACCTGCTGCGTCGCGCGCAGCACCGACGCCTCCGACGCCTTCTTGAGCTTCTCCTGCAGCGCCCTGAGGTCCTCTCCCGTGCCGAGCTCCCGGCCGCGGTCGTCGAGCACTCGGAAGCGCACCCGAAGGTGCGAGGGGACGCGGCTCCAGTCGAACTCGCTCACGTCGAAGCGGATGCCCGCCTGCCGCTGCATGATCTGCCGCAGCGCGTCGTCGAAGTCGCCGGGAACCTCCTGGCCGAGGTCTGGCCTTGCCTCGCCGAGTTCGCCAAGCAGCTTGTCGGCCCAGTCCGCGGAGGGCACGAAGTTGCGTCGGGTGGCCTTCGGCAACGACTTCAGGAGCGCGATGACCAGCTCCCGGCGCATGCCGGGCACCTGCCAGTCGAAGCCGCGGTCGTCGAGGCGCGACAGCAGGGGCAGCGGGATGTTGACCGTCACGCCGTCGTCGGGCGCACCCGGGTCGAAGCGGTAACGGAGACGGAGGCGCTGGTCGCCCTGCTTCCACTCGGTGGGGAACCCGGCACCCTGCTCGTCCGGGTCGGCGTGCTCCTCGCCGAGCACATCCGCCCTCGTCATGGTGAGCAGCTGCGGGGTCTGCTGCTGCGCGCCCTGCCACCACTTCTCGAACGTGGACTGCGAGACGACATCCCTGGGGAGGCGCTCGTCGTAGAACTCGAAGACGGCGTCCTCGTCGTCGGTGTAGGCACCGCGCGAACGGGTGCGCTCCTCCAGATCGGCGAGGCTCTTGCGCAGCGCCCGGTTCTTGGAGTCGAAGCTGTGGCGCCCGTTCCAGTCGCCCTCGACGAGGGCGTGGCGGATGAACAGGTCGCGCGACCAGGCCGGGTCGATCTTCGAGAACTGCACGGTGCGTCCGCGGACGATGGGCACGCCGTAGAGGGTCACCCGCTCGATGGCGACCGCGGAGCCCTGCTTCTTCTCCCAGTGCGGGTCGGAGTGGTTGCGCTTCGCGAGGGAGCCCGCGAGCACCTCCGCCCAGGCTGGGTCGATCTTCGCGGCGGTGCGCGCGAAGAGGCGGCTCGTCTCGACGAGCTCGGCCGCCATGACGACATCCGGCTGCTTCTTTGCCTTCGCGAGCCCGGAACCGGGGAAGATCTGGAACCGGGTGCCGCGTGCTCCCGCGTAGTCGCGCTTCAGCTCGTCGCGGATGCCGATGTGGCTGAGGAGCCCGGCGAGCATGGAGCGGTGGATGGCGTCGGCGAGGGCGCCGGGCTCCTGCACCTGCCCGGCGGCTGGCCGCTGCACCTTCAAGCCGATGGGGCCGGCGAGCTGGCGGAGCTGACGGAACACGTCCTGCCACTCGCGGAAGCGGACGAAGTTGATGAACTCGTCGCGGCACTTGCGACGGAACGCGCTCGAGCCGAGCTCGTGGCTCTGCTCCTCGAGGTAGTTCCACAGGTTCACGAGCGTGAGGAAGTCGCTGGACGGGTCGCGGAACCGCGCGTGCAGCTCGTCGGCCTTCTGCCGTTTCTCGAGCGGACGCTCGCGGATGTCCTGCACCGTCATGCCGGCGACGATGATGAGTATCTCGCGGCTCACGTCGTGCTGCTTCGACTCGATGACCATGCGGCCGAACCGGGGGTCGATGGGGAGGCGGGCGAGGCTGCGGCCCGTCTTCGTGAGGCGCAGCTGGCTGTCTTTCCCGTGGCTGGCCTTGCCAGGTTCCACGGCCCCGAGCTCGCTGAGGAGGTCGGTGCCGTCCTTGATGCCGCGCGCGTCCGGCGGCTGCAGGAACGGGAACTCGGAGAGGGCCCCGAGGCCCAGCTCGAGCATCTGCAGGAGCACGCTCGCGAGGTTCGTGCGGAGGATCTCGGGTTCGGTGAACTCGGGGCGGCGATCGAAGTCGGCCTCCGAGTAGAGGCGGATGGCGACGCCAGCGGAGGTGCGGCCGGCGCGGCCCGAACGCTGCTTCGCGGACGCCTGCGAGATGGCCTCGATCGGGAGGCGCTGGACCTTCGCTCGCGTGGAGTAGCGGGAGATGCGCGCCGTCCCCGTGTCGATGACGGCGACGATGCCTGGCACCGTGAGGCTCGTCTCTGCGACGTTCGTCGCGAGCACCACGCGGCGGCGCACCCCGGGCGGACGCTTCGACTCGAACACACGGTGCTGCTCCGCGGAGGAGAGGCGGCCGAAGAGCGGGAGGACCTCGGTCGACTCCGGGCGAGCGTCGCGCGCGACGTGGGCGCGGATCGCGTCCTGCGCGTCCCGGATCTCCTGCTCGCCGGACAGGAACACGAGCACGTCGCCGGGCAGGTCGCGATCGAGCTCGTCGAGCGCGTCCACGATGCCCTCGAACATGTCCCGCTCCGGCGTCTGCGGGGCCGCGTCCTCGTCCTCCTCACCGGGGAGCGGAGCGTCGGCGACGAGCGGCCGGTAGCGGACGTCGACGGGGAACGTGCGGCCGGAGACCTCGATCATCGGGGCGTCGTTGAAGTGCTTCGAGAACGACTCGGGGTCGATCGTCGCCGACGTGATGATGACCTTCAGGTCGGGTCGCTTCGGGAGGAGCGTCTTCAGGTAGCCGAGGAGGAAGTCGATGTTGAGGCTGCGCTCGTGCGCCTCGTCGATGATGATCGTGTCGTACTTGCGCAGCAGGCGGTCGCGGTGGATCTCGTTGAGGAGGATGCCGTCGGTCATGAGCTTCACGCGCGTCTCGGCCGACACCTCGTCGGTGAAGCGCACCTGGTAGCCGACGAGCCCGCCGATGTCGCCGCCGAGCTCATCCGCGATCCGCTCCGCGATCGTGCGCGCTGCGATGCGTCGGGGCTGCGTGTGCCCGATCATCTGCCTGCCGAGCTCGAGGCAGATCTTCGGCAGCTGCGTCGTCTTGCCCGACCCGGTCTCGCCCGCGACGATGACCACCTGGTTGGCGGCGATGGCGTCGCGGATCTCGTCCCGCATCTGGCTGACGGGCAGCTCCGGCGGGTAGGAGATCTCGAGGGGAGTCGTAGTCATGAGCATTACAGTCTATTGCCGTGTCCGGTCAGCGCGGAACCAGTTCCGCTTGCTAGAACAGTGGGATGACCGCATTGCAGATCCCCAACGTTTCCCTCAACGACGGCACCAGCATTCCCCAGCTCGGCTTCGGCGTCTTCAAGGTCGACCCGGCAGAGACCGAGCGCATCGTGTCCGACGCCCTCGAGGTCGGCTACCGCCACATCGACACCGCCAAGATCTACGGCAACGAGGAGGGCGTGGGCAGGGCCATCGCGAAGTCCGGCATCCCGCGCGACGAGCTCTACGTGACCACGAAGCTCTGGAACGACGAGCAGGGCCGCGACACGCCCCGCGCCGCGATCGACGCGAGCCTCGAGCGCCTCGGCCTCGAGAAGGCCGACCTCTACCTCATCCACTGGCCGACGCCGAAGCAGAACAAGTTCGTCGAGAGCTGGGAGGCGCTCGTCGAGCTGCAGCAGGCCGGCCTGACCACGTCGATCGGCGTGTGCAACTTCTTCGAGTCGCACCTGCGCGACATTATCTCGGCCACCGGCGTGAAGCCGGTCGTCAACCAGATCGAGCAGCACCCGATCTTCCAGCAGCCGGAGCTCGACGCCTACCTGCAGGCCGAAGACATCAAGACCGAAGCATGGGGACCGCTTGGCCAGGCCAAGTACCCGCTCTTCGAGCTGGAGCCCGTGAAGGCGGCAGCGGATGCACACGGCAAGACGCCCGCGCAGGTCGTCATCCGCTGGCACCTCCAGAAGGGCAACATCGTCTTCCCGAAGACCACGTCGCGTGAGCGCATGGTCGAGAACGCTCAGGTCTTCGACTTCGAGCTGTCGGGTGCCGAGTACGACGCCATCACGGCACTCGAGCGCGGCGAAGAGGGACGCGTCGCGGCGCACCCCAACGAAGTGAACTAGCTCCCAGCAGCTGCTGAGACGGCCGGTGCCCCAGAGGGGGCGCCGGCCGTCTCGTCGTTGGCGCGTTCGTGCGGGCCGCAGAGGGGGTGCGAACACGGCGTGGGAGGGCCTGTCAAGCGAAGTCCTCACCCAGTTCGACGGCGATAGCGTCGGTGCATGAGTTCCTCCGCACCAACCCGTCGGACGCTCGAGCGCATCGCGCGGGAGCGGTTCGGTTGGGAGTCGCTGCTCCCCGGTCAAGGCGACGCGATCCGCTCTGCGGCGGCTGGGCGCGACACGCTGCTCGTGCTCGCGACCGGTGGTGGGAAGTCAGCGGTCTACCAGGTCGCGGGCGCTGCGCGCGGCGGCCTCGTTCTCGTCGTCTCGCCGCTCATCGCCCTGCAGGCAGACCAGCGCGCATCGATCGAGGCCGCCCCGGATGCCCCCGACGTCGTCGCCATCAACTCGTCACGGGGCGCTGCTGCGGTGGTCCGAGCCTGGGATCGAATCGACGCGGGCGGGTCGTTGTACGTGCTCCTCGCACCGGAGCAGCTGGCGAACGAGGACAACGTCGCCCGCCTCGCAGCGCAGGACGTGTCTCTGCTCGTCGTTGATGAAGCGCACTGCGTCTCCTCGTGGGGGCACGATTTCCGGCCCGACTACCTGAGGCTCGGCGACGTGCGATCGGCGCTCGGCGACCCGCCGGTGCTCGCGATGACCGCGACGGCGTCGAAGCCGGTGCGGGCCGACATCATCGAGCGGCTGCGGATGCAGGATCCGGACGTGCAGGTGCACGGCGTCGACCGACCCGAGATCCGACTCGCGGTCCAGCGCCATGAGAGCGAGGACGACAAGCGGGCCGCGATCGTTGACGAAGCGCGCAGCTGGACCGCCCCCGGTCTCGTCTACGTCGCCTCACGCAGGGAGACGGAGTCGTACGCGGCCGAGCTCGCCGCGGAAGGGCGGGAGGTTGCCGCTTACCACGCAGGCCTCAAGGTCGCAGAGCGCCGAGCGGTGCAGGACCGGTGGCGGGACGGCGAACTCGATGTCGTCGTCGCGACGTCCGCGTTCGGCATGGGCATCGACCGGGGAGACGTGCGCTTCGTGCTGCACGCGGCGACGACGGAGTCGCTCGACGCCTACTACCAGGAGGTCGGCCGCGCGGGGCGGGACGGCGAGCCCGCGACGGCCGTGCTGCATTACCGCGTCGAGGACCTCGCGCTGCGGCGCTTCTTTGCGAAGCGCTCGGTGGACAAGGCCGGACTGCGCACCCTGTGGCGCGCCATCACGCGCACGCCAGGGGCGAGCATCCGGAACCTTGCCGAGGCCGTCGGTCAGCCCGCAAGAACGGTCTCGAGGCTCGTCAACCAGCTCGTGGATGCCGAACTGGTCGAGACGGCCGGGGGCGTGTATCCGCTGCGCAAGACTCGAGTCGATGTCGTGGTGAATGCCGTCAAGGAGGCATCCGCCGCGCGGGAGCGAATCGCCGAGTCGCGACTGTCGATGATGCGCGCCTACGCGGAGGAGACGCAGTGCCGCCGGCGCGTGCTGCTCGACTACTTCGGGGTCGACGGGCCGGAATGGTGCGGGAACTGCGACGGCTGCGAGCGGCGCGAGGACACGTCGGACGCGCAGGCAGACAGCGTGCCGGCGGATGCGCCGCTCGCCATCGACGAAACCGTCGAGCACCGTGAGTGGGGAGCAGGCACGGTCATCAGCGTGGAAGAGGACCGGGCGACGATCTTCTTCGAGTCGGAGGGGTACAAGGTCGTCGCCCTCGCGGCGCTCGACTCGAACGTGTTGCGCCAGGTCGCGGACGTCAGCGCGTAGCCGACCGACGTGAGCTAGGTTCGTCGCATGCGCTTCCCGAGGGGCTTCCTGTGAGCGAGACCGCTCAGCGCGACGGCGCCTCCAGCGAGGGCCAAGAGCCTCTCGATGAGGCCGATGGCCCGCTGCGCGCGTGGTTCGCGGTCGCGGCCATCGTCGTGGTCAGCAACTTCCTGTTCTTCTACATCGGAGGGCTCGCCTCGTTGGAGCTGATGGATTTTCTTCAGCGAGACCCGTCTTTTCCTTCGAATCCGTACCGGCAGGAAGCGCTGTCCATGGCGCTCGGTATGGGAGCTGTTGCGGCTGGGCTGATCGTGCTGTCCGTCTGGCTCGCCGCCGTCGTGGGTCGAGGATTCCGCGTGCCCGCGTGGCTTGCGCCGGGAGTCGTCGCGACCGCACTGGCACTGCACGCGGTCTCCTGGATCGTGGTCGCGATCGTCAACGGGCGTTGAGCTGGACCTCCTGCTTCTCCTGCGCCCACGGGATACGGAGGGACTTCGGATGGCTCGCTCAAGGAGGCGTCCTAGCCTCGCACGATGACGAATTCAAAGACTCGCAAGTTTGCAGGGCTCAGTGGACTCGCCGCGGTCGGCGCGCTCGCGGGAGCGCTCTTCGCCGCTACCCCTGCCAGCGCCGCCGGTTCGGCCTACTACGCCTTCGAGACCCAGGCGGCGTGCATGGCGAAGTGGGGAGCCGTCGTCGGCGGCTCCGTCGGAACCGGATCGAACGTGTACATCGGGCCGAACGCCTGCTCGCAGGACACGACGGGCACGTTCGCGGGCATGTACCGCCTCTACGTCGCCTACCCGTAAAGCCGACCGTCACGCGGCGCGGTGGCGCTGCGCAGCCGCGCTGCGGCGTGGCCGTGCAGCGCCGCGGCTACGCCAAGTTGTCGGCGATCGAAGCGAGCTCGGCCACTGAACCGTCGGCGATGACACGGACATGCTCCGTGACCGCCTCGAGGGGCCAGTCCCACCAGGCGACCTCGAGGAGCGTCCGGACGTCGTCGTCATCGAAGCGGCGACGGATCAGCGTCGCCGGGTTGCCGCCCACGATGCCGTAGTCGGGCACATCCTTCGTCACGACGGATCCAGTGGAGATGATCGCCCCGTCGCCGATACGCACCCCCGGCATGATGGTGACGTCCCCGCCGATCCAGACGTCGTTGCCGACGACCGTGTCGCCGCGGCTCGGCAGGTCGCTGACGAGGTCGACGTGCTGCCCCCAGGCTCCGCCCATGATGGGGAACGGATACGTGGATGGCCCAGACATGCGGTGGTTGGCGCCGTTCATGATGAACCGCACGCCGGAGGCGATGGCGCAGAACTTCCCGATGACCAGACGCTCAGGCCCGTAGTGGTGCAGCACGTTGCGCGTCTCGAACGCCGAGGGGTCGTCGGGGTCGTCGTAGTAGGTGAAGTCTCCGACGCTGATGAGCGGGCTGGTGACGAGCGGCTTCAGGAGGATGACCCGCTCCTGACCGTCGATCGGATGCAGCGTGCTGGGGTCAGGGGCAGACGCGGGTTCATTCACCGAACCAGTGTAGAACCGCGCCATTCTGGGCCTGCGGTGCGCATCCCGAACCGCGCGGCCATGGAATAGCCATCGCGGCAGCCTCGTTGCACCCCTGATGACCTCGAACTCGAACAGCACCACCAACGCACCGAGGACCGCGCTTGTTGTGGGCGCCTCCGGCATCACCGGCTCCGCCCTCGTCGATCGCCTGAGCCAGGACGGATGGGAGGTGCTCGCTCTCTCCCGCCGCGCCGTGACGAGCGGCACCGTGCGGGGCATCGCCGCTGACCTCCGCGACCCGGCGAGCCTGCGCGCTGCGCTCGCGGACGAGCGCCCCACGCACGTGTTCTTCACCGCGTGGCAGCGACAGGCGACGGAGGCGGAGAACATCGCCGTGAACGGCGCCATGGTCCGTGACCTGCTCGCGGCGCTCGACCACGCCCCCGTGGAGCACGCCGCCCTGGTCACCGGACTCAAGCACTACCTGGGCCCATTCGAGGCCTACGCCGCGGGCGAGATGCCCGACACCCCGTTCCGTGAGGAGTCCCAGCGGCTCGACACCCCGAACTTCTACTACGCGCAAGAGGACGAGCTCTTCGCAGCAGCAGCCCGCCAGCAGTTCACGTGGTCGGTGCATCGGTCGCACACTGTCATCGGGCATGCCGTCGGCAACGCCATGAACATGGGCCTGACGATCGCCGTGCAGGCCACGATCGCGAAGCACCTCGGCGTGCCCTTCGTGTTCCCCGGCAGTGCGGCGCAGTGGAACGGCCTCACCGACATGACCGACGCGGGGGTCCTCGCCGAGCAGATGGTGTGGGCGTCGACGGAGCCAGCTGGCCGCAACGAGGCCTTCAACATCGTCAACGGGGACATCTTCCGTTGGCGGTGGATGTGGCCTCGCCTCGCCGAGATGCTCGGCGTCCCCGCCGAGCAGGTCGTCGGGTTCGACGGGCAGGCGCGCCCCCTCGAGGAGCAGATGGCGCAGCTCGAGCAGCACTGGCCGGCCATCGCCGCCGAGCACGACCTCGTCGAGTCGGACATCTCGCGGCTCGCATCCTGGTGGCACACCGACGCCGACCTCGGACGCGAGATGGAGGTCGTCACCGACATGGGCAAGAGCCGCTCCGCTGGCTTCCTCAGCTTCCGCCGGACCGACCAAGCCTTCGCTGACCTCTTCGAGCGCTACCGCGCCGACCGCCTCATCCCCTGAGCGCATTCCCTGGCCGCCTCCCGGCTGGCCGCTTCCGGCTGAGCGCGCTCGGCGGCCAGGTAGGTCGCTTTCACCCCTCCAGACGGCTCCGCCTGGCCCGTTTGGGTCGCTTTCACCCCTCCAGATGTCTCCGCCAGGGCTAGTTAGGTCACTTTCGCCCTGCCGACGGCTCCGCCTGGGTCATTTGGGTCAGTTTCACCCTTCCAGACGGCTCCGAACGGGGTGAAAGTGGCCCAAGTGGGCCTCTGCGCTGCGCGCTACCGGGTTACCGCGCTACCGGGACAGCGCCGCACGCAACCGCGCGAGGAAGGCGGCGGCGTCGGGGAACAGGTCAGCGTGGGTGACGCGGATGACGCGCCATCCGGCCGCGATCAGCGCCTCCGTGCGGGTTATGTCGCGCCGGAACTGCGCGGGGCTCAGGTGCACTTCGCCCTCGTACTCCACGACGACGCGCTGGGCTCGGAAGACGAGGTCGCCTCGTGCCAGGAAGCGTCCGCCCGCGTGGATATCGGCGTTGACGGCGGGTTCCTCGATGCCCGCGTCCACGATGAGGCAGCGAAGCCAGCTCTCCGGTGGCGAGGCAACGTGCTCCCGAAGGCGCGGCAGGGCGCCGCGCAGCACCGAGCAGCCACGGAGTCGGCCCCAACGCTCTACGGCGTCCTCCAAGCAGGTGAGCTGGGTCAGCGAGCCGGACGAAACCCGCCCCGGGTAGCGGTCGAAGTCGCTGATCATCGCGTCGCCGACCGTGACCAGCTCCGTCTCGCTGAACGAACTCGCCAGAAGAGCGAAGAGCAGCGGCACGGGAACCACCCGGACCCCGTCGATGAGGTCCGCCTCCCAGAGGTCATCCCGGATGCGCCGCGCACGGACCCCCGCCGCTCGCGGTCTCGAGGTCGACTGCCTGGCAAGCACGTCGACGGTCTCCGAGCGGTGGCGCCGCGGTACCGGCAGCCCGTAGACCCGCAGCGCGGAGGGCCCGCTCAGCGCCTGACCGCCGCGGAGCCGTGGCCCGAAGCGGAGTACCTGCTCCCTGCTGGTGAGTGCGGGTTCCGTCGCTCGCACTCCGCGGTAGGGCCGAGCGAGGCTCTGACGGGCGAGGGCTTTCTTGGTGAGACCCGCGGCGTTCCCCTCCGCGATCCCGAACGCGCGGTCTCTGAGCTCCTCGGGGATCGGGATGCGCGCGGCCATGCCGGAAACCTACGTATGTCGGCGTCGTCGCGCTGACGTTCTCCACAGCCCGCCGCCCCCAGCCCACCGTCCCACCGCCCGACGCCTCCGCAGACGGCCGTTTCCGTTTCCGTTTTTGGCGTCGGGCCCCTCGTGAAGAGGTCACTTTGAGCCCATGTTGCGCGGTCTGTTGGGGGGAAAGTGACCCATTTGGCGTGGGGTCGTGTGTGCGGGGATGCGCGCGCGCATGCGGGAAGTCCATGCACGTCGGCGTCCCGGCGTCGCGGCGCCTCTTCAGGAGGTCACTTTGAGCCCATGTTGCGCGGCTCGATGGGGGCAAAGTGGCCCATTCGGCGCGGGGGCGCGTGCGGGGGATGCGCGCGGCCATGCCGGGAACCTGCGCAGGTCGGCGTCGCGGCGCTGAAATTCTCCGCAGCCCGCCGCATCTCCTGGCGCTCTCGGCCTCGCCGCGCCTCGTGAAGAGGTCACTTTGGGCCCGTGTTGCGCGGTCAGATGGGGGCAAAGTGGCCCATTCGGCGCGGGGGCGCGTGCGGGGGATGCGCGCGGCCATGCCGGGAACCTGCGCAGGTCGGCCTCGCCGCGCCTGGTCAAGAGGTCACTTTGGGCCCGTGTTGCGCGGTTCGATGGGGGCAAAGTGACCCATCCGGCACGGGGGTCGCGGATGCGGGGCGCGCGGGGCGCGCGCCGCGGCGCAGCTACCGCCAGCTGGGCAGCCAGTGCGTGAGCGACCAGTAGGAGGTGGAGATCATCTGGCCGGTCCACACGGGCCAGAAGAGCACGGAGACGAGCGCCATGATCACGAGCAGCACCCCGACCGCGGAGACGCCGATAGTCCTGGAGGGGCGCGGGGTCTCGCGGTCGCCGGCGATGGTCTGGATGACCACGAGGGAGGCGAGGATCATGAACGGCAGGAACGCGATCGCGTAGAAGTGGAAGACGGCCTGGCGCTCGAGGTACGCGAGCCACGGGAAGTAGCCGGCCCCGTAGCCGACGAGGATCGCGAAGTACTGCCATTTCGGGCGCAGGAAGCACATGATGATGAGGAACAGGATCGACACGGTGCCGAACCAGAAGATGATGGGGTTCGAGATCGACGTGATCGCCTCGACGCACTGTCCGACATCGCAGGATGAGCCGTCGCCCGCCTCCGAGTAGACGTAGCTGAACGCGGTGGGGCGGATGAGGAACGGCCACTCCTGCGGCCCAGACTGGTAGGGATGCTCGGCGCTGAGTCCGCGGTGGAAGTTGTACGCCTCGACCTGGTAGTGCCAGAGGCTCTGCAGGGGCAGTGGCACCCACGAGAGCAGTCCGGTCCACGCGTTTCCCGCCTCCTCGGCCCAGCCGCGGTAGAAGCCGCCCGTGGTGGTGAGCCAGCGGGTCCAGGTCGCGAGGTAGGTGAGGGCTGCGAGCGGCACGGTCAGGAGGAACGACACGGGGCCCTGCATGAGGATCGCGGCGGAGCCCCAGAAGGTCACGCCGAGCCGCTTCCGCTCGATCATGTCGATGACGAGCGTGTAGACGCAGAACGCGGCGAGGAAGTAGAGGCCTGACCATTTCACGGCCGACGCGGCGCCGAGGGTGACGGCCGCCGCCATGAGCCAGGGCCGCCACCAGAGGCGGGGCCCCCAGTCGGGTCCGACGGGCTTCACGTCGGGCGCTCGCGAGGTGGTCGTGGCCTTCGTCGGAATCGGGTCGCCGTCGAGGCCCTCCTCCGCCCGCCAGGCCATGATCTTCGTGCGCAGCTTGCGCTGCTGGTCCTCGCGATCGAGGAGCACGAAGAGGAAGGCGAGCAGCACGAAGAACATGAGGATGCCGTCGAGGATCCCGACGCGCGACATGACGATCGCGTGCCCGTCGATGGCGAGCATCCCGGCGCCGATCGTGGCGAGCACGGGCGAGCGGAACAGCTTCTTGGCGATGACCCAGAGGAGCGGCACGGCCAGGGTGCCGAGCAGGGCGACGGCGAATCGCCATCCGAAGGGGTTGTCGGCACCGAACACGAGCATCCCGAGCCCGATGAGGTACTTCCCGAGGGGCGGATGCACGACGTACGACGGGTCGGTCGTGTACCCGTTCGGGTCTCCTGCGTTGAACGCGTCGTTCGGGTTCTCGGGCCACTCGGCCTCGTAGCCGAGGTTGAGGAGGGTCCACGCGTCTTTCACGTAGAACGTCTCGTCGAAGATCAGGAAGTGCGCGCCGCCGAGGTTCCAGAACCGGAGGACGGCGGCGAGGAGGGTGACGACGCCGAGGAGGATCCACTCGGTGCGCACTCGCAGCCTGGGGGTGCTCGTGACGCGCGCCCACAGGTCGTCGAGCACCGAGCCGCGCGCCACCGGGGCCACCGGGGCCTTCGCCGCCGGCGCGGCAGGGGCACCGGATGCGGTCACCGTGCCGCTCGTCGCCGTCGCGGGGGCCGTCGTCGGGGACGACTCGGCCGCCTCGTCTGGTGTTCCCGTGTCTGCTTGCTCGCTCACCCAAGCAATCGTAGGGGGCCGCGGGGCGAGCGCGTGGGAGGATCGCAGCCATGATCATCCTGGCCGGCACCCCCATCGGGAACCTCGGCGACGCTTCGGCGCGCCTCATCGACACGTTCAAGAACGCCACCCTCGTGGCGTGCGAGGACACCCGTTCGACGGCGAAGCTGCTCGGGATGCTGGGCGTCGAGAACCGCCCGCGGCTCGTCGCCCTCCACGAGCACAACGAGGACGAGCTCGCGAAGACCATCGTCGAGCAGGCGCGCGAGGCCGATGTGGTGCTCGTCAGCGACGCCGGCATGCCGGGAATCTCCGACCCGGGCTACCCGATCGTGGCGCTCGCGGCGAAGGAGGGGGTGACGGTGACGAGCGTGCCGGGGCCGAGCGCCGTCATCACGGCGCTCGCGATCTCGGGGCTGCCGACCGACCGCTTCACGTTCGACGGCTTCCTGCCTCGCAAGGCGGGGGAGCGGGAGACGTTCCTGCGCTCGCTCTCGAGTGAGCCGCGCACGGTGGTCCTGTTCGAGTCGCCGCACCGCCTGGCGCGCACGCTCGCCGACATGGCCGCGATCTGGCCGGCCGATCGTCGCATCGCCGTCTGCCGGGAGCTGACGAAGCTCTACGAGGAGGTCAGGCGGGGGACCGCGGCTGAGCTGGTTCCGTGGGCGGAGGAAGGGGTGCGCGGCGAGATCGTGATCGTCGTGGAGGGTGCGGCCCCCGCAGTCGTCGACGAGGCTGGGGCCCAGGCGATGGTCGCGGAGCTCGTAGCGGGCGGGATGCGCCTGAAGGACGCGGCCGCGCAGGTCGCCTCCGAGACAGGCATGAGCAAGCGAGACCTCTACCAGGGCCAGCTCGCGAAATAGTGGGCCAGGGGTGGCGCTCAGGGGCACCTCGCGTCGTAACAGTGCTCGGCCGACAATAGGATGATCCCCATGGCTTCCGGCGAATCGTTCTACATCACGACACCGATCTTCTACGTCAACGACGTCCCCCACATCGGTCACGCGTACACGGAGGTCGCCGTCGACGCGCTCGCCAGGTGGCACCGTCAGCGTGGCGACACCACGTGGCTGCTCACGGGCACCGATGAGCACGGTCAGAAGATCATGCGCTCGGCGCTCGCGAACAACGTCACCCCGCAGGCGTGGGCCGACAAGCTCGTCAACGAGGCGTGGAAGCCCATGCTCGAGACGCTCAACATCTCGAACGACGACTTCATCCGCACGACGGACGAGCGCCACGAGACTCGCGTGCAGCGCTTCCTGCAGAAGCTCAACGACGCCGGCTTCATCTACGACGCCGAGTTCGAGGCGCTCTACTGCGTGGGCTGCGAGGAGTTCAAGCCGGAGTCCGAGATCGTCGCCGGCACCGGCCAGTACGAGGGCGAGAAGGTCTGCGCCATCCACTCGAAGCCGCTCGAGCTGCTGCAGGAGCAGAACTACTTCTTCAAGCTCAGCGAGTTCCAGGACCGCCTGCTGGCGCTCTACGAGGAGAACCCGGAGTTCATCCAGCCGTCGTCGGCGCGCAACGAGGTCATCTCGTTCGTGCGCTCGGGACTCCGCGACCTGTCGATCTCGCGCACCACGTTCGACTGGGGCGTGAAGGTGCCGTGGGACGAGTCGCACGTCGTCTACGTGTGGTTCGATGCGCTCCTCAACTACATCACGGCCATCGGCTACGGCGACGACGAGTCGGAGCTCGAGAAGTTCTGGCCGGCGCACCACATCGTCGGCAAGGACATCCTGCGCTTCCACGCCGTCATCTGGCCGGCGATGCTCATGGCCGCCGGCCTGCAGGTTCCGGCCGGCATCTTCGCGCACGGCTGGCTGCTCGTGGGCGGCGAGAAGATGTCGAAGTCGAAGCTGACGGGCATCGCGCCGACGGAGATCACAGATGTCTTCGGCTCCGACGCGTTCCGCTACTACTTCCTGCGCGCCATCCACTTCGGGCAGGACGGCTCGTTCTCGTGGGAGGACCTGTCTGCTCGCTACCAGGCTGAGCTCGCGAACGGGTTCGGGAACCTCGCGTCGCGGGTCATCGCGATGGTGAACAAGTACTTCGACGGGGTCGTCCCGGAGCAGTCCACGATGCTCGAGTCGGAGCAGGTCATCATCGACCTCGCGACCGAGGTCGCGGCGAAGGCCGACGAGGCGATGCTGGCGTTCGACATCGATGGCGCTCTCGCGCACATCTGGCGGCTGGTGGATGCGCTCAACGGGTACATCACGGAGCAGGAGCCGTGGGCGCTCTCCAAGCAGGGCGATGAGGGCCGTGCGCGCCTCGCCGCGGTGCTCGAGGTCACGACTCGCTGCCTCGGCCACCTGGCCGTGCTGCTCAACCCGTTCGTCCCGATCGCGGCCGAGAAGCTGTGGTTCGCGATCGGCGGCAACGGCGAGCTCGCCTCCACCCGCATCGACAACGCCTACGCGCTTGTCGGCTCTCGGCCGCTGAGCGAGCTGCCGCCGCTCTTCCCGCGCATCGAGCAGGAAGTCCAGCGGTAGCGGTGACCGAATCCCAGCACGACGCCGGAGCTCACGATGCCGGAGCGCCGGACGCCGGGGCGCCGGGTGACGCCGAGAGGCTGCGCCGCCGCTCTGCGACAAGCGAGTCCGGGCACACGCGCATCCTCGCCTACCCGCCGTACCCCGAGGCGCTTGCCGTGCCCTGCTACGACAACCACACGCACCTCGAGATCGAGGATGGTGAGGAGGACGAGCGCCTGACGCTCGACGAGCACCTCGCCGCCGCAGTCGCAGCTGGCGTCAAGGGGGTCGTGCAGGTCGGCAACGACGTGCCGTCGAGCCGGTGGTCGGCGCGCGTCGCGGCGACGCACGAGCGCGTGCTGGCGGCGGTCGCGCTGCACCCGAACGTCGTGCCGGAGCTCGCCGCCGCTGGCACCCTGGAGGACGCGATCGCCGAGATCGACCGCCTC
This sequence comes from Pseudoclavibacter sp. AY1H1, assembly GCF_002931055.1. GTDB lineage: Bacteria > Actinomycetota > Actinomycetes > Actinomycetales > Microbacteriaceae > Pseudoclavibacter. Next base: position 34,654 of record NZ_PSXX01000002.1, on the reverse strand, counting down.
GCGGCCGAGCCGCGGGTGCGGGCCATCGGCGAGACGGGGCTCGACTACTTCCGCACGCCGGAGAAGGCCGACCAGCTGCTGCAGGTCGAGGCGTTCGAGCGGCACATCGGGCTCGCGAAGAAGCACGGCCTCGCCATGCAGATCCACGACCGGGATGCGCACGACGACGTCATCTCGACCCTCAAGCGGGTCGGTGCCCCGGAGCGCACGGTCTTCCACTGCTTCTCCGGCGACGCGGACATGGCGCGCATCGCGGCTGCGGAGGGCTGGTACCTCTCGTTCGCGGGCACGGTCACGTTCAAGAACGCCGCGTCCCTGCGGGAGGCGCTGTCGGTGACGCCGATCGAGCGCATCCTCGTGGAGACGGATGCTCCGTTCCTCACGCCGGTGCCCTTCCGTGGCCGCCCCAACGCGCCGTACCTCATCCCGGTCACCCTTCGGGCGATGGCCGAGCATCTGGGGATCGCGGTGGATGCGCTGAGCGCCCAGGTCGCCTCGAACACCGAGGCCGTCTACGGCAGCTGGCACCAGGCAGCAGGCCAAGGCGCCCTCGCCGGTGACCTCACCTCCGACGAGAGAGAGACCGCATGAGCGTCAGCCTGCTCGGCGCCAACGAGATCCGCGAGCTCGCGGCCGAGCTCGATGTGACGCCCACGAAGAAGCTCGGACAGAACTTCGTGCACGACCCGGGAACGGTGCGGCGCATCGTGCAGACCGCCAAGGTCCGCTCGGGGGAGCACATCCTCGAGGTGGGGCCCGGCCTCGGCTCGCTCACGCTCGGTCTCCTCGAGACGGGCGCGAGTGTCACGGCTATCGAGATCGACGAGCGCCTCGCCGCCCGCCTGCCGCAGACGGTGGAGGAGCACGCGGCTGGCGCGCATCTCGACGTGATCGTCTCCGACGCCCTCCAGGTTCAGGAGGTGCCGGGCGAGCCGGTCGCGCTCGTCGCGAACCTTCCGTACAACGTGTCGGTGCCCGTGCTGCTGCACCTCCTCGAGCGGTTGCCGTCGCTGCAGCGCGGGGTGGTCATGGTGCAGGCCGAGGTGGGGGAGCGCATCGTTGCCGGACCTGGCTCGAAGGTATACGGCTCGCCGAGCGTGAAGGCCGCCTGGTACGGCACGTGGTCGAGTGCGGGCCTCGTGGGCCGCAAGGTGTTCTGGCCGGTGCCGAACGTCGACTCCATCCTCATCTCGTACTCGGAACGTGCTGAGCCGCGCGGCTCGGAGGAGCTGCGCCGCAAGGTGTTCCGCATCGTGGATGCCGCGTTCGGTCAGCGCCGCAAGATGCTGCGCCAGGCGCTGTCGCCGTTGCTCGGCGAGAACGCGGCCGCGACCTCGCTTGTGCTCGAGGCGTCCGGCATCGACCCCACCGCCCGCGGCGAGACGGTCGGCATCGACGACTACGTGCGGCTCGCGGAGGCCTGGACTCCCGAAGACTGAGCTCGGCGAGGGGCACCCGGGCCCTCGCTAATCCATCGGATCAGGGAACGCCTGGGAACGGATGGGACCACAGGAAACGACTGGGAATCCGTCGCGCACCGTCGAGCCGACTGGGGCAGACTAGCTTCGGGCACCACAACGAGGTCGGTGCTCGCGCAGCGCGTCGAGGGAGCGGTCATGGGCGACACATCTGCAGCCCGTCGTGTTCCTGGGGCGCCTCCGCGTCGTGCGCGCACCATCACGATCGTCGCCATCGTCACCGTTCTTCTCCTCGCCGCTGGCTGGGTCGTCCTCGCGTTCACGGACGAGTCGGACACCTCACCGACGGATGCCGTGAGCGAGTCGACGCTGCCCGGCTACCCCACGCGGGGCCCCCGAGCCGACCTCGACGACCGCGCTTGTGGCCGCCGCCGACCTCTGGCGGGAGGGAGGCGCAGACGACGTGACCGACAGCGCCGACGTGACGGGCAGGAGTGACGGCATCGAGATCCCGGACGGGCAGGTGATCGAGCTGCTCTGGGCCGGCGATGTCGACTCTCTTGCGCTCGGTTCGGTGCCGGGGCTCCGCAGCTCGTTCTCGGCGCGGCTCGTGATCCTCCGCTCCGACAACGCCGTCGCGGCCCTTGCGCGTCCGCTCGACGGTGCCGGCAGCGACGACGCAACGGCGTTCACGATGCTCGGGGCCTCCTCCATCACGACGAGCCGCTACGAGCGCGGGTTCACGGTCGCGCGGGGCGTGCTGCTCTTCCATGAGCGTATGCAGCGCGGCATGTCGCTCGAGACGGCGACCTTCTCCACGGAGACGGCACCCGCGCTGAGCGAGACGCCGACCTCCGACGGGCTCCTCCTCCTGTCTGCCAGGGCGCTGCTGCGCATCCCGGACGCGGGAGGCACGGCTGCGGCGGACGTCTACGCGGGGTTCGCCTACGTGCATCCCAGCTCGGGGCTGACGATGCTGCAGACCGAGGATGCCGACCGGGACTGGAGCGCGGTCACCGATCCCAAGCGCGGCAACGCGCGTTTCGCGGCGCTCTCGCGCGGCATCATCACCGCCCGGGACGAGCAGCGCGGGTACCGGCTGCGAGCATCCATCCTCGACGATCAGCCGCTGCCATCCGGTGAACGGCTCGCGCTCGCCTCGGTCTCCCACCTGGAAAGCCAGGGCCGCGGCTCTGGGGTCCTCTGGGCGGCGGTCATCGCCGTGCGCGGCGACGAGGACCCGGTCGTGCTCGGGGCGGGGGACGTCGCGAGACCGGTGAACGGCGCACCGCAGCTGCCCGTGATCGCGGCCAGGTGGGTCCGAGATGACGGTGTGGACGTGCTCGTCGTCGCGGGCACCCGCGAGATCACCTCGTTCGACATCGCCGCGTCTGGCGGCACGACCAGCTTCGCCGGTTCTGGCGGTGTCGTCGACCGCTCGCGCCTCGCCCTGACCTGGGAGGACGAGGCCGGGAACGCGGTGAGCCGACCGGCGCTCGTGGTCATCGGGATGTCGGGCGCCGGGCCGGTGCCGTCGCTCGAGCCGGTCAGCTGAACGGTGAGCTAACCGGCGAGCTCGAGGGTGAGCGCGAAGATCTGCGTCCAGCTCTCCTCGCCGTGCTCGAGCTCGGGCCGACGCTCGAAGCCGAGCTGCTCCAGGAGGCGCTGCATGGCGACGTTCTCCTCCGGCACGTAGGTGTCGATTCCGGCAGCCAGGTGCAGGTCCGCCCAGGTGATGGCGGCCCTCGTCACCCGGGTCCCGATGCCGGTTCCGCGCATGTCCGGGGCGACCCAGAGCTCGTCGAACGCGAGCTCCGAGCCGACGGCGTCGAGGGGGCCGGAGACCACGGCGCTTGCGACGACTCGTGTGCCGTCGAAGGGAATGGCGTGGAACTCGACGCGGCCGCTGCCCGCTCGGGTGGTGGTCACACGGACGGCGTTGCCGATCGACGTGTGCAGCCCGAGGCTCATTGCAGGACCGCCCTGCCTGTCTCGACGCGCTGCTGGCACATGAAGTTCAGGCCTGTTGTCGTGTGTGTCATCTTCATGCTCCTTCCACGGTCGGGGTTGTGCGGTCCGCTCCAGTGCGAGGCGTGCTGCTGCTTCGTTGGTGGGTACCGTACGTCTCACTTCACTAGGCCCGCACCGAGTGTTGCGCCAGAAGTCCTCCCGGGGCGGCAGGTGAAGCGTCGACATCCAGGCGGCGGCGCGCGCTTCATAGTCTTCGAGGCATGACTCACGAGAACCCGCCGTTTGCCATCGCCGTCGAAGCGGGCAGCGAAGGCGTCGGCCCACAGCGAATCCGCGCGGCGATCGCCGCGCTCGAGCGCTTCGGCGTGACCATCGCCACGTTCGAGGACATCGGCTTCCGCGACCTCAGGGCGGCGGCTCCGCGGCTGGACGCCATCGAGCAGGCCGCGTTCGCCGCCCCGCTCTCCGGGGCGACCGGCCTCGTGCCGCTCATCCGGGTCTCGGCGGTCGAGCCGTTCCACCTTGCGACGCAGCTCGCGACGCTCGACTACGCGTCGCACGGCAGGGCAGGGTGGATCGGCGACGTCGACGGCAGCGAGATCGAAGCGGCCGCGTTCGACCGGCCTCCGCTCGACGGGTCCGAGGCCCGCCGCACCGAACTCGACGACACCATCGAAGTGCTCGGCAGGCTCTGGGACTCCTGGGAGGACGACGCCGTCATCCGCGATGTCGAGACCGGCCGCTACCTCGACCGAGACAAGCTCCACTACGCCGATTTCGAGGGCGCACGCTTCAGCGTGAAGGGCCCGTCCATCATCCCGCGCCCGCACCAGGGGCAGCTGCCGACCTTCGCGCCGTACGGCTCGGCAGCGCCCGAGCTCGTCGACGTCGCGCTCATCCGCGAGCGCACGGTCCTCGAGGCGAGCGCCGCGGCCGGGCAGGCCGACTCCCAGGGCATCGCCCGCACGATCGTCGAGGTCTCGTTCGCGCTCGACGCGCCAGGACGCCCCGCAGCCGACCGGGCCGGTGCGCCCGCGGCCGACACGCAGGCGGCGGGCCGCATCCACTACTCCGGGGACGCGGCCGGTCTCGTCGAGCTCATCACCGAGGTCGCGTCGTTCGCGAACGGCGTGCGGCTGCTGCCCGCCGACTTCGGCGCGGATGCGCAGGAGCTCGGCCGCGCCGTGCTCCCAGCGCTTCGCCGCGCAGGCGTCTTCACCTCGCCGCGCGCCGGCGAGCATCTGCGCGACGCTCTCGGGCTCGCGCACCCCGCCAACCGCTACGCCGCCCAGGCCCTCTGAACGCGAAGGATCACGACGATGACACAGCACAGCACAGGTCCGACGCGGCCTGCCTCGGGAGCGGCGGGCGCAGGCCAGATCCAGTTCGGGGTCTTCTTTCAGGGCGTGAACTCGACGACGATCTGGTCGAGTGAGCAGAGCGGATCGCAGACCGAGTTCGAGTCGTTCCGCCGCATCGCGCAGACCGCCGAACGTGGACTCTTCTCCGCCTTCTTCCTCGGTGAGGGGCTGCGGCTGCGCGAGCATCTCGGCAGAATCCACGACAACGACGTGGCCGGGCGACCGGATGGCATCACGCAGCTCGCCGCGCTCGCGCCCATCACCGAGAAGATCGGCCTCGTCGCCACGCAGAACACCACCTACAACGAGCCGGCGGACCTGGCCTACCGGCTCGCGAGCCTCGACCTCCTCAGCGAGGGGCGCGCTGCATGGAACATCGTCACGACCGACAACGCGTGGACCGGCGCGAACTTCCGCCGCGGCGGTCACCTCGCGCACGAGCACCGCTACGACCGGGCGGCTGAGTTCGTGCGGGCAGCCAAGGAGCTGTGGGCGAACCGGGGCCGCGTCGATTTCGATGGTGAGTTCATCCGCTTCGTCTCCGAGCGGGTCCTCCCGCAGAGCCCGCAGTCGCGGCCCGTGCTGTTCCAGGCTGGCGACTCGAGCCAGGGGCGCGACTTCGGTGCCGAGCACGCCGACGTCATCTTCTCCGCGCACCCGGAACTGGAGGGTGCGACGGCGTTCGCCGCCGATCTGCGTGAGCGGCTCACGAAGTTCGGCCGTGCACGCGACGAGCTCGCGTTCTTCCCCGGCGCGACGATCATCGTCGCCGGAACTCCCAAGGAGGCGGAGGAGAAGGCCCGCTGGGTGCGCGAGCACCAGATCTCGCCCTCGACGTCGCTTCGCTACCTCGAGCAGTTCTGGGGCAAGGACCTCTCCCACGTCGACCCGGACGGTCCGCTGCCGGTGGAGGATCCGGTGGTGGCCGTCACCGATGGCACCCGCGGCAGCGCGTTCCAGAACGCGAAGGCGCTCGAGCTCGCGCAGCAGTGGCGGGAGAAGTCGGAGGCGCTCGGACTGTCGATCCGCGAGTTCGTGATCCACCTCTCCTCACAGCGTGGCTTCGTCGGCGGCGTCGACGAGGTCGCCGACACGCTCACCGAGCTGGCCCGCAGCGGAGCCGTGACGGGCATCAACCTGACCCCGTACCTCGTGCCCTCTGGACTCGACGACATCGTCGACCAGCTCATCCCGGCGCTCCAGGAGCGCGGCTCCTACCGCACCGAGTACCCGGGAACGACGCTGCGCGAGAACCTCGGTCTGCCCGCGGTCGTCGGCGATCTGGTGCCCGCGAGCGTCTGAGCCAGGGCGCCCCGGTGAAGGTGGGGGATGTGACAGGAGGGGTCGCGTGACTTCGTTCAGCCTGGCGCGTTACTCCGCGCAACGCTCCGGCGCGCGCCTCGGCTCCCTTCCGCCGAGGATTGGGGAATGACTTCGCTTCGCGACGAGACCGTCACCCTCCTGCAGCAGCTCATCCGCGCCGAGACCGTCAACGACGGTGCGCTCGACTCGGGCAACGAGTGGCGGGCCGCGGCGGTCATCGAGGAGTTCTTCGCCGGCAGCGGCGTCGAGCTCGCGCGCGTCGAGCCGTTCCCCGGTCGTGTCTCCGTCGTGGCACGCCTCGCGGGCAGTGACCCTGCCGCGGAGTCGCTGGCCCTCGTCGGCCACACCGATGTCGTTCCCGCGAAGGCGAGCGACTGGGTGCATCCGCCGCATTCGGGCGAGCTCGTCGACGGCGAGGTCTGGGGCCGCGGTGCGGTGGACATGCTGTTCCTCACCGCCTCCTACGCGGTCATCTTCAAGCGCCTCGCGACGAGCGGCTTCGCCCCCACCGGCGACCTCGTGTTCGCGGCCGTCGCCGACGAGGAGCAGGGCAGCCGGGCGGGGGTCGGCTGGTTCTCCGAGCACGACTGGGCCACGATCGCCGCCGACAACGTGCTCACCGAGTGGGGAGGCGCGCGCCTCGGCGGCATCGGCAGCACCGCCATCACTGTGGGCGTCGGCGAGAAGGGGGCAGCCCCACGGCGCATCGTCGTGCGCGGCGACGCGGCGCACGCCTCGGCCCCGTGGGGCAGATCGAACGCGGCCGTCACCCTCGCCAAGGTCATCGACCGCCTCCAGGCCGGTGCGCCGAAGCCCCGCATCAGCGAGCAGTGGCTCGACACGCTCGCAGCCCTCGACCTGCCGGCCGAGCTGAGCACGCGGCTCGCGCATCCTGACACCATCGACGAGGCCATCGACGAGCTCAGCGCGCACCCCGAGCTCGGCGAGCTCGCCCCGTTTGTCCACGCCTGGACGCACACGACCGTCGCCGTCACCGTCGTCGACGCCGGGTCGAAGGTCAACGTCATCCCGGACAGCGGGTCGATCTCGCTCGACATCCGGGTGCTGCCCGGCGTGACCGAGGACGACGTCGAGGCACACCTCGCCGCGGTGGCCGCCGAGTTCCCGGGCCTCGTGAACGTCGAGGGGGAGTGGTTCTCGGCGGCGAACGAGTCACCCACCACGACTCGCCTCTACGGGCAGATCGAGGAGGCACTCGCCGAGTTCGTGCCAGGAGCGAAGCCCGCCCCCATCGTCGGTGTCGGCGGCTCCGATGCGCGCTTCTACCGGCTGCACGGCGCGAACGCCTTCGGGTTCGGGATACTCAGCTCAGAGCTGACCTTCTCGGTCGCCCGCAACAGGTTCCACTCCGCGAACGAGCGGCTCGACCTCGAGTCCATCGACCTCACGGTGCGCGCCCTCGATCACGTCGTTCGAGGGTTCCTGTCCGCCTGACGCGAGCTTGACGGGCTTGACGAGCTTGATGCACCCGTTCGGGGGCTCGGGCAATCTCGTGCACCCGCTTGACCTTGACGCAGCGTCAACTTCTACAGTCGTTCTCGAGCGGTTCGGATCTCCCGAGAACGGGGGAGCCGCTCACACGATCTGAGCGAGAGGACGCCCGCCATGGAATGGTCGATCGGCGAAGTAGCGAAGCGGTCGGGGGTGACCTCGCGGACGCTGCGGCACTACGAGAGCATCGGCCTGCTTCGGCCGAGCCGGACGGGCGCCAACGGCTACCGCTACTACGACGAAGGCGCGCTGGTTCGGTTGCAGCGCATCCTGCTCCTTCGCGAGCTGGGCGTTGGCCTGTCAGCGATCGGAGACGCCCTCGCCGGCCGGAGCGACGACGTCGCTGCGCTCGAGACGCACCTCGGCTGGCTCCACGACGAGCGCGGCCGCCTCACGACGCAGATCGGATCGGTGCGTGCGACGCTCGCCGCGCTCAAGGGAAAGGAACAGCTCATGCCCGAGCAGATGTTCGACGGATTCGACCACACGCAGTACAAAGGCGAGGTCGAGGAGCGGTGGGGTGCCGAAGCCTCTGCCGAGAGCGACACGTGGTGGCGCGCCCTCGGCGCGGACGGCAAGAAGGGCTTCCTGGAGGAGCAGACGCGGATCCAGGATGCGTTCAGCGCGGTCCAGTCGGCGGGGCTCGGGCCCGCCAGCGACGAGGCGCAGGCGGCCGCCGCCCGCCAATTCGCGTGGATCAGCGACAGCTGGCAGGGCAAGGCGCCAACGGCCGAGCTGTTCACGAACCTCGGCGAGATGTACGTCGCCGATGAGCGCTTCGGCAAGAACTACACGCGCGTCCACGCCACGGGTGCCGAGTTCGTGCGCGACGCGATGAGCATCTACGCCGAGCGCACCCTCGACTAGCCGTCCCTTCCGTAGCTCGAGCCGACCGAGTCCGCACAAACGTCAGGGAGATGCATCTCCCCGTCGAGCGCAACGTGCATCTGGGTGACTCCTGCGCAGGCGACCTGACGCGGGAGTCACGCATGGGTGGGTGCGCAGAGGTGGGTGCTCAGTGCAGCGTCGTCGTGTCGACCTGCGGGCCGCCCTCGTACGTGACGGTGATGGTGAGCGGCCGACTGCTCGCGCTCTCCGGCAGCTCGAACTCGAACGAGACGGGTGCGAGCATGAGGATGCAGATGGCGTCCGGGTCGACGATGGGGAAGTGGATGCGCACCTCACCCGCCGAGGTGACGAGCAGTTCGGGGTCTCCCGCGCCGCACAGGGGCCGGTTGTTGAGCATGTCGAGTCGGAACCTCGACACGGCGACCCAGGCGAAGCTCGGTGCCACATCCTCGTTGGTGCCCGCGCCGAGAGGATCGTAGTCCGCGGGCGGCGTGACCGAGACGCCCGTTGCCAGGTCCGGTCCCCTCATTCGAGGGTGCCGTGGTCGACGTGCTTCATGTTCTCTGCCGTGACCGTGATCTGCAGGGGGCGGCCGGTCGCGTCCTCCGGCAACTCGAACTCGTAGGCAAGCGTCCGTTCCGAGGCTTCGCACGCCGCATCCCGATCAGTGATCGCGTAGTGGATGTGCAGCTCGGTCGTCGACGCTGCGACGACCGTCGGCGCCCCCGAACCGCACTGCGCGCGACTGTTCCAGGTGCTCATCGTGAAGTGCGTCTCGTCGACCCACTCGAAGTAGGGCACGACCCCGGGGCTGCCGTCGTTCGGGTACGGGTCAAAGTTGGGGCTCGGTGCCATGAACACACCGGCGTTCTGGGCGGGCCCGGTTGAGCAAGCCGCCAGGGTCGATGCCACCGCCAGGGCGCACAGCGCCGCCGCCGAGGTGAGACGGAGGCGGGGCGCGCTGACCTTCATGAGCTCAGGCTACGCCTCGAGGATCTCGGAGAGCTCGAGCCAGCGTTCCTCGAGCGCGTCGATGTCGGCCGCGAGGGCTTGCCGCTTGGCGGTGATGGCCCCGAGTCCCTCGTAGTCGCCCTGGTCGTGGGCGGCGAGTTCGGCGTCGACCTTCTTCATGGACTGCTCGATCTTCTGGATCTTGCGGGCGATGCCCTGCACCTCCTTCTCGGCGCTGCGGCGGTCGGCGCCGCCGATGGAGAGGCCGGAGGCGCTGGAGGCTGAAGCTGACGAGGAACCGCCGGCGGTCGCATCCGTCGTGCTGGAGAGCGTCGCGGGGGCTGAGCCCTTGAGGCTGTTGGCGCGCAGCTCGAGGTACTGGTCGACGCCGCCGGGAAGGTGGCGGAAGCCGCCGTCCCACACGGCGTACTGCTGGTCGGTGACGCGTTCGAGCAGGTACCGGTCGTGCGACACGACGAGGAGGGTGCCCGGCCACGTGTCGAGGAGGTCTTCCATCGCGGCGAGCATGTCGGTGTCGAGGTCGTTGGTGGGCTCGTCGAGGATGAGCACGTTCGGCTCGTCGAGGAGGATGAGGAGCAGCTGGAGGCGCCTGCGCTGGCCACCGGAGAGGTCCTTCACGGGGGTCTGGAGCTGCGTGGTCGTGAAGCCGAGGCGCTCGAGCAGCTGCGACGGCGTCATCTCCTTGCCGCCGGACACGTAGCTCGACTTCTGGCGCGCGACGACCTCGCGGACGCGGTCGTTCTGGTGCTCGTCGAGTTCGGCGAGGCGCTGCGAGAGGGTCGCGATCTTGACGGTCTTGCCGCGCTTCACCTTGCCGCTCGTCGGCTCGAGGGTGCCCGCGACGAGGTTGAGGAGCGTCGACTTGCCCGCCCCGTTCACGCCGAGGATGCCGGTGCGCTCGCCAGGTGCGATGCGCCACTCGATGTCGCGGAGCACCTCCTTGTCGCCGAAGGTGACGCCGACGTCGAGGAGGTCGACGACGTCCTTGCCGAGGCGCGCCGTCGCGAGCTGCGACAGCTCGACGGGGTTGCGCACGGGAGGCTCGTCCTCGATGAGCTGCGTCGCGGCCTCGATGCGGAACTTCGGCTTCGCCGTGCGGGCTGGGGCGCCGCGGCGCAGCCACGCGAGCTCCTTGCGCATGAGGTTCTGCCGCTTCGACTCGATGGCGGCAGATTGCCGGTCGCGCTCGACGCGCTGCAGGATGTACGCCGCGTAGCCTCCCTCGAACGGGTCGAGAACGCGGTCGTGCACCTCCCACGTCGTCTCGCAGACCGCATCGAGGAACCACCGGTCGTGCGTCACGACGACGAGCCCGCCCTGGTTCTTCGACCAGCGGCCGTTGAGGTGCTTGGCGAGCCAGGCGATGCCCTCGACGTCGAGGTGGTTGGTGGGCTCGTCGAGCATGATGATGTCGTCGTCGCCGATGAGCAGGGCCGCGAGGGCCACACGGCGCTGCTGGCCACCGGAGAGGTCGCCGATCTTGTCGGTCCATTCGAGGTCGCCCGCGAGCCCGTTCACGACATCGCGGATCTTCGCGTCGGAAGCCCAGTCGTGGTCGTCCATGTCGCCGACGATGGCCTGCTTGACGGTGAGTTCCGGGTCGAGGGTGTCGGCTTGGTCGAGCATCCCGACGCGCACGCCCCGTCGCCGTGTGACCTTGCCGCCATCGGGCTGGATGCGGTCGGCGAGCAGCTTGAGCAGGGTCGACTTGCCGTCGCCGTTGCGTCCGACGATGCCGATGCGGTCGCCCTCTTGGATGCCGACGGAGACGCTGTCGAAGACGACTCGAGTCGGGAACTCGAGGTGGAGCGCTTCCGCGCCGAGAAGATGGGCCATCAGACCAGCTTAAGGCCGGAGAGGCCCGGCGCCCTCCGAGCGAGGGCGGTGGGGGCTCAGTGAGCGGGGTCGTCCATCCGAAGCGAGAGGGTGCGCAGGGCGGTCGCGAGGTCGTCCCGCGTCTCGAGGTCGAGCTCGGCGAGCAGCTCGCGCTCGGCGGCGACGAGCCGAGTGAGGGCCTGGTCGACGAGATCGCGCCCGTTTGCGGTCATGGTGACGAGGATGCCGCGGCCGTCGTTGGGGTCGACCTCGCGGGTCACGAGCCCCCGGCTGACGAGGCGGTCGATGCGGTTCGTCATGGTGCCGCTCGAGACGAGGTTCGACGCGAGCAGGTGCTTGGGGCTGAGGCGGTGCGGTGACCCGGCGCGGCGCAGCGCCGAGAGGACGTCGAACTCCCACAGCTCGAGGCCGGTCTCGGCGAACGCGGCCTTGCGGAGCGCGTCGAGCTGCTTCGCGATGCGCTTCACGCGGGAGAAGATGCGCAGCGGGTCGACGTCCAGGTCGGGCCGTTCCCGAGACCAGTCGCGCACGATCGTGTCGACCGTGTCGGTCGGATGCGCGGCGTGGCCGCCGTGCCCGACCTCGCCGTGCCCGCCCCCGCTGAGCTCGACCGTCGCGCGCGGAACGTCACGCTGGTGAGCTGCACGTCTGGGGGCATCCATACGTCCCATTATGGCGAGTCCCGCGAGTGCACGTTGACGAGCCAGGGGCGGGCCCTTCGTTCCGCTGGCGCGGCGCGTCCGCCGACTCGTCGCGGCGCGGTCTCCCTGCCGCGGAGGAACGCTCGGTTCCTAGGAGTTCGGGTGGTGCGCGTCCACGTCGCGCTTCGTCACGACGAGGCCGTCGTCGGCGCCGACGGGCGCTGAGGTGTGCTCGTGCGCGACCACCCAGTCGCCCCTGTGCTGCACGATCGCCCAGGTGAGGCGGTTGTCCATCCACTCGAGCTCGCCCTCGGGGCTCTGCCAGGAGTAGCGGACGAAGCTCTCGACGACCACGACGTCGTGGTCTCCGTAGGCCCGCAGATCGGTGAAGGTGGCCGCATGCGTGCCCGACTCGATGGAGTCGAACCAGGCGTCGAGTGAGGTGCCCCAGGCGTCAGCTCCCTCGTGGGACCAGGTGCTCCAGAGGTCGAAGACGCGCACGTCGGGCGCGTAGAGCGACATGATGGCGGCTTTGTCGCGACCTGCTACGGCTGCCGAGTAGGTGTCGGTGAATCGCCGCGCGATGGACAGGGCTTCGGACATGACGCCTCCTTGTGTCTTCTGCTTCGCAGTCTGACCCAATCCCCTCCACAGCACCAGCGGCGCTTGCCCGCGGTCTCTCCGGTTCTGGCACAATTGGCGAGTGCGCGCGTGAGCGGGCACGTTCCTCCTTGGTGTAACGGCAGCACGACAGCCTTTGGAGCTGTTAGGTCCAGGTTCGAATCCTGGGGGAGGAGCGGCGCGGGGGTGCTGCATGCCACCGTGGACCGTGATGGCGTTCGAATCACGGCGCCCACAACGAGGAGGATCTGTGACCGATCGAGAACTCGCAATCGTCATCCTGGCGGCTGGCCAGGGCACGCGGATGCGCTCGAGCACCCCGAAGGTGCTGCACCGGCTCGGTGGCATCCCGCTCGTGGGGCACGTGCTGCACACGGCCGCCGAGCTTGGCCCCGCGCACACCGTCACGGTGGTCCGGCACGATCGCGACCGCGTCGTCTCGGCGATCCGAGATCTGGCCCCCGACACGCAGTTCGCCGACCAGGACGAGGTGCCCGGCACCGGTCGTGCGCTGGAGGTCGGCCTCGAGTCGCTCCCCGCTGACTTCGACGGCGTCGTCGTCGTGCTCTCGGGTGACGTGCCGCTGCTCGACTCCGGCACGATCGGGCGGATGATCGAGCAGCACCGTCGCGCGCAGAACCAGCTCACGCTGCTGAGCGCCTTCGTGCAGGAGCCCGCGGGCTTCGGACGCATCGTGCGCTCCTCCGGCGGCGACTTCGACGAGATCGTCGAGCACAAGGACGCGAGCGAGGAGCTGCTGCGCATCTCCGAGATCAACGCCGGGGTGTACGCGTTCGACGCCCGCACGGTGCGTCAGGTGCTCGGCCGAATCGACGACTCGAACTCGCAGCGGGAGAAGTACCTCACCGACGCGGCGAAGCTCATCAAGGCGGATGCGGGGCGCATCGAGGCGATCGCCGTCACCGACCCGGAGATCGTGCAGGGCATCAACGACCGCGTGCAGCTCGCGGAGGCGCAGCGTTACTACAACGCGCGTCAGATCCGGCACTGGCAGCTCGAGGGCGTCACGGTGCACGACCCGGCGACGACCGTCATCGAGGGCAACGTCTCACTCGGCCGAGACGTCGAGCTGCTCCCCGGAACCCAGCTGCGCGGGGCGACGTCCGTCGCCGAGGGGGCCATCATCGGGCCGGACACGACGCTCGTCGACTGCGAGGTCGGCGAGGGCGCCGTCGTGAAGCGCACCGACGCGACCCTCAGCGTCATCGGCGCTGGTGCGACCGTCGGCCCGTGGGCGTACCTGCGGCCGAACACGATCCTCGGGGCCGGAGGCAAGATCGGCACGTTCGTGGAGACGAAGAACGCGCAGATCGGCGACGGCTCGAAGGTCCCGCACCTCTCCTACATCGGGGACACCGAGGTGGGTCAGAACTCGAACGTCGGCGCTGGCACGATCACGGCCAACTACGACGGGGTGAACAAGCACCGCACCACGGTGGGCAGCAACGTCCGCTCCGGCTCGCACAACGTCTTCGTCGCCCCGGTTAGGATTGGCGACGGAGCCTACACAGGGGCCGGGACCGTCGTCCGCAAGGACGTTCCGGCTGGTGCACTCGCCATCAACGTCGCACCTCAGCGCAACGCTGAGGGGTGGGTGCTGAAGAACCGAGCGGGCACCGCCGCGGCAGAGGCCGCCGAGGCGGCCTCTGCGGCAGATTCCACACCGAACGCGTAACAACAGAGCAAGCACAGGAAACGGGCGGTACAGCGTGTCTGGCATCATCACCTCCACGGAGAAGCGACTTGTTCTCGTCTCGGGCAGAGCTCATCCTGAGCTCGCCGAGGCAGTCGCCGCAGAACTGGGCATCGAGCTCGGAGAGACCGAGTCGCGCACCTTCGCGAACGGCGAGATCTACGCTCGCTACGGCGAGAGCATGCGAGGGGCCGACGTGTTCGTGCTCCAGTCGCACTGCCCGCCCATCAACGAGTGGCTGATGGAGCAGCTCATCATGCTAGACGCGCTCAAGCGCGCGTCGGCGAAGCGCATCACGGTCGTCGCACCGTTCTACCCGTACGCGCGTCAGGACAAGAAGGGTCGCGGCCGCGAGCCGATCTCTGCCCGTCTCGTCGCCGACCTCTTCAAGGCGGCCGGTGCCGACCGCATCATGTCGGTCGACCTGCACGCCCCGCAGGTGCAGGGCTTCTTCGACGGGCCCGTCGACCACCTCTTCGCGATGCCGGTGCTGCTGCAGCACTTCCGCGAGAAGCTCGACCCGGCGACCCTCACCGTCGTGTCCCCGGACATGGGGCGCGTGCGCGTCGCCGACGTGTGGAGCGATCAGCTGGATGCGCCACTGGCGATCATCCACAAGCGCCGCGACCCGAGGGTCGCGAACCAGGTGAGCGTGCACGAGATCGTGGGTGACGTGAAGGGTCGCGTCTGCCTGCTCGTCGACGACCTGATCGACACGGGCGGAACCATCGTGAAGGCCGCCGAGGCGCTCAAGGCCGCCGGTGCCATCGGTGTCGTCGTCGCGGCCACGCACGCCGTGTTCTCGCACCCGGCCGTCGAGCGTCTGAGCTCGGATGCGATCGACGAGGTCGTCGTCACCGACACGCTGCCGTTGCCGCCCGAGAAGCGCTTCGACAAGCTCACGATCCTGCCGATCGCCCCGACGCTCGCTCGCGCGATCACCGAGGTCTTCACCGACGGATCGGTCACCTCCATGTTCGACGGCGCCGCCTAGCCACCACGGGTTGCCGCACGCACGTCACACGCCCCGCCTGAACCACTCGGTTCCGGCGGGGCGTCTGCGTGTGCGGCGCTTTCTCTGCTGATGCGCTGTGACTCCCGGCCGGTGCTGGCACCCGCCTCGTCTCTGCACCTGCCGTCTCAGTGCCCTCCAGGTGACAGGAGCCCGCTCTCGTAGGCGATGATCACCAGCTGCGCCCGGTCATGGGCGTGGACCTTCGCCATGATGCGGTTCACGTGCGTCTTCGCCGTGTGCGGCGAGATGAAGAGCAGCTCGGCGATCTCGGCGTTGGCGTGTCCGCGAGCGACGAGGAGCAGCACCTCGCGCTCGCGATCCGTCAGCTGCTCGAGCTGCTGCGGCACGATGGAGGGCCCTGTTGGCTGCGAGCGGAGCACATATCTCGTGATGAGGCTGCGGGTCGCGGCCGGAGAGAGCAGTGCGTCGCCGGCGTGGACCGCGCGGACGGCTCGGACGATGTCGTCGGGTTCTGCACCCTTCCCGATGAAGCCGCTCGCTCCGGCGCGGAGGGCGGCCAGCAGGTACTCGTCCTCTTCGAAGGTGGTCAGGATGAGCACGCGCACCTCGGTGTTCCGCGGATCGCCGCAGATGGCGGCGGTCGCCTCGATCCCGTCGAGCTCCGGCATCCGGATGTCCATCAGCACGACGTCGGGTCGCAGCGTGGCGACGAGCGCCACGGCCTCCTTGCCGTTTCGTGCCTCGCCGACGACGTCGATGCCGGGCTCCTGGCCCAGGATGTCGGAGACGGCCTGCCGGATGAGGGCCTGGTCGTCGACGACGAGCACGCGGGTCATCGGGGGTCTCCGTGGGTGGCTGCGCCGAGGTGCGGACGGTCCTGCCGGGGGAGGGTCACAGCCACACGGTAGCCGCCCACGGCTGTGCCTGTCGTGACGGTGCCGCGCACCGACGCGACCCGCTCGCGGAGGCCGAGGAGCCCCAGCCCGCCCGATGCGCGAGCATCCGGCCCGTCCGTCACGAGGGGCGAGTCCGCCGGTGCGAGCGGACCCGAGGTGGGGTTCGTGACGATGACGCGCAGCTCCGTCTCCGTGAGGGCAAGCAGGACGTGCGCGCGGTTCTCGGCGCCGTGCTTGTGCGCGTTCGTCAGCGATTCCTGGATGACGCGGTACGCGACGAGGCTCGTCGCGCCCGTGACCTGCTGCAGCTCGCCCTCAGCTCGCACCTTGACGTGGAGTCCTGCTTCGCCGAACGACTCGACGAGGGCGTCGAGCCGTTCGAGTCCAGGCTGTGGGGCGGCGGATGCGTCGCCTGTGTCGTCGGCGCGGAGCACGGCGAGCAGGTCGCCGATCTCGGCGAGCACTGAGCGTGCAGCCCCTCGGATGGTGAGGAGCGCATCCTCGGCTCGCTCGGGGCGGGTCCGGAGGGTGCTCGAGGCGACCCCGGCGTTCAGACTGATGACGGAGATCTGGTGGGCGACGGCGTCGTGCAGGTCGCGCGCGATCCGAAGCCTCTCCTCGGTGACACGACGGCGTGCCTCCGATTCGCGGGTCTGCTCGGCGCGTTCGGCTCGCTCGGTGATCGCGACGATGTACTCGCGCCGGGAGCGGGTCGCGTCTCCGGCGGCCGCGGCGAAGGCGATGGTGACCGCGAACTGGATCGCACGCGGATCGAAGACGCTTCCGAGCGCTGCGAACAGACTGAGCAGGGCGACGCCGAGGACGGCGAGGGCCGCGGTGAGGGCCGCCCTGCGGCGGGTCGACTGCGTCGCGACGCTGAACATCGCCATCGCTGCGGCCAGGACGACGCCGGGTGAGAGGGTTCCGGTCAGTGCGGTGGCTCCGTAGATCACGAGCGTCGCGACGAGCACGGTGACCGGGTAGCGGCGGCGGAACGGCAGGAGGGCGGCCGGGGCCAGGACCATCGCGAACGCGAAGGGTGTGCTCGGTCGAAACTCATCCCCGCCGAACGGCATGACGGCGACGCCGACGATGAAGAGCGCAGCCAGCACGTCGACGACCCAGGATGGCGCTCGGGGGAGCGTCCTGGCGCGGCCTGCCATCGGCGAGTGCGGCCTGCCCTGGCCGGGCGCGGTGCTGCGGGATTCCTGCATGGACCAAGTGTGCCCGCCGCATCTTGCTCGCGCGTCCCCCGTCGAGAGCACGGCTGTACCGCATCCGCAGTACTCGGTGACCGCGGTCGGGGGACGCGCGGCGCTCGGGGAGCCGCGAGCATCAGAGGGTCGAGACCTCGGCACCAGCTAGGAGGCAGCATGCCAGCACCGATCATCTCCGTCCGCGACGTCCGTCGCTCGTACGGTCGGGGACAGAACCGCTTCGAAGCCCTGAAGGGCGTGAGCTTCGACATCCGCGAGGGGGAGAGCCTCGCCATCGTCGGGAAGAGCGGCTCGGGGAAGTCGACCCTCATGCACGTGCTCGCGCTCTTGGACGTGCCGACCTCGGGCACCGTGGAGTTGGAGGGCACCGACACCCGGACGCTGCGGGGGAAGAGGCTCAACCGAACCAGGAACAAGACGTTCGGCTTCGTGTTCCAGCAGTTCTTCCTCACCCCGAACGTCTCCGTGCTCGAGAACGTGGTGCTCCCCATGAAAATCGCCGGCGTTCCGCGTTCCGCGCGGCGCAAGCGCGGGCTGGCGGCGCTCGAGCAGCTCGAGCTCGATGACAAGGCGAGGAGCAAGGCCCTCAACCTGTCTGGCGGCCAGAAGCAGCGGACCGTGATCGCGCGTGCGCTCGTCAACAATCCGAGGATCATCTTCGCGGATGAGCCGACGGGCAATCTCGACACCGGCACCGGCGGAGTTGTCGAGGACATCCTGTTCCGTCTGAACCGGGAGAACGGCATCACCTTGATCGTCGTCACCCACGATGAGGACCTCGCGGCGCGCTGCGATCGCCGCATCCTGATCCGCGATGGCCTGATCGTCGAAGACTCTGCGCAGGTGGCGGCATGAGAACCATGGACCTCATCGGCACCGCCGTCTCGAACACGTTCCGCTCGAAGACTCGCCTGCTCCTCACGATCCTGGCGATCTTCGTCGGAGCGTTCACGCTGACGCTCACGAATGGGCTCGGCACGGGCATCAACGCCTACATCGACGACACCGTCAACGGGGTGGGGGCGGCGGACACCTTGACGGTGACGAAGACGAGCGACGCGACGGGCTTCGGCAGCGGCGAGTCCGGCCCGCTCGAGTACAACCCGGACGCCGTTGCGAGCGCGGGCCCTCCAGGGTCGACCGTCACCGCGCTCCTGCCCGCCGACCTGGAGTCGCTCGCGGGCATCGAGGGTGTCGTCGACGTGCAGGCCACGAAGTCGCTCTCGGTCGACTTCGTGCAGGCCGGTGCTGGCACGAGGTTCGCGGTGGGGGCGGGAAGTCTCGTGGAGGGTCAGACCGTCCAGCTGCAGGCCGGCTCCGATCCCGATGATGCGAGCGGCGAGCTGCAGGTGCTGCTGCCGACGTCCTACGTCGAACCGCTCGGCTTCGCCGACGCGGATGCGGCGGTCGGCCAGACCGTGACGATCGGCAGCACGGATGCGCTCCGCGGCACCCACGAGACCCAGGCGGTTGTCGTCGGCGTCGCAGAGGAGAGCATCGCCTCGCCGACGGGGGCAGCGCTCGTGCCGAACGACGCGCTCACGGATCAGCTCTACGCCACGCAGAACATCGGGATCCCTGCGGATCAGGTTGAGCGCTACGCACAGGCCACGGTCTGGTTCAGCCTGGATGCGAGCAGCGGCGACATCGATCTCCTCAAGCAGCGGCTCTCGGATGCCGGCTACACCGGGAGCACCGTCGCCGATCAGCTCGGCACGATCAAGACGGTGATCGACGGGATCGTGCTCGTGCTGAACGCCTTCGCGGTGATCGCGCTCCTCGCTGCGAGCTTCGGCATCGTCAACACGCTGCTGATGTCCGTGCAGGAGCGAACTCGCGAGATCGGGTTGATGAAGGCCATGGGGATGGGCAGCGGCCGAGTGTTCACGCTGTTCAGCATCGAGGCGGCGTTCATCGGCTTGCTGGGGAGCGCGATCGGTGCGGTCGTCGCGGTGGTCGCCGGGACGGTCATCAGTGCCTCGCTCGCGACGACGTTGCTGGCGGACCTGCCGGGGCTGACGCTCATCGCGTTCGACCCGGTCTCGATCGGCGTGGTCATCCTCGTCGTCATGGTCATCGCGTTCCTGGCGGGGACGCTGCCTGCGGCTCGAGCCGCACGAGCCGACCCGGTGGAGTCGCTGCGCTACGAGTGACGGTGGCAGTGAACCTGAACGAGAACGGGGATGAGTCCCGGTGGAGCCTCTGCAACCGCCGGAACTCAGCCCCTACCCAAGCTGCTCGAGCGGGTTCATTTCGAGCTTCTGGAGGAGGCCGCCGTCGACGAGCCTGCGGGCGGAGGTCGTCGGCTTCCTCGCCGCCTGGTCGGTCACGCATGCACCGAACTCGGCGGCGAGCGTGCCTCGCGGATGCGCTGCCAGGACCTCCCGCAGGAATCCCTCCGGCAGCGCATCCGGCCTGCTCCCGGTGATATCGAGGCCGGTGGCGCGTTCGAGCAGGTACCCCTCGAGATCCAATCGTGGGTCGACGCTCGTCCAGTTGTGGCGCACGATCACGTCGAGGACCCGCGTTCGACGCTCCGCGGCCCAGCCCGCGCCGGCCGTCAGGGCGACGGCGACGTGCCCACCCGCGTGCTCGTAGGAGACGGTGTGGTTGTCGTACTCCGTCGTCGTCCCGATGTCGTGGAGGAGAGCTGCGACGTAGAGCAGCTCGTGGTCGACACCAGCTCGGCCCTCGACCGCGGCGATGCCCTCCGCCCACAGCCACGAGCGGACGGCGTGGGCGGTGAGCGACGCCGTCTGGTATTGGAGCGCCAGCTCGAGCGCGCCTCGGGCGGCGGCGGAATCAGGGACGGGGAAGTCGGCGATGCGCATGGCCAACTGTCCCACGTGATCCGAGATCCGTGCCGCTGCTCACTGCTGTGTTCGTGCGCGGCTCAGCGCGACGCTGGGAAAGACCTGCTCCGTCACCGTCTGCGTGCCGTCGGCGAGGAAGATCTCGATGACGGTCGCGTCCACCACGATCCTGACGTCGATGGGTGACGCGATGTGCGCGCCGATCGGCACTCGGTTGGGGGCCGCGAACCGGGGGTGGAAGTCCACGATGCCGCTGCTCCCGCGCTCGACGGTGAGGCTGGCGGAGTCCCCGTCGCGATCGAAGTGGACCAGCACCTGCTCGTCGGTAGCCCCGTCGCTGTCGAGCACGATCGTCGACCTACTGCCCGGCTCGACGGCGATCGTGTGCTCTGAGATGGTCATGCCCGCGTGGCCTTCCCCGATGACCGGAACCTGGCCCAGCCGGTGGCGGCCGTCGGCACAGCGCACGAGCCTCATCTCGCGGACGAGCGACATCGCGGAGCGCCACGGCGAGGTCGGCGTCTCGTTGGCGTAGTCCCAGTTGCTCGCCCAGCCGATCATGAGGCGGCGGTTGGCCGGGGCGTTGTCGAAGGAAACGGCCGCGTAGTAGTCCCGCCCGTGGTCGAGCCAGTCGTACTCCTCAAGATCGTCGGAGGCGGTCAGGCGCTCGGCGACGAAGGTGGTGCCGTCGAAGTCGCCGACGAAGTACTGCGTGCCGGACCCGCCGGCCCGCGCTCCGGGGTTCATGCTCACGATCAGCACCCACCGCGTCTCCCCGGTCGCCCCGACTCGGAGCGGGAAGAGGTCGGGGCATTCCCAGACGCCACTCGTCGCGTGCGCGGGCCCGAAGTCCGACGCGAACGTCCAGTCGATGAGGTTGTTCGAGGTGTAGAACAGTACCTTCCTGGCGACCGCATCCACCACCACCATGACCCAGTTGCCGTCGTCGCCGCCGTGCCAGAAGACCTTCGGGTCTCGGAACTCGGACGAGCCGATGTCGAGGACCGGGTTCCCCGCGTACCGCGTCCAGGTGGCGCCGTCATCGGTGCTGAAGGCGAGCGACTGCGCCTGCAGGCCGGGCATCTCTCCCACGGGTGGGCGTGCGCTCGTGTAGATGGCGACGAGGGCCGTCTCGCCGTCGTTCGCGAAGCCGGCCGTGTTGCGGGTGTCGACGACGGCGCTTCCCGAGAACGCCATCTCCTCGTCGGTTGCGGGAATCGCGACGGCCTGCTCCGTCCAGGACACGAGGTCGGTGGACGTGGCGTGCCCCCAGGAGATGTTGCCCCAGGTGCTGCCGAACGGGTTCGTCTGGAAGAACAGGTGGTAGACGCCCTGGTGGTAGACGAGTCCGTTCGGGTCGTTCAGCCAGGACGTGTGGGACGTGAAGTGAGCGGATGGCCGCAGCGGGGTGACGGCCGTGGTCGTCGGGGGAGTCATGTTCATGGATGCGTTCCGTTCTTGAAGGTGAGCACTCACGGGTGAGCGCTCACGGGAGATCTCTTGCACGTGAGCTCAGGCAGCTGATCTCTGCCGGTGGCAGCTCGTGCGGGGCGGTTCTGCGCTTCGGACGGGGTAGGCGCGATGGCGGCGGGACCGGGAGAGTCCCGCCGCACCTCGGCTACTCGCCGCCTTGCTGGAACCGGTCGTAGGCCTGCTGGTAGATGTCGGTGACCTCTGCGACGCCGAGACCCTCGAGCTGAGACGTGTAGCTCTCCCATTCGGCGTCGATGTTCCCGTTCACGACCCAGCTCGCGAACTTCTCCTTCACGAGGCTGTTGATGTCGGTGAGCGCGAAGGCGGTCTGGTCGAGCTCCTCGTTCGACAGCAGCACTGGTGGGTACGCCTCGTTGGCGGCGTATGGCGCGTAGTTCTCGTTCACGAGGTCCTGGCGCAGCTTCGCGCGGGGCTCTGGCGCGACGACCGTCTCGAAGTCCTCGGCTGTCGTGATCTTGGGGCCGCCCGGGGCGACCTTCTGGCGTCGTTCGCCTTCGGACTCGCCCTCCGGGGCGGGGATCTGCACGAGGATGCCAGCTGCGTCCTCTTCCAGCGTCACGCCGATGGGTCCCCAGCTGGTCTGGGCCGACATGACCGGGTCGAAGAGGCGATCTGCCCAGCGGATGGTCGCTGACGGGTACTGGTTGGCGCGGGTGAGCGCCATGGCGCCGCGGTTGATCTCCTGGTTGTTGGAGACGCTCGCGAGGCGCTCGCCGTTCGTGCCCTCGAGGACGCCGACCAGCTCGTAGTCGCCGCTCTTGTCCTCGCCGACCATCTCTTCGAGCTCCCACCAGAAGAAGGACCCGAGGATCGGCGTCTCCGCCTTGCCCTTGGACAGGTAGGCGACGTCGTCCTGCGAGAACGATTCGGGGTCGATGAGCCCGTCCGCGTACCACTCGCCGAGCGCTTCGACGCCGGCACGGTACTCGCTCGTGTTGGCGGTGAATTCCACGGTCCCGTCGCGGACGATGCGGTGGTCGTTGTTCTCCGGCTGGCCGCCGAGGGCGGTGATGAGGTCGGAGGGGTTGGCGGCGAAGGAGTCGGTTCGGAACGAAAGTGGGACCTCGTCGGCCTTGCCGTTGCCGTTCGGGTCGCGTGTCTTGAACGCCTCGAGCGCAGCCTGGTATTCGTCGATCGTGGTCGGCATCGGGAGGCCCAGGGTGTCGAGCCACTGCTTGTTGATGTAGAGGAAGTTCGGGTACTGGAGGATGCCGAGCTCCTCGACGGAGGGGAGCGTGTAGATGTGCCCGTCGGATGCGGTGAGCGCGGCCCTGATGTCAGGTCGAGCGTCGAGGATGCCGGAGAGGGTGGGCGCGTGCGCTGCGATGAGGTCCTCGAGCGGGATAAGGGTGCCGTTCGAGCCGTTCTGGACGATCTCGGAGTCGCTCAGGCCCGAGTTGAAGAGCACGTCGGGGAGCTCGTCTCCGGCCAGCATGAGGTTCTTCTTCTCGGCGTAGACCTGCTCGGGCAGGTTGCGCCAGTCGATCGTGATGTTGGTGTCCGCTGCCCATTGCTGGACGAGTTCCATGGAGGCGTAGTCGGGGGCGAGCGCCGACTTGGTGCCGCCGAACGTGAGACTCAGGGGCTCGGTGACGATGGGCAGCCCTTCGGCGTTGAATCCGTAGTCGGAGGAGAGGTCGGTGAGCTCGCCGCCGCCGCTGCCGCCGGTGCATCCGGTCAGCAGGAGGCCGCTCACGGTCACGAGGGCGATCGAGGTCGCGAAACGTCGCTGTTTCATGTTCGTTCTGTCTTTCTTGTCGAGCGATGGTGGGATGAGGAGCTGTTCAGCTCTTGACGGCGCCGAGAAGGGCGCCCTTGGTGAAGTGCTTCTGCATGAAGGGCAGAACGATGAGCAGCGGCAGGCTCGAGATGACGATCATTCCGTACTTCATGAGCTCGCCCAGGCGCTGAGCGGCGGCGTAGGAATCGACTGCGCCCGTGCCTCCTGCGGAGTTGACCTCCGACTGGATGAGCACGTTTCTGAGGACAAGCTGGAGTGGGTACTTGCTCTCGTCGTCGAGGTAGATGAGGGCGTCGAAGAAGGCGTTCCAGTTCGCGACGAGGTGGATCATGATCATGAGGAAGATGAGGGGCTTCGAGAGCGGGAGCACGATCTGGAAGAAGAAGCGGAAGTCGTTCGCTCCATCGATCTGAGCGGCTTCCCGGAGCTCGCTCGGGACGTTGTTCTCGAAGAAGGCCCTCGCGATGATGAGGTTCCAGACGCCGACCGCACCGGGGAGCACGACGGCCCAGATCGTGTCCAGCATGCCGAGGTCGCGCACGACGAGGTAGCGGGCGATGAGGCCGCCGTCGATGAACATCGTGAGGATGAAGACGAGCATGAGGACCTTGCGCCCGTACAGGTCCTTCCGCGAGAGCGCGTACGCGCCGCAGAGGATCGACACGACGCTGATGAGGGTGCCGACGCTCGTGTAGAGCACGGAGTTCCCGAAGCCCTGCCAGATGGCCGCGTCCGCGAAGATCCTGGCGTAGCCCTCGAGGGTGAACCCCTGGGGCCACAGCCAGACGTTGCCGTTGAGGATCTCGGCGGGTTCGCTGACGGAGGCGATCACGATGAAGTACAGCGGGTACAGGACGGCGGCGATGGCGAGCAGCAGGGTCCCAACCGCGAAGGTGTTGAAGACCGGGTCTGCCATGCGCTTGCGCCAGGGGTCCCGTCGGCGCGGCACAGGGCGGGGAGCCACCCGGGGTCGCGCGCCGTGGTCGAGCGGCGCGGGTGCATCGGATTGGGGGCGTGAGGCCGTTGAAGTCATGTTCATCACCAGAGAGTCGACTGGCCTGCACGCTTCGCGACCCAGTTGAAGGTCAGGAGCAGCACCATGTTGATGAGGGAGTTGAAGAGGCCGATGGCGGCCGAGTAGCTGAACTGGGCCTGCTTGAGGCCGGCTTGGTACACGTAGGTCTGGATGACCTCGGAGGTCGGCAGGTTGAGGTCGGTCTGCATGAGGAGGACCTTCTCGAAGCCGAGGTTGAAGAGGTTCCCGATCGCGAGGATGAAGAGGATCGTGATGACGGGGAGGATCCCGGGGATGTCGATGTGCCGGATCCGCTGCCATTTGTTGGCCCCGTCGACGCGCGCCGCTTCGTGGAGCGACGGGTCGATGGCGGTCAGGGCGGCGAGGTAGACGATCATCGAGAATCCCGCGTTCTGCCAGATGTCCGAGCCGATGTAGAGGGGCCTGAACCACTCCGCCGAGCCCATGAAGAAGATGGGGTCGCCGCCGAACACCGTGATGGCGTTGTTGACGATTCCGGATCTCGGCGAGAAGAGCAGGTAGATCATGCCGACGACGACCACCACCGAGATGAACGACGGCGAGTAGAGGACGGTCTGCGTGAACTTCTTGAAGCGCTCGCTCTGCAGCTGGTTGACGATGAGCGCCAGGATGATCGGCACGGGGAACGCGATGAGCAGCCCGAGTGCGTTCAGCGTCAGGGTATTCGCGATGAGCCGCTCGAACTGGAACGAGGTGACGAAGCGTTCGAAGTGCTCGAGCCCCACCCAGGGGCTCCCGGCGAATCCGTCTGCCGGGTTGTAGTTGCGGAAGGCGATCTGCGCGCCGTACATGGGCCAGTACTTGAAGACCAGCACCGAGGCGAGTGCGGGGAGAAGTAATACGTATAACTGCCAGCTCCGCATGGCGCGGCGGACTTCAGTTCTGAAATCTCGTCGCGGGCGGCGCGGCTGCCGGGACTGCCGTGGTTTGCGTGCCGGGAGGGTGATCTTCGTGGTCATGCTTTGGCCTTTGCTACAGACCCGCGAGTCACGACGGTGCACTCGAGTGGGATGTGAAGGGATGGGGAGGATGTCGGTTCGAGGAGCAGGTCGATGGCGGTCCGCGCCATCTGCTCGTAGGGAAGGGCGACCGTGGTCAGGCCGGGGTCGAGGTGGGGCGCGAGCATCTCGTGGTTGTCGAAGCCGATGATGGAGCAGTCGTCTGGCACGCTGAGGCCGAGGGCCTCGAGGGCGCGGTAGGCGCCCCAGGCGGTTCGGTCGTTGCCGCAGAAGATCGCCGTCGGTCGGTCGTCGCCCGCCATGAGCTCCTTCGTGAGTCGCAGGCCATCCTCGACGATTCCGGTGCCGGGGAGGATCCACTCGGGCCTCGGTGAGAGGCCAGCTTCGCTGAGCGCTCGCCGGAACCCGGCGAGGCGTCCGATACCGGCCGGCAGGTCGCTGATCTGGGGCTGGATGTTGATCATCGCCAGCTTCGTGTGGCCCGCGTCGAGCAGCTGGCGCGTTGCCGCGTAGCCACCCATCTCCTCGTCGGGGAACACGCTCGGCACGAGGCTGGCGCGGTCCTGCGCGTTGACGACGACGGTGGGCACTCCGCTGAGTGCCTCGGGGACATCGAGGATCCGGTGGTACATCGAGGCGTAGACGACGCCGCGCACTCGGTAGGACTGCATCATCTCGACGGCGGCCTGCTCGAGTCCAGCGTCGTTGTAGGTGTCGACGGTCAGGATCACGTTGCCGTTCTCCCAAGCGAGGCGCTGTGCGCCTTTCAGGAGCCCGCCGGCGAAGGGGGAGCTGGCCACTTCGTCGGAGATGAAGCCGATCATCTCGGACTCGCCGCTCCGCAGGGTCTTCGCGAAGGCGTTCGTCCGGTAGTCGAGCTCGCGGACCGCTTCCAGAACGCGCTCCTTGGTGGCTTCGGCGACGCGGGAGCCCGCGACGTTGTTGAGGACCAGCGACACCGTGGCCTGCGATACACCGGCGTGCTCTGCCACCTGTGACATCGTCGTCGTCTTGGGACGTCTCGCCATTGCCCACCTCCTCGTGGATCAGTTAATCGTATAACGCATGCTAGCACGGGGGCGGAGATCCGCAATGGCGGTGTGGAGCAACGACGCAGGACATCGGTGCGTGATCGAGCCGCGCACGACGCCACCCCTAGATCATTCGGGTGGCGTCGTGCGCGAGCTGCCGTCCTGCCGTTCTGGCAGGGTGGCGCGCGCCTCGCTGGGCTGCGCGGGTTACGCGGAGAGCCGCGGGTAGTCGGTGTAGCCGACCGCCCCTTCGCCGTAGAAGGTCGCCGGGTTCGGCTCGTTTTCGGGGTGGTCGCCCTGCCAGCGCTCGACGAGGTCGGGGTTCGCGATCGCGAGGCGGCCGACGGCCACCGCATCCGCGTTGCCCTGGCCGACGAGGTTGAGGGCCTCCTCGCGGGTCGTGACGCTGCTGAAGCCGCTGTTCGCGATGAAGGCGCCCCCGAAGCGGGCCCGCAGGTCCTGCACCAGCGCGCCTTCCGGGTCGGCGTGCAGCACGCTCAGGTACGCGAGGCCGAGTGGGGCGAGGCCATCGGCCACCGCGTCGTAGGTTGCGCGCACGTCAGTCTCGTCCGTCTCGACGACGTCCTGGATGTTGTGGGCGGGCGACAGGCGCACGCCGACGCGTCCCGCGCCGATCGCCTCCGCGACGGCTGCCGTCACCTCGACGACGAACCGGGCGCGGGCCGCAGGCGAGCCGCCGTACTCGTCGGTGCGCTGGTTCGATACGGGCGAGAGGAACTCGTGCAGGAGGTAGCCGTTCGCGCCGTGGATCTCGACGCCGTCGAGGCCGGCCTCGATGGCGCGCCTGGCGGCATCCACGAACTCCTCGCGGACCTCGGCGAGCTCAGCCGTCGTGAGTGCGTGCGGAACCGGGTAGGGGAGCTTCCCGTTCGGGGTGCGCACCTCGCCGTCGATCGCGATGGCGCTCGGAGCGACGATCCGGTCGGTGCCCGTGATCTCGGTGTGCGAGACGCGGCCGCCATTCATGAGCTGCATCACGATGCGCCCGCCGCGGGCGTGCACGGCCTCGGCGACTCGGCGCCAGCCCTCGGCCTGTTCGGGGGTGACGATGCCGGGCTGGCCCGGGTAGGCGCGCGACTCGGCGCTCGGGTAGGTGCCCTCGGTGATGATCAGGCCAAGGCTCGCGCGCTGCGCGTAGTGCTCCGCGACGAGCTCACCCGGCACGCCTGCAGCGTCTGCGCGGGTGCGGGTCAGTGGCGCCATGACGACACGGTTGGCGAGCTCGATGTCGCCGAGAGTCAAGGGGGAGAAGAGGTCCACTGGGACTGCCTTTCGGATCGCGGGACCCGCTCATGCGCGGCCCCACAGATCGAACAGCGGCCCGCCCGCTCGCATTCCGTGCGGGCGTGTTGCGCGCTCAGGCGGCCCGCGTTAAGGGAGTCCTCGTTCGGGGAGCTCCTCGTTCAGAGGTCGAGGATGCTGCCCCTCACGGAGCTGAGGGCGTGCTGCACGGCGCCGATCGACACGACACCGGCACCGAGCTCTGAGCGCACGAGTTGCGGCACGGGCAGGTGCAGGAGCGCGGGGAGTTCCTCCCGGGCCGCCGCGATGATGCCGTCGGCGCCCGGCGCGACGCCTCCCGCGATGATGACCCGCTCGGGGTCGAAGAGGCTTGCGACGAGGCCGACGATGCGGGCCAGCACTCCGCCGACTTCCGTGACGACCCGACGAGCGTCCGGGTCTCCGTCCCTGGCCGCTTCGAGCACGAGCTTGCCGTCGATCTGCTCCGGCCCCACCCGCAGGAGTGCGCTCCCGGGCAGCACGTTCCCGTCGGCGACGGCCGCCCTGGCGAGCCGCGCCGCGCGCAGCCCGAGGCCGTCGACGCCTCCCGCGCCGACCACGAGGTCGAGGCCGAGCATCTCGCCGACCCCGCCGTGGGCGCCACGGAGCAGTCGCCCATCGACGACGATGCCCGCACCGAAGCGTTCGCCGCTCAGGAAGGTCACGAAGTCGCTGCTCCCGACGCCTCCACCCACGCTGCCCTCCGCGACGGCGGCGAGCAGGGCGTCGTTCTCGACGCGGATGATCGGGATCTGCTCCTCGAAGACCGTCACGAAGTCCGGGTTGGTGCGCTGCCAGAACCTGTCGACGTGCGTGGGGGAGGTGCCGCGCGCGTCGACGGGCGCTGGGACGCCGATGCAGATCGCCGCGACCTCCTCGAAGGCGTGCCCGGTCACGCCGAGCTGGTCGGTGACGACCCGGCGCAGGAGATCCCGCCTCGTCTCGGGGGAGTCGGCCTCCGGGTCGACCTCGACCTGGCCGGTGCTGATCGTCGAGCCGCGCAGGTTCGACACGGTTGTCGTCAGATGCTCGCGTCCGGCGTCGACGCCGACGACGACTCCCGCGTCCGCCGCGAACTCGAAGCGGCGCGCGGGTCGCCCCTTCTGATAGCTGCCGTCCTGTCGCGAGTTGGGGAGCTCGGTGATGAGCCCACACGAGGCGAGCTCGTCGAGGAGGTCGATGATGGTCGACCTCGTGAGGCCGATGCTCATGGCATCCGTCGCGGTGAATGCCTCGGAGCTCCAGGCGTACTCGAGCAGCAGCTGCAGGTTGGTGCGCTTCAGGGGAGGTGGGGTGCTGGGAAGGCTGAACACGGTGTTGACCTTTCGCTGGCCGTGGGTTTACATTACCTCCAGCAGTAAATTTAGACACAAAATTTAGTGTTCGTTTCAATGTCTGGCCAGCGTCCGCAGCGGCCAGCTCAGCCCAAGGGACAACGACGTGCCAACACCTTCGAAACGCTTCCGGCCCCGCGCCCTGCTGCGTGCGCTTGTCGCCGCGCTCGTGATCGCGCTCGCCGGCTCAGGACTCGCAGCCTGCACCAGCACAGGGCCCACCGAGGTGCGCTTCTTCCTCAGCAAGCCGGAAGCCATCCCGTACTTCCGAGAGCTCATCCAGGACTACAACTCCTCGCAGAGCGAGGTGCGAGTCGTCCTCGACACCTCCTCCAACCTGCAGGCCGGGTTCCTTCGCGGCAACCCGCCGGACCTGGGGCTCCTCAACTACAACATGGAGATGGCCCGCTTCATGGAACGCGGCGCGCTCTCAGACCTGTCCGACCTGCCCGAGGCCGACCGCATCCTCCCGGAGATCCAGGGCCTCGTCGACCAGTACGCCAGCTACCCGGGGCGCACGAGCGTGCTGCCCTACTCCGTCATGGCCGCATCCGTCATCTACAACAAGGACATCTTCGAGGAGCAGGGCCTCGAGGTGCCGACCACCTACAGCGAGCTCATCGAGGTCTGCGATCAGCTCAAGGCGGCCGGCGTCGACCCGTTCTACGCCACCTTCAAGGACCCGTGGACGGTGAGCCAGGGATGGTTCGACTACACGGTCGGCGGCTCCATCGACGTCGCGGGCTTCTACGACGAGCTCAACAAGCTCGGCACCGACGTCGGACCGGACTCGCCCGTCTCGTTCGAGTCGACCATGACCGACCCGGTCACGCGGATGACGGAGCTCGCGAGCACCTACACGAACGCGGATGCGGGCAGCCGGGGCTACGGCGATGGCAACGTGGCCTTTGCCGAGGGCAAGGCGGCCATGTACCTGCAGGGCCCGTGGGTGCTCGGCGAGATCGCCAAGACCAACCCGGACGCGAACCTCGGCATGTTCCCCCTCCCGATGACGGAGAACGCCGACGACCGTGAGGTGCGCGTCAACATCGACCTCGCGGCCTGGATCCCGGAGGCCTCCAAGCACAAGGAGGAGGCGCGCGAGTTCCTCCAGTACCTCTTCCAGCCGGAGGTCATCAACGCCTACAACGCGGCCCAGCTCGGCTTCGGCACGACCGTCGACGCCGACCCGGTCACCGACCCGCGGCTCGTCGAACTCCAGCCCTACTACGAGAACGCCGCCTTCTACCAGGGGCCGTCGAAGGCGATCCCGCTGACGATCCCCACCGAGAACTACATGCAGGGACTCGTCACCGGGGGAGCGAGCGTCGACTCGACGCTCAGCACGCTCGACGCCGACTGGGCCCGCCTCGCGCTGCGCCAATGACGGCCAGCCCAACTCGATCAAGAACCGGACCGGAGACACCAATGTCGACCACCATCGAGGCAACCACCACGGAGGCGATCCGCACCGAGGAAGCCGCCCGCGAAGGCAAGAAGATCAGGCCGCGAAGCTCACGTCGCATCGACCGCGTCCACTACCTCTTCCTCGTCCCGACGCTCGTGCTCTTCACGATCGCCATCACCATCCCCGCCGTCATCGGCATCTTCTTCAGCTTCACGAACTCCATCGGCTTCGGCGAATGGAACTTCGTCGGCGTCACCAACTACATCGCCATGTTCGGCGACCCCGCCATCTGGCAGAGCTACGGGTTCACGATGGGCTTCGCGGCCGTCACGGTGATCCTCGTCAACGTGCTCGCGTTCCTCCTCGCGATCGGCCTCGTCGCGCGTATCCGCCTCAAGGCTCCGCTGCGCACCGTGTTCGTTATCCCCATGGTCATCTCGGGCATCGTCATCGCGTTCGTGTTCAACTTCCTGTTCTCCAACGCCGTGCCGGCGCTCGGGCAGAGTCTGAACATCCCGTGGCTGTCGGAGAGCATCCTCGCGAACCCGAACCTCGCGTGGATCGGCATCGTCATCGTGACGGCCTGGCAGGCGATCCCCGGCACGCTGCTCATCTACATCGCCGGTCTCCTCGCGGTTCCCGGCGACGTCTACGAGGCGGCCGACCTCGATGGGGCCTCGAAATGGCAGCAGATGCTGCAAATCACGCTGCCGCTCGTCGCCGGCTACGTCGTCATCAACGTGATCCTCGGCTTCAAGAACTTCCTCAACGCCTACGACATCATCGTCGGCCTCACGGACGGCGGCCCGGGCACGTCGACCAGAAGCATCGCCATGACGATCTTCACCGGCTTCAGCGGCGGCGACTACGCCTACCAGATGGCCAACGCGACGTTCTTCTTCGTCCTCGTCGTCGTCATCTCCCTCCTCCAGCTCCGCCTCACCCAGGGAAAGAACCAACTCTGATGGCACTTCAACAGCCCATCGTCAGCCGCGCACGAGTGGCCCCGGCGAGCAGGAACCGTGGCGGACGAGGTCGATGGTCGACGACGATCATCCTGCTCCTCTGCGCCGTGACCGTGCTCATCCCGCTCTACGTGACCGTGGTGACCGCCTTCAAGACCACCTCTCAGGCCGTCAGCGGCAACGTGTTCGCGCTGCCTGCGCCCTTCAGCTTCGACGGATTCGTCGAGGCTTGGAACCTCACCAACTTCCCGCAGGCGTTCAGCGTCTCCGTGTTCATCACGGCGGGCACCGTCGCGGGCGTCATCCTGCTCGCGGCTCTCGCCTCGTACGCCATCACGCGCAACTGGAACAACCGGTTCTTCCGGGGCTCCTTCTACTACCTGCTGGCGGCGATGTTCCTGCCCTTCCCGGCTGTTGCCCTCCCGCAGATCCAGATGAGCGGACTCTTCGGGCTCGACAACCCGGTCGGCGTCATCATCCTCCACGTCATGTTCCAGCTCAGCTTCTCGATCCTGCTCTTCACCGCGTTCCTGAGGTCGATCCCGGGCGAGCTCGAGGAGAGCGCCCGCATCGACGGCGCCAGCACGTGGCAGACGTTCTGGCGGGTCATCTTCCCGCTCCTCGCCCCGATGAGCGCGACGGTCGGCATCTTCGCCTTCCTCGCCTCCTGGAACGACTTCATGATGCCGTCGCTCATCATCTCCGACCCGGCGATGCAGACCCTGCCCGTGGTGCAGAAGATCTTCCAGACCCAGTTCAGCAACAACTACAACGTGTCCTTCGCCTCCTACCTGATGGCGATGGCGCCGGCGCTCATCGCCTACCTGTTCACGCAGCGGTGGGTCATGGAGGGCGTCACGCAGGGCGCCGTCAAGGGATGACCGCTTCGCGGACGCTGCACGCGCTTCCACAGGAGCATCTCGCGCCTACCGCGAGCCCTCTTGAACCCAGAACCCTTTCTCAGCCACAGACCACCAACAACCCGAGGAATACCCAACTATGAGCTCGACCTTCTCCGCAGAGACCGACGTCCTCACCCGCGCCCGCCCGCAGGACGCCAACTGGTGGCGTCAGGCGGCGGTCTACCAGATCTATCCGCGCAGCTTCGCGGACGCCAACGGCGACGGGCTCGGCGACCTGCCGGGCATCACCGCGAAGGTGCCGTACCTGCAGGCGCTTGGCATCGACGCCGTCTGGCTCAGCCCCTTCTATCCGTCTGAGCTCGCCGACGGCGGCTACGACGTTGCCGACTACCGCAACGTGGATCCCCGCCTGGGCACGCTCGAGGACTTCGACCGCATGGTCGCGGCCCTGCACGGGGCCGGGATCCGCGTGATCGTGGACATCGTCCCGAACCACTCGTCCGACCAGCACGAGTGGTTCCAGGCGGCTCTTGCCGCTGGGCCGGGCTCCCCGGAGCGCGACCGCTACATCTTCCGCGACGGCAATGGGCCGGACGGGGCGGAGGCGCCCACGGATTGGGAGTCGGTGTTCGGCGGACCGGCTTGGCATCGTGTCGAGGACGGCCAGTGGTACTTCCACAACTTCGCGGTCGAGCAGCCCGACTTCAACTGGGCGAACCCCGAGGTGCGGGCCGATTTCCTGCACACCCTGCGGTTCTGGTCAGACCGAGGTGTTGATGGCTTCCGCATCGACGTCGCCCACATGCTGACGAAGGACCTCAGCGGCGAGCTGCCGTCGAAGGCGGTGCTCGACGCGTTGCCCTTCGACGGCAATCACCCCATCATCGACCGCGACGACGTGCACGAGGTCTACGCCGAGTGGCGCAAGGTCTTCAACTCGTACGACCCACCGCGGACGGCCGTCGCCGAGGCTTGGGTCGAGCGTGATCGCCGCCCGCGCTACGCGAGCCCGGAGGGGCTCGGGCAGGCCTTCAACTTCGATCTCCTCGAGGCCGACTTCGATGCCCGCCAGTTCTCGAGCATCGTGACCGACAACCTCGAGCTCGCCGAGCGCTCTGGGTCGTCGACCACGTGGGTGCTGTCGAACCACGACGTGGTGCGTCACGCGACGCGCTACGGACTCCCGCATCCGGAGCGCAGCGAGAAGGGGCACCCGGTCGTGAAGCACGGCTCTGAGTGGCTGCTCTCGGGTGGCGAGCACCCTGTACTCGACGCGGAGGGTGGGCTGCGTCGGGCGCGCGCGGCGACGCTGTTCACGCTCGGGCTGCCCGGTTCTGCGTACCTGTACCAGGGTGAGGAGCTCGGGCTCCACGAGGTCGCCGACATCCCGGACTCGGACCGCCAGGACCCCACCTTCTTCCGCAACCCCGGCGTCGACATCGGCCGCGACGGGTGCCGTGTTCCTCTGCCTTGGGTTGCCGAGGGTCGATCGTTCGGGTTCGGGGAAGCGGATGCGCACCTTCCCCAGCCCGGATGGTTCGGCGCGTCGGCCGTCGAGCTCCAGGAAGAGGACGCCGGTTCGGTGCTTGCGCTCTACCGGAAGGCCCTCGCGCTGCGGCACGAGCTGCAGAGCGGGGAGGAGCTCGAGTGGCTGCCGAGCGGGAGGGCGGACGTGCTTCGCTTCGCCCGCCCGAACGGCTGGGAGATCGTGACGAACTTCGGGTCCGAGCCGTTCGACCTGGGCGCTGACGCTGAGGTGCTGCTGCGCAGCGACCTCGACAGCGGCACAGACTTGGCGGGCGAGACGACCGCGTGGGTGCGTCGCCCGGCCTAGTCGGGGCTCGGTAGCCGGAGTCCATCGGCGACCAACGGTAGGCCGCGGGAAGTGTGAAGTAGCAAGAAGGAGAGAGCGAGCAGCGCGGAGCGACTCGCGACTCCCACTTGGGTGCGCCCTCGCTCGTCTCACGAGCGAGGGCGCACCTCTGCGAGCGCACCTCTGCGAGCGCACCTCTGCGAGCGCACCTCTGCGAGCGCGCCTCGTGGAGGCAGCGCGTCGCCCGCGGGTCGCGTCGCCCGGGGTCGCGTCGCCGAGTCAGAACGGTGGCGCGCTGGAGGCGGGGCCGAGCTGCGGCGGCGGGTCTTCTTCAGGGGCCGAGCGCTCACTCGAGTTGGGCCCTGGGTGCTCGTCCGCTGGTCTGAAGAGTTGATCGGTGGGTGTGAAGGTGGGGCCGTGGGGTTTGGGGTGGTCTGTGTAGGTTTTTCCGCTTGGGGTGGTCCATTCGAGGGTGCCGCCGTCGTGTTGGGTGACGGTCCAGGCGGTGTGGTGCTTGACGATGTGATGGTTTTTGCAGAAGTCGCTGAGGTTCCAGGTGGCGGTTTC